>CAVYXG010000001.1:0-1980138 GCA_963772375.1 uncultured Actinomycetes bacterium
CAAAGGCCCTGGTCACAGGGCCTTTCTTCATGTCTCCTCGAGCGCTATGTTCGTGCCCGGTCAACGCCAGGTCAACGACGGTCGGCACTAGTTCGTCGGCGCTGCGTGTGAGCGGACCATCCAAGTCCGTACACAAGACGCCAGATCCGATGGGATCTCGGGCGCAACCGCAGGCCGCCGTCCTCTGACCGGACGGGGCCGCTGATTGAGGGGAGGAGAGGTGGCCAAGCGTAGGGAACTGCCAGAAGGGAATCGGAGGGTTCGGGTCGCTGAGGGCGTCTACCTGAAGTCGAGTGGCCGGTACCTGGCGACTTTCCGCGATCCGGGGGGCAAGCAGCATTGGAAGGAGTTCGTCACGTTGCGAGAAGCAGTCACTTGGCGGGCGCAGGGTCGACTGGATCCGCGGAAGGTGACCGGAGGAGAGCGGCGGCTCTCTGAGATCTGGACCGAGATGATGGAACAGCGAACAGACCTCAAGCCGAAGACGCGGGAACTCTGGGAGTACGAATGGCGAGCCTACATCGGTCCCCAGCTCGATAAGTGGCCCGTTGGGCGGCTCGGTGTTCGCGAGGTCAAGGGCTTTCTCCACGGGCTCGAGGTGCGTGGTGTTGGCGCACCCACCCGCCACAAGTGTCGGTCGATTCTCCATCGAGTCCTCGAGTGGGCGGTCGAGAATGAGGAGATCAGCTCGAATCCTGCGGATGCCCGCGGAACCCGCGTCAAGCAGCCGCAGAGGAAGCGGGCTCGGACTCTGACCTCCGAGGAGGTTCGTCGCGTCGTGGCCGCCGCAAGTCGAGTGGCGCGTCCGGTAGACGTTTTGGCCATCGAGGCACTCTTCACTCTGGGATTGCGGCCAGGCGAGATGGCCGGGCTACAGGTCAACGACGTGGATGTTGTCCGACGCGAACTTGTGGTTCGGCGGACCGTCGTTGAGCACGAGGGAAAGGTCTTGGTTCAGGACGCGACGAAGACCGACAAGTACCGGGTCTTGCCCGTCCCCACGGAGCTTCCGCTCTGGGGGAGGTTGATTGCCTACATCCAGTCCCGCAGTGCAATCGGGGCCGTTCCGCTCTTCACAGCACCCGAGGGAGGCGTCATTCGACTGAACAACTGGCGGCGGCGTGTCTGGACCAGGACGATGTCCGAAGCTCGTATCACTGATCCCCCCACGCCGCACAGCGGACGGCGCACCACCGCCAGTCTGCTCTCCGCTGCGGGGACGCCGCCTGCCACGATCCAGGCGATCCTTGGGCACTCCACGATGCGGCAGACCGGCGAGTACATCGACGTGCCCAGGGCCCGGATGGAGGAGGCCCTTGGCCAGCTCGGCTCGCTGTACTCGGACGAGAGCCCTTAACGGCCTCGCGCGCGTGCACGGCGCGCGCGCACACGCTTGTCATGAGTAGGTGATTGGCACGGACGTCGAAAGAAGCCACTCATGACAAGCGTGTGGGCTCCCTCCGTACACAGACGGAGTCCGATGGCGGGTCGGCCGACCGGGCCGTGTTCCACGACCGACCCTGGCCTTGCAGAGGCCACATTCGCCGAATCCGCCATCGGACTCCGTCTTCCAGCACCTCGTTTGCGCAGGTAGCAGGCCCTTCCCATCGCCCTCCGTTCCGGTAGCGGTTCGCAAAGCCGTACACAGATGCGTGGAACACGTGTCAGGTCACTCGGTGCTCGACGAGTTGCGGGAGGGGTCTTGGACTCCCGCAGAACTGTCGCCCCTGCTTCACGTCGCTCGCCGGACCGTCTATTCGTGGATTGATTCCGGAGCACTCGACTGCCTCCGGATCGGCAGCAAGCCCTTGATCGTGATCACCGCCGTCCAGCTCAGGCGGTTCCTTGAGGACTCGGAGCGGAACCGTGCCCGCACTCCTTGATCAGTGGGCCAAGAACGGACCGGCCCCGGTCTGTCCCGTCGAGGTGGCGCGGGCCGAGGGCGGAGTCCCCGAGTTCCTGTGCTCGGAGGCCGGCTGTTCTACTTGCACGCCTGTCCGGGCTGCTCTGCTAGTTCCCAGGTGGGTCAGATCAGGGCCAGTCGCCTTCGCGCTGCTCACCCTTCGACCAGAGGAGTCGTTCACTGGATGGTCTTGGAGGCGCATCCATGATGTGGTCGCACCGAGGATCCGTTTCCTTGAGGAACTGCTGCGGGACCATTACCGCTACGGCCTCGATCTGATTTGCTCCGTCGTCGAAGCGGCCGACCATCGCCAGGGTTCAGGCGTTCACGTCCACATGGTCTTCACGCGGCTGCTCAAGCAGGCTGCCCTGAACAAGCTCGCTCAGGAGGCTGGATTCGGTCTTGGGCGGGTTTGGCCAGTGGAGTCAACGGCGTATCACGCCATCCGGTACCACCTGAAGGTGCCCATGATCGTCGATCGTTTCGAGGGGCCGGCCCGAGAGTCCATACGGGCCTTTCATTTGGAGCTGAATGGCTCCCATCTGGCAAGTATCAGCGGGGATCAGGCTGCCCTCGGGTCCGGACGTCTTTCGCGAGCTGAACTGCAGTCTGCTCGGGAAGCTTTGGCTTGGGCGCACAGACAAGATCCCAGGCAAGTTCTCCCGTCGGCTGTCCGTTCCTTGGTGGAGCAGGAGGGCCGCGGCCTCGACCAGGCCGCAACTCACGAGACAGGGAGGGTCGATCGATGATCAGCGAGCACGCGAAGGATGCGCGGCTTGACGAGCTGCACGACGAACTTCTGGCCGAGTTGATGAGCGGGGTCCCTGACACAAAGCCGCAGCAGGAGCCTCCTGTCAGGCCAGCCCGGATCGGGTTCCACTACGCGGGGATCGATTACTGCCCGAATCGCGACGCGACCCAGTGGGACTTCGAGGATGGCCGATACACGGGGCCTCGCTGCGGTGCGAGCTGGTGCCCTTACTGCGGGCCCAGGCGTTTCTTCTTTGCCGCCCGCGCTATGGCCGCCGCGCGCCCGTCGCACAAGTTCCTGGTCGAGGGCTGCTTCGGGCGCGCCGAGACCGTTGAGGAGTGCGCGGGGTTGCTGAGGCTCGCCAAGCGGCTGCCTCGGGCCCTCGTCCCTGAGCACTCGGTGGCCATCGCCTTCGCGGTCGTTCCCGTAAGGGACGCCTCCCGGTCCGAGTGGGTGGTCCTGGGCGTCCTCCACGGAACCCCGGTGGATCAGGCGCGGCTCTCGTCCGCCGCGGCGGACGTCGGGCTGGGGCGCGCCGCGATCAGGCCCATGAGGCGGGACATCCTCGCCGAATGCGAGGCCATGTTCCGGGGTCCGCTGGGAGCCAAGGACGTCCGGCTGGACCTCCGGGTCCGCCTCCTCGCCGACCACCTCGAGCCGAACGGCGGTCGTATCGTCCACTCGGCGGGGAAGTTCTGGCGCGACAACTCAGGGCGACCTCTTCGGGGCTTGGACGAAGCCATCAGCATGGAGAAGCGCGGATGGAGGAGCGAGCATGGCATTTGATGTCCATCTGTACGAGGCCCTCAACTTGGGCAGCCACGGCGGCGTTCCAGCGGCGGGCCCGCGGTCCGGCCCGGCGGGTGGTCGAGCGCAATGTTAGGCGTGAGGTCCCTGAGGGCCGGATGATGGGCAAGCCTCCGCACATGTGGGACTGGCTGCGTGACCCCGACGTCGAGGCCGAGGCGTGGGACGAGGCGACGGGTCGGTATTACGCTCGTCCGCCGAGGACCCGTTGTCGCCGAGGCCACGACCTGATCGGACCGCGCACGGTCACCGACGAGAACGGGCGGCACCGGGCCCTGCTGGAACGGCCGACGTTCAGGGGAGCTGACGGCTCGACCCGCTGCGCCGCTTGCCGGGACGAGATGCGGGAGGCGGGCCGAGCCACCCGGAGGGCGACCTGCCGGAAGGGCCACGACATGGCGGACGCGATCGTCGATCGGCGGGGGAAGCGCAGATGTCGGACCTGCAAGCGGCAGTGGGAGTCCGATTACTACAGGACGTGGCGGGCACCCAGCGCGCCGAAGGCTATGCGCGTACAGGACGGGGTGTCGGAGCCGCGAGATCTCCAGGCACGTCGGGTTTGTGAAGCTCGCGGATGAGCGCGTCCCGCTCGCGGCGGCGTTCGTGCGAGTCCACAGTCGTGGCCGCGGGTTCGGTGCCGAGGGCGTCGAGGACGCGGAGACGTCTGCTGCGATACGGGAATGTTCAGCTCTCGGCCGCCAGATCGCGGCGAGATGCTCGATCATCAGCATCGGCGAGTCGGCGTGCCGCTTCGGCATCTTCGGGCCGTCGTCGCTGGTCCTAGCCGCCTGGCGGGGCGGGAGAATCACGGGGCCGGGCCGCACCGCCTCGCCGACGTGCTCCCGTCGGGGCCGAGGTTCGCCCGTCCCTCGGCGCTCACAATTCGGCTCCGGGCGAGCATACGATCGGCCCATGAGTTTCCTCCAGCGAGCGATGCGGCGTCTGAGCCAAGGTCTCGTAGCCGCCGTCGACGAGAGCCAGCTCCTCGAGCACGCCCTCACCAAGGGTGAAATCCGCGAGGAAGACGTCATCGCTGCGTTCCGTCCGTTCGTCCCCGAGCGGTTCAGCCTTGGTAAGGGGGTCGTGGTGAACGTCGACGGCGAACAGAGCCTTCAGCAGGACCTTGTGATAGCGGATGCTCAGGCGGGGACGCGATTCATCGCGGGCGGCAACATCGGGGTCTACCCGGTAGAGATCGTCCACGGGACCGTCCAGATCAAGAGCGTCGCGTCCCCTGGCGAGGTGAGATCGGCCGTCGAGAACGTCGCATCGGTGAAGCGGCTCATGCCAGACGAGCACCGCGTGACGGCAGGCGTGCGAGCGTCCGGGAGGTTCTCGATCATTGGTGAACGCGCCAAGCTGTTCGGCGGCATCCTGTTCCTGACTTCGGGCAAGACCGATGTGGAAGCCATCGGGGCCGCCTTCACGGAGACCAACTTGAGCCTCGATGATGTCGACCGCATCGACGCTCTGTGCGTCCTCAACGAGTACGCAATCGGCTGGGCCAGTAAGCAGATGCTCCCGCCCCACCAGTGGCTTCGGACCATCGACTCCCTTCACGGTCAGCATGTGCGTGTCGACGTCGTCGGCCGGGACGCCATGCTCTTGTTCTACGCCGTGATGATGGCTCGGATCATGTCCTACGCACCCCCACAGTTCCAGCTGCACTTGTACGCCAACCAGGTGCAACTCGAGTCCTTTCGGGGGACCTACATGTGGGGCCCGGACGGCCAGCCGTTCTGGCCTGACGAAGACGAGTAGCTCTCACTCGGCCGGCCGCCTCCACGAGCTCGCCGGCGACGGTCGCCGACCACGAGCCACCTCCGTGAGCAGATGGTGGCAATGGGCGTTCGGGATCCCGAGATCGACGAATACCTGCATCCGAAGTACGCGCGGCACCACGTCCGCTGGGTCGTCGGAGACGGTGCTGATGTCGGGCGATGGGCACACGCCGAGCCGGCAGCGGACCACCGGCCGACGCTGGGACGGGGCCTGAGGTAGCCGGCTGGCCGCGCCCCCGAATGTGCGCTCTCGAGGCCCTGTGGCGTCGATGGGGCAACCCCATGTCCCCAGTACCCGACCCCGCGCCGTACGGGCCGGAGCACGCCCTGAGCACGGGGTCCACGGCGATCCTGACGCATGGAGGGAGGCCGGCAGTTCTCGGCAAGGTTGCACCGGAAGGGCCTCCTTCTTACCGTGGGGGTCATGCCCCTCGAGTTCGGCCTGTGGAGGATCGACGACGGCGTGACGTCGCTGCCCGCGTCGTCGCTCGACAACGAGGAACGCCTCGAGTCCATCCTCGAGGAGGACCTCGGGATCCTGGGACTCGACGACCTGCTCCTGATCGGACGGCAGGTCCTGACGACGTACGGCAAACGGGTCGACCTCCTGGCCGTGGACGTCGACGGACGGCTGCACGTCATCGAGCTGAAGCGTGACCGGACCCCACGCGAGGTGGTGGCTCAGGCGATGGACTACGGGCACTGGGTCAGGGGGCTTGACACCGACGCCGTCATGGACCTGTTCGCCCACCACAGCTCGGTGGGCACGTTCGCGGACGCCTTCCTGGAACGCTTCGGCCAGGACCCGCCCGAGGAGCTCAACGCCGACCATCGGCTAATCATCGTGGCGTCGTCCCTCGACCCTGCGACGGAGCGGATCGTGGAGTACGCCTCCGACTACGGGATGCCGCTCAACGTCGTGTTCTTCCAGCACTTCAAGGACGGCGAACGCGAGTACCTCGCAAGGAGCTGGCTCATCGACCCGATCGAGATCGAGGAGCCGGCCACGCCACGCCCACACCACGGACGCCGCCGCGCGCCCTGGAACGGCCAGGACTTCTACGTCTCGTTCGGAGACGGGGAACGGAGCGGCGATCGTCGCGACTGGCAGGACGCGGTCCGGTACGGCTTCATCTCGGCCGGCGGACGTCGTTGGTTCAGCCGAACCCTCGAGCAACTGTTCGTGGACGCACGGGTCTTCGTCCTGATCCCGAAGCGCGGCTACGTCGGCGTCGGCGTAGTGACGGAGACAGCCCAGCGTGTCTCCGACTTCAAGGTCGAGGTCGACGGTCGACAGATCCCCATCCTCGACGCGCCGATCCACGCCCCTAACATGGGCGTCGGCGCGGAGGACCCTGACCGATCCGAGTACGTCGTCAGGGTGAGGTGGGTGAAGACCGTCCCGCGCGATCAGGCGTACTGGGAGCCGCACATGTTCGCGAACCAGAACTCGGCCACCAAGATGCGGCACCAGTTCACGATCGAGAAGCTCATCGAGCACTTCGAGCTCGACCAGGTGGACGTGTAGCCGCTGAGCCGAGATCGGTGACCGCGTCGGTCATTCACCGGAACCGATCCACAGCACGCGTTCTCACCCGAGCTGGTCATGCGAGGTGAGCTACACTCCCAACGCTGATCGGTTCCTCGGGCCAGACCCGAGGCGATTGCGGTAGGGAGTCAAGGCCACAGGCGACTGCCCGATCAGCGTCGTGAAGTGGCTCCTGTCGCCGTTCGCGTGTTGAACGGCAGGAGAGGAGGCCATGATGTACGACGACGAGAAGCGTCGCGAGGGTCGGCTCCGGGGAAGGGCTCGCACGGCGGGCTTCCGCCTCAAGAAGGACCGGGCTCGCAACTACTCGAGCGATCACCAGGGCGGGTACATGATCGTGAACGACTGGGTCAACACGATCGTCGCCGGTGAGAAGTTCAACATGTCACTGGACGACGTGGAGGAGTTCCTGGCTGACTGAGCTCCGGCTGCCAATTCACGGGCAGCTCGTGTGGTCGAGAACCGTCTGCGCGTGCCTTTGCGGCCGGAGCGCCTACCGCTCGTACTGATACTGACGAGCGATGTCGACGAGCCTGACCCCGAGGGCCGTGCAGACGGCCTCGAGCTCCCACAAGTCGAGCCGGTGACCGCCCTGTTCGTACGAGCTGACGAACTGCTGCTGCCGCCCGAGGGCTGACGCGACGTCGGACTGCCGGAGGCCCGCCTTCTCACGCTGCTGCCGGAGGATCGAGCCGAGCCGGACCATCGCGTCTCGCTGTTCCTGTTTCCGACTCGTGCCGGCGGCCATCGGCCGAGCGTAGGAACCGTCCCACCCGTACAAGAAGTTCTTGTATGGCCTCTCATCGAGGCGGTACGGTCACATCTGGCGAGAGGGAGGCCGCGGATGTTCCGCCCTGGTGAGCGTGTCTTCGAGGCAGCACCGCCCAGCCGACGGCTGGTCGAGGCTCTCTCCTGGCGCTTGGTAGCGGAGATGGTGCGCCGATACCCGAAGCGGCTGCGCGTCGTCGAGTTGCACCCCGGCGGCGGGCATGGCGACTGCCTGTCCCTCGTGGACACCGATCCCCGCTCGCCGATCGAGCGGATCGACCTCAACCGAGTAGGGAGCGGGTTCGTCCATCCCCGCGAGGACGAGGACTGGGTGTGGCGAGGAATATGGTCCGAGCTGGCCGCCGCCGAGGACCCTCGCGACGGGGTCAGGACCCTGTCGGAGGCGGCTGGGTTCCCCGACCTCGACAGGCTGCCTCCGTCGACTCCGGGCGTCGTCTCCTACCGGGTGATCGCGGCCCTGGTCGGGGCCGAGGCGTTCTCCCGGGAGCCGTTGGAGTGCCGCAACGGGTACGTGGACACGAGCGGCTACGGAGGCGGAGTCTGGGAGCAGATGTTCGATGCGTTCCCCGCCGCCCGCGAGCGGCTGTCGGTGTCGGAGCCGGACGACATACTCGGGATCGCGGCGTACCGGTTCTGGTTCATCCGCCGCGGTGACAACCCCGTGCTCGCCCTTGAGGCCGAGCGCGGGAAGGCGTGGGACCGCGCCGGCCGTGAGTTCGACCTCATGGACATGTACCGACCCCACGGACGGCTCTGGCCCGTCGCCGGGACGGTCGGAGCGTCGTTCCTGAGGTAGGAGTCAAGTTCCGTTGCCGTTGAGGCAGGCTAGGGGTGTCTCTCTCGAAGGCCGGCGACCCAGTCGTCGTGGAGCCGCCGGTAGTCCTTGTCCCGCTGACCAGGGTGGACGACCGCGTACCAGGTGGCCTTCCGCCGGCCCAGCCTCAGCTCGTAAGGCTCGCCGTACGGACCGGTCCTCGACAGGTTCGGCGGACCGGGCGAGCCGGTCGCCCGGCGCATGACCTCGAGGGCGGCCTGGCCGAGGGTAACGACCGTCTTCGGACGGGCGACGTCCAGCTCGGCCGCGATTCGGTCGACGTCCGCTCCCCGAACGATCGCGGAGGTCGAGGGATGGGTCGGGAGATCGACCTCGGGAAGCGACAGCCCCAGTTCGGTCCGGGCGGGATCGTAGGTGTCCTCGATCCGCCTCCGGACGCTGACCGAGCCGTGGTAGGTGTCGAGGCTGTCCGTGAGCCATGCGTCGTCGAGTCTGTAGCCCAACGGGGTGAGGACCTCGTCCTGCAGACGGCGGCCCGATGACCCGTTCTCATCCGCGGGCGTGGCGACGCCGAAGGCCGGATCCCAGCGTCGTCTCCTGAGCCACTCCCGGACCCGCTTCGCGGCGTCCTCGCCGTCCCAGAACGGGCTCGGCTCGTTGTCGATCGGCATGGCGCGGATCGGACGGAGCGGGGCCGGCGGCACCCACCGAATGTGAATGGCGGACGGATATGCCCCCAACGTGAACAGCTCACTCGGCCCATCGGCCGAGGGCCTGGCCGGCAGGAGCGGGCTGCCGAACGGGAAGGTGCCGCGCCGGCGCGGGGTCACTGCACCGCCTCCTCAGGGGTGGGCAGCGCGCTCGATTCGCCGCTCGCGGCCTTGGCGCCTGCTCCCTCGGCCTTCAGCTCGGCGAACCGTGTCCTGAGCCGGTGGTCGAAGACGTCGATGAGGCGGAACAGCCTCGCTGCGGCCCACGCTCTGGCCTGCTCCGACTCCTGCTCGTCGGCCAGGTCCGGCGTCGGCCGGTAGACGCCGACGCGGGAGGCACGTCGGTTGTCGAGGCGTTCCCACGACAGGGCCTCACCGAAGGCGTCTTCCAGCTCGGCCCGGTCGGCATCCAACTCGTCGAACACGAGCTTGTTCGTAGCCTGGTCCCCGCAGTCCAGGTACAGCTCCGCCCGGACCTGGTTGCCGAGGACGAAAGCCACCGAGTAGTAGCCGAACGGTCCGGCCGCCATGCCCATCCAGTTGTCGTAGCCGGGCTTCGGCTTCCGGAAGCTGACGCGCTCCTTGGCCATCGAGTCGACGAGCCGCTCGAAGAAGTCGTGGCGAGACTGGGCGAGGTTCGAGATGCCCGTTGCGCTCTTGACCGCCTTCTGCCAGTCGTTTGGCTGCGCGACCACGCGGAAGATCGGGGCGGGCGGGGAGTCGCCGATGCGCACGAGGCCGAGCTCCACGCCGAAGAAGTGGACCTGCTCGTCCGTCCGCTCGTTCAGCCAGTCGAGGGCCGAGCGGTGCTCGTCCCGGAAGGACGGTGTCAGCCACACCACGACCGCCGCGCCCAGCCCGGACGCGTACACGAGGAGCTGTCCGAGGTGGGTGTGGTTCGTCGGCTCGAGCTGGTTCTCGACGATGACGGGCCGGCCCGACTCGTCCTCGCCGAGGACGTCGAGGGAGAAGTTGCCGACGCGACGCTCACGCTCCGTCGGGACGATGGAGATGCCGAGCGAGGTGGCAAGGAGGTCGAGGTGCTCGATGAGCCAGGGCGTGAGGTCGCTCGACTCGCTCTTCCAGACCTCGCGCGGGTCGAGCTGCTCGAGCCGGCCGAGTCCGCGTTCGTCGGTGTCCATGCCCCCTCCGGTCCTCCGCCCGCTCGGAGCCTAGCTCATGCTCCCGGCTCCGCTCGAACGCCCGCACGCGCGAGGGGACGGCCGTCGCGCCCGCACGCACGGGGGATGGCCGGGAGATGCTCGCAGCCAATCCGCCGTCGATGGGGCCCGCTTACACTCCCCGGATCGTTCGAGGAAGGAGCGTGGATGGCTGAGGCGACGGTCCTAGTGTGCGACACGTGCGGCAGGCCCGCGGTCGAGACGGTGCGGTTCCGGATCGGGCAGCGGAACCTCGAGAAGGACTACTGCCAGGTCCATCTCGCGGAGCTGGAAGCGAGTGCCCGGCGACCGCGCCGTGGACGCCGTCCCGCCGCGGTCCTGGCCCAGCCGGCCAAGCGCAGGGGCAGGCCGCCCGGCTCGAAGAACAAGGCCAGTAGCAACGAACGCCGGCGCGGCCGACCGCCGAAGATGTCGGCCTCGCCCACTGGGACCGACGCCCAGCTTTAGGCCCACCGCGGTGACCCCGCTCGAAGTCGACGAGCCTGTCCGCTACTCGGTCGCCGATCTTCGACGCTTCATCGCCAACGCGTTCGCGGACCTGCAGGCCCTCGATCCCGAGGTACGAGAGCTGCTTGGCGAGAACGAGCCGTTCGCCGAGTGGGAGGCCGACTGGTTCCTCCGGGGCTGCCGGGAGGCCGGATTGTTCACGGTCCGGCCGACCATGAGCAGCGGGGGGTTCGCGGGTCCTGGTACGTGACCGAGGTGTACACCGACCGGAGCGGGAGGCCGGTGAGCGCGCACTTCCTTCAGACCGCCGGGCTGAAGGGGAGCGGACGCAGGAGCGTGTGGCGGGAGGGGATCACCCAGTGGGCGGCCTTTACCCGCCTGGTGCTCGAGTGGGGACAGGACCCGGCTCGGATCCGAGCGTTTAGTGACAGCCGAGGGGTGGACGCGGTCGTCTACGACCGCGACCCGCTCAGCCCCGGATGCCCGGGCGGTCCTGTGCGTCGAGGCGAAGGTCACTGGGCGGGAGACGGACGCCCTGGTCGCCGGCATGGTGGCCTGCGGTGGGGAGGGTGGGCCGGAGACGCATGTGGATGCTGTGAGGCGGCAGCTCGGGTGGCGAGCGTCTGGGTGGGCCTCGAACCACCACAAGAAGTGCCTCGCGCTGGTGGCCTTGCGGCCGGAGCTGTTCTGGGCCGTGTCCAGGGACAAGTCGCACGTGTTCGAGGTAAGCAACTCGCCGGGCCGCTTCGAGCTGAGCGAGGTGCCCGAGGCGCGCCTCGCCGTCCCAAGCTCCTGAGGGCCGCTCGCGGACGCCTCGTGTCCTACAAGTCGTGCCGACAGCGAACGTGGCTGCGGTACGGCATGAGCACGGGGTCCGTTGGCGTCCTGAGCGGTCCAGCGGCCGTCAGGAGTGGTCTGGGGGTCCCACGTGAGCTGGGCGGGGCCTGAGCCTGGCAGAAAGTTGACCTTCAGCAGGTCAGCTCATCGTTCCAGCCGTCCCCGGCCGGAACCAGAGTTCTCTTCGGTCTTCGACGCGCCCATGAACGTGATCGTGAGGCCGGCCCGCCGTGCACGGAGGGGGCCACGAGCACTTCCCGGCCTGGGAAGGAGTCGCCCTGTTTCCGCTGGTAGAAGTGCCTGTATTGGGTGCGGTCAACGGCAGGTCAACGGGCCGCAGGGTCGCGATCCTCCCGAGTTCCGATCAGCTCCTAAACCAACCCCATCATGCCCTCGATGAGCCTCTCCCCGATCGCGCAAACCGGGGACCCATCCCGCAACGGGGCGGCCTTGGAGGAGAGGGTGGCCCACCTCTACAGCAAATCGACGTTCTTCGTGGCGCCGCTCTCTGGCTCGGGGTCGGAGCTGAGTTCGTCTTCGTCGAAAGCCATATCCTCGTCGAGCGGGTCAGGTGTGTCCCTCGGCTGCCCGGGGTCGGAGGGGACGCCGGCGTCTGGCGCAGGGAGGTCAACTCGCCAACGGCCCAGCGCCCAGTCGATGAGACGGGCACGCCTGGACTTGAGTTCGTTCACGTCCCAGTCTGGGAGGCTCCCAAGCTCTCGTTCCGAGAAGAAGGACGACTCCGCGTAGCACGTCTTGCCCGAGCCCGGCGTGCCCTGCTTCTGGGCGAAGCACTTGTTCCCGTAGGAGGAGTTGTCTTTCGTCAGGCAGAGGTTGCCAAGATCGTGAGTGTAGACACGGCATTCCGCCTCATCGAACCGCTCGAACCAGCAAGCGTTCTTCGGAGTTTGCGGCAAGATGTGTTCGATCGTGTCCGCGCGCTCTCGACGCCTGACGACGTCCCAGGGGACTTTCGGTGTCGCGCCCTTGCTCGCGGCGAGGTGCTCCTCGTATTCGTACAAGAAGTACTTAAGCCCCGCCCAGCTGTACCAGTCGTACTCCTCCCGGCGGAGTGCTGTGTCGAACCATGTGTCTGGTGCAAACGCCTGGAGTGTTGAGCGCAGCTGCCGCATCGCTTGGTCGAAGCTGATAGCGCCACCGTGCAGCTGATTGCCGATGCGGAATAGATCTGCCTGCCCGGCGTCCGCACGCCGCTCAAGCAGGCGGTAGACGCGGAAGGCGAACGCCTCACAGAACTTCACTAGCTCCAGGTACTTCTGCCCGTCGTCCGCGAAGCGAATCCGTGTTGCGATCAAGAGAGGGAGGAATGGCGCCACGACATTAGTCCGCACGAGCTTCGCACTCCATTTCCGGACTTCCTCCCGGAGCGACGCCTGCGGGACGGAGCTGAAACTGTCGGGTCGTTCCGGGGCGCGCGCATCGCAGTAACCGATGCATGAAGCACGGAGGCTCTCCGTGTATTTGAGGAGATCGCCCAGAAGAAGGGCCTGATCCCGGTTTCGCCTCAGGTCGAACCTCGACTTGACGGCTTTGCTCCCGGCCCACTTTCGCGGCTGGGGGTCGTAGCCAGTCAGCCAGTGAGCACGGAGCAGCTGGTCCTCATCCGACGATGCCGTTAGACCGGCAGCCATGAGCTGGCGGAAGATTTCGGCCCACGCATCATTGACGGCATTGTCCAGCTCATGGGGGAGGTTGAGAGTGGAACCTGAGTACAGGAGGAAGTTCTTCACCTTCTCAAGCTCCGACAGCGGCTTCCCCCGATTGTTCATGACCTCGAAGATGACGCCCACCTCGGCAGCTGACTCAACCTGGTAGAGCGTCACCCGCAGCCCGTGAGCAATCTTCTGGTGGAGCTCTATGAGCCAGCCCGTGTAGCCGTCTTTGCGAGAGGCACGGTTGCTCTCCAGGTGCTCCCTGAACTCCTTGCTGGCCTCGGCGAGCCGTCTCTCCGAGGTGATCTGTGGGCCCTCAGGCCCTGGCTGGTCGCTGAGGGCGACGGTCTTGAAGTAGTGGTCGCAGTCCGTATTCAGGGAGAGCTTGTAAAGGGGCTGGCCTGCCAGGTCCGTCGCCGCGATGTACGCCCACTGGATCCCACCTGCCAGCCTCTTCGTGGCCTCGGTCTCGAGAGCAGCGAGTTCGCGACGGATCGAATCCAGAAGGAGGACAACCGTCGCGAGTCGCTGCTGGCCGTCGACAACGTCCACGACCCCGAAGCTCTTGCCATCCGAGCCGAGCCGGCGTGCGTCGGGGTCGCGTTCGTGCAGGACGATGGTGCCGGTGTAGTGCTCCCGGCCAACGCCAAGGATGTCGAGGTCCTCGAGGAACTCTGTGCGCTGCTGAGACTCCCATGCGTAACCGCGCTGGTAGTCCGGAACGCGAAAAATGCGCCCCTCGAAAAGCCCTTCGATGGTGAGTGTGTTGTTCATCCACTTCCTTGACGTCAGGTTGAGCATATCCGCGACCGGAGATGCCAGTGTGCCGATCGTCAGCCGACTCGCAGCGACCTACTGAGAGTTGCGGACAATCCGTCCGAGGTCAAGCGCAACTCCACGCAGCGACCGCATATGCCCCCGATGAGCCTCTCCGGGGCGAGCACGGCGGCTGGGTCCCTCTCGCTACTGGACGCGCCTGCGGTTACGCTCCAGCAATGCCCCAGACCGTCGTCGAGAACCCAGTCATCAAACTCACTGACTTCAAGGACCATCACCGGTGCCGGCGAGGCTAGAAGATCTGACGCCCGGTGCCCGGGTGGCGGGTGTTCTTCCGGAGCAGCCCGTCTTAGTGGTGGCCGCCGACTGGCACGGAACCAACGCGATCACGCTGACCTATCGAACGGACGGCGGTCGCACCGATGCAGAGCTTCTGTACCGCGAGAACGAGGCCAGGCTCGAGATCCTGGAACCAGGCGCGGCATTCGCCTTCGATGGCGATGGCTCTCTGTTCCGGCTCGCATCGGAAGCGCTCCGCATCCGGCTCGCCTACCTCTTCGACCCGCTCCTGGCAGTGCATACCTCGAGCCTCGATCCTCTTCCGCACCAGATCCAGGCGGTGTATGAGGAGATGCTGCCCCGCCAGCCCCTGAGGTTCCTACTCGCGGACGACCCCGGAGCCGGCAAGACGATCATGACCGGGCTGTTCATCAAGGAGCTCTTGGTCCGAGGCGACGTTCGGCGCTGCATGATCGTGGTGCCAGGCAGTCTCGTCGAGCAGTGGCAGGACGAGCTGTGGCAGCGTTTCGGGCTCGACTTCGACATCATCTCGCGCGAGACCATCGAGAACTCGAAGACCGGCAACCCGTTCGCCGAGAAGAACCTCGTCATCGCACGAGTGGATCAGATGGCGCGCAGTGAGGAGATCATGGCGAAGCTCGCGCACACTGAGTGGGACCTGGTGGTCGTGGACGAAGCGCACAAGCTGTCTGCCCACTACTTCGGCAGCGAGGTCAAGGAGACCAAGCGCTACAAACTCGGGCGGGAGCTGGGCAACGTCACCCGCCATCTACTGTTCCTGACCGCAACGCCGCACAGTGGGAAGGAGGCGGACTTCCAGCTCTTCATGGCACTGCTCGACGCCGACCGGTTCGAGGGGAAGTTCCGAGATGGTGTCCATGTCTCCGACCCCAAGGACATGATGCGTCGTCTGGTGAAGGAGCGGCTCCTCAAGTTCGACGGCACCCCGCTGTTCCCCGAGCGCAGGGCGTACAGCGTCGAGTACGAACTCTCCGACCTGGAGGCGAAGCTCTACGCGGAGGTCACCGACTACGTCCGCGACGAGATGAACCGCGCCGAGCGGCTCCGTGCCGAGGGTGAGGGGCGTCGTGGCGCCATCGTCGGGTTCGCCCTCACGACGCTCCAGCGCCGCCTGGCCTCGTCCCCCGAGGCGATCCACCAGTCCCTCATGCGCCGGCGCAAACGCCTTGAGAATCGCGTGCGCGAGGAGGAACTCCGCAAGCGCGGCGCCGAGATCGCCCTCGACACCACCGAGGACCTCCCGAAGCTCGATGAGGAGGACTGGGACAACATCGACGACCTCTCCGACGAGGAGGTCGAGAAGCTCGAGGAGGAGGTCGTCGATCAGGCCTCGGCTGCCCAGACCATCGCCGAGCTGCGTGCGGAGATCGCCACGCTCGATCGGCTCGAGGCTCGCGCCAAGGAGGTCCTGCACTCCGGGACCGACCGCAAGTGGGAGGAGCTTCGCGAACTCCTGCTGAACGAGAGCGAGATGTTCGACGCGAACCACTCGCGACGGAAGCTCATCATCTTCTCCGAGCACAAGGACACCCTGAACTACCTCGCACAGCGGATCCGCGACCTCCTCGGCACACACGACGCGGTAGTCACGATCCACGGAGGCATGGGGCGGGAGAAGCGTCGGAATGCCCAGGAGGCGTTCACCCAGGACAAGGATGTTGTCGTGCTCGTCGCGACCGACGCGGCCGGCGAGGGCATCAACCTGCAACGCGCCCACCTGATGGTGAACTACGACCTCCCCTGGAACCCCAACCGAATCGAGCAGCGGTTCGGCCGCATCCACCGGATCGGGCAGAACGAGGTCTGCCACCTGTGGAACCTGATCGCCATCGAGACCCGCGAAGGGCAGGTCTACCAGACGCTGCTGGAGAAGCTCGAGAAGCAGCGTCTCGCGCTCGGCGGTCAGGTGTTCGACGTCCTCGGCCAGGTCTTCTCGGAGCGATCCCTGCGGGACCTGCTGATCGATGCGGTCCGCTACGGCGAGCAGCCGGAGGTTCGCGCCCGACTGACGGAGGTGGTCGGCGAGGTCATGGAGGGGGAGCTCCGTCGAGTCGTGCAGGAGCGGGCGCTCACGAGCGACCTGCTGTCGGCAGCCGACGTCGATGGGATCCGCGAGCAGATGGAGCTCGCCGCCGCACGCAGGCTGCAGCCACATTTCATCCGGTCGTTCTTCATGGAGGCGTTCCGGCTCCTCGGGGGGACCCTGGCCAAGCGCGAGTCCGGACGCTTCGAGATCACTCATGTGCCCATGGACGTCCGCATGCGCGATCGGGTAATCGGGACCGGCACCGCCGTTCTGAAGCACTACGAGCGGGTCACCTTCGACAAGTCCTTCACACGCCCCGTCGGTCAGCCGCCGGCCGAGTTCATTAGCCCCGGACACCCGATCCTCGACAGCGTCGTGGATCTGATCCTCGAGCGATATCGCTCCCTGCTGAAGAAGGGCACCGTGCTCGTCGATGAGGCCGACGAATCCGAGGATCCCCGTGTGCTCCTGTACCTCGAACACGCGATCCAGGATGCCAGGACCGATCCCGGCGGGAATCGCCTGACCGTGTCGAAGCGGCTGCAGTTCGTCGAGATGGCGGAGAACGGATCCGCCCGGACCGTTGGTTACGCGCCGTACCTCGACTACCGGGGCTTGGCTCCGGATGAGCCGGCCCTTCTTGCCTCAACGCTTCGCCAGCCGTGGCTCGCCGATGGAGTGGAGGAACGGGGACTCGACTATGCGATCCAGCACGCGGTCCCCGAGCACCTCAAGGAGGTCCGCCTCCGCACCATCGCCCGAGTGGAAAGGACGACGGCGGCAGTGAAAGACCGGCTTACCAAGGAGATCAACTACTGGGACCACCGGGCCAATGAGCTGAAGCAGCAGGAGCTGGCGGGAAAGCAGCCCCGGATGAACTCGGCGAGGGCCCGCCAGCGCGCCGACGATCTTCAGTCGCGGCTGAAGAAACGCCTTGAGGAGCTCGAGCAGGAGAAGCAGCTCTCCCCGCTCCCGCCGACGGTGATAGGGGGTGCCGTGGTCGTTCCGGCCGGCTTACTGGAGCGGCTCCGCGGAGACCGGACCCCTGGGATGGACCCCGGTGTCATGGCGAGGCTCAGGGATCGGGTCGAGCGGATCGCCGTTGACGCCGTCATGGCCATTGAAAGGAGCCTCGGCAGGGAACCCGAGGAGATGCCGCACAACAACAAGGGGTTCGACATCAGGTCGCGTGACCCGGAGGGCCAGCGCACGCTCTTCATCGAAGTCAAGGGCCGTGCTGAGGGGGCTTCGACCGTGACGGTCACTAAGAACGAGATTCTGACCGGGCTGAACGAGAGGGAGAACTTCCGCCTCGCTCTGGCTGTTGTTGGCGATGACGAATCCGCTCAGGTTGGCTATGTGGTCCAGCCGTTCATGGGAGACGAAGAGGCGCTCTTCGGAGTCACGAGCATCAACTTCAATCTCTCGGACCTCCTCTTTCGCGCGCAGGCCCCCGTATGACTGTCTCTGCAAAGAAGCTCATCGAGGTGGCCCTGCCTCTCGAGGCCATCAACAAGGCGAGCGCGCGCGAGAAGTCGATCCGCCACGGTCACCCCAGCACCCTGCACCTATGGTGGGCCCGCCGCCCGCTGGCTGCGGCCCGAGCTGTGATCTTCACCCAAATGGTCGATGACCCCTCTGCCCGCCCGGATCTGTTTCCGACCGAGAAGGCTCAGGAGAAGGAGCGCCAACGTCTGTTCAAGATCATCGAGGACTTGGTGCTGTGGGAGAACACGACCAATGAGAAGGTCCTGCAACTGGCCAGGGATGAGATCTGGGAGAGCTGGCACCGAGCTTGCGCTGACAACGCCGATCACCCGCGAGCCGATGAACTATTCGATCGTCACAAGCTCCCAGCCTTCCATGACCCCTTCGCCGGCGGTGGGGCACTCCCGCTTGAGGCCCAGCGGCTGGGATTGGAGGCTTACGCTAGCGACCTGAACCCAGTGGCAGTGCTCATCTGCAAGGCGATGATCGAGATTCCGCCGAGGATCTCCGGCCAGCCACCAGTGAACCCCGAGTGGCAAGCCAAAGGTGTCACTGAAAAGGCCCTCAACACTTGGACGGGTGCTCAGGGCCTCGCCGACGACGTCCTCTACTATGGCCGGTGGATGCGTAACGAGGCCGCGAAGCGCATCGGCAATCTCTACCCCAAGATCGAGATCACCGCCGAGATGGCGAGGGAGCGGCCGGATCTGACTCCGTTCGTAGGCCAAGAACTCACCGTGGTCGCTTGGCTCTGGGCGCGAACCGTGAGGAGTCCGAACCCCGCCTTCGCCCAAGTTGACGTGCCGCTCGTATCGAGCTTCGTACTTTCCCCAATGGCTGGTAAGGAAGCCTATGTCGAGCCATTGATCGAGGATGGCGACTACCGCTTCACGGTAAGGCTCGGCACGGCGATGGAAGTCGAGGCGGCCAAGAATGGCACCAAGGTCTCGCGCGGCGCAAACTTTCGGTGCTTGGTGTCTGGAACTCTTATCCCCGGCGACTACATAAAGGCCGAGGGCAAGGCTGGGCGCATGGGCGCCCGGTTGATGGCGATCGTGGCTGAAGGTGTGCGGGGGCGCGTGTACTTGTCTCCCAGCAAGGAGATGGAGGCAGTTGCGAGGGAGGCAGAGCCGAAATGGCACCCCGAGGGTGATGTACCCCCCCGGCTCACCGGTGGCACTTGCGTGCCCTACGGTCTCACGACCTGGGACGCCCTCTTCACACCTCGCCAACTCGTCGCGCTTACGACGTTGTCCGACTTGGTGCTGGAAACGCATGAGCGGGTGCAGCGTGATGCGCTGGCGGCTGGCCTGTCCGACGATGACGGGCATCTCGACCTTGGGGGGGTGGGAGCGCTTGCGTACGCGGAAGCGGTTGCTGTCTACCTAGGGTTCTTGGTCAGCAAGCTTGCGGACAAGGGGTCGACTCTGTGCACCTGGGACGTCGGCCCGACCTCCAATCGAACCGCCTCGGGACGTTCTGCACGGGCAGCTACGGTTCGGGTGACGTTCGGTCGCCAAGCACTTCCAATGACCTGGGACTTTGCAGAGGTCAACTTCTTTAGCGACTCCGTTGGCGGGGTCGAGACTGTCCTAAAGACGCTTACTGCGCCTCTCGCCCTGCTGCCGTCCAGGCAGTCCGGCGGCCATGCGCGCCAGACCGATGCGCGACTTCAAGATTGGAGTCGCGGGAGGGTCGTCTCCACTGACCCTCCTTACTACGACAACATTGGCTACGCTGACCTCTCCGACTTCTTCTACGTCTGGCTGCGCCGGTCTCTACGAGCCATCTACCCCGACCTGTTTGCCACCCTCGCTGTCCCAAAGGCCGAAGAGTTGGTCGCTGCGCCCTACCGCCACGGCAGCAAGGAGAAGGCGGACGTCTACTTTCTTGAGGGAATGACACGAGCGATGCGCCACTTGGCCGATCAGGCACATCCCACTTTCCCCGTGACCATCTACTATGCCTTCAAGCAGTCAGAGGGCGACACCAGCGAGGGAATCGCCAGCACAGGTTGGGACACATTCCTCGGAGCAGTGATCCAAGCTGGGTTTCAAGTGACTGGTACTTGGCCAGTTCGGACTGAACTTGCGAACAAGGTCTCGGGGGTCGGTCGCAACATGCTCGCATCTAGCATCGTCTTGGTTTGCCGCCTGCGACCGAGCGACGCCCCGACCGCAACGCGTCGAGAGTTCTTGGCCGCCCTCAAGGCTGAGCTTCCCTTGGCGCTTGCCCACCTGCAACGAGGGAACATAGCGCCCGTGGATCTAGCTCAAGCGGCCATTGGGCCGGGGATGAGCATCTACACACGCTTCGCGAGGGTGATGGACGCTGAGGGCGAACAGCTTCCCGTCCGGAAGGCGCTCGCCTTGATTAACCAAACCCTCGACGAAGCGCTCACTGAACAGGAGGGGGACTTCGACCCCGACACACGCTGGGCGCTGGCGTGGTTCGAGCAATCGGGCTTCGCCCAAGGTGACTTCGGGGTGGCCGAAACGCTCTCCAAGGCTAAGAACACCAGCGTTGCGGGCATGGTCAGTGCGGGCATCATCGAATCAGGCCACGGCAAAGTACGCCTTCTTCGTCCCAGTGAGCTAAGCAGCGATTGGGACCCTGGCACTGACTTGCGCCGCACTCAATGGGAGCTGGTGCACCACTTGGTCCGTGCACTCGAATCTGCTGGCGAGAATGCTGCCGCTTCGCTCGTGTCCAAGCTCGGTTCGTCTAGTGCCGACGTTGCTCGCGAGCTCGCCTACAGGCTCTACAACCTCTGCGAACGGAAGAAGCGCTACGCGGAGGCGCTTTCCTACAACGCCCTAGTACAGGCGTGGCCAGAGATCAGTCGGTTGGCTCGGAATGCAGACCAAGACCCAACGACACAGACCACCATGTTCGATCAAGTCGGGAATCGATGAGGGGCGGGGACTAGTTCGTGGCAACGAATGAAGAACAGGGTAGTTCGTCGGGCAGCCGTAGGCGTCGAACAGAAGGGAACGCCTTCCGACAAGCCATTCCGAGCATTGGCCTCTCCGTGGAACGAGGGACCGATGCGGTTCCTAGGGACGGGTGTTTTCACCTAGTCCTCAAAGGCCAGGAACTGCTAACGACGCGATCTCGGCAAGAGGCGATGGAGGAGTACCGTCGCCTGCGCGATGCCTTGGTGGCACCGTCTAGTTCGCGAACCAATGTCCGTGAGGTGCTGAGGAGAAAAGTGGCTGAGTTCGGGGCGGACTCCTTTTACGCGCAGTCCGCGAGAGAGAAACGAGCCCGGGCGATAAGGAAGGGCGGCAAAGGCGGCTCGGGGGGCGTGGGTTAGACACATGGCAACACGCGAGACGGAGCAGGCCAAGAACCTTGAGCGAGTGGGTGGTGCACTGACACTTCTTCAGCGAGGCCTGTACCCGTTCGTCGAGCGGGAAGTGAAGGCGACCTACGGCGGCAAGTACGACCAAGTTGTTCGGGAGACGTTAGCCAACGACCGTGGTCAGCTACCGAAGGATCCGCTCGGCGACGTCTACATGCTCCTGCGGCTGATGTGGGACCGATGGAATGAGGTGTTCCGTCGAACGTTGGGGCCCGCGGAACGGTCTCATGTAAAGGAGTTGCAGCAGGTCCGGAACGCCTGGGCACATCAGGATTCCTTCTCCCTGGATGACACAGACCGAGCTCTGGACACGACTCGCCGTCTCTTGGAAGCGATCTCAGCTGAGGAAGCCGCCGACGTGGATCGCTTGCGGCAGGAGGTCCTGTCTGAGCGCTTTCAGGACCAGTCGCGAAGCGGCGGCGGACAGATCCAGATGATCCCGACCGAGGTGCGCCCGAAAGAAGGGTTGCGGCCTTGGAGAGATGTCATCACCCCCCATGCGGATGTCGCTTCCGGTCGGTATCAGAAGGCTGAGTTCGCGGCAGATCTGAGCCAGGTCCATCGGGGGGATGCGTCATCCGAGTACGGGGACCCGAAGGAATTCTTCGGTCGTACGTACCTCACCGACGGTTTGAAGCAGCTTCTGACATCGGCAGCAGAGCGGCTCGCGGGAACCGGCGGCGATCCAGTGGTCGAGTTGCAGACGAACTTCGGCGGCGGCAAGACCCACGCGCTACTCGCGCTCTACCACCTGTTCTCGGGGGTCGCCCCCGGCGACCTCGCGGGGATTCCAGACGTACTCGACAAAGCGGGGATCTCGACCCTGCCCGCAGCTCGCCGGGCAGTGCTGGTGGGAACCGCCATCTCCCCGGGCAAGGTCCACGACAAGTCCGACGGCACCCAAGTGCACACCCTGTGGGGAGAGCTGGCCTGGCAGCTCGGTGGCAAGGACGGCTATGCGCTGGTTGCCGAGGCCGACCAGTCGGCGACCAACCCCGGGGACACTCTAGTTGCGCTGTTCAAGTCCGTTTCCCCATGCCTGGTCCTGATCGATGAGTGGGTGGCCTACGCGCGCCAGCTTCGCGGCAACGAGGACCTTCCAGCGGGGACCTTCGACACCCACTTCACCTTCGCGCAAGCCCTGACGGAATCGGCCAGCGCGGTCGAGGGCACGCTGGTGGTTGTGTCTATCCCCGCGTCCGAATCGGCCAAGTCTCACGCGCGAGGGGAAGCGGAGGTCTCCGACATCGAGATCGGCGGGGAGGGGGGCCGCGAGGCGCTCGACCGTCTGAAGAACGTGGTAAGCCGCATCGCGTCCTCATGGAGACCGGCCAGCGCCGAGGAGAGCTTCGAGATCGTCCGCCGCCGGCTGTTCGAGGAGGTACGCGATCCTGAGGGTCGGGATGCGGTGATCAAGGCCTTCGCCGATCTCTACAAGCGCCAGCATCAGGAGTTCCCGTCGCACTGCAAGGAGAAGGCGTACACCGACCGCGTCGCGGCTGCCTACCCCATCCACCCTGAGTTGTTCGACCGCCTCTACGACGACTGGTCAACCCTTGAGAAGTTCCAGCGCACCCGAGGGGTGCTCCGGCTCATGGCTGCAGTCATCCACTCCTTGTGGGAGCGGCAGGACGGAAGCCTGCTGATCATGCCGGGCACCGTCCCTATAGACGACTCGCCAGTGCAGTTCGAGTTGACGCGCTACCTGTCGGACAACTGGGTGCCGGTGATCGAGAAGGACGTGGACGGGCCGAATTCACTCCCTCTCGGGATCGACCGAGCCAACCCGAACCTCGGTCGCTACTCGGCGACCCGCAGGGTAGCGCGGACGATCTATCTGGGCTCCGCTCCGACCGTGAAGACCGCACACCGAGGACTGGAGGACCTCAGCATCCGGCTCGGGTGCGTCCAGCCGGGCGAGAGTCCTGCCGTGTTCGGCGACGCCCTTCGTCGCCTCACAGACCAGGCCCAGCATCTGTACTCGGACCGCAACCGGTACTGGCTCTCGACCCAGCCATCAGTGACGAACCTGGCTCAGCAGCGGGCTGAGACGCAGCGGGATGAGGACGTAGAGGCGGAGATCGTCCGTCGGCTGCAGGCTGATCACGAGCGTGGAGACTTCGCCGGTGTCCATCGGGCCCCCGACAGCGGCGCAGACGTGCCCGATCAGTCGGAGGTCCGATTGGTTGTGCTGAGTCCCCAGTACCCTCACGCCCCGAGGGCGGCCGGGAAGACGCCGGCCGTGGAAGCAGCGAAGGCAATAATGGGACAGCGCGGTGCCGGGCCGCGCGTTTACCAGAACTCGCTGGTCTTCGCGGCGGCCGACAAGGCGCGGTTGGCGGACCTCCAAGACGCTGTCCGCAGCTACCTGTCCTGGACCTCGATCGATCAAGACAAGGTGGAATTGAACCTCGACCAGCACAACCTCAAGCAGGTCGCCACCAAGACCAAGCAGTTCGACGAGACGGTGGACCAGCGGATGCGCGAGACCTATCAATGGGTCCTCGTGCCCTCCCAACCGGATCCCAAGCAGCAAGAGGTCGCCTGGGAAGAGGTGAAGATCCAGGGTCAAGAGGCGCTCGCCGCCAAGACGAGCCGGAAGCTGGTCTCCGAGGAGATGCTCATCACCACGTTCGCAGGCACACGCCTGCGGCACGAGCTCGATCGCATCCCGCTCTGGCAGGGCAACGACATCGGAGTGCGGGCGCTGTGGGAGCTCTTCGCCCAGTACGTCTACCTGCCCCGCCTGCGAGACAGCAGGGTGTTCCTCGGCGCCGTGCAGAGCGGCGTAGGGAGCCTGAGCTGGAACCCGGACACCTTCGCGTACGCAGAGGGCACGGACGAGAAGACCGGCCGCTACTTGGGCCTCGCGGGCGGCCAGAACTGCAATCCCATCTTGGACAGCACTAGCTTGCTGGTGAAGCCGGACGTTGCCGCGAAGCAGGTCTCCGATGACAAGAAGGCCTCGGGGGAATCCAGCGGTGGTGAGGAGCCCACTGGCCGGGGGGGCCTCGAGGGGCCCCAACGCGAGCCCCATCCGACTGCGGTCGTGCTGCGCCGATTCCACGGATCGGTCTCCATCGACTCGGTTCGGACCAACAAGGAGATCGCCGACATCGTGGACAACGTCGTTCAGCACCTCGTCGGGCAGGGCGAAGTGCAACTGCGCTTGGAGATTCAGGCGGACCTGCCAGACGGCGCAACCGACGATGTCGTGCGGACCGTGAGCGAGAACGCCAGGGTTCTCAAGTTCGACTCGTTCGGCTTCGAGGAAGACTAGACGCCGGGTCATCTGCCCGATGAAGACCCATCTCGAGCGATCCTGATCGGACAAGCTGTGAGCGGAGCCGCCCCTGGGGAAAGCCCGGACAGCGTGGAGCCGGGAAAGGCCGCCAAGGCTCTGCTCCGTCACGGTCGAGACGTCCGAAGATCGGCTGAGAAGACACTGGCGAACGTCGAAGAGCACCGTGTCCAGGCTCGTCGGCTCTACGAGGAGGTCCGGGACGAGATCGTCGCCCGCGAGATCGCCAGCATGCCGATCACACGATTGAACGAGACGACGCAGGGGCGGCTGCGTCTCGGAACGCTCGAACGAGCCGGCTACCGCACCGTCGGCGCTGCCGAGGCGGCGGGTGCTCACCGGCTGCAGCAAGTACACGGGGTCGGACCGCAGACAGCCAACCAGGTGATCGCGGCGGCGAGACAGCTCGAAGGCGCGATGCGCGAAGGGATCCGGGTTCGGTTCCACCCGGAGACCCGCTCCCGCACGGAAACGGACCTGCTTCGCGCTCTCCGTGCGTACGGGTCAGCTTCAAGCGAAGTCCGGCCGATCAAGGCCGAGCTGGAGGACGCGACGGATCGCCTCCCAGAACTGCTCGAGGCGGCGAAGCCCGCAAAGGGGCGGATTAGGTGGCTCTTCACGAGCGCCACCCGTAAGGAGGCGGCACGCGGAGCACTGGCGAGCCTCCACGTCTTCATCACCTCGCCCGACACCGCCGACTTCGAGGCCAAGCTCGAGTTGGCCGTTGAGGCTTCCAAGACCCGAGTCGACCGGTCGGATCCGTGGCCTGACTTCGAGGCACATGCGGTTACGTACAACGGCCTGCTCATCGACGTCGGCGGCATCGCGAGTGATGCGCAAGCAGTCCAGGGATTCATCCCCGCCGAGATCGCCGTCCGCGTGCAGGAGCAACCGCTTGATACGTCGTTCCTCGAGGCGTCGCTCTCGCTCCGCGGTTACCAAGCATTCGGAGCCCGGTTCGCCCTCGTCCAGCGAAAGGCGATCCTCGGAGATGAGATGGGTCTCGGGAAGACCATCGAGGCGTTGGCGGCGATTGCCCACCTTCACGCTGAAGGAGAACAGCACTTCCTCGTGGTCTGTCCGGCGAGCGTCCTGGTCAACTGGGCCCACGAGGTGGAGCGCCACAGTCAACTTTCTGCCCACCGGATCCACGGGAGCGACCGCAACCGCAATCGCGAGACCTGGATACGAGGCGGCGGGGTGGCGATAACGACGTACGACTCCCTGAAGGCGATCCGCCTCGACGATGTTCGCATCGCGATGGTCGTCGTGGACGAAGCTCACTACGTGAAGAACCCGTCCGCACAACGAACGAAGGAGGTACGGCGCCGAGTTGGCCTTGTGGATCGCGCGCTCTTCCTCACCGGGACTCCGATGGAGAACCGGATCGACGAGTTCCGCACCCTCGTGAGCCATCTCCATCCTGAGATCGCGCGCCGGATCTCGAAGAACCCGGGCCTGGCGGGCGCGAACGCATTCCGCAAGGCCGTGGCGCCTGTCTATCTACGCCGGAACCAGGACGACGTCCTTCAGGAGCTACCGCCGCTCATCGAGACCGAGGACTGGGTACGGCTCGAGTCCGAGGACTGGATCGCGTACCGACAGGCGGTAGCCTCAGGCAACTTCATGGCGATGCGGCGAGCGGCCTACATGCCAGAGAGCGTCGCAGGTTCCTCCAGAGCAATTGTCAAATGTTGTGGACGAGGTCTCACGCGGCGGCGCCCTCCTCGGCTCCCTCGTCCCTCCTTTCTTGTAGCTGACCGTCGATGAACGTGGCGCCCGCCCGCACCAGCGCGACCAGGTGCGGCGCGTTCACCTTGCGCCACCGGTCCTGTGCCGCCTGGACGAGCTTGAACGCCATGGCCAAGCCCGCCTCCCTCGAGCCCGCCCCCTTCGTGACCCGCTGACGGAGCCTGACCGTGGCGAACGTGGACTCGATGGGGTTCGTGGTCCGAAGGTGGATCCAGTGCTCGGCCGGGAAGTCGTAGAACGCGAGGAGGGTGTCGAGCTCCTCGGTGACCTTCTTGGTGGCCTTGGGGTGGGAGGAGAACCCATCGGCGAAGGCCCGCACGGCGTCGAGCGCCCCGGACCGGGACTCCGCCGTGTAGATCGCCTGCAGGGCCTCCTTGGCCTCCGCGTACCGGCGCTTCGGAAGGGCGTCGAGGACGTTGGCCGTCTTGTGGACCCAGCACCGCTGCTCGGTGGTGGTGGGGAACACGTCGCGAAGGGCCGCCCAGAACCCCAGGGCGCCGTCGCCGACCGCCACGGCCGGGGCGGCGAGACCACGGCGCTTCAGCCCCCGGAGGACCTCGGCCCAGGACTCGGTGGACTCCCGGTACCCGTCGGCGACGGCCACCAGCTCCTTCGTGCCGTCGGGGCGGACACCCATGATGACCAGGCAACACAGCCGGTCTTCCTCCAGGCGGATGTTGAAGTGGTAGGGGTCGGGCCGGGGCGCGGTGCGACTCTTTCAAGACGTCCGTCTCCCCGGCCCGCACCTCCGAACCGGACGTGCGCGTCTCCACGCATCCGGCTCTCCGCGAGCCCACGTCGATGTGCTACGCGGCCGATCCTTGCTGTCGCTCCGACCACGGCGAGGGGATGCGGGCCGCCCGGTACCGGTAGCGGCGAACCGCCACTGCGCCGGGGTTGAACAGCCTCACCTCGCCCTCCGTCGGCCACCACCCGGGCAGGTAGCGCCTCCGGAGTTCCGTCCACGAGATGCGAGAGTGCTTGTGGCGGAGCCAGCACACCACCCGGCGCCAAGCGAAGGCGCGCAGGTAGTTGAAGGTCGCCTTGGACACCCCGTGACGGAAGTACGTGGTCCATCCCCTGAGCACCGGGTTGAGCCGGTGCAACAGGATGCGGAGCGGTTGGTCCGTTGCCCCTCGGGTCATCGTTCGCACCTTCGCCTTGACCGCGGCAAGGGCGGCCTTCGACGGGTAGGTGTAGACGAAGCGATGGCCCGTGCCCCGCTTCTCGTGCCGCCGGATGCGGAACCCGAGAAAGTCGAAGCCCTCGTCGATGTGGGAGACCCTGGTCTTCTCCTCCGACAGGCGGAGGCCCGTCGGACGAAGGACCGCTTGTACCTCCTCCCGCAGAGCCTCGGCGTGAGCACGAGCGCCCGCCACCACGACCACGAAGTCGTCCGCGTAGCGGACCAGCCGGTAGGTGGCGAGGCCCCTGAGCCTCCGGTTCTGCCGAGCGCTGTTGTTCCCCATCGCCCGCCACGCCTCGTCGAAGTGATCGTCGAGGACGGACAGGGCGATGTTCGCCAGCAGCGGCGAGAGGATGCCTCCCTGGGGCGTGCCGGTGGTCGTGTCCCTCTCCACACCGTCCTCGGAGAGGACGCCGGCTTTGAGGAACGCCTTCACCAAGTGCAGCACGCGCTTGTCTCCGACCCTTCCCCCCACCCGGCCCATGAGGGCCACGTGGTCGATGGAGTCGAAGCACGCCTCGATGTCACCCTCCAGGACCCACTCGTAAGAGCGGGAGCACAGGTGGTGGATCTCGGCGATGGCGTCGTGCGCCCGGCGTCGAGGTCGGAAGCCGTACGACGACGGCTTGAACTCCGCCTCGAAGATCGGCTCGAGCACCAGCTTCAAAGAGGCCTGGACCACCCGGTCCCGCACCGTGGGAACCCCGAGGCGGCGGAGCTTCCCGCTCCGCTTGGGGATGTGCCGCTCCCGGACCGGGAGCGGGCGAAAGGTGCGGGCCTTGAGGTCGGCCCGGAGCTCGGCGAGGAAGTTCTCCACGCCGCGCTCGGTCTCGACGTAGTAGGCGTCCTGCCCGTCCACGCCTGCCGAACGCGCCCCCCTGTTGCCCCGGACCCGGCGCCACGCCATGAGCAGGAACGCCGGGTCGCAGACGAGGTTGTACAGGTCAACGAACCGACGCCTGGGATCGTCGGTCGCCCATCGGTGCAGCTTGGTCTGGATCCGCAGTACCCGTTCCTCGGCCTCTTTGGTCGAGGGCCACGGCGCGCCGGTGTTCACCGGCGACCTCCTGCCATGCCAGTTCCGACGCTGCGGACTCGCTGCCCCCCTTCGCCATGTGGACGGCTTTCCCGTCCTCGGACTACTACGGGGGCTCCGTCCCGTCTCGGGGCCATCAGCCGACGGCGGGCCTGCCCGCCATCCCGCTGGCTGCGGGATGGGGAGGGCGGCTCCGGGACGGTTCCCACGTTCACCATGAACCGGTTGTCGGGTGAGGTGCCCAGCTTTTCCCCTGCAGCCTTGCCATGGGTACGCCGCAGTCCTTCCCCATGGCCTCCGGGGCGGCGGGTATTACGTCGCATCGGAGTCGATCGCCGGCCATTACGACGATCGCGCGCTGCTGCCCGGCCCTGATCCGCCAGGTTCGAGCCGGTGTCTCTCGCTTGAGGGGGTTCCACCACTGGTTTCTGCACTCGTGCACCTTCCCGTCTCGCTTGCCGGACCCGGGTCATCTGGCGGTGCTGGCCCGTCCCGTCGTTGTCGGGGCTGCTTCCCGCCCTTCCCCGCGCCTCCGAGGTCAGGCTGCCCCCAGCTTCTCCGGCCTGCTGCGACAGGCCGGAGGCGGTGCCCTTTCATCACCGCCCGGTTACATGGCGCCTCGTGGCGCACGATGCCGTCGACCCACAGGTACACGTAGTCGACGTCGCGGAGCGTGCGCTTGGACCACTGCTCGTGCTCGGCCTGCCACGCCTCGGTGAGGCGCTGCACCGTGGAGGCGGACAGTCCGGCACCGGAGCCGAAGAACGCCGACAGGGCCGGTGAGAAGTCCCCGGTCGACAGGCCCCGCAGGTACAGGATCGGCAGGACCTCGGTGACCTTCGGGGAGCGCCGCATGTACGGCGGCAGGATGGCGGAGGAGAACCGCTCGCCCGGCCGCCGGTCCTCGACGCGGGGCGCGGTCGCCTCCACCATGCCGGCACCGGTCATGACGTCCCGGGGCCGGGCGTAGCCGTTGCCCACCACCAGGCGCCGGCCAGCGTCGTCCAGCACCTCGGCGTGGGCGTCCAGGTAGGCCCGACGTTCCGCCTCGAGGGCGACGGCGAGCATCTGGGTGGCGGCGATCCGGCACAGCTCGTCGAGGTCGATCACCCGCTCATCGAGCTCCGCCGGCTTCCCCGCAGTGGGGTCATGCGCTATCTTCAGCACCAGGCGTACTCCTTCCCGCCGGCTCCAACCGGCGATCTGCGTTCAGGACGCGTGAAGGGTACGCCGCCTTCTTTCAGAGACCTCGCATCCACAACATCCGCTTATAGCTCGTTCCTCCAAGCTCACGCGACTGGCCGACATCGCCGAAGAGTCCATGTCGAACGGCCACAAGATCGTCGTGTTCTCCTTCTTCCGTGACGTCCTGGCCCGGGTCGCGTCCGTCATCGGAGACGCGGCCGTCGGTCCGTTGACTGGAGACGTCAAGCCCTCGGAGCGCCAAGAGATGATCGATGGTTTCACCAAGCGATCGAGCCCGGGCGTTCTGGTGAGCCAGATCGAGGCAGGTGGCGTCGGCCTCAACATGCAAGCGGCGTCCGTGGTCATCCTCACGGAGCCGCAGTGGAAGCGAACGACTGAGGACCAGGCGGTCGCGAGGGCGCATCGGATGGGTCAGATTCGCTCCGTGGAGGTTCATCGTCTTCTCGCCGAAGACAGCGTTGACCAGCGCATGCTGGAGGTCCTGGCCGGGAAGAAGTCCCTCTTCGACGAGTTCGTAAGGCGCAGCGCCGTGAAGGACGCAAGTCCGGAAGCGGTCGATGTCTCGGATCTGAAAACAGCCAGGGAGGTCGTCAGTCAAGCGGAGGCCGAGCGCCGAATCGTGGAACTGGAGCAGAGGCGCCTCGGCACCTCTGAACCGGCAGGCTGAGTGTTCCAGGACCAGTCGGCCTCCGGCGGTCTTCGGGCTTTCATCTGGTCAGGCGCATTCCCATGAGCCTGAGAGGGGGGGCCTCGATGACGATAGGCTCATCGAGCGACTAGGAGGGAGGGCCGGCAGTTCGCCATGAGCACGGTGGCTGCGGGACCCACATCTGGCGCAGAGTCCTGGCCCGGCCCCAGGTGTATCCGATGAGTCTCTCGGCCCTTTCTGATGTCCTGGACCCCACGGCCCGTAACGGGTCTAAATGTCGCGGGCTGTCGGCGGGGACGGTTAGGATCAAAAGGCTGAGCGGGGGAGCACGGGTATGGCAGCTAGAGGCGTCGAGGATGACTCGGGAGCGGACTCGAACACAGGAGGGGCTGAACGTCCCTCTTCGGGCGATGCCCCAGTCGTCCGGCCGTGGAGCGTCGCGCTGCTCGACCTCGACCAAGAGAACGCGCGCCTCCCAGAGGACCTCACGGACAGAAGCCAGCCAGCGCTGCTTCGATACTTCGATGCCGCATACGACCTGGAAGAGCTTGCCTGGTCGATGGCCGAGAAGGGCTACTTCCCGGAGGAACCGCTCCTCACCATCACCAGCCCCGGCGATGAGAATCGGCTCGTCGTGGTGGAAGGGAACCGGCGACTCGCGACTCTGAAGCTCCTGACGGACCCAGACGCCAGGCAGGTAGTCGGCAAGAGCTTCTGGAACGAGATGGCGGAACTGGCCGCCGATAAGCCGCTACAAAAAGTTCCCACGCGAAACTACGACAGCCGGGAGGCCCTCCTCGACTTTCTCGGATTTCGCCACGTCTCCGGACTGCTGCAGTGGACCGCGGACGCGAAGGCCCGTTTCGTCCATCGACTCGTCACGCAGTATGGGTACACCTTCGAGCGGGCTGCCCGAGTCATCGGAAGCCGGAGGGACGCCATCCGCCGACAGTTCGTGGCCTGGCGGGCGCTTGAAGAAGCGCGTGCGAACGGGGTCGATGTCTCGCCCGCGGTGCAACATTTTGGGGTCTTCTTCCGGGCGCTCCAGAACCCAGCCATCCGCGGTTACTTGGAGATGCAGGGCTGGACGGACGGAGACGAACACCTCCTTGATCCGCTGTCTCCGACAGGTGTCGAGCGAGTCGGCGAGCTGCTCGGATTTGTCTTTGGGAAGCGCCGGGTCTTGAAGGAGTCTCGTCAGCTCGACGAGTTGGGGCGGGTGTTGGCGAACCCCGCCGCCTACGCGATGCTTCGTGACCAGCGCGACCTCGCTCTGGCCTCGCAGGAACTGCCCGCGGACCGTGACGCTGTGTATACAGCGATCCGGCTTGCTTACCGGAACGCTGCGAGGGCAAATGCGGAAGCGTGGCAGTTCCGGGGCGACACGGACCTCGCTGCCGAGGCTCGGAGGTTGAGGGACCTGGTCAGCCAGCTCATCAGCTCGCTTGAGCAGCACGGGCATCTGCCCCAAGAGGAGTAGGGGCGGTGCTGAACCTGCCCGGGAGTGCCGTGACGCGCTTCTTGCTTGCGGACTGGGCCGAGGTGTATCTGCTGTTCGGACCCAAGGGGAGGACGCTATCGGTGGCGGCGCTGCTCGACCTGCTCGTCGAAGAGGGGAGCGTCGCCGATGTCGAAGTGTATGACGCGGGGCTCGAAGATGACTTGACCGATGAGTCGGAGTCACAGATGCGCGCAGAACTCCGTCGAGGCGCCGCCGAGGGTCTGGATACAGAGAGCGCGCTGGCCGAGGAGACGATCGACGAGCTGCAGCGCCGAGCCGACCAAGTCGGGCCCTCGTTCCCGATCGTTACCGACGCGGCCGGGTCGCGCCTTCGGGTTGGGGATTGGAGGGAGGCCCTCGTCTACGCCTTCATGGTGGCCCTCAACGCTCGCTACCTGTGGCGCCTCGACGCTAACCTCAATCTGGCCGCCAGGCTTTTTGAGCGGATGACGGTCCCTGCACTCCGACGCTACTGGGGAGGGGAAGCGGAACACTTCGGGTGGCCTAGGACCGAGGATGAGGAGCCTGGTTTCCGCGCCGCACTCCCGGCGTTGGCTGGGAGGATGCGTGAGCGCCTAAACGTGGCCCCGGAGGAGCTGGGGTCGGGGCACAAGGACTTGGCTGTCGACGCGGTCGCGTGGCGCCCGTTGGACGATCGAACCGGTCAGACGGTGATGCTCTGTCAGTGCGGGGTCGGGGACGACTGGCGCGACAAAGGTGTCCCGCTGGCCAAGTGGACAACTCTCGTGAACTTCTCTGTGAGGCCGACGCGAGGACTGGCGTTTCCGTTCATTCCAGACGCGGTCACCCCAGTCACGGAAGTCGACTGGCTGCTCCTCTGTGCCGGCGTCGGAGTGCCGTTTGACCGCCTCCGGCTCGCCCAGCTTCTCGGTGATGCGGAGGTCCCCGAAGCTCTTCTCGAAGACATCCGGGGATGGGTCGAGGCGTTCGAGCCGGCGTTGGCCGAAGTAGTCAGCGAAGGAGCACCTTGACTCAAGAGGATTCATGTGATGAGCTCCAACGTGTGCGGACCGGGAACCGCCCAACCGGCCTCAGTATCTTCAGTGGCGTGGGGGGTTTGGATCTCGGAGCAAAGCTTGCCGGTCTGCAACTGGAAGTTGCGACAGACCGGGATGAAGAGGCCATCGCTCTCCTCGCCGAGGCATCTGGCACGCGGACGGTCGCAGGCGACATAGCCGATGTACTGCGGTCCCCCTCGCGCCTCTGGTCGGGTCCCTCCGCGCCCCGCGTCTTGATTGGCGGGCCCCCATGCACGGCGTTTTCGCACGCCGGCTTCTGGATTGAAGACAAGCGAGCGGGCAAGGACCCCGCGGCCATCCTCTTGGCGGACTACGTTGCGTGTCTTGAGGAGTTCAAGCCGGACGCGTTCGTGCTGGAGAACGTGCCAGGGCTCGCTTTCAAGACACACACCTCGCACCTCGAGCGCCTCCTGAGCGAGGTGAGGATGGCCGGATACCAGACGTCGCAGGCCACGTTGAACGCGTCGCGGTTCGGTGTGGCTCAGTCGCGCCGACGCCTCTTCATCGTCGGAGTGCGGGGCGCTTCCCCACCGCAGCTCGAAGGCTGGCCCTCCATGCCAACACGAGGGAGCGCCTGGTCGATCGGGTCCTTGGAAGGAGTGTGTCCAGCTGAGCCAGACGAACTCCCCGGGCCCCGCTACCGGCACCTCCTGGCCGACATCCCTGTGGGTGGCAACTACCTCCACTTTACGGATCGGCACGGCTGGGACCCCCCGCTGTTTCGGAACCGGGGTCGATACTGGTCGTTTCTGCTCAAGCTCGACCCCAGCCTTCCGTCTCCGACGCTGCCCGCCCAGCGAATCACCTACAACGGGCCGTTCCACTGGGACAACCGGCATCTTCGGGTGCGAGAGATGGCGCGCCTCCAGTCATTTCCGGACTGGTACCCCACAAGTCCCAGCTTGAGTGCTGCCCGGCGACACATTGGAAACGCGGTTCCCCCCCTTCTTGCGGCGGCGGTGGTATGGCGCACGCGGCAGGCGCTGGGCGACGTCAGCTTGGCGAGCTGGCCGGAAGTGATGGAGACGGCTCGCGACCCATCTTCGTCCTTCGAGGCGATTCAGGCCGCGTACGGCGAGCCAACGACAAGAGGGGGCGCCGACCAGTCGACGTCCGAGGCGCCCCTGATCCAAGAGCGTGAGGTCGTTTCTGTCTAACCTGGATCCGCTGACGCCGTCGTGGCTGACTACCCTGACTCGGTGCTCCCAGAGAACGACTCCGGGTGAGAGCCATCCCTGAGCAACCCAGGAACGGCGACGGCCCCGCGAATAGGCCCCAGCGGACAAGCTACGGGTTGCCGTACCCCGTCCCATCCTCTCTTGGTGCTGCTCGCTCGATGCGGGGCAACAGGAGTGCAGGTACTCGGCCGGAGGTCCGCGTCCGGTCGATCCTGCATCGGGCCGGTCTTCGCTTCCGGAAGAACGTGTTGCTTCAACTCCAGGGGGCGAGGGTCCGACCCGACATTGTGATTCGCTCCATCAGGCTCGCCGTTTTCGTGGACGGCTGCTTCTGGCACTGCTGCCCGCTTCACGGCAACCTGCCGAAGGTCAACTCGGCGTACTGGGGGCCCAAGCTCGAACGCAACGTGGCCCGTGATCACAGCGGGGACGAGGCGCTCAGGGCCGAAGGCTGGGACGTCATACGCGTCTGGGAGCACACGCCTCCAGAAGAGGCCGCGGCTCTCGTCCTTACGCGCGTCTCGCATCTCAAGGCAACTGCTCGCAGCGGCACTGTATTGGAGGCTCACCGATCTGTGGGCCGATGAGACGCTCCGTCGGGACTCGAGAATTCCGGGGAGTAGGGACATGGCCTCGAGAAGCGAGGCGGGGTCGGGGAGCTTCTTGCCGCAGGTGACGAACCATCGGCAGCGACGGCCCTGGCGACAACACCAAGGCCAGGACGAACTCAGGGCATACGACCGACCCCGACAACGAAAGTTGGTCAACACCTGGTCAAGGAGCCGACCGTACCAGCTGCGCTCCTGAGCCTCATGTGACGCGCCCAAGGGGCCCTCACACGCATACGCGCTGGTCAGAGCGTCGGACGGCACATCTCTGACACGGAAGAGGTCGGAGGTTCAAATCCTCCACCGCCCACTCAGAGAAGGGCCTGCTGTGGTGAAAATGCCCTCGGTTGGCTACGCGGCCTCCACCTCCTCGAGGGTGACGCGGTAGCCGATCGCCTGCAACTGCCGGACGAGCCGCGCGGTGTGGAGCTTCGGGTCGTGACGGACGAAGTGGTCGGCGCCAAGGTCCTGGTAGGGAACTCCTTTGTCGAGCATGTGGTAGGCGGCGACCAGGATCGAGTGGCCCACGGCGATGGTGGCCTTGCGTGAACCGCGACGGCCCCTCAACCGGGCGTGCTGGGCAGCCAGGTACGTGCCCTTCGATCGGGCCGCGCCCTTTGCCGCCTCCACCAGGGCGGTCCGGAGCCACTTCGAGCCCTTGCGGGTCTTCCCCGACCGGTGTTTGCCGGCCGACTCGTCGTTGCCCGGACACATCCCGGCCCACGAGGCCAACCTCCCGGCCGAGCCGAACTGGTCCATGTCCACCCCAATCTCGGCCACCATGGTCTCGGCCGTTCGCCGGTCCACCCCGGGGATCGTCCGGAGCACCTCAACGGCGAGGGCGAAAGGGGCGATCGCCTCCTCGATCTCCGCCGAGAGGTGAGCGATGACCTCCTCCAGGAACTCGAGCTTGGACAGGATGGTCCCCACGATGAGGGCGTGGTGTGACCCGAACCGCCCCGTGAGGGCCTCCTTCAGGGCGGGGATCTTCTTGCGGAGCTGTCCTCTGGCGAGCTCGGCCAGCACCTCGGGGTCGCGGGTCCCCTCGACCAGCGCGGTGAGCATGGCCCGGCCGGACACCCCCAGGATGTCCGAGGCCACCGATGACAGCTTGACCCCGGCGTCCTGCAGGATCTTGTCCAGGCGCTGGGCCTCCCGGGTCCGCTCCTCGATCTGGGCCTTGCGGTACCGGGTGAGGTTGCGGAGCTCCCGGATGGGCTTCGGCGGCACGAACGACGGTCGGACCAGACCGTGCTCCACGAGCTGGGCGATCCACTCCGAGTCGCGGACGTCGGTCTTGCGCCCCGGGACGGCCTTGAGGTGCCTGGCGTTCAGCACCTGGGTGTCGAAGGCATCCTCCAGCACGTAGTACACCGGCTTCCAGTACACCCCGGTGGACTCCATGCCCACCACCGTGACGCCGTAGGACGCGAGCCAGTCGGCGAGAGCGAGCAGCGCGTGCGTGGTGGTGCCGAACTCGTGGACCTCCTGGAGGCGTTCCCGGCCAGGCCCCGGGTACCTGACGCAGGCCATCACGGTGTCCTTGTGGACGTCGAGGCCCGCGCACCGTTCGATGAGGACGTCCAACTGCTCCTCCTTCCCTCGGGCGGGCAGCGCCATGCCGCCCGGAGGAGCCTCATCTCACGGAGTCTGTGGTTCGTGCTCGAGGCAACAGTTGTGGGTTCCCGAGGCTCCCGCGTCCCACTCAGAGACGGGCTCGTAGCACCAAGCCAGCCCGACGTCGCCGGACGACCCGCCCATTTTCATCGGATGCGGGTGGCGCGCAAGCGCCATGATCACTCAGAGGCCTTTTCGGTATCCCGCCGGACCAGGACGGGCACCTTCGCGGGCTCGGCGTGCCGCTTACGTGCCACCTCGCGTGGACCTCGTTCAGCGCCTCGGCCAACTGCGTGGTCCGCGGCGCCGGGACCCGATCCAGCTCGGGGAGTTCCTCGAGCGTGTCCTGGAGGCACTCAACGACATCGGCATCCGCAAGATCGCGGCGAACAAGATGCCCGGATGCCGCTACGGCAGCGGGCAGCCCACCACCGTCAGCGTGGCCTTCACCACCTTCGACGCCTGCCCGGAGTGCGTGAACGTCACCGATCCGACCAGGGCTCGGCTCGCGCCCGGCGGGATCGAGGCCCCGTTGATCGTTCCGTGCACGGTCGTGCCGGCCAGCTTCAGCGAGGTCGCTCCCACATGCCAGCCCGACGCGGGCCGGCCCGTCACCTTCACGGCCGCGGTGACCGGGGGGAGACAGCGCGCCGGACCGGACACGGTGACCTTTCCGGCAGGGCTCGACGTGGCCGCGCTCGACGCGAGGGCCGGGAGGAGCACCGGCACCACCTCGAGCTTGTTCGCCACGCTCGACTCGACGGCCCAGGCCACCCATGCGACCCCGCGGGGCGTCGAGGCGATCTGCGGACGGCCGCCGGCGACCGCGCCGCCCGCGCTGAACCGCACGATCCCGGCCGTGGTGGTGTTCGCGAGATTGGCGACCGCGATCTTGTCGCACTCGTTGGACACGTCGGCGACTCGCCCGCTTGCGTCGGTGACGAGGTCGTGCGTGCTCGGTGCACAGCTGTTCGTGTCGCCATCCGGCTTCGGCGCGCTGAACCCGCTTCCGGTCCACCTGGCGACGACGGGGAAGTAGCCGGCCTCGTCGACGCTCGCGACCAGTCGGACGCCGGAACGTGTGCCGACCAGGCCGATCGCCCCGCCCACGCTCCAGGTGTGCGCGACCTTCTTGAACGTCGACCACGTGGTGCCGTTTTCCGTCGCGTAGCTCACCGGTTGGGTGATGGACCCGTACTGGTCGATCGCCAGCACGGGCTTGGTCCCCGCGAAGGCGAGCCAGGCGTCACCCACCAGGAACTTCGCGGTCAGCGTGTGCGGCGCGGCGGTGAGCCCCGGGTGGACCTGGATGTGCTGGCCGGTCCCCGTCGAATTCTGGGTGACGAGCCAGATCGACCCGCCGGGACCCATGGCCGCGGTGAGCAGCCCGCCGAAGCTCGGTGCGTGCGTTTGGTCGGTCGCATCCGAGAGGCTGCCGCCGTGCTGGAAGGTCGCGGTGGCGATGCGGCCGCCGTCCGGGGTGTTGACCGAGGCGTTCGTGTCGTGGAACCAGACGAGCGTGGCATGGCCCGCCGACGTGACGAGGACCCGTAGGCCTGCCGCCGACGACGTCCCGAGCGAGTCCGTCGATTGGACGCCGCCGGAGCAGGCCCTTGCCTCCTTGGGCAGGACGCACAGGTGCACGGTGCGGTCGTCGTTCGAGCTCGAGTGCGCCGAGATCCAGCCGAGGTAGGCGGTGCCCGCGCTGTCGATGGCAAGGTCGTAGCCGGAGAGTTCGATGCGGTCGTCCACGACCAGCGGTTTCCTGGTTGGGCCGGGAACGACGCCGCGAGCGACTGCGGGCCGAACGGCCGCGACGGCGGGCGCGGCGAGGGCCGCCAACGCCGTGGCCACGACCGCGATGCCGGCGGCGGCGCGGACCAGACCCCGTCGGGCGCCGGAAGGTCGATGGGTGATGCGCTGCATTGACTGTCCTCCTCATCTGGCGGGCCAGGACCTCTGCCCGACCATGAGTGAACAGCGACCGTGTAACGCCGCGGTAACGCGATTCGGTCCGGGGCGGCGCGCCGACCGCCGGGGCGACGGTGGCCGACGAGGGCGTCCTGGAAGGCCTGGGCACTCGGGCCTGATCGCTCCATGCGGTGACGTGGACGGACCGTCCTCGAGACTTCCGCGCGCGACTCGTTCCGGCTACAGGTCGGGACAGACCTTCGAATAGGGCCGGTCGGGCAGGTAGCGATTCCACTCTGCCTGCGTGAAGTTCCGGCCGGCCACGGCGCACGCCTGCTGCTCCCATGCCGCCGGGGACACGCGATACAGAGCGAGCATGAGCAGCCCCCACATGCGTTCCCTCTACCGCTCCGGCCGGCAGGCGGAGGCACTGGAAGCGTTCCGGCGCCTCGGAGCGGGTTCTCGTCGACCAAGGCGCTCGAGCGCGGCGACATCGGCGGGACGGCCCAGCGTCAAGGAGGCGTCGATCCGGTCCTCGTTCGCGTCGAGGATCATCTCCTCGAGCGGGGCGATCTCCACCCGAAGCGATTCGTCGTCCGCGAGGTCGGCGAGCGGCGGACCCTCGCAGAGCGCCAACGCCTCGTCGAGGAGTGCGAGGGCTCGCGCGGGGTCGCGGACCAGGTGCTCCCGGGCCTCCCGGACCAGGGAGTCAAATCGAACTGCGTCGACCTCGCGTGGCTCCGCGTGCAGGACGTAGCCGGGCGGCCGCCCCTCGAGGCGGCCGTGGCCGAGCGACTTCCGGAGCCGCGAAACGTAGGCCTGCAGCGCGCTCCTCGCGGCGTCCGGCGGCGCGTCGCCCCAGATCTCCTCGATCAGGTGTCGGCAGGGACGATCTGATTCGCCCGGAGGAGCATGTGGGCGAGCACCAGACGCTGCTTCGGTCCCCCCAAGGCCACCGTCCTGCCCTGCTCGGATACGGAGAGCGACCCGAGCAGGCGGAACCTCATGCCGCGACCGTACTCCCCGACGCTGGAATCCAACAGCCTCATGTCGCGGGCCAGATTCGGGCTGGAACCTTGCAAGTTGCTGCAAGGTCCCCGTCGCAACTTCGCCTTGCAGCCGAGTAGCGCCACTTTCTTCATGTCGGGGCTTCGCGCTCCAGTCATCTCGGTCAACGGTTGGTCGACCAAGTGTTGGCGGGCAGCGAGGCGCGACGCTGGCGAGGCCGACCAGAGGGTTCCCGCCCGGCCCGAACTGCGGTACCGTCGCGGGCCTCCAGCCTCCGGGGACTCGCATTGAGGCGCAGGGTTCGGACCGGACTCGTGATCTTCGCGGTCACGACGACGCTGTGGGTCCCGGCCGCGCCGGCTCTGGGAGCGGCCGGCCTTCCCGACCTCGTCACATCGGGCCCCACCTCCTCCGCCGGGATCGTCGTGCGGGGACACCCGTTCGGCGTCTCGACCACAGTGAGGAACCGGGGGGCCGGAGCCGCGGCCGCGTCGACGGTGCGGTTCTACCTGTCCGCCGACCGCGTCCGGGGGACGGGGGACCTGCGTCTGCCGCAGGTCCGGCAGGTGGCCCGGCTGCTCGCGGGGAAGGCCTCCACGGCGACGACCAGCCTCAGACCGCCGGCGGCGACACCCACGGGCCCGGTCTACGTCATCGCGTGCGCCGACGACCTGAAGGCCGTCACCGAGAAGATCGAAACGAACAACTGCGCCGCGTCCCCCGCGCCGTTCGGCATCGTCGCGGGCCCGGCCAGCGCGGACCTGATCGACAAGGACCTGGCCAGGGGCGTGCTGACGCCGGCGCAGGCGCTGGTCGACAAGGTGTTCGCCGCCTTCGGGGACTCGCGGCTCCCGGCCAGGTATCACGGCGACGACGGCTCGGTGATCGATTCCAGCGAGGCGGTCGCGGCGGCTGCCGCGGCGTTCGACACCGCGTCGCCGCAGACGAAGGCGATCCTGATCCCGTTCCTGAAGGCGCCCGCCTATCCGCACACGTGGGAGAACCTGTCGAGCGCTCCGAAGCCACCGGAACACCAGTCTCCGTCTCCGGTCCCCGTGGCGTCGCCGCTGCGGCGCGATCCCGTCCCCCATCCCTCCACCCTCGGCGAGCCGGGGTGGGCGTACTACCAGCACCCCAAGGGGGTTCGCATCTGGTTTCGCCCCGGGGACCAGCACATGCAGTCGTTCACTCGCCTGCTGTACTTCTCCATCGACGACGTGTGGAAGCTCACCACGCTGATGGGCCGCTCCCCGGTCTCGGACGCCGGCCCCCACCTGTACAACGACCCCCATGGCGTCACCAAGGACTGGGGCGACGGCGGGAGCCGAGACCTGGACATCTACTTCGCGGACATGGCCAAGCCGGCGGTGACCCAGGCGTACCCGCCGGCGTGCACCGACACGCCCTCGTACATCGTGATGGACCCGAACGTGGACTACCTCTCCGACACGAGCCGGGTGATCCACATCCTCGCCCACGAGTTCATGCACGTGCTGCAGTTCACGTACCACTACGCGGACGACTGCGACGAGTACACGAAGCTGGACGAGGCGACCGCGCAGTGGGCGATCGACTACGTCGTGCCGCACAACGACCACGAGCACGCGACCGACGCGTTCCTGCCGAACCCGGGCGCCGCACTGTGGCGGCAGAGCTACGACGGGTGGCCGTTCGAGCAGTTCCTGGCGAGGACCGGGAGCCCGAGGGTCGTCCGCACCATCTACGAGAACACCCAGCTGTCGGGACCCTGGGACGCGGTGAACGACGCCGTCCCCGGTGGGCTCGACAAGCAGTGGCCGGACTTCGCCGTCAAGGCGTGGAACCAGCCGCCTGTGGCGCCCTCGTTCAAGCAGTGGGACGGGTTACCGGACGTGCCGGTCGCGGGGCCCGGCGGCGGGGCTCTTGAGCCGACGCACATCGAGCTGGGAGGGAGCGTGAAGAAGACCTTCCCGATCCCGACGTCGGTGCCAACGCTGACGCGCAAGTACGACATCTACACGATCGATCCGGACGTCCAGCGGCTCGAATACCTGAACGGCCTGGCGGGGAAGCCGCACGCCGGCGTTCGCGCCGTCGTCCAGATGACGAACGGGACGTGGAAGCCCGTGCAGAACTGGTCGAATCGCGCGTCGGTGGTGTTCTGCCGCTCGAACCCGGCGGAGGACGTGAAGAAGCTCGTGGTGATCACGACCGACAGCACGGTCGACGACCTGCAGCATGTTGCACAGACCAGCGCGACGAAGATCATCGCGAAGAGCGACTGCCTCCCCGACACCTACACGGGCTCGTTCTCCGGTGAGAACTTCGTGGGCGGCGAGACCGACACCACGTTCAGCGGGACGGCCACGTTCGAGCGCAGGACGGGCGGCGGCGCGAACTGCGGCAAGTTCACCTGCTTCGACCTTGTCAGCGGCACGATGACCTGGCAGACGGGCACCATGCCCGGCGCGGGGTGCGAGTACCAGATGGCGCCGGCCACGTACGACCTCGTCGCGGGGGAGATCGACGTCGAGAACACGCCGGGTGCCGACCCCATCCGGCAGTACGACGCCGGCGAGCAGCCGGAGAACAAGTCGGCGCCGGGCACCGTGGCCTGCGACGGCGGTGACCCCGGCGACACGGTCTTCTTCCCGCCGACCTGCTGCGTGATGGACATGGCCCACCCGACCGCCGCGCAGGAGGACGGCTGGCTCCTCGCGGACTCGTTCACCTTCACGGTCCCGGACGTGGAGGAGCTGCACGGCACCTGGAGCTACCGCGGACACGCATCGCCGTAGGCGCCTGGGCCACGAAGCCAAGGCCATCCCAATGCTCTACCGCGACATTCCGTCATGCTGGCGGGTATTCGCGGGCTTGCCCTTGGGTGCGGGCATATGACAGTTTTGATGTCACTGGCTATCGACCTGGGAGGGGGAGCCATGTCAGTGAGTCGTCGATTGGGCTGGGGCGCAGCCGTGGTGGCCGTCGTGGCCGCCGGCCTGCTGGTCGCCAGCTCGGCGGGCGCGGCGCCGCGCACCACCACGAACCACACCCTGACGCTCATCGGGCCTGACCTCCACACGCTGGCCTAGCGGGTGACCCAGCAGTACGTGGCGGGGATCGGCGGCGGCGTCCACGAGCAGGACCTCACGCACGACGCGGATGGCCCGAAACTCTTTCGAGGCGAACGTCGACCTCCCCGCGGGCGCCAGGGTCACCAAGGTCGACTTCCTCGTCCGAGACTGTGGCAACATCGACACTGGGCACTCATTGCTGGACATCTACTTCCGCGAGCCTTCGGGCCGGCACACAGGGCTTCACCTACCACCCAGGGTTGGCAAGAGTGCCGAACAATCAGTGCCACGTGACCACGACCTTCGTGCGAACCCTGGCCCACCCGGTGCTGGTCTCCGCCGTGCGGCGGTACGTCGTCGGGTTTCTCGATTACCTTTCCCGCGGTGTAGGCGGTCCACCGCAGGACAATCCGGATACGGCGATGGTGGGCGCCAAAGTTCACTACACGTGTTCGGCCGCCTGCTAGCGACCGCGCGAGGTCAGCTTCTCAACCGGCGAATCGGCAGCTCGAGGCCCTGACCGGTAGCACCCCGGTCAACATCTGGTCAGGCAGCCACTTCATCACGGCGGTACTCAACGGCACTCCCGTTGCGACCAGGGCGCCCGCGACCAGCAACCGTGCTGGTTCTCTCAGAACGGGGCAGGTCTGTATCGGAAGAGGTCGGAGGTTCGTTTCCTCCACCGCGCACCACTGACCGCGAACGCCAACAGGCCCTCCTCGACCGAGGAGCCCAGCTCCGTGACTGACTCGCTCACCCGCTCAGGGAACTCGATCCTCGACTGACTCTGCCTCCTGCCGAGCGGAATCAGCCGTACCTTTGCCATGGCGGCACCTCCTTTCGGAGGGCTGCCGCCTCCTTTCAACGGACTCCGGGACAACCTCCCCAGATGCGAGGGTGCCTGCTGGCCCTATCCGGCCGGGGTCGTCGGCCTCTTACTGGGAAGAAAAGGAGGGTAGCTCGATGAAGAAGCTCCTCGCAGTCGCAGTGGTTCTCACGCTGGCATTCGCGCTCGGTGTGGGGACCGCCATCGCCGTTGTGTCGTGGCCATCAACGGCCACTACGTGGGCAGGTGTCAACTCACACCTGGACGCGCTGCACGCTACGGACGGTTTGCAGTTCTCAAAGGTCAAGGTCGTGACGGATGTGGCGGAAAAGTCTGGCGGTAACGCGCAGCACGCCGGCGTGTTGTGCCCGGCGGGTTGGACGGCTACCGGCGGCGGGTTCAGGAACAAGAACGCCGACTGGTATGCCTACAACGCTTCTCCGACGTTCCCGATGGGGCCGACGGAGGTCACGCCGAACGGCTACTCCGCAGACTTCAGCGACCCGAACTACGTTGTAGGGCACCCGTTCCCCCACATCACGGTTTACGCCATCTGCGTCACCTAAAGGGAGAACTCCTTTGGCCCTTCCCGTAGGTGACTTGCGCGAGAGCGGACACTCGAAAGGTTCCCGGGCCGCTCACCGGACCCGATGGCCCGGTGAGCGGCACTTGGATCAGTACAGCCCGCCCGATCCGCTCCCGGTGTGCAGGACGAGGAACACGATCAGGTAGACGATCGCACCGACGGCCACGTAGATCGCAAGCCATTTCTTCCACTTGCGCCCGTAGCCGTGCTTGGAAGCGTTCTCCATGTCGGCCTCCTTACCGCCGGACGCCGCTCCGTGCGGACGTCCTCCATGGAGTAACGGGAAGTCAAGCCGATCGGATTCCCACCTCGACGTGACGTTGGTCACGTCCGAGACGTAGCTCGCGTGCCGCTCCAACGCCTGGACGACCTCGGGCGGAACGGAGCGAGCCGCTCAGCGGAGGTTCCGCTGAGGATGGCTCAGACCCGGCCAAGCACTTGTTTGCCTTCGGCCGTCGTTGACATCGGGCCGGAAGGTGGCCGGCCCCGTGGGCGGTGATGGTTCATTTGACTCGGCAGGCGCTCCGGCGGTGGAATCGTGTGGCGCACGCGACTCGCGAGCACGGATCGCAGGGCCGGGCGTGAGCTGGAGGTGGGAGATGAGGCTTCCGAGAACGGCAGCCCGGATGGGGACCGCGTGGGTGGTGCTCGGATTGCTCGCGACCGTCGTCGCCGAGGCGGGCCCCACGGCAGGGGCCGCGGCCGCCGGGCGAGCGCCCGGCATGCCGGCGCGCATCCCCTGCAACACGTCCACGGGACCGTGCTGGACCCCGCCCGAGTTCGCCCGCTGGCAGTACCAGCTGCAGGGGTCGCCGGCCAAGGGCGGCGGCTGTCTGCACAAGAAGACGGGGTTCATCAACACCGGGGTGACCGGGACCTCCTTCGCCACCGGACGGACCGTGGCACCCACGGTGTTCGACATCGACATCCTGCAGGACGGCAAGTGCTATTCGCCGCAGGACTACTCGGTGCTCAACTACGCGGCCGTCGCTGGCATCCACCTCCTCGGCGCGCGGGTGATCGGCTACATCGACGCCGGCACCGCCGAAACCTGGCGGCCCGACTTCCGCGAGATGCAGGCATTCGACGGCAGCTGCGACGGCTGCCTGTTCGGCCGACCGCTCAGCAACTTCCCTGACGAGTACTGGTTGAACATCAACACCGACGTCAAGGGCACAAACCCGAACACCGGCCGCACCGAGACGGCGCAGCGCTTCCTGCTGAACGAGATGCTCGCCCGGCTGAAGGAGGCGCGGCTGATCGGGGTCGACGCCATCGAGTTCGACGACGTGGACGGGTACGGGAACCATACCGGGCTCACGATCAGGGCCCGGACGCAGCTCCGGTACAACGCCAGACTGGCGAACCTCGCCCATCAGATGGGCTTCGCTGTGGGGCTCAAGAACGACCTGGATCAGGCGGCGGCGCTTCAGCCCTACTTCGACTTCGCCATCAACGAGCAGTGCTTCCAGTACGGAGGCTGCGACGTGCTGAGGTCGTGGCCCACGAAGCACGGCAAGGCGGTGTTCAACGTCGAATACGACCAGAAGCCCTCGGCGTTCTGCCCGTCGGCGAACTCCGCCAGGTACCGCTTCAACTCCATCGGCAAGACCGACGATCTGTTCGACCTGCCGTACCGGCCCTGCCGGTGAGCGATTCCTCCGGGTCGCGGTCGGAAGTTGGTGGAGCGGGGTGACGCCCGAGCAGCTCATTGCCGAGGCGTTCAACGCGTACTTCGGCGACTTCGGGATCGCCGTCACGCCCGAGGACGTCGTTGTGGGGAGTCATCGGCGGCTCGGAGAGCGAGGCTGGCGGATCACGTACCGGGTCGATCCCGACGATACCGGTCTCCCGAGTCTCGAGTTCTACGCGACCCATCGGATGACGAACGACCGTCACGTGCGTATCCGGGCGGACGGCCACGTCGAACATCTCGAGGCCATCGACGAGTCCTACGCGTACGACGCGAAGGTCCCCGGCTCCGAGGAGGGGGCCAGGACGAGGTACTTGGAGCACAATCGGGCCGTCCAGGGCCGGTTGCGCGAGCGAGGTCTGTACCCGGAGGGCGACATCAACGCGTACCTCCGGACCGAAGGCGGCCCGGAACCGGGGGCAGCCGGGCCAACTGGCGATCGAAGTCAGAACCGACCGTGAGGGCCGTAGCCGCCCCCGTGGTCGGACATCTCGGGTGAGGCGTTGGCCGTCCCCGGGCCGAGCGCCGCCGTGCCCCAACTTCCCCCTCGTCGCCTATGCCGCAGCCTGCCCCGGCCCGGATTCCTCCCCGGAGGGGTTCCGAACCGCTTTCGACGAGCCGGGAGGGGGCCCGCCGGCAACCCTGTGAGTCGCCTGGTGATGCCCTGAAAGCTCGCCGTCGTGGCTGGCACTGGCCCGACCTTTCGCGACCAGATAGACCTCGTGGGCCCAGGTCTGGAGCGCAAGCATGGCCTCGACGTACTCGCGGGCCCTGGCAACGGACCCATCGGCGTGCCGCTGCAGCGCCCGAACCTCACCCAACCGGCGCGTCACCTCGTCCGCCACGGCCCCCGAGAGCACGGCGGTCAACTCGTGCGCCGAGTCCTCCTCGATGGCCCGCTCCGCGGCCGGGATCGCGTCGCCGACGTCCGGGCCGGCCGGCTTCAGCCCCGTGTATTCGGCGCCCTCGCCCGTCTGGTGCACCCGCACCACCGTGTCGAAGAAGTACAGGTCCGAGACCTTCCGCGCCTCCGCGACCTTCCTCGCGCGGACGGCCTCCGCGAACGCCTGTCTGACCTCTTCCTCCCCGTCCTCCTTCACGAACGGCAGGACGAGGTCCACGTCGTTTGCCTCGAGCGCCCTGACGGCAGCCTTCACCACCGGCCCATCCATGGAATCGCAATGTGGTGACATCCGACCAGCACCTCCTCAGGCGGACGTAGCAAGACGGGAGGCTAAGGTCTTGGAACATCCGTCTCCAGGGGCGGCAGACCCCGGAACGGGAGGTCTCTTGGTCGGCCCCGCTCACTTCCCTCTGCCGACGAACGTCCCGCCGGATCCGGACGAAACGGCCGTGGGCCTCGCGGGAGCGTGACCCTACGATCCGACCGAGTCCGGCCGGCGTGGGAAGGCGGTACGACCATGCGCCTTCGGGACATCGGACGGAGCCAGGAACCGAGGCCCGGAAGGAGGCAGCGATGAGCTCCGAGTTGTCGGCGCGGATGTCGCGCCTGGGAACGGAGTCGGCGTTCGAGGTCCTGGCCCGGGCCCGAGCCCTCGAGGCGACCGGGCGGCGGGTCGTCCACATGGAGATCGGGGAACCGGACTTCGACACGCCTCCGCACATCGTGGAGGCCGGGGCGGAAGCGCTGCGGGCCGGATTCACCCACTACGTCCCGGCGCCCGGTATCCCCGAGCTCCGCGAGGCGGTGGGCGAGTACTTCGAGCGGACAGGGCGCCCCCGCTACGCTCCGGACCGGGTCGTGGTGGCGCCCGGGGCGAAGCCGGTCATGTTCCTGGCCATCCTGGCGCTGGTGGGGGAGGGCGACGAGGTCCTGCTCCCCGACCCCGGCTACCCCATCTACGAGTCCATTACCCGGTTCGCCGGGGCTACGCCCGTCCCGATCCCGCTCCGCGAGCGGAACGGCTTCCGGATGGACCCGGAGGAGGTCCGGTCGCTTGCCACGGGCCGGACCAGGCTGCTCATTCTGAACAGCCCGCACAACCCCTGCGGGAGCGCCCTGACCCAGGAGGACCTGGAGGCCCTGGCGGCGCTCGCCATCGAGCATGACCTGTACGTCCTGTCCGACGAGGTGTACTCCGCCATCCGGTACGAGGGGGAGCACCGAAGCATCGCCTCGGTGGACGGCATGCCTGGGCGAACGATCCTGCTCGACGCGTGCTCCAAGACGTTCGCCATGACCGGCTGGCGTCTTGGATTCGCCGGCGTGCCGGCCGGCATGGTCGAGCCGATGTCCCGCCTGCTCATCAACTCGGTGTCGTGCACCGCGGCGTTCACCCAGCACGCCGCCCTGGCCGCTCTGACCGGCCCCTGGGAGCCGATCCAGGCCATGGTCGACGAGTTCCGCCGCCGTCGGGAGGTGATCGTGGAGGGCCTGAACCGGATCGACGGGGTCACGTGCACGAAGCCGAACGGCGCCTTCTACGCCTTCCCCAACGTCGCTTCGTTCGGCCTCCCCAGCCAGGAGGTCGCCGCGTTCCTGCTCCAGGAGGCCGGCGTGGCGGTTCTGTCCGGGACCGCGTTCGGCAACGAGGGCCAGGGATACCTGCGGTTCTCCTACGCGAACTCGGTGGAAGCGATCCGCGAGGCGCTCGATGCCGTCGCCGCAACCCTGCCGCGGCTCGCGCAGGGGCTCGGGGTGGAACGGCGGCCGGCGGCATAGCCTTGAGAGGGCCGGTCGTCGGTCAGGTGGAAACAACGAGCAGGGTGATGGAGGCAGCCGGGAACGTTCGTGTGAACCCGGATGGGGTCACGTTCTGGTTCGCCCCGTGGACGATCGAGTGGAGGTCGCGACCGGAGTAGGCGAACACGGCCGCCGGTCCCGACGGCGCAACTCCGTGCAGCGACACCCTGCTGCGGAGATCCGAGTTCGTCTTGTTGATCACGACGAGCGTCAGCGCGCCGTCCGAGGACCGCCTCGCCGCGTAGATCGACAGCTTCCCCTGGTTGCCACTCAAGGCCTCCACCGACCCATCACCGAACCGCGCGCCGTGCCCGTCGTAGTTCCGGTAGATCCGGAACGCGAACGCCGCGGGCTGTGACGCGGCGGGCGGGTCCCACATCGTCGCGAGCCCGACGCCCTCCCGCCCGAAGATCCCGAGCACGTCGGCCTGCGCCAGCGCGCCGTTCAACGACTCGGTGCCTCCCCAGTTGTACTCGGTGATCGCGAGCTTGGTCCCCGGGAGGTTCTGCGCCACCCACTTCCGCATCCGGGGGATGAGCATCACCGGGCCGAGTCCGAGGTCGTTCGTCCACGACTGGTCCGTGTAGTGCGGGTCCCAGAGCGTCCTCGTCTGCCGGAGCCGCTTGGCCTGCGTGGCAGCCGAGCCGGCCGGGGACAACGCGACGCCGTCCGCCTGCGGGTAGAAGTGCAGGTCGAGGTAGTCGAGGAGGCGCGTCCCGTGCGCCTGCTGATAGGCCCGCATCTGGCGCAGGTACCAGGGAACGATGGGGACGTCACCGTGGGCTCGGCGGTCGGGACCGTCGCTGCACCCGTCCGGGTCGGCCGCCGAGAAGAAGTAGGCGCACCACCCCCAGTCCGAGGGGCCGAGCACGAGCGCGTTCCGGTCCGCCGCCTTGACCGCGGCCGCGGTCGCGATGGACCGGCGGGCCAGCTCGTCGTACGTCAACGGCTTCGGGTGCACGTCGCGGTGGGTCGAGTTCCAGAGCGCCGGTTCGTTGTCCAGCTCGTAGAACCGGACCCCGCCGTGGGAGGCCGAGCCGTGCGCCGCGACGAGGTGGTTCACCCACCCGCGATCGAACTGCTGCGTTGCCCCGATGCTCGTGTCGTGGGGGTCGTTGTTCCGGACCTTCTGCCCGTTCGGGCGGATCCCGTTCCCGCAGCTGTGATCGAACGGGTCGATCCGCTGCTGCTGCCCGTACTTGCTGACCTTGAACCCGCAGGCGAACGGGTGCTTCGCGGGACTCTTCTTGCTCACCCAGCCGAGCATCGGGAGGGTGAGGACGCTGTCGGCTCCCACGCCGGCCCTCTCATCGATGAACGCGTCCGCGCCGGGATCGGACCGGACGTTCTCGAAGAAGTAGTCGGAGCCCGTGTTGGTGAACCCGTTCTGCCAGTTGTACCGGCTGGTGCTGTTGCCGCCCCACCGGCTGACCGTGGCGCCGAGCGACTGCAGGAGGTGCGGCGAGCCGAAGTTGACTCCGTAGATGAGCGGGCTGATCCGCCGGCCGGCCTTGCCGGCGTCGACCCTGAGGGCCGGCCCCGCCTGGGGTGCACCCCGCGCCTCGGGCAGATCGCGACGGGGCGCATCTCCCGCTCCGGCCGCATCTGGGACGGCGAGCAGGGTCGCGAGAAGGCCGCATATGAATCCGAGTCGAAGCCGCCGCATCGGGCGTTACCGTATCGCGCCGAATCGATGCCCGGGAAGTCTTGGCGTCCTCGGCCGCCGGGCCGGCACCTCTTGGAACGCGAAGAACCAAGGGGGCCGGCCCGCCAACGCGATACGAAGGTCGCTCAGTACCCTCTGTACGAGTAGCCGCCGCCCGAGGATCCGCCGCCCGAGCCCGGGCCGTACGGGGCGCTCGGACCTCCGTTGCCATGGGGCCCGCTTGACGACGATCCGAACGCGTTGGCCTGAGATAGCACGCCGCCCAGGGCAAGAGCGCCCAGCAGCACGGCCGCTGCGGCGGTGACGCCCCTGGAACGAGCGAAGGACCGCGACGGACCGCGACCCCGGATCATCAGCGCCACTGCGCCGACGACGACCGCCGCCTCGAGCGCCGCGGCCAGGGCGTCGGGAAACCCGACTGGCAGCTTGATGCCTGCGTACACGCCCACCGGCAGGCCAACCGTGCGGGACACCAACCAGGTGGCCGCGACGAACAAGTTGCCCAAGGCGCCCAGCGCCAACCACCATCGGGGGGCCCGGACCAGCGCTACCGCGCCCCACACAAGCTGGGCCACACCGACCGTCGCGAAGAACGCGAGGTTCTGGGCGTTGTCGCGCCCAACGGTCGCCGCCGCGGCGATGTTGATCGCGCCGGCGGCGATGCTGGCCAGGGCGATCGCGGAAAGGATCCGGGCGGGATTCCGGTCCCGGTCCGCCTTCGAGCCGCTGGCGGGCACCAGCACTCGTCGTGGAGCTGGTTCGCTGTCATCCCAGCGAGGCTGTGCAGACATGAGTCCTCCTTCCTCTCGTTATCGGACTCGGTCTCACTGGGACTACCGACAGGAGGCCAACTGGGATTGCCGGCGGACGGTCTGAGGAAGAGATGCTTACTTGAATCTCAGCCGCACCGGCGCGGTCCGGGACTTCGGCCTGAGTTCATCGGTCCGTCACGTCTCGCGGGTGGCGAGTCCTCGATCGCTACAAGGGTGCGATCGATGAAGCGCCGGAGACCTCCCGCCGCACGAAGGTGGGAGAGCCCTCGTAGCGAAGGGAGGAAGCGCCGGAGAGCTCCGCAGAGATCGAGCTCGTGACCCACGCGGTGGCAGTTGATGCCCCCGACAGGTCCACGGTGAGCTCGCCGAGCTGCAGGCGGTCGGACTGCAGGTTGCTGGCTCCGCTCACGTCGACCACCGAGCGTGCGGCACGCCCGGCGAGCCTCGCCGTCGATGCTCCGGACAGCTGGATGTCTGCTTCGTCCGCCCGTATCGTCGCCTCGAGTTCCCCCGCCCCGGACACCGACAAGGCCACCCGTCGTTCGGAGAGGTCACCGGCGACGTCGATGTGCGCCGCGCCGCTCACATCGATGCCGACGAGGCTCTTGACGGTCACGTCGGCGTGGAGTGTTGGTGTCCCGGAAACAGACGTCCCGGGCTCGAGACCCAGATGCAACGTGCCGTCCGAGACGCCGGTATCGAGGCGACCCACCAGGTTCGAATCGACGTGGAGGGCGACCCGATCCGCGCCGCCAAGGGTCACGCTGACGTCGAAGGCGTCGGCGACCTGGATCTTCGTGAAGGTCTCGACCGGCAGCCGCCTGGTGATGACGACGCCCGACGCGTGGACCGTGGAACACGCGACGCCGAGTGACAGGATGAGCGAACACACACAGGCCCGTGCAACCCATCCCCCGAAGCGGCCCTTGTTGGCCAACCGCATCACCTCCGTCCTCAACGACCGAGCCGCGAGAGGTTTCCTCGGGGTGCGTGGTCGATTCTCGTGGCTTCCGCCTGTCGGAGAGGGCGAGGCGTTCGACTCACCTGAGAGCGGAAAGGAGGAGCCGGGAGCGCGGGCCGGTCCCCGGCCAGGGATCAGCAGGACGCTTCCCCCGGCTCCTCCAGCTATCGGATCCGAACGGGGATGGCCGGTTTCCCCACCGAGCAGCATGGCTTGGTGATCTGCGGCCTCGTAGGGCTGAACGGCCCTGCCCGGGGGAGCAACGTACCGGCCTCGGGAGCACCCCTTCGCCTCGCCGCCGGAGCCGTGAAGCTTCGTCGTGCTGGGTGGACCGGCACGACGGCCGGGCCATCGGCTCCGGTGCGCTCGCCATCGCCGCCAGCGTCGTGGTGATCTGGATCCACCACATCGGCTACCTCGAGTTCCGCCACACCCGGCGGTTCGTCATCCCGATCGTGGGGTGCGGCGTGCTGAGCCTGGCCTGCATGCTGACGTTCAGCCGCATCGCTCCGGTCGCCGGCCACTTCCTGCTGCACGCGGGGATGGAGACGCGGGGGGTGCCGATGCCGCCCTACTCGAACTGGGCGCGCACCGGAGCCCCGGGCGCACTTGCCCCGGCCTGAGCCGGCCGGCGCTCCAACGCGGGGAGACTGCGGCGCACGCTTGGAGGTCCCGGCCGCGCCTCGGCGCCGTTTTCGTCACGGAGACGCACGGTCTGCCGTTCGGCCCGGCCGAGCACGACCAAGTGACCCGCGAGGGGCCCGGGCCGCCGCAGGATGCTGGGCGCGGGCATCCGAAGGCCGGGCGCCCTTGGCCGCGAAGCGGGTGAGATGCCATGACGAAGGTGGCCGAACGACCCAAGCCGGTGGTGATGCCCGACTACTGCAAGGGATGCCTCCGGTGCATCGACTCGTGCCCCCACGGGTGCTTCTCGGAGGGATCCGAGGTCGATCCGCGAACCGGGCTCGTGCCCATCGAGTTCGATCCGGCGGAGTGCAATGGATGCGCGCTGTGCTTCGCGGCGTGTCCGGAGCCGTTCGCCCTCATCCGGGAGGGTGAGGCCGCCCCGGAGCTGATCGATCCCGCCCTGCTGTCGGGAACCCACCCGTTCGACGTTCCGGTCGCGACGGAGCGCCCCGACGAGTGGATCCATCTGCCCGAGCGCGAACCGGTCGTGATCAAGGGATCGGCCGCCGCCGCAGTCGGCGCGCTGCTGGCGGGATGCCGCCACGTGTACGGCTATCCCATCACGCCGTCGACCGAGGGGTCCGAGCTCATGGCCCGCGTGCTGCCCGAGCTCAGCGGAGTGTTCGTGCAGGCGGTCAGCGAGGTCGCGACGGTCAACATGATGTACGGCGCGGGCGGGGCGGGCCTCCGCTGCATGACCTTCACGAGCTCGCCGGGGTTCAGCCTGATGCTCGAGGGCATCTCGTACATGGTCGGGGCCGAGGTCCCTGGGGTGTTCGTCAACATCATGCGTGGTGGCCCGGGCCTCGGGAACATCGGGCCGGAGCAGGCCGACGTCAAGCTGGCCTGCCGGGGTCTCGGTCACGGGAACACCCACGCCGTCGTCCTCGCCCCGGCGACGCCCCAGGAGATGCTCGATCTCACCATGGTCGCGTTCGACCTCGCCTTTCGGTACCGGAACCCGGTGGTCGTGCTCGGAGACGGGTATCTCGGCCAGATCAGCGGGAGGGTTCGGCTTCCCGAGGCGATGGTCCGGCCCGGCCTCCCCGCGTGGGCGGTGTCCGGCGACGGGGAGCATCGCGGCAACCTCATATGCTCGATCATGCTGTCCGAACCGGACCTCCAGCGCCACAACGACGACCTGAACGACAAGTACGCGCGCATGTGGGCGAACGAACAGCGAGCCGACCTCCACCGCTGCGAGGATGCCGACGTCGTGCTCGTCGCGTGCAACACGCCCGCTCAGCTCGCGAAGGGCGCCGTCCGTGAGCTGCGGGGGACCGGCCTCCGCGTCGGGCTGTTCCGGCCGATCACGCTGTGGCCGTTCCCGGTGGACTCGCTCCTCGAGATCCTTCCCCGGACCCGGCGGCTGGTGGTGGTCGAGGCGAGCGCCGGCCAGATCGAGGACGAGCTCCGGCTCGCCCTCAGCCATGCCGGCATCCATGAGCCGCCACCGATCACGCACGTCCGGCGGATGGGCGGGGTGCTGACCTCCCAACGCGAGATCGTCGACCACGTCCTGGGACTGGAGGAGGGAGCGCGATGACCACTTCGGTGTTCTACCGGCAGTTCCAGCGCCACGACCACGGCGAGGGAATCAAGGCGCACACCACCACCTACTGTCCGGGCTGCGGGCACGGCCTCGTGCAGAAGTACCTGGCCGATGCGATCGAGGAGCTCGGCGTCCAGGATCGGACGGTGTTGGTATCGCCCGTGGGGTGTGCCGTGTTCTCGTACTACTACTTCGACGTCGGGAACTCCCAGGCGGCGCACGGCCGGGCCCCCGCGGTGGCGATCGGCCACAAGACGGCCAACCCGGACTCGATCGTCGTCTCCTACCAGGGCGACGGCGACCTCGCATCGATCGGGCTGGCCGAGATCGTGAGCACCGCGCAGCTCGGGATCCCGATCACGGTGGTGTTCGTCAACAACGCGATCTACGGGATGACGGGCGGCCAGATGGCACCCACCACGCTGCTGGGCCAGCACACGACCACGACGCCCGCCGGGCGGTCGGCGATGTCGGGGAAGCCCCTCAAGATGGCCGAGCTGATCGCCGGGCTGGACGGACCGGTCTACGTCGAACGCGTGGCCCTGTACGACAACAAGCGACGGACCCGGGCCCACCGGGCGATCCGCAACGCGCTCGAGGCGCAGGTCATGGGCCGGGGGTTCGGCTTCGTGGAGGTCCTGTCCGAGTGCCCCATCCACCTGGGGCTCCAGCCCGAGGAGGCGGAGGGCTGGGTGCACGAGCAGATGGAGCCCGTGTTCCCGCTCGGCGTCCTGAAGGACGTCCGGGACGGCGCGGCCTTCCCGGACATCCCGACGCCGGGGTTCGAAGCCGAGCCGCTTCTCGACCGGGTCGGCGCGACTACGGAGCGGCCGCCGCGCTTCGCGGCGGGATTCCCGGGGCACATCGACCCCGAGGACATCAGCCTCAAGTTCGCGGGATCCGGCGGCGACGGCGCCCAGACCGCGGCCATGCTGATCACCCGGTGTGCGATCGCTGAGGGGTTCGACTCGACGCACATCCCGAGCTACGGCCCGGAGTCCCGCGGGGGGACCTCGTATGCCGACGTCCACGTCGCCGCGACCGAGGTGCTCTCGCCGGCGTCCGCCGCTCCCCACATCCTCGTGGCGTTCAACGCGCCGAGCCTGGCGAAGTTCGGTCCGACGGTCAGCGCCGGCGGCACGATCATGTACGACTCGACGGTCATCGGCGAGGTCCCCGACGGGCTGGCCGAGGGGGTGCGGGCGATCGGCGTGCCGTTCACCGAGATCGCGCTCGGGCTCGGCAACAAGCTGGTGAAGAACGTGGTGGCGCTCGGCGCCCTGCAGCGGGTCACCGCGATCTTCCCGCCCGAGACGTTCCTCCGGGCCATCCGCGACGCGCTCCGCGGCAAGCGCGCCGAATCGACCGTGAACGAGGAGGCGTTCGCCGCCGGCGCAGCCGTCGTCGAGGTGCCGGTCGGCTGAGACCGGCCGCCTGATCGTCCACGAGGAGCTGGTCCTGCCCTGACCCCGCCGTGCGCCGGCGGATACCGGCGCACGGACCGGGGTCGGACGAGGAGGCGCATCCGATTCGGGAGCGGGGGCTTCGGTCGAGGTTCAGCCCACTCCCGGCTGGGCCTGGGCGGTCACCTGCACGCCCTCGGCGAAGCTGACCAGCTGGTCGTCCGTCCAGTGCAGCGTCGACGTCCAGGCCTGGACCTGCACGAAGTGGCCGGCGTCGTCCCGGTACGTGAGCGTGTCCGCGGGCGGCCCGCCGCTGATCACACCGGGGTTCCCGCCCACCTCGACCGGGTCTCCCTCCGGGAGCCGCTGGGGAGCGCTGGACGACAGCAGCATCACCACGAGCTTGCCCTCGAAGGCGTCGGGCGAGGTCGTGTCGCCCTGGGGCGCGACCGTGAGGCTGAAGGCGTTCGTTCCCTGCAGGAACCAACCGTCCGGGACCTGGGAGACGGTGAACCCCTCGGGCTGGTCGCCGTGGTACGCGACGAGGCGGACCGGCGTGCCCGCCGCCGGCCCCGAATGATGCTGCCGGCCGCTCGTCTGCCCGGCCCGGTGGGCGGTCGTCCCGGAGGAGTGGCCGAGGTTGCCGGCCACGACCGCCGTCCCGGCCACGACCACCACGGCGATCAGGCCGGCCACGGAGAACCGCGTCACCCGCCGGCGGGCCAGCGCGGCCCGGCCCCGATGGACGTCGGCCTCGAGCGTCTCGTCCGAGGGGGTGGCCTCGGCCGATCGCGCGGTGCGTTCGAGCACGTCGCGTACGTCACTCATGTTCGACTCCTTTCGATGGGTTCGCCGGTGTCCCGGCGGAGGTCGGCCAGGCTCGCGCGGAGATGATCGAGTCCCCTGGCGGTCTGGCTCTTGACCGTGCCCTCACTGCAGCCGAGGGCCTCGGCAGTCTCTGCCACGCTGGTGTCGTTGAGGTGTCGGAGGACGACGGCGGCCCGCATCCGCGGCGGCAGCTCCGCCAGCGCCCGGAACACCGCGGCGTCCATGTCCGACGGCCGCGACGGCTCGACGGCCACGTCGGGGAGCTCTGCCCGGTTGCGTTCGTGGCGGACGTAGGGCCGCCGGCGCTCGTCGAGGAGGGCGTTGACCAGCATCTTCCGGGCGTAGGCATGCCGCGTCTCCGAGCGGATCCGGGGCCAGGACAGGTACATGCGGAGCAGAACCGTCTGCACCAGGTCCTCGGCCTCGTGGGGATTGCCCGAGGCGAGCAGGGTCGCCGTCCGGAGCAGACTTCCGCGGCTGCCCAGGACGTACGCCAGGAACTGGTCGTCCCGGACCCGGTCGGACGTTCTCACGTGCCTAGTACGCCGGGGCCCTGCCATGAGGTTGCATGCACCGGGCGGTTCGCCCCTCGCTCCCCTCGGAGTGAACGCTACGCGGGGACGTCGTCCCCGGAGGAGACCACGTCCGTCGGAGCGCCGTGGACCGCCGGGATCGAACCGAGCCGGCCCGCCCGGAAGTCCTCGTAGGCCTGGATCACCTCGTCGCGGCTGTTCATGACGAACGGTCCCAGCCACGCGACCGGCTCGCGGATCGGACGCCCGCCGAGCAGCAGGACCTCGAGCTCCGGCGAACGCGACTCCTGTGAGGGTGCGGCCGAGACCACGATCGCGTCGCCCGCTCCGAACACGGCGAACTGGCCCGTCCGGACGGGGTGGCGGTCGCGGCCGACCGTTCCCGCGCCGGCCAGCACGTAGGCCAGTGCGTTGTAGTCGCTGCGCCACGGAACGTTGAGCGTGGCCCCCGGTGCCATGGTCGCGTGGACCATCGTCATCGGCGTGTAGGTGTCGCCCGGCCCGCGGTGGCCGGCCAGCTCCCCGGCGATGATCCGGAGCAGCGAGCCGCCGTCCGGCGACGCCACCAGCCCGACCTCGCCGGCCCGGAGGTCCTGGTACCGCGGCGCGGCCCACTTCTCGGCGCGGGGGAGGTTCACCCACAGCTGCGCCCGTGGAACAGTCCGCCGCTCGCGACCAGCCGCTCCGGGGGTTGCTCGATGTGCAGGATCCCGGCGCCGGCGGTCATCCACTGCGTGTCGCCGTTGGTGATGACCCCACCGCCGCCGTTCGAGTCCTGGTGCTCGAAGGTTCCGTCGATCATATAGGTCACCGTCTCGAACCCCCGGTGGGGGTGCCAGGGCGTGCCCTTCGGCTCGCCGGGCGCGTACTCGACCTCGCCCATCTGGTCCATGTGCACGAACGGGTCGAGCTCCGCGAGATCGACCCCCATGAAGGCCCGGCGGACGGGGAACCCCTCGCCCTCGAACCCGCCGGGCGCCGTCGTGACGCTCCGCACCCGGCGGAGCACGGCCGACGGGTCGAGCTCGGGCAGGCGTTCCAGCGTGGTGATGTCGTGGACGGTGATGGCTGGCATGGTCGGCTTTTCCTCCCGCTGCAGAGAACCGTCCGGGGGAGATTGGCATTCCTGGTCTTCGTTGACGAGTTCCGGGGCGATGGCTACCGTCGGATTCCGTGCGGAACCGTTGGCTGTCGGGCCAGGCGATCGCCCTGCACATCCTGGCGCTCGTCGTCGTCGCCGCCATGCTCGCGCTGGGCTGGTGGCAGGTCCAGCGGGCCCTGGGCGGGAACGCCCAGAGCTGGGCCTACGCGATCGAGTGGCCGGCGTTCGCGGCCTATGCCGTGTACATGTGGTGGAAGCTCCTGCACGACCTGCCGGCCTTCGGAGGTCCCAAGCCCGCGAAGGATGTACCGGTTGACCCTCGCACCGGGGATGACCGGCCGGTGGGTCCGGTGCACCTCCCGGCCTCCGAACACCCCTCGGCCAGGCGCCGCCGGGAGGCGGAGCGCGCCGCGGCCGAGGAACGGGCCATGTCCGAGTACAACGAATACCTCGCCGGGCTCGACGCCGGGACCCGGCCCTCCAACCCGTGAGCCCAGGCTCCGTCGTCGCCGGGGGCTCCCGCCGGTGAGCACGCCGGCTCCGGTTCGAGCCGATCTCCGCAGTGCGCTGCTTCGGTTCCGGGTCATGGCCTACACGGTGGGCGTGATGCTGCTGATTCTTGTCTTCGTCGGCGTCCCGCTGCAGATCTGGGCGGACGCCCCCGGGGTCGTCCACGTGGTCGGGCCCGTCCACGGATTCCTGTACATCGTCTACCTGCTGGCGGCCGCGGACCTGGCCCGGCGGGCCGAATGGCCGGTCTGGCAGCTGTGGGACGTGGTGCTGGCCGGGTTCATCCCGTTCGCGGCCTTCTTCGTAGAGCGACGCGTGGTGCACCGGGCGGAACGGCAGATGCCGGCCGCCGGATAGCCGAACGCCGGAACGCGACGGCCGCTCGGGGGAGACGGCCGCCGCGTTCAACGACTCCTGGTGCGCTAGGGCGACGGGCAGGCCACGATGGTCAGGGTGGCCGAGACGTGCTTGGTCGGATGTCCGGGCTGGGTGAACGTCGCGGTCCCCACGAGCTTCCGGCTGGCGCCCGGCGGGATCGACGCGCCGTTGATCGTCCCGTGCACGTTCGTGCCGGCAAGCTTCAGCGTCGTCCCCGCCAGGTGGAACCCCGGCGCGGGGTGGGCGGACACCTTGACCGGCGCCTGCACGGCCGGCAGGCACCGCGCCGGTCCGGTCACCTTCACCGTGCCCCCGGGCCCCGAATGCGTCACGGATGTCTCGAGGCCCGGCAGAAGAACCGGGACCACCAGGAGCTTGTCCGCGATGTTCGTCTCGATGCCCCAGGCCACCCAGGCGACCCCCCGGGGCGTGGTCGCGATCTGGGGGGCGGTCCCGGCCGCCGTGCCCCCGGTCGAGAAGCGGACGATGGCAGCGTTGGTGGTGTTCGCCAGGTTGGCCACGGCCACCTGGGTGCACTCGCCGGACGCGTCGGCGACCCGTCCACTGGCGTCCGTCACCAGGTCGTGGGAGGACGGGGCGCAGGGGTTCGTGTCGCCGTCGAGGTGGGGAGTGCCGAACGACGTTCCGGCGAACTTCGAGATCACCGGCTGGTAGCTGGCGTTGTCGGTGCCCGCCGCCAGGCGAACCCCCGACCGCGTGCCGACCATGCCGACCGCGCCGCCGAGGTTCCACGTGTGAAGGACCTTCTTGAACGCCGGGAAGGACGTGGTCCCGCTCGTGTAGGCGACCGGCTCGCCGATGGCGCCGTCCTTGTCGACCGCGATCACGGCCCTCGACCCCGCGAACGCCAGCCAGCCGTGGATCACCCTGTACGGCGTGGTGAGGTCGTGCTCCGGGGCCGTGAACCCGGGGTGGACCTGCAGCTGCCGCCCATCGTTCCCGGGGCTCCACGTAAGCATCCAGATCGTTCCGCCGGGGCCGTTCGCCGCGGCGAACAGATCGCCGAAGCTCGGCGCGTCGAACCGGTCGGTCGCCTGGGACAGCGTGCCGCCCTTGTGATAGGTGGCCGTCGCGACGCGCCCGCCGTCGGGGTGACCAACCGACTCCGTCGTGTCGTGGAACCACATGAGCGTGACGTGACCGGTGGACGTGACCAGCGTGTGGAGGTCACGGGCGCCCGAGGGGTCGAGGGAGTCGGTCGACATGACGCCGCCGGCACACGCCGACGCGCCCTTCGGCAGGACACAGAGGTGGACCGTGCGGGCGTCGTTCGTCCCGTTCGCGGAGGAGATCCAGCCCAGGTAGGCGGTGCCGGCCGGGTCGGCCGCCAGGTCGACGCCGGACAGCTCGACTTTGTTCTGGACGACGATGGGGCTCCGCGTCGGGCCCGGCCGGGCCACCCGCTCCGCCGTCCGGGCCGAGGCGGGCGTTGCCAGCACAGCGACCGCGGCCGCCGCGACGGCGACCACGGCGGCGATCCCGCGACGGCGTCGTCGACCTGTGGATGGGTGGAACGTTCGTCGCATCGGGTCCTCCTGGTTCCGTGGGCCAGACCGTCCGGCCCGGTCGCAGTCGACAGGAGGGCGGTAACGCCGCGGTAACGCGCGGGCCGGGTTCCAGGCGTTACGCCGGAGTTACCGGTGCCGGGTTCCATCGCGTTCGTGGACACCGACGGGAAAGGCCAGCAGCCGGAGCGCGAGATCGGCGGCCGCCGACGCGTCGGACGGGGCGCCGGTCGCCGGGACCGCCGTCCGGAGCCGGTCGACGTCGGCCCGGAGCGTGGCGGGCGGCGGCCGGTCGCCGTCGGACCGGATCCCCGAAGCCGCGGCAAGGAGGAGGTCCAGGTCGGCGTCGGTGGCTCCCCCGAAGGCCCGCAGGACCAGCGCCGCCGTCTCGAGCCCGATGGCGAGCGGATAGGCGAACCCCATCGACAGGGCAGCCCGGATCGCCCCCTCGGCCCGGGCGGCGGCGCCGGCGTGATCGCCGGCGGCGAGGAGGGCGCGCGCCAGCACGGACCGGATCAGCGGCATTTCCCGTTCGACGCCGAGGTCGGTCCCTTCCTCGTCGGCGAGCGAGCCGATGTCCACGGCCTCCCGGGCGTCGCCCGCGTCGAGGGCGAGCCCCGCCGAGACCGAGAGGAGCACGACCCGGGCGATCCGCCGTGAGTCCGTGTGGAGCGGCCGAGCCTCGTCGACCAACTCCGCCGCCTCACGAACCGCGCCGACCTGCCAGCACACCGTCGCCGCGGTGGGGAGCGCCGCCGCCAGCTGTTCGCTCGAACCTCGGCGACGGCACAGGTCGATGGCCTCGAGGGCGAACCGGGCCGCCTCGGGATCGCCCCGCTCGGAGAGCACGCTGCCGAGGCCCATCGCGGCCGCCACCTGGAGATCGGTGCCGAGGGGGCGCGCGGCCGCCATGGCCCGCCGGATGTAGGCGATCGCCTCCTCGCCGCGGTCCTGGTCGTCTAGCAGCCCGGCCAGGTAGATCAGCGCCCGGGCGACGTAGGCGTCGTCGCGGTCCTGCAGGCGGTCGACGGCCGAGGTCAGCTCCTCGATGGCGCGCAGGGTGTCGCCCGACCAGTAGTCCAGGTACCCCAGGGCGTACGTGGCATGCGCCGCCCACGGTGCGTCGGGGTACCGGCCGAGCAGCTCCGAGAGCCAGAACCGCCCCTCCATCACGTGGGTCGAGGCCCAGTACCGGTGGAGGCGGAATGCGAGCTCGAGGCAACGGTCACCGTCGGCCGTGCCGTCGAGCCCCCCGTTGAACAACGACCGGACGGACTCCAGCACGTCGGTCACGGCCTCCTGGTACGGCGCCGGCGGCTCGCGGGCGTCGTCGGGGAGCAGCGCCCGGATCGCGTCCGCGAGGCGGTCGAACGCCGCGCGTTCCTCGCCGCGTTCGGCGAGCAGCTCGCGGGCGAACCGGTGGAGGTCGTCGTCCTGCCGGTACCGCCACCGCGGCCCCGAGCGGTCGACGCCGACCAGCCCCGCCGCCGCGAGCTCCCGCAAGATCCTGACGACGCGAACCGGCGCGACGTCCTCGCCGGACACGACTGCCCGGACGAACGCCAGACCGACGCTTCCCTCGAGGATCGAGAGGCGTCGGAACACGGCGGCCTCGTTCGGATCGAGCGCCTCGTAGCTCCCGCGCGCGATCGCCCGGAGCGGGTCGCGGTCATCGCCCACCACGGCGTCGATCTGATCGACGAGGTCCCCGACCGGCATCGCCGCCAGCTGTGCTGCTGCCAGCTCGACGGCGAGCGGGAGGCCGGCGCACCGCCGCAGGAGCTCCGCCACCGGTTGGGCGACGCGGGCGTCGTCCAGCCGCAGCTCGCCGCCGCCCTCCCGGACCCGGTCGGCGAGCAGCCGGACGACGGGGTTGGTCTCCCCGCCGGCGTCGTCGGTCGGGAACGGGTCGAGGTGGATGGTGGCGCCATCGACGATGCCGAGCGGCGCACGGCTCGTGACGAGCACGGTCAGCATGGGGCACCGCACCAGCAGCTCGGCGACCAGGGACTCGACCCCGTCGGTCGAGCGCTCACAGCCGTCGAGAACCAGGAGCGTCCGACCGAGCGGAGCGAGGTGATCGGCCACCGCCGTCGACGCGTCCACTGCCCCCGGCGGCATCCCGAGGGCGAGGGCGACCGTGGCGGCCACGAGGGTGTCCTGGGACACGGGCTCAACCGACACCCACAGCCGGCCGCCGGGAAACTCGCCGGCGGCGCGGGCCACCTCGGTCGCGAGACGTGACTTCCCCACGCCGCCGAGTCCCGTGAGCACGACGAGGCCGGGCGCGTCGATGGCGTCCGCCAACCGCCCGAACTCGTCGACGCGACCCACGAACGTGCCGGTTCGCCGCGGAACCGGCGCCCGGGCGGTCGGCGCCTGGTCGCGCAGCGCCGACAGATAGGTCTGCACCGTCTCTGTGGAGGGATCCACGCCGAGCTCGTCGGCGAGCGTCGACCGGCACTCCTCGAACGCCCGGACGGCGCCCGCCCGGTCGCCGGCCGCGACGAGCGCCTCGATCAACAGCCGGTGGGCCGACTCGTCGAGCGGCCAGGTCGCGACCAGCGTGCGGGCGGCGGCGGCGGCCATGCCGTGGTCGCCCAGCCGGGACGCAGCGCCCACCACGAGCTCCAGCCCCCGGCGGCCGAGCGCGTCGACGGCGAGCCGGTGCGGGGTGAGCCAGTCGCCGTCCTCGCCCTGGAGGAGGTGCTCGCCCCGGAGCCGTCCCACCGGTTCGGCCAGCTCCAGCGCCGGCCGGAACCGCCCGGCGGCGGCGAGGTCCGCCGCGCGGCGCAGCGACCGTTCGGCGAGGTCGACGTCGACCTCCGCCGCCGGATCGAGGCGGTAGCCGTTGGCGACGGTGACCACCAGCAGCCCTCCGCCGGCCCCGATGCCGGCGAGCGAGGCCCGGAGCCCCCGCACCACCCCCCGGAGGGCGACCGCCCAGGTCGAGGGCCGTTCCCCGGGCCAGATCCGGGCGGCGAGCCGCTCGGCGGGGATGTCCCCGCGCTCGAGGGCCAGGGCGACCAGCGCGACCTGCACGCGGCGCCCGCCGAGCCCGGCGCCCGCGACGACCCCGTCCGGACCGGAGACCGCGGGGGTCCCGACCACGTCGATTCGCACGGTTCGCGATGGTATCGATGGCGTGCGGAATTGGGCGGATCCTCGCGCCCGTCGTTACGGTCCCGGAGGGACGCGACGGATCATGTCCATTCGAGGGGGCCGTGCGGCCTTGAGCCGATGTAGCCGAACGGCCTTGTCATCGAGGAGTGCCGGTGGGACGCTCGCCGAAACGGTCGCGGCACATGAGCAGCGAGGAGCACCCATGGATCAGCGGTGGCGATGCGTGGACGGCAACGAGGCGGCGGCGCGGGTGGCCTACGCCCTCTCCGAGGTCATCTCCATCTACCCGATCACACCGGCGTCGACGATGGCGGAGCACGCCGACGACTGGGCGGCAGCGGGAAGACCGAACCTGTGGGGCCTCGTGCCCGAGGTCGTCGAGATGCAGTCGGAGGCGGGCGCCGCCGGGACCCTCCACGGGGCCGTGCAGAAGGGTGCCCTGGCCACGACGTTCACCGCCTCCCAGGGCCTGCTGCTGATGATCCCGAACATGTTCAAGATCGCCGGCGAGCTCACGCCGGCGGTGATCCACGTCGCTGCCCGCACCGTGGCCACGCACGCGCTCTCGATCTTCGGCGACCAGAGCGACGTGATGCACGCCCGGACCACGGGGTGGGCCCTCCTGTGCTCATCGAGCGTGCAGGAGGCGCAGGACCTGGCGCTCGTCGCCCATGCCGCCACCCTCCGGTCCCGGGTGCCGTTCCTGCACTTCTTCGACGGCTTCCGAACCTCGCACGAGATCGATCGCATCGTGGCGCTCGACGACGACGACATCCGTGCGGTGGTCCGCGACGAGGATGTCCTGGCGTTCCGCGCACGCGGGCTGACGCCGGACGCGCCGGTCATCCGGGGGACCGCCCAGAACCCGGACTCGTTCTTCCAGGCCCGGGAGGCCGGGAACACGTTCACCGAGGCGGTCCCGGGGATCGTTCGCGAGGTCATGTCGGAGTTCGCGGAGCGAACCGGTCGTGCGTACGACCTGGTCGAGTACACCGGAGCGCCCGACGCGGAGCGGGTCGTCGTGATCATGGGATCGGGCGCCGGGGCGGTGGAGGAGACGGTCGAGGTCCTGGCCGCGGCCGGGGAGCCGGTGGGCCTGCTGAAGGTGCGCCTGTACCGGCCGTTTCCCGCCGAACCCATGGTTCAGGCACTTCCCCCGACGGTGCGTTCGATCGCCGTGCTCGATCGGACGAAAGAGCCCGGGTCGCTCGGCGAGCCACTGTACGTCGACGTCGTCGGGGCGATCGCGGAGGCCATGGACTCGGACGAGCCCCCGTTCGCCCGTGCTCCCCGCGTGGTCGGGGGAAGGTACGGGCTCTCCTCCAAGGAGTTCACTCCCGCGATGGTCCACGCGGCGTTCCAGGAGTTGCGGGGGGATCACCCCAAGCGCCATTTCACGGTTGGCATCCGCGACGACGTGACGCACACCAGCCTGGAGGTCGATCCCGAGTTCCGCATCCAGCGGCCGGCCGGCGAGGTCCAGGCGATGTTCTTCGGGCTCGGGTCCGACGGGACCGTCGGGGCCAACAAGAGCTCGGTGAAGATCATCGGCGAGCAGACCGACCTCTGGGCCCAGGGCTACTTCGTGTACGACTCGAAGAAGTCCGGTTCGGTGACGGTGTCGCACCTGCGCTTCGGGCCGCGTCCGATCCGCTCCACCTACCTGATCGACGAGGCCGACTTCATGGCGTGCCACCAGTTCGGCCTGCTCGCCCGGATGGACGTCCTCGAGCACGCCCGGCCGGGCGCGACCTTCCTGTTGAACAGCCCCTACGGACCCGAGGAGGTCTGGGATCGGCTGCCGCGTCAGGTCCAGACGCAGATCGTGGACAAGGATCTGGAGTTCTGGGTGATCGACGCGGACCGGGTGGCGCGCGAGACGGACATGGGCGACCGCATCAACACGATCATGCAGCCGTGCTTCTTCCGGCTCGCCGGGGTGCTCCCGGCCGAGGAGGCCATCACGCGCATCAAGGCGTCGGTGGAGGCGACCTACGGCAAGCGGGGCCGCGCCGTCGTCGAGCGGAACTTCGCCGCGATCGACCGCTCCCTCGCGGAGCTCCGCCGCGTGGAGGTCCCCGACCGGGTCACATCCGAGCTGTCGATGGCCACCACGATCCCCGACGACGCTCCCGACTTCGTGAAGCTCGTCACCTCCCGGCTGATGGCGGGGGAGGGCGACCTGCTCCCGGTGAGCGCGTTCCCGGTGGACGGCACGCATCCGTCGGGGACCGCGAAGTACGAGAAGCGGGCGATCGCCAAGGAGATCCCGATCTGGGACCCGGACATCTGCATCGACTGCGGCAAGTGCGCCATCGTCTGTCCCCACGCCACCATCCGGATGAAGCTGTTCGAGCCATCCGCGCTCGAGGACGCGCCCGGGACCTTCCAGTCGAAGGAGTTCAAGTCGCGGGAGCTCCCCGGCTACCGTTTGAGCATCCAGGTGGCGCCCGACGACTGCACCGGCTGCGGGGTCTGCGTCGACGTCTGCCCGGCGAAGAGCAAGACCGAGGTCCGGCACAAGGCCATCAACATGGAACCGGCCCTGGAGCACCGGGAGGCGGAACGGCCGAACTGGGAGTACTTCCTGTCGATCCCCGAGCTCGACCGCGACCTGGTGGCCCACGACTCGATCAAGGGGTCGCAGCCCCTGCAGCCGCTGTTCGAGTTCTCGGGGGCCTGCGCCGGGTGCGGCGAGACGCCCTACCTCAAGCTGGTCACCCAGCTGTTCGGCGATCGGATCGTCGTGGCGAACGCGACCGGGTGCTCCTCGATCTACGGCGCGAACCTCCCGACGACGCCGTGGAGCGTCAATGCCGACGGGCGCGGTCCGGCGTGGAGCAACTCGCTGTTCGAGGACAACGCGGAGTTCGGGTTGGGCATCCGGCTCGGGCTCGAGGCCCAGGTGCAGATGGCGACGAACCTGCTCGGCGAGCTCGCGACGATGGTGGGCGAGGACCTCGCACGGTCCATCCTCGACGCGTCGCAGGAGTCGGAGGCCGAGATCAGGGCGCAGCGGGAGCGGGTCGCGGCGGCGAAGGAGCGCCTGCGGTCGGCCGGCGGCGACGACCCGAGGGTTGCCCATCTGCTCGCGCTCGCGGACGCCCTCGTTCGCAAGGGCGTGTGGATCATCGGCGGCGACGGCTGGGCGTACGACATCGGATTCGGGGGCCTCGACCACGTGCTGTCCTCGGGGCGGAACGTGAACGTCCTCGTCCTCGACACCGAGGTCTACTCGAACACCGGGGGACAGGCCTCCAAGGCCACGCCCCGAGGGGCGGTGGCGAAGTTCGCCGCGTCCGGCAAGGGCACCGGCAAGAAGGACCTCGGCGCCATCGCGCGCGCGTACGGGAACGTGTTCGTGGCGCAGGTGGCCATGGGGGCGAACGACATGCAGGTGGTGAAGGCGATGCTCGAGGCCGACGCCTGGCCCGGTCCGTCGCTCGTCATCGCGTACAGCACGTGCATCGCGCACGGCATCGACATGTCGAAGTCCATGAGCCACCAGAAGGACGCGGTTCGCAGCGGCTACTGGCCGCTGTACCGATTCCATCCGAGCGACATCGAGTCCGGACACCCGTTCAAGCTGGACTCGAAGCCCCCGTCGATGCCGGTGGGGGAGTTCCTCGCCAGCGAGGCACGGTTCGGCATCCTCGCCCGGACGAACCCGGACCGGGCCCGGCACCTCGGCGCGCTGGCGCAAGCCGATGTCGACGAGCGCTGGCGCTACTACGAGCAGCTCGCCGAGATGGAGCGCACGGTCCCGCATGAAGCGACGGGGATGGCGGAGGCACCCGCCGCGGCCCCAGCGGCCGCGGATGGGGGCGAGGGGGGCGATGCCGAGTGAACGGGCCGGACCTCGGCAGCTCGTATCTGGGCCTGGATCTGCGTTCACCACTCGTGGCGTCGGCGAGCCCACTCACCCGTGACACCGAGCAGGTGGCGCGCATGGCGGCCGCGGGTGCCGGCGCGGTCGTCCTGCCGTCGCTGTTCGAAGAGGAGATCCTGCACGAGGAGGTCGAGCTGAACCGCGTGCTCGAGGCGGGCGCCGAACACTTCGCCGAGGCGCTCGACTACTTCCCGGCCGTCCCGGAGTTCGCCACGGTCGCGGAGCGGTACTTCGACACGATCCGGGACCACAAGGCCGCCACCGACATCCCGGTGATCGCGAGCCTCAACGCGACGTCGACCGGAGGTTGGGTGCACCATGCGCGGCTGATCGAGGAGGCTGGGGCCGACGCGCTGGAGGTCAACCTGTACCGGGTGGCGGCGGACCCGTCGCGGACCGCGACCGAGGTGGAGGACTCCGACCTCCGGCTCGTGGCCGACGTGCGAGCGGCGACCGCGCTCCCGGTCGCGGTGAAGCTCAGCCCGTACTACTCGGCGTTCGCGAACTTCGCGCGGCGTCTCGTCGACGCCGGGGCCGACGGGCTGGTGCTGTTCAACCGGTTCTATCAGCCCGACCTCGACGCGGACACGCTGGAGGTGGTGCCGGTGCACGAGCTCAGCAGGTCCTGGGAGCTCCGGCTGCCGCTGCGGTGGACGGCCATCCTCCGCCCGCAGCTCGGTTCGACCGTCTCCCTGGCCGCCACGACCGGCGTGCACTCCGGCCTGGACGCGGCCAAGCTGCTCCTGGCCGGCGCCGACGTCGCGATGACCACGTCCGCGCTGCTCCTGCACGGTCCCGGACACCTGGCCGCGATGCGTGACGAGCTCGTGGCCTGGATGGAGGAACACGGCTACCGGTCGGTGGCCGAGCTCCGGGGGAGCGTCAGCACGGGGACGGCGGAGGATCCCGCGGCCTTCGAGCGCGCCAACTACGTCCAGGGCCTCAAGTCGTGGACCGCGCCCGACGACCTCACGCCCTCGTCGCCCTCGGCCTGAGGCGCGAGCGGGAGGGGCCGGGTCCGCTTCGCGGACCCCGCCCCGGTGATGCGCCCCGCCGATGCCGGTCTAGGAGCTGGCCGCCAGGGCCGCCGCCTGTGACAGCAGGTCGTTGGCCTGGTTGATCCAGTCGGTCGCGTGGGCCTGGCTGATCGGCGTCCCCGAGAACGCCGCCGCGTCCAACGCGTCCTTGATCTGCGTGGCGAGGGTGTCCCGCTGCGAGGTGAGATCGCCGATCGTGTCCTCGATGTGCGTGTACTTCGCGTCGTCCGTGGTCTCGAGGGCCTTGGTCGACGCGGTGAGCGTGTCGTGGGCGAACTGGCCGAACGACGCGTTCACCTGCTCGTACGCGTTCTCGAGGCTCGCAACGTAGTTCGGTGCGAGCGCCGAGGGCGTTGCCTTGTTCGTGAGCGCCTGGACGATCACGTGGCCGTCGTGGACGTAGTCGTCGGAAAGCCCGACGAGCGACAGGTACGTCGAGCGGACGTTGGTGTGGTCCGTCCACGTGCTCGAGTCGATCCCGCGGTGCACGATCCCGGGGCCGACGAATCCGACCCACGTGTTCGCGATCTCGTCCTGCACGTCGCCGTGGTTCCAGGCGAACCCGGTGACCACGCACTCCGGAACGCCGGTGCACGGGTTCGACGTCGTGAAGAAGAAGTCGGTGTTGCCGAACATCGTGAACGTCGGCGTGCGGCTGGGGTCCGAGTTGACCATGTGCAGGGTCTTCTCCTCGACGGTATCCGCCATGGCGGCGGTCATGGGAACCGTCTGCACGGTGCCGCCGCTCCGCACGTACGGATCGAGCGACGTCAGCGAACCGACATCCTGTTCGAGCTTGCGCACGGTGGCGTCGGTCCGGTCGGGCTGCCCGTTGACGTACACCGTGGGCGCGTCGTCGAAGTGGATGTCGTAGCCGGTCGTCGCGGTCGGGTCCTCGGCCGTGACCAGGGCCTTGAGGTTCGCGTTGACCTCACCGATCTGGTTCGTGGGACAGGTGGAGAGGTTGGTGCACGTTGCGTGGGTGTAGGTCAGCCACGGCTGGCCCTGGACCGGCGTGCCGATCCCGCCCGCGAAGTGGTCGCCCTCGTCCACCGTGATCACGAACTCGGTGTTGTTCTTGTTGATGCCGTGCTGATTCAGCTCCTTGAAGAAGTTCTTGAACGCGAGGTCGTAGTCGTGCAGCTGCTGCATGTGCCCGATCTCGTCGGGTCCGGTCGCGGTGCTGATGTACGAGTCGGTGCTGGCGTTCGGCGCGTGCAGGTCGTGGACGTCGGAGATGTAGCCGTACGTGACGGGAACGCCGTTCTCCTGCATCTGCGCGACGTAGCCGAGCGTGTTCTTGGCGAACATCCCGTCGAATCCCGGGAAGCCGCAGTACCCGTCGGGGTCCGTGATCGCGTTGCCGCTCGTGTCGTTCACGCACGCCTGGCCGCCGGTGATGGCGGGATCGACGTACTTGGCTCCATACAGCGCGTCGAACCCGTTGTACCCGCCCGGCTCGTCCGGAAGCGGGTCGGGGTGCGCATTCGTGTTGCCGTCGCACACGCTCGAGGGATCCTGCGAGCAGTGGACCGCGATGCCGACGAAGTCGGTCTGGCCGAGCTGCGGGTTGGCCACGGTCTCGTTCCACTCCGGCGAGCCGTTGCCGAACACCTTGGTGATGTCGCCGGTCGCCGCCGTCGAGTTGTTCTCCAGCTCGATGTTGGCGGTGCCCACGCCACCCACGTCACAGCCGGCCCGGGTGAACGGCACCCACGGGGCGGGCGTGTTCTTCTGTCCGTCCGTGATCATGTTCGGCAGGGTGTCGTTCACGGGGTCGACGGGTGACGTCCAGTACTTGAACGACGACGTGAACGTCGGGATCTTGCTCGCCGGGTAGTAGTCGTAGCTGTTGGTGACCGTCTGCCCCGTCCGGTCCGGGTACAGGCCGGTCAGCGAGCTCAGGATCCCGCCCGCGGTGTGCGAGATCAGGATCGTGTGGTCGTTGGTGAACAGCGTGCCGTTGCTCTTCAGGAAGCTCAGCAGGTGCGGCATCTGCTCGAGGTCCGAGGCGACGTTCGGGTTGTCCCGGCGATAGTGCGTGTTGTCGAACTGGATGTAGATCAGGTGCTTGACGTGGCCCACGGCCGCGTTGGAGCCGATCTGGCACCCGGATACCGGGGTGGGTGCCGCCGGCGCCGCTCCGCCCGACGCCTGGACCACCGGCGACAGGCCGAACATCGCGACCAGCGCCAAGCCAGCGGTCACGGCCCCGAGCCGTGCCGGTTTGCGCCATCTCCTCACGAGCTGCTCCTTCCCCGCCCCGCCCCCTGGGCGACGAATCGACGAGAACGGACACGAAGCTCGCAGTGGAAGATGGCCGGCAGCGGTCGTCGTTCGATGCGCTGCGTGAACGTCCGAGGAACGGTGGCGTTCAGAGCCCGTTCCGGGGAACGGTGAACGACGCCGGTACCAGCAACCCCTAGCACCACCTCCCAGGGCGAACTTCAGGCATCCGACCCCATGCCGGGCCGAATCGTCAAACCGACTGAGAGTGACCGCCGAGAGGTCGCCCTGCTCCGGCGCGAACCCGATGCGTGCGTCCAAGGGCCGCCGGCGGAGTTCGGGCTGGTAGTTGCCGGCACGGGAAGTACCCTCGGACGGTGTCCTCTCGCGGTGCGGCAGCCCGGCCGGCTCGCCGGGCCATCGGGGCGTTCGCGGCGGGGCTGGTCGTGCTCTCCGCGGTGGCGTGTTCCGGCGGAGCGCCGGAGGGTTCGACCACGCCGGGGCCGCCCACCGAACGGTCCCCCTCCTCGGCGCCGACGGGCGCATCGCCGGTGGTCGTGCTCGTGCACGGGTTCTCGCTGACGCCGGCCGGCTACAGCTGCGCCGAGTACTGGGCCGCGCTCGAGGCGGCGTTCCGGCGGTGGGACCCGGGCGTCCGGTTCGCGACCGTGGGGTTCGACCGGGGCGACCGCGACTGCGACCGGTCGGTCGGATCGGGCGGCCCGGACACGCCGATCGAGGACATCGGACGGGAGCTCGCGACGGCCGTGTACCGGAGGTTCTCCGCCCGGGGGGTCCCGGTCGTGCTGGTCGGGCACTCGATGGGCGGGCTCGTCATTCGGTCGGCGCTCGCCCAGGCCGGGTCGAAGGGGGCGCCCCCGTTCCTGCTCGTGCCGAGGGTGGTCACGATCTCCTCGCCGCACGGCGGGGCGGACGCCGCGCGGTCGTGCCCCCGGCTCGTCGAGTGCAGGGAGCAGGTCCCGGGGTCGTCGTTCCTGCGGAACCTGGAGCAGGATCCGCAGGGGCGCGGCGGAACTGTATGGACGCTGTTCGGCTCGGCGGGCGACCGACTGGTGCCGGCCGCGAGCGCGGTGGACGTGCGGGCCGCGCACCGGTTCGTGTTCGAACGGCCCGCCTACACCCACTCCTCGATCCTGCTCGACGGCTCGGACGCCACGGACGCCCGGTGGCGCGAGATCGTTGCGGATTCCTCGACCGTGCGAAGCGGGGAGCCCCACTCGCTGCGCGCGATCTTCCTCGCGACCCGGGTCGGGGCCTCGCAGCGGGGCTGACTCAGCCCACCCGTCGGGGACGGCCATGGCCCCTCCCAGTCGTTGGCGATGCGCATGATCCCCGCGGAGGCCGCGCCGCGCAGGGAGACACGACGAGCGGCCAGACTCAGCGGTCGGCGTCAAGCGTGGTCGGGATCGTCCGACACGGCCCGCAACAGCGCACGGTCGTGCTCGTAGCTGAGCGCCCGGGCGGCCTCTGCCAACGGCATCCAACGGAGCTCGTCGACCTCGCTGTTCGGACGGAACGCGCCGCCCACCGGCCGCATCGTCCAGTACCGCACGACCTTCGGGCGGCCCGCGGCGTCGCGGTAGCGGGTGCCGGGGATCTCGCGGTCCAGCGTCGGCCGGTAGCCGGTCTCCTCCTCGACCTCGCGGAGCGCCGCCGTCTCGAAGGTCTCACCGGCATCGAGCTTGCCCTTGGGGAACGACCAGTCGTCGTACTTGGGGCGGTGGACCAACGCGACCTCGAGCGCCCCGCTCGGGCTCTGCCGCAGGAGCAGCCCGCCGGCGGCGCGGACGAGTTCGGCGTCCGTCACGACGTCGTGGGCAGCGACGCCGCGTGGTCGGGGACGTACGTGTACGCGTCCCGGGGCGGACGGACGTACCCCTGGTCGTGCTGCCGTTCGGGCAGCTCGACAGCGGGCACCTCGCGGGCCTCGTAGGGCACCCGCTTCAGCAGGTGGGCCATGCAGTTCAATCGGGCCCGGCGCTTGTCGTCGGCCTCCACGACGAACCACGGCGCGTCGGGGATGTCCGTGTGGACGAACATCTCGTCCTTGGCCCGGGAGAAGTCGATCCACCGTGTCCGCGACGAGAGGTCGGTCGACGAGAGCTTCCATCTGCGCATGGGGTCCTGGATCCGCGCGGTGAACCGGCGGGCCTGTTCCTCGTCGCTCACCGAGAACCAGTACTTCGTGAGCAGGATGCCGTCGTCCACGAGCAGACGCTCGAAGATCGGGCACTGCCGGAGGAACCGCTGGTGCTCGGCCGGCGTGCAGAACCCGAGGACCTTCTCGATGCCGGCGCGGTTGTACCAGCTCCGGTCGAACAGCACCATCTCGCCGGCGGCCGGGAGCTGCTCCACGTAGCGCTGGAAGTACCACTGGGTCCGCTGGCGTTCCGTGGGGACCGGCAGGGCGACGATCCGGGCGATCCGGGGATTGAGGTGCTCGGTGATGCGCTTCAGGGTGCCGCCCTTCCCGGCCGCGTCGCGACCCTCGAAGATCACCACCACGCGGGCGCCGGAATCACGGATCCACTCCGTCATCTTCACCAGCTCGACCTGGAGCCGGACCAGCTCCTGTTCGTACGGCTGCCTCCGGAGGCGTCCCATCTCGTCGTCCCTAGCCCGGTTCGGCCTCGTGGCCGGGGGCGGTCAGCATGAGGCCCTGGTACGCGTCGAGGACGGTGAGCTTGCCGGAGACGACGCCGTTGATCCGCGAGCAGATGGGCAGGTCGAGCCCGTATCGCTCGGCGAGCTCCATCACCAGGCCGGCGGTCCGCACGCCCTCCGCGACCATGGTCATCCCGGACAGGACGTCGTCGAGCGGGACGCCCTTGCCGAGCTGCTCGCCCACGTGGCGGTTCCGGCTGTGGGGGCTGATGCAGGTGACCATGAGGTCGCCCATGCCGGCCAGGCCGGCGAACGTCGCCGTCTGGCCGCCCATCGCGACGCCGAGGCGCGTCAGCTCGGACAGCCCCCGCGTGATCACCATCGACCGCGTGTTGTCGCCGACGCCGAGGCCCTGCGCCATGCCGGCGGCGATGGCGACGACGTTCTTCAACGCGCCGCCGACCTCGCAGCCGACCACGTCGTGGTTCGTGTAGATGCGGAACAGCCCCCGCCGGAGCACGCCCTGCAGCGCTCTGGCGACGGACAGGTCCTCGGTGGCCACCACGCTGGCGGCCGCGTAGCCGGCCATGATCTCCTTCGCGATGTTCGGGCCGGTGAGCGCGGCCGCCGGCCGGCCCGGCAGCACGTCCTTCACGACCTCGGTCATCCGCAGGTACGACCCGGCCTCGAACCCCTTGGTCAGGCTGACGACGGGGATCCACGGCCGGACGAACGGCGCCGCCTGTTCGAGCACCTCCCGGAAGCTGCTCGAGGGGATCCCGACCACCAGCACGTCGGCGTCGGCGACGGCCCTCTCGAGGTCGGCGGTGGCCCGGAGGTCCGCAGGGAGCGGGAAGCCTGCCAGGTAGCGTGTGTTCTCGTGGCGCTCGTTGACGTCGCCGACGGTCTCCTCGCTCCGGGCCCACAGAGTGGTGGGATTGTGCCTCGCGGCGATGGTGGCCACGGTCGTTCCCCACGACCCGGCACCGAGCACCGTGATGTTCACGCCCCTGATCACCCCTCTCGTCGACCCGAAGGCTACCCCCTGGCGTGGACCCGGTTTGACCGGGGTCCGGGACCGAGGTGGACTTGCTCCCGTGTTCGAGTCGCTGGACTTCCTGTACGTGCCGAGCTCCGACGTGGCCTCGGACACCGCCTACTTCCGGGACGTCCTGGGCGCGGAGGTGGTGTTCGCGGTCGAGGGGATGGGGGCGAGGGTGTCGGCGCTGCGGATGACCGAGGGGCCGCCCCTCGTCCTGCTCACCGACCATCTCGAGGGTGATCACACGGTCCTCGTGTACCGCGTGGCGAGCCTGCGGGCGGCCCTCGACGAGCTGGCGGCGAGTGGCTGGCGCCGGGAGGGGACGTTCGAGATCCCCCACGGACCGGTGTGCTCCTTCACGACCCCGGGCGGCCAGCGCGTCGCGATCTACGAGCTCACCCGGCCGGAGGTTGGCCGGCACTTCGAGGGGCGGTTCGACTTCTGAACGCCGGCGGACAGGTGCCCGACCGGCCCGCGACGCCACTGGAGGCGGCACGACACCTGGCCGACCTGGCGTCGTTCGCGGTTCGGCGGCGGTCGATCGAGCGCGACGACCTCCGGGCGCTCGACGAGCTCGAGTCCCGGTCCCTGGAGCTCCCGCCGGGGTTGGAGGTCGCGTGGCTCGGTGTGGCGGGGTTCCGGCTGACGTTCGAGGGGCACTCGCTGATCGTCGATCCCTACCTTTCACGCATCTCCCTCGGGCGGTTCCTGCGGAGGGAACCGGCGCTGCCCGACGGCTCGACCGTGGACCGACTGCTGCGCGACTCGGGCATCGTCGTGGGCGTCGTGGCGGGGCACACCCACTTCGACCACGCGCTCGACGTGCCCGCGGTCGCCGAGCGCTTCGGGTGCAGGGCGTACGGGGGACGGTCCCTGGTGCGGCTGATGGCCGCCCACCGTCTGGAGTCACAGGCCGAGGAGGTGGAGCCCGGCCAGCGGGTGGAGATCGGGCCGTTCGCCGTGACGTTCGTGCCCAGCCGGCACTCGCGGATCGTCCTGGGGCGTCGGGTGCCGATGAACGGCGACATCGCGGTGCGGGATGCCGGAGGTCTCCACGCCCGGGCGTACCGCTGCGGACAGGTGTGGGGGTTCCTGATCGAGGTCGCCGGCGTGCGGCTGTACCACCAGGGGAGCGCGGATCTCGTGGACGAGGAGGTTCCGGGGGGCGGGGTGGACGTGTTCCTCGCCGGCGTGGCCGGGCGGGAGTTCACCAGGGACTACTGGCGACGGATCCTGGGGCCGCTCGATCCGGCACAGGTCGTGATCTGCCATCACGACGACTTCTTCCGGCGGCTCGGCGAGCCGGTCGCGCTTGCGCCGGACGTCCGGGTCGCGGCCCTGCCCGCAGAGGTGGCCGCCGTGACCCGGGACGCCGTGGTCCTCGCGCTGCCGAGAATCGTGGCCTGAGGATCTCCGAGCACTGCCTGCGCGCCTATCCGGAGCAGGACGAGAAGGTTCCCTATCCGGACGGGAGAATCCACATCGTCGGACAACCGGGTGTACAATCCGCGCAGACGTCCGGACCGCAAGGTCTGGACCTGACGGCGGCGCGACGCGGGCACGCGCCGCCGTCCCTTTTGTGGGACTCCGGCCGGATCCATCGACGGCGGTTCCCGACGACGCCCCTGGTATCGTGGCCCTCGCTCCGGGCGCGTAGCTCAGCGGGAGAGCGCTCGCCTCACACGCGAGAGGTCGATGGTTCAAATCCATCCGCGCCCACCCTCGCCCGGCGGACCCGCCGATATCATGGCCGCTCCATGCCGAATCTCGAGTTCCCCGACGGTTCCATCTCCGACCTCGCCGACGGCGAGCCGATCGGCTCGGCGATGGGCCCGGACGCCCTCGCGGCCCGGTTCGGCGACCGCCTGGTCGACCTGTCGTTCGTGCCCACGGAGGACGCGTCGGCCTCACCCGTGCTGCCCGGCGAGGCGGACGGGCTCCACGTTCTTCGCCACTCGACCGCGCACGTCATGGCGCAGGCCGTCTGCGACCTGTTCCCCGGCGCGCGGTACGCGATCGGGCCGCCGATCGAGGACGGCTTCTACTACGACTTCGAGCTTCCCCACACGCTCTCGCCCGAGGACCTTCCGCGGATCGAGCAGCGCATGGCCGAGCTCGTTGCGGCCGACCAGCCGTTCGTCCGCGAGGAGCTCGGCCGGGATGAGGCGCTGGAGCGGTTCGCCGACCAGCCGTTCAAGCGTGAGGTGATCGAGTCGCTCGACGCCGGGGAGGGCGCCGGCGGCGAGACGGTGAGCATCTACCGGAACAACGGCTGGGCCGACCTCTGCCTCGGCCCCCACGTGCCGTCGTCCGGCCGGCTGGGCGCGTTCAAGCTGCTCAGCGTGGCCGGCGCGTACTGGCGCGGCGACGAGCACCGCGAGCAGCTCCAGCGGATCTACGGCACCGCGTGGCCGACGCAGGAACAGCTCGACGCGTACCTCCACCGCCTCGAGGAGGCCGAGCGCCGCGACCACCGCAAGCTGGGCCGGGACCTCGACCTGTTCTCGTTCCCGGACGAGCTGGGCGCCGGGCTCCTGGTGTGGCACCCGCGGGGCGGGGTGTTCCGCCGGGCCATGGAGGACTTCGTCCGCGAGATCCACCTCGACCGCGATCACGGGTACACGCCGGTGTTCACCCCACACATCGCGCGCTCCGTGCTGTGGGAGACGAGCGGCCACCTGGCCAAGTACGCCGAGAACATGTATCCGCCGATGCACGACGAGCACGACATCGACTACTACGCCAAGCCGATGAACTGCCCGTTCCACGTGCTGGTGTACAAGAGCCGCACGAGGTCGTACCGGGACCTGCCGCTGCGGCTGTTCGAGCTCGGGACGATCTACCGTCACGAGCGCACGGGAACGCTCCACGGGCTGATGCGGATCCGGGGCGGGACCCAGGACGACTCGCACATCATCTGCCGCCGGGACCAGCTGGTGGACGAGATCCTGCGGGCGTTCGACCTGACGCTCGAGATCCACCGGACGTTCGGATTCAGCGACTTCGTCGTGAACCTGTCCACCAAGCCGGGCATGGCGATCGGCGACGAGCAGATGTGGGCGGAGGCCACCGAGTACCTGCGTCAGGCCCTCGACGCGAGCGGCCTCGACTACACCGTGGCCGAGGGCGAGGGCGCGTTCTACGGGCCCAAGGTGGACTTCCACGCCCGCGACGCCATCGGGCGCCTGTGGCAGCTCACCACCGTGCAGTGCGACTTCGCGCTGCCGGAGCGGTTCGACATGGAGTACATGGGCGAGGACAACGAACGCCACCGCCCGGTGATGATCCACCGTGCGATCCTCGGGACCCTCGAACGGTTCACCGGCGTCCTGATCGAGCACTACGCGGGGACGTTCCCGCTGTGGCTCGCGCCGGAGCAGGTGCGGGTGGTGCCGATCGCCGACCGCCACGCCGAGGCCGCGCACTCGCTGGCCGCCCGGCTTCGCTCGGCCCGGCTGCGCGTCGAGGTGGACGACTCACGGGAGACCGTCCCCAAGAAGGTCCGGGCGGCGCAGCTCATGAAGATCCCGTACACCCTGGTGATGGGGGACCGGGAGATCGAGGCCGGGACGGTCTCCGTCCGCGACCGTGAGGGCCACGAGGTGCGCGGGGTGGCGTTCGACGATTTCGTGGCGAAGGCCACGGCGGAGGCGTCGTCGCGGTCGCTGCACCCGAGCTCGTTCGAGCCGGCGCCCTCGTCGTCGGCGTAGCCGGATGGAGCGCCTGTGGAGCCCGTGGAGGATGGAGTACATCCGGCAGGCGTCATCGGGTGACGATCCCGAGGGCTGCCTGTTCTGCCGGCTCACGGCCGCCGGCGACGACGAGGCGTCGATGATCCTGCACCGCGGGTCGCACGCGTTCGTGTTGATGAACGCGTTCCCGTACAACCCGGGGCACCTCATGGTGGCGCCGACTCGCCACGTCGGCGACGCCGAGCAGCTCACGCCCGACGAGCTGCTCGAGATCGGACGGCTGCAGCAAGCCGCGCTGCGGGCCCTCCGCGAGGAGATGTCGCCGCACGGGTTCAACGTGGGGATGAACCTCGGCCGCGTGGCCGGCGCCGGCATCCCCGATCACGTGCACTGGCACGTGGTCCCCCGTTGGAACGGCGACTCGAACTTCATGCCGGTGGTGGGGGAGACGCGGGTGCTGCCCGAGTCGCTCGAGGACACGTACCGCAAGCTCCGGCCGCGGTTCGCCCCATAGCGCCTCGATGCCGACCCCGGTCCGCATCGTCCCCTACGACCCCGCGTGGCCGTCGCGGTTCGAGGCCGAGGCCGCCCGGATCCGGGGGGCGCTCGGGCCGATCGCGATCCGGGTCGAGCACGTCGGTTCGACCGCCGTCCCCGGCCTGGCGGCGAAGCCCATGATCGACGTCCAGGTCTCGGTTCGGTCGTTCGAACCGATCGACGCCTACCGAGTGCCGCTCGAAGGGCTCGGCTATGCGTACCGGCCCGACGACGAGCCGGACCATCGGTTCTTCGGCCTGGACGACGGGAACGGTGAGCGGATCGTCAATCTCCACACCTGCGAGGCGGGGGGCGATTGGGAACGGCGCCACCTGACGTTCCGCGATGCGCTCCGGGCGGATCGCGACCTCCGGAGCCGGTACGAGGCCGAGAAACGACGCGTGGCCGCCCTGCACCCCGACGACACGCTCGCCTACGCCGACGCGAAGACCCCGTGGATCCGCGCGGAGGAACGCCGCCTCGCCGCGCGGTCCGATGTCTAGGACGTATCCTCCGCGGTGCGGGCGAAGATCGCGTGGTCCTCCCACTCGCCGTTGATCCGGAGGTAACGCGGCGCGAGGCCCTCCCGGCGGAACTCGTTCTTCTCGAGCACCCGGATCGACGCGGTGTTCCTCGGCATGACCGCCGCCTGCACCCGGTGCAGCCCGAGCCGCTCGAACGCGAACCCCACCGTCAGGCCGACCGCCTCGGTGCAGATCCCGCGCCCGTTCGCCTCGCGCGAGACGTAGTAGCCCATGTTCGCGTTCTGCCACGGGCCGCGCACCACCACCGACAGCCGGATGCGGCCGGCGAGCTCACCCGTCGGCAGCGCGATCCCGAACGTGAACTCACGGTCGTCGTCCCACGCCCGGTTGCCGTGGACGATCGCGTCGAGCTGGGCCCGTCGGGTGAAGTGCTCGAGTGGCAGCACGGGTTCGAACGGGGTGAAGAACTCCCGGTTCCGGATGCGCAGCTCGAGCATCTCGTCTGCGTCCTCCGGGCGGAGGTCCCGGATCGCGCACACGACCGCGGCGACCTCGACCGGCCGTCGGACCGGGGAGATCACGAGCGGCTCCGGAGCGACGTCGTCAGTCCATCGGCGGGCCGAACGGGTCCCACGACACCAGCCCGTGGTCGGCCAGCCGCTTCAGGTCGTCGCCGATCCGCATGTACAGGAGCCCTCCGCCCGCCAGCCCGAGCCCGACGAGGAGCAGCAGCCGCCAGAGCTGCCCGCTCATCTGGTACAGGATCACGCCCATGATGACGGGCACGACCATGCCCGCGACCCCCATCACCGAAAGCAGCCACGACATCCGTCCCATCGAGGGCCGCGGTTCCTGCCGGTCGGCCATGGCGACGACGCGATCGGGCTGGAGGAAGTACGCGTACCACAGGGCCAGGCTTCCCAGCGCGTAGACCAGGAACACCAGTGTGAGGGTGTTCGGCGTGGAGACGTCCGATGCACCCGGGGCCGTCAGCAGCCCGAGCGCCACCGCCACCGCGGAGAACCCGAGTCCGGCGAGGTACGCCGTCTGGCGGTTGTGCAGGGCCTGGTTCACGGTCCCTCCCGGACGTTCGTGTGGACACGACTGCCACCCGGAGTACGTCGCCGGACCGCTCGGCGGTTCGCACGCCCGGCCGCGGCGCTACTTGTGCGCCTCTTCCTTCTCCTTCTTCGCCTCGTCGATGATCTTCTGCGCGAGGTGCTGGGGGACCTCCTCGTAGTGGGAGAACTTCATCCCGAACGTCCCCCGGCCCCCCGTCATCGAGCGGAGGTCGATCGAGTACCGCGCCACCTCGGCGAGCGGCACCAGCGCCTTCACGCGCTGCCTGCCGGACCCGGTCTGCTCCATTCCCTGGATCTTGCCCCGCTTGGAGTTCAGGTCGCCCATGATGTCGCCCGTGTAGGAATCCGGCACGACGACTTCGAGCTCGACGATCGGCTCGAGCAGCGACACCCCGGCCAGGCTCGCCGCCTCCCGCATCGCGAGGGAGCCCGCGATCTGGAACGCGATGTCCGACGAGTCCACCGTGTGGAACTTCCCGTCGTACAGCGAGACCTTCACGTCGACCATCGGGTACCCGGCGGCGATGCCGTCGGCCATGGCCTTGACGACGCCCTTCTCGACCGAGGGGATGAACTGGTTGGGGATCACGCCGCCGACGATCCTGTCGTCGAACTCGAACCCGCCGCCGTGGGGGAGCGGCCCGACCTCGATCCAGCAGACGGCGTACTGGCCGTGGCCGCCCGACTGCTTCACGTGACGGCCCTGGGCCTTGGCCGAGCCCCGGAGCGTCTCCTTGTACGGGATGCGCGCCGGACGGCTCGTGACGTCGACGCCGTACTTGCGCTTCATGCGCTCGAGCACGACGTCGAGGTGCCCCTCGCCCATGCCGTACATGACGGTCTCGTGTGTTTCCTCGCTCCGTTCGATGCGAAGCGTCGGGTCCTCCTCGCGGACGCGAGCGAGCGCGGTCGAGAGCTTGTCCTCGTCGCCCTTGGTCTTCGGTTCGACCGCGATCCCGAGGAGCGGCTCCGGCATCGGGATCGGCGGTAGCACGATCGGATCGTCCTTGGTCGAGAACGTATCGCCGGTGTGGGTGTGGTTGAGCTTCGCGACCGCGCCGATGTCGCCGGCCGGCACCTCGGACACGCTGTCGTGGTCCTTGCCCTTCAGCGTGAACAGCTGCCCGACGCGCTCCTCGGTCTTCTTGGACGCGTTGTACACCGACGAATCCGGACGGACCCTGCCCGAGAACACCCGGAACATCGTGATGTGGCCGACGTAGGGGTCGGACAACGTCTTGAACACCAGCGCGGCGAGCGGGCCGTTGGCGTCGGTCCGCCGCTCGGCCTCGCCCTTCGGGCCCTCCACCTTGACCGGAGGGCGTTCCTGCGGCGAGGGGAACACGTCCGCGACGAACTTGGTGAGCAGGTCGACGCCGACCGGCCTCGCCGCGGCCGTCACGAGCACCGGCGCGACCTTCGCGTCGACGAACCCCGCGTGGAGCCCCTTCACCAGCTCGTCGGTGGGGAGCTCGCCGGTCTCCAGGTACTGCTCGAGCAGCGCGTCGTCGGCCTCCGCGATGGCCTCGGTGAGCTTCTCCCGCAGGGGGTCGGCCTTGGCGTGCAGCTCGTCAGGCCAGTCGCCCTCGGTGCCGGTCGGGTCCGACCCGTACGTGAACGCCTTGCCGGACAGCAGGTTGGCCACGCCGCGGAACTCGTGTTCCTCCCCGATGGGGAACTGCAGCGGTGCGACCTGCGTTCCGAACGACTTCACGAGCTCGTCGAGCGTTCGCTCGAACGACGCGCGCTCGCGATCGAGCTTGTTGATGACGATCGCCCGGGGGAGGCCGAGCTCGGCCGCGAGCTCCCAGGCCACCTCGGTCTGGACCTCGACGCCGTCCACCGCGCTGACCACGATGATCACGGCGTCGACGGCTCGGATCGCCGAGTGTACGTCGCCGACGAAGTCCGCGTAGCCGGGGGCGTCGAGGAGGTTGACCTTCACACCGCCGACCTCCACCGGGGCGAGCGACAGCGAGACGCTGATGCCCTTGCGGACCTCCTCGGGGTCGTGGTCGGAGACCGTGTTGCCGTCCTCGACCCGGCCCATCCGAGTGACGGCTCCGCTGGTGAACAGCATCGCCTCGAGGAGCGTGGTCTTGCCGGCGCCGCCGTGGCCGAGGAGCAGGACGTTGCGGATGTTGGACGGCTCGTAGGTCTTCATGGAGTCCTTCCGCTGAGCTCGAGGGCTTGGGTGACGGCGATTCTAGTGGACGGTCGGAACGCCCGGCCGGGCGTCCTGGGGTCACCCGACCGGCGCCCGGGCCCCCGGCCCGCGTCCGCGTCAGTCCACCGTGGCCCAGACGCCGCCCTCACCGGCCGAGACAGCGCCCGGACCCGGTGCTCCCGAGACCGGGATGGGCGTCCCCACCGCAGACACGGGGTCGATCCTCCACACTGCGCCCTCGCTCGGGGACGTCACCCATACGGAGCCGCCGCCCACGGCGATCCACGACGGGTCCTCTCCGACCCGGATCTGCTGTCCGACGGCTCCCGTGGAGGGGTCGATCGGCAGCACCAGCCCACTCGCACGATCCATCACCCAGACGCCGTTCGGGTCGGCGGCGATGGCGTCGGCGCCGCCGGGAAGCGTGATCGTCGTCCACTTCCGGGTTTCCGGGTCGACCCGGTACACGGCCCCGGCGAGGTTGTCGGCGACCCAGACGTCCCCTCCCGCGACGGCGACGCCGCTCCCCCCGGGAAGACCCGAGATCGTCTTCGCGATCCTGTTCGTGCCGGGATCGATCTGGAGGAGCGTTCCGGCTGCCTCCAGGACCCAGACGCCCTCCCGCGACCCCGCAGCAAGGCCCGCGCTCGTCGAGGGGAGGGGGATGGTCGCGAGCGTCCGGTCGTTGCCGGTATCGATTCGGAAGAGCTCGTCGGCGGCGGGCCCGGCGAGTCCGCCGAAGGTGAGGACCCACAACGAGCCCTCTCCCGCCGCGAGGAACTCGTTCTGGGCGCCGGACCGGCGGAGCGTTCTCCGATCCTCGACCGATCCGGTGTCGGGGTCGATCCTCGCGATCTCGGTTTCGCCGATGCCGGCATCGACCCAGATGCTCCCCTCGGCGGCCAGGATCGGCCGGGGGACGATCGCATTGACCGCCCCGGGCATCCGCCGGAGCGACAGCGGGTAGCCGTGCTCCACGGCGCCGGTCCGAAGATCGAGCCTGGCGAGGCCCGCGAACCCCGCCGGGAGCGGGCCCGCGCCGGTCGACGCGGGGACGGAGGGTGATGAGCCCGGCGTCGTCGACGCGGATGTGGACGGCGTCGGGCTCGGCGCCCCTCCTCCGGCGAGGAGTGCGACGACGAGCGCGACGACGGCGATCGCCGCGACTCCCGCGCCACCGAACACGACGCGACGACGCCGACGGTCGGGGGCGGGTTTCGCCGCCGGAGCCCGGGGCTCGTCGCGGACGGGGACGATCGGCTGCCCGGGCGCAGGCTCGAGGAGCGCCCGGCGGGTGCCGCTCGCCATGTCCCCGGCGGACCGGTAGCGATCGTCCGGCTCCTTGGCCATCGCGGCGGACACGACGGCGTCGATGCCCGCGGGAAACCCCTCCGCACGTTCGGTCACACTCGGCGGCGGGTCGTTGAGGTGGGCGAACATCACCGCCACCTCGGTGTCCCGGACGAACGGCGGCTCCCCCGTGCAGCACTCGTAGAGCAGGCACCCGAGCGAGTACACGTCCGTGCGCCCGTCCACCGGCTCGGAGCGGATCTGCTCGGGGGCCACGTAGTCGATGGTCCCCACGAACTGACCCGACCTGGTGATCCCCGATCCGGACAGGGACTTCTTGGTCAGCCCGAAGTCGGCCAGGTAGAGGTGCCCGACCCTCGCCGGGGCGGTGGCGGGCGACAGCAGCACGTTGGCCGGCTTGACGTCGCGATGGACCAGCCCCTCGGCGTGGGCGGCATCGAGCGCGGCCCCCAGCTGGTCCACGACCCGCACGACGTCGGACGGATCGAGCGGGCCATGGTCGGCGAGCAACGTCTTGAGGTCCGAGCCGCGCACGTACCGCATGGCGATGAACAGGAGGCCCTCGGCCTCGCCGGCGTCGTAGACCGGGATCACGTTCGGATGGTCGAGTCCCGCCGCGATGCGCGATTCCCGCACGAACCGTTGGCGGAAGGCCTCGTTCTCGGCGAGCTCGGGCGCGAGCAGCTTGAGCGCCGCCTTCCGCTCGAGGCCTTCGTGGTGGGCGAGGTAGACCACGCTCATCCCGCCCCGGCCGATGAGCGACTCGATCCGGTACCCGGCAACCAGCGTCCCGACCCGTGGGTCCATCGCCATGGCCGGTTTTGTAGCACCTCGTGCGACGCCGGAACAGCCGGTTCCCGCTCCTGGTCGGTGGACCCGGAGGCCCAAAACCGCTGGTGGTACGCTCCGGCGAACGATGGCGATCGCGCAGGTTCGGGCCCGGTTCGCGGACCGTTCGGTCCCCGGTTCCGGGCTGACCGAGGCGCTCATCGGGGTCGCGGCCCTGCTGGTCGGGGCCGGCACCGCGCTCGCCATCACGGGCTCTCCGAGATGGGCGGGCGCGGCCGCCGCGGGAGCCGGGGCCCTGCTCGTCGGAAGTGGCGTCCGTGTGGCCCGGGACCGCGCGCCGGTCGACCTGTTCCTCGACTCGATCACCGACCGGGCGTTCGACGGCTGTCTGCTCTCGTCGATCGCGCTGGTCCTCCGGACGGCCGACCGCGCAACCGCCGCGATCGCCGTCGCCGCGCTCGTGGCGAGCTTCGTCGCGGCGTACGAGCGGGCCCGGGGCCGCGCGCTCGGCTATCCGGTCGACGACAGCCTCGTCGCCCGGGCCGCCCGGTACGGATTGGTGGCCCTCGGCCTGCTCGTCCCCGGATGGCTGCGGGGAGCCCTCATCGCCGTTCTGGCGCTGTCCCTCCTCGTCGTGGCCGTCCGGGCCAGCCAGGTCGCCAAGCTGGAGCGGGAGTGACCGACCTCCCGGCGGCGGCTTCCGCCACCGCGGAGGCCGGCGACCGCCTCACGGGCGGGCAGCGGCTGTCTCTCTCCCTCTACACGACGATGGAACGCGTGGCCACGACGTGGCCCGAACGCCCGGCCAGGGCGCTGTTCGGGCTGTACGGCGCCCTCGGGTACCGCCTGTTGCCGAAGCTCCGGGCCACCGTCGCCCGGAACTACGCCCAGGTCCTGGGGCTCCCCCCGGATTCGGAGCTGGTCCAGGGCGCCGTCCGCGAGGGATTCGGCCTGTATGCCCGGTACTGGTACGAGTCGTTCGCCGTTCGCACGTGGAGCCGGGACCGGATGAACGAACGGTTCCAGGTCGACGGCGCCGAGCACATGCACGACGCGATCGCCGCCGGCACCGGCTGCATCGTCGCGCTGCCCCACATGGGGAACTGGGACGCCGCCGGGAAATGGGTGGCCGGCCACCACAGGATCGTGGCCGTGGCGGAGGTACTCCGGCCCCGGCAGATGTACGAGCTGTTCCTCCGGCACCGGCGCGACCTCGGGATGGAGATCGTGCCGCTCACGGAGGACGGCTCGGCCGGCGTGCAGCTCGCCCGGCTGCTGGCCGACAACTACGTCGTCGCCCTCGTGGCCGACCGGGACCTCGGCGGTCGGGGCGTCGAGTGCGAGATGTTCGGCCGGATCCGGCGGCTGCCGCCCGGGCCCGCGCTGCTGTCGCTCTCGACGGGCGCGCCCCTGCTCTCGTGCCCCACATACACCACCGAGGACGGCTGGATCTGCCGGATGAGCCCGCCCCTCGAGATCGAGCGAACCGGCCGGATGCGCGACGACGTCACGACGCTCACGAGGCTGCTCGCGGCGGATTGGGAGCGCGGCATCGCCGCGAAGCCCACCGACTGGCACATGTTCCAGCCGGCGTGGGACTTCGCCGAGCCATCGGTCCCGTCCGACGGCGTCCCGTGAGGATCGTCCAGGCGTGCCCGTACGCCTGGGATGCGCTCGGCGGCGTCCAGGTGCACGTCCGGCAGCTGGCCGGCCACCTCCGGTCTCGCGGGCACGACGTCCTGGTTCTGGCGCCGGCGTTCCGGCCGGGAGACCTGCGCGAGCCGGGCGTGCGGGTGACGGGACGTCCGTTCAGGATCCCGTACAACGGGTCGGTTGCGCCGATCGCACCGCGCCCGTCCACGCTGCGGGCGGTGGCGCGGGCGCTCGGCGAGTTCGCCCCCGACCTCGTGCACGTGCACGAGCCGTTCGCCCCGAGCACGTCGATGGCGGCCGCGCTCCGCGCGAAGGTCCCGGTGGTGGCGACGTTCCACGCGTTCGCGGAGCGGTCCCGCCTGCTGGATGTCGCCGCGCCGGCCCTGCGGCCCCTGTGGCGGCGGCTCGACGTCCGGATCGCGGTGTCCGAGGCCGCGGCCTCGTTCGTCTCGGCGCGGCTGGGGAACGGGCTCGTCGTGGTCCCGAACGGCGCCGAGGTCGACCTGTTCGCGGACGCGACGCCCGCTGAGGGGCTGCCCGAAGGCCGCCGGATCCTGTTCGTGAACCGGCTGGAGCCGCGCAAGGGATTCCGGGTGGCGGCGGAGGCGTTCGGCATCCTCGCGGCCGATCGCCCGGACGCGGTCCTGGTGGTGGCCGGCGACGGTGAGGAGCGAGCGGCGATCACCGACCTCCCGGCCGCGATCCGCAGTCGCGTGGTGATGCTCGGGAACGTCCCGCACGACGAGCTGCCGCCGTATCACACGGCCTCCGAGGTCTTCGTCGGCTCGGCGCGGCGGAACGAGAGCTTCGGCATCGTGCTCGTCGAGGCCATGGCCGCAGGGCTCCCCGTGGTCGCCAGCGACATCCCGGGGTACCGGGAGGTGGTGCGGGACGGCGTCGAGGGCCGGCTGGTTCCCCCGTCCGACCCGGTGGCGCTGGCCGCGGCGCTCCGGGAGGTGCTGGACGACCCGGCGCTCGCGGCCCGGCTCGGCGCGGCCGGCCGGGAGCGGGCGCGTTCGTACTCGTGGGACACCGTCGCCGCGACCGTCGAGGACCTCTACTCGGTCGCACTCGCCCCCGGACGCCCCGCCTGAACGCGGGGGTTCGCTAAGATTCCATCGTGCTCGGCATCTGGCTGGTCCTCGCGGCGGTCCTGATCTTCGCGATCTACGTCGTCTACGTCTTCAACAAGCTCGTCCGGACGAAGAACCGCGTCAACAACGCGTGGTCGCAGATCGACGTCCAGCTCCGCCGCCGATACGACCTCATCCCCAACCTCGTCGAGTCCGTGAAGGGCTACGCCGCGCACGAGCGCGAGGTGTTCGAGGAGGTCACCCAGGCTCGCGCGAGCGGCGAGCAGGCGCAGACCGTGCAGGATCAGGCCAGCGCCGAGAACCAGATCACGTCGGGGCTCCGCCGGCTGATCGCCGTCGCGGAGAACTACCCGGAGCTGAAGGCGAACCAGAACTTCCTCGCGCTCCAGGAGGAGCTCACGTCCACCGAGTCGAAGATCGCGTTCGCGCGCCAGTTCTACAACGACCAGGTCACGATCCTGAACAACCTCATCCAGTCGTTCCCGTCGAACTTCGTCGCGAAGGTCTTCGGCTACCAGCCGAGGGAGTTCTTCGAGATCGACGAGACGGCGGCGCGGGGACCCGTGACCACGTCCTTCTCCTAGGCACCCGTGTACGAACAGATCAGCAGGAACAAGCGCAGGACGGTGCTGCTCATCCTGTTCATGATCGTGCTGTTCGTCGGCGTCGGGTGGGCGCTCGCGATCCTGCTGGGCGGATCCGGCATCGTCGGCCTCGGCATCGCGTTGGTGGTGATGCTCTTCCTGTCGTTCTCGTCGTACCGGTGGGGCGACAAGCTCGTGCTCGCATCCGCCCGGGCCAAGGAGGTCACGCCCGAGGAGCAACCGCGCCTGCACAACATCGTGGAGGGCATGGCCATCGCCTCCGGGATGCCCAAGCCCCGCGTCTACGTCGTCCCGGAGAACGCGCCGAACGCCTTCGCCACCGGCCGCGACCCCGAGCATTCCCACATCGCGGTCACGCAGGGCCTGCTCGGCATGATGAACCGCGTCGAGCTCGAGGGGGTCGTGGCCCACGAGATGTCGCACATCGTGGACCGGGACATCCTGCTCGGGACCATCGTCGCGACGCTCGTGGGCGTCGTGGTGCTGGTGGCGGAGTTCATGCTCCGGTGGTTCTGGTGGGGCGGCATCGGCGGCCGGCGGGGCGACGACCGCAACGGGGGGGCGGCCGGCGCGATCTTCGCGATCGTGGGGATCGCGCTGCTGGTGCTGGCGCCGCTGTTCGCCCAGATCGTGAAGTTCGCGGTCAGCCGCCGCCGCGAGTACCTCGCCGACGCCGAGGGCGCGATGCTGACTCGCTATCCGCCCGGTCTCGCCGCCGCGCTGAAGAAGATCGCGGTCTCGCCGCACGGCATGCGGAGCGCCAACAACGCCACCGCGCACCTGTGGCTCGACCAGCCCTCGCGCGTCCCGGGCGAGCAGATGGGGTTCATGGAGAAGCTGTTCTCGACGCACCCTCCGATCCAGGACCGCATCCGCATCCTCGAGGAGATGTAGCCCCGCCGGAGCCGGTGGAGAACCTGTGACGACGCCGGGGGTCCGTTGAGGAACCTCGGGACCCTCGGTAGCATCCAATCGCGCTCCGGCCACGTGCAGGGCCGCCCCCACGGCCGGACGCGCATCCGCCGATCACACGAGGAGGTCCTTGCCGTCGTGGCGTTGAGCAAGCGGGGGAAGGTCGGCGCCTGGGTCGGCGCGGGCGTCCTCGCGCTCGTGGCCGGCGTGGGCATCCTGGCGCTCACCGGCAACGCCGACAAGGTGCCCGGGCTGAATGCGTTCATCAAGCCCCCCGCGACGTGCCCGCTCACCGGAGTCGAGCCGAGGTCCGCCAAGGTGCCGGACCGCCCCGCGCTGGCGATCAAGGTGGAGAACCTTCCCGAGGCCCGTCCCCAGGCCGGCATCGAGGCCGCGGACGTCGTCTACGAGGAGCCGGTCGAGGGCGGCATCACACGGTTCATCGTGATCTTCCAGTGCCACGACTCGAAGCGCGTCGGACCGGTCCGCAGCGCCCGGTTCACCGACGTCGACATCCTGCCCCAGTACGGGACGCAGACGCTGTTCGGCTTCGCCGGCGGCGCGCCGCCGGTCGAGCGACGGGTGCAGGCATCCGGCCTCAACGACGTGAACTTCCAGCAGCCGAAGGCTGAGCGGGCATACGTGCGCGATCCGAACCGGGTCGAGCCGCACAACCTCTACACGTCCACCGGGGCCCTGTACCGGGCCGGCGGGACGTCGGGCGGCATGCCGGCGAAGGTGCTGACCCTCTCCGACGGGACGCCCGGTGGTGGGAAGCGGGCGTCGAGGGTCGAGCTCGACTTCTCGGGGTCGGCCGACGTGTTCTGGACGTTCGACCATCGCGACGGGATGTGGGTTCGCTCCTACGACACGGGACCGGCCACCCTGGAGAACGGCAATCCGATCACCGCACGCAACGTCGTGGTCCAGACGGTGCGGCTCCGCGACACCGGCATCGTCGACGCGGCGGGCAACGCCTCCCCGGAGGTGGTTGCCACCGGGACCGGTCCATGCCTGGTGTTCCGGAACGGTCGCGTGATCCACGGCACCTGGAACCGCCCGACGCTCGGCGACCTGACCGTCTACCAGGACGCCCACGGACGGACCATCGGCCTCGCTCCCGGCACCACCTGGATCGAGCTGCTCCCGGACGACAAGACGCCGAGCGTCACGAAGTAGCGGGAACCGGCTCAGGCCCCGGCGGCCAGCCGCCGCGGGCCACCGGCGTTCGCGGACACCCCGGCCGCGGCCATCGTGCGCATCCCGTTGGCCACGGAGGTGCCGTCGCCGGTCTCGTGACGACCGAGCCAGTCGATCAGCTCGTGGAGTGGGATCGGACGGCACATGAGGTACCCCTGGGCGTAGTCGCAATTGAGCTCGCGGAGCCGGTTCCACGTCGCCTCGTCCTCGACGCCCTCGGCGACCACGCGCAGCCCGAGGTTGTGGGCCAGGTCGATCGTTGCCCGGACGATCGACTCGTCGTTCGGGTCCGACATGGTGTTCATCACGAACGACTTGTCGATCTTGATCTCGTCGACCGGCAGGCGCCGGAGGTGACTGAGGGACGAGTACCCGGTGCCGAAGTCGTCGATCGAGATGCCGACCCCGACGGCCGAGAGGCGCCGCAGCACCTCCACGGAACGATGCGAGTCGGCCATCAGGGAGTCCTCGGTCAGCTCGAACTGGAGCGACGTCGGCGGGACCTCCCAGCGATGCAGGAGCGCCGCGATCTGTTCGGGGAGGTCGAGGTCGAGCAGGCTGTGGGGTGAGAGGTTGACCGCGACCCCGAACTGGTGCCCGGCCCGCAGCCACTCGTGCGCGCCGGAGAGCGCGCGGTTCACCACGTGGAGCGTGAGCGGCCGGAGCAGCGTCGTCCGCTCCGCGAACGGCAGGAAGCTCCGCGGCATGACCAGCCCCAGCTCGGGGTGGTGCCACCGGAGCAGCGCCTCGGCGGTCCGGACCTTGCCGGTGTGCAGGCTGATCTGGGGCTGGAACCACAGGTCGAGCTGGCCGCGTTCCATCGCCGGCCGGATCTGGCCGAGCAGGGTGACCCTGGCCGGGCTGTGCTGGTCGCGCTCCGGCCGGTACACCTCGTAGCCGGTGTGGGCCTCCTTGGCCGTGTACATGGCGACGTCGGCGCACCGCAGCAGTGTGTCGATGTCGTCGGAGTGGTCGGGGTGCAGGGCGACCCCGATGCTCGCGGACGTGTCGAGCGGGAGGTCCTCGAGGACCACCGGCGTCTCGAGCTCGTCCAGGATGCGGTGGGCCACCTCGATGGCCCGGCCCTCGCCCGAGACGCCCGGCAGCAGGATTCCGAACTCATCGCCGCCCAGCCGGGCCACCGTGTCGTCCTCGCGGAGGACCCGCTGCAGCCGGGGGGCGAGCTCCTGGAGCAGGAGGTCGCCGAAGTGGTGGCCGAGCCCGTCGTTGACCTCCTTGAACTGGTCGAGGTCCATGATCATGACCGCGACGCCCTTCTCCGGGGTGCTGGCCTCGATCGCCGCACGCAACTTGCGCATGAACAGCGTGCGGTTGGGCAGCCCGGTCAGGTTGTCGTGGAGGGCGAGGTATTCGTTCTCGCGCTCCCGCGCGGCGAGCTCGTCGGTCGCCACCTTCAGGGATTGTGTTCTCGCGAACATCTGCCGGGCGAACGCGAGCGGCGCGACGAAGACCACCATCGACCACACGCCGGCCTGCACGAAGAAGATCGCGATGACCACGCCGAAGAGCGCGAGGCCCATGTAGGACAGCACCAGCTCGCCGAGGATGCCCTCGTGCATCTCGGTCACGATGCGGCGGACGGGCACCCCGCGGGCGATGCCGATGTAGGCGGCGACCAGCAGGACGTTGACCGCGTAGCCCAGGACCGTAGCCTCGACCACGCCGAAGGCGACGAGATACCACTCGGAGTGGACCGAGGCGAAGGAGTGGAACACGGTGCCCTCGGCCACGACCGAGAGCGCGATCTGGGCCCGGATGAACAGGGCCTTCAGCGGGGGGATCTCCAGGCGGAGCTCCCGCGGGTCGGACGTCCCGAGCAGCGCGACGGCTCCGGCCACATAGGGCGGATACAGGAGCGCCACGGCCAACTGCAGCGGGAAGCTGACGCTGAAGTGCAGATTGGACGTGAGGGGCAGTGGCATCAGGTCCACCACTGCGATGCCCACGGCCCAAACCAGCAGCATCGGGTTGGCGAACTCGTGGGGATGCGCGAGCACCTGGGAGGCGATCCAGGCCACCAGGGGGGCGGAGACGACCAGCTCGTACAGGACGAGCCGGGTGGACTGACGGTCTCGGGCGACCTCCTCGTCGGGGGGCGCGACGGTCGTGGTCTCCTCGTCCATCGGCTCAGCCGACATCGGCAATCGGTGCACGTCGCTTGACCTGGACCGCCCGCACGAGCACGTGCCTGGGCCGGTACCTTCGACGCATCCCCCCGATGACGAGCCACGCCATGCCGGCGAACGCGGCCAGGTCGCCGGGGCTGAAGAGGAGATGGACGGGGGGGCCGACGGCGATGACGTCGGCGAGGGGCACGAGGACGTCGTCCGGTCCCGCCAGGTGGTGCTTCACGGCGGAGTGTTGGAGCGCGGGGAGCGTCGACTCCTGGCCGGAGGCGATCAGCGAGGAGCCCGGCACCGGCATCCCCGAGTTCGCGGCGATGACCGCGAAGTTCATCAGGACGCCGATGCAGAGCAGCGGGATGCCGGGGGCGGACAGGTTCGCCATGCCGAATGCCAGCAGCATGACGAACGACGCGAGCAGCAGGGCGACGGCGAGCCCCTTCGTGTGCACGGGGATGGCCTGGACGAGGAACGCCGCGAGCGCGAGGGGGAGCCACGTCAGGCGTCGGTCGAGCAGGTGCTGCAGGCGGCCTCCCAGCGCGTACCCGACGACGACGGAGCCCGCCAGCAGCGCGAGGGTGAAGCTCAGGGTGGACATCCGGTCTCCTGGGTTCCGTGCACGAGGTCCGTGGAAAGACGTGGTCCCCCGGCCCGCGGGCCGGGGGAACGGTCACGTCGGTGCCGGTTCGGCTAGTTCGGGCGCCAACCGGCGGCGGCAGCGAGGACCAGCGCGGCGATCGAGGCCAGTGCGTAGGCCAGCCGGCGGATCCGGGCCTTGGTGGTGTCGTTCATGAAAGGCGCCCCGTTACGGCCTCCACTTGGGGACCTCGCCGCGTTCGGTCGGCGGCTGCGCCGCGAGACCGTTCCGCGACTTCTTCAAGGGCGTTCACCTCCTCTCCACGAGGGGTATCGACCGTGAAACCGTTGCGGCGCACGGGCCATTGACCATTTTCGGGTACGACCTTCGGCAACGCCCCGCCGGGCCCTTCGGCCTCGCCGTGCCGGGGTCGACGCGTACGACCTCCGGCGTCCCCCGGGACCGGACGGTCGGCGGCGCTACACTGGCCTCGAGCGACGTCGGGGAGGCGAGTCAGGTGGAGCAGCGCGAGACGGGCACGTTCCGGGTGAAGTCCGGCCTGGCCGAGATGCTCAAGGGCGGCGTGATCATGGACGTCACGACCGCCGACCAGGCGAAGATCGCGGAGGACGCCGGCGCGGTCGCCGTCATGGCGTTGGAGCGCGTCCCCGCGGACATCCGGGCCGAGGGCGGCGTGGCCCGCATGGCCGACGCCTCCAAGGTCGAGGAGATCATGAACGTGGTCTCCATCCCGGTCATGGCGAAGGCCCGCATCGGGCACTTCGTCGAGGCGCAGATCCTGCAGGCGCTCGGCGTGGACTACGTCGACGAATCCGAGGTCCTCACGCCGGCCGATGAGGAGCACCACATCGACAAGTGGCAGTTCACGGTGCCGTTCGTGTGCGGGGCCCGGGACCTCGGCGAGGCGCTCCGCAGGATCGCCGAGGGCGCGGCCATGATCCGGACCAAGGGCGAGGCCGGGACCGGCAACGTGGTGGAGGCCGTCCGCCACGTCCGCACGATCTCGACGCAGATCCGCCGGCTGACGACGATGGGCCCCGAGGAGCTGGTGCACGAGGCCAAGAACCTCGGGGCGCCACTCGAGGTCGTCCGCCAGGTCGCGGCCGCCGGCAAGCTCCCCGTCGTGAACTTCGCTGCGGGGGGGCTCGCCACACCGGCCGACGCCGCGCTGATGATGCAGCTCGGGGTCGAGGGGAACTTCGTCGGCAGCGGGATCTTCAAGTCCGACGACCCGGCCGCGCGGGCGAAGGCCATCGTCGAGGCGACGACCTACTTCAACGACCCCGACGTCCTCGCGAAGATCTCGCGGGGGCTCGGCGAGCCGATGCGGGGCACCGACATCAAGGAGCTCGGCGAGGACGGGCTACTCCAGACCCGCGGTTGGTAGTCGTCGGCCGCCGGGGGCACTGCCCTCGCTGCGGTTCCGACCGCGTCGCCGAGACCGTGTACGGACCCCGATCGGAGTTCGAACCGCTGATCCTGGCGGGCAAGGTCTTCCACGGCGGGCCGGGGCCGGTGCCCGTCGCCTTCCCGCACCTCGGATGCCTGGAGTGCGGCGAGACCTGGAAGCCGAGCCGGGTGCACCTGCACCGGGCGTCCCATGCCTCCCCGACCCGTCACGGGGTTTCGGCCGCCTCCCAGCCGTCGTAGTCGCCGCCCCCGGTCCGGGCCACCGAGCCGAAGCGCTCCCGGTCCCGCGCGCCCGACGCGATGGACACGACGCGTTCGGCCTCCGCGCGGACGATCCACGACGAGCCGAACGCCGACGCGTCCACGTACACGTCCCATCCGTCTGCGCGCAGGGCATCGACGGCGGCGGCCGCCGCGTCGTGGCCGGGGAACGTGAGGCGATGCACCAGGAGCCGGGGCTTCACCAGGTCGGCGCCCCGCTTTGCCAGCATCCTGAGCGAGCGCTCGTCCAGCCGAGCCGCCTCGCCCTCCCCGACCTGGGGCGATCGGACGAGTCTTCGGCTGGTTCTTCCTCGCCACATTCCTCACCTTGGTACTTCATTGGCTACGCCAAGATGCTGGATACGCCCAGCCTGTTCACCGGGAACGGCGCGAATCCCTCCACAGGCATTGCGACGGGCGCCACCTTGGAGGTCCTTCTCATCATCGCCAACGTTGCCACCGCCGTGGTGGCGTATCCGGTCCTGAAGCGCGAGAGCGGGATGGGAGCGATCGGCTACGTGGCGGCCCGTCTCGTCGAGGCCATGTTCATCGCCATCGGGATCATCGGCGCGCTCGCGTTCCTGCTGATGCGGCAGGATGCCACGGCGGCGTCCGGCCCCGTTCTCGGTAACGCGTTCGTCGCGATCTACCGCCGGGCGTTCCTGGTCGGGCCCGGATTCTTCGCGTGCCCATCGGCACGGCGAGTGAGCCCGGGTGAGGTGCTCGGGGACGACTATCATCGAAGGATCATGAAGGTCGGCGTCCTCGCGCTCCAAGGAGACTTCCGCGAGCACGGGTTCGTGCTGCGCGCCCTCGGTGTGGAGCCGGTGGAGGTTCGGACCGCCGACCAGCTCGCGGAGGTCGAGGCGCTCGTCATCCCGGGGGGCGAGTCGACCGCGATCGGGAAGCTCGCACGGCAGCACGGGCTGGTCGAGCCGGTCGTCGAGCGCGCCCGGGGCGGGATGCCGATGCTCGGGACCTGCGCCGGGATGATCACGATGGCCGAGCGGGTCGAGGGGTTCGAGCCGCTGTTCGGGCTCGTCGACATCATGGTCACGAGGAACGCCTACGGCCGGCAGATCGAGTCGTTCGAGGACGACGTCGAGGTCCGGGGGATCGACGAACCGGTGCGGGGAGTGTTCATCCGTGCGCCGCAGGTCGACGAGGTCGGCGACGGCGTCGAGGTGCTGGCCGAGTACGCCGGCAAGCCGGTCGTCGTCCAGCAGCGGAACCTCCTCGTCGCGGCGTTCCATCCCGAGCTGGTGGGGGAGACGCGGCTGCACGCGTTCCTGCTGGGGAAGGTGTAGCCATGTCGGGACACTCCAAGTGGAGCACGATCAAGCGGAAGAAGGAGGCGACCGACAAGCGCCGGTCGGCCACGTTCGCCAGGCTGCTCCGGGCGGTGGAGGTCGCGGCCCGCGAGGGCGGCGGGAGCATCGAGGGCAACGCGACGCTCGCGAGCGCCGTGCAGAAGGCCAAGGAGAGCTCGGTCCCGGGCGACAACATCGACCGCGCCATCAAGCGGGGGACCGGCGAGCTCGAGGGTGCGAAGTACGAGGAGATCACGTACGAGGGGTACGCGCCGGGCGGGGTGGCCGTGCTCGTCGAGGCCATGACCGACAATCGGAACCGAACCGGCCAGGAGATCCGCCACGCCTTCACCCGGCTCGGGGGCACGATGGGTGACCCGGGCAGCACCGCGTGGATGTTCCAGCGCAAGGGGGTGATCCTGGTCGACAAGGCCAGCGCCCCCGACGAGGAAGCGATGCTGGAGACGGCGCTCGAGGCGGGGGCCGACGACCTCTCCGACGCCGAGAGCCACTGGGAGATCACCACCGACCCCGGGGCGTTCAACGAGGTGAAGGGCGCGCTCGAGTCCGGCGGCATGGAGCTCGCCTCCGCCGAGGTCACCATGGCCCCCACCGTGACCGTGCCCGTCGACGGCGGGCAGGCCCGGTCGGTGCTGAACCTGGTCGAGGCCCTCGAGGACAACGAGGACGTCCAGGCCGTCTACGCCAACTTCGACATCCCCGAAGAGGTCCTCGCCGAGGCCGGCTGAGCCCTCCCCGATCAACGTCGCCCCCCGCCGTGAAGTGCGGGCGCCGACGTGCCGATACGTGAATCTCCCGGTTCGAGGGACTCGGCTCACCGCGTCCTGCCGGGTGGACGTCCGGCTCCCCCCCTCGCCGGACGTCCGATCGGACGGAGCGGGCTCCGGCTCGGGGCCCGCTCCTCCTGTTCCCCTCCGCGACCGGCGCGGAATCCGGCGGATGTGATTGCCTGGGCCCCCGGCGCTCCGTAGAGTGAACACGTGTTCGAACGGGCCGTGCTGGGCGTCGACCCGGGGATCGCCACCGCGGGTCTCGCCGTGGTCGCCGAGCGCGACCGGCGGCCGGTCCTGGTGTGGGCGACCACCGTCCGCACGCCCTCCGGCCTCGACGAGCCCAGCCGGCTGCGAACGCTGTACGGAGCCGTGCGGGACGCGATCGCCGAGCACCGGCCCGAGGGGATGGCCGTCGAACGCCTGATGTGGGGCCGCAACGTGGGCAGCGCGATGGCCGTGGCACGCGCGACCGGGGTGGTACTGCTCGCGGCGGCGGACGCCGGGATCGCCGTGGACGAGTACCCGCCGCTCGAGGTGAAGATGGCCGTGACCGGGATCGGCAACGCCGGCAAGGACCAGGTGCGCGCCGCGCTGCTCCGGACGCACGGCCTGGAGGACGTCCCCTCGCAGCCGGACGCCGCGGACGCCGTGGCCGTCGCGCTCTGCCACCTGACCCAGTCGCCGCTCCGGCGGCTCCATCGCGACGCCGCTCGCGCCGACGTCGCCGAGACCCTGGCCAAGGTCACGCCGCTCGCCCTCGCGGGACGCCGGCGGACGGCGAGGTGGGACGAGTCGTGATCGCGTTCCTGGAGGGGGAGATCGCCGAGAAGCTGCCGGATCGGGTGGTGCTCGACGTGGGGGGCGTGGGGTACGAGGTGCTCGTGTCGGTCCGGACCCTCGCCAAGCTGCCGCCGCTGGGGCGCCGCGTCCGGGTGTTCACCCGACTGCACGTTCGCGAGGACGCCATGGTGCTGTTCGGGTTCGACGCCACCGAGGAACGGCACATGTTCGACCTGCTGAACGGCGTGAGCGGCATCGGGCCGAAGCTGGCGCTCGCGTTCCTGTCGGTGCACTCGCCCGAGGGGATCGGCCGGGCGGTAGCCGCCGGTGACGTCGCCGCCCTCGCCACCGTGCCCGGGGTGGGCCGAAAGACGGCCGGCAGGATCGTGGTGGACCTGAAGGACAAGCTCGGGGTCGGCGACGTCACGGTGACCGGGCCCATGTCCGAGGTCCGCGAGGCCCTCCTCGCGCTGGGCCTCACGCCCGGTGAGGCGACCGACGCCATGGAGGTCGTGGCCGGCGAGGAGGAGGGGACCGTGGAGGACCTCCTCCGCCGCGCCCTGCAGTCGGTGGGGCGGTAGGCGATGAGCGACGTCCGCGACGACGACGTGGTCGAGGTGGATGGCGAGCGGATCCGGGTCGCTCCCGACGAGGTGAACGAGGTCAGGGTGGTCGGTGCGAGCGCGCGCCCCGACGACCGCGACGACGAGGTCACGCTCCGCCCGCGTACGCTGCCGGAGTTCGTCGGCCAGGAACGCCTCAAGGAACAGCTCGGTCTGCTGATCGAGGGGGCCCGGGCCCGGGGCGAGCTGGCCGACCACCTGCTCTTCTCAGGCCCCCCCGGGCTCGGCAAGACCACGCTCGCCGGCATCGTCGCGCACGAGATGCAGGTGGGGTTCCGTCCGACCTCCGGACCAGCGCTGGAACGCGCCGGCGACCTCGCCGCGATCCTCACCAACCTCGACGAGGGCGACGTCCTGTTCATGGACGAGGTCCACCGGCTGCCGCGCCCGGTCGAGGAGGTGCTGTACGGCGCCCTCGAGGACTTCAAGCTCGACGTGGTGATCGGCAAGGGCCCGAGCGCACGCTCCATCCGCCTCGACCTGCCGCGGTTCACGCTGGTGGCCGCGACGACCAGGCCGGGGATGCTCACGCTCCCGCTCCGGGCGCGGTTCGGGTTCAGCCCGCGGCTCGACTACTACTCGGCAGAGGAGCTCGCCCGGATCGTCGTCCGGTCGGCCAGGATCCTGGGCGTCGAGGTCGGCCCGGGCGGGGCCGACGAGATCGCCCGCCGCGCCCGGGGGACGCCGCGCGTTGCCAATCGCCTGCTGCGCCGGGTGCGCGACTTCGCCCAGGTCCGGGGCGACGGGCGCATCACGGTGGCGTCGGCTTGCGGCGGCCTCGAGCTGTTCGAGGTGGACGAGGTGGGCCTCGACAAGGTGGACGTCGCCATCCTCACGATCGTGATCCGCAAGTTCGAGGGCGGGCCGGTCGGGCTGAAGACCCTGGCGGCCGCGGTCGGAGAGGAGAAGGAGACGATCGAGGACGTCTACGAGCCGTACCTGCTGCAGCTCGGGTTCCTCAAGCGCACGCTCCGGGGCCGCGTCGCGACCGAACGGGCGTACCGCCACCTCGGCGTGAGCCCGGAGGGCTCGCTGCCGCTCACGTGAGGTCGCGGTCGTCCTCCACCTGAGAACCCGCTATGAATGGGCGTTGACCTGCGGGATCGGCAGGGTTCGGCCCTCCGCACCCTGTACACTGCCCGCCGGTTCCAAGGGAGGCCCTGACACCCGATGATCGCGTTCCTCCACGCGGCGCTCGTGGCCGCCGAAAAGTCGCAACCGAAGACGAACCCGATCGTCACGTTGCTGCCGATCCTGCTGATCGGCGTCGTCTTCTACTTCCTGCTGATCCGGCCGCAGCAGCGCCGGGCCCGGGCCCAGCGCGAGCTCACCCAGTCGACCGAGGTGGGGGACGAGGTCGTGACCATCGGCGGCATGTTCGGCGTGATCCGCGAGGTCGACGACGACTCGGTGCTGCTGGAGGTGGCCCCCGGGACGGAGCTGCGGTTCCTGCGCAGCGCGATCGCGCGCAAGCTCACGGCCGATGACGAGGTCCCCGCCGACGACGTGGACGACCACGACGAGCACGACGACACGGACGACCCGGACGACGAACACGGGCACGACTACCTGGAGCCGGACGACAGGTTCGGCAAGGACCAGGGCTCCGGCGACAAGCCGTGAACGCCGAGGCCGCGCCCGAGCCGGCACGGGGATCCGAGGGCCGGACCGGCGAGCCGCCCGGCCCGGACGCGGACCCCTCGAGCGACCGCCGCCTGCGCGAAGAGGCCTCCCACGAGTCCACGGAGCTCTCGTGGGATGCCGCCCGCGAGGAGGCGGCCGAGGCCGCGAAGATCCCACCGATCACGTTCGACGTGGTCCAGGACAACGAGGAGCTGTCGCAGTTCATCGCCGCCGCCGACCGGGTGATGAAGGGCCTCGGCTACACCGAGCACGGCTTCCGCCACGCCAACCTCACCGGGCGCATCGCGTACAACCTGATGCACCGGCTGGGCTTCGACGAGCACACGTGCAACCTCGCGCACGTGTCCGCGTATCTCCACGACGTGGGGAACATGGTGGCGCGGGAGATGCACGGACAGACGGGCGGGGTGCTCGTGTACAACGTCCTGCGGCGGGAGGTCCCGCCGGAGGACCTGGCGACGATCGTGTCGGCCGTCGCCAACCACGAGGAAGCCGACGGGCACGCGGTCGGGCCCGTGGCCTCGGCGGTCATCATGGCCGACAAGTCCGACGTCCATCGCAGCCGGGTCCGCAAGCGCGCCCAGCTGGAGTTCGACATCCATGACCGGGTCAACTACGCGGCCGAACAGTCGTTCCTGCGAGTAGACTCAGACGCCCGAACCGTCACGCTCGAGCTCACCATCGACACCGAGATCAGCCACGTCATGGAGTACTTCGAGATCTTCCTTGGGCGGATGGTCATGTGCCGGCGCGCCGCCGAGACCCTCGATTGCCGATTCCGACTCACCATCAACGGAGCGCAGTTGCTGTGAAACAGACGAGACGACTCAAGCTGTCCCTGGTGTTCGTAGGGGTCATCTTCCTGGCCTCCGTGATCGCCCTCGCCACCGGCCTCCGCCCCCAGTACGGGCTCGACCTGGTGGGCGGCATCTCGGTGACGCTGGAGGCGCCGGCGGGCACCACCGGCGACGTGCTCCAGCGGGCGGCCGACAACATCCGCGGCCGCATCGACCAACTCGGCGTGGCCGAGCCCCAGGTCGGGGTCGTGGGCGGGCGCGACATCCAGGTCGAGGTGCCTGGGCTCGCCAAGGGGACCACCCCGGAGAAGGACGGCAAGTTCTGCGCGAACCCGGCGACCGGCGGCTCGCTCAAGTACCAGGGCGCCGTCTGCAACTTCCCCACCCAGGCGGCCGCCGAGACGGCCATCCAGTCCATCGGACAGCAGCGGCTGCTCGACCTCATCGGTCGGACCGCGCGCCTGGAGGAGCGGGAGGTCACGTCCTCGGCGGCGTTCGATCCGAAGACCACCAAGCTCACGGGGTGCTCTGCGGAGGTGGCGGCGAAGGTCCCCCAGTGCAACAACCCCAAGATCACGAAGTGCCCACCGAGGCTCGCCACCAAGCCCGGTTGCACCGACGCCGACCTCGCCAAGCAGACCGTCACGTACCTCAGCAAGCCGCCGACCGACGGCAGCGGGTTCACCGCCTACACGATGGGCCCGGTGGAGCTGACCGGCGACGCGATCAAGAAGGCCGCGGCGGTCTTCCAGACGGCGTCGTCGACCAACCTCGCCCAGGCGACCGGCTGGCAGATCAACTTCACCACGACCAAGGCGGGGGCCGCCAAGCTCGAGGCGGTCACGAAGCGCCTGCTCCCCACGCACGGGCAGCTCGCGATCATCCTCGACCGGCAGGTCGAGTCGGCCCCCCAGGTGAACGGGGTCATCTCCAGCCAGGGCCAGATCACCGGGTCGTTCACCGAGGAGGAGGCCAAGGACCTCGCGCTCGTGCTGAACGAGGGCGCGCTCCCGGTCGAGCTCGCCAAGCAGCAGGTCGAGACCGTCAGCCCGACGCTGGGCAAGCAGTCGCTGCACGCGGGGCTCATCGCCGGCATCGCCGGGCTGCTCCTGCTGATGCTGTACCTGGCCTTCTACTACCGGCTGCTCGGCCTCGTGACCTGGGCCGGCATGATCATCTGGGCGACGCTCGCACTGACCATCGTGGCCCTGGCGGGGCAGTTCGTCGGGTACGCGCTCTCCCTGGCCGGCGTGGCGGGCATCATCGTGTCGATGGGGATCACCGCGGACTCGTACATCGTGTTCTACGAACGATTGAAGGACGAGGTCCGTGGGGGGAAGACGCTGCGGACATCGGTGCAACCCGCGTTCAAGCGAGCGTGGCACACGATCGTTGCCGCCGACACCGTCACGATCCTCGCCGCCGCCGTGCTGTACCTGCTGGCCATCGGCTCGGTCCGCGGGTTCGCCTTGACGCTCGGGTTCGCGACGGCGCTCGACATGTTCGTCGTGTACTTCTTCAAGCGACCGGTCGTGTTCCTGATGGCCCGGAGTGAACGCATCGAGAACCTCCGCGGGATGGGGCTGCGGTCGGGCGTCGCGGCCGACCCCGTTCAGGGAGAGGATGCGATCCCGGCCATCGCGGGGGCCGCCGAGTGAGCTTGCGGACCGCCGTCGCAACCTTCCGGGGGCACCGGCAGCCTCACTTCAACATCATCGGCAAGTGGAAGGTCTGGTTCGTGCTGTCGGGGGTGTTCATCCTCCTGTCGCTGATCGGGCTGTTCGCCATCGGGTTGAACTACTCGATCGACTTCAAGGGCGGCGCCCAGCTCCGGTACCCCAACCCGGGCAACGCCACCGTGGGCGACGTCGAGCGCGTCCTGTCGAAGTACGGACGCGGGGACGCCGAGGTGCAGGTGGTCGGCACGAACAGCGGCGGGTCGCAGATCGTCATCCGGACGCGGTCGCTGAACGACCTCGGCGGTCCGCCGCAGACGACCTTCACGCTCCCCGGGTCGAAGGCCTCGGCGGACGACCTTCGCGAGGCGTTGGCCGAGTTCGGCCTCCAGCCGAAGATCCACCTGACCAACCGCGGCGCCATGGTCGTGATCCAGCAGGGTGCGGTCGGGAAGTCCAACGACGTGACGGTCGTCTACAAGCCGTCCAAGCCCCTCACCGTCGCAGACGTCCAGAAGACGATGTCCTCGCTCGGCCGGCCGGGGGCGCAGGTCGACGTCATCAACGGCACCGTGGTCATCCGGACGCCGTCGCTGACCGCCCCGCCACCGTCACCATCACCGTCACCGTCGGCGACGCAGAGCGCCAGTACGACGGCGTCGCCTTCGGCCGGGACGTCGCCCACCACGGCCGCGTCGCCCTCCGCGGGGGAGTCCGGCGCGCCCAGCCCGGCCGCCGCCGCGCCGGGGTCGAAGGCCAGCCCGAAGGCGTCGGCCAACCCGTCGCCCAGCACGCAGCCGACCCCCAGCTCGCAGCCGTCCCCGTCGACGGCGCCCAGCGCCACGCCGTCGGTCCCCGCCAGTCCCTCGCCGACCGCCCCGCCCACAGCGCAGGACATCCTCGACGCGCTTGCCAAGCAGGGCGGCATCGCGAGCACCGACATCAGGGTCAACCAGCTGTCCAAGTCCTCCACGACGGATGTGGCCGCGGCGCTGGCGGAGCGCGCCGGCATCCAGCCGTCGCAGGTGGCCGTGAAGGACATCGGTGGAGACGAGCGGGCCCGCCTGCTCTCGGAGCTCGCGACTCAGGCCGGGATCGGCACCGACGAGATCGTGATCAACGACGTCGGACCGACCTGGGGCTCGCAGATCTCGTCGAAGGCCATCAAGGGCCTGATCATCTTCCTCGTCCTGGTCACGCTGTACATCTCGTTCCGGTTCGAATGGAAGATGGCCGCGTCGGCGCTCACCGCGCTGGGCCACGACCTGATCATCACGGCCGGCATCTACGCGCTGGTCGGCCGCGAGGTCACCCCGGAGACGGTGATCGCGATCCTCACGATCCTGGGGTATTCGCTGTACGACACCGTGGTCATCTTCGACCGCGTCAAGGAGAACACCGAATCGTTGGCCCTTGTCGCCAGGGACGGCTACTCCAACGTCGTGAACCTCTCGCTGAACGAGACCTTGATGCGGTCGGTGAACACCTCCCTGGTCGTGCTGCTGCCGATCGCGTCGCTGCTGCTGTTCGGGGGGGAGACGCTGAAGGACTTCGCGTTCGCGCTGTTCATCGGGGTTGCGTCGGGGACGTACTCGTCGATCTTCATCGCCGCGCCGATGCTGGCGCTGCTCAAGGAACGAGAACCGCGGTACGCGCAGATGCGGCTCCGTGCGGCGCGCGCCGCCTCGCGGGGGCAGGGCCAGGTGGCCCCGGTTGGCGCGACGGCCGGACGCGCGCCTCGGACGACGACGCCGCGGACCACGACGCCGCGGACCACGACGCCGCGGACGACGCCGGCCAAGGACGCCCCCAAGGCCACTTCGGCGGCTGCGGCGTCCAACGGCGGCCACCCGGCGGACGACGACGGCGATGACGTGGCCCCTTCGACGGCGGCGGGGAAGCCGTCGGGGCAGGCTCGATCGGGTTCGAGCTCCGGCTCCGGGGGGCGGCCCTCCGGCGGACGGCCCGGCGGCTCGTCCAGCCGGTCGAAGTCCAAGAAGCGAACCCCGCCCGCCAAGCGCCGCCGCCGGTAGGCCGGCCGGTGAGGGACGCCCGAGCGGCCGGCGGATAGGATGCCGCCGACGCCATCGAGGCCGGGCGAGGGGACCGCCATGGACATCGAGTTCATCAGGGAGCGCATCCGCGACGTGCCGGACTTCCCCCAGGAGGGGGTCGTCTTCAAGGACATCACCCCCCTGCTCGCCGACCCCATCGCGTTCTCGACGGTGATCGACCTCATCGTGGTGCAGTTCGGACGGGGTTCCGTGGACAAGGTGGTGGGGATCGAGGCGCGAGGGTTCATCCTGGCCTCGCCCGTCGCCTACCACTTCGGCGCCGGATTCGTGCCCGTCCGCAAGGCCGGGAAGCTCCCGTGGAAGACGCAGTCCGCCGAGTACGAGCTGGAGTACGGCTCGGAGACGCTCGAGATCCACACCGACGCGTTCCAGCCGGGCGAGCGGGTGCTGATCGTGGACGACGTCCTCGCCACCGGCGGGACCGCGGCAGCCACCGCCCGCCTCGTGGAGAGCGCCGGAGCCAAGGTGATCGGGATCGCGTTCCTGATCGAGCTCTCGTTCCTCAAGGGCCGGGAACGGCTCGAGGGCTACGACACGTTCTCGCTGATCACCTTCTGATGCCGGGCGCGCCCGCGGAACGGCCGGCTCCCTGGCCGACCGGTTGGATCACGCGGCCGCCGGGGCTCTCGGACGACGTGCTGTCCCTCGCGGAGAACTCCAACCTCCACCACCCGCTCGGTCCGACCGACGAGCGTCTGGTCGACTCCCGGTACGTGGTGTACCTCGGCCCCGGGTCGTTCGCCGGGTTCACCGTGGTCCAGCGCCTGCGGCTGCGCCCGGAGGAGGTCGAGTCGACGGTCGCCGAGGTGCGCGCCGAGCTCGATCGCCGGGGCCGGATGGAGCGGACGTGGGAGGTGGGGTGCTCCGCCACGCCCGCGGACCTCACCCAGCGGCTCTTCGAGCTCGGCATGGAGCCCGACCGTGAGTCGTACGCCGTCGGCATGGTGCTCGACCACCCGCCGGAGCCCGCCCCGGCCGAGGTCGAGGTCCGGCGCGTGGGGACGATCGAGGAGTACCGGGCGTCGGTCCGGATCGCGATGGATGCGTTCGGGATGAGCGACGACGACCTGGCCGAGGTGCTCGAACGGGCGGAGGCGGACTGGTCCTCGCTCGCCGCGAGCATGTTCGTGCGCCAGTATCTGGCGTACCTCGACGGTGAGCCGGTCGCGACCGGTCGGGCCACCTCGACCGACGCCGGCGTGCTGCTGAACGGCGGCTCCACGCTCGAGCGGGCCCGCGGCCGCGGCGCGTACCGGGCCCTGGTCGCGGCGCGATGGGAGGACGCGGCGGCCGAGGGGAGGCCGGTGCTGGTGACGCAGGCCGGGGCCATGTCGAGGCCGATCCTGGCGGGGCTCGGGTTCCGCGAGGTGTGCGACATCCGCATCCTGCTCGACCGGTCCGACTCGGGTCCCCCGGAAGGTGCAGGTGGGCCCCCGGACGGGTAGCCTTCGGGTCGCCACCGGCCCACAGGGGGAACGCGCACATGGCAGACGAGGACGACCGGACCGTCGAGCCGGCCGACGCGGCCGACCCCGCCGCGGGGTCCGGGTCGGCAGCGGTGAGGGAGGACGACCGGTCGGAGCCGACGCTCGCCGAGGAGCTCGTGGAGGAGTCCCACGAGGCCGTCGTCGAGGTCTCGCCCGAGATGGGGGAGACGAAGGCGGACCCCGGAGCGGGGGGCATCCGGTTCGACGAGCTCGTGGCCAAGCGCAAGGGCATGGGGCTCTCCGACGAGGAGTCCGAGGAGCTGGGCCGACTGATGGCGCAGCGGGACGGCCGCGAGTGGACCAGCACCCGCCAGCTGCGCCAGCATCCCCCCGACACCGCCTCGTAGGCCCGGCCTCGAGGCGTTCCCGGTTCCTGCCGAAGGACTGGTGACCGGTACACTTCCTCCCAGGAGGTTGCCCCGATGCAGAGCCAGGAGCAGGTCAAGGCCGAGCGTCGTGGGGGGCTGCGCCGGTTCCTGCCGGGCGACTCCTCCCCCCCGACCGAGGGTCTCGACGCGCTGGTCCGGCGGATCAAGAGCGAGAGCCCGCGGGCGGACCTGAAGGAGATCCAGCGGGCGTTCGCCTTCGCCGACGTCTCGCACGCCGGCCAGAAGCGCGTGTCCGGTGAGGACTTCATCGCCCACCCGCTCGGCGTCGCGACGATCCTGGCCGACCTCGGGATGGACACGACCACCCTGGTCGCGGCGCTCCTGCACGACGTCGTCGAGGACACCGACCTCACGCTCGAGGACATCGAGCGCGAGTTCGGACCCCACGTGGCCGAGATCGTCGACGGGCTGACCAAGCTCGACAAGATCACGTTCCGGTCGAAGGAGGCCGAGCAGGCCGAGAACGTCCGAAAGATGTTCGTGGCCATGGCCAAGGACATCCGCGTCCTGCTGATCAAGCTCGCGGACCGGCTGCACAACATGCGAACGCTCGGTTCGATGCCGGAGGGGAAGCAGCGCGCCAAGGCGAACGAGACCCTCGAGATCTACGCCCCGCTCGCGCACCGGTTGGGCGTCAACCGGATCATGTGGGAGCTCGAGGACCTGTCGTTCGCGACCCTGCACCCCAAGACGTTCCAGGAGATCGCGTCGCTCGTCGAGAAGCGCAGCGGCGAACGCCAGGAGTATCTCGACGGCGTGATCGCGGAGGTTCGTTCGCGGCTGCGGGAGATGAAGCTCAAGGCGGACGTCGACGGGCGGCCGAAACACCTGTACAGCGTGTACGAGAAGATGGTCCTGCGGGGCAAGGAGTTCAACGAGATCTACGACCTGGTGGGCATCCGGGTGCTCGTGGACTCCGTTCGTGACTGCTACGCGGCCCTCGGCGCCATCCACTCGTTGTGGAAGCCGGTGCCGGCGCGGTTCAAGGACTACATCGCGATGCCCAAGTTCAACATGTACCAGTCGCTCCACACGACGGTCGTCGGGCCCGGGGGCAAGCCGCTCGAGATCCAGATCCGGACCCACCAGATGCACCGCGTCGCCGAGTACGGCATCGCCGCGCACTGGCGGTATAAGGAGGGCGCGACCAGGGGCAAGAAGGGCAGCGAACAGGCCGAGCTGGCCTGGCTGGGGCGGGTGCTCGAGTGGCAGAAGGACACCTCCGATCCCCGTGAGCTGATGGAGGGCCTGAAGATCGATCTGTACGAGGGCCAGGTCTTCGTGTTCACGCCGAAGGGCGACGTGGTGGAGCTCTCGGCCGGGTCCACGCCGATCGACTTCGCATACGCCATCCACACCGACGTCGGGCACCGGTGCATCGGCGCCAAGGTCGGGGGCAAGCTGGTGCCCCTCGACTACCGGCTGCAGACCGGCGACGCCGTCGATGTGCTCACGTCGAAGGCCATCGACGCGGCGCCGTCCCGCGACTGGCTCCAGATCGTCCAGACGCCACGGGCCCGGACGAAGATCCGGCAGTGGTTCTCCCGGGAACGGCGGGAGGACGCGCTCGAGCTCGGCAAGGACCTCATGCAGCGCACGATGCGCAAGCAGGGGGTGCCGTTCAAGCGGCTGGCCACCGAGTCGCTGCTCGGTCAGGTCGCCGGCGAGCTGAAGTTCGCCGACCTCGGCTCGATGTACGTCGCCATCGGGGAAGGGCAGGTCTCGCCGCAGTCGGTGGTGGCGCGGCTGTCCCGCATCCTGACCGACGGGGGCAGCGACGAGGACGCCGCGGAGGACGTGCCGCTCGCCCGGCCGGTGCGGATCAAGCGGCCCGACGCGGACGGCGGCGTCGTGGTCACGGGCGCGACCGACGTCTGGGTGCGCCTCGCCCGGTGCTGCATGCCGGTGCCCGGCGACGAGATCATCGGGTTCGTGTCGCGGGGCCAGGGCGTCTCGGTGCACCGCGCCGACTGCCCGAACGCCCGCGCGCTGGCCCGCGAGCCCGAGCGACTGGTCGAGGTGGCGTGGCGCGAGGGCAAGGCGACGTCGTTCGTCGTGGCCATCCAGGTCGAGGCGCTCGACCGGCAGAAGCTCCTCGGCGACATCGCCACGGTGCTCGCCGAGCACCACGTCAACATCCTGTCGGCGACGTCCCAGGTGGGGAAGGACCGCATCTCGATGCAGCGATTCACGTTCGAGCTGGCGGACATCACGCACCTGTCGAGGATCCTGGCCTCCGTGAAGGCCATCGACAGCGTCTTCGACGCGTTCCGCGTCGTGCCCCGCTAGGCCCGTTGCGCGTCGTCCTGCAGCGCGTCGCGTCGGCGTCCGTCCGCGTCCGCGGTTCCACGGTCGGTTCGATCGAACGAGGGTTCCTGCTGCTCGTCGGGGTGGGAGACGGCGATCCTCCGGGCGACGAACGCCGGCTGGCGTCCAAGATCGCCGGCCTGCGGGTCTTCGAGGACGCCGACGGGAAGATGAACCTCGCGCTGGCCGACGTCGGGGGAGCGGTGCTGGTCGTTCCGCAGTTCACGCTCTACGGCGACGTTCGAAAGGGCCGGCGCCCATCGTGGATCGCGGCCGCGCGGCCGGTGGTAGCTGCGAAGCGCGTCGAGACGTTCTGTGAGGAGCTGTCCGCGCTCGGCGTGCGCGTCGAGCGGAGCGCGTTCCGCGAGCACATGGAGGTGGAGCTGGTGAATGACGGCCCGGTCACGCTGGTGATCGACGCCCGCGACCTCGGGGAGGCCTCGAGATGACGGTGTCGCAGGCGCCGCCTGTTCCCGCTCAGGCCGGCTCGAGTTTGGTGCGACGGCTGGGGTCGCCCTTCTCGGCGTTGAGCGCGACGGCCTGCTTGACGAACCCCCGGATCGCCGTGGCCGGGATCTGCTCGCCCTGCCGGATCGGGAGGTTCCGCATGCGGTCGCCGTCCCCCTGGAGCAGCCCCTTCGGGTCGTCCATCTCGGCCCCGCGCCAGAACCCGATCCCCACGTGGCGGGTGAACGGCTTGATCCACACCATCGGGCCGTTCTGCTCGTAGACCGGCTGGGCCCACTTCACGGCGGCCGTGGCCTTCGGCGCGGCCTTCCGCACGAGGGCGTCGAGCTCGAACATCACCCCGCCCCGCCACCCGCCGACGCCCGCGATGTACTCCTCGACGGTCCGCTGGTCGCCCATGTGCTCCCCGTTCCGTTCCACCCTCTGCGCGAATGATGCACGGAATCGACCACGGCCGCCCCGCCGATAGACTTGCGGGCTCCATGTACCTCGACGTCTTCGACCAGAACGACTTCGGAACGAACTGCTGGCTGTTGGCGGCCGACGGTTCGGACGACTGCGTGGTGATCGACCCCGGGTTCTCGGCCGACCGCGTGCACGAGATGCTCCGGGCGGCCGGCAAGACGCCGGTGGCCGTGCTGGCCACCCACGGGCACTTCGACCACATCGGGTCGGCGGGGGAGTTCTGCGGCGACGACCTGCCCCTCTACATCCACGAGGCCGACGCCCTCGCGCTGACCGACCCGCGGGCGTGGGGCTCCGGCTTCGCCGTGCCACCGACCCCTGTCAAGGACGTCCGGACGATGACCGAGGGCGAGCGACTCGACTTCGCCGGGTTCTCGATCGAGGTCCTGCACACCCCCGGCCACACGCCCGGCAGCGTGTGTTTCGCGACCGACGGGTGGCTGTTCGCCGGCGATCTGGTGTTCCGGGGCTCGATCGGACGCTCCGACCTGCCGAACTCCGATCCCGTCGCGATGGAACGCTCGCTGCGGCGGTTCCTCACGCTGCCCGACCCGTTGCCGGTGTACCCGGGGCACGGGCCGGACACGACCGTCGGCGCCGAGCGGCGCACCAACCCGTTCCTGGTGGAGCTGGGGTAGTGGACCTGGCGCCGCCTCGGGGGACCGAGGACCTGCTGCCGCCCGCGTCCACACGGATGGCCGAGCTGTACCGGCGCGCCCACCGCATGGCCAGGCGGTTCGGCTACCGGTACGTGGAGACGCCGGGGTTCGAGCACACCGAGCTGTTCGCCAGGACGAGCGGCGAGACGAGCGACGTCGTGGGCAAGGAGATGTACACGTTCCTCGACCGGGCGGATCGCTCGCTGACGCTCCGCCCGGAGGGCACGGCGCCCGTGGTGCGGACGTACCTTCGACACCAGAACGAGATCGGGTCGCCGTTCAAGGCCTACTACGTGAACGAGGCCTGGCGGTACAGCAAGCCCCAGCGGGGGCGGCTGCGGGAGTTCCGGATCTTCGGCGTCGAGGTGCTGGGTGTGGCCGACCCGGCCGCCGACGTCGAGGTGATCGCGCTGGCGGCGGCGTTCTTCGGCGAGGCCAGCGTATCGGAGTACGACCTGCACGTGAACTCCATCGGGGACGCCACGTGCCGTCCGGCGTACCGGCAGGCCCTGCTGGAGTACCTCGAGTCGGAGGCGCCGCAGTTGCGCGACGAGCACAAGGACCGGTTCCGGGACAACCCGCTGCGCGTCCTGGACTGCAAGGACGAGGCGTGCAGGGAGGTCGCCGCCGACGCACCCAAGATCACGGACCACCTGTGCGCCGAATGCAAGGCGCACTTCGACGGGGTGCAGGCCGGTCTGGGGGAGGAGGGCGTCGTCTTCTCCCTCGAGCCGACATTGGTGCGCGGGCTGGACTACTACACGCGGACGGCGTTCGAGTTCGCGCACCGCGGCCTGTCGCCGAGTCAGTCGACCATCTGCGGCGGCGGGCGGTACGACGGGCTGGCCGAGGTGCTGGGCGGGCCGCCGACGCCGGGCGTGGGCTTCGGGCTGGGGCTCGACCGCGTGGCGATCGCGCTCGAGGAGGAGGGAGTCGAGCTCGTCGACGACTCGGCGGTCGCGGCGTTCGTCGTCGCGTTCGGCGACGGCGCGGCCGAGAAGGGGCGGGCGCTGCTCCGACAGCTCCGGGCGGCCGGCGTCCCGAGCGAGATGGCGTTCGGCGAGCGGCCCCTGAAGGCGCAGCTGCGCATGGCCGACCGCGCGGGGGCCACGTTCGCCGTCCTGATCGGAGAACGCGAGGCCGCGGCGGGGGAGGGCACGGTCCGCACGCTGGCGGACGGCGCGCAGCAGACCGTGCCGCTCACCGACGTGCCGCAGTGGATCGCCGCGCAGGACCCCGCGTCGTGACCGAGTTCGCCACCACGCTTCGGACCCACGCCTGCGGCGAGCTGCGCGCCTCGGACGTCGGCGCGCGGGTCACCGTGTGCGGGTGGGTGGCACACCGGCGCGACCACGGGGGGGTGGCGTTCGTCGATCTCCGGGACCGCGAGGGCATCGTGCAGGTGGTGTTCCACCCCGAACGCGTCGACCCCGGCCACCTTCGCGGCGAGTCGGTGCTCCGGGTCACCGGCGCCGTCGACCGCCGCGTGGAGGGCAAGGAGAACCCCGAGCTCCCCACCGGCGAGGTCGAGATCACGGTCTCGGAGTTCGAGGTCCTCTCCGAGGCCGAGCCGCCGCCCTTCCCCATCGAGGACCGCATCGAGGCGGACGAGACGACGCGCCTCCGGTACCGGTTCCTCGACATCCGCCGGCCCGAGGTGGCCGACGGGTTGCTGCTGCGCTCCCGGATGAACGCAGTCATCCGGCGGTACTTCGACGAACGCGGGTTCGTCGAGGTCGAGACGCCGATGCTGACGCGGTCGACGCCCGAGGGGGCGCGGGACTTCCTCGTGCCGTCGCGCCTCCAGCAGGGGTCGTTCTACGCGCTGCCGCAGTCGCCCCAGCTGTTCAAGCAGATCCTGATGGTGGCCGGGATGGACCGGTACTTCCAGATCGTGCGGTGCTTCCGCGACGAGGCGCTGCGGGCCGACCGGCAGCCGGAGTTCACGCAGCTCGACGTCGAGATGTCCTTCGTGAACGAGCAGGACGTCATGTCCCTCATCGAGCCGATGCTGGCCGGGCTCGTGCGGGAGATCCACGGCGTGGAGGTGGCGACGCCGTTCCCACGACTGGCCTACGACGAGGCCATGACCCGGTACGGGAGCGACAAGCCCGACCTCCGGTACGACCTCGAGCTGGTCGACCTGGCCGGGTCGTTCACCGGGACCGAGTTCCGGGCGTTCGCGTCGGTGCTCGGCGAGGGGGGCGCGATCCGCGGGCTGCGCATCCCCGGCGGGGGGTCGTTCAGCCGGCGGGAGCTCGACGACATGATCACCGACGCCAAGGGCCGGGGCGCGGCCGGGCTGGTGTGGGTGGTGTACGAGGCCGACGGATCCCGGTCCCCGGTGGCGAAGTTCCTCACCGGGGGCGAGCTGGACCGGGTCGCCGCCGCGGCGGGCGCCGTGGCCGGGGACCTGGTGGCCATCGTGGCCGACCGGCCGGACCGGGTGGCGGTGGCGCTCGACGGGCTCCGGCGGCAGATGGCCGTGCGGCTGGACCTGATCCCGCCGGACACCTGGTCGTTCGCCTGGATCACCGAGTTCCCGCTGTTCGAGTGGAACGAGGACGATGGCCGGTGGGACGCCGTGCACCACCCGTTCACCTCGCCGGTGTCGGACGACCTGTCGCCCGAGGCCGCGAAGGCCCGCGCGTACGACGTGGTCCTGAACGGGCTGGAGCTCGGCGGTGGGTCGATCCGGATCCACCGGCCGGACGTGCAGCGGCGCGTGTTCTCCGCGATCGGCCTCACGGCCGAGGAGGCCGAGGAGAAGTTCGGGTTCCTGCTACGGGCGTTCCGGTACGGGGTGCCGCCGCACGGCGGGATCGCCCTCGGGCTGGACCGGCTGGCCATGCTCCTCGCGGGCCGGGACAACATCCGCGAGGTGATCGCGTTCCCCAAGACGCAATCCGGGCTGGACCCGATGACGGAGGCGCCGGGTCGCGTGTCCGGGACCCAGCTCCGCGAGCTCGGGCTCCGCATCGTCGAACCTCCCCGTTCGTGACCCGCCGAAGGGCCCGGGGGTTCCAGGGCCGAACGGCCCGACCACCCCTGCGCGCCCTGGCATAGATTGCGTCTCGAACGGAGCACCACCCGGAGCACCGATCCGCAGAACCAGCACACGAATCCGGGAGTCCTGCTCCACCGGCGATGCCGGGCCCGGCACACAGCCAGGGCGCGCTTGGTCGGCGGGGGGACGTTACCCACCGTGGAGGACCGGGTTCAGCGGCGATGGAGCCTCGGTTGGCGCTCCGTTCCTGCTATGCGCCGCCGGCATCGGTCGGCGAGGTGGCCGGAGGCGCGACGGCGGTCCACACCCCGGCCTCCTGCCCGTTCGCCGAGTCATCCGTGCCCACGGCAACCAGGTTCCGGTCGTCCTGGGCGATGGTGTTGATGGCCTGGGTGCCCTCCCCGCCGAGGACCCGCTCGGTCGACTGCTCGCGGTTCCACGTCGTGCCGTCGGCCGAGTACCAGATCGCCGCGTCCCGGTTGCCGTCGACCGTGCTCGTTCCGCCGGCCACGATGGCAATGCCCTCGACCGACCCCGTGGTCAGCAGGCGGTTGATGACCTGGTCGCCGGGCCCGCCGAACGAGTCGCTTCGGACCCGCGTCCAGTCCGTGCCGTCGGGCGAGGTCCACACGGCGCCGTCCAGCCCGTCGCCCGAGGACGCGAACCCGGCGGCGACGAGCTCGTCGCCGGACTTCTGGACGTCCGTCATCCCCTGGTTCCCGGGCCCTCCGAGGACGTGGTCCGGATCTGGGACCCGCGTCCAGGCCGTCCCGTCCGGGGAGGTCCACACCACCGCGTCGCTGTCGCCGTTCAGGGTCGAGGTCCCGGCGGCCACGTAGAGCGGCGTGCTCCCCGTCCGAAGCGTCGTGACGCGTTTGACGTCCTGGTCGCCGGGCCCGCCCAGCCCGCCGGCCGGGGCCAGCGTCCAGTGCAGCCCGCTGTCGGAGGAGTTCCACACGGCGCCGTCCTGCGTGCCGTCCGCGCTGTTCGTGGTGGAACCCACGGCCAGGATCCCGACCGAGGAGCCGACGCCGGACGCCCGGTTGATCGACTGGTCGCCCGGGCCGCCCAGCGCCGGGTCGTCGACGCGCGTCCAGGCCTTCCCGTCGGGTGATGTCCAGACCGCGGCATCCCCGTTGTCCGACCCGACCGCGACATAGCCGACGGCCTTCGCGGTCACGATGCCGTTGATCGACTGGTCCCCCGAACCGCCCAGCGCCGGCTGGTCGGTGACCCGGGTCCATTGTCTGCCGTCGGGGGAGCGCCAGACGCCGGCGTCGGGGCCGCTCGCCCCCGCACCGAGGAGTGTTCCGGTCTTGTTCTGGATGAGCGCGTTGATGGACTGCACGCCGGTCCCGGCCAGGGCCGCCTGGTGCTCGGCGGCGACCCACGTGAGCTGGATCCCGGTGGGGTGCTGGGTCGGTCCGTTCGTGGGCGGATGCTGCGTGGACTTTCCCTTCGGGAGCACGACCACGATGACGGCGGCCACGATCAGGACGGCGGCCACGGCGGCGATGGCCCCGAGGGCTGCGTGGCGCCGGTTCGGCGGGGCCGCACCCGCGGGCGGTTTCGCCGCGACCGTTCGCCGGGGCGGCGGCGTGATCGCGGGCGGCGGGGGCTGCAACCCGGCCGAGGACATGGCGTCGGAGTCGGGTTCGGCCCCCTGCCCGGGAGCCGGACCCCGCGGCACGGGCCTGGCCGAGAGCGCGGCCGGCGGGATCGGCGGCGGCACCGGCATCGGCGGGTGGGAGACCGGCCCCCCCGCCGACTGTCCCCGGAACGCGTCTCGGATGGCCATGACGAACTCGCCGCATGTCGGGAAGCGGTCCGCGGGCGCCTTCGACATGGCCCGGCCGATCGCCTGGTCGATGCCCGGCGGGAGGTCGGGGCGGACCTGGCTCGGCACGGGCACCGGCTGGTGGACGTGCGCGAACAGCGTCGCGATGTCGGACGTCTCGACGAACGGCACGACGCCGGTCAGGCACTCGTACATCACGCAGGCCAGCGAGTACTGGTCCGCCCGGCCGTCGACGTCCTTCCCCTCGATCTGCTCCGGGGCGACGTAGTCGATCGTTCCCACGAACTGGCCCGTGGCGGTGAGCGCGCGGCTGGCCTGGGAGAACCGCTTCGTCAGGCCGAAGTCGGTGAGGTAGACGTGGTCGGCGTCGTCGCTCGACGAACCCGACGCGATGAGGATGTTCGCCGGCTTGACGTCGCGGTGGACGATGCCCTGCGTGTGGGCGGCGTCGAGCGCGCTCGCCACCTGTCGCAGGACGGACACCGCGCGGTCCGGCGGGAGCGCCCCGTCGTGGACCAAGAGGGAGCGGAGGTCGGTCCCCTGGACGTAGCGCATGGCGAGGTAGAGGACACCCTGGGCCTCGCCGGTGTCGTAGATCGGGATGATGTTGGGATGGTCGATGGCGGCGGCCATCCTGGCCTCGCGTTCGAACCGGACGCGGAATGACTCCTCGCTCGCCACCTGGGGGGCCATGATCTTGACGGCGACCCGCCGTTCGAGCCGTGTGTCGAACGCGAGGTAGACCAGCCCCATGCCGCCCCGTCCGATGACCTCGTCGAGGCGGTACTGCAGCAGCATGGACCCCGCACGGGGCTCCGAGGGCATGCAAGCGTTGTACCATGACCGGCCGGACGGGTGGCCGCCCGATGCGTCACCGGATCACCGAGCTGCTCCAGTAACAAGCAACCCGATGCGGGGGCGGCCGGGAAACCGAAGACGACCGGACCCGGGACCCGTTTGACATCCGCGAGCGCATCGGTCGAGTATCGGCGGGCGGAGCATCGCTCGCGCCGCGGATTCGATGAGCCAGTAGTTCGGATCCGGGAGCCTCGGCTCCGGACGTGGTGTCGAACCCCCCAGTCGGGGTTCGCTGAAGCGCCCGGGAGGGCACCCACCTGCGTGAGCACACGGTTCACGAGGAAGCGGCACGAGGGGTGCTCCGCGGCTTCCCACAGCCGCCCCGGCGAAGGTTCAGCGGTCGTGCGCGGGGCCGTTCGTGAGCGAGGAGCGGTCGCCGATCCACTGCGCCGGCGGCGCAGCCAGCAGCACGGCGAGCGCGTCCAGTCGCCCTCCGTACGCCTTGCGCATCGACTTGAACCGGCCCCAGGCCTCGTCCGGCGGCCGGACCGGGATCCCGAGGTCCTTGAAGTCCCGCAGCACCTCCTCGAACTCCGATCGTTCGATCATCGGGCGCCGTTCCGGGATCCGGAAGTAGAAGAACAGGTCCTCCACCGCGTGCACGCCGGTGCGGTAGAGCGTCTGCGCGCCCGGGAGCGGCTCCTTGTCCATGGTCGACAGGATCAGCGTGGCCGCGTCGAGCACCGCGCCCAGCGCCGTCACCCACGACGTGTTGTCGTGCGGCGAGCGGAAGAACGCCAGCAGCGGGTACGACAGGTGGGTCTCGAGGATGTCGGCCGCCCACCGCTCCCACTCGGCGAACAGCGTGGCCAGGCCCTGCTTGTCGTGGGCCTCCGCGGCGTGGCGGAGGAGCTCCGGCCCCGAGGGCGGCGACCCAGCGCGGGCGTCGAGGAGCATGATCCCCACCTCGCGCCGGTTGAACGACGCGTACAGCACCGGCAGGTACGCGATGACGACCGCCACCAGCCCGAGGCCCGTCGCCCCCTCGGCGATCACCACCGCCCGCGTCACCCCGGTCGCGACCACGTCGCCGAACCCGATCGTGAACAGCGATGTCCCGCTGAAGTACAGGCACGTGGCGAACGAGGCCCCGCCGTGGATCGGGGCGTGGACGCCGTTCACGAACATCGGGCTCCACAGGACCAGCGCGTAGCCCACCATGACCAGGAACGCCCACACCGCCAGCAGCACGAACAGGAACCCGGGCGCCGCCACCGCGAGGAATCGTTCGCGGCCCTCCCGCGTCCGCAGCCGGACGCCGATCCACCGCCACGGCCGCCAGAACGTCGTGAACAGCAGCCTCGTCAGACGGAACCGCCGGCTGGACGACCGCGGCACAACGATCGTCGAGAACACGTCGAGCAGCGTGAGGGCGATCAGGAACACCCCCGCGGGGAGCGCGAGCCAGCGGACCGTCGTCACCGCGCCGGTCGTTCCCCTGCGGCGGCCGGCCGCGCACGCCCGCCCTCGGCGGCCTCGGGGGGCGCGCCGGCGGCCCCCGACGTGACCGTCGCCGGAAGGAACACCACGAACGTCGCCCCGCCCCCCGGCCGGTCCTCGACCCAGGCCCGCCCGCCGTGCAGCTCGGCGAACCGGGCCACCAGCGACAGCCCCAGCCCCACGCCCGGCACGTATTCGGTGTCCGGCCCCCGCCGGAACGGCTGGAAGATCGTCTCCTTGAGGTCGTCCGGCACCCCAGGTCCCTCGTCCGACACCCGCAGCTCCAGCCCGTCGCGTTCGGCGGCGGCCGAGACGGCGACCGGGCCTCCGGCCGGCGTGTGCTTCCCGGCGTTCGCCACCAGGTTCTCGACGATGCGTTCGACCTTGGCCGCGTCGACGTCGGCGACGAGCGGCGCCCCGGCCACGTCGACGGACACCTGGCGGTGGTCCCGGAGCCCCGTCTCGGCGACGGTCCCCTCGATGAGCTCGCCCACGTCGGTCGGCCGGCGGTCCGGCGTGATGATCCCGCGCTGGAGGCGGTCGATGTCGAGCAGGTCGGTGAGCAGCCGGTCGAGCCGCCGCGCGCTGGTCCCGATCCGCCGGAGCAGGTCGTCGCGTTCGGTCTCCGAGAGGGTGGCGCCGCGCTGTTCCAGCGTCGAGGCCGAGCCGAGGATCGACGTGAGCGGGGAGCGGAGGTCGTGGGACACGGCCTGGAGGAACGTGTCCCGCATCCGGTCGGACGAACGGATGCGCTCGGTGACCTCCATCTGCCGCTGGTAGGCCTGCGCGTACTGCCGGGTCGACTGGAAGGCCTGCTTGTAGTCCTGCTTCGTCCGGGCCAGCGCCGCCTCGGTCCGGCCGAGGCGGGTGAGCCCCCAGGCCAGCGTCTCCGCCACCAGGATGCACACCGGGATCGTGATGGCCGCCGTGCTGACGCCGTACCCGACGTTGGTGTCGGGCAGGTACAGGATCGGCACCACGTACGCGACGACCGCCGCCGGCGACACGAACACCGACGTCCACCGGGGGAACGTCAGCCCGATCCACATGAACACGACCACGAAGAACACGCCGTACGCGTAGGGAGGATTGGACCCGCCGAAGTAGTTCCCGAGCGCGATCAGCGTGAGCGCCGGCGCGATGAGCACCAGCTGCCACCGGAGGTCGCGGCGTTCCCAGTGGAACCGCCACACGAACGCCCCGATGGCCATGGCGGCCGCCCCCACGACCAGCTCGCCGACGCGATTGATGTCCGGCGGCCCCGGCAGGGGAACGTTGATCAGCAGCAGGACGCCCGAGCCCAGGAACAGGAACGCCGCCAGGCGTGCCGTGAACCGGGCGCGGCCCTGGTCGCCGGGGGAGACGAGGGAGTCGAGCATCGCGGCCATTATGCCGTGCCTCCCCGTCACGACCGCCGGCCGCCCGGGCGGCGCGCGGTAGCCTTCGTCCCGGACATGTCGCCTGTCAACCCCGACGCCCCGCTCGCGGCCAGGATGCGCCCGCGCTCGTTCGACGAGCTGGCCGGCCAGCGGCACCTGTTCGGCCCGGGGAAGGCGCTGACCGCGCTGCTCGACGGGGGCCACCTGCCCTCGATGATCCTGTGGGGGCCGGCGGGGACGGGGAAGACCACCCTCGCCCACCTCCTGGCCGACCGGGCGGGCGCCGAGATGGTCCAGCTCTCGGCCGTCTCGAGTGGCGTGGCCGACGCCCGCAAGGTCATGGACCGGGCCCGCCAGGGACCCGGTTTGCTGAAGACCGTGTTGTTCGTCGACGAGGTCCACCGGTGGAGCAAGGCCCAGCAGGACGTCCTGCTCCCGGCCGTGGAGGCGGGTACCGTGACCCTGATCGGCGCGACCACCGAGAACCCGTACTTCTCGCTCGTCACGCCGCTCTTGTCGCGGACGCTGCTGCTGCGCCTCGAGCCGCTCTCCGCCGACGACCTCCGCGCGCTGATGGACCGGGCCCTCGGCGACGCCGAGCGCGGCCTGGGCGCCCTGGGGGTCGACGTCGAACCCGCCGCCATGGATCACCTGGTGGAGGTCGCCGGCGGGGACGCCCGTGTCGCGCTGACCGGGCTGGAGGCGGCCGTGCTGGCTGCGCACTCCGCGGGCGAAGCCGCGGTCACGAGGGACCGGGCCGCCGACGCCGTGCAGAAGAAGGCCATCGCCTACGACCGGCAGGGCGACGCGCACTACGACGTGATCTCGGCGTTCATCAAGTCCATCCGGGGTTCCGACCCCGACGCGTCGCTGTTCTGGCTGGCCCGGATGATCGAGGCGGGGGAGGACCCGCGGTACATCGCCCGGCGCATGGTGGTCCACGCCAGCGAGGACATCGGGCTGGCCGACCCCCGGGCGCTGCTGGTGGCGACCGCGGCCGCCCACGCGGTCGAGTACGTCGGGCTGCCGGAGGCCGCGCTCAACCTGGCCGAGGCGGCCATCTACCTGGCGCGGGCCCCGAAGTCGAACAGCGTGAAGGCCGCGCTGGGGCGGGCGATGGAGGACGCGCGGTCGAACGACTCCGTTCCGCTGCACCTCCGCGACGCGAGCTACCGGGGAGCGAGACAGCTCGGCCACGGGAAGGGCTACCGGTATCCCCACGACTACCCGGGCCACATGGTCGAGCAGGAGTACCGGCCGGAGCGGTTCTCGGGCGCCACGTACTACGAGCCGTCGGGGATGGGGGAGGAGGCCCCGGGCGAACCGCCACCCGACGCATCGGTATGATGCGCGGGCCGTCCTGACCACGGGGGTTCTCGGGTGATCGCATCGACCGGCGCCGACGTCGCGCTCCTGCTGCTCGCATCGGGCTGGCTGGTGCTCGTCGTGTTCCTCGCAGTCGTCATGTTCTCGACGTTCCGAGTGATGGAGAGCACCAAGACCATGATCGACGGCGTGCGGGAGGAGACCGTCCCGCTGCTCGCCGAGGTCAAGACCACCGTCGTGAGCGTGAACAGGGAGCTCGAACGGGCCGACACCATTATCGAGTCGGCCGGGAAGATCGCCGGCTCGGCCTCCCGGATCACCACGGTCGTGGAGCAGACCGTGAGCAACCCGCTGATCAAGCTCGCCGCATTCACGGCCGGCGCGCAGCGCGCGATCAGGCGCCTGCGGAGACCGACGGCGTGAGGCGGATCTTCTGGCTCGCGCTCGGCCTCGGCGCGGGGGCGACCACTGCGGTGCTCGCGGCCCGGTGGGCGAAACGCCAGGGGCAGAAGGTCGCCCCGGCCAACCTCGGTCGCCAGGTGTCGGGGGCCGCATCGGACCTCGGCCGGTTGGTCCGGACCGCGCTGGCCGAAGGCCGGCAGGCCATGGCCGAACGCGAGGCCGAGATCCGCCACGAGCTCGACGGGACGTAAGCACGCCGGCCACGCACCCATCGCGGACCGTTCCGGATGCACGGACCCGACCGACGCCTTTGGTCGGACCCCGGCGCCGTTCGGCCCGCTCCGGCGTCAACTCGCGCCCCTGTTCGCCCGATACCCAATGAGCGTCCGAACTGGGGACGGCGGGGCCCCGCCGTGTCCGAGGAGGGAAGGCGAGTCGTTCGTTGGAAGAGCTCTCGCAGCGCGAGAAGGATGTGGCGCAGCTGCTCCGGCAGCTGTCCGCCGGCCTGTCCGCGTTCCGGCTGTTCCCGGGGGACCTGGGCCAGCCCGGGTTCGTCATGGCCGCCCGGCGGATCCACATCGCCGCGGACCGCGTGCTCACGGTCGGGCCGCTCGACGCCGAGGTCAAGAGCGACACCTTCGTGGTGGCCGAGGGGCCGGTGGCGCCCGAGGAGGGGATCGAACGCCTGGCTCACGCCTGCTACGAGCGCCGAGTCGAGATCGTTCGGGTGCGGTCCGTGCCGACGATCGACGACCTGGGCAACCTCTACGACGTCCTGTCCCGGCCGGCGGAGGAGGTCGTGGCGGCAGGCGGCGCCGACCCCCTTCTGCGCGCCACCGGCATGATGTCGATCGCGCTCGGAGAGCTCAATCCGCAGGCCGTCCGACCGCAGGACACGTTGCAGGAGACGAAGGTCGAACAGCAGGACCTCCCCGCGATCAGCGAGGAGCTCACGCTGCCGCCGGAGGACGTGGAGGCGCTCGGCGAGTCGCCGCTCGATCTCGCCGAGTCGATGTTCGGGCGGTTCCATGCGGTCGTTGCGGCGTTGCCGCAGGAGATCGGCTCCAACCTCGAGCTGTACCAGATGCTCCGGGCAAGCGTCGCGGCCCTGCCGGAGGAGCAGCGCCGGATGTTGCAGGCAGTGCTGCTCGACCGGGCGCTCGACGATCCACTGGCCGAGCGCTACATCGGGACGATGAGCGACACCGAGCTCGCCAGGCTTGTCGTGGACGTCGCCCACCGATTCGAACGCGATCCGGTGGAGATGGCGCAGCGGCTGGTGCGGTTTCGCCTGCGGGGGGAGGACCTGGTCGAGCTGACGAACGCCGTCGTCGAGGACCGCACCGAGTCGGGGACCCTGCTGGCCGGCGAGGACGAGGTGGCCATCAGCACCGCGATGGCCAGCTCGCGGCGGCGAGTGGAGGAGCGCGCCGAGGGGCTCGAGCTGCGCCCGGACGAGGGCTCCGACCTGATGTACGAGACGGTGGGCGACCTGCTCAGCCAGAGCCTGCTCGCGCGGGAGCAGCAGGACGTGCTGTCCCTCCGTGAGCAGTTTCCCTCGACCGACGAGGCGCAGCGCCGCTCCGCCACGAACGCCATCCGAGACTACCTCCTGGTGGACGAGGATCTGGAACGACTCGAACGGGTGCTCGCGGCCTGGACGGAGACGGCCCGGGAGGGCCTTCGGCAGGGGGACGTGCGCGTGGTCCGGGACGCCCTCGACCTCTTGGACGGGCCCCGGGCCGCCGCTGCCGGCGAGCCCGGCCGGGTCAAGCTGTTCGACCTGTACCGCAGCCAGCTCCCCGAACCCGGCATCCTGCAGACGCTGGTGGAACGGGCGAAGGACCCCGGCGGGCAGGCTCGCGTGGAGGAGCTCCTCGGCCCGCTGGGGGGGATGTCCGTGACGGCGCTCCTCGAGCTGCTGGAGACCGACCAGGAGCCCCACGAGCGGACCATCATCATCTCGCTCGCCACCGATCTGGCCCGCGACCATCTCGACGTGGTCACGGCGCGGGTGGGCGACCGACGGCCCACCGTCGTCCGCGACGCGGTGACCGTGGCCTACCGTGCAGGGGGGGCATCGGTGCTGCCAACGCTCGACGCGGCGAGCCGCCACCCGGCTCCGGACGTCCGCGAGGAGGCCGTGCGCGGCTTGATCGCGGTGGCCGGGTCCTCGGCCGTGACCCTCCTCCGCGACCTCGCCAGCGACCCGGAGCGCGGCGTCCGGTCGCTGGCCGTGGCCGGCCTCGGAGGCCTCGTCGGCACCGAGGCAGTGGACGCGCTGGTCGACGTGGCCGTCTCGCCGGGGGAGCTTCCCACCAGGCGGCAGGCCGTCGACCAGCTGGCCCGGCACCCGTCGCCGGAGGCCCGTGACCGGCTGACCCCGATCGCGAAGGGGAAGTCCCGTCCGCGCCCGCCCCGCCAGCTCCGCCGCTACGCGAAGGGGGCGCTCCGGTCATGACGGCGCAGACGCCCCATCCGTCGCCGACGCGCCCGGCCGTCGAGATCGTCCGGGGACTCCTCCGGGGCCTCTCGGCGTCCGTGCAGACCTACCGCCTGTACCCGTCGGGCCATCCGAACCGGCTCGAGGCGGTCCAGGTGGTGCTCGACGAGGCGCGGTCCCTGGTGGCGGACATGAGGGCGCCCGTGCTGTTCGTGACCCGGCACAGCTTCTACCTGGGTCCGTCGCTGCTGTCCCGGGAGTCGATCTCCCTGCACCGGCTCCTCGAGGCGTTCGAGGAGGTCGAACTCGAGGCGATCGAGTTCATGCCGGGCGTCGGCCCCGCCGACGTCGACCATCTCGTGAGGATCCTGGCCGCGGAGCTCCCGCTGACGCAGGACCTCGGCGGCCTGGCCCTCAACCGGGTCCGCCCCAAGCTGGACCGCGTGCAGGAAGAGGCGGAGGAGCTCTCGGCGCTGCTGCGGACCTACGCCATGGGCCTGGACGTCATCCGGGACACCGCCACCCGCGTGGCGCTCGGCCAGGACGCCGACCTCGCATCGAGCCGCCGCATCGTGGACCAGCTGGCGACGCAGGTGGCCGGCGACCCGGCGCAGGCCCTGCTGGTCACGGCCGTGAAGTCCTACGACGAGTACACCTACTACCACATGCTCAACGTGTGCATCCTGTCGCTCGCGCTGGGGCACGCGGTGGGCCTCCGGGCCGATCAGATCGCCACGCTGGGGCTCGGCGCCCTGCTGCACGACGTCGGGAAGATCCGGGTGCCCCGCGAGATCCTCCAGCACGTGGGGGCGCTGTCGGAGGAACAGTGGCGGTTGATCCAGAAGCACCCCGTCGACGGCGCCGGCCTCATCCTCATCACGGGAGAGGACCTGTTCGACCCGGCGGTCTCGATCGTCCTCGAACACCACGCGGGCTACGACCTCGGTGGCTATCCGCACCTCAGCGACCGGCCCCGGCCTTCGATGCCGTCCCGTTTGGTGGCCGTCGCCGACTGCTTCGACGCCGTCACGTCGAAGCGGTCCTACCGGCAGGCGGAGGAACGCCGTCAGGCGCTCTCGATCCTGCAGGCCGGCGCCGGGCGGGGGTTCGACCCCGTGGTGGTCAGGACGTTCGTGCGGATGCTGGGGATCTTCCCGGTCGGATCGCTGGTGGAGCTCGACACCGGCGAGGTGGGCATGGTCGTGCGGAACCACGAGCGGCTGCTGGCCCGCCCGGTGGTGCGGATCGTGTTCGACGCGTCGGGCTCGCCGTCGGAGCCGGTCGAGGTCGACCTGTCCGAACTGGCCTCCAGGGGCGGGTACGTGCGGTCGGTCCGCAGGAGCATGGATCCCAACGAGCTCGGCGTGGACATGCTCACCCTGGTGGTCTCCGGCGAGGTGGAGCCCTCCCCGCCGGAGGAACCGACCGGCCTCGTCCACGAGCCGTCCCACGGCGAGACCCCGCCGCCCGGCTACGTCGACACCCACGCGCACACCGAGCACAACGAGACCGAACACCCGATCGACGACGAGGTCTCGGCGCCGTTCCCCCGGTAGCGCGGACGGGCGTACGGCGGTCGGTACACTCGGGACCACATGGACGGGAACAAGATCCGGGAGACGTTCCTGCGCTTCTTCGCCGAGCGCGGCCACCGGCGCGTCCCGAGCTCGTCGCTCATCCCGCCGCCGGAGTCGGGGCTCCTGCTCGCGAACGCCGGGATGAACCAGTTCATCCCGTACTTCCTGGGGCAGGCGGAGCCGCCGTATCCTCGGGCGACCAGCGCGCAGAAGTGCTTCCGGGCCAACGACATCGAGAACGTCGGCCACACGGCCCGGCACATGACGTTCTTCGAGATGCTGGGGAACTTCTCGTTCGGCGACTACTTCAAGGCCGAGGCGGCGTCCCTCGCGTACGAGCTGGTCACCGAGGGCTACGGCATCGACGCCGAACGGCTGTGGGCGACGGTGTACGAGACGGACGACGAGGCCGCCGACATCTGGGCGGACCACGTGGGGCTGCCCCGCGACCGGATCGTGAAGCGGGGCAAGGAGGACAACTACTGGTGGACCCACGCGGCCGGCCCGGCCGGCCCGTGCAGCGAGGTCTACGTCGACCGCGGACCCAGGTATGGACCGGAGGGCGGCCCGGCGGTCGACGAGGAGCGGTTCATCGAGATCTGGAACCTGGTGTTCATGCAGGAGGAGGTCGACGGCGACGCGAACGTGGTCGGGCCGCTGCCGTCGAAGAACATCGACACGGGCTCGGGGCTCGAGCGCGTGGCGATGGTGCTGCAGGAGGCCGACAACGCGTTCGAGACCGACCTGTTCCGGCCCATGATCGAGGTGGCCGAGTCGCTCTCCGGTCGCAGGCACGGCGTCGACGCGTCGACCGACGTGTCGCTGAAGGTCATCGCGGAACACGCCCGGGCCACCACGTTCCTCATCGCCGACGGCGTCCAGCCGTCGAACGAGGGCCGTGGCTACCTGCTTCGGCGGATGCTCCGGCGGGTGGTGAGCCACGCCCGGCGGCTGGGGATCGAGGGCGGCGTCCTGCAGCCGCTGATCGCGGTGGTGGTCGAGCAGATGGGCGAGGCCTATCCGGAGCTCGTCGACAACCGCGCGTACGTCGAGAGCGTGGCCGAGGCGGAGGAGGAGCGCTTCGGCACGACCCTCCGGCAGGGCATGGTGCTGTTCGAGGAGGCGGCGGGGTCCCTGGGTGAGGGCGGCCGCTTCCCCGGAGAGGCGGCATTCCGGCTCCACGATACGCACGGGTTCCCGCTGGAGCTGACCGCCGAGCTCGCGGCGGAACGCGGCCTCGAGATCGACGTCGACCGGTTCGGGGAGCTGCTGGAGGACCAGCGCCGCCGGGCCAAGGACGCGGTGAAGCGCCAGGACATGACCGGCGACGCCGTGGGCGAGGCGGCCGCGCGGATGGGCGGGCAGGAGTTCGTCGGGTACGCACGCCTCGACGCCGACACGACGATCGCCGCCCTCCTCGGCCCCGACGGGCCGCTCGAGGTCGCGTCCGAGGGGACGCCCGTCCGGGTGCTGCTCCCCGCGACGCCGTTCTACGCGGAGGGCGGCGGCCAGATCGGCGACACGGGGGAGATACGCACCGCGGGCGGACGGATCCGCGTGACGGACACCCAGCCCGGCCCGGGCGGCGTGCACGTGCACAGCGGGGTCGTGGAATCGGGCGAGGTTCGGGCGGGCGACGACGCCCATGCCGAGGTCGACCGCGACGCGCGCGAGGCGACGGCTCGGTCGCACACGGCGACGCACGTCGTGCACTGGACGCTCCGCCACCTGCTGGGCGACCACGCCCGGCAGGCGGGTTCGCTGGTGGCGCCGGGGCGCCTTCGGTTCGACTTCAGCCACCACTCGGCGCTCGGCCGGGACCAGATCGAGGAGGCGGAGTACACGGCCAACGCGAAGCTCGCGGCCGACGACGCGGTCCGGGCCTACGAGACCACCATGGACTACGCTCGGAGCCAGGGCGCGACGGCGCTGTTCGGCGAGAAGTACGGCGACATCGTGCGGGTCGTGGAGATCGGGGACTACTCGCGCGAGCTGTGCGGCGGAACCCACGTCCCGCACACGGGCAAGGTCGCCGTCGTGCGGGTTCTGCACGAGGCGAGCATCGGGGCGGGCATGCGGCGCATCGAGGCGCTCGTGGGACCGGACGCGCTCCGCCACATCAACGCGGAGCACCGGCTGCTGGAGGACGTCGCGGACGCCCTCGGGGCCGGCGACCCCGGGCACGCCCCCGACCGGGCCCGCCGCGCCGTCCTGCGCATCAAGCAGCTCGAGTCGGAGCTGGGCACGCTCCGCCGGGGCGACCGGGCCGCGGTGGTCGAGGGTCTGGCGCAGAAGGCGCAGCCCGTGGCCGACGCGACGCTGCTGGTATCGGCGGTCCCCGGCGAGGACGTCAACGGCGTCCGGGAGCTGGCGCTCGCCCTGCGGGACGGCATGGAACGGCAGGGCCCCGCGGCCGTCGTCCTGGGAACGGCCGACGACGGTGCCAAGCTGGTGGCGGCCCTCACGACGTCGCTCGTGGACCGGGGCGTCACGGCGAAGGCGCTGCTCGAGCCCGCGGCGAAGGCCATCGGCGGGGGAGCGGGCGGCGGCAAGCCCCATCTCGCGATCGCCGGCGGTCGCAACGCCGAGGCCCTGGAGCAGGCGCTGGGGACGGTCCCGGCCCGCCTGGCGGAGCTCCTGGCGGGCTCCTGACCGGCGATCCCACGGACGGCCTCGGCGTGGGCAGGTCGGAGCCGGATTCCCCCGCGGGACGGGTGCTGGGGCTCGACCTCGGCGACGTCCGGATCGGAGTGGCGGTGTCGGATCCCGAACGCCGTCTGGCGGTCCCGCTCGGGACCGTGCTGGCCGGCGCGCCGCAGGACCTCAGGGCGATCGCCGCCCTGGTCCGGGACCATGGGATCACGCTGGTCGTGGTGGGCCACCCCCTGTCGATGTCCGGCCGGGCGGGCCCGAAGGCGAAGCAGGTCGAGGAGCTGGCGGGCGCGCTCCGGTCGTTCCTGCCGGTGCCGGTGGTACTGCAGGACGAGCGGCTGTCGACCGTGGAGGCCGAGCGGAACCTCCGGGAGGCCGGCGTCCGGGGGCGCGATCGCCGCCGCTCGGTCGACGGGGCGGCGGCGGTCGTCATCCTCCAGGCCTGGCTGGACGCCCACCGGGAGCGCCGCCCCGGCGCGTGACGCCGACCCGGTGATGTCGGTGACGATCACGTCGCCGGCGGCCACGACCTGACGGCGGGCCTGATTCCCGGGCCCCACGTACGCCCCGAACGTGATGGGCGCCGGGGTTGGGCGGCCGAGCTCACACGGACCACGGGGGGTCGATCCCCAGCCGGCGCCGGAGGGCCTCGGTCGGGCCGGCGAACTCCTCGGCGAGGCGCCGCCGGGTGCGTTCGGGCACCTCCGGGTAGCTGCGCGCGTTGTGGACCTCGTACCCGGGGAGGCGGTGCTCCGGGAGCCCGAGGAACCGTTGCACCCCGAGGAACACCCGCTCCGGTTCGGCGAAGAACTCCTCGGTCACGATCACGTGGATGCGCTCGGCCGGGTAGGCCGCGTACCACCGCTCGAGCTGCTCGAGGTATCGCCCCCGCGCCACGTAGGAGAAGTGCTGGTGCCGGAACGATGCGGCCGGGTTGCGGTCGAGGTCGGCCGGACCGACCTGGAGTCGCACGGCCTCGCGCAGCACCGCCTCGTCGAACGGCAGCGGTTCGAACCCCCGCATCCGCTCGTGCTGGTGGTGGCTGTGCGCCCGCACCACGGGGTCGCGCAGCATCACGACGATGCGGGCGTCGGGAACGAGGGCCCGGGCCCGCGCCGGGGCGGCCGGGTGGAAGAGGTAGTACGGGCTGGCCTCGCCGGTCACGACCTCCGACCCGGCGCGCCGCGACGCGCGGTTCCGCGTCCGGGACGTCGGGAACCGCGAGCGGTACCACGCGGCCGAGCGGTCAGCGTGGCTGTCGAAATAGTGGACGCCCTTCTCGAGGACGGCCGGGGCCACGGCCGGATGCTGGCAGAGGTAGCGGTACAGCGAGGTGGTGCCGCCCCGCTGCGCCCCCACGATCAGGAAGTCCGGCAGCGGCCGCATCGCCGCGGTGGGCCGGGCCAGGGCATGCGCCACCGCCCTGCCGATGCGTTCCGCGCGCTGGCGGCCCGTCCGCCGCTCCCGTCGAGGCCGGTCCTCCGGGCCCAGCGGGTCCCTCGCGACATCCCGGGGGGTCCCGGTCTCGCGCGTCGTCAGCTCCCTTCCACCCACCGGGACAGCACCGCCGCGAGGCGCTCCGCAGGCGCCTCGTCCACGGGCATCCCGTCGACCCGTCCCTCGTCGAAGCGCAGGAGGAACTCCAGGAGGGAGAGCCCCACGAAGGCCCGCTCCATGCGGGGCGGCTGGCCGATCATCGGCAGGGCGGCCGTCGCCGCCCACAGGGCGGCCGGCGTGGCCGCGGCCTCGTTCCCCCGGGTGAGGTGCAGCGACCACAGGAAGGCGTGGTGCACATCGTCGAGCCCGACGGGGACGCCGGTCTCCGAACGCTCCCAGTCCCACACGAACCAGCCGCTTCGCGTGCGGTGCATGTTCCACGGGCTCCAGTCGCCATGCCACCGGCCGGCCAGCACCGGGTGGTCGCCCGCGTCCTCCTCGATCCGTTGGAGCGCGCGCCCGGCCTGCTCGCGGATCCCGGGCGGCAGCGAGGCGAGCCGCGTCCGGAGACGACGGGAGAACGGCAGCTCGGCGAGCGGGGCCCGGCCGGAGGCGTCGACCCTTCCCACCGCGGCGACCACGTCCGCGCCCGGTCGGAGGCCGATCGAGCCACGCCGCCGTCTGCGGTGCGGTCCCGACGATGTGACCAGGATGCCGTGGCCCTGCCATTCGATCTCGGCCAGGACGACCGGCGTGCCGAGTCCCGGGATCGGGGTGCGCTGCATCGACCGGAGGGCGGCCGCCTCGTTCGCCACCAGCCGGCGGGTCAACTCGCTCCAGGCCACCTTCGCGTAGCCGACGACGCGGCCATCCTGCGCGGTGACCTGCAGCACCGGCTTGCGGTTGGGCCGGGCCGAGCCGATGAACGCGGCGATCCGCACCTGGGGGACGCCGAGCGCCCCGGCCAGGGCCTCCTCGAGGCACGCGTCGTCGGCCGCGCCCGCGGGGGCGGCCACCACCACCCGGCGCCCGCGCAGGCGCGCGGCGCCGGCCTCCGCGGCCCCGGAGGCGAGCGCCTTGCGGGCGCGCGCGGCCCTGGTCATGCCCTGGTTGTACTGGCGGAGGGCGGCGCCGGCGCTCCGCCGGCCGCGCGCCGGCACGAGCAGGCGGGCCCGGGCGATGGAGGGCAGCGCGGCCAAGTCGGCCACCGTCGTGGCCCCGTACGGGGCCCGGCCCGGGACGACGACCGCTTCTTCGACGTGGCCGAACAGGATCCGGAGCATCCAGTCCGTGTCGGCGCTCCCGGAGGTTCCCTCGACCTTGCCGCGCGTGGGGCGGGGGGCCGGGGCCCTCTCCCCGCTCACGAACAGCAGGCGGACCTCCGACTCGAGGGGGTGGCCGGCCGTACAGGACGGGCGTCGTTCCTGGATGGAGCGTTGGTCGAGATGTCCTCACCGCCTTCGAGGTGGGGCGCGGATGCCGAGGGAAGTGTAGAAACGGCTCCCCGGTTCCCGGTACGGCCGAACGGGGTCGAACCCGATCGGGTGATGGTCCGAAAGCCCTAGTCGGAGCGTTCCCTCGTTCCTCCGTCCTCGGTTGCACACGATCCGAACGCATTGGCGAGCCCACATCGAACGGTGCACCCTCGCGGCAATCGACCGAGTGCTGCCGTCGACCGTCGCCTCCGGGCCGCTCTTCGCCACCAAAACCGCGGCCGGGCGCCGGAGGTCCCTTCCTCACCTCCGGCTCCGGCGGTACGATCCGCGCGGCATGGATCGGCGCGAGTTCCTCCGCTCGGCCGGCCGAACCGCGCTCGGCGTCGCAGGGCTGTCCGCTCTCGGCGTCGCCTGTTCGAGCCCGGCGCTCGTCCCGTCGATCGCCGCAGCCGGGAGGCGCCTGCCCCCCGACACCGCCTGGTCGGCCTTCGGCCGCTCCCTGGCCGGGAAGCTGATCCGTCCGGGCGATCCCGCCTACCCGAAGGCCAAGCAGCTGTACGATCCGCGGTTCGACTACCTCCACCCGGCGGCGATCGCGGAGTGCACGTCGGCGTCGGACGTGCAGCAGTCGATCCAGTTCGCCCGGAACCACGGCCTCCACTTCACGGCCCGGAGCGGCGGGCACAGCTACGCCGGGTACTCGAGCGGGTCGGGGCTGGTGTGCGACGTCGGCCACCTCAGGTCCATCTCCGTGAACGCGGCGGCGAGGACCGTGACGATCGGGGCGGGCGCACGCCTGGTCGACGTCTACGCGGCGCTCGGGTCGCACGGGCTGGCGTTCGCCGGCGGGTCGTGCCCGACGGTGGGCATCTCGGGGCTCACGCTCGGCGGCGGGCAGGGCGTGCTGGGGCGGAAGTTCGGCCTCGCGTCGGACAACCTGCGGTCGCTGAAGATCGTGACCGCCGGGGGGGACCTGCTGACATGCGACGGCACACACAACTCCGACCTGTTCTGGGCCTGTCGCGGCGGCGGCGGCGGGAACTTCGGCGTGGTGACCTCGTTCACGTTCGCCGTGCATCCCGTCCAGACGCTGTCGCGGTTCTTCCTGTCCTGGCCGTGGAGCCATGCCCACGACGTGCTGGCCGCCTGGCAGTCGTGGGCGCCCCACCGGCCGGACGCGCTGTGGTCGACCTGCCACCTCCATGCCGCCGTCGGGCAGCCCGCCGTGTCGGTGTCGGGCGTGTACGTCGGCTCCCAGTCGGGCCTCGGGGCGCAGCTGCCGTCGCTGATCGGCGCCGTGGGATCGCAGCCGACGACGAGGCAGGTCGCCTCCGACCCCGTCGCCGAGACCATGATGGTCGAGGCCGGATGCTCGGACCTCACGGTGGCGGAATGCCACCTGCCGACCCAGAATCCCGCCGGCAAGCTGAGCCGGCAGATCGAGAAGGCCAAATCGGACTTCTTCGCCCACGTGCTCCCATCGGCGGGGGTCCAGGCCGTCGTGGACGCCATCGACGCACGGCTTCACGACCCGGCGCTGCAGACCGGTGGGGGCGTGCTGATCGACGCCTACGGCGGCGCGCTGAACCGGCCCGCGGCCGGCGCGACGGCGTTCGTCCACCGGAACCAGCTGTTCCTGGCGCAGTACTTCACCACGTGGTCCACGTCCACCCCGAGGTCCACGGTGAACGCCACCCTGCACTGGCTGTCCGACTTCGCCCACGCCATGCGGCAGTACGCGAGCGGGCAGGCCTATCAGAACTACATCGACCCCGACCGGGGCGACTGGCAGCACGCCTACTACGGTTCGAACCTCCCGCGGCTGCGGCACGTCAAGTCGACCTACGACCCCCACGGGTTCTTCCACTTCCGCCAGTCGATCCCGCCGGCCTGACAGCCCGCCCGCTCCACCCGCGTGCGTGACCGCGCACGGGCCCGAACCGGTATGCTCCGGCCCTTGAGCGTCATCACGTCCAGCCGGTCCGCACCTCCCGGCCCCCGCCACGCTCACGAGCCTCGCCGGCGTCACTGGGGTCTGGTCGTGTTCCTGGTCGTCGTGCTCATCCTTGGCGGCCTCGCGTTCGCCGGCATGCGCTACGTGAGCACCTGCAAGAACGGCTCGGGCCCGCACGACGCGGTCGCGGTGACCATCCCCCAGGGCGCGAGCAGCGGCGACGTCGTCGACATCCTCCACAACGCCGGCGTCATGCGGTGCGGCGGTCTGATCGGGAAGTTCCTGATGCGAGACGACGACCGCAGCGGCCGCATCCTCGCCGGCACGTACGACCTGAAGACGAACATGACCGTCGCCCAGATCCTCGCCGTCATCACGGTCAAGCCGCACCACGATCCCACCGTGACGATGGACATCCCGATCGGGTTCCGACTGACGCAGATCGCCGACCGGGTCCAGGAGCGGCTGCGCATCCCGGCGAAGGAGTTCCTGACGGTGGTGCACAGCGGCAAGCTGTCCCTCGCGCCGTTCTTCGACAAGGGGACCAAGAACCCCGAGGGGTTCTTCTACCCGCACAACTACAGCTTCGACGCGAAGACACCCCCGACCGCGCAGCAGGTGGCGGAGGCCATGCTGGACGAGTTCCGCTCGGGCACGGCCGACCTCCCGTGGAAGAACGCGAAGCGGCTCGGGATGACCCCGTACCAGATCGTCATCGTCGCCTCGATGATCGAACGTGAGACCGGACTCGCGACCGACCGGCCCAAGGTCGCCGCCGTCATCTACAACCGGCTGAAAAACAACATGGACCTGGGGATCGACGCGACCCTGCTCTACGACGACCCGACTCCGAAGGACGGGAAGCTCACCTCGAGCGATCTCAAGAGCGACAGCCCGTACAACACCAGGAACCACAAGGGCCTGCCGCCCACGCCCATCGCGAGTGCGTACCTCGATTCGATCCGGGCCGCGCTCCAGCCGGCGCACGCCAACTACCTCTACTACGTGAAGTGCGACAAGGACGGGCCGGGCAGGAGCCGGTTCTCCTCGACGTACAGCGAGTTCCTACACGACAAGTCGGTCTGCCTGGGGACCTGACGTGACCGGGGAGGGCCCCCCGGGCCCGAGCCCGGCGGGTCCGGCCGCCGGTGTCCCGACCGCTCCACCCTGGTGGGTCTCCGGGAGCACGCGCGTGGTCGGGCTGATCGGCTGGCCGGTGGAGCACAGCCTGTCCCCGGTCATCCACAACGCGGCGTTCGCGGCCCTCGGCCTCGACTGGGTCTACGTGCCGCTGCCCGTTCCCCCTCCCGCCGTCCGGGCGGCCGTCGAGGGGCTGCCCGCGCTGGGGATGGCGGGCGCGAACGTCACGATGCCCCACAAGGAGGCGGCGGCGTCCCTGGTCGCGGAGCGCACGGAGGACGCGACCCGCCTCCGAGCGGTCAACACCCTCGTCGTGACCGCCGACGCGGTGGTCGGGCACAACACGGACGCGCCGGGATTCGCACGGTTCCTCGAGCGCGACGCGGCGTTCGAGGCGGCCGGGCGGGACGCGCTCGTCCTGGGCTCGGGCGGGGCGGCCCGGGCCTGCGCGCTGGCGCTGGCCCGCGCGGGCGTGGCGTCGGTCACGCTGGCCGCACGCGACCCCGGCCGGGCCGCCGAAGTCGCGAGATGCCTGTGGGGGCTCCAGGTCGAGGTCAGGACGATCGCCTGGGGCGCGGCTGTGAACGAGGGCCCGGACGTGGTCGTCAACGCGACGCCGCTGCTGGACCCCGCGGATCTCCCGCTCCCGCGGCTGGAGGCCGTGGAGCTGGTGGTCGACCTCCGGTACCGCCCGGCCGTCACGCCCCTCGTCGCGGCCGCCCGGGAGGCGGGCGCGGCCGCATTCGGGGGGCTCGGCATGCTGATCCACCAGGCGGCGCTGTCGTTCGAGATCTGGACCGGTCAGCTGCCCTCGACCGGGGTCATGTCGGCCGCGGCGCTCGCCGCCATCGCCGAACCACTGGTGGAACCGGGCGTCTCCCGCCCTCCCGGCGCGCCCCGCTGACGTCGCCGACGCGCCGGAGCGGCGGCGGTTCAAGGTCCCCTCGGGGCGGTGCCGATGCTCCGAGGGACACATGGATCCCGACTTCACCGCGCTGGCGTCCCGGGTGGCGGCCATGGCCGAGGTGCTGGGCTGCGTCATCCTGTCCCGCGACGGCCTGGTGCTCGGCTCGTTCCCGCCCAACGGAGAACAGGACATCACGCCCGGATTGCTCCGGTTCGCCGGCCTGGGCGACCCCGACCGGGGGTTCGTACAGTTCGCCGACGAGCTGTGGGCGTACGTGCGCGAGGGCTCCTATGCGGCCTTCGCCGTGGCCGAGGCCGGGACCCGGCCCGGCATCCTCATCGACCACCTCGAGCAGGCCCTGGTGGTGGCCGAGGAGGCCCGGCGGTCCGGCATCGCCATGGGCGAGCCGGCCCACGTCGACCTCAGCAAGAAGGGCTTCGGGCGCCGGCTGCGGGCGTCGGCCCCAGCCGTGGACCAGGACCTCCGGGCGCCCGTGTCCGCGCCCGCCCGGATCCCGGGGCCGGGGCCCGGGCACAACGATCCGCCGGTGGAGCCGCCTCCGCGGCGGGAGGCTCCCGCCGTGGAGGACTCCGTCCTCGACGAGGCGCTCGCGGCGGCCGCGGCCGCCGCGGCCGCCCAGGAGCCGGAGCCGGTGGCCGAGCAACCCGTCCCGTCGCTGGAGGTCGTTCCCCAGCAGCCGGAGCCACCCGCCCTCGGTCCCACCCCGGAGCCGGCGCCCGCCCCGGCGAACCCGGGGCCTCCGGCCCCCGCCGAGCCGGTGTTCGGATCCGTGGAGGTCTCCGAGCCCGGGCAGGTCGGGGGTCCGCCGGGGCCGCCGCCACCCCACCCCCCGAGGTCGGAGGAGATCGACCGCGTGGCCCTCGCGAGGGAGTTCGCCCAGCTTCTTCAGGAGGGCCCCGCGACTGCCGAATGAGGACAGGAACCCATCGGCTTGCGTGACGGGGACCAGGCGTGAAGAAGAAGACCAAGCAGCTCGGCCAGATCCTGATCGAACAGGATCTGATCACGGACGACCAGCTCCAGGAGGCGCTCAAGGTCCAGGAGCGGGTCCCGAAGTCGCTCGGCCGGATCCTGATCGACCTCCAGCTCATCAAGGAGACGGACCTGGTCAGGGCGCTGGCGCACCAGATCGGGCTGGAGTTCGTCGACCTCTCCGACTACCCCATCGACCCCTCGGCGACCGCGCTCATCCCCGAGGGCGTGGCGCGCCGGTACCGGGCCCTGCCCATCGGTGAGCGCGACGGTCGCCTCTTGGTGGCCATGTCGGACCCGGCCAACGTGTACGCGCTGGACGACATCCGCACCATCACCGGCCGCGAGGTCGAGCCCCTCGTCGCGACGGCGGCCGACGTGGCGGCCGCCATCCGGAAGTACTCGGACGTCGGCGGCGAGGTCGAGCAGCTCGCCAGCGAGGCGGCGGCCGCCGCCGAGGATTCCGTGGACATGGACGTCCCGTCGGCTGCGGTCGAGGACGCCCCGGTCGTCAAGCTCGTCCACATGCTGCTCACGCGGGCGGTGAACGAACGGGCCTCCGACGTCCACATCGAGCCGACGGAGAAGGACGTCCGGATCCGGTTCCGAGTGGACGGCGTGCTCCACGAGGTCATGCGCTCGCCCAAGAACATCCAGAACGGCCTGATCAGCCGGCTGAAGGTCATGGCCGACATCAACATCGCCGAGAAGCGGATCCCGCAGGACGGCAGGGTCGGGCTCAAGGTGGGTTCGATCGCCGTGGACCTCCGGCTCGCGACGCTGCCGACCGTGTACGGGGAGAAGGTCGTCATCCGGATCCTCAACAAGGAGTCGGTGCTCCTGCGACTGGACCAGATCGGGTTCTCGGACGAGGCCTTCAAGCGATACGAGCAGTCGTTCCGCAAGCCCTACGGCGCGATCCTGGTCACCGGTCCCACCGGGTCGGGCAAGTCCACGACGCTGTACGCGACGCTCAACATCATCAATCAGCCCGATCGCAACATCATCACCGTCGAGGACCCGGTCGAGTACCGCTTGGGCGGCGTGAACCAGGTGCAGGTGAACAACCGGGCGGGAATGACGTTCGCCGCCGCGCTCCGGTCCATCCTGCGTGCGGACCCGGACATCATCCTGATCGGTGAGATCCGGGACCACGAGACGGCACTCATCGCCGTGGAATCCGCGCTCACCGGCCACCTCGTGCTCTCGACCCTGCACACGAACGACGCGCCCTCCGCGATCGCCCGCCTCACAGAGATGGGCGTGGAGCCGTACCTGACCGCGTCGGCCATGGATGCGGTCGTGGCGCAGCGGCTGGCCCGCAAGCTCTGCGACCGCTGCCGCGAGCCGTACCAACCGACCGAGTCCGAGCTCGCGGAGGCCGGCTTCCAGGCGCATCAGTTCCAGGACATCACACAGCTGTACCGGCCGGTGGGCTGCACCGCGTGCTCCAGGACCGGGTATCTGGGGCGGATCGGCATGTACGAGGTCATGACCGTGACCGAGGACATCGAGCGGATGACGGTCGAGCGAGCGGCCTCCGACCGCATCCGCAAGGTGGCCCTGGAGCAGGGAATGATCCCGCTTCGGGTCGACGGGCTGCTCAAGGCGGCCAAAGGACTGACGACGATCGAGGAAGTACTGAGGGTGGTGGTTTGACGATGTCAGAAACGACCAAACTGGGGCACGACGTCGCTCCCGACGTCCCGATCCCCGAGCTGCTGGACCTGGTGCTGCGCCACCAGGCCTCCGACCTGCACCTCACGGTCGGTTCCCATCCGGTGATCCGGCTGCACGGTGAGCTCGCGCGTCTCGACCAGTATCCCGTGCTCACTGGGCAGGGCCTCCGGTCGATGATCTACGCGATCCTTCCGCAGCGGCGCCGCGAGCAGCTCGAGCAGAACCTGGAGCTCGACATGTCGTACTCGCTGCCCGGGAAGGCCCGCTTCCGGGTCAACGTGTACTTCCAGCGGGACTCGATCGGGGCGGCCATCCGGCTGATCCCCTACGAGATCAAGTCGATCGAGTCCCTGGGATTGCCCCCGGTGGTGACCGAGCTCGCCCGGTATCCGCGGGGGTTCGTGTGCGTGACCGGCCCCACCGGCTCCGGGAAGTCGACGACGCTCGCCGCGCTCGTGGACATCGTGAACATCGAGCGGCGGGCGCACATCATGACCGTCGAGGACCCCATCGAGTTCCTGCACTCACACAAGAACTCGATCGTGAACCAGCGAGAGGTCGGCTCGGACACCCACGGGTTCGCCAACGCCCTGAAGCACGTCCTGCGCCAGGACCCCGACGTGATCCTCGTCGGTGAGATGCGGGACCTGGAGACCATCCAGACCGCCATCACCGCGGCGGAGACCGGGCACCTCGTGTTCGCCACGCTGCACACGCAGGACGCCCCCCAGACGATCGACCGGATCGTCGACGTCTTCCCGCCGCATCAGCAGCAGCAGGTCCGCGTGCAGCTCTCGACGACGCTGCAGGGAGTCGTGACCCAGCAGCTCCTGCAGACCGCCGACGGGAAGGGCCGGGCGGTGGCGTCCGAGGTGCTGATCGCGACGTCGGCGGTCCGGAACCTCATCCGCGAGGGCAAGGTGCACCAGATCTACTCGGTCATGCAGGCGGGCGGCCGCTTCGGGATGCGGACGATGGACGCCTCCCTGGCCGAGCTGGTGCAGGCGAGGCGGATCACCCCGCAGATGGCGATGGAACGTTGCCACGACCCGGAGGAACTGACCCGGCTGCTCGGGTCGATGCCGAGCGCGTCGTCCGGAGCGTACGCGACGGGCGCCTATGCGATGGGCGGCGCGATGTCAGGAGGAAGGAATGGCTAGCACCTACGCGTACCGGGTCCGCGACCGCCAGGGCAAGCTCGTCTCCGGGTCGCTCCAGGCCGACAACGAGCGGCTGGTGATCGCCAAGCTGCAGGAGATGGGGATGATTCCCGTCTCGGTCACCGAGAAGAAGGAGAGCCTCGGCAGCAAGGAGTTCGCATTCCGGCCGAACCGCGTCAAGCTCAAGGATCTGTCGGTCTTCAGCCGCCAGTTCGCCACGATGGTGAACTCGGGACTCCCGATCCTCCGGGCGCTGTCCATCCTCGCCGACCAGACCGAGAGCAAGCCCCTCGCCAAGGTCGTCACCGAGGTCCGTCTCGACGTCGAACGGGGTTCGTCGCTCTCCCAGGCCTTGGCGTCGCACCCGAAGGTCTTCGACAACCTGTTCGTGGCGATGATCCGCGCGGGAGAGGCTGGCGGCGTGCTCGACTCCGTGCTCCTCCGGCTGGCCGACACCATCGAGCGCGAGGTGGAGCTGCGTCAGCGCGTCAGGTCCGCCATGACCTACCCGGTCGTCGTGCTCGCGATGGTCTCGCTGATCCTCGTGGCGATGCTGCTGTTCATCGTCCCGCAGTTCAAGAACATCTACGCGTCACTCGGCGGACAGCTGCCGCTGCCGACCCGGATCCTGCTGTTCGTCTCGGAGCTCTTCCGCAAGTACTGGTGGATGTGGGGCCTCGTGACGATCGCGCTGATCTTCGGGTTCAAGAAGTACCGCCAGACGGCCGGGGGGAGGGCCAAGATCGACGCCCTCAAGCTGAAGGTGCCGGTGTTCGGCCAGCTGTTCCACAAGACGGCGCTGTCGCGGTTCTCCTCGACGCTGTCGATCCTGCTCAAGTCGGGTGTGCCCATCCTGCAGTCCCTCGACATCGTGGCGGAAACCGTCAACAACAACGTCATGAGCAAGGCCGTCGCCGACGTCCAGGGAAGCGTCAAGGAGGGCGAGTCGATCGCCAGGCCGCTCGCCAAGCACGCGGTGTTCCCGCCGATGGTCGTGCAGATGCTGGCCGTCGGCGAGGAGACCGGCGCCGTCGACACCATGCTCGAGAAGGTGGCGCAGTTCTACGACAACGAGGTGACCGCCTACGTCGACGCGCTCACATCGCTGATCGAACCACTGATGATCGCCATCATCGGAGGCTGCGTGGGCATGGCCGTGATCGCCCTGTACCTGCCGATGTTCAACGTGATCAACCTGATCAAGTAGGCACGACCGCTCCCCCGAGGCCGCCGGCGCATTCTGCGCCGGCGGCCTGCGTCTTTCTCCGCCTTTCGGTCTGGGCGGAGCCACCTGATGGGCCGAAAACCTCGGTCGTTCGGTCCGGCGAAATTGCGTCGATCGAACGGTCAAGCGGCTGAGGGATATGCCGATGACTGAGGGGATCGCGCGCATCGGGCGCGCGTCCGGATCACCCAAGGAGGTGACCATGCTGAAGGCCTACATGGAGCGCCGGCACGACGAGGAGGGCTTCACCCTCATCGAGCTCATGGTGGTCGTTCTGATCATCGGCATCCTGATCGCCATCGCGCTCCCGACATTCCTCGGCGCTCGTGGTCGGGCTCAGGACAAGGCCGCACAGTCGAGCCTGCGCAACACGATCGCGGCGGCCAAGACCTGCTTCACGGACGCCAGCATCTACACCGGGTGCAACAGCGCGAAGCTGCAGACGATCGAGACCTCGCTGCAGTTCGCGCCGGCCGGGACCGCTTCGACCGGTCCGACCAACGTCAGCGTGAACCCGTCCAGCGGCACGGTGTTCGTCGCGGCTGCGTGGTCGCAGTCCGGTACGTGCTTCGCCATCAGGGACACCGCGAACGCCAGGGAACGGAGTACAAGAACGCCGGCACCACGGCGGCGAACTGCGCGGCCAACAACGCCGCGGTGACGGGCGCCGCGGGCTGGGGACCGTCCTTCTAACCCGTCCCGATCTCGGTTCGGGGGGCGGCCCAACCGGGCCGCCCTCCCGACACCGGGAGGCGGCCAGCTTGGGCCCACCGAGGCGTAGCCCGGAGCACCATCGGTCACCCGGCGACACGTCGGAACCACAGGCGCGACACCGAGATCGGGGTCGCGCCACACGCGCATCAGCGCTCAGTCAGGTTCATGCGAGTCCAACGGGAACGTGAAGGAGGTGAACAACATGCTCAAGGCCCACATGCAACGCCGGCACGACGAGGAGGGCTTCACCCTCATCGAGCTCATGGTGGTCGTTCTCATCATCGGCATCCTGATCGCCATCGCGCTCCCGACCTTCCTCGGTGCCCGGGGTCGGGCCCAGGACAAGGCCGCCCAGTCGAGTCTGCGCAACGGGCTGGCCGCGGCCAAGACCTGCTTCACCGACAACGCCACGTACACCGGGTGCGACGACACGAAGCTGCAGCCAATGGAGACGTCGCTCCAGTTCGTGACGACGGCTTCGACCGGTCCCACGGTCGTGAGCGTCTCGAACTCGCCCGCAAGTCTGGTGTTCTACGCGGCTTCACTGTCCGCGAGCGGCACCTGCTGGGCGATCAAGGACGATACCAGCGTACCGGGGCAGGGGACCCGGTATGCCAACGTCGGGACGACGGCGGCCACCTGTGCGGCGAACAACGCCGCGGTGACGGGTGCGACGTACAACCCGACCTTCTAGGCCGGATCGAACCCATCGAACGCAGGGGAAGGACGGCCACATGGCCGTCCTTCCTCCGTCGTTCGGCCCGGATTCAGCAGGGACGCTCAATGCGTGCGCGCACGGTGCCGACAACGTGGGTGAAATGAAGCTTCGCGCTGGCGCACGCCGCCAGGACCCGGACGCCACGACGACCGGCTCGAACGAGGGTGGATTCACCATCATCGAGCTGCTCGTCGCCATGTCGATCTTCGCTCTGTTCATGACCGCCGCGATCGGCGTCCTCGCCGGCAGCCTCAACATCACCCGGAACAACCGGTCCCGGAGCGTCGCCGCCAACCTCGCCGCCCAGGAGATGGACACGGTCCGGAACGCCGACTTCGCCGATCTCACCATCGGTCAGGTCAACTCCGCCCAGACGGTCGACGGCACGCCCTACACCATCCAACGGGACAGCGAGTGGATCACGAAGACGGCAACCAGCGGCCCGTGCGACGGCGCCTCCGGCTCCATCCTCGCCTACCTGCGGGTGACGGTCACGGTGACGTGGCCCGTCATGAACGGCGTCGACCCCGTCCAGAACCAGACGGTCATCACCCCGCCCGTCGGCTCGTACGACCCGAACGACGGCCACATCGCCGTGAAGGTCCTCGACCGCGACGCGCTTCCCCAGTCAGGGGTGCCCGTCACGATCAACGGCCCCGGCGGCGCGGACACGGAGGTCACGACGTCCGACGGATGCGCGTTCTTCGCGTACCTGGATCCCGGCTCGTACACGGTGTCCCTGAGCGAGGTCGGCTACGTCGACGGGCAGGGCGTGAGCGGGCCGAGCCAGACCGCCACCGTGGTCGCCACGACGACGAGCTCGCTCCAGTTCCAGTACGACCAGGCGTCGTCGCTCTCGGTGAGCCTGGCCGGCGTGTCGGGAGGGGTCATCCCCTCCGCCGCGGTCTCGATCGGGAACACCCACCTGCTCCCGGTCGGCACGAAGGCCTTCGCCGGTTCGGGCGCGTCCCGCACCATCTCCAACCTGTTCCCCTATGCGGACGGCTACGAGCTGTGGGCCGGCGACTGCGCGGACGCCGATCCCCAGGGGCTGAAGTCGGACGGCACCGCGTACTACCCTGGCGCGACCAGGTCGACGGCCATCGCGGTGACACCCGGGTCGGCGAGCAGCGGCAGTGTGACCATGTCGACGCTCACGGTCACCGTGAAGCGCGGCACCACCGCGATCAGCGGAGCCGCGGTCAAGGCGGTCCACGGCGCCGACGCAGGATGTGGATCCGGCGAGACGCTCACGCTGGGGTCCACGGACGCCACGGGCACGCTCGTCGTCGCCATGCCGTTCGGGACGTGGACGCTCCAGGTGACGGGACAGAGCCCGGCCACGTCGTGGCCGATCACCACGCTGGCGCCCCCCGCCGGGGCCGGCTCGAGCCTGGTGTCGATCCGATGATCCGCCTGACGACCGTGCTGCGCCGCAGGCTCGACGACGAGCGGGGCATGAGCATCGTGGAGCTGGTCGTGGCCATGGCCCTCATGGGGCTCATCATGACGTTCATCATCGCGGGGTTCGCCTCGTTCCAGAACCAGACCACGAGCGAGGACCTCCGGCTGCAGAACCTCGACGACGCGCGCGTGATCATGGACGCCGTCTCCAAGGACATCAGGACGGCGACCATGCTCACCGCCGGGACCGCGCCCTTCGTCGTGGCGGACAGCACGCACGTGACGTTCTACGGCAACCTGAACACCACGACAGGGCCCAAGAAGATCGACCTCTCGATCGACACGACCAACCCGAGCGCCCCGGTGCTCGTCGAGAAGGTCCAGGCGGCGGATCCGGGATCGAACCCGCCCACGTACACGACCCAGACGCCCGTGACCCGCCTCGTCGGCAAGTACGTCACCAACAACAGCTCGTCGCCGCTGTTCACGTTCTACGACAGCCAGGGGAACGCGCTGGCGGCTCCTGTCTCGTCGGCGAACCGGCTGACGATCAGCCAGGTGGGCATCACGCTGCAGGTCCGGAAGTCGGTCAACGTCTACCTGCCGGCGACGACGCTCGTGACGAAGGTCTCGATGCCCAACGTGTACTACAACGTCCAGGAGAGCCCGAGCCCATGATGATTCGACGCATCCGACTGCTGTCCTGCCGGGTCCGCGCGCAGGAGGACGGGATCGCCCTCGTCACCGTCATGCTGATCATGATGGTCGTGACGATGCTGGTGGTCGCGGCGATGTCGTATACGACCGGCTCGCAGCCGCTGTCGCGCCACGACCAGGACTGGAACGCGGCGCTCGAGGCCGCCCAGGCCGGGATCGACGACTACATCTACCGGCTGAACCAGGACGGCAACTACTGGCTGTACAACAAGACCACCTCGCCGCCCGACGGAAACCTCGCGTTCCGGCAGTTCGTGAACGTGCCGGGTCCCTCGAACATCGGGCAGTTCGCCTATGCCCCGGACACCAGCACGATCGCGTCGGACGGCACGATCAAGCTCACCGTCGTGGGCAAGGCGCGCGGCGTGCAGCGGACGCTGTACGTCAACCTTCGCCGCAGGAACTTCCTCGACTACCTGTACTTCACCGACTACGAGACGATGGACCCGGCGCTGTACACGGGGTCGCCGTTCACTCCGGCCCAGGCCCAAGTTCGGTGCGCGCTCCACTACTACGAGGGCCGGAACTCCCAGTGCACCAAGATCGACTTCTTCAACGCCGACACGATCAACGGTCCGCTGCACTCGAACGACGCCCTGAACATCTGCGGCTCGCCCAACTTCAACGGCGCGACCTCGGACAGCTGGAACGACTCCAACCACAAGCGGTGGCTCGACGACTGCCCCACGAGCCACCCGGACTTCTCGAACTCCGGGGACCCCCGCTACCTGGCGCCGCTCACGATGCCCCCCTCGAACGCGGCCATCAAGACGCAGACGAACTCGGCGGTGGGGGGGACGGGATGCCTGTACACCGGGCCCACCCAGATCACCCTCAACTCGGCCGGGACGATGAACGTGATCAGCCCGTTCACGAAGTCGACCAACACCGGGTGCGGGCCGGGGAACAACCTGTCCCTGCCCCCGAACGGCGTGGTCTACGCGCAGAACGTCCCCTCCGGGTCGAGCGACCCGAACTACACGAACGGCTGCCCGTACTCCGGCAACTACCCGCACGGGCTGATCGTCCCGGTCTCGGGGGACATCACGACCTACAACTGCCGCGACGGCGACGTGTTCGTGTCCGGCACGCTCAAGGGCAGGTTGACGATCGCCGCGGAGCACGACATCGACATCGTGTGGAACCTGCAGTACGCGTCGCCGGGGACCTCGGGGACGGGGAACCTGCTGGGGCTCGTCGCGAACAACTACGTGAACGTGTTCCACCCGGTGAGCTGCACGTCGTCCTCCAACTCCTGCAACATCAACATCCCCGGCCACACCACCTCGTTCGACAACGCCACCATCCAGGCGGCCATCCTGTCGGTGCAGCACTCCTTCCGGGTGCAGAACTACGCCGCCGGCGACTCCCTGGGGAACCTCAACGTCACCGGGGCGATCGCGCAAAGCTACCGGGGAATCGTGGGGACCTTCTCGGGGACGACATCGGTGTCGGGCTACATCAAGAACTACGTGTACGACACGCGGCTCAAGTACCTGTCGCCCCCGTACTTCCTCGACCCCGTCAAGTCCGCGTGGGGCGTCGTCACCTGGGCGGAGATCCAGACCCCGTCCACCTTCCCCTGATCCCCGGCCGCGGCCACCGATAGCATCCGGTCGCCGATGGATCGACTCGCGCTCGCCGTGCTGGCCGTCGTGCTCGGCCTGCTCTTCGGGAGCTTCATGAGCGTGGTGGTGTCCCGGGTGCCCGCCAAGGAGTCCGTGGTCGCGCCGCGATCGAGGTGCCCGAACTGCGGCGCCCTCATCCGGGCCTACGACAACGTCCCGGTGGTCTCCTACCTGGTGCTCGGAGGGAAGTGCCGCTCCTGCGGCCACCGGATCTCGATCCTGTACCCGCTGCTCGAGCTCGGGACCGCAGGGCTGTTCGTCGGCGCCGCCCTCCGCTTCGACGAGGCGGGGCTCGCCGCCCTGATGGCCGCGTTCCTGTGGGTGCTGCTGTGCGTCTCGGTCATCGACGTCCAGCACCGCATCATCCCGAACCGGATCGTGTACCCGGCATTCGTCGGCCTGCTCGCCGGCGTGGGGGTCGCCGACCTCGCCGGCTGGGGCCCGGTGCTCTGGCGGGGGGCGGTGGGAGCCGCCGTCTACGGTGGAGGGCTGTTGCTCATCGCGATCATCGCCCCCAGGGGGATGGGGATGGGCGACGTGAAGCTCGCCGCCACCATCGGGCTCGTCCTGGGCTCGCTGAGCCTCTCGAGGGTCGGCGTGGCCGCCGGCGATCGCCATCCTGTGCGGGGGAGTGGCGGCCGTCGTCGCGCTCGCCATGGGCAGGAGCCGGAAGTCGGCCCTGCCGTTCGGACCGTTCCTGGCCGTCGGGGCGGCCGTCGCCGTGTTCGCGGGCCAGGCGATCGGGGACGCGTACATCCGGCTGCTGACCTGAGCGGCCACCCCTCCATCACCTGAACTTCAGCCCACCCCACCGTCCCGCCGGCGTGCCCGCAGCGGGCCGATTCGCACCGGACGGGATTGCTGTCCCCCTGCGGACCGACAACGGCCTGTGGGGAGGCTGTGTGATGGGATTGAGGCCGATTGCCTATTTCTGTAAATTACACTTATGTAGTTTGGCCTAGAGTGCCGATAGATGGCAAGCGAGATGTTTGACAACAAGTGTTGCGAGAGTTACCTTCCGCTTCCCCCGAACGGCATGATGCACGAGAGGGAAGGGAGGCAGAAGTTCAAGATGTTGAACATGAGGCCCCTGTTGAAGTTGTGGAGGTTGTGAAATGGGCAAGCGGCGACCGTTCGTGGGGGACCGCCTGCTCACCGTCGCCGAGGTGGCCGCGACCATGCGCGTCTCGAACATGACGGTGTACCGCCTGATCAAGGGAGGGCAGCTCGCCGCCATCCGCGTCGGGAAGAACTACCGGATCCGCGAGTCGGACGTGAACCGCTACCTGTCCGAGCGCTCGGTCCGGGTGGAAGGCGACTGAAGACCGAACGAGCTAGGTCGAATGACGGAAGTAGGGGCGCCGGAGGCTCAGGTCCGGCCGGCGATCGACCGAAGGAACAGAACACGATGGCGAAGACACGGATCGGACTCGATGTGGGCTCCACGGCCGCCAGGGCCGTGGAGGTCAACGTCGCCGCCGACCCGCCCGTGCTGGTCCGCGCGGCGCAGGTTCCGATGCAACCCGGCGCGATCGAGAACGGCGAGGTGCGTCAGCCGGAGGCCGTGACCGAGGCGCTCCGCGAGCTGTGGCGTCGCGGGGGCTTCAAGAACCGGCAGGTCTACATGGGTGTGGGCAACCAGCGCGTCGTGGTGCGCGAGGTCGCGTTGCCCTGGCTCCCGGCCAAGGAGCTCCGTGAGTCGCTCCCGTTCCAGGTGCAGGAGTTCATCCCGATCCCGGTCGAGGACGCGGTGCTGGACTTCGATGCGCTGGACGAGTTCGAGCAGGACGGGCGGCGGATGGTCCGGGTGCTCCTCGTCGCGGCGCAGCGCGGCATGGTCGACTCCCTGGTGCAGGCCGCGACGGCGGCCCGCCTCGAGCCGATCGGTCTCGACCTGATCCCGTTCGCGCTGATCCGATCGATCGGGTACGCGAACGGCGCCGCCCTCGAGGAGGAGGTCGAGGAGGCCCTGATCGACGTGGGGTCGGACATCACCTGCATCTGCGTCCACCAGGCGACCGTGCCGAGGTTCGTGCGGATCCTCCCCTCGGGGGGACACGACATCACCCTCGCCGTCGCCCGGGCGCTCGGTGTTCCGGAAGACGAGGCCGACCGGATGAAGCGCGGGGAGCCCGTGGAGACGGGACACGACGCCGCGGACGCCCAGCGCGTCGCGCAGGGCCGGACCGTGAGCTTCGCGGACGAGATCCGGTCCTCGCTCGAGTTCTACTCGGCCCAGAGCCCCCACTCCAGGATCGGCCGGATGCGCGTCTCGGGCGGTGGGTCCAAGCTCGCCGGCCTGGTCCAGCTGCTGTCCGACCGGCTCGGCGTCCCGGTGGCGCCCGGCGGCGTGTTCCAGCGGGTCCGCCCCGAGCTCGACCTCACGCCCGAGGGGCTCGCGGAAGCCGAGCCGCTGCTCGCCGTCGCCGTGGGGCTGGCCCTGCCCGGAGGAGGCCAGAAGTGACACAGGTGAACCTTCTTCCCCGTGAGGTCAAGCAGCGCCAGGTGACGCGAAGGCGCACCGGGGCCGTCGCGGTCATCGGGGGCATCGTGGTGCTGGCGCTCGTGGCCATGTGGTTCCTGCAGGGCCAGCGGCTCCACAAGCTCGACCAGGAGGTCGACGCCCAGAACGCCACCAACGCCCAGCTGCAGGAGCAGGTGGACTCGCTGTCGAAGTACTCGGACCTCAAGGCCAACCTGGATTCGCGCAAGACGCTCCTCAAGTCCGCGCTCGCCGACACGGTCGAGTGGTCGAACGTGCTCAGCACGCTGTCGAACATCGCTCCGGGAAAGATGTGGCTCACCTCGCTGACGGGGAGCGCGACGTCGCCGAGCACGTCGGCCGCGACGACCACGGCACCCGTGCCCGGCGCGCCGACCGGCCCCACCCTGATCGGCAACATCCAGTTCCAGGCCAGCTCGCTCGACTCCGACACGATGGCGGCGTGGCTCACCCACCTCGAATCGGTGAAGGGCTGGGTCAACGCCTGGCTCTCGACCGGCCAGCAGAACTCCACCACCGGCACCCCGCTGTGGCAGTTCAGCAGCACGGTCGACCTGGAGGCGCGAGTGGCCCACGGGGGAGGGAAGTCGTGAACGAACGTCGAGGTCCGCTCATCGCCGCCGGCGTGTCCGCCCTGGTGGCCGTGCTCGTCCTGGTCGTGCTCGTCCTGCCGCGCATCTCCGCGGTGGGCAAGCGGGCCGACGACCTCGACGCGGCCAAGGCGCAGCAGCAGGCGCTGACCGCCCAGCTGGCCCAGCTGAAGGAGGCGAAGCGCGAGGCGAAGATCGTCACGAAGCAGCTGAACAAGCTCGAGACGAGGATCCCCCCGACGGCCGAGCTGCCCAGCCTGATCCGCCTCCTGCAGGACGCGGCGACGGCCTCGGCGGTGGACTTCGTGGCCGTGGCGCCGGGGACCCCCGTCAGCGTCGCCACGATCCCGGGGATCTCCACGATCCCGCTCCAGGTGAGCTCCGGAGGAAGCTTCTTCTCCGTGCAGGAGTTCCTGTTCAAGCTGGAGACCCTGCCCAGGGCGGTCCGCGTCACCGGGATCAACATCACCCCGGCCAGCGCGACCGCCACGACCGGTGGGACCTCCGGGTCGTCGACGTCGACGAACCCCAGGTGAGCTCTCGATGACGCTCACCGGTGAGGTCTACACGACCGACGAGAGCGCCGGTCCCGGAACACCGCCCGGCCCGACGGTCGTCCAGCCGTCGCCGGCCCCCGCGCTGTCGCCGGGCGCCACACCGTCGCCGGGCGCAACCGAGACCGCGCCGGCGGAACCCGCCCCTTCGAGCTCCGTGCAGGCTGGATAGGAGGGGTTGACAGATGGCACTTGCAGAACGCGATCGACGCGCGCTGATCATCTTCGGAGTCGTGATCGTGGTGGCGCTCGCCGCCTACTTCCTCCTGCTCAAGAAGGGCGGCGGCGAGCCGGTTGCCACCACGACGACGTCCGGCCCGACCGCGCCGGTCAGCCCACCGGCGTCCCCCATCAAGCCGTCCAAGTCCCCGACCACCACGCCCCGCAGCACCGCCCCGCCATCCGGGCCTCAGCTCAACGGCAAGGATCCCTTCTCGCCGTTGGTGAACCCGAGCTCGGGTGGCGGGGGCGGCCCCTCCACGAGCGGGACGGGCGGGACGAGCGGACCGGGAACGAGTGGTCCGGGCACGAGTGGTCCGGGCACGACGAACCCGACCAGCACGGCGACCTCGACGGGGACGCCGACCACGTCGCCAACGACCACGATCTCGGTGTCGCCGCCCCCGTCGCCGTCCACGGCGCCCGGCGGCGGGACGAGCACCCACGTTGGTGGCCACACCGTGACGCTGCTCGACATCTTCCGTCGCGACGGCGTGGAGCGCGCGCAGGTCCAGGTCGACGCCACGGTGTACACCCCGAGCGTGGGACAGAGGTTCGCGGACGGATTCCGGCTGGTGTCCATCAACGGCACCTGCGCGACCTTCACGCACGGCGGGCAGGAGTTCGTGCTCTGCGAGAACCCGCAGAAGTAGCCCTGCTCGTCCACGGCCACCGGCGAACTGCCTCTGGGGGGAGCGGTCGCCGGTCTCGAGGGGCGGTCCTCTCCGGGCCGCCCCTCTCCCCATTCGAGGCGCGCAACCGGGGCCGCCGTGGCCCTCCCGCGGGGCGGAGCGACCGGAACGCGGCGGGGCGGTCCCTATGATTCGTCCATGTCGCGTCCTGAAAGCTGGACCGAGCCAGCGGGTGCAAGTCCCGCCCAGGTAAGCGCCGGAGCGCCTGGTAGCAGGCCACCGGCCGGCGTCGAGAGGCGTCCGGTCGAAGCGTGGCGTCAAGAGCCCCTCTGGGGGGAGCAAGAGCGCGGGCCGCAACATCAAGTGAATCCTGCAGCCTCGTCAGATTCACAACGGGAGAGCCGAGCCGCTCATGTCACGGCGAAGGCCACGTCTGGCGCTAGGACTTCCGGACCATCCGCGCCAGGTCTCCCCGGGGTACGGGGAACGGCACGTGCTCACGGTTCGGTTCGGAACAGGAGAGGCCCGTCTGCCCCGCCTGCGTCGGGCAAAGACCGCTTCCATAAGCCGACGGCGAAACGAAGCGGAGGGCAGCGGGAGTCCGAGGGGGTCGTAGTACCGCCGATCGCCGGGCAGCACAACCCGGCGGGAGGGAAGGACCCCTACTTTGGTCACGCCGGCCAAGGAGGTACGCGCGAGGGCATGGCCGGGGTCACCCCCCGGCCCAACCACCCCATCGGGGCACCCTCCGGTGACAAAGTGCGACGCCTCCAAGGCCGGCTCCAGGCATCAGCCAAGCGGTCACCTGGCCGCCGCTTCCACGCCCTGTACGACCGGATCCACAGGGATGACGTCCTGTGGGCGGCGTGGCAGCGGGTCCGGGCGAACCGGGGAGCCGCGGGGGTCGATCACCAGAGCCTCGCGGACGTGGAGGCCTACGGAGTGGAGCGGATGCTCCGAGAGCTCCAACAGGTCCTTCGAGCGGGCAGGTACCGGCCGAGCCCCGTGCTCCGCCGGTACATCCCGAAGCCAGACGGGCGGACGCGTCCGCTCGGCATCCCGACGGTCTCAGACCGGGTGGTCCAGGCTGCGACCAAGCTCGTGCTGGAGCCGATCTTCGAGGCGGACTTCTCGCCCGTCTCCTACGGCTACCGGCCCGGTCGCAGTCCCACCGAGGCCCTGGAGCAGATCAGGGTCGCCTTCATCCGGGGCTACGTCTTCACCCTGGACGCCGACATCACCGACTTCTTCGGGCAGATCTCACACGACTTGCTCCTCGAAGCGGTGGGGAGGCGGGTGTCCGACCGCCGGGTGCTGAAGCTGGTGCGCCAGTGGCTCAAGGCAGGGGTGATGGAGGAGGGGAGGCTCCGCGAGCCGGTCGCAGGGACCCCCCAGGGGGGAGTGATCTCCCCTCTGCTCGCCAACATCTACCTCGACGCTCTGGACAGGGCCTGGGCACGGGACGGGGAACGCCTCGGAGTCATGGTGCGCTACGCCGACGACTTCGTGGTCATGACCCGGACCCCCAACGCGCTGGAACGGGCTGATGGCCTGGTCGGGACGACCCTGGCCGGGCTTCACCTGAGCCTGAACCCGGACAAGACGCGGAAGGTGGACCTCCGCGAAGGCCGGCAGGGCTTCGACTTCTTGGGCTGTCACTTCCAGGCCCGGGTCTCGGGGCGCCTGCTGGAGCAGGGCATCCGCCGGTACTACCTGCACCGGTGGCCCTCGGCGAGGGCCATGAACCGGGTGAGGCAGCGGGTGCGCGAGCTGACCGGCCGGAACCGGGGTGGGGTGTCAGACATCCGGGTAGTCATCCGGGATCTGAACCCCGTGCTCCGGGGATGGGGGAACTACTTCCGCACCGGGAACGCCACGTACAAGTTCGTCTCCATCGACCGGTACGTGCAGCGCCGGCTCCGCCGCCTCCTGCTTCGGCGGGTGGGGCGCAACGTCCGGCCTCGCCACCTCGAGATGTGGACGAGCGACTGGTTCCGGGACCACGGCCTGCACCGGTTACGTGGGACCATTCGCTACCCAGGAGCCGCGTAGAGATGTCTCAAGGACCATCGGTAAGCCGTGTGCGGGAAAACCGCACGCACGGTTTGAAAGGGGGATGGGGAAACGGGTCCGCTCGTCGGACACCGCGCCCCTGACTACCAATGGTTCGGCTGCTGAGCGCCGGCGAGTCGCACGGGAAGGGCCTGGTGGCCGTGGTGGAGGGCCTCCCGGCGGGGGTCCCCGTGCGCGTGGCGTCCCTCTCCGCGGAGCTGGCCCGGCGCCGCCGCGGGTACGGACGGAGCGGCCGGCAGCGCCTCGAGGACGATCCCGTCGACGTGCTCGCCGGGGTGCGCCACGGGCGGACGCTGGGGTCGCCGATCGCGGTGACCATCGCCAACGCCGAGTTCGACTCGAAGTACCGCGAGCGCATGGGGGTGGAGGGCTCGGGCCCGCCGGAGGACCGGCTCACCGCGGTGCGTCCGGGCCACGCCGACCTGGCCGGGATGCAGAAGTACGGGTTCGACGACGCCCGCAACGTGCTCGAGCGGGCCAGCGCGCGGGAGACCGCGGCCCGCGTGGCGGGCGGGTACCTCTGCAAGGCGTTCCTGGCCGAGCTCGGCGTCAGGGTCCTGTCCCACGTGGTGCGGATCGGCGGCGCGGCGGTTCCCCGGGGCGGTCGTCGAACGCCCGGCCCCGGTGATCTCGCGACGATCGACCGCGACGCCGTCCGGTGCTTCGATCCGGGGGTCAGCGCGCGGATGGTGGTGGCGATCCGGGCCGCCCAACGGTCCCGGGACACGCTGGGCGGCGTGTTCGAGGTGCTGGCGTACGGTGTGCCGCCGGGGCTGGGCTCCCACGTGCAGTTCGACCGAAAGCTCGACGCCCGGCTGGCGCTCGCGCTGATGAGCATCCAGTCGGTGAAGGGCGTGGAGGTGGGGGACGGGTTCGCGTCGGCCGCCCGGCCGGGGTCCCGGGCGCACGACGAGCTGGCGCCGGGTCCGGCGCCAATGCGTCCCCGCCGCCTGTCGAACCGGGCCGGGGGGATCGAGGGCGGCATGAGCACCGGGGAACCGATCCGCGTCCGCGCGGCCATGAAGCCGTTCTCGACCGTTCCGAAGGGGCTCCGCACGGTTGACACGGCGACCGGGGTGGCGGCGAAGCCGTTCGCCCAGCGGACCGACGTCTGCGCGGTGCCGGCGGGCGGCGTGGTGGGGGAGTCGGCGGTGGCGCTCGTCGTCGCCGACGCGATGCTCGAGAAGTTCGGCGGCGACTCCGTCGAGGAGACGCGCCGGAACCTCGACGGGTACCTCGCGTCGCTCGGGGAGCCGTGATGGCTCCCGGCCGGGCGCCCCGATGGGGTGGCCACGTGTGGCTGGTGGGGATGCCCGGATCCGGGAAGTCCGCCGTGGGCCCGGTGCTGGCCGGCCGGCTGGGGCTGGCGTTCGTCGATCTGGACGACGAGGTCGCCCGCCGCGAGGGTCGGACGATCGGGGAGATCTTCGAGCGGGACGGCGAGCCGGCCTTTCGCGTCCTGGAACGTGACGCCGTGGATCGGGTCGCGGGCGGACCGGCATCCGTGGTGGCCACGGGCGGGGGGGCGGTGGGCTCCGAGGAGAACCGGCTGGCGATGCGCCGCTCGGGCATCGTGGTGCACCTGGAGGTGACGGAACCGGTGGCCGCGAGGCGCCTCGCAGGCGACCGCGCCGCCCGGCCCCTGCTGGCCGAGGCGGGGTCGTGGTCGCAGTTGGCCGCAGAACGGGCGCCGCTGTACGCGTCGGTCGCCGACCACCGCGTCCCGTCGGATGACGGATCGCCGGAGGGGGTGGCCGGCCGGATCGCGGCCCTCGCCGCGGTTGGTCCGGAGGCCCCGACTCCCGTCCGCGTCGACGCGCCGGGCGGCGGATACGACGTCGTCGTCGGCGACGGATTCGTCTCGGGCCCGGCCCTGCGGGCCTGTCTTCCCCCGGCGCCCCCAACGGGAGCCGCGTTCGTGCTCGCCGACCACCTGGTGGCCGACCGCTGTCTGGCTCCGGTGGCCGGGGGGCTGGAGGGCGTCGGCTGGCGGGTGGTGCACCTGGGGGTGCCCGTGGGCGAAGAGGCCAAGACGCTCGCCGTCGCGGAGGCGCTGTACCGCCAGCTCGCGCTGCGCGAGGCGCAGCGCGAGGATCTGATCGTGGCCCTCGGTGGAGGCGCGACGGGCGACCTGGCCGGGTTCGTCGCGGCCACCTATCTCCGGGGGATGCCGGTCCTGCAGGTCCCGACCACACTGCTCGCCATGGTCGACGCGTCGATCGGCGGCAAGACGGCCGTCAACCTCCCGGCCGGGAAGAACCTGGTCGGGGCGTTCCACCAGCCGGTCGGGGTGCTGGTGGACGTGGCCGCGCTCGCGACCCTTCCCGAACGGGAGTTCCGCTCGGGCCTCGGCGAGGTGGCGAAGTACGCGCTGGCGTTCGACCGCGGGCTGAACGGCCTGCTGGAGACGAAGATCGACCGCCTGCTCGAACCGAACCGCACCACCGAGTCGCGGCTGCTCGTCGACGTCGTCCGGCGGTGCGTCGAGATCAAGGCCGAGGTCGTGTCGAAGGACGAACGCGACGCGGCCGGGCGCCTGTTCCTCAACTACGGGCACACGCTGGGGCACGCGCTCGAGCGGCTGGACGGGTTCCACGGGCGCCCGCACGGCGAGGCCGTGTCGATCGGGATGGTGTTCGCGGCCCGGTTGTCCGAACGGCTGGGCGTGGCGAGGGCGGGGGGCCTGGTCGAGCGGCACCTCCGGCTCCTCGAGCCGCTGGGGCTGCCCACGTCGGGCCCGCTGCCGCCGGCCGGCGACGTCCTCGTCGCCATGCGGATGGACAAGAAGCGCCGGGGCGCGCTTCGATTCGTGCTGCTGGAGGACGTCGGGCGGCCGACGGTGGTGTCCGACGTGGCGGACGACGTGATCGCCGAGACGCTGGAGGCCATGTGAGGACGGGGTCATGAGAGCGCTGTTCCTGTTCGGACCCAACCTGGGCGCGCTCGGCACGCGCGATCCCGGGCGATACGGCTCGGAGACCCTCGAGGAGGTCATGGCCGGCGTGTCCGAGGACGCTGTCCAACGCGGACATGAGGTCGTCTGGCGGCAGTCCGACCACGAGGGCGACCTGGTCGGATGGCTGAACGGGGGGGCTGGGGAGGGGTTCGGGGCCGTCGTGATCAACCCCGGGGCGCTCACCCACTACTCACACGCCCTCCGCGACGCGGTCGAGGGATGCGGCCTGCCGGTGGTCGAGGTCCACCAGACGAACATCTACGCGCGGGAGGAGTTCCGGCGGCACTCGGTGGTCTCGCCGGCCTGCCGCGCCGTGATCGCCGGGGTGGGGACCCGCGGGTATCATCTGGCCCTGGAGGCCCTGGCATGGATTTCCCCGGACGGAGGGCGCGCCTCGTCGCGCGGCTGAACGAGCTCGAGATCGACGCGCTCCTGGTCACGCGCCTGCCCAACGTCCGCTACCTGACCGGCTTCACCGGGTCGAACGGCCAGCTCGTGCTCGGCGCGGACGGCGGCGTGTTCCTCACGGACGGCCGGTACACCGAGCAGTCCCGCCACGAGGTCCCCGACCTCGACCGCGTGACGTACTCGGCGCTCCCGGCCGCGTTCGCCGACGCCGCAACGGACGCCGGCGCGAAGCGCATCGGGTTCGAGTCCGCGGGGCTGACGCACAAGCTGTTCCGGGACCTCACCGACGCGGGGCCGGAGGACGTGGAGCTCGTGCCGACCGACGGCGAGGTCGAACGGCTGCGGTGGGTCAAGGAGCCCGAGGAGATCGAGATGGTCGCCCGGGCCCAGGCCATCACCGACGACTGCTTCGACAGCATCACGGCCAAGCTCTCGGAGGGGATGACCGAACGCGAGGTCGCCCTGGAGATGGAGCTCACCATGCGCCAGGGCGGGGCCGACGGGCTGGCGTTCGACTCGATCGTCGCGTTCGGCGAGAGCGCGGCCGAGCCGCACCACCACCCGACCGACCGCGACCTGCGGCAGGGCGACGTGATCAAGCTGGACTTCGGCGCGCTGTACCGGGGGTACCACTCGGACATGACGCGAACGGTGGCCTTCGGCGAGCCGTCCGCCGAGCTCCGCGAGATCCACGCTCTTGTCAAGGCGGCCCAGCAGGCCGGGATCGACGCCGTTCGGGCGGGTGTCGCCGGCGGCGACCCCGACGCGGCCGCCAGGAAGGTCATCGACGACGCCGGCCGGGGCGAGGCGTTCAGCCACTCGCTCGGCCACGGCGTGGGGCTCGAGATCCACGAGGGCCCGACGCTCCGCGCGAAGGGCGAGGACGAGCTGCCGGTCGGCGCCATCGTCACCGTCGAGCCCGGCGTGTACGTCCCGGGCCTCGGTGGGGTGCGGATCGAGGACATGGTCGAGGTCACCGCGGACGGCTGCCGGCCGATGCCCCGCTCCACCAGGGACCTCGTGGTCCTGTGACCGGAGCGTGACCCGAACGCCGAACCACGGCCGTCCGCACCGAACGAGCCGAGCGCGACACCGATACCGAGGAGCCCACCCATGAGCGTCTCCACCAACGACCTGAAGAACGGCATGACCCTGGACCTCGACGGCCAGCTCTGGACCGTCCTCGACTTCCTCCACCACAAGCCCGGCAAGGGGCAGGCGGTCGTCCGGACCAAGCTGCGGAACGTCAAGACCGGCGCCGTGCTGGACCGCACGTTCAAGCACGACGAGAAGGTCGGGCTCGCCATCCTCGAGAAGAAGGAGATGCAGTACCTCTACCGGGACGGGGACAACCTCATCTTCATGGACACGGATAGCTACGAGCAGCACCCCGTGCCGTCGGAGGTCGCCGGCGACGCCGTGAAGTACCTGACCGAGGGGTTCACCCCGATCGTGGCGCTCTACGAGGGGAGCGCGATCTCGGTCGAGATGCCGGCCTCCGTGGTGCTCGAGGTCACCGCCACCGACCCCGGCGTCAAGGGCGACCGGGTGTCGGGGGCGCTGAAGCCCGCCACGCTCGAGACCGGGATCTCGGTGCAGGTGCCGCTGTTCATCGAGGCCGGGGACCGCCTGAAGGTCGACACCCGCACCGGCGACTACCTGACGCGCGAGAAGTAGCGCGCGATGAACCCCCGCCACGCCGATCGACGGCGGGCCCTCGACGCGCTGTACCAGGCCGACGTCATGGGCGTCCGGCCGACCGCGGTCCTGGAGCAGTGGCGCGAGGCCATCGGGGAGGACGTCGCGGCCTTCACCCGCGAGCTGGTGGGGGGGGTCGAGGAGTATCGCGAGGACCTCGACATCCTGATCGGGGAGACCGCCCACGACTGGACCATCGACCGGATGGCCGCCGTCGACCGGGCGATCCTCCGCCTGGCGACCTACGAGCTGCTGTTCCGAACCGACACGCCCGTGGCCGTCGCGATCGACGAGGCGGTGGCGGCCGCCAAGGAGCTCTCGACGGAGGACAGCGGGCGGTTCGTCAACGGCGTCCTGGGGCGGATCGCAACGGAACCGGACGTGGCCGGACGCGACCGCCGCGCGAAACGGGATGCGGGAGAGGGCTGAGTCGCCGGGAAGCGGCTAGTCGGGGTCCTCGGCGGGCGCCTTCTCGGCCGGCGTCGTCTCGGTGACCGAGGCCTTGGCCGGGTGCGTCTCCTCGGGCAGCGCGTCGTCGGCCGAGCCCTCCTTCAGGCCCTTCTTGAACTCGGTCGAGGACTTGCCCAGGGAACGGGCGAGCTCGGGAAGCTTCTTCGCGCCGAAGAGCAGCAGGAACACCGCGAGGATGATGAGGATCTCGGGGGCACCGAGCGATTCGAACAGGCCGAGCATGCGAACTCCTTCTCCGGAGGCCTCGAAGCCCAGTGTAGGCGTTTCGCCAGGTAGCGCCAGCGTCTCGGGTGGATTCCGGCCACGCGTCATGGATTCGTCGCAACACGGACATCCGGGGCGTCTCGACCGGCCGGCCCCGCCTCGCGGCCGGTGGCCGGCCGGGCTCCCGGCGTGGATGATGCCGACGTGCTGGTGCTCTCCCGCGCCGAGGTGACCTCGCTGCTCGATCCCGACGAGCTGATCGACGCCCTGTCCGCCGCGATGATCGACCTCTCGTCCGGCGCGGCATCCATGCCCACGCGGGTGGCGGCGCTCGTTCCCGGCACCGACGGCCTGCTCGGCGCCATGCCCGCGTGGCTGCCGTCGGCCCAGGTGCTGGAGACCAAGCTCGTCTCGGTGTTCCCGCGGAACGCGGGCGGCGACGTCCCCACGCACCAGGCGGTCATCGTGGTGTTCGACCCGGAGACCGGGGAGCCGGCCTCGCTCATGGACGGAACGGAGATCACGGCGCAGCGGACGGCCGCCGGATCGGCGCTCGCCACCCGCGTGCTCGCCCGGGAGGACGCTGGCGTGATGGCGGTGGTCGGGACCGGGGTCCAGGCCCGGGCCCACCTCCGGTACGTCGTCCGGGTGCGGGGGTTCGAGCGGGTGGTGGTCGCCGGGCGCGACCCGGTCCGCGCCGGGGCCGTCGCCGATGAGGCGTCCGCCGCGCTCGGCGCGCCGGTGCTGGTCGAGGCATCCATCGAGGCCGCCGTCCGGGGAGCCGACGTGGTGTGCGCGACCACCCACGCGGATTCGCCGGTGCTGGCGCGTGAGTGGCTGGCGGACGGGACGCACGTGAACTCGGTCGGGTGGACGGCGACCGGCCGCGAGGTCGACGCCGAGACGGTACGGGACGCGGTGGTGGTGGTCGAGTCCCGCTCGTCCGCGCTGTCGGAGGGCCCGGGCGGCGCGAACGACCTCGTGTGGCCGATCCGGGACGGGATCGTCGGTCCCGACCGCGTCCACGCGGAGATCGGGGAGATCCTGGCCGGGACCCGGCCCGGCCGGACCGCTCCCGATCAGATCACGCTCTACAAGTCGGTGGGCGTGGCCGTGCAGGACGCGGCGGCCGCCGGCCTGGTGCTCCGCCGGGCCCGCGAGCGAGGCGTCGGGCGCGACGTCGTGATCTGACCGACTCGCGAGGCATCACGGCGGCCGCCGGACGTCGGTCGTTGACGATGGTGTCCGGCCCGGTATCCTTGCCCTCGACTTCCCCTTTAAGGACCGGTCCCGTGAGGCCGGAAAGGAGGCGAGGCTGAAGATGTTCGACGCGTACGCCCTGTCGCCTCGGCGGCCGGGCGTTTCTTCGTGGTGGGCGCCCGAACGCCCGGGCCGATGATGGCCACGGCGACCCGGTTGATGGACGCCTCCGAGGTCAGGAGGGCCACCACCCGGATCGCGCACGAGATCCTGGAGAAGGGCAAGGGAGCGGCCGAGCTCGCCCTCGTGGGGATCGCCGCCCGGGGCGACGACCTGGCCCGGCGGCTGGCCGGCGAGATCCGCCGGATCGAGGGAGCCGACGTGCCGGTCGGGGCGCTCGACATCACCTTCTACCGCGACGACATCGGCCTGCGGGCCGAGGCGCCCGAGGTCCACCAGACGAGCATCCCATTCGACATCACCGGCAAGACCGTGGTGCTGGTCGACGACGTGCTGTTCACCGGGCGGACCATCCGGGCGGCCCTGGACGCGCTGGTCGACTTCGGGCGGCCCCGCGCCGTGCAGCTCGCCGTCCTGGTCGACCGGGGCCACCGCGAGCTGCCGATCCGCGCCGACTTCGTCGGCAAGAACGTCCCCACCCGCCACGACGAGGACGTCCGCGTGGCGCTCACCGAGACCGACGGGGAGGACGCCGTCTACCTGAGCCCAGGGGGAGCCCAACAGTGAACAAGCACCTGCTGTCCATCCACGACGTGTCGGCGGAGGACATCGTCCGCATCCTCGACACCGCGGATTCCTTCCGGGAGGTGGGAACCCGCGTCATCAAGAAGGTCCCGGCGCTCCGCGGCCGGACGGTGGTCAACCTGTTCTACGAGAACTCCACGCGGACGCGGATCTCGTTCGAGCTGGCGGCGAAGCGCCTGTCGGCCGACGTCATCAACTTCTCGACGAGCGGCTCGAGCGTGTCGAAGGGCGAGTCCCTGAAGGACACCGCCCTGACGCTCCAGGCCATGGGCGCAGACGCGGTGGTCATCCGGCACTCCTCGAGCGGGTCGCCGCTCCAGCTCACGAAGTGGATCAAGGGCAGCGTGCTGAACGCCGGCGACGGCACGCACGAGCACCCCACCCAGGCCCTGCTCGACCTGTACACGATCCGGGAGCGGATCGGCCGCCTGGAGGGCGTGAACGTCGCGATCGTGGGCGACGTCCTGCACTCGAGGGTGGCGCGATCGCTCTCCTTCGGCCTGGTCAAGATGGGGGCGAACGTCACGCTGATCGGGCCACCCACGCTGATCCCGGCCCCCGCGCCGCAGTGGGGCGTCCGGGTCAGCTACGACATCGAGTCGGTCCTGCCGACGCTGGACGTCTGCTACATGCTCCGCGTCCAGCGCGAGCGCCAGCGGCAGCAGTACTTCCCGAGCGTCCGGGAGTACGCGCGGCTGTTCGGGCTCACCTCCACGCGCGTGGGGATGCTCCCGGAGGGCGCGCTGATCATGCACCCGGGGCCGATGAACCGGGGCGTCGAGATCGATTCCGACGTCGCCGACCTGCCCCAGGCCGTCATCGAGGAACAGGTGACCAACGGGATCGCCGTCCGGATGTCGCTGCTGTACCTCCTGCTGGGGTCCGGGACGGCGCCGGAGGCCGAGGCGACCGAGGCCCCGGAGGCCGCTCCCGAAGCGCGCCCCGAGCAGGTCACGCTGCCCGAGTCCGCGGGTTCCGCGGCGACCGATCCCAAGGTGGAGGTGGGTGCAGATGCCTGAGCGGCGGATCGTGCTCCGGAACGCCCGCATGGTGGATCCCTCCGCCGGGCGGGACGAGGTCCTCGACGTCCTCGTCGAGGGGACGACGGTCGCCGAGGTCGGCGCCGGGCTCGGCGCGGCGGGCGCGGACGAATTCGACTGCGACGGGCTGGTGCTGGCGCCCGGCCTGGTCGACCTGCACACGCACCTCCGCGAGCCGGGCCGGGAGGACAAGGAGACCGTCGAGAGCGGCTCGCGGGCGGCGGCGGCGGGCGGCTTCACGGCCGTCTCGCCGATGGCGAACACCGACCCCGTGGCCGACAACGCGGCCGTGGTCCACGAGGTCCGTGCCCTGGCGGCCGCTGCGGGGCTGTGCGACGTGTTCCCCGTGGGGGCCATCACGCGCGGGCTGGCCGGCGAGGAGATGGCGGAGATCGGGGAGATGGTCGAGGCCGGCGTCCGAGTGTTCAGCGACGACGGCCGGTGCGTGCCGAGCGCCCGCGTCCTGCGCAACGCCCTGTACTACGCGCGGGCGTTTCCGGACGTGATCATCGCGGAGCACTGCGAGGACCCCACGCTGGCCGAGGGCGGGCAGATGCACGAGGGGTTCCACTCGTACTCGCTCGGCCTGGCCGGCCAGCCGAGGGAGGCCGAAGAGGTCATCGTGGCCCGGGACCTCGCGCTGGCCCGGCTGACCGGGGGGCGGCTGCACCTGTGCCACCTGTCCTCGGCGGGGTCGGTCGACATGGTCCGGCGAGCCAAGGCCGAGGGGCTGCGGGTCACCGCCGAGGTCACGCCGCACCACCTCGTGTTCGCCGACGAGGACCTCGTCACCTACGACACCAGCCTGAAGGTCCACCCGCCGCTGCGATCGGTGGAGGACCGCGACGCGTTGTGGGAGGCCCTGGCGGACGGCACCATCGACGCGGTGGCCACCGACCACGCGCCGCACGCGGTCGAGGAGAAGGAGGCGGAGTTCGACCAGTCGCCGCCGGGGACGATCGGGCTCGAGACGGCGCTCGCCGCGGTGCTCACGCACGGCGTCGCGACCGGGCGCATCGCGCTCCCGCGCGCGATCGAGGCCCTGTCGAACGCCCCGGCCGGGATCCTGGGCGCCACCGACCACGGGGGGCCGATCGAGGCGGGCCGCGTCGCGAACCTGGTCGTGTTCGACCCGGGCGCCGAGTGGGTGGTCGAGGCGCCGTTCGTCTCGAAGAGCCGCAACTCGGCGTTCCTGGGCCGGACGCTCTCCGGCCGTGTCGTCCACACGCTGTACCGGGGGCAGCCGGTCGTCGCGGACGGCAAGGTCCAGCGGTGATCCGGGCCGTTCGCCCGACCACCGCGTGGGGCGCACGGTGAGCCGCGCCCCGGAGGCGTTGCTCGTCCTCGAGGACGGCTCGGCGTTCCGGGGGCGCTCGTTCGGCGCCCCCGGGGAGTCGTTCGGCGAGGCGGTGTTCAACACCGGCATGGGCGGCTACCAGGAGGTCCTGACCGATCCGTCCTACGCGGGCCAGGTCGTCGTGATGACCGCGCCCCACCAGGGGAACTACGGCGTGAACGGCGACGACCCCGAGTCCGGGGGGCTGCACGTCGCGGGGTTCGCCGTCCGCGAGGCGAGCCGGCGGGCGTCCTCGTGGCGGGCGGACCGGACGCTGGGGGAGGAGCTGGCCGGAGCCGGCGTGGTCGGCATCGAGGGCATCGACACCCGGCGCCTCACCCTGCGCATCCGGGGCGGCGGGGCGATGCGGTGCGCGGTCGGCACCGAGGACCTCGACCCGGGCTCGCTCCACGAGCGGGTCCTGGCCCACCCGGGCATGGAGGGCGCCGACCTCGCCACGCGGGTCAGCGCCGACGAGCCGTACCAGGCGGTCCGGATCGTGGGCCCGGCGAGCGCGGCACACGGCCGGGTGTTCCGGGTGGCCGCCTACGACTTCGGGATCAAGCGGAACATCCTCCGGTCGCTGGCGGCGACCGGCATCGAGGCGACCGTGTTCCCGGCGACCACGCCGGCGGCCGAGGTGCTGGGCGGAGGGTTCGACGGCGTGTTCCTGTCGAACGGGCCGGGCGACCCGGCGGCCACGACGTACGGCGTGGAGGCGTGCCGGCAGCTGCTCGGCCGGGTGCCGGTGTTCGGCATCTGCCTCGGGCACCAGCTGATGGCGCGGGCGCTCGGCCTCGACACGTACAAGCTGAAGTTCGGCCATCGGGGGGCGAACCAGCCGGTGCTCAACGTGGACACCGGCCGGGTGGAGATCACCTGCCACAACCATGGCTTCGCGGTGGACCCGGGCACGAAGCGGACCGCGAAGGGTGGCAGACCGGCCGGAGCCGACACCGAGCGGGGAGCGGTCTCGTTCACGCACTGGAACCTGAACGACGGCACGCTGGAGGGCTTTCGCTGCAACGCTCTCCGAGCGTTCTGCGTGCAGTACCACCCCGAGGCGGCACCGGGGCCCCACGACGCGGGCTACCTGTTCGGGCGGTTCCGCGACCTCATGGCCGCGGGGGAGGGGTAGCGATGCCGAGGCGCGACGACCTCCACACGATCCTCGTGATCGGGAGCGGCCCGATCGTGATCGGCCAGGCCTGCGAGTTCGACTACTCGGGGACCCAGGGCTGTACGGCGCTCCGGCGTGAGGGGTACCGCGTGGTCCTCGTGAACTCGAACCCGGCCACGATCATGACCGACCCCGAGTTCGCCGACGCGACGTACATCGAGCCGATCACGGTCGGCTCGATCACGCGGATCATCGAGCTCGAACGGCCGGACGCCCTGCTCCCGACGCTCGGCGGGCAGACCGCCCTGAACGCCACGGTGGCCCTCGCGGAGGCCGGCATCCTGGAACGGTTCGGCGTGCGGCTGATCGGGGCGGGCCTGGAGGCGATCGAACGCGCGGAGGACCGCCGGCGGTTCGCCGCGACCATGCTCGAGGCGGGCCTTCCGCTGCCCCGCAGCGGGTTCGCCCATTCGCTCGACGAGGCGCTGGGGGTCGCGGCGGACATCGGATACCCGGTGATCGTCCGGCCGTCGTTCGTCCTGGGGGGAGGGGGGACGGGACTGGCCGCCACCGCGGACGAGCTGCGGGCGGTCGCCGGGCGCGGCCTGGCCGAGAGCCCCACCACCGAGGTCCTGGTCGAGGAGTCGGTGGCGGGGTGGAAGGAGTTCGAGCTCGAGGTCATGCGCGACGGCGCGGACAACGCGGTCGTCGTGTGCTCGATCGAGAACGTCGACCCCATGGGCGTCCACACCGGCGACTCGATCACCGTGGCCCCGGCCATGACCCTCACCGACCGCGAGTACCAGTCGATGCGCGACATGGCCCTCGCCTGCATCCGCGCGGTGGGTGTGGACACCGGCGGCTCGAACATCCAGTTCGCCGTCGACCCCGCGACGGGCCGTCAGGTCGTGATCGAGATGAACCCCCGCGTGTCCCGGTCCTCGGCCCTGGCGTCCAAGGCCACGGGATTCCCGATCGCCAAGATCGCGGCGCTCCTCGCCGTCGGCTATCGCCTCGACGAGATCCGCAACGACGTCACCGGCGAGACCCTCGCCGCGTTCGAACCCACGCTCGACTACGTGGTCGTGAAGATCCCCCGGTTCGCGTTCGAGAAGTTCCCCCAGGCCGATCCCCGCCTGAGTACGGTGATGAAGTCGGTGGGGGAGGTCATGGCGATCGGGCGGACGTTCACCGAGGCGCTGGGCAAGGCGCTCAGGTCGCTCGAACGCACCGGCATCGACGTCGAGGGGATGGACCCCGCCGCCGACGACGATCCCGCCGCGGTCGCCACCGCCACCGACCGGCGCATCGTGGAGCTCGAACGCGCCCTCCACGCCGGCCGGACGATCGAGGATGTCGCGGCCGCCTCGCGGGTCGACCCGTGGTTCGTCGACCAGATCGCGATGATGGCGGAGACATCGGAATCGTTGCGGGGCAAGGAGCTCGGCGCGATCGGCGAGCACGATCTCCGCGACGCGAAGCGCCGAGGGCTGTCCGATGTCCGCATCGCGGCGCTCACCGGCGCGACGGAGGACGCGGTCCGGCGCCGCCGGACAGACCTCGGCGTGGAGGCCGTGTTCAAGACGGTGGACACGTGCGCGGGGGAGTTCGAGGCGACGACGCCCTACTACTACTCCACGTACGAGGAGGAATCGGAGGTCCGTCCGGCCGAGCGGCCGCGCGTCGTGATCCTCGGCGCCGGGCCCAACCGGATCGGCCAGGGGATCGAGTTCGACTACGCGTGCGTGCACGCCGCGTTCGCCCTGCGGGACGCCGGGTTCGAGACGGTGATGGTGAACTGCAACCCGGAGACCGTCTCGACCGACTACGACACCAGCGATCGGCTGTACTTCGAGCCGCTCACCGTGGAGGACGTCCTGGCGGTCTGCCGTGCGGAACGCCCGGTGGGCGTGGTCGTCCAGCTCGGTGGGCAGACCCCGCTGAAGCTCGCCCACGCCCTCGAGCGGGAGGGGTTCCCCGTGCTGGGGACCACGCCCGACTCCATCGACCTGGCGGAGGACCGCGGCCGGTTCGCGGCGCTGCTGCGCGACCTCGGCATCCCGGCGCCGCCGCACGGCGAGGCGTCGACGGTGGAGCAGGCCCGAACGATCGCGGCCGGCATCGGGTATCCCGTGCTGGTCCGGCCCTCGTACGTCCTCGGAGGACGGGCCATGGAGATCGTGTACTCGGAGGACGAGCTGGAGACGTTCGTCCGGACCGCCGCCGAGGCCGGCCCCGACCACCCTGTGCTGGTCGACCGGTTCCTCGAGGGCGCCGTCGAGGTCGACGTGGACGCCGTGAGCGACGGCGCCGAGACGTTCGTCGGGGCGGTGATGGAGCACATCGAGGAGGCGGGGGTGCACTCCGGCGACTCATCGTGCGTGATCCCGCCGGCCACCCTCACCGAGGAGGACCTCGCGCAGTGCGAGGCCATCGGCCGCCGCCTGGCCTCGGCCCTCGGGGTCCGGGGCCTGCTGAACGTCCAGCTCGCCGTCAAGGACGAGCGCGTGTGGGTCCTCGAGGCGAATCCGCGCGCCAGCCGGACCGTGCCCTTCGTCGGCAAGGTCACCGGGGTGGCCCTGGCGAAGGTGGCCGCCCTGGTCATGGCCGGCCGGTCCCTCCGCGAGCTCCGGCAGGCCGGGCTGCTCCCGGCCGTCGAGCCGTACCGGACGCTCCGGCACACCGCCGTCAAGGCGGCCGTCCTGCCGTTCGGGCGGTTCCCCGGCGTCGACACGGTGCTGGGCCCAGAGATGAAGTCGACCGGAGAGGTCATGGGCGTCGACGCCCGACTCGGACCGGCCATGGCGAAGGCGCTCACGAGCACCGGGACCGGCCTGCCGACCGCCGGGACGGCGTTCGTGAGCGTGGCGAACAGGGACAAGCGGGCTATCGTGGTGCCGGCGAGACGGCTCGAGGAGCTCGGGTTCACCCTGTTGGCGACCCGGGGAACGGCCGCCGTCCTGCACCGGAACGGGATCAGGGTGACCCCGGTCCGCAAGCGCTCGGAGGGAGGGCCCAACGTGGTCGACCTGATCCACGCAGGCCGGATCGACATCGTGATCAACACCCCCTACGGACGCGGTCCCCGGACCGACGGCTCGGAGATCCGCATGGCCGCGGCCGCGGCGCGGATCCCGTGCGTGACCACGCTCCCCGGGGCCAACGCCTCGATCCAGGGCATCGAGGCCCTCCGGAGGGCCATGCCGGCCCCGCGCCCGCTGCAGGACTACCATGCGCCGCCGTCCCCGCCCGAGCAGCTCCGGCTGGACGATGCGGTGGGAACGCCCGACGTCACGTGGATGGCCGGATGATCCGAACCCGCTGCGAGGTGCTGTCCGCACGCAAGGCGGGGCTGTTCCTGTCGGTGACCCTCGTCGCCCCCGAGATCGCCGAACGGGCCCGCCCGGGGCAGTTCATCCAGATCGCGGTGCCGGACGGACGGCGGGTGTTCCTGCGGCGGCCGTTCTTCGTGCACCAGACGTCGCGGCGGGGCGGCTGGGCGGGGACGCTCGAGTTCGTCGTCGACCCCGGGAACGCCTCCGCCGAATGGCTCGGCGAGCTCCGCCCGCACCAGTTCCTCGACGTGATCGGGCCGCTCGGCAAGCCGTTCGGCCTGCCACGGAAGCCGGTGAGCTGCCTGCTGGTGTGCGAGGACCACGGGGTGGCGCCGCTGTACTTCCTGGGGGAGGAGCTGTCCGGGAGGGGACACCGCGTCGACATGGTCATCGGCGGCGCGACCCAGGACCGGGTGTTCAAGCCGATCGAGGGCAAGCGCCTGGCCCGGACGATCGCGGTCGTGACCGAGGACGGCTCGGCCGGGGAGCACGGCACGGTGGCCGACGTGCTCCCGTCGGTCGCGGAGAAGTGCCACACCGAGGTCGTGTACGCGGCCGGGCCCCGCCGGGTGCTCCAGATGGCCGCCGAGTTCTGCCGCTCGCGTTCGATCCCCGCGCAGGTCGCCGTCGAGGAGCCCATGGCCTGCGGACTGGGGCTCTGTTGGACGTGCGTGGTGCCGGTGGCGCACCGGGGCGGGCGGGGGCGGGGGTTCGACCATGTCCGCGCCTGCGTGGACGGTCCGGCCATGAACGCCGCCCGCATCCTGTGGGACCGGTGGGGGCAGCCGGAAGGGGAGCCGGAGCCGTCGGAGGGGTCCCCCGCCCTCGCCGGCTGGGCTGGATGAGCCCGATCCCATGAGCGGGCACGACATGGACCTGCCGGATGGCCTGCTGGGGGTGCGCACGGTGCCGTCCAACGGCGCCGACGCCGATCCCGAGCCACCGCCCCGTCGGGGGCGCCCGCCTGCGATCGCGGTCGAGCTGACCGACGATCTCCGCCTGCCCACGCCGGTGATGGTGGCGGCGGGATGCTTCGGCCCGGAGCTCGGCCATCTCACCGACGTCCGCAAGCTGGGGGGCGTCGTCTCGAGGAGCGTCACGCTCCACCCGAACCGGGGCGTCGGGACGCCGAGGTGGACCGAGACGCCTTCGGGCATGCTGTCGACGACCGGCCTGCAGAACGACGGGCTCGACGCGTTCCTGGAGCGCGACCTGCCACCGCTCGTGCGCACCAGGGCGCCCGTGTTCGTGAGCGTGGCCGGGTTCTCCGTCGAGGAGTACATGCAGATGGCGATCGCCCTCGAGGCGATCGCCGACGCCATCGCCGGCATCGAGGTGAACGCATGCTGCCCCAGCCGGGACCGAGACGGGCGGTGGTTCGCCGACACCCCGGACGGGGCCGCGGAGGTGGTGGGAGCCGTGGCCCGGCTCACGCACCTGCCGGTGTTCGCCAAGCTGTCCGCGGCCGTGGGCGACGTGACCGCCGTGGCCGCCGCGGCGATCCGGGCCGGCGCCCGGGGGGTGACGCTCACCCACTCCCTCCCGGCGCTGGCGGTCGACACGGTGACGTGGATGCCGCGTCTGGCCGCGGGGGAGGGCGGGTTGTCCGGCCCGGCGATCCGGCCGATCGCGCTGCAGGCCGTCCACCGCGTCGCGTCGGCGATGCCGGAGACGCCCGTCATCGGAGTGGGCGGGATCACCACCCCGGAGGACGCGATCGAGTTCCTCCTGGCGGGGGCGTGGGCCGTCCAGGTGGGAACCGCGCTCTTCGCGAACCCCGCTGCGGCGGTCGAGGCCGCGCTCGGCGTACAGCGATTCCTGGCGGACGCCGGGCTGGCCTCGGTGGTCGAGCTCCGCGGACGCCTGGGGAGGCCCCTGCCCCGAGCGGAGCCGATGGTCGAGGCCGAGGCGGCGAACCGGTCGGAGGGCTGAGTGGCCGCCGATCGCGCGAGCGGCCCCGGCACGAACCCCCTGATCGTGGCCATCGACCGGCCCGACCTCGACGGCGCCGAGGCGCTCGCGCGTTCGCTTGCCGGCTGGGTCGGACTGCTGAAGGTCGGACTGGAGCTGTTCGTGTCGAACGGTCCGGACGCCGTCCGCCGGATCCGGGCGCACGCGCCGGTGTTCCTCGATCTGAAGCTGCACGACATTCCGAACACCGTCGAACGGGCCGCCCGGGCCGCCGGCGCGCTCGGGCCGGACCTGCTCACCGTCCACGCGCTGGGTGGGGAGGCCATGGTGCGCGCTGCGGTGGACGGCGCCGCCGGAGGGGCCGCCGCCGTCGGCGTGGACCCGCCGCGCGTCATCGCCGTCACCGTCCTGTCGAGCGTCGGGGGTGAATCGCTGGCCTCGCCCGCGTCGCTCGCCTTCGAGGCGGTGTCGGCGGGCGCGGCGGGGGTCGTGGTGTCCGGCGAGGACGTCCGCGAGGTGCGGGACGCCCTCGGTGACGAGCCCCTCGTCGTGGTCCCGGGCATCCGTCCGGCGGGTTTCGGATCGAACGACCACGTCCGGGTGCAGAGCCCGCGCGACGCGCTGGCGGCTGGCGCGGACCATCTCGTGGTGGGCCGGCCGATCACGGGCGCGAGCGACCCGGCCGCGGCCGCCCGCATGGTGCTCGCCGAGATCGGTTGACCGGCCACCCTAAAACCCTTGCGCCGCAAGCGTTCTGAAGTGAGGAAACCGCGGGGCGCACGCTCGGCTCGACCTGAGATTGACGTTGAGGCCGGGCGGGAGTCCCGTGCCTGGACGGTTTTGCGTCGCGGCTGGACCGCGTGCGTATAATGCCGCGTCCTTCACCCTATCCCTCACACACAAGGAGGCCTGATGCCCCTCCCGACCCTCAACGAGGAGCAGCGACGCGAAGCACTGGCCAAGGCCGCCGAGGCGCGGCGCAAGCGCGCCGAGATCAAGGCCGAGCTGAAGTCCGGCAAACGCGGCCTCAAGGACATCCTCGAGACACATGGCGACGACACCGTCGGCAAGATGAAGGTCTCCACCGTGCTCGAGTCGCTGCCCGGGGTCGGCAAGGTGAAGGCCCGCAAGCTCATGGAGCAGCTCGACATCTCGGCCACCCGGCGCGTCCGGGGTCTCGGCGCCAAACAGAAGGCGTCGCTCCTGGCCGAGTTCTCCAAGAAGTAGGTCCGGCGCCGTCGACCCAGACGACGCGCCGACCCGCGATCCAATCGAGCCTCCTGCGGGGGGCTCGACTGCGTTCGCCGATCACATCCCCCAGGCCGAGCGTCGTGGACGGCTGTTCGTCATCTCCGGCCCGTCCGGCGTCGGTAAGGGAACGGTCGTCAAGCGGCTCCTCGAGCTCGACCCGACCCTGTGGTTCTCGGTCTCCGCGAAGACCCGCGCGCCCCGGCCGGGCGAGGTGAACGGCCGCGAGTACTGGTTCGTGTCGGAGGAGCAGTTCGACGACATGGTCGAACGGGGCGATCTGCTCGAGTGGGCGTCGATGTTCGGACACCGCTCCGGGACCCCCGGTCGGCCCGTCGAGGTCAAGTGCCACGCCGGCAACGATGTGCTGCTCGAGATCGACGTCCAGGGGGCGCGACAGATCCGGGAACGCGTGCCGGACGCCGTGCTGATCTTCCTCGAGCCGCCCTCGCGGGAGGAGCTCATCCGGCGCCTGGAGGCCCGGGGAACCGAGCGCGGCGCCGACCTGGAGCGGCGTCTGGCCGCCGTGGACCGCGAGCTGGCCGAGGGCGAGCGGTTCGACCACCGCGTGGTGAACGACGACGTGGATCGGGCGGCGGGCGAGGTGGCGGCTATACTCGATTCGTACGGGCACACGCGCTGACCAGCGCGAATGGCCGTTGCAGCGCGACGAAAGGATCCACTCACATGATCGAGCCCAAGATCGACGACCTGATGAAAGCCGTCGATTCCAAGTTCAGCCTGGTCACCCTGTCCGCCAAGCGGGCCCGGGAGATCAATTCGTACTACTCGCAGCTCGGCGAGGGCCGCGGGGAGTTCGTCCCGCCGCTCGTCGAGTCGGCCGGCCTCCGGAACAAGCCGCTCACGATCGCCCTCGAGGAGATCGCCGAGGGCAAGGTCTCGTTCGAGCGGCCCGAGGGCCTGCAGGAACGCATCAAGTAGCACCCGATCACCGTCCGATCGGTCTTCCGGGAGGGCCGTGATGGAGCCGAACGAGCAGGGGTCGCTCGCGGGTCGCCGGGTGCTGCTCGGCGTGACGGGCGGGATCGCCGCCTACAAGGCCGTCCTGCTGGCACGGCTGCTGATGAAGGCGGGCGCCGCCGTCCAGGTCGTGATGACGCAGGCAGCCACCCGCTTCGTCGGGCCGGACACGTTCGCCGCGCTCACCGGCCGGCCCGCCCGCACCGATGTCTTCGACGGGGTCGAGCACGTCCTGCACGTCCGCCTGGCGCACGAGGCCGACGTCGCCGTCGTGGCCCCCGCCACGGCCAACGTCATCGCCCGCCTCGCGCTCGGTCTGGCCGACGACATGGTCACGTCCACGCTGCTGGAGGCCCGATGTCCCGTGGTCGTCGCCCCGGCGATGCACACCGGCATGTACGAACACCCGGCCACGCAGGAACACCTCCGCACGCTGGCCGGCCGCGGCGTCGCGATCGTGGGCCCGGCGGTGGGCTCGCTCGCCGCCGGCGACGAGGGGCTCGGGCGCATGAGCGAGCCGGAGGAGATCGCGGAGGCGGTCGGGGCCGCGCTGGGGGTCGCCCCCGAGCGCGACCTGGCCGGCAGGACCGTGCTCGTGACCGCGGGCCCAACGCACGAGCCGATCGACCCGGTCCGGTTCATCGGGAACAACTCCAGTGGGCGCATGGGCAACGCGGTGGCACGTGAGGCGGCCGGACGGGGCGCGCACGTCGTCCTGGTCACGGGGCCGGTGACGATCGCGCCACCCGGGGGCGTCGACGTCGTCCCGGTCACGACCGCGCAGGAGATGCACGACGCGGTGCAGACGCGCCTGGACCGTGTGGACGCGGTCGTGATGGCGGCGGCGGTGGCCGACTGGCGCCCCGCGGCGGTCGCGGGGGAGAAGCTCAAGAAGGAGGCCGGCGCGCCGCGGTTCAAGCTGGTTCCGACGCCGGACATCCTCGCCGAGCTCGGCCGTTCGAAGGGCGGCCGTGTGCTGGTCGGCTTCGCCGCGGAGACGGAGGACCTCGAGGCGGCCGGGCGCCGCAAGCTCGAGTCGAAGGGCCTCGACCTCATCGTCGTCAACCAGGTGGGCCGCGAGGGGACCGGGTTCGGCAGCGAGACGAACGACGCGATGATCCTCTCGTCCGCGGGCGACGACGAACCGATGCGTTCCTGGACCAAGCGAGAGCTCGCGGGCGCGATCCTCGACCGCGTCGCCAAGCTGCTCCCGGAACGCTCCTGACGGAGCGTGCGGGGGGAGCGGCGGGCCCTCCCGGTATACTCCCGCGGTCATGTCGCACCGCTACCTGTTCACCTCGGAGTCCGTGACCGAGGGTCACCCGGACAAGCTGGCCGACCAGATCTCGGACTCCGTGCTCGACGCGATCTTCGAGCAGGACCCCAACGGCCGCGTGGCATGCGAGACGCTCGTCACCACCGGCCTCGCCATCGTCGCCGGAGAGATCTCGACCGAGATCTACGTCGACATCCCCAAGGTCGTCCGCCGGACGATCAACGACATCGGCTACACGGATGCCACGTTCGGCATCGACGGCGCCACCTGCGGCGTGATCACGGCGATCCAGGAACAGTCGGCCGACATCGCGCTCGGCGTCGACACGGCCAGAGAGGTCAAGGAGGGCTCGCACGACGACCTCGACACGATCGGCGCCGGCGACCAGGGGATGATGTTCGGCTACGCGTGCCGGGACACCGAGGAGCTCATGCCGCTCCCCATCGCCATGGCCCACCGCCTGGCGAAACGGCTGGCCGACGTCCGCAAGGCGGGCGTCGTTCCTTATCTGCGGCCCGACGGCAAGTCCCAGGTGACGATCGAGTACGAGGGCAACAAGCCCGTGCGCGTCGACACCGTGCTCATCTCCGCCCAGCATCGCGAGGAGGTCGACCTCGACAGCCTGCTGAAGCCGGACGTCGTGGCCGAGGTCATCGACCCGGTGCTCCGGGAGTTCCCCGATCTCGACACCGACGACGTGCGCGTCCTGGTGAACCCGACCGGGCGGTTCGAGATCGGCGGCCCCAAGGCCGACACCGGCCTCACGGGGCGCAAGATCATGGTCGACTCCTACGGCGGGATGGCCCCGCACGGCGGCGGCTGCTTCAGCGGCAAGGACCCGACCAAGGTCGACCGGAGCGCCGCGTACATGGCCCGCTACGTCGCGAAGAACATCGTGGCCGCCGGCCTGGCCGACCGTGTGCAGCTCCAGGTGGCGTACGCGATCGGGACGGCCCACCCGGTGTCAACGACCGTGGACACGTTCGGGACCGAACAGCTCGACCCGGCGAAGATCCTCACGGCGGTCCAGGAGGTCTTCGACTTCCGGCCGGCGGCGATCATCCGGGACCTCGACCTCCGCCGGCCGATCTACCGCGAGACCGCAGCGTACGGGCACTTCGGTCGCAAGGGGCTCCCGTGGGAGGAGACCGACCGCGCCGACGACCTCCGCCGGTCGCTCGGGTAGTCCGGCCACGTCCTCTCCGCACCCCTGGGTCCTCTCCGGCCCCGTCGCGGTCTGCGTCGACCGCCCGCTGCTGTCGGTCGATCGGGAGTTCACCTACACGCTCGATCCGTCGCTGGAAGCCGGCGTCGGCTCACTCGTCCAGGTGTCGTTCCACGGCAAAGCCACGCGGGCGTGGGTGCTCGGGCCGACCGACGACGTCCCCCCGAGGATGCTGGCCGTGGGGAAGGCCGTGTCGCCCATCCGGTTCTTCGACGAGCGCATGCTCGCGCTGGCCCGCTGGATGGCCGAACGGTACGTGGCGCCGCTGGCCGTCTGCCTGGCCCGGCTCTCGCCGCCCCGCGTGACCTCCGAGGAACGAACCCCGACCCCCGTCGAGTCCGAACGGCCGGATCGGGGATGGCGGCCGGCCGGGCTGTTCGACCGGTACCGGGACGGTGCCGCGCTCGTTGCCGCGCTGTCCGGCAGCACGGGCGGCACGTTCGTCGTCCGGCCGGCCCCCGAGGACGAGCAGACACTCGCCGTCGAGGCGGTCGGGATGGCGCTCGCGGCCGGCCGCACGGCGATCGTGCTCGTCCCCGAGGCCGATCCGGTGCCGGCGACGGCGGCGGAGGTGGTGGAGGCGTTCGGGGACGACGTGGCCGTGTTGCTCGGCGGATCCGAACGGATCCGGTACCGGACGTGGCTCGCCATCCAACGCGGCCGGTACCGCGTGGTGGTGAGCGGGCGGGCGGGCGCGTTCGCGCCGGTGCGGGATCTCGGGCTGATCTGGGTGTCGCGGGAGTCCCACCCCGGCCACCGCGAGGAGCGCTCGCCGGCCGCGCACGCGCGGGACGTCGCACGTGCCCGTGCGGAGATGGAGGGGGCCGTGTGTGTGCTCAGCGCCCTGTGCCCCACCGCCGAGGCCATGGCGGCGGGGGGGCGGGAGGTCGCGCCCGCGCAGCGGGCGTGGCCTCCGGTGGAGGTGGTCCGGCCCGGGCCCGAGGGCCGGGCGCCGCGACTCGTCGCGGCGCTCGGAGCCGCCCGGCGGGGCTTCCTGTACTCGCCGCTCCCCGGGTATGGCGTCGCGCGGGTGTGCCGTTCCTGCGGGGAACCCGCCCGGTGTGCCGTCTGCTCCGGAACCCTTCGATCGGAGGGTGGTGAGGTCCGTTGCGTCGTGTGCGAGGCCCCCGGGCGGTGCGCGAGCTGCGGCGGGCGCGAGTTCGGCCTCGCCAGGGGCGGTGTGGAACGCGTGGAGGAGTGGGCCGGCCGGGTGGCCGCGGTCCCGGTTCGCCGCTGGGGCGCGGACGACACCTCCGATGGGGCCCCGGTTGCTCGACCGTGGCCGGGCGCGGAGGGGATCCTCGTCGGGGGCGCCGAGGCGGTGAAGGACGTCCTCTCACCCGGGCTCGACCTGGTCGGCATCCTCGACGCCGATCTCGCGGCGCGCCGCCCCGGCCTCGCATCCGGCGAACGCTCGCTCGCCCTGTGGATGGAGGCGGCGGGATGGGCCCGTCCGTCGGGCCGTGTCGTCGTGCAGTCGAGCCGGCCGAACGACCCCCTCGTCCAGGCGCTCGTCGCAGGGAACCCCGCGCGGTTCCACCGGGCGGACGCCCCCCGGCGGGCGGCAGCCGGCTTCCCGGTGGGGTTCCCGGTGTTCCGGGTGGTCGGGACCGCCGACCTGGACGCCGAGCTCACCGCCCTGGAGCCCGTGACGCTCCTCGCGGTCGGTGTGGGCGACCAGCGCGTGTGTCTGATCACGGTCCGCCCGGACGCGGTGCCGGTGTTCGGGCGGACGATCCGTGAGCTCGCCGTGCGGGGGGTCGTGGCCAGGGTCGAGGCCGAGCCGCATCTGTAATCTTCGTTCCCGGCCGGACGGCCCGCCGTCGGCCGGCGCACGACGAAGGACTCCCGAGGAGACGGAACGACACGTGGCGATCCATCCCATCCGACAGCTCGGCGACCCGGTGCTCCGGCAGCCCAGTGCCCCGATCGAACGGTTCGACGGGGCGCTCGCCGCGCTCGCTGCGGACATGATCGAGACGATGTACGACGCGCCCGGCGTCGGCCTGGCGGCGCCCCAGATCGGGCGGTCGATCCGGCTGATCGTGTACGACGACGGCGACGGCAGCGGCGCGCATGTCCTCGCGAACCCCGAGATCTCCGGGCTCGAGGGTGAGGAGGTCATGGACGAGGGCTGTCTCTCCGTGCGGGGTCCGTACGCGGAGACGAAACGCGCGGCACGGGTGCACGTCCGGGGCCTGGACCTCCAGGGGCGCCCGGTCGAGTTCGACGCGGAGGGGTTTCTTGCGCGGATCATGCAGCACGAGACCGACCACCTCGCCGGGACGCTGTTCATCGACCGGCTGGACGACGAGGGCCGGCGCGAGGTGATGCGGCAGCTCCGGGAGCAGGAGGTGACCGCAACAAAGCGGCGGTTCCGCAGGGGGTGACGTGGTGAGCGGCGACGAGCCCGCCGGAGGCGCGGGACGGCGCCCGCTCCGGGTGGCGTTCCTCGGGAACGATCCCTGGTCGGTGCCGCCGCTCGAGACGCTGGCCGCGTCGCCGCACCGCCCCGCGGTGGTGGCCACGGGCGTTCCCAAACCCGCGGGCCGGGGGTCGCGACTCACGTCGACGGCCGTGGCGGACGCCGCCCGGCGACTGGGGCTCGCACTCGCCGAGGTCGAGACCGTGAAGCGCGGTGCCGGGTTCGAGGCGCTCGCCTCCGCGCACCCCGACGTGCTGGTCGTCGTCGCCTACGGGGAGATCCTCCCGGACGCGATCCTGGAGCTGCCGTCGGTCGCGCCCGTCAACCTGCACTTCTCACTGCTGCCCGAGCTCCGCGGGGCCTCGCCGGTCCAGCACGCGCTGCTGCACGGCCTCGTGCGGACGGGCGTGACCACCATGGTCATGGACGCGGGACTCGACACCGGCCCGGTGCTGCTGCGGCGGACCGAGGAGATCCGTCCCGACGACGACGCCGGCTCCCTCGGCGAACGCCTCGCGCGGCTGGGCGGGAAGCTGCTGGTGGAGACGCTCGACGGCCTCGCGGACGGATCGGTGGCGCCGGCGCCCCAGGCTGGCGAACCGACCTACGCCCCCAAGCTCCGTGCCGACGACCGCGTCCTGCGCTGGTCCGAACCGGCCGAGTCGCTGGTGCGGCGCGTCCGGGCGCTGGCGCCGGACCCGGCGGCGACCACGGAGTTCCGCGGCGCGGGGTTGAAGGTGTTCCGCGCCTCGGCGGTGGAGGCGCCGGCCGGCGAGCCCGGCACCGTGGCCGCGGTCGACCGCGCCGGGATCACGGTGGCGGCCGGCGCCGGAGCGGTCCGGCTGGACGAGGTCGGGCCGGCGGGGCGACGGCGCATGTCCGGCGGCGACTTCGCCAGGGGGTTCCGGCCGGAACCGGGCGAGCGCCTGGGCGGTGCATGAGCGGCCCGCGGCGTCCACCGGGCGGCCGCGCGGACCCGCGGCCGGTGGCCCGGACCGACCCCCGCCAGGTCGCCGTCGACGTGATCCGGCGGGTCACGGAGGAGCGGGCGTTCTCCACGCTGGTGATGGCCGGCGCCCTCGACCGGTCCCGGCTCGAGGGCCGCGACCGCGCCCTCGCCACCGAGCTCGGGTACGGGACCCTCCGACGGGTCCGCTCGCTGGACTGGGCGCTCGGGCCGCACGTCAGCCGCCCCCTCGAGCGGGTCTCGCCCCGGGCACTGGCGCTGCTGCGCCTCGGCGCCTATCAGATGCTGTTCACGCGCATCCCCCCGCACGCCGCCGTCGGCGAGACGGTTCGGCTGGCACGGCAGGGCGAACGGGGCTTCGTCAACGCCGTGCTCCGGTCGCTGAGCGCGGACCCGCCATCCTGGCCCGGCGGCGACGACCCCGAGTCCGTGTCCATCCGAACCGGCGTGTCGCCGTGGGCGATCGCCGAGCTCGAACGGGTCCTGCCGGAGGAGTTCCCGGCGGCCGCCGAGGCGCTGGCCGGCCCCGCGCCGCTCTCCATCCGGACGAACACCTGCCGGGTGAGCGCCGACCGCCTGATGGAGGCGCTCCGCGACGGGGGGTACGAGGCCCGCCCGGGCTCGCTCCATCCCGACACCCTGCACGTGGACGAGGCCTCGCCGACCCGTCTGCCCGGGTTCCGCGAGGGGTGGTTCGCGATCCAGGACGAGTCGTCCGCGTTCGTCGTCCGGGCCCTGGATCCGCAGCCGGGGGACCGCATGCTCGACGTGTGCGCCGGGCCCGGCGGCAAGGCCACCCATGCCGCGTGCCTGGTCGGGGAGGACGGGACGCTCGTGGCCGCCGACCGGTCGCCGGCGCGCGCCCGGCTGGTCGCACAGCTCGCGTCGCGCCTGGGCGTTCGGGTTCGTGTGCTGGCCCAGGACGCGACCCGCCCGGCCCTCGACGGGGAGTTCGACCGGATCCTGGTCGACGCCCCGTGCTCGGGGATCGGCGCGGCCCGCCGGCGGCCCGAGCTGCTGTGGCGGCCGGCTCGGGACGACCTGTCCCGGCTGGCCCGCCTCCAGGTGGCGATCGCCTCGTCGGCGGCCGGGTTGCTCCGGCCCGGCGGTCGCCTGGTGTACTCGGTGTGCACGTTCCCCCGCGCGGAGACGGATGCCGCCTGCCGGGCCATCCTCCGGCACCGACCGGAGCTCGTGCCGGCCCCGATCGAGGGCCCGGAGGGATCCGCCGAGCGCGTTCGACTGTGGCCGCACCGCCACGGGACCGACGCCATGTTCGTGGCCGCGTTCACCCGTCCGGCGTGAGTCCGATCCGCCGCTCGCGGGCATACAATCGGGCCTTCGGGGACGCCGCGCCGGGCTCAAGCAGGGCCCCCAACGTGCCGACTCCACAGGTGTCGGAACATGCGCCCGCAGGCCCGAGGCATCGGTGCCGAGGAAGGAACTGGACGTGGCGGAAACGATCCTGGTGGTGGACGACGACCCGGACATCGCCCGGTTCGTCGAGGTAAACCTGCGCTCGGTCGGCTACGACGTCTCCGTCGCCGGCGACGGCGAGGAGGCGCTGCTCAAGGCCGAGGAGCTCCATCCCGACCTCGTCCTGCTCGACGTCATGATGCCCCGAGTGGACGGGTTCGAGGTGGCGCAACGCCTCCGCCGGAACCCCCGCACGGCGAACACGAACATCATCATGCTCACGGCCAAGGCCCTGTCCTCCGACAAGGTCCTCGGCCTCACGAGCGGCGCAGACGACTACATCATCAAGCCCTTCGACCCGATCGAGCTCCTGGCACGGGTCAAGACCACGCTGCGGCGCGCCAAGGACATGAAGGCGCTCAGCCCGCTCACCGGGCTCCCCGGGAACATCCGAATCCAGGAGGAGATCCAGCGCAAGGTCGACGACGAGATCCCGTTCGCCGTGCTGTACTGCGACCTGGACAACTTCAAGGCCTACAACGATCACTACGGCTTCGCCCGCGGCGACCGGGTGATCGTCGCGGCGGCGCGCATCCTGCAGGAGATCGTCGAGGACGTGGCCCGCTCCGAGGGGTTCGTCGGGCACGTCGGCGGCGACGACTTCGTGGTGGTGCTCTCACCCGAGGTGGCCGAACAGGCGGCCGCGGCGATGTGCCAGCGGTTCGACGGCGAGATCCGGAACTTCTACGACCGCGAGGACCTCGAACGCGGGTGGGTCGAGGTGGAGGATCGGCAAGGCGTCCTGCAGCGGTTCGGCCTCATCGCGATCTCGATCGGAGTTGCCTCGACGGCCCGGCGGAAGTTCTCCCACTACGGCGAGGCGGTCGACGTGGCGACGGAGATGAAGCAGTACGCGAAGCGGCAGCCGGGATCGTCCTTCGCGGTCGACCGCCGCAGCACGTAGCCGGCCGTCCCCGCCTCGCGACGTCAGGACTCGGCCACCGGCACCCTCGGGAACGGCAAAGCCGAACCGTCAGGGTTCCCCCGCCCGGCCTATACTCCCAACGGAAGCTCGTTCTCGGGGCGGGGTGCAACTCCCCACCGGCGGTGAGAGTCCGCGACCCCCCGGCAGCCGGTCGGGGGTGGACCCGGTGCAACTCCGGGACCGACCGTGACAGTCGGGATGGAAGAGGACGGGCCGTGGCTCGGCCGTGCGATCCCGCCCGGCCTCCCCGGCCGTGGTCCACGCCCCCCGGGTGCAGGTGGCGATGGACGACGGAACGCTGATGCGACAGGCGCTGCGGCTCGCGGAACGCGGGCGCGGCCTTGTCTCCCCGAACCCGCTGGTGGGCGCGCTCGTCGTGCGCGACGGCCGTGTGGTGGGGGAGGGCTGGCACGAAGGGCCGGGGACCCCGCACGCCGAGGCCATGGCGCTCGATGCCGCCGGCGATCTCGCCCGAGGGGCACAGCTCTACGTCACGCTCGAGCCGTGCGACCACTTCGGGCGGACCCCGCCCTGCACGCAGGCCATCGTCCGCTCCGGTGTTGCGGAGGTCGTGGCCGCGATGCGCGATCCGAACCCGGTCGTGGACGGTCGCGGCTTCCGGCGGCTCCGGTCGGACGGCGTCCTGGTCCGGGAGGGCGTCCTGGAGGCCGAGGCCGCCCGCCAGAACGCGCCGTTCGTCCGCCACGTCACCACCCAGCTGCCGCTCGTGACCCTGAAGGCCGCCGCGACGCTCGACGGCAAGGTGGCGGCCCGGGATGGTTCGTCACGGTGGATCACCGGCGAGGCGGCCCGGGCCGAGGTCCACCGCATGCGGGGAGCGGCCGACGCCATCGTGGTCGGGGCCGGCACCGCCGTGGCCGACGACCCCGCGCTCACCGTGCGGGATCCTGCGTACCGGGGACGTCCGGTGCTCCGCGTCCTCGTCGACGCGTCGGGGCGGGTCCCGCCGACGGGCCGGCTGTTCTCGGACGAGGCCCCCACGCTCGTGGCCACCACGGACGCGTGCGCCCCGGACGCGCCGGAGGCCTGGCGCGTCGCGGGTGCCGAGGTCGTCGCGCTCCCCACCGACGGGTCGAACGGCGTCGCGCTCGGCGACCTCGTCGCGGTCCTGGGCAAGCGCGGCGCGCAGTCCGTGCTGATCGAGGGGGGGCCGACGCTGTCGGCGAGCGCCGTACGGGATGGCCTGGTGGACCGCGTCATCGTGTTCCTGGCCCCGAAGCTGCTGGGCGGGGCGGACGCCCCGGGCGTGCTGGGCGGCGAGGGCCTGGCCCCCGTGGACCGCGCTGTGCGGCTGGAGATCGTGTCCGTCGAGCGGATCGGCGACGACCTGAAGGTGGAGGCGGATGTTCACCGGGATCGTTGAGGAGCTGGGCCGGGTGGCCGGCCTGGAGGACGCCCGACTCGTGGTGGACTGCGACGTCGCGGTGCAGGACTCGCCGGTCGGCGCGTCCGTCGCGGTGAACGGCGTGTGCCTGACCGTGGTGGAGCGGACCGACGCGCGGCTGGCGTTCGACATCACCGAGGAGACGTTCGACCGGACCACGCTCGGCGGGCTCGGGCCCGGCGCCGGGGTGAACCTCGAGCGGCCCGTCTCGCTCATGGCCCGGATGGGTGGGCACATCGTGCAGGGCCACGTCGACGGCGTGGGAACCGTGGCCCGCGTGGAGGAACAGGAGGGCGGCGCCACGTTGTGGATCACCCTGCCGGAGGGGCTGGAGCGCTACGTGGTGGAGAAGGGCTCGATCACCGTCGACGGCGTCAGCCTGACGACCACCGGCGTGGACGGCGGCGGGTTCGGCGTGGCGCTGATCCCGCACACGCTGGCAGCGACGACGCTCGGTTCGGTCGGGCCGGGCGACCGGGTGAACCTCGAGGTCGACGTGCTCGCGAAGTACGTGGAACGGCTGCTCGGGATGGCGAAGGAACGACCGGATCAAGGAGCGTGAGATGACCGAGGACGCGGACCGCAACGTGTTCGACCCGATCGAGGACGCGATCGAGGAGATCAGGGCCGGCCGGATGGTGATCGTCGTGGACGACGCCGACCGGGAGAACGAGGGCGACCTGATCCTGGCCGCGGCCACCGTGTCGCCCGAGGCCATCGCGTTCATGGTCCGCCACACGAGCGGCGTGATCTGCATGCCGGTCGTGGGGGAGCGCCTCGACGAGCTCCGCATCCCCCTGATGGTGAGCGACGTCACCGACCCCCAGCGGACGGCCTTCACCGTGTCGGTGGACGCCCGCACGGGCACGACCACGGGCATCTCGGCGGCCGACAGGGCCCGGACCATCGAGGCCCTGGTCCACCCGGACACGTCGCCCGAGGACCTCGTCCGGCCGGGCCACGTGTTCCCCCTGCGGTACCGCCCGGGAGGCGTGCTGAAGCGCGCCGGCCACACCGAGGCGGCGGTCGACCTCGCGGTGCTCGCCGGGCTGTACCCGGCCGGCGTGCTGTGCGAGATCGTGAACGAGGACGGCACGATGTCCCGCCTTCCCAACCTCGTCGGGTTCGCGAAGGAGCACGGCCTCAAGCTCATCTCGATCGCCGACCTCATCCAGTTCCGGCGCCACCGGGAGCGCCTCGTCGAGCAGGTGGCGGAGGCCCGTATCCCCACGGAGCACGGCGAGTACCGCGCCGTCGCGTACGAGAGCTCCGTGGACGGCCGCGTCCACGTGGCCATGGTCCTGGGCGACGTCGGGGACGGCGAGCGGATCCTGGTGCGAGTGCACTCCGAGTGCCTGACGGGTGATGTCTTCGGCTCGCTCCGATGCGACTGCGGACAGCAGCTCGAGGCGGCGCTGCGCAAGGTCGGGGAGGAGGGCCGCGGCGTCGTCCTGTACATCCGGGGCCACGAGGGGCGCGCGATCGGCCTCACGCACAAGCTCCGCGCGTACCAGCTCCAGGAGGCCGGCCGGGACACCGTCGAGGCGAACGAGGACCTGGGGTTCCCACCCGATCCCCGCGACTACGGCATCGGCGCGCAGATCCTCGTCGACCTGGGGGTCCGCTCGATGCGCCTGCTGACGAACAACCCCGCCAAGCGGGCCGGCCTGGAGGGCTACGGGCTCTCGATCGTGGAACGCCTCCCGCTGGTCACGGAGCCGACCGAGGAGAACATCGGCTACCTCACTGCCAAGCGGGAGAAGCTGGGGCATCTCATCGACAACCTCGACGTCGCGCCGGCCCCGGCCGAGGCCGAGACGGCGGCACCGACGTGAGGACGTTCGAGCCGAGGCTCGAGGGCCGGGGACGGCGTTTCGCGATCGTCGCCGCGCGGTTCAACGAGGTCGTCGTCCGGCAGCTCGTGGAGGGCGCCGAGGCCTGTCTCGCCAAGCACGGCGTGGACGGCGACGACATCGACGTCGCATGGGCCCCGGGGGCGTTCGAGATCCCGATGGTCGCCGGGCGCCTCGCCGGGACGGCTCGCTACGACGCCGTGATCTGCCTGGGCGCCGTGATCCGGGGGGAGACCGCCCACTTCGACTTCGTCGCCGGGGAGGCGGCCCGGGGCATCCGGGAGGCGGGGATCGCCACCGGCGTCCCCGTCATCTTCGGCGTGCTCACGACCGAGACGTTCGCCCAGGCGATGGACCGGGCGGGCGGCAAGCACGGGAACAAGGGCTGGGACGCCGCCATGGCCGCCCTGGAGATGGCAGGATTGCTCGAAGAGCTCCCCAAACGGGAGTCCTGAAGGGATGTGAGCCGCCGGTGATCGTCGAGAAGCCCTGGGGCAAGGTCACCACCTACGCCCTCAACCAGACCTCCTCGGTCCGGATCATCACGATCGAACCAGGTCAGGAGACCTCCGAGCACTACCACCAACTGCGCGACGAGATGTGGATCGTCCTCGACGAGGACCTTCGCATCCAGATCGGGAACCGCCAGGTGGAGGCCCAGGTCGGCGAGGAGTTCGTCGTGTCGTCCGAGGAGCCCCATCGCATCTCCAACGAGGGAACCCGCCGGGGGCGGGTGCTCGAGATCGCGCACGGTTACACGACCGAGGACGACGTGTTCCGCCTCCAGGACGACTACGGCCGGACGCTCGAACCCGAGTGGTAACGGGTCCGATTCCGAAGCGGTCCTGACCAGCGCGTTCGCTCCCCGTTCGGTCGTTGAAACGCGCGGAATCGCGGTGCTAGGCTCCGCCCGGTTTTCCGACTCGGGGGGACCCGGTGTCCGGTGCGCTGCTGATGCACCGGGAGGTGAGGAGGGACGGGCGTGTCGCAGGGAACGGTCAAATGGTTCAGCAACGAGAAGGGATACGGCTTCATCGCCCGTCCCGACGGTGACGACGTCTTCGTCCATTTCTCGGCCATCGTCGGCGACGGTTACCGCAGCCTGACGGAGGGCCAGGAGGTCGAGTTCGACGTGGTGGACGGCCCGAAGGGCAAGCAGGCCGCCAACGTCCGGCCATCGGGTTCGTAGCGCTGCGACCCGACGGTCCACTGCGGGGCGTCCACCGGACCGTGCGTCCGGGGGACGCCCCGACGTCGTTCCCGGGAACGGGTGTGACCGTTGTCATCGACAGGACGCGGCGTCGCTGCCTATACTCCCGGCGGATGTTGGCTCGTGAGCACTCTGGGCGCCGGCGTTGAACGTCGGTGCCCTTTCGTCGGGGGAGGTGATGCGCGGTATCCGTTGATCCGCGCATCAACGACCGGATCCGGTCGCCCCAGGTCCGTCTCGTCGGTGCGGACGGGGACCAGATCGGCATCGTGACGATCCAGGATGCGCTCCGCAGGGCGCGTGACCTCGACCTCGATCTGGTCGAGGTGGCGCCGCAGGCCCAGCCCCCCGTCTGCCGGATCATGGACTACGGCAAGTACAAGTACGAACGTGACATCCGGCAGAAGGAAGCCCGCAAGAAGCAGTCCCGGATCGAGGTCAAGGAGATCAAGTTCCGGCCCAAGATCGACCCGCACGACTACGCCACCAAGAAGGGGCACGTCGTGCGATTCCTCAACGCCGGAGCCCGGGTCAAGGTCACGATCATGTTCCGGGGTCGGGAGATGGCCCACACCGAGCTGGGGCGCAAGATCCTCGACCGGCTCGTGGACGACCTGAAGGACCTGGCCACCGTCGACTCCTACCCGAAGCTCGACGGGCGGAACATGGTCATGGTCATCGCGCCGGTGAAGAAGCAGGTCCAGCACGAACCGCACCAGCGCTCGAGCCGGCACGCCGACGTCCCGGTTGCGGTCGCGGCGAACGGCGACGCCCCGGCCGAGGCGGAGGGCACAGCGGCCGACGCTGCCGAGGATCAGGACGAGGCGTCGTCACCGAATCCGGACTCCGAGCCGGCTGCCCCGGACGGGGAGACCCCGGAAGCTCTCGAGACCGAAGCCGTGGCAGCGTCCGCGGGCGGCTCCGTGGATGCTCCGGCGGAGGGGCAACCGCCCGAACCGCCCGCGGCCGCCACCGGTTCCTGACGGCCGGGGGCACACGGCCCGCCGTTTCGTACACTGGACGACTGCCCCTGCCGCCTCCGGCGGCCCACCCACGTGCGAGGACGGATCCGACCATGAAGCAGAAGTCGCACCGCGGCGCCGCCAAGCGGTTCCGGGTCACCCGGAACGGCAAGGTGCTCCACCGCAAGGCGACCGGCAACCACTTCCTCCGGAAGAAGTCCGGGAGCCGCCGGCGCCGCGTCGAAGGTATGTCCGAAGTCCAGGGCGAGGCGCGCACGATCAAGCGCGTCCTGGGGAGGTAGGGCATGGCCAGGGTCAAGCGATCCGTCCATTCGAAGAAGAAGCGCCGCGCCGTCCTCGAGGCCGCCAAGGGGTACCGGGGCGCCCGCCACAAGCGGTACCGCGTCGCCAAGGAGCAGCTGCTCCACTCGGGCGTCTACGCGTACCGCGACCGGCGTGACAAGAAGGGCACGTTCCGCCGGCTGTGGATCACGCGCATCGGCGCGGCCTCGCGGCAGAACGGGATGTCCTACTCGACGTTCATGGCCGGCCTGAAGGCGGGCGGCGTCGAGCTCGACCGCAAGGTGCTCGCCGACATCGCAGTGCATGACCCGGAAGCGTTCACCGGCCTGGTCGAGACGGCGAAGTCCTCGCTCGCCGCCAAGTAGCGTCGCCGGCCGTCCGGCCGCCCACCGGGGACTACGATCGGGCCCGGATGATCAGCTCCCTTCGGAACCCGCGCGTCGCCGAGGCCGTCAAGCTCCGCAAGCGGGCCCTCCGGGACAAGCGGCGGCAGTTCCTGGTGGAGGGCGCGCGGTCGGTTGCCGAGGGCGTGGCCGCCCGCCCGTCGCCGCTCCTGGAGCTGTTCGTCGGCCCGGACTCGGCGGTTCACCCGGCGGTCGTCGCGGCCGGCCAGGCCGGGATCCAGACCGTGGACGTGGCCGAGGAGGTCATCCGGGCGCTCACGTCCACCGTGACCCCCCAGGGCCTGGTCGCGGTGGCCGGCATGGTGGACGTCCCGCTCGCCGCGCTGCCCCACGTGCTGTCGCTGGCCGTGGTGCTGTTCTCCGTCCGGGATCCGGGCAACGCCGGGACCATCCTGCGCGCGGCCGACGCGGCGGGCGCCGGGGCGGTGGTGTTCTCGGAGGCGTCGGTCGATGTCTACAACCCGAAGACGGTCCGGTCGAGCGCGGGTTCGGTGTTCCATCTCCCGGTCGTCCGGGACGCGGGGATCACCGAGTCGATCGACGCGCTCCGCGGGCGGGGGTTGGCCGTGTACGGAGCCGGGACCGGCGGGGACCGCACCCTGTACGACCTGGACCTGCGGCGGCCGTCGGCATTCGTGTTCGGGAACGAGGCCTGGGGGCTGCCCGACGAGGTCGCGTCCCTCACGGACGGCGTGGTCCGGATCCCGATCCCGGGGGCGGCCGAGTCGCTGAACCTCGCCACCGCCGCGGGCGTGTTCCTGTTCGAGGCGGTGCGCCAGCGCGCGGAACGCGACGGCTCCGCCGGCTCGCTCGACGACCTGGTCGCCGGGGCCGCGCACGATATCCGGTCGCCGCTCACCGCCGTCAAGGGCTTCGTGTCCACCCTGGCCCGGCGGTGGCCGCAGATCGACGACGCCCAGCGGCAGGCCATGCTCGACGCGATCGCGTACGACGTGGAACGTATGAGCGGCGTCGTGCGGGAGCTGGTCGACGCGTCGCGGTTGTCGGCCGGCCGGCTCGAGCTGGCACCCGAGCCGGTCGAGCTCGGCGACGTGGTCCGGAGGGTCGTGCACCAGGCGACGGCAAACCGCGACTTCCCGCCGGTGGAGTGGGAGGGGGAGGACCTCCGGCTGATGGCCGATCCCCAGCGGCTGCACGATGCCCTGGCGGCGATGGTGCAGGCGGCGGGGTGGTTCGGGCGGCAGGGGCCCGTCCGGGTGCGCGCGATCCTGGACGCCAGCGTCGTGCGGGTGGACGTCGCCCGGTCCGGTGCCGACCTCGATTCCGCTCGGGCCGAGCATCTGTTCGCCGTCCGCCGGCCGGGGGAGGGAGGGGGCGCGAAGCTCGGGCTGCACGTGGCGCGCGGCGTCGCCGAAGCGCAGGGAGGCTCGCTCTCCGCCGACGTGGCGGGCGGGTTCTCGCTCCGCCTGGTGCTGCCGGCACCGAACAGCCCGCCGACCTGATCCGCGTCGACGTCACGGGCCCGGGCTGGATCAGGTGATCCGGCGCCGGCGCGCCGACTGACGGCGGGGCCGGGGCGCTTCGTCGCTACACTTGCGCGATCCATGGACGCCTCGACGGCCCTCAGCACGCTCGACGCCGAGCTCGGACGTGGCCGACAGCTGTTCGCCGCTGCGGCCACGCTCGAGGAGCTGGAGCGCGCCCAGACCTCGGTCATGGGCCGGAAATCGACGTTCGGCGAGGTCCAGCGGTCCCTCGGGCAGCTCGACGAGGCCGAACGCCGCGACGTCGGCCGCCGGGCCAACGAGGTCCGCGCCGAGCTGCAGCAGGCCCTGGACGCCCGTCGGGAGGAGCTCCAGGCCACCGAGCGGACCGCGCAGCTCGAACGCGACCGCGTGGACGTCACGCTCCCCGGCCGCCGCTCGCGGCCCGGCTCCCTGCACCCGCTCACGGTCACCGAACGGGAGATCGTCGAGGTGTTCACCCGGCTCGGGTACCGGGTCGTGGAGGGCCCGGAGGTGGAGACCGACTGGTACAACTTCACCGCCCTCAACATCCCCGAGGACCATCCGGCCCGCGGCGAGAAGGACACGATCTACGTCGACGTCCCCGGGCGCTCCGACCTCCTGCTGCGAACCGAGACGTCCGCCATGCAGATCCGGACCATGGAGCGACAGGAGCCGCCGGTCTACGTCATCGCGCCCGGGCGGGTGTTCCGGCAGGACACGCCCGACCCCACCCACATGCCGGTGTTCCACCAGGTCGAGGGCCTCGCGGTCGACGAGGGGCTGTCGATGACCGACCTCCGGGGCACGCTGGCCGCATTCGCGAACGCGATGTTCGGCGAGCACACGAAGACGAGGTTCACGCCGGACTACTTCCCGTTCGTCGAACCCGGCGGACAGCTCGAGGTCACCTGCTTCGTGTGCGGCGGGTCGGGCTGCCGGACGTGCAAGGACAGCGGCTGGATCGAGCTGCTGGGATGCGGCATGGTCCACCCGAACGTCCTGACCAACGTGGGCTACGACCCCGAGCGGTACACGGGGTTCGCGTTCGGCCTCGGGATCGAACGCGTCGCCCTGGCCCGGTACGGCATCCCGGACATGCGCCTGCTGTACTCGGGCGACGTGCGGTTCCTCGAGCAGTTCACCGAGGTGTCCTGACGTGCGTGTCGTGCTCGGCTGGCTCCGCGAGCTGTGCCCGGTCGACCTCGAGGTGGACGACCTGGCGCGCGTCCTCACGATGCAGGGGGCGAACGTCGAGGCCGTCATCCGGCCGTGGGACGGCCTGTCCGGCGTGGTCACCGCGCGCGTGCTCGAGGTCCGCGAGCACCCCTCGTCGAACAAGCCGCTGTGGATCGCGCAGGTCGACGACGGCGACGGCACGCATCAGGTCGTGGCGGGAGTCGGGAACTTCCGCTCCGGCGACGTCGTGCCCTGGGCCCGTCCAGGGGCCCGCGTCCCGTTCCTCGACGTGGAGCTCGGCCGCAAGAACATGGCCGGCGAGACGTCGAACGGCATGCTGTGCTCGCCGCGCGAGCTGGCCGTCTCGGCCGACCACGGCGCGATCCTGATCCTTCCGCCCGACACGCCGGTCGGCGCGGACGTGGCGGCGGAGTTCGGACTGGACGACGTGGTGTTCGACATCGAGGTCAAGCCGAACCGCCCCGACCTGATGTCGGTGGCCGGCGTCGCCCGGGAGGTGGCGGCGGCGACCGGCGCGCCGTTCGCCCTGCCGGAGATGGCGCTGGAGGAGTCCGTCGACGAAGCGGTTGCGGCGGCGACGGTGGAGGTCCGCGACGGGGAACGATGCCCCCGGTACCTGGGCAAGGTCATCCGGGGCGTGAGCATCGGGCCCTCCCCGATCACGGCCCAGGCCCGGCTGACGGCGGCCGGAATGCGTCCGCTGTCGAACGTCGTCGACGCCACCAACTACGTCATGCTGGAGCTCGGCCAGCCGCTCCACGGGTTCGACATGGCGCGGCTCGCGGGCCCCGGCATCGTCGTCCGCCTGGCCGAGGAGGGCGAGCGCATCGTCACGCTCGACGACGTCGAGCGCACTCTGACCTCCGAGGACCTCGTCATCGCCGACCTCGAGCACGGGGTCGGGATCGCCGGGGTGATGGGCTCCGCCGACGCCGAGGTGTCCGACGCCACGTCCGACGTGCTGCTCGAGAGCGCGACGTTCCAGCGGCGGAGCATCCTGCGCACCGCCCGCCGTCTGAACCTCCGAACGGAGGCGTCGATGCGGTTCGAGCGGGGCGTCGACCCCGAGGGTCCCGGCCGGGCGGCCGACCGGGCCGCGCAGCTGATCGCGGTGTGGTCGGGCGGGCAGGTCCTGGCCGGCACGATCGACGTGGGTCACGAGCACGTCCGCCCGCACGTGGCGGTCCGACCCTCCCGGGCCTCGCTGCTGCTGGGCGAGGAGCTGACCGGCCGGGACGTCCGGGAGGCGTTCGGGCGGCTCCGCATCGAGGCCGAGGAGCGCGCCGACGACGAGGTGCTCGTCGAGGTGCCGGGATACCGGGTGGACCTCGAGATCGAGGCCGACCTCATCGAGGACGTGGCACGGGTCCGGGGATACGACAACATCGCGGCGACCGTCCCGCCGGTGCGACAGTCGGGAGGCCTCCAGCCGTCGTACGCGTTCCGCATGCGGGTGCGCGAGGCACTCGTGCGGGCCGGCCTCCGCGAGACGCTGTCGCTCTCCTTCGCCTCGGGGGAGGACCTGGCGGTCACCGACGACCACGACGCCGTGCGGGTGGCCAACCCCCTGGCCGCGAACGAGGCCTTCCTGCGAACCAGCCTGCTGCCCGGACTGCTGGGGGCCCTCCGCCACAACCTCCACCAGGGCGTCCGCTCGGTGGCGCTGTTCGAGGTCGGCCGGACGTTCTTCCCCCGCGCGGCCTCGGACGATCCGACGGTCATCCCCGTGGAGGAACACGACCGCGTCGGCATCGCCATGACCGGCGCGGCCTCGTCCGGGTGGCCCGACCCGGTCCGGGAGTTCGACGTCGTCGACCTGAAGGGCGCGGTGGAGTCGCTGATGGCCTCGCTCGGGATCGAGGGCTGGGAGGTCGGACCGCCGCCGGGGCCGCTGTTCCATCCGGGGCGCTCCGCGTCGGTGACGATCGGCGACGAGCTCGTCGGGGAGTTCGGCGAGCTGCACCCGGCCGTGGCCGAGCGAGTCGACCTGCCCGGCCGGGTGGCGATCGCCGAGCTGGAGACGGCCGTCCTGGCGCGGCACGCCACGGGGGAGGTCGCGTACGCCGAGCTGCCGCGATTCCCGCCAGTGCGCCGCGACCTGGCGTTCATCCTGCCCGCCGGCGTTCCCTCTTGGGCCGTTCACGCCGCGATCTCGGGCGCGGTGGCCGATCTCGGCGTCGAGGCCGCGCTGTTCGACGTGCACACCGGCCCGCCGATCCCGGAGGGACGCAAGAGCCTGGCGTTCGCGGTGGACCTCCGCGCGCCGGATCGGACCCTCACCGACGAGGACGCCGCCCGGGCCGTGGCGGCGATCCAGTCGGGGGTCGGCGAGCTCGGCGGCGAGCTCCGCGCCGGCTGAGGTCGTTCCGCAGGGGATTTCCGGTCGTCCGGGTGCCCCGTATAGACTCCGCCGCTGATGAGCCGCCACTTCCTGTCGATGGTCGACCTGTCCTCCGACGAGCTCGGCCACCTGCTGGAGCTCTCGGAGCGGGGCAAGGCTGATCCGGCCAGGTATTCCACCCGACTTGCGGGGAGGGCCGTGGCGATGATCTTCGAGAAGCCCTCCACCAGGACCCGCGTGTCGTTCGAGGTGGCGATCTCCTCGACGGGCGGCCACCCGGTCCCACTGTCATCCGTCGAGCTGCAGCTGGGTCGAGGGGAGACGATCGAGGACACGGGGCGGGTCCTCAGCCGGTACATCGACGCGATCGTCCTGCGGACCTCCGGTCACGAGCGGCTCGAGTTCCTGGCCTCGGCTTCGACGGTCCCGGTCGTCAACGCGCTCTCGGACTTCGAGCATCCCTGCCAGTGCCTTGCCGATCTGATGACCGTGCGTGAGCGGAAGGGGAACCTGGCCGGGTTGACGCTCGCCTATCTCGGCGACGGGAACAACGTGGCGCACTCGCTGCTGCTCGGCGGCGCGCTGGCCGGCATGCACGTGCGGGTGGCGACGCCCCTGGGGTTCGAGCCGATCCCCCAGGTGGTGCACCACGCGGAGGAGATCGCCGGCGTAACCGGTGGATCGATCGACATCGGGCACGATGCGGTCGAGGCGTCCAAGGGTGCCGACGTCCTGTACACGGACGTCTGGGCGTCGATGGGCCAGGAGGGCGAACAGGACGAGCGGGCGCTGGTGTTCCCCCCGTACCGCGTCGACCGGGCGGCCGTCGACCGCGCCGCGCCCGACGTCATCGTGCTGCACTGCCTCCCCGCGCATCGGGGCCAGGAGATCACCGACGAGGTCATCGACGGCCCGCACTCGGCGGTGTGGGACCAGGCCGAGAACCGCCTGCACACGCAGCGGGCCCTGTTGCTCTGGCTCCTCGGCATGGACGGCGACTGAGCACGCCCGTGGGGCATGTCTCCTGCGCTTTCTAGAATCCCTGCCGTGCCGCGCGCCAACGAGACCGTCGAAGCCGTCCTGAACGAGTACCGGGACCTCCTGGCCATCACGTCCCCCGATCCACACAAGGCCCGCGCCTACGAGAAGGCGGCCCGGTCGATCGGCGGCTGGCACGAGGACGTCGCCGGCGCCGACGTCGACCGCCTGCTGCAGATCCCCAACGTGGGCAAGTCGATCGCGCCCAAGGTGGTCGAGTTGCTGCAGACGGGGGCGATGTCCGCCCTCGAGGAGCTCCGGGCCCAGATCCCGCCCGGCGTCCGCCAGCTGATGTCGATCCCGAACGTCGGCCCGAAGAAGGCGATGGCGCTGTACCAGGAGCTCCACGTGGCCTCGGTCGAGGAGCTCGCCGAGGCCGTGGAGGACGGCAGCGTGGCGTCGATCAAGGGGTTCGGCGAGAAGACCGCCGAGAACATCGCCACCGGGATCCGGACCATGCAGCAGTCGGGCGACCGCGTGCAGATCGGTGTGGCGCTCGACCTCGCGGAGGAACTCCTCGGCGAGCTCCGGGCGCTCCCCCAGGTCCTGCGCGGCGACCATGCCGGGTCGCTCCGGCGGATGCGGGAGACGATCGGGGACGTCGACCTGCTGGTCGCGGCGGAGGGGAGCGACGCCCCCTCGGTGATGGACGCGTTCACGTCGCTGCCGCACGTGGAGCGCGTGATCGCGCACGGCGACACGAAGTCGAGCATCCTCACGACGCGCGGCCTGCAGGTCGACCTCCGCGTGATCCCGCCGGCGTGCTGGGGTGCGGCGCTGCAGTACTTCACCGGCTCCAAGGCCCACAACGTGAAGACGCGCGAGCTGGCGGTTCGCCAGAAGCTCAAGCTCTCCGAGTACGGGCTGTTCGATGCGAGGACGGAGGAGCTCATCGTCGCGGAGACGGAGGAGGAGGTGTACGAACGGCTCGGGCTCCCGTGGATCCCGCCGACGATGCGCGAGGACCGGGGCGAGGTCGAGGCGGCGCGCAGGGGCGAGCTGCCGACCGTGGTGCAGCTCGCCGACATCCGCGGCGACCTGCACACCCACACGGACCTGACGGACGGACTGGCCCCCCTGGAACGCATGCTCGAGACGGCCGCCGGCATCGGCCACGCGTACTACGCGGTCACCGACCACGCGCCGAACCTGTACATGCAACGCATGACCGACGAGAAGATGCTCGCCCAGCGCGCGCAGCTCCGGTCGCTCCAGGGACGGTTCCCGAAGATGACGCTCCTGCACGGCACCGAGCTGAACATCGACCCCGACGGGGGGGTGGACTGGCCGGCGGAGTTCCTCGAGGGGTTCGACGTGTGCGTGGCGTCGGTGCACTCGCACTTCCACCAGACGCCCGAGGAGATGACGAAGCGCATCGTGACGGCCATGGAGAACCCGAACGTCCACATCATCGGGCACCCGACCGCCCGGATCATCGGGCACCGGCCGCCGATCGACTACGACCTCGAGGAGGTGTTCCGGGCGGCCGCTGGGACGGGGACCGCGCTCGAGATCAACTCGTTCCCGGACCGGCTGGACCTCCGCGACGAGCACGTGCTGTGGGCCCGCCGGCACGGGGTGAAGTTCTCGGTGGACACCGACTCGCACTCCACCGTTCACCTGACGTTCCAGCGATTCGGCGTGGGAACCGCCCAACGGGGGTGGCTCACCGCCGACGACGTCATCAACGCCTGGCCGCTCTCGAAGCTCCGGAAGTTCCTGCGGAAGGGCCGCTGATCCGCGTGGCCGCCGGGCGGGGGCGACCGTCCCGCGCCGGGCTGCCGCGGTCGTTCTACCGCCGGCCGTCGCTCCAGGTCGGGCCGGACCTGCTGGGACGCACGCTGGTCCGCATCCTGCCGGACGGGACGCGCCTGGCCGCGCGGATCGTGGAGACCGAGGCCTACCGCGAGGACGACCCCGCCAGTCACTCGTTCCGGGGGCGGACCGCCCGGACCGAGGTCATGTTCGGGCCGCCGGGGTATCTGTACGTGTACTTCACGTACGGCATGCACTTCTGCATGAACGTGGTCACCGGCGAGCTCGGCGAGGGGAGCGCGGTCCTGCTCCGCGCGGCGGAGCCGCTCGAGGGCCTGGACCGAATGGCCGTCCAGCGCGGCCTGGCGGATCCCCGGGTGCTGTGCTCCGGCCCCGCGCGTCTGTGCCAGGCGTTCGCCGTCGGCCGGCCGGAGAACGGCACCGACCTCGTCCGCGGCACCGAGCTTCGGCTCGAAGCGGGAACCCCGGTGCCCGCGGAGCAGGTGCTGTCGGGTCCGCGCGTGGGGATCCGGGTTGCCATGGACCGGCCGTGGCGCTTCGTGGAGGCGGGGAGCCCGTTCGCCTCGCGGGGACCCCGGTCGCGGTGAGACGAGCCCGGGCCGCTACAAGCCCGAGCTCGGATTGACCCAGATCGTGACGGTCGAACCAGGCAGCAGCGTCTGGCCGGAGGCGGGGAGCTGCCGCCACACGACCCCCGGCCTGGCATGGCAGCCCTGTGCTGGGCCCGAGCACTGCGAGTGGATGAGCGCGGCGGCGCCGAAGCCCGATTCCTGCAGCTTGGCGAGCGCGGCGTTCTGCGACAGTCCGAGCACGTCGGGAACGATCGCCGGGATGGGCGATCCGGTCGGCGTGGGACACGGCAGCGCGGGGGGCGATGGCGATGGCGACGGAGCGGGCGAGCCCGACGCTGACGGAGCCGGCGACGGCGCCCCCGGAGTGGGCGAGGCGTGCCCGGACGGTGACGGATGGGCCGACCCGCGGGGCGACGGGCTGCGGCCGGCCAGTCCGGCCGGGGTCGGGCTCGGGGCCGGTGACTGCGGCCCCCCGACCGGCGGCGACGGGCTCGTCGCGGGGGCGGTCGTCGGCGGCGGGCAGGGGGCCGGCAGCGGAACCGCCACGAACAGCGTGACCGTGCTGGCCTGCAGCGCCTGTATGCCCGCGAGGGGGTCCTGCCCGATCACCGTTCCCGGCGTCTGGGGCGAGGCTCGCGGCACGGCCACCGACTGGAACCCCGCCGATGCGAGCGTGGAGGCGGCGGTCTTCTCGTCGAGGCCGATCACCGACGGCACGTTCAGCGGCTGGTAGGAGGTGGGCGTGAGGCACACCGGGGGCTGGGTGCCCTCGATGAACCGGACCTCGGCGATCAGGCCAGGGGGCGTGAACTGGTTCGCCTGGCAGTTCTGTGAGGTGTCGATCCGGACCGTGACGTAGCGCACGACGGGCTTGGGGAACCGCTTCACCGGCAGGTGGGCGGCCGCCTTGGTCATGAACAGGTGCCAGATCTGGGCCGGCCAGGTGCCGCCGAGCACCTGCGGCAAGCGCGTTCGGGGCGCGACCATGGGGATCTCCCCCTCCGGGAACCCGACCCACACCGCAGCCGACAGCTGGGGGATCGCCCCGACGAACCATGCGTCGGAGTAGTTCTGGGCGGTGCCGGTCTTGCCGATCGCCGGACGCCCGATGGCGGCCGCCGACCCGGTTCCCTCCTGGACGACCTTCTGCAGGATCTGGTCGGCCACGAACGCCACCGGCGGGTCGACCGCGAGCGTCCGGTGGTCGCGGGCCTGCCACAGCACCTTCCCCGACGCGTCGGTGACCCTCGTGACGGCGATGGGCGGCACGCGGTAGCCAACGTTGGCGAGCGTGCCGTACGCCGAGGCCATCTCCACGCTGTTCACCTGCTCCGCACCGAGGACCGCCGCGGGAACCCGCGCCAGGGGGTGGCTGATCCCCATCGACAACAGCTCGGAGGGGTTGACCCCGAGCGCCTTGGCGACCTCCACCACCTTGGCGGCGCCCGCGCAGGCGTTCCCTCCACCGAGGTCCCGGACGATCTGCGCGTACACGACGTTGACCGAGTCGATCGTGGCCTGCTCCACGGTGATCTGGCCGTTCGCGGTGCCGTCGAAGTTCGTCACCGGCCAGGACAACTCGCCGGGGGCCCGGCAGTCGCGGGGGAGCGGGATGACGATCGAGGGCGGGGCGTCGTACACCCGCTGGGGCGGGATGCCGTTCTCCATGGCCGCCACGAGGGCGAACGGCTTGAACGTGGATCCCGCCTGCCGACCGGTCACGCCGCCGGTGGCCAGGTTGAGCTGCGCGACGGGGTCGTCCTGCGAGAAGTAGTCCCGCCCGCCGACCATGGCGACGACCTCGCCGGTCCGCGGGTCGAGGACGGTCATCGCCGCATACGGGTCGGTGGGGTAGATCAGGATCTCCTTGACCGCCGTCTCGGCGTCCTGCTGGAGGTCCGGCCGCAGCGTGGTGAAGATCCGCAGGCCCCCCCGGTACAGCCGGTTCTCGCGGTCGGCGCGGGTGATCCCGAACGCCGGATTGGAGAACATCCATTCCTTGACGTACTGGACGAAATACGGCGCGTGGTACCGCTGCCGGGTGCGGAGGTGGAGCCCGAGGCCGCTCGCCAGAGTGGCCGCGTACTCGTTCGACGTGATCACGTCCTGGCTGCGCAGGATGCCGAGGACCGCATTCCGTCGCCGCAAGGCGAGGTCGGGGTGGTCGACCGGGTCGTAGGCCGAGGGCGCCTGGACCAGTCCCACGAGCAGGGCGGTCTGCTGGAGGTCGAGGACGGCGGCCGGTTCGGAGAAGTACGTTCGAGCGGCTGCCTGGATGCCGTACGCGCCCTGCCCGAAATACACCGTGTTCAGATACCGGGCGAGGATCTGGTCCTTCGTGAGCTCGTGCTCGAGCTGCCAGGCCAGGACGGCCTCCTTGACCTTGCGGGAGAGCGTCTGGTCCGAACCCAGGTAGCGGTTCTTGATGTACTGCTCGGTGATCGTGGAGCCGCCCTCCACGATGTGGCCCCGCGTGACGTCCACGTACGCCGCCCGCAGGAGCGCCCGAAGGTCGACGCCCGGGTGCTGGTAGAACCGGCGGTCCTCGACTGCCACGATCGCGCGCCGGACGATGTCGGGGATCTGGTCGAGTGGGACGACGACGCGGTCCTCCTCGGCGTGGAAGCTCGTGAGGAGCGACCCGTCGGCCGCGTACATGAACGAGGTCTGCGGCAGCTCGCGCGCCTTGCGCTCCTCGTCCTGGAGACGCGGCACGTGACAAGCGGCCGCGAGGAGGGCCAGCACGAGCATGCCGGCCACGAGCGATCCCCGGCGCCCGATCACGGTGCGTCGATGATATCGGCCGTTCTCGATTCCACTGGTAGCCTCAGCCCCGGTCATGACTGCTCAGGACATGTCTCGGCTCCTTTCCGGGTCGGCCGAAGTGATTCCCGAAGAGGAGTTCGAGGCGAAGCTGGCGCTCGGGAGGCCGTTGCGGGTCAAGCTCGGCCTGGATCCGACGGCCCCCGCGGTCACGCTGGGGTGGGCGGTGGTGCTCCGCAAGCTCCGGCACTTCCAGGAGGCCGGCCACACGGCCGTGCTGATCGTGGGGGACTTCACCGCCCGGGTCGGTGACCCGAGCGGCAAGTCCGAGACCCGTCCCCGGTTGTCGAAGGATGTCGTCCGGGGGCACGCGGGCCGGCTGCTGGACCAGTTCTGGCGGATCCTCGACCGGGAGGCGACGGAGGTCCGCTCCAACAGCGAGTGGCTCGAGCCCATGGACATGGAGGCCGTGCTGCGCATGACGGCTGCCACGACCGTGGCCCGCATGCTGGAGCGCGACGACTTCGCCAGGCGGTACGCCGCGGGCCGGCCCATCTCGGTCATGGAGTTCATGTATCCGCTCCTGCAGGGGATGGACTCCGTCGCGGTGGAGGCCGACGTCGAGCTCGGTGGGACCGACCAGAAGTTCAACCTCCTGATGGGGCGGGAGCTGCAGCGCGACCACGGGCAGGAGCCGCAGGTGGTGTTCACCATGCCACTGCTGGAGGGCCTCGACGGCGTGCAGAAGATGAGCCAGTCCCTGGGGAACTACGTGGGCATCTCCGAGCCCCCGGAGGAGATGTTCGGCAAGCTGATGAGCCTGCCCGACGATCTGATCGCCAAGTACCTGCTGCTCGCGGCGGACCTGGCGGCGGACGAGGTCGCCGCCGTGGAGGCCGGGCTGTCGGACGGGTCACTGCATCCGAACGAGCAGAAGCGCCGGATGGCCGGGGCCGTGGTGGAGCTGTACCACGGCCCGGAGGCGGCACGAGAGGCGGAGGAACGCTTCGACCTCGTGCACAGGCAGCACGCGGTGCCCGACGACGTGGCGGAGGCGAAGGTGCTCGGGGCCGTGGCGGTCGACGGCAAGGTGTGGCTCCCGCGGCTGCTCGTCGAGGTGGGGTTCGCGACGTCCAACAGCGAGGCCAGGCGGCTCGTGCGACAGGGCGGCGTCCGGCTGGATGGGCAGCCCCTCGGGGATCCCGGGGCGGAGTTCGGCCCGGACGAGCTGCGGGGAAGGGTCCTGCAGGCCGGTTCGCACCGTTTCGCCCGATTGGGCTGATCGGGCCTCGCGCCGCTCGCGGTTGACGCTTCCCAGTGCGGCGCTTATCATCACAGGTCGCGTCGGTCCCCGGCCGCCCTCCGAGGTTTCGCCGGGCCTTCCGATGCGCCTCGCACCTTGAGAACTGGACAGTGTGCCAAAAGCCAGTGCGTTCCCGTCAGGCACGGGGGGCGCGATTCGTCGTGTCCGAACCGTGGTCTGGCGATCGTACGAAAATCCGAACCGGACATTTACTGTTCCGGCCGGATCATGCAGGTCCCGAAGCGCGATGCCGCGCCGAGGGGCCGGCTCTCAACACGGAAGCGGAAATCCGCCCGGCGGCCTCGGCCTCCGGCGGAGGACCGACCTTCTCTACGGAGAGTTTGATCCTGGCTCAGGACGAACGCTGGCGGTGTGCTTAACACATGCAAGTCGAGCGAGAACCACAGGAGGGGTAACCCTTCTGTGGGGAAAGCGGCGAACGGGTGAGTAACACGTGGGCAACCTGCCCCAGACACTGGGATAAGCCCGGGAAACCGGGTCTAATACCGGATACTCTCGGACCACCTCATGGCGGACCGAGGAAAGCTCCGGCGGTCTGGGATGGGCCCGCGGCCTATCAGCTTGTTGGCGGGGTAACGGCCCACCAAGGCTTCGACGGGTAGCTGGCGTGAGAGCGTGGCCAGCCACACTGGGACTGAGACACGGCCCAGACTCCTACGGGAGGCAGCAGTGGGGAATCTTGCGCAATGGGCGAAAGCCTGACGCAGCGACACCGCGTGAGGGATGAAGGCCCTCGGGTTGTAAACCTCTTTCGGCAGGGACGAAGCGAAAGTGACGGTACCTGCAGAAGAAGCCCCGGCTAACTACGTGCCAGCAGCCGCGGTAAGACGTAGGGGGCGAGCGTTGTCCGGATTCATTGGGCGTAAAGAGCGCGTAGGCGGCCCGGAAAGTGGGGTGTGAAAACCCGAGGCTCAACCTCGGGCGTGCACTCCAAACTCCCGGGCTCGAGGCAGGTAGGGGAGATCGGAATTCCTGGTGTAGCGGTGAAATGCGCAGATATCAGGAGGAACACCGGTGGCGAAGGCGGATCTCTGGGCCTGTTCTGACGCTGAGGCGCGAAAGCTAGGGGAGCAAACAGGATTAGATACCCTGGTAGTCCTAGCCGTAAACGATGGGTGCTAGGTGTGGGGGGATATCAACCCCCTCCGTGCCGAAGCTAACGCATTAAGCACCCCGCCTGGGGAGTACGGCCGCAAGGCTAAAACTCAAAGGAATTGACGGGGGCCCGCACAAGCGGCGGAGCATGTGGCTTAATTCGACGCAACGCGAAGAACCTTACCAGGGCTTGACATGCGGGGTGAAACCGGCGAAAGCCGGTGCTCTTCGGAGCCCGCACAGGTGGTGCATGGCTGTCGTCAGCTCGTGCCGTGAGGTGTTGCCTTAAGTGGCGCAACGAGCGCAACCCCTGTTCATAGTTGCCAGCGGGTAATGCCGGGAACTCTATGGAGACTGCCGGTGCCAAACCGGAGGAAGGTGGGGATGACGTCAAGTCATCATGCCCCTTACGTCCTGGGCTGCACACATGCTACAATGCGCGATACAAAGGGCAGCGATCCTGCAAAGGGGAGCGAATCCCAAAAAGTCGCGCTCAGTTCGGATCGGGGTCTGCAACTCGACCCCGTGAAGTTGGAGTCGCTAGTAATCGCAGATCAGCAATGCTGCGGTGAATACGTTCCCGGGCCTTGTACACACCGCCCGTCACACCACGAAAGTGGGTAACACCCGAAGCCGGTGGCCCAACCCTTGTGGAGGGAGCCGTCGAAGGTGGGACTCGCGATTGGGGTGAAGTCGTAACAAGGTAGCCGTACCGGAAGGTGCGGCTGGATCACCTCCTTTCTAAGGAGCCTTTGGCATCCGGTCCGTCGAGACGTCCGTCCGCGGAGCTCGACTGCAGTGGACCGAAAGGCACCAGGTTGATCACTGGCTACTCTCGTCGACCGCTCGAGCGGCCGGCCGGCTAGTACGCCTCCCTTGGAAGCTCACGCCTCGGCGTGCGCGAAGAGCGGAGGAGTGGAACGCCACTTCGGACCGTTTCGGTCGCGTCGGCGAGGGCACACTGTCCAGCTCCGAGGGTGCGATGCACTCCTCGCGATCCTTGAGAACTCGATAGCGAGCGCGAGCATCAACTACGAGTCAAGTTACAAAGGGCTCACGGTGGATGCCTTGGCGCCAGGAGCCGATGAAGGACGCGTCAGGCTGCGAAAAGCCTCGGGGAGCCGCCAAGAAGGCTGGGATCCGAGGGTGTCCGAATGGGGAAACCCGGCCGGGGTCATGCCCGGTCACCCAGGTCTGAACACATAGGGCCTGAGGAGGGAACCGCCTGAACTGAAACATCTCAGTAGGGCGAGGAAGGGAAAGCAACCGCGACTCCCCAAGTAGCGGCGAGCGAACGGGGAAGAGCCTAAACCGACGTGGTGTGATAGCCCGGTGGCGTTGCCATGTCGGGGTAGTGGGACCCATCAGAACCTGCACCGGAGGGTTCAGGGAGTTACAAAGACTGCGGTTAGTCGAAGCTTCATGGAAAGGTTCGCCACAGAAGGTAACAGCCCTGTAGACGAAAACCGACAGTCCTCCCGATGGTGTTCCCGAGTAGCACGGAGCCCGTGGAATTCCGTGTGAATCTGGGGGGCCCACCCCCTAAGGCTAAGCACTCCCTGGCGACCGATAGTGAACCAGTACCGTGAGGGAAAGGTGAAAAGCACCCCGGGAGGGGAGTGAAATAGTACCTGAAACCGTGAGCCTACAATCCGTCGGAGCTTGTACGGGGGCGACCTCGTACGTGTGACGGCGTGCCTTTTGAAGAATGAGCCGGCGAGTTAGCCGTATGTGGCAAGGTTAACCGTTCTCGGGAAGCCGTAGCGAAAGCGAGTCCTAACTGGGCGATTGAGTCGCATGCGCTAGACCCGAAGCCGAGTGATCTAGCCATGGGCAGGCTGAAGCGAGGGTAAGACCTCGTGGAGGGCCGAACCCACCAGGGTTGAAAACCTGGGGGATGACCTGTGGTTAGGGGTGAAAGGCCAATCAAACTCGGTGATAGCTGGTTCTCCCCGAAATGTCTTTAGGGACAGCCTCGGGAGTTCAGTATCGGAGGTAGAGCACTGATTGGGCTAGGGGGCCTACAAGCTTACCGAACTCAGTCAAACTCCGAATGCCGATGCTCTAGATCCCGGGAGTGAGGCTGCGGGGGATAAGCTCCGTAGCCGAGAGGGAAACAACCCAGACCGCCAGCTAAGGCCCCCAATTCTGTGCTAAGTGGGAAAGGATGTGGAGTCGCACAGACAACCAGGAGGTTGGCTTAGAAGCAGCCACCCTTGAAAGAGTGCGTAATAGCTCACTGGTCAAGTGGTTCCGCGCCGACAATGTATCGGGGCTCAAGCACAGAGCCGAAGCTGCGGCATTTCTCATATGACTCGGCCTATGCGGGCGACCGCCTAGGTCCAGGTCGAGGGATGGGTAGGGGAGCGTTCCCACGCGAGTGAAGCGGCGGGGTAACCCAGCTGTGGACGCGTGGGAAGTGCGAATGCCGGCATGAGTAGCGAATGACGGGGGAGGAGCCCGTCCGCCGAATGACCAAGGGTTCCTGGGGAAGGTTCATCCGCCCAGGGTTAGTCGGGACCTAAGCCGAGGCCGAGAGGCGTAGGCGATGGACGACTGGTTGATATTCCAGTACCACCTCACCCGCGCCCAGGCCGAATCCACTGCGCTAAGGGAACCCCCTTCGGGGGGCTACCGACCCCGGTGGAGGAGGCCAGCGAAGGGGGGACGCAGAAGGGTACGTCGACCCAGGCGATGGTCGTCCTGGGACAAGCAGGTAGGGAGGCCCCCCAGGCAAATCCGGGGGGCTGCCAATCCCGAGATGTGACGTCGAGCCGCAACAGGCGAAGCGACTGATCCCATGCTGCCGAGAAAATCCTCTAGCGAGCTGGTGAGGTGCCCGTACCCCAAACCGACGCAGGTGGTCAGGTAGAGAATACCGAGGCGATCGAGAGAACCGTGGTTAAGGAACTCGGCAAATTACCCCCGTAACTTCGGGAGAAGGGGGGCCCCGGTAGGGTGTAGGACCTCGCGTCCGAAGCCCGAGGGGGCCGCAGAGACCAGGCCCAAGCGACTGTTTACTAAAAACACAGGTCCGTGCAAAGTCGTAAGACGACGTATACGGACTGACGCCTGCCCGGTGCCGGAACGTTAAGAGGAGGGGTCAGGTGCAGCCTTCGGGTTGCGCCGAAGCTCCGAATCTAAGCGCCGGTAAACGGCGGCCGTAAGACAGTTGCGGCTCCGAGGGAGTGATTCCTCGGAACAAACCCTGCTATATGCTGGAATACCCGAGCATCCCGCGGTACCGGCCATGTCAGACCCCCGTCGTAGGGTGGGTCGATGGCCGGTGACAATCCGACGGGTGCGGAAAATCAGCAGGAAAGACCCACTCACTCCGCGTGGCTGGATCGAATCCCCAGTGACCTCGGTCACTACCTCGCGGGATTCGCCGACGGTGAAGGGAGCTTCAACATCCCTATCCGTCGGGAGCACGACCGCAGCATGCCGTGGAGGGTCGGCCTGACGTTCAACGTCTCGCAGATCGGAACGGAGGTCCTCGGGACCTTCCGGGCCGCACTGGGAGCGGGGACGATCAGGTGCCGGCCGGACGGTGTGTGCTACTTCGAGGTCACGAAGCTCGGCGAACTCGAAGAACGGGTGTTCCCGTTCTTCGAGAGATACCAGCTCCGCGGACCCAAGCAGCGCGACCTCGCGGTCTTCCGCCAGGTCGCTGAGCTCGTCCGACAACGCGAGCACCTCACGCCATCGGGCGTTCGTCGCATCCTCGAGATGCGGCGGGCGATGAATCGGGGCGGAAAGCGGCGGCGGCCGGATCGAGAGATCCTCGCCGTCTTGAGCGAGTGGGAATCCTCAGAGGCCATACGCAGGGCTCCTCGGATGAAGCCCGAGGATGAAGATATGGTCCACCCCTCATGGCGACATGGGGAATCGGTGAACTATAACGGTCCTAAGGTAGGAAGCCCTCAGGCAGGCTAGGGGGCGCTGCCCCCCGTGTCGGTGACGGCACGGTGCGCAGCCGGCTATATGCTGGAACGTCCGATGAATCCTCCGCTACTCGCCCCGCAAGGGCAGTGACAATGCGATGAGGTGCGGAAAATCAGCAGGAAAGGCTCGGGGCGTCCAATACGTCGCGAGAATCCTCAGAGGCCATACGCCGGCCCTCTCCCTTCGACCCGGGAGAGGATGAGATGGTCCGACACCTGCGGCGACGCAGGGAGCTGGGAGTCGTGCTCCAGCTCTTGTCCGGTGCCAACCGGGCAAAACGGTGAGAGCGAAATTCCTTGTCGGGTAAGTTCCGACCTGCACGAATGGCGTAACGACTTGGGCGCTGTCTCAACCACGGACTCGGCGAAATTGCACTACGAGTAAAGATGCTCGTTTCCCGCGACAGGACGGAAAGACCCCGGGACCTTTACTGCAGCTTGGTGTTGAGGTTCGGCAGACGTTGCGTAGGATAGGCGGGAGACTGTGAAGCCCGGACTCTGGTTCGGGTGGAGTCAACCTTGAAATACCGCTCTTCGTGTGTTGGGCCTCTAACCCTGGTCCGTGATCCGGATCGGGGACAGCGCCTGGTGGGCAGTTTAACTGGGGCGGTTGCCTCCTAAAAGGTAACGGAGGCGCCCAAAGGTTCCCTCAAGCCGGTTGGCAATCGGCTGTCGAGTGTAAGCGCACAAGGGAGCTTGACTGCGAGACCGACGGGTCGAGCAGGTGCGAAAGCAGGGGCTAGTGATCCGACGACTCCTAGTGGTAGGGTCGTCGCTCAACGGCTAAAAGGTACCCCGGGGATAACAGGCTGATCGTTCCCAAGAGTCCATATCGACGGAACGGTTTGGCACCTCGATGTCGGCTCGTCGCATCCTGGGGCTGGAGCAGGTCCCAAGGGTCGGGCTGTTCGCCCGTTAAAGCGGTACGCGAGCTGGGTTTAGAACGTCGTGAGACAGTTCGGTCCCTATCCGTCGTGGGCGTAGGAGATTTGAGGGGAGCTGCCCCTAGTACGAGAGGACCGGGGCGGACGCACCTCTGGTGTGCCTGTTGTCGCGCCAGCGGCACGGCAGGTTAGCCACGTGCGGCAGGGATAAGCGCTGAAAGCATCTAAGTGCGAAGCTCGCCCCAAGATGAGATCTCCCACTGGGTCAACCAGGTAAGGCCCCTCGCAGACTACGAGGTTGATAGGCCGGAGGTGTAAGCGTGGTAACGCGTTGAGCCGACCGGTACTAATAGGCCGAGGACTTGACTTTCGATGCTCGCGCTCGCTATCGGGTTCATCAGGTGATCGCCTGAGGAACGCTCGCATTGCTCGGACAAGCGTCCGCCGCTGACGGACGCCCGTGTCGAGTTCGTTTCGGACGAACCCGACGCAGGAGACAAGGCGGCGGAACCACCGTTTCGGTGGCCATAGCGGAGGGGAGACACCCGGTCCCATTCCGAACCCGGAAGTTAAGCCCTCCAGCGCCGATGGTACTGCCCTGGAGACGGGGTGGGAGAGTAGGTCGCCGCCGAGACATCGTCGCACGGAGAGCCGCCCGGCAGGGCGGCTCTCGGCGTTGTACGCCCAGCATGGGCGTGGACCAAGGGGTGAGAGTCCCCGAGGGGAAAGGCAGCATGAACCCTGTAGCTGAAGGCAACGGCGTCGTCGTGAGGCGGGGTCGGAAGGAAGCCGGAGGCGAACCCGCGAGCCGAGGAACACGAACCGCGTACGGAGGCCAGGTCGTCCGGGCGAGCCTGCAACGCAAGGCGAAGCCCGAGCTGCCAAGGGACGGTCGGGGTAAACGCGGCGGTTGTGCGGGGAAGGCCCACGCTCTTATCTGGGGAGACCTGTTGGGGTGCCGGGACGGGGCTGCATGCCGAACCGGCCACCGTCCCGGTGACGGGGCGGCGGATCCGGCAGGGGTCAGCAGAGGCCGTAGTACCGGCGGGCCCTCAACCCGTCGGGAAGGGCCGAACGCGAAGCCGAGGGCGAGTGGCCACGGCTCGTGGGACGGAAGGCCGCAGCCAACCCACCTGAGGGGTGGGCCTGGCGGGGGAGGACGGCGGTGAAGCCGCCTGGGACCCCGCCAGAGCGGAGCGCGTCCCCGGCGCCCGACCAGCAGACCCTCATCCCGCCCGTTCCCCCCTCCCTGTGGGAGGCCGCGTTCTCGCCCGAGAACGTGGAGCGGGCGCTCCGACGTGTCGAGCGCAACGGGGGAGCACCGGGGACAGACGGGATGGCCGTCTCCGAGCTCCGGACCCACCTCTCCCGGGCCTGGCCCACCATCCGGGCGATGCTCGACACGGGCACGTACCGACCCTCTCCCGTTCGCAGGGTGGACATCCCCAAGCACGGCGGCGGGACGAGGTCCCTCGGGGTGCCGACGGCGCTGGACCGGATGATCCAGCAGGCCCTGTTGCAGGTGCTCACCCCGGTGTTCGACCCGCACTTCTCAGCATCCAGCTACGGCTTCCGTCCGTCGAGGAGCGCCCATCAGGCGGTGCAGGCCGCCCGGGGGTTCATCGCCGACGGAGCCAACTGGGTGGTGGACGTCGACCTGGACCGGTTCTTTGACCGGATCAACCACGACGCCCTGCTTGCGCGGGTGGCTCGCCGAGTTACCGACCGCCGTGTCCTGAAGCTCGTCCGGGCCTTCGTCGAGGCCGGTGTGATGGTCGACGGGGTGAGAGTGCGAACGCCCGAGGGGACCCCTCAGGGTGGACCGCTCTCGCCGCTGCTCGCCAACATCATGCTGGACGATCTCGACTGGGAGCTGGAGGCGAGGGGACACCGGTTCGTGCGCTACGCCGACGACCTGATGGTCTACGTGGCGAGCGAGCGGGCCGGACAGCGCGTGTTCGGAAGCATCGACCAGTTCGTCGAGCAAAGGCTCAAGCTCCGGGTGAACCGGGAAAAGTCGGCCGTGGCTCCGGCGACTCGCCGGACGTTCCTCGGCTTCGGCTTCTTCCGCCGGAACGGGAAGGTCAGCCTCCGGGTGGACCCCAAGGCCCGCATGCGGGCCAAGGACCGCCTGCGAAGGATCACTTCCCGTCGGTGGGGGATCTCGATGTCCCGTCGCATCGACGTGGCGAACTCCTTCGTCCGTGGATGGACCGGCTACTTCGGGCTTGCCGACACCCCGAGCATCTTCGCCGAGCTCGACGAGTGGCTGCGGAGGCGGCTCCGGCAGGTCCGATGGAAGGAGTGGAAGCGGTACCGCACGAAGGTCCGCAACCTCGTGGCGCTCGGCATCCCCAGGCACATGGCCCGCGAGTGGGCGGGCACACGCAAGGGGTACTGGCGTCTCGCGGGGTCCGCTCCTCTCCAACGCGCCATGCCGAACGCCAACTGGCAGCAACACGGCCTTGCCGGTTTCAACGACTCCTACCGTCGCGTTCGGGATGCTTGGCGAACCGCCGGGTGCGGACCCGCATGCCCGGTGGTGTGGGAGGGGGCGGGCTAACCCCGCCCCCTACCCGATTCCGGGCCCGCCCGGTGGCAGGGCGCCTCCGCCCGCTACGCTTGGTGCATGCCACGCGCGCTCAGCCCCCGTCACGGGAAGACGGCCCACGGAACCCCCCGCCGCAGCGCCCCGCTCCCACGCGACGTGGTCGACGACGTCCGCCAGACCGCCCGGCCTCAGCAGGCGCAGGTGGCGCTCGGCCATCTCGAGCGTGCCGTCGAGCTCCTGGGGCGGGGAGATCCCCGCCAGGCGATCAAGGAGGCACGGAAGGCCAAGGACGCCGCGCCCCGATCGGGTGCGGTCCGCGAGGTGCTGGCGCTCGCCCACTACGGGGCCGGGGAGTGGCGCGACGCGCTGCGTGAGATGCAGGCCTACCGCCGGATGACCGGCCGCCAGGACGAGAACCACATCGTCGCCGATGCCTACCGGGCCCTGGGCAGCCCCGAGAAGGCGGTTCCCCTGGCGGAACAGACGCTCCGGGCGCCGGTCTCCGGCGACGCCAAGGCCGAGGCCGTCATCGTGGGTGCATCGGCGCTCGGGGACATGGGTCGTTTCGACGAGGGCCTGGCGCTGCTCCGGCGTCTGTCCAACCGATCGGACGTCGGAAGGGAACAGGACCTCCGCGTCTGGTACGTGACGGGCGACCTCTACGCGCGGTCCGGCCGCCGTGAGGAGGCTGCGACGGAGTTCCGGCGGATCACCCGCCACGACCCCACGGCGTTCGACGCCGCCGAACGGCTCGCCGAGCTCGCCTGAGCACGCCGCCGGGACCGGAGCCCGGCGCTATCCGGTCCCCTCGGCCGCCTCACGCTCGCGGCGCTTGTTCCAGTACCGGACCAGCCCGGCGGCGTTCGTCTTCGTGCTCGAGAGGATCTCGTAGCGTTCCCGTTCCTCGGGGCCGGCTCCCACCGCGTCGAACTCGCCGGCCGTCCTCGCCGCCAGGATCTCGGCGATGCGGTCGAGGTCGTCGGTCTGGTCCATCGCGTATCGAACGATCCCCGCCCAGTACCGGATCCGGTCGGCGGCGATCGCACACAGCTCGTCCACCTCGCGCACCGGGCCGAAGTGGCTGAACATCAACGCGCTCTCCGCCCGGGCCCGGATCCGCCCGATGCTGTCCACCGCGAGCTCGACGTCGACGTCCGGTGGCGGCGTGGCCGGCCGCAGGACCTTCACGTCCGGGAAGTGGATCCCGAGCGCGTCGCCCGTAAACAGCGCCCCGCTCCGGGAGTCGACCAGGCTCACGTGGTGCGACGCATGCCCCGGCGTGTACATCACGTCGAGCGCTCGGTCGCCGAGGTCGATGCGGTCGCCCTCGGCCACCGACCGGATGCGATCGGGGTCGATGGGCCGCATGGGGCCGAACATGTCCACCAGCCGGTCCTCGCCGCCGTATACGTGCGCGGCGCTCGACCACAGCCGCGACGGATCCGCGAGGTGCCGCGCCCCACGCTCGTGCACCCAGACGGTCGCCTGAGGGAACCGCTCCGCGATCGTGCCGGCGCCGCCGGCGTGGTCGAGATGGATGTGCGTCACCACGATGTGCGCGAGATCGTCCCCCGACAGCCCGAGGGACTCCAGGCCGGCCGTCACGGCGTCCGCGGACGTGGTGGGACCGGTCTCGATGAGCGCGGGTTCCGACGCGCGGGCGAGGTACGCGGACGTTACCCGGTACCGCCCGGTCATCCTCGTGTCCACGGCGACGAGGTCGGCAGCCGCCTCGAACGTGTCGTCCATCCGCCCGAGTCTATCCGCGGCCCGATCGGCGGCCCCTTCCCGCGGGCTCCAACCCGGCGGTTCGTGTCGGAGGGTCGCGCTATGGTCCGCGGCGAAAGGGGGGAGCGCCCATGGTGACGGTCAACGTGGTCGTCCTGGCCGGGACGGTCGCCGCCGATCCGACGGAGAAGGAGCTGCCGTCGGGGGACCGGGTGACCGAGATCAAGCTCTCCGTTCCCGAGACCGGCAAACGCTCCCTCCCCCTCCCGGTCTCGGCCTGGCACGGCAAGCCCATCACGAGGAAGTCGCTCGGCGCCATCGGCAAGGGCGACGAGGTGCTCGTGCACGGCCAGCTCGTGCGGCGGTTCTACCGGAACGGAGCCGGAGCTCGAACGGTGATGGAGGTGATCGCCACCGGGCTCAAGAAGCTGGAACCCGTCGACGAGGAGTGATCCGCCAGGCCCCGGACGAGGTCAATCCAGCGCCCGGATGACCATCCCCGTCCGGGGCTTGGGCCAAAAGTAGGTCGACTTCTCCGGGAGTGTGCCGCCGCGCTCGATGACGTCCCGGATCCGGCGCACGCGGGTCGGAGGGAGGAAGAATGCCGCGCTGGAATCGCCCAGCCGGACCGCCTCCTCGGCCGCCGCGGCGTCCGTCACGAACCGCAGCCCGGCGTCGCCGAGAACGCGCTCGTGCAGTGCGCACACGGTGGGGGGCGCGCCTTTCAGTGTGTCGACCCGGTGCACCAGCGAGGGACCCTCCCTAGCGGCCGACCCGTACACGAGCGTGTCGTCGTCGAGGGCGGCGAGCACCTCGGACAGGTCGCGGACCCGACGGCCCTCGGTCCTGACCGCCGCCCCGTCGAGCACGACGCGATGGATCGGGAGGACGGGCGGGTCCTCGACCGCGGCGTCGACGAGCAGCATCGGCATGCGGTCCCACGGGCCGGGCCCGACCTCCGCGCGCATCTGTTCGCGGAACGCCAGCGCCACCGAGTATCGATGGTGACCGTCGGCGATGAGGAGGCGTTCATCGTCGAGGTCGAGTGCGATCCGGTCCCAGGGGGCGGCATTGCCGTCGCCACCACCGGCCGGCAGGACCCACAATCGATGTTCGACCCCTTCCTCGTCGGCAACCGTGACGTCCGGCGTCCGGCCCGTCTCCGCCTCATCGAGGACGGCGGCCAGCTCCGGCGTCGGCCCCCGCCACAGCGCGTAGACCGGCGAGAGGTTCGCCCGTACGGTTCGAAGCACCCGCATCCGGTCCTCGATCGGTCCGGGCATGGTGCGCTCGTGCGGCATCACCCCCCCGCCCAGCGCCTCGATGTCCACGGCTGCGATCACTCCCCGGACACGCCCGGGCCGACCCTGGAACGTGAACCGCATCTCGTACAGGAACCACGACGGGCGCTCCGTCGCGCGCAGGGCCCCGGTCGCTCGCCACTCCCGGAGCAGTCGGGAGGCCCTCGTATACTTGTTCTCTCGATCGTCGTCGCCCGGCTCGTCCCGGCCGAGGATCAACCGGACCACGTTGTGGGGGCTGGCGGCATGCAGCCGGCGTTCGCTCTCCGAACTGATGGCGTCGTACGGTGGGGCGGTGACCCGGTCCAGCGGGCCGACGACGGATTCGTCGTACAGAAGGCCGGTGAACGGTGACACGCGAGGCATCCCGACTGTATAGCACCGACACGGACGAGCAGTCCGCGTACGACCTGTACGCGCGGGGGGTCACGTTCCTGCGGGACGGGCACCCCCATCAGGCCGCCATGTTCCTGTCCCGGGCTCGGCTCATGGAGCCCGAGAAGGGCTCGATTCGCGAGGCCCTCGCCCGCGCCCTGTACATGTCGGGGCGAACGGCCTGGGCCCGGCGGGAGTTCGCCAAGGCGGTCGCCATCGACCCCGTGAACGACTACGCGCACTTCGGGCTGGCGCTCGCCTGCGAACGGACCGGCCAGCGGACGCGGGCGATCGCCCACCTCAAGCTCGCCATCGCCATGCGCCCGGGCATCGGCCACTACGAGCGGGCGCTCGCGCGGCTCGCCGGGTGAGCGCGCCCGACGACACCGGTCGCTCCGCAGAGGCCACGGGCTCCCTCGTCGACGCGTACGACGCCGTGCTGTTCGACCTCGACGGTGTCCTGTACCGGGGCTCGGAGACGGTCCCCGGGGCCCCCGAGGCGGTGGAGGAGGTCCGGCGGCGCGGCGTTCGGGTGGCCTTCGTGACGAACAACTCCAGCCGGACGCCGGACCAGGTCGCCGAGACGCTCGCCGGTCACGGCGTCGAGGTCCGTGCCGACGAGGTCATCACCTCGGCGATGGCCACGGCGGAGATCCTCGGCCCCGCCGGCGGCCGAACCGCGTTCGTCGTCGGCGAGGACGGTATCCGGGAGGCGCTCCGGGAGGCCGGGTTCGCGCTCCTCGACGACGACGCCGACAGCGCCGACGTCGTGTGCGTCGGCGTCGACAGGAACGTCACCTACGCCCGGCTGCGGACCGCGGCCCTGCTCGTGGAACGCGGCGCCCGGCTGATCGCCACGAACACCGACGCGTCCTTCCCCGCGCCAGACGGCTTGTGGCCGGGGGCCGGCGCCCTGCTGGCGGCGATCACCACGACGATCGGCCACGGGCCGGAGGCCGTCGCCGGCAAACCCCATCCGCCGCTCCTGCGCACCGCCCTCGACCGCATCGGGGGACGCCACCCGCTCGTGGTCGGCGACCGCCTCGACACCGACATCGACGGCGCAGCCGCCGTGGGCTGGGACTCGCTGATGGTGCTCACCGGCGTGTCCACGGAAGCCGACCTCCTCGGCGCCCCGAACCTCCCGTCCCACCTCGGCAGGGACCTCGGCGCACTGTTCCGCCCGGCCATCGCCGTGCGGCCGGCCGTGCGCGAGGACGTCGGCGCCATCGTTCGGCTGCTGCGGGAGGCGGAGCTCCGCGACAGCGGCGTGGACAAGCGGATCGGCGAGACACTGGTCGCGGCGCGCGGTCGGGAGACCGTCGGCACGATCGCCTTCGAGCTGCTGACCTGGGACGGGGCGACCATCGCCCACCTGCGGTCCCTGGCAGTGACCGGGTCGTCGAGGGGGGAGCGGACCGGGCCGCTGCTCACTGCGGCCGGGGTCAAGGCGGCGATCGTTGGCGGCGCTTCGACCGTGTACGCCGTGACGCGCACTTCGGAGGGGTTCATCGAACGGATGGGGTTCGAACGGACCGGCGGGCTCGACTCTGTCCCGGCTGCGATCCGCGTCACCCTCGGGGACCACGCGGACGAGCGCACGATCGGATTCCGGTGGCCCCCCGACCGACACGCAGCGCGCACGAACGGCCGGGAACACGGCTAGGGGAACAGGCCCTCGTCCCGCGCGCGGCGGGTTCGTTCCTTCGGGAAGAACAGCAGCGCCAGCACCAGGCCCGCGGCGAACCCGGCCACGTGGGCGAAGAACGCGACACCCCCGTTCACATGGTGCGTCACCTGCGTAACCCCGCTCACCAGTTGCAGCACGAACCAGAACCCCAGCACCACGAACGCCGGGATCGGCAGCAGCGTGAAGATGAACAGGATCGGGACCAGCGAGTACACGCGCCGGGCCGGGAACATCACCAGGTACGCGCCGAGCACCCCGGCGATGGCGCCCGACGCGCCGAGCGTCGGGATCACCGACTGCGGCCCGACCGCGATCTGGCCGGCGGCCGCCACGACCCCGCAGATCAGGTAGAAGAGCAGGAACTTCACGTGCCCGATGCGGTCCTCGACGTTGTCCCCGAACACCCACAGGAACAGCATGTTCCCCGCGATGTGCAGCCACCCGGCGTGCAGGAACATCGCGACGAACACGGCCGCCCACCAGCTCTTGTCCGGACACCCGTGGAACCCGGGCGCCGCGGGGTCGGTCGCCCGGCCCTGGAGCAGCAGCTGGAGGTCGCGCCCCGAGACCCCGATCTCGGCTCGGTCGACGGCGGCGCGCGCCGGCAGCCCGCCCTGGGCGAGGTTCGTCCGGTGGACCACCTCGTAGGGGATGACCGCGTGGCAGAACGCGAACAGCCCCTGTTCCTCCTGGGACGACCACGGCCGCTGCCACAGGACGAAGAGCAGGACGTTGGCGGCGATGATCGCGAGCGTGACGTACGGGCGTCGCGCGGCCGGGTTCTCGTCGCGGATGGGGATCAGCACGACGACGCCCTCCCGGCGTCAGGCCGGCGACCGCTTCTCCCGGGCAGGACGGCGACGCGGTACCGGGAGGCGTTCCGCCGCGAAGTCCCGCACCAACCCGGTGAACCGCTCGTGTTCCTCCAGGAACAGCGCGTGCCCCGAGCGCGCGAACTCCTCGACGCGCGCGTCCGGGATGAGCGGCGCCAGACGGCGGACCTCGTCCGCGCTCACCAGGTGGTCCAGGCCGCCCGTGACCAGCACGACCGGCGTCTCGAGCTCGTGCAGCCGAGGGCGGAGGTCGAACCCCGTCATGGCCCGGAACGTCTCGGCTCGGACCGGCGGCGGGACCGACGCGGCGAGGTCGCGGACGAAGCGCACGGACGCCGGGTCGGGCCGGTCGCCGAACCCGGCTCGGATCAGCCGGTAGCTGGCGCCGGCGGGCCTGGTCATCCCCGCCTCCCGCGAAAAGAGCCGGTCGACGACGCTGTTCTCCACGGCGAGCTGGGCGGCCTGGCCGAGCAGGCGCGCCTGCAGGGATGCGCCCGGCCACCGCCCGGCCGCCGAGTGGGCGAAGTGCACGAGCGGCGTCGCGGCGAGCACCGCCCCCCGCACCCGCCGCCGCGCGGTCTCCGAGTGGCGGAGGAGGAACCCGATCGTGAGGATCCCCCCCAGACTGTGCCCCACGAGCACCAGCGGCTCGTCACCGGGCGTCGAGTCGATCACGTGGGCGAGAGCGTCCACGGCGATGTCGATCGTGAGGTGGCCGCGCGCGATGGGCGTCGAGTGGCCGTGGCCGGGCAGGTCCCAGGTCAGCACGCGATGCCGGCCGCCCGCCAGGTCACGCTTCTGGAAGTGCCAGATCGCCTCGGTCACGCACCAGCCGTGCGTGAACAGGATCGTTCCGGTCGCGCCCGGGGAGTCCAGGTGTTCGATGGAGATCCGCGACGCCCGCGGCCCCCGGACGAACTCCGGCCGGCCGCGAACGGAGCCGAGCAGCTCCTCTTCGCCGGGGAGAACCAGCCCGACCCCGCGGTCGCGCCCATGCAGGAGCACCTTCCCGGACGCGTACCCGGCCAGCGCGCCGGCGGTCCCGATGAGGAGCCGGCGAACCCGTCCCACCCGCTACATCAGCCTCCGCAGCGCCAGCAGGTCCGACACGCTCGCCTGGACCCGGACGTGCCCCGCCAGGTAGGACGAGAACAGCGGCTTGGTGCCGCGGATCATGGCCAGGAGGTCGTCGCTGTCGGCGGTGATGCGGATGTCCGCGTGATCGGGCTGGCCGCGGTGCACGTCGCTCATCCTGCCATCGGACAGCTCGCTCCAGAACGACACACCGAGGTCGGGAACCTCCATCTGGACGAGGCGCGACCCGCCGAGCGTGCCATCGAGGTCCGAATGGATCCTGGGATCAGCCGTGGCGAGACGATCGACGAGCTTCTGGAGCTCGGCCTCGACCTCGTTCGCGCTGGCCACTGCCCAACCACCTCGATGCCGTTCGTGGAGTGCCGTGGGCCGCTCGCGGCCCGCCCGCCCGCCCGGGCAGCCGCCGGCGCGCGGCGCCGGGTTCGGCGTGCGTCGCGGAGTATATCGGACCCCTCCGGCCGCCCCGCCGGGCCAGCGCGGGGGGCCGGTATCCTTCGCAAGGGTCCGAACATCGGGGCCAACGACGAACCGACAGAAAGGGGCAGGCATGGCGGCCGACGCGCGGCGGTACTCGTCCGACGCCCGCAGGTACATCGAGGCGGCGCTGGGCAACCTCACCCCATCGGGAGCGCGGGACATGGCGCGTTCGATGGTGGAACAGGCCCAGGGGATGGCTGGCCAGGGGCCATCGGCGATGGCGGGCCAGATCCGGGAGATGGGACAGCAGATCATGGACTGGTCGCAGCAGAGCCGCAGCCAGGTCCTCGAGGTCGTCCAGCGGGAGGTGCGCAAGCAGCTCAAGGCGTTCGGACTCGCCACGACGGACGACATCGATGCCCTGCGCAAGCGCGTCCGTGAGCTGGAGAAGGCGGTCGATGGATCCTCGTCCACCAAGAAGACCCCCGCCAAGCGGTCGGCCGCCCGCAAGCGAACGGCGACCAGGTCGTCCTCCGCCAAGCGCACGTCGTCGGGTTCGACGGCGTCCGGGGAATCGGCCGCATCCACCGGATCCTCCGGCTCGGCCGGCTCGGCCGGGACGGGGGGGAGGGGGGCGGCGCCGATTCCTCGGGCTCCGGTTCCGGCGGGGACGGCGCCTAGGCGGTGCGCCGCCGGCTCGACACCGAGCTGGTTCGCCGCGGCCTGGTCGCGAGCAGGATGGAGGCCCGGGCCGCGGTCGACGCCGGCCTGGTCAGGGTGGGTGGGCGTCCGGCCGCGAAGGCCTCGACCATGGTCGCCGACTCCGAACCGCTGACGCTGGCCGGTCCGCCGCGGCGGTTCGTCAGCCGCGGCGGCGACAAGCTCGAGGCGGCCCTCGACCGGTTCGGCGTCGACCCGGCCGGACTGGACGCGATGGACGCGGGGGCCTCGACTGGAGGGTTCACCGACGTGCTGCTTCAGCACGGCGCGTCCCGCGTCCTGGCCGTCGACGTCGGCTACGGGCAGCTCGCCTGGTCGCTGCGCGAGGACCCCCGCGTGACCGTCCTGGAACGCACGAACATCCGCATGCTCCGGCCCGGCGGGCTGCCGTTCGCGCCGGCGCTCGTCGTCGCCGACCTGTCGTTCATCTCACTTCGCCTGGCGCTGCCGCCGCTCGTGGGCGTCGCGGCACCCGAGGCGATATTCGTCCTGCTCGTGAAGCCGCAGTTCGAGGCCGGCCCCCAACGAGTCGGCTCGGGCGGCGTCGTCCGCGACCCCGGCGCCTGGCGGTCCTCGCTCGAGGGTGTCCGGGATGCGCTGTCCTCGCTGGGCATCAGGACCACGGGCGCAATGGCCTCGCCGGTCCGGGGCCCCGCCGGCAACGTCGAGTTCCTGCTGCGGACGGGTCGCGCGGGCCCGGTCGCCGACCTCGACGCCGCCGTGGCCGAGGGGCTGGCGGTCCGCGACGGGAGCCGGACGTGACGGTGGTCGGGTTCGTCGTGCACGGCGGCCGCGAGCCCGCCCTGCGGACCGCCACCCAACTCATCCGCTCCCTGGCCGGCCGTGGGCTGCGGACGCGGGTGCTCGACGACGACCCGATTCACTCGTCGGCCCCCGCCGCCGGCGTGGAGGCGCTGAGCCGCGAGGCGAACGCCGAGCTGTCGAGCCCGGCGGAGTTCTCCACGGGACTGGACCTCGTGGTGAGCGTCGGCGGCGACGGAACGTTCCTCCGCGCGGCCCACTACGCGGTGGAGGTGGACCGGCCGGTCGTCGGCGTCAACGTCGGCCGGATGGGGTTCCTCACACCGGTCGATCCCGACGATGCGGAGGCGGTGATCGGCCGGGCCCTCGACGGCACGGCCGTCATCGAGGAGCGCGGCGGCGTCGTCGCCGAGGCGGTCGCCGGGACCACCTGGACCGAACCCCGGTGGGGCCTGAACGAGGTCATGGTGGAGAAGGGAACCCGCCACCGCGTCGTCCGGGTGGGGGTGTGGCTGGCGGGCGAATACGTCACGACCTTTTCGGGCGACGGCGTCATCGTGGCGACGGCGACCGGTTCCACCGCCTACTCGTTCTCCGCGCGGGGGCCGATCGTCTCGCCGGGCGTTCCGTGCCTCGTCGTCACGCCGATCGCGGCGCACATGGTGTTCGACCGGTCGTTCGTCGTCGGGCTGGACGAGCACATCGAGATCGAGGTTCGGGCGGGGGAGGACGGCGTGCTCTCCACCGACGGCAAGGAGAGCCTGCCACTCCCGGTCGGCGCCCGGGTGCGGATCCGGGCAGCGGACCGACCGGCGCGGGTGGTGCATCCGCCCGGATCGGAGAGCTTCTTCCGGCGGGTTCGGGAGCGCTTCTCGCTGCCGGACGGCACGGTGATGGACGGTCTCGACGACCTGTCCCCATCGGGATCCGACTGACCCGCGCGACCAGGTTCGTGTCGGATCCTCCGGGTAGGATCGCGGCCGTGCTGCTCGAGCTCCACATCGCCGGGCTCGGGGTGATCGAGGACCTCGACCTCGAGCTGCACCCCGGCCTCAACGTCCTCACCGGCGAGACCGGGGCCGGCAAGACCATGGTCACCGTGGGCCTGGCACTCGCGCTCGGCGGGCGGTCGTCGGCGACGCTCGTCCGGAAGGGCGTCGCCCGAATTCGCGTGGAGGCCAGGTTCCGCTCGCCGGAGACGCCGGTCACCACCGAGTGGACCGAGGACGGCGAGGTGGTGCTGGCCCGCACGGTCTCGGTGGACGGACGCAGCTCGGCCCGGATCGGCGGGCAGATCGTGCCGGTCTCTGCGCTTGCGGCCCTCGGCCCCGACCTGGTGGAGGTCCACGGGCAGAACCAGGCCCAGCGTCTCCTCGCTCCCGCGGAGCAGACCGGGTTCCTCGACCGGTTCGTCGGCGCGGAGCACGTCGCCACCGCCGAACGCCATCGCGATGCGTTCGAACGGCTGGGGCGGGTCCGGCGGCGCCTCGACGACCTCGACCGGGAGGAACGGGAACGCGAACGCGAGAAGGACCTGCTGGCCTACCAGGTGCGCGAGATCGAGGCGGCCGGTGTCACACCTGGCGAGGCCGAGGCGCTGCGGGCCGAGGAGTCCCGTCTGGCCAACGCCGAACGCCTCATGGAACGGGCGGCCACGGCTGAGCAGGCGCTGTCCGTCGAGGGCGGGGCGGCCGAGGCGCTCGCTTCGGCCGCCGGGGCGCTCCGTGAAGCGGCCGCCGTCGATCCCGAGGCCCGCGAGCTCTCCGAGCGGCTCACCTCGGTGGCGGAGGAGGCGGCCGACGTCTCCCGCGACGTCAGGGACTGGCGCGAACGGGTTCGCGCCGACCCCGCCCGGCTGACCGAGGTCAACGAACGGCTCCAGGCGCTCGGCCAGCTCGAACGGAAGTACGGCGCGGGCGAGGAGGGCATCCTGGCCTATCTCGACCAGGCCCGCGCGCGGCTGGCCGCCCTGGGGCGGGCCGGCGAGGAGCGCGCGGCGCTGGACGCCGAGGCCGCGGAACTCGAGGCCGAGCGGGCGCGGCTGGCCGCGACCATCACCGGCCGCCGCGTGGAGGCGGCCCCGCGCCTGGCCGGGTCGATCGAGGCCGAGCTCCACGAGCTGGGGATGCAGGGGGCGACGGTCTCGGTCGCCCTCCGCACGTCGGGCGGGCCCACCACGCTGGGCGCCGAGCGGGCCGAGGTGCTCTTCTCCGGCGGCGCCGGCCAGTCGCCCCTGCCGCTCGGCAGGTCGGCCTCGGGCGGCGAGCTCTCCCGGACCATGCTGGCCTGCCGGAGCGTCCTGGCGGACCTCGACCGGGTCCCGACGCTGGTGTTCGACGAGGTCGACGCGGGGATCGGCGGCCGGGCCGGCCTCGCCGTCGGGCGGCGCCTGGCGCGGCTCGCCGATTCGAGGCAGGTGCTCGTGGTGACCCACCTTCCCCAGATCGCCTGCTTCGCCGACCGCCACCTCCGGGTCACCAAGGAGGGCGGAGCTGCCACCGTGGAGGTCCTCGACGACGCCGAACGCGTGGCCGAGATCTCCCGGATGCTCTCCGGACTCCCGGACAGCGACGCCGCCGCCACGCACGCCGAGGAGCTTCTGGCGCAGGCAGCCGCGGACGCCTGAATCGTTCCGGCTCACCCGACCTTCAGGCGCGTCCGCTACCCTTGTCCCCGCAGGTCGGCGGGGTGAAGACGTCCATGTCGCCGTCGCCGCCGGCCGCCAGCAGAGACGAAAGGGGTGCCACTCCCACGGCCGCCACGAGGCCCCGAAGCCTGCTTCGCCTGCGTTCCCGCCGTGCCCGCCCGGCCGCGGGGGTCGCGCGGGTCGACCGCAGGACCAAGACGCTGCTCCGCCGGATCCAGCCCGGCGAGATCGCGGTGATCGACCACGAGGACCTCGACCGCCTCTCGGCCGAGGGCCTGGTCGACGCCGGCGTGGCCGGCGTGGTCAACGCGGCGCGTTCGATCTCCGGGCGCTATCCGAACCTCGGCCCCAGGATCCTCATGGAGGCCGGCATCCCGCTGGTGGACTCGGTCGGACCGCTGGTGCTGCAGAAGGTCCGCGAGGGCGCGGCGCTCCGCCTCGACGGCGACCGCATCTACGCGGGCACGCGTCTGGTCGGTGTCGGCATCCTGCAGAGCACGGACTCGGTCGCGGAGGCCATGGAGGACGCTCGCGTCCGCCTCGCCGAGCAGTTCGAGTCGTTCGCCCGGAACACGATGGAGTTCATGCAGCGGGAACGGGACCTGCTGTTCGGCGGATCCGGTCTGCCCGAGCTCGTCCATGCGATCGCCGACCGGCCGGTGCTCGTGGTCGTCCGGGGCTATCGGTACCGCGAGGACCTCGCGACGCTCCGCCCCTACATCCGCGACGTCCGCCCCATCCTGATCGGGGTCGACGGGGGAGCGGACGCGCTGGTCGACGCCGGCTACCACTGCGATCTCATCGTCGGGGATATGGACAGCATCTCGGAGGAGACGCTCCGCGAGGCCGTCCGGCCCCATGGCCTGTTCCACCGCAAGCCCCCGGCCGAGGTCGTCGTGCACGCGTACCCCGGCGGCCGCGCCCCCGGCCGGGAGCGGCTCGAGCTGCTCGGGATCCCGTTCAAGGTCATGGAGAGCACGGGGACCAGCGAGGACATGGCGTTCGTGCTCGCGCACGGGAAGGGCGCCAACCTCATCGTGGCGGTGGGGTCCCACGGGAACCTGCGGGAGTTCCTCGACAAGGGGCGGATGGGGATGGCGTCAACGTTCCTCGTCCGGCTCCGCGTGGGGGAGATCCTCATGGACGCCAAGGGGGTGTCCCGGCTGTACACCGGCCGGGTCCGAGGGCGCGATCTCGCGCTCCTGGTGGGGGCCGCGCTGTTCGCCATGATCGTCGTGGCCCTTGCCTCGCAGCCGTTCCGATTGTTCCTGCACCAGCTGCTCGACCAGCTGGGGAGGATCTTCTGAGGCCGCGGTAGGGGCATGACGTGATCTCGTTCCGCTACCACCTGGTGACGATCGTGGCCGTGTTCCTCGCGCTCGCCCTGGGCGTGCTGGCGGGGACCACGGTGATCAAGTCAGGACTCGTCCGGACCCTCAAGAACAACACCCGCAGCCTCGAGGCCCAGCTCCAGGATGCCCAGAGACTCAACTCCCAGCTCAACAGCGAACTCGACACGGCGTCGCTGTACCTGATTCCCAACAGCCTCGAGGGACAGAACGCCATCGTCCTGACCGATGACAAGGCCGACCCGTCGGGCGCCCGCAACGCCGCCGACGTCCTCACCCAGGCCGGCGCGGACGTCGAGTCGATGACCGTCACCTCCCTGATCCGGTCGCGCAGCGAGGCCGGGCCGCTTGCCGACACGCTGTGCGTCTCGCGCGACACGCCCCCGCCGACGCTCGTCAGCATCGCGTCGACGCAGCTGGCGGACCGACTGTCGGAGGGGGCAGCCGGATTCTCGCGCCCGAACTGCCCGCCCGGCACCCCGGACCTGCTCGTGTCCCTCATCCAGCAGGGGTTCATCACCTCGCCCGACGTGAACCCCGGCGACGCGGACAAGGTGGGTGGGCCCGGTCAGCTGGTGGTCGTGTCCGCCGGCGGCCAGGGAACGCCCGGCGTGCCGATCACCACGTTCATGGAACCGCTCGTGAACCAGTTCGTCCAGGACGGGAACCTCACGGCGGCCGCGGAGACCGAGGGGACGCAGCTCCATCCGTTCGTCGGCCTCATCCGATCCGACCCGAACCTGTCTCACGAACACCTCATGACGGTCGACGACATCGAGACGAAGCAGGGCCGGCTGGCGCTCGTGCTGGGGCTCGCGCGCATGGTGTCGGGCGGCCCGGGCGGTGACTACGGGACGAAGCCCGGCGCCGACCAGGGGATCCCGCCGCCGCCGTGACCGCGACGGGGAGATCGGTGATCGCGCTGGTGGCCGCGCGCGACGAGGCCGAGCGGGTCGCCCCCACCGTCCGTGCGCTGCGGTCGATCGACGACGTGGGGGAAGTGATCGTGGCGGACGACGGCTCGTCCGACAGGACCGCGGAGGAGGCCCTGTCGGCAGGCGCGCGCGTGGTTCGGTCGCCGCGCGGCGCGGGCAAGGGTGGGGCGCTCGCCGCCGCGTTCGACCGCGCGGCCGATGCCACGGTCGTGCTGCTCGCGGACGGCGACCTCGGTTCGTCGGCCGCGGCACTCGACGCCGTGCTGTCGCCGGTGGTGGCCGGCCACGCGGACCTTGCGGTGGCGGTTCCGCCTCGGGCGATCTCGGGCGGGTTCGGCCTGGTCCGGCGGTCGGCCGCAGCCCTGATCGTGCGGATCTCCGGACTCGGGACGACCGCGCCGCTCTCCGGCCAGCGGGCGGTCACCGTCGAGTGCCTTCGCGCGTGCCGCCCCCTCGCCGCAGGATTCGGGGTCGACTCGGCCATGGTGGCCGACGCGGCGCGACTGGGGTTCCGGGTCGTCGAGGTGCCCGTGCGGTTCTCGCACCGTTCCACCGGGCGTGACCTCGCCGGGTTCGCCCACCGGGCCAGGCAGGGGCGGGACATCCTGTGGGCGCTCTCGCTGCGCACCGTGGGGTGGCGATGAACGACGCGCTCCGGCTGATGCTGCTGGTGGTCGTCGGCCTCGGGCTCGGTATCTGCGCCATGGTCCTCACACCGGCGGGGTGGCACCCGCGTCTGACGGCGACCAACCACCGCGGCCGGCCGGTCCCGGCCACGCTGGGGATCGCGCTGTTCGCAGGATCCGCCCTTGCGCAGCTCGTCGCCGGGCTGCTGGCCCTGGTCTGGGGAACGGAGCTCGGCCGCGACACGTGGGGGCTCCTTGCCGGCGCCGTCGTGGTCTTCGCCGCCGGGCTGATGGACGACCTCCGTCCCGGCGGGGCCCGGGGCCTGTTCGCACACGGGCGCGAGCTGCTGCGGGGCCACGTCACGACCGGCCTGCTGAAGGCGGTCGCCGGCGTCGTGGGTGCCGTGCTGGTGGTGCTCACGCTCCGAGGCCGTTCGTCGTGGATCATGGTGGCCGGCGTGCTGCTGATCGCCGGCTCGACCAACGTGTGGAACGGGCTCGACGTCAGGCCGGGACGGGCGGGGAAGGCGTTCGTCCTGGGGGCCTTCCCGATGATGTTCCTCGGGCCCCCGGCGCTGCTCGCGCGGCTGCTGGGCGCGGAGCTCGCCGTGCTGTGGCCCGACCTCCGGGAGCGAGGCATGCTGGGCGACTCGGGATCGAACCTGCTGGGTTTCGTGCTGGGGGCGGCCGCCTACGTCGAGCTGACCGGTGTCTGGGTGGTGGTCGCTGCGGCAGTAGCGGTCGGGCTGAACCTCCTCGCCGAGACCGTCACGCTCTCGCGGTGCATCGACGCGGTGCCGCCCCTCCGGTGGCTGGACCGCCTGGGCCGCCCGTCCGTCGGACAGGGGCCGCCCGAGGGGCCCAGGGCCTCGCCGGGCGATCGACGGGGCGAGCCCGAGGGCGAGCCCGAGCCGGCCGGACTGCCCTGACCGCGAAAAAACCCGGTGTCCCGCCAAGTTCGCGCGGGAATCGGTCACTCCGCCTCGGAAGGCTCTGCTACAGTGACCTCCCGAGGTGACTGAGCACAGGAACTTCATCTTCGTCACTGGAGGCGTGGCCTCCGGCCTCGGGAAGGGGATCACCACCGCCTCCCTGGGACGCCTGTTCCACTCCCGTGGCCTTCGCGTCACCCTCCAGAAGCTCGACCCGTACATCAACGTCGACCCCGGCACGATGAACCCCTTCGAGCACGGCGAGGTGTTCGTGCTCGACGACGGCGCCGAGACCGACCTCGACCTCGGTCACTACGAGCGGTTCACCGACGAGAGCCTGCACCGCGGGTCGAACGTGACGACCGGCTCGATCTACTCGGCCGTGATCGCCAAGGAACGGCGCGGGGAGTTCCTCGGCAAGACCGTGCAGGTCATCCCGCACATCACCAACGAGATCAAGTCGCGCGTGCGTGCGCTGGCCGAATCCGAGAACGCCGACGTGGTGATCGTCGAGATCGGCGGGACCGTCGGCGACATCGAGTCGCTGCCGTTCCTCGAGGCCGTGCGGCAGCTGCGGAACGAGGTCGGGCGCGACCACTGCGCGTTCGTGCACGTCTCGCTGGTGCCGTTCATCGGCCCGACCGGCGAGTCCAAGACCAAGCCCACGCAGCACTCGGTGCGCGAGCTGCGGTCGATCGGTATCCAGCCCGACGCGATCGTGCTGCGGTCGGACCGGCCGGTCAGCGACAACCTCAAGGAGAAGATCTCGCTGCAGTGCGACGTGCCGATGGCGGGGGTCGTCGCCGCGATCGACGCGCCGTCGATCTACAAGGTCCCGCTCACGATGCACGCCGAAGGGCTCGACACGTACCTCGCCCAGCACCTGCGGATCGACGCCCAGCCCGACTTCTCCGAATGGAACGCGCTGGTCGACTCCATCGACCGGGCCACGAAGCCGGTCACGATCGCGATCGTGGGGAAGTACGTGAACCTCCGCGACGCGTACCTGTCGGTGATCGAGGCGCTGTCGCACGCGGGGTTCCACCACGGTGCGCGGATCGACATCCGGTGGGTCCGTTCGGACGACCTGGCGGAGGACGCCGAGCGCGAGCTCGACGGCGTCGACGGGATCGTGGTGCCGGGCGGGTTCGGCTGGCGCGGCGTCGAGGGCAAGCTCGAGGCGGCCCGGTACGCCCGCGAGCGCGGTGTTCCGTACCTTGGGCTCTGCCTGGGGCTGCAGGTCGCCGTGATCGAGTTCGCTCGCAACGTGTGCGGTCTGGAGAACGCGAACTCCAGCGAGTTCGACCCCACCACGCCGCACGCGGTGATCGATCTCCTGCCGGAGCAGCTCGGCGTGGTGGACATGGGCGCGACGATGCGGCTGGGCGCGCAGCCCTGCCACCTGGTCGAGGGAACCCACGCGCGGAAGGTCTACGACGCGGAGGTCGTGATGGAACGCCACCGCCACCGCTACGAGGTCAACCCCGAGTACCACCGGGCGTTGACGGAGGGCGGGATGGTGTTCAGCGGGTGGTCGCCGAACAAGCTGCTCGTGGAGATCATCGAGCTACCCGACCATCCGTTCTTCATGGCGGGGCAGTTCCACCCGGAGCTGAAGTCCCGGCCGACCAACCCGCACCCGATGTTCCGGGACTTCATCGGGGCCAGCCTGGATCTTCGCGAGGGCGGGGCCGCTGACAGCGGCGACCGCGAACGCGTGGTCGTGACCGGCTGACGACCGTCTCGCATCCGCAGCGCCACACTGCCCCGACGGTACGATTCGCGGAATGGACGGTCTCGACGAACGCCTGCGCGAACGACTCCTTCGTGAGGAGGACGTCCTCGTCGCGTACCTGTTCGGTTCCCAGGCTCGGGCAACTGCCGGCCCGCTGTCCGATGTCGACGTCGCGGTGCTCCTCGGTGACGACGTCGACATCGGTCGTCGACACCTGGATCTGATCGCCGCAGTGGCGGATGTCGTCGGACTCGATGCGGCTGACGTGGTGGTGCTGAACGAGGCTCCGGTACCGCTGGGCTACCGGGTGCTCCGCGATGGTCGCCTGCTTTTCTCGCGGGACGATCTGGCTCGCATCCATCATTACGTGCAGACAGTCGACCGATACCTCGACACGGCGCCGATGCGCCGAACAATCGAGGCCGGACTGCGACACCGAATCGCGGAGGGCCGATTTGGTCGACCCTGAAGTCGTCCGCCGCCGACTCCTCGACATGGGGAAGCGACTTGGCGAACTCAGACGTATCCAGGGCGCTGGCCGGGACGCCTTCATGAACGGCTCCACCGCGCAAGCTGCGGCAGAACGCCACCTCCAGGTGGCGCTGCAGACCGCGATCGATATCGCGGTGCACATCCTCGCGGAGGACACCGCACGCCCTCCCGACGAATACGGAGCAGCATTCCTCGCGCTCGGTGATCTCGGCGTGTTCGACGCGGAACTCGCCGCCCGCCTGCGTATGGCCGCGGGGATGCGGAACGTGCTCGTCCACGATTATCTGGAGGTGGATTCGTCCCTCGTCTGGCAGGCCATCGAGAACCTCGGCGATCTCGACGCGTTCGCGGCGGCCGTGGACCGGTACCTGTCGTGAGCGACGAGGCCGGCGGTGGCCGGCGAACCGTCTTCGACGGCAAGCTGATCTCGGTCGAGGTCGTCGAGGGGCGGTACCGGGAGATTGTCCACCACCCGGGCGCGTGCGCGGCGGTTCCGCTGCTCGGCGACGACGTGCTGCTGGTGCGGCAGTTCCGCGACGCGGTGGGGGAGACGCTGCTCGAGGTCCCGGCCGGCGTCCGCGACGTCGACGGCGAGACCGTGGCCGACTGCGCCGCCCGCGAGGTCCTCGAGGAGACCGGCTTCAAGGTCACTCACATCGAACCACTCGGCAGCGTGTTCACCTCGCCCGGCTTCGCCGACGAGGAGATCGAGCTCTTCCTCGCCCACGTCGAGCCGAACCCCGAGCAGGACGCCGAAGACGAGATCGAGCTCGTCCGCATGCCGCTCGCCGAAGCCGTCGACGCGATTCGCGACGGCCGGATCAAGGACGCGAAGAGCGCGGTGGCGATCATGCTCGCCGCCACTCGAATCGGGTAGCCGGCACCCCTGTCTGTGGGAGCAGGCTCTTCGGTCGGCGAATCTGCCCGCCACAGACGTCCGGCACCCGGTGCTCCGTCGTGCCATCCGACGGAAGGGGAGGCAGTCGCGTGCCGAGGTGTAGCCCCCAGCCTTGCCTGCCCGATCGCTGACGATCCACGGACGCCGTGTTTGGAGAGTGATTCCAGCGGAGAAATCTCTGATGGTGGCTGGTCGATGTCGGCGAGCCTGGGTTCGCTCGGGCGTTTGTTCCAGCCGACCGTGGCGGTCTGGATCCGGCACATCGCCCGCCTCCGCTTCGACCACGAGTGGCTCGCTCCAGGTTCGCCGAGACCGCTCCCCAAAGGACGGCGTGAACGTCGCCGAGTGAGAAGGACAGGATGGAGCCGATGATCCCTGCCTCGACTCCCGCGGAGTCAGAGGTGAGTGAGTCGTCGTCCGCAGCAGACAACAAGGCGCTCGTCCGCAAGTTCTGGGAAGAGCTCGTTGGAACGGGCGATCGCGGGCTCGCCGACGAGTTGCTCGCTCCCGGCTACACCGTCCACTTCGCCGGCAACCCCCCCATGGATCGCGATGGCTTCATGCAGTTCCTGGGCGGGCTGCGCACTGCGTTTCCCGATCTCGCGGTCACGGCGGAGGACCTGTTCGCGGATGGGGACAAGGTGGCAGTTCGGTGGACCTGGCGCGGCAGTCAACGGGGCCCCTTCCTGGGTCTTCCCCCGACCGGCGGATCCGTCACGGGCTCCGGCATCGGCCTGTTCCGCATCGCGAACGGCCGAATCGAGGAGGACTTCGTCCAGGAGGACACGTTCGGCCTGTTGCAGCAGCTCGGGGCGATCCCGGCGCCTGGTCAGCCGTCGGGCTGAAGCGCTCTCCTCGGGGCAAGCCCACAGTGCATCGGAGGTGACAATGGGACGGGCCGCGAATCCCCATCGCGCGGAGCTCCTGTCCAGTGTGCGGGCCGCCCTCCCTGGCCTGGTGGTGTCGGTCGTCGCCTTCACGGTCGCGTGCGCCATCCTCGTCGCCTCGTTCTTCCATCGGCCCATCGACCTGGTGGTGAGCCTTGCCTGCATCGTGCTGGCCGCTTCCCTGGCGATCGTCGCGACCTCGGCCGGCGGTCTGATTGGGAAGATCGCCGTGATCGCGGCCCTCGCCTTCGCGGTCGTCAGCCCCTTGCTCCTGCTCCTCCGAGGCGAACCGGCGGGCGCTGTGGTGGTCGCCCTCTTGTTCGCGATCGCAGCGGAGGGCGCCAGACGCTCCGTCCGCACTGCGGTCCACCGACCTCCAGCGGTGCATTCGCCCCGCGCCCGGGTCGGTCCGAGCGCCCATCCAGTGCTGTTGGCGAACCCGAAGTCAGGCGGCGGGACCGCCCAGAGGGTGGCCCTGGGTGACGAGGCGAGCCGGCGGGGGATCGAGTATGTCGTCCTCGGCCCTGGCGACGATCTCCGACTGTGTGCCGAGGGCGCCATGCAGCGCGGAGCCGATGTCCTTGGCATGGCTGGCGGCGACGGCTCGCAAGCCCTGGTTGCCCAGGTCGCCCAAGCCAACGATCTGGGGTTCGTGTGCGTGCCGGCCGGGACTCGAAACCACTTCGCCAAGGATCTCGGTCTGGATCCGGGCGACCCCGTCGGTGCCCTCGACGCCTTCGGGGCCGCGGAGGAGGTACGCATCGATCTCGGACTGGTCGCCGACCGGCCGTTCGTCAACAACGTGTCCTTCGGCGTCTACGCGATGATCGTCGGAACCGAGGGATACCGGGAGAACAAGCCCGTGACGGCCTGGCAGGTGCTTCCCAGCGTCCTCGGTCCCGAGGCTGAACCCCTTGATCTCTGCTTCGCGGGCCCGGACGGCCGCGAGCACACCGGCTTTCAGTTCATCCTCGTTTCGAACGACCCGTATCGCTTCACGGCCGACAGCCGATTCGGGTCGAGGGAACGGATCGATCTGGGCGTGCTGGGGATCGCCGCAGCGAGGGCGGGAGCGGGAGATGACTTCGCCGACTTCGCGGCAGCGTGGTGGGCCGGACGGCGGCATCCATCCGAGGCGTGGCTGGAGTGGGAGGCCTCCGAGTTCGAGGTTCGGTCACCCGGTCCGATCCCGGTTGGAGTTGATGGCGAGGCGCTGAGGTTCGATTCTCCCGTTCGGCTCCGGAGCATGCCCGGGACCCTCCGAGTCCGTGTGCCCACCACCGGACGCACTGCCATTTGAGGCTTCGGCTCGACGCACGATCTCGTCATCTGCTCGCCGGGCTCGTCCGCGCGCCGCGCTCCATCCGCGGGCGACGAGTCGGTGGCGCCGCGCGGCCGCTACGATCCTGAGTGCTGTGCAGTTACTGCAGTGCCCAGACCGCCGTCACGGTCACCGTGGTCGAGACCGTGCCGGGCTCGATCGGTGTCGCCGCCCCGGCCGCCGCCGCCCTGTCGTAGGCGAACGGCATCGGCGGCTGCGGCGTCGACTGGTCGGTGATCGAGATGACGTCGCCCACCGTGGCGCCCGCCCCGGCGGCCATCGCGTCGGCGCGCGACTTGGCGTCCTTGACTGCGTCGGTCAGGGCGGCCGTGAGGGCCGGGTTCTGCTGCGACACCTGGAACGAAATGCCGTTCACGATGTTCGCCCCTGCGGAGTTCGCCTTGTCGATGACCGAACCTGCCTTCGACAGGTCGTGCACCGTGACCGAGACCGAGTTCTGCGCGAGGTAGCCGATGACCTGGGTCCCGTTGTTGTTCGTCCGGGGCGACAGGTCGACGGAGTCGGTCGAGATGTCCGAAGCGTCGATGCCGAGACCCTTGATCGCGTCGATGACGTCGTTCATCTTGTTCGCGTTCTGGGATAGGGCGTCGGTCGCGGTCTGGGCCTGCGTCTGGACCCCGAGGCTGATGACCGCTTCGTCGGGCTTGGACGTCACGACCGCCGAACCGGACACCGTCACCGTGTGGTCGGAGACGCTCGCCGAGGTCACCGCCAGAGCTGTGGTGGTTGCGGCTCCGCCCTTGTCCGATCCGCGCGCAGCGTTGTCGCCGGATCCCGCGAGGGCCGGAACCGCCACTGCCAGGGCGAGCGCGCCGGCAACCGCCAGCATCGCCACCTTCATGCGTCCGCCCATGCTCGTCTCCTCCGTGCTCGCGGGACCTTCTCGGACATGAGGGCCCCTGGGTGACGGCCCCGCGCTCGGGCGGGACCAATCGGTTGGACGGCGCCGGCCGCCGCTCGGGTTCCTGGCGCGCCGTGTGCCGGCGCTCCCATCAACCGGATTGCGCGTTGCGCGATGCTCGGCGCGGTAGGCTCCGGGCAGGTGAGGGAAGGAGGCCGCGGTGATCGTCGGCGTCCCCAAAGAGGTCAAGGACAACGAGTTCCGCGTCGCGCTCACGCCCGAGGGCGCGCGGGAGCTGACCAGCGCCGGCCACCAGGTGCTCGTCGAGGAGGGCGCCGGCGACGGGTCCAGCCTGTACGAGGACCGCTACAAGCGGGCCGGGGCGGAGTTCGTCGCCGACGCGGAGGATGTGTGGCGGCAGGCCGACATGATCCTCAAGGTCAAGGAACCAATCGAGTCCGAATACGGCCTGATGCGCGAGGGGCAGACCCTGTTCACCTATCTCCACCTCGCCGCCGTCCGGTCGCTGACCGAGGCGCTCGTCACCAAGAACGTCAAGGCGGTCGCCTACGAGACCGTCGAGGACGACGACCACCGCCTCCCGCTGCTCGCCCCCATGTCCGAGGTCGCCGGCCGCATGGCGCCCCACGTCGGCGCGCGCCTGCAGGAGAAGGAGTACGGGGGCCGAGGCGTCCTGATGGGCGGCGTCTCCGGCGTGCGCCCGGCCAAGGCGCTGGTGCTCGGCGCCGGGATGGCCGGGGCGAACGCCGCGTGGATCGCCGCCGGCATGGAGGCCGAGGTCACCGTCGTCGACAAGAACCTCGACAAGCTCCGGTGGATCGACCAGATCCACAAGGGCCGGATCATGACGCTGATGTCCGACCAGCTGACCCTGGAACAGCGAACCCGCGAGTGCGACATCCTGATCGGCACCGTGCTGGTTCCCGGCGCGAAGGCCCCCAAGCTCATCACCGAGGAGATGGTCGCGTCGATGCGCCCGGGTTCGGTGATCATCGACATCGCGATCGACCAGGGCGGGTGCGTCGAGACCTCGCGCATGACCACCCATTCGGACCCGACCTACCTGCTGCACGACGTCGTGCACTACGCGGTCGGGAACATGCCCGGTGCCGTTCCCAACACCTCCACGTACGCCCTGACCAACGTGACGCTGCCGTTCGCCCTCGCGATCGCGAACCACGGCCTCGAGGACGCGGTCCGGCGCGACCCCTCGCTGGCCAAGGGCGTGAACGCCTACGGCGGCAACCTCACGAACGCCGGCGTGGCCGAGGCGCACGGAATGGAATCGGTGCCGCTGTCGTCGGTCCTCGACGGCGCGGCCTGAGGCCCTCGGGAACCATGGTGACGACCGGCACGACCGACGCCGCCCCACGGATCCCGGACGAGCTGGCCCGGCAGATGCAGACGTTCCTGGACCACCTGAGCGTCGAACGCGGCCTGTCGCCGAACACGATCGCCGCGTACCGGCGCGACCTGGCCCGGTACGGCCGGTACTGCGCCGCCCACGGCATCGAACGAGCCGACGACGTCGAGGACGCGGCCGTGCGGTCGTTCGTCGCGTGGATGTCGTCGTCGACGCATCCCGGGCGGAACGGCGAGCCCGAGCCGTATCGCACGTCGTCCGTGGCCCGAACGCTCGCCGCCGTGCGCTCGTTCCACCGGTTCCTGGTGCGGGAGGGGGACCTGGACCGCGATCCCACGGCCGCGGCCGCCCGGCCGAAGGTCCCACGGTCCCTGCCGAGGCCGCTGGCGGTCGACGACGTGGCGCGGCTGGTCGAGGCCCCGGCGGGTGAGGAGCCCGCCGCTCTCCGTGACCGGGCGATGCTCGAGACGATGTACGGTGCGGGCCTGCGGGTGAGCGAGCTGGTGGGGCTCGACGTCGACGACGTCGAGCTCGACGAGGGGAGCGTCCGCGTGACGGGGAAGGGATCGAAGCAGCGCGAGGTGCCGCTCGGGCGCATGGCGGGCGAGGCCGTCGCGGCCTATCTCACGCGCGGCCGGCCCCAGCTCGCGTCCGCGCGGTCCCGGGGGGCGCTGTTCCTCAACAGGCGAGGCGGCCGGCTGACCCGGCAGGCGTTCTGGCAGATGCTGAAGCGCGAGGCCGAACGGGCCGGGGTTCGCAAGCGGGTCACGCCGCACACGCTGCGCCATTCGTACGCGACCCACCTGCTGGAGGGTGGGGCGGATGTCCGCGTGGTGCAGGAGCTGCTCGGCCACGCCAGCGTCGCCACCACCCAGATCTACACCCTGGTCACCGAGCAGCACCTCCGCGAGGTGTTCGTGACCGCGCACCCCCGGGCCAGGAAGCCGGCGTCACGATGAACCTCGACGCCGTCCGCGTCAGGCTGGAGGAACAGCGCGACCGGCTCCGCAAGGAGATCTCGGATCAGGGCATCGACCCCGACTCGGTGGACTTCGTCGCGGAGCTGGAGCACGGGTTCGCCGACGGCGCCCACACCGCGGCCGAGCGCGGCCAGGCCATCGTGATCGTCCGCGAGCTCAAGGGCAGCCTGGCCGACGTCGAACGGGCCCTGCGCAAGCTCGACGACGGGGCGTACGGACTGTGCGAGCGGTGCGGCAACCCCATCGGCGAGGATCGCCTCGAGGCCATCCCGTGGACCCGCCTGTGCATCTCCTGCAAGCAGGCCGGCCGATGACCGCTGCGGCGCGGGTTCCGCGGGTGCTGGTCGTCGTGTGCGACTCGTTCGGCGTGGGACACGCGCCCGACGCTGCGGCCTTCGGCGACGAGGGAGCCGACACGCTCGGCAACACCTCGCGCGCGGTCGGCGGGTTCCATGCGCCGCACCTCGAGGCGCTCGGCCTGGGCCTGCTGACGGACATCGAGGGCGTCGAGCCGCTCGCGGACCCGGGCACGGCACACGGCCGGGCGACCGAACGCAGCGCGGGGAAGGACACCACGACCGGCCACTGGGAGATGATGGGGATCATCCTCGACGAGCCGTTCCCCTTGTACCCGGACGGCTTCCCGGACGAGGTGATCGCGCCCTTCGAGCAGGCGGTGGGCAAGGAGGTCCTCGGCAACCGGCCGGCATCCGGGACCGAGATCATCGCGGAGCTCGGCGAGGAACACCTCCGGACCGGCCGCCCGATCGTGTACACGAGCGGCGACTCCGTGTTCCAGATCGCGACGCACGTCGACGTGGTGCCGCTGGAGCAGCTGTACGAATGGAGCCGGATCGCGCGCGGGCTGCTGGTCCCGCCAAACCGCGTCGGCCGGGTGATCGCCCGGCCGTTCGACGGAAGACCGGGGTCGTTCTGGCGCCGGCCGGAGCGGCGTGACTACTCGGTGCCGCCGCCCCGGCCGTTCGTCCCGGACTTCTGCAAGCAGGCCTGCGTGCCCGTGTACGGCGTCGGCAAGATTCAGGACATCCTGGTCGGCCACGGCCTGGCCGAGGCGCAGTACTCCGACTCGAACGACCACGGGATCGACATCACCCTCTCCTACCTCGAGCTGCCCGGGCCGGCCTTCGTGTTCACCAACCTGGTCGATTTCGACTCGAAGTACGGCCACCGGAACGACCCGCCCGGCTATGCGAAGTGCGTCGAGGCACTCGACCGGCGGATCCCCGACCTCGTCGGCGCGCTCGACGGCGGGGTGATGGTCATCACCGGCGACCACGGGTGCGATCCCACGATGAGCGACTCCACGGACCACACGCGCGAGCACACCCCGCTGCTGGTGGCGGGGCTCGACTCGGAGGGGCCGATCGACCTCGGCGTCCGCGACACGTTCGCCGACCTGGGGGCCACGGTGGCCGACCTTCTTGGGGTCGGGACGGACGGCCTGGCCGGAACCTCGTTCGCGGCCGAATTGGGGCGCTGACGGGCGCGATGACAGGTGAACCTGTGGTCGAGGTCGATGTGGACAACCGGTGGAGCACGGGGTCGAGGTCCCGATGACGCTCGCCGACCCCCGCGACGTCGTGGCGCGCAAGCGCGACGGGAAGCCCGTCCCTGAGGAGGACCTTCGGGCCTTCGTCCAGGCTTACGGGCGCGGGGAGATCGGCGACTACCTGGCGGCGGCGTTCCTCATGGCGGGGTTCATCCGGGGGCTCGACGCGGCCGAGACGCTCGCCATGACCAGGGCCATGGTCGACTCCGGACGGACGATCGCGCTGCCCGGGATCTCCCGACCGACCGTGGACAAGCACTCGACCGGCGGGGTGGCCGACGGGGTGACGCTGGTGTTCGCACCGCTGGCGGCATCGCTCGGCCTTGCGGTGGCCAAGCTCTCCGGCCGCGGGCTCGGCCACACCGGCGGCACGCTCGACAAGCTGGAGTCGATCCCCGGCCTTCGGACCGATCTGTCCCCGGAGGACCTCGCGCGCCAGGTCGAGGAGATCGGGTGCGCCGTGGCCGCGCAGACCGCCGACATCGTCCCGGCAGATGGAGCCCTGTACGCCCTGCGCGACGCCACGGCCACCGTCGCCTCGATCCCGTTCATCGCGGCCAGCGTGATGTCGAAGAAGCTCGCCATCGAGACCGACCTCATCCTGCTCGACGTCAAGGCGGGGACCGGGGCGTTCATGAAGACGCCGGATGACGCCCTCGAGCTGGCCGTCGCGTGCTCGACCCTCGCCGGCGGCTGGGGACGCCGGGCCCGTGTGGCCGTCACCGACATGAACCAGCCCCTCGGCGAGGCCGTGGGGAACGCCCTCGACGTCGCGGAGGCGGTGGAGCTCCTTCGGGGCCACGGGCAGGGTCGGCTCAGGGAGCTCACCGCCCTGTTCGCGCGGCAGGCGGCGGAACAGCTGCTCGGCCTGGACGAGCCGGCGGCGACCGCCAGGGTGGAGGAGGCGATCGCCGGGGGCGCCGCGCTGGAGACGTTCGGGAGGATGATCGAGGCCCAGGGCGGCGACCGACGCGTCGTCGACGATCCCTGGTCGGTCCTCGACCGCGCGCCGGTGGTCCGGCCGCTGGCGGCCCGGGGCGGGGGCGTCCTCGCGGCGGTCGAGGCCGAGGAGATCGGCCGGGCCGCCGTGGACCTTGGGGCCGGCCGCCACCACAAGGGCGACGCGATCGATCCGGCGACGGGGATCGTGTTCCGCGTGCGGATCGGCGACCGGGTCGGGGACGGCGACGAGATCGGCGAGGTCCACGCTCGGGACGAGGATGGGGCGGCGGCCGCATCCAAACGCGTGAACGGCGCCCTGACGTTCGTCGACCACGACGTCGATCCGCCGCCGCTCGTGTATGGCTGGACGGACGCCGGCGGTCCGGGGGAACGCGGGTGATCGGACTGATCGGCGCCGTGACCGCGCTCACGGCGAGGTTCGCGCTGTATCTCGGCATCGCGCTGCTGGTCGGCCTGCTGGTTCGCGAGTACGCGAAGGCGCAGGCGTCGACGCGCCTCGGCGACATGACGCCGAAGCTCTATGGGCGGGCCACTCTCCGCCCGAAGCCCCATTTCGATCCGCTGGGAACGGCCATCCTCCCCGGGTTCCTGCTGCTGCTCGTCGCCGCCGGGGCGTCGATCGCGCCGTTCGCCTACGCGAAGCCGATGCCGCTGTCGCCCGAACGGTTGCGGAACCCCAACCGGGACATCGTCTGGGTCTCGCTCGCGGGACCGGGCGCGAACCTGGCGCTCGCGATCGCGGCCGGCCTGGTCCTTCGCCTCACCGGGTTCCGCAACGGGGAGGTGTTCCTGTTCATCGTGGCCTGGCTGCAGGCGAACGTCGTGCTCTGCGTGTTCCATCTGATGCCGATCCCCGGCCTCGACGCGTCGCGGATCCTGGCGAAGTTCCTGCACGGCAGGGCGCGGGAGATCTACACGGGCCTCGACCAGTTCCTGCCCCTGTTCATGATCGTCATCTACTTCCTGCTGTCGGCCCCGGTGCTCGCGTTCGTCCGCTTCCTGGGCAACGCCCTGTGCCAGCCGATCGCCGGCTTCGACTGTCTCTGACTGGTCCCCGGGCGGCCGCCGAGCCGACCCGCGCGCAGTATCCCGCCCGGATTCCGAACTTGCCCGTCCGGCGCGAATTTCCTAGGTTCGGCGGGTCGTCGGTCCGAGGGAGGAACGAATGCTCAAGGAGTTCCGGGACTTCGCCCTGAAGGGGAACCTGGTCGAACTGGCGGTGGCGTTCATCCTGGGCGTCGCGTTCGCGACCCTGGTGACGGCGACCGTCGACAACCTGTTCACGCCGCTCATCGCCGCGATCTTCGGCAAGCAGGACTTCAGCAAGCTGTCGTTCACGATCAACCACTCCACGTTCACGTACGGCGCGTGGATCAACGCGGTGATCGCGTTCGTGCTGACGGCGTTCGTGCTGTTCCTGGTGATCAAGGCGTACAGCAGGGCGAAGGAGCCGGAGAGCCCGGCCCCGGTCAAGGAGTGCCCGTTCTGCGCGACGTCGATCCCCGAGGCCGCGACGCGGTGCCCGGCCTGCACGAGCGAGCTGACCACGGCGGCGGCGTAGGGGCCCGTTCGCCGGGGCTCCCAGGAGCGGGCCGGTACCCGCGCTAAGCTAAGATCGGTCGCGTGACCGAGGACCGCACGGGCGTCGGGGAGTTCGCGGTCGAGCTGCCGGTCTTCACGGGTCCGTTCCGGTTGCTCGCCGAGCTCCTGCTGGAACACCGCATCGACGTGTGCGACGTCGCCGTCGCGAAGGTCACCGACGCGTTCCTGGCGCACGCGGCCGACGCCGAGCGGTGGGACCTCGAGGAGGCCACGTGGTTCGTGGCCGTGGGCGCCACCCTGCTCGAGCTGAAGGTCGGACGGCTGATGCCGAAGTCGTCCGAACCCGACGAGGAGGACCTCCTGGGCGGCTTGCCGGACCTGGCGTACGCGCGGAGCCTGGAGCTCGCGGCGTTCCGGAAGGTGGCGCTGGACCTGGCGCGGCGGTTCGAGGACGGCGCCCGGTACTTCCCCCGGGAGGCCGGGCCGCCGGCGGAGTTCGCCCATCTGTACCCGGACGTCATGGAAAACGTCACCCCGGATCAGCTGGCGGCCGTCGCGGCGGTCGCGTTCCGCCCGCCGCCGCTCGTCGACCTGTCGCACGTCCAGCCGGTCCGGGCGACCGTGGCCGAGGCGCTCGAGACGATGCGCGACCGGATGGCGTCGCTCCGAACGGCGCGGTTCCGCGAGCTAGTGGCCGACTGCGAGGACCGCATCCACGTGGTGGTGCGATTCCTGGCACTGCTCGAGATGTACCGCGAGGGCCACGTCGAGCTCTCGCAGTCCGGGACGTTCGGCGAGATCGAGGTCAGGCTGACCGCCGATACCGACACTGCGTGACGGGGAGGTCCGTGTTCCGTGGATGACATCGCACTCCGGCAGGCGCTCGAGGCGCTGCTGTTCGTCTCGGACGAGCCGCTGTCCGCCGGTTCGCTCGCGCAGGCCGTCGAGGTCGACCGGCGAACCGTCGAGTCGACCCTGCAGGCCATGGCCGGCGACTACGAGGCGCGGTCGTCGGGCCTCGCCCTCCGCAACGTCGCCGGGGGGTGGCGCCTGTCGACCCACCCGGACGCAGCGCCGTTCGTCGAGCAGTTCGTCCTTTCGAATCGCCACGCGCGCCTGACCAAGGCCGGGCTGGAGACGCTCGCCATCGTCGCCTACAAGCAGCCGGTCACGCGGCACCAGGTGGCGGCCATCCGCGGGGTGAACTCCGACGGTGTGCTCCGCGCGCTCGGCGACCGCGGCCTGGTCTCGGAGGTCGGACGCGAGGAGGGGCCGGGGCGGCCGGTGCTGTACGGCACGACGCCCGAGTTCCTCGAGCGGCTGGGCCTGCCCTCGCTCGCCGCGCTGCCCTCGCTCGCGCCGCTGCTGGGGGCGTCGTCGGGCGAGGACGGGTAGCTCCGCGATCGCGATGAGCTCGCCGGAACCGCCGGTGATGGAACGGCTCCAACGGGCCCTGGCACGAGCCGGGGTCGCGTCGCGCCGGGCCAGCGAGGAGCTCATCGAGGACGGCCGCGTCACCATCAACGGCGTGGAGGCCACGCTCGGCGACAAGGTCGATCCCGCCCGCGACCGGGTCGAGGTCGACGGCCACGTCGTCCCGCTCGACCCGGCCCTGCACACGTTCGCGTTCCACAAGCCGGCCGGGGTGGTGACGACGGTTCGGGATCCGCAGGGCAGGCCGGACCTGACGGCGTTCCTGCCGGCCGACGTGCCGGGCATCGTTCCCGTCGGACGGCTCGACCGCGACTCCGAGGGGTTGCTCCTGCTGACGAACGACGGCGAGCTGGCCAACCGGGTGATGCATCCGCGGTTCGGCGTGGAGAAGGAGTACCTGGCGGAGGTGGACGCGCGGCCCACCCGGTCGCACGTCGCGCGGCTGCTGCGGGGGGTCGAGCTCGACGACGGCCCCGCACGGGCGGTTCGCGTGTCGATCCGGGCCGAGTCGGGCGGCCGCGGCGCCCTGGAGGTGGTGATGGGGGAGGGGCGCAAGCGGGAGGTCCGCCGGCTGCTGGCCGAGGTCGGGCTCCCCGTCGTCCGGCTGGTCCGGGTCCGGGTGGGGTCCGTCCGGCTCGACCGCCTGCCGCCCGGCACGCTGCGTGAGCTCGAACCCGCCGAGGTCCGCGCCCTGTACGCGGCGACGGGGGCCTGAGCCGCCCCGCGGCGCGGAGGTCCCCGCGCGATAGCCTGAGCCCGACATGGACGAACACCCGGTGGTTCGGGCCGCCCGAGGGGCGATCACGGTGGAACGCGACGATCGCGACTCCGTGCTCGACGCGACCGAGCGGCTCCTGCGGGAGCTCCTGCAGCGCAACGGGATCGGTGCCGACGACCTCGTGAGCATCGTGTTCACGGCGACGGCCGACCTCCGGTCGGTGTTCCCCGCCGAGGCGGCCCGGCGGATGGGGATGACGGACGTGCCGCTGCTCTGCGCGCGGGAGCTCGACATCGAGGGCGCGATGCCGTCGGTGATCCGCGTGCTGCTGCACTTCCACACGGTTCGGCCGCGGTCCGAGGTGGGGCACGTCTACCTCGAGGGCGCGAGGAGCCTTCGCGATGACCTCGGGTGACGGCGCCGGTCGGGCGGGCGTGGCCGTCGTGGGCACCGGGCTGATCGGGACGTCGGTGGCGCTCGCGGCGGGCGCCGCCGGGATCGCCGTCCGGGGGTGGGACGCCGACCCGTCGGTGCTGGCGCGGGCCGGGGCGATGTCCCCGCTGGAACCGGCCGGGTCCCTCGAGGAGGCGGCGGCGGCCGACGTGGTGTTCGTGTGCACGCCGCTGGCGTTCGTCCCGGAGGCGGCCTCCGCAGCGCTGGCGGCGGACCCGGGGTCCGTCGTGTCGGACGTGGGCAGCGTCAAGGGCTCGGTGGTCGGCGGGGTCGCCGGCGCGTCCACGGGAGCGTCGCGGTTCGTCGGCGGCCATCCGATGGCGGGCTCCGAGCGATCCGGGCCCGAGGCGGCCGCGGCAACGCTGCTCGATGGCGCCACCTGGGTGCTGACCCCGACCGAGGGAACCGATCCCGACGCAGTCGAGCGGGTTCGGTCGCTGGTGGTGGCGTTCGGCGCCCGGCCCGTGGTGATGACGCCGGACGAGCACGACCGGGCGGTGGCGCTGGTCAGTCACCTCCCTCAGGTCGTGTCGTCCGCGCTGATGGCGTTCGCCGGACGGGAACACGGCGGCCGCGACGTCCTCGACCTCGTCGCGGGTGGGTTCCGCGACCTCACGCGGCTGGCGGGATCGTCGCCCCAGCTGTGGGAGGACATCCTCGTCGAGAACGCCCCGGCCGTGAGCCGCGAGCTGTCGCGGTTCGTCGCGCTGCTGCTCGAGGTTCGCGACGCGGTGGACTCGCGCGACGGCCCCGCGCTCGTCTCGCTGCTCGAGGAGGCCCGGAGGGGCCGGGCCCTGCTCGCGGCCAAGCCGAACGTCCGCTCCGGGGTCGTCGTGGTCCAAGTGCCCATCCCGGACCGGCCGGGCGCGCTCGCCCGGCTGACCTCGGCGATGGCCGAGCGCGAGGTGAACATCGAGGACCTCCAGATCGTGCACGCCGCGGACGGCGGACGGGGGAACGCCCACGTCACCGTCGCGGCCGATCAGGGGAACGACGCGGTGCGGGTGCTCGGCGAGGCGGGGTTCGCGCCCGTCCGGCTGACATGAGGATCCGGGTCACGCCTGGAGCGACGGTCCGCGGCACCGCCCGCGTTCCCGCAGACAAGTCGATCGCACATCGCTGGCTGATCCTGGCCGCGATCGCCCGCGGAACGAGCCATCTGGCAGGGCTCGGCCGGCCGCTGGCGCTCGACGTCGCCTCGACGGAACGGGCGTGCGGGGCGCTCCTCGGCAGGGACCGGCTCGGCCAATGGGAACAGGCCACTGCGTTCGCCCATGGGCAGCGACCCTCCGACTCCGATCATGCCGTGCTCGCGGTGCGGGGGCGTGCGCGAGTCGAGTGGTGGCCGTCGGGAGCGCCACTCGACTGCGGGAACTCCGGGACATCCATGCGCCTGCTGATGGGCGTGATCGCGGCCTCCGCGGGCGCGGCGGTCCTCGACGGCGACGACAGTCTCCGAGGCCGGCCGATGGATCGTGTGGCGGAGCCGCTCCGGCAGATGGGTGCGGGTGTGGAGACCGTCGATGGGCACGCCCCCGTCACGGTCAGGGGCGCGAAGCTCCACGGGATACGTCACGAGTCGGACGTCGCGAGCGCCCAGGTGAAGAGCGCGATCCTCCTCGCCGGGATCAACGCCGCCGGGCGAACCGAGATCGTCGAATCTGCCCCGACCCGAGACCACACCGAGCGAGCCCTTCGTGCGCTGGGCGCCCCCGTATTCGATCTGCCCGGCGGCGTCGCAGTCGAGCGATTCGAGGTGCCGGCGTTCGCCGGCGTGGTTCCGGGGGACGTCTCGTCGGCTGCGTTCCTCGCTGCGGCCGCCGTGCTGACGGGCGGCGAGACGACGGTCGAGGGGGTCGGCCGCAACCCCACGAGGACGGGGTTCCTCCGCGTGCTGGCCCGGATGGGCGCGCACGTCGAGGTGGCGACGACGGGCGAGGAGATTGGAGAGCCCGTCGGCGCCCTACGGGTCTCCGCGCACCACGGGCTCCAGGGCGTCGTGGTCGAGGCGGAGGACCTCCCCGGGATCGTCGACGAGGTGCCGGTGCTCGCGGCCATCGCGGCGCATGCGGAGGGGCAGACGCGGTTCGCCGGGGCGGGAGAGCTACGGGTGAAGGAGAGCGACCGCCTGACCGGCTTGCGGGACCTGATTCGCGGGCTCGGCGGCGACGCCTCCCTCGAGGGCGATGCCCTGATGGTCGCGGGCGGAGGCCTGAGCGGTGGCACGGCCGACTCCCACGGCGACCACCGGATGGCGATGGCCGCCGTGGTGGCCGCGCTCGCCGCCAGGGGACCAAGCGAGATCGACGGCGTCGAGGCCGCCGCGGTGTCGTTCCCCGGATTCACGGCGGCGATGCTCGACCTGGGCGCACGGATCGAGGTGCTCGGATGACCGTGATCCTGGTCGCGATCGACGGCCCCGCGGGGTCGGGGAAGAGCACGCTGGCGCGCGGCCTGGCCCGGCGGCTCGACCTCCCGTACGTCAACACCGGCCTGATGTACCGGGCGCTCACACGCCGTGCGCTCGACGAGCACGTCGACCCGGACGACGCCGAGGCGCTCGAGCGCCTCGCCCGAACCCTCGACGTCGACCTCGACATGACCGTCCAACCGCCCGAGCTCCGCATCGACGGCATCCGTCCTGGTGGGGAGCTCACGACCCCTCGAGTCGAGGGTTCCGTCTCGCTCGTGTCGAGCCACCCCCGGGTGCGGGCGGTGCTCGTAGAGCGCCAGCGCGACCTGGCTCGGGATGGCGCGGTGATGGAGGGTCGGGACATCGGGCGGGTGGTGCTGCCCGACGCCACGGTCAAGATCTACCTCGACGCCAGCCGGGACGAACGCGCCGGCCGCCGAACGGTGGAGCGGGGCGGCGGCTCCATGGCCGAGGCCGTGGCGGTCCGCGACCGGCAGGACGCGAGGACCAACCCGTTCGTCCCGTCGGACGACGCGATCCGGCTGGACACGTCCGGTCTGACGCCCGACGAGACGCTGGCCGCGGCGCTGGCGATCGTGACCGAACGGGTTACCAGATGACCGCTGCGCCGGTGGTCGCCCTCGTCGGCCGGCAGAACGTCGGCAAGTCCACGCTGGTCAACCGCCTGTTCGGCAGCCGCGAGACGATCGCTCACGAGATGCCCGGGGTGACGCGCGACCGGATCGAGGTTCCCGTGGAGTGGCGGGGGCGGACGTTCACGGCGGTCGACACCGGCGGCTACGTCTCCGGCGCCTCCGGCATCGAGGCCCTGGTGGCGGACCAGGCCCAGCGGGCCGCCGACGAGGCCGACCTGGTGCTCCTCGTCGTGGACTCCCAGACCGGGATCCAGGAGGAGGACGCCGCGCTGGCCCGGAGGCTCCAGCGGGCCACGGTCCCGGTGCTGCTGGTGGTGAACAAGATCGACACCGAGCGGCAGGAGCCCGACGTGGCCGAGTTCCACGCGCTGGGGCTGGGCGACCCGATCCCGGTGTCGGCGCTCCACGGCCGGGCGAGCGGCGAGCTCCTCGACCGCATCCTCGACCTCCTCCCGGAGCCGGAGGAGGACGAACCTGAGGTCGAGGGTGAGCCGAGCTTCGCCCTCGTCGGCAGGCCGAACGTCGGTAAGTCCAGCCTGTTCAACCGGCTGATCGGCGAGGAGCGCTCGGTCGTGTTCGAACAGGCCGGCACCACCCGCGACGCCGTCGACGCGGTCGTGGACTGGCCGGAGGGCCGGGTCCGGTTCGTCGACACGGCGGGGCTGCGGCGCACGTCCAAGATGCAGGGCATCGACTACTACTCCTTCGTCCGGGCGGCGAAGGCGATCGACCGCGCGCATGTCTCGCTCCTCCTCATCGACGCCGTGGACGGCGTGACCTCGGACGACAAGCACATCGCGGCCCGGGTGATGGAGTCCGGGAAGGGGCTCGTCATCGCGGCGAACAAGTGGGACCTCATCCCGACCGAGCAGAAGGTGCCCCTGCTCGAGGCGATCACGGAGGACGCGATCCCCTTCGCCCGGGCGCCGGTGATCCGGCTGTCGGCCCTGTCCGGGCAGGGCGTGAACCGGCTGCCGCAGGTGCTGACGCTTCAGCATGGCCGGTGGTCGCGCCGGGTTTCGACGGCCGAGGTCAACCGCGTGCTCGAACAGGCGCAGGACGAACGCCCCCCGCTCCGGGGGGTCACGCGGTTCCGCTACGGGACGCAGGTGAGTGCCGGGCCGCCGTCGTTCGTGCTGTTCGGGGGCAAGGTTCCCGACCCTGGGTATCAGCGGTTCCTGGAGAACCGCTTCCGCCGGGCCTTCGACCTCGAGGGCATCCCGGTGCGGATGCGCTTCCGGGCCCGCAAGGGGGCGCGCCTGCCGTCGACGGACGGCAGGCCCAGCCGCTGAGCGGGACCGGTAGACTCCACGACACGGGCCGTGGCGCAGCTTGGTTAGCGCGTCTGACTGGGGGTCAGAAGGTCGCCGGTTCGAATCCGGCCGGCCCGACGAGGCGACCGGTGGATCCGCCGTCGCGGAGTGGCGCCGGCGTCCGAAGCTAGACTGAGGTCGACTCCCGGAGTCCTCCCTGAATCGAGCTGTGGCATGCCGCCCAGGAAGACATCGTGTCTGCCTCCTCGCCTTCGTCTCACGTACGAACTCCATCAAGTCCCAGAACGCGAGCAATAGACGGCTTGAACCGCTAGGCAGCGACCCGACCGCCGCCTATCCACCCATTCCTAGTCGGGGTCCGGGCCCTTGACGTTGGTCACGATCGGGCCGCTGCCGACTCGCATCAGGACGATGAGCGAAACGGACTTGCTTGGGTTGCTCTCACGATGAACAGCGTTCGCGGGAACGACCATGAAGTCCCCAGACCCAGCCTGGACCACGTCGCGGCCACCGGGCCCGCTCTCCATTCGTACCGTGCCCGAGACGCAGTAGAGATAGGTGTCGTTGCCGCCATGGTGATGCCAGTCGGATATGGCGCCGGGATCGGTCCGGGCCGTCCCGACCCAGACCCCTGGCTCGTCGAACGCCGCCCTTCGGGTCATCCCGGCGGTCTGGCCCGCGTCGGCGAGCTCTCCCTGCCGCACCACATGAGGTCCACTCATGCTTCCTCCTTTCCGATCGCTGCACCGACTACGCACCTCACTCTCGGCTCGCGGCGAGCAACGCAGCGACCTGCTGTTGCAACTGGACGATCTGCCTTCCCTGGCTCATGACGCGGCCGCGGAGGGACCGCTCGGAGGACCGGAGGTGGCGGATCGTTGCCCTCGCCGCGACCGAACGCGTGTGCAGGGCCTTGATTGCGGCGAGGGCTACCCCGGCCTCGTCCAGCGGGGCGATGTGCCTGCGGTCCTGGCCCACCCTGAATATCCGGTAGAAGTCCTCGGCCACCGGTCCCACATGGCGGATGGAGGCCGGATCCGTCTTGTAGGACCACGTGTTCACTGGCAGCTGGTCCAACTCGGCCAGGACGGCACGAGGGCTCACCGCCCGGAAGTCGTGCTTGATGGCGCGACTCGAGGCATCGGTCCACACCCCCGAGTTCGACAGGTACCCCCCCACGGAGGTGTCGATGAAGTGCCCGGAGACGGTGACCGGTGTGCTGGTCTTGCCGAACCACACCCCGTTGCTCGCCCGGACGATGAACTGGTTGGTGTGGGGGGCGGTGATGTCGGTGTCATGGTCGTCGGCCCACACGAAGCTCCCGGTATGGGTGGCCTTGGCTCGGGTTCCGGCAGCGAAGCCGTGGGGACCTGCGACGTTGTCGACCCCTCCCGGCACCGTGCCGAACGATCCCACGGCCTTGTTGTCGTACCCGCCCGCCACGGTGGTCGCGGTCTGAGTGGCCTCGTTCCCCAGTCCTCCTCCCGCCGTGGATTGAACGCCGCTCGCGACGTTGAGGTTTCCGCCCCCGATCACGGCGCTGTTGCCCGTTGCCATGTTGCTGTCCCCACCCGCAACGGTGGCGAAGAGACCGCCGGCCCGGTTCGTCTCGCCGCCCCCGACTGTGCCCCAGGCACTGCTGCTGTTGCCGCGTCCGCCACTCACGGTGCCGAGGACCCCGTTCACGGCATTCGGGAAGCTGACGTCCCCGCCTCCGGAGATGGTGGCGCCGCCCACGCCCGAGGACACCACGTTGGCGGCGTCTCCAGCGAGGATGTTGGGGCTCTCATACGCCGAGGTACGAGGCTCGATTCGCAGTGTCCGCTGCCCGTTGACCACCAGGATCAGCGCCCGATCGTCGGTCGTGCCGAGGACGTCGGCAGAGGAGATGCCGGCGTTACCGCCCAGGGTCCAGGTCATTGCGAGGATCTGGTGCAGGGTCTTCCCGTGCAGCTTCGCGGAGCTCGGGGCCTGGCGGATGACGCCGTTGGGCAGGTACCCATTGCGGCACAGGGCCATGACCTTGCCTCCCCGGGTCCCTACGTTCGTGGTGCAGCCGATCACGGGGAATCTCTTCGTGGCGGCCGGGGAAGCATGGCCGGGGGCGACCAACGTCCACCCCAGGAGCACCACCACGGCGAGCGACACCGTTCGGAAATGGATGGGTGATCGCATGACCCCTCCTCCCTGTTTGGACTGACAGCCTCACCGATGCCGGGGCGCGTCCCACTGTTCAAACCGACCGGTCGGGTTTGTTACAGAATAGACTACCGGTGTGGTGAGCCCGCCGGGGACCACCGGCCCGCGGACGCGTGTCTGGACCACGACCTCGGGTGTTCCTTGACGTCCGGATCGGGCGGCCCCTAGCATGCCGCGACGATTCGGGCAATCCGGACAATATTCGACGAGGGGGAGCGTGGACGAAGAGGCGTCGCCGAAGGGGCCGTGGCCCGCACCCGCACCTCCCGAGGCTTCGCCGGAGGCCGGATCCTCGACCGTGGGACCGGCGCCGCCGCTGCCGATCCGACCAGCGGACACTTCCTCCACTTCTGGAAGGAGACGCCCTTTGCGGTGGGTCGTCGCGTGGGGGATCGCCGTCGTCGCGGTCGCCGGGCTCACGGTTCCCGCCGTCGTGGCCACGGAGTCGGCCGCCAGGATCGCCGGCGGGGAGGTCCAGCGGTACGCGTCCCTGACTCCGGGCACCTCGTCGGTGTTCGCGACGACGACCAACGGCAAGGACAGCGGACTGCTGTTCGAACAGGTGGCCGGGCCCGCCCTCGTCGTCTCCCTGGCCCCGAACACGGTCGCGGTGGCCGACCACTTCGCGAACTTCGAGGGGCTCGGGCAGCCGCTCGACATCCGGACCTACGTCGCGCTCGAACGCGACCGCCTGATCTCGTTCGGGTCGCGCGTCGGGACCGGCCAGTACGAGGAGAGCACCCCACCCGAGGTCACGCTCCAGGCGCCGCTCACCAAGGGTGCGTCGTGGACGTGGCACGGGAAGCGGCGCGGCGGGACCGGCCGGAGCCGGACGACCATCGAGGAGGTCGCCGACCGTACCGTGCTGGGGCGGGCGTTCCACGACTGCCTCCGTGTGCGCGTCACGAGCCGGGACACCGATTCGCAGGGCGCCGCCAGCAGTGACGTGACGGAGTCCTGGCAGTGCCCGGAGGCCGGCCAGGTCGAGCTGCAGGAGGTCTTCACGCAGGGGAAGACCGTGGTCCACTACGAGGCCCGACTGGTCGAGGTCCACCGCCCGGGCCTGAACCTCCGCGGTCCGGGTGCCCCGCCGCAGCCAGCGTCCGGCCAGCCGCAGCGCCCGGGAGAGACCGGTGGCGTCGACCCCGGCCGCACGTGGTCCGTCCCCGACGCACACCTGTCGACCGGCCGGCTCGCCTGGAGCATCGCCCGCACCGCCGACGCCCTGTACCAGCCGGTCGCCGACGGCGAGAGCGTCGTCACGGCCGAGGACGACGGCGCGATCGCCTCGATCGACGTCCGTACGGGCCGGGTGAACTGGCAGGTCGGGCTCACCGGCCCCATCGTCGCGAACCCCGCGGTCGGGGGCGACCTGGTGCTGATCGGCGACTCGAGCAAGTCGCTGTGGGCCCTCGACGCAGCCACCGGCAGGACGGTGTGGGTCGACCGGTTCCCGGACGTGGTCGCGGCCACGCCGGCCGTGGTCGGCGACGTCGCCGTCGTGCCGACCGACGACGAGTCGGTGCGCGGCATCGATCTCGCGTCGGGACACGAGGAATGGTCGACGAGCACCAGCGAGCTCGTGGTGCAGCCGCCGGTCGTCACGAACGGCATCGTGGTGATGGGGGACCAGGCGGGGAACCTCGAGGCGCTCCGGCCGGGCGACGGCTCGACCGTGTGGGCCAACTCGTCGTTCTCCCTGCTGACGAGCGGCATCGCGCAGCTGGGCGGCTTGTCCGCCGGGAACGGTCTGGTGCTCGCGTCGACGGACGGGGCGACGGTGCTGGCGTTCGACGCCGCGACCGGGAACCTCCGGTGGCGGGGCGTCGCTCCAAGCACGATCGACCGACCCGTCGCAGTCGCGGGGAACCGCGTCGTCGTGGCGGCGGACAACGCGGTCGAGGCCCTGGACGCGTCGAATGGGGCCGTCGTCTGGAAGCGGAAGACCGACACCACGTTCGCCCCGCCGCTCGTCGTGGGCGACACGGTGGCGGCGCTGCAGACGAACAACGTCCTGCTGACGTTCTCGCTGGGCGACGGGGCCGAGTCGACGGTGCCGATCGGGGTGCCGGACCGGGAGTCCGGGCAGGACACCCAGCTGCCGATGTCGTGGGCAGCCGGGGCGCTGATCGTCCCGACCCACAACTCCGGGCCGTGGCCGTTCACCATCTACCAGGCCTTCCCGGCCCCGCTCGACGGTTCGCCCCCGGCTCCGGCGGTTGGCGTTCGGCCGGCCGGCGACTTCTACGGACCGGGCGGACCGCCGTCGGGGCCGTCCTCCCTCGGCGACGGCGGGCTGGACGCCCCGATGGCGGTGTTCCATGGGAGCTCCGCCTCCGGCAGGGTCGTCGAATCGCAACCGGGCGGGCCGTCGACGTCGCCGACCCGGACGCTGTTTCGGACCGGTTCGATCCCGTCGTACGCGATCGCGGCCGGCGACCGGGTGATCACGCAGGTCGGGTCCGAGGTGTTGGGCGTCCCGGTCCACGGCGGGAAGCCCTGGGCGACGCAGGGGAGCCAGATCCCGACGCTTCCCGCCCTCGTCCCGGCGACGGGGGGGAATTCCCCGGTGGTGGTGGTCCCCGACTCCGGGGCCGGCCTCACCGGGATCGACGCTTCGACGGGGAAGCGTCTGTGGGGACCGGTCGCCAAGCCGGCCACGGCGGGGTTCGGCTCGCCGATCGTGCTTCCCGACGGCACGGTGGCGTGGGGCGGGGGAGGGCTGAGCGTGGTGGATCCCGCCACCGGTCGCATCCTGCGCCGGACCACCGCGGTCGCGCCGTTCGCCACGCTGGCCGCCGACGACGGCGACCTGTACGGCGTGGTTCTCGCCGGCACCAAGTTCCTGCTGGCAGGGTTCGACGCGACCACGCTGAAACCGGTGTGGGCCAACGAGTTCCAGCCCGGGGCGATCGGCGGCGTGATCCCCATCGCGCCCGGCGCCGGCGACGGCGTCGTGGCGGCCGTCGACTCGACGAACATCCTGCGCGCCTTCGACGGGGTGACCGGGAAGGCCCTGTGGTCGCTGCAACTGCGGACGACCCCGAACTCCCCGCCGATCGTGCTCGAGGGCCGAGTTGTCGTCGAGGAACCCGGCTTGGGCGAGGACGTCGACCAGCACGAGCACCGGATCACCGTGCTCGACGCCCGAACCGGTGCATTCGAGGCGTCCTGGGCCCTCCCCGGCGTCAGCTTCTCCGACGGATCGTTCGCGACGTCCCGCGGCCGGGTGCTGGTCTCGCTCCCGATCGGCGTCGTGGCCATCGCCCCGGAGCAACGATGAGCGTCGCCGAACGGACCTCGCGGCCGTCTCGTCTCCGGGAGGCGTTCGCCCCGGTGGGGCGGACGCTGTTCTCCGAGCCGTACGAACAGGGCCGCCTCCGCCTCGACGGCCTCCCGGCGCTCGAGCGGACCCTGGCCGTCGGCGCGCTGCTGGTGCTGATCGGGCTCCTGCTGGCCCTGCTGGCCGGGAGCGCGTTCCGGCACGCGACGCTGATCCGGCTGAACGACGTGGCCGACCGATGGACGTTCGTCCCGCTGACGCTGCTGCCGGTGGCGATCGTCGCGCTGTTCGTAGGGTGGCTGGCGTTCCTGTGGGGAGCGCTGAGAGGGAGCCTGTGGGTCGCGCTCACGGGGGCCGCGATCCACCTGCTCATCAACGGCTCGATCGGCGACCTGACCGGCGGCATCGGTCACTCTTTCATCAACCACGTCGGGCCGACACTGAACCGGGCCGGCTACTTCACGGCTGCAGGCGTGGTGGTCGTGTTCGCCTTCCTCCGACTGAAGCGGTCGTGGGACCGGCCGGCGCGGTTCGTGGCGTTCCCGTTGCTCGCGGCGTCGCTCCTCGCCGTGTACGGCACGGCCCTGCTGCTCGCCCTCGACGCCCTGAGGCACGGGTTCCCGTCCGTCGCGGCACTCGACCTCGACGGGAACTTCGACGGCATCTCGGCGCTGCTCCAGCCGATGATCCTGCTGGCGGCGGTCGCCCTGGTCGACTTCTCCTACACGCTGTCGAACGCCTTCAGCGCGCCCGCCATGGAGCTCCGCGCCCGGGCCGCCAAGGCCGTGCTCGCCGGGCTGATCGTGGTCAAGCTGTGGTTCCTGCTCGTCTCCCACATCGGCGTGTGGGGTGCCTACGCCCGCATCTCGGCCTCCGGGTTGATCTGGGTGGCTGTCGGCGCGGCGGCGTTTGCAGCCGTCGGCCTGTGGTGGCGGGCGACGCTCCGCCGGCGGGCCCTCGGCGAGGCCGGTGAGGAACGCGTGAAGGAGCGCATCGTCTACATCGCCATCTTCGCCGAGGTGCTCCCTTCGATGGTGGTCATCGTGCTGACGACGGCCGCGAGCACCATCGCGGCGCAGGCCGACTCGCAGGGCGCCGTCCGGTGGCTGGACTCCGTGGAGCGGTTCACGTTCCACCACTCGACGACCGTGCGGGCCATCCCGTGGGTCGTGCTGCTCGTGATCGGACTCTCGCTCGTGGCGAAGGGGTCGACCGCAGCGCGACGCGAGCTGGGCCTCGGGCTCCTCCTGCTCGGGGCGTGGAACACGCCGTTCTACGTCCTCGCCGTCTTCGGGGTGCGATTCCAGTTCAGCAACACGCTGCTCGACGTCGCCATCACCATCGGGATCGGGGTCGTCCTGATCGCGCGATGGCGCCACATCGACCGGTACGAGGCGGTCGCGCTCATGGTGATCACGCTGTTTACGTGGCTCGCGTTCAGCCGGGGCGACTTCCTCACCGCGATCGCCAACGGGCCGCTCGGGTTCCTCGGGCTGCCCGCCGCGGTCCTGGTGGTGTTCGGCATCGTGTACACGCTGCTGGCGGACTCCGCCGTGGCGTCGGGGTCGAGCGGATCGTTCCCCCGCGACTCGCGCGTGTTGATCTACCTGGGGTTCCTGGTGCTGTCCACCGCCGTGCTCGCCTGGCTCGACATCACCCACGTCGTGTCGGACCTCCAGGGCACGGTGTCCTCGAACGGGTTCGCCGACATCGGCATCCCGTTCGCGGCCTGGCTGGTGATCCGCCGGCCGATGACCCGCCGGGAGGCGATCGAGGGCGCCCTGCCGACGGAGGCGGCCGCGTTCGAGGTGGACGACCTGGAGGCCCCGCCGCAGTTCGAGGCGTAGCGGAACGGCGGTGGTAGGGTCGCGCCGCCGTGGTCTCCCAGATGTCCTCGAACCGCGTCCTCACGGTCCCGAACCTGATCTCGTTCGCCCGGATCCTGCTGATCCCGGTCTTCGTCCTGCTGCTGCTGAACGACGGGACGGAACGCGCGGGACTGCTCCTGCTGGGATTCGTCGTGTCGACGGACTGGGTGGACGGCCAGGTCGCCCGGCGGACCGGGCAGGTCTCGGAGCTGGGGAAGCTGCTCGACCCCGTGGCCGACCGCCTGGCCATCGCCGCGGCCCTGGTCACGCTCGTGGTCATCGGAGCGTTCCCGCTGTGGGCTGCCCTGCTGATCCTCGTCCGGGACGCCGCGATCCTGATCGCGGGGATCGCGCTGCTCCGCAGGGGGATCCGCATCGATGTCCGCGTGATCGGCAAGGTCGCCACGTTCTCGCTGATGTTCGCGGTGCCGGCCGTCGCCTGGGGCAGCCTCGGGCTCGGCCTCGACGCGACGGCCCTCGCGCTCGGCTGGATCGCCTACGTCGTGGGGATCGTCGAGTACTACGTCGCGGCGGGCATGTACGTGGGCGACATCAGGGCGGCGCTCGCGGCGCAGCGGGAGAGCGCCGGGCGTTGATCGCTGTGGGACGTTCGTCCGAGGAGTCACGACAGGACGCCCGGCTATGATAGCGGCCGAATGAAGGCCGTCGTGATGGCCGGGGGGCAGGGAACCCGGCTCCGCCCCCTCACCTCCAACCAGCCGAAGCCCATGCTGCCGATCGTCGGGGAGCCGATGATGCAGCACATCCTGCGGCTGCTCCGGCGCCACGGATTCACCGACGTGGTGGTCACGGTCCAGTTCCTGGCGAGCGTGGTCCGGAACTTCTTCGGCGACGGATCCGACCTCGACCTCAACCTCACCTACGCCACCGAGGAACAGCCGCTGGGCACCGCCGGCAGCGTGAAGAACGCGGAGTCCGAGCTCGACGAGACGTTCCTCGTCATCTCCGGCGACGCGGTCACCGACTTCGACCTGACCGAGGCTCTGCGGTACCACCGCGAGAAGCAGGCCGCGGTGACCGTGCTGCTGAAGCGCGTGCCCGACCCGCTGGAGTTCGGCATCGTGATCACCGGCGAGGACGGACGGATCGAACGGTTCCTCGAGAAGCCGGGGTGGGGCGAGGTCTTCAGCGACCAGATCAACACCGGCATCTACGTGATCGAGCCCGAGGTGCTGTCGTTCATCCCGGCGGGGGAGGAGTTCGACTTCGCCCACGACCTGTTCCCGCTGCTCCTCGACAAGGGCATGCCGCTGTACGGGTACGCGCCGGAGGGGGAGTGGACCGACGTCGGGAACCTCGATGCCTACCTCGAGGTCCACCGCGACGTGCTCGATCGCAAGGTCGAGGTCGAGATGGCGGGGTTCGAGATGGAGGGCGGGGTGGTGCTCGGCCTCGACGCGGAGATCGAACCCGGGGCGAAGGTGCGGGGGCCGGTCTACATCGGTCCGAACGCCCGCATCGAGTCGGGCGCGGAGGTCCGCGAGCACACGGTCCTGGGGGCGAACACCGTGGTCAAGGCGGGCGCGTTCCTCCACCGGGCGATCGTGCACGACAACGCCTACATCGGACCGACCGCCTCCCTGCGGGCCTGCGTCATCGGCCAGAACACCGACGTCGGCAGGGGCGCGCGCATCGACGAGGGCGTCGTGGTGGCAGACCAGTGCCGCATCGGGGAGGGCTCCGTCCTCAACCCTCAGGTGAAGGTCTACCCGTTCAAGATCGTGGAGCCGGGAGCCCTGGTCAGTCAGAGCATCATCTGGGAGTCGAGGGGCACGAGGGCGTTGTTCGGAGATCGAGGGTTCGCCGGCTTGGTCAACCTCGACGTCACCCCGGAGGCCGCCCTGCGCCTGGCGATGGCGTTCGCGTCCTCGCTCCCGAAGCGATCGACCTTGGTCGCGTCGCGGGACGGCACCCGGACGGCCCGGATCATCAAGCGCGCCATGGTGGCGGGAGCGAACGCGGCCGGCGTCCACGTGCACGACCTGGAGCTCGCTCCGGTGCCGGTCGCCCGCTTCTACGCCCGGAGCGCCCGGGCCAACGCCGGTATCGCGGTGCGCACCGCGCCGTTCGACCCGGCCTCGGTCGAGGTGCAGTTCTTCGACGGCCGAGGGATCGACGTCGACCCGAGCGTCCAGCGCAAGATCGAGCGCATCTACTACCGGGACGACCTCCGGCGGGCGTTCCACCACGAGATCGGGGAGCTCTCGTTCCCGGCCCGGGGCCGGGAGTACTACGTCCGGGAGATGCTCAACGTCGTCGACGCCCGGGCGGTGAGCGACCGGCGGCCCAAGCTCGTGGTCGACTATGCGTTCGGGACAACCGTGCTCACCGGACCCACGGTGCTGGGTCCGCTGGGGGCCGACGCCCTCTCGGTGAACGCCACGCTCGAGGAGGAGCGCGCGGTCCTGTCCGAGGACGACATCAACCACCACCTCGACGACATGAGCGGCCTGGTCCGGGCATCCGGGGCGGACCTGGGCGCGATGTTCGACTCCACCGGCGAACGCCTGCGCCTCGTGGACGGGCTGGGGAGGGTGCTCAGCCCCGGCGAGGCCCTGCTCGCACTCATCGACCTGGTGGCGCGGAGCACGGCCTTCCCGCGGATCGCGGTGCCCGTGGTCACCTCGCGGGTCGCCGACGAGATCGTGCGCCGCCACGGGGGGCACGTGGTGTGGACGCGGATCTCGGCCTCGGCCCTCATGGGGGCCGCGGAGTCCCAGCAGGTCGTGTTCGCAGGCGCGGAGGGTGGCGGGTACATGTTCCCCGATTTCCTCGCCGCATACGACGGCATGATGAGCCTGGCCAAGCTCCTCGAGCTCCTCGCCCGCCAGCAGACCACCCTCGCCGACATCGTCGACGGGTTGCCCTCCTCGCACATCGCCGAGCGCGAGGTCCCGACCGCGTGGGAGGCGAAGGGAACGGTCATGCGCCGACTGCTGGAACGGGTGAACCCCGACGAAGCCGACACCACGGATGGCGTCAAGGTCCACCGCGGCGAGGACTGGGCGCTCGTCGCCCCGCATTCCCAGGAGCCCATCGTCCGCGTCTGGGCGGAGGCGGGCTCGGACGAGGAGGCGGACGCCCTCGCCGACGAGTTCGTCGCCCTGGTCGAGGAGCTGAAGCACTGACGCCGGGCGCGACGTCGCGGCTCGTGGCGTAGGCTCCCGCCCGACGAACGCCGGAACCGGAGGCCGAGCCGCCCACAGCAGTCGAGACGAGTCCCGGGAGGGAGCCGAGGTGGACTACCCGCAGGACCTGCGGTACACGAAACAGCACGAATGGGCCCGCGACGAGGGCGACGGGCGCATCCGCGTGGGGATCACGGACTACGCGCAGGACGCACTCGGCGACGTGGTGTACGTCGACATCCCCGACGTCGGCACCGAGGTGACGGCCGGCCAGCCGTTCGGCGAGGTTGAGTCCACGAAGTCCGTCTCGGACGTCTCCGCGCCCGTGTCGGGGACCGTGATCGAGCGCAACGGAGCGCTCGAGGACCGGCCCCAGCTGGTCAACGAGGAGCCCTACGCGGACGGGTGGATGATCGCCCTCCAGGGCGAGGCGTCCGCTCTCGGGGAGTTGCTGGACGCAGCCGCCTACGCCGAGTTCGTGGAACAGGAGCAGGGCCACGACTCGTAACGCCCACGACGGAGCGCAACCGGGAGGGTGGTCGCCGTCGCGCTGCCGCGACCTCACCCGGCCGCTGACCGCATTCGGCACTACGCATTGACTTCACCTTCACCTCGGGTATAGAGTTCATCACTCGGTCGAACCCTCGACCTCCGACGCAACCCGACACGACCCGGAGACCCACGGTGCACTGTCCCAAGTGTCGATATCGGAACCCCGAGGACGCCCATTTCTGTCAGAACTGTGGGGCTCCACTGCAGGAAGAGGGCACCGCGACGTTCGCCCCGGTCGAGGTCGAGGAGGAGACGGGCGAGGAGATCGCGCTCCCGCTCGACGAGCTCCACCCCGGTCAGGCCCTGGTGATCGTGCGCCGCGGCCCCAACGCCGGGTCGAACTTCCTGATCGACAAGGACGTCACCACGGCGGGACGCCATCCCGAGAGCGACATCTTCCTCGACGACGTCACCGTGTCCCGTCGCCACGCCGAGATCCGCCGGCGGGGCGGCCGGTTCTACCTCCACGACAACGGAAGCCTGAACGGCACCTACGTGAACCGTCAGCGTGTCGACGAGGCGGAGCTCGCCTCGGGCGACGAGCTGCAGGTCGGGAAGTTCAAGCTGGTGTTCTTCGCCGGAGAGTGAGGGGACGATGGCGGCGCGAACCTACATGTCGATCGGGGAGGTCCTGCTCGCGCTCAAGACGGAGTATCCGGACATCACGATCTCGAAGATCCGGTTCCTCGAGGGCGAGGGGCTGATCGAACCCGAGCGCACGGCGTCCGGCTACCGGAAGTTCTACGAAGGGGACATCGAGCGCCTCCGGCAGATCCTCAAACTCCAGCGCGACGAGTACCTCCCGCTGAAGGTCATCAAGGAACGCCTGGCCCGTCAGTCGGAGGACGGCGAGGAGGCCCCCGAGCCTCGCGACCGCGAGGTCGAGGAGGACCTGGTCGAACCCCCCACCGGCCTGCAGATGTCGCTCGAGGAGATGTCCTCCGCCACGGGCGTCGATCGCGAGCGCATCGACGAGCTCACGCGGTACGGCATCCTGTGCGAGCACGGATCGGACGGCAGCACGTACTTCGACGGCGACGACTACGTCGTCCTGTCGATCGTGAAGGACTTCTTCCGGTACGGCGTCGAGCCCCGCCACCTCACGATGTACCGGCACTTCTCGGAGCGGGAGGCCAGCCTGTTCGAGGCGATCATCCTGCCGATGCTCCGACAACGGAACCCGGAGGCGCGCAAGGCCGCGGTCGACTCGCTCACCGACCTGGCGCGGCTGTCCCGGAAGCTCAAGCAGGCGCTGCTCCGGACCAACCTCCGCCAGTACCTCCAGCAGCCGTAGCCCCGGCGACGGGACTGCCTTCGCCGGTCGAGGTCGCTCCGGTACCCTGGGCCTCCCGTGCGCCGGTTCCTCATCCTCCTCCTCGTCCTCGCCGCACTGGTCTTCACCGGACCGGTGGCCATGGCCACCGGTCCGCGTCTCCAGCCGCAGCCGCAGGCCCAGCCCCAAACGCCCCCGCCGACGGTCGTCCCGGTCCCGTGCCCGTCGGGCCAGTCGGGCGTCTGCACCTCGCCGTCGCCGTTTCCGACCGAGTTGCAGACGCCGACGCCGTCGACGACCGCGCCCCCGGTCACCGCCGCGGCGGCCATCGTCGAGGACATGACCACCGGACAAGTGCTCTACGAGAAGAACCCGGACGCCGAACGCTCCCTCGCCAGCACCACGAAGATCATGACGGCGCTCCTCACGCTCGAGCGGTCGTCCCCGAGGGACATCGTCACCGTGGGGGCCGACGCCGCGGAGCAGGGGAGGGCCGGCGCCGGGTTCTCCGAGCTCGGCCTGCAGGAGGGGGAACGCCTCTCAGTCGAGAACCTCCTGCTCGCCCTGATGCTCCAGTCGTCGAACGACGCCGCGATCGCCCTCGCCGACCACGTGTCGGGTTCCGTCGACCGGTTCGTGGCTGCGATGAACCACCGGGCGCGCACGCTCGGATTGCGCCACACGGTGTTCTTCTCGCCGAACGGGCTCGACGACCGGGGCCACTCGACCGCCCGTGAGATGGCGGCCATCACGCGCGAGGCGATGGCGACGAGGGGCTTCCGCCAGATCGTCGGGCAGGAGTTCGCCACCATCCCCGCCCCGTCCGGTTCCGACCGCCACGTCGAGAACCGAAACGTCCTGCTGTGGCTCTATCGGGGGGCGACCGGCGTGAAGACCGGCTACACGTCGGCGGCAGGATTCTGCCTGGTGGCCACCGCGACGCGGGACGGCAGGGGAGTAGCGGCCGTCGTCCTCGGGGCCCCCACCACGGAGGACTCCTTCGACGACGCGGCCGCGCTGCTGGATTACGGGTTCACCGGCTACTCGACCCACACCCTCGTGAGGTCCGGGCAGGCCTTCCACGAGCTCCCGGTCGGCACCCAGCGGATTCCCGTGCAGGCGTCCGTGGGGCTCCAGCGGCTGTTGCCGGAGCCGGTGGGGAAGGTGCGGCAGCGGGTCCGGATCCTCCCGGGGCTGACGCTGCCCCTGGTCGCCGGCCAGCGAGTCGGGACGGTGACGTTCACGGCCGGCGGGCTGGGCGTGGGTTCCGTCCCGTTGGTGGCGGCGGGCAACGTCCGGAACTCCGCGGGCGGCGGGGGCGGCGGGACCCCGTGGTGGCTCCGTGGCATCGACGCGGTCGCCGGATTCGGGCTGGGGGCGCTGTTCCGGCTGTTCGGCTGAGGGTCGCCCTGTTCGGGTGACGTCCGCCGCCGGCCGCGAGATCCCGGGCGGTCCGACGGTAGACTGCGGCCCGATGTCCGAGGTGGCGAGGATCCTGTTCAGCGCATCGGACATCCGCCGCCGGGTGCGCCGCCTGGGCGCGCAGATCGCCGCCGACTACCAGGGCCGCTCGCCCGTGTTGGTGACCATGTTGAAGGGCGGGGCCGTGTTCCTGTCCGACCTCATCCGCGAGATCCCCCTGCCGCTCCGGGTCGACTTCATGTCGATCAGCGCGTACGGCGCGGACTCGGAGGCGTCCGGCGGGGTCGTTCGCATCCTGAAGGACCTCGATCAGCCCATCGGCGGCGAGGACGTGCTGATCGTGGAGGACATCGTCGACACGGGCCTCACGCTGTCCTACCTGCTGTCCGCCCTCAGGGAGCGTGGGCCGGCCTCCATCGAGGTGTGCACGCTGCTCGACAAGACCGCCCGCAGGATCCCGGTGGTGCCGATCCGATACCAAGGCTTCGAGTGCCCGGACCGGTTCGTCGTGGGATACGGGCTGGACTTCCAGGAGCGCTACCGGAACCTTCCGGACATCCTCGAGGTGCTCGACCTGACGACGCTGCAGGAGGAGCCCGGCGTGCTGACGGGCTTCCTCCACGGCGAGCCACCGGCCGCGTCGCAGGGCGAGCCTCCCGTGCCCGCGGACGCGGGGTAGCATGGTCGTCGCGCCATGACCGTCTCCCTGGATCGGCAGCGATGATCGAGATGAACCTGGTCGGGGTTCGCGTCGAGCTCCCCACGAACCAGCCCATCGTGCTGCTCAAGGAGCAGGACGGAGAGCGGTTCCTGCCCATCTGGATCGGAGCAATGGAGGCGACGGCCATCGCGTTCGCCCTCCAGGGCATCGTGACGGCCCGCCCCATGACCCACGACCTCATGAAGAACGTCCTCGAGGAGCTGACCGTCCAGGTCGAGCGCATCGCGATCACCGAGCTCAAGGACGGGACGTTCTTCGCCACGATCCAGATGCAGCACGGCGGCGAGCGCTACGAGATCTCCTCGCGGCCATCGGACGCGATCGCCCTGGCCGTCCGGGTGAACGTCCCGATCTTCGCCGCCGAGGAGGTCCTCACCGAGGCCTCCATCGTCATCCGCGACGACGAGGAGCAGGAGGTCGAGAAGTTCCGGGAGTTCCTCGACAACGTGGAGCCCGAGGACTTCGCGTAGCGCAACGTTCACGCCCCGTCCACCCCGCAGATCGTTGACATGGGTACGGGCAACGCATACATTCCCTACGTCCTCGTAATTACGGAGCTGTCATGGTCGAGGAACAGGGATATCGCGTCCCCGAAGTCACTCGCGTGGTGGGGATCAGCTACCGCCAGCTCGACTACTGGGCCCGGACCGGGCTGGTCAGGCCATCGATCCGTGACGCCGGCGGCTCCGGGACCCAGCGGCTCTACTCGTTCCAGGACCTCCTTCAGCTCAAGGTCATCAAGAAGCTGCTGGACGCGGGGGTGGAGCTCCGCAAGATCCGGAAGGCGGTCGACTACCTGAAGGCACGGGGAGATGCGCCGCACGGGGTAACCTTGATGTCGGACGGCGAACGAATCTACGAGGCCGCCACGCCCGAGGCGGTCGTGGACCTGCTGGCGCAGGGCCAGGGGGTCTTCGCCATCGCCGTCGACAAGGTATGGACGGATCTCGAGGGGTCGCTGCAGAAGCCGAAGTCCGGCCGGCGAAAGGCCGCGGGCGGCGCGTGAGCGTTGCGCACGAGTCGGCCCTCGGCGGCCCGAAGAGCGATCAGGTCTCATTCGCCCACGCCAGCGAGCGCCAGTTCGCCCAGCTGCTGGACTTCTACCAGATCGAATGGGAATACGAACCCCGCTCGTTCGACCTCGAGCGCGACGCGGACGGCAACGTGGTCCAGCGGTTCACCCCCGACTTCTACCTGCCCCAGTACGACCTGTTCATCGAGATCACGACCCTCAACCAGAAGCTCGTGACCAAGAAGAACCGCAAGGTCCGGCGGCTGCGGGAGCAGTACCCCGAGATCAACTGCAAGATCTTCTACCAGCGCGACTACCTGAGCCTGGTCCGCAAGTACGGGCTCGAGGACCTCGCCGGCTGACCCGGCCCCGATCCGCACGCAGGGCTCCATTAGACTGACCCGCGATGCGGTTCGCGCCCCACACCGACGACGACCTCCGCTCGATGCTCGACGCCGTCGGATTCGACTCACTGGACGGACTGTTCGGACAGATCCCGGCATCGGTGCGGCTGGACCGCCCGCTGGACATCCCGGACGGGGTGTCCGAGATGGAGATCCTGGCCGACCTCCGATCGCTGGCAGCGCGAAACCGTCACGCCGACGACCTGGTGTGCTTCGCGGGCGGCGGCGCGTACGACCACTACGTGCCGAGCGTCGTGTGGGCGCTGGCCGGACGCTCGGAGCTTTACACGTCGTACACGCCCTACCAGCCCGAGCTGTCCCAGGGCGTGCTCCAGGCGCTGTTCGAGTACCAGTCGATGATCTGCGACCTCACGACCCTCGAGGTGTCGAACGCATCCCTGTACGACGGGCCGACCTCGCTGGTCGAGGCGGCGAACATGGCCGCGGCGGCCACCCACCGCCGCCGCGTGCTGGTGAGCGACCTGGTCGACCCGCGTTACGTCGGCGTCCTCGAGACGTACGCGCGGGGGCCGGGCCTCGAGGTGTCGCGGTTCGGTTCCTCCTCCCGTGGGGTGAGCGCGGTGCCCGAGGTCGGGAACGACGTCGCCGCGGTGGTGCTCCAGCATCCGAACCACCACGGCGTGCTGGAGGACGCGCGCTCGGTGTTCGGCGCGGCCGCGGCCGGGGGAGCGCGGTCGGTACAGATCTTCGATCCGCTCTCGCTGGGGGTGCTGGCGCCGCCCGGCGAGCTGGCAGCCGACATCGCGATTGCCGAGGGGCAGGTCCTCGGCAACCACCTGAACTTCGGCGGGCCGTACCTGGGCGTGATCGCGGCCCGGCAACAGGACGTCCGGCGGATGCCGGGCCGGATCGTGGGGGAGACCCTCGACGTGCACGGACGGACCGGCTACGTGCTCACCCTCCAGGCCCGCGAGCAGCACATCCGCCGGGAGAAGGCCACGTCGAACATCTGCACCAACCAGACGCTGATGGCGGTGGCGGCCACCGTGTACCTGGGCTGGCTGGGCCCGGGCGGTCTCGAGGAGCTCGGGCGGCAATGCGCTGCGAAGGCGGCGTACGCCGCGTCCCGCCTGTCGGCCATCCCGGGCGTGGAGCTCCTGCACCCCGACGCCCCGTTCTTCAAGGAATTCGCGGTCCGGCTCCCCCGCCCGGTCGGCGAGGTCGTGCAGGCCATGGTCGAGCGGGGGTTCCTGGCCGGGGTTCCGATCGGTGACGCCGCCCTGCTGGTGGCTGTGACCGAGCGCCGCACCCGCGACGAGATCGACCGGTTCGCCGAGGCGATGGCCGAGGCGACGTCGTGACCGACCTCGAGCGCGAGGACGTCATGGACACCGTGCCGGGGAGCGGCGACGCGGGCGAAACTCGCAACTCGCCGGTCACCGGGGCTCCCGTGCGCCGCAACGACCCCCCGGGTGCCGGCACGCTCCGCGACGCCTCCCGGCCCGGGCGGCGGGGATGGAGCCTCCCGCCGCTGGACGTCCCGGCTGCGGACCTCCCCTCCGGAGCCGTGCGGTCCGAGCCGCCCCCACTCCCCGAGATCGCAGAACGCGACCTGGTGACGCACTTCACGCGGCTGTCGCAGCGGAACTACGGAGTCGACACCGGCTTCTACCCGCTGGGGTCGTGCTCGATGAAGTACAACCCGAAGGCCGCGGAGACGGCGGCCGGCATCCCTGGGTTCCAGCGGCTGCACCCGCTGCAGCCGGCGTCGACGATCCAGGGGGCGCTCGAGATGGTGTGGCGCCTGGAGCGCGCGCTGTGCGAGCTGACCGGGATGGCCAGGGTGACGTTCCAGCCGCCGGCAGGGGCGGCCGGCGAGCTGACGGGGCTGCTCCTGATGCGGGCCTTCCACTCGAAGAACGGGGACCCCCGCCGGAAGGTGATCATCCCGGACTCGGCCCACGGCACGAACCCGGCCAGCGTGACCCAGGCCGGCTACGAGGTCCTCCAAGTGCCGAGCGATGCACGCGGCCTGGTCGACGTGTCCGCGCTGGAGAAGCTGGTCACCGAGGACGTTGCGGGGCTGATGCTCACCAACCCGAACACCCTCGGGCTGTTCGAGGAGGAGATCGACCAGATCGACGACGTCATCCACGCGGTGGGCGGGCTCGTGTACTACGACGGTGCGAACCTCAACGCGATCATGGGTCGCGTGCGCCCCGGCGACATGGGGTTCGACATCGTCCACATGAACACCCACAAGACCTTCGCGACGCCGCACGGCGGCGGGGGGCCGGGCGCCGGGCCGGTGGCGGTGGGGGAGCGGCTGGTGCCGTTCCTCCCGGTTCCGATCGTCGAGCGATCCGACCAGGGGACGTTCTCGCTGGTGGACGACCGGCCCGACTCGATCGGGCGCATCCACGGCTTCCACGGCAACTTCGGCGTGCTGGTGCGGGCCTACCTGTACGTGTTCCTGCACGGCGGCGACGGACTGCAGGCGGTGAGCGAGCGGGCGGTGCTGAACGCGAACTACCTCGCGTCGCTCGTGCGGCAGGCGTACCCGCTGGCGTTCCCGGACGGGCGGCCGATGCACGAATTCGTGTCGACGGCGAAGCCCCTCCGCCGCCACGGCGTTCGGGCCATGGACGTGGCCAAGCGGATGATCGACCTGGGGTTCCATCCCTCGACCGTGTACTTCCCGCTGGTGGTGGAGGAGGCCATGATGGTCGAACCCACCGAGACGGAGTCCAAGGAGACGCTCGAGGCGTTCGCCGAGGCGCTCCTGCAGGTGGCGCGGGAGGCCGAGTCGGATCCCAACCTGCTGCACGACGCGCCGGTCACCGCGCCGGTGGGGCGCCTCGACGAGGCCCGGGCCGCCCGACAGCTGAAGCTCCGCTGGTAGGCCGGGTCCCCCGGCGGGGGAGCGGGTCGGTCGGATCAGATCGGCGTGGTGGCGGCCGACTCGAATCACACGCATGTGATTCGAGTCGGCTCTGGGAGGTAGGATCGCACCCGCAGTGGAAGCCGTCCGAGTGCTGATCCGATCCGACATCGAGGCGCGGCATCACGCCGACCTGGGACGGCTCGTGGCGGAGGCGTTCGTCGGAATCGACTCCGACGGCGTCGAGGTGCATGTCGAGCGCGCTAGGAGCTCGTGGGAGTCGTTCACCGGGCGGGCCTACGGCGGACGGCCGAGGCGGCCCCGGAGTCATCCGTCGACGATGTTCCTCGTCCGTGTGAAGGTCCCGGGTTCGCTCCGGAACCGGGCGTATCCCCGGACCTACCGGTATCCGCGCCTCAAGACCGCGCCGTGGATCACGGTCCGCGACTGGCAGGAGCGCTTCGTGGCGCTCGTTGCCCACGAGGCGTTCCACACGAGGCAGTTCCGGGAGGGGCTCCGGCGGTCCGAGGTCCAGGCCGAACGGTGGGCCGCGCGGATCCTGGAGTCATGGCGCGAGGCCCGGCCGGTCGTGGCGACACGACGCGAGCGTCGGCGGGCGGCCGCGGCGAGGCGGGAGCCGGTGCCGGCCGCCGTTCGGCCGCGCCAGATGGCCCTGTTTTGAAGCCGGGGTTCCGGGGCCGACAGGGGACTCGTCGTTCGCGCACGACTTTACATAATGTCCATTATGGGGCTTCGATCCGTGCGTGGAGGCGCCCCTCTCGTTCGTGCCGGCTACGAAGCGTCGGCGTCGGGACTCGGCTCGTCGTCGTCCGGCTGGTCCGGTCGCCAGTGGAACCGGTCGCGCACGCCCCACACCAGGACGAGCCCGAGCGCCTCGACCACGATCCGGCGGGAGATCTTGGAATGGCCGTGCTCCCGCTCGCGGAACGTGATGGGCACCTCCCCTACCAGCGCTCCGCGCTGCCAGGCGCGGTAGGCGAGCTCGATCTGGAACCCGTACCCGTCGGAATGGATGCCGGAGCGCAGCAGGTCCTCGAGCAGCTCCCGGCGGAACGCCCGGTACCCGCTCGTCGCGTCCCGGATGGGCAAGCCGAGCATGGCCCGGGTGTACGCGTTGCCCCCCCGTGAGAGCCACAATCGCAGGCGGCCCCAGTTCGTCACCGACCCGCCTGGGATGTACCGGCTCCCGATCGCCAGGTCGTTGACCCGGACGGCGTCGAGGAGCCGCGGCAGCTCCTCGGGCTGATGGGAGAGGTCGGCATCCATCTCCACCACCACGTCGTAGCCCTCGTCGAGCGCCACGCGGAACCCGGCCGCGTACGCCGCCGCGAGCCCCTCCTTGCGGTTCCGCTCGATGAGGCGCACCCGGGGCTCCGAAGCGGCCACCTCACGGACGACGTCCCCCGTCCCGTCCGGCGAGCCGTCGTCCACCACGAGCATGTCGACCGGCGGGAGCGGCTGACCGGAGTCAGCCCCGCGGCCCGCCGAGCCGGTCACCGCCAGGGTCCGCTCGATCACGTCTCGGATCGTGGCCCGTTCGTTGTACGTCGGGAGCACGACGAGCGCCCGCGCGTTCGCCGGCAGCGGCGGCGGCGGCTGCGGGCGGCGGCGGCGGCGCGGCACCGCGAGCAGCACCAGCACGGTGAGGCCGCAGGCCCACGGGAACCAGTCCCCGTACCGCGAGTACAGCGTCCTCGCGGTGGACGCCTGCACGACCATCCGGTCGGTGGCGAGATCGAACAGCCCGGTCGGCCGGTGCACCCGTCCGTCGGGATCGACGAACGCGCTGATCCCCGAGATCGCCGCGTGGACCACCCACCGTCCGTTCTCCACGGCACGGAGCCGGCTCATGATCAGGTGCTGGCGGGACGCCGCGGTGCGTCCGTACGATGCGTTGTTCGTGGAGACGACGAGCACCTGCGCCCCGTCCGCCACCAGCCGGCGGTCGAGTGACGGGAACGTGTTCTCGAAGCAGATCACGTCGGCGAACTCAAGCCCGGCGATGCGCCCGCACGACGTGTCGCCGGCGGGACAGACCAGGGTGTGGGGCCGTCTCCCCGGCGTGAGGTCGCGAGGCACCTGCCGGAGCGCCGAGATCCACCCCAGGGCCGAACGCCAGGGCACGTACTCCCCGAACGGGACCAGGTGCACCTTCCGGTACCGGTCGACGAGGCGCCCGCCCCCGTCGTACAGCAGGCCCTCGTTGTACTGCGTGCCGCCGAACGTCCCGGTGATCGCCCCGACGAGCGCCGGACGCCCCACGGCCCGGATCGAACCGGTGACGAGCGAGCCGAACTGCGGGACGAGGGTCGGGTCGACGTCGATCGAGTCCTCCGGCCACACGGTCAGGTCGGGGGGATCCGACGCGAGTGCGCGCTCCAGGCGGGCGTGGTTCCGGGCGATGCGGATGTCCTCCTCCAGCGGATCGGCCAGCCGGTGCTCGATGTCGTTGCCCTGGACGATCGCGACGTCGAGCCGGGGCCCGTTCGGCTGGGGCACCGGGATCAGCCCCGGAACCAGCACCACCATGCCGGCGGCCGCGAGAAGCGCAGCGACCCTCGACCAGCGTGGCCTGGGCCGCGAGGCCACCGCGTCGAGGGACAGCAGGATCAGCCCGTTGACGAGCGCCACCACGAACGACATCCCCCACACGCCGAGCACCGACGCCAGCGGCATGAGGAACCCGTTGTTCGGCTGCGTGTAGCCGAGACCGCCCCACGTGAACCCCCCCAGCGGCCAGAGCGCCCGCACGTACTCGGTGAGCGTCCACAGCGCGGCGATCCCGATGACGGACCACACGGGCCGCTCGTCCCGCCAGACGAGCGGGATGATCGCTCCACTGACCCCGACGAACGCCGCCGAGGCCAGCGACAGGGCGCCCCACGCCAGGGTTCCGAACAGCAGGATCCAGTACAGCGTCGTCAGGAAGTAGACCGCGCCGAACGTGAATCCCAGCAGCAGCCCGCGGCGGGGTCGGGCCCGGCGGATGACCCACAGCAGCGGGATCAGTGCGACGAACGCCAGCGGCTCGGCCTGGACCGGCGGGTTCGCCATGGACATCAAGCCGCCGGACAGCGCGGCCGCGAGGACGGCGACCGGCATGCGAACTCGGATGGTCGGCATGGGGCGTTGGGAGGCACCACTCCCCCGCCGGGGGTGGCTCAGGTGCTCGGGACCACCGGACGGGGCGTCCCGTGGCGACGGGGCGGGGCGCTCGGCGATCCCCGGGCGCACCCCGCCCGGTTCCTCGTCGCTCAGGCGCAGTCCCGGCAGAACATCCGATCCCGGTCCGCCAGCTGGCTGCGGTGCTTCACGAGGTGGCAGTTCCTGCATACGAACTCTTTGTCCGACGGTGGGATGACCTTGACGGCGAGCGGCTCGAGCCGTTCGTCCCGGCCCATGGCCAGCATGGAGTCGTCATCATCATCCTCCTCCTCGGCAGGCCTTCCCTCACGCTTCGCCAGCAGCTCTTCGAGGCTGGACTCGACCTCGGGCTCGCCGTCGGTGGCCGGGGCCGCCGGCTCCTGGGCGCCGTTCTCCTCCTCGCCGTCGTCGTCGAGCTGTTCGAGTTCCTCGTCCTCGGCGATCTCGTCGATGTTCTCTTCCATTGTCGGTCCTCGGGTCCTTCGTCTCGGTACTTCGTTCGGCCCCGGGTTCGGGTTCGCTCATCCCGCTCGAGTGGGCGCTCCGATGGGCTCCGGTTGGAGCTGCTCCCGCGCCCGGGACGGGCGGGCCGACTCCGAGGTCGGGGGATTCTACCCTCGCGATCTGACACCTACCCGGGAGCATGAGAACACGCACGGTGGACGGTTTGTTCCCGTTTCGTCGCGGGTTCGCGAGGGATCGCGGCGCGGCGGGCCCGCGTGAGGACCCGGGCCGGCGCAAAAGGAAAGGACCCAGAGACCTTTGGGGCCGCAGCGCCGGGGCGCCGCGTTCTCTACTCAGCCTCTGGGTCCATCCCGCCTCCGGTCGTGCCGGCGGCGAGGCGTACATTAGGCCCCTCCCCGACGGGGTGTCAATGCGGGATCGAGACTCGGACGGAGATCGGGCGAAACACGCTGGCCACGCGGGCGCCGGCGACTCTCGACCTCGGGTCGAGACAGGATCCTCGCCGACGTCCTACCGGGCGAACACCTCCCGGCCGAGGGACACGGTGAGGACCGGGCGGAGACCCGCCACGGATCCGGCCTCGAGGGGGTCGGCGTCATAGGCTGCGAAGTCGGCCTGCATCCCCGGCTCCAGCGTTCCCTTTTTGTCCTCGAGGTTCGCGATCAGCGACCCGCCCCGGGTGAACAGCCGAACGGCTTCCTCCCGCCCGAGGCGCTCGAGCCCCTCATGGTGGCCCTGGGCCGCCTCGATGCCGGCCATCGGGTCGAGGGGGGTGACCGGAGAATCCGAGCCCGCACCCAGGGCCATCCCCCGCGCGAGGAGCGTGCGGAACGGGTTCATCCGTCGGGCGCGCTCGGAGCCGAGACGCTGCTCGTACATGGCGCCGCGATGCCCCCACGCTGCGTCGAAGCCGGGCTGGACCGAGATCGCCAGGCCGAGGTTCGCGGCGCGCTCCACCTGGTCCCGGCCGGGCATCTCGAAGTGCTCGATACGGTGGCGCCTGGCGCGGAAGTGCCGGCGGTTCCGGGAGTCGAGGCTGCCGTACACGCGCTCCCAGCTCGAGAGGGCCTGTTCGATCGCGGCGTCGCCGATGGCGTGGACGGCCACCTGCAGGCCGGCGAGGTGCGCATTGTGGAAGAACTCCGACAGGTCCTCGTCGCCGTGGTACGCGACACCGGTTCCCTCTCCGTCCACGTAGGGCTCGGCGAGGTGCGCGGTCCGGGCTCCGATCGAACCGTCGAGCGAGAGATCACCACCGATCCGGGGCAGGCCGAAGTCCATGACGTACGGGATCTCCGTGGTCGCGACGTAGGGGATGACGTCGACCGGCAGCCGCGCGCGGTGGCCCATCAGCACCTCGAAGTCGCGGGAACCGCGGGCGCCGGGGATGGCCATCTCGTGCACGCTGGTGACGCCGCGGCTGGCGGCGGTGGACGCGGCGCGGAGCTGCAGCTCCTCGACCTCGCGTTCGTCGAGCTGCTCGTGGTACCACCGCTGGAGGGCCCAGTTCGCCTCGCGCCGGAGGACGCCCGTGGGCACACCCTCCGCGTCGCGCTCCAGTCCGGAGAGGTCGCCGACCCCGGCCGCGTCGATGGCATTGCGGTTGGCGAGGCAGATGTGACCGTCGGTGCGAACCACCACGACGGGGACCGGGGACACGCCGTTGAGATCCTCCACCGTGGGGAGTCCCGGGCGGTCCCAGGTCGTCTCGTCGAACCCGTGGGCGAACACAGGACCATCCCGCTCGGCCGCCGCCCGACGGAGCATGTCGAGCAGCTCGTCGGCCGAGCGGACGGTGTCGACGGGGGGGCCGGACTCGTGCACGCCCGTGCCCGTGAGGTGCACGTGCGCGTCGACGAACCCGGGGATGACGGTGGTCCCCGGCAGCTCGACGACGCGATCCGCTCCGGGCGGCTCGCCGACCCCCACCCGCTCGACGTGGCGCTCGTCGACGAGCAGCCACTCCCCCGCCGCGGGGTGGGACAGCGTGTGCACCCGGCCTGCTCGGTACAGGGTCCGCATCGGCCGGGGATTCTAGTCCCCGCCGCGAGTCGTCCGAGGATCGTCTGGCGTCAGGTCACGGCCGGTCCCGGGCGTCGGTAGATCCGCATGCCATCCCGCTCCGCCACCATCAGGTAGGTGTGCCCGTCGAGACCGACCGCGATGTGGCGGTAGATCTCGGCCGCATCCAGTGGTGAGTCTGGGAGGCGCTCCCAGACCAGCGGCTCGCCGTCATCGAAGTACTCCAGCAGCCACTGACCCCCGCCGTACCGCGTCGCGTCGGTCAGCCTCGACGGGGACAACCTGACGAACGAGGCGAACCCGTGCGGGAGGGCGCAATCCGTCTCCCACGCGGCCTCCGCCGGCAGGCGGGCCTCGTCACCGCCGCCGGGGACGACCCGCACATCGAGCATTCGGTGGGTCACGTCCGACCCAGAGACGTGCCTGATCGCGAGGGCCTGGCCCTCGCGGATCAGCCGGGGAAGGACCGTCAACGCGGTGCCGTCCTCCAGTTGGATCCCATCCGTTCGCCGCGCCGAACCGGTCGCCGGATCGATCCGGAAGTCGCCCACGGTTCCGCCGCCCGGCACCGGCGACCCGTCGGAGCCGGCGGTCCCCGTCACGCGCCCCAGGATCTCGGTCTGCGGGGCGATGAGACGGCCCACCACGAGCTGCTCCCATGCGACGTGGACACGGCGACGAGGACCGATCCGTGCGCCGATCGACCGCAGGTTCGACTGCAGGGTGCCGTGGACGTGTTCGATGAGCTCGAGACGACCCCCGAAGAAGCCCAGGTCCTGGGGATAGGGCGAGAAGCGATCGAACTCCAGTCCGCCCACCGCCCCGAGGAAGCGCCCGTCCGGGCCGTAGTGCACGACCCTGCGCTTGACCAGGTCGATCAGCCACACCGAACCGTCCCGGCCCACGGCGAACGACGGTGGCACGATCGGGATCGAGGCCACGCTCTTCTTCAGCAGTGCGCCGACCGCGTCGTCCGCGTCTCCGAACGGGATGAACGTCGACGGCTGCCACCGGACGATGGGCTCCGAGAGATCCGCGAGGACGGTGATCCCGGAAAGCCGCACGATCCCGGTCGGGGTGACGGGGCCGGGCGTGGGGGGAGTCGCCGAGGTGTCCGCCGACGGGGTGGAGCGATGGGGGATGGGAGGAGCTCCCCCATCGCATGCCACGAGCGCGCTGAGAGCGAACACGGCGCAGAGCGCCCTCCTCATCGGTCGAGGATCGGCCCAGCGTCACGAGGTGCGACCGTGCAGTTGGGGTAGCAATCCGCGGTCCAGCCGTCGCGACGCACCGGCCGGTAGTCGGAGTCGCCGCGCCAGTCCTCGGTCCAGATGTCGGTCCCGCAGTCGTTGCACTTGGCTTCGATGATGTAGTCCAGCCCGTCGTTGGTGCCCGAATTGGAATAGATCATGCCCACATGTCCGTCGCGGGCGAACGCGTCCATGTACAGCGTGGTGGAGCGGGCCTTGTTCGGAAGCAGGGAGAACGGTCCGGCCCCGTCGTGGAACGCGTAGGAGGCGTACGGCCCGTGGACGTTCTCGAACCTGTCGTACCAGGTCCCGCCGCCCTTGTTGCGGCTGTTGACGAGCGACCAGGACTTGAAGGTGAACCCCGAGCAGTCCGGTCCCTCACCGCCCGGCTCGTACGTGGCCAGATTCGGCGTGTCGTCCCGGTCGTTGTCGTTCCAGCAGCCGCCCGCGTACTGATAGCCCTCGCCCACGGCGACGTACGCGTAGGCGCGGGCGGTGGAGCGCTTCCAGATCGAGATCGGGTGGTGGTTGTCGTAGCAGTGGTTGGCGACCCACCGGGAGTCGGCGCTCGCGGCCGGGGCGGGCACGATCCCGAGCATCGCGGACAGCGCGCCAGTCGCCAGGCACGAGAGTAGGAGCAGGCGCTTCATCGGGTCCCTCCCATCGAGTAGCGCAGGATGCGCACACCGTCGGAGGAGGTGGTCATCTGGTACAGATCGCCGCCCGGACCCAGCCGGAACTGCGAGAGCGGCATCGTCTCGGCGAACTGGTGGCTGGGCACCGCGAACGCGCGGACGGCATGCGAGCGGCCCGCGACGCGCACGGCCTCGTACTGGTCGCCGGCCCTGGTCACCACCCGGACCACCGCCACGTAGCCCCCCGATCCGTCCGGCGCCGCGAAGGCCAGGTCGCCCAGCGTCGCGCCCGAACGCAGTTCGACGGCGCCTCGCACCCGGTCGCCTGCCGCCATGCCGAGCCGGACGGTGCGCCCCACCACCGATCGGAGCAGCATGCCCCCCGATGGCAGCGGGAGCCCGGTGTCCGTCGCACGGGCCCCGCCCGGGAACGGGACCCACGCGTCGAGCGGCATGATGTGGGCGAATCCCGACGTTCCGTCCGTGCCGACCTGGGCCAGGATGCCGCCCGGAACCGTTCGGTTGGACGAGACCCGGCCGTCGGAGCCGATCGTCGTGAATCCGGTGCGCCGAACGGCCCCAGCCATGTCCGACGCGACGAACGTCCGTCCGTCGAGGGCGATCGCGATGTCCGTCTCGGGCGTCATCGGAAGACGCACGGTGCGAACCAGCCGCCCGTTCCGGAACTCGAGGATCCGCTGATGGAACACGTCCGCGACCTCGATCGATCCGCCCGGCCCCACCGCGAACGAGGATGGCCCGAGAGTCAGGGCCTCCTCCCCCGCCGAGAGCCCCGCGTCGGATCCACCGCTCCCCCACGGGAGGAACGCCACCTGCGCTGCCCGCTGGTAGCTCCCGAACGAGCGGAGGGGGATTGTCGCCGTCGCCATGTCCGGTGCCACGTACACGTGCAGGGCGCCGCCGCCCGCCGTCGGCAGGGACGCCGATCCGCCCGAGTCGCCGGTCGCGGACAGCATGAAGTCGAGCCGTCCACCCGCCCGAGTCCCTCCAGCAGGGCCCGTGAGATCGAACTGCAGCCCGGGGTCGGCGGCCGCCGTGGCCGTCCGGTCGAGCGGTCCGAGCAGCGCGAGCCGGACGTGCGATGCGCACGGCAGGCCGCCCTGTGTCGCGCAGACCACGTCGACCGGGATCCGCACCTGCTCCCCGGGCCGAACCAGCACCGGCGACCGGTAGAAGATCTGCAGCGTGGGCGGTCCCGAGCCGCCGGTGGCGGCCCGGGCCGTCGGACCGGCCCCGCCCATGGCGATCACCACCACGGTCGCGAGGGCGACCGCGATGCGACACCGCCGGACCGCACGGCGCACGGCCCTCCCGATCGTTGGTTGTCCCTTCATCGTTCCTCCTCCCACTCCTGGGACCGCGGGCGGTTCCCGCGGACCACGGCGCCGCATTCGCGGACGCCGGCGGGGGAGGAATCGAGGACCACGCCTCGTCGAGGGGGACGTCGCGGGGGGAGGGTCGGGATTGGAAGCGGGCCGTTCACCGGGAAAGCCCCCATTCGGCGGTCGCCGCCAGGTACGGAAACCGGATGCGTACGTTCCGGAGGATGGCGCGCCCGTCGCGTCCGCCCGCGAGGCCGAGTCCGGCCACCGCCTCGCGGGCCCGATGAGGGTCGGGCCCGCCCAGGACCGCGACCGCCCGCTCGCACGCCTCCGAGGCGTGCTCACGTCCCATCGCCCGATGCACCGGCGAGGAGGATCCGGCGGCGCGTCCGTGCCACCCCGAGAGTGGATCCTCGGGCACGTCGGCGTGCACGCGGGTCTTGTCGTGAGCCGGCCGCAGCCCGAGGGGTTCCAGGGCCCCGGTCCATGCCTCGGCCACCGCACCCGAATCTCCCTCGATCGCGCCGACCGCGACGTCGTCGGACCACCGGGCGAACGGGACCCCGAGCGACCGCATCGCACGATCCGCGGACGCCAGGACGGCGTTGGCCAGGACCGCCGACGGCTCCGGCCCGACCGGCAACCCGGGGATGCCGTCCGCTTCGAACGCGCACAGGAGGTCGCGAACGGCGACCGCGGCCGAACGGTCTGCGCCGGCTCGCGCCAACGCCTCCGTCACGACCTCCGACGACATGGACCCGAAGCAGTTGCGGACGTCGAGGCGGACCACCGCCCCGCACCGCCAGGACGCGACCCGGCGGACGTACCGGCGCCGTGCCGGCCGCCAGGGCTCGACGGTCAGGCGCGTCCCCGTGGCCAGGCACCGGCTCCCGATCACCTCGTGACCGAGGGACCGCTCCACCACCGCGGCCACGTCGGCTACGGCGTCGCGGTACCTCGCGTGCACGGCTGGATCGAGCACGGCCATCCGGCGGCGGGCGCCGTTCGGCTTGGACAAGAACGCCACGCGGTGCAACCGCCCCTCGGCCGCCCACGGCCCCCCGCGCCAGCACACCCCGCCTGACCCGCCGTCCGAGAACCCGATCACGTCCGGGAACTCGAACCTCGCGTCGTGCGACACGACCTCCGCCCAGGCCCCCGACCGTCCGGAAGTTCCGCCCATGCCCCCTCCTCGCCTGAAGGCCCGGAGGGAGTCGGGCCGTGACGAGGTATTTCTACGACGCGGGCACGCGCCCGGGCCATGACGAATCCCGGCCATTCCGCTTCACCCGCTGACCGAACGACGGTCCCCCGTCCGGGGGATCGGCTCCGGAGACGGGCCCGGCGCCACCTATCATTGGGACCGTGCTCGACCGCCGCGACCTCGAGATCGTCGCCGCCCTCCAGGACGACGCGCGTGCCACGTACGCCGACATCGCCCGCCGCGTCGGCCTGTCGGCGTCGTCCGTCCACCAACGCGTGCGGCGCCTCGAGGGGGCCGGCGTGATCCAGGGCTACCGAGCGATCGTCGACGCGGAGGCGCTCGGCCTGTACGTGACGGCGCTGATCAGCGTCATGCCGCTCGACCCGAAGCAGCCGGACGACCTCCCGGATCGCGTGGCCGAGTTCGCCGAGATCGAGGACTGCTTCAGTGTGGCCGGCGCCGAGAACTACATCCTCAAGGTCCGGACGGCCACCACCGGCGACCTCGAGGACCTGCTCCGGCGGCTGCGGGAGAAGGCCGGCGTGCAGACGCGCACCACGGTCGTGCTGTCGATCCCCTTCGAGGGCCGGCCCATCGTGCCGGACCGCCCGTCACCGGACGCGTAGCCGGCCTCAGTCACCCGCCGCCAGCCCTCGACCGACGATCATCCGCTGGATCTGGTTGGTCCCCTCGACGATCTGCAGCGCCTTCGCCTCGCGCATGTACCGCTCCACGGGGTACTCGCGCATGTAGCCGTACCCGCCGTGGATCTGCACGGCGTCGGTGGTCACCCGCATCGCCGTGTCCGAGGCGAAGAGCTTCGCCATCGAGGCCCCGCGCGAGTACGGCTCGCCCGCGTCGCGTACCCGCGCGGCCTCCCGGTACAGACGCCTCGAGGCCTCCACGCCGATTGCCATGTCGGCCAGCATGAACTGGACGCCCTGGTTGTCGATCACCGGCCGCCCGAACTGGCTCCGTTCCCGCGCGAACCCGATGGCGGCGTCCAGCGCGGCCTGCGCGACGCCCGTCGAGCACGCGGCGATCCCCAGCCGGCCTCCGTCCAGCGCGGCGAGGGCGATCGTGAACCCGATCCCCTCCTCCCCCACCAGGTTCTCGGCCGGGACCCTCGCGTCGGTGAACAGCAGCTCGCGCATCGGAGACGCACGCCAGCCCATCTTCTCCTCGAGCTTCCCGAGCTCGAGGCCCTCGGTGCCCGGCTCGACGACGAACGCCGAGATCCCCTTCGGCCCCTCGGCGCCGGTCCGGGCCATGACCAGGTACGTCTGCGCCTCCCCGGCGTGGGTGATGAAACGCTTGGCCCCCGTGAGCGAGTACGCCCCGCCGTCGTCCGAACGGACCGCCCGCGTCCGCAGGGACGCCGCGTCGGACCCGCTCGAGGCCTCGGACAGGGCGTAGGCCCCGAGGTGCTCACCCGAGAGCAGCTTCGGGAGGTACCGGGCCTTCAGGTCGTCGGAGCCGAACTCGTGGATCCCGAACGAGCACAGGTGGTGCACCGACACGCCCACGCCGAGCGACAGGAACGCCCTCGCGATCTCCTCGACCACGGCGACGTACAGGAGGTAGGTCTGCCCGCCCCCGCCGAGGCGTTCGTCGAAGGGGATTCCGCCGAACCCCATCTCGCCGAGCTCGCGGAACAGCTCCCGGGGGAACCGTTCCTCCTCCTCGTGCCGTGCCGCGTCGGGAGCGGCGCGGTCGTCGGCCCACTTCCTGACCAGGCCGACCAGGTCGCGTTCGTCGGCCGACAGGCCGAAATCACGATCCATCGCCGGAAATCGTATCCGACGACCGCGCAGACGATCCGACGCGCTCGCGCCGGTATCCTGGGAAACCGATGCGGCTGTACAACGCCCTGACGCGGCAGGTCGAGGAGGTCAAGCCCGCCGACGGCTCGACCGTCAAGATCTACTCCTGCGGCCCGACCGTGTACCGGTACGCGCACATCGGGAACATGCGCACGTTCATGCTCGGCGACCTCCTCCGGCGCGCGCTGCGGTTCGAGGGCCAGCACGTCGTCCAGGTCATGAACATCACCGACGTCGGGCACATGACGGACGACGTGAGCGAGGAGTCGCGCGACCGGATGGACATCGCGGTCGCCGACGAGGGCCTGGCGCCGCAGGAGATCGCCGCGAAGTACACGGCGGCGTTCCTCGCAGACGAGGCGTCGCTGAACATCGACCCCGCCGACCACTACCCCAAGGCGACCGACCACGTCCCCGAAATGGTCGAGCTGACCGGGAAGCTGATCGAGAAGGGGCTCGCGTACGAGGTGGGCGGCAACGTGTACTTCGACGTGCACGCGTTCCCGGACTACGGCCGGCTGTCCGGCAACACGCTGGCACAGCTCCGGGCCGGCCACCGCCAGGAGCTCGAGGTCGACCCCGACAAGCGCCATGCAGAGGACTTCGCGCTGTGGAAGCGTGCCGGCGACAACCGCCTGATGAAGTGGCCGTCCCCGTGGGGAGACGGGTTTCCCGGCTGGCACATCGAGTGCTCCGCGATGTCGATGAAGCTGCTCGGGGACCGGTTCGACGTGCACACCGGCGGCAACGACCTGCGGTTCCCCCACCACGAGGACGAACGCGCCCAGTCGAACGGCGTCGCCGGCCACGAGGTGGTCTCGACGTGGGTGTACGGCGGGTTCCTCCAGCAGGACCGCGAGAAGATGGCGAAGTCCAAAGGGAACGTGACCCGCGTGTCCCAGCTCGCGGAGCAGGGATTCGACCCGCTGGCGTTCCGGCTGCTGTGCTTCGGGGTGCGCTACCGCAACGAGATGGACTTCACGTGGGAGGCCCTGGAGGGCGCGCAGACCCGTCTTCGTCGCCTCCGCCAGCGCATGGCGGACTGGTCGACCGCGGTTCGCTCCTCCGAGCGCTCGCGGGCCGCCGCGGATCTCGACCGGCGGTTCCGCGACGCTGTCGCCGACGACCTCGACATGCCCAAGGCCGTCGAGATCCTCTCCGAGGCGGTGGCGGCCGACATCCCCGACGGCGACCGGTACGCGCTGCTGTCGTCGTGGGACGCGGTGCTGGGGCTTGACCTCGAGCGCGGCGTGCGGGAGGGATCGCTCCCCGACGACGTGCAGGCGCTCGTCCGGGAGCGCGACGATGCCAGGGCGGCGCGAGACTTCGCCCGGTCCGACGAGATCCGCGACCGGCTCTCGGCCACGGGCTACGAGGTCATGGATACGCCCGAGGGGACCAAGGTCCGGCGTCGCGACTGACGTTGAGCATCGCCGTGGGCGACTCGTAGGATCGCCCCGCACTCGTTCGTTCGGAGATTGGGAGGAGCCCGGATGGCCACGCAGGAGGACATCGACCGCCTCACCTCGATGGCGGAGCACACGGAGGACGTCGCCCAGCTCAAGGCGTATCGCCAGCAGCTGCTCGACATCGCGTCGAGCATGGCGACCGTCGTCGCCAAGTCCACGGACTCCGGTATCCAGCAGCAGGCCTCCGAGATCCGGGACTCGGCGCAGAACGCCGCCGAGGGGCTCCGTGAGCGCACCCAGCAGCTCGAGATCGACCAGATGGACCCCAACTACGAGCAGCGCAAGGCGGGACGGGCCGAGTACGCGAAGATGGAGCAGGCCCGCCAGGCCGAGGAGGCCAAGCAGGGCATGGCGCAGCTCCAGGGGCTGCTCGGCGGCCTCGGGGGCGGCGGACAGGGAGGCGGAGGCGGCGCCTTCGGCGGGCTCCTCGGCGGTCTGTTCGGCGGTGGCGGCCAACAGCAGCAGCAGGCCCCGGCCGCAACAGAGCTGCCGGCGCCCGCTCCCGCTGCCGCTGCCGAGACGCCGCCGATCCCCCCGCCGCAGCCGCCGCCCTCCCCCACCCCGGAGCCTTCGCCGACCCCGATGCCGACGCCGGGCGGCCCGGCGAACGCCGGGATGGCGTGCAGGAGCTGCCACGCCCAGGTCAAGGCCGGGGCCAAGTTCTGCCCGGAGTGCGGAACCGCCAACCCCACGGTGAACGCCTGCGCGAGCTGCGGGCAGGCCCTCGAGGGATCGCCGAAATTCTGCCCGAACTGCGGGACGCCGACCGCGGCGTAGCGCCTCGCGACGCCGTCAGGATGCCGGGGCCGCGGCCTGCAGCGTCGCCTCGGCCTCGCCCTCGGCGCGCTTGGGCAGCACACCCACGGCGGGGAGCGTGACCCCCGCGCTCCGGTACTCCTCGACCTTGGCCCGCACGGCCGCCGCGTCCCCGATACCCGCGAAGTCGTCGATGAACTCCGGGCCCACCGCGGCGAGCGCGTTCGGGATGTTGCCGCCCGCCATCTCATGGTCGAAGGCCGCCAGCGTGTCCGGGTGGGCCTGCGCGATCTCCTTCCGGTAGAAGGGCAGGTTGAGGTAGGGCAGTGCCTGGAGCCGGAACGCCTGCCGGGCGCCCTCCACGTCGTCGGTGACCGCACAGGGAACCGCGGCGACGACCTCGAACGAGTCCGCCGAACGCCCCGCCGCGACGAGCGCCTCGTCCACCGCCGGACGGATCGTGTCCCGAACGTGGGAGGGCGAGCACATCCACAGGACGATCCCGTCCGCGTGCCGGGCGGCAGCGCGGAGCATCCTCGGCCCCATGGCCGCCCACAGGATCGGGAGGTCCGCCCGCGGCGTGAACCGCTGGAGGGAGAACCGCGACACGTAGTGCGTTCCCTCGAATGGCGCGCCATCGGACGTGAAGATCGAACGCAGGATCGTCGTGTACTCGGTGATCCGCCCGACCGGGTCGTCGAGGGTGAGCCCGTACCAGCCCTCGATCGTGATGGCGTGGCTGACCCCGATGCCGAGCCGGAGCCGCCCGCGGGTCGCCTCGTCGAGGGTGGCCGCCTCCATCCCGAGCAGCGCCGGATGCCGCAGCGCGAACGGCACCACGCCGCTCCCCAGCCCGATCGTCGAGGTGGCGTGCGCGTAGTGCGAGAGCACCTGCAGCGGCTCCCGGGTGGCGATGTGCGTCACCCAGACGCTGTCGTACCCGAGCGACTCGGCCAGCCGGACCCGCTCGACGGATTCGTCCAGCGACCGGCCCGCATCGATGAACGCCGCGACACGACCCACGACGTCGATCGTACGACTGCCGATCCCGCCGGCCCGGCGCGGTCGCGCCTAGGAGGGCAGCCCGAGCGTCTTGGCCACGTTCGCCCGGAGGATCTCGCCGGTCCCCTCGTACAGACGCATCGCCCGCACGTCGCGGTACCAGCCCTCTAGGCCGAGCTCGGTCATGAACCCATTCCCGCCGTGCACCTGGATCGCCCGGTCGGCGACGCGGCCGACCATCTCGGCGGCCACCATCTTGGCCAGGGCGGCCTGCCGACGGCCGTCGGCGCCGTCGTCGATCTCGGACGCCTGCTGGTAGACGAGCAGCCGAGCCTGCTCGAGCTCCGCGTGCGACTCGACGATCATGCCCTGCACGAACTGGTTCGCCCCGATCGGCCGGCCGAACGCCGTGCGGTCGTTGGCGTACTCGATCGACCGGTCCAGCAGGTACCGGGCGAGTCCCAGCGCCCGCGCGGAGATCTGCAATCGAGCCCCGTTGATCCCCCGCATGGCCGAGTAGAACCCGAACCCCTCCTTGCCGAGGATCTCCGCGTCGGTGACCTCGACGTCCTCGAGCGTGATCTCGACGGGGTTCTGGAACGGCGACATCGTGCGCTGCACGCGGGTGACGCTGTACCCGGGCTTGTCCGCGTCCACGAAGAACGCGGTGATCCCGCCCTGCGCGCGCTTCTCCGGGTCGGTCACGGCGAACACGAGCGCGAACTCGGCCTCGCCCCCGCCGGTGATGAAGTGCTTCCGCCCGGTGATCCGCCAGGCGCCGTCCCCCACGCGGACGGCCTTGGTCTGGATGCGCGTCGCGTCGCTCCCCGCTCCGGGCTCCGTGAGCGCGAAGCACGTCGTCTTGTCGGCCCGGAGCAGCGGATCGAGGTACTTCTCGCGCTGCTGTTCGGTGCAGTCCATGTAGATCGGCGACGGCCCCGAGATGACCGGGAAGATCGACTCGACCTGCGGGAGGATCAGGCCGCTGCGGGCGGCCTCCTCGTGCAGCAGCACCTGGCCGAGGTACGAGAGCCCTGCCCCGCCGACGTCCTCAGGCATGTGCAGCGTGTAGAACCCGAGCTCGGAGCTCCGCTTGCGGAGCTTCAGGCTCTCCTCCTTGAGGCCCTCGAACGTCCCCGTCTCGAGGATCTCCTGGCGGTGGGACTCCTCGACCGGACGGACCTCCCGTTCGATGAAGTCGCGGAGGGTGCTGCGGAGCTCGACGATCTCCTCGGGGATGTTCAGCAGCGGCATCGCTCGTTCCTCCTCCCGGCGAGGCCGCCGGGGTCGATGGGCGTGCAACCTACCGGCGCGTAGGTTACTCGTCGGTAGTTTACCCGCACAACCGGGCCGTATGCGAACGCGAATGACCGAAGGTCAGTCGTCGTTGCGGATCGTCAGCGTCCCGGCTTGCGCGACGGGCTCGTCGGAATGGTCCGATGAGAGCACGCCGAACCGCCTCGCGCAGCTGGAGGGCCACGCAGGCCGCCGGGGTCAGTTGATCCGAGTCGGCCTCCAGACGCGCCGGAGCACGAGGAACAGCACGGGAACCATGGCGACGGCGAACACGAGCTCCTCCTTCGGCCCCGAGATGCCGAGCGTGGCCGGGAACAGGTAGAAGTAGGCGACGGCCGCGGCCAGCACGACCAGGGCGCTGGTGACCATCCGGCCGAGCACCCCCATGCTGGTGGGACCGGCCCGGAACCGCGAGTAGGTGGTCTGGAACGGTTCCGGTCGGTCGCGCATGAGGGGGTGCTGGTAGCCGGAGGCGGCCGGCGGCCGGAACGAGGGTTGATTCGGGCCGCGCGGCGCATAGCACTGGCCGCACCACTCGGCGTCCGGCTTCAGCGTGCCTCCGCAGACGACGCACTGCTGGTCCATGGGTCACCAGCAATATCGGCTCCGACGGCTCGGGGCTTGACCGGTCAGGCGACGGTCTCGAGATCGCGGGTGGCCCGGTTGAGGCGCTGCGCGCCGGCCTCGGTCACGGTCACGATGTCCTCGATCCGAACGCCGAACCGGCCGTCGAGGTAGATGCCGGGCTCGATGGAGAAGCACATCCCGGGCTGGAGCGGGGTGCGGTTCCCGGCCACGATGTACGGGTCCTCGTGGACCTCGAGCCCGATGCCGTGGCCGGTGCGATGGACGAACCGGTCCGCGTAGCCCGACATCGCGATGACCTCGCGCGCCGCGGCGTCCACCTCCTCCGCCGCGACGCCGGGCCGGACGGCCTGGAACGCCGCTTCCTGGGCCTCCTTCACGACGTCGTAGACGTGGGAGAACCCGCGGGGCGGCCGCTCGACGACCACCGTCCGGGTCATGTCCGAGAAGTACCCGCCGATCGTGCCGCCGAAGTCGAGGACGACCTCCTCGCCGGCCCGGATCGGGCGCGCACCGGGCTCGTGGTGGGGCGAGGCGCCGTTCGGTCCGGAGGCCACGATCGTGAAGTCGACCGTGTCGTGGCCGTGCTCGCGGAGCAGGTCCGACAGCGACGCCGCGACCTCCTCCTCCCGGAGGCCGTCCATGCGCAGCGCGGTGATCCGCCGGAACGCCTCGTCGGCGCCCCGGGCGGCCCGGGCGAGGAGGTCGAGCTCCTGGGGGTCCTTCCGGACGCGGAGCCGCGACACGACCGCGCTCCCCGAGCGCCACGTGGCCGCGGGGACGGCCTTCTGGAACCCCAGCAGGTGCACGGCCCATGTCGTGTCGTTGACCGCGAACCGGCCCCCTCCCGGCAGCAAGCCCGCCAAGGTCCCGTAGGCGTCGTCGCCATCGCGCCAGGAGGCCAGCTCGACGGTCCCGCCGACGGGCGATGAGGCCGCGCGGGGCCGTTCCAGCGCGGGAACCAGGAGCACCGGGTCGACGCCGGGGCGAAGCACCAGGCAGGTCAGGCGTTCGAACGGTGGCGCGTCGTAGCCCGTGAGGTAGCGGAGGTCGGCCGATGGCGTCACGAGCAGCGCGGCGAGCTTCGCCCCCTCCGTCGCATGCGCGGCCCGGCGCAGCCGGTCGCCGAACGGGGTCGCCATGAGGGCGATGATAGCCGCGCCCCGCGCCCGCCACCCCGCCGCTCGGCGATCGGCATGGCGTCCTCGGGATCGATGCCGGATCCGGTCGAACGGCACCTCGCCCTCCACACGCTGTGCCGAACGTCACACGCGGAGACCGGCTCCCGAACGACCCGTCTCGGCGCCCGGCCGTAGGACGGGCGAGAACGAAAGGAGGCGGTCGAAGATGCCGCTGTTCATGGACGTACACCACCACCTGCCGGAGGGGGCGACGGCCGGCGACGTGGCCGACGCGCACCGCGCGGACGTCGCGACCCAGGACCGGTTCGGCGTGCAGTACCTGCGGTACTGGGTGGACGAGGGGTCCGGGAAGGTGTTCTGCCTCGTGGACGCACCGGACGCGGAGACCGCGCACACGGTCCATCGCGAGGCCCACGGCCTGGTTGCCGACGAGATCTTCGAGGTCTCGGAGGGCGCGTAGGCGGGTCGAAGCCGGAGAACCGGGCACACCGCGGGTGCCCGGTTCCTCCTACAGCTTCAGCGTGATCGGCAGCCGGAGCAGCTCGAACGTCGCCGGCGTCGTGCCCAGCACGTCGCCGTCCGCGTGGATCACGAGCGGGCGTTCGGCCTCGAGCGTGATCCGGCGGCCCTTGTACTCCCCCACGTTGGGATCCGGCAGGTAGTCGCCCTGGTAGAGCTTGGGCAGGCGGGTGAACGCCTCCGACCGCGGCCCCCGGAACACCAGCACGTCGAGCAGCCCGTCGCTCGGCCACGACCGCGGGGACAGCCGCATGCCGCCGTTCGCGTACTGGCAGTTCGCGATCACGACGTTGCCCGCGGTGCCGCCCACCTCGGTCTCGCCGACGGACATGGTGATCTCCGCCGGCTTGGACCGGGACACGGCCGACCAGAACCCCAGGAAGTCCCGGCCCCGCCCCAGGCCCTTCGGTAGGCGGGCGGCGCGCGCGGTCATGAGGCCCCCCAGCCCAGCCTCCGCCAGCCCGGCGAAGTACCGCGTCCGTGTTCCGCCCTCGCGCGTCGCGCACGTGGCCTTCCCGATGTCGATGGGGAACGTCCCGTCGCCGGCGAGGACGGCGGAGCCACGGGAGGCGTCGGGGGCCAGCCCGAACGTCCTGATGAAGTCGTTCCCCGAGCCGGCCCCGACCACCCCCAGCACGGCTTCGAGGTCGACGGGCCGGTCGTCCTCGATCATGCCGTTCACTACCTCGTCGACGGTGCCGTCGCCGCCGACCGCCACGAGGAACCGCCGGCCGTCCGCGAGCGCCTCTCGGGCGAGGCGTTCCGCGTCGCCGGGGCCTCGAGTCTCGACGATCTCGTACGCGAGGCGCCGCTGCCGCAGGGCCCGTTCGAGCTCCGGGAGCTCCTGTCCGACCATCCCCCGCCCCGCGGTGGGGTTTGCGATGACGTAGAGGGGACCGAACCCATCGCGCCGGTCGTCGGCCATCCGGGTCAGACGCCCGTGTAGGCGACGACGCTGCGGTTCACCGCGTCGCGGGCGCGGCGGGCCAGGTCGGATGCCTCGTCCCCCGCGACCTCCTCGAGCTGGCGCAGCAGGTCGATGAGCAGCTTGCAGGACCGGACGAAGTCGCCCGGAGCCATGTCCATCTCGATCAGGACGTCCTCGAGGGGCTTGCCCTCCGCCCAGTGGAACACGGTGGTCGCGAAGCCCGGGTCGGGTTCGCGGCACAGCTCGACACCGTTCTGGTCCTCCGCTCGGCGGATGCGACGGTACGTCTGGACGAGTCGGCGGTACCGGTCCTCGGTGAGCGCGGTCGGCAGGTGCGCGGAGATCGGCGCGCGCTCCCGGCCCCGGTGCTCGTAGACGACGGTCGAGACGAGCGCGGCGAACTCGGCCGGCGACAGCCCGGCGAACACCCCCCGTCCCAGGCACTCCGCCATCAGGATGTCGCCCTCGCCGTAGATCCGGGCGAGCATCTCGCCCTTGGGCAGGGTCGCGTAGTCCTGCACGTAGCCGAGCTCCCCGAGGACGCGCAGCACCCGGTCGAACTGCCGGGCGACGGTCTCGGTCCGCGAGCGGATGCGGCGGTCCAGGCCGGCGATCTCCCGCTCCAGCACGCTCACCCGCTTTGCCCACCGCTCGTGCTTGGCGCGCTCGGGGCAGTCGTGGCACGGGTGCCGGGCGGCCTTCTCCTCGAGGTCGCGCGCCCGTCGCGCGGCGGCCGCGTCGATCCGGTCCCCACGCTGCTTGGGTGGCCGGAACTCGATCGTGGCCATCCGCGCCGCCAGGTCCCGCTGGACCCGCTTCGACCGGATCGAACCGCGCGCCGGGGGGATGCGCGTCACGACCTCCGGCGGGTCCTCGAAGTCGTTCGGGCCGAGCCGGATGACCCGGCGCGACTGCGTGAGGACGGTCGGCCGGCCCTCGCGGTTGGTCACGACGACGGCGAGCCCCCGCCGGCGCGCGGTGGGGACGAACACGACGTCGCCGGGCTTCAGGGCGTCGAGCCCCTCCTTCACGGCCGCCATCCGGGCCTCGCGCCGGCCCCGGCGGGCGTCGTCCCGGACGCGCTGCGCCTTCTCCACCAGCTTCCAGTACTCGAAGAAGTCGCCCAGGTGACACTCCATCTGCTCGCGGTACCCGTCGACGAACGCCCGCTTGTGTTCCAGCTCGCGTTCCTGCACGACGACGCCGCGGTCGGCCAGGAACTGCGCGAACGACGAGTTCAGCAGGTGGTGGGTCTCCTCCTCCGAGTAGTTCCGGATGAGATTGACGGCCATGTTGTAGGAGGGCCGGAACGACGACGTGAGCTCGTAGGTCCGCGTCGAGGCGAGCGAGGCGATGCGTTCGAACGTCACGTCCGGTCTGGTCTGATAGGTCACGACCGCATGGCCGACCGGGTCGATGCCCCGGCGCCCGGCGCGCCCGGTGAGCTGTGTGTACTCCCCCGGCGTGAGCATCTCGTGGCGTTCGCCCTGGAATTTCACGACGTCGTCGATCACCACGCTCTTGGCGGGCATGTTGATCCCGAGCGACAGGGTCTCCGTCGCGAACACGACCTTGACCAGCCCCTGCTTGAACAGGTCCTCGACCGTCTCCTTGAACAGGGGAAGCATCCCGGCGTGGTGCGCGGCGATCCCGGCGCCCAGCGCCTCCCGGAACTCGTAGAAGCCGAGCGTTCCGAGGTCCTCGTCGCCCATCCACGCGGCGCGCATCTCGGCGAACTCCCGGATGTGGTCGCGTTCGGCCCTCGTGGTCAGTCGGATGCCGGACTCCAGCAGCCACCGGACGCTCCGGTCGCACCCGGCACGGCTGAATACGAAGTAGATGGCCGGGAGCATGCCCTGTTCCTGGAGGACCGCCACGACCTCCTCTCGCGAAGGCGCGTAGAACCGCCGGTGCCCCTCCCTGGGCCGCGACTGCCGGCTGAGCTGCCTGGTGCCGCTGTGCGGCCGGTACCGGACGTTCTGGCGGAGCTCACGCTGTTCGAGGGACACGATGTACGGGTTCGGGACCAGGTGCCCGTCGACCTCGGAGTGCATGGGGTGGAGCTCGTGGCCGACCAGGTAGTGCTGCTCCAGCGGAACCGGGCGCTTCTCCTCGATGACCACACGCGTGGGGCCGCGGAGGGTGCCGATCCATTCGCCGAACTCCTCCGCGTTGCTCACCGTGGCCGACAGGCAGACGACGCCGACCGTCAGCGGGAGGTGGATCAGGACCTCCTCCCACACGGCGCCGCGATAGGGGTCCTGGAGGTAGTGGACCTCGTCCATCACGACGTACTGGAGGCCCTCGAGCGTCGTGGACTGCTCGTAGAGCATGTTTCGGAGCACCTCGGTGGTCATGACCACGAGCGGCGCCTCGGAGTTGATCGAGTTGTCGCCCGTCAGCAGGCCCACGCTGCCCGCCCCGTACCGGGCCACGAAGTCGCCGAACTTCTGGTTCGACAGCGCCTTGAGCGGCGTCGTGTAGAACGCCTTCCGGTTGCCGTCCAGCGCCCGGTCCACGGCGTACTCGGCCACGATCGTCTTGCCCGACCCCGTGGGGGCGGCGACCAGCACGGACTCGCCCAGGTCGAGGGCTTCGATCGCCGCGACCTGGAACCCGTCGAGCGGGAACGGATATCGCGCCCGGAAGCGCTCGAGATGGGACGGCATGGTCCCGCCAGTCTACGGACGGGCCCGTCTCCGTTGATTTGTCGGCGAGTTCCCGTCAAGGTGTGGCCTCATGTGGAGGCGGGGTGAGTCGGGGGTGGTGCTGTCGTTCGTCGTGGTCGCCGCCCTGCTCGCCCTCGTTCCGGGCGTGGCCGGGGCAGCGCCGCCGGTGCACTGCGCGACCCAGGATCTCCAGGCCCGCCTGGATTCGGCTCCGGCCGGTTCGACCCTGCTCGTCGACGGAACCTGCGACGGCCGGTTCACCGTCACGCACGACGTCACGATCCAGGGCAATCCGACCGCCACCCTCGACGGCGGCCAGCTGGGGACGACGCTCGCCGTCAACACCCCCCACGTGGTCCACCTGGCGCACCTGGTGATCACCGGCGGATGGAGCGAGAACGGCGCCGGCGGCGGGGTGAGCGTTGGCGGAGGGAAGCTGTTCCTGGACCACGTGACGGTGTCGGGGAACGTGTCCACGGTGATCTCCGGACCCGCCCAGGCATGCGGCGGCGGGGTTCGGGCACTGTCCGGCGCCACCGTCCGCGTCACGCACTCGTCGGTCGTGGACAACATCGCGCGGACGACCCAGCCGAGCCCCAGCGGGGCGTTCGGGGGCGGCGTCTGCACGACCGGGAAGAGCCCCCTCACGGTCGTGGGCTCGCACGTCGCTGGCAACCGGGTCTCGATGGCCGCGGCGAGCGGGACGGCGCACGTGGGGGGCGCCGGCATCGCCGTCCTCGACGCGCCGCTCTCGATCACCTCGACGACGGTGACCGCCAACGTGGCCACGGCGGATGGTGCTCCGGCCGAGATCGACGGCGCCGGGGTCTGGAACCCCTCGGAAGCAGTGCCGACGGTGGCCACGATCTCCGGGAGCACGATCGAGGGCAACCGCGGCGCGGGCCATTCCGGCTCGGGCGACGTGACCATCTTCGGAGGCGGCGTGAACGGCGACACGGTCACGGTGACCGGGTCGAAGCTCTCCGGCAACGAGCTCGTCGGGACGGCCGATGGCGGCTTCGCCAAGGTCGAGGGCGGTGGGGTGTGGGCGGGGACGGTGACGCTCAAGACCTCGACGGTCAGCGGGTCGACGCTCCGCGCGACCGGGGGGTTCTCCGCGCAGGCCCACGGCGGCGCCGTGTGGTCGGATCTGAGGGTGACGGTGTCGGCCTCGACGCTGGCCGGCAACAGCGTCTTCGCCTCCGGCGGCGGAACCGGTCCGAGCGCAGGCGCCAGTGTCCTCGGCGGTGGGATCGACTCGGGCACGCTCGCGGTCGTCACCGGGAGCTCCGTGACGTCGAACGAGGCCGGGGCCGTGGCCGCCCACGCCCATGCCAGCGCCGACGGAGGCGGTGTCAATGGAGCCGGCGAGCTCCGGCTCGTCCGCTCGAACGTGTCGAAGAACTCGGCGACCGCCACGTCGCGGGGGAACGACTACGCGCTCGCGGCCGGCGGGGGCGCGGAGGCCGCGGACGTCACGGTGTCGTCGAGCACCGTGGACTCGAATCGCACGACCGCGACCAGCCCGGGGAACTCGACGACGAACGCCGCCGGGGTGTTCGCCCACGGCCCGCTCCACCTGATGACGTCGACGGTCTCCGGCAACGTCGCGCGGGCGACCGCGAGCACCGGCGGCCTGGCGTCGGCCACCTCGGGGGCCATCGACGCGGGCGGAACCGCCGAGATCGTGAACTCGACCCTGGCCGGCAACCAGGCGAACGCCGTGGCCGACGCGTCCGCCGGCGAGGCCCGCGCGTTCGGCGGGGTCGCGTTCCCGGCGGACTCCACGGTGACGTTCGAGGCGTCGACCCTCGTGCGGAACTCCGTGTCAGCCCATGCGCACACGGCGACCGCGCAGGGCGGGGCCGTGGCCGTCGGGTTCGCCAACCTCACGATCACGTCGTCGATCCTTGCGCTGAACACGGCTCCGGGCGGACCGGACTGCTCCGGCGGCGTCGACTCCGGCGGCCACAACCTCGTCGGGAAGACGGCCGGTTGCGCGTTCACCGCGAAGCCCTCGGACAAGACGAACATCGCCAACCCGCATCTCGGCCCGCTCCACGCGAACGGTGGGCCGACCGGGACGGTCGCCCTGCTCGCGGGCAGTCCCGCGCTCGACTGGATCCCGGCGGCTCAGTGCGGCGTGACGGCCGATCAGCGCGGCGTGCACCGCCCGCAGGGCCCGAAGTGCGACATCGGGTCCTACGAGCGCAAGCCCTGAGGGCTACAGCAGCCCGCAGACCGTCAGGTGGCGTTCGACGAGCATGGTGAACTCGCCCGGCGCCTCCATGTTCGACAGATGACCCGCCCCGTCGATCGTCTCCAGCGTCGCGTCGGTGATCAGGTCGGCCATGGGCGAGGTGACGTCGGCCGGGATCAGCGAGTCACCGCCCGAGGTGATCACCATGGTCGGAACGGAGATCGACGCCAGGTCGCCGGTGGAGTCCGGGCGCTCGGCCATCCCGCGGCCTGCGGCGGCGACCGACGCCGCCGGCTGCGCCCCCACAATCGCGCGGACGTCGCTCCACAGGTCGTCGCCCGCACCGGCGGACAGCAGCGGGCCCGGGTTCTCCACCAGGAACGCGTTCCCCTCGGCATCGAGCCGCGCGGCCATGTCCAGCCGCCGCTGCCGGCCGGCATCGTCGTCGGCGCCGGACCTGGTGTTCGCGAGGATCAGCCCCCGGAACCGCTGCGGCGCCTGGCGCCACATCTCGAACGCCACGTAGCCGCCCATCGACAGGCCGCACACGACGGCCTGGTCGGCGCCGGCGGCGTCCATCGCGGCGAACACCGCCCCGGCGGCCGCGTCCATCGTCATGGTGGAGCCGGCGGCCGGCGCGCCGCCGAACCCCGGCAGCGACGGCGCGAGCACCTGCACCGTTCCCGAGAGTGCGCCGTCCTGGAAGTCCCACATGCTCCCGTCCAGCGGGAATGCGTGGATCAGCACCAGCGTGTCCGTCATGTCGCGACTCCTTCCTGATCCCGTGCTCAGTGGGCGGGCCCGGGGAACGCCACCTTCAGCGACCCCGGCAACACCTCGAACACCGCGGGCAGCGGCACCGACCGCTCGCCGTCCGCGTAGACGTCGAACGGCCGGTCCGCGGAGACCTCCACCCTCGCCCCCTTGAGCATCGTGACCTTGGGGTGGGTGACGTGGGTCCCCCGGAACACCTTCGGGAACGCCCGCAGGAACGCCCCCCTCGACATCCCGCCGACCACGCAGACGTCGAGCATCCCGTCGGTGAGCGACGCCCCGGCGGCCACGCGCATCCCGCCCCCGTAGGACTCACCGTTGCCCACGGCGATCAGCATCCCCGAGAGGGAGCGATGCGAGCCGTCCACGGTCACCTCGAACTGCGCGGGCGTGAAGCGCCGCAGCGTGCTCACCACCGACGCGACGTACTTGGCCGTCCCCTGGGCCTTCCACTTCATGTTGTTCGCGGTCTCGTTGACCTCGGAGTCGAACCCGGCCCCGGCCACGTTGACGAACACCGCCTCCCGGCCGCCGCCCGTGACCTTCGCCGCGTCGATGGACCGGATGTCGGGGTCGGCCAGGACGGCGACCGCGTCGAGGGGCTTCTTCCGGTTGACCCCGATGAACCGGGCGAAGTCGTTGCCCGTCCCGGTGGGGATCACGGCGAGGGCGGTCCCGGTGCCCACGAGGGCGCCGCCGACCATCCCCGTCATGCCGTCGCCGCCCATGGCGGCCACGATCTCCACGCCCGCCTCGGCGCTCTCGCGGGCGATGCGCGCGGGGTCCTCGGCCGACTTGGACACCCGGACCTCCGCGTCGAGGCCGAGCGTGTGGATCTGCTGGCGGACCCTCGGCAGGAGCCTTTCGGACCGGCCGCGGCCGCTGGCCGGGTTGACCAGGATGACGATCCGGGTTCCCACGTGAACGCCGCCTAGGACCCCGACGGGGTGGGCGTGTGCCGGTGCTGGCCGCCCTTGCCTCCCCCGCCTCCGGAGCCGCCCTTGGCCGAACCGCTGGGCTTCGGCGACGTCGAGGCCGACGGCTGTGCGCTGGGCGACGGCGCCGAGGACGGTGTGGGCGACGGCCCGGTCGTCGACGGGCCCGTGGTCGGGTTGGTGAGCGGGAACACGTTGGGCGGGAGGCCGACGGCGATCTGCTCGTTCACCAGCTTCTGGTAGCCGTCCTGGAACAGCTTCGACGCGATCGGGACCAGTCGCTCCGCCTCAGCGATGAAGTTCGCCTGGTCAGTGCCCGTCGACTGTGCCGCGTCGACCATGTCGTGGCCGATCTGCTCGTACAGCCGGAGGCTGGTGGCCAACAGCTCCTGAGAGTCCTGGAGGTCCAGCAGATCGGGGAACCGGGCCGAGTCCACGAGGGTGGGCACGTCGAGGGCCTCGATGCTCTTCGCGGCCTGTGCGCTGTCCGTGAACATGGTGGTGCCGGCGTTCTTCGCGTCGGACGCGCTCAGCTTGCCCGACTTGAGGTCGGCCAGCTGGGTGGCCACGTTCTGGAACGCGGCCACCTGGGTGCCGCCGCCGAGCGGCTGGGCGACGCCCTGCAGGTACTGGACCACCGGTGCCACGTACTCCTGGACCTTCGCCTGCTTGTCGTGCGCCTTCGCCTGGACGGCCGACTTGTGGTGATTGGACAGGTGGATGAACCACAGCGACAGCAGGATGGCGACCACGCCGACGATCACGACGCCGAGGGCCGTCCAGCGGACCCACCGGCGCTGGTAGAAGGGCTTGGGCGGCTCGACGTACCCGGCCCGTGGCGCCCGGGTGACGGCTCGCTGCGTCGATCTGGTCTTGCCCTTGCCCTTGATGGCCATGCGGGTCCCTTCGATCCGTGTCGGTGGGGTGGTTCAGGACTCTCGGACGAGCCCGTTCAGGATACCGGCCGTCACCGCTTCATGAGGCGGGTGATCCAGATCGTGGCCTCGTAGAACACCACCATCGGGACCGACATGGCGAGCAGCGTGAACGGGTCCTGACTGGGCGTGATGACCGCCGCAAAGATGACGATGAGCAGGATCGCGTACCGACGCCACTGCCGCAGCCGCGCGCTCGAGATCACGTGGATCCACGCGAGGAAGATCAGCACCAGCGGGAACTCGAAGGACAACCCGAACGCCAGCGTCAGCAGCAGCACGAAGTTGATGTACTTCGAGGCCTCCGGGAGCACGACGAGGTTGTGGCCGCCGAACCCCAGCAGGAACTGCAGCCCTCGCGGCAGCGTGAAGAACGCGAAGAACACCCCGAGGCCGAACAGCACCAGCGAGCTCAGGATGAACGGCACCGTGAGCTTCCGCTCCTTCTCGGTGAGCCCCGGGGTGATGAACCGCCACAGCTGGAACAGCACGATCGGGAACGCGAGCCCGAGACCGATGTAGAGCGCGATCTTCACGCGGATGATGAACGGCCCCACCACGCCTCCCAGCACCAGCTGGTCGCACCGGGTCGGCGGTCGCTGGTTTGGCGGGAGCTTGAAGCACGCGTTGATGTACGGGTGGAGGATGAAGTTCAGCACCGGCTGGTAGAGGAACCACCCCGCGATCGCCGCGATCCCGACCGCGATCAGGCAGATGAACACCCGCCGACGGAGCTCCTCGAGGTGCTCCGTCATGGTCATCGACCGCGACGGGTCGCGGTCCTTCCTGCGCAGCCATCTGGGGAGCCGCATGGTCGCCACTGGCGCGACCGCCTACGAGGGGTCGGATGCGCCGGGGCCGTCGTCGGCCGGGTGGGGGTCCTTCGGCCTGCGCCTTCGGCGACTCGGCTTCGCCTGGGCGACCGCCGGCTCGGGGGGTCCCTCCCCGCCCGCGGCGGGGGTGGCCGCTTCCGGGAGGGCGGGCTGTTCCTCCGGGGTTCCCCATGCGGAGGCGTCCCAGCCCTGGTCCTCGTCGGTCGTCGCGTCGCCGTTCGCCGGGGGCCCGGTGACGTCTTCCACGGGCTCCACCTCGTCGTCGTCGAGATTCATCTCGAACGTCGAACGCACCTCGTCGGTCTGGCGGCGGATCTCCCGGAGCGCCTTGCCCACCGACTTGCCCACCTCCGGGAGGCGTTTCGGCCCCACGATGAGCAGGGCGACCAGCAGGATCACGATGAGTTCGGCAGGGCCGATGTTGAACATGGAACTCCCGAGGGCGACCGGTTCGGAGCCGGAACCCGAGTCTACCGTCGGGCCCGGGGGCGGGGGCGGCGCCGGGAGCCAACGGCTTCGTCGTCCGAGGGCGCCCGCAGCGCCTCGGTCTGGTGCTGCAGCCGGTCCGAGTGCTCCTGGGCGGCCTGGGCGTCCCGCTGGATCGACTCGAGCACCGGCTGGACCTCCTGCTGGAACTGCACGACGGAGGACGTCAATCGCTTCACCTGGCGCACGAGCTGCAGCATGAACGCAGCGAGGAGGAGCATCGTGGTGACGCCCACGACCAGCCACACGATCGCCACGGCCGACATCGACCCGAGCATAGCGGGAGCGAACCGGCGGAGTCGCCGCGATCAGTGCTCGCCGACGAGCTGGCGGCAGAAGTCCTCGTCCTGCAGCAGGAAGTGGAACTGGATGAGGTCGTCGACGGTGAAGGCGGGGGCGTCCGCGATCGCGCCGGCCTCGCGCTCGTCGACGAGCTGGTCGAGCCGCGACTGCACGGCCGGCGATGCCGGCCCCTGGTCGCTCACGTCCACGCCGGCCGAGACCAGCAGGGCGACGATCTTGCGGTCCGCGCGCTTCTCGACCGGCCCCATGCACTCCGGGCACACGAAGCGGTAGAAGCCCTCGCTGCCTCCTCGCTCGACCGACAGCAGGATCGCCTCGGGCCCCATGTCCACTTCCCCGCAGCGGGGGCAGGTCGTTCGAATGGTGGTCATGACGCTGGAGGTATCGGCGAGGCTTCGAACACGCTTGAGAGGTTCGAGCCGAAGGTCCGAATATGGGGGAACCGAGGGGCTGAGGCCGAACGGCCGACCCCCGTCCGGGGGGCGCACGGGTGGGGCGCTCAGGCGGTCACGTCGCGGTAGGCGGTTAGCGTGGCGTCGGCGGCCCGCCGGACCTCCTCCCGGAGCTCGCGGGGAGCCAGGACCTCGACCGCACCGCCCAGCCGGAGAACCAGCCGGGCCACCCACCCCAGGCGCTTGGTGGGGATCGTCACCTCGACCGAGCCGTCACCCCGTTCCCCCACGTGGTCGGTGACGTAGTACTCGGCCACCCACCGCGCGCCCGGCGCGAGGCGCAGGCGAACCTCGATGTCATTCCCCGACCGCGTGTACAGGGGCCGGCCGGCGCCGGCCAGCCCCCGGGGTTCGAACGTGTCCCCGGTCGGCTCGACGCGGCGGATCCGGTCCAGCCGGAACATCCGCTCCTCGCCGGACCGGTGGTCGAACGCCACCACGTACCATCGCCCCAGCGCGGAGAACACGACCTCGGGGTCCACCTCGCGCACGGTCGCCTCGTCGGTCGACGCCGCGTAGTACTCGATCTCGAGCCGGTGGTGCCCCGCGGCCGCCTCACGGAACTCGGCCAGCAGCCCGGTCGGCGCCTCGTCGGGCTCGGCGGCCTCCACGCGCCCGGCCAGCCCACCGAGGGACTCGGGTCCCAGGGCCGCCTCGAGCTTCCCCAGCGCGGACTCCAGTGCGGCAGCCTCCGGCAAGCCCGGCGTTCCCAGCAGGGCCTTGCCCTCGAGGTACAGGGCGAGCGCCTCGCTCCGAGTGAGGCGGAGCGGCCGGGCGAAGAAGTCCGCCATCGAGATCCACACCCGCCCGTCCTCGACCTGCACCTCGATGAGGTCCCCGGGGCCGTACGGCGGCAGCCCCGACATGAACAGCAGGTCGAGGTCGGCGGCGAGCTCGCCCTCGGGGACGTCGAACAGCCGCGACAGCTCGTCCACCCGCACGCCGGGATGCCGGACCACGTACGGCACCACCGCGAGCAGCCGGGAGAGCCGCTCCGAGACCTTCGCGGGGCGCGCCATCAGCCGGCTGCGGCCTCCAGCCGCGCCACCACGTCGCCCCGCAGCTCGGGCGGGGACAGCACGACGGCCTCGGGCCCGAAGGACAGCGCCCACGACGTGAACGACTCCCCCCGTTCGGCCGGGAGCTCGACCTCCACCCACCCGTCGTCGCGCGTGCGGACCTCGTCGGCGCCGGCGGACGGCACCGCCCACCACGCCACGTGCGGCGAGAACGCCATCCGGGCCGTGGCGGCCTCCTCCACGGGAGCCCACGGCCCGCTGCGCAGATGGTCGCGCCCGTCGAATCCCTCCGGGGGTGAGGATGCCTCGCCGGCCGCCCCCGGGTCCGACCGGAACCGGGACAGCCGGAACGACCGCACCTCCCCGCGGTCCCGGTCCAGCCCGACCAGGTACCAGTGCCCGGACCGCCAGACCAGCGAGTACGGGTCGACGTGCCGCGTCGCGTCCTCGCCCGAGGCGGCGCGGTAGTCGAACCTCAGCGCCGACCTGGCCTCGATCGCCTCGGTGACGGCGCGCAGCCGGCTGCCGGGGGCGTCGGCGCCCGCCGCGACCGCCCCGCCCGACATCCGGGCCAGGACGCTGGGCTCGACCCCCGACTGGAGCTTCCGGACGGCCTGGCCGGCATCCTCCTCGGTGCCCGGGGTCTGGGCCGCCACGAACAGCGCGGCGATCTCCTCCTCGGTGAACTCGATGTCCGGGAGGTAGTAGCGCTCCTTGGGGATCCGGTAGCCCTGTTCGACCTCCCACGCGTCGGTCGAGCCCACCTCGACCGGCACGCCGAGGTCGCGCAGCACGTCCTTGTCGCGTTCGAACATCCGCTTCGCGCTGTCGTCGTCCGCCTGGCCGTAGGCCGGGAGCCGTTCCCGGATCTGCTCGAAGGTCAGGAACCGGGGGGTCTCGAGCAGCAGGATGACCAGGTTGAGCAGCCGTTCCAGCGGGTGCATGCGGCGCGGATCATACTCGCCGCCATGGTCCGGCTCCGGTGGGGAACGGTGCTCGCGCTCGGCTCGGCGCGCCCGGGCGCGCTCGAGCTGCGCGTCACGGTGGAAGGCGAGGAGGCCGACGCGATCGCGTACCCGGACCTGGTCGGAGGGGTCGTGCCGGGCGACCGCGTCCTGCTGAACACCACCGCGGTGGCGCTCGGACTCGGGACGGGAGGGTTCCACCTGGTGGTCGCCGTCGACCCACACCCCGAGCGGTCCGCGCCGGTCTCGGGGCGGATGTTCGGGCCCGGACGCGTGATGAAGGCACGCTACCTGCCGCTGCAGACGCAGGTGGAATCGGTCGAGGAGACCCACGCCGAGCAGCTGGAGCGGTCGGCAGGGCTGGGCAGCGTCCCCGTCGTCGTCGCGCCGCTCCACTCGTTGATCGCGCCGGCGGCGGCGGGGGCGCGGGCGGCGGGGGCCGAGCGAGTCGTGTACGTCATGACGGACCAGGCCGCCCTGCCCGGTCCGTTCTCACGGCTGGTCCCCCGGCTGCGCGATGCCGGCATGCTGGCCGGGTTCGTGACGACCGGGCAGAGCTTTGGCGGCGACCTCGAGGCGGTGACGGTGTGGACGGGGCTCCTCGCCGCGGTCGAGGTGATGGGCGCGGACGTCGTCGTGGTGGCCGACGGCCCCGGCAACCTCGGGACGAACACACGGTGGGGGGTCTCCGCGCTCGCGTCGGGGAACTCGCTGAACGCAGCGCACGCGCTCGGGGGACGGCCGGTGGCGGCGCTCCGCATCAGCTTCGCCGATGAGCGGGAACGCCACCACGCCGTCTCCCATCATTCCCTCACGATCCTCGGCCACGTCTGCCTGGTACCGGCGACCGTCGCGGTTCCCTCGCTGGAGGAACCGCAGCGCATGGCCGTCTGGGACGCCCTGCGCGCCGCGAGGCTCGAGGAACGCCATCAACTGGTGGAGGCGGCCGGCGAGTCCGCGCTCGACGCGCTCCGCGATGCCGGGGTCGCCGCCCTTTCCATGGGCCGGTCGCCGCGGGACGACCCGGCGTTCTTCCTGGCGGGGGGCGCCGCGGGGATCGTGGCCGGGCGGATGGCGGCCGGGAACCACCGCTGGGCGACGGGCTCCGTCGACGGGCCGGACACCTGAGGAACGGGCTCAGGCAGCGTCGTCGTCCGGCTCGCCGGGCGCCTCGGGCTCGTCGGTGCCGGTCCCCACGGCCGCGAGCTGGAATGCATCCACCCGGGTATCGCCGGCCGCCACGGGCTCGGGGCCCGGCGCGGCCTCGTCGGGCCGCTCCTCCGCCGGGCCGTGCGCCGGACGGTGCGCGCTCACGATCAGCGCGACGGCCACCACGATCACCCCGCCCGCCAGCACCGTGGTGAGGGTCACCGGCTCGCTCAGGATGGCCCATCCGAGGAACACCGCCACGATCGGGTTCACGTACGGATAGGTCGCCACCAGGGACAGCCGGGCGTTCCGGAGCAGCCACACGTACGCGCTGAACGCGAGCAGCGAGCCGAACACGATCAGGTAGGCGAGCCCGAGCAGCGACGTGAGCGAGATCCGGGACGGGTGCACGTCGCCGAGCTCCCCGGTGGCGACGCCGACGATCGCCAGGAACACCCCGCCGGCCAGCATCTGCATGGCCGTGGACACGAGCGGTCGGGCGGGCAGCGCCGCCCGACGCGAGTACAGCGACCCCGTCGCCCAGCACGTCGCCGCCACGAGGCACCCGACGACGCCCCTCGGATCGAGGTGCCCGCCGCCGGTGCCGGTTCCGAGCACGAGCAGCACGATCCCGCCGAACCCGACGGCGACGCCCATCGCCTCTCGCACGCCCAGCCGTTCCCGGAAGACCAGCCGGCCCACCACGACCATCCACAGCGGGATCGTGGCGATCAGGAGCGCCGTGATCCCCGATGGGACGTACTGCTCCGACCACGTCACGCCGCCGTTCCCCATGAACAGGAGCAGCCCGCCCACGACGAGGGCCGAACGCCACTGCGGCCAGCGCGGCCGGTCCCCCACCCGGTCGCCCCGCCGGCCGGCGACGGCGTACAGCAGGCCGCCCGCGATGAGGAACCGCGTCGAGGACATCAGCAACGGCGGGATCGTCCGGATCGCCTCGCGGATGGCGAGGTAGGTCGATCCCCACACGACGTAGACGGTGAGCAGGGCGGCCCATACCCTGGGCGTGGTCGGGCGCGCATCCTGGGTGGTGGTCGTCACCTGATCGACCCCGGCCGCCGCTCCTTCCAGTCGCCGCCGTCCCGCGTGTCGACACCCCACAGCCAGCCCGCCACCGCGAGCAGGGCGAACGAGCCGGCCACCATGAGGATGCCCCCGATCCCGGACATGGAGCTCGCGGTCGAGAGGCCGAGGACGAACAACACGACCAGCGCCGCGAAGGTCCACCACGACGCCTCGTCCGGGCGGCGCCGGGACATCCCGAGTTCCCTGAGCCGTTCGAGGTGGCGATTCACGTGCACATCATAGAAAGGTTCTTGCCCGGGTGGAACAGATGTTGCAAACTGTTTACGTATTCTGAATCACAAAACGAAGTTTGAGGAGGCGGAATACCTTGGAACCCATGCAGGAACTCGACGACATCGGCTGGGCCCTCCTTCGCGAGCTGCAGGAGAACGCCCGGCTGTCCTTCTCCGAGCTGGGCCGCCGCGTCGGCCTCACCCCGCCGGCGGTCGCCGACCGCGTCCGGCGGATGGAGGAGGCCGGCATCATCCGCGGATACCGCCTCGAGATCGACCACACCCTCATCGGGCTGCCGCTCACGGCGGTCATCCGCGTCACCCACCGGGGTGTGAACTGCCTCGAGCTCGGCCGCATCGTCAGCGAGTACCCGGAAGTGCTCGAGTGCCACCGGCTGACCGGCGCCGAGTCGTACAGCATGAAGGTGGCGCTGCGGTCGGTGGAGCACCTCCAGGAGCTCATCGACCGCCTGATGCCGTACGGCGAGACGGTGACGTCGATCGTGCTTTCCTCGCCCGTGACGTCCCGCTCGATCGAACGCGACCTGGCCCAGGTGCCGGGCGTGGAGGAACCCGCCGCCGCGACTGCGTGACCCGCCCGAGGGCCGTCACATGTGGGCGATGAGCTGCTCCACGCGCTCGTCGACCGACTTGAACGGGTCCTTGCAGAGCACCGTCCGCTGGGCCTGATCGTTCAGCTTGAGATGCACCCAGTCCACCGTGTAGTCGCGCCGGCGTTGCTTGGCGTGGCGGATGAACTCCCCCCGCAGGCGGGCCCGGGTGGTCTGGGGCGGCTCGCGCATGGCGCGGGTCACGTCCTTCTCGTCCACGGCCCGGTCGACCTTGCCGCGGCGTTCCATCAGGTAGTACAGGCCGCGGTCGCGGTTCACGTCGTGATAGGCCAGGTCCATCAGCGCGACCTTGGCGCTCGCCAGCTGGAGGCCGTGCTTGGCTCGGTACCGCTCGATCAGGACGTGCTTGGTGACCCAGTCGACCCTGCGGACCAGCCGCTCCGGCTCCTGAGCGGCGAGCGCGTCGAGGGCCGTCCGCCACTCCTGCAGCAGGCGCCGCGACAGGGCGTCTCCGCCCCGGCGTTCGAGGAACCGCGTCGTGCGCTCGTAGTACTCGTTCTGGATGTCGATGGCCGAGAGCTCGCGGCCGTTCGCGAGGCGGACACGCTTGCGGCACGACATGTCGTGGGAGATCTCGCGGATGGCCCGGATGGGGTTCTCGAGGGTCAGGTCGCGCATCACGGTGTTCTCCTCGACCATGCGCAGCACGAGGTCGGTGATGCCCACCTTCATGAGGTTGGTCCACTCCGACATGTTCGAGTCGCCGACGATCACGTGGAGCCTCCGGAACCGCTCCGCGTCCGCGTGGGGCTCGTCGCGGGTGTTGATGATTGGGCGCGACCGCGTCGTCGCGCTGGAGACGCCCTCCCAGATGTGCTCGGCGCGCTGGCTGAGGCAGAACTGTGCGCCGCGGGGGCCGTGGAGCACCTTGCCGGCGCCGCAGTAGACCTGGCGTGTCACGAAGAAGGGGATCAGCACGTCCGCCATGCGGGCGAACTCTCCCTGGCGGGCCACCAGGTAGTTCTCGTGGCAGCCGTAGGAGTTGCCGGCGGAGTCGGTGTTGTTCTTGAACAGGAACACCTCGCCGGAGATGCCCTCCTCGTGCAGACGGAGCTGCGCCGCGCTCAGCAGGGCCTCGAGGATCCGCTCCCCCGCCTTGTCGTGGGCGACGAGGTCGGGGACCTTGTCGCACTCCGGCGTGGCGTACTCCGGGTGCGAGCCGACGTCGAGGTACAGCCTCGCGCCGTTCTCGAGGAACACGTTGGACGAACGACCCCAGTGCACGACGCGGCGAAACAGGTACCGGGCCACCTCGTCGGGCGACAGGCGGCGCTGCCCGCGGAAGGTGCACGTGACGCCGTACTCGTTCTCGAGTCCGAAGATCCGCCGCTCCACGTGACCAGTGTATGGGCCGGAGACGACGAACCCGGGACCCCCGCTCGGAAGTCCCGGGTTCGACGGTGGTCGTGTGGTTCGGGCCGTCCTACGAGAGGGCCCGCTTCTTCATCGCCTCGAACTCCTCGTCGGTGATCGCACCGCTCGCCTTCAGCTCCTGGGCCTTGGCGATCTCGTCCGCCGCGGAGAGGCCGGACGCCCGTCGCTGGGCCTCGTGGGCCTGCGCCATCATCTCCTTGTCCTGCTCGGTCATCTTGGGCCGGGCGATCATGTAGATCAGGATGCCGAGGAACGGCAGGATCACGATCAAGATGATCCACCCAGCCTTGGCCCCTCCGTGGATGTCGTTGCGCCGGAAGATGTCGGCGAACACGGCGATGAACATCCAGATGAAGATGAACCAGAAGAAGAACACGATCATGGCCCACAGCACGGACCCGAAGGTCCAGTTGTACACAGCCAGCACCTGCCCCGCCTCCTCCCCACTCGATCAGCCCCAACTTCGGAGCAGTCTGCACCGGACCGGTGCGCGAAGCCAGCCTGGCGGAGCACGTTCCCGTGGTCGTCACCCGTCATCGGGAATCACCCGGGTGATCCGGCCGAGAGGCACCCGTCCACAACCAGACCTCGACCGGCGACCACCCGACGCGGGAGTCCCCGGAGCTTGATATCACCCTGGTGATTCACCCCGAGGGTGAGGCCCGTACGCGACGACGTGGTCAGGCTGTGCCATGCTCGGCCCGCGGGGTCGAGTGCCGATGCCACATCGTCAGGGGGGAGGACCATCGTGAGCGCCCGGAACCGATCAGCCCGTCAGCCCCGAGGGGAGGCGCGATCGGCGGCGCGGCCCGGACCACTCCGCGTGGCCGTGCTCGCCTTGGGCGCGCTGCTCGTCGTGATGGCGGGCTGCTCGTCCAAGCAGGCCAACCGCCAGGCGGAGCAGAATTCGAAGCTCTGGGGAGGGGCCTCATGTGGCATCGCCTCGGCCACGAGCGCCGGGGTCCAGCAGAACGCCTACGGCCAGACCCAGCTCTACTCGACCACGGCGGTACAGCAGATCGCGGGCATGAAGCAGGGCGCACAGCAGATCGACGCGCTCAACTCGCAGCTGAACTCGGACAAGACGGCCGGGTCGGTGACCAAGTACGTCCCGGACCTGACGGCGATCGAGAACCGGGCGTCGAGCCTCGCGGAGGGAAGCAGCGGCGACGAGAGCGATGCGTGGAGCTCGTTGTCGGGATCGCTGGCCGACTGCATCGCCCAACTCCCGCAGAGCCTGCAGTAGGGTTCCGGACGTGGAAGGAGTACGAGGATGCTGATCCTGTTCATCATCGTGTTCGGGATGGCGATCGGGTGGGTCGCCCAGCTCATCCTGGGGCGGCAGACCAACTGGGCGGAGGCGTTCGTCGCCGGGATCATCGGGTCGTTCGTCGGCGGGCTGATCGGGAGCCTGATCGCAGGGGACGGCATCGCCTTCCGGGCGAGCGGGATCATCGGGTCGATCGTGGGGGCGATCGTCGTGCTCGCGATCTGGGGCGCGCTGCGCGGCAAGCGCCGTGCTCCCGGCCGGGCCCGGTAGCGACCATCCGGGTGGATCCAGGGGCTGCCGCTCGATTGGCTGCTACCCAATTGTGTCGAATTGCGCGACCATTCTCCCATAGGAGACCAAGGACCCCGACCCCTGCGGTAGTCTGAGTCGGCTCCGCGCACTGGTTGCGCGCGAACGCTCAATGCAGATCAAGCGCTCCGAACTCGCGGCCCGCGCCGGCGGGCCGTTGCTCGTCCACTCTCGGCTGCGCGCTCCCGCGGCCCGTGTGCCCTGGGTTCGCCGCCTTCGGCTGCTGAGCCGCCTCAGGGAAGGCGCCAAACGACCGTTGACCGTCGTCTCCGCCCCACCGGGGTTCGGCAAGTCGATCCTGCTGGCGCAGTGGGCCCGGGAGGACGCCCGGCGCATGCCGTTCGCCTGGGTCACGCTTGCGGACGACTCCCGGGACCCGGCGACGTTCCTGTTCTACGTGATCGAGGCGCTTCGATCGATCGACGGGTCGTTCGGGAAGCAGGCTCGCCGGAGGCTCGGCGGTGTGGCCGGCGACTCCGTGGCCGAGGCGATGCCCGCGCTGCTCAACGACATCGCGGCCCTCCCGCGCAGGGTGACGCTCGTGATCGACGACTTCGACGCGATGCAGGAGCCGGAGACCCGTCACTGGATGGGCTTCCTGCTGGACAACCTGTCCGGTCCCCTGCACATCGCGATCGCAACCCGGTCGGCACCGCTCATCCGCCTCGGCCGCCTGCGGGCCCAGGGTGATCTGACCGAGCTCTCGGGGCAGGACCTCCGGTTCACGGAGGATGAAGCGCGCGACCTCCTCTCCAAGCGGATGGGCCTCGACGTCTCCCAGCACGACCTGCAGTCGCTGATCGAAGCGACGGAGGGGTGGCCGACCGGGATCTACCTGGGCGGGATGTATCTCTCCTCCGGCCCGGATCGGGTGACGAAGGATTTCCGGGGCACCCACCGGCACGTGGCCGACTTCCTTCGGGACGAGGTGCTGCACCAGCAGCCCGAACCGTTGCGTGAGTTCATGCTCAGGACGTCCATCCTCGACCGCCTCTCCCCCGGACTCTGCGACGAGGTCAGCCACAGCGAGGGCGCGGCGTTGATGCTCGGCGACCTCGAGCGGTCCAACTTGTTCGTCGTTCCGCTCGACGAGGACGCCGAGTGGTACCGGTACCAGTTGCTGTTCCGGGACATGCTGCGCTCCGAGGCCGCGCGGCTGATCCCGACCGAGGTCCCGGACCTCCACCGCCGGGCCAGCCGGTGGCACCAGCGCCACGGGACCGTGATGGAGGCGGTGTACCACGCGCTCGCGGCGGGGGGCGACGACGAGACGGCCATCCGGCTGGTCAAGGAGAACTGGGTCGTGGTCGCGCGCAGCGGTCACCGTGCGACGGTCTGGGCGTGGCTGCAGGCCCTGCCCTGGCATCGCATCCGCCAGGACCCCCATCTGTGCGCGATCGCCGCCTTCCTGCTCGTGTACGCCGGCGAGTTCGAGATGGCGGACGTGTGGGCATCGAGGATCCCGGACCGGCTCCGGTCCACGGGGGGCCCGCTTCCCGACGGATTCTCCTCCGTCGAATCGATCCGTCAGCTCGTCGCGGCCCACCCGGTCCGGAACGTCGGCTCGTCGCTCCGGGCGGCCCGGCGGGTCGTCCAGCTCGAGTCGCCGGGATCCGAATGGCACAGCGCCGGCCTCATCGCGCTCGGAATGAACCTGTATCTCGCGGGGCAGCTGGCCGAGGGCCGGACCCACCTCGAGGCCGCCCGGGTGCAGTCGGCGACGGCGCCCCGGCCGGCGGTCGAGATGCTCGCCCTGACATACCTCTCCCTCGTGGAGCACGACGTCGGCGATCCGGTCGTTGGGGACGAGCTCGCCATCGAGGGCCGCCGCCTCATGGACGAGTACGACGTCGTCGACTATCCGGTGCTCGCGCCGCTGCACATGGCCACCGCCGCGGCGCTCCTCAGCACCGATCCCGAGGGAGCCGAGCGGGAGGCCGAGGAGGCCATGCGGCTGGCCGCACCGTACGGCCGTTCGATCATCCCGGCGCAGACGGCGCTGCTCGGCGCCCGGCTCCGGCTGGCGATGGGCGACCTCACCCGGTGCCGCGAGCTCTTGCGCGAGGCGCACACGAGCCTGAACGTCTGCTCGGACGCGGGGGCGCTGTGGCAGGAATTCGCCTCGCTCGACTCCCGGACCCGGCCGCGCGCGCCCCGCCAGGACCTCCCGGAGGCGCTGACGGCCTCCGAGATCGCGGTCCTCCGGCTGCTGGCAACCGACCTGTCCCTCGGGGAGATCGCCGCCAGGCTGTTCGTCTCGATCAACACGATCAAGACGCACACGCGCCACATCTACCAGAAGCTGCAGGTGCCCTCGCGGCGGGCGGCCGTCGACCAGGGCCGCCGCCTCGATCTGATCTAGCGACGCGAACGGGGCGCGGTCCCCACCGGTCGCTGCGGGCCGGCGCGACCGCGCCCCGGTTCCCCATCCGTTACTCGTCGTCCCCGTCGTCGAGGTCGTCCAGCCCGGCCAGCTCCTCGATCTCCGCGGTCTCGATCGCGACCGCCAGCGCCCGCACGATGTTGCCGGTCGCCTCGGCCACGCGGGACGTCCCGACGATCGGTGCAACGGCCGTGAGCACTCCCTGCACCTTCTCGGGATCGACGTCCAGCTCGCTCGCCACGCCGAGGTTCGCCATGTACGAGAACGGCGGGGCGCCGACCGCCACGAGGGCGGCGATCCGCACGAGCATCAATGTCTCCGCATCGAGGCTCGACGCCTCGAGGGATGCCGCGGTCATGACCGTCAGGAGGTCGAGGACCGGGGTGTCCATTTCCTCTGCCATCCGTGCTCCTTTCGTCGTGCGGCTCGACCCGGGCAGCTCCGTGGAGCCTCGGGCCCGTTGCGCCAAATATTCGTGTGAGCCTTCCTCCAGGACATCACACGCCTGGTGAATCACCCGGGTGATTCACCCAGTCCGGGTGACGACTGGGACGCTCGCGACTCGAATACTCGGGGCGTGACGGAGGCTTCCCTCGCGCCGGTTCGGCGGCCGTGCACCCCCGCGGCGCAGGCGCCGGCGTGTCCGCTCGGGACGCCCGCCGGCCGCGCCCGGACGGAGCGCGGTGCGACGTGACCGCGGGGGTGAATCCCGGAGGCGTGATCGGAACGACCGCGTTCACCGCCTGGTGGGTCTGGATCCCGATCGTGGTGGCCGCGGCGGCGGTCGTGTTCGTCATCATCAACCGGCAGCGCCAGCGGGCCCAGGCCGCCAGGGGCTGGCAATCGCGGGCGGCCGAGCTGTACACGCGCAGCGTGGCGCTGCACGACCGGCTGGCTCCGGCGCTCGCCGTCCGGCCGACGCTCTCGCCGGTGGCGATCGAACGCCTCGGGGACGCGGAGTTGATGGTGGGCGACGTGGCCGAGGCGGTGGCGAGCCTGGAGGTCGGTGCCCCGAACGAGTCCGCCCGGATCGCGACGAGCGACCTGGCGACGAGCCTCGGTTCGTTCCGGGAGGGGATCCACCTGCGGGTGCAGATGCCGGATTCGGCGGACGCGTGCCGGGTACTCTCCGGTCGGCTGCAGGACCTGGAGGAGTCCCTGGGGCGGTTCCGCCGGGTGGCGAGGAGCGCGCGGTGATCGCGGCGCGGATCCATGGAGGCGACGTCGTGACGTGACCAGCTCGCGGCGGTGCCGCGACGACGTCGACGACCGATCAAGGAAAGGGGGAATCGCACATGCTGGCCGACTACTCGTTCGGCGACTTCCTATGGACGATGCTGGCGTTCTTCTTCTGGTTCATGTTCATCTGGATCTTCATCACGGTGTTCGCCGACATCTTCCGGCGCAACGACATCCACGGAGGGGCGAAGGCGGGATGGATCATCCTGATCGTGATCCTTCCGTTCCTGGGCATCCTGATCTACATGATCGCCAGGCCCAAGATGACCGCGCAGGACAAGGAGATGATGGAACAGGCCCAGGCGGTGCAGGATCGCGTCGAGGGCTACTCTGCCGCCGACGAGATCGCCAAGCTCGCCAAGCTCCGCGACGCCGGGACGATCTCCGCCGAGGAGTACGAGGAGCTCAAGCGCCGGGCCATGATCCGGGTGGGGTGACCGGGGGCCCGCACTCGGAGGACACGAGGAAGGGAGGACGCAGATGACGTTGGGACCCGTGGAGTACGTCGTACTGGCGTTCCCGGGCAACAAGTTCACGGGGAGGATCGCGCCCGCGCTGGCCGACCTCGTGGATGCGGGAACCATTCGCATCATGGACCTCGCGTTCGTGACCAAGGACGCAGACGGCAACGTGCTGGGGTATGAGCTGACCGACCTCGACGACGACGAGGCGAGGGCCTTCGACGGCGTCGGCGAGGGCGGTGCGGACCTCATCAGCGAGCAGGACCTGCACGACATCGGGGAGGAGCTCGAGCCGAACACCTCCGCCGCCATGCTGGTGTGGGAGAACGTGTGGTCGACGAAGTTCGCCGAGGCGGTCCGCGAGGCCGACGGCGAGCTGCTCGACCACGATCGCATCCCGCACGAGGTGCTGCAGGCCGCGATCGACTGGGCGGCCGAGGCCGGGAAGGAGGAGAACGCCTCATGATGATGCGACGCAGGGGCCCGGGGCTCGTCCGCGGCGTGGCCCGCACGGCCGTGGTCGCCGGCACGGCCACCGCCGTGTCCGGGCGGGTCGCCAGGCGGCAGGCCGCGAAGTTCGACCAGAAGGACCAGGCCGCGTACGACGAGCAGCAGGCCCAGGAACCGCAGCAGGAGTATCAGCAGCAGGCGGCTCCGCCACCGCCGGCCTATGCTGCGCCCGCGCCACCCGCCGAGACGGGGACCGACGAAGCGGTGGACGAGATCAAGAAGCTGGCGGAGCTCAAGGAGCAGGGGCTCCTGACGGACGAGGAGTTCGCGGCGAAGAAGAAGCAGATCCTCGGGATCTGATGCGAACCGACCGGGATGGAGAGCCTCGGGCCGGTCGGTCCGGGGCCCTCCGTCCGTCGCCGGCGGCGACCGCCCATCGGCGTCGCGCCGCGTCGCGACAAGGAGGGTCCGCCCCATGAGCTCCGAGGCGCACGTCGAGGCCGCCGCGAAGGTGGGCAGCACGGTCCTGCTCACGTTGTGTGCCGCCCAGTTCCTGATGGCGCTCGACAGCTCCGTGATGAACGTCTCGATCGCGACCGTCGCCGACGACCTGGACACGACGGTGACGGGGATCCAGAGCGCGATCGTGCTCTACACGCTGGTCATGGCCATGCTCATGGTCACCGGCGGCAAGATCGGCTCGATGATCGGGCGCAAGCGGGCCTTCGTGATCGGACTCGGCATCTACTGCACGGGGTCGCTGACGACAGCCCTGGCGCCGAACCTCGCCGTCCTGCTCCTCGGGTGGTCGCTCCTCGAGGGGATCGGTGCGGCGCTGATCATGCCCGCGATCGTGGCGCTTGTCGCCGGGAACTTCCCCGCCGAGGGCCGGCCCAAGGCCTATGGCCTCGTGGGGGCGTCGGCCGCCATCGCCATCGCAGTCGGGCCGCTCATCGGCGGGCTCGCCACCACGTACGCCTCGTGGAGGTGGGTGTTCGCTGGCGAGGTCGTCATCGGAGCGGGGATCTTCCTGTTCTCGCGGCGCGTCGCCGACGCGCCGGTCGAGACCCACTCCCACCTCGACCTGCTGGGCTCGGTGCTCTGGGCGCTCGGCATGGGCCTCGCGATCTTCGGCGTGCTCCGCTCGTCCGAGTGGGGATGGCTGCTGCCGGCCGACGGCGCGCCGTCCTGGCTCGGTCTGTCACCCGTGGCCTGGCTGATCATGGGGGGGCTCCTGTCCATCCGGCTGTTCATGGTGCACGTGCGCCACCTGGACGCGGCCGGACGCGAGCCGCTCGTCACCCCCTCGCTGTTAGCCAATCGGCAGATGACGGGCGGCCTCGTGATGTTCTTCTTCCAGTTCGTCGTGATGATGGGGATCTTCTACGTGATCCCCCTGTACCTGTCAGTGGCCCTCGGCCTCTCGGCGATCGACACGGGGCTCAAGATCACGCCGCTGTCCGTGACGATGCTGCTCGCCGCGGCGGGCATCCCGAAGTACTTCCCCAAGACCTCGCCGAGGCGTGTCGTCGAGATCGGGCTCGTGGCCTCGATCGTGGGCATCGTGGTGCTGTTCGCCGCAATGGATGTGAACGCGAGCGCGGCGATCGTGACGGTACCGCTGCTGCTGATCGGGCTCGGCATGGGCGCGCTCGCCTCGCAGCTCGGGAGCGTCACCGTCTCGGCCGTCCCCGACGAACAGAGCCCCGAGGTCGGCGGCCTCCAGAACACGGCGTCGCAGTTCGGCGCGTCGCTCGGCACCGCCCTCGCCGGTTCGGTCCTGATCGCCTCGCTGACGGCGTCTTTCCTGAGCGGGATCACGCAGAACCCGGACGTCCCGAAGTCGGTCTCCTCCCAGGCCAGCGTGGAGCTCGAGAGCGGCGTGCCGTTCGTCTCGGATGCCCAGCTGAAGTCCGCGCTCGAGGACGCTGGGGTCGACCCGACGACCACCCAGGCCATCGTCGACGAGAACGAGCAGGCGAGGGTGGACGGGCTCCGATCGGCGCTGGCGCTCCTCGCGATCATCGGGTTCATCGGGCTCTTCTTCACGAGACGGATCCCGACGCGACAACCCGGCGCGACGGCCGTTGCGGGGGCGCGCGGGCAGCCAGAGGCGTGATGGCGCCGCTCACCGAACCTGCCCTGCCGTCGTCCGGAAAACGATGAACGCGGGCCGCCGGCTGGTCCGCGCGATCGCAGGCAGCGCGCTGATCGCCGGCAGCCTCGCGGAGGTCCGCAAGCCGGGGGTCGCTCCGTGGGAGGAGGCGCTGTTCCGCCGGGCGAACGAGGCTCCGGACACCTGGCGGGTCCCCCTCTGGGTCGTGATGCAGGCCGGCACCCTCGGGACCGTTCCGGGCGCCGCGGCGGTCGCGGCCCTCGCCGGGCGGCGTCGGCTCGCGATGCGTCTGCTCGTCGGGGGCCTCCTCGCCTGGTACGGGGCGAAGGCGCTGAAGCCGGTCGGTGGCCGGGAGCGGCCGGGACAGGTGCTCGGGTCGTGCCGGATCCGCGAGGGTATCGCCGGCGACCTGGGGTGGGTATCGGGCCACGCGTGCGTCGCCACGACGTTGGCCCTGACCGTCGCCGACGAGCTGCCGGAGTGGGCCGCTCCGATCCTCGCCGGCGTCGTGGCGGCCGTCGGGTTCGGTCGCATGTACGTCGGCGCCCACCTCCCCCACGACCTGGTCGGCGGCACCGGGCTGGGGATGGTCATCTCCACGCTGCTCCCGCCCGGCACCCGCGGACCCGCGCAGGGCGAAGCCGCCGTCTAGGTCAGCCCGGCCCGCAGCGAGTCCACGAACAGGCCGACCAGGGCCAGCGTCCCCAGGAGCGCGAGTCCGATCGTGCCCAGCCGCCGGGCGCTCCATCGCTGGACCGAGATGGCCGGCCGGGTCGGGGCCAGCTCGCGGAGACGTTCCAGCAGCGGACGGCCGTCCGCCTTCATCCTCGCGGCGAGCTCGCTCGGGATCGTCGGACCCTGCGTCGCCGCGAGGCCCTCGGCGATCTCGTCCGGCGAGAACACGTCGGTGGCCCGCGCGTACACCCGGTCGGCGTCGGTGCGAAGGGCCAGCGTGAGCAGCATGTTCGCGAGGTCGACGGCCTGCCGCCAGGGTGACGGACGAACCTCCAGCGCCGAGACGTCGACCAGTTGCAGGTGGCCCTTCCGGACGAGAAGGTTGGCCGGCTTGACGTCCCGGTGCGCGACACCGACGTCCCAGAAGAGCCGCACCATCCGGATCCCCTCGTCGACGATCGTGTCGTCGATCTCGGAGTCGCCGAGGTTCTTGGACCCCTCGAAGAACTCCGTGACGATCATGTACTCGGCGTTCGGGGTCAGCTCCACCACGCCGTAGGTCGCCGCCACCGCGACGCCCTGGTCGTGCAGGAACCGCAGTGCGTAGTCTTCGGAGGTGGCCAGCCGGCGGACCGAGCCGATCGGCGTCTCGTCCTCGAGGTTGCCGTACAGGATGGTCCGCCCGATGCGGTACCACCGGTCCGCCCGGACGTGGCCGGTCGAGTAGATCTTGCCGAACACCCGCGTACCGTCCTCGAGCGTCATGCGCAGCGGCGACGATCCGCCCGACCCCTCGAGACCGAACGGTTCCACCTTCGTGACGACGAGACCGAGCTGGTCGGCCATGGCCCCGACGACCGCCCGCCCCCGTTCGCCGGCGAGGTCGAGGTGGGCGGCCGCCTCGCTGCGCCGGTACCGGACCGGGAACCCGTCGCCCGGGGTCCACCACCGGAACGCCACCGCTGCTACGGCGGGAGCCAGCACGGCGGAGTACACCATGGCGAACGGGTAGCCGGCCGCCAGGTACAGCCCGGCCAGGATGACCAACGCGACCACGACCGCGCTGATCCACAGCGCGATGCGCCGGGCCCGTCCGGCCGGGGCCAGCACGAAGCACGCCGAGAACGTCGTGATCGCGAGCGCGGACACCGGCCTGGACGGAAACGTGTACGTGGCCGTCACGAGCGAGGGGACGGGCGGCTTCGGCAGGGGGACGAACAGCGGCCGGCTCACCACCCAGTCGGTGACGACCAGCGTTCCGAGGAAGACCACCAGGTGCCGGATCCGGCCGACGACCAACAGCACGGCGACGCAGGCCACTCTCAGGACCATCACCGCGGTGAACGACGTCAGCGCGTCGATCACCTTGGCCACGTCGGTCAAGGCCGCCGTTCGGATGTCCGCGAACCTCGCGAGCAGGCCCTGCGCGGCGGTGACGACCGAGTCGGTCGACTGGGCCACGATCGCGATCGCCACCCCCACGACCAGCACGGCGACCAGGACCCACACCGCCGGCGCGATGGACACCGACCTCGGCAGCGGCGGAGGCTCACCCGAGGGGCGCCGCCGCCTGCCGGCGTGGACGGCCGCGGCGCTCACCCGGCCGCGACGGGCAACGACCGCAGCGCTCGCAGCGTCACCGTGTCGCGCCAGACGGGTTCGTCGGTGGCGAGTTCCAGCGAGCCGAACCGCCGCACGAGCGACGCGATCGCGGTTCCGCCCTCGATGCGCGCCAGCGGAGCGCCGAGGCAGAAGTGGATGCCGCCGCCGAACGCGAGGTGCCGGTTGTCGGCCCGACCGAGGTCGAGCGCATCCGGCCGGTCGAACACGGACGGATCGCGATTGGCGGCTCCGACCAGGGCGACGACGTCCTGCCCGGCCTCGACGTGCTGCCCGGCGATCTCCGTGTCGCGCAGCACGAGGCGACCGGTGAGCTGGACCGGCGAGTCGTAGCGGAGCAGCTCCTCCCCTGCGCTTCGCATCAGGGCCGCGTCCCGGTGCAGCCGGACGTACTGGTCCGGGTTCCTGAGCAGGGCCAGCATGCCGTTCCCGATGAAGCTCGACGTCGTCTCGTGGCCGGCGACGAGGAGCAGGACGCACGTCGCCACGAGCTCCTGCGGCGTCAGCTGTTGCCCTTCGTCCTCCGATTGGATGAGCCCCGACAACAGGTCCTCGCCGAGATGGCCCCGCCGGTCGGCGATGAGCTCGCGGAGGTACGCCCGGAACTCGGCCCCGGCCCGCTGGGCCCGGGCGAGCGCCTCCACCGACAGCATGGGGTCGAGCGTGTAGATGAGGTCGAGGGACCACCGCCGGAGCGCGTCCCGGTCCGCCCCGGGGACTCCCAGCATCTCCGAGATCACCGTTACCGGCAGCGGATAGGCCAGGTCGGCCACCACGTCGAACTCCCCCATCTCGGCCGCCCGGTCCAGCAGGTCACCGACCACCTCCCGGATCCTCGGCACCAGGCGTTCGACCGCCCGCGGCGTGAAGGCCTTGTTGGCGAGCCGTCGCAGCCGGTCGTGGTCGGGCGGGTCCAGGAACAGCATGGACGGCGTGAGCGCCCCCTCGTCGGGCTCCACGGGCAGGGCCCTGACGAACTCCTCGTACACGGGCGAGTTCCTCCGGTCGCTCGACACATCGGCGTGGCGCAGGAGCGCGGCCACGTCCCGGTGCCGCGAGAGGATCCAGACGCCGGGGAACGGCTGGTGCACCGGGTCCTCCTCCTGCAGCCGGCGGTACACGGGGTAGGGGTTGGCGTGGATCTCCGGCAGCCATGGATTGAAGATCAGGTCGGCCGGCGCGCCCGGCACCCCGTGCGTCGTCATGCGGGAGGCCGGGTGGATGGCGTTCGCCGATTCGAACTGGGGCGGCGACTCGGCTCCGGCGGCGGTCCGTTCCGGGTCCGCGGTCACTCGGCGACCGATCTATCCGCCGGCCGGGTCGGAGCCGTTCGAGCTGGGCGGCGCCTCGTCGACGTCCTCGGCGTCGGCGACGGGCGCGGTGGCGGGCGCGCCGTCCGCGAGGATCCCGGCGACCTCGTCGTCGCGGAGGCGACGGAACTTCCTGCGACGCGGCGAGGTCCGTTCCAGCACGGCCGCCTCGATGTCCTCGGCCGGGATCGGCCGCGATCCCCCGTCGGCGAGCGCGGTCACCGCGGCCCGGACGCCGGTCGCGAGGTCCCAGTCGGGCTGGTAGCCCTCGCGCAGATGGCCCGTGAGCTCCTCGGACAAGCCGCCGATCCCGACGAACCCGTGCTCGTCGGTGACGCTGCCGTCGAACAGCACGTGGAAGATCTCGTTCTCCTCAGGCGTGTCACCGACCTGGGCCACCAGCAGTTCGACCTCGTACGGCTTCATCTGCTGGGTGAAGATGGCCGACAGCGACTGCGAGTACGCGTTGGCCAGGGCCTTCGCGCTGACGTCCTCGCGGCCGTACGAGTAGCCGCGGATGTCGGCGAGCCGGATGCCGGCGATGCGGAGGTCCTCGAACTCGCTGTACTTGCCGACAGCGGCGAACGCGATGCGATCGTAGATCTCGCTGACCTTGTGCAGCGTCGCCGATGGGTTCTCCGCGATGAACAGCACCCCGTCGGCGTATTCCAGGGCGGCCACCGACCGGCCGCGGGCGATGCCCTTGCGGGCGTACTCCGAGCGGTCCTTCATGAGCTGCTCGGGCGGGACGTACGGCTGGAAGGACATCAATGGTCCCCCACCACGAGCGCCTCGTACGCGGCCCGGACGTCGTCGTCGCCGACCTGTTCCACGCCGCCCGACGTGATGATCTTCACGCTCGGCCAGATGTTCCGGACGGGATCCGGGCCGCCGGTGGCGACGTCCTCCTCGGATGCGTCGCGCAGGGCCTCGACGGCGACGCGAACGGCCTCGTCGCGGGACAGGCCCGGCCGGTACCGCTTCTTCAGCGTGGACCGCGCGGGCTTGCCGCCGGAGCCGGTGGACATGAAGTCCTCCTCCTCCCACCGGCCACCGGTCGCGTCGTACCGGAACAGCCGGCCCTCGTCCCGGCGCTCGTCGTACCCGCCGAACAGCGGGACCACCACGAAGCCCTGCAGGGCCATGGGGAAGTTCGAACGGATCATCTGGGCCAGGCGGTTCGCCTTGCCCTCGAGCGACAGGCGCTCGCCCTCGACCTTCTCGTAGTGCTCGAGCTCGGTCTGGAACAGCCGGACGATCTCGGTGGCCTGGCCGGCCACCCCCGCGATCGAGACCGCCGAGTAGTCGTCGGCGGCGAACACCTTCTCGATGCGGTCGTCCGCGATGGAATAGCCCTCGGTGGCCCGCCGGTCGCCCGCCATGACCACGCCGCCCGAGAACTTCAGCCCGATGATCGTGGTGCCGTGCGGGACGCTCAGGGGGGCGGCGCCGGGATTGGCCCCGGGCTGCGCGCGGAGCGGCTCGGGGCCGTGTTCCGCCAGCACGTCCAGAAAGCTCGGAGACACGCCGAACCGGCCGTCACCGCCGGAAAGGGGCAGGTTGGGCGGTCCGGTCATTGCCCGCCTTTTTGGACGTAGGACTTGATGAACTCCTCGGCGTTCTCCTCCAGCACGGAGTCGATCTCGTCCAGGATCTCGTCCATCTCCTCCTTGAGGGCCTCGCCCTTGGCGGTCGACTGGACCTGGCCGGCGTCGTCCTCGTCGCCCGACCCGCCGTCGCGCTTCTGGGTCCTGCGCTGTTCCTGCTCCTGCGGCACCCCTGCTCCTTCCCCACCCGGGCGAACTGATCCCGCCGGGCGAACCGATCCCTCATTCTACCGGCGGGGTCGGTCGCGGCCCGGGCCTACCGGGAGTGCGTATACCAGGTCGAACCGGGCCCGTTCCAGCTCGTTCCCTCGCCCCACGCGGCCCAGGTGCGGCCACGGCCGTCGATCGCGAGCTGGCCGTAGTCGCCGTACGGGAAGTCGAAGCCCTCGGCGTCCTTGTACGGGCGGGAGCCCACGACGTTCGACAGCCGGACCTCGCGGCTCCAGGTCCGCCCCCTGTCGAGGGAGCGCACGAACCAGGTGTTCCAGCGGCCGGTCCGGTCGTCCATCCAGGCGATCCGGACATCGCCGTCACCGGTGGCGGCGATCATCGGGAACTCGTGGTCCACGCCGGGAGCCTGGGCGACCACGGTCGGCGACGACCAGGTCGCGCCGCCGTCCGTCGAACGCCGGAACCAGACCTTGGCCGGGCCGCGGTCGGTCGCGTTCCTGGTGAACGCGACGTACGCGTTCCCGTGGTCGTCGGAGGCGACGACGACCTGCCCGCCCAGGAACCCGAACCGGCACCCGAAGCCCCTGGGGCACTTCGGCGGCTCGGCCGAGACCGCGATCATGCTCCGGGTCCAGGTTCGCCCGCCGTCGGCGGATCGGACGACGAACTCGCGGATCCGGCCCTGGTAGTCCTGCACGTCGGCGATCTGGGAGGTGAGCACGATGCCGTCGGGGAGCACCGTGGCGCCGGTCGCGAACCAGTACCGCCCGCCCATGGCCATCGCCACCGGGGCCGACCAGGTTCGGCCGCCGTCGTGCGAGGCCAGCGCGTAGGGACGGCCCAGCGGGTTCGCGTTGAACATGACGTACACGTCCCGGCCCGACGGCGAGACGGCCAACCAGGGCTTGTCCGAGAACTTCAGCCCGTGGTCGAGCTCCTCGTACGGCGCCCAGGAGGACCCGAAGTCGGCCGAGCGCGAGGACACGACGTGGTAGTCGTTCATCCAGACGGCGAACAGCTCGCCGGCGTCGTCGACGGCGAACACGGGGTCGTTCTGGGCGCCCCAGCCCTTGCACGCGCAGAGCTTGTGCGCGGAGCCGAACGTCGCGCCGCCGTCCGTCGAGCGCCGAACCACGAGGAAGTGTTGCGGACAGTGATTGGGGCAGGCGGGCGGGGCGCCGTACCGTGTCGTCATCAGGAACACGTGCCCGTGGGCGTCGGCGACGATCGACGGCTCCCAGTCGTCGTACCCCCGCGAGAATGCGCGCTCCCGCACGAACCGCCCGGCGGGCGGGGGGTGCGGCGCCGGCCCGGCGGCGACCAGCCCGACGCTCAGAACGGCGAGACCGGCGAGCAGCCGAACCCAACGTCGCATCGGCCGCCAGGCCCCCGTTCAGCCCTGCAGCATGCCGACCAGCGTTGCGGCGTCGGGCGCCTCGTCGAGCAACCGCTCGACGTGCGACCTGGTGCCGCGGAGCGGTTCGCGCATCGGCACCCGCTGGAGCACGTCGCGCCCCGTATCGAAGATCAGCGAGTCCCACGACGCAGCCACGATGGCGTCGCGGAAGCGGTCGATGCACCTGCCCCGGAAGTACGCGCGGGTGTCATCGGGCGGCTCGAGCATGGCGCGCTGGACCTCATCGTCGTCGGTCAGCCGTTCGACCTTGCCCGTCGCCGCCAGCCGGTGGTACAGGCCCTTGTCGCGGCGAACGTCGTGGTACTGGAGGTCGATCAGGCGGAGCTTCGGGTCGTTCCAGGCCAGGCCGTCCCTCGAGCGGTAGCCCTCGAGGACGCGGTACTTCGCCACCCAGTCCAGCTCGCGGTGCAGCGACAGCGGGTCGTCCTCGAGCGCCGTCAGCACCGACTCCCACCGCTGCAGGACCTCGGCGTTGGACGGTGTGGCGTCGCGTTCGCCGACGAACTTCTTCGCGTGGTCGAGGTACTCCCATTGGAGCTGGATGGGCGTCAGCCGCCGGCCGTCGGCCAGGCGAACCATGCTCTGGCATGTGATGTCCCAGGACACGTCGTGGAGCGATTGCACCGGGGATTCCAAAGCGAGCTCCGGCAGGAACTCGTCCTCGATCATCTTGAGCACGATCGCGGTCGACCCCGTCTTGAGGAAGATCGCGACCTCGCACAGGTTGGCGTCGCCCACGATGCAGTGCAGCCGGCGGTACTTCTCCGGGTCGGCGTGGGGCTCGTCGCGGGTGTTGATGATCGGTCGCTTCAGCGTCGTCTCGAGCCCCACCTCGGCCTCGAAGAAGTCTGCCCGCTGCGTGAGCTGGAACCCGACGTTGGCATGCTGGGCGCGCGGTCCCTCCGCGCCCACCTTCCCGGCGCCGGTGAACACCTGCCGGCTGACGAAGAACGGTGTCAGGTCGCGGACGATCCGCCCGAACGGCGTCTGCCGGTCCACGAGGTAGTTCTCGTGGGTGCCGTAGGAGTTCCCCTTGCCGTCCGAGTTGTTCTTGTAGATGGCGAGCCGGGCACCGGACGGGAGGACACGTTCGACCTCCTGGACCGATCGCTCCAGGATCCGCTCCCCCGCCTTGTCGTGGACGACCAGCGACCGCGGCGTCGAGCACTCCGGGGTCGAGTACTCGGGGTGCGCATGGTCGACGTAGTAGCGGGCGCCGTTCGGCAGGATGACGTTGGCGAGGCCGAGGTCCTCGTCGGTCCCCTCGCGCGCCGGTACCGGTTCGAACCCCCGGGCGTCGCGGAGCGGCGACTCCTGCTCGTAGTCCCACCGGATCCGCCGGAGCGCCCCGGCGAACGTGTTGATGAGCAGCGACGACGACAGGACCGGGTTGAACTCGGGGGCCCCGGGCGACGAGATCCCGTACTCGGTCTCGATGCCCATGACCTTGTCGATCGCCATCGCCCCAGGAGCGTACTACCTGGCCGTAACGGAATCCGAGCCGCCCGGGTGTGTTGCGCTGCAGCCAAACACCGGTCAGCATCGAACCACGATGTCCGGACCGGGGAGAGGAACACGCCTCGTGGCCGCCGCGTTGGCGGCCCTCGCGCTGACCGCGGCCGCCTGCGGCGGTGGTGGTGGCGGTGAGCCCACGAACACCACAGCCGCGCCGACGACCGGCGGCACGACCCAGCCGTCCCCCCCTCCGGTCACCACGCAGCCGACCGCTCCGGAGCTCACCACGCCGCCCGGCCCCCAGCCGACGGACGTCGCGGCCTGGGTGGCCGGCTGGAAGGGCGCGCTCCAGACCTTCGCCGACGACGTGTCCGCCGCGGTCCAGGCGGCGAAGGCGCGCGACGTCGACGCGCTTCGCACGGCCGTCGGGAAGATCCCCGGCGATGCCCAGGAGGCGATCCGCAAGCTCGGGGACCCCACGACGGCTCCCGGCGGCCTCGGCGAGGACGTCCGGCAGGTCCAACTCCTGCTGAACCAGGCGGTCGCCGCGGCCGGACGGCTGGGGGACGACTGCCTCGGGAGCCCCGGCCCGTCGTGCTTGGCCGACGTGGCGGAGCTCGCGGGCATCGCCGCCCAGCTGATGAACTCGCTCCAGCCGTTCGGCGTGCACATCGAGTTCCCCCTCGGTTCCTGACCTGCGCGGCTCAGCCGCCGTGGCAGGGCGGGGGCCGAGCCCGGGCCGCGGACACGGAACCGCATCGCCGTGGAACAGGTCACGGCAACCGCGCTCGGCCGCGAGGAGCGGAGCTGGCCCACCTGGGCTTGGACACCGGCGTCGAGGCGGCCTCCCGGGAGTCGATGCCCGATCGGCCCCCTGACGGCCGGGCTACAGGTACTGGCCGGCGTTGATGCGTTCGACCTGGCGGCCGGCCTTGCCGTCCTCGCCGTCGGAGAGCAGCGTGCGGACGTAGACGATCCGCTCGCCCTTCTTGCCCGAGATCCGCGCCCAGTCGTCCGGGTTGGTCGTGTTCGGGAGGTCCTCGTTCTCCTTGAACTCGTCCCGGATGGCCTGCACGAGGTCCTCGGTCCGGATGCCCTTCTCGCCCGACTTCAGGAACCGCTTGATGGCGTCCTTCTTGGCCCGGGCCACGATGTTCTCGATCATGGCGCCGGAGTTGAAGTCCTTGAAGTACAGGACCTCCTTGTCGCCGGACTGGTAGGTGACCTCGAGGAACTTGTTCTCCTCGGAGTCGGCGTACATCCGCTCGACCGTGGTCTGGATCATCCGCGAGAGGGACCGCTGCTTGTCGCCGCCCTGGACCTCGTCCGGGTGGATCGGAACGCCGGCGTTCAGGTACTTCGACATGATGTCGCCCGCGGCGTCCTGGTCGGGGCGCTCGATCTTGATCTTCACGTCGAGGCGGCCCGGCCGCAGGATCGCGGGGTCGATCATGTCCTCGCGGTTCGAGGCGCCGATCACGATGACGTTCTTCAGCGACTCGACGCCGTCGATCTCGCTGAGGAGCTGCGGCACGATGGTGTTCTCCACGTCCGAGGAGATGCCCGAACCGCGGGTGCGGAACAGCGAGTCCATCTCGTCGAAGAACACGATCACCGGGAACCCCTCGTCCGACTTCTCCTTGGCGCGCTGGAAGATCATCCGGATCTGCCGTTCCGTCTCGCCGACGTACTTGTTCAGCAGCTCCGGGCCCTTGACGTTGAGGAAGTACGAGTGCGCGTCCGTGCGGCCGGTCTTCTCGGAGACCTGCTCGGCGAGCGACTTGGCGACGGCCTTGGCGATCAGCGTCTTGCCGCATCCCGGCGGGCCGTACAGCAGCACGCCCTTCGGCGGCTTCAGCTGGTGCTCGAGGAACAGCTCGGCGTACAGGAACGGCAGCTCCACGGCGTCCTTGATCGCGTCGATCTGACCGCGCAGGCCCCCGATGTCCTCGTAGGAGACGTTCGGGACCTCCTCCAGCACCAGTTCCTCGATCTCCTGCTTGGGGAGCTTCTCGAGCACGTGGCCGGAGCGGGGATCGAGCAGCAGCGAGTCCCCGACCCGGATGGTCTGGTCCCGCAGCGCATGGGACATGATCGCCACCTGCGACTCGTCGCCGCGGCCGATTACGATGACGCGGTCGTCGTCGACGTGCTCCTTGACCGTGACGACCTCGCCCTGGCGGTCCTGGTCGAGGATCTCCACGACGTTCAGGGCCTCGTTCAGGATGACCTCGGCGCCCTTGACCAGCCTGGTGCGGTCCAGCGACGGGTCGACGCTGACGCGCATCTTGCGGCCCGCGGTGAAGACGTCGACGACGTTGTCCTCGTCGGGCACGACCTGGAGGAACACGCCGAACGTGGCCGGCGGCTGGGTGAGCTTCTCGACCTCCTCCTTGAGGGCCTCGATCTTGTCGCGCTCGGCCTTGAGCGCGCCCACGAGCTTCTCGTTCTGCGCGAGCGCCCGGGAGAGGTCGGCCCGGGTCTGGACCAGCTTCTCCTCGAGGATCTTGACCTGGCGGGGGGCGTTCGACAGGCGGCGGCGGAGCAGCGCGACCTCGTCCTCCAGGAACTTGACCTGCGTCTCGAGCTCGTGGCGTTCCTTCTCGTACTGCTCGAACTGTTCCCGAGAGTCCTGGGGCATCGCGCTTCCTCCTGCCACCCGAGTCTATACGTGCTGCCTGTCAACTTCGGTAAGCGTGGCTGAAGGCTGTACCCGAGTTACGGATTTTCGTCCCTGTTCGGGGGAGGTCCTTCGGCGGCGGACGCGTCGAAACCGGGCCCGTACCGGGCGACCGTGATGAACCCCGTGTGCCCGACCATGCGGTGGTCGGGGCGCACGCTCCGGTCCGTGACGTACCAGGACCGCAGCATGAGCTCGAACGTCTCGACCTGCTGGAACCCCCTCGCCCGGAGGTCCAGCACGAACGACTGGACCTGCAGCGCCGTTGGCACGAAGCCGCACACGACCCCGCCGGGATCGATGACCTGCGTGACCGCGTCGAGGACGCCCCACGGCTCCGGCATGTCGAGCACCACCCGGTCGAAGCGCTCCCCCGTCGCGACCACGTCCCGGAGGTCACCGCTCCGCATGTCGAGGAACGCCGGCCGCTTGCCGAAGAACGTCTCCACGTTCTCAGCGGCCTTCTCCCGGTGCTCGTCCCGCATCTCGTACGTGACCACGCGGCCCTGCTCGCCCACCGCGCGGCACAGCGCGAGCGTGAGCGCGCCCGAGCCGGTGCCGGCCTCCAGCACGTGCGAGCCCGGCGCGATGTCCGCATGCATGAGGATCGCCGCCAGGTCCTTTGGGTACACGACCTGCGCGCCGCGGGGCATCTTCAGCACGAAGTCCGTCAGGCGGGGCCGGAACGCCTGGAGCACCGCTCCCTTCGACGACGTGAGCACGACGCCCTCGGGCCTGCCCACGATGTCGGCGAACGGGATCCAGCCGCCGTGGAAGTGGAAATCGCGGTCGGGCTGCAGGCGCACCAGGTACCGGCGGCCCTTGGCGTCGAGCAGCAGGGCCCGCTCCCCCTCCTCGAACAGGCCGCTCATGGGGTCGAGCCGGCCGAGTTCGAGTCGGCGTAGAGCTCGGCCGGCATGACCTCGTCCGACAGCTCGCGGGCGAGCTGGGCCGATTCGTCGGCGCCCGCGGCCGGCGCCCCGAGGCGTTCGCCCAGGATCTGGGCCCGGGCCCGGCAGAACGCGCAGAAGCGGCCGGTGGTCGGCTGCCCGCACCGCTCGCACGGGCTCAGCTCGGCCGTGTCCTCGTCCCGGAACAGCCGTGCGCCCTTGTCGATGAACCCCATCAGGAACTGCGCCTTCGTCCCCGGCGACGTCTGTTCCAGCTGGTTCATCGCGGCCTTGTACCGGAGCTGCGTGTTGCCGGCGACCAGCGGACACTCCTCGACCACGTAGTCGATCCGCCGGAGGAACGCGTACGCGGCGGTCTCGAGCTCCGACAGGCGAACCAGCGGCTTGACCTTCTTGACCATCCCCTCGCGTTCGGGCAGGACGGGGAACTGCCGCGCGATGTAGCCGGTCTGCCACCGCAAGGTGTTCCCCAGCAGGGTGGCCGCCTCGTCGTCGAGGTTGTGGCCGGTCGCGACCACGTCGAACCCGTGGTCCAGCGCCACCCGGTTGAACACGTACCGCTTCGACAGCCCGCACACGGCGCACGTGGACCGGGAGCCCTTCTTTCCCGCCGTGGGGACGTCGTAGCCGTACTCGCCCCGGAGGTCGACGTCCATCAGCTCGGCGCCGCGTTCCTGGGCGAAGGCCCTCGTGATCTCGCGGGATCGCTCGCTGTAGTCGCCGATGCCGAGGCCGAGGTACATGCCGGTCGCGTCGTAGCCGAGCTCCAGCAGCACGTCCCACAGTCCCAGCGAGTCCTTCCCGCCGCTGACGGCGACCATGATCCGCTCGTCGGGGGCGAACATCCGGTGGGACTTCACCGTGCGCTTCACGGTCTCGTGCACGTGGTGGACGAAGCAGTCCTGGCAGAACGCCGCGTTGTGGCGGCGGACCTCGATCACGGCCGTCCCCCTGCACCGCCGGCACCTCATACCGGCGCGCCTCCCGAGATCACCGGCCGGACCTCGACGAGGTCGTCGTCGTTCAGGCGCTCCTCCCGCGTGACGAGCTGGCGGTCGCGGATGACCAGCACGGTATCGGGGTCGATGGCGAGCTCGGCGAGCACGGCCTTCACCGTCCGCGGCCCCGCCACGTCGACCTCCCGGTCGGGGTTCCTCAGTCGAACCTTCACGACCGGAGAGGCTAGCGCAGCATCGGGGGGCCGAGGCGACGACCGGCCACAGGAGCGACCCGGCCGGGGGGATGGCCGGGTCGCCGGATCGCCGGAGGGAAGGGGGAGGGTTCCTACGGCGACGGTGTGGGGAGCGGGCGGACTCCGAGGCTCACGGAGAAGGTCTGGGTCCCGCCGGAGCGGTGCGCCACCGTAACGGTCGCGTGGTCGCCGGGCTGCCGGGCCTGGATCAGCGGCCCGAGGGCGTCGGACGACGCCACGTTCTTCCCGTCGAACTTCACGATCGTGTCGCCGGGCTTGATGCCGGCGGTCTGCGCGGGCCCCTTCGGCGCGACCGCGAGGACCAGCGCGCCGTGGTCGACCGGGAGCCGCTCCTGCTGCTTCACGAGCGGCGTGACCGAGGTCGTGGTCACCCCGAGGAACGCCACCGGCGCGGCCGGGTGCCGGATCGCGTCGGCGATCGTCGGCTTGGCCGCGTCGATCGCGATGGCGAACCCGATGTTCTCGGCCTGCTGCTCGGCCGCGGTGTTGATCCCGACGACCTGGCCGGAGAGGTTGAGCATGGGGCCGCCGGAGTTCCCCGGGTTGATCGCCGCGTCCGTCTGGACGACCTGCGTGTACGTCCGGGAGCCCTTCGGGAAGTTCGGGTCGGCGGCCTTCACCGTCCGGTCGAGCGAGGACACGATCCCGCTCGTCACCGTGGGGCCGCCGGCGAGTGCCAGCGCGTATCCCATCGCGACGACCGGCTGGCCCAGCTCCAGCGCCCCCGAGTTCCCCAGCGTGAGCGTGGGCAGCCCCGCCCCGTCGATCTTGAGGACCGCGAGGTCGGCCTGCTGGTCGCCGCCGATGACGCGGGCCTGGAAGCTCTTCGTCGGGGGGATCGAGGTGGTGACGGTGATGCGCTGCGCGCCCTCCACCACGTGGAAGTTCGTCACGATGATGCCGTCCGATCGGACGACGAACCCGGTCCCCACGCCCCGGCCCGGCGAGGAGCCGCCGAACGGGCTCTGCTCGACCAGGTTGGTGGTCACGTTGACCACCGCCGGCAGAGCGTGCTGCACGACCTGCACGACGGGGTCGTCGTCGGGGTTCACCGGCTGGCCGGTCACGGTCGGGAGCGGGGAGGGAGCCACCGACGACGTGGGCAGTGGCGTGGGAGGGGCCGTCGCCTTCGCCGGCCGCGGATGCTTCGCGGCGCGGAGCTCGAGGTTGCTGCCCGAGGAGGCGGCGAGCGAGGAACAGGCCGTCGCCGCCACCGCGAGCACCACAATGCCGACCGCGATTCGCTTCATCTGCACCATGTTCGTCGCCCGGAACCGGACCGTGGGGGGACTTCAGGGAATCTTCAGGAAGGTCTTACCCTCGGCTCACCGCCGCGACGCGCCCGGCTCAGCAGGAGGGCGCGAGTGCGTCGACCGGGTCGACGATCTCGGGTGGCCCCGGTTCGAGACGGACGCCGCCCAGGTGCGGGACGTTCGCGGAGCGAAACGCCGCCCAGTCCCCGCCCCGCCCCGCCAGGTACGCGGCGATGAGGGGCGCCTCGTGGGACACGCCCAGGACGATGCCCTCGTCGTGGGCGGCGGCCTGCTCCCCCGCCCAGGCCAGCACCCGCCGGCCGACGCCGTCGAGCGGGTCGGCCGGGCAGTCGCCGACCGGGTCGGCGTACATCGCGAGCAGGTCGGGGTCGACCATGGCCTCCGCCCACGGCCGGCCCTGCCACCGGACCAGGCCGCCCCATTCGATCAGTCGCTCGTCGACCAGCACCGGGAGACGGTGCGCGGCCGCCAGCGCCCGGGCGGTCTGGAGGGCGCGCTCCAACGGACTCGCCCACACGGCGACGACCGCCGCGGTCCGGAGGGCCTCGCCCAGCCGCCTGGCGGCCTCCCGCCCACGCGCATCGAGCGGGAACCCCTTCGACCGCGCGTAGACGAGGTGGTCGGGGTTCTCGACCTCCCCGTGACGGATCCCCAGCACCGCTGCCATCGGAGCCGACAAGGCTACCGGCCGATGACCCGCGTTCGACCGTCGAGGCCGGCTCGCCCGCTGCTACCCTTGGTCGCCTATGGGTGATCGCAAGGAAGTCCGATACGAGCGACTGCAGGTCAAGGTCCCCGGGACCGACAGGCTCCGGAAGACCGCGGCCGGTCGCCTGAAGCATCTGCTGAACGACGGCTGGCGCGAGATCGAGCGAGAACAGACCAGCGACTACGTCAAGGTCCGCCTCGAGCGGACCGGGCACACGCCGTTCAACGTCAAGATCAAGGAGGCCCCGGCCGTGCAGGTCCGGGAGCGCCGGCGTGGCTTCGGGTTCGGCGGACCCGGCGGCGGCCGCGGCGGCCCGGGCGGGTTCGGCGGCCCCGGCGGCGGCCGAGGTGGCCCCGGTGGGCGCGGCCGTGGCGGTCCGGGAGGTCCCGGTGGCCCGGGTGGCCCCGGCGGCCCGGGTGGCCCCGGCGGCGGGGCTCCCCGCCCCTCCTAGCCGAGCGTCGTTCCAGGTACGAGGAAGGGGCCGCCGGCCAAGCCGGCGGCCCCTTCTGCACGCGTGTGGTCCACGCGCCTCCCGTCGCTAGGCGACGGGACGCACGTTCGCGGCCTGGGGGCCCTTCTGCCCCTGGGTCACGTCGAACTCGACCTTCTGGTTCTCCTCGAGGTTCCGGTAGCCGGAACCCGAGATGGCGGAGAAGTGGACGAACACGTCCGGTCCACCCTCCTGGGAGATGAAGCCATACCCCTTCTCGGAGTTGAACCACTTCACGACGCCGGTTGCCATACTGCAATCCCCTCCTTTCCCGGCCCGCCCGGACTCGCGGTCCGGCGGCCTGGCGGGCCCTTTCAGGCCCCGTGAGGGAACTGCTCGAACAACCACTCATGCCTTGCGGAACCCTCGGTCGAGGACTATAGCAGCGACGCGGCGAGCGGCTGGCCCATTTCGTCCCGTTGTGGGCACGTGTTGGCCGACCCCGCTCAAGGATGACGGTTGCCGATCCGACACCTTCATTGCGATGTATTCCGACCCCATGTACGCCGACACGCTGTGCTCCCAGTGCGGGCTCACGTTGGCGGCTATCGCGCTGCTCGCCGGCGTCGTCCGCGACATGCGCCGCACCCGGCCCTCCGACGGGTCCTGGCGGGTGGAGATCTGCCCCGCCTGCGGCGAGGTCACCGGCGTCTACGACGACGCGGAGGGCTGGGCCATGGGCCACCGCGCTCCCGTCATCCAGGAGCTCCACCGCACGTTCGTCGCGGCCCAGTAGGCACGCCGAGCCCGCCCGATCCGCCCGAGCGCCCCGGAGCCACCGGTCCCCCGCCCTGCCACAATGGTGGGCGTGAACACGGCCACCGCGCCCGTCGAGGTCGACAGGCCCGCGACCGACGAGGAGGTCGTTCCCGACCGTCCCTGGATGGTCATCGTGTGGAACGACCCCATCAACCTGATGTCCTACGTGACGTTCGTGTTCCAGAAGCTGTTCGGCTACAGCAAGCACAAGGCCGAGAAGCTCATGCTCGACGTCCACCACAAGGGCAAGGCGGTCGTGTCCCACGGCAACCGGGAACGAGCCGAGTTCGACGTCTCGCGCCTGCACGCCCACGGCCTGTGGGCGACCATGCGGAAGGACTCCTGACCGCCCCGTGCCCTCGTTCGACCGTCGCATCCGGAGGACCCGCAAGGGCGACTACGAGCTCCGCATCCCCCAGAACGAACGCGCCGTCCTCCGCCAGCTGATCGCGGAGCTCCGCGAGCTCCTTCCCACGGAGGACGCGTCCGTCGGCCGGCTGTTCCCGCCCGCCTACTCGGACGACGCCCCGGCCAACGACGAGTACGCGCGGCTGATGCACGACGACCTCCTGGCCGAACGAACCGCCGCCCTCGACGAGTTCGAACGAACCGTCGACGCCCGCCGCGTCACCGAGGACCAGCTGGTCGCCTGGATGGGGTCGGTGAACGACCTCCGGCTGGTGCTCGGCACGAAGCTCGACGTCACCGAGGAGATGTACGAACGCCCCCTCACCGAGGACACGCCGAACGCCTCCCAGCTCGCGATCTACCACTACCTGGGATGGCTCGAGGAGCAGATCGTCGTCGCGCTCAGCGCGTCGGTCGACCCCGCCGGAACCGAGCGCGCGTGAGCCGCCTCCGGCCGTGGCAGGTGGCCCTCGGCGACGTCGTGGCCGTCGGACTGTTCGCGCCGATCGGCCTGCTGTCGCATAACGAGGGGATCACGCTCCCCGGCCTGGCCCGGAACCTGCTCCCGGTGGCCGGAGGGTTCGTCGCCGCCGGGCTGCTGTTCGGGACGTGGCGGCGGCCCGGCGTGTGGCGCCTGACGGCGGCGTGGTTCGTCGGTGTCGCCGCCGGCGTCCTGGTCCGCGCCGCGATCCTGGGGCACGGCTACGGCCGGACGACGTTCACGTTCATGGCCGTGACGCTGACGATCACGGGGCTGCTGCTCCTGGCATGGCGCGCCGTCGCGGCCCTCGCGGCGCGACGGTCACGACCGCGAGGGCCGCAGCCCGCGGGCTCGAGGTCCGCGGTCGCCGGACGAGAGCCCTAGCCCGCCTTGCGGAGCGCCTGGATGAGCTCGTACTTGCCCATCTTCGAGCGGCCCGGGATGTTCCGACCCTTGGCCACCTCGTAGAGCTGCTGACGGGTTCGGTCGTCGAGCGAGACGCCGGCCTTCCCCCCTCGCCGGCGGGCGGCGGCAGCGTTCCGGCTGAGGTCCTGCCGCACCGCCTTGGGCAGCTTGCTGATCGTCCGCGCCTTCCGGGCCGCGGTCTGGGCCTTCCTGACGTTCCGCTTGGCCGCCTGCGTCTGCTTCGTCGTGGCCATGTTCGACCCACCTCCTCGTTCAGGGCCTACCCAGTCCGGGGACCGGCTACGCGGAATCGTCGCTGCGCGAACGGCCCCGGATCGCCAGTACGGCGTCGATCGTGTCGGCGTCGGAGGGCCGCTTGTCCGGCCGGTACCCCTTGATCCGCGCGAACCGCAGCGCGACCCCGCCCGGATACCGCGTGCTCCCCTGCACGCCGTCGAACGCCACCTCGACGACCAGCTCGGGGCGCACGTAAACGGTGTAGTCGTCGTGGGAGGTCTCGAGCTCCCGCAGGCGTTCGGTCTGCCAGACGAGCACGGCGTCCGTCATGCCTTTGAAGGTCTTCCCCAGCATCACGAACCCCCCGGACGCCGGGTCCCGGGCGCCCAGGTGGAGGTTGGACAGCCACCCCTTGCGGCGTCCGTGCCCCCACTCGGCCGCGAGCACGACGAGGTCGAGGGTGTTCGCCCGCTTGACCTTGATCCAGCCGGCGCCCCTCCGGCCGGCCTCGTACGGCGCCTCGAGCGACTTGACCATGACCCCCTCGTGGCCGCGTTCGACGGCGTCGTCGAGGAACGCCCCCGCCTCGGCCGGATCGTCGGTCACGATGCGCGGCGCGCGCAGCTCCTCCGGCACGGCCGTCCGGAGCGCCTCGAACCGGTCCCGGCCGGAGAGGTCGAGCAGGTCCCGGCCGTCCGAATGCAGTACGTCGAACGCGAACATCGAGAGCGGCGTCGCGGCGCGCTGGCCCTCCACATCGAGCTGGGAGCCGAACCGGCTCATGCTCACCTGGAACGGGAACGGCCGCCTGTCGGCCCGCAGCGCGATGGCCTCGCCGTCCAGCACGACGTCGTCCACGGGAAGCCCGAGGACGGCCTCCACGATCTCCGGGATGCGGTCCGTGACCTCCGCGAGGTTCCTGGTGAACGCCCGGACCTCCGAACCCCGTCGGTGGATCTGCAGGCGCGCCCCGTCGAACTTCCATTCGACGGCGGCCTCGCCGCCGGCCCGCTCCAACGCATCGCCGACGTCCTCGGCGGACTGGGCGAGCATCGGCTGCACCGGCCGAAGGAGCGTGAGCCGGAACCGGTCCAGTCCTTCGTGCGCGATCGCGGCCCTCGCCACCTGGCCGAGGTCCCCGGCCAGCATGGCGGCCCTTCGGACGTCGGCCGCCGGCACCTCCGCCGCGCGTGCGACCGCCTCCACCATCACGCCCTCGAGCGCCCCCTGCCGGAGCTCCCCCAGCACCAGCGCCCGGAGGAACCGTTGCTCGGACGCCGTCGCCCTGCCGAACAGGTCGGCGAGGAGCGACCGCCGCCGGGCCTGCGACCCCGGGCCGGTGGCCGCGCGCAACGCCTCGAGCACGGCCTGCACCTCGAGCACCGAGAGCGTCCCGGTGGCGGCCGGGTCCGGCAGCGAGCGCATGGCCGCCCACCCGACCCCGATGGTCCCCCCGGGGGCGTAACCGGAGAGGTACGCGACGGCGACCGGCACCTCGTCGGGCTCGGCCTGCCTCAGCAGCCAGGCGAGCAGGTCGATCTTGGCCAGCCGCTTCGACGTGGCGGCGACCTCGTTCGACACGCGTGCCAGCTCCGCGAACAACATCCAGTCGCGATTCTCCACGACGCCGGCGACCGGCGATCCCCGGGGCTCGTTCCGGTGGACCGCCTCGGTATACATTCCCCCCGTGCGTGGTCGGGTGGCGCTCGCGCTGATCGCGGTGGTCGGGATGTCGACCTCGTGCTGGTTCGGAAGCGTGCCCGGGTTCTGCGGCGTGAGCGACAAGGCCCGCCTTGCCGTGGCCGACGTGGACCCCTCGCACTACCCCGCCGAGGCCGCGAGGCACGTTCAGGAGCTGAGGAAGTCGGCCGCTGGGCTGTCCGGCGCGCAGAAGACGCTCGCCCTGAAGATCTCCGGGGACCTGGCCCGGGCTTCTGATGCGAAGGCCGGCTCGCTGCAGTTCACCAATCGCTACAACGCGTTCGTTCGAGACTCGAACCGTTTCGATCACAAGTACTGCAACGAGACCGAGGCACCCGACTTCTGAGTTGAAGGAGGTTCATCGACGATGGCGACCGGCAGCGGAGCGAAGGACGACCCCTGGGCGCTGAAGACGCCGCCCGGAACGAGCGAGTACACGATGTACCGCGACGAGTCGAACGACCCGCCGGCGATCGTGTGCATGGTCGGCACGACCAAGCTCCTCTACCAGCTGCGGGCGATCGACGACCTGCACGCGATGCTGAAGGAGCACGGCGACTGGATGCCGCTCGGCAGCGCCGACGAGCAGAAGCCGGCCGCGGAGGGAACCGTCGAGGCCTGGGGACGCTCGCCCGACAACCCGGTGGGCGGCTGGTACGGGCTGCGCAAGGGGTACCGGGGTCGGTTCGGGATGTACATGCCGCCACTGCTCGAGGCGCTCGGCCTAGCGGAGGTCGAACACAACCCCCGCAACAATCGCATGCGTGCGATCTGAGGCAGGTCCGGCCGAGCGGCATCCCATGAGCGGGCCGAACGACCGTAGGTCGCAGCCCTGGCAGCGAGGAACCTCGCGATGCGCCTTGCGAGAGAGGACTGAGCCATGGCATTCGCGTTCGGACCACGGCGGGGCTCCTACGTGGAGGTCGACGGAACGTCCGGATCGCTCACGGAGGAGGCAGTCCGCCACCTCGAGACGTTCGACCTGATCTACCGGTCGCTGTGCGCGGCCCTGTACAACTACGCACCGACCTCCGGGCACCCCGGGGGCTCGATCTCCTCCGGGCGGATCGTCGCCTCGCTGCTGTTCGACGCACTCGACCATGACGTCGCCGCGCCCGACCGTGCGGACTCGGATGTCGTCTCATATGCCGCCGGCCACAAGGCCCTCGGCCTGTACGCGCTGTGGGCACTGCGGAACGAGGTCGCCCGGATCGGGGCGACGGAGCTGCTCCCCACCGATGTCCGCCAGCAGCTCCGGCTGGAGGACCTCCTCGGGTTCCGTCGGAACCCGGTGACGAACACGCCGTTGTTCCGAGAGTTCGGCGTCAAGGCGCTCGACGGACACCCGACGCCGGCGACGCCGTTCGTGCGGCTGGCGACCGGCGCCTCCGGGGTCGGCCTCGCCTCGTCGGTGGGGCTCGCCCTGGGGCTCCGCGACACCTACGGCCCCAACGCCCCGATGGTCCACGTGATCGAGGGCGAAGGGGGGCTCACGCCGGGCCGCGTGGCCGAGGCGCTCGCGGCCGCCGGGACCATGCGGCTCGACAACACCATCGTCCACGTGGACTGGAACCAGGCCTCGATCGACTCCGATCACGTCTGTCGGACCGGCGACGAGCCGGGCGACTACGTGCAATGGGATCCTCGCGAGCTGTTCTTCCTCCAGGACTGGAACGTGATCTGGGTCCCCGATGGGCGCGACCTGGGCGCCGTCGCGGCCGCACAGCATGCGGCACTCGGCCTCGACACCGGGCAGCCGACGGCGATCGTCTACTCGACGGTCAAGGGGTGGCGGTATGGGATCGAAGGACGGCAGTCGCACGGGGCCGGCCACAAGCTCTGTTCGCCGGAGTTCTACGCGGCCATGGGGCCGCTCCTCACCGAATACGGCGAATCGCTCCCCACATGCGCCGACCCGACCTCACCGCCGTGCCAGCTCGTCGGCGGGGAGGCCGTACTGGAGCAGTGCCTGTGGAGCGCGCTGACCACCGTTCGCCGAGTGCTCGAGCGCGAGGAGGCCATGGTGGGGTTCCTCGCCGACCGCCTCCGCGCCTCGAAGGCCAGGTTGGACGGACACGGGCGGACGCCGCGGCCCGGCGCCCCGGACGCCGCGCTCGTCTTCGCCGCGGCGAACGGGGCCGTCGACGTTCCGCAGGAGCTGGTACTGACGCCGGGAACGTCGACGACGCTTCGCGCCGAGCTGGGGCGTGTGCTCAACCACTACAACCGGGCGGGCGGCGGCGCGATGTTTGTCGCCGCCGCCGACCTGCTCGGCTCGACCAGCGTCGACGGTGTCGCCAAGGGGTTCCCGGGCGGGTACCTCGACCTCCGAGGCAATCCCGATGCCCGGCTGCTCGCGACGGGCGGGATCTGCGAGGACGCCATGGCCGGCATCCTGTGCGGCCTCTCGAGCGCGGGACGGCACATCGGGGTGGGGTCGTCCTACGGGGCGTTCCTCGCTGCACTGGGGCACGTCCCCGCCCGGCTGCACGCGATCGGCGCGCAGGCCCGCCGGGCCGTCGCCGGGGACCCATTCCCGACCTCGATCCTGATCTGCGCCCACACGGGCCTGAAGACCGGTGAGGACGGGCCGACCCATGCCGACCCCCAGCCACTCCAGCTGGTCGAGGAGAACTTCCCACCTGGGACGGTCATCACGCTCACCCCGTGGGACCCCGCGGAGATCTGGACGCTGGTCACCGCAGCGCTCCGGCAGCGGCCCGCGGTCGTGTTCCCGTTCGTCACGAGACCGAACGAGGTCGTGCTCGACCGCGCAGCGCTGGGCCTGGCCCCGGTGGACGCGGCTGCCACGGGCGTGTACCGACTCCGGGCGGCCGAGGGTCCGCGCGACGGAAGTCTGGTGCTGCAGGGCAGCGCGGTCGGGTACGAGTTCCTCCGGCAGGCGCTGCCCCGCCTGATCGCCGACGGCATCGAGCTCGACGTCTACTACGTGGCGAGTACCGAGCTGTTCGATGCGCTCCCGGCGGAGGAGCGCCTGCGGATCTTCCCGTCGTACGTCGCCGCGGAGGCCATCGGGATCACCGACTTCACGATGCCGACCCTGTACCGGTGGGTGACGTCCGAACGCGGGCGCCTCGCGTCGCTGTCACCGTTTCGGCAGGGGCGCTTCCTCGGCAGCGGACCGGGACCGCAGGTGCTGCGCGAGGCCGGCCTGGACGGCGAGAGCCAGTACCACGCGCTGAAGGCATTCGCCGGGCAGATGGCCAGGGTCTGACGGAGGGCCTTCGGTTCGGGTCGTGCCCAGGACGCCCGGGTCAGCAGGCGGTGCCGACGTCCCCGGTGCTGGTCGAGTACGAGTTCCCCGTGAAGCAGTTCGCCGAGCCGTCGTTGTGGAGGTCGTCGGCGTTCCCCGAGATCGTGTTGTCCACGACGCGGTTGTGCTCCGAGGCGGGATCGAGCCAGATCCCGTTCTCGTCGTCGCCCGCGATCGCGTTGCCGATGATGCGGACGCCGTCGCTGTTGTGCAGGAAGAGCCCGGCGTTGGTCGATCCCTCGACGCCCACCCGCCGGTTGTGGTGCAACGTGTTCCCGGCGACGGCGATGCTCCCCGACGAGTCCTCCACGATGACCCCGCGCGAGTTCGCCCACGAGTGGTTGTCCTCGACGCGGAGCGTGCCGTTCCCGGTGTCCGAGATCGCCCCGATGTAGATCCCGGAGTCGGTGAACCCCGAGGTGTGGTTCCGCAGGACCTGGACCGGTCCGCTCGAGAACACGCTGATCCCGTACTCGGCGCCGCCGTCGCCCGACGCGTCCTTGCACGTGTCGGCCGCCACGCTGTCCGAGACCTCGCCGCCGCGGACGGCGGTGAAGTCGATCTCGGCCGGATACGGGCCGAACCCCTCCACGGCGCCGACCACGCGGAGTCCGCGGAGCCGTACGCCATTCGCGGTGGCCAGGATCGTGTACTGGACCTTGCACCGGCCGTCGAGCGTCACTGGGCCGTCCCCGGCCGATCGCACCACCACGGACGTCCGGATCTCCAGGCCGACGGGCTCCCGGTACACCCCGGCGTGGAGGTTGAGGATGTCCCCCGGGTGCGCGTGCGCGAGGGCGTCCTGGACGGCGTTCGGGCCCGGGTGGACCTGGATGACGTGGGGTGCCGCACCGGCCGGCAAGCCGAGCAGGGTGATCACCGCCGTCGCCGTCAGCGCGGCGACTCGCGTCGCCTCGCGTCCGGACACGCTCCTCAACCCTCCTGGCTCCGGCGTTCCCACTCGAGGCGCCGGCCCTCGGGCCCCATCTCGTACAGGCGCTTGCACTCCGGGCACACCGGGAACTTCTTGGGGTCGCGGGAGGGAACCCACACCTTGCCGCACAGGGCGATCACCGGGGTGCCCATCACGTAGGCCTCGGCGACCTTGCCCTTGTCGACGTAGTGGCTGAACCGCTCGTGGTCGCCCTCGTCGACGCGGATGTCGGTCCTGCCCTCGCTGATGGTCTCGAGGTCGGTCATCGGTGACCGCGAGCCTACCGCAGGCCGTTTCCCGGCGGCGGCGCCCGGGACGCGATCACAGCCTCGTCACCATCTCGATGGGGAACGGCGGCTGCGCCAGCGGGCGAACCGCGAGCCGCAGCAGCAGCAGCGGGTTGTCGTCGCCGGCCGTTCGGTTGAGGTGGACGATGTCACACCCCGTGCACCGATGGACGAGCACCCATTCGCCGTCGCCGCGGACGCTGATCGCGATGGGTTCCATGGCCGCGCCGCACTCCGCCGCGCGGTCGCCCGGCGTGTCGTCGTCGAGGTGGCGGCTCCACAGGCAGTTCGGGCAGTGGTTGCGGTGCGCGGTTCCCGGGGCGTCCATGGGGACGTCCAGCCCACAATGCTTGCAGCGGAACGAGTTCGGGCCCCCGCGATGGCCGCGGTGGCGTTGGTCGCGTGACATGTCGAAGCGACTCCCGGTTCGATGAGGGACATGGTTCGAACACCCCGAACGGGAGGAGATGGCTCCGCGCGGACGGTCAGCGAGCGCGCGGTCGACCCGTTTCGGGGCGTGACGAAACGACCGGCACGGACACGGTCATCGGTCACCTCCTCGAAGGGTCGCCGTCGCCGCCGGAACTCGAGCGGCGCGCCGCACGCTAGCAGGCCCCGCTTCGGCGGCGCAACCGGACACACAGTGCCCGGGCGTTGTGGTGCGCGACGACCTCGTGCTGGAGCTCTTCCCGTGCCGGGGATGGGAGCCGACTCGGCGCCGCCGAACGCCACCGTCGCCGCCTCCGGGCTCAGGCCTACTTGAGCCGGAAGAAGAAGAAGTAGATCGCGTAGATGAACAGGCCGAGGCCGAGCACGATGCCGGCGATCAGGAACAACGCTCCCGCCGTGTAGCCGACCATCCCCCCGAGCATGGTTCCCTCCCGTTGTCGATGGGCACGGCGAAGCATGCCATCCCGCGGACGGGGCCGTGTGTCGGTGGGTCACTCGCTCACGACAAACGCCCACCCGGTGCGGGTGATCTTCCATTCCCGCCGGAAGTTCCAGGGGCGCGACTCGACGAGTCCCGCCGCCCGCAGGGTACGAAGGTTGGCCGCCGCCGCGCTCGACGTGGCCTCCGACGTGCCCGACGCCGTGCGGTGCAGCGCGTCGGCCACCTCGGCCGCCGTCGCCCACCCGTCCGGGCCTGCCGCCGAAGCGAGCGCGGCGAGCCATTGCACGGAACGTTGGGGCAAGCGGACCACGTCGCCATTGTGAACCCGATCCGACGCAATGCCAGCGGATACGATCGCCATCATGCGATACGCCGTCGGAGTGCCGAACGTCCGGGAGTACGGCGATCCGAACGTGCTCCTCGACCTGGGGCTGCGAACGGAACGGGCCGGGTGGGACGGGTTCTTCGTCTGGGACCACCTCGTGTACCGCGAGCAGGGCGATCCCGTATGCGATCCCTGGGTCGCCCTCACGGCCGTCGCCGCCAGGACCTCGCGCATTCGGCTCGGCGTGATGGTCTGCGCGCTGGCCCGGCGCCGCCCCTGGATGGTGGCCCGAACGACGGCGGCGCTCGACGGGCTGTCCGGCGGACGGCTGGTGTTCGGGGCCGGCCTCGGCTCCCTGGGCGATGGCGAGTTCACGGCGTTCGGGGAGGACGCCGACGACCGCGTCCGGGCCGACCGGCTCGACGAGGGCCTCCAGATCGTCACCGGGCTGTGGTCGGGCGAGCCGTATTCGTTCCACGGTCACCACTACCGCGTCGAGGAGGCGGCGTTCCGTCCCGCCCCGGTCCAGCGGCCGGTCCCGGTGTGGATCGCCGGGCGGTGGCCGGCCCTGCGGCCGTTTCGCCGGGCGGCCCGGTGGCAGGGGCTCTTCGCCACGCACCGCGAGGTAGGCCTCGCCCAGACCATGACACCGGAGCAGCTCGAGGAGATCGTCCGGTACACCCTTGACCACAGGACGGACGAGGGGCCGTTCGATGTCGTCGTCGAGGGCTCGACGGCCGGGTCTGCCTCGGCGGAAGCGGCCCGCGTCTCGGCCTACGCCGACGTCGGCCTCACGTGGTGGGTGGAACAGCTGACCTGGGCCCGTGGCTCGCTGGACGAGACCCGCGGCCGCATCCACGAGGGCCCGCCTCGCTGAGACCCCAAGGATCAGCCGGCGTCCGACGGGCCGAATTCCGGCGTTCCATGGCCGTCCGCCGGAGGGAGCTCAGTCACAGAAGATTGCAGCGCGGAGGTTCCGGTGGACCGCGCCGGAATCCACGGTGATCCGGACGCTGGGGACTCCACGCCCGTGGTTGCCGGGGCTGAGGAGATGCACGGGTGCAACGCCGCGCGGCCCAAGCCCGAGCTCCAGCAGGCGCAGTCGGTACTCACCACGCGCGAGCGGAGCACTGAAGTGGCCGCGGCTGTCCGTCCGGATGTCAGCGACCACGAACCTCCCGGTGGGATCCAGCACGCGGACCACCCCATGGAACGGATGCCGGAGCACCTCCCCGGAACAGAACCCTGCCCCGGAGGGGAAAGTGAAGTAGGCCCGCCCCCACAGCTCCGCCCGATCGTCCTGGTCGGGTCCCTCCGGACGTTGAGGTGGTGTGCCCGGGAGCTCGAACGTACATCCCGAGCCGATCCTGGTCACGACATGGACCCTTGTGACAGTGTCGGGAGCGATGGTCAGTGGCTGTTCACATGTGTCCGTGGGTGGATCGAGGAATCCGCAGTTGCCGTCACACGGCCGCTGGTAACTCCTGATCCTGTAACGGCCGGCCGGCACCTCCCGCTTCAGCCGGTCGTCCTTGACCTCCGCGTCGAACACGGCTCCCTCCGGGCCCCACAGCCGGACGAACGACAACGATCCTTCCGTATACACCTGGCCCCGGTCGTCGAACTCCTGCGTCACTTCGAGGGTTCCGGTTGCCGGGGGGGCGCCCGGACCCGGCGAGTGCGTTGACTCGGTTGACGGTCCGCTTGCTGTCGAGGATGGAATCGCCGGTTGTTCCCGTGTGATGCACGCCGCGAGGACAGTCACCATCGCGATGGCGATCACGCTGAATGCGGCCAGTCGTCGCATCGTCCTTGGACGTCTTGGCGGATGTGAGCGTTCCGAGCCCTTGGGGATGGCCACGTGTCCACGATGTCTTGAGACATCAGTCCACGATGTCCCGAGACATCCCAGGGTGTCGGAGGGGGGATTTGAACCCCCACGGGCTATTCGCCCACTAGGCCCTCAACCTAGCGCGTCTGCCTAATTCCGCCACTCCGACGCGGGTGCGGAGCCCAGTATAGCGGTGGGGTGTTGCGCGGCCGGAGCCCCGCCTCAGTGGTTCGACAGGTACGCGAGGGTGAACGTGCACACGCCGAACAGGCACGCCGTGAACACCGTGATCTTGTCGAGTCGCTTCTCGACCGCCGTGCCTCCGGCCAGCCCGGCCCCGCCGCCGAACATGTCGGAGAGCCCGCCGCCCTTGCCGGAGTGCAGCAGGATGAAGATCACCAGGAACAGCGCGGACATGATGTCCAGGATCAGCACGATCAGGTGCAGCACGTCGTTCGTCTCCTCGGATGCAGTTCGGCGAACCGGATCAGTGTACCGGCCGCCACGCCCCTCGACCGGGGGGCGGGAACAGGCCGGACCCTAGCCCGTCGCCTCGATCAGCGCCCGGTCCTCGAGCGGGAAGTGGCACGCGGCCAGCTGCCCCTCGTGGAACCCCTCGAGCGCCGGATCGTCCTCCTTGCACGTCGGGAACTGCGCCCGCGGGCACCGCGGGTGGAACCGGCATCCCGACGGCGGGTTGATCGGCGACGGCACGTCGCCCTCGAGGATGATCCGGCGCTTCTTCGCCGCGAGCTCCGGGTCGGGGATCGGCACCGCCGACAGCAGGGCGCCTGTGTAGGGATGCTTCGGCGTCTCGTACAGAGTGGCTCCGTCCGCGACCTCGACGATCCGACCGAGGTACATGACCGCGACGCGGTCGCTCACGTGCCGCACCACGGACAGGTCGTGGGCGATGAACAGGTATGTGAGCTTGAACTCCTCCTGAAGGTCCTCCAGGAGGTTCAGGATCTGGGCCTGGATCGACACGTCGAGCGCGGAGACCGGCTCGTCGCACACGATCAGCTTCGGCCGCAGGCCCAGTGCGCGAGCCACGCCGATGCGCTGGCGCTGTCCCCCGGAGAACTCGTGCGGGTACCGGTTGTAGTGCTCCGGGTTCAGCCCCACGAGCTCCATCAGCTGGCGGACTTCTTCCTTGATCCTGTTCTTGGGGACGGTCCCGTGCAGGTGGAACGGGGCGCCGATGATCGACCCCACGGTGTGTCGTGGGTTCAGTGACGCGTAGGGATCCTGGAAGATCATCTGCATCTCGCGTCGGAACGGGCGCATCTTGCGCGGCGCGATCCGGCTGATGTCCTGGCCCTGGAAGAGGATCTCCCCCTCGGTGACGTCCATGAGCCGGAGGATCAGTCGCGCGGTGGTGGACTTGCCGCAGCCGGTCTCCCCCACCAGCCCGACCGTCTCTCCCGGGTAGATGTCGAGGTCGATCCCGTCGACCGCGTGCACGTTGCCGATCTTCTTCTGGAAGATGATCCCCCGGGTGATGGGGAAGTACTTCTTCAGGCCGCGGATCCGCACGAGGGGCTCGCCCGTTCGGGCGGGCCTCGCCGGCGGCTCGGTTCGCTCGGATACCTGAACGCTCATCGGTGGGATGCGACCTCCTGGTCGAAGATTCGCTCCTTCTCTGCCAGCGACAGGTGGCACGCCGTGGCGTGGTGGCCGGCGGAGGGGAGCAGCGGCGGCGTCTCCTGCTTGCAGACCTCCATCGCGTACGGGCACCGCGGATGGAACGAGCACCCCTTCGGCACGAAGATCAGGGACGGCGGAAGCCCCCGGATCGGCCGGAGCCGGTCGCCGAGGTCCTGGTCGATCCGGGTGATCGACTGCAGGAGTCCCCACGTGTACGGGTGGTGCGAGTTGTAGTAGATGTCGCGGGCCTCGCCGTACTCGACGGCCTTGCCCGCGTACATGACCATGATGTCGTCGCAGTGCTCGGCCACGACCCCAAGGTCGTGGGTGATCATCACGACGGCAGCGTCGAACTCCTCCTTCAGCCGGTCGATCAGGTCGAGGATCTGGGCCTGGACCGTCACGTCGAGGGCCGTCGTCGGCTCGTCCGCGATCAGCAGGTCGGGGTTGAGCGACAGCGCCATGGCGATCATCGCCCGCTGGCGCATGCCGCCGGAGAACTCGTGCGGGTACTGCTTGGCGCGTTCCTCCGGGCGCGGGATGCCCACCCGGCGGAGCATCTCGACGGATTGCTGGAACGACTCTTTCTTGGAGATGTCCTGGTGGGCCCGGATGGCCTCGCCGATCTGCGATCCCACCTTGTAGAACGGGTGCATCGACGTCATCGGGTCCTGGAAGATCATGCTGATCTTGCTGCCCCGGATGTGCCGGAGCTCGTCGGGCGGCAGCTTCAGCAGGTCCTGCCCCTTGAACAGGACCTCCCCGGAGATCATGGCACCCTTGGACCGGATGAGGCCCATGATGGTGAGGAACGACACGCTCTTGCCCGAGCCCGACTCCCCCACCACGCCCATCGTCTCGCCGCGGGCGATCGAGAACGTGATCCCGTCGACGGCCTTGACGACGCCGTCTTCGGTCGTGAAATGAACCTTGAGGTCCTTGACCTCGAGCAGTGGTTCAGCCACAGCGACCCCTGGGGCCGGGAGCAGCGCCAGCGGACGCCCGGAAAGGGCGTCCGCGACTCACGTGTACCTCACCCGGGGATCCAGATAGGCGTAGATGATGTCGACTAACAGGTTCATCAACGTGACCGCCAATGCGGCCACAATGGTGACGTCGAGGATCGCGTTGAAGTCGTTGTTCGAAACCGACTGGACCACCAGCGCCCCGATACCGGGGAGGTTGAACACCGTCTCGGTGATGATCGCGCCCCCCAGCAGGGCGCCGAGGTCCATGCCGATCATGGTCACGAGCGGTGTCAAACTCGAACGCAGCCCGTGCCTGACGACGACCCGCTTCTCCGACAGACCCTTGGCGCGGGCCGTCCGGATGTAGTCCTCGGACATCGTCTCGATGAGGTTCCCCCGCGACATCCGCGCGTAGAAGGCTGCGAAGAGTAACGCCAGCACCACCCACGGCATGATCATGTGATTCAACCAGGTGATGAACCCGTATTTGCCGATGGAATAGAACCCCGATCCGGCCGCCCAGCCGAGCTTGAACCAGAAGATGTACAGGAACATCTGGCCCAGCCAGAACACGGGGGCCGACACGCCGAACAGCGCGAACCCCATGGCCAGCCGGTCGCCCAGCGATCGCGGCTTCAGCGCGGACAGGATCCCGATCGGGATGCCGATGGAGATCCACACGATGGCGGCCCCGAACGCGAGCTGCGCGGTCACCGACAGCCGCTGGAGGATGAGCGGCTTCAGCGGCGAGCGCGTGTTGAACGAAAGACCGAGGCCCGGCCACCCGTACTGGTCGCCGAGGAACACGTGCTTGACGAACAGCGCGTACTGGACGACGAACGGCTTGTCCAGCCCGAACTGCTTCCTGACCTCCTCGATGAGCGCCGGCGTGGGCTGGCGCCCCGCGAAGCGGGTCGCCGGGTCACCGGGAGGAAGCTTGAAGAAGATGAAGTACGTGATGAACGTGATGACCAGCAGGACGAAGACCACCCACAGCAACCTTCGGATGATGTAGCGGCCCATCTCTCCTCCTCCGTCTCCTGCGGCCCTCGTCCTTCGTACCCGCTCAGCCCCCCGTCCATCCGGGGGGCCGTTTCGTTGCGGCCCCAGTATCGGTGCCGGTGCTGCCGTGGTGCGGGTGGTCCGAAGGGACCGCCGGTCGCCCGGCGGTCCCTCCGTCCCTGGACCTCGTCCCCTACTCGAGTGAGGTGGGGTCGTCGATCCCGTTGTTCACCGCGATGTGACACCAGGAGATGTTTCCGGAGAACTGATCGAAGGTGTACTCGGTGACCGACGGGCTGATGACCGTGAAGTTGTTGCCCCACAGGTACGGGACCCACGGGATGTACTTGGTCATCAGGTCCTTGTCGAACTGGATCCAGCAGTTGGTCCGGTCGTCGCCGGAGAGCGCGTTGCACTTGGCGATGTTCGAGTCGACGTTCGGGACCTCGTCCTTCACCTTGTTGAACGCGGCCACCACGTCCGGACCGCACTCCTTCGCCTTGGCTGCGGTCATGCCGAACTCGGAGTAGTCGATCTGGCCCTCGCAGATGAGGCCGCTCGAGTCGAACAGGACCGCGAACGTCGACGGGTCGGCGTAGTCCTTGCCCCAACCCGGGCAGGCCGAGAGCGGGACGAGGTTCTTGACCGTCTGGATCGTGGTGTAGCAGGTGCCCGTGTCCAGCTCGCGGACCTTCAGCGTGATGCCGATGGACGACAGGGCATCCTGGATCGACGGCGTCATGTTGGACTGCGGAGGCGTCGTGCGGTTCAGGAAGATGACGTTCTTGCAGACCGATGCGTCACAGGTGCCGTCGTGGTTGGTGTCGTACTTCGACTTCGACATCGCCTGCTTGGCGAGCGATACGGAGCCGGCCTCGTTGGGCGTCTGGTACGGGTCGTAGGTCTGCCCGCCGAAGTCGAGCACCGTCGGAGGCATGATGTGCGTGGCGATGTCGCCGTGGGGCGGCCCGCCCCATGCCTTCTGCAGCGCCTGCTTGTCGATGACGTAGTTGAGTGCCTTTCGCACGTTGACATCGTCGAACGGCGGCGCGAGCACGTTCATGGTGATGTACCACGTCCGGTCGCCCGAGTCCGAGTGCAGCAGGCCCTTGAGGCTGGGGTCGGTCAGGTACTTCTGCTCCACCGGAGCCGGAGGAGTGGAAGCCCACGAACCGTCGAGCTCGCCGGCCTGGATCTTCGCGAAGATGTCGTCCGTGTTGGTGTCGATCGCGATGTGCACCCCGTTGATGTTGTTCTCACGGCTCGTCGGCGAGTCGGTCGACGGGTCGTAGTTCGGGTTGCGGACGATCGTCATCTCCTTCGTCGGGTCGAACCCGGAGATGGGCTTGATCGAGTCGCACGACGAGGTGTCGAGGTTCTGCTCGCCGTCGATCATGTACGGACCGGACGAGATGACGTCGCGGCCGTAGTCCCCCGCCTTGGTGAAGCACTTCCCGACTTCCGGCGGGATCGGCGCCGTGGCCGGCATGGCGAGCCGGTACAACAGGTCGCCGGTGGGCTTCTCGAGGTGGAAGATGATCGTCTGATCGTCGGGCGTCTCGATCCCGGAGACCGGGGCCGGCTTGGCCGCGCTCCCGGTCATGCCCTTGATGACCCCGTCGTAGTAGAAGCCGTACTGGGCCACCAGGGACTTGGTGTTGATCCGCTCGAACGCGTACTCGATGTCGTGCGAGGTCACGTCCCGGTTGACCGGCGGGCCGAACTTCACGCCCGTCTTCAGATGGAACGTGTAGGTGAGCCCGTCCGCCGAGACGTCCGGGTTGGCCGAGGCGATGTCCGGGACCAGCGCGTCGCCCGCGGTGCCTCCGACGTGGTTGTACGACATGAGGGTGCGGAGCAGCATGTCGCTGTAGAGGCCCCAGGCCGAGCCCAGGTACTCACCCGTCGGGTCGAAGGCCCCGGTGAACCCGAAGTCCTCGATCGCGGTCCGGTACGTCCCGCCCTTGATCTGGGACGGCAGGCCGCCACCGCTCGTGGTCGGGCCGCCAGAGGTGGTCGGACCGCCAGAGGTGGTCGGCCCGCCAGAGGTGGTCGGCCCGCTGCCTGTGGTGGTCGGCGGAGTCGTACCCCCACCGTTGTTGCCACAGGCGGCGGCGAACAGCGCCAGGGTGCACGTCAGGGCGAGCGCACCGAGCAACTTTCGCTTCGTCAAAGTTCCCCCCTTTCCGGGAAGACAGATCGTTCAGGTGGTGCTCAGATCGAAGTTCATCTCGAAACCGAGGTCCGGTCCTCCTTTCGTTCCCCTCTCCTACCGTCCGGTGCGTGGGTCGAGGGCGTCGCGGAGCCCGTCGCCCACGAGATTGAAGGCCAGCGTCGTCAACAGCAGCGCGGCGCCGGGGAACAGCATCATCCACGGCGCGGCGGTGAACACCGGCTGGGCGTCGGCGAGCATGCGGCCCCACGACGGCGTGGTCTGGGGGATGCCCACCCCGAGGAACGACAGGGCGGCCTCGAAGAGGATGTTCGCCGGGATGATCAGGGTGGAGTACACGATGATCGGCGCCGCCAGGTTCGGCAGGATCTCGCGGAACATGATCCGCGCGTTGCCGGACCCCAGGCTGCGGGCGGCCTCGATGAACTCCCGGTTGCGAAGGGTCAGGGTCTGGCCCCGGACGATTCGGGCCATGTACGTCCAGTTGACGAGGCTGATGATGAACACCACGAGGGTCAGGCCGGGTTGGATGATGCCGAACAAGCACCCGGACGCACTCGCCGAGCAGGCGGCGCCGAGCCCGATCCCCAGCAGCAGGATCGGCAGCGACATCACGATGTCGACCGTCCTCGAGATGATCGTGTCGGAGACCCCGCCGAAGAACCCGGCGATCAGGCCGAGCACGATGCCGATGGTCACCGAGATGCCGGTCGCCAGGATGGCCACCGCCATCGAGGTCCGGGCCCCGTAGATCGTCCGGATGAACACGTCGCGGCCGGCCGTGTCGCTCCCGAACCAGTGGATGCTGCTCGGGCCGAGCGGCAGGCCGATCACGTTGACCTGGTCGGGGAAGATCTGATTGGGCCCGATGTGTCGGACGCTGGAGATCACCGGTGCGAAGATCGCGGTCAGGACCAGCAGCAGGATGAACCCGAGCCCGACGAAGGCCACCTTGTCCTTGCGGAACCTTCGCCAGAAGAGCTGCCAGGGTGTTCGGCCGATGACGGCCTGACCGCCCTCGACCTCGAGCGTTGCGCCCTCGGCCAGCGCGGCATCGGACTGGGCGGTACTCATGGTTCCGGAAACCCCCTACCCGGCATGACCGGGCGAAGTGTATCGGCGCGCCCTGTTCGCCACAAATTCACGAACACGCCGAATCGTGCCTGCCATCTGTCGTATACGCAGGGAGAACGGCCCGGGGATTGTTCTGGTCCGGGCCGTCGTCGAGCGGACTGTCTCATTCGCGCATCAGCCCCACCTCATTCGCGCATCAGCCCCACGAGCAGCGGGACGATCTCCGGCCCCCGGAGGGTCCCGAGCGAGCCCTTCGACGCGACCGTCTCGCCGTACGAGGGCGACCCGTCGGGCGTGATGGTCCCTCCCGCCACCACCAGCGGCACGGGGTCGTCGGTGTGCGCCTTGCGCACGCACGACGTCGAGTGGTCGGCGGTCACGGCGACCATGGTGGTCCGGAGGTCGATCCGGCCGAGGATCTGGCCGAAGAACGCCCGGTCGATGGCCGCGATCACGTCGCGCTTGTCGATCGCCCGCCCGTCGTGGGCGGGGATGTCCGGGCCCTTGATGTGGACGTACAGGGCGTCGAACCCCTCGAGCGCGTCGGCAGCGACGTCCGCCCAGACGGCGAACGCATCGTCGGACCCGTCCAGGCGGGGGACGTCCACGGTCTCCATCCCCAGCAGCAGCGCGATGCCGCGCTCCACCGGCATCTCGACGAAACAGCCCCACGACGGGCCGAACCGCTCCTTGATCGGCTGGATCGGCGGGAGGTGGTCGCTGCCGTCGCGGGTCAGGATGAGGTTCCCGGGGAGCTTTCCCTGACGGCGCCGCCGTTCGTTGATCTCCGAGCGGTCGAGGATCCGCGCCGCGCCTTCGACGAACGCGTTGGTGAGGTCGGCAGCGCGGCCGGCCTCCGGGGTGTCGTCGAGCGGTTCGGACGTGACGACCCGGGGTTCGAACGTCGCGAGCGCCACGCCGAGGTGGCCCTGCTTCCCGTACGCCGGGTCGGTGTTCGTCACGTTCGCCGAGAGGATGCCCTCGTTCGAGCGGATCACGAGGGCGCCCCGGTGCTCGACGGTCGCCCGGAGTTGGAAGGTGGCGTTCGGCAGCCGGAGCTCCCGTTGGACCTCCTCGGCGAGCGCGTGCGACTCCTCGGACGTGAGGTCCCGGCCCACGCGGCGGTCCACGATCTCCGGCCACTCGGCCGTCGCGAAGTTGACGCGGTACGCCAGGTCGTCCTCGTGGAAGTCCATGCCGATCCCAACGGCCTCGAGCACACCGCGGCCGGGGTGCTCCTCGCGGGGGTCGTAGCCGAGGATGCCGAACACGCCGATGTCGGACTCGGGCGCGACACCGGGAGCGACCGTGATCACGTTCCCGGTCCGCCCGCGCGCCGCGAGCGAATCCATGAAGGGGGTGTCCGCGGCCTCGAGGGGGGTCCGGTCGCCGAGCTCGGGGACGGGGTCGTCACCCAGCCCGTCGAGGCAGACGTACAGGAGGCTCCGCACGGGGCCGCATCCTAGTGAGTTTCCGGGGAGCGGGCTTCCGTGTTCGCTCCGAGTTGCAGCCTGCCGCTCAGCCGGCGACGGTGGTGCCCCACATCCGGGCCGAGGCCTCGGCCGGGGCAGACGGCCAGCAGGTGCCCCTCCCCGGCGTCGCGGTAGAGGTACACGCCGGGCCGGCCGGCGTCGCTGCCGCAGGCACCCTCGGGCAGGAACACGACCGCCTGACCGCGCTTGTTCCACCCGAGGGCGAACGACTCCGGCGCGTTCGCGGGGTCGGCCTGACCGGTCACCGGCTCGACGTCCCCCTCGTCGCGGTCCACGAAGAACGCGGTCGGCACCTCGCACTCCCCGGACCATTGCGCCAGGAACAGGTCGCCGTACCGGGGGTCGCTCGCCGAGTACCGCCAGTGGCCGAGCATGGGCTTCCCGCCGCTCCGGGGGGGCGGGAGGTCCGGGTGGTTCTCCTCGGCCGCCTGCCACCTGCGGGCGGCTCGCTCGGACGCGAGCGGCCGGAGCCGCCGCTGGAACTCCTCCAGCAGGTAGAAGGTGCCGCCCCGGACGAGGACCAGGTTCCCCGGTGCGTCGGTGGACCGGAAGATCGTGAACCCGTCGAGGTGCGCGACCCGTCGCCCGAAGAAGTCGACCAGGTCGACGCCGCCGTCTCGCTCCACCGCCACCCCCTGCTCGGGCAGGCCGGCGACCGGGATCGGAGCGGGTCGGCCCGATGGCGACGCGCCCGGACGGGGGGTCGGTGAGTGGGCGGCGCCGGTCGTCGGCGAGGCCGGGGTGGCGCTCGGCGGCGCCGTTCGCGTCGTGGGAGGGGTCGGTGTCCCGGGGGAGCGGCCGACGGAGCTGGCGTCGCCCGTCGAGCACGAGGCGAGCACGACCATCGCGGCGATCGCCAGGCATCGAACGGCGCGCACCTCCGGATGGAACCACCGGGGCGCGTACGGCTTCAAGCGCCCGCCGCTACTTGAACTTGGCGATGAGGGCGAACTCCTCGGCGTCGAGGCTCGCGCCCCCCACCAGCGCGCCGTCGACCTCCGGGTGGGCCATGAAGCCGCGGATGTTCCCCGCTTTCACGCTCCCGCCGTACTGCACGCGGACGGCCTGGGCCACGTCCTCGTCGTACATGGAGGCGAGCGTCTCCCGGATGACCCCGATGACCTGGCCGGCGTCGGCGGGCTCGGCGTTCCGGCCGGTGCCGATCGCCCAGATCGGCTCGTACGCGATCACCACGGTCCGGGCCTGGTCCACGGTGAGCCCGCCGAGCCCCGCGCGGACCTGACCGGCGACGATCTCGTCCGTACGACCCGACTCGCGGTGGTCGAGGGCCTCCCCCACGCACGCGATCGGCGTCATGCCGTTCGCGAGCACCGCCTTCACCTTCTTCGCCACGGTCTCGTCGGTCTCGCCGAACAGCTGGCGCCGCTCCGAATGGCCGACGATCACGTACGAGCACTTGAGGGCGGCCAGCATGCCCGGGGCGATCTCGCCGGTCAACGCCCCCTTTGCCTCCCAGTGGACGTTCTGGGCCCCGAGGGCGAACGGCAGCCGGTCCGACTCGATCAGCGTCTGCACCGATCGCAGCGCCGTGAACGCCGGACACACCACGACCTCCACCCGCTCGGCGTCCTCCGCGCTCACGAGGTAGCCGAGCTTCTGGACCGCCTGGATGGCCTCCAGGTGCGTCTTGTGCATCTTCCAGTTCGCCGCGACGATCGGCTTCCGGTCCCCCGCCACTCAGTCCTCCTTCTGCAGCGCCGCGATGCCCGGCAGCTCCTTGCCTTCGAGGAACTCGAGCGACGCTCCCCCGCCGGTCGAGAGATGGCTGAACGAGTCCTCCAGGCCCAGGCGACGCACGGCCGCCAGCGAGTCGCCGCCGCCGACCACGCTGAACGCGTCGGTCCCGGCGACGGCCATGGCCACGCCGCGCGTCCCCGCCGAAAACGGCTCGAGCTCGAACACCCCCATCGGCCCGTTCCACAGGATCGTGCGGGCGTCGGCCACGGTCCGGGCGAACTCCTCCACCGTGCGCGGGCCGATGTCGAGGCCCATCAAGTCCCACGGGATCTGGTCGACCGCCACGGTCCGACGGGGCGCGTCGGCCGTGACGTCGGCCGCGGCGACCACGTCCTCGGGCAGCTGGATCACCACGCCGCGTTCGGCGGCGTTCCGCTGCAGGCTCCGGACCTCGTCGAACCGGTCGTCCTCGACGAGCGACCGGCCCACCGCGACGCCTGCCGCGGCCAGGAACGTGAACGCCATCGCCCCCCCGATCAGCAGGGCGTCCACCCGCTCGAGGAGTCCGGCGATGACGCCGAGCTTGTCCGAGACCTTCGCGCCCCCGAGGATCGCGACGTACGGCTCGGCCGGCCCCTCCAGCAGCTGGGTCAGGACGTGAACCTCGGACTCCAGGAGCCGGCCGGCCGCCCGCTGGTCGAACCGCTTCGGGAGGGCGTCCACGCTGGCGTGCGCCCGGTGGACGGTGCCGAACGCGTCGTTCACGTACGCGTCGGCCAGGCCGGCCAGTCGGTCGGCCAGCTCGTCGTCGTCCGCGGTCTCACCGGGTTCGAACCGGAGATTCTCCAGCAGGACCACGTCCCCGGGCCCCAGTCGGGAGCACACGGCCCCGGCTTCCTGCCCGACGACGTCGGACACGGTGGTCACGTCCCGGTCCAGGAGGTCGATGAGGCGGTCGCCGACCGGCTTGAGACGGAGGTCCTCGCGGACCTCGCCCTGCGGCCGGCCCAGGTGGGACGCGAGGACGAGGGACGCGTCGTCGTCCAGCAGCTCGCGGAGCGTCGGGAGCGACGCCCGGATGCGCGTGTCGTCGGCGACCGAGCCGTCCTCGGCCAGCGGGACGTTGTAGTCGACGCGGACGAACACCCGCTTCCCGCCGACGTCCCCGAGGTCGTCGAGGGTCAGCAGGCTCACAGCGAGGCGCCGACCAGCTCGGTGAGCTCGACCAGCCGGTTGGAGTACCCCCACTCGTTGTCGTACCAGCCGATGACCTTCACCAGGTTCCCGACGGTCATGGTCGAGAGCGAGTCGAACGTGCACGACGCGTCGCTGCCGACGATGTCCGAGGAGACGATGGGGTCGTCCGTGTAGACGAGGCGGCCCTTCAATCGGTCGGTCTCGGAGGCCGCGCGGTAGGCGGCGTTGATCTCGTCGACCGAGGCCTCCTGCTTCAGAACGCAGACCAGGTCGGTGACCGAGCCGTCCGGAACGGGAACCCGCATCGCCATGCCGTCGAGCAGGCCCTTCAGCTGCGGCAGCGCCAGCGAGGTCGCCTTCGCGGCGCCGGTCGACGCCGGGAGGATGTTCACGGCGGCCGCCCGGGCCCGGCGAAGGTCCTTGTGCGGCAGGTCGAGGAGATTCTGGTCGTTGGTGTAGGCGTGCACGGTCGTCATCATGCCGCGCTCGATCCCGAAGCTGTCGTCGAGGACCTTGGCCAACGGGACCACGCAGTTGGTGGTGCAGGACGCGTTGGAGACGACGTTGTGCGTGGCCGGGTCGTAGCGGTCCTCGTTGATGCCCATCACGATGGTGATGTCCTCGCCCTTGGCGGGGGCGCTGATGACCACCTTCTCGGCGCCGGCCTCGATGTGGAGCTGGGCCTTCTCGCGATCGGTGAACAGGCCGGTCGACTCGATCACGATCTGCGCGCCGAGCTCCTTCCAGGGCAGGTCCCCGGGGTTCCGTTCGGCCAGGACCTTGAGCTCGGTGCCGTCGATCGAGATGCCGGCGTCGGTGACACCGACCTGGCCGTCGAACCGGCCGAACACGGAGTCGTACTTCAGCAGGTGGGCGAGCGTCTTCGAGTCCGTGATGTCGTTGACGGCGACGATCTCGAAGTCCGCGCCCTTGCGGCGGGCGGCGCGGACGAAGTTCCGGCCGATGCGGCCGAACCCGTTGATGCCGATCTTGATGGTCATGGTGTGTCCTCCTCGGGTGGCCGCCGGCGGACGGCCTCGGATGCCGATCGTGGTCATCCTACTCGCGACCGCGCGAAGGCTTCCCGCGTCGGACGTCCCCACCGGCCAGGGGCGAACGGGCCCGGCGGGTGCTCAGGGCGAGGGACTGCCCGGGGGGCCTGCGACGAGGGCGGGCCGGGCGACGGCGAGGGCGGCGGGCTCGGCGACTGCGTCGGCGAGGGCGGTGGGCTCGTCGACGGACTGGGCCGGCTGCTCGGGCTCGATCCTGCGCTCGGAGACGGCGACGGGGCCGTGTGCGACGGCGAGGGACGGGGGGACGGCGAGGGGTGGCGGGACGGCGAAGGGGTGGTCGGCGATGGACGGTGCGAGGTCGTGGGCGGGCGCGACGAGGGCGCGGGAGGCGACGGCTGGACGACCGGCGGTGCGCTGGTCGGGCCGGGTTGGGGGGTCGGGCTGGGACTCGGGCTCGGACTCGGCGGGTGCGGAGCCGGTTGCGACCGGGCGATCAGCGACGGCCCCAACGGGATCGGCACCCCGAGGAAGCCACTGTCGCTCGGGGGAAGCGACAGGCTCGGCTCCGCCACCGTCCCCGCGACGATCGACCTCCCCCCGCCCACGAGCATCGCGAACCCCCCGATCAGGGCGAAGATGAGCGCGACCGAGGCGGCGGCCATGACGCGCTCGCGGGTGTCCCGGAACAGCGGCGCCCTGGTCAAGCTGCCGCTCCCACTCGCCCGGGCCTCGGAGCGGGCCCGGAGTCGGACGAGCCAGTCCGGGCGCCGCACGACCGGGCGGCTCCCCATGCCGGCCCGAGCGGACCGTCGGGCGCGCCAGGCCGCGAGGGCGCCCGGACGGCCCGACGGACGACGGATCCGGGAATCCGCCCGCAGGGCCCGGCGATGGCGCCACCGGGAGAGTCCCGACCCGGGGCGCCGCGGCCCGCGGCGTCCGAGGCGCCCCGAGCCCATGCCGCGGCGGATCTCCCGCCGGGCGCGCCACCGATGGTACGGACCGGGCCGGGCCCGACCGGGACGGTTGCTCAGGTGCACGCGGGCTGCTCCGGAGGCATCGTTCGCATCCTCCGCCCACCGGAGCAACCACCCAGGGCGCCGTTCATCCCTCGCGCCCCAGGTCGCGGTGGTCGAGCGCGACGGGCAGGCCCTGGTCGCGGAAGTACCCCGCGAGCGCTTCGCACACCACGACCGAACGGTGCCGTCCGCCGGTGCACCCCACGCCGATGGTCAGATAGGACTTCCCCTCGGCGACGTAGCCGGGGACGACGAAGTCGAGCAGGTCGCGCAGGCGCTTCATGAACTCCCCGTAGGCCTCCTGCTCGGTCACGTACCGGCGGACCCGGGCGTCCGTGCCGGGGAGCGGCCGCAGCCTGGGCACCCAGTGCGGGTTGGGCAGGAACCGGACGTCGAGCACCAGGTCGGCGTCGCGCGGGACGCCGTACTTGTAGCCGAACGACACCAGGGCAACCTGCATGGGCTGCTTCGCCGCCTGCGGTGCGAACGCGTCGCGCATCCGCTCCCGGAGGTCGTGCGGCGACAAACCGGACGTGTCGATCACGAGGTCGGCGTCGCCGCGCAGGCTCTCCATCAGCAGGCGCTCCTTGCGGATGCCCTCCACCACGCGTCCGGCCGCCGCGAGGGGGTGACGGCGCCTGGTTCCCTCGAACCGGTTCACGAGGTCCTCGTCGGATGCCTCGAGGTACACGATGCGGTATGGGATCCGCTGGTGCTTGAGCTCCTCGAGCCCGGCCGCGAGGTCCCGGAAGAACACGCCGCTGCGGACGTCGGCCACGATGGCCACCCTGCGGGGGCCGCCGGTCGAGCCGGCCAGCTCGGCCATCTTTCCGATCAACGCCGGCGGCAGGTTGTCGACGACGAAGTAGCCCAGGTCCTCGAGGCACCGGGCGGCCTCGGAGCGGCCGGCCCCGGACAGGCCGGTGATGATCGTGAAGTCGAGCTCGCCCTCCTGGAGGGGCGCCATGCCGTCGCCCGAGGGCGGCCCGCGCCGTGCCGCGCCCTTGCTCGACCCGGCGACCTGCGTCATGCCGGCACCCTCGCGCTCCCCTGCAGGTGGTCCACGATCGCCCTCGCCAGCTCGGGGCCGATGCCCGGCGTCTCCGCGATCTCCTCCTCCGTCGCCTGCCGCAGCCGGAGGAGCGAGCCGAACCGCCGGAGCAGCGCCTTCTTCCGGGCCGGGCCCACGCCGGGGATGTCGTCGAGGGGCGAGGCCAGCGCCCGCTTCCCCCGCTTCGTCCGGTGGTACGTGATGGCGAACCGGTGGGCCTCGTCCCGGAGGTGCTGGAGCACGAACAGCGCCTCCGACGACCGCGGGATGCGCAGCGGGTCGGGCTGCCCGGGGAGGTACACCTCCTCCAGCCGCTTGGCCAGGCCGACCGCCGGGATGTCGAGGCCGTGGTCGGCCAGCACCTTCTCCGCCACCCCGAGCTGCCCCCGGCCGCCGTCCACGACGATCAGCGCCGGCGGGTACGCGAACCGCCGGTGCCGCCGCGGCGAGCCGTCGTCGCGCGCGGGGTCGCGGTTCCGTTCGGCCTCCTGCGATTCCAGCAGGCGCGTGAACCGCCGCCGGAGCATCTCCTCCATCGACGCGAAGTCGTCCTGGCCTCGCACGTCCTTGATCTCGAAGCGCCGATAGTCCGAGCGCTTCGGCAACCCGTCCTCGAACACCACCATGGAGCCGACCTTGTCGGTCGGGCCGAGGTTCGAGATGTCATAGCACTCGATGCGGAGCGGCGCCTGGTCCAGCCCGAGCGCGTCGGCCAGCTCCGTCAGTGCCCGGGACCGCGCCCCGAAGTCCGACGCCCGCTTCAACTTGTGCCGCTGGAACGCCTCGCGGGCGTTCTGCCGGACGGTGTCGGCGAGGCGCCGCTTGGCGCCCCGTTCGGCCACGGCGATGCGGACGCGGGAGCCCCGACGGCGCGACAGCCATTCCTCCAGGACGTCGGCGTCGTCCGGCATGACGGGGACCAGGACGCGCGGAGGGACCTCCTCCCGCTCCATGTACAGCTGCTGCACGAACGACGACACGAGCCCGCCGGTGTCGAGGTCCTCCACCCGGTCCACGACCCAGCCCTTCCGCCCCATGACGCGCCCCCGCCGGATCCAGAACGCCTGGAACGCCGCCTCGAGGTCGTCCTCGGCCACGCCGATCGCGTCGAGGTCCTCCTCCCGGGTCAGCACCATCTCCTGGTGCTCCATGGCCTTGCGAGCCGCCGCGAGCTGGTCGCGGAGCTTGGCCGCCCGCTCGAACTCCAGCCGTTCGGCGGCCGACGCCATCTCCCCCTGCAACCGCGTGAGGGCCGGGGCGTACTTCCCCGACAGGAAGTCGCCGAGCGCCTCGACCTGCAGGCGGTATTCCTCCTCGGTCACCCCGGTGGCCTCCGGGACGCACGGCCCACTGCACCGCCCGATGTCGTAGTACAGGCAGGGCCGGCGGGCCCGGGCCCGCTGGTCGAAGAACGCGTTGCTGCACGTCCGGACCGGGAACACCCGCGTGAGCGCGTCGAGCGTCTCCCGGATGGCGTACGCGTGGCCGAACGGCCCGAAGTACCGGACGCCCTTCTGCCGCGACCCCCGCATGACCCGCGCCCTCGGCCACCTCTCCGACACCGTCAGCGCCAGGTACGGGTAGGACTTGTCGTCCCGGTACCGCACGTTGAACCGCGGCCGGTGCGACTTGATCAGGTTGTACTCGAGCATCAGCGCGTCGACCTCGGTCGCCGCGACGATCCACTCGACGTGCTCGGCCGAGGCCATCATCGCCTCGGTCCGCGGATGCAGCGGCTTCGACCAGTACGAGGTCAGGCGCCTGCGGAGCGACTTCGCCTTCCCCACGTACACGGTCCGCCCGTCGCGGTCGCGGAACAGGTACGCGCCCGGTTCGTCGGGGATGCTCGAGGGAAGGGGGCGGGGAACGCTCACCCCCCGATTGTATGCGGGGGGTCCGTCAGGACCGGGAGCCGCCAGCTACTTGACGGTGAGGGTTCCCGTCATGAACTGCGGGTGCACCGAGCAGTGGAAGAAGTAGCTGCCCGAGGAGAGCCCCTTGACGTCGATGTTCTCGATCTTGGGGCCGGTGAACGGCTCGTCCTGGGCGAGAGGCGTCGCGCCGCTGTTGGCGTCGGCCTCCGACTTGAACACCTGCACGTCGTGCAACACCGACGGATCCTGGTTGTTGAAGCAGATGGTGAAGTCGCCGGACGAGGCGCTCACCTTCGTCGTGGAGAAGCCCGAACCACCCGCGCCGACCGGCGCGATGATCTCGACCGTGTTCTTCGGGCACTGTCCGGCCGAACCTCCGCCCGGCGGCGTGTACGGCGTCTGGGACGCCGGCAGCGCGATCGCGCCGAGCGTCTCGGGGTACAGCCCGAGCAGCAGGTCCTGGTCGACCGAGTTGTACCAGGCCAGCTGGACGTGGCTGTGGTTGGTCACGGCGAGCGCCGGATACAGGCCGTTCGACGTTCCCGGCGTCGAGATGCGCGCCAGCGACCCGGTCCCCTTGGCCTGGTCCAGCGCGAGGCTGCCGTCGTCGGGGTCGGTGGAGGCGAGGTACGTCGTGCCGTTCGCCTGCGCGACGGATGTCCCCGCGCCGGCGACCTGCCGCCCCTCGATGTCGAACGCATCCGAGTGCGAGTTGGTCCAGGTGGCGAACGGCGCGCTGCCGGTGGCCACGCGGGCGTCGGTGTCGGTGAGGTATCCGACCAGCACCGATCCCCCCGACCCCGGCGCGATCGACACTCCGTACGCGTCGGCGGCCGTCTCGATCTGGTGCACGGTCCAGCTCTTCCCCGACTGCTCGGCCATCGAGACGGCGCCGGTCCCCGGATCGTTGAACGCCACGACCGTGCCGTTCGGGCCCGCAGCGGCCGCGACGTTCGGGGCCGCGCAGATTCCCTCGCACGCCGTGAGCAGGTCGATCTGGCTGACGGCGAACGACTTCCCACTCGCGTCGAGCGTCGCCTCGTCGACCACGGGAACACCGCTGGCGTTGGTGCTGACGAAGGCCACCACCGGGTTCCCCTTCGGGTCCGTCGTCACCGCCGGCGAGGTCGACGTGGACGCCGTCACCCGGATGGGCTCGCCGAACGGGGCCTGGTTGTTGGGCGCGGTCGCGAAGTAGACCCCCGGCTTCGAGCCGAACTGGTTCCACACGACGTCGATCGCGCCGGTCGAGGTGATCGCGATGCCCGTCGTGCTGTCCGTCGTGACCGGAACCGGAACCGGCTTGGTGGAGGTGATGTCGGTCTGGGCGACGAACCCCTGGTTGAAGATGCCGCCCGCCTGCGTCGCGATGAGCACCGCGGGCAGGGCGGGGGCGGTCGACGGACGCGCCGGCGGGATCACGCCCGGCTGGGCCGGCGGGATCAGCCCGATGTACGCGATGTGCGGGTTCTGGTCCTTGTCGAGGGCGATCGAGGCCCCCCGGCCGACGTCGTCGAGGAAGTCGACCGTCTGGGGCACGAAGGTCGTCTTCACCGGCTGCGCATTGGGGGTGTTCGAACCACACGCAGCCAGCACCAGCAGTCCGAGGACGAGCGCGACCGACAGGACCCTCTTCGACACGGCGCGTCATCCTAACAGCGGGCTGCGGGCCGGGCGTGTTCGCCGCGGCCACGCACCGAGCCGGGGTCGGCCTCGGGATTCAACGAGGGCCGCCATCGCGTCGATACCTCCACAAGCCGTGGACAGACGAATCGAACGCCGTCCGGGCGGGTCGGAGCTCGGCGCCGCCGGGCCCGGCCTCGACCTGGTCCTTCGCCGGATGCCGGCCTGCCTGTGGTCGACGGACATGGACCTCCGGTTCACGTCCTCGATGGGCGCCGGCCTGGCTGCGCTCGGCCTCGAGCAGAACCAGCTGGTCGGCTCGTCGATCGACGAGTTCGTCGCCGGGACGGACTCGCGCTCCGCCGAATACCACCGCCGGGCCCGGGCGGGCGAGATGATCGACTACGAGTCGAACATGGGGCCGTTCCGGTGGCAGGTCCACCTCGAGCCCCTCCGGGCCGAGGACGGCGAGATCGTGGGGACCATCGGGCTCGCGCTCGACATCAGCCGGGAGGCCGTCGCGGAGGGGCTGGTCCGCGAGTCGGAGGCCCGCTACCGGCAGCTCGTCCAGCAGATCCCGGTCATCACGTACCGCGAGGAGGTGGAGTCGCCCAACGCCACCGTGTTCGTCTCGCCGCAGATCGAGGACATCCTGGGGTTCACGCAGGAGGAGTGGCTCGCGGACGGCGGAACGCTCTGGTACCGCCTGCTCCATCCCGACGACTACGACGACATCGTCGCCGAGAACGACCGGACGAACGCCACCGGGGAGCCGTTCGTCGCCGAGTACCGCCTGATCGGCAGCGACGGGCGCGTGGTGTGGGTCCACGACGAGTCGCACCTGATCCACGACGAGGACGGCCGGCCGCTGTACTGGCAGGGGGTGTACTTCGACGTGACCGAACGCCACCGCGCCGAGGAGGCGCTCCGGCAGGCGTTCGAACGGGAGCGCGACGCGGCCGAGCGGCTCCGGGCCCTGGACGACATGAAGAACACGTTCCTGGCCGCGGTGTCCCACGAGCTGCGCACGCCGCTGTCGGCCATCCTCGGGATCGCGCTGACGCTCGACCGTGACGACGTGGAGGTGTCGAGCCAGGAATCCCGGGAGCTGCTCCACGGCCTGGCCGGCAACGCCCGGAAGCTCGAACGCCTGCTGTCCGACCTCCTCGACCTCGACCGGCTGTCGCGGGGGATCGTCGAGCCGCGCCGCTCCCCCACCGACGTCGCGGAGCTCGCCCGGTCGGTCGCAGCCTCCATGGACGTGTCGGGCGAGCACCGGGTGGTCGTGGCCGAGGGCTCGGTGGTGGCGGACGTCGATCCCGCACAGGTCGAGCGCGTCCTCGAGAACCTGCTGTCGAACGCCGCGCGGCACACACCGATGGGGAGCGAGATCACCGTCGACGTCGATCGGAGACGGGAAGGGGTGCTCATCGTCGTCGACGACGACGGTCCGGGGATCCCCGACGGCCTCCGCGAGTCGATCTTCCGGCCGTTCGAACAGGTCCCCGGACGCCGTGCGCACAGCCCGGGCGTCGGGGTCGGGCTCTCGCTCGTGGCCCGGTTCGCGGAGCTCCACGGGGGGCGGGCCTGGATGGAGGCCCGCCCCGGCGGCGGGTCGTCGTTCCGGGTGCTCCTCCCCGACGTCCGGTACGTGCCGGTCGAGGCGATCGAGGGGGAGCTCGAGTCGGTCTGAGCCGCCCCGTCAGGTCGTGGCCGGGACGCGTTGGGCCCCGTCGGACGCTTCCTCCCGTTCGATGCCCAGGACCTCGGCGAGGAACCGACCGGTGTGGGACGCGGGATCGCGGGCGACCTGTTCGGGAGTTCCGGTCGTGACGACGGCGCCGCCGGCATCGCCCCCCTCCGGACCGAGGTCGATGATCCAGTCGGCCGTCTTCACCACGTCGAGGTTGTGCTCGATGACGAGGACGGTGTTCCCCTGCGCCACCAGTCGCTCCAGCACCCCGAGCAGCTTGCGGATGTCCTCGAAATGCAGGCCGGTGGTGGGCTCGTCGAGGACGTACAGGGTGTTGCCGGTGGCCCGCTTCTGCAGCTCCGATGCCAGCTTGACCCGCTGGGCCTCGCCGCCCGACAGCGTGGGCGCCGGCTGCCCCATCTTCACGTACCCCAGGCCCACGTCCACCAGGGTCTGGAGGTGTCGCGCGATCGGCGGGATGTTCCGGAAGAACTCCAGCGCCTCCTCGATCGACATCGCCAGGACGTCGGCGATCGATTGCCCCTTGTACTTCACCTCGAGCGTCTCGCGGTTGTACCGGCGCCCCTTGCACACCTCGCACGTGACGTAGACGTCCGGGAGGAAGTGCATCTCGATCTTGATCTGGCCGTCGCCGGCGCAGTTCTCGCACCGACCGCCCCGCACGTTGAACGAGAACCGCCCGGGCTGGTACCCCCGGACCCGTGCCTCGGGCGTCTGCGAGTACAGCTTCCGCATGTGGTCGAACACGCCCGTGTACGTGGCCGGGTTGGACCGCGGCGTGCGGCCGATCGGCGACTGGTCGATGTCGATGACCTTGTCGACCTGCTCCCACCCCCGGAGCTTGCGGTAGCGCCCGGGCAGGGTCCGCGACCGGTACACCTTCTGCATCAGGGCGGCCAGCAGCACGTCCTGGACCAGCGTCGACTTGCCGCTGCCGGAGACGCCGGTCACGGCCACGAACAGTCCGAGCGGAAGGTCGACCGTCACATCCTTGAGGTTGTGCTCGCGCGCGCCCTCCAGCCGGAGCTTCCGCTTGGCGTCCGGCTTTCGGCGGATCTCCGGCGTCGGGATCTGCCGACGTCCGCTGAGGTACGCGCCGGTCAGCGAGTCCGGGTCCCGCAGCAGATCCTCGTAGGAGCCGCTGAACACGACCTGTCCGCCGTGCTCGCCCGCCCCGGGCCCGATGTCCACGACGTGGTCGGCCGCCTGGATGGTGGCCTCGTCGTGCTCCACCACCACCAGCGTGTTGCCGAGGTCGCGCAAGCGGAGCAGCGTGTCGATCAGCCGGCGGTTGTCGCGCTGGTGCAGCCCGATCGAGGGTTCGTCGAGGACGTACAGCACGCCGGTGAGCGCCGAGCCGATCTGCGTGGCCAGGCGGATGCGCTGGGCCTCGCCGCCGGCGAGCGTCCCGCTGGCGCGTTCGAGCGTGAGGTAGTCGAGCCCGACGTCGACCAGGAACCCCAGCCGCGACCGGATCTCCTTCAGGAGGCGTTCGGCGATGAGGTGCTCGCGTTCGGAGAGCTCCATCGAACCGATGAACTCCAGCGTGTCCTTGATCGACAGCCGCGTGAGCTCCCAGATGTTCTTGCCGGAGACGGTGACCGCCAGCGTCTCCGGCTTCAGCCGGGCGCCGTGGCAGGCGCGGCACGGCACCTGGCGCATGTACTGCTCGATCCGCTCGCGCTGGGAGTCGGACATCGACTCCTTGTGACGGCGCTCGAGGTTGGGGATCACGCCCTCGAAGCTGGAGTGGTACGACCGCAGCCGGCCCCAGCGGTTGCGGTACCGGACGTGGACCTGTTCCTTCGAGCCGTACATGATCACGTCGCGCGCGGCCTTCGGGAGCTTCCTCCACGGCGTTCGGACGCTGAACCCGTGGGTCTCCGCCACCGCTTCCAGTAGCCGGTACCAGTAGGTGTCCCGCACGCCGCCCCACGGCGAGACCGCGCCCTCCTCGATGGTGAGGTCCGGGTCGGGGACGGCCAGCTCGGGGTCGGCCTCGAGGTGCGTCCCGAGCCCGTCGCAGGTCGGGCACGCCCCGTACGGCGAGTTGAACGAGAAGTTCCGGGGCGCGAGCTCGTCGAACGACAGCCCGCAGAACGTGCACGCCAGCGACTGCGAGAAGTTGATGAGCTCCTCGGTGCCGTCGTGCTGCACGACCGCGATCGACGCGATGCCCTCGGCCAGCTGGAGCGCGGTCTCGATGGAGTCGGCCACCCGCCGCCGGATGTCGGACCTGGCCACCAGCCGGTCGACGATGACCTCGATGGTGTGCTTGTAGGTCTTGGGCAGGCGGATGGGCTCGGACAGGTCGCGGACCTCGCCGTCGATCCGGGCCCGGCTGAACCCCTTGTGAGCGAGGTCGCCGAGGACCTTCTCGTACTCGCCCTTGCGGCCCCGCACGACCGGCGCCAGCACCTGGAACCTCGTCCCCTCGGGGAGCTCGAGGACCTGGTCGACGATCTGCTCCGGCGTCTGCCGGCCGATGGGACGGCCGCAGTTGGTGCAGTGGGGGTGGCCGGCCCGCGCGTACAGGACCCGGAGGTAGTCGTAGATCTCGGTGATGGTGCCGACCGTCGACCGGGGGTTCTTCGACGTCCCCTTCTGGTCGATCGAGATGGCCGGGCTGAGGCCCTCGATGAAGTCGACGTCGGGCTTCTCCATCTGACCCAGGAACTGCCGCGCGTACGACGACAGCGACTCCACGTACCGCCGCTGGCCCTCGGCGTAGATCGTGTCGAACGCCAGCGACGACTTGCCGGAGCCGGACAGGCCCGTGAACACGATCAGGCGCCCCCGGGGAAGGTCGAGCGTGACGTCCTTGAGGTTGTGCTCACGGGCGCCGTGAATTACAAGCCTGTCGGTGCCCATCGACCCATTCTACGAAAGCCTCCGACACGCCCGATGCGGAAGCCTTCCGTGCGACCCCGGGAGTGTCGTACCCTCGTGCCATCGTTCCCCGGCATGAGCCCGGGAGGTGAGCCATGGCAACCGAGCCGAAGACCCGGTACACCTACATCGACCTGGCGTCCTTCCCCGACGACAACCTCCGCCGGGAGATCATCGACGGAGAGCTCGTCGTGACCGCCGCGCCCGCCACACGCCATCAGCGCGCGGTGCTCGAGATCGGCGCTGCACTCCTCGCGTACACGAAGGCTCATGGTGGCGACGTGTTCGTCGCGCCCACCGACGTCTACCTGGCCAACGACAATGTCGTTGAGCCCGATGTCCTCTTCGTCGACCGAGCGAACCTGCCCAAGGTCGAGGAGCAACTCGTTCGAGGTGCGCCGAGCGTCGTCGTCGAGGTTTCCTCGCCCTCGAACCGGCGCGTGGAGATCGTTCGCAAGCTCGAGCTCTACCAGCGGTTCGGCGTTCCCGAGTACTGGTACGTGGACCTCCAGGCCGACCGCATCGAGATCCACCGGCTGGTCGAGGGCCGATACGGCGTTCCCTCGCTCCTTCGCCGCGGCGACACGATCACCTCCGAGCAGGTGCCCGGCTTTCAGCTCTCCGTCGACGAGATCCTCGGCCCGCCCGAAGGCGAGCCCGAAGGCGCCGACGAAGCCTGACGAAACCATCCATCCAGCCCCAGGAAGTTCCTCGGGTCGTTCGGGCTACGGGTGGACTAGGAACACCCGCGCCGTGTCACCGCTCGCGACCCACAGGCCCTCCGGACCGACCGCTATGAACCGGGGGCTGGATCCGAAAGTCACCGAGCCCGTCTCCTTGCCGGTGTCGGGGTCGATCCGGACGAGCGAGTTGTTCCCGGACTTCGAGAGCCACACGGAGCCGAACCCCCCGATCACGTCGAACGACCCGCCGCCCACGTCCATGGTCTGGACGACCTTGTTCTTCGCCGGGTCGATCTGAAACACCTGCGAGATCCCGTTCGTCACCCATACGGAGCCCGACACCTCCGCGACCTGGAACGCCTCGCCGTTGACCGGGATCTCGGCGGTCGGGGTGTTCGTCGCGGGGTCGATGCGGCTCACGCTCCCCTGCTCGTTCGCGACCCAGATGGAGTCGCTCCCGGCGGCGATGCCGTGCGGCACCCGGCCCGTGGCGATGCGGTCGACCACGTGGCCGTTCGGGTCCAGCCGGGTGACGGTGTTCGACGTGTCGTTCGTCACCCAGACCGAGCCGAACCCCTCCGTCACGCCGAACGCGCCGCCCTGCATGTGGATGGCTTGGGGCCGGCCGCCCGCGGGGTCGAGCCGGTAGAGCGTCTGCCGCTCGTCGGTCACCCAAACGGAGCCGAGTCCCGCGGCGATCTCGAATGCGTTGTCGACGCCGTTCCTGGTCGCGAGCACCTTGTGGGTGTCGGGGTCGATCTGGGTGACGGTGCCGGAACCCTGGTTCGCCACCCACACCGAGGTCGCGTCGCGCGCGACGCCGAACGGGAGCGACCCGACCTTCGTGTTCGCCTCGACGGCCGGGTGCGCACCGGGCGCGACGGGGCTCCCCGTGGGGCCCGTGGTCGGGGGGGTCGTCGGCGGCGCGGACGTCGCGGTCGTGGTCGGTGGCGTGGTGGCCGGGGCGGACGTGCCCCCGGCGCTCGTCGCCGGAGCCGGGGTGGTGGGCCCGGCCGACGGTCGGCCGCCCCTGGACACGGCGATCACGACGACCACCACCGCGATCACCGCGACCACGGCGGCGAACAGGGTGAACCAGCGGTTGCGCCCCTCGCCGACCGCAGCCTCCGGTGGCATCCCCCCGGACGGGTCGGACGGCGTCCCGCCGCTCGGCATGGCCGGCGGGCCCTGCGCGCCCGGAGGCGGAGCGCCCACGATCGGAGCGGGAGGAGGCGCCGCGATGGTGGGGGCCCGCCCCTGGTGCGCCGATGCCGCGTCCCGGGCCGCCTCGATCATGTCGCCGCACGACGCGTACCGGTCGGCCGGCGACTTCGCCATGCCTCTGGCCACGACGGCGTCGAGTCCCGCCGGCAGCTCCGGCCTCGCCAGCGACGGCTTCGGCGGCGGGTCGGTCAGGTGCGCTCCGATCAGCGCGCCCTGGGAGTCCCGCGGGAACGGCACGTCGCCGGTCAGACACTCGTACAGGACACACCCCAGCGAGTACTGGTCGGCCCTGCCGTCGATGGTGGTGTTCTGGAACATCTCCGGCGCCGCGTAGTCGAGCGTCCCGACGAACACCCCCGTCTGCGTCAGCCGCGAGTTCCGGTCGATCTCCCGCACCAGACCGAAGTCGGTGAGGAACACCTCGTGGCCCCCATCGGGGCCGGTCCCCTCGCCGAGCATGATGTTGGCCGGCTTGACGTCCCGGTGGACGATCCCCGCCCCATGCGCGAGATCGAGCGCGCTCGCGACCGGCCCGAGGATGCGGAGCGTCGCCTGGGGCGACAGGGGTCCCGATTCCAGCAGGGTCGCCAGGTCGCTGCCCTCGACGTACTGCATCGCGATGAACAGGAGCCCGTCCTGCTCGCCCGCGTCGTACACCGGGATGATGTTCGGGTGGCGGAGCCGCGCGGCCATGCGCGACTCCCGGAGGAACCGCTCGCGGTAGGCGGCGTCGTTTGCCAGGTGGTCGGACAGCACCTTGAGCGCGACCGATCGCTGGAGGTGGACGTGCTCGGCCAGGTACACGATGCCCATCCCGCCGCGGCCGAGCTCCTGCTCGACCCGGTAGGGGCCGATCTGCGACCCGATCCGCGGATCCCGGCTCACGTCCGAACCACCTCCACGCGCACCTCAGCCCACCGGCGCCGGCGGCGGCGCCTGCACTGGGACCGCGGCGGCCGGTCCAGCCCGCGCCGGCGCCTGGAGCGAGCGGAGGTCTCGCCGGCGGAGGATCGCATACGCGCCGACCAGCGCGGCCACCGTCAACACGACCAGCATGAACGTGTTGATCAGCCACGTGCCCGAACGGTGCTTCCACTGCCCGACCAGCTGGCGCTTGAACTCCAGCAATAGGTCCTTCTGGAACAGCCGGGGGTTCGTGTTGATGAGGTCGGCGTGCTCGGCGGCGGCCACGATGATCGCGAGTCGGGCCCGGATGAGGTTCATGTCCACGGTCGACGCTGATGCGGACATCCCCCACTGCCCGCTCGTGACCAGGCTCAGCTGCCCCACCACCGGGGCGTTGGCCGGGAAGAAGCCCCCGCACAGCACCAGCTGCGGGACGATCAGGATCGGGACCATCGTGAGCGCCTTTTCGGCGCTCTTCGACAGCGCCGACACCAGCAGCCCGAGGGCCATGCCGGCGAGCCCGGTCAGCGCCACGTCGACCATGAGCTCCGCCTTGGGGTCGGCCAGCAGCGCCCCCCGCGCGCCGGACGCGTCGGCCACGAGGAAGTTCGGGTCGGAGACGTGCGCGAAGACCTTCTGCCGGGCGAGCCCGATCGCGACCATGATGATGGCCTGGATGACCGTGAAGGTCCCCAGCACAACGACCTTCGAGGTCAAGTACGCCGAGATCGACAGCCCAACCGCGCGTTCCCGCCGGTAGACGGGCATCTCCTTCACGATCTCCTGGACTCCGTTCAGGATGCCGAGCCAGGTCGCGGCCAGGACGAGCGTGAGGACGATGACCAGCGCCTCGGGCGCGTGCGCCACCCCGAGCCGCCCGGGGCCGAACATGACGAAGAGGAGCAGTCCGATCACCGGCGCCTGGAGCACCAGCAGCAGCAGGTACTTCCGGTCGGCCGCGATCAGCCGGAGGTACCGCCGGACGAGGATCGAGAGCTGTTGCATCCACGGCTGCATGCGGGGCGGCGACGCCGGCACGGTCGCCCCCGGCGCCGCCCGGACCCGGGCACGGCTCTCCAGCGGGCGGGCCACGTACTCCGCGTACGCCGGCGAGGCCCGGAAGCGCGCCCCCCAGTCCACTTCGAGGTTCTCCTCCAGCGAGGTGAACACGTCGGCGTACGCCCTGCCGGCGCCCTCGGCCTCGAAGTTCGCCATGGCGTCGCCCGGGGGGCCGTAGAAGGCGACCTTCCCGCCGGGCGCCATGAACAGCACCCGGTCGCACAGGTGGAGCGATTGCGTCGAGTGCGTCACGACGATGACGATCCGCCCGCCCTTCGCGAGCTCCTGCAGCAGCGCCATCACCTGGCGCTCGTTGCCGGGGTCGAGCCCGGAGGTCGGCTCGTCGAGGAACAGCAGGGACGGCTTGGTGAGCAGCTCGAGGGCCACGCTGACCCGCTTGCGCTGGCCCCCCGACAGCTTCGCGATCTGGGTCGCGGCGCGGTCGTCGAGGTCGAGTTCCTCGAGCACCTCCTGGATGCGCGCGGACCGTTCCCGCTTCGTCACGTCCGGGGGGAAGCGCAGCTGCGCCGCGTATTCGAGCGCCCGACGCACGATGAGGAGCGGATGGAGGATGTCGTCCTGCGGGACGAACCCGATCCGCTGCCGGAGGTCGTCGTAGGACCGGTACAGGTCGCGGCCGCCGTACAGGACGGCCCCCGACGTCGCCGGGCGGAACCCGTTGAGCGCGTTGGTCAGCGTTGACTTCCCGGCGCCGGACGGACCCACGATCGCCAGCAGGCTGGACGGTCCGAGCGAGAAGCTGACGTCGGACAGGATGACCTTGCCGTCCTCCGTGGCCACCGTGAGACCGAGCGCCTCGAGGAAGGCCTGGCCCTCGTCGACGTACCCCTCGAGCCGCCCGCCGGTGAACCGCAGCAGGTGCCGCCCGAGGGTGATCACGGCGCCCTCGTCGACGCGAACCCGATGGATGCGCATGCCGTTGACGAACGTCCCGTTCGCGCTTCCCTGGTCGGTGAGGACGAACGAGCCGTCCGACGCGCGCTCCAGCACCGCATGGTGCGCCGAGACGGTGAGGTCGGCGAGCACGATGTCGTTGTCCGGAGCCCGACCGATCGCCACGCGCTGGCCGGTGGGGGCGTGCACCTCGGCCGGAGGACCGAGCTGGATGGGAGGCGGTGGCGGTGGCGCGCCGGGGGCCCGCCCGAACCCCTCCGGCGTGGGCGGCACTGACTGTTCGGTCGTTTCGGACACGGTCGGCTTGGCCTCCCCCTCGGCGGGCGTCGTGGCGGGGAGGCTAGACGGGGCGGCTCGGCACGGTCAAGGAAGGGCGGCGCGGGCCGGTTCGGCGGACCGGCGTATCCTGCCGTGCATGGAGCGAGACCTGCGTTCGACGCCGCTGTACCGAGAGATCGAGGAGCACTTCCGGAGGGCCCTGGAGCCCGGCTTCGGCCGGATCTCCGGGGCCATGGACCCCGCACCGTCCCCCGACGGGGGAACAGTGGCGGTCACCGGGGCCCGGCTGGACAAGCTCGAGGGGACCCCCGACACCCGCATCTGTCTGATCGACCTGGAGTCGGGCGACCTCCGCGAGGCCACCGGCGGCCCGCATCACGACCGGCTGCCGAAGTGGTCCCCGGACGGCTCGCGGCTGGCGTTCCTGTCGGACCGGGCCGAACCGGGGCGCTTCCAGCCGTACCTCCTCGAGGCCGGGCGGGTCGGTGAGGCGCGGGGCGCGCCGGCGGTCGATGGGACCCTGGAGTATCTCGCCTGGTCGCCGGACGGCGCGTCGGTGCTGCTCGGCGTGGCCGGCCTGGGGGCCGACAAGGCGGGCGCGGAGGGCTCCGGCACCACCTCGAGCGGCTCGGACGACCTCCCCGGCTGGATCCCCGACGTGGAGGGGACGGACGACGCGGCCGACCGCCGGCGGGCCGACCTGTGGGACGTGGCGGCGGGGACCGTCAGGACGGTCTCCCCCGAGGGGCTGAACGTGTGGGAGGCGGCGTGGTGCGGTCCCGGCACGATCGCCGCCGTCGCCTCCGAGGGATCGGGCGAGGAGGCGTGGTACGGGTCCCGGCTCGTGATCGTGGACGTCGAGACCCGGGAGCCCCGCGACGTGTACACGTCGGGCCGCGTCGACCGACAGATCGCCATGCCGGCCGCGTCCCCCTCCGGCGGACGGATCGCCCTGGTGGAGGCGCTGGCCAGCGACCGCGGCGTGGTCGCCGGCGACGTGGTGCTGGTCGACCCGGCCTCCGGCTCCTCGACGCGCGCCGACTCGGCGGGGACCGACGTCACGTGGATCGCCTGGCGCGACGACGACCGCCTCTTCTACGCCGGCCAGCGCGGCCTGGACACGGTGGTCGGCGACATCGACACGGCCACCGGCACGGCAACCGAGCTGTGGGCGAACGGCGAGTCGTTCGGCCAGCGGTACCCGGAGGCCGAGCCCCTGGGCGACGGGTTCGTCGCCGTGCTGGAGAGCTACGACCGTCCGCCGGAGTTCGCCGTGTTCCGCGACGGCAAGTTCGAGACGGTGCGATCAATGGCCCACGAGGGGCACCGCCACGTGAGCCAGAACGGCGGCCGGCTCGAACGGGTCGCCTGGCCGGCGGGGGACGGCCGGGACATCGAGGGGCTGCTGCTCGTCCCGGACGGCCCCGGGCCGCACCCGTTGCTCGTCCACGTGCACGGCGGCCCGGTCTGGGCGTACCGGAACAAGTGGGCGCTCGGCTACTCGCTGACCCCGCTGCTCGTGTCGCGCGGATACGCCGTGCTCCAACCCAACCCCCGCGGGTCGGCCGGGCGGGGGCAGGAGTTCGCCGATCTCGTCGTGGGGGACATGGGCGGCGACGACGCGACGGACGTCCTCGCCGGCGTCGAGGCGCTGATCGAACGCGGCGTCGCCGACCCCGAGCGCGTCGGCGTGTTCGGCGGGAGCTACGGCGGCTTCATGGCGGCCTGGCTGCCGACGCAGAGCGAGCGGTTCGCCGCCTCCGTGGCCATCTCGCCCGTGACCGACTGGTACAGCCAGCACTGGAACAGCAACATCGGGGCCTGGGACGCGGAGTTCCTGAAGTCGAACCCGGCCTCCCCCGGCGGCTCGTACTTCGAGCGGAGCCCGGTGATGTTCGCGTCGAGGGTGACGACGCCCGTCCTGCTGACGGCCGGCCTCCAGGACCGGTGCACGCCGCCCGGGCAGGCCGTCGAGTTCTATCGGGCGCTCCGGGAGCACGGCGTGGAGACCGAGGTCGTCATCTACCCGCAGGAGGGCCACGGCGTTCGGAACATGCCGGCGGTGTTCGACTACTGCACGCGCATCGTCGGGTGGTTCGAACGGTTCATGCCGGCGAGGCCGTCGTGACGGACTTCGAGTCCTACCGGGACGAGTTCCCGGTCCTGAGGGACAAGGCCTACCTGATCAGCGCGTCCCTGGGTCCGGTGTCGCGCCGGGCCCAGCGGTACCTCCAGGAGTACGTCGACGCGTGGGGCACCGACGGCGCGCCCGACCCCGTGTGGATGGACCACATCTTCCCGCGGATGCGATCGGTGAAGGCGACGTTCGCCGCGCTGGTGGGCGCGGAGCCGGCCGAGCTCGCCATCACGACGAACGTGTCGCTCGCGCTGTCGACCATCGCGTCGTGCCTCGACTTCTCCGGCGAGCGCAATCGCCTGGTGCTGTCCGAGTTGGACTTCCCTACCGACGGCCACGTGTGGCTGGCGCAGGAACGCCGGGGCGCGGAGGTCGTGTGGCTGGAGTCACCGGACGGCCTGACGGTGCCGCTGGAGTTCTACGCCGAGGCCATCGACGAACGAACGGCCGCCGTCTGCATCAACCGCGTCCTGTACCGGTCTTCGACGCTGGTCGACGCCAAGGAGATCGCGCGCATGGCCCGGGAGGCCGGCGCGTGGTCGGTGGTCGACGACTTCCACGGGGCCGGGATCGTGCCGGTCGACGTCCACGACCTGGGGTGCGACTTCTACACGACCGGCGTGCTGAAGTGGCTCCTCGGCGGGCCGGGGCTGACGTTCCTCTATGCGCGGCACGACCTGCTCCCCTCGCTGCACCCGGCCATCACCGGGTGGATGGCCCAGGAGGAGCCGTTCGCGTTCGACCACAAGCACCTCAAGCCCCACCCGACCGCCCGCCGGCTGGAGTCGGGGACGCCGCCGGCGCCGGTCGCGTTCATCGCGCAGGGCGGGCTCGACATCATCACGGAGGTCGGCCCGTCGAACATCCGGCCCCGGATCGGCGAGCTGTCCGACTACGTGATCGCCCGGGCCGGCGAGGCCGGCCTTCCGGTTCGCTCGCTCCCCGACTGGCGCCTCCGCGGGGGCCTGGTGAACATCGGCGTCGGGACCGACGCCGAGAAGGTCTGCCACGCCCTGTTCGAACGCGACGTCTGCGTGGATTTCCGGGGCGATGGCATCCGCGTGTCGCCGCACTTCTTCTCGACCCACGGGGACGTCGACCGCCTGTTCGAGGCGCTCCGCGACATCCTGTAGCTCCCTTGCCACGCCCGGCCGGGGCGGTCGAGACTTGGCCGCATGGAACGCGTCGACGTCGCGGTCGTGGGGGCGGGTCAGGCCGGCCTGTCCACCAGCCACGAGCTGACGCGGCTCGGCGTGGAGCACGTGGTCCTCGAACGGGGCCGCGTGGCCCAGACCTGGCGCGATCGGTGGGACTCGTTCTGCCTGGTCACGCCGAACTGGTCGATCCTGCTGCCTGGCGGCCACTACGACGGCCGCGACCCGGACGGCTACCTGCTCCGCGACGACCTGGCCGCGTTCATCGCGGGGTACGCCTCGAGCTTCGACGCTCCGGTCCGCGAGCACACCGAGGTCTCCGGGATCGCCGGCGATCGCGACCACGGATTCGCGCTGCCGACATCGAACGGCGAGCTCCTGGCCCGCCGTGTCGTGCTGGCCACCGGCGCGTACCCCCGGCCGCACCTTCCGCACGCCGCAACGCTCCCGCCGGAGGTGTTCCGGATCGGCGTGGAGGAGTACACGAACGAGGGCGACCTGCCGCCCGGGCGGGTGCTGGTCGTGGGGAGCGGACAGTCGGGATGCCAGCTGGCGGAGGAGTTCCTCGACGCCGGCCGCGAGGTCGTGGTGGCGTGCGGCCGGGCGCCGTGGGTCCCCCGGCGCGTCACCGGGCGCGACGTGGTCTGGTGGGTCCGGAACAGCGGCTTCATGGACGGCGGGCTCGAGACGCTCACGGAGCCCGGCGACCGCCTCACGGCGAACATCCTGTCGACGGGGCACGGGGGCGGGCACGACCTGCACTACCGGACGCTCCGGGCACGGGGGGCGACGCTGGCCGGCCGGTTCCTCGGAGCGGACGGCGGGCGCGTGCGGTTCGCCGGCGATCTCGCGGCGAGCGTGGCGTGGGGCGACGGACGGTACCTCCAGCTCCGAGAGGTGTTCCGACGGTTCGCCGCCGAGCTCGGGATCGACCCGCCGGACATGCCCGATCCCGAGCCGTTCGACGCGACCGAGGCCCCGGAGGAGATGGACCTGGCGTCGTTCGGTTCGGTGGTGTTCGCCGGGGGGTTCCGGCCCGACTACTCGTGGCTGCCGTGGACCGGCGTGGTCGACGACCTCGGCTATCCGCTGCACCGGGACGGGCAGAGCACCGCGGTGCCCGGGCTGTGGTTCGTCGGCGTGCACTTCCTGCGCAAGCGGAAGTCCTCGCTGCTGATGGGCGTCGGCGAGGACGCGACCATGGTCGCCGAGGGCATCCGGACCGACCTCGACGGCGCGCCCTGACGCTTCGGAGTCAGCGCCCGATTCCCCCCACGAACCGCAGGATCGTCGACCGAACCACCGCCGAGAAGTCCTGGTCGTCGAAGAAGTCGGTGCCGTGGGTGCCGGAGTCCAGGACGACGGCCCGGACGGGCGGCGCGGCCGCGCGCCGCCACCTCGGGACGTAGGGCCCGGCCGACGGATCGTTCGCCCCGGCGACGAACAGCTTCGGCGCCCGGATCGCGTGGATCACTTCGCTCGTGATGTCGTACGGGGGGAAGAACGACACCGCCGACAGCGTGAACACGCCGTCGACCGCGTCGGGATGCCTCGACGCGACCCACAGCGAGGCGGTGCCGCCCAGGCTGGCGCCGCCGATCACGACGCGGTCGGCCCCGTGCTCGCGCAGATACGCCACCGCCCCCAGGATGTCCCGGTCGACCGCGCCGGGGTTCAGCCTCCCGTGCGAGCAGCTGCCGATGCCGCCGGGGCAGGTGCCGCGGCTGTCGTAGGTCAGCGCCCGGATCCCGTGGTCGGCGAGGATCGAGGCCATCCACCACCACGGCTCCTGGTCGCTCCGGATCATGTGCGACAGCACCACCGCCGTCGTGCCCGAGCCGAAGAGCCGCCCGGCCAGCCGGATCCCATCGGAGGATTCGAACGTCACCGCCCGGGACCCCGCCACCAGCGAGGCGTCGCTCGGCGTTCGCAGCGGCTGGACGGCCGGCGTTGGGCTGGACAAGGGCGACAGCGGAGGCGATGCGGACGTCGACGTCGGAACCGCGGCCGATGTCCCGGGGGGCGGAGGACCGTCGTTCGACGCGGCGCTGCATGCTCCGAGGATCAGCGCAGCGAACGCGAACGCGAGGAGCCTACGAGTGGAACCCACGTTCCTTGTGTACGACGTCCCGGGGGCGCGTGGGTTGCGCGGGTCGTTCAGCGCTGCATGACGACCCGGCCGGCGCGCATGACCAGCCGGACCTCGCCCATGGCCTCGAGGTCCTCGAAGGGATCGCGGGCGACCCCGATGATGTCGGCCGGGGCACCCGCTTCCAGCGGTGCGCGCATCATCGACGTCAGCACCGCCTCCGGGGACAGTCCCGCCTGGAACAGCAGCATGACCTCGCGGACGTCGATGCCCGGCGGAACGGGGCCGTTCCCGAGGTCCGTGCCGTACAGCACCTTCCCGCCCGCCCGGGCGAACCGGAACAGGTTGTCGATGGCGACCCGGATCTGCGGCGTGTCGTCGCCGTACGAATGGATGTCGAGCGTCGACACCATGCGCATGGACTTCGCCATGCCCTCGATGACCTTGTCGGGGACCTTCTCGGTCCACGGGCAGTGGGCGACCTCGTCGATGCCCGCCCCGAGTGCGCGCTCGGCCTGCCCCTTGCCCTGGACGTGCGCGGTCACCGGCAGGTTGCGATCGTGCGCCGCGCCGACGATCGCGATCAGCTCGTCGTCGGCCGGCGTCGGGCCGGCCTCGGCGTTCAGCGACACCTTGATGTGCGCGGCGCCGAGGTCGGCGAGGTCGTGTACCGCCTCGGCGCCCTCGGCCGAACCGCGGATCTCGAGTCCGGTTCCCCGTGGAGCCCAGCTCGCACGCGTCGGGTATCCGGCCGGCGCCGTCAGCATCGGCCCGGCGGCGCGGACGAGCGGGCCGTTGAAGTTCGGTCCCTCCGACGCGTCGGCCAGCGAGAAGATCTCCGACGACGGCCAGCCCAGGTCGCGGACGGCCGTGACCCCGCCAAGCAGCACCGCGCCGGGGTCGGCGAGGCCCATGTGGACGTGGCGGTCGGCGGCGGCCGGGAGCAGCACGCCGTCGAGCAGCACGGTGACCTCCGACGGCGGCGCGCCTCTCGACTCGCCCGCGTACACGATCGCGTCCCCGTCGACGACGACGGTGACCTGGTCCACTCGCCGACCCGGGCCCAACCAGCCCAAGGGCGCACGAATGGAAAGGGCCGCCGCTCGGAGGGTCATCACGCTGCCGACTGTCGCACAGCAATCAGGACGAATCCACGAGGCCGGGCGAGTTCCTTGCGCCGGAACCCTCCCGGCGAGGGGGTCAGCCCGACCGGCTGACGCCGAGCCCGTCGATCACGACCTTGTGGCCGCCGCCGGCGACCTTGATCGTGAGCACGCCGGGGCGGGTCGTGTGGAGGGATCTCCGCCCCATGGACGAGCATCCCAACGCGACGGCGTATCGCCGGACGGCGGATGCCTTTCGGGCCGCCGACATGGCGGCGCTGGCGCGGCTCATCGACGACGACGTCGTCTGGCACGTCCCCGGCATGAACCGTTTGGCGGGCGAGGTGCGGGGTCGCGACGCTCTGTTCGAATTGTTCGAGCGATTGCGGGATGTCACCCGTGGGACGTTCCATCTCGAGGAGCACGACGTCCTGGGGAACGGTGAGCACGTGGTGGCGCTGAGCCGGATGTCCGCCGTGCGAGCGGAGCCGATCGGCGTGGACGTCGTGAGCGTGTTTCATTACCGCGACGGCCGCCAGGTGGAGCGCTGGTTCCTGCCGGCGGACCAGGATGCCTGGGATCGCATGTTCTCGTGACGTCGCATCCGGAGCACAGCTGAAGCGAGACGAGCGACCTCGTGCGACCGTCGCGATCGGCACGGACTCGGCCGGGTCACCGAATCCGTGGGGTCGATCGAGATGTCGTCGAGCACGCGCCGGTGCCTGGCTCGGGGCCCTGGTGGCCTTGCTGAAACAGCGCCTGCGCGGGGCGGTGCTCGACTGTCTCCGGGCTCAGTGGACGGGCCGATCGCCCACGCCAGCGTGACGGAATGAGTTCCTCTTCCCGGTACGGTTCTCCGAGGACGGGCCGGACGCCGGAGCGGCTTGGGTCGACTCCTGACCGCGCCGGTCCGTCCGTCCCTTGAGGTGCTTGGCGCGAGCGTCGCGCCGGCGGGCTCGCCGGACCTCGTAGGGGATCGTGTAGCGCTCGGCGACGATGGCGCGACCCTCGGCCTTGGTGATCTCCCTGCCGTCTGTGTCGCGCAGAACGTAGCGCTCTCCCCGCCGCCAGCACCCGGCGATGCGGGTGGCCGCCATCGCGGCCAGCGTGCACAGCGCCGACTGGTGATGCTTCCCCTCCTGCACGATGAGCCGGTGGTACCGCTTGGCGAAGTGCGGGTCGACCCGACGGAGTTGCTCGGCCGCGAGGTACAAGGCCTCCCGCAGACCCGGATCGCCGGCCTTGGTCGGCCGGCCGTGGCCGCTGCTGTTGCCGGACTGGTCGATCGAGGGAACCAGCCCGGTGAACGAGCGGACTCCGGCCAGGTTGTGGAAGCGGTCGAAGTCACCGAAGCGGGCCAGGATCCCGGCACCCAGGATGCCGTCGAGCGCCGGCACCGAGGCCACGATGCCTCCGTCGCGTCCGTCTCCGTCGTCACTTGCAGGCGCCCGCGGGTCCTCATGTGGTTCGGGACGACGGTCGGCCGCGGCGAACATCGGGGCGATGCGTCGCTCCAGGGCGGCGATCTCGGCACCGAGGGACCGGGCGATGCGGACCTCAGCGGCGATGTCGGCGCCGAGCTCGGCGAAGTCCAGTCCGCCCTGTTCCCAGAGCTCGAGGGTCTCGGCGGCCGCAGCGAGGAGCTCGTCGGCCTTGGGCTCCCGCCAGACCCCCCGACTGGCCTTGACCAGCACGTCCGTAAGTCGGCGGCGCCCCAGGCGGAGCATCGCCCTGGGGTCGGCGTACCGCTCCAGGACGACCAGGACGGCAGTGCCGTAGTTCTCGCCGAGGGCATCGGCCCACGCCGGGCCGAGCAGTTCGATGAGGGCGTCGAGTCGCTGAAGGACTCCCGTGCGGGCCTTGACCAGCTTTGTGCGACGGCGCACGGCTCGGCGGAACGGATCGGCCGGGGTGGGTCCGCTCACCGACTCGAGGCCCTCGGGGTGCAGCAGGGGCAGGCGGGCCAGCACCCGGGAGTCCAACCGGTCGGTCTTGGTGTGCTTGTTGTAGTAGTTCCGCAGATCCGACGACTGCTCGGGAGGAACCAGGAAGACCTTGGCACCGCGGGCCTCGAGCCAGGCCCTGAGCGGGACCCACGCGTTGCGGGTCGGCTCGACAACGACCTGGACCTCCGCCCCTGCGGGGATCTTCAACCACAGGGCTTCGAGGTCCCGGGGCGTGGTGCGGAACCGCCACCCCGACCACAGGAACTCCCCGTTGGGGCCGGCCAGACTGGCCTGGTGGTCGGCCCGGCAGGCGACGTCGATCCCGAGACTGAGCTTCACCCCATCCTCCTTCCTCGCGACGACTCCCCGGTCCTTCATGGCGCCGGCTCGCACGCGCTCCGTAGGGGGTGAGGTCTCCAGACATCCTCGAAACAGGGGTCCGGCACGTGGCCGGCCACCGAGTGCCCGAACAGGGCTTCTGCACGTGCGCCGAGGGTCCGTCCGATTCGACGATCATTCGCGAGGAGTCGGGCCAGCGGCTCGCTCCAGTCACTTATGAAACCGAACCAGAAGGACCGGGCTCGGCGCACCCTACGGCGGGGTCATCACCCGATGGGGGATTTCCCGAGGCCGACGTTAGATGTCACCCGGCGCTGTCGAAACCAGCCGTCTGAATCGCGGGGAGGTTCACCGTGAAGAAGCCGAGCCGGCGCTCGGGCACGCCCCCGAAGACGGTTATGCGCATGGCCCCGGAGGGGATGAAGTAGGAACGGGGATCGACAACATCGACCTGTAATGGTGTGGAGTGCATTGAATGGGGACTGTGTCCTGCGAGGGCCATTCGTGGGAAGAGGCTGCAACAGCGGCGCAGCGAGCCGGGCGAGGTGCTGAGGGCGAACTGCATTCCGATCTGGTCGTTCGGGAGGGAAACAACTTTGATGAGGTCCACGCGCAGACGCCCGATTCGGTAGTGGCCGGTGATGTCGTTCAGTGCCGCGCCGGCTGAGATTCGGGCGATAGCGTCTTGCTGGTTGGAGACGGCATCGGTAGCACCACAGGCACTGTCGACGATTAGGACGAGACAGAGGGCCGCGAGGCGTCTGAGGTTCACATCAGAACGGTCATCGGCGCTTTCGAATCACAACTTGATGACCAAGATCATCAGCTGAACGAGACTGGCGCCCGCCTCCGGTGGCAGTTCGTCAAGGATCGATGCGTCAGGGCGACCGGTCACGCCAGTGTTGATCGATGTCATCAGACGGCCGGGTCACGGCGAGGCGAGCCCGACGGAGCGAGCGACCGTGACAGCTAGGCGCTGATTCACCTTGCTCGGGTTGTGGAGACTGACCTCGTAGGTCACGCCGCCGCCGCGCCAACGGACAACGATGTGGCCCGAATTGAGCCCAGAGCCGCCAGCGACGCACGCCAGCAGCGATGCCGGCCTCCCAAGCACCCTTGTCTTTCCGAAGTCCACAGCACCGGGGCACATCGCGAACTCGTTCATGCCGCCGAAGACCATGCCGCCGCGCGCGGCGATCACGAACATGTGGTTAGACGGGGCACCTCCTGGGATCCCTACATACCCAGGCGGACCGGCGAAGTCCCATTCGAGCTCGAATGAACCTCGCCGGGCGAAGATCGTAGGAGCCAAGCTCCCGGTCGACGGCACGAACCCGGGACAGGGCACAGGGAACCCCGCCCGTCTGGCGGCACGCTGGCATCGCAGAGTAAATGCCGTGCTCGCCCGGACGAGGTAGATACCGCCGATCTCGCGATCCGACGGGGGAAGCGGCGCCAGCCCGTATCCGACGGTACGGGCGTCCCCTGCCGTCACGAAGCACTCGACGGGGCGAACATTGCCAGCGGGCCTTACCGGATGACCCGGCGGGTAGAACAGGTGATTCGCGTACGCGGGATATTCGAACCCTCCGGGACACTCGAACGTTCGACCCGCCTTGAAGGGGGGAGCTGTTGGCACTGCCGATCGGCTGGGAGACGCTGATTCGTGGGCTGGTGGCGTCGGGACGGGAGTTGATCCTGCGCACCCGGCCATCAAGAACAGGGAGGCGGCTCCGTTGAGTCCGACCAGGACACCGATCCGACGTCGCACTGCACCATTGAACCCTCGACTGTGCATTTCGGGGGGACAAATGCCCTCCTTCACACGAGCGTGATGTCATCCGGAGTCTGAGCGGACTTGGCTGACGGTTACGGCACGCCCGCCTTGCGCATCGAGTCGAGTTCGCGCTGGAGGTCTTTGACCTCGTCGCGGATGCGGGCCGCGTACTCGAACCGCAGGTCGCGGGCGGCCTGGTGCATCTCCTCCTCCAGCGTCTGGATCAGCCGCTGGAGCTCCTCGGTCGGCATCTCCGGATGCTCGCGCTTGCGTCGCCGGCGGTCCGGCGTGGTCTGCCGCCCCCGCCCACCACGGCCCCCGACCCCATCGAGCTGCATCGACAGGAGGATGTCGGTGACCTCCTTGCGGATCGACTGCGGGTCGATGCCGTGTTCGCGGTTGTACTCCTCCTGGATCCCCCGGCGCCGCTGGGTCTCCGAGATGGCCCGCTTCATCGAATCGGTGACCTCGTCCGCGTACATGATCACCATCCCCGACACGTTCCGCGCCGCCCGTCCGATCGTCTGGATCAGCGACGTCTCCGACCGCAGGAACCCCTCCTTGTCCGCGTCGAGGATCGCCACGAGCGACACCTCGGGCAGGTCGAGCCCCTCCCGCAGCAGGTTGATCCCGACTAGCACGTCGAACTCCCCCAGCCGGAGGTCGCGGATGATCTCGATGCGCTGCACGGTGTCGACCTCGGAGTGCAGATACCGAACCCGGATCCCCATCTCGATGAGGTAGTCGGTGAGGTCCTCGGCCATCTTCTTGGTCAAGGTCGTCACCAGCACGCGTTCGTTGGCCTCCGCCCGGCGACGGATCTCTTCCATCAGGTCGTCGACCTGCCCGCGGGTCGGACGGATCTGCACCTCCGGGTCCATGAGACCGGTGGGCCGCACGACCTGTTCGACGATCTGCTTGGACACGTGCAGCTCGTACGGCGACGGCGTCGCCGACATGAACACCACCTGCTGGACGCGCTCGCCGAACTCCTCGAACTGCAACGGCCGGTTGTCCATGGCGCTCGGTAGCCGGAACCCGTAGTCGACCAGCGTTCCCTTCCGGGACATGTCGCCCTCGTACATCCCGTGCAACTGCGGGACCGTGACGTGCGACTCGTCGATCACGCACAGCCAGTCGTCCGGGAAGTAGTCGAGCAGCGTGTACGGGGCGGTGCCGGCGGCGCGGCCGTCGATGTGCCGGGAGTAGTTCTCGATCCCGGAGCAGAACCCCATCTCGCGCATCATCTCGAGGTCGTAGGTGGTCCGCATTCGCAGCCGCTGCGCCTCGAGCAGCTTGCCGGCGGAGTCCAGCTCGGCGAGACGGAAGGAGAGCTCCTCCTCGATCCCCCGGATGGCCACCTTCATCTTGTCCTCGCCGGCGACGTAGTGCGTGGCCGGGTACACGGTGACGTCGTTCATCTCCTGCACGACCTCGCCGGTGACCGGGTCGAGACGGGTGATCTTCTCGATGTCGTCGCCCCACCACTCGATGTGCAGGACGGTCTCCTCGTACGCCGGGTGCACCTCGAGCGTGTCGCCGCGGACCCGGAACCGCCCCCGCGCGAGCGACTGGTTGTTCCGTTGGTACTGGATGTCGACCAGCCGCCGGATCGCGAACTCCATGTCGAGCTTGGTCCCCGTGTGAACACGCAGGATCTGCCCCATGTACTCCTCGGGCGACCCCAGGCCGTAGATGCACGACACGCTGGCCACGATCAGCACGTCGCGCCGCGTCAGCAGCGCCGCAGTGGCCGAGTGCCGGAGGCGTTCGATCTCGTCGTTGATCGACGAGTCCTTCTCGATGTACGTGTCGGTCGACGGGACGTACGCCTCGGGCTGGTAGTAGTCGTAGTAGCTGACGAAGTACTCGACGGCGTTGTTGGGGAAGAACCGCCGGAACTCGTTGGCGAGCTGCGCGGCGAGCGACTTGTTGGGGCTGATGACCAGGGTCGGGCGCTGGACCCGTTCGATCATGTGGGCGATCGTGAATGTCTTGCCAGAACCGGTGATGCCGAGCAGCGTCTGGTAGTCGTCCCCGCGCAGCACGCCATCGGCCAGCCGGTCGATGGCCTCCGGCTGGTCCCCGGTGGGCTCGAAGTCGGCGACGACCTTGAACTCAGGCACGTCACCAAGTGTAGGGGCCCCCGGTGACACCCTCTGGCGGCTCGCTGACCAGGCCGGTCGACACTCCCCCGGCCCCGTCGGTACGGTGTGGACCGGTCCGGCCGAGCACACGCCGGGACACCCGACAGCCCGAGCCCCTGTATCCCGACGAGGTGAACCCGACCATGCCCATCGCCCTGTCCGACGGCGCCCTCGAGTGGCTCCGCACGTCCGGCATCCGCATCGCCGCGGTCATCGTGGTGGCCGTGATCTTGTCCCGCATCGGCACGCTCGCCGTCCGGCGGCTGCGCAAGCGCATCGAGGGGGATCCTCGCGCCACGGGTGAGATCTCCCTGCAGCGACCACATCTGTGGTCCAGACGCTGGCCACCGCGCTGAAGGCCGCCGTGTGGACGGTCGCCGTCCTGCTGGTGCTCGGCCAGGTCGGGCTGGACGTCGGCCCGCTGATCGCCGGCGCGGGGATCCTCGGAGTGGCGCTGGGATTCGGCGCGCAGAGCCTCGTGCGGGACTTCCTGAACGGGTTCTTCGTCCTGTTCGAGAATCAGTACGCCGTGGGCGACCAGGTGGAGCTCGCCACGGCCGGCGGCCCCGTGCTCGGCCGGATCGAGCAGATGTCGCTCCGTTCGACCGGGGTCCGTGCGGACGACGGGACGCTGCACACCGTGCCCACCGGCAACATCCAGCTGGTGGCGAACCGGTCGCGCTGAATCGGCGTCCTCGACATCGAGGTCCGGGTGCCGTCCGGCCGGGACGTCGGGGCCGTGTCGGCGCGGCTCGAGGAGCTGTTCCACCAGGTGCACCAGGACGGATCGATCGCACGCCTCGCCGGGCCGCCCAAAGTGCAGGGCGTCGAACCCGACGGGCCGGACACCGCGGTCGTCAGGGTGACGGCGCCGGTCCGGCCGTCACGCCGCGACGAGGTCGAACGCGAGCTCCGCCGCAGGATCGCGACCAGGTTTGGTTCGATCCCGCAGGACGTCGTGCTCCACGGCCACTGACCCACCGTGGCCATCGAGCAGACGGCCCGGCCCTCACCCCGCCCGGCGGTCCTCCTGCGACGACGACGAGCCCGAGTCCGCCTCCTGCCGCCCGCCCTCGCTGACCGTCGCGATGTCGGACTCCGCAGAGAGGGGCTGCGCGACCTCCTCGAGGGGCTTCCCTTCCGCGTCCACGCCGATCAGCGCCTCGACCACCCCGGCGAGGATCATCGCGCCGGCGCCGATCCAGTACCCCACGGCCACCATCGACTCCTTGCCGGTGTCGATGAGCTTGCCGAACAGCAGCGGCCCGATGATGCCGCCGATCCCGGTTCCGATGGCGAAGAAGAACGCGATGGCGTTCGCCCGGATCTCCAGCGGAAAGATCTCGCTCACCGTCAGGTAGCCCGCGCTGGCCCCGGCCGACGCGAAGAAGAAGATGACCGACCACGCGATGGTGATGGACCACCCGCTCGTGAACAGGATCCCCTGGCTGAACATCCACCCCGTGACCGCGAGCAGCACGCCGGATGCGATGTAGCTGAACGCGATCATCGGCCGCCGTCCGATCGAGTCGAACAGCGGCCCGAGCAGGAACGGCCCGAGGAAGTTCCCCACCGCGAACGGCAGGATGTACAGGCCGACGCTCTGGTCTGGCACCTTGAAGAACGTCGTCAGCACCAGCCCGAACGTGAAGAACACCGCGTTGTAGACGAACGCCTGCGCTGCCATCAGGGTCAGGCCGAGCAGCGTGCGCTTGCGGTCGTCCGAGAACATCGTCCGGAAGATCTCCCGCGGTGGCGTGTGGTCGCGCGGGTGGATCTCGATGGGGTCGCCCTCGGGCTCGGGGAGCTCAGAGCGCCCCGTGGACTCCTTGACCTGGCGTTCGATGTCCGAGACGACCTGTTCGGCCTCCTCCTCGCGGTTGTGCGTCATCAGCCAGCGCGGGCTCTCCGGGATCAGCCGCCGGATGAGCAGGACGCCGAGGCCGAGGATCGCGCCCAGCCCGAAGGCCAGCCGCCAGCCGACGTTCGGCGAGAACAGCGCGGGGTTCAGGACGATCAGCGTGAGCGCGGCGCCGGCCGCCGTGCCGGCCCACCACGAGCCGTTGATCGCGAGCTCCACGCGGCCGCGGACGCGGGCCGGGTTCAGCTCCTCGGTGGCCGAGTTGATGGCCGCATACTCGCCGCCGATGCCCATCCCGGTGAAGAACCGGAACACGAAGAACGGAAGGGCCGCCCACGAGAACGCCGTGGCCACCGTCGCGACGAGATACAGCAGCAGCGTCCACATGAACAGCCGCTTGCGTCCCAGCCGGTCGGTCAGGTACCCGAACGTGAACGCCCCGACGACCGCGCCGACGATGTAGATGCTCCCGGCCAGGCCGATGTCGGTGGCCGAGAGCGACAGGGTGTCGGACCGCTGGAGCACCGAGGCGATCGCCCCGACGATCGTGACCTCGAGCCCGTCCAGCACCCACGTGACCCCGAGCGCGACGACGACCAGCCAGTGCCACCGGCTCCACGGCAGGCGGTCCATCCGCTGCGGGACGTCGGTCTCGACGACCTCCTGTCCCTCCCGTTCGACCCGAGCTCCCATCCGAACACCTCCGTCCAGACGTCGCAGACGACCGTGCGGTCGGGGTCGGGGGACGGGCGCGACGACCGGACCGCTCGTACGTGAGCGGTACCCGGGTTGCCTTGCGAGGAAACCGAACTGAGCGGGTTCAGGCCATCCAGGCGTCGACGCGTTCCTGGACCTCGCGGAGGCGGTCGACGAGGCCCTCGAGCATGGCGACGGCCACGATGGGATGGACGAGCAGGAACGCCCGGAAGTCGTCGGCGGTGATCACCATCGCCGTGACCGGCTCGACGGCCTTGACCGTCGCCGACCGCTTGCGCCGCCCGATCACGGCCATCTCGCCGAAGAACGCGCCGGGCTCGAGGTTGTGGAACCGCCCGCCGACGTCGACCTGGGCGCGACCCTCGAGCACGACGTACATGCCGTCGCCGGGATCGCCCTGTTCGACGATGCTCTGGCCGGCGTCGAAGTGGGCGTCGGTGCCCATCGCGACGACGTTCGCCAGGTCCTCGTCGCCGAGCCCGGCGAACAGCGGGCTCTTCTTGAGCGCTCCGATCTCCAGCTGGTGTTCGTCCATGTTCGTTCTCCAGGCGTCCGTCCGGGTGGTGCCCGAACCCTACAGCCGGCCGGCCTCGATGATCCGCTGCAGGAACGCGCGGGTCCGTTCGTTCTCGGGCTCGCTGAAGATCTTGGCGGGCGGCCCCTCCTCCAGGATGCGGCCGCCGTCGAGGAACACGACCCGGTCGGCGATGTCTCGGGCGAACCCCATCTCGTGGGTGGCGATGAGCATGGTCATGCCGGTCTGCGCGAGCTCCCGGATCACGTTCAGCACCTCGGCCACCAGCTCGGGGTCGAGCGCGCTGGTCACCTCGTCGAGCAGCATCAACCGGGGCGACATGGCGAGCGCGCGGACGATCGCCACCCGCTGCTGCTGCCCGCCCGACAGCCGGTCCGGGTAGTCGTCACGCTTGTCCGCGAGGCCGAACCGCTGCAACAGCTCGTCCGCCTTCGCCTCGGCCTCCTTCCTCGACTGCCCGAGCCCCTCGGTCGGGCCGAGCGTGATGTTCCGAAGCACGGTCATGTGCGGGAACAGGTTGAACGACTGGAACACGATGCCGATCCGACGGCGGACGTCGTCCACCCCCCGGCCGCCGCCGGTGACGTCGCGGCCGTCGATGACGACACGTCCAAAGTCCACCGGCTCCAGGAGGTTCACGCAGCGGAGCAGCGTCGACTTCCCGGATCCGGAGGCACCGATCAGGCACAGCACCTCGTGCTCCGACACGACGAGGTCGATCCCGCTGAGCACCTCGAGCTTGCCGAACGACTTGTGTACGCCCTCCAGCCGGAGCGCCTCCGTCGACCCATTGCCGGTCACAGCGCCGACCCCCCCTGCCGGCGGGCCCGCTGGCGCGAGATGAGCACGTCGACCAGCCGCGTCAACGGGATCGTGACCAGCAGGAACAAGAGCGCAGCGCACAGCAGCGGCGTGAAGTTGAAGTCCGCCTGCTGGTCGATGTTTGCCTGCTTCAGCGCCTCCGCGGTCGGGATGACGAACCCGACGATGGCCGTGTCCTTCTGCAGCGCGATGAAGTCGTTCAGCAACGGAGGGATCACATTGCGGAACGCCTGCGGCACGACCACGAATCGCAGCGTCTTCCAGCGCGACAACCCGAGGGCCCTCGCCGCGGCGCTCTGGCTCGGATGCACGGAGTTCAGCCCGGCTCGATAGACCTCCGCCACGTACGCCGAGTAGGACAGGATCAGGGCGACCATCCCCCAGAACAAGGCCGAATGCGGCACGCCGGGGAGGTCGAGCGAGGGCACCCCGAAGCCCAGCAGGTACACGAGCAGGATGAGGGGGATCCCCCGGAACACATCCGTGTAGACGATCACGAGCAGCCGGAGCGGGAAGAACACGGGCCCCGGCAGGTTCCGAACGATCGCGAGCACCAGCGCGAACACGAGGATGAAGGCCTCGGCGATCAGGCACCACTCGACGTTCCGGACGAATCTCTTCGCGATCTCGGGGAAGGTGTCCTTGAACTCCTGCGGGTTGAAGAACGCCTGCTTGACCGCGGGCCAGTTCTTCGAATGAACCACGATCCAGACGATGACGCCGACCACGACGACGGTGCTGAGCACCGCGATGGCCACCGCCCGAACGCCCTCCCGCCGGACACCCGAACCGCCGACCAGGCGGGACCGACGATCTCCCCCGCCCGGTCCCGCGCCGGGCTCCGGCAGTGCGCTCAGGTCGCTGGCGTTCGGCGAGCTCACGCCGGCCGCGCTACTGCTTGAAGACCGGGACCGCGCCGACGTTCGTCTTCTGCGACAGCCACTCGTCCTGCAGGTGCGCGAGCGTCCCGTCGGCCTTCATCGCCGCGAGCGCCGCGTTCACGCAGGTCACGAGGGGGTTCCCCTTGACGAAGGCCATCCCGACGTGGTCGGTGGTGCCGCTCCCCGCGGGGTTGGGAAACTGCCCGACGACCACGCTGTTCTTGACCTCCTGCACGAACGGGTCGGCGATGTACAGCGCACTGGGAAGGTCCACTACGATCCCATCGACCTGGTGCGCGTTCAGCGCGGCCACCGTGTCCGAGAGCGTGCTGTAGGCGCCCGGTTCGCTGTCGGGCTGGATGACGTCGTTGATGTAGTCCAGGGCCGTGGTCCCGATGGGCGCCGCCAGGTTGTACTGCTTGAGGTCGGCGATGCTCTTCGCGGAGGTGATCGGCGTCCCCTTGACGGCGACGAGGGCCTGGTTCACGTCGTAGTAGCTGTCGCTGAAGTCGACGGCCTCGGCCCGCTTCTTGGTGACCGAGATCTGCTCGATCGCGAAGTCGTAGTCCTTCGAGCCGGGGGCGTAGGTCTGGGAGAACGGCGCCACGACCCACTCCACCTGGTCGCGGGAGAAGCCCAGTCGCTTGGCCACCGCGAACGCCACCGCGCTCTCGAGGCCCTTGCCGTTGTTCGGGTCGTCGCCCTTCCACATGGAGCCCTTGGTCGTTCCGCCGGAGAACCATGGCGGGTACGCGGGATTGTCGGTGCCGACGGTGAGCTGCCCCGCCTTCACCAGGTGGAGTTTGTCCGGCGTGCAGTTCGCGAGTCCGGTCCCTGTGGCGCCGGACGTCCCGGAGGTTCCCGAGGTTCCCGACGGCCCGGACGTGCCCGTGGGGCCGGACGTCGCGGTCGTCCCGGACGTCGTGCCGGTCGTCGAGCCCGTCGTCGGCGGCGGGGTCGTTCCCCCGCCGTTCGAGCTGCCGCACGCCGCGGCCAGCACGCCGAAGGCCGCCAGAATGACGAGGACCCTGCGCATCGAAGTCTCCTCCCGCCCCATGTGCACGACGCGCCCACGGCCCGCCGGCCGGGGGCGGCGCGCCGAGCGTATCACGGCCGAACGCGCTGGCAGCCGCCCGTTTAGCGGGCGGCCTCCCACCGGAACCGCCGTACGGCGACCAGCGCCCCGAACACCCCCCAGGCGGCGAGGACCAGGAGGTCGTTCCACTGCCACGCCGACTGGCCCAGCCCGAAGTACGCGGCGAGCATGGCGTGGGAGAAGTGGTACACGGGGAAGAACTTCGCCAGCACCACGTACCAGGGGTTGCCCGGTTGCAGCGGGATGAACACGCCCGACAGGAACAGCAGCGGCAGGATCGTCGCGTTGACGACGGCCGGCGCGGCGTCGGCGTTCGGCACGATCGACGTCACCGCGAGCCCGAGCGCCGAGAAGCACGCCGCGCCCACGATGATCGTGACGATGAATGCCAGCAGCCGGTCGGTCGGCACCGTCGCTCCGTAGAACACGACGCCGAACAGGATCACGATCGCCACCAGCAGGAGCGACACGAGGATCGCGTGCACGATCCGGCCGAACATGTACGTCCACGCGGGCAGGGGCGTCCCCCGGATGCGCTTCAGGATCCCCGCGTCGCGCAGGAACGTGATGCTGATGGCCAGGTTCGTGTACGTCGCCGTGATGATCGAGAACGTCCCGATCGCGGGGATGTAGTAGTTCGAGGTCTTGATCTCGCCGAACGGCGTGTCGGTCGTCCCGCCGAAGATCGCGGTGAAGATCACCAGGAACATCAGCGGGAAGGCGAAGGTGAAGAACGCCGACGCCGGGTTCCGCCAGAAGGCGCGGTTGGTCCACCGGACCTGCCGGACCCCCAGCCCGAGGTCGCTCACCTGCGCCCCCTCCTCCCCCGCTGCCGTCCGGCGGCGACCGGCTCGTCCTCGCCGTCGTTCGTCTCGGACGCGCCGGTGAGCTCGAGGTAGACGTCCTCGAGCGAGGGCCGGCTCACCGAGAGGTCGTCCAGCGCGACGCCGTTGTCGATGGCCCATCCGGTGAGCTGGTGCAGGGCCGCGGTCGGGTTCGTGGTCCGCAGGGTCGCCCCTCCGTCCCTGACCTCGAGGCCGGGCGTCAGGTCCACCGGGACCTCCGCGCCCGCCGGCACCAGGAACCGGACGACGGTGGCCGCCACGTCGCGACCGCCCAGCGTCCCGGGCGCGCCCTCGGCAACGATCTCGCCCTTGGCGATGATGGCCACCCGGCGCGCGAGCGCCTGCGCCTCGTCCATGTAGTGAGTCGTGAGCAGGATCGTCTTCCCGAGCCCCTGGAGGTTCCTGATCATGGTCCAGGCGTTCCGCCGGGCGCCCGGGTCGAACCCCGTGGTTGGTTCATCGAGGAACAGCAGCTCGGGGTCGCCGGCCAGCGCGACGGCGACGTCCAGCCGGCGCTGCTGTCCGCCCGAGAGCTTGAGCACGCGCGTGTCGCGCTTCTGCTCGAGCCCGACGACCTCCACCACCTCGTCCACCGGCCGCGGGTGCGGGTAATAGCCGCGATACATCTCGATCGTCTCGGCGACGGTGAGGTAGGGATCGATCCCGGTCGACTGCAGCACCACGCCGATCCGGGCCCGGAGCTCGCGGTCGCGACTGCGGGGGTCGTGCCCGAGGACGTCGACGTCGCCCGACGTGCGGTCGCGGAACCCCTCGAGGATCTCGACCGTGGTGGTCTTGCCCGCACCGTTCGGCCCGAGGAGCGCGAACACCTCGCCCTGCTGGATCTCGAACGAGACCCCCCGCACGGCCTCGAGCTCGCCGTAGCTCTTGTGGAGGTCCCGAACGGTGATCGCCGCCGCCATGGCGCGGAAGGGTAGCGCAGCGGCTCCGGAACCGCCGGAGCCGCCGCGCGCGTGGACCCCGCCGAAGGGGTCCCGCCTACGGCGGCGGGACCCCGGACGCCCTGGTCACGCCCACCGCGGGGCCCGCCGCGTGCCCCGGCGCGGTGGGGGCTGTGGAGCGCCCGCGCGGGTACACGACCACCGCCCCCTTCGGAACGACCACCGCGTTGGACCGGGGCGGCACCGGCACGGCGTGCATCACCGCGAGCGGCAGGGCGAAGCTCGCCCCCGCCGCCAGCCCGGCGATCACCTTGAGCTTGCGCTTCGAGGCGCGGGCCGGCCGGGCGGACGCCGGCCGCGGATGCGTCCGGGCCGCCCGGGCGTCGCCGGCACCCTCGCCGGATCGAACCGTGCGCTCATCGTCCATGGCCGGTCACTCCCGCTCCTCGAACGGCGCGGCGGCGGGGGCTGCGGGCGGTGGCGGCACGCGCGCCTGCTGCACGATTCGCGTCACCTTCGCGGGGGCCGTCGAGCCGGCGAACCGGCTCGACGCGAGCTGCGCGCCGACCATCCCCGCCATCAGTGAGGCCGTCATCAGCCCCGAGATCGCGATCGCAGTTCGTCTGGTCATGGTCGCCTCCTTGCTCGGGCCGGCCGCTCGCCGGCCGATACCGCGAGCGTAGGTGGGGGCCGGCCAGCGCCGGCCCAACCGCGGATGTCCGCCGCGCCAACGGGACCGAAGGATTCGCTGAGAACCGCGATCGGGCGCTACAGGGGCCGGCGGCCGGCCATGCCGGTCTCCGGCGGGTGCCAGAACCCGACGTGGTCCTCACCCAGCTGCCAGCACAGGTAGATCTCGCGGCCGTCGCGTTCGGACGGGAAGTCCACGAGGCCCGACTCGACGTCGCGAAGGATGATGCCCATCGCGTTGATCCGTTCGACCTCGGCCTGCAGCGTCTCCGCGGCTTCGCGGTACGCGGCGCTGTCGGGCCCACCGCCGTTGCCGGCGACGACCTCCTTGACCCGCTCCGCCGTCCGGAGCAGCGTCTGACGGGCGGCGCGCATGCGCTCGAGGGCATCGCGAAGGTCCGGCAGCGCCGCCTCCGCCTCCTCCAGCGTGAACCGCCGGTCGGGCGCCGGCTCGAGGTCGTCGGGCGGCGTCACAGGCCGAGCACCGCCGGCAACCCGTCGAGCGACGTGATCCGGGCGCCCGCGAAGTCCTCGTGGCGGCCCCGCCGGTCGAGCAGCACGCCGGTCATGCCCAGCGCCTCGGCCGGTTCGACGTCGTAGACCACGTTGTCGCCGACGTAGGCGGCCTCCACCGCCGCCACGCCCATCCGCCCGAGGGCCAGCCGGAAGATCGCCGGGTCGGGCTTCTCGAGACCCTCCGCCCCGCTGATCACGCGGACCTCGAAGAACCGCGACACGTCGAGGTGTTCGAGCAGCTCCTCGAGCCACTCCTCGAAGTTGCTGATCAGGCCCAGCTCGAGTCCCGCCCCCCGGAGCTTCTCCAGCACAGGCAGGGCGTCGTCGAACAGCCGGTAGTTCCCCACGTCGGTGAACGTCCTGTAGAGTCGGCCGGCCAGCTCGTCCGTGAACGGGACATCCATGGCCTCGAGCAGGCCCCGGTACAGCTCCGTCCAGAACGTCCACGACGCCTCGGCGGAGGTCGACCACAACCGGCCCTCCCGGGTGGCCTCCTCGAACAGGTGCGCCACCACCGTGACCTGCTCGCGGACGAGGTCGGGGGTCACGTGGCCGAACCCCTCGGACCGCAGGGTCTCCGCGAGCAGCTCGGGGAACGACGGGTGCGGCGACAACAGCGTCTCCCCGGCATCGAACAGCACGGCTCGGATCGGCATCGGGAACCCGATCATAGCCGGGGACTTCGCCGGGCCACGTCCGACCTCAGGGCGCCGGCCCGGACTGTTCGTCCTCCCCGCGGTCGGCCGACGCCCCCGACGCGCGGGACCGGAACCGCGTCCACAGCTCGTCCACGATCGCCGCGAGCTCCTCCTCGGTTCCGTCGTTGGCGACGACCTCGTCCGCGACGGCCACCCGCTCGGCATCGCTCAGCTGCGCCCGGATCCGCGCGCGGGCGTCGTCGGCGCCCATCCCCCGACGGACCAGCCGCGCCAGCCGGACGTCCTGCTTCGCCGTCACCACGACGACGACGTCGAACATCGACTCGAGGTGGGTCTCGACGAGCAGTGGCACCGCGTAGACGACGACGCGATCGGTGTCGCGGAAGGGCTCGAGCGAACGCTGGAGCAACCCCGCCACCTCCGGGTGGACGATGGCCTCCAGCCGCCGCCGGTCCTCCGGGTCCTCGAACACGATGGCCGCGAGCTTCGCCCGGTCCAGCTCGCCGTCGTCGCCGACGACCCGCCGGCCGAACGTCTCCACCACATGCCGGAACCCGTGCGTGCCGCCGGCCACGGCCTGCCGGGCGAACTCGTCCGCGTCGAACACCGCAGCGCCCTTCGCCTCGAGCATCGCCGCGACGGTGGACTTCCCCGAGCCGATCCCTCCGGTCAGGCCCACCAGCAGCATCAGCGCGTCCCGCCCATGGTTCCGATGACGAACGCCGCGATCATGGCGAGGACGACGATCGCCGCGACGATCGCGAGCCGCCTCCGCGTGCGGTACCGCATCAGGACAGCGTAGTCGGGCGCCCCGGACGGTTCTCTCCCGGCCGCGGCATGGCTACGCTGTGCGGGTGCTGGGCGAACAGGAGGCGCTGGTGGTCGAGATCCGGTCCTTCGACCTGCACGGCGTGACCTACTCGGACGTGACCGTGGCCTTCCCCGACCACTCGGTGGTCGAGGCCCGGCTCGGGCCCGAGGCCGTTCCCGACGGCCTGCGCGCCGGCGACCGGATCATGGCGACCCGCGTCGCGAACATGGTGGTCTCGCTCCGCCGCCCCTGACCGGGCGGGCCCGCGGAGTCGACACGGACCCGCATGCCCCGCGGGCCCATCGGTTCCGGACGCCGAACCGATGGGCCGCGGAGGCGGTGGGGAGGTGCTACGCGGCGAGACCGTTCACGAACGCCTCACCGTTCGGCGTCCCGACCCCGGTCACGTCGTCGTACCCCTTGGCGAGTCCGATGGACTCGGTCTGGTTCAGCGAGCGGAGGACGAACGACGTCCCGGCCGAGGTGTCGACCCCGTTGTTGAGGTTGGCCCGGACGACCGCGACCCGGTGGCCCGGGTTGACGATGTCGCGGAACGCATCGCTACCGGCCATCGAGTACAGGGTCGGGTTGATCAGGCCGAGGTCAGATCCTGCGGTCTGGACGGAGAGCGCCACGATCCCGGCGAGGAGCGGCGAGGAGAGGCTCGTCCCCCCGATCCGGTACTCGTCGTACTGCACCTTGTGGCCGGGGAACGTCTGGGTCTCGCCCTCCAGGAACCCGGTGTTCGGGTCCCCGACGGTCGCGATGTCGGGCACGACCCGGGCCGCTCCGCCGAAGTACCCGGACATCGAGGAAGGCACGACGCCCACCTGGTAGTCCGGTTCGTCGAAGATGCGGCTCGTGCCGCCACCGCCGCCGTACAGCCACGCGCCCGGCGGCTTGGGGTCCCAGGATTTGCCGTTCAGGTCCGACGTCGTCGTGCCCCAGCCGGTCTCGAACAGGTAGTTGTCGAGCGGCCCGACGCCGAGGCTCGTGCCCCCTACCGCGGTCGCGAGCGGGTCGCTCGCCGGCCAGTCGGTCGTCCGGTACCCGATCGTGTCCACCTCATCGCCGCTGTCGCCCGAGGAGAACAGGACCGAGATGCCCGTCGCGGCCGCCTCTTCGAAGACCTGGTGCTGCGCGAGGATGATGGACCGCGGGAGCGCTTCCCCGAGCTCCCCGTACGAGTTCGTGATGATGGACGCGCGATCGTTGGCGACGATGTCGTTCATCCGGTCCAGGAGGTCCGGGTCCAGGTCTGAGGATCCTCCCTCGTACAGGAGTGCGGCGCCCGGGGCCATGGAGTGGACGGCCTCGAGGTCGAGCGTCTCCTCGCCGTACCACCCCTGCTGGTCGGCCTTCGGGCCGTGATAGGGCGGACCTGCGTTCATCTGGGTGATGGTCGGCGCCGGCAGCCCGTGGCGGCTGGAGTAGGTCTGGACGTCGCTCACGATGGTGGGGGCGGCGAACGCGTCGATGATGGCCACCGTCACGCCGGAACCGTCCGTCCCGTTCGAGATGAGGTCCGTGATCCCATAGGCCCCCTGGAGCTGATCGGGCCGGTAGCCACACGGCGCGTACGGCTGCGCGCCACCGTAGGCGGGCGGCTTGTTCGCCGCGAATCGCTCACCCCAGGACCCGGAGCAGGGATGGCCGACCCGGAAGCCGGGGGGCGGAGGTGCGTCGTGGTGCGCCCTGGACTGGGCGAGCCCGCCGATGCCGAGGACGACGGCCGAGAGCCGCGAGGGGATTCGGGGGGCGGCCGACGGAGCACGCAGGACCTGCCCGTGCACCCGGTAGTACCCGAGCGACACCCCGAACGCCTGCTCGGCGGTCCGCACCGAGGCGGTCGCCGGCACGAACAGGCGGTTGGCCGGCACGGCGCCCACGTGGAAGCCGCTCGACCGGAGCCAGTCCCGGACCTGGCGCACCGCTGCCGCGGTGGCGGAGAACCGCGACCGCCAGGCCGCGGGGGTCATGAATCGACGGTAGGCGGCCGTGCCCGGCGTGGCGGCGGCGTAGGCGACCGCCTCCGCGCCCGCGGCGTCCCGCCACCGCAGATACACCTGGAGCCGGACCCGCTCGGTGGGGCCGGCCGGTCGTACGAAGTTCGACGATCGCGCGTAGGGCGCGGTCGAGTTCCCGAGCGCCGACGTTCCCGGTGCGGCCTGAGCCGCCGGGATGGTCAGCGCGAGCAGCATGGCGACGGCGGCTGCCGCGCCGACAAGAGCGGATCTCCGATGCGAATGCACGCAACACCTCCACGAGCGAACCGGGAACGGTTCCCGGCCGGCCGGTGAGCCTAGCGGGAAGCCGCAAAAACCGCAGATGCACACGATCGGAGCCGGGCGGTCACGCGTGGAGCCGACCCGTGGTCTCGCGCCGCAGCTCCTCATAGATCGAGGATGGCCGTGCGGACGTACAACGGGACATGCGCCGATCGCGGGGTGACGCCGTCACGGTCGTCTACTCGACCCCGAGCCTGGCGTTCGGGGAGTTCCATTGCGAACCCGGCGACCGCCGGTGGACCGAGCAGAACCGCATGGACGACGGGCACCACGTCGTGTTTCCGGGCACGCCGGTTCGCATCGAACCCGACGGCCACGAGCCGGTCGTGGCGACGTCGGCGCACATAATATTCTTCAACCGGTTCCAGACCTACCGGCGGGCCGTGGTGGGCGAACGCGGCGACCACTGCGCGTTCGTCCTGGTGGCCCCGGAGGTGCTCGAAGAGATCGCCCGGTCCGGCGTTCCCCAGCTCGCAGATCCGTTCGTGCGGCCGTTCCCGCTCACGCACGCCCCCGGCGGCGCGAGGACGTACCTCGCGCACCTGGCGTTGCTGCGACACCTCCGGAGCACGACCGAACTCGACGACCTGTTCGTGCAGGAACGCCTGTACGGGCTGGTCGGCGCGGCGGTGGCGGGGTTGTTCGCCTCCCGGTTATCGGCAATGGAACCGCGGCGGGCCGCCACCCGGAGCGCCCACGCCGAGGTGGTCGAGTCCGCGAAGGCCGTGCTCGGCACCAGACTGGGCGAACGCCTGACGCTGGAGGGGCTTGCGGCGTTGCTGTTCGTCTCGCCGTTCGAGCTGTCGCGGATGTTCCGGCGTCGAACTGGGTTCTCCGTGCACCGGTTCCTGGTCCAGCTGCGGCTTCGGGCGGCGCTGGAGCGGGTACTCGACTCGCGGGCCCGGCTCACGGACATCGCGTGCGATTTCGGCTTTGCGAGCCCAAGCCACTTCTCCGATAGCTTCCGTCGCGTGTTCGGCGTGGCGCCGTCCTCGGCGAGGCTGCTCGCGCGGAGCCGACCGCAAACACGCACGTTTCTGGAAGCCGCGTCGCTCCCGCCTTTCTAGGTTCGGCCGCAAGCGCCAATCGGGCGCTCCCGGAGGACGAGGAGGCGGCGGATGCGAATGGCTCGATTGTCCGTGGTGAGCGTGCTGTTCAGCGCCCTGCTGTGGGCCGCACCGGGGGCAGGGAACGCGGCTCCGGCGGCCAGGTTCGTCCAGCGGACGCACGTGCTGTGGTCGGTGAGCGGCGGCCAGGCCGGGGCGCTGTTCGGCTGGGCGGTCAGCGAGCTGAGCGACGTCGACGGCGACGGGGTCACCGACGCGATCGTGGGCGCCGTGCTGGACGGCCCCGACTCGAACGGAGCCGTGTACGTGTTCTCTGGCGCGACGGGTGACGAACTGTACGAGTTCCACGGACAGCCGAACGACCTGCTCGGGTACTCCGTGGCCGACGCCGGCGACGTGAACGGCGACGGGCTCCACGACGTCGCGGCGGGCGCGCGGGGTGGGGACCGGGTCGTCGTGTGGTCCGGCGGAACCGGAGCCCCGCTGCTCACGCTCCACGGCGAGCAGGCCGGCGACGCGTTCGGATTCGCGGTCGCGGGCGCCGGCGACGTGAACGGCGACGGCCACGCCGACGTCCTGGTCGGGGCCGTCGCGAACGACGCCGCCGGCACCAACGCGGGACGCGCGTACGTGTTCTCCGGTGCGGGCGGTTCGTTGCTGTACTCGATGAACGGCGACAGGGCCGGCGACCTGTTCGGGAGCGCGGCCGACGGGACCGGCGACCTGAACGGCGACGGCGTTGGCGACGTGCTGATCGGGGCGCGCAACGCCGGTCACGCCCACGACGGCCGGGTGTACGCGTTCTCCGGGGCGAACGGCCACCGCATCTGGGCGAGCGCCCCGGACAAGTCGGCCAAGGACCTGGGGTGGTTCTTCGTGGCGGGCGTCGGCGACCTCGACCACGACGGGACGCCGGACGTCTACGGCGGCGACTTCACCGACAGCGTCGGCGGCCGGAACCGCGGGCGCGTCGAGATCTTCTCGGGCGTGGACGGGTCGGTGCTGCGGTCGTGGACCGGGTCGTCGGCCCAGCAGGGCTTCGGGCCGGGGCGCGAGGCGGGCGACCTCGACGGCGACGGCGTCCCCGACATCGTGGTGGGATCCTATACCTCGAGCGATGGCGTCAAGCGTGGCGGCAAGGCGGAGGTCTTCTCCGGCGCGACCGGCGACCGGCTGCGCGTCTACACCAGCACCGTCAAGGGCGAGAACCTCGGGTTCGACGCGGTCGGCCTCGGCGACATCAACAACGACGGACATCCCGACCTGCTCGTCAGTGCGGCGACCGGGGAGACGGTCTACCTGATCTCCGGCAAGGCCTGACCGAGAGAGAACTCCGGCCCCGACCGGATCGCGAGCGGCCCTCGGATCCGTGCGGGGCCGGAGCGCCTAGCGCTCCCCGTCGCCGCGCGGGGGTGTCCGGGAGCCTCGGAGTCACGACGGGGAGATCAGGTACCTCGCGTCAACCGCAGCGACGATCTCGAGCCCTTCGCCGGTTCCGGCCTGGTGCCGCACTCCGAACGTGACTCTCACCCCATCCGGTCGTGCGGTCACCACCCCAACGCCCCGCACGGTAATGGTGGCGGAACCCGAAGCGGCAGTGTCACCCTGGCTCGAGTTCGAAATCATCGGTACCTCCAATGCTCACGACGCCGGCGTGCATTCAGCAGCCAAGCGGCTCGGAATGTCTCTTGGAAGATCCTCCACCCCCGACCTCCGACCCGATGCGATCATGTCCAGGAACGGGGGATGCATTTCGGAACCGGAGGAGTCATGGCTTTGCTCCGGCTGCAGGCGATCATGGTCATCGCGGACGACGTGGCGACCTCCCTCAGTCAGCGCGGTCACTCGATCATGAGGTTGCAGTCGGCATCGGAGCCGCTCGGCCACATGGCAAGCCGTGGTGCCCCCAGGTCTCGGCTCGCTCAGGCACGCCGGAGTTCGGCGATGGAACAGGGACCAGCGCCAGGTGGGGGTCGGTCCGCTCACCGACTGACCCGCGCACGCCTGTAGCGCTGCTACGGTCGCGACGGCGCGCGCACACCACGACTGCGGGAGGAATCGATGGACATATCAGAGGACCTCGGCACCAAGCTGATCAGCGAGAACGACCGAGTCCGCATCTTCGAGCACCGAGTGCCCGCCGGCGAGACCGGCCCGATGCACATCCACCGCCGCCCCTACCTCTCCGTGGTCGTGGCGGGAACGAAGGGCGACGTCGTGGACCCCGACGGCAACATCATCGACCACGACATCCTGACCCCCGGAACCACTTTCTGGATCGACGACCACCTCCCCGAGACCCACGCCCTGCACAACACCGGCGACGATGAAATCCTGATCGTGACGACGGAATTGCTGTAGCTCGAACGGGAACCGTCGCATCATCCGGCCCATTCGAGTGCTGGGGGTACTCATGCTGCTTCTGGTCGTATTGGCCCTCGCCACGAAGACTCGCGGTGGACTCGTACGAATCCGATACACAGGAGCCGGCCCACCGGATGAGTCCCAGTGATGATGCTTCCGCGCACGCGACGGTCAGTCACCAGAGCGCGGCACACGGGTGAGCTCCGCGAGCGTGGCGGCCGGGTTCAGCAGCCGTACCGGCCGAGGCGCTCGGTGGTGGGAAGGGGCCCGCGGAGACACCTGAACAAGCGGCAATCACGGGTTCGGCACACGGGGGAATTCCTCAGGTGGCGGGAGCGGGAAGGGCCCCACCACCGAAACAGCCTCGGCCGAACCACCGCAACCACCAGGGATCGCGGCACACGCCAGGAACGTCGGCCTACTCGCGGCCCTCGCGGCGCTTGAGGTCGCGGAGGATGGCCTCGAGCGAGATCTCCTCCTCTTCCTCCTTGGGCTCGGAGTCGGCGACGCCCTCCTCGACGTGCATGGCCGCCTCCTCCGGCGCGGCCGGCTCCGGCTCCATCGTCGCCTCGAGGACCTCCGGTTCCGCCTCGTCCGCCCGGGCCTCGGCGTCCGCGATCACCTCGGCGGTCTCGGACGACACCGCGGGGACGATGTCCTCGTCGAGGTCCTCGGTCGACATGACGGTTTCGGAGACGATCTCCGGCTCGAGCTCTGCCGGGACCTGATCGCCCACCTGCCGCATCGACAGCGAGATCCGTCGCCGAGGCACGTCCACGTCGATGACCTTGACGTACACCTGATCGCCGACGTTCACGACCTGCTCGGGCGACTCGACGTGCATCGTCGACAGCTCGGAGATGTGCACCAGGCCCTCGATGCCCTGCGCCACGCGAACGAAGGCGCCGAACGGAACGATCTTCGTGACCTGACCGGCGATGACCTCGCCCGCGCGGTACTTCCGTTCGAACTCCTTCCAGGGGTCCTCCTGCGTCGCCTTCAGCGAGAGCGACACGCGCTCGCGCTCGAGGTCGACGTCGAGCACCTCCACCTCGACCTCCTGACCGACGCTCACGACCTCCGACGGATGGTCGACGTGCTTCCACGAGAGCTCGGACACGTGCACGAGGCCGTCCACGCCGCCGAGGTCGACGAACGCGCCGAAGTTCACGATCGAAGACACGGTCCCCTTGCGGCGCTCGCCCTTCTGCAGCGACTCCAGGAACTTCTTGCGCCCCTCGGACTGCGACTCCTCGAGGAACGCCCGCCGCGAGAGCACGACGTTGTTCCGGTTGCGGTCGAGCTCGATGATCTTCGCCTCGAGCTCCTGCCCGACGAACGGGTGCAGGTCGCGCACGCGGCGGAGGTCCACCAGCGAGGCGGGAAGGAACCCGCGCAGCCCGATGTCCATGATCAGGCCGCCCTTGACGACCTCGATCACCGGCCCCTTGATGGTGCCGCCGGACTGCATGATCTCCTCGATCCGGCCCCAGGCGCGCTCGTACTGGGCGCGCTTCTTGGACAGGATGAGGCGGCCCTCCTTGTCCTCCTTCTGGAGAACCAGGGCCTCGACGACCTCGCCCAGATCGGCGACCTCGGACGGGTCGACGTCGTGGCGGATCGACAATTCCTTGGAGGGGATGACGCCCTCGGACTTGTAACCGATGTCGACCAGGACCTCGTCCCGGTCGATCTTCACGATGGTTCCGGTGAGGATGTCGCCCTCCTTGAAGTCCTTCAGCGACTCCTCGATGGCAGCGACGAGCTCCTCGGGCGTGTAGTCACGCTCCTGCGTCGTCGCTTGGGTTCCCGTGCTCTCGATGTGAACCAGCCCCTTTCCGGCCGGGGCTTCGTTCGGCATGGCGCACCCCGCCGATCAAGGCGTTGGGAGCGGCACGCGAAGAATTGCCTGCGGCCAGCGGGAATGGTAGCCGCGCGCGAGAAATGGCGTCAATCGATCCGCACAAACGGATCAGCCGTAGACGTAGACCTTGCTCTTGAGGGGCGCGAGGTTCTGGTCCCAGATGAAGTTGATGGCCTCGAACGACACCCGGGCGCACCCGTGCGAGGCCGGAGAGCCGGGGACGTTGCCGTACCCGTGCAGCGCAACGCCGGTCGCGACGAAATACTTCGGCCGGTACAGCATGCCCAGGTGGCCGTCGCGCCACCCGTCGACCTCCCAGAGGAACGTGAAGTGCCCGTCCGGCGTGTGCGCGACCTGCGTGCGGCCCTCGGGATCGACGAACGATCCGTCGAACCCGGTCGACGTGTGGAACACGTACTTGGCCTCGCCGTCCCGGACCACGATCACGACCTGGTGCTGCTTGTCGATCTCGATCTCGTCGGTCGAGGGGTCCTTCGGGACGACGTGCTTCGCGGTGAGCAGCTTCCCCTGCGTGATGGGGCCGGCGATGCCGTCGCGGGACAGACCCTCGTACCCCTGGAACGCCATGACCGCCTGCGACGTGGCGTCGCCGTACGACCCGTCCTCGTCGCCCAGCCAGTAGCCGAGCGACTGCAGCCGCTGCTGGAGGTGCACGACGGCGGGCCCCGACATCCCCGGCCGGAGCGTCGTGATCGACCGGCTCGGGCTCGGGGAACCGGTCGGCCCGGTCGACGGGGTGGCCGGTGTCTCCGAGGGACTGCTCGCCGGATCCGAAGGGCTGGGCGAGGGCAGGATCGTCGGGCTCGCGGGTGGCGAGGGCTGAACGCTGGGGGTGGGCGACGGCTGGAGGCTCGGTGTGGGCGAGGCCGCCGACGAGGCGGGGACCGTCGTGGGGCCCGTGGTCGGAGCGGTCGTGGCGGGCGGGGACGCGGCCGACGAGCCGCCGGACCGGGTGAGTCGAACGGCGGCGAACGCGCCGCCCCCGACCAGCACGAGGACGATCGCCGTGATCACGACCCCGGTCGAACGCGACCGCATCCTTCCATGACGAGCGCGGGACATTCCTCCCCTTTCCGTTCCGAGACCGGGCGACCCGCCCCGGGAGGCACCAATCCTCCCTTACGAACACCGCGATGCCCGCGGTTCATCCGGATCCCCTCCGACGCCCGCGAACGGAGCTCCGTTCCGGGGCCGGCGGGCGATGCCTTGCCGGAATCCCGGTGTGGTGGGTAGCGTCAGCGCCCGATGTCCACCGAGCAACCACCCGCGGCGTCGCTCGAGCCCGCGCCCCCGCCTCCCCCGGCCGCGGATCGAGCTGCCCCGCGGACGAAACCGCCGAAGACGGAGCGGTTCCGCGCCGTCGTCGGCGTGCTCATCGCCGTGGTGTCGATCCTGGGCGCCGTGGTCGTCTGGCGCGCCTCGGTCGAGTCGTCGAACGCGTCCGACCTCACGCAGCAGGGGACGCAGCAGCTGATCCTGCAGCAGCAGACCCGGGGCTCGATCGAGGCGGGGGTGGCCCGGGACTTCCGGCTGTACGCGCAGTTCCAGGAGCACGTCATGAACTGGCGCGAGATGCTGGCCCAGGCCGACCAGGCGACGGACACGGCGCTCGCGGCCGACCTCCGGTCGCAGGCGCGGAGCGAGCTGTCCCAGGCCCGGCACATCCGCCCGCTCATGCAGAACTTCGACCGGCCGAGCTTCGGCGACGACGACGGGGTCGTGCCGTTCGACCCGGCACAGCAGGTGCAGGCGCTCGCCGACGGGAACCTCGAGCTCACCGGCCTCCACCCTGAGGTGACGTTCGCGGCCGCGTCCGACGCGCACGACCGGGCCCTGCACCTGGTGGGCATCGCGGTGCTGTTCGCCGCCGCGCTGCTCTTCCTGACGTTCGCCCAGGTGGCCCGGAAGGGGGCCCGGGGGGTCTTCGCCGTGGCCGGCGTCGTGGTGATGGTCGCGGCGACGGTGCTGTTCGCGCTCGTAGCGGTGGTGGGATGAACGACGAGACGCTGCCGCCGGCCACCGGCGAGCCGGCGACGCCGCCTCCTCCGCCGATGCCGCACCACCAGTTCGTGTTCGGCGAGGAGCCCGACACCCCTGCCGGCATCGCGGCCGAGGAGGCCGACGAGGCCGTCACGTCGCGGTCCGAGGCGCTCGTCGCGATGCTGATCGTGTTCGCGACGCTGGCCGCTGCCGTCGTCGGATACCTGCAGATCTGGGCCTCAGGCCGCTCGGACGCCGCGGCCGCTGCCGCCCAGCGGGACGCCATCGCCGCGACCGCCCAGCAGGTCCGGTCCGACCGGTGGTCAGAGCTCCAGGTGTCGACCCTCGAGACCTCGACCCTCGACGGCCAGCAGGCCGACCTGCGCGACTCGCAGGCCCAGGTGCTCGGCCAGCCCGAGACGCCGGCCCAACAGCTGCTGGGGGTTCGCCTCCGCAAGCTGTCCGACCGTTACGCCGCCCTGTCGACGATGGTCGGGAAGGAGTTCACCCACATCCCGATCGCCGGAGCACTCTCGCCGGCCCAGGATCCTTCGTTCCCGACGCGGTTCGTCAACGCGAACGACCGCCAGCCCATCCGCCTCCATGCGCTGCAGGACGCGGCCAACACCGAGAGCTCCGGATGGTCGGCCCACGCCGCGACGTACACGGCGGTGCTCACGCTGTTCGCCGTCGCGCTGTACCTGCTGGGGTTCTCGCTGGCGCTGCCCAGGGGGCTCGGACGCTGGTTCGTCCGGGGCGGGGTGGCCTTCCTCGCCATCGGTGTGGCGTGGGCGGCCATCGGGTCGGCCGGGCGGCCGGAGGCCCCGTCCGAGACCGCCGCGGCGGCGTTCGCCGACGGAACCGTCGCGCTGCAGAACGCCACCGACGCCTACGACTCCTCGGGGTACCAGGATGCCGTCATCCACCTGAACCGGGCCATCGAGGAGCGGCCGGACTTCGCCCGGGCATACCTCAACCGCGGGCAGGCCACCTACTTCGCCAGCTCGCCCACGCAGGGACTGGGGACGGTGACCTCGCCGGAGGCCCTCCGGAGCGCGATCGCCGACCTCAAGCACGCCGTCGACCTCGGCCTGGACAACGCCGAGGCCGTGGGCGACATCGGCGCGCTGTCCTACCAGCAGGCCCTTGTGGACGACCGGCCGGACCTGCTGAACCAGGCCCTCGACTTCACCAACCGGGTCATCGCCATCGACCCGCAGCGGCCGCTGTGGCTCTACAACCTCGCCGTCACCCAGCTCGCACTCGGCCGGCGGGACGAGGCCATGTCGACGTTCAGCACGGCCGACACGGCGGCGAAGAAGGATCCGTCGACCGCCTCGTTCTGGGTGACTGGCGCGATGTCCGCGCTCGACGTCCTGGCCGAACACCGCCCCTCGGCATTTGGCGACGTGCTGTCGGCGAAGCAGTTCGTCGTCGGGGACCTGTTCGGGACCGCGTCCGGCGCGCCGGCCCCGCCGTCGGGGCTTCACCTCCAGCTGGTCGTCACGCCGTCGCTGGTGCAGTTCGCCATCCCGAAGGCCGAGGCCGCGGCGATCGATCCGACCCGCGACGTCGTCGTGGCCCAGTGGTACTACGACGACCCCGACCACCACGGGTTCGCGGTGCTGCCGGAGGTCTCAGGCCGGGTCGCGCTCAACACCGCCGCCGACGGCGGGTGGTTCAACCTCCTCGAGTACCTCCCGACGCCGGCGCCGCCGCGGTGCCTGCCGTCGGGGACGTACCGGGTGGAGGTGTACGTGAACGGCCGCCTGGCGGGAACCGCCTCGACCCCGGAGAGCTTCGGCCCGCTCCGCACGGTCATCGACCAGGGCCTGAACGCAGGGTTCTGCATCCCGACCGACTGGATCCAGAACCCGGTCTCGAAGGCCGGCGTCACCCAGGCCTGGCACACGCCCGACGCCTCGGAGGGCATCGCGGTCATCAGGGCGACCGTTCCCGGCGACCAGACCTCGGTGAACGTGCCGAAGATCCTGGACATCGGGGTGCGGAAGTTCGCGGCCGCGTTCCTGCCACCGCTGAAGGGACCGAGCGCCCCGCAGCACTTCCTGTTCATGGGGCTCACCCACCAGTTGGAACAGACCTACCGGTACCAGGGCGGGGGAATCCAGGCCGGGGCGGGCTACGACCCGGGCGAGGGGGCGGTCGTCGTGGCCATCGCGTTCGGGCCCACGGACCGGGTGACCGCCGTCGAGCAGGCGTTCCAGTCGCTGTCGTCGCTGCAGCAGGTGCCGTCCGGATAGCGCCTCCGCGGGACCGGCGTCATGTGAGAATCCGCCTGGGAGCGGGGACCGGGGACCGGGGAGGGATCGTGGGAATCCGACGGGCGGCCGGGGTGATCGCGCTCGCGCTGCTCGTCGGGTGCACAGGGTTGAACCCGGCGCCCTCCCCGGCCGGGCCGGCCTCGTCGGGATCGGGATCGACCTCGCTCCAATCGCCGGTCCCGACGACCGGATTCACCTCGCCGGTGCTCACCGGTCCGACGACTTCCGGCAGCGGACCGTCCGTCGCGTGCGCCCGGCTCGATCGACTCGACGCGGCATTGACGGCGACCTTGCCCGACTACAACGAGGTCGCGCGCGCCGGGCGTGCGATCGTCCGCATCTCCGCCACGCTGGACGACCCGGGGCAGGCGGCATTGCTCGCCTCCATCGGTTCCGACGCCCAGCACGCCGCCGCGGCGTTCCTGAACGGTGACCTTGCCAAGGGAGCGCGGCTGCAGAACCGAGTGGTCGACACGATCCCGCCCGCCCGCGTCGCGCTCGGGTGCGACTGATACCCAGTCGCCTCAGTGGCCGGCGGGGGCGGCCTCCGCCCAGTTGCTGCCCCACCCGATGTCGGCGCGGAGCGGCACAGTGAGTTCGTAGGCCGCCTCCATCTCGCGCTTCACCAGCTCCGAGGCCTCCTCGACGTGATGCGTCGCCACCTCGAACACCAGCTCGTCGTGGACGGTGAGCAACATGTGGCACTCGAGGTCGGCGCGTTCGCGGAGCGCCAGGTCGACCCGGATCATCGCCAGCTTGAACACGTCCGAGGCGCCCCCCTGGATCGGCGCGTTCAGCGCCATGCGACGGCCGAGGTCGCGCACGCGTGGGTTGGCGGCCTGGAGCTCGGGGATGTACCGCCGCCGCCCCAGCAGCGTCTCGGTGAACCCCTCAGCCGTGGCGCGGGCGACCTGCTTGTCCAGGTACTCCCGGATCATCGGGAATCCGGCGAAGTACGCGTCGATGAACTCCTGCGCCTCGTCCGGCGCGATGCCCAGGCGTGACGCCAGCCCGAACGCGTTCATCCCGTAGGCCAGGCCGTAGTTGATCATCTTGGCCCGGGACCGGATCGAGGGATCGACCTGGTCAACCGGCAGGCCGAACACCTTCGCGGAGGTCGCGGTGTGGATGTCCACGCCGGTCGCGAACGCCTCCGCCAGCCCCTCGTCGCCGGACAGGTGGGCCATGATCCGCAGCTCGATCTGCGAGTAGTCGGCACACATCAGCACCTGCCGTTCGGGATCGCCGGTCACGAACGCCCGCCGGATCCGCCGGCCCTCCTCGCCACGGACCGGGATGTTCTGGAGGTTGGGGTTGGTAGAGGACAGCCGGCCGGTCGCCGCCACCGCCTGGTTGAACGTCGTGTGCACGCGGCCGGTGGCCGGGTCGACCAGCCGCGGCAGCGCCACCAGATAGGTCGAGTTCAGCTTGTCCAGCTCGCGCCACTGCAGCAGCGCGTCGACGATGGGGTGCTGGTCGCGCAGCTTCTCGAGGACGCTCGCGTCGGTCGAGAGCTGCCCCTTCGGCGTCTTCTTCCCCGGCGACAGGCCGAGCTCGCCGTACAGGATCTCGCGGAGCTGGGGCGGGGAGTTGAGGTTGAACTCCCGCCCGGCGTGGTTCCAGATCTCGATCTGGAGCGCGCTCATCCGCGACGTGGCGCTGGCCGACAAGTCCTCGAGATAGGGAACGTCGAGCGCCACACCGCGGGCCTGCATCCGAGCGAGCACCGACGCGAGCGGCAGCTCCACCTCCTCCAGGAGGTAGTGAAGACCGGCGCGGTCGATGCGCCGTTCCATGGCCGGCGCCAGCAGGGCCACGGCCGCGGCCTGGGCCGCGACCGGCCGCCAGGCGTTGCCGAACAGCTGCCCGCCCTCCTCCTCCTCGACGCCCGACAGCACGTCCACGCCGAGGTAGGTCGCCGTGAGCGAGGAGAGGTCGTACGTGGTCTCGGCGGGGTCGAGCAGGTAGCCGGCCAGCAGCGTGTCGAACACCACCCCGTCCACGTCCCGGCCCGATCGGGCGGCAGCGGCCTGGAGCTCCTTGGCGTCGTGGACCCACTTGGTGATCACGGGCTCCGCGAGCACCGCGTCGGCCTCGTCGGAGGGGAACGCCGCGTACACCGCCCGCCCCTCCCCCGTCGACGCCGCGATCCCGTCCAGACCCTCGCCCTCGACGTGCAGCCGCACGGCGACGGGCCCCTTACCGGCGAGGTCGAGGAGCTCGCGGCCGGTTCTCTCGACGAGGTCGAGCTCGGTGTCCCACTCGGCGGCCGCCGCGCCCTTGCGGACGTCCTCCAGCCGCTCCAGCAACGTCCGGAACTCGAGCGAGGTGAACAGCCGCCGCACCTGGTCCTCGTCCCACTCCCCCATGACCGAGTCGGCCGGATCGAGGTCCAGCTCGATCGAGGTGTCGAGCCGGGCGATGTCCTTGTTCAGCAGGAGCTGCTCGCCGGCGGCCTCGATGCCGGCGCGGACGCGGGGCTTGAGCTCCTCGGTGTGCCGCAGCAGCTCCTCGACGTTGCCGTACTGCTGGATGAGCTGCGAGGCCGTCTTCTCCCCCACGCCGGGCACACCGGGGATGTTGTCCGACGAGTCGCCCTTCAACGCCACGTAGTCGAGATACCGCTCGGGGGGGAGCCCGAACCTCTCGGTCACCGCCGCGACGTCGTAGGTCACGATGTCGGAGATCCCCCGCCGGTTGAACATCACCGAGATGCCCGGCCGCACCACCTGGAAGAAGTCGCGGTCGGCGGTCACGATCACGACGTCGAACCCCTCCTCGACCGCCCGGAGGGCGAGCGTCGCGATGAGGTCGTCGGCCTCCTGCTCGGGGTGACTGACGAGCGGGATCCGCAGCGTCTCGACGACCTCGAGGATCAGGCCCAGCTGCTGGCGGAACTCGTCCGGCGTCTCCCGGCGGCCGGCCTTGTACTCGGCGTAGCGCTCCAGCCGCGCCTTCGGCGTCCCCAGGTCGAACGCCACCGCGATGCGCTCGGGGCGTTCCTCGGTGAGCAGCTTGATGAGCATCGAGGTGAACCCGTACACGGCGTTCGTCACCTGGCCGGTCGAGGTGGCGAGCGTGTCGGGCAGCGCGAAGAACGCCCGGTAGGACAGGCTGTGCCCGTCGAGGAGGAACAGCCGGGGCCGCCGTTCCGGCCCTCCGGAGCCGCTCGCTGCGGTCCCCGCCGCCGTGCCGTCCATCTCCTCGGTGCTCACCGTCCGGCATTCTAGGCCGTGCCGCGGACACACCCCCGGGGTCCCGGCCCTCGGCGCGCCGGCGCGTCCGCTCCGATCGCGCGAAGGGCGAGACAATGGACTTAGCCTCGGCTAGAATCACTCTTCGTTCGGGCGAAGGCCGCCCGGACACCTGGTCTCGGGGAGACGACGTTGAGCACCGGCCAGACGGTTCTTCTGGGGGCCATCGCCGGCTTCACGATCTTCCTCGGTCTGCCGCTCGGCCGGATGCGCGGCGGGAGCCGCAACCTCCGGATCTTCCTGAACGGGCTCTCCGCGGGCATCCTCGTGTTCCTGTTCCTCGAGATCATGGGCCACGCGTACGAGCCGACCGAGGGGGCATTCGTCTCCTTCACGAACGGCCACGGCTCGTTCGGTCACATGGCGTCGATGATCGCGGTGTTCGTGGCCGGGTTCGGGGTCGGACTGCTCGCGCTCCTGTATGTCGGCAAGATCTGGAGGCACCGCCCGGCCCCGAGGTCGATGACCGGGCAGAGCCTCGGGCCGGGCGCCATGGCCGTCGCCGAACGGCCGGCGGTCGCCGGCGAAACGCTCCGCCTGGGCATGTCCATCGCCATCGGCATCGGACTGCACAACTTCTCCGAGGGGCTCGCCATCGGCAGCTCCGCCGCCGCGGGCGACGTCTCCCTCGCGGTGCTGCTCGTCATCGGGTTCGCCCTCCACAACGCCACGGAGGGCTTCGGCATCGTGGGACCGCTCACCGCCGAGCGGGTCCGCCCGTCGTGGAGCTGGCTCATCGTGGCGGGCCTCATCGCCGGCGGTCCGACGTTCCTCGGAACCATCGTCGGAACGGCCGTCTCGAGCGTCCTGTTGAACACGTTGTTCCTGGCACTCGCCGGCGGCGCCATCCTCTATGTAGTCGCCGAGATCCTGAACGCCGGGCGCAAGATGTCGTGGGAGACGACGCTGTGGGGGGTCTTCGCCGGCTTCCTCGTGGGCGCCGCCACCGAGTTCATCCTCGCCGCGGCCGGGGTCTGACCCCGCGCTGATCTCGCCGGCCACGGGCATTCCGCCGTGCGGGAACCGAATCTCGAAGATCTCGAAGACCCCTGACGCCAAGTCTACTTAGCCTCGGCTAGAGTCGGCCTTCGCCGATACGAAGTCGCCGGGGAAGCCGGCGGCGCGACCGGAAAGGATGGGCGTGCTCCCGACGTTCGTGATCGGGCTCCGCGAGGACCTCGAGGCATCCCTCATCGTCGGCATCGTCGCGGCGTTCCTGGCCAGGAACGGCCGCCGGGACGCGCTGCGGTTCATGTGGGTCGGCGTGGCGGCCGCCGTCGCCGTGTGCGCCGCGCCGTCGGGCTCGAGTGCTGTCGGCGAACCTCCCCCAGCAGCAGCAGGAGGGCCTCGAGACCGTGATCGGCGCCGTGGCCGTCGCGACGGTCACCTACATGATCTTCTGGATGGGCTCGCACGCCCGCGAGATGAAGTCCCGCCTCGAGGGCGCGGCCGCGGACTCGCTGGCCAGGGGGTCCTCGGTGGCCCTCGTCGCCATGGCGTGCCTCGCCGTGCTGCGGGAGGGGTTCGAGACGTCGGTGTTCCTGCTGGCGGCCTTCCAGGCCAGCACGGCGCGGTGGGCGGCCGGCGCCGGGGCGCTGCTCGGCACCGTCGTCGCCGTCGGGATCGGAATCGGCATCTACCGGGGCGGGGTCCGGTTGAACATGACCCGGTTCTTCCGGGCGACCGCGTTCGTGCTGGTGCTGGTCGCCGCGGGGTTGGTGATGTCGGCGCTCCACACGGCGCACGAGGCCGGCTGGCTGAACGTCGGGCAGGCGCAGGCGCTGGACCTGTCCGCGATCGCCCGTCCTGGCACCGTGCTGGCCGCCCTGCTGACGGGCGTGCTCGGCATCCAGCCGTTCCCGACGACGATCGAGGTCGCCGGGTGGTTGCTGTATGCGATCCCGATGGTGGTGTTCGTCCTGCGGCCGCGCCGGACCTCCGGCAGCGGCCGGACCGGGCACGCCATGACGGCCGGGACCACGACCCCGATCCCCGCGACGGCCGTCGACGGCCCGCAGGGCACGGCCACCGCCGGAGCCGTCCGGGCCGCCCGGCGAGCCGGCGCCGCCGCGCTGGCGCTGTTCCTCGTGGGCTCGCGGAGCGGGTTGTTCGCCTGTCCTCCGGGGGTCGGGGGGCCGGACGAGTTCTGGGGGAGCTCACTCCTCGGGACCGGCTGACGCCTCGTCGACGATCTCGACCCAGATCAGGCTCGCGACCTGGGTGCCGAGGGGCCGGGTCGAACCGGCCACCTCGACCGGGATGGCCTGGACGCTGGGCGACGCCGTGGCCACGGTGACGCGGGCGCCGGTCATCAACTGGTAGCTCTGCAGCTCGCGCAGGAGGTCCGGCGCGTCGTGCTCGGCCACCTCGGAGATCCGCCGGACAACCGCGGGGACGCCCGGCGGAAGCTCGGACAGGGGGATGAGGTCGCCGTAGGGCTCGCGGCGGCCGGGGATGACGTTCCCGTGGGGACACGTCGTCGGGCTCCCCAGCAGCTGGTCGATCCGGTCGGCGACCCGGTCCGAGACGCCGGGGGCCAGGAGCTGGGCCTCCTCGTCCGCCACTGCCCAGTCGAACCCGAGCGCGTCGGTCAGCCACCGTTCGAGGAGTCGGTGGGTCCGGACGATCGAGCTGGCGAACTCCTCGCCGCGATCGGTCAGCGAGACGCTCCGGTTCCCGGCGATCAGTACCCAGCCGTCCCGCTCGAGGCGCTGGAGGGTGGCCGTCACGGTGGGCGCCCGCACGCCGAGCCACTCGGCGAGCCGCCCGGGCCGGACGCGCCCCTCCTCGAACCGGATGTAGAAGATGGTCTCGACGTACGCCTTGATCGTTTCCGAACGGATCGCCCCGCCCGAGTGCCCCGCCGCCGGCCGTGCCATGGCGCCCATGGTAACGACGGCGCGACGGGCGCACGGTGGGGGCGACCACGGCGGCCGGCGGCAACCCCCGAATCGCAACCGGTAGGCTGCACCGGCCATGGTCGACGCGCTCGAGGACAACCCGCCGCCTCCCGGCACCACCGCCCAGCAGGCGCTCGATGCCGCGAACGGCGTCCGCACCGGACTGGCGGAGAAGCTGGGCATCGAGTTCCTCGAGATCGGTCAGCGGCGGGTCAGGGCACGGATGCCGGTGGAGGGGAACACCCAGCCCTACGGCATCCTCCACGGCGGGGCGACGGCGTCGCTGTGCGAGACGACGGCGTCGATCGGAACAGCGTTCCTGGTCGGCGTCGACAAGGTGGCGGTGGGCATCGACCTGTCGATCACGCACATCCGCTCGGCCCGGTCTGGATGGGTGACGGTCACCGCGGTGCCGCTCCGCGTGGGCCGGACGATCGCGCACTGGGACATGCGGGTCCACGACGACGACGGACTGCTGGTCGCGGTCTCGCGGCTCACGCTCGCGGTCCGGGATCCGGCCGCACGGCCGTCGTGATCGCGGGGGCGCCGCCGTTCCGCCCGCCTGCTTCGCTCATCGGCGCCGTCCACGTCACGGGGACGCTCGTGAACGCCGCCACGGTCCTCGTCGGAACCGCGATCGGGACCCTGCTCGGTGATCGCCTGCCGGAGCGGATCCGTGAGACGGTCATGCACGGGCTCGGCCTGTTCGTGGTGGCGCTCGGTCTGGTGGAGAGCATGCGGGCCTTCACCGGACCCCTCGCGACGTTCAGCCGTGGGAGCGCCGTGATCGTCCTCGGGAGCGTCCTGGTCGGCGGCGTCATCGGCGAGCTGCTGCGGATCGAGGACCATTTCCAGAACCTCGGCGAGCGTCTCCGGCGCCGGTTCGCGAGCGGCGCCGACGGCGTGCAGCGTTCTCGGTTCACCGAGGGATTCGTGATCGCGTCGCTCGTGTTCTGCGTCGGTCCCCTGACGGTCCTCGGTTCGATCCAGGACGGACTCCGCGGCGACTCCCAGCTGCTGATCATCAAGTCCGTGCTGGACGGCTTCGCCGCGCTCGCCTTCTCGGCAGCGCTCGGATGGGGGGTGGGGTTCTCGGTGATCACGATCCTCGTGTACCAGGGGGCGCTGTCCCTCGCCGCGGGCTCGGTGGCCGGCGGCTTCTCGGCCGCGATGATCGCCGCCATGACGGCGGCGGGCGGGATCCTCGTCCTCGCGATCGGGCTGCGCCTGCTGGACCTGATGACGATCCGCGCCGGGAACCTCCTCCCCGCCCTGGTCCTGGCTCCGGCGACGGTCGCGGTGATGCAGGCCATCCGATGACCCTCGGAGGAGGTCGTCCAACGACCGGCCGACCTCGCCTCCCCCACGCGGCCGTCACCCCAGAAATGTCACTCTAGTTTGGGCGGAACGTGTACGCCGACTACCTGCGGGTCTTCGTGGAACTCGTTGCGCTGCAAGTATTTCCATCCGGTTGACACGTCATGGACCCATCGCTACATTTCGCACCGGTCCCGAGCGGCCGCAGGGACCGAGAGCCGGGAAGGCCACCCGGCAGCGAGGTGGCAGCGCCGGAGGACGTCAGTCCATCGGCAGGCCTCCCAGGGGAGCGTCAGCTCCTCGGGCGGGGTCGTCACCCGCCGCCGGTGTCCATCTCCTCTCGGGATACCGGGTCACTCGGGACCACCCTTTGGCGGACCGAGGTGCCGAGTAGAAAACGCTCACGTATGGGGAAGGCGTGAGCGGGCCCAAAGGCACCTCGGTCCGTCTTTCATCCCCGGCCTCGCAATGCCCCGATGACACGCCCGTGGCGATTTGGTCGTCCTCCGCCCGATAATCGGTGGCATGGCTCGCCCAGGGGTGACCGTCCGCATCGTGGTCTCGCTCGTCGCACTGGCCGCCATGGCCGGCTGCGGGTCCGGCGGCGACCCGGCGCTCGACGACCACGGCGTGACCCTCCGGATCGAGACGCCGCCCCAGCCGACCACCGGCCCCTTCGTCGTCGTCGCCGTCGACAACCACTTCCACGACATCCACTACTCGGAGCGCAACCTCATCAACGAGAGCCGCCCGTTCGAGGTGAAGAACGAGGGCAGGAACCTCCACAACTTCACGGTGATCGGGACGAACATCAGCATCGACATCAGGCCGGGCCACGAGTTCGTCTGGCCCCGACTGGGCAACGTGCTGAAGCCCGGGACCTACCAGGTGATCTGCAAGTACCACACCTACGTGAACCCCCCGATGGGCGGGCACTTCACGGTCACGCCGTAGCGTCGTCCGGGTTCACAGCACCGCCGACAGGAACTTCCTCGTCCGCTCGTGCTGGGGGTTCGCAAAGATCTCCTTGGGCTTGCCTCGTTCGAGAACCACCCCGTCCTCCATGAACAGCAGCCAGGTCCCGACCTCGCGGGCGAACCCCATCTCGTGGGTCACGACCATCATCGTCATGCCGCCCTCCGCGAGCTCCCTCATGACCTCCAGCACCTCGCCGACCAGCTCGGGGTCGAGCGCGGACGTCACCTCGTCGAACAGCATCAGCGTCGGCTCCATGGCGAGCGCTCGCGCGATCGCGACGCGCTGCTGCTGGCCGCCGGAGAGCTGCCCGGGATAGGCGTCGGCCTTCTCGGCCAGCCCGACGTGATCGAGCTGCTCGATGGCCCGGTTCCTCGCCTCCTCGGCGTCGAGCCCGAGGACCTTGTGGAGCGCCATGGTGATGTTCTTCATCACGGTCTTGTGCGGGAACAGGTTGAACGACTGGAACACGATCCCCATGTGGGTCCGCATCGTGTTGAGGTCGGTGCGGATGTCGGTGAGGTCGCGGCCCCGGAACCACACCGTGCCCTCGCTGGGGATCTCGAGCAGGTTCACGCAACGAAGAAGCGTGGACTTGCCCGAGCCGGACGGGCCGATCACCACCTGCACCTCACCGGGATCCAGGGTCACGTCGATGCCCTTCAGGACGTGGTTGCTCCCGAACCACTTGTGCAGCCCCTCGATGCGGACGAGCGCCTCGTCCGAGTCGTCCCGGGCCCCGACGTGGCCGCCGTGCGTCTCGCTCCCGTTCGCCTGCATCAGTGCGCCCCCCCCACTGCGACCAGCCCGCTCCGGAGCCGGCGTTCCACGTAGTTGACGAGCGCGATGAGGGGCAGCGTGACGGCGAGGTAGCCCAGCGCCACCGCGACGAAGGCGGTCGCGCTGAAGGTGGAGGAGTAGATGTCCTGCGCCGTCGAGAAGAGCTCGAACTGGCTGAACGTCAGCCCCAGGACCACCACCAGAGCCGTGTCCTTGATGAGGATCACAAATTCGTTCATCAACGGGGGGATGACCCGTCGAACGGCCTGCGGCACCACCACGAAGCGCATCGACTGCAGGTACGACATCCCGAGCCCTCGAGCCGCTTCGACCTGTCCGCGCTCGATCGACTGGATCCCGGCCCGGAACACCTCCGCCGCGTAGGCGCCGGTGTTGAGCGCGAACACGATGCCCGCCGCGAGGAACGGGCTCGGGTTCCAGCCGAGCCCGAGAAACAGCCCGAAGTAGAAGAACACCAGCTGGAAGATCAGCGGGGTGCCCCGGAAGAAGTTGATGTAGGTCCTGGCCGGCGCCCGGACCACCCGCCGGGACGACAACACCATCAGGGAGAGCACGAGTCCGAGCACGATGCCGCCCGCTTCGCCGGCGAACGCCAGGGTCAGGGTGTTCTTCGCGCCTCGGATGAAGTCGTCGATGTGTCCCGAGAGGACCGCGAAGTTGAGGTTCAGCTTCGCGAAGGTCAGGAACGCCGTGGAGGAGCTGAACCACCAGATGAATCCGGCGATCGCCACGGTCTGGATGCCCAGGATCGCCCCGTCGTACGCGTTGTCGCGCTTCCGTCGCGTATCCATCCTGCGGAAGACGGAGAACCCCAGCACGATCGCGGTCAGCCCGAGGAGGATCGAGACCACGAAGACGATCCGCTGCTCGGTCGAGCGAAGCCCCTCGATGATGTGGCAGACACCCGCCCCGCCCGTGAAGGACGAATCGACACCGGCCGAGATGCACTCCGCGCTCAGCCGGGGCGCGATGACGCCGTAGTCGACCTGGATCGCGATCGTGCCGATGGCCAGCACGAGCAGCGACCCGAGGCCCGTCAGGAAGATCGCACGGGGAAACGGCGCCGTCGGGCCGCGGACGTCGGGTGGCGTCGCCCCGGTGATCGCCTCGCCGACCGCCTCAGCGCCGGGCCTGGTGGCCGAGATTGCCATTCGAGCTTCCCCCCTTCACGACCGGGAATCGTGCGGGATCCGCATCCGCGGACGCCGACCCCGCACCGGTTCCCGGGCCGGTGCCTAGCCGCCCGCCGGCGCGAACTCCGGCGGCAGCGGCAGTGTCGGGAAGTACTTCGTGAAGATCTCCTTGTATGTCCCGTCGGCGATGATGGCCGCGAGCGAGGCGTCGATGGCCGGCTTCAGGGTCGGATTCTTCGGGTTGATCGCGATGCCGTAATGCTCGCCGGTGTCGATTGGTTGGACGACCTTCAGTGCCGGCCGGTCGGCCACCTGGCCGATGGAAGATGGCTCGTCGTTGATGATGCCGGTGAGCCTTCCGGCCTCGAGGTCGGTGAATGCGTCCGTGACGGCCGTGTAGGTCCGGACCTGAATGCCCTTGGGGGCCAGGTTGGTCGTCGCCCAGTCCGACCCGGTCGTGCCCTTCTGGACACCCACCGTGTCCCCGGACTTGAGGTCGTCCGTCGTCGTGATGTCGGGCGTCTTCTGGATGTTCACGGCCAGGGACTGGCGGGAGTTGTAGTACGGGTTGGAGAAGTCGACGATCTGCTCGCGTTTGTCGGTGATCGTGGAGGCCGCCGCGACGGCGTCGAACTTCTGCCCCGTGGCGAGCGCGGTGAAGATCGTGTTGAAGTTCGACTTCACCCACGTCACCTCGGAGAGACCCATGCGTTTCGCGATCGCCTCCATGATCTCGACGTCGAAACCAGTGAGGTTGCCCTTGGAGTCCTTGTACTCGAACGGCTTGTAGTCGAGGCAGGACCCGACCGTCAGGGTGCCCCGCGTGAGCGTCGTCGCCGTCGGGATCGGCGCGCTGGTCCCCGACGTGCTGCCGGTCGTCGCCCCGCTGGTCGTGCCGGTCGTCGCCCCGCTGGTCGTGCCGGTCGTCGCCCCGCTGGTCGCGGTCGTGGGCGGCGTCGTGCCCCCGCCCCCGCTCTTGGCGCAGGCCGCGCCGACGAGGGACAGGGCCATCACGCAGGCCATGACGCCGAAGAGCCGTCGTCGCATCTGTTACCGCCCCCTTCTCGTTGCTCGAATCGGTGGATTGTAGGCCGTCACTCCTCGCCCAGGTAGGCCTTGCGGACGTCGTCATTCCCGAGCAGCCGGTCGGCCCGATCCTCGAGGACGATGTTGCCGGACTCGATGACGTAGCCGCGGTCGGCGACCCCGAGCGCCATCTGGGCGTTCTGCTCGACCAGCAGCACGGTCGTGCCCTGGCCGTGGATCTCCCGGAGCAGCTCGAAGATCCGCTCGACCAGCAGGGGTGCGAGGCCCATGCTCGGTTCGTCGAGGGTCAGCAGCCGGGGACGGGCCATGAGCGCCCGTCCGATCGCGAGCATCTGTTGCTGGCCACCCGAGAGCGTGCCTCCGGTCTGCTTGTCGCGCTCCTTCAGCAGCGGGAACAGCGTGAACACCCGCTCGAAGTCCTCCCGCACCCCGCCGGCGTCCTTGCGCCCGTAGGCGCCCATCTCCAGGTTCTCCCGAACGGTCATGCCCCCGAAGATCTTGCGCCCCTCCGGGGCCTGCGAGATCCCCAGCGAGACGATCTCGTGCGCCGGCACGTTGTCGATGCGCATCCCCCGGAACCTGATCTCGCCGGCCGATGGCCGCTTGACCCCGGAGATCGCCTTCAGGGTCGTGGACTTCCCCGCGCCGTTGCCCCCGATCAACGTGACCATCTCGCCCTCGTCCACCCGCATCGAGACGCCCTTGACGGCCTCGATGCCGCCGTAGCGCACGCGGATGCCCTCGAGTGTGAGGAGCGGCCTGGCGCCGGTGGCGCTCACGATCCCCCTCCGTCGGCGTCGCCCGCGCTGGGGCGCCGCCACTCGGCGTCGTCGGAATCGTCCTCGTCCGGGGTCGCCGAGGGCTGGGGAGACGCATCGTCCGGGGTCGTGCCGCCGGAGGAGGTCCGGCCCGCCGAGGAGGTCTCCTCCGCGTCGGCGTCGCCCTCGGTGTTCTGCCGGCCCAAGTACGCCTCGACCACGCGAGGGTCACGCTGGATCGCCGACGGTTCACCCTCCGCGATCTTCTCGCCGTAGTCGAGCACCGCCACCTTCTGCGAGATGCCCATGACCACGCGCATGTCGTGTTCGATGATCAGAATGGTGATCCTCTGGTCCTTGATCTTGCGAATGAGGGCGGTGAGCGTCCCCTTCTCCGTGGGGTTCATGCCCGCGGCCGGCTCGTCGAGCAGGAGCAGCTTGGGATCGGTGGCGAGCGCGCGGGCGATCTCGACGCGGCGCTGGTCGCCGTAGGACAGGTTCCCGGCGAGCTCATTGGCATAGCGGTGGATGCCCGCGAACTCGAGCAGCTGTTCGGCCCGGTCCTGCCCGTCGCGGTCCTCCCGCCGTTGCTTGGGTGTGCGCAGGATCGCCTGGAACACGTTCTGGTCGTGGTGGGCGTCGGCTCCCACGATCACGTTCTCGATGGCGGTCATCTCCCCGAACAGGCGGATGTTCTGGAACGTCCGGCCGATCCCGGACCGGGTGATCTGGAAGGGCCTCCGCCGCTTCCGCCCGCGGCCGTGCAACAGGTCCGATCCCTCGAACAGGATGTCGCCCTCGCTCGGCGGGAAGATCCCCGTGATCAGGTTGAACAGCGTGGTCTTGCCGGCCCCGTTCGGACCGATGAGCCCGACGATCGCGCCGGGCTCGACGTCGAGGTCGATGTCCTTCAGCGCCTGGAGGCCGCCGAAGTGCTTCGAGATCCCCCCGATCCGCAGCAGCGGCGCGCCGTCCTCCGGCGCGGTCCAGTCGGTGCGTTCCTCGGCCATCACCCGGTCATTCCTCCGACAGCTCGTACAGCTCGCTGCCCTCGGAGTGCGGAGCGCCCTTGCGGAGCTCGGCCTTCCGGCGGCGCGACGGGATCAGGCCCTGGGGACGGAAGATCATCATGAGGATCAGGGCGACCCCGAAGATCAGGAACCGATACGGCGTGATGCCCCGGAAGACCTCGGGCACGAGCGTGACGATGATGGCCCCGACGATCGCGCCCGCGATCGAGCCCATCCCACCGATCACGACCATGGCGAGGATCAGGATCGACTGGATCAGGGTGAACTGGTTCGGGGCGATCGAGTTGATCTCCCATGCGTACAGGACCCCACCCACGCCGGCGGTGCACGCTCCGATGGCGAACGCCGTCAGCTTCATGCGGACGACCGGCACGCCCATGGCAGCCGCGGCCACCTCGTCCTCCCGCACGGCCACCCACGCCCGGCCGATTCGCGAGTTGTCGAGCATGTGGATCGCCACCACCCAGATCACGACGAAGGTCAGGGCTAACCAGTAGAACTTGTCGTCGGTCAGGGTGCCGAACACGATCGTGCGGTTCGGCAACGTGATCACCGGATGCGGGATGGACGAGATCCCCCGCGGGCCGACCGTGATCGAGTCGAGGTTGTTCGCCGTGATCCGGACGATCTCTCCGAACCCCAGGGTGACGATGGCCAGGTAGTCGCCCCGCAGCCGCAACGTCGGCGACCCCAGGAGGATGCCGGCGATCACGGCGACCACCAGCGCCGCCGGGATGATCAGCCACATCCACGCCTGCCACTGCGGCTTGTCGAGGAACGTCACGGTCGGCGGCGACGCATTGAGGCCCAGGCTGAACTTGGCCGCACCGGTCATGATGGCCGCCGTGTAGGCGCCGATCGCCCAGAACGCGACGTACCCCAGGTCGAGCAGCCCCGCGAACCCCACGACCACGTTCAGCCCCAGCGCGAACAACGCGAAGTACGCGACCTTGAACAGCACTGCGCCGTTCGTGGCCAGCTCCACCCACGCCGGCAGCGCGAACCACGTGGTGATGAACGGCAGGAGACCGGCAGCCACCGCGAGCACCAGCCCGCTGAGGGGGAGCAGCCACTTCCGACGTGGCTCGGCCCACGTGCGGACCTCCTGCGACGCCGTCTCGTAGTGCGTGTGGAGCCGTACCCCGAGGAACACCCACGCCCAGATGACCAGCCCGATAATGATCGAGAGGCTGAGGCTCGACAGCCAGGCCTCGTACAGCACGATGCCGGTGACCACGCCGCCGACGACCGCGATGATCGTGGCCGGGGCGAGCTTGAGCGTGCGCACGGCGGCCCAATGGCGGTGGATGGATTCACGCGCGGCCTGCCGGCGCCGGCGCCAGGCCATCCCGCGTGACAGCTCGGGCATGTCCTCGACGGCGACCTCGTTGCGCTCCCGCGTGGTCATGCCGTCGCTCCCACCCGCTCACCCAGGATGCCGGTCGGCCGAACCATGAGCACCAGCACCAACACGACGAACACGACGACCGTCTGCCACCGGGCGCCGAAGCACGGCACCGAGTAGCTCTGGATGAGGCCCAGGACGAGTCCGCCCAGCATGGCGCCCCGGATGTTGCCGATGCCCCCGAGGACGGCGGCCGTGAAGGCGGTGATCCCCGGGGTGAACCCGATGAGCCAAAACGAGGGAACGGCCGGAAAGATCCCGACGTACAGCATCGACGCGACCCCCGCCATGATGCCGCCGATCCCGAACGTGGACACGATCACTCGGTCGATGTTCACCCCCATCAGCGACGCGGTCTCCTTGTCCTGGGCCACCGCCCGGATCCCTCGTCCCAGGCGGGACCGGCGCACGAACTGGTCCAGCACGATCATCGAGACGACCGCCACGACGATGACCACCAGCTCCGTATTGGTCACCCGCGCCGAGAAGATGTAGAACGCGCTCTTCGTCTCCATGAGGGTGGGGAGGGGCTGCGGGCTCGGTCCGAGGATCGCCGGGATCTTGATGGGCCCGATGTAGTGGAACCCGTCCGCGAGGTTGAACAGGTACTGCAGGGCGAGCGACGCGCCGATCGCCGTGATGAGGAAGGACAGCCGTGGAGCGCCGCGGCGCCGGAGCGGCCGGTACGCCACCCGCTCGAGAACGATCGCGGTGAGTGCGCAGAAGACCATCGCCGGGATCATCGAGCCGACGATCACGGCGAGCTGCCCGAACCCGCCGATGGGGTCCACCACGCCGAACCAGTTGCGGAACGCGTACAGCGTGATGACGGTGCCGATCATGAAGACCTCGGAGTGCGCGAAGTTGATCAGTTGCAGCACCCCGTAGACCATCGTGTAGCCGAGCGCGATCATGGCGATGATCGAGCCCTGGGTGATCCCGTTGACCGTCTGCGGCCAGAACTGGTGGAAGATCCCCGAGATGCAGTCGCCCGGCGTGTTGGCCGCCGCCACGAGCCACGACACGATGGACGCCCCTCACTCCTTCCGTACGCCGACGGGGAAGGACGGGTCCGAACGGACCCAGCCTTCCCCGTGCGACGTCACGCGTCGGTCAGCCGAGCTTCAGGTCCGCGGCGTTCCCGAGCGGGCTCATCTTGCCGCTCTTCACCTGGTAGAAGTACAGCAGCGAGGCGGAGTCCTTCGCATCGAGCTCGTGGTTCTGCGTGAACGCGATGTCCTTCGCGACGCCCTTGAAGGGACTGGCGATCGTCAGTCCGTCCAGATAATTCTTGATCCCGGTGCGGATGTCGGTCGGCGTGGTGGCGCCGCCGGCAATGGCCTCCTTGATGCCCTCGCCGATCAGGCCGGCCACGTCGTACCCCTCGGCCGCGTAGACCGGAACCGATGAGGCCTGGGAGCCGTACGCCGCGTTGTACTTCGCCACGAAGTCGCCGCCGAGGTTCGACGGGATCGAGAGGTACGTGCCCTCGGCCGAGTCGCCCGCGGAGGACAGGAACGTCGAGGAGCACGAACCGTCGCCCGACATCCACTTCACCGTGAGGCCCGCGGCCTTGCCCTGCTTCACGATCTTGGCGAAGTCCGCGTCGTAGCCGCCGTAGAAGACGGTGTCGGCGCCCGACGCCTTGATGTCGCTGATGAGGGCGCTGTAGTCGTCCGTGGGCGCGATCGACTGCCGGCCCGCGATGCTCACGCCGTCGGCCTTCGCCGTCCTGTCCACCGTGTCGGCGAGCGGCTTGCCGTAGTCGCTCGCGTCGTCCGAGACGTAGAGCTTCTTCGACTTGACGACCTTCGCGATGAAGTGGCCGTCGTTGCCACCCTGCAGGTCGTCGTTGCCGACCGTGCGGTACCAGTAGTCCCAGCCGTTGGCGTCGAGGTCGACGGCGGTCGCCGACTGCGACACGAACGGGATGCCGGCCTGGTTGTAGGTGTCGCCCACGGCCCGGCTTTCACCGGAGAACGCGGGCCCCGCCACCGCGACGGTGTTCGGGTCCTGGACGACGGTGGCCGCGACCGGAGGCGCGTTGTCGCCGCTGCCCTGGGTGTCGGCCTGCGCGAGCTTGACGTTGGCCGGGAAGTCGGCCTCCGCGTTCAGCTCCTTGAAGTGGAGCTGCATGCCCTGGATGCCCGGCAGGACCAGGTAGTTGTAGGGCCCCGTCCATGCGCCCTGGGCATAGACGGTCACGTCAATCTTCTGCGCCGCGGTGGTCCCACCGCCGCCGCTGGTCGAGCTCGTCGTCGCCCCCCCGGTGGTGGTCCCACTCGGCGGCGAGCTCTTCTTGCACGCGGCCCCGACGAGTGCCAGCACCGCGAGGATGGCGAGCACCCTCAGAATACGGCTCTTGCTCCGCAAGCGCCTCCCCTCCTTTCGTCGTTCCTACCCTTGGCGGCGAGGTCTACCACATTGGTGGTCCCCGGGAAAGCCGCCGCCGAATCTCTTCGGGACCGCGGATCCACCGGAACGTCATACGGGACGCGCGCACGGACGAGTTGTCGCGATGTGGTGCCGAACGGTCGATATCGAATGGCGGACGCGCCTCATGGGCGCGGGTAGGCTGTCGCCCACCGCCGGGATGGCGAAATTGGCAAACGCGCGCGACTCAAAATCGCGTGGGCTCCGCCCTTGAGGGTTCGAGTCCCTCTCCCGGCACCACCCTCGGCTCGATTGCCGGATTCAGCCCCGGACCAGGAGTGCCTCGAGGCCGCGGATGATGTAGCCGGGCTTCCAGCTCGGTTCCCGGACCGGCTCGAGGCCGGGGATCCGTTCGAGGATCGTCCGGAACGACGTCTCGAGCTCCACGCGGGCGAGCGGCGCGCCCAGGCAGAAGTGGATCCCGGCGCCGAACGTGACGTGTGGGTTGGGGTCGCGCCCCACGTCGAGCCGTCCGGGTTCGGCGAACACCTCCGGGTCGTGGTTGGCCGAGCCGAACAGCAGTCCCAGCTCCGAACCGCGCGAGATGCGCCGCCCGTGGATCTCGACGTCCTCCAGCACCCAGCGTTCGAACATCTGCAGCGGCGTGTCGTACCGCAGCAGCTCCTCCACCGCGCGCGGGATGAGGGAGTGGTCGGCGCGAAGACGTTCCAGCTGGTCGGGGTTCCGGAACAGCGCCCACCAGCCGTTCCCGGTGGCGTTCACCGTGGCCTCGTGGCCGGCGTTCAGCAACAGGACGCACGTGCCGATCAGCTCGTCCTCGGACAGGCGCTCGCCCTCGTCGACCACCATCGCCAGGCGGCTGATGAGGTCGTCCCGCGGGGTCCGCCGCCTGACGCGGGAAAGCTCGCGGAGGTAGTCGGTGAACTCCACGCTCGCGGCGACCGCGCGGCGCTCGTAGTCGGGTGACGGGTTCAGCTCGTACAGCAGGCAGATCTCGGCCGACCACGGCCGGAGGTGGTGGCGGTCGGCCTCGGGCACGCCGAGCATCTCGGCGATGATCTCGACGGGGAGCGGCTCGGCCACCTTCGCGATGAGGTCGAACTCCCCCGTCCCCCGCACCGCATCGACCAGCCGGGTCACGACGGCCTGCACGCTGGGCTGCAGCGCCTCCACGGTCTTCGGCGTGAACGCCTTGGAGACGAGACGCCGGACGCGGGTGTGGTCGGGCGGCTCCATGTCGAGGATGCCGCTGCGGATCAGGTGCCAGAACGGGTCGAGGTGGGGCGGATCGGGCGGGTGGCCCATCTCCTCGTGGGTGGCCGCGTGCAGGTAGGTTCGTCCGAACCGCCGGTCGCGGAGCGCGGCGTTGACGTCCACGTGCCGTGACACCAGCCAGTGATCGGTCACGTCGTCGTGCAGGACCGGATGGTCCGCGCGAAGGCGCGCGTACGCCGGGTAGGGGTTCGCCACGAACGTGACGTCGTCGGGGAGGAACCCCACGTCGGTCGCCCGCACCCCTTCGGCCTGCACTGATGCTCCCTCCCGCTCACCCGATTCTAGGCCGGGCCCCCCGCCGGGACGGCCGCCCGGAATCGCTCCGCGAGGGCCAGCGCCCCGTCGACGTCCCCGTCGAGCAGCGGCCGGACGAGCGCCGTACCCACCACGACGCCATCGGCGAACCGGCAGGCCTCCGTGGCGTGCTCCGGCGTCCCGATGCCGACGCCGACGACGAGCGGGCAACCCGTCACGGGCCGCAGCGCGGTCACGAGCTCCTCGGCCGTCCCCGCCAGCTCGCCGCGCTCGCCGGTCACGCCGTACGTCGACACGCAGTACACGAAGCCACGGGCGTTCCGGGCCACCACCCCCAGGCGCTCCGCCGACGTCCCCGGCGCCGCCAGGAAGACCGTCTCGATGCGGTGCTCCGCCGCCTCGCCGCACCAGTCCCCCGCCTCGTCGACCGGCAGGTCGGGCACGATCACCGCGTTCACCCCGGATGCCGAGGCCCGGCGGAGGAACCCCGCCGTCCCCATCGCCAACACCGGGTTGAGATAGGTCATCACCGCCACGGGCACCCCCAGGCCGGCCCGCGACACCAGGTCGAGGACCGATCCGAGCGAGGCCCCGTCGGCGAGGGCCACGCGGGAGGCCTCCTGGATCACCGGCCCGTCCATGACGGGATCGGAGAACGGGACCCCCACCTCCACGGCGTCCGCCCCGGCCTCCTCGAGCCCTCGGAGGAACGCCGGTGTCACTGCGGGGTGGCCCCCCATCGCGTAGGGGACGAAGACGCGGCCTCCCCGCTCGAGGCGCCGCCGGAGGGCCGGCTCGAGCTCAGGCACCGCCCGAGCCCAGGGCGGCGCGAACGGTGTCGAGGTCCTTGTCCCCCCGCCCCGAGAGGCACACCAGAACCGTCGAGCCCACGGGGAGCGGACGCCGGAGCAGCCAGCCGATCACGTGGGCGGGCTCGAGGGCGGGGAGGATGCCCTCGGTGCGGGCCAGCGCCCGGAATCCCGCCAGGGCGTCTTCGTCCGTAGCGTTCGTGTACTCCGCCAGTCCGGCGTCCTTCAGATAGGAGTGCTCCGGGCCCACGCCCGGGTAGTCGAGGCCGGCCGAGATGGAGTGCGTGGTCGCGATCTGGCCGTCGGGGTCCTGGAGGAGATACGACATGGCGCCGTGCAGCACGCCAGGCCGGCCGTCGGTGAGGGTGGCGCAGTGGTCGCCGAGCCGTCCGGTCCCCCGCCCTGCCGCCTCGACCCCGACGAGCCGCGGGCCGGACCCCACGAAGGCCGTGAACATCCCGATGGCGTTCGAGCCTCCGCCGACGCATGCGGCAACCACGTCCGGCAGCTCGGAGCCGGCCGCCGCCGCGAACTGACCCCTGGCCTCGTCCCCGATGACGCGCTGGAGGTCGCGCACCATCGCCGGGAACGGGTGGGGCCCCACCACCGACCCGATCACGTAGTGGGTGTCGCGGACGCTCGCCGCCCAGTCCCGGAGGGCCTCGTTGATCGCGTCCTTCAGGGTCCGCGAGCCAGTCGTCACCGGGACCACCTCGGCGCCGAGCAGCTCCATCCGGGCGACGTTCACCGCCTGCCGCCGGGTGTCCTCCTCGCCCATGTACACGACGCAGGGCAGGCCGAACAGCGCACACGCGGTCGCGGTGGCCACGCCGTGCTGGCCGGCGCCGGTCTCCGCGATGATCCGGCGCTTCCCCAGCCGGTGGGCCAGCAGGACCTGCCCGACCGTGTTGTTGATCTTGTGCGCACCGGTGTGGGCCAGGTCCTCCCGCTTCAGCCACACCCGGTAGCCGGTGTCCTCCGACAGCCGCGGGGCGAACGTGAGCGGAGTGGCCCGGCCGACGAAGTCCCGGAGGAGGCGTTCGAGCTCGGAACGGAACCCCGGGTCGTCGCGCATCGACGACCACCCCCCGGCGAGCTCGTCCAGGGCGGGGATCAGCACCTCGGGCACGTACCTGCCCCCGTACGCGCCGAACCGACCCCGGGCGTCCGGGACCGACCCAGGAACGCGTTCGCGAAGATCGGAGGCCAAGACGCCCGAGTGTACCGATCGGCTCGTCCCTCCCCTTGACGTCAAGGCCCGGAGCGCCGAAGGTGCGGCCGCCAACCTCCAGGGAGGAACCCGGATGTCGCGCCACCGTCCCCGCGTCCCCGTCCTCGCCGGCGCCCTGCTCGCGATCGTCGCGGTCGTCGTCCCGGCCCGGGCCGGGGGAGCCGATACCTGGACGTTCCCGGGGACCTGTCCCGGCACCACGCTGCAGGACTGCGTGAACGGCGCGACGGCGGGGGACACGATCGAGATCGCAACAAACGACCCCATCCAGGAGATCGTGATCATCGACCGCAGCCTCACGGTCCGTGCGGCAGCGGGTTTCCATCCGACGGTGCTCGCCATGGGGGCAGGCGACGGCAGCACCGGAACGCTGGGGGTGTTCCTCGAGGGCCTGAAGATCCCCGGCGGGGTGCTCGTACGCCTCACCGCGGGGTCGGGGCACGTCGTCGGGCTCCATCACCTGACCATGAACCTGAGCCCCCAGGCGGCCCAGGGGATCGAGCTCGACCTGGGGGTCCCGTCCACGGTCGAGGTCACGGACAGCACCATCCGCGGCTCGCTGCGGCAGACCGACCTTGTGTACGCGACCACCGGCAACCCCTCCGGGCTGGTGCGGTTCCGGGCCGTGGGCAACCGGCTGTTCGGCGAGGACGACCCGCAGGGCGGGGGCGGGTTCCTTCTGGAGACGTCGAGAACCGGCTCGGTCCGGGCCGACTTCTTCAACAACTCGGTGTGGAACGTGCAGGCCTGCTGCGGTGCGGAGGCGGGCCTCGCCGTGAACCCGCGCGGGCCCAGCCACGTCGACGTCAACGCGGTGGGGAACACGATCGACCACAGCGGGTTCATCGGACTGAACATCCGCAACGATCTGCTGCCGACGGGACACGTCTCGGTCGACGCGTTCGACAACGTCCTATCGAACAACGGCGGCTCGGCGATCGAGCTCGAGAGCAAGCACAAGCCCACGCTCACGTTCCGGGAGGGGCGCAGCGACTTCTTCGCCAACGGCGGGCCGAACATCCTCGAAGGACACTCGCTCGGGACTGGCAACCTCGCCCAGAACCCCCGATTCGTGCACCCGGGTACGGGCGGCCTCGCGCTGAGGTCGACCTCGCCGTTGATCGACGCGGGCGAGGTGTGCTCGCCCGGCGGCGTGGGGAGCCCCGACGCCGCCGGCCGATTCCGGCTGGCCGGGCCGAGCGTGGACATGGGGGCGTTCGAGCGGGGCGCGGGCCCGCCGACCGGCGCGGTGCTCCTCGGCGGCCCGGGAAACGACATGCTCGACGGCACGACCGGCGCCGACATCCTGTGCGGGGCGGGCGGCCCGGACGTGCTCAGAGGCGAGGGCGGTGGGGACTTCCTGGACGGGGGCCCGGGCCCGGACGACGTCTTCGGCGACACGGGACCGGACCGGCTGTTCGGCGGTCCCGGTGACGATCCCTGCCTGGACAGCCATGACGGAGTGGGCGGCAACGACCACATCGACGGCGGACCGGGTAACGACGGGTTCCTGGCGGACGCCGGGGACGTGCGCGTGCGCACCGAGCACCCGACCCCCTGCAATTGATCGCCGCGGTTGGCTTGACGGATCCCGGCGGAGCCACCAGGCTGCCGGTTCCACGTTCCGGGAGGAGGCCCGCGTTGCGCGTTCGTCGCGTTCGTCCGGCATTGGGAGCGGCGCTGCTGATCGTCGCCTCGCCGGCGGCGCCGGCCCCCCCCGCATTCGCAACCGGCCGCGGGTCGCTGCCGGCCCACCTCGTCTATCCGAGCGGCAACTGTCCCGGAACGCTCCAGCGGTGCATCAACTCGGTGTCGCGGGGCGACACGGTCATCGTGGTCGAGGACAGCCACGACGAGGGGTTCATCTCGATCACGAAGAGCCTCGCCCTGAAGGCGGGGGGCGCGTTCCATCCCATGCTCGACGGCGTGCAGGCGGTCGGCGATCTGGGCCACGGGCTCATCGCCATCACGGTTCAGGGATTCGAGGTCGACGGATCGGTGAGCGGGTATCCGGCCGACGTGGGCGACTCGGTGACGTTCCGGAACCTGGACGTCCGACAGGCGCCCGGCGACAGTGATGCGGCGCTGTACGCCGACGCCGAGGCCCCCGGTACGTTCGTGACGATGGAGCGCAACACCGTCCACGGCGACAACCACCAGTCGGAGGCCATCGAGGTCATCTTGCAGGCGACGTCCGGGACGGTCGACGTCCGCGTGGTGGGCAACCAGGTGGACAACCACGGCTCCTCCGAGAGCGGCGGCGGCATCCTCGTGAACAACTCCGACGCGGGCGCCGTGCAGGCGGTCGTCGACGGCAACTCCGTGTGGGACGTCGGACAGTGCGGGTGCGGGGCGTCCCCCGGCATCGGCATCGAGGGCGGCGCGGCGAGCGGCGTCACCGTCGCCGACGCCGTCGGGAACATCATCGACCGCGCCCAGGTGGTCAGCCTCTGGGTCGACGTCGACGACAACGGGCTGGGGCCACAGCACCTGCTCACCGTGCACGCGTTCGACAACGTGATCACCCACGCGGTCGAGCCGCTCGCGATCCTGGACGGCTCTCCGTCCCGCCTGCGGTTCGACGCGGGGACGAGCGACTGCTTCGCCGACGGCACCTCCGACCTCTCCGGCCACTCCCCCGGAACCGGGAACCTCGCCGTGGATCCGCGGTACTACGACGCGCCGTTCGGCAACCTTCGGCTGAAGCCCGCCTCGCCGCTGATCGACCGGGGGCTGGTCTGCTCGCCGGGCGGGATCGAGAACCTCGACGCGGCCGGCCACGGCCGCCTGTCCGGCGACGGCGTCGACCTCGGCGCGTTCGAGCTCGGCGCCGGTGCCCCGACCGGGGTGGCGCTGGTCGGCACGTCGGGGGCCGACTCGCTCACCGGAACCGCGGGGGCCGACATCGTGTGCGGGATGGGCGACAGCGACACGCTGAAGGGCGGAGCTGGAGCCGATTGGATCGAAGGCGGCGCGGGAGCGGACCGCCTCAGCGAGGGTCCGGGCGCGGATCGGTTGTTCGGGGGAGCCGGCAACGATCCCTGCCTCAACACCGCCGACGGCCACGGCGGCGACTCGATCGACGGCGGAACGGGCACCGACCACTACCGGTCGAACCAGGGCGACTCGGTGGTCCACGCCGCGGTCCGCTCGAACTGCGCGGTCTGAACCCCTCGGCCGCCTCCGGTTCACGCCACGCCGGCAACCGACGCATTTGACAGGGAAACAGGCGCGAGCGGACGCTTCGCCGTCGATCCCGCACCCTGGAGGTTGGTCTCCTCCGACGATCGGTCGTGCTGGTCCTGCCCGTGCTCGCCGCGTTCGTCCTCGTCGCGCCGGAGGCAGCTCGCGGCGGCACCCATCAGTGGACGTTCCCGGGGACGGACTGCCCGACGACGCTCCAGGACTGTATCGACGGCGCCGACCCGGGCGACGTGATCTTCCTCGACACGAACACGCCCATCATGGAGGACCTCTCCATCACCAAGAGCCTCACCCTGCGGGCCGCCGCGGGGTTCCTGCCGGCCGTCCAGTACGTCAACGTCCTCGGTGACGGCAGCAACGGAGACCTGCACGTGACGGTCCGAGACCTCGAGGTCACGTTCGACATCGCGGCGGTAGTTCAACGGCGGGACCGGGCATTCGCTCACGATCCGGAACGTGGACGTCGAACAGTCGGACCAGGACTCGAGCGACGCGGCGATGTCGCTCGCAGCGTCGGTTCCGGCCACGTTCCTGGTGACCCGGAGCACCATTCACGCCGGCAGGAGCGACAACCAGTTCGCGGCGGTGGAGCTCGCCGCCACGCAGGCGGACGGACCGGTCGTGTTCCGGGCGATCGGCGATCGCGTCACGGCCCACGGCGACCCGGAGAGCGCCGGCGGCATCTCGGTCGAGTCGTCGGGAACCGGCGAGACCACCGCCGACATCTATGGGAACTCTATCTGGAGCGTCGCGCAGTGCTTCTGCGGCAGCGCCGCCGGCGTCACGATCGAGTCGACCAACGCCGGGGTGCTCGTCGCCAACGTCGTGGGGAACACGGTCGACCGCTCGGCCTCGGAGGGGCTCGAGGTCGACTCCCAGGGCCCCGCGGAGCGACACGTGACCGTGAACGCGTTCGACGACGTGTATTCGCGGGTGGCCCACGCCGCGATCTTCCTCGACACCTCGGTGGACTCGACGCTCACGTTCCGGGCCGGCCATGGCGACTTCTTCGCGAACGGCGACCCGAACGTCCTGGCCGGCCGCTCGATCGGGACCGGCAACCTGACGAGCAACCCGGCGTTCGTCGGCGAGACGACGGGGAACCTCGCCCTGAAGGCGACGTCGCCCCTCATCGACGCGGGCGCCGTGTGCACCACCGGCGGCCTGGTCGACCTCGACGCAGCCGGGCACGGCAGGCTCTTCGGGGCGAGCGTGGACGTGGGCGCGTTCGAACGGGGCGCGGGGGCGCCGACCGGGGCTGCGTTCGTCGGCACGCCGGCGAGCGACGCGTTGGACGGCACCTCGGGCGCCGACATCATGTGCGGGTTCGGGGGGGACGACGTCCTGATCGGCAATGGGGGCGCCGACTGGCTGGACGGCGGAACCGGCGCGGACTCGGTGATCGGCGGGCCGGCGCCGGACCGGCTGTTCGGCGGAGCGGGCAATGAGCTGTGCCTGGCCGCGAACGACGGAGTCGGGGGCAACGACCACGTCGACGGCGGGCCGGGCTCCGACCGGTTCACGGCCGACCCGGGGGACCACCTGGTGAGGGTCGAGCGACGCGGCGGCTGCGACGCGTGACTCAGCGGCCGAGCAGGCCGCGCAGCGCCTCGCCGGGGTCGGCGGCACGCATGAGCGCCTCCCCCACCAGCACGGCGTCCGCCCCCGCCGCGGCGGCGCGTTCCACCTGCTCGCGTGTTCGGACGCCGCTTTCGAACACCCGCACCCGGTCGTCTGGGACGGCCACCAGGAGCCCGAGGGCGGCGCCCTCGTCCATCTCGAGCGTCTCGAGGTCCCTCGCGTTGACGCCGATCACCCGGGCCCCGGTGTCGACCGCGGCCGCAAGGTCCTCCGCGCCGTGCGCCTCGACCAGCGCGGCGAGTCCGAGGTCGTCGGCCGCCGCCACGAGCGCCTTCAGCTCGGACGGCGAGACCGAGCCGGCGATGAGCAGCGCGGCGTCGGCGCCGCCCGCCCGGGCCTCCATGAGCTGCGCGGGGTGGACCAGGAAGTCCTTGCGGAGCACCGGGAGCCGCGTGACCAGGTGCACCGAGCGCAGGTCGGCGAGCGACCCGCCGAAGTGGTGGGGCTCCGTGAGCACGGAGATGGCCGCCGCCCCGGCCCGCTCGTAGGCGGCCGCCTGGGCCCGGGGGTCGACCTCCGCGATCGCCCCGGCAGACGGCGACGACCGCTTGACCTCGGCGATGATGGCCGTGGCCGGGCCACGCAGGGCCGCCTCGAAGTCCCGGGCGGGAGGCAGCGCCATGCACCGCGCCATCAGCGCGCCCTCGTCCAGCGGATGCTGCTCGAGGTCGCGCCGGACCCACGCGACGAGGTCGGAGAGGAATCCCACGGTGACCGGAGTCTAGAAGCCGCCGGGCGTGGTCGAGGCCACTTCCGCGCGTGGGGCGAGGCGCCGTTCCGCTGGTCCGGCGAGGTCGCGTTCGGCAAAGCAGGCGTAGGGTCCCCCCGGATGGTCCAGGTGCCGGCTCGGAGCCGGGCGGTCTCGTCGTCGGGGGCGTTCCGCGGCCTGGAGACCCACGAGCTGTTCGAGGCGGGCGACCTCGCGGCCCTCGCCGAGAAGGCCGCCAGCGTGCAGAACGGCTACACGCCGCCCGGCGGCTGACCGGCTCCCAGGAACTCCGCATAGGCAACGCCCTCGTACAGGGCGCGGCCCACGATCGCACCCTCCACGCCGAGCGCGGCCACAACGCGCACGTGCTCCGGCGTCGCGATGCCGCCGGCCGCGAGGACCGGCGCGGCCAGGGAACCCGCGACGGCGGCGATCGCGTCCAGGTCGGGTCCGGCCGTGCCACCCACGCGGGCCACCGCGGTGACGAGGGCTCGCCGGGGCGGAGCCCCGGCGAGCCGGCCGAGGATCTCGTCCAGCGGCCACTCGCCGGCCGTCCGGCCTCGCGGCCGGACGGCCGCCCCCTCCACCTCGAGGCCCAGCACCAGCCGGTCGGCCAGCGGCCCGGTGAGAGCGGCCGGCAGCCACCCAGCAGCGAACACACCCGACCCCAGCACCACGCGATCGGCCCCCGCCCCGAGCGCGGCCTCCACGGCCTCCAGCCGGGCGATGCCGCCGCTCGCCTGCACCCGCGCGCCGAGCACGGCCAGCCGCTCCAGGACGCCGAGGTTCGCCGGGTTGCCGGTCGTCGCGAGGTCGAGATCGACGACGTGCAGCCAGGTGGCCCCGGCGGCGACGAACGCGAGGCCCGCGGCCACCGGGTCGCCGCCGAACGCCTCCACCGGCACGACCTCCCCGCCGTGCAGCCGCGCGAGCCGCCCGCCGGCGACGTCGATCGCGGGGATGACCTCGAAGCCGGACGCCGTCATGACCGCAAGGACCCTACCGGTGCCGACGATCCGCCGGGTGGGGTCAGCGGCCGGGCCGACGGGCCGAGGGGACCGCCGGCAGCGTGGACGGATGGCCCGAGCCGTTGCCGTTCGACTGGCCGTTCGGAACGGCCTCCAGCCGGACGGCCTCCGGGCCCACCAGCAGCCGCAGCTCCGACAGGAGGTTGGCCGTCGGCTCCACGCGGTAGCCGTCGCCGAGGCGGAGGGGCGTGACCCCCTGGGAGTGCACGACCCGCACGACCACCGGCACCCGCCCGGGGGCCCCCGCGAGGAGCGATTTCATCTTCCCGAGCATGGCCTCGGTGCACGAGGCCGCGGGCACGTCGACCACGAGGGGGTCGTTCACGACCTCGGGCACCCGGACCAGCCCCTCGACCGAGGACAGGTCCGGCCGGCGGATCTCCATGGCGGCGAGCTGCAGCTCACGCCCGCGAAGGTCGATGCGGCCCTTCACCAGGACGATCTCGTCGACCTGCAGGAGGTCGGCGACCTTCTCGTACACCGACGGGAACGCCACCACCCCGACACCGCCCGCCAGGTCCTCCAGCCGGAACAGCGCGTAGGGGTCGCCCTTCTTCGTGTACTTCCGCCCCACCGACCCGATGATGCCGCCGACCACCACGACGTCGCCGTCGCCCTTGTCCGCCAACCCCACCATGTCCGCGTCGCACTGCGAGGCCAGCACGTCGCCCACGGCGAGGAGCGGGTGGTCGGTGACGAACTGTCCGAGCATCTCCTTCTCGAGTCGCAGCAGGGTCGGCTTGTCGAAGTCTTCGCCCTGCAGGACGGACTCGTCGATGTCGTGCGCGGCCTGCTCCGAGCCGCCGAACAGCGAGAACTGCCCCGCCGCCTCGGCCTTGCGCTCGGCGACGATCGGAGCGGCGACCTTCTCCCACGCTGCCTGCTCGGCCTCCTTGCGCATCATGCCGCCCCGCGTGTAGCCCATCGAGTCGAACGCGCCCGCCAGCGTGAGCGACTCCAGCACCTTCTTGGTGAGCGCCTGCGGGTCGACCTTCCGGCAGAAGTCCGCGAACGTCCCGAACGCCCCCTTCGCACGGCGGGCCGCGATGATCTGCGCGACCACGCCGGCCCCCACGTTCCGCACGGCCGACAGCCCGTACCGGATGCGCTGCACGCCGTCGGCACCCACCACCGGCGCGAAGTCCTGCTCGGACTCGTTGACGTCCGGCGGCAGGACCTGGATGTCCATCAGGCGGGCGGCGTTCAGGTAGTAGGGCTTGCGGTCCTTGTCGTCCTTGCACGACGTGAGCACCGCCGCCATGTACTCGACCGGGTGGTGGGCCTTGAGGTACGCGGTCTGGTACCCGACCAGCGCGTACGCGCAGGCGTGCGAGGCGTTGAACCCGTAGTCGGCGAACGGAACGATCTTGTCCCACAGGGAACGCGCCAGCTTCTCCTCGTAACCCCGCTGCAGGGCGCCCTCGACGAACTTCCGCTCGTGCAGCGCCATCTCGTCGCGCTTCTTCTTGCCGATCGCCTTGCGGAGCGTGTCGGCCTCACCGAGCGTGTAGCCGGACAGCCGGACCGCGATCTGCATGACCTGCTCCTGGTACACCATCACGCCGTACGTCGCCGACAGGATCTCCTCGAGGTCCGCGTGCGGGTACTCGACGGCCTTGCGGCCGTGCTTGCGGGCCGCGTACTCGGTGTGGACCCCCTGGTTGAGCGGCCCCGGCCGGTAGAGCGCGTTGAGAGCCATGATGTCCTCGAACCGGTCCGGCACGAGGTCCTTGATCAGGGAGCGCATCCCACCGCCCTCGAGCTGGAACACGCCGGTGGTGTCGGCTCGCTGGAGCATCCCGAACGTGGCCTCGTCGTCGAGCGGCACGTGGTCGATGTCGAGCTCGATCCCCGAGCGCCGCAGGTGCCCGAGGGTGTCCTCGATCACCGAGAGGTTCCGCAGCCCCAGGAAGTCCATCTTCAGCAGGCCGAGCTCCTCGACCCCGTGCATGTCGAACTGCGTCACCACCCGGCGCGAGTCGTCGCGGGAGTCCTTGGCCAGCTTCAGCGGGAGATAGTTCACGAGGGGCGCATCGCCGATCACCACGCCGGCCGCGTGGACGCTGTCCTCCCTCCGGAGGCCCTCGAGCGCCCTGGCGGTGTCGACGATCTCCTTCGACTCGGGTTCGGTCTCGTAGGCGTCGCGCAGCTCGGGACTGAGCTCGAGGGCCTGCTCGATCGGGTACTCCCGGCCGAGGACCGGGGCCGGGTACATCTTGCAGAGGCGGTCGCCGACCGAGGCCGGGAAATCCAGGACGCGGGCGGCGTCGCGGATGCCCTGCTTCCCCTTGATCGTCTGGAACGTGATGATCTGCGCGACGTGGTCGCTGCCGTACTTCGTGGTGGCGTAGCGGATGACCTCGTCCCGTCGGCGTTCGTCGAAGTCCATGTCGATGTCCGGCATCTGCTTGCGTTCGGGATTGAGGAACCGCTCGAAGATCAGCCCGTACCGCAGCGGGTCGAGGTCGGTGATGCGCAGCGAATAGCTCACGACGCTGCCGGCCGCGCTCCCCCGGCCCGGACCGACCCGGATGCCGTTGTCGCGGGCGAACCGGATGAGGTCCCACACGATCAGGAAGTACCCGGCGAACCCCATCCCGCAGATCACACCGAGCTCGCCCTCGAGGCGTTCGCGCGCCTCCGGCGTGATCTCCCCGTACCGCCCGCGAGCACCCTCGTACACCAGCGTGCGGAGGTGCTCCTCCTGGGTCATGCCGGGCGGCGGTTCGAACGGCGGCAGGTGGAGCTCGCCGAACTCCAGCGTCAGCTCGCAGCCCTCGGCGATCTCGAGCGTGGCGTCGCACGCCTCGGGGACGTCGGCGAACACCGCCCGCATCTCCTCGGCGGTCTTCAGATAGAACTCCTCGGTGTCGAATTTCAGCCGCGCCGTGTCCTTCTGGACCTTCTGCTGCTGGATGCACAGCAGGACGTCGTGCGGCTTCGCGTCGGCCGGGTGCGTGTAGTGCAGGTCATTGGTGGCGACGATCGGGAGGCCGAGCTTCCGGGCCAGCGCGACCTGCCGCCCCAGGATCTGGCGCTGCTCGGGCAGGCCGTGGTCCTGGAGCTCGATGTAGTAGTTCCCGGCCCCGAAGATGTCGCGGTACTCGGCCGCGGCGTCGGCGGCCTTCTGCTCGGCGCCCGCAACCAGGTGGCGGGCGACCTCGGACGCCAGGCAGCCGGAGAGCCCGATCAGGCCCTCGGCGCGTTCCGCCAGGAGCTCCTTGTCGATCCGGGGCCGGTGGTAGAAGCCCTCGAGATGGGCGTCCGTGACCAGCTTCAGCAGGTTGCGGTAGCCGGTCTCGTTCCGCACGAGGATCGTGAGATGGCGGTACTTCTCCTCGTTCTCCCCGGGGGCGCGGTCGAACCGGCTGGTCGGCGCGACGTACGCCTCGACGCCCAGGATCGGCTTGACGCCCGCCGATCGCCCCGCCCGGTAGAAGTTCAGCGCGCCGAACATCACGCCGTGGTCGGTCATGGCCAGGGCCGGCATCCCGAGCTCGGCGGCTCGCGCGAACATGTCGTCGATGCGGGCCGCCCCGTCGAGGAGCGAGTACTCCGAATGCGTGTGCAGATGGACGAAGCTCGTGCCGGACATGGCCCTCTCGGGAAGGTCGTTTCGCGGCCCTGTGGAAATCCTGTGGGCGCCCTGTGGAGAATCACACCCCTGTGATTCCGACCGCCCGCAGGCTACGCCCGGCCCCCGGAGGCGTCAAGAGGACAGGTCGCGACCCTCCCCGATCACCCGGTCCACGGGTCCCGGTCGACCCCGACTCCCGCTCCGAACCACGGACAGAACAGCACGTGTCCGTCGGTCGCGAGGACTGTCGCGAAGGGGCCGATGGACGACCGCTCCCGTCCCCGAGGTCCGGTGATCGGCCGCCCCTCACGGTCCCATCGGAAGCCGGCCTCGGGGCAGGAGAACTCGAATGCGGCCGCGTCGAACCGAATGTCGCACGCCGGGACGCCGCGTTCCTGGTCGTCGGCTTTGACGACGTAGAAGCCGTGCGGAGCGTGCACGAGGTAGAACGTGCCGGTCCCTGCGAAGTTCGGCTCGGTCGGGAGATCCGCCGCGTCGATTCGGGTCACCGATCCGACGGGGTACTGCTCCGCCGGGCCGAGCACGTAGTACCGCGACTGCCAGATGGTCCCCTCCTCGACCGGTGGGAATTCGAGGGAATCCAGGACCTGCTCGAGCGCGGCCCGATCGCCGGATCCCGCATCCGGGCCTGACCACTCGGCGACGCTGTAGTCGAACCCGTTCTCCCCGAAGGTGAGGTACATGGGGGCGGGTTCGCTTCCGCCGACATACGGCCGGATGAGCCGGAACACGGGCCGGAGGGGCAGTGGGAAGCTGTTCGGCGCCGGATACGGGCGCCGTTCCCCGAACCAGATCGCGATGGCGACCCCGCCGGCGGGGAACCGGCGGAACGCGCTGAAGTCGGGGCTGCCCGCCGACTCGTCGGTCGGCGTGGCGTCGAAGTTCGAGATGATCACGCCGTCCAACTCGAACATCCCGTTCCCCTCCAAGTGCCGGATCTGCATCCCGTCAGGCACGTCGACCGACCAGCTGAACGCCGGATCGACGAACCGCCCGGCCTTCGGGCTCCCCGCCGGCCCGGGCTCCCGATCGACCGGTTCCAGCGCCCGCCACAGCACCACCCCGGCGGCGGCCAGGACCGCGAATGCCACGACGCCGGCCAGGAGGCGCCGCCCGCGGTGGGCCGGCGGCGGGTCGGGGTGCATCGGCCCCAGCCTCGCGCGCTGGAGCAGATCGCCCTGGGGGCGGGATTCTCCGAGTCGCGACAGCTCGCGTTCCCAGCGCTCAGGCATCGTCGGATTCCTCAGACCCGAGCAGCTCCCGCAGCCTCGAACGCCCCCGATAGAGATGGACGCGCACGGCGGCCTCGCTGGTCTCCATGGCCCGGGCGATCTCGCGGTTCGAGAGGTCGGCCTCGTACCGCAGCACGATCGCAGCGCGCTGCGAAGGCGACAGCCGCCGGAGCGCATCGACGACCTCGAGCAGATCCGCTGGCATCGACCTGGGAGAGGCCGGAGGCTCCGGGACCCCTCGGGCCCGGCGTCGTTCCGCGAGCACCAGGCGGAATGCGGTCCGGTACAGCCATCCCACCGGCTGACGCACCGAATCGGCGTGTTCGATCAGCCGCGGGAAGCTTTCGGCGACGGCGTCGTCGGCGAGCTCCCGGTCGCCGCCCGTCCACGCGAACAGCGAACGCCACAGCCGCTCGCCGTGCTCGCGATACACGGACTCGACGTCGAGTCCCGTCGGGGGCCCGGCGACCTCGTGTTCCCCCTTCCGCTCCCCCGTCCCGGCCTCCCGTTGCACGGCGGTCATCATCACCTGAGGAAAGAGCGGCGAGGGATCGATTTCGTGAACACCGACGCCGGATTCGCACCGACCGATAGACTTCGCCGCGATCGGATCGGGAAGGATGTCCCCCTCGATATGGTCGAGTTCCACGTCCTGTGCGCCGGTTATCTGTCGGGTGACGACGACGACCGGGTCGGTTCCACCGTGAGCCTCGCCGTCGACGGGTCGGTGGTCGCGGTCATCGATCCGGGGCTGGTCGCATCGCGTTCCGCGATCCTCGACCCCCTCGCGGAGCATGGGTACCGGCCGGACGAGGTCACCGACGTCGTCGTGTCCCACCACCACCCCGACCACACGCTGAACGTCGCGCTCTTTCCCGAGGCCCGTCTCCACGACCACTGGGCGTGGTACCGGGACGACCATTGGAACTCGCGGCCAGCGGAGGGGTTCGAGCTCTCAGGAGGGATCCGCCTCATCGAGACGCCGGGCCACACGCCGCAGGACATCTCGACGCTCGTCGACACCGACGAGGGGCTGGTCGTCGCGACCCACCTGTGGTGGACGGCCTCCGGGCCGGCGAAGGATCCGTTCGCGACGGACCCCGAGGCCCTGCACCGGAACCGGGCACGGGTCCGGGCGCTGCCGAACCTCGCCGCGATCGTTCCGGGACACGGTCCGTTGTTCGTTCCCGACGAGACGACCCCGGCCTGAGCCGGTCCGCCGCTACACGCAGAGGTGGCCGGTGGTCCAGGGCCCCCAGCCGTCGGCCTTCCAGATCAGGTGGGCGTGGATGGCGTTCTGGCGGGCGTCGTAGGGATCGAAGCGCCACCCGTACTGGTTGTTCCCGTCCCACCAGAACGGCATGAGCTGGAAGAGCCCCGAGGCGCCGGATGACGTGTTGCGGGCGGTCGGCTGGTAGCGGCTCTCCCGCCACGCCACGCACCGGGCCACCTCGCCGTCGTAGCCGGTCCCCCACAGCGAAGTGATGAGGTCGACGATCTCGCCGGTCGTGGGCTCGGGCTCGCTCGGCCCGGGCAGCGGCCCGGTCGTCGGTCCCGAGGTGGGGCCCGGCGGAGGCGGGGGAGGTGGAGACTGCTGCGCGGCCTCTTCGGCGGCCCGGCGGTCGGCGATGGCCAGCTGGATCTTCCGGTGCAGTCGGTGTTCGAGGTGCGCGATGAGGCTCAGCTGGCGGTTTGCAGCCGCATTCAGCTCCTGGTTGGCCGTCCGCTGCCCGGCGAGCGTGCTCGCGACCTGGGCCTCCAGCGAGGTCGTCTGGCCGTCCGCCCGCGCGGCGGCGGCCCGTGCGCCGGCGGCGTCGGCGACCACTTCCCGCTGATGCTCGGCCATCGCCGACAGCAGCCCGACGCCCTCCTCGAGATCGGAGACCGAACCCAGCCCCAGCACCCCGAGCTGGGAGCTGGCGCCCGACTCGTAGGACCATCGGACGAGCGAGTCGAACGCAGCCGCGGCGTCGGTCGCGGCCGCGTCGGCGCGGGCCGAACGCGTCCGGGCGAAGGAGAACTGTCCCCGGAGCGTGGCGAGCAGGACCTTTCCCTCGTGCAGGCGTTCCGCGGCGACGGAGAGCTGGACGTCGATCGACCGGAGCTCCGCGCGTGCCGCACGGACGTCATCACGGGCCGATCGCGCCGCCCAGGCCGACGTCCGCGCCTTCTTCCCCGACGAGGTCGCGGAGGCGGGAACCACGATGCCGAATGCCAGCCCGGCCGCGACGAGGCCGCAGACGGACCGCACGACGAATCGGCGCGGCTTCGCAGAAGTCACGAATTGGGTATTCGACGGATGAGGAGCCGCGCTTGACCGCTCAGGTCTCGAGCCAGTTCTCCACGCCAAGGTCGGGAACGCGGGCGAAGTGTCGAACGTTGCCCGTCACGAGGGTGAGGTCATTCGCGAGCGCGATGGAAGCGATCCGGAGATCGGGTTCGGCCAGCCGCCTGCCCTCGCTCTCGAGCCGGGCCCGGAGTGGCCCGTAGACCTCGGCGGATGGCTCGTCGAACGGCAGGACGGTGATTCCATCGCGGATCATCGTGCGGACGCGCTCCGTGAGAGCCGGAGACCCACGCCTCGCCGTTCCGTACAGCAGTTCTCCGAGGGTGATCGAAGTCGTGAACTGGCTGGACGGGGGGGTGGTCGCGAGGCGCCGGATGAGCCTCAGCGGCGGATCTTTGCGGACCACCCAGCTGAGCACGTCCGTGTCGAAACAGAACACCGCTCAGTCCAGGTCCGGAGCAGGACGGTCCACCGCGCGCCGCCTGGCGCGGGCGATGTCCGCCACGACTGCATCGAGCTCGTCCCAGTCGGCAAGCGCCCCGGCCAAAGCGGCGAGCCCGAGCTTCTCCGATGGAGCGCCTCCCACTTCCGCAGGTGGAACGAGCCCCACGGATGGGACCCCACGCCGGGTGACGACGAATCGCTCCCCTCGGCCGACGCGATCGGCCAACTCCGAGAAACGAGCTTTCGCCTCCGCCACCGACAATGGCTGAATGTCATCGAGCTGCTCCCCTGTCATGAGAACAGAATAGAGGACCATGGCGTCGGGTTTCCACAGATGTGGAGAACTTACAGAGTTGTAATTCCTCCTGTGTTGTGCGTAGACTCCGCCGATGGCGCTCGCGACCGGCGTTCCGTCCCGGCTGTCCTACTCCTCCATCAACACGTACGAGACCTGCCCGGCGAAGTTCAAGTTCCAGTACGAGGAACGGATGCCCACCCGGCAGTCGCCCGCCCTGTCGTTCGGCGACTCGCTCCACCAGACCCTGTACCACTGGCACAACCGCCCGGTCCCGGTCCCGCCCCCGCTCGAGGAGATGGGCGAGATCCTCGACTCGGTGTGGGTGTCCGACGGTTACTCGTCGGAGGCCGAGGAGCTCACCTACCGGGATCACGCCGAGGCGGTCCTCGCGCAGTACCACCGCGAGAACGCAGAACAGTTCCGGATCCCCGCCGCGCTGGAGTTCCGGTTCACCGTCGAGATCGAGGGCGTTCCGATCGCCGGCACGATCGACCGGCTGGACCGCATCCCCGGTGGGGGCTACGAGATCATCGACTACAAGACCAACCGCCGGCTGCCGCCGATGTCGCAGGTCGACCGCGACCTCCAGCTCTCGATCTACTGGCTGGCGGCCCAGCAGGTCTGGGGGATCGAGCCCGAGAAGCTCACGCTGTACTTCCTGCTTCCCGGCCAGCGGATGACCACGTCCCGTACGAGGGAGCACGCCGACGAGCTCCGCCGGCGCATCGCGACGGTCTCCGAGCGCATCGCCGCCGGCAAGTTCGAACCCAAGCAGAACCCGCTCTGCGACTGGTGCGACTTCCAGGCGCTCTGCCCGCTGTACCGGCACAGGTTCGACAGGGCGGAGGCGGACCCGGCGCCCCGGATGAGCGAGGTCGTCGACGAGTGGGTCGCCCTGAAGCAGCAGGGCCGCGAGGTGTACCGCCGTCTCGACGAGCTGGCGGGGCTGATCAACGCGTTCTGCGAGGAACACGGCTACCGGCGCCTGTTCGCCTCGGACGGCAGCGTCATCGACCGGCGGCCGCAGCACGTGAGCGCGCCGGACGAGACGAAGCTCCGGCAGGTGCTCGAGCCCCTCGGCCTATGGGACCGCGTGCTGGCGGTCGATCCGAAGCGCGTGAGCGACCTGGTGGAGAGCCGAACCCTCCCACCGGACGTTGAGGACGCGGTGCTGGCCTCCCGCGAGGAGGTCCGCACCCAACACGCCCTGTACCTCACCAAGGACAGGGCCAGGGCCAGACGCTAACCCTCCCCCCGGCGCCTGTGCCCTCGGCGGGCCGACCCCTCCCCTGGCCCGCCGCGCCCCGGCGGCCTCGCCGTGGCTCAAGAATCGGGACAAACCGCCGAAATCCCGGTTGGCACGTCCGGACGCACCGGACTCGCTCCGGTGGCCGTCCCGTCGGCTCCGCGCGAGATGCCGGCCTGCCCTCCCGCGAACGCCGTCGGCTTCGACGTCGCCCGTCTCGTCGCACAGCCAGCCCCGGCCGCTCCGCCGATGCCGATCCCACCGGCGCCGGCAGCCGCCGGCCAGGGCCCGCTTGAACGGTAACCCGGCTACTGGCCGGGGTCGGGCATCAGCCCGAGCTGTGTCATGAACGCCACGTTGTCCCAGTAGGCGCGGTGGGCGGCGAGCTTGCCGTCGCGCGCCTTGAACACGGTCGTGAACGGCAGGTCGATCGAACGCCCGGTCGGGGGAACCTCGCCCATCGGGCTCTGCATCGGGCCCGTGTGCGTTCCCGTGAAGCTCCCCTCGGCGACGGCGGTGTCGCCCTCCTCCACCCACTCGCTGATCACGAAGTCCATGTCCGGAAACGCCTGCTGGTAGCCGCCCACGAACCCCGCCACCTCCCCGGCGCCCGAGGCGGGGACCCCGGCGGCCAGGAAGTCGATGTCGTCGCTGATCATCGCCAGCACGGCGTCCGTGTCGCCCGTCTTCACCGAGGCGAACCACCGTTCGCCGAGCCCACGAGCCTCCCCCATGTTCGGAGCTCCCCTCGTCCGGGGCCTCCGGCGGACGCCCTCGCGGGATCTTCGCATCCGGACGGGTGCCGGTTCGATCTGCGAGCGGTAGGCTCGGCCGGGCGTCGTTCAGGCCTCGTCGCGAGCGCGGCGGAGCGCCCGCTCCAGGTCGGGCGGGAGCGGTTCCTCGAGCTCGATGCGCACGCCGGTGACCGGATGGTCGAACGCGATCCGCCAGGAGTGCAGGAACGGTCGGTCGAGGCCGAGCGCGTTCGACCCGCCGCCGTAGCGGCGGTCGCCCAGGATCGGATGGCCGACGGCCGAGAGGTGGACCCGGATCTGGTGGGTACGGCCCGTCAGCGGCGCGGCCTCGAGGAGTGTCGACCGCGGGAGCCGTTCCACCACCTGCAAACGGGTCTCCGCCTCCCGTCCCTCGGACTGGACCCGGATGGCCGCGCCCCTCCGGACCAGGGGCGCCTCGACCGCGAACCGGTCGTGCTCCACGGCCCCCCGCACCAGCGCGAGGTACCGGCGGTCGACCGTGTGCCGCCGGAACATCTCCGCGAGCAGCGCGTGGGTCCGGTCGTCCGAGGCCACCACCAGCAGCCCGGACGTCCCGGCGTCGAGGCGGTGGACGATCCCCGGGCGGTCGGGCTCGGACCCCGACGAGAGCGGGACTCCCATCGCCTTCAGGCGGTTCACCATGGTCCCCGTCCGCCGCGCGGCCGTGGGGTGAACGGGGATGTCCGCGGGCTTCGCCACGACCATCAGGTGCGCGTCACGGTAGCGGACCGGGACCGGGGCGCCCTCGGCGGGGAGGTCGGCGGCGCGGGCGAGCTCCACGTCGATCCGTTCCCCTCCCGCGAGCCGGAATGACTTCGGCCGGGGACGGCCGTCGACGGCGACCCCGCCGGCCTCGATGGCCCGCTGGACGTCGGCCCGGGGGATGCCGAGGGCCCCCGCCAGCACGGCGTCGAGGCGGCCCGGTCCGGGCGCCACGACCTCCGTGGTCATCGGCCGGAGGTCGTCTTGCGGATGCTCGCGACGAGGATGAGCACCGCTCCGGCCACGATCGCGGAGTCGGCGAGGTTGAACACCGGCCACACCGGCTGCGCGGTCGGCGACTTCGCGAACGCCAGGAAGTCCACCACGTGACCGGTGAAGAACCCCACCCCCCGCACCGCACGGTCGGTGAGGTTGCCGAGGGCCCCCGCGAGGACCAGTCCGAGCGCCACCGCGATGGTCCGGTTCGGGAGGTTGAGCGAGGCGAACACGATCACCGTGCACACCACGATCGTGGCGATGAGGAACAGCCACACCGCGCCGTCGAACACGCCGAAGGCGCCGCCGGAGTTGGTCGTGTACTGCAGCTGGAGCACGTGCGGGACGAGCGTCGACGGCTGATGGAAGTGGTGCTCGACCAGGAACTTCGTGAGACGGTCGAGGAGGTAGACGGCGAGCGCCGTCGAGTACAGCACGAGGGCGAGGCGGCGGCGGTCGGCCGCGGAGCGGCCGGCCGCCGCGGCGGCGGAAGCCGAGGCGGGCTCCGACGGGCGGCGGCCCGCGGCCGCCGGCTGACCGTCGGCGTCCGCGGCCTGCGACTCGGACGCGGGCATCAGCGAGGGCGGTTCGTCGCCTGCGCGTCCGCGATGCAGAGGGTGGCGTACGGGAGCGCCTTCAGCCGGGCCTTCTCGATCGGCTTGCCGCATCGTTCACAGACACCGTACGTGCCCTCGTCCATCCGGGACAGCGCCTTCTCGATCTTTCCGAGCAGGTCGCGGACGTTGTTCTCCAGGGAGAGGTCCCGCTCCCGCTCGAACGTGGCGGTCCCCGCGTCGGCGTATTCGTCGTCGAAGCCCATCTCGCCCGACAGTTCCGACTGGGCCTGCGAGAAGGTCGAGGTCTCGATCTCCTCCAGCTGGGACTGCAGCTCGGTGCGCTCGGTCTCGAGCGCGGCGCGCAGCTCCTTCAGCTCCGGAGCGGTGAGCGTTCCCCTGGCCATGGTCGAGGGACCGTAGCATCCCCCTCGCGGAAGCGGCAACGGAACGGCACCGTGCGGGGAGTGACGTTCCGGTAGCATGGCCCCACAGGCGACGACGGGAACGCGTCCGGCGGATCCGTTCGGCCCTCCAGCGAGCCGGGGACGGTGCGAGCCCGGCGGCCGGCCCCACCGGACATCCTCCCCGAGCCGCCGCCCGAACGCCCTCCTTCGTGGGGGCCGGTAGGAGCGGCCGGGTTCCGCCCCGTGAGCGCGGAGGCGTGTGGTGGCACGCGACGAGCGGCCGCGGACCGCGAGGTCCGAGGCAACGCGGGGTGGTACCGCGGGGCGGCACGGTTCGCCTCGTCCCTGCCGAACGAACGCGGGACGGGGTGCTCACCACATCGCTCCCCGTCCCATGGACGACGTGGCGGCGAGGAGAGCGGCGATGGCGGTGTACGAACCGGTCGAGGCGAAGCTCGACCTGCCCGCGCTCGACCGGCGAGTGCTGGAGCGCTGGCGCGCGACGGACGCGTTCCGGCGGCAGGTCGAGGCACGTGAGGGCGGGCCCGAGTGGGTGTTCTACGACGGTCCCCCGACCGCGAACGGCCGGCCCCACATCGGCCACGCGGAGGCCCGGACGTTCAAGGACGTCTACCCCCGGTACCGCGCGATGACCGGCCACCACGTGATCCGCAAGGCGGGGTGGGACTGCCACGGCCTGCCGGTCGAGCTCGAGGTCGAGAAGGAGATCGGCACCCGGACGAAGCAGGACATCGAGGCGTACGGGATCGCCGAATTCAACCGGAAGTGCCGCGAGTCGGTCGTTCGCTACGTGGACGACTGGAAGGAGCTCGTCGAGCGCATCGGGCACTGGATCGACATGGACGACCCGTACTGGACCATGGCCACCGAGTACGTCGAGAGCGTGTGGTGGTCGCTCAAGACGCTGCACGGGCAGGGCTTGCTCTTCGAGGACTTCAAGTCGGTCGCGTACTGCCCCCGGTGCCAGACCGGGCTCTCCGACGCGGAGGTGGCGCTGGGGTACGAGACCGTGGTGGACCCGAGCGTGTTCGTGAAGTTCCCGGTGGCCGAGGCGTCGACGCCGGAGGTGGAGGGCGCCGCCATCCTGGCGTGGACCACGACGCCGTGGACGCTGCCTTCCAACGAGGGCCTGGCGGTCGACGCGAACGAGTCGTACGACGTGGTCGAGGAGGGCGGCGAGCGTCTGGTGGTGGCGTCGCAGCTCCGCGAGCGGGTCCTGGGGACCGGGCACGGCACCGTGGTCGCCACGGTCCCCGGCTCCGCGCTGGTCGGGACGCGGTATACCCCGGTGTTCGACACGGTGCGGGGCGGCGACGTCCACCGGGTGATCGCGGCCGGGTTCGTCGTGATGAACGAGGGTACCGGCGTCGTCCACATCGCCCCGGGCTACGGCGCGGACGACCTCGAGATCGGGCGGAGGGAGGGGTGGCCGGTGTTCGCCCCGGTGGACGACGCCGGGCGGTTCACCGACGACGTGCCCGAATACCTGCGGGGCCGGCCGGTCAAGGAGACCGACCCGGACATCACCGATGACCTCCGCGCCCGCGGCCTCCTGCTCCGCGACGAGCCATACGAGCACACCTACCCGCTGTGCTGGCGGTGCAGGACGCCGCTCCTCTACATGGCGCGGACGTCGTGGTACGTGCGGACGACCGCGAAGAAGGAACGCCTCCTCGAGGTGAACGCCGGCGTCGAGTGGTATCCGTCGCACATCCGGGACGGGCGCTACGGCGACTGGCTCCGGAACAACGTCGACTGGGCGCTGTCGCGGTCGCGGTACTGGGGCACGCCGCTGCCGATCTGGCGTTGTGGTCAGGGCCATGCGACCGCGATCGGCTCGCTGGGCGAGCTGGGCTCGCTGGCGGGTCGGGACCTCGCCGACCTCGACCCGCACCGCCCGTACATCGACGAGGTGACGTTCGCCTGCCCGTCGTGCGGTGAGGAGGCGGCCCGCGTCCCCGAGGTCATCGACACCTGGTACGACTCCGGCGCGATGCCCTTCGCGCAGTGGGGCTACCAGCCGGAGCTCGGCAGGGGGGTCGAGCCGTTCGGTGGGCGGTTCCCGGCAGATTTCATCGCCGAGGGGCTCGACCAGACCCGCGGGTGGTTCTACTCGTTGATGGCGGAGGCGACACTGCTGTTCGATCAGACGTCGTACCGCAACGTCGTCTGCCACGGCCTGGTGATGGACCGCGAGGGTCGCAAGATGTCGAAATCCCTCGGGAACGTCATCGATCCGTTCTCGCTGCTCGACGCGTACGGGGCGGACGCGGTGCGGTGGTTCATGCTGGCCGGTGGCTCCCCCTGGGCGGCCCGCCGGGCGTCCGCGGAAGCGATCTCCGACGTCGTGCGGCAGTTCCTGCTCACACTGTGGAACGTCTATGCGTTCTGCGTGACGTACGCGAACGCCGACGGGTTCGACCCGGACGCGTCCGAGCCGGTGCCCCCGGCCGACCGTCCGCCGCTCGACCGGTGGCTGCTCTCGCGCCTGCACCGCCTGTGCGGCGAGGCCCGTCGGCGGATGGACGCGTTCGACGCCACGGGCGCGGCACGGGAGCTTGCCGGCTTCGTCGACGACCTCTCGAACTGGTACGTCCGTCGGGCCCGGCGGCGGTTCTGGTCGACGGAACGCGCCGGCGCCGGATCGTCGACGGAGAAGGCCGCGGCGCACCAGACGCTGCACGAGGCGCTCGTCACCGTGGCGGGGCTGCTCGCACCGTTCACGCCGTTCGTGACCGAGGAGATCTGGCGGAACCTCGCCGCCGGCCGGAGCGGCCGGCCGGACTCGGTGCACCTGGCCGACTACCCGGCCGGCGACCCCGCGCTCGTCGACGGCGCGCTCGAGGAGGCGATGGCCACGGCTCGGACGATCGTGACGCTCGGGCGGACGGTCCGGGCGGACACGAAGGTGAAGGTCCGGCAGCCGCTGTCCCGGGCCGTCGTCCACTTCGCCGGCGACCACGACGCGCTGCGGCCGCTCCTGCCACTCGTCGTGGACGAGCTCAACGTGAAGTCCGTCGAGTTCGCCGAGTCGGCGAAGCAGCTGGCCGGATGGCGGGCCCGCCCGAACTTCCGCGCGCTGGGGCCCCGCCTGGGGCCCCGGGTGAAGTCAGTGGCGTCGGCGCTGGCGGCCGACGACGGGTCCGTGGCCGCCCGGCTGGCCGCGGGCGCGACGGCCACGGTCCAGGTCGACGGCGAACCCGTGGAGCTGGCGCCGGCCGACGTGGAGCTGTCCCAGGACGTCCGGGAGGGATGGGGCGTGGCTGCGGACGCCGGCATGACGGTGGCGCTCGACCTCGAGCTGGACGACGCGCTGCGCCGTGAGGGAGTGGCCCGTGAGCTGGTCCGGGTGATCCAGGACGCCAGGAAGGCGGCCGGGCTCGACGTGAGCGACCGCATCGAGCTGTGGGTCGACGGGCCGGCGGAGATCCTCGCGGCGATGGACGGTCACAGGGACGACGTCGCGACGGAGACCCTGGCCACGTCGGTCGCCGCGGGATCCGGCGACGGGCAGGGCGTCCACACGGCCGAGGCGTCGATCGAGGGCGGCCGTGTGATCGTCGCGCTCCGCCGGGCCGCAGCCTGAGGAAGATCCGGGCCCGAGGCTACTCGTCGCCCCAGAACAACTCGCGCAGCGTGGAGTCGCCTTCGGCCGGTTCGCCCTCACCGCTCGGGCCGTGGGAGGCTTCGGCGGCCGGCGATCCGGTGGGATCCGAAGACGCCTCCGGCGTCGTCACGGCTCCGGTCGCGGGACGCTCCCCGGCGCCCGAGCCCTCGATCGGCCGTGACGGCTGGGGCGCCTGCTGTGGAGGCCCGCCGCCGTCGGTCGTGCCGCGCGAGGGCGCCGCCTGCGATCGGTCCTCCTCCGGGATCACGGTCGGCTCATCGGCCTCGCGCGTGGCCGTCGCGATCGCCGCCGTCCCGCCGGCTGCGGACGCGGGGCCCGGCCCGGCCCCGCTCGACGCGGACGGCGATCCCGGGGCCGCTCCGCCGGAACCGCCCGACCCACCGGCTCCTCCCGGCCCCGGCCCACCGGACGTGGAATCGGGCAACGGCGACGAGGCGGGCCCGGCGTCGGCGGGCCCCGGGCCCGCAGCGGGACCGGACGTGGCCCCTCCCGATGGCGCGGCAGACGCCCCGCCTACGCCGGCGCCTCCCGCGGCCGGGTCCCGGCTCGCGGCGACCATGCTCTTCACGCCCTCGGCGTGGCCCTGCACCAACGCGGCCAGTCGCTGGAGGAACTCGCGCTCCTTCGTGAGGAACGCGCCGACCCCGATCCCCGCCCCGGCCGCCGCGGCTGCGCCCGGGGCGCCGGCACGGGCTTCAGCCTCGCGCACGGTGGCGGCGGCTCGCTGGTTGGCATCGCGCACGATCGCGTCCGCCCGCTCGCGAGCCTCCCGGACGAGGTCCTCGGCCTGCTTCGACGCGGCCGCCGCGTCGCCGGCGCTCGCCACGCGGACGGTCGGGAGGCTGCCCGCCCGTTCCGTCGCGGAGCGGCGTTCGTCGATCAACAGGGTCAGTTCCTCGGTGATGCGGTCGAGGAAGTCGTCGACCTCCTGCTCGTCGTACCCCCGCAGTGCCCGCCGGAACTGGATCTGCTGCACGTCGACCGGCGTGAGCCTGCCGGAGCCTCCCACGCTCCCCTCGTCCTTCTTCCTCGCCATTTCGGGTCCTTCCGCCGGCTGCCGGGAAATCCGGGACAGGATAACGACGGAGCCGGGGGCCGTCAGAAGCAGCCGATGACGCGCTGGATCACGCCGATCCCGATGAACACCAGGATGGGCGAGAAGTCGATGGCCATCGCCCCGGCCCGAGCCGGCGGGATCAGGTTCCGCAGCGGCCGGAGGACGGGATCCGTCAGCTCGAACAGGAGGCTCACCAGTCTGGCCCCGACCCCGGAGCGCGGCATGGGGAACCACGACAGCAGGATGCGAACCAACAGGATCAGCCAGTAGATCTGCAGCGCCGCGCACAGGATCCGAAGCGGCGTCGACAGGCCGAGGGCCGCGCAGCGGTGGATGGGCAACAGCGCCGCGACCGGGGAGAGCGTCGCGACGATGCTCACGCCGGCATCAGAACTGGTTGTAGAAGCTGCCCGACAGCCGCTGGCGCTCCTCCGCGGAGACCTCCACGTCGGCCGGCGTCAGCAGATACACGCGGTTCGCGGCCATCTCGATCTTGCCGCCGAGGCCGAACACCAGCCCCGAGGCGAAGTCCACGAGGCGGCGTGCGATCGGGTCCTCCGTGCCCTGGAGGTTCATGATCACCGGGATCCCCTCGCGGAACTTGTCCCCGAGGTCCCGGGCCTCGTTGAACCGTTTGGGCTCCGCCTTGTGGATGGTGGTGGCGGGATGGGGCCGGGGCTGGGGGATGGTTCGCACGACCCCGCCGACGGTCTCGGGCGACGGGGCGACCGCGACCGGTTCGTGGGAGCGCCCGAACCGGTGGTGCTGGGGCTGCTCGGGCTCCGCGGCGTAGAGCGCGGGGTCCTCGGGAAGCTCGTTGACCTCGTCCTCCTCCTCCTCGACCAGGCCAAGGTAACTGAGGGTCTTCTTCCACGCTCCTGGCATCGAAGCCTCCTACTCCTGAGGTCGGGGGCCGAACAGCGCCGTCCCGATCCGGATCATCGTAGCGCCTTCCTCCACAGCGACCTCGTAGTCGCCGGACATTCCCATGGACAGCTCGGGAAGGTCGTCGGGGCCGGTCGACACGTCGTCGCGGAGGTCACGGAGTCGACGGAAGAACGGACGCGACGCCTCCGGATCGGGGTCGTGGGGGGGAGGGTCATCAGGCCGCGCAGGTCGATCCCGGCGAGCCCGCGGAGCGTGCCGACGGCGCCGGGAACCTCCTCCGGCGCCACGCCGTTGCGCGCGGCGGTGAAGTCGACCTGGACCAGCGTGGGGATCGAGCGTCCCCCCCGGTCGGCCCGGGACGCGAGCCGTCGTGCGGCGTGCATCGAGCCCACGGAGTGGACGACGTCGGCGAGATCGGCCACGCGGTGCGCCGTCGAGGACTGCAGCGCGCCGATGAAGTGCCACCGGAGACCCGCCGCCCCGACCGCCTTCCGCTTGGCCGCCAGCTCGTTCACGTAGTTCTCTCCGAAGTCCAGGACACCCGCCGCGGCGGCCCGCTCGATCGCCGCGGGCGGCTGGCCCTTGGTCGCCGCCACCAGGACGACCTCCCCGGGGTCGCGCCCCGCCCGGGCGGCCGCGGAGCCGATCCGCGACCGGACGAGGCGCAGGTTGCGACCCAGTTCGGCGCCGGAGTCTATCACCCTAGTTCACAGTTCTTCTCAGGAATTGCCGATGGTTTCCACGGCGCTCACAACCCTTCTCAGGGCACATCCCGACCATCATCCCGGACGTCCGCCGGCGAGCGGTTCACCGGCGCACCGCCACGACCGCCTGCCGGCCGGTCCGACCCTCGTCCCGGCGATGGGAGAACAGCCGGGCGGGCTCGCAGGCAGTGCAGAGCCGGACGACGTCCACCCGTCCCACGCCGAGCGAGCGGAGCGTCGCCTCCGCGGTGCCGGCGAGGTCGAGGAACGTCCGCCCCTCCCGTCGTTCGACGACCGCCCCGGCCTCCGACCCCGCGGCGACGCGTTCGGCGACGTCGTCGCGCACCTCGTAGTGGTCGGGGCCGATGGCCGGGCCGATCGCGGCCAGGACGTCGCCGGGCTCGTCGAACTCGCCGATGACCCGGGCGATGACCCCCGCGGCCAGCCCCCGCCACCCCGCGTGGACGACGGCGAGGACGCCCGTCGCCGGCGAGGCCAGCGCCACCGGCACGCAGTCCGCCGTCATGACGGCGACCGGGGCACCACGCTCGCGTGTGGCCAGGGCGTCGGCGCCGGGTGCACGGTCCTCGGGACGGGTGAACCCGGCACCGGCGTTCGACCCGTCCACCCATGCCAGCCCGGCGCCGTGCACCTGTTCCGGCAGGGCGAACGGCCCGCCGAGACCGAGCGAGCCGACGACCAGGTCACGGTTGGCCCGGACGGCGTTCGGATCGTCGCCGACGGCCTGGGAGAGGTTGAGGGACGCGAACGGCCCCCGGCTGGCCCCGCCGGCCCGCTCGGTGAACGCCACCACGAACCCCGAGCGCTCGAGCTCCGTGGCGACGAGCGCCGACCCGCCGCCCGCGAGCGTGCGCCGTTCGAAGGACATGGGTCCGGCGAGGATGCCACGCGGGGTGGCTCCCAACAACGACCGGCCGCGCCGGCAACGAACGTGGGGGGCGGATTCCCGGGCCGATTCGTCCCGAGGCGGGGGAAGGGCGCCTCGGTCGCCGGCCCGCTCCGCCCCCCACACGCCCGCCGGCCTGCCGCACGCACCCGGCGGAGGGGTCTCGCGGGATCGCTCCCGTCAGTTCTTGAGGAAGTCCGGGATGTCCAGGTCCTCCTCGGCGTCGAAGACCACGGTCTCCGGCGCGGGTTTGAAGATGTCCTCCTCGTCCTCCTCGAGGAGCGCGGGCGCCGAGGCCGGCTCGTCGGCCGGCCGGGACGGCGATGGTTCCTCGAGCAGCCGGGAGAGCCGCGACTCCATCCCGGACACCCCCGAGGGCACGAGCTTGTCGAACCCCGCGGCGATGACGGTCACACGGACCTCGTCGCCCATGGCGTCGTCGATGACGGCGCCGAAGATGATGTTCGCGTCCGGGTGGGCGACCCGGGTGATGGTCTCCGCGGCTTTGTTCACCTCGTGGAGCGACAGGTCCTGCGGGCCGCTGATCGACAGCAGCACGCCCTTGGCACCCTCGATCGAGGACTCGAGCAGCGGCGAGGAGATGGCGGCCTTGGCGGCGTCCTCGGCGCGCTTCTCGCCGGCCGCGAGGCCGATTCCCATGAGCGCGGATCCGGCGGAGGTCATGACGGCCTTCACGTCGGCGAAGTCCAGGTTGATGAGGCCCGGGGTCATGATCAGCGACGTGATGCCGTCCACGCCCTGGTACAGGACCTGGTCGGCCATCCGGAAGGCGTCGACCATCGGGGTCAGCGGGTCGGACACCTGGAGCAGGCGGTCGTTCGGGACGATGATCAGGGTGTCGACGGCCTTCTTGAGCTCGGTGATGCCCATCTCGGCCTGGGTGGCCCGCTTCCGACCCTCGAAGCCGAACGGCCGGGTCACCACGCCGATCGTCAGCGCGCCGAGGTCCCGGGCGATCTCCGCCACGACGGGCGCGCCGCCGGTGCCGGTGCCGCCGCCCTCGCCGGCGGTGATGAACACCATGTCGGCGCCCTTGAGGATCTCCTCGATCTCGCCCCGGTGCTCCTCGGACGCCCGCTTGCCGACCTCTGGGTCGGAACCGGCCCCGAGGCCCCGTGTCGTCTCCCGGCCGATGTCGAGCTTCACGTCCGCGTCGGACATGAGCAGGGTCTGGGCGTCGGTGTTCACGGCGATGAACTCCACGCCGCGAAGGCCCGACTCGATCATGCGGTTCACCGCGTTCACGCCGCCGCCACCGATGCCGACGACCTTGATCACGGCGAGGTAGTTCGATGGAGACTGCATGTGTCGGATCTCCTCCGCTCCGGGAGCAAAAGCCCCGTCTACCTGGGGAAACGCCGTGGTCAGCTTCCCTGACCATCACCCTCTAGTTGAGATTGATTGTCATATCAACCTCACCTACAGGGGCAGCACTGTAACGCGAAAGCGCAGGTCCGTCAAGTATTCGATCGCCTCAAGTTGTGTGGTTCGGTGACAGAAACCCGCCCCAGGTTGATCGGTCTGGCGCCCGGCTCGCCGGCGATCCGCCCGAACCCGCCCGGCCTGGGGATAGACTCGACCGGTTGCCCGCCCGAGCCTGGAGTCCCTGCCGTGAGCGCCGAGCAGACGGAAGCGCCCGAGTCCGAGTCCGAGTCCGAGTCCACCGCGTTCGCCCGCGAGGAGGTGGGGCTCGCCACCCGGAACCACGGCATGCCGCTCGAGGCGCTCCGCTACGACACGACGCCCGCTGGTCTGCACTACCTCCTGATCCACTTCGACGTGCCCGCCGTGGACGCTCAATCGTGGAGCCTCGAGGTTGGGGGCCGGGTCGAGCAGCCCCGATCCCTCTCCCTCGAGGATCTCCGGTCGCAGGACACCACGACGCTCACGGTCACACTCGAGTGCGCCGGGAACGGCCGGTCGATGCTCGATCCCCGGCCGGTCAGCCAGCCATGGGGCCAGGAGGCCGTCGGCACGGCGCGGTGGACGGGGGTCGACGTTGGGTCGCTGCTGGCCGACGTCGGGGTCGGGGGTGATGCCCGGGAGGTCGTATTCACGGGCCTCGACCGGGGCATCGACGGCGGGGTTGAGCAGACCTACGCGCGGAGCCTCACGATCGAGCAGGCCACGGCGGGCGGGGCGCTGCTCGCCTACGAGATGAACGGGGCCCCCCTCCCCCCGCAGCACGGGTTCCCGTTGCGGCTCGTGGTGCCCGGGTGGTACGGCATGGCCTCGGTGAAGTGGCTCCGGTCGATCGAGGTGCTGGCCGAGCCCTTCGCCGGCTACCAGATGACCCACGCCTACCGCATGCGCCTCACCGAGAACGAGCCCGGCGTGCAGCTCACCCGGATCCAGCCGCGCGCGCTGATGGAGCCGCCCGGCATCCCGGAGTTCCTGAGCAGGGAACGGTTCGTGCCACCGGGCCGGCGCGAGATCCGCGGCCGCGCCTGGTCCGGGTGGGGCGCCGTGGTCCGCGTGGAGTTCAGCGACGACGGCGGGGCGACGTGGACGGACGCCGAGCTCGGCCCCGAGGCGGGGCCGTACGCATGGCGGGCCTGGTCCCACCGATGGGACGCGGACGCGGGCCCCCACGAGCTGTGCTGCCGCGCCACCGACGCCGAGGGCAACGTCCAGCCACTCGTCGCGGGATGGAACGTGGGTGGATACGCGAACAACTCGGTTCAGCGCGTCGCGGTGACGGTTCGGGCGTCAGGTTCGGACTGACGACGCCCGCCCCGGCTTCCCGAGGAGTCCATGCGCCCGCGCTCCATCTCTCGACACTCAGGCTCGACTCGACGTCGAGGTTGAGGGTCTGGCCGGCATACCTTACCGGCCCGCAACGGCCCACCCGGCCCCTGAGGCATCCGATTGGCCCGCATCGCGCAGGATGGCGTCGGGGGCGTCGGGTGAGCGGACGTCGATCGTGGCGAGGGGTGCGTCACGCTCCCGTGCCCAGTCGAGGATCCCGGCGATGGCCTGGTCCTTGGCCCGGATGGCGGTCGCCTCGCCGAACAGCACCCGGACCCCGTCGTCCATGTCCAGTTGCACCGAGCCGTCGGGCGCGGGGGCCACGGAGGCGACATGGGCCCGGAGCGCGGGCGACATGCCGCCCGCCACCGCGGCCGGCCCTGCGAGCACGGGGACGGGGGCTCCGACCGTCACCGCGACGGTGGTCGGCAGGACGGGGAGGTGGGGCCGGTGGGCGGCGGGGCCGAGGACGGTGCCGTCCCCCGCCACCAGGAACCAGGTCGACCCCACCGCGACGGTGGACGCGGGGCGCCGTTCGGTGATCTGGACGGTGATGGTCGAGGGCAGCGACCGGCTCACGGTCGCGTCCGCGACCCACGGGTTCGCCTCGACTGCCGCCGCGATGGCCGACGGGTCGGCGAACAGCACGTTGGTGGACCGGTCGATCCCCGAGGCGCGGATGACGTCGGCGCGGGACAGCCTGGACTCGCCGGTCACGACGACGTGGTGCGCGTCGAACATCGAGCTGTGCGCCGCCCACCACCCGGCCGATGCCATGGCGGCGGCCGCCACCCCGGCGACCATGGCGAGCCGCCGAACCGGCCGCCGGCGCCCGCTCGAAGCCGTGGCGGTGATCCTCCCCCGTCCGGCCGTCGTCCGACCGGCCTCCGGGCGAGGGCGGTTCCGGCCGGCATCGGCCGTGGCCGGCAGCTTGGGGGGTCCGTCCCGTCGGGCCGACCCCTCAGGCCGGCGTGACGTCGAAGTTGCCGACAAGGTGCACCTCCGGCTCCAGGCGGACCTCGAACCGGTCCGCGACCCGTTCCTGCACCGTCCGGATGAGCGTCACCACGTCGGCGGCGCGCGTTCCCGGACGGGCCACGATGAAGTTCGCGTGCTTCCTGGACACCTCCGCGCCGCCCACGGCGACACCCTTCAGTCCGAGGGAGTCGATCATCGCCGCGGCGTGCCCGCCGGGCGGGTTCTTGAAGACGCTCCCGCAGTTCGGCTCGGCGAGCGGCTGCGTCCGGCGCCGCCACTCCCGGGCCTCGTCCATGCCGGCCCGGATGGCGGCCGGGTCCCCCGGCCGGAGGCCGAGCGCCGCCGCCACGACCACTCCGTCCGCGGGAAGGCCCGAGTTCCGGTACACGAACCTCGCCTCGGCCGCCGCCACCCTCCGGGCGACGCCCGACCCCAGCAGGAACACCTCCACGTGGTGGACGACCTCGTCGAGCGAATGCACGTGCGCGCCGGCGTTCATCCGCACGGCCCCGCCCAGCGTCGCCGGGATGGCGACGCCGAACTCCAGACCTCCCAGCGAATGCGACAGGGCGATCCCTGCGAGGCGGGGCAGCGGCATCGACGCGCCGGCGGTCACGGTCGAGCCGTCGCGGGCGGCCCACCGGTACCCCCTGCCCAGCCGCAGGACCAGCCCCGGGTACCCCTCGTCGGACACGAGGACGTTCGAGCCCTTCCCGATCACGACGAACGGGATCCCCGTCTCCCGGACGGCCTGCCCGGCCGCTCGGAGGTCGGCCTCCGATTCGGGCTCGAGGAACAGCGCCGCCGGCCCGCCGATCCGGAACGTCGTGAGCGGCGCGAGCGGGAACGACGTCCGCAGCCGGTCGCCGCACGCAGCGCGCAGCACGACCTCGGCCCGGGCGATCGCGGCCGGATCCCGGACGACCACGGTCACGCGTCCTCCAGGATCCGCTCGAGGGCCTCGTCCGGCACCATCGTGATGTCGCCGGCCCCCAGCGTGATCACCACGTCCCCGGGCCGGACCTCCCCCGACAGGAACGGGGCCACGTCGGCCCGCTTCGGGAGGTACACGACTCGCTTGCCCGGCGCCGACTCGGTGATCGATTCCACCAGCAGCTTCCCGGTCACGCCGGGGATGGGCGTCTCCCCGGCGCCGTACACGTCGGTCAGGACCACGAGATCGGCCGCCTCCAGGGCCGCTCCGAGCTCGCACCACATGGCCTCGGTCCGCGTGTACCGGTGGGGCTGGAACACCGCGACCACCCGCCGGTACTCGTCGGGAACGGCCGCCAGCGTCGCTCGGATCTCCGTCGGGTGGTGGGCGTAGTCGTCGAAGAACTCGGCGCCCCGTCCCATTCCCCGGAACTCGAACCGTCGGCGCACGCCCGAGAACGATTCGAGCGCCGCGGCCGCCGACGCCGGATCCACGCCCGCCTCGCGCGCGGCCAGCATGGCCGCGGCTGCGTTCAGCAGGTTGTGAACACCCGGCACCCGGAGCGAGACCTCGACGGTTCGCCCGTCGACCTCGATCGTTCCGGTCGTGGAGCGCCCGGCCGGCGTACCGGGCGTCACCCGCACGTCGGCCGCCGGGCCGATCCCGTAGGTGTGCGTCCGGCCGGCGCGTCCCGATCTGCGGAGCACCTCCTGCACGCCCTCGTCGTCCGCGCACGCGACCACGACCTCCGCCGCCCGGGCGAACCGCGCGAACGCGGCCAGCGTCTCCTCGCGGCTGCGGTAGAAGTCGACGTGATCCTGTTCGACGTTCGTGACCACCGCCACCTCGGGGGCGAGCAGCAGGAACGTGCCGTCGCTCTCGTCCGCCTCCGCCACGAACCACCCGCCCTCGCCGTGGCGGGCGTTCGATCCGCTCTCGTTCAGGTCGCCCCCGATGACGAACGTCGGGTCGAGGCCCGCACGTTCCAGGATCACGGAGGTCATCGACGTCGTCGTGGTCTTCCCGTGGGTGCCGGCGATGGCGACGCCCCTGGTCCCGGACATCAGGGCGGCCAGCACCTGGGCCCGCGCCAGCACCGGAACGCCGAGCCGGCGGGCCTCCTCCAGCTCGGGGTTCCGCTCGGGGATCGCAGTCGACACCACCACCGCGTCGGGGGGCCCGTCCGCGACCACCTGGTCTGCCCGGTGACCGACGGCGACCTCCGCGCCGAGGTTCCCCAGGTCCCCCAGCCCGGTCGAGTCCTTGAGGTCCGAACCCGACACCCCGATCCCCCGGGCCAGCAGCAGCCGGGCGATGCCGCTCATCCCCGCTCCGCCGATGCCGATCATGTGCACCCGGCGGACGTTGGCGAGGTCCGGGACGGTGAGCGTCGGGATGCTGCCGGCGGGCGGGCGGTACTCGCCGGCGAGGTCGCGGCTCACGCCCGTTCCTCCGCGGCCCGGACGACCAGCGCAGCGACGGTGGCGGCGGCGGCGGGCCGGGCCCACGCCGTCGCGGCATCCGACATCGCCCGGAGGCGCTCCCCGTGGTCGAGCAGGCCCTCGACGCGTTCGGCCAGGATCTCCGCGGTGAGCTGATCGTCGAGCAGGACGCTCGCACCGCCCGCCCGCTGGAGGGCGCGGGCATTCGCCTCCTGGTGGTTCGCCGTGGCGTACGGATACGGGACGAGGATCGAGGGGATGCCGCAGGCCGAGACCTCCGCGATCGTGGTCGCCCCGGCCCTCGCGACCACGACGTCCGCCACCGCGTACGCGAGCTCCATCCGGTCGAGGAACGGCAGCGCCCGAACGGCCAGGGCGGCGCCGGAGGGGAGGCCGCGCACCGTGGCGTCGAGGTGGGCCGGACCGGTCAGCAGCACCACCTGGAGGTCGCCGCGTTGCCGCAACAGGGTGCACGCGCCCACGGCGGCTCGGTCGACGTGGAGGGCCCCCTGGCTGCCCCCGAAGATCACGACGGTCCGGCGTTCCGGATCGAGGTCCAGCTCCGCGCACGCCTCCTTCGCGAGACGCGACCGCTCCGCCGGGACCGAGGCGATCACATCCCGGATCGGGTTGCCCGTGACCTCGACGTGCGCTCGCCGGGGCATCCTGCCGGACGCCTCCGCGAAGGCCACCGCCGTGGTCCGGGCGAACCGGCTGCACAGCCGGTTGGCGAGCCCGGGGATCACGTTCTGCTCGTGGAGGACCACCGGGGTCCGCGCCCGACGGGCGGCCACGACCGGCGGCCCGCTCACGTAGCCCCCCATCCCGAGGACGGCGTCGGCCTCCCGCACGAGCGGCGCGCACCGCCGCATCGAGCCGAACGCCTCGAACGGGGCCCGCAGCGTGGACAGCGACACCTTGCGCAGCAGCGGTTTCGCCTCCATCTCGATCATCCGGAACCCGGCCGCCGGGACCAGGCGGGCCTCCTGTCCCGCCGCGGTTCCCAGGAACGCCACGTCGGCACCGTGGTCCTCGACCAGTCGATGGGCCACGGCGATGGCCGGGAACACGTGCCCGGCCGTGCCGCCGCCGGCGATCAGGATCCTCACCGCCGGCCTCCGGCGCCCGGCGTCGACCGGGCGCGACCCTTCCGCCGGGCGCGGCGGGTCGCCCGAGGCGGTTCGGCCCGGTGCACGGTCGGGCGCGGAGCGCGCGGCACCGTCGACGCGGGGGCGCGCACGTTCAGGTTTCCCCCGGCGGGATGGCGCCGCCGGGTCCGCTCGCGATCGTCGTCGACGATGACGGCCGGCGACGGCCGTTCGACCCCTCCGGCGGCCACGGGGCGCTGTTCGTGGCGGCCGAACACCGGTCGCCGCTCGTAACGGCCGGGCGAAAGCCGGGGCTCGAGGCTCCGCGGCCAACGGCGTCCGCGGCGTTCCTCCTCCTCGATGGTCCCGTTCTCGGCCGCTGCCGTGCGGCCGATGTTCGCGAGGATGCCGACGGCGGCGAGCGTCACGATCAGCGACGACCCGCCGAAGGAGACGAACGGCAGCGGCACCCCCGTCACGGGGAGCACGCCGGTCACGGCGCCGAGGTTGATGAGGGTCTGCAGTCCCAGCCAGGCCACGATCCCCGTCGCGAGCAGCCGGCCGAACGTGTCCGTGACGCGCGACGCGATCCGGATCCCGCAGACCACGAGCGTGAGGAACAAGGCCAGGACCACGGCCTCGCCGAGCAGTCCCAGCTCCTCGCCCAGGATCGAGAAGATGAAGTCGGTGTGGGCGTTCGGGATGTACATCCACTTCTGCCGGCTCGCCCCGAGCCCCACGCCGAACAGCCCGCCGGACCCCAGGCCGACCAGCGACTGGATCAGCTGGTAGCCGGTGTTCGTCCGGTCCGCCCATGGGTGCAGGAACGACAGGAACCGCACCTTGCGGTAGTGCTCGCCCATGATCAGCATCCACCCGGCGGCGAGGGCCAGGAACGCGGTGCCGGCGATGTACCGCATCCGGACGCCCGCCGCGAACACCAGCACGAACGCCGTCGCCGCGATGATCGTCGTGGTCCCGAGGTCGCGCTGGAGGATGATCAGGCCGCACACCACCACCAGCACCGGCGCGAGCGGGATCAGCAGGTGGAGCGGCTCGTTCAGCCGCCGCCACTTCCTCGTGAGGACCGTCGCCGCGAACACCACCACGGCGAGCTTCGTCAGCTCGGAGGGCTGGATCGTCACCGGGCCCATTACGATCCACCGCGACGACCCGCCCCGCACCGACCCGATGGCCGGGTGGAGCGCCAGGCCGAGCAGGACGATCGACACGATCAACAGCGGCAGCGACCACTGCTCCCACCGGCGGTAGGAGATGCGTACCGTCGCCAGCAGCGCCACCGCCCCGATCGCCGCGTAGACGGCCTGGCGCTTCAGATACAGGAAGCTGTCGCCGGAGCTCTGGTACGACGACACCGAGCTGGCCGAGAGCACCATGACCAGGCCGATGCCGGTGAGGAGGAACGCCGCGACAAGGAGCAGCGCCACCGTCCGGGGCATCGGGTCGCGCGCGGCGCGGCGGCCCCTCCGGTCCGCCCGCCGGGCCCGGGCCCGCTGCTTCCTGGAAGGCCGCTCCTCGCTCGGCACCAGCCGCAGGTGCGGCCGGCGGCCGGGGGTCGTCGCTGGGTTCCTACGGCTGGCCACGGGCGGCTCCTTCCCGTTCGGTGGGGTCGTGGGAGGGGCCGTTCACGTTCTCGTCGAGGTTCGCGTTCGGGTTCGGGTGCACGTCGCCGGGGTTCGTTCCTCCCGCGACCGAGCGGGCGACCGCGGCGAACGCCTCGCCCCGCTCCGCGTAGTCGCGGAACATGTCCTGGCTGGCGCAGGCCGGCGCGAGCAGCACGGCGCCGCCCCCCGCCGGGACCATGTCGAACGCCGATCGCACCGCGGCGTCCATGGATCGGGCGGTCTTCACCGGCACCCGTCCCTCGAACACGGCCGCCACCTCGGGCGCGGCCTCGCCGATCGCCACCACGCCGGCCAGCGAGGGGATGGCCTGTGCGAGCGGCGACAGGTCCACGCCCTTGGCCAGGCCGCCGGCGATCAGGACGACGTCGCGCATGCCCTCGATGGCCGCGAGGGTGGCATGGGGGTTGGTCGCCTTCGAGTCGTCGACGAACCGAACGGCGCCCGCCGTCGCGACCACCTGGCCGCGGTGCGGGAGCGGCTCGACCGATGCGATCCCCCGCCGGACCGCGTCGGCATCGAGGCCGAATGCCAGGGACACCGCCGCGGCGGCGGCCGCGTCCGCCCGGAACCCGGCGCCGGGACCCGACGGCCGGCCGAGCGGCCGACCTCGGAACCGGAGCTCCCCGTCCGCGAACCCCACCTCGAGTCCCCGGGGCTCGCCCAGCCGGAACCATCGCACCTCGCACGGCGCCCCCCGCGAGACCCGGGCCGCCCACGCGTCGTCCGCGTTCCCGACGTGGACGTCCCCGTCCGCCCGCTGCAGCTCGAACACGCGCGCCTTCGCCGCCGCGTACGCCGCGAACGATCCGTGCCAGTCGAGGTGGTCGGGCGCGAGGTTCACCAGCACGGACACCCGGGGGTGGAACGAGGCGTGGAATCGCAGCTGGAACGACGACACCTCGACGGCCAGCGCGTCGTGGTCCTCGCGCGCCGCGAGGGAGAACGGGTGTCCGATGTTGCCGCACACCGCCGCCCGCATCCCGGCCGCGCGCATGGCGGCCGCGACCATCTCGGTGGTCGTGCTCTTGCCGTTCGTCCCGGTGATCGCGACGTACGGGACGCGCGCGAGCCGGGCCCCCAGCTCGATCTCGCTCCACACCGGCAGGCCGCGGTCGGCCGCCCACACGAGGATCGGCTCGTGCTCGGGGACGCCGGGACTCGTCACGACCAGGGTCGCTCCGTCGAGGTGCTCCGGGACGTGGCCGCCGGCCAGCAGCTCCACGCCGTCGGGCAGGGCGGTCGTGTCCAGCTCCTCCCGGCGGCGCTCGCTGACCCGGACCGTCGCGCCCTCCTCGGCCAGGACCCGTGCCGCCGCACGGCCGCTCGACCCCAGCCCGACCACCACGGCCACCTGGCCGGCGAAGGCGCCGCGCCCCGGCGTCACTGCGTCCCCCCGCGGGCCAGGAAGTCGGCGTAGAACAACCCCAGACCGAACGCCACCGACAGGCCGGCCACGATCCAGAACCGCACGATCACGGTGAACTCGTGCCACCCCACCAGCTCGAAGTGGTGATGGATCGGCGCCATCCGGAACACCCGCCGGTGGAACATCCGGAAGGACACGATCTGGATGATCACCGACGTCGTCTCCAGCACGTACAGCCCCCCCAGCACCACCAGCAGCAGCTGTGTCTCGGTCACCACGGCGAGCGCGGCCAGCAGGCCGCCGATGGCGAGGGACCCGGTGTCGCCCATGAAGATCCGTGCCGGCGCCGCGTTCCACCACAGGAACCCCGACACCGCGCCCAGCGCGCTCGCCGCGACGATGGCGGTGTCCAGCGAGGCCTTCCCGCTCACCGGGTAGCACGCGGGCGTGTGCGCGAGCGCGCAGGCGTGGCGGTCCTGCCAGAACGCGATGAACACGTACGCCGCCAGCACGAGCGCGGACGAGCCGCTCGCCAGGCCGTCGAGCCCGTCGGTGATGTTCACCGCGTTCGACGACGCGGACATCACCAGGAACACCCACACGTAGAACGCCAGCCCGAGGTCGAGCGCGGTGACCCGGATGAACGAGAGGTGGGTGCTGACCGACCCGACCTTCACGGCCAGCAGGCCGAACGCCAGAGCGATCAGCGCCTGTCCGATGACCTTCGCGGTCTTGTTCAGCCCGAGGGAACGCTGCTTGCGGATCTTCAGGAAGTCGTCGCAGAACCCGACGGCTCCCAGGCCGAACGTCGCCACGAGCACGGCCAGGCCCGTGGCCGTGAACGCCGCGCCGGTCAGCCGGGCCACCAGGTAGGCGACGAGCATGCCGAACAGGATCACGATCCCGCCCATGGTGGGCGTGCCGACCTTCCCGATGTGGCCGTGGTGCGCCTCCGGGCCCTCGCCGTACCAGGCCTCCCGGATGCGCTGCCCGAACCCCCACACCCGGAACGCCCGGATGGCGAACGGCGTCATGGTCAGCGTCACGAGCAGTCCCGCCGCGGCCGCGATCAGGATCGAGGTCACGCCGGCCCTCCCGTTCGGAGCGACTCGGCGAGGCGCTCGAGCCCGTTGATCCGCGACGCCTTCACCAGCACGAGGTCGCCTGGCCCTGCGATGCGCCGCACGGCGTCCAGCGCGGCGTCCCGGTCGGGCACCTGCATCACGTGGCCGGATTCCATCCCCTCGCGGAGCGCGGCGCGCGCGATAGGGGACGCGTCGTCGCCGACCACGACCAGCTCCTCGATCCCCAGCCGGGCGACCAGCTCGCCCACGTGGTCGTGCTCCTCCGGCGCGGCGTCGCCCAGCTCCGCCATGCCCCCCAGCACCGCGACGCACCGCCCGCCGCGCGACATCCACCGCGCGGCCTTGAGCGCGGCGGCCATGGACGTGGGGTTGGCGTTGTACGCGTCGTTCACCACGCGGACGCCCTCCGTCGTCTCGAACGTCTCCATGCGCCAACCGCTGATCCGTGCGTCCTTCAACGCGGCGGCGCACTCCCCCGGCGACACGCCGAGCGCGATCCCGCACGCCGACGCGGCCAGGGCGTTCGACACCATGTGCTCGCCGGGGACGGGGAGCTCCACCCGCTCCCGGAGGCCGGCCGCCACCAGCGTGAACGAGGCCCGGGCGTCCCGGTCGAGCTCGACGCCCTCGGCCCGGACGTCGGCGCCCTCCGCGGTCCCGAACGCCAGGACGCGAGCCCGCGTGCGCTCGCGGTACCGGGACACCACGGGGTCGTCGGCGTTCAGCAGGGCGACGCCCCTGGGCGGGAGTGCCTCGACCAGCTCGGCCTTGGCCGTGACGATGTTCTCCCTGCTGCCGAACAGCCCGAGGTGCGCGATGCCGACGTTCGTCACGATGCCGGCGTCGGGACGCGCGACCTCGCACAGGTCGCGGATGTGGCCGATCCCCCGGCTCCCCATCTCGAGGACGAACACGTCGGTTTCCGTCCCGGCCGACAGCAGCGTGAGCGGCATCCCCACTTCGTTGTTGAACGAGGCCGGGCTGGCCGCCACCTCGTACCGCGCGCGGAGCACGGCGGCCGTGAGGTCCTTCGTGCAGGTCTTCCCGGTCGAGCCGGTGATCCCGACCACCGTGGCGCCCAGCGACGCGCGTTCGTCGCGCGCCAGGTCCAGCAGGGCCCGACCCGGGTCGTCCACCACGACGAGCGGCCGCCCCCCCGGGGCCATGACATCGTCAACCTGATTGACCATCGCCGCCGCCGCGCCGGCCCGGAACGCGTCCGGGACGAAGCGGTGCCCGTCGGTCGACTCCCCGGCCCGGGCCACGAACAGCGTCCCGGCCGCCGCGGCCCGGCTGTCGGTCGTCACGGTCGTCACCTCGACGTCCGGCCCGACCACGCGGCCGCCGACCGCCGCGGCCACCGCCGAGAGTCGCCGCGGCCTCATCGCGCGGCTCCCAGCAGCGCCCGGAGCTCCTCCGCGGCGACCAGCCGGTCGTCGAACGGGATCGTGCGGTCGGCGAACTCCTGCCCGGTCTCGTGCCCCTTGCCGGCGATGACGACCACGTCGCCGGGCCCGGCCGACGCGAGGGCCAGCGCGATCGCCGCCCGCCGGTCGGGTTCGATCTGATAGCGACCCCCGCCCCGCGCGGCCCCGGGCTCGATCTCGCCGATGATGTCGAGGGGGTCCTCCGAGCGCGGGTTGTCGCTCGTCACGATGGTCAGGTCGGCGAGTCGCGTGCAGGCCTCCCCCATCAGCGGCCGCTTGCCGCGGTCGCGGTTCCCGCCGCAGCCGAACGCCACGATCACACGGCCGGACCCGGCGAGCGGCCGGGCCGCCCGCAGCACGTTCTCGAGGCTGTCCGGCGTGTGCGCGTAGTCGACGACCACGAGAAAGGCCTGGCCCTCCTCGACGGGCTCGAGCCGCCCCGGCACGCCGGCCAGCCCGGCGATCCCCCGGGCCGCGACCTCGGGTTCGATCCCGACCAGGTGCGCCGCCGCGTACGCCGCGAGGCAGTTCTCCACGTTGTACCGGCCCCGCAACCGCGAGCGCACCGCGACCTCGCCCACCCGGAACGCGAGCCCCCGCGCGTCGGTCGATACGTCGGCGCCCCGGATGTCCGCGCCCTCCGAGAGGCCGAACGACGTCATGGGGATCAACGCCCCCATCAGCGCCCGGCCCTCGGGCGAGTCCCAGTTCGTCGCGCCCCGTTCGGCCAGCTCCGGGGTGAACAGCCTGGCCTTCGCGCCGAAGTACTCCTCGAGCGTCCCGTGGTAGTCGAGATGGTCCTGGGTGAGGTTCGTGAACACTCCGCAGGCGTAGCGCACCCCGCCCACCCGGTGCTGGTCGAGCCCGTGCGACGACACCTCCATGGCCACCGCGAGCACCCCGGACGCGAGCATCCCCGCGAGCAGCCGGTGGAGGTCCGGCGCCTCGGGCGTGGTGCGGGCGAACGGCTCGGCTCGGCCGTCGATCCGCACGCCGGTGGTCCCGATCACTCCGGGGGTCAGGCCGGCCGCGCGGAACACGGACTCCAGCAGATACGTGGTCGTGGTCTTGCCGTTCGTCCCGGTCACGCCCACGACGGTCATGCGGTCCGCGGGCCGGCCGTAGAACTCGGCCGAGATCGGCCCCATCGCCTCGCGGACAGACCCCACGACCACCTGGGCGCATTCGACCGGGAGACGCCGTTCGACCACGACGGCGGCGGCGCGGGCCTCCGCGGCGGCCTCGGCGAAGTCGTGCCCGTCCACCCGGGTGCCCGGGACGGCGAAGTAAAGCGACCCGGGTTCCACCTCGGCCGACCGGTAGGTCACCGCGCGGATCCCCACGGCGGGGTCGCCGAGGACCTGCGCGCCCGGCGTCGACCGCACCAGGTCGGCCAGGGCCCGCGGCCGTGCGTGCGCCGGGGAAGTCTGCGACAACGGTTCGTGGTGGAACGGGTCGGAGGTTCGGTCGCTCGGCCCCCCGGGCCGCGGGTCGCGCGGCAGGGCAGGGACGCCGCCCGAGTCTAGCATCGGCCCCATCCTGCCTCCCTCCCGAAAGAGCGTGGCAGCATGCGGATCACCCTCCGGAGAGCATGTGCGGCGGGACCCCCGGCCTGGGGGCGGGGGCGATGCGCATGCGGGCGATCGCCCACTGCCCGATCTGCTTGAACAGGGGCGCGGCCGCGAGGGCGCCGTACTCCGTGACCGGCCGGTCGATGATCGCCGCGATCACGAGCTGGGGATCCGCCGCCGGCGTGAAACCGATGAACGACGCCACGTACTTGTCGGAGTAGCCGCCGCGGTGGGCATTCGGGATCTGGGCGGTGCCGGTCTTGCCGGCGACCCAGTACCCCGGGATCTGGGCGTTCGTCCCGGTTCCCGCGTGGACGGCCCAGGACAGGATGCGGGCGACCTCGTCGGCGGTCTGCGTGGAGACCACCCGGCGGGTCGCCGCGGGCGGCGCCTGGTGGAACGTCCCGTCCCCGTCCACGAACCCCCGCACCAGGCGGGGCTGGATCCACACGCCGTGGTTGGCGATCGCCGCGTACACGGCCGCCATCTGCAGCGGGGTCACCGCGATGCCCTGGCCGACCGGGATCGTCCCCATGCTGGCGCTCGTCCACTCCGGCAGGGGCGGCACGATGCCGTCGCGTTCGCCTGGGAACCCCACGCCGGTGGCCTGCCCCAGACCGAACCGGGCCAGGTACTGCGCCATCCGGGTCGTGCCGATGCGCTGGGCCAGCTTGATGGTTCCGACGTTGCTGGACTCGGCAATGATGTCGGCGATCGTCATCTGCTGCGTGGGGTGCGCATGCGCGTCGTGGAAGATGCACTCCGGGCACCGGCTCGGGTCCAGGGAGATGACGTCCGGAACGGAGAACTGCTCGTCCGGCGCGACGAGATGCTCCTGGATCGCGGCCGACGCCGTGATGACCTTGTTCACCGAACCCGGCTCGTACACGTCCACGATGGCCGGATTCTCCCGGCGGGTGTCGCTGGAGGCCTCGAAATTCGCGGGGTCGAAGCTCGGGTACGAGGCCATGGCCAGGATGTCGCCGGTGTGCGGGTCCATGACGATGACGGTGCCGCCCTTGGCGTGGTTCTGCCGGACCGCCTGCGCGAGCGCCAGCTGGACGCGGTACTGGATCTCCCGGTCGATCGTCGTGACCACGCTCTCGCCGGGTACGGGCGGCCGGTCGCGGTTCTCCCCGAGCGGGATCGGGTTGCCGGCGGGGTCGACCTCCAGCACCTCCCGCCCCGGCCGGCCGGCGAGCTGCGTCTGGTACTCGTACTCGAGCCCGGACTCGCCGACACCGTCCACGCCGAACACCCCGACCACCTGCGGGGCGACGGCGCCGTTCGGGTAGTACCGCTTGGTGTCCGGGAGGAAGCCGATCCCGGAGATGCCGAGCGCCTTGATCCGGTCGGCGACCCTCGTGTCCACCTGGCGGGCCAGGTACGCGAACCGCGGCGAGGCCGAATCCTCGATCGTGGCCGCGATGTCGGCCGCCTTCTCGTGCAGGAACGGCGCCAGGCGCCTCCCCACCGCCTCGGGGTGCCCGATCAGGGAGGGGTCCGCGTACACGGCGGCCGCATCCAGCGACATGGCGAGCTCGCGGCCGTTCCGGTCGAGGATCGCGCCGCGGGCCGCGGGGGGCTCGAGCGTTCGGAGGCGTTGCTGGAGCGCGAGCGCCGTCAGCGCGTCGGCGTCCCTCACCTGCAGGAACACGAGCCGGACGGCGATCGCGGCGAACCCCAGGATCAGAACGACGAACAGTGCGCCCAGCCGTCCCAGAGGCGGCCGGCTCACCCCCGGTCTCCCGCCGGCGGCAGGCCGGCCGATCCGCTCCCGCCGGGCCCGCGGTTCGGCACGGACCCGTCGACGTGGACGACCTGCACAGCGCCCGGCGGCGGCAGCCGGAGGCCCAGCGTCCCCGCGGCCGTGACGATGCGATCGGGCGCCGTGAGGTGCGCGTACTCGCGGCGCTTGGCCTGGGCGTCCTGCTGCAGCTGCTGGACCTTCGTGGACAGGTCGTCCACGGTGAACGACGACTGCGCGACCATCGCGTTCAGCCCCACGAGCCCCAGCACGAGCCCCGCGACGAGCACGCCCGAGCAGATGAGGAACAACGTGAAGTGGCGCCGCGCCCGGCGCGGGGGGGACGCCGGGCGCGGCGCCGGAACGGAGCGGCGACGGGGGGATCGCCGCGCCGGTGAGCCGCGATCGGGGGCGGGGCGGAGACGGCCGGGGCGCATCGGCGCCTTCCGCACCGGGGTCCCGGGGGCGCTCGGTCTCCGGGCCGGCATGGCCGGTACGCGGACGGGTGCGATCCGTGCCGGTGCCGCGCGAGCGGTGGCCGCGCGCGGGGTGGTCTTCGAAGGACGCGCCACGGCGGTCCGCGCGCCGCCGGCGGCGCGGCCGCGGGAAGCGGCCGCGCCGCCGGACTGCGCCTTGGCGGTCCGGGGAGAGGGTGTTCGGACCCCGGCCGATCGGACGCCCGGTCCGCGCGGGACGGCTCCCGCCCGCACGGCGGTCTTCGATGTCACGACCGAGGCGGAGCGGGCGGCCGGCGGCCCCGCCCTCCGGGGCGGAGGAACCGACGGCCGCCGCGAGGCCGCCTCCCGCAGCGTGCGGGGGGCGGCGCTCACGGCTCGCTCCTCGTGGCCGATCCGGCGGGGAAGTGGGGAGAGGGGGGTTCCGGATCGACCTTCTCGGCGGCCCGGAGCTTGGCGCCCCGGGACCTCGGGTTCCGCGTGGTCTCCTCCTCGGAGGGGACCAGCGGACGCTTGGTGAGAACCTGCAGGTCCGGTGCGTCGCGGAAGAACCGCTTGACCTCGCGATCCTCCAACGAGTGGTACGCCAGCACGACCACGCGGCCACCGGGAGCGAGGACGCTCGCCGCCCAGGGCAGGGAGGTGGTGAGCTCCTCGATCTCCCGGTTGACCGCGATCCGCAGGGCCTGGAACGTGCGGCGGGCGGGATGCGCCCGGCCGGGTCTCCGTCCCAGCGCCCCGGCGACGATGCCGGCGAGCTCGCCGGTCGTCTCGATGCGGCCACGGCCGCGGGCCCGCACGATCGCCCGCGCCACGCGCCGCGACTGCCGTTCCTCGCCGAACCGGAAGATCAGGTCGGCGAGCTCCTCCTCGGAGAGGTCGTTCACGATGTCGGCCGCGCTCGGTCCGCCCGACGAGGGGTCCATGCGCATGTCGAGGGGGCCGTCGGTCCGGTAGCCGAATCCCCGGTCGCCCTCGTCCAGCTGCATCGAGGACACCCCGAGGTCGAACAGCACCCCGTCGACGTCCCCGGGCCGGACCGCGCCGGCGGGCGCCTCGCTGAACGCTCCGGGCACGGCGACGAACCGATCGCCGAACCCGGCCAGCCGGGCCGAGGCCAGCCGGAGCGCCGCGGCGTCGCGATCCACCCCGATCACGCGCCCGACGCCGGCGTCGAGCAGCGCCTCGGCGTGCCCTCCGGCGCCGACGGTCATGTCGACGACCGCCCTCGAGCGCCCCAGGAACCCCACGACCTCCGCCACCATGACCGGTTCGTGCCTCCGTCCTTCCGTTCCCCGCCCGGAACCCTCACCCGACTCCGCCACGACTCCCCAGGACCCGCTAGACGAGCATCCGGACCGCGAGCAGTCCGAGCCCGACGAACAGCGTCAGCACCAGCGCCATCAGCCCCATGAGCACGAAGCTCTGGCCGACCTCGCGGGACAGCTCGAGCTCCCCGCCCACGACGAGCGCCTCGGGGCCCAGCCGCACCACGCCGGGTGACGGCGTCGCGGGGATCGACTCCGGCTCCGGGTCGCTCGACCACAGCGACGGCTGCGACCCCACGACGCGCACCGTGTCGGGCCAGTCGGCGAATCCCTCGGCCGGCGCGAACCCGATCGGCGGGGCGTCCGCCCGTCCGGCCTTGGCGCGCCGGCGGCTCCGCCGGGCGACCGTGGTGACGCCCGTTCCCTCGCTCACTCCTGTCTCCCTCCCGGCGAGATGGCCCCGGTCTGGTAGGCCCCGCCGTACTGGTCCGCGTATCGCTCCCATCTGGTCCGGTCCCATACCTCGATGCGGTCCCGGACTCCGATCACCACGGCCTCCCGGTCGATGCCGACCGACAGGCGCAGCCGGAGCGGGATGGTCAGCCGGCCCTGGCCATCGGGGTTCACGCCCTCGGCCGAGCCGAAGAAGATGCGGGAGTACGCGCGGCCGTCCGTGCTCCGCAGCGAGGCCAGATGGACCTCGTCGCTGATCCGGTCCCACTCCGACCGGGGGAACACCCACAGACAGCCCTCCTGCCCGAGGGTCAGGAACGCGCCGTCCTCCAGCCGCTCACGGAACTTGGCCGGCAGCGAGATCCGCCCCTTGGCGTCCAGCTGATAGCTGTGGGTGCCGAGCAGGTCCGACACGCCCACTCCCCTTCTCCTCCACTCAGGCGCCACTTTCTACCACTGGCACTCCACCGGCGCAAGATGCGGTTGAGAAAAAGGGTTCGTCGTGTTCGCGTCTGTGCACGACTGTGACTTACGCAGGGCCGTCGGGCAAGCCCTCGGGGCGGCCTCGACGGGACCGTTCCTCCACCGACGGACCCGGATCGCGATCAGCAGACGGGATTCGATGCGGTGGTCGCGGAGCTCCGGACGAGCACGACGACCTGACCGGCGGCCGTTCGGAGCAGGGCCGAGCTCTCCGCTTGCAGCGTCACCGTCGCCGGGTCGACCGGCGCCACCAGCTTCCGCCCGACGGAGGCCATGCTGCGCCCGTTCCCCGGAACCCAGAACGAACCGTCGAAGTCCACCGCGGCGTCGAACCCGCACGACGAGTCGATGTCGACCGTCACGCTGCGTCCCCGGGCCGCGGGTCCGGACGTCGGCGTCACGGTGACCGTCGTCCGCGGGGTCGACGGGCCGGGGGACACGAGGCCCTTCAGGTCGCCCGGTGTCCCCGACGTGAGGACGTTCAACAGGAACGCCCCGCCCACGGCCACCACGATGATGCCCGCCACGACGAGCTTTCCCGAGTGCGTACGGATCGCCATGCTCGCCGCCGGCCGCGTCAGGCCAGGTACGGCTCCCACTCGGGATCCGGCCGGCCCAGCGACAGTCGGAACGAGTCGCTGGGCGCGAAGGGCTGGCGCGCCAACCGAAGCCCGATGTCCGTGTGCAGGCGGTTCTCCTTGCGGGAATTGCACCGCCGGCACGCCGCCACGACGTTGTCCCACGTGTGTGGCCCGCCCCTGGACCGCGGGACCACGTGGTCGACGTTCTCGGCAGGACGCCCGCAGTACTGGCAGACCCAGCCGTCGCGCGCGAATACGGCGCGACGAGTCAAGGCGGCGTGGGCCCGGTACGGGATCCTGACGAAGTACCGCAGGCGAACCACCGAGGGCGCCGCCATCTGGAGCCGTTCCGAACGAAAGATCACCCCGTTGGAGGCGAGCACCTCGGCCTTGTCCTTGAGCACGAGGACGACCGCCCGTCGGGCGGGAACCACCGCGAGCGGTTGGTCGGTCGCATTGAGGACGAGTGCTCGAGCCATCGCGGAACTGCGGCGAGTATACGGCGACCAGCACGTTCGCCCGGGGAGCGACGGACCGGCCCGCCGGGGGTGGCCGCCCACCGGAGGCGGCCGGACGCCGTGCGGGCCGCCGGCGGGGCGGGTCACCGGGGAACATCCCCCGGACGGCGCTTGACGTACGAATGACAGAGGTGTAATTACATTCGTCGAAGACGGCGGTTGGTCCGTTCCCGACCATGAAGGGCGCCTTGAAGCGAACAAGGGGCCGCGCGGGGCGTACCGACGAATGACGGGTGCGGCCGCCGCCGTCTTCGTTTCTCCACTCGACCGGCGACGCCACCTCCCTCGGCGTCGCCGTGCTCGCGGCCGGTGATTCCGGCATCTCCGGGCACGGATCCGCGCTTCCGCACGTCCAACCTCCTTCCGCCGGGATCGGCGGGGAAACCCGGGGAGGCCCGCCCTGCGTATTGCTCGCGGGGGGCGTCTGCGCCCGTGCCCCGCCGGGTGGTTCGTTCGAGGAAGTGCTGGAAAGGGGAGCCGGTAAGATGGCCGAGAGCGAGCGTGTGGAGGCGGGTGTGGAGACGCGGGAGGAGCAGGCGGACTGGGAGGCGTTCGAGTCCCGCTTCCGGTCCATCCAGGACAACATCGAGAAGGTCGTCCAGGGCAAGTCGCGCGAGGTCCGCCTCGCACTCGTCGCCCTCGTTGCGGAGGGCCACGTGCTCATCGAGGACGTCCCGGGCGTCGGCAAGACACTGCTGGCGAAGGCACTGGCCCGGTCGATCGACTGTTCGTTCCGACGGATCCAGTTCACCCCGGACCTGCTGCCCACCGACGTCACCGGCGTCAACGTGTTCAACCAGGAGCGGGGGGACTTCGAGTTCAAGCCGGGGGCGATCTTCGCCAACATCGTCCTGTCCGACGAGATCAACCGGGCCTCCCCCAAGACCCAATCCGCGCTCCTCGAGTGTATGGAGGAACGCCAGGTCACGGTCGACACCGAGACGTACCAGCTCGGGACGCCGTTCATGGTGATCGCGACGCAGAACCCCATCGAGCACGAGGGCACCTATCCCCTGCCGGAGGCCCAGCTCGACCGGTTCATGATGCGGATCCACGTCGGGTATCCGGGCGCGGAGGCAGAGGTCGGGATCCTCGCCACCCACGGCTACCACTCCACCCTCGACGAGCTCGAGCCGATCGCCGACGCCATGGTCGTCCGGCAGCTGGCCGCGCAGGCCCGGGAGGTCCACGTGGCGCCGGCGCTCCGCCGGTACATCGTCTCCCTGTCCGAGGGGACGCGGGTGCACCCCGACATCTACCTGGGGGCGAGCCCCCGCGCCTCGATCATGCTGCTCAGGGCGTCGCGCGCGATGGCGGCGGCCGAGGGCCGTGACTATGTGGTCCCCGACGACATCAAGGACCTCGTGATCCCCGTCATGTCGCACCGCCTGATCGTCACGGCCGACGCCGCGATGGGCGGACGGGACGGCGCCACGATCCTGTCGGAGGTGCTCCAGCAGGTCTCCGTCCCGGTCCGGGGCGAGGCCTGAGCCGGTGAGCCGGCGCCTCGCGCACGCCGCGGGGACGGGGGGCTGAGCCGATGCCGTCGGGCCGCGGCCTCGTCGTCTTCGGGGGGGCGATCTGCATGTGGATCGCCGCCCGATTCGTGGGATCGCCCGAACTCCACATCGTCGCGGTGGGCGTCGCCGTGCTGCCGTTCGCCTCGGCCGCCATGCTCCGGTGGACGAAGGCCCGCCTCCAGGTCACCCGCCGCCTGTCCCACACCAAGGTCCAGCCCGGGCAGCGGGTGACCGTCGAGCTCGAGGTCGAGAACGGCGCCCCCACCTCGACGTCGTTCATCCTCGTCGAGGACCGCCTCCCCCCGACGCTCGGCCGGCCGGCCAGGCTCGTGCTCTCCGGGATCCCAGGGAAGAACTCCCAGCGCGTCAGCTACTCGATGGTGTGCCGGACCCGGGGGCGGTTCTCCATCGGCCCGCTGCGCATGGACCTGTCGGACCCGTTCGCCCTCACGAAGGTCCGGTTGGAGTTCTCCGAGAAGGACGACCTCGTGGTGTTCCCGGAGATCGAGGAGCTCGACCGGGCGCCGTCGTCGCAGTACGGCTCGGGGGCGGGCGAGTCCGCCAGCCGGCAGCTGTTCCGGACGGCCGAGGAGTTCTACACGATGCGTGAGTACGTGCTGGGCGACGACCTCCGCCGGATCCACTGGCCGAGCGTCGCCCGGCGGGGCAAGCTGATGATCCGGCAGGACGAGTCGGCCCGCCGGTCGCTGGCCACCGTGGTCCTGGACACGCGGGTGGGAGCCTTCGGGCAGGCGTACTCCGAGCCGTTCGAGAAGGCCGTCTCCGTCGCCGCCTCGCTCGGCGTCCACATGTCCCGGAACGGCTTCGCTCTCCGGCTCGCGGCGGGGCAGCTCCGGCCCGTGCCGGTGACGGAGGAGGCCTTCCTCGAGGCGCTGGCATCCGCCTCGCATGCCCCGACCAGGCCGCTCGGGTCCATGCTGGTTCCGCTCCGGACCTCGGCGGTTCCCGACACCACGCTGATCGTCGTCACGGCGCCGCCCCGGCCGGCCGACGTCGCGTCGATGACCCGCATCGGCACGATCTTCGGTCCGAAGATCGCGGCGTTCGTCTACCCGATCGACCCCGACACCCTTCCGGAGGGCCAGCGGGCGAACATGGTCGAACAGGCCACGACCGCCCGGCTGTCCCTCGTCCGGGCGGGTTGGGACGTCTTCGTGCTTCCACCGCAGGGAAGGCTGCAGGACGTATGGCACGCGAACTCCAGGAAGCTCCCCGCAGTCACCGGCTGATCCAGCTGGGCGCGGTCGTCCTGGCCATCTCGGCCGCGGCGATCGCCTTCGGGCGGGTGTTCGCCGGGCGCACGCCGACGTGGAAGCTCGTCCTCGTGGGCCTGATCTCGATCGGGATCGCGACGCTGTTCGAACGGCGAAGCCCCCTGCTGGCCGCCCTGGTCAGCGCGGTCGCCCTGCTGTGGGTGGTCGGGATCCTCGTGTTCCCGCACACCCTGTGGCACGGGCTGCCGCTGGGGAAGACCGTGCACGCCATCGGGCGCTCGCTCGGCCGGGTCGGCCACCAGGCCGACGTCCAGGTCGCGCCCACGCCGCCGCTCCGGCCGCTGTTCATGGCCGCGTTGACCGCCGTGTGGACGGCCGCGTTCTCCACGCATGCCCTGGCGGTCCGCTCGGGAAGCCCGCTGCTGGCCGCGGCGCCGGCGGCGGCGCTCGTCGCGTTCGCCGGCGTGGTCCTCGAAGACGGGCCGCGGCCCGGGTACGCCGTGCTGTTCCTGCTGGGCGTGCTCGCGCTGCTGTTCGCCGACGGGCTCCGCCGGGTCCGGCAGTGGGGGCCGGTTCGACCGTGGTCGTCCGGGCTGGCCGACGTGCACCGGAGGTCGGTCTCGTCGAGCACCACCCGGGGGGCCCGGCGGGTCGCCGTGGCCGTGGTCGGGGTGGCCCTGCTCGTGCCCGGCCTGCTGCCGGGACTGCACTCCAAACCCGTCATCGACCTGGGGGCGAACGACAACAGCGTGATCAACCCGCTGGTCTCGGTCTCCGCGGCGCTCAAGCTCCGGAACCCGGTCCCGCTGTTCAGCGTGCACGTTCCCCAGCAGGACGGCCTGTACTGGCGATGGCTCGCGCTCGACCAGTTCGACGGCGACCAGTGGACGACCGGCGACATCGACGCCACGAAGGGCCGGAAGTACGGGTCGACCGCGTCCCTCCCGTTCACGGTCCAATCACTCCCCCGGGGGACCGACGTGGAGGTGGTGTCGGCCACCGTCACCGTCGCCCATTCGCCGGGGGAGACCGGATGGCTCGCGCTCCCGTACGAGCCGTTCCAGCTCTCGACCCCCGGCACCGACATCCGGTTCGACGCGAGCCACACCACGGCCGTCGCCGACCAGCCGCTCCAGCCGGGGTTCACCTACCGGGTCGACTCCCGGGTCCTGCTGCCGAGCTACACGCAGCTGAACCGCGCGTTCGACTTCTCGGGCCGCCGGTACCGGCGCGACCTCGAGCTGCCGGACGACCTCCCGCCGCAGATCGCCCAGCTGGCTCGAGCGATCGTGAAACGGGCGGACGCCCACACGCCGCTCGAGAAGGCGCTCGCCGTGCAGCAGTACCTGACCGACCCCGTCGTCTTCCAGTACGACTCCACGGTCCCGGCCGGCGCCGGCGACGACGCGCTCCAGGACTTCCTGTTCACGACGCACCGGGGGTTCTGCCAGCAGTTCGCGAGCGCCATGGCCGTGCTCATGCGGGCGCTCGGGATCCCGGCCCGGGTGGCGGTGGGGTTCACACCGGGCGTGTACGACTCGGGCGCCGAGGCCTACGAGGTCACGACGCAGAACGCCCACACGTGGGTCGAGGTCGAGTTCCCGGGGTTCGGGTGGGTGCCGTTCGAGCCCACCCCGACCCGGGCCAACCCGGTGACCGACCACATCGTGGTGTCGAAGCCGGTGAACCAGCCGCTCCCGCCCGGGTGCGACCAGGAGCACGCGGTCCGGGGCGGCTGCGGCGACACCGGTGGTTCGACCGGCGGCGGGACCAGCGGTCCGAACGGCAACAAAGACCCCCGCACCGGTGACCCATTCATCCCCAACGGCGGCAGTTCGGGGGGGAACGGGGGCACTCCGGGAGAGCACGGGGCCATCCAGCTTCCGAACCAGCCGCCCCCGCCCGCTCAGCCCCTCTCCTGGCGGGTGCTCCTGGCCATCGCGGTGCTCGCCATCGTGGTTCTGGTGTTGGTCCTGTTCCCGATCGTCAAGCTCCTGGTCCGGCGGTTCCGGGTGGTCCGGGCGAAGGGCAACCGCGACCGGACTTTGGCCGAGTTCCGCCTGTTCGAGGCCCGGGCCGGCGACGTCGGACTCGGACGCGGACCGGGCGAGACGCCGTGGGAGTACCGGTCGCGGCTGGCCCAGGAGGTCCGGTTCTCGGACGGGCACCTCGACCGCCTGGCGAAGGTGGCCGGCACGGCCGCCTACTCCACCCACGAGATCGGTGAGGACGACGCGGAGGGCGCCGGGCGGGACGGCCGCGTGGCGATCCGCGACGTGCGCCGGAGCGCCGGCGTGGCGCGCCGGTTCACCGGCCTCTGGCGACCCCAGATCTGACGCGGGGACGGCAGCCGGGTCCCCCCGCGTCCACGGTTCCCCGACCCGCGTCGGGCCCAACCTCAGCGCATGGGCGGATGGAACCGCAGGGGCGCGCTCCGTCCGGCGAACGACGTCATCGCGGCCCGGGGTCCGCCCGGGAGCGCCGTCCCGCGGCCCACGGCGGCCATCCGGACGGACTCCGCCTGGACCTCGCGCTTCGCATCCTGCAGCGCGCGGATGAACCGGTCGCGGTCGGCCCGGAAGGTCGCCACGTCGTCGTTCACCGACCGCGCGATCTGGTCGATCTCGACGAAGAACGCCATCTGACCGCCCCGGAGCGCGTCGAGGATCTCGTCGCGCTTTCGCGAGAGCTTGAAGATCGACTGACCGTCGGTGACGAGCTTCACCTCGGACAGGTGCTGGTCGAGCTTGGCGTTCGTGTTGAGGAACTCCCACGCCTTCCGGACACGCTGGAGGCTCATCCCGCCGTCGAGCAGCGAGCGCACCACCCGGAGTGCCACGAGGTCGCGAAACGAATACAGCCGGGGAACGCCGGGGCGTCCGCCGGTGCCCTGCACCGAGGGTTGCACCAAACCGACCTCGTCCCAGTACCGCAACTGACGGATGGTGCAGCCCGTCAGACGAAAGGCCTGCTGCGATGTGAATCCTTCCATGAACCGTTCCCCCGACGTCCCTTCGTCCCCCCGGTGCCAAGGCGGGTCCCCGGGCTACACGGCCGTTGGTGCGGGCGCCGCGTGTCCGGTGGGACCCGGGGGAAGGCAGCGCGATTTGTACAGCGGGCGGGAGGCCGTGGCAAGTGTGGTGGTCACGGGCCGTGCGCGGTTGGCCGATCGATGGTGTCGGCGACATGACGGGCCGGGGAACGCGCGGTGAACGACGCGGTCCGACCGTCCGGGGTGGGTGGGACGGGGGTGGTGGACCGGCCGGGCGTTCCGGTCAGCTGTCGGAGGGGGTTCCCTTGGCGGGGGGCTGGTTCCCGCGGAACCGCTCGGCCAGGCGGGCGAGCACACCGGTGAGCGTGAACCGGCCCTCGTTCTTCCAGGTCTGGATCTGGTCCCGGCCGAGACGCTTCAGGTAGTGGTACACGACGAGTCCGGACACCAGCATGATCACGAACCCCGCGATCACCAGCGTGATGCCGATGCTCGGGACGAGGATCAGCAGCATCATCAGGAACCCGAGGACGAACGCCAGCGCCGCGACCCGGATTCGCCGCGACAGGTGCGAGGGGAGCGTGGCGTGAGAGGCTCGCCGGGCCAGTCCCGGATCTTCCTCGATCAGCCGACGCTCGATCTCTTCGAGGATCTTCTGTTCGTGATCGGAGAGGGGCATGCACCGGACCTCTGTTGCGGATGTCTGCCCTTGGGATTGTAGGGCCTTCTCGCGCTTCCGGGCACCGTCATTTGTGTGCCCGCGGTTCCTCGTCGGGGTCGGCGCCCCTCGGCCGCGCCGGGGCACGCCGTTCGGACCTGCCGAGCAGCGTCGCCGGGAGGGCGGCGTTCCGGCCGAACCGCCGCTCGACGCGGTCGAGGGCCCGCTCCACGTCACCCCACCGGCCGTCGGCGAGCATGGCGAGCTGGCGCGAGCCGGCCGGGACGAGGTTCGCCGCCTGGACGCCGAGCAGGCGCACGCGGCGACGGGCGCCGGGGAGCGCCCGGTACATCTCCGCCGCCACGTGGTCGAGGTCGGTGGCGAGGTCGGTCGGCGCCGGCAGGGTGCGGCTGCGGGTGAGGGTGGTGAAGTTCGCCATTCGGACCTTGAGCACCACGGTCCGGCACTCGTAGCCGTCCTCGCGCAGACGGCGGCCTACGGCTCGCGACAGGGCCAGGATCTCTCGGAGGATCTCGCCATCGTCGTCGAGGTCCCGGTCGAACGTCTCCTCGTGCGAGATCGACTTCGGCGCCTCGTAGGGAACCACCGCGCGGTCGTCCTCCCCCTGGGCGAGCGCCGCCAGGTGCTTCGACTGCGCCTCGCCGAGCACGCGGCCGAGGACGCTCCGGGGCACGGCGGCGAGCTCGGCGACCGTCCGGATACCGAGGCGGTGCAGCACGTCGACCGTCTTCTCCCCCGCGCCCCACAGCGCGCCCACCGGCAGCGGATCGAGGAACTCGCGGACGCCCTCCGCCGGCACCACGATGAGCCCGTCCGGCTTGGAGGCCTCGGAGGCGAGCTTCGCGAGGAACTTGTTCGGCGCGACCCCGACCGAGCAGCTGAACCCGAGCTCGCGCCGGACGTCCGCGCGGATCCGTTCGGCGATCCGCGGGGGCGAGCCGAACAGCCGGGTGGCGCCGCCGACGTCGAGGAAGGCCTCGTCGAGCGCGATGGGCTCAACGAGCGGCGTGTACGACAGGAGGACCTCGCGGAACCGGTTCGAGTAGGCCTTGTACGCTTCGAAGTCCGGCGGGAGGAACACGGCGTGGGGCGCCAGGCGGCGGGCGCGGACGCCGGGCATGGCCGAGCGGACCCCGAGGGCCCGGGCCTCGTACGACGCGCTGGCTACCACGCCGCGCGAGCCGGTGCCGCCGACCACGACGGGCTTGCCGGCGAGCGACGGATCCTTCTGGACCTCCACGCTGGCGTAGAACGCGTCGAGGTCGACGTGGAGCATGGGCTCGGGCCGCCTGGAACGGTCGCGCGGGGGCCGTCGGGCCGGTGGCGGTTGGGGGTCCATCCGAGGTAGTGTGCCGCGCGCGGGCGGCGAGCGGGTCACGGCCATCGGTTCACCATCCCGAGGAACCGCCGCTCGCGTGCCACACCTTGACCGGCGGGACGACCCCGTGGCGATCGGTCGGAGGGAGCTTCCGGCGTTCGCGGTGGAGCGCCGCGAGGTCGACCGCGTCCTCGGCGTTGACGCTCACGCCCTTCACGCCGGTCCGCCGGAGCGTCCCCCGGATCGCCATGACGAACGAACCGAACACGACCTTGGCGCAGCGGGCCTGGGCGTCCTCGAACACCGTGCACTCGACCGGCCCGGTGGCGTCGTCGAGCGTGACGAAGATGATCCGCTTGCCGCTGCGGATGGCGGGCGTCTGCGACGCCACCTTCACTCCCGCCACCACCACGCGCTGCCCGCCCCGCAGGCGCCACAGGTCCCGGGCCGGCGTGACCCCCAGCTCACGGAGCAGCGGCTCGTAGAACGTGATCAGGTGGCGCGACACGTCCATCTGCACGACCTCGAGCTCCGCCCGCACCCGCTCCGCGTCGGTGTACTCCCGGAGGCCCGGCACGACCTCCTGGTCGAGCCCCAGCGTCAGCTGTTGCCCCTCCCGCTGCGCCTCCACCGTCATCGCCGCATACAGCCGATCCCGCCTCGTGCGGGGCCTGGCCGCCTGCATCGCGTCGCCTCGGAACGCCGCCGACGCGACCCGCTTCCCTCCCCCCCGGCCGCCCGGCGCCGGCGTCGTCTGCCGACCCCCCGGCAACGAGTCGAACGCCCCCGCATGCGCCAGCCGCTCCACCACCGGCCTCGCCACCTTCGTCCTGCGGACGAAGTCCCCCACATCGACGAACGGCCGCTCCGACCGCGCCTCGAGGATCGACCGAACCTCCTCGTCCGAGATCCCGTGCACATCCTTGAGCGCCAGCCGGATCGCGTAGGTCGTGGGTTGGCCACTTGCGGTGGTCGTGTCGCGCGGTTGACCGGGCGCGGTCACGTCCATCCCGGCGAACAGGTCGATCTGCCCCGGGGGACCTGCGCGGGGTCTCTCCTCGGTACCGAGAGTCCCCCGGCGGGCGCCGGGTGGCGCAGGGGCGTCACGGCGAGCGGAGGCGCTCGCAGGCGGGAGGGCCCCGCGGAGCAACTTGTACGAACGGCGATCCCCCGAGGCACGGACTGGTGCCGGATCAAGTTGCGGGAGCGGGTGGGGGCCCGTCTGCGAAGAAGCCTCCGCCCCGTGCAACCCTTCAGCCGGCCCCGACCACCCCGAGGCATCCACCTCGACCGACCCCGAAGCAGCCACCTCGACCGAGTAGTCCGATTCCGACACGTTCACGTCGAGCGGCAACACCGGGATCCCGTGCTGCCGCGCGTCCTCGATCAAGAGGCGCCGCGGATACATGCCCGGTTCGTGGGTGAGAACCCCCGCGATGAAGTGCGCGGGCCAGTTCGCCTTCAGCCACGACGACTGGTAGGTCGGCACGCTGAACGCCGCCGCGTGCGCCTTGCAGAACCCGAACGACGCGAACGACGCCAGCTCCTTCCAGATGCGCTCGGCATCCTCCCGGCCCATGCCCCGTTCGCGGACGCGCCGGAGGAAGTCGTCGCGGATGTCGTCGACCTCGCCGTCGTTCGACAGGTGGCGGCGGACGCGGTCGGCCTCGGACAGGTCGTACCCGGCGACGGCGGAGAAGGTTCGAATGACCTGCTCGTGGTACACGACGACGCCGTGCGTCTCCGACAGCACGGGGCGCAGGGCCTCGTGGGCGTACTCGGGGAGCTCCATGCCGGCGCGGCGGCGGAGGAACGGCGACACCATGTCGGATTTCACCGGCCCGGGTCGGAACAGCGAGATGTCGACGATGAGGTCCTCCCACCGGGTCGGCTGGAGCTTCTGCAGCAGCTCGCGCTGACCCGGGGATTCGATCTGGAAGCATCCGAGCGTGTCGGAGGAGCGGATCAGCTCGAACGTCTTCACGTCGTCGAGCGGGATGCGGTCGAGGTCGACCTTCTCGTCGGCGGTGCGGGCGATCTCGTCGACCGCGTGGCGCATCGCGGAGAGCATCCGGATGCCGAGCACGTCGAGCTTCAGGTAGCCGAGCAGCTCGACGTCGTCCTTGTCGGCCTGGATCATTCGGTACCCCTGAAACGACCGTTCCAGGGGGACGCGTTCGACCAGGTCGTGGCCGGCCAGCACGATCCCGCTCGGGTGCAGCGCGAGGTGCCGCGGGAACCCGTTCAGGCGTTCGGCCACCGTGAACAGCTGCTCGAGCTGCCCGGCGCCGATGTTCGAACCGACCAGCTCCGGCAGCGATTCGATGGCCTCGCGGATGTGGTCCGCGCCGATGTGCGGGAACGCCTTGGCGACCGTGTCGACCTCGACCTCGGGGAGGCCGAGCGCCTTGCCGACCTCGCGGATCGCGCCGCGCGCCCGGTACGTGTCGACCATGCAGACGCACGCGCACCGGTCGTCGCCGTGCCGGGACAGGACCAGGTCGTAGACGTCCTCCCGCCGGGCGGACTCGACGTCGATGTCGATGTCGGGGAGCTCCTCGCGGAGCGGGTTGATGAACCGCTCGAACACCAGCCCGTGGCGGACCGGGTCGACGTCGGAGATGCCCATCAGGTAGCAGACGAACGACCCCGCCGCGCTCCCCCGGCAGGCCGTCCGGATCCCGATCGAGCGCACGTCCGCGACGATCTCGGCCACCGTCAGGAAGAACGCCGAGTACCCGAGCCGGTGGACCATCGAGAGCTCGAGGTCGAGCCGTTCGCGGACCTCCCTCGTCCGCTTGAGGCCGCGATGGCCCAGGCCGGCGTGGCACTTCTCCGCCAGCACCGACGACGAGCTGCGGCCGGCCGGCGTCGGGAAGTCCGGGAAGTGCACCTTCCTCAAGCCCAGGTCGAACGCGCATCGCTCGGCGATGCGGAGCGTGGCGTCGCACACCTCGGGCCGTTCGGCGAACAGCCGTCGCATCAGCGCGGCCGGCTTCAGCCAGCCCTCGGCGTTCTGGCGGCTGACGTGGTTCGAGGCGATCGGCACGATCTCGCGCATGCACTCGAGCGCGTCGGCGAGGAACGCGTCGCCCGGGACCAGGTAGCGGACGGCGTTGGTCGCGACGCCCCACACGCCGAGGTCGTCGGCCAGGCGGAGCAGCCGGCGGACCTGGCCCTCCGAGTCCCGTTCCAGCCGGTGGCGGACCTCGATCACCAGGTCGTGGCCGAACGCCTCGTGGAACGGCCGTGCTGTTTCCATGGCGGCGTCGTGCAGACCTTGCAGCGCGATGTGGCCGGCGGGCGACTCCGGGCCGAGCAGGCAGATCAGGCCCTCCGCGTGCGCGAGCACCTGCGCCGGCGCGAGCGCGGGGTCGCCGCGGTCGCCGGTCATGTGGGCGTCGGTGATGAGCCGGCAGAGGTTCGCGTAGCCCTCGGCGTTCTTCGCCAACAGCACGATGGAACACCCGCTGTCCCCGACGTGCCCACGCAGGGTCAAGGTCGCTCCCAGGATGGGGTGGACTCCGGTCTTCGTGCAGGCGTCGACGAATCTCGGGGCGCCATAGAGGCCGTCGCGGTCGGTGAGGGCGACGGCGGGCATGCCGAGCTCGGCCGCCTGGAGGGCCAGCTGCTCGGGGAAGAACGCGCCGTCCTTCAGGGAGAAGTTGGAGCGGACGTTCAGATGGACGAAGCCACGTTGAGGGAACACGTGTTCGATCATAAGACGGGCCTCCGACATGGCGCCATCGGGTCGTGTCGGTACCTCGGTGTAGCGTCCGTCGCCATGCCGAAGCGGTGCGGATGGGTCGACCTGGACGATCCGCTGATGCTCGCCCACCACGACGAGGAGTGGGGCGTTCCCTCGCACGACGACCGGCACCTGTTCGAGCTGCTCATCCTCGAGGGCGCGCAGGCGGGGTTGTCGTGGTCGACGGTCCTGCACAAACGCGAGGGGTACCGCAAGGCGTTCGCGGGGTTCGACCCGGCGAAGGTGGCGCGGTACGACAAGCGGCGGGTGGAACGGCTCATGGCCGACCCAGGGATCGTGCGCAACCGGGCCAAGATCGAGGCCACGGTCGCCAACGCGAAGGCCGCGCTCGTGGTGCAGCACGAGCATGGCTCGCTCGACGCCTACCTGTGGTCGTTCGTCGGCGGGGAGCCGATCAGCAATCGCTTCCGAGACGGTGAGATCCCGTCCGAGACCGCCGAGTCGAAGGCCATGAGCAAGACGCTGCGGGCGAACGGATTCCGGTTCGTGGGGCCGACGATCTGCTACGCCTTCATGGAATCGGTCGGGACGGTACAACCGCGAACACCCTCCCAGGTGCGACACTCCCCCGCCATGCCACGTCCCGACGAGCTCACCGTCCTCCTGCGGTCGGCCCGCACGCTGGCGAAGCTGTGCCGCGATGGCGCCGCCCTGGTCGCCGAGGCCAGGGACCACGACGCCCCGCCGGCGGTGATGGCCGCGGCCCGGAAGATGGCCTCCGACCTGCTACGGACGAAGCACGAGGCCGAGGACGTGCTGGTCGCGTTCGTCCTCGACTGCAACCGGTGCGGGCTCCGGGTGCACTGGGTTCCGGGCGAAGGCTGCGACCTCGGCCACTGGGCCCACGCGGAACCGGCGCCGGACGATCACGCTCCTCGGCTGCGGACGTAGCCGGTCATCGACCCGCACCGTGCCGAACGGCCCTACCGCGGGTCGGTGCCGCACCCTACGCTGCTGATCAGGAACCAACGGTGCGGGCCACCGCCTACGGCCCAGAGAGCGAGGGTGCCATGACCCCTTCGGAACACCTCACCATCACCCTGACCGGACGGCCGCCGGTGCGCGTGGTGAAGGCCGACTGGCCGATCGTCGCGGAGGACCACCGGTACGGCGGAGCCACCGGTGAGGCCAGAGCGGACGCGGATTACTGGCGCCTCGTCTTCCGCCAGCATGCCGATGGTCGCGCCATCGTGTACGGGATCTTCTCGTCGCAGTGGGCGAACGTCCGCGACGTCCGCGGCGGCGAGCTCCTCGGTCCCAACGAGGACGTCCCCGCGTCAATCTACCGGGTGGCAGCCGACCTCGGGTTCGATGCCGAACTCGCCGAGGGCTGCATCCACGACCTCCCGGCGGAAGAGCTCGCGTAGGGGCCCTTTGGTAACCGGAGTTACCGCGGGAGAGCGCGGCCGGGCCCAGTGGAACCCGACCGCGCTCGACCCGCTCCCGACGCCATTCAACCGAGGGGGGCGTCGGGCGGCCCGGCTTCCGGCCGCATCCCTTCCCCTTGCTACAGTCGAACCCGCCGGCGCCGGTAGCTCAGTCAGGACAGAGCGGCTGCCTTCTAAGCCCCCTGGCGTGTAGCGCTGTGCCTCAGGCACGCTGGGCACCCCTCGGATGACCGCTGTTATCCCGCTCTCCTGGCCCAGACTCCCGGCACCGATGCCACGCCACGACGAACTCACGGTGCTCAGACTCCTCCGGAGAGGTCAGGTGGGGGCCGGCGAACGGCCCCCACCTTCCGGGAGCGAGAGGCTGCGCGGCGATCGACCAGCCTCCGGGTCCTCGCGGTTGCCCGGAACCTCTCGCTCGACCCTCTACGACGCCGACGTCACCTCGACGAAGGCCTTGATGTCCGGGATCGCCAGCGCGATGCGCTCTTCGGCCCGGAAGGCCAGAAGGTTGCGCCGGTAGTAGTCCTCGTACCCCGAGCTGGCCTCAACGGTCAGCGGCGTCCGCTGGTACACGGTGGCGCCCATCTTGAACGCACCGACGATCATGAATCCCGGTGCGATCGCCGTGGTGACCACCTGGCGCAGCCCGAACGGCCCCACGTTCACCGGCGAGTACGGCCCGCCCGAGTAGTAGTTCCCGTCCAGGGTGGACTTCGCCGTGAGCAAGTCCACGGCGTCGTCCGGGTGGAGCACCACGCTGTCGGGCTCCATCTGCGAGCCCGTTCGGACGGCCGTGATCGCGTGCGCGATCGCATCGAACACGTTCGTGTACAGGGCGGCGTCCACGGTCGGGGGCGTCCTCGCCAGGATCCCGGTGAGGTCGTTCCCGCCCGCCCCGTTGATCAGCTGATCGTCGGTCTCGATGCGGACGTACTGCGCGAGCCTCGTGTTCAGCACGTTCCGGAGCTGCTGGACGTCGTCGACGACCTCGTCGCTCGCGGGAAGGAACGTCGCCACCTTGATCACCGGCTCGTCGACCGAGTCGAACAGCATCGAGCTCGCCGGCTTGTTCGCGCCCTCGTGGACTCCGGCGGCGGCGTTGGTGTCTTCCTTCAACAGCAGCACCCGCACCGGGTTGCTCGTCGTCGGGGCCTGGCTCATCAAGGCGCGGACGGTGGGCGCTTGCAGCCCCGGCAAGAACACCTCCGGCCGCACGTACGGCTGCGTGACGGCGCCGCCGAGCCCTGACGTGTAGTCCCCCGCGCTGTCGTCCCCTTCGGCCAGGACGGCCGCGCCGTCGTCGTCGGTGATGGCCGACTTCACCTGGACGGCGCCCGTCGACCACTTCTGCGGCCTGGGGGAGGACTTCAGCGACAGGTACGCCGGGGAGTTCACGAAGGCGTCGCCGATGCGGGCGTAGCCTCCGAACCCGGAGCTGGCCCCGCGGTACGCGGTCCTGCCGCTGGGGTCGGCCGCGGGGGAGTCGCCCCCGCCGAACATGGCCTGCAGCGCCTCGTTGGTCTCGTGCCGGGTCTGGTGCTCCTTGATCCGCCCCGCCCGATCGTGGAGGAGCGCGAGCTCGTCGTCGGTCAACTGCATCAGGTCACGGCCGGAGCTCTTGATGCTGTTCAGGGTGGTGGTGATCTCGTGCTGCCATGCGGCAATGCGCTTGTCGACGTACATGGGGATAGACCCCCTTCGGAGGGACGCGCTTGTGAGGTGGCGCGAAGCCCCGACCGTCACGAGGTCGACCCGACACCCCGGTATCGCTGGCGGGGTGCTCCCGCGAGCCCGTCACGGTGGGCTACCCCGGGCTCCTCAGCGCCTCTCCGCCGTCGCGGCCTTGCGCCCTTGGCCGCGGGCATCATACGCCGCTACTCCGACGCGGACTAGCCCCTCGCCCGAGTGAGGCGGACGGTCTGGATCGCGAGCCGCCACTTCGGTGAGTCCGGATCGTAGTCCGTCGCGGAGTAGGTGTGGTGGACCGGCGGGTCGCTCGACAGGGGGCTCCACGTCGTGAGCAGCGCCGCCGCGTCGACGATCTCGGCCCTGGTCGGCGGTCCTCGGTGGCGCCCCACGGGCTCGCGCAGCTTCACGATCGGGCCCACCGACGATGAGCGGCCCGTTCGGCCCTCGCGGTCGCCGGCTTCGGCTCCTCGGCCGGGAGCCCGATCACCTGGAGCAGCCGGGCCACGGCGAGGCGAAGTTGCCGGATCTCGCCCACGGCCGGGTGGATCCGGGTCTGGCCCGTGCTGCCCGGGACGGTGACACCGTCAGAGTCGACGGCGGCCTGCAGCGCGTCGATCGTGTCGAGCGAGCGGCACGCCTCGGCCAGGATCTCGAGCTCGGCCGGGCTGATCTCGTACTCGGTGACGACGGCCACCCAGAACCGGCGTCCCCGGACGGCCAGGCCCGGCGGTGCGGCCGGCTTCGTGCTCATCGGTGCCTCCCTTCCGAAAATCGGCGAACTACGGGAAAACGGCTCGAAATGCGGGCACCCTGCGAGACGACCGCGACGGTGTGGAGGCGGGGCGGGACGAGAGTAAAGCTAAGCCCCCCTACCCCGTCGCCGCGATTTGTGCTCACGCGATTCGCAGAGTTCTTCGCGGCGCGGGCTGGGAGGGATCCGTAGCCCCTACCCCGGGCCGGTGGTCCAGCGTGGACTACCGGGCCGGTCACGCTCTGTCCTCCAGTGCCCGGAGCTCCTGCGCGATCTCCTCGGCGATGCCGAGTGCCTGCGATGCCAGCGCTTCCTCACCCGCCAGCGTCCAGTTCACGACGATCTCGGTCATGGACTCGAGCGCCGTCTCGGCCGCGTCACGTGCTTCCCGACGTTCGTCCTCGTTCATCATCGGATCACGCCTCCTTGACGTAGCGGACGCGGGGTACACCGTTGCGGTGCGGATCGTCCAGCTCCTCGAGGGCAAGGTCGGTCAGCCAGCGGACGCCCTGGATCGTGGCCCACTGCTCCGCGAGGTACGGCTCCGCCGACCTCAGCACCCGCTCGCACGATGATCGAGTGAGGTCGGCGACCGGTAGGCCGCCGTTCGCCATCGCCTCGGACTTCCAATGCCAGTAGCACCTGGAGTGCGGACCCCAGCCGCCGGGGAACTGGCAGCTGTGATCGGTCGCGCGGCTGCCCCACGGTCCCGAGACAAGCCGGATCACGAACCCGCACTCCCGCTGCACGACGGACAGCATGCCACGGCGGCGCAACGAAATCTGTTGCGGGGTTCATGGGTCCCTCCACGTCCCCGGGATCGGCACGACCGACTGCAGCGCGAGCAGGTGCGAGCACGGTCCCTTCGCTTCGCAGTTGCACCACCACCCGTCACCGGGCGTCCAGCCGAGACGGTGGAGCCGGTCCGTACCGCGGCACCACGCGAGGATCTCGGCCTTGCTCACCCTGCGGACGATGAGCCGGCCTTCGGTGAGCAGCCTGGTCGACTTCGTGCGGGCGTCCTCACGAGGCATGGCGCTCGCCCCCGTAGGGGTCGGGTGGCCCGGCCTCGACCGCGGCGTTCCAGCCCGCGATCAGCGCATCCTGTTCCGCAAGGGTTCCTCGGCCGTTGCGTGCCTCCCGCCCGTCGGGTAACGCAACAGACGCAACAGACGCAACGTGGCTGGCCAGCGGCGTTGTATCAGTGGCGTTTGTTTCGTTTCCCCCGGGACGGGCCGTAACGTGCCTGGCCACGGCGTCCGCCAGGTCGGCCCTCTCGTATCCGCGGGGCGTCTCCCCGCCGATCCGGATGGTTCCCGGCTCAATACCGAACGGGTGGAGCAGCTTCGCCAGTCGGCGCGCCGGTCCCTTCGTCCGCCCATCCGACACGTCCTGGCCCCACCATTCGGCCCACGGGCCATCGTCCCGATCGACGAGGCTCGCCAGGATGGCCGCGGTGGCGAGCCGGTCGGCGCTGGCAACCTCGAACGCCTCGGCCACGTGGCGCAGCGCCAGCAGCTCGAGGACCTCCTCGCTGATCGACTCGGTGACGCCCTGGAGGTCCACTGCCGCGGAGCGAGCCCGCGCCGGCCAGGCGCCGCCCGCGGCGTCCGCGATGGCCACCAGGACCTCCCACGCATCGGCGGCCCGGTCATTCAGCGCGAGAGGCAGGTCCGGTCGCGCGACCGACAGCGCGCTGATCGTGTCCGGGTCGACCCACGCCTCGAGGGCCTCCCGGAGCGGCGCCGCCCCGGCCACGTCCCGCTCCCGGAACCGTTCGATGGACTCGGACGGCAGCCGACGCCGCATCCGGATTGGGATGCTTCTGTCGGCGACGGTGTCGGCGATCGCCCCGATCCCGGCGATGACCTTCGGTGCGAACGTCGCGAACTTCACCGGCTTGAGGTTCGCGCCCTGGCCAACGTTGCGGACGGCGTAGCCGCCACGGCGACGGAACCCGGAGTTGATCAGGCCGAGGATCTCGCTGGCCCGTTCCTTGTCGCCCTTCAGCAGCCGGTCGGACTCGTCCACCAGGACGGCCACGCCGGGCGTCGCGTCCACCATGCGGTACAGCGCGCTCGGGCTGATGTTCATGGTGAACACGCTGCGGAGTTCCCCGAGGATCGCCTCGAGGACCTCGAGCAGCCGTGACTTCCCGGCCCGCGGGGTCGCGGAGGACACCCACAGGTACGGCGTAGTGCTCACGGCGGCGAACGCGAACACGTGCGCAATCCACAGCACCACGGCGGCGGCCTGGTGGTCGGTGAGGACCACGTACCGCCGGACGAAGGACTCGACGGCGTCGAGCATGTCGGCGAGGGTCGCCTCCTCCTCCGTGGCCATGAGCTCGTCGGCGGCCTGGCGCGGGTCGAAGTCACGCGGCATCGACGGCCGCCTCCTTCCGCCGGGCCTCGTCGAGGGCGGCTGCACGCAGGCTCCGCCACCGCTCGAGGGTCCGGTCGTCGGGCACCGGTAGCCGGCATTCGGGGCAGGTCTCGAACCCGCGAGCCCGCAGCCGACGAGCGGCGGCCTCAACGGGCGGGACCGGGACCTCCGGGTAGCTCGCCGGCGTCCCCATCCACGTCTCGCCGGTGAGGTTGGCCAGGTAGTCCCGGACCTCGCCCCATATCGCCGTCTGACCGGCCCACGGCCACTCGGACTCCCGCGCCCGGCAGGCGAGCTCGATGATGACGCGGCACCGTTGCGTGTCGGTGAGGTCCGGCCTGCGGATGGCAGCCCGGGCGGCCCGTCGAAGGTCCGTGATGATCTCCGCGATCACCTCGCCGATCGGCGTCGGGTCGGGTGCTAGGCTTCCGTCGACTCGTCGTCGTGGGCGGTCATCTGGGCGCCGGTTCGCTGCCGGCGCCCCTTGCTGTTCGGGTCTCACGGCGACCGCCGCCTCTCGCCGGCCAGGAGCTCGCCGCTCCCGAGTTCATCGAGCAATCGGTCCCATCGCCGCTCCAACCACTCGAGGACCGCCGCGGGGGCCGGATCCTCGACGGACCACTCGATGAACACGGCGAACAGAGTGAGAGCGAGTTTCTCGCCGGAGGTGATTCGACGCTCGTCGAACGCCCCGTCTGCCAGGTCGATCCGCTCGAGGAGCGTCACGCGGCACCACCGTCCAGCGCGGCCGCCACGCCGGCGTAGTCGAGATGCGCGGAAATGAACGCGTCAACGTCCTCGGGCCGGAAGCGAATCGCACGAGGTCCGAACCGCACCGAGGGCAGACGCCCCGTCTTGGCGAGTCGATAGACCTCACGCTGGCCGAGCCCGAGACGACGACCGACCTCGGCCGGCTTGATCAGCCCCTCCTGCATGGGCACGCACTCCTCTCGGAGTGCCGGGGCTTGCCCAGGTGCCCGGCCGCCTGGCCCTGCCGCTGTTGCTTACCCCGCCAATGGGGTCCTGCGGCTCAGGGAAATGCGCCTGTCGCGACTATAGTTACACGGATGGCATTCCGCAAGCGCATCGACCTCGACGCCGCACGTGAGCGTCGTCAACGTCTCGGCGTCCGTGCCGGCCGGGTTCCCCGGGACCGTCTGGTCGAGCACCGCTGTCGGGAGTGCCGCCGGATGCTCGGACGCTTCCTCGTGGTTTGGACCGACCGGGGACCAGCCCCGATGCCGGTCGACTGGCAGCTCGCGGGTGGGAGCAAGGTTCGCATCACTGTCGAGCGGCACGACGGGATGGCCTATATACGGGTCGACTGCAGGTGCGATCGGGACGACGAACTGATCCCGCTCGCCGACTACGACCCCGACTCGGCCTCGATCTGAACCCGATACGTCAGCCGGACCCGCGAGAGGTCCACCTTCCCGTTCCCCGTGGCCTTCTGCACCGTCACGTTCTCGAGCACGGCCCGGACCACCTTGCGCTTCGTGATGACGTCTAGGGTCGGCCAGCGCTCCGACAGGTTCCGGGCCAACTCCAGCGGGATCGGGTCGACGCCCCTCGACCGCTCGGCCTTCTGCGCCTTCGCAAGTTGCTCGACCAGGGCCGCATTGTTCCGCTGGAACCGCTCTGCCGTGATCTGCCCCTTCGTCAGCATGTCGTCCAAGAGGTCGATCCGGGCCTCGATCTCCGACACCTTCCGGGGCTTGGCCCCCGCCCGCTGCCGGCGCTTGATCGCTGCGGTCAGGCGCCCAACGTCGATCGCCGCGATGACCTCCTCGGTCACGTACTGATCGAGCCAGGGTCCCGCGATGTGGACGTGGCCGGCGGTGGGACAGGCGTAGGAGTACCAGCGGCCATTCCGCCCCGCCCTCGTGCTCGATCGGGTCATGGATCCCCCGCACTCCCCACACTTCGCGAGCCCGCCGAGGAGGCTCTGCTTCGACGTCGGCACCCGCTCCCAGTGCCGATCCCGGAGGGCCACCACGAGCCGCGCCCGTAGGTCGTCCGGTAGCGCCTCCTGCACCCGCTCCGAGCGCAGCATCTTCGACAACGGACCGGCTGCCGAGAATCCGAGGTCGCTCGCGATGGCCTGGAGTGTGTCGCCCCGGACGTACCGCTCCGCGGCCTTCGTCAACACCTTCTGCTGCTTCGGATCCTCCACCAGGACCTTGTTCTCGACGCGCCACCCGAACGGCGGACGGGACGTGTAGTGGCCGAGCTCGCGGACGTGGCGCAGTCCTGCGCGAGTCCGCTCGCTCATCCGCTTCGACTCCTGACGGGCGAGCAACATGGTCAGCCCGTAGCGGAACTCACCGTCCGCAGTCGTCCAGTCCACGTCGCCCGAGTCGGTGGTGACGATCCGCACCCCGGCCCTGCTCCAGTCCTCGGCGATCTGCCCAGCCTCGACAATCGTCCCGCGGGACAGCCTGTCGAGCCTCCACACGACCACGATCTGGCACTCGGCGAGCCGGTCGGTCATCGCCGCGAACCCGGGGCGGCGCTTCCCGTTGTAGGCCGACTCGAGGTCCGCGAAGACCTCCACCAAGTCCCAGCCCTCGGACTCCGCCTTGCGCCGGATCGCGGCCTCCTGACGCTGTGGTGACGTGCTGTCGCTGTCGTCGTGGGAAAGCCGCGTATACCCGAACGCCCGAACTCGGGTCTTGGCCTCCGGCTTGACTCGCGTGGCCACCTACCTCGCCTCCGCCTTCGCCTGAAGCGCCCGACTCCATGCCTTGGTGGCCTCGCGTCCGTCGATACCTGCGCGGTAGCACTTCCCCGCGAGGTCGGTGACTCCCGTCGCGACTATCTCGGTGGTGCCCTCGCTGACGATGATGACCCGGCGTCCGTCCCGGTCCTCGAACCTTGCTTCCATGTCCCTGTTCCTTCCCGCTCGGTGTTCGGTAGTTTACCGAAGCGGTTGGGATGGTCAATGACCATGTGACGAGCTGCTTCCGGTACCCGAAAGGTGTGAGGCCCCATCCGATCAGGGAGTGAGGTGCTCGACCCTCGACATCCGTCGAGCGTCATCGCTTCGGTTCGAGCGAGATCAGCATCCGGCACGGGAGGCGAACTGAAGGAGGTCCCTTGAACGACTACGCGGCCGCAGATCTTGAAGACATCGACGAGGCCAGCGACGGGCGCTGTCCGTGGAGGCCCGTCCGTCACCACTTCGGTATCGCTTCGTTCGGCGTGACCACCTGGACGGGACGGAACCTCGGTGACCGAATCATCAACGAAGACGACGAGTTGGAGCGCGAGCCGGGTCACCTGCGGGCCGAGCGGCTGGAGGACGACGCGAACGAGGTCCTCTACCTCGTACATCGTGGCCGCGCACGGTTCGAGCTCGACGGCGAGCGGTTGGATGCCCCTGCCGGAACGTTCGTCTTCGTCGCGCCCGGCGTGAAACGCACGGCGTTCGCCGAGGAGGAGGGGACGACGATCGTCGCGGTCGGCGGTGTTCCGGGGAAGGCATACGTTCCGGTCGGCTGGGAGGTCTGGAGGCCGCTCCACCCCCTGTACGAGTCGGGCCGACACGTGGAGGTGATCGACCGCGGACGGGAGCAGATCGAGGCAACCCCCTACCCGGAGCCGCTCTACAACCTCGCCTGCTGCGAGAGCCTCACGGGGCAGACCTCCGACGCCATCGAACACCTCCGGATCGCGCTCGACCGGACGGAGCCGTATCGCGAGCGACTTCGCTGGCTCGCTGCCAACGACTCGGACTTCGATCCGATCCGCGATGAGCCCGCCTTCCAGGAACTGATCGGCCGGTGAGTGGATGGGCTCGCGGGTGCCCCGACGGACCGGGCGGGATGATCAGCGATCGGGCGGACGCTCGTGGCGTCCGGGCGCGGTCCACACCAGCAGGTCGTGCGCGAAGTGGATGCGGATCGGGTCGAGCCGCCGCAGCCGGTGGACCGATTCCGAGTAGGCCAGGACGTCCCAGGCGCCGGGGACGCCCGAGTCGCCGGGGCCGGTCGACCCCTCCCACTCGGCCGCGGAGTACACGGCCTGGCCGGCCAGCACGACCGGCCCTGCCGCGGTGTCGAGCACCAGCGACTGGTGGCCTCGGGTGTGGCCGGGCGTGGCGAGCAGAACGGCGCCGGGCGCGACCTCGACCTCCTCGTCGCGGGGCAGGCCGGTGAACCGGAGCGCGTCGAACCCCACCCACTCCGCCACGGTGTAGTCGGGCTCACGGGCGAGCTCGAGCTCCGCCGCCTGGACGTACGCCGGGACGCCGGGGAACCGCGTGTTCGCCCCGCAATGGTCGAAGTGCAGGTGGGAGTTCGCGATCGCGGTCACGTCCGACATGGCGAGGCCCTGTTCGCGGAGCGCGTCGTCCATCGAACGCACGCGGGGCCGGTAGTACTCGTCGACCTCGGCGTTCCCCGTTCCCACGCCGGTGTCGAACAGCAGCACGCCGTCCGCGTGCACCACGGCGAACCCCAGGACGGGTCCGGTCGAACCGGCCAGCGGATGGCCCTCGGGGAACGACACGTCCGCCAGGTGCAACGGGATGACGCGGGGATCGTCGGCCACGACGCGCAGGATACGGCCGGCCGATCGAACAGATCAGTCCCAGAGTCGCTCGAGGTGCCAGCACTCGGCGAGGCGGTCGTGGTACAGGTCCCACACCGCGCCGCCGCGGGCCTCGACCCGCCAGTACTCGCGGTCGCGGCCGTCGTCCCACCACCGGCCCTCGATCCGCCACCGTCCGATGACGTCGACGACCTCGTAGCGCCGGCCCCGCCACCGGAACGCGGCCGGCACCCCGCCGTCCGATTCCACGTCGACCCGGATCTCGTCGTCGTAGCGCTTCGCCATGGGGCCTGCCCTCCCCATCTCGTTCTGCTCGCTCGACCCGATCCGAACGTATGTTCGATTCGGGGAAGCGACGGTACTCCCCGCCTCCACCGGTGTCAAGCGGTGTATCGGATGCGGGCCGGGCGGGTACGTCCGGGGGTGATGGCGGAGCGAAACAGCGACGAGCCGACGGCGGCGCCGTTCCTCCCGGGGCGGCGGACCATCGCGGCCATGCGCGAGGCGGCCCAGGGCTGCCGCGGCTGCGGCCTGTACCGCAACGCCACGCAGGCCGTGTTCGGCGAGGGCAGGACGCGTGCGGTGGTCATGATGGTCGGCGAGCAGCCGGGCGACGCCGAGGACCGCAAGGGCCGACCATTCGTGGGTCCGGCCGGCCGACTGCTGGACCGCGCGCTGGTGGAGGCCGGGATCGACCGCGGCGCGGTGTACCTGACCAACGCCGTGAAGCACTTCAAGTGGACGCCGCGGGGGAAGCGGCGCATCCACAAGAACCCCGCGGCCGAAGAGATCCGGGCGTGTCGCCCGTGGCTCGACGCGGAGATCGACGCCGTCCGGCCGAAGGTGATCGTCGCACTCGGGGCGATCGCGGCCAGGGCCATCGTCGGGCCGGGGTTCCGCGTGACCGAGCAACGCGGTCGGGTCGTCGAGACACCGCTGTCCGCCGTCGTCACGGCGACCGTGCACCCCTCGTCGATCATCCGGGGCCCCGACGACGCCCGCGACGCGGCCTACGCGGCGTTCGTCCGCGACCTGCGGACGGTCGCCGGCCTGGTCGAGCGGGCGGCCTGATCGAACCCGCTCACCCCCTGCCGGCGCTCCCCCGGATCATCCGTGCGAGCTCCCGGTAGTCGGATGCGCGGGCCAGCCGCCGGCCCCGGGCCCGCAGCGCCGCGACGTCGCCGGCGGTCGGCCATGTGAAGTACGAGCGACCCGTGAGGTCCTGCTCGCGCGCGTCGTCGAGCGTCCCCGGCATGCCGGCGATCGCCGCGACGAGCTCCTCCCCACCCGCGCGCGCCAGGCGGAGCTGCAACCCGAGCGAGGTGTCGTCCGGGCGGATCTCGACCTCCCGCTGGCGGAGGATCGGGCCCACGTCGAGCTCCGGCGCCATCACGTGCACGGTGAGACCGGTTCGCTCCTCGCCGTTTCGCAGGACCCAGAAGTACGGCGCGATACCCGCGTACCGTGGCAGCAGCGCCCAGTGGATGTTCAGGGCGGCCATCGCCGGGGTGCGAAGGAGGTCCTCGTCGAGGCGCTGGGGCGTCGAGACCGACAGCAGGACGTCGGGCCGGGCCCGGCGGAGGAACTCCCGCACCCGCCCATCGTTCGCGTTCTCGACGGAGATCGACGGCGTGCCGGACCGGGCGGCCAGGCGGTCGAGGAAGGCGGCCCGGCCGCTCGCGAGCGCGATCCCCTCCGGCACGATCAGCGTCCCGAGCTTGTGGCCGGCGTACCGCGCCCCGGTCCTCCTGCCGATCCGCCACAGCCTGCCGGCCCGGCCGCCATTCCCCGGCGGGACCCTGACGAGGACGGCGGCGACCATCCGCACGTCGGGCGAGGCGAACAGCGGCCGCAGCATCAGCGTCGAGAACGCGTTTCCGTTCGACACGACCGCCACGCGGACGGGGCCCGTCGCCTCGGCCACGGACGCCCTCGAGGTGCCGGTCATCGCACGCGCGCCGGACGTTGGGAGGTCACGAAGCCGAACCCGAGCAGCGCGGCGATCGCCGCAGCCCACACGACGCCCTCCACGGCGACCGCCGCCGCGCTCGACAGCTGTGCGGCCACCACACCGGCCGCCACGAAGACGGCCTGAGCCCCGAGGCAGATCCCGAGCGTCCCCCACACGGAACGACCCCGAGCCTGCAGCTGGTCGTACAGATGGCTCCGGTCGCCATGGGACATCGGCACCCGGCCGATGGCCCGTCGCAGGATCGAAAGCACGAGGTCGAGCAGGAACACCCCGAGGCACCCGGCGGCCCCGGCCAGCTCCGGCACCTTCTGCCCGGTCTCGAGCACCGCCACCGCCAGCGCGGCGCCGACGAGGTACGCGCCGTTGTCCCCCAGGAACAGCCGGGCCGGCGGGAGGTTGTGGGCCAGGAAGCCGGCAGCGCCGGCCGCCACGCACACGGCGATGAGACCCGGGCGGTCCCTGGTCGCCGCGACGAGCGCGATCCCCACGGCGCTCGCCACCGCGAGGGTCCCGGCGAGACCATCCATCCCGTCCACCATGTTCACCGCGTTCAGGGCGGCCGCGTACAGGACGACCACGCCGCCGACCGCCAGGACGTCGCCCGGCAGCGCCGCGCGGATCCCCGCCACCGCCAGCGCGACACCCAGCCCCACCTGCACCAGGAGCCGCAGGGGCGGCGGCACGCCCACCGCGTCGTCAACCAACCCGAGGGCGGCCGGACCGAACAGCGCGAGCGTCACACCGGCCGCCACCGGCCACCCTCGCACCCCGAGGCCCGCCGCGATCCCGCCGGCCACCGCGATCCCGCCGAGGTACGGGACGGCCCGCTCGTGGGGCTTCAACCGGGCGTCCGGTTCGTCCATCGCCCCGAGACGGCGGCCGACGACCCGCATCGCGCCGCCCACCAGGAGCGCCGTCGCGAACGCCACCGCCACCGGCAGCCACGTCGCCCGGACGGCGGGCCGGGCGACCGCCAGGACGTCCGCCCCGCTCACCGGCGCCCCCGCGCCAGCAGGCGGCCGTACACCTCGAGGGTCCGTTCGACCACGATCTCCTCATCGAACCGCGCGAGCATCCGGGCCCGGCCCGCCCGGCCCATCCGCTGGCGTTCCGAGGTGTCGGCGATCAAGCGCGAGATCGCCCCCGCCAGCGCCGCCGGGTCTCGAACGGGGACCAGCAGCCCCGTCATGCCGGGGTCGATCACCTCGCGACACCCCCGGATGTCGGTCGCCACGGCGGGCCGCTCCATGGCCTGGGCCTCGATGGCCGACCGCGGCACCCCCTCCCGGTGCGAGGCCAGGACGAACACGTCGAACGCGGCGCAGATCGCGGGCATGTCGGTCCCCTCGCCGTGGAACACGACCCCGTCGTCGCGCGCCCTGCGGACGAGGGCGTCGTCCAGGCGGTCCGACTTCGAGGGCTCCTCCGGCCCGACCACGACGAACAGGGCGCGCCCCCCCACCGCGCGGGCCGCCTCGAACAGCTCGCGGTAGCCCTTCTCCTCGACCAGCCGCCCGACCGCCCCCACCACGACGGTTCCGTCCTCGGCCCCCCACTCCTTCCGGAGGGCGTCGACGGCCGCGCGGTCGACGGCCGCGGGGTCGAACCGCGTGAGGTCGACGCCGTTGCCGAGCCAAGTGGCGCGCTTGGCCGGCACCACCCGGTTCCGGACCGCCCATTCGTAGTCCTCCCGGCTCTGGAACAGCTCGTGGTCGGAGAACAGGAACGCCACCCGTTCGGCCGCCGAGATCAGCCGGCGTCGCACCGGAGGCAGGGCCGGGTTCGCGTACAGGCCGTGGACGGTGTTCACCACCACGGGAACGCGTGCGATCCGCGCCGCCACCCGCCCGAGCACCCCGCTCTTCGGGTTGTGTGTGTGGACGACGTCGGCGCGTTCCGACCGGAACAGCCGAACCAGCTCGCGGAGCGCCACGGCGTCCTGCCCGGGCGTCCAGCTCCGCCCGAGGGACGGGACCGGTAGGTGCTCGATCCCGAGGGCCTCCAGCCCGGCGACGTGTGGACCCGGAGCCGAGGCGCCGAACACGTCGAACCCGGCCTCGCGGAACCGGACCAGCTGGTGCGCAAGCAGTACCTGCAGGGACAGGTCGATCGTGGTCAGGTGGATCAGGCGCGGCCGCCGGGGCCGCATGGTTCCCGTCGTCACCGCGCTCACCGGCCGGACCGCCCCGCGCTCACCGATCCGTCCACTCGGCGCTCACCGGCCGGGCCGGCGGAGCCGGTCGTACAGCCGGTCCTCGAGCGGAGCGATCCCGTCCAGGCGGCGCCGGAAGAAGAAGAAGCCGTCGCTCGCCCGAACGGGCGTCCGCGACAGCCGGTGCGGATCCACGCGACCCGGAAGGTTCTTGGTCCCGTCGCCGGCGACCGCCCACCGGTACCGCTTCGCCACGACGTCCTCGTTCCCGATCACGGCCCGAGGGTAGGCGAACACGTCCGGCGCCACCCCGGTCCGTCCGAGCAGGACGGCGTTCGAGCGCTCGCATTCCTCGTCCGCCTCGGCGGCGCTCAGGCGGTCGAGGTCACGATGGGTGTGCGTGTGCGAGCCCACGCTCACGAGACCGCTCGCGGCCATCTCCCCCACCTGGTCCCACCCCAAGGGACGGGGTCGTTCCCCGTGGACGTCGCCCCCGGGGCTGATCGGTGCCGGTGACTCGCCCTCCATGAACCCCGTGGCCAGGAACACCGTCGCGGGCAGCGCCAGGTCCCGCAGCACCGGCCACGCCCGCGAGTACACGTCGCCGTACCCGTCGTCGAACGTGATGGCCACGCGGTCCCGTTCGAACGGGCCGGCGGCCAGGCGGTCCAGCCCGTCCGCGAGCGCCAGGACCTCCGCGTTCGACGACAGCCACTCCATCTGGCGGCGGAACGTCGTGAGCGGCAGGTCCATCTCCTGCCCCTGTCCGGCCCCGACACGGTGGTAGATCAGGACGAACAGCCCGGGCTCGGTGGTCCGGCGCGCGGCGGCCGGCGCGAGGAGCGCGAGCTTCACGAACTTCTTCGCCGCGGCCACGGCGGCGAACCGGATGCTCACCGTGGCCGGCCGGGGTCTGGTGCGCTCACGCCGGGGCGGCCGCCCGGTCGGCGACGACGGGCTCCCGGACCACGTCGCCATCCGGCGCGACGCCCCGGTTGCGTCGGGGCTTCGACACCATACAGATCAGCATGAACAGGAACGGCAGCACCTGCGTGCGCTGGCGGGCCAGCAGGCCGAAGTTCGACAGCGACGACAGGATCACCGAGAACGCCAGGAACGCGGCCGACGCGAACAGCATCATGCCGTTGGTGCGCCACCGCGCGAGCCCCCGCCAGATCTGCCGCCGTCGCAGCACGATCAGCAGCCCGAGCACGACGCCCTCCAGGGACGTCAGCGTCGGGAACAGCCCGCCGGCCTCCCACGGGAACGGGCGGAAGTTCGTCGTGATCACGGCCTCCGGGAACCCGACCGGCGACAGCGGGTTGGGCGGCGTGAAGTTCGACCCGGTGAGCCCGGTGTGGAACTCCGTCGACTGCGCCGCCTGGAACGCCTCGACCGCGTTCGAGTTCCCGAGGTATGCCGCGGTGTGGGTGACGGTGAAGAAGGCGATCAGCGACAGCATCGGCACCATGACCAGCCACGTCAGTGCCGTGATCTGCGGGGACCGCCGCCGGGCCGGCCGGAGCAGGAACGCGGCGGCGGCCGCGACCATCAGCGCGGTGGCGATCGGCGGGCGGATCATGAACGCCCCGAGCAGCCCGAGCGAGGCCGGCACGAACCCCCGCAACATCCCTCCGCGGAACAGCAGCGCGACCCCGTACACCGCGAGCCCCAGGAACAGCATCACCAGCGAGTCCTTGCCGAGGCTCGACGGCCAGTACCACATCGAGGGCAGATAGAAGATCAGGATCGCGAACAACCGGTGGTCGCCGTCGGGAAACGCGATCCGGAAGGCCTTGTAGAAGTACCAGCCACCCACGAACGCCAGGGCGGAGTGGACGACGAACCCGCCCAGCAGCGTCGACCCGATGAGCGCGAACAGGATCCCGGTCGTCCAGTTGATGAACGGAGTTCCGAAGTACGGGCTGTGCAGGGGCGGGAACTGCAGCGACCGGAACAGCGGCGCGAACACCTTGCCGGCGCCGTAGTAGCCGTTGGCGTCGGCGACGCCATGGTAGACGGCCTGGATGATGACGTACCGCAGCAGGCTCCCGACGAGGTGCAGCAGGAGCGCGGTCGCCACGAACGGCAGCGACAGCGTCCCGTCGCGGGCCACTGCCTTGGGAAGGAAGAACGCCGCGACCAGCCCTACCAGGGCCACCGAGACGAGGTACATCTGCCCCTCGAACCCCGATCGTCCCAGGGCGACGATCGCCGTGCCGCTCGCAACGAGCACCGTGAACCACACCAGGATGACCGAGGGCCGGCGCGCCGGACGCGACCGGATCAGCTGCGTCGACACGCGCTCATGCTACCGGCCCTCGAGGCGCCGGTCCGGGAGGCCGCGAGAAGGTGGCCGGGCACGTCAGAACAGCTCCAGGTCGCCGAGCGACAGCGACCACGATGCCGGCGCCAGCGGGTCCGGCGTCCCCGCCGGCGGCGTCACGCCGTCGACGGGCCGGACGACGAACGTCAACCCGGCGCGGGGCAGGCGCCGGTACCCCGCCCGGCGGTAGGCGGCCATGACCGGCGACGTCGGTCCCGTGTGCGCGACCGCGTGGTCGGCGCCCGCCGCCCGGGGCAGTTCGCGGAGCAGCCCGCTCAGCGCCGACGGATCGCCGAGCGCCTCGCAGACGACCGCTTCGACGAGCGACCCCCGACGCCGGATCCGCGCGACCACCAACGCCGGCGCCGGCCCGCTCGCAAGCAGCGCGCGGTACGGCAGCGGGCCCTCGGCGTACCGCCACCGGAGGTACTCCCGGGTCCGGGGCGTCGCGAGGCCGGGTGGCGCGGCCGCCGCCCCCAGCGCCTCGTCGACCCGGCGGTCCGCCAGCACCTCCCCCGCCGCCGGCAGCCGATCGGAGGGTGCATCCACCGGGCCGCCGCTCGCGAGGTTCCGGCGGACCGCCGCGGCGGCTATCCGGACCGGACGACGGACGCGGAGCCAGACTGGCCACCGCGTCACCTCCCGCCACCCCATCTTCAGGTAGCCGGGCAGGCTCTTCGAGTTCGGCGTGTTGAACACGAAGGCGACGCCCTCCTCCCGGCACTCCTCCATTGCCCGCCGGGTGAGCGACGAGAACACGCCACGCCGCTGCACCTCCGGCGCGGTGGCCGTGTCCACGGCACGGACGGCGTCGACGGGCGACGGCATTCCCGGAGCGGCGAGCCGCCACCGCATGAACGTCCGCACTCCCACGAGGCGTCCGTCGTCCTCGGCCACCAGGGCCACCGAGCGCCCGAAGGCGTTGCGGAGGTGCTTCCAGACGAACAGCTCCCGGCGGTCGGCACCGCCCGGCGCGGGTCCGAGCGCGCGACCCAGGAGATCCACCACCGCGTCCAGGTCGGACTCCGCCAGGGGCCGCACCCCACCGGCGGCCGCAGGGGTCATCGGGAGCCCACCATGGCCCGCCGGGCCAGCGCGGCCTCGTAGACCGCCTCGGTTCGGTGGACCATCGTCTGGATCGAGAACTCGTCGGCATTCGTCCGGGCCCGCTCCCCGATCGCCCGGCGCCGCCCGGGGTCCAGGAGCAGGTCGACCAGCGCGGCGGACAGCGAGTCCGGGTCGTCCCGCGGCACCACCACTGCGTCCTCGCCGTCGGTCGCCACCTCCTCGACGCCGCCCACTGCGGTGACCACCGCCGGCAGGCCCAGAGCCATCGCCTCCAGCAGCGACACCGGCATCCCCTCGAACCGGGACGCCAGGCAGTACACGTCGAACGCCGACATCAGCGTCGACGCATCCGGCCGGTACCCCACGAGCTCGACGTGCCCCTCCAGCCCCAGGCGGGCGATCTCCGACCGGACCGGCTCAGGGTCCACCGGCAGCCCGACGAACGCGAACCGGGCGTCCGGGCAGGCCTCCACCACGGAACGGGCGGCGCGCACGAGCCCCACGTGGCCCTTCTTCGCAGTGATCCCGCCGACGGTCCCAACGACCGGGACGCCGTCCGGCAGCCCCAGCGCCCCGCGGGCCTCGGCCGGGGCCAGCGCGCGGCGCCGGATCCCCGCCGCGTCGACCCCGTTGGGGATCACGGTCACCGGGGTGGCGTTCGTCGGAAGGGTGATCGATGCTGCCACGACGCGCGATACGGCGATGACGGCGTCGTTGCGGCCGAACGTCCGCGCGTTCACCACTCGAGCGGGAACCCGGTACCGGTCCCAGGTGTTGTGCTCGGTGTACACGACCGCCGGCCGTTCCGCGCCGAGTCTCGCCGCCGCGCGCCGGGCGCCGACCCCCGCCGAGGGCAGGTGGGCGTGGACCACGTCGAACCGCTCCCGCCGGACGAGGTCGGCCAGCGAGCGCGCCCATCGGGGGCTCCACGCCCGGTGGACGTCGAGGCAGCGGGTGGGGACGCCGGCCGCCGCGAGGTCCGCGGCGAGGTGGTCCTTCCACGGCAGCAGGTACGCGCATTCGACGTCGAACCGGTCGCGGTCGACGAAGGGCACGGCGTCGACCAGGAGGCGTTCGGCACCGCCGGGGCCGAGGCCCTTGATGAGCCAGAGGACGCGGACACGGGCCGGGCCACCGGGACGGCCGTTCGGCCCCGAGCTCACGTGATCGACGAGGTGGAGCGCTCGGGATCCTCGTCGCCGTCGGAGTCGGACTCCCCGGCGCCGTTCGACGAGGGTGCCACCGTACGGCCACCGGCCTGCACCGTCACCGGCTCGGTCCCCGCGGGCTCGGCCGTCGTCGAGGGGCCGGCCACCTCCACGGTGTCGCTCTCGAGGTTCACGCCGCCGGAGCCGTTGCCGTTCGACAGGGGGTCTCGCGAACGCCGTTTGGCCTTGGCGGCCTCCTTCACGGCCTTGCGCTCCTTCCGCTTCCTTCGGCCCTTCTCCTCGGGTTCCGGCTCGTAGTAGTACGCCGACGTGTAGGCGTAGTAGTCGGCGTAGTAGTAGTAGGACGTCGCCGGCCCGAAGTTGTTGAGCACCGCGCCGACCACCCGCGAGCGGACCTTCGCCAGCTGGTCCCGGGCGTGGGCGAGGACGCGGCGGTTGGTGGCCTCGTTCACGACCAGGAGCACGGCGTCGGAGAGCGTGGCGAGCACCGAGGCGTCGGCCAGGCCGAGCACCGGCGGCCCGTCGAGGATCACCCAGTCGGCGGCCTCGGCGGCCTGCTCGAGGAGCTGCTTCATCGCCACGGAGCCCAGCAGCTCGGCCGGGTTCGGTGGGATCGGACCGCCGGCCATGACCCGGAGGCCCTTCACGCCGGGATCCTGGATGGCCTCCATCAGGGTGGCCTGGCCGGAGAGCAGGGACGACAGCCCGACGCGGTTGGACATGCCGAAGAACTTGTGGATCGACGGCCGGCGAAGGTCGGCCCCCACCAGCAGCACCCGCTGCCCCGCGAGGGCCATGACCGTGGCCAGGTTGGCCGCGGTGGTCGACTTCCCCTCGCTCTTGACCGGGCTGCTGATCAACAGCCGACGGATGGGCCCGCCGACCGAGAAGAACTGCAGGTTGGTCCGCAGCGTCCGGTACGACTCGGTCGCGGGGGCCTTCGGCTCGGCCGAGGACACGAGGTACTGCACGTCGCGCTTGCCCTTCACGCCGGAGGTCCGCGAGGAGACGTGCGGGATGACGCCGAGGAGCGGCGCACCGGCCTGCCGCTCGAGGTCGTCCGGGCCGCGGAGCGAGTCGTCCGCGTAGTCGCGGAGGAACGCCGCCCCGATCCCCAGCGCGAGCCCGATGACGAGAGCGAAGATGGCGTCGCGAAGGTGGTCCGGGCGGATCGGATGATGCGCCACGCGGGCCGGGGAGATGATCCGCGTCGCCGCGTCCAACCTGATCTGTTCGATGGAGGACGTGTTGTTGTCGCGGTTCTGTTGGTCGATGGCAACGGCCGCCTGCAGCTCGGTCCGGCGCTGGGTGACCGTCTTGGGCTCGGTGATCTTGGGAACGTCGCCCGGTCCCAATGGATGTGCGATGTTGAAGTTCGTCAGTTGCTGATTGTCCTCGCCGTACTGCTGCTGCCACTTGTCCCTTGCGGTCGCGAATGGCTCGATGATCTGGTCCACCGAGTACTGGAGGTACTGGTTCGCGAACGCGGCGGCGAGATCGGCCGCTCGCTGCGGGTTGGGATGCTCCGCCTGGAACAGCAGGATCGTCGCGGCCTGCTTCAACGGCGCAACCGTCATGAAGTGGAGCAGCTGCTGCGGGTTGACGTCGTGGGCCCAGGGAACGACCTTCTGGACCCGGTCGGCGATGAGCGGGCTCGCCGCGATCCTCGCCTCGACCTCGGGGTCGATCCGCTGGACCGTCGGCTCCCCGGTCGAGTTGTTCGTCTGGGGAACGTTCAGCACGATCAGCTGGACGGTCGACTGGTAGACGGGGGTCTGCCGGAACGACAGGGCCATGACGCCGGTCGCCACGAGCACCAGGACGATGAACGCGGTCCACTTCCGGGTCCAGACCATGCGAACGTAGTCGCGGAGCTCGAAGTTGGACGGTCGCGTCGGTTGGCTGTCGGCCACAGGGCTCTCCAAGGGCGGGCGGGCCGTGCGGCCGGACCATGAGGGGCCCGCGCACCCGATCCCGGTGAGGCTACCGGTGGGCACCCTGCTCGTCAACGAACCGCGCGTTGACCTGCGGGTCCGCGCGCGGTTCGATCGCTACACTATGCCGGTCCCGGCGGGCACCGGCGCCCCGCCGCCAGCAACCAGCGAGGAAGGAACCCGACCAGCATGCGCATCCTGATCCTGGGCGGAGACGGCTACCTGGGGTGGCCCACCGCCATGCACTTCTCGAAGCGCGGCCACGAGGTGTTTGCGATCGACAACTACCTCCGGCGGCGGGCCCACAGCGAGCAGGGCACCGACTCGCTCACGCCGATCGGCGCCTCGCTCCCCGAGCGCGCGGCTGCGTGGAAGGACGTCTCCGGCCTCGAGATCGGCGTCGCCGAGGACAACATCTGCGAATACGACGTCGTCGAGAAGCTCTTCCGGGACTTCGAGCCCGAGGCGATCATCCACTACGGCGAGATGCCGTCCGCGCCGTACTCGCACAAGGGCCGCGAGCACGCGGTGTTCACGCAGTACAACAACGTGGTCGGGACGCTGAACGTGCTGTTCGCCATGGCGGAGCTCGCCCCCGACTCGCACCTCGTGAAGCTCGGGACGATGGGCGAGTACGGGACGCCGAACATCGACATCGAGGAGGGCTACATCGAGCTCGACGTGAACGGACGCAAGGACACGCTGCCGTTCCCGAAGCTCCCGGGGTCCTGGTACCACCTGTCGAAGGTCCATGACTCCCACAACATCCACTTCGCGTGCCGCGTGTGGGGCATCCGCGCCACCGACCTCAACCAGGGCGTGGTGTACGGCATCCAGACCGACGAGACGCAGATGGACGACCGGCTCCTCACGCGGTTCGACTACGACGAGGTGTTCGGCACGGCCCTCAACCGGTTCTGCCTGCAGGCGGTCATCGGGCACCCGCTGACCGTGTACGGCAGGGGCGGGCAGACCCGCGGCTACCTGAACATCGTCGACACGCTGCAGTGCATCGAGCTCGCGACGCTGAACCCCGCCGAGCCGGGCGAGTTCCGCGTGTTCAACCAGTTCACCGAGCAGTTCTCGATCATGGAGCTCGCGGAGACGGTGAAGCGCGCCGGCGAGCACCACGGGCTCGACGTGCAGGTCGACCACGTGGAGAACCCACGGTTCGAGAAGGAGGACCACTACTACAACGCGAAGCACAGCAAGCTGAAGGACCTCGGCCTCAAGCCGCACCTGCTGTCGGACACCCTGGTCGAGTCGATGTTCGACGAGATCGCGAAGTACCGCGAGCGGGTGATCCCGGATCACATCATGCCCGCGACCAAGTGGAAGACCGTGCTCGAGGCGGAGCCCGCGGGCTAGCCCATGTACGCGCTGCGCATCCTCGGCGGGATCTTCGCGGTCGGGTTGCTTGTGCTCGCCGTGCTCCGGTACCGCCGCCGGTCGATCAGCCGCCTCAACCTGCTGATCACCTGGGTCCTCGGCGTGGTCCTGATCCTGCTGGCGGTCGCCCCGGTGGTCTTCACGCCGCTGTTCGACCTGTTCTCGTTCAGCCGGGAGAAGGGCAGCGGGCAGCGGCTCATCGCCGTCGAGCTGTTCGCGCTGCTCATCGTCTTCGCGTTGATCGTGCGCGCGATGATCTCGACCGACCAGAACGAGCGCTCGATCCGTCTGCTGGTGGAGGCGCTCGCCGTCCGCGACTTCGAATCCGAGAAGGCGCGTCTGGGCGACCGGCTGCCGACCGGCCCGTGCATCGTCGCGGTGTCCCCCGCGTACAACGAAGCCGAGAACGTGGCGGCCGTGATCCGCGACATCCCCGAGTCGATCGGGGGCTTCCCGGTGGTGGCGATCGTCGTCGACGACGCCTCGGACGACGGGACGGCCGACGTGGCCCGGCGGGCGGGGGCGATCGTGGTGCGCAACCCGATCCGCCGCGGCGGCGGACTCGCGCTCCGGGTGGGCTACGAGGTGGCCGCCATGCTGAACGCCGAGGTCGTCGTGTCGCTCGACGCCGACGGACAGCACATCCCGCAGGAGATGCCGGTGCTCGTCGAGCCGGTGCTGGCAGGCGAGGCGGACATGGTGAACGGCTCGCGCCTGCTGGGCGAGTTCGAGCGGGAGAGCATCGTCCGGCACATCGGGGTCCACTTTTTCTCACGGATGGTCACGCTCATGACCGGTCAGCGGATCACCGACCCCTCCAGCGGCTACCGCGCCACGCGGGCCGACCAGCTGCGGAAGTTCGTGCTCACCCAGGACCAGTTCTGGACGAGCGAGCTGCTCATCGAGGGGCTCCGCCACCGCGCGCGCATCATCGAGGTGCCCATCACGATCAAGGCCCGCGCCGGCGGCAAGTCGAAGAAGCCGAAGTCGCTCAAGTACGGCTGGAACTTCTCGAAGGCCATCATCCAGACCTGGCTCCGGTAGCCGCAGTTCGCCGCTCGGTCCGTTGCCATCCGGCACGCGGGACGGATACGGTCTGCGCGCTCGTACCGACCGAAGGGGGATCTGCATGAAGCGAGTCGTGGGCTTGTCCCTGCTCGTCGCCGGCCTGGTGGCGGCGATGCTCGGCGCAGCGCCTGCCGCCAACGCGGCGACCATCGACGTCCTGCCGGGACAGTCGATCCAGGCGGCCATCAACCACGCGTCGCCCGGCGACGTCATCGTGGTGCATCCGGGCGTGTACCACGAGTCCGTCGTCGTGACCGTCAACCACCTGACCCTGAGTGGCGCCGGCGCCTCGAGCGTGGGGACCGTGCTGATGCCGCCGCAGAAGAGCAACCGCTGCCTGCACGGCGGGGCGGGGATCTGCGTGTTCGGCGACCAGGACAGCCCTCGGGTCGGCACCACGGTCGAGGGGTTCGAGTTCAAGGGCTTCTCGTCCTTCGGGCTCGTCGGGTTCGGCGCGAAGAACCTCACGCTGCGGCACAACTTCGCCGTGAACACCGGCGACTACGGCATGACCTGCTTCGGCTGCACCGGCCTGCGGTACCTGTTCAACAAGGCCACCGGCGCGGGCGAGGCGGGCTTCTACATCGGCGACACGGCCAACGCAGCCGCGACCGTCGTCGGCAACGAGTCGTGGAACAACCTGTTCGGGTTCTTCCTGCGCGACTCGAACCACGGCAGGCTCGAGGGCAACAAGGCCCACGGCAACTGCATGGGGTTCGCGCTGCTGAACACCGCAGCGCCGAGCAACACCCACGGCTGGACGCTCGTCGACAACAACGCGAACCAGAACGACAAGGCATGCCCGGGCGGCGGCGAGGGCCCGCCGATCTCCGGCGTGGGCATCGGCATCCTCGGCGCGAGCGACAACCACATCCTCCACAACACGGTGTGGGCGAACCACCCGGGAGGCCCGACGGCGTTCTCCGGTGGTGTGGTGCTGTTCGACACGACGCACTCCGATCACGGCTCGACGCCGAACGGCAACGAGATCCGGTCCAACGTCCTGTACCGGAACCAGAAGTTCGACATCAACGACGACCAGAGCGGGCACGGCAACACGTTCACCAGGAACAAGTGCCACACGTCCGACCCGGCGGGGCTCTGCCACTAGGAGCCCGTCTGACGCGCGCGGCGCGTCCGTCCATCCGACGGTGAGGCGGTCCGCTTCGGCGGGCCGCCTTCCCGGCGTTTCGGGGTCTTGTTACGGTGACCGCGTGAAGACGCAGGCCCCGGCCCCGACCGGATCGTCGGCGCCGGCCGAGGCGGCCGATGGGACCCACCGTGGTGGTCGGGCCCGCGGCCGCGCCGCCTTCGGCGGCGCGGCCGCCCTCCTCGCGATCGCCGTCGTCGTCATCCCGTTCTTCACCTCGACCTACGCGGTCCACCACTTCGTCGCGCCGCTCGGTTGGGACACGCCGAAGTACCTGTGGAAGACGGCCCTCGCCTCCCACCTCGGCGTCACCACGCTCCCCGAGCGGTTGCCCCCACCGGTGAACGGCAGCCCGGACCGTCCGGCCTTCGCCGTCGTCGCATTGACGATCGGGCGGGCGCTGGGGCTCGACCCGACCCGGGTGGCCGAGGCGCTGCCGTTCGCGATGGCCGCGGCCATCGGGCTGGCGGGCGCCGGCCTGGCGACGTCCGGCTTCGGCGTGCGGCGGTGGGAGGCGGCGGTGGTTGGTGCCTCCGTCGGCGCCTCGGCCTGGGTGGCCCGGCTGGCCGGGCCGGAGACCTATCAGGACAACCTCATGGTGGCGGCGGTCCTGGTCGCCGTCGCCACGCTGGCGGTTGGAGCCGCCGCCGGGGGCCGGGGGTTCCTCGGGCCGGCGCTCCTGCTCGGCGCGGCCGCCCTGGTGCACTGGTCGTTCGCGCTGCTGTTCGCCCTGATCCTCGCCGGGGCGGCGCTCCTGCTGGCCCCCGGCTCCTGGCGGGCCTGGCGGCGCGGCGACGCCCCCCTGCGCGGGACACCCGCCGGGGGAGTCGCCGCGGTCGCGGCCGTCGGGGCGCTCGCGGGGGTCGCCGCGCTGTATGGGGCCCTCGGCGCGGGCCTGAAGACGCCGAAAACCTCCGCCCAGGCCGGGGTGGAGTACGACAAGAAGATCCGGCAGGACCTCGCCGGCTACGCCCCGTGGCTCACCGTGCCGGGGGCGGCGATCGGGGCCGCCGCGCTGGCGGTGGATCCCCTGCGGTCGGAGGGCCGGGCCGGGCGTCGCCGGGTGGCGTGGGCGGTGCTCGGAGCCTGGCTGGCCGTCGCTGCGGTTGCGGGGCTCGTCGCGCTTGCCGGAGCCACGGTTCCGACGCACCGGTTCCTGGCGTTCGCGCTGCCCGCGCCGTTCCTCATGGCGGCGGGGGCGATGGCGCTCCCCAGGGTGCTCGGCATGCGGTGGCACCTCGCGGGACGCGCCGTGGGTGCCGCCGCCGCGGTGGGGCTCCTGGCCGGCGGGTTCGTGACGGCGCAGGCGTTCTGGTCCGGCGTCGTGCCCCAGTCCAACGCGGTCCTCTCGGCCGAGGCGGCCGACGCCGGCCGGTACCTCGATCGTGCGCACGTCCCCGGGGACACGCCGCTGGTGTTCGTCGCCAACAGCACCGGCAATCCCGGCGTGGACATCGCGCTGATGGCCCACGAGATCAGGGCGGCCCTGCCGTCCGACCGGATCGAGCACGCGTACATGTACCTCGGCGATCCGGCCGTCTACCTGGCCGGGCATCCGACCATCCTCCGCCCGATGAGCCCCGACGCCGTCGCGTACGACGACACGTCATGGCGGTACTTCCGCGACGTGCGCCCGCTGCTCCACCACGGCCCGGCGCCGGTAGCGCTGCTGCTGTCCGAGGCGAACCCCGACCACGGGTATCTGGACCGGTGGGCCGCCGGACATCAGGTGGCCTCGCCCGGCGTGTGGGTGGTCGCCGGGCCGGCCGTCCGCGCGCCGGGCGCTGCGGTGGCCCCGACGCCGGACTCGCTCCCCCGCGTCCCGGCGGGCGCGGTGGGATGGTCGGCACTCGCCCTGCTGGCGGCCGTCTGGGTGGTCGGGTCGGGCTGGTCGGTGGCGGCCGGGCCCCGCGGTGGGTCGTGGTTCACGGCGGCGGCGCTGGCCCCGGCGGTCGGCGTGGCCGTGGTGGTAACGGCGGGCGTGGTCGCCGACCGGGCCGGGATCGGGATCGCCTCCGGAGGCGGCGTGGCCACGGTCGTCCTGGCCGCGCTGGCCGGCTGGGGCGTCGCCGCGGCCTCGGGGCGGCTCCGTCCGGGGACCGGGGAGGGGGCCGCCGGCCGACGCGCCGGTGGTCCACCGACGCCGATCGATGGACCGACGCCCGCCGGGGCACCCCCGTCCGCCCAGGAGCAGGCCCCGTGAAGACCGCGCCCGCACACCGGGCCCCTGAGGACCCGGCCGGCAGGACCGACGACGAGCCGCCCCCCTCCGGACCTCGTCCCGCGGCCGCGTGGTTCGGGGCCGCGGCCGGCGCGGGCGGCGTATTCGTGGGGACGTTCCTGCTCTACTTCCTGGTCTACCGGGTCCGGCACTTCTCGCTGCCGCTCGGTTGGGACACGCCGTGGTACGTCTGGCGCGCGGACTACGTCGGCCACGTCGGCATCGGCATCCTCGACACCGCCTCCCGGCCCGGGCACGCCCTGCTCTCGGCCACGCTCACCTCGCTCACCGGCATCCCATCCATCCGCATGGAGGTCGTGCTGCCGTACGTGCTGGTGGGGATGCTGGCGCTGGCCGTGGGGGCCACCGCCGCGGTCGGCACCGGCCGGCAGGAATGGTGGCGGTGGGCGGCGGCGGCGGCGGCGGCGGGCGTGACGATCGGGACCACCCGCCTGGTCGGCGAGAACGTCTCGAACCTGATGAACCTGCTGTTCGTCCTCGTGGCGTTCCTGCTGCTGATCCGCTTCGCCGCTCCGGACGGGGGGTGGCCGGGGTTCGCCGGCTCCATCGTGCTGCTTGCGGCGGCGGCGCTGTCCCACTGGCTGTTCATGCCGGTCGTCGCCCTGTTCATGGCGGCGTGGTGGCTGCTGGCGCTGCCGTCGTCGATCCGGGCCCGGCGCGCGGGAACGCCCCTGGTTCGAACCGAGGCCGGCGCCCTGTTCGCCGCCGGGGGGATCGCGGGCGCGGCCACGCTGGCGCTGATCTACCCGGTGCTGGGGTCGTCGTTCAGGACGCGGGAGATCGGCGAGCTGCGGAGCCGGTACCTGCCGAAGTTCCGGGAGGACCTCAACGGCATGGCGGCGTGGGCGGTCGCCGCGCCGACGGCGGTGGGCGGCTACCTGGTGGCGCGTCCGGCCGCGGCCGACCGATCGGACGTCCCGGAGCGGGGGCCGTTCCTGCGGATGCTCGGCGGGTGGACGGCCGTGTGCCTGCTCGGGATGGCGATCGCCGCGATCACCCTGGCGCTCCCGCCGCACCGGTTCCTCGGGCTGCTCGTGGCGATGCCGATGGCGGTGGCGCTGGGCGCGCTGGTGTGGACCGTCGGCCGGTGGGTGGCCCGACACGCCGGCCGGCCGGCGGGGATCGCGACGGCCGTGCTGATCGTCGGCGCGCTGACGATCCCGACGGTGCTGTGGTGGTTCGGCCCGGCCGACGTCCGCGGCGACGTCGTGCTCCGGGAGCCTGCTCAGGGGCCCGAGCAGTGGTTCCAGCAGGACGCGTACCAGGAGGCCCGCTCGATCGACGCCTACGTCGCGCAGCTGCCGGCCGGGCGGCAGGTGGTGGTCGGCGTGGGGCCGCTCGGCTCGTCCGGGCCGATCTCGATCTCCCTCAAGGAACGAACGGTCCGCGCGGGCCTCGCCCCGGAGCACCAGGCCCGTGTGTGGGTCGTCCCGGGCGAACCGGCGGACCTGCTGGACGGGCGGTTCACCCGGGTCCCGAGCGGGGAGGCGAACGCCCATAACCGGCCGTTCTTCGACGAAGGCGCGTCCGCGCTGCGCTCCGGCGCCGCCATCGTGGTGCCGAGGGCGCTCGGCGCGCGGGAGTTCCGGCGGGCCGTGCAGCAGGACGATGCCCGGGTCATCGCGCCCGGCGTGGCGCTGGTGCGCGGGCCGACGCCGGAGTCGCCGATCGGCGCCCCTCCCCCGCTGCGCGTCGTCCCCACGACGGAGGCCGGCGTCCTGCAGGCGATCGCGCTGGTGGTGCTGCTCGGCGTGGCCGGCCTCGGCTGGGCGCTGTGGTTCCTCGGAACGGGCGCCCGGCCGCTCGTCGTGGTCTCGGTCGCGCCGACGGCCGGGGCCGGGGTCCTCGTCCTCGTCGCGCTCGCCGCGACGAAGCTCGGACTGCACGTGGCCGAGGCGCCGGGCGTCGCCCTGACGGTGGTGGTGGCCACCACGGGGTTCCTGCTCGCGGCCGTGGGGCGGCGACGCTCGCGCCGAACGCCGGTCAGCGAGCCGGCAGCCCAGCCAGCAGCGCCCTAACCGCGGCCGCGGGGTCGGCGGCCTCGGTCACCGCGCGAACGACGACGATGCGTTTCGCGCCGGCCTCGACCGCCGCCGGCAACGTGCCCGGGTCGATCCCCCCGATCGCGAACCACGGCCGCTCGACCGTCGCCGCCGCGTGCCGGACCACCTCGAGCCCGGTGCCGGGCCGGCCCGGCTTGGTCGGGGTGGGATGGACCGGGCCGGCGGTCACGTAGTCGGCCACGCCGGGCGCGGCGTCGAGCTGGTGGTTCGAATGGCAGGACAGCCCGACGATCGCGTCGTCTCCGAGGATCTCGCGGGCCACCGCCGGCGGGAGGTCGTTCTGCCCGACGTGGACACCGTCCGCGCCGAGCGACAGCGCCACGTCCGGACGGTCGTTCACGGTGAACAGCGCGCCGTGGCGTTCGGCGGCCTCGCGGAACGACTCCCCCCACCGAAGCACGTCGCCCGCCTCGGCCTCCTTCTCCCGGAGCTGGACGACGTCGACCCCAGCTCCGAGGATCGCGTCGAGGAACTCCTTCAGATCCCCCTGCCCGGTGCGGGCGCCGGTGACGACGTACAGCCAGGACCTCGACAGCCGTGCGCGGCGTTCGGTTGGCTCCACCGGTTCAGCCCCCCGCCACCGCGCGGACCAGCTCCATCCGGTCGCCCTCGCCGAGCTCGATCCCGTACCGGGCTCGCTCGAGCGCCTCACCGTTCAGCTCGACGACGACCAGCTGGGGGTCCAGCCCCCGCAGGCGGATGAACCCGTCCACGGTGATTCCGCCGTCGACCTCGTACGTCCTGCCGTTCGCCCTGACCCGCATCGGGGGCCAGTGTAGGAACGCCCCGGCGAGATGCGGCCGCCCGGTGGGATTCCCCTTCCGCCGGGCGGCCGCACGCCTCCTCAGGCCGTGGCCATGCGCGAACGCCGGAGCCGCCGCACCACGAACCAGGCGACCAGGGCCACCGCGAGCACCGGGAGGAGGTACCCGATCCCGACGACCACCGAGAACACCACGCCGAGGAACCCCGCCACGCCCTTGTGGACCGCGACCGTGAGCTTGGGGTTCTTCACCTGGTTGACCGGCGGCGGGACGACCTTCGCGCCCCGTTCCTCCATCGCCAGGTGGATCGTCCCGAGGTCCGAACGGTTCTGCAGCACCCGGAGCTGACCCTGCAGCTCCTCGATGCGGAGCTCGGTGTCCGACAGCACGCGGTTCACCTTGAGCGTGGCGTCGACCGTGGGGGCCTTCGCCAGCAGGCGTCGGAGCGAGGCCTCCTGCGCCTCGGCGTTCTTCAGCCGCGCACCGAGGTCGACGAACTGCGACGTGACGTCGACTCCGGTCACCTCCTGATGCAGGACTCGCCCGAGCGCGCGGAGTTGGGCCAGCGCGAGCGCGAACTTGTCCGCGGGCACCCGCATGGTCATCTCGCCGGAGTGCGTCGTGGTCCCCGAGGTCGACGAGGTCTGCACGTAGCCGCCGTACTGCTCGGCGATGCTCATCGCCTTCTGGAACTGCGTGACGAAGTCGTGCCGGTCGACCCGGATGTCCATCTCCGCGGTCTTCACGATGTTCGGCCCGACGGCCGGAACCCCGTCCACGAACGGGGGCGCCACAGCGGAGGGGGCAGCCGACGGCACCGGGGCGGGCGCGGCACCGTGGACGACGCCGCCCGCGATTCCGAAACGCTCACCCACCGAATTCCGGTTCGGGGCCCGGTGCGCCCGCAGATCGGCGAGGCTTCTGGCTGCCCCGTCGGCCGACTGCACAGCAGCGGGACGAGGCGCCACCGATGAGACCCCGGGCCCGCCCGTCGCGAGATACCCCACCACGCCCGCGACCGCGACGAAGGACGCGGCGAGACCGCTCACGAGCTTCCAGCGAGCGACGCTCCGCCGACCGCGCGTCGCGACCGCCCGGGGAGCGGCTGCGGTCGCCCGGGTCGCGGCCTCCATCAGATCCGTCCGCAGGTCGTCCAGGAAGCGGATGTCCACGCTCACGACCGGCCTCCCGATTCCGACTCGACCGGCTCGAGGACGTGCGGCTCGTCGCCGTCGACGCCCTGCTGCTCCAGCATCGTGCCCAGCCGGCGGAGCCCGCGGCTCACCCGGGCCCGCGCGGTCTGCTGCGACGCGCCCGTCAGCGCGGCGACCTCGTCGTAGGTCCGGCCCTCGACCACGCGGAGGTTCACCGCCTGCCGCTGGTCCGCCGGGAGCAGCGCGAACGCCTCCGCCACCTGCCCCCGCACCTCCTCCGTGTCCATGAGCTCCTCGATCCGGTCGTAGTCCTGGTCCGACAGCTCCCGGGCCGGCATCCCGAGTTTCCTCCGCGCCCTCGCGTCGACCGCCCCGTGTCGGTGGTACCGCGCCAGCTGGTGCCGGGCGATCCCGTACAGCCAGGCCGCGGCGCCGCCTCCCTGCGGCACGAACCGCATCCGGGACACGAACGCCTGAGCGAACGTCTCCGCCGTCAGCTCGGCCGCCGACTCCGGGTCGAACGTCCGCCGGACGAAGAACCGCAGCAGCGCCTCCGCGTGGCGGTCGTACAGCTCGCCGAACGCCTCCGGCCGGGCCCGCGACAGCAGCAACAGCTCGTCGTCGTCGAGTTCCCGCTCCACCGCCCTCTCCAACCCGTGCGCGCAGGGTTCCGCCCGTACTATGCCCCGACCCCGGGGATGTGTGACGGACTCCGGCCGGGCCGGGCGGCCGGTAGGCTGTGCGGCCGAGACCCGCACCGGAGGTTCGCACACTGGACACCGTCAATCGCATCCTGGTCGCCACCGACCGCTCGGGCACCGCATCGAAGGCCGTCGACTGGGCGGCGAACATGGCCCGGAACTTCGGCGCCGAGCTGCTCCTGCTCCAGGTGATCGTCCCCGAGGACGACCAGCAGCCCGAGACCGGTGCCGCCGAGGTCGCCGCCGTCGCCGACGCGCTCCCCGGCCTGAAGGACATGGCCGCCCAGCTGGCCGGCCCCAAGGGCCTGGCCCGCGTGACGGTCGACATCGATCCGGCCCGCGCGATCGTCCAGGTGGCCGACGAGGAGGGCGTCGACGTGGTGGTCGTCGGCAACCTCGGCATGAGCGGCCGGAAGAAGTTCCTGCTCGGGAACGTCCCCAACCGCGTGAGTCACAACGCCCGCTGCACCGTGATCATCGTGAACACCGCCCCCGGGGAGGCCGGCCGGGTCATGCCGATCCGAACGGACCTCCAGCAGGCGGCGCTGAAGGAGGAAGAGGAGGCCGTCCAGGGCTCGCTCCTCGGCCGGGCCGCCCGCATCGGCCGGGTCATGTCGAAGTACGGCGTCCGGGAGGTGTTCTCTCCGGACGACGACGTCTCCGAGGCCACCATCCGCGAACGGGCCCGGGCGCTGCGCAGCGCCATGGAGGAGCTCGGCCCGACGTTCGCCAAGCTCGGGCAGATCCTCTCCACCCGCCCCGACCTCATGCCGCCGGCGTTCATCGAGGAGCTCGCCACCCTCCAGGACCGCGTCACCCCGCTCACCGAGGAGGAGGTCGTCGAGGTCATGGAGGAGGAGCTGGGCGTCCCGTGGGAGGACGTGTTCCACTCCATCGAACCCACCCCCATCGCCGCCGGGACCATCGCCGAGGTCCACTGCGCCACGCTCGAGACCGGCGAGAAGGTGGTCGTGAAGGTCCAGCGTCCGACGGCGCGCAGGGACATCCTCCAGGACCTCGGCCTCCTCGAGCGGTTCGCCGAGAAGACGAAGCACCGCCCGGCGTTCCGGCAGGTGTTCGACATGCCGGCAATCATCGAGCACCTCTCCGAGTCGCTCCGGCGCGAGCTCGACTTCCGCCAGGAAGCCCGGAACATCGAACGCATGCGCGAGGTGCTCGAGCCGTACGACCGGCTCGACGTGCCCGGCGTGTTCCACGACTACTCGACCGACCGACTGCTCGTGATGGAGGAGGTCCAGGGGATCCCGATCAAGGACATCCCCGAGGGCCCCGGGCGCAAGGAGGCCGCCCGGCAGCTCCTCGAGTCGTACTACCGGCAGATCCTGCAGGACGGGTTCTTCCACGCCGACCCCCACCCGGGCAACCTCATGTGGTGGAACGACCGCATCTACTTCCTCGACTTCGGGATGGTCGGCGAGGTCGGCCCCGACATCCGCGAGCTGCTGCTCCTCCTGCTGCTCGCGTTCGCCAACAGCGACGTGAACTTCCTCGCGGACGTGACCCTCATGCTGGCCGGCGACGAGAGCCGGAGCGAGGTCGACGTCGACGCGTTCCGGGAGGACCTCTCGCGGCTGATGTCCCGGTACCGGGACGTATCGCTCCGCGAGATCCAGCTCGGGCCGATCCTGCAGGAGGTCACCGAGATCTCGATCCGCCACGACGTGCCGCTGCCGTCGTCGCTGGCGCTGACCGGCAAGGCGCTGGCGCAGATGCAGCTCGCGACGGCACAGCTCGACCCCGACCTCGACCCGTTCGCGGTGGCCGGGCAGTTCGTCGTGAAGCGGATGATGGGCCAGCTCCGGGGCAAGACGAACTTCGGCAGGATGTTCTACGAGGCCCAGAAGCTGCGGGTGCGTCTGGGGCGCCTGGTCGAGGCCGTCGAACGCATGTCGGGGGCGCGGCCGGGCCCGAAGCTGCAGGTCCATTTCCGGGGGACCGAGCGGCTCGAGGACACCATCCGGCGGGCGGGCCGGCGGCTGGCGCTGGCGATCACCGCCGGAGGCGCGCTGCTGGCGACCGCGCTGACGGCGGCCTCCGCTCGGGTGGCCGGTTGGGTGCCGGTCACGCTCGGCGTGGTGGGCGGCGTGCTGCTGACCTGGCTGTTCCTCGACCTGGCCCGCCGGCGGCGGTAGGTCGCTCGCCGGACGCTCATCCGCCGGCTTCCGGCCTCTCCTCAGACCTCGACGTCGATCTTGTCGGGCCCGGCCGCCACGCCGGCCTCACGGTCGTCGTTCGGGTCCGGACGATCGCGCCGGGCGTCCCGTTCCGCCTTCTGGAGCGCCCGTTTGGGGGAGCTGCCGGTCTTCAGGACCTTCATGAGGCGCCGCTCCACCACCCACGCGACGGCGGTCATCATCACGCCCAGGATCGCGCGTTCGAACCACACCCGGATCTTGTTCAGGCGCGTGGCCCTTCTCGGCCGGAGCGGGGGCCGGCGGTCCTTCTTCCTCGGCATCGGCTCGAAGGCTACCGCGCGCCGTCGGGCCCGGGGTGGTCCCGGCCGGCGTGGTCCCGGCCTGCGTGGTCCCGCCCGGCGGCGCTCCCCGAGAGCATCGTCTCCGCGCTCGGCGTGAGCCGCGACCAGTCCTCCCACACGGGGTCGTAGCCGAGCTCGCGGAGCTTCGCGGCCACCTCCTGCGGCGGGCGGGTGTCCGCCACCTCGAACTGCTCGGTCGCCTCGTCCGGGTGCTCGTACCCGCCGGGGTCGGTGTGGGAGCCGGCGCTCGTGTGCGTGATGCCCACCTGGAACAGCCCGTCGCGGAACGCCGCGCCCTCCCGCGCCGACAGAACGAGCCCGGCGTCCGGGAGGGTCAACCGCAGGGCGCAGACCAGCTGCACGAGGTCGCGGTCGCCGAGCAGTGTCCTGGGCTGGTATCCCGAGGCGCTCGGCCGCATTCGCGGGACGCTGACGCTCACCTGGGACCGCCAGTACCGCTTCATGAGAAAGCGGGCGTGGGCCGCGACGGCGACGGCCTCGTACCGCCAGTCGTCGTGCAGGCCGAACAGCGCCCCGATCCCCAGCCGCCGCATCCCCGCCCTCGCCGCGCGCTCCGGCCCGAGCAGCCGCCACCTCGCGTCGCGCTTCCGCCCGGCGAGGTGCACCCGGCGGTACGTGACCGGGTGGTAGGTCTCCTGGTAGATCACCACGCCCTCGCAGCCAGCGCGGTTGAGGCGCCGGTACTCGTCCTCGCTCCACACCTGGACCTCGATCGAAAGCTGGGGAACCTCCTGCGCCAGCAGGGCGATCCGGTCCTCCAGGAACTCGACGCCGGTGAGTCGTTCGTGTTCGCCGGTGAGGAGCAGGATCGAGCGGAACCCCTGCCGCAGCAGGTGCCGGGCCTCGTCGAGGGTGTCCTCCGCGGTGAGCGTCCGCCGCGCGATCGGCAGCTCGCGGGCGAACCCGCAGTACGCGCAGGTCGTGAGGCACTCGTTCGACAGGTACAGCGGGGCGTACATGCGCATCGTGCGGCCGAACCTCGCGATCGTCAGCCGTCGCGAGGCCTCCGCCAGTTCCGGGAGACGCTCGGCCGCCGCCGGCGAGAGCAGCGCCGCGAAGTCGTGGAGGGTGCGCTCCAGGGGGTGGGCGTCGAGGGCCCGCCGGACCCGCTGCGGCGTCGCGATGCCGGCGACGGCGAGCAGCTCGCCGAATGGCAGGCGTTCGAGCTCCTCGGCGAACGTCGTCGCCGGCTGGGGGTCGGCGAACCCGTCCCCGTGGCGGTCCGCGGGGTGTTCGAGCGGCTTCAGACCCCTGCCGCCGGTGTGGACGACCGGACGGGCGCTCACGGCTCGGTGACCGCGGGATCCGCCTGGCTGGTGACGAGCTTCTCGAGGAACCCGGCGAGGGGGCTCGAGGCCTGGGCCTCCTCGCGCTCGGAGGCGCGGCCGGCCAGGTAGGCGCGGCGGCCGGCGCGGGTCCCCTCGGCGAACGCCGCGGCCATCTGGGCGGGGTCGGCGGCCACCGCGATGGCGGTGTTCACCAGGACCGCGTCGCAACCGAGCTCCATGGCCTCCGCGGCGTGCGACGGTGCGCCGAGGCCGGCGTCGACGACGACCGGGACCGTGGCCTGTTCGACGATGATGCGGACGGCGTCGCGGGTTCGGACGCCCTGGTTCGAGCCGATCCACGAGCCGAGCGGCATGACCGCGGCGCACCCGGCCTCCTCCAGCCGCTTGGCCAGCACGGGGTCGGCGTTCACGTACGGCAGCACCGTGAACCCGTCCCGGACCATCAGCTCGGCGGCCTTGAGGGTCTCGACCGGGTCGGGCAGGAGGTACCGCGGCTCGGGGGTGACCTCGAGTTTGATCCAGGTGGGCAGGTCGGCTGCCCGTGCCAGGCGGGCGATCCGCAGGGCCTCGTCGGCGTCCACGGCGCCGGAGGTGTTCGGCAGGACGAGGTAGCGGCTCGCGTCGATGAACTCCAGGATGTCCGGCCCGCCGGTGGCGTCGAGGTCGACCCGGCGGAGCGCGACCGTGACCATCTCGGTGCCGCTCGCGTCGAGCGCGTCGCGCATCTTTACGAACGAACCGAATTTGCCCGTACCGACGATGAGCCGCGAGCCGAACTCGCGACCCGCGATGACCAGTGGATCGGTGGACATGTCGCTCGTCGGGAGCCGCCGAGGAGTGGCGGCCTTCCCGTTCCCTCCCTCCGCCAGCATTACCTGGGTCAGGTGTCATTCGGGTCGCCGGCGGTCTCGCGTGCGGCCGGCCTCTCAGCCCGGTTCCCCGAGCTCCCCGGTGGTACTCATTCGAGTATAGGTGCCCTGGAGAGCACGTCGCCTACCATCCGCTGTATGGCCGGCCGCCTGCTCGCATGCAGTCCTCCGCGGGAACCCTGCTCGGGAGCGGGTGGCCGCGTGACAATCGAACGTGTGTTCGACTATGATTGCGTTCTTCCCCCGACCGGCGATGGTTGGGAGCCCGATGTGGAGAGCGCCCGCAACGAAGCACGACTGATCGACCGCATCGACCGTGCGAACGCGAGGGTATGCGCCGCGCAGCTCCAGTTCCTCCAGTTGGTCGCGCAGGTCGACTCGCTGGATCTGTGGTGCGGCGACGGCTCCGCGGACATGGCGCACTGGCTGGTCGTCCGGTACGGCGTATCCGATTGGAAGGCCCGCCGGTGGATCGCGGCCTCGCATTCGCTCGACGGACTTCCGCGGATCGCTCAGGCGATGGCGCGGGGCGACCTCGGGATCGACAAGGTGGTGGAGCTCACCCGCTTCGCGACGCCGGGGACCGAGGCCGAGCTCGTGGCGTGGGCGCGGGATGTGTCGGCGGGGAGAATCCGCCATCGGGCCGATCTTGCCCGCCGGGAGACCGACGACGAGGTCCGGGAGTCCGATGAGGTTCGCTCCCTCGCCTGGTGGTGGTACGACGAGGGCCGGCGCTTCGGGCTGCAGGCGGATCTCCCGGCAGCCCAGGGGGCGGTCGTCGCCCAGGCCATCGGCAGGCTGGCCGACTCGCTGCCGGCGATGCCCGGCGAAGAGGCGAGGTTCTTCACCGACCGGCGCCGGGCCGACGCCCTGGTGGCGCTCGCGTCCTCGCGTCCCGCCGACGAGCAGACCGCAGACCGGGCGACGCTGGTTGTCCATGCTCGTGTCGACGGGGATGGCCGGCCGACCGGTGGGTTCGAGGTGGAGGGCGGCCCTGCGATCCCCGAGCAGACGGCCCGGCGGCTGCTCTGCACCGCCCGCATCCAGATCGTGGTCGAGAACGCCTCCGGCGATGTGATCGGGCTGGGGCGGACGACGCGGGAACCTTCCGACTGGATGACGCGCCAGCTGCGGCTCCGCGACCGAGGGTGTACGTTCCCGGGCTGCGCCGCCAAGCGGTGGACGCAGGCCCACCACATCCGATGGTGGTCTCGGGGCGGAACGACCGACCTGGACAACCTCGTCCTGACCTGCCTGTTCCATCACAAGCTCGTCCACGAATACGGATGGACGATTCGCCGCGAACGAACAGGCGACGTGACCTGGCGCCGTCCGGGCGGCATTCGATTCCACGCCGGCCCCGCCCCACCTCGAGCGGCCTGAACCGGCGGGCAACCGGCATCCCGTAGTGACACAGCCGGCTCAGCGCGAGCCGAGGTGCCGCTTCAGCGCGTCCAGGCGCTCGTCCCACTCGGCGCCCACCGACGCCATCCACGAGACCGTGTCGCGCATGGGCGATGGGGTGAGGCGGTACCGGACCTCACGCCCCTCGCGTGTCGACGCGACCAGGCCCGCATCGGTGAGGGCGGCGAGGTGCTTCGACACCGCCTGCCGGGACACCGGGAGCGACGTCGCCAGCTCGGTCGCCGTGACGGGGCCGCCCCGCGAGAGCAGCGACACGACCTCCCGTCGGGTCGGATCGGCGAGCGCATGGAGCACTGCGCCGACCCGTTCGTCGCGGTCGTTCATCCGGCCACCGCCCGGAGGCTGGACGGCCGGATCCGGGGCGGAATCTCGACCCCGACCGCGTCGACGGACCAGCCGGCGTCCGTGGACCCAGGGGCGTCGACGGCCCGGCCGCCGCGGACCGGCGATTCGACCCCGCCCGGCGGGGGAAACTCCCGAACGCGGAGCAGGGTCCTGGCTCGCCCCATCGGTTCGAGACGGAACTCGACGCGGGTTCCGCTCCCGACCGGCGGGTGGCCCTCGATGCCGCCGTCGTCGCCGTCGCCGCCCTCGAACGGCCACCACCGGAGCACGAGCCGGCTCGACGCCTCGACCGACTCGACGGTCAGGCGACGCGTCGCGCCGTCGGTGTGCCGGACGGTTCCCCGGCCACCCGGGCGCAGGTCGAGCTCGACCACCGCGCCCCCCACCCACGCGGACAGCCGATGCGGGTCGGTCAGCGCGTCCCAGACCTCGTCGGTCGAGGCGTCGAGCTCCACGGACCGTTCGACCACGACATCGTCGACCGTCAACGTCGTTCGCCCTCCCGTATCAACCATGCAACCCGTCGGTTGCGCGTTCCCGCGGTCCGGCGATAGGATCGCGCAACCGTCCAGTTGCACTCTAGCCGGCCGACCGGATCGTCGCACCGGGCGGCCGACGCGTTCGAAGGGAGCCACCGACCATGACCGACCCCGTGCCCACCCGGATCGAGCACGACACGCTCTCGCTCGAGGAGTTCGCCTATCGGCGGCTGTTCCAGCAGCGGATGGTGTTCCTCCGGGGCGAGATCAAGGAGAGCGTCGCCGACGACGTCGCGGCACAGCTGCTCGCGCTCGACGCCACCGGCGGCGACGACGTCACGCTGTTCATCGACTCACCGGGCGGCGACATCACCGGCCTGTTCGCAATCCACGACACCATGCAGATGATCGGGTCGAAGGTGCACACGCGGTGCGTCGGGATGGCCGCGTCCAGCGCCGCGGTCATCCTCGCCACGGGCACGGGAACCCGCTCCGCGACGCCGAACGCCCGTATCCTCATCCACCAGCCGCACGGGGGGATCCAGGGGACCGCCCGGGACATCGAGATCCACGCGAAGGAGTTCTCGCTGCTCCGCGAACGCCTCGACGCGATCCTCGCCGCGCGGACCGGCCAATCCGTCGAACGCATCCGGCAGGACACGGATCGCGACCACTGGCTGACCCCGGAGGCGGCGAAGGAGTACGGCCTCATCGACGAGATCGTCGGCGGCCGCCCCCGCCTGGTCCACTGACCGCTCCGGGCGCCGCTTGCGGCAACCTCACGCTCCGCTGCGGTCCCCGGTGAACCTCGCCACGATCCGGCCCAGTTCGGCGTGCCGAACGGCCCTCGAGGCACATCCCGCCACATACAATGGGCGCACGCACCCGCGGCCCCCCAGACGGGAAACGAGTCGGAGAGTTGAGTCAGACGACGGCCGTCCGCGCGCGGTACCAGATCATCGCCAAGGTCGCCTCGGGCGGCATGGGCGAGGTGTACCGTGCCCGCGACTCGGTCCTCGCCCGCGACGTCGCCATCAAGGTGCTGCACCGGAACCTCGCCGGCGATCCCGGGTTCATCGAACGGTTCCGCCGGGAGGCCCGCGCGGCCGCCCTGCTCTCCCACCCCAACATCGTCGCCGTCCATGACTGGGGTTCGACCACCAACGGCACGTACTTCATGGTCATGGAGTTCGTACGGGGCCGGAACCTGCGCGACCTCCTCTCCCACTACGACCGACTCGAGCCCGAGCAAGCCGTCGAGGTACTTGTCCAGATGCTCGCCGCGCTGGACCACGCCCACCGCCACGGCATCGTGCATCGCGACGTCAAGCCCGAGAACGTCCTCGTGACGCCCGAGGGACACGTCAAGGTGGCCGACTTCGGGCTGGCCAGGGCGTTCGCCGAGTCCCGCGTCAGCCAGGCTCCAGGGACGGTCACCGGGACCGTGCAGTACCTCGCGCCCGAGCAGATCCAGGGCGATCCGGCCGACCCCCGCACCGACCTGTACGCCACCGGCATCGTCGCGTACGAGCTGCTGACGGGCAACGTCCCGTTCACCGGCGAGACCTCGCTGGCGATCGCGTACCGCCACCTGTCGGACCGGGTCCCGCCGCCGTCCGAGACCGAACCGGCCGTCCCCCACGCCGTCGACCGGATCGTCGTCGCCGCGACCGAGAAGGACCGCGACCGTCGCCCGGCCACCGCGGCCGACATGCGGGCGGACCTGCTCGCCACCCAGGATTCGCTCGCGCCGGCCGAGTCGCTCGGCGAGATGGTGAAGGCCCTGCCCGACGAGGTCCCCCACGACGACGACCGGGCGTTCACCGTGACGATCCCCCAACGGATGTCGCCGAAGGCGCGCCGGCGGCGGATCGCGAGGCGGTTCGTCATCGCCCTCATGGCGGTCGCGCTGCTCGCCATCGGGGCGCTCGCCGCGTGGATCTACGTCATCCCCCACTACACGCACGTGCCACGCGTGCTGGGGCTGACCCAGGACGCCGCGCAGACCAGGCTCGTCGACGCGGCGCTCGACCCGCAGTTCGGGCCACCGATGCCGTCCACCACGGTGCCTGCCGGCCAAGTCCTTCAGCAGAGCCTCGATCCCGGCACCAAGGTCAAGAAGGGAACCAACGTGACGCTCCGGCTGTCCTCGGGGCTCCCCCTGCGGGCCGTCCCCGCCGTCACCGGCAAGACGCTGGCCGACGCCACCTCGGACCTCCAGCGCGAGGGGCTCAAGGTGCAGGTGCGCCACGCGTACAGCGACACGGTGACCAAGGGCCTGATCGTCGACCAGAACCCGCTCGCGCAGCAACAGATCCCCTACGGGTCCTCGGTGACGATCACCATCAGCGACGGCAAGCAGCCCGTCCAGGTCCCCGACGTGGTCGGCCAGTCCAGCGGGGACGCGCAGTCGATCCTGGTGTCCCGCAAGCTGAACCCCAAGCTGTCCCAGGCCTATTCGACCTCGGTCCCGGCGGGCGACGTGATCAGCGAGAACCCCAAGTCCGGGACGATGCTCCCCATCGACTCGACGGTCCATCTGGTGATCTCGCTCGGGCCCCGGACGTTCCCGATGCCGGATGTCGTCAGCATGTCAGCGCCGGCGGCCCAGGCAGCGCTCGAAGGCCTCGGGCTGCAGGTGCACGTCGTGCAGATTCCCGGACGGCAGGGCAATTCGGTCGTCGGACAGTCGCCGCTGCCCCCCGCCATCGTGGAACAGGGCGAGACCGTCACCATCTACGTGGCCTGAGCGCCCGTTCGCCACGCGGGTAGCCTCACCCAACGTGATCGTCGGCGCGCACGTGCGAACCCACGGTGGGCTCCCGTCCGTCGTCCCCGGTGCGCGGGCGCTTGACGCGGACGCGGTGCAGTTCTTCGCCTCGAATGCCCGGCAGTGGCGTCCGCCGAACATCCCGGACCAGATGGCCGCGGAGTTCCAGCGGGCGGCCGAGGAGGGCGGCATTCGGTCGGCGTTCCTGCACGCGCCCTACGTCGTGAACATCGCCTCACCGAATCCCGAGTTCCACCGCCGGTCGATCGAGCTGTGCGGCGCGACGCTCGCCGCCGCCGACCAGCTCGGTGCGAGGGGGCTGGTGATCCACGCGGGCGCCGGGGGCACCGGCGAGCCCGACGAGGCGCTCGCCCGGGCCGTGGCCGGGCTCGAGGCGCTCGCCGCGGTCGACTCCGAGGCCAGGCCGGTCGTGGAGCTCATGGCCGGGACCACGGGCGCGGTCGCCAGCACGATCGCCGAGGCAGCGCGGCTGTTCGAGGCCGCGCGGTGGAACGAACGCCTCCTGCTGTGCCTCGACACCTGCCACCTGTTCGCCGCCCGCTACGACCTGCACGAACCCCAGGGGGTGAGGGCATGCTTCGACGAGCTCCGGGCCTCGGGGCTGGCGGACCGACTCGTCGCGATCCACGCGAACGACGCCGCGTTCGGGGTGGGCTCGCATCGGGACCGGCACACGAACATCGGCGCCGGTGGCATCGGCCGCGAGGGGTTCGCCGCGATCCTGGCCCGGCCGGAGGTCCGCGACTGCACGATCCTGTGCGAGACGCCCGGCGACGAGGCGGCTCGCCGCGCGGACGTGGCAACGCTGAAGAGCCTCGCACCGAAGAGCGGTTGACTCCCCGGGATGCGCACTGACCGCCGGTCATGTTCCAATGTCCGCGATCCCATGCCCGACGAATCCGCGCTCGTCACCCTCCGAGCCGCCACCGAAGCCATCGCGCCGCCCGTCGACGGGCGTCCGGACGCGTCCCCCCAGGGCGTCGAGCGCCACGTGGTGCACCAGGTCGAGCTGTACCTGCCGGGGTTCACCGACATGCTCGCCGCGCTGCTGGACGCGTTCGCCATGGACGTCCGGGCCGGTGCGGGGTTCGCGGAGCTCTCCTTAGAGGAGCGGGGCGAGGTGTTCCGCCTGATGGCCGACGAGGAGTCCCAGGACATCCGGGAGGCCGTCGACGCGCTGTTCGTGTTCACGCTCGGCGGCGTGTACTCGGAGTCGGCCGCTCCGGCCGGCCAACGGCCTCCGGCCTGGGACCGGCTGGGCTTCGCCGGGCCGTCGTTCGGGCATCCTGGTTACCGGACGGAGACCTGACCGGTGGACGCACCCGACGTCATCGTGGTCGGCGCGGGAGGCGGGGGGCCCGTCGCGGCGAAGGAGCTCGCCGAACGCGGCCTGCAGGTGCTGCTGCTCGAGGCCGGGCCGTGGTTCGACCCGTCGAAGGACTTCACGCGGCTCGAGCACGACATGAGCGCGCTGATGGACGGGCGGTTCCGGTGGGGACCCGCCGACCGGTCCAGGCCACCGTGGAACCGCCGGCGCGACGGCGTGAACATCATCCTGCAGACCGCCGGCGTGGGGGGGACCACGCTCCACTACAACGCGATCTCACCGCGGGCGTTCGTCCCGAACGTCGACGCGAAGTGGCCGCTCGCCTACGCCGACCTCGTCCCCTGGTACGAACGGGTGGAGGAGTTCCTCCCGGTCACGCTGGTTCGCGACCTGGCCACGAAGGACGCGCTGTTCGCCGAGGGCTGTGAGGCCGTGGGGCTCGCCCGGAGCGAGGAACGTGACGTCTCCGGGCCCTTGTGGCGGCCGAGCCACAACGCGATCCTGCCGATCGCGGACATGTCGCCGTCGACGGACCTCTCGGCAGCCGGCGTCGAGGGCTGCACGATGTGCGGCCACTGCATCCAGGGATGTCCCAACCCCATCGCCGCCCCCCTCGAGCGCAAGGCCAAGCGGGCCACGAACGTCTCGTACGTCCCTGCGGCGGTCGCCATCGGCAACTGCGAGGTCGTGCCGAACGCGTTCGCCGCGGCGATCCTGTTCGAGCAGGCGGCGGGATCGGACAAGCCGGCGCGGGCCCGCGGTGTCCGGTGGCGCGACACCGCGACCGGCGAGCTGCACGAGGCCGAGGCCCGCGTGGTGGTGATGGCCGGCGGTTCCATCGAGAACCCCCGCCTGTGGCTCAACTCCGGCCTGCCGAACTCCCACGACGCGGTGGGGCGGCGGCTCACCACCCACCTCCAGGACGTGGTGACCGGATTCTTCGACCGGGACGTCCACCCCGACGTGGGCCAGGTCACGATGGCCCGGGCGGACTTCCCGGGGTACGGAACCATGTTCACGCAGGGGTACGGGCCGCAGGCGTTCTCGGTGGTCACCTCGGGCTTCGGGGCGGGCACCTGGGACCGGCCAGACCCGGACGAGCCGTGGAACACGCAGGGGCGGTTCTGGGGCGAGGAGGCCCAGCGGCGGAACGGCGAATACGCACGGACGCTGTCCGTCGTCCTCAGCACGAACGACGAGTCCCACCCGGACAACCGCGTCACGCTGGCCGACGACTGGCCGGCCGACGAGCACGGCCCGGTCCCCAAGGTGATCTACCACGCGACGCCCGCGTCGCAGGAACGGCAGACGTGGCTCGCCCGCAAGGCGGTCGAGATCCTGTGCGCCGCCGGCGCGCGGACCACCCACCGGACGAACGTCGTCCAGACCGTCCTGATGACGCACATCATGGGCACGATGCGGATGGGGAACGACCCCGCGTCGAGCGTGATCGACGCCTCGTGCGAGGCCCACGAGGTCGAACGACTCTACGTGGCGGACACGAGCGTGCTCCCGGGAGTCGGGGGCGCCAACCCCACGCTCACCGCCCAGGCCCTCTCGGCCCGGACGGCCACCCTGGTCGCCCGGCGCCACTTCGGGTAGTCGCGTCGTTCGTCCGGCGCAACGGGCGGTCGGATCGCAGGAGACGCACCATCAGCACGACCGCGACGACGACCACCGCGAGCACCACGAGCACGAGCGGATCGGCGAACCACGGCGGTCCGACGACGTCGTTGCAGGGCGCGTAGGGGTGCTTCGGATCGAGCGTGCAGCTGGCGAGCACACCCGGCACCATCACATCGACATCATCCGCCGGGCGACGTCCCGGGTCCAGAGCGTCCCCGGCGCCGGGCCGCCACGACGATCGCCGCCACCAGGATGGCGAAGGCGATGACGGTGAACACGACCAGCCAGACCGAGAGGGGGCGATGCAGTCCGGTGACCGGCCGGTGGAACCCACGCGTGCCGGGCCCGAGCCCGTAGGCGTCCGGGTCGATGTCCCCCCGGACCGGCGCGCCACAGATCCCCGCCGACAGGGTTCCGTTCGACCCGAACGCGAACACCGTGTAGCGACGGTCCACGACGAAGTCGAACCCGCAGTCCCCTCCCCCGCGGCCGGTCTGCACGTCGATGGACGGGTTCACCGGCCCCCGGTAGACGGTGTCGACGTCGAAGTTCACCAGGCGGCCGCCCTGGTCGTCGGTGATCCGGGCCACCGTCCCCGTGAACACCGCGCCGGCCGCGTGGGCCAGGCGCGGCTTGGAGAACAGGGCGCACGAGCACGCCCACGCGGGCTTCGAGGCGAGCGGCACGAGCGTCGCCGAGAGCACCGCCACCGCCACCAGGCGACGCAGCACGGCTCGGCGCACGACGACCGTGCTTAGGGCTGCGTCTCCGCGCCCGGGCCCTCCTGGTACGAGTACCGCTCCTCGGGCCAGGGGTCGGCGTGGATGTGATAGCCGCGGACCTCCCAGAACCCCCGCCGGTTGTGGTCGGTGAACTCGAGTCCCCGCAGCCACTTCGCGCTCTTCCACGCATACCGCTCCGGAACCACGAGGCGCAGCGGGTAGCCGTGCTCGGCCGTGAGGTCCTCGCCGCCGTGCGCCCACGCCACCAGGACGTCGTCCTCCTCCATCGCCTGCAGTGAGAGGTTCGACGTGTAGCCGTAGTCGCAGTGGGCGATGACCCACTGGGCCTCGGGCTTCGGCTTCGCCATCTCGAGCAGCGTCCGGAACGCCACCCCGTGCCACGTGTTGTCGAGCGTCGACCAGCCGGTCACGCAGTGCATGTCGGCCGTGACGTCCGCGTTCGGCAGGGCCTTGAGCTCGGCGTACGTCAGGGTGATCGGGTTCTCGACCAGGCCCTCGACCGTGAGGTCCCATTCGGCCTCGTCGAACTTGGGGATCGGGCCGTAGTGCAGGACCGGCCAACCCCGCACCAGGCGGTTGCCCGGCGGGACCCGCTTGGCCTGGTCCTCGGAGACCTTCGGTCCGAACAGCTTCATCTCGCTCAACCCTCCCGGGGGGCCACGGGCGGCGATTCCGCCACCCGGCGCCAGGCCGCCAGCGCGGCGTCGATGTCGGCGTCGCCGATGTTCACGTGCGTCAGCATGCGGATCTTGCCGGCCACCATGGTCGCGAGCACCCCCTCGGCCTGCAGCCGCGCCCGGATGTCGAGGACGTCGTACCCGACGGCCGACACGTCGACGAACAGCATGTTCGTCTCGACCGCGGTGGGGTCGATCGTCCCCGGCATGATCTCGGCGACGCCATCGGCGAGCCGGCGCGCACGGGCGTGGTCCTCGTGGAGGCGCTTCGGCCCCTCCTCGAGCGCGATGAGCCCGGCCGCGGCCATCACGCCGGCCTGCCGCCAGGCCCCGCCGAACAGGATCTTCAGCCGCCGGGCCTCCCGGATGAACTCCCGGTCGCCGATCAGCATCGACCCGATCGGCGCCCCGAGCCCCTTCGACAGGCAGAACATCATCGCCTCGACCTCGCCCGCGTAGTCCGTGACGTCGGCGCCGGAGACCGCGCACGCGTTGAACACCCGCGCGCCGTCCATGTACAGCGGCACACCCCGGTCGGCGCACACCTTGTGGATGGCCCGGACGTCCTCGACCGGCATCACCGTGCCCCCGCCGACCTGGTGGGTGTTCTCCAGGCAGACCAGGTCGACCACGTCGACGTCGTACGGGTCGGGTTCGAGCGCGCCCGAGATCTGGTCGGCGGTCATCATGCCCCGGGAGGGCGCGGCGATGCGGACGAACGACGCCCCGGACAGCACCGCCGAGGACGCGACCTCGGTGCCCCCCACGTGCGAGGTCGCCTCGCACGCCACCAGCCGGCCGGACCGGGTGAGCGCGTGCAGCGCCACCTGCGTGCACATCGTGCCCGTCGGGAGATAGGCGGCGGCCTCCCGGCCGGTGAGCTCGGCGGCGCGGTCCTGCAGGCGGTTCACCGTCGGGTCGTCGCCGTACCAGTCGTCGCCCACCTCGGCCTCGGCCATGGCGCGGCGCATGGCCTCGGACGGCTTGGTGACGGTGTCGGAACGAAGGTCGATCGGTGCGTCGGTCACGGCATGCTCCCCGGGGTCCGTGCAGGTCGCGTCAGTATATTGGCGTCCGTGCCTGTCGCCGTCGGGGCCGTCGCGTGCGCATCCTGATCGCCGGGACCGGCGGGGTGGGCGGCTACTACGGCGCCCGGCTCGCCGCGGCCGGCAACGAGGTCACGTTCCTGGCCCGGGGGGCCATGCTCGACGCGCTCCGACGGAGGGGCCTGGAGGTGCGGGCCGACCTCGGCGACGTTCGCATCCAGCACGTGGACGCCGCCGAGCGGGCCGACCCGGCCCGGGCGCCGGTCGACGCGGTGCTCGTCACGGTGAAGACCTACGACACCGCCGGGATCGCCGAGACGTTGGCCTCCGCCATCGGCGACGGGACCATGGTGTGCTCCCTGCAGAACGGCGTCGACGGCGAGTCCTTCCTGCGGGGGCGGTTCCCCTCGGCCGTGATCCTCGGCGGGACGGGCCAGATCGAGGCGTTCGTCGCGGAACCCGGCATCGTGGTCCAGCGGGGACCTCAGTCGAACGTCGCCATCGGGGCGTTCACGGCAAGGGAACGCCCAGCCGCCGAACGCCTCGGGGGCGCGTTCGAGGGGACGGGAGTGCCCGTCGCTGTTGTGGACGACATCGTGGCCGAGCTCTGGCGCAAGCTGGTCGTGATCGCCGGGCTGGGGGTCACCGCGTTCGCCCGGGTGGGCATGGGCGTCGTGCTCGGAGATCCCGAGCTCCGAACCATGTTCCGGTCGCTCCTCGACGAGTCGGAGGCCGTCGCCCGGGCACACGGCATCGCGGTTCCGGAGCACATCGCCGCGATGGTGTTCGCGTACGCGTCGAACACACTCGAACCGACGTTCATGACGTCGATGGCTCGAGACGTGGAGCGTGGCCGGCCGCTCGAGATCGAGTCCCTGAACGGCGCCGTGGTCCGCTACGGCCGGTCCGCGGGGGTGCCGACCCCCGCGAACGAGCGGGTCACGAACGCGCTGCTCCCGCTCCACCGGGCGGCCGTCGCTGCGCGGCGGAGCGCATCCCGGGCGGCCCGCCAGTGACGGATCGGATTCAGTCCGCGACGACGCCGGAGAACCCCATCCGGCGTGAGATCGCGGTGGCGGCATCGACGAGCAGCCGGCCCAGTCGGGCCACGTCCTCGGGCCGGACCCGGAACGCGGGCCCGGACACCGACAGGGCCGCCGCCACCCGGCGGTCCGGCCCCCGGATCGGCGCCGCCACGGCGTTCAGCCCGTCCTCGAGCTCCTCGAACGTCTGCGCGTAGCCCCGCTCGCGAACCGCGGCCATCTGATCCGCCAGCTCCCGCGGGTCCACGATCGTCCGCGTCGTGCACGCGGCGAACGGCCCGCGGAGCAGCCGGTCGCGCTCGGCCGGCTCGGCGAACGCCGCCAGGACCTTGCCGGCCGCGGTCGCGTGGAGCGGGGTTCGGCGTCCGACCCAGCTGACGCTCACGATGGAGCGCGCGCCGGAGGCCTGGTCGAGGTAGATCACCTCGGCCCCGGACAGGACGCCGATGTTCACCGTCTCGCGGGTCCGCTCGGCGAGGTCCTCGACGACCGGGTGCGCGATCCGCACCAGGTCGAGGCCGGCCATCGCCGCCCCCGCCAGGGCCACCAGCCGGAACCCCACCCGGTACCGGTCCGAGTGCGGGTCGCGTTCGACGAACCCGTGTTCCGCGAGGGTGGCGGCGAGGCGCGACGCGGTCGCCTTGTGGACGCCGAGGCGCCGACCCAGGTCGGTGACTCCCAACTCGCCCGCCTCCGCGATGAGCTCGATCGCGCGAAGGGCGCGCGAGACCGACTGGAGTCCGACCTTGGCGCCATCGTCTGCCATCGCGCAACCGCCGTGCCGAGAGCGCAACACCGTAGCCAGGCGCGCCGCGCCGGTCAACGGCCGGGAGCCGGTTGCAGACTGCGCATCCCGCGGCTCGACAACGCAACCCGCGAGGCACGACGTTCGCCGGACGGCCGGGTTTCCGGCGGCCAGGGGCGAGCGGTAGGGTTCGCCCGTTCGAGCGGTTCGGGGAACGAGGACGAGCCCGGCGCGCCGGGTTCGGGGGAGGTCAGGTCGGCATGGCGACGGTCCCGCCACGGGCGAACGTGGTCGTGGTCGGAGGGGGCATCGTGGGCAACTCGATGGCCCACCAGCTCGCGCTGCAGGGCTGGACCGACATCGTGCTCCTCGACAAGGGCCCGTTCCCCAACCCGGGCGGCTCGACGGGGCACGCCTCGAACTTCATCTTCCTGGTGGACCACTCGAAGGAGATGACCGCGTTCACCCTGGACAGCGTCCGCCAGTATCGGGAGCTCGGGGTGTTCACCGAATGCGGCGGGATCGAGGTGGCCCGCACGCCGGAGCGGATGGAGGAGCTCAAGCGGCGGGTCGCCTCCGGCACGTCCTGGGGCATCGAGGGCATGGAGCTGCTCACGCCGGCGGAGGTCAAGGAGCGGGTCCCGTTCATCGACGACTCGGTGATCCTCGGCGGGTTCTTCACGCCGGGGGTGGGCGTGGTGGACTCGCTGCGCCCGGGAACCCTGATGCGCGAGCGGTGGATCGCGGCGGGCGTGCTCACGGTCGCCGGGAACGTCGAGGTCACGGGCGTCGACGCCCTGGACGGCCACGTCCGGGGGGTGCGGACGGACCGGGGCGACGTCCGCGCGGACACCGTGGTGATCGCCTGCGGCATCTGGAGCCCGCGGATCGCGGCCATGGCGGGCTCGTCGATCCCGCTCACGCCCGCGGTCCACCAGATGATCGACATCGGTCCGGTACCCCTGTTCACGGAGACGACCGGCGAGATCGCGTTCCCCATCGTCCGCGACGTGGACACCAACATGTACGAACGCCAGAACGGCGGCGACTTCGAGATCGGGTCGTATGCGCACCGCGCCATCCTCATGGGGCCAGACGAGATCCCCTCGATCGAGGAGTCGTCCCTGTCCCCGACGCAGCTCCCCTTCACCGCGGAGGACTTCGACCCCCAGATGGAGCAGGCCCTCGAGCTGTTCCCGGAGATCGTCGGGGACGAGCGGATCGGCATCCGCCATTCCATCAACGGACTGCTGTCGCTCACCCCGGACGGCATGCCGATCCTGGGCGAGACCGCCGAGTGCAAGGGGCTGTGGTCCGCCGCCGCGATCTGGATCAAGGAGGCGCCCGGCATCGCGCAGGCGGTCGTCGAGTGGATGACGACCGGGTGCCCCGAGATCGACGTCCACGCGTCCGACATCGCCCGGTTCTGGCCGCATCAGCAGTCGCCGACGCACGTCAAGGCGCGGTCGGCCGAGGGCTACAACAAGACATACGGCATCGTGCACCCGGCCGAGCAGTGGGCTTCGAACCGGAACGTCCGGTTGAGCCCGTTCAACGAACGCGAACGCGAGCTCGGGGCGGTGTTCATCGAGACGGCGGGGTGGGAGCGGCCGAACTGGTACGAGTCGAACGCGCCGCTCCTCGAGCGATACGGCGATCGGGTCATGCCCCGCGAGGCCGAGTGGGAGTCGCGGTGGTGGTCGCCCATCGTGAACGCCGAACACCTCGCCCTCCGCGGACGTCCTTGCGGTTCAGCTCCACGATCTGGAGCTTCGACAGCAGGAGGTCCGTGACGTCCAGGGTGTGCGGCATCCGGTCGATGCGGTCACGGAACTCGAGGACGTGGCACATGTTCAGCCGGTCGACGATGACGTCGACGCTCACCTTGCCGTCGGGCGTCCGGAAGTACATCTGGCGGTCGCCGTGGAGGGTGTTGAACCGGTGGTCGCCGAGGAACCCCAGCCCGTCGAGGAACTCGATCACCTGCCGCTTGGCCGTCGACACCGAGGCGAAGTCCATGTCCTGATCGACGCGCGCGCGGTGCGGATACATCGGGCACAGCATGCGCACGGCCTGCCCGCCCAGGAGCTTCAGCGGCACACCGCGCTCGTTCGCCCTGGTGACGACCTCCACGGACTGGCCGAAGGCCTCCTCGTCGGCCCCTTCGTGTTCCATCGACGCCGGACGTTACTCCAGCGCCCCGCGAGTGGGATAGTCCGTGGGTTCGGGACGACGGGCGCGGGGGGTTGATGCGATGAAGACGGGACTCGAGATCGCGCAGGAGGCGACGCTCCGCCCCATCGAGGAGGTCGCCGCGTCCGCCGGCCTGGAACCCTCCGAGGTCGAGCCGTACGGCCGGTTCAAGGCCAAGGTCGACCTCGCCGTCCTCGACCGCCTCGCCTCCCGGCCCGACGGGCGCCTGATCATCGTCACCGCCATCACGCCAACGAAGGCCGGCGAGGGCAAGACCACCACGGCGATCGGCCTCACGCAGGGCCTCGGCCACGTCGGGCGCAGCGTGATGCTGTGCATGCGCGAGCCGTCGGTGGGCCCGGTGTTCGGGGTCAAGGGCGGGGGGACCGGCGGCGGGTACGCCCAGGTGCTCCCGATGGAGGACATCAACCTCCACCTGAACGGCGACTTCCACGCGGTGACCGCCGCGCACAACCTCCTGGCCGCGGCGCTCGACGCGTCGATCTACAACGACAACCCGCTCGAGGTGGAGGCGCGTTCGATCACGTGGCCCCGGACGCTCGACGTGAACGACCGGGCTCTGCGGGACATCATCATCGGCCTCGGCGGAACGGCGCACGGCGTCCCCCGGGAGTCGGGGTTCGTCATCACGGCCGCCTCCGAGCTGATGGCGCTCCTGGGGCTCTCGACGGACATGGCCGACCTCCGGCGCCGCCTCGGCCGGCTCGTGGTCGCGGAGACGCGGCGCAAGCAACCGGTGACGGCGGAGGACCTCAAGGTGGCCGGCGCCATGACCGTGCTGATGAAGGACGCGATCCGCCCCAACCTGGTCCAGACGATCGAGGGCCAACCGACGCTCATCCACACCGGGCCGTTCGGGAACATCGCGACCGGCAACAACTCGATCCTCGCCGACCGCGTCGGGCTGAAGCTGGCCGACTACGTGGTCACCGAGGCCGGGTTCGGCTCGGACCTGGGGTTCGAGAAGTTCGCCCACATCGTGTGCCGGTACGGCACCCTTCGGCCCGCCGCCGCCGTGTTGGTGGCGACCGTGCGCGCGCTGAAGTCGCACGGCGGCGTGGCCGACGCCGACCTCGGGACCCGGGACGACGCGGCGCTCGCCCGCGGGGCCGAGAACCTGGCCGCCCACATCGACATCGTGCGGACGTTCCGCATCCCGGTCGTCGTGTCGATCAACCGGTTCCACACGGACACCGACGCGGAGGTCGAGCTGCTGGCCAGCCTGGCCCGCGACGCCGGCGCGCAGCGCGTGGTCGTCAACGAAGGGTTCGAGAGGGGCGGCGCCGGCTCGGTCGACCTCGCGAACGCCGTGGTGGAGGCCGCGGAGCCCGAGAGCACGTTCGCCCCGCTCAATCCACCGGGCCTGCAGATCAAGGCCCAGATCGAACGCATCGCCACGAGCCTGTACGGCGCCGAGGGAGTCGACTACACCAGGGAGGCCGACCAGCGGCTGTCCCGCCTCGACGACCTCGGCCTCGGCGAGCTCCCCGTGTGCATGGCCAAGACGCACATGTCGCTCTCCCACGACCCCTCGCAGCGGGGGCGCCCGAAGGGGTTCCGGCTGCCGATCCGCAACGTCTACGCCTCGGTGGGCGCGGGCTTCGCGGTGGCGCTGTGCGGCGACATCATGCTGATGCCCGGGCTGGGGCGGTCGCCGGCGTTCGCCAACGTGGACGTCGACGAGCACGGCCGGACGGTCGGGCTGTTCTAGCCTGGACCGTCAAGCCGCGCCGGCCACGTGGCCGAACCGGGCCCGGAACGCGTCCGGCTCCATCCCGGCGGCGGCCGCCAGCGCGGCGAGTGAGTCCGCGTCCTCGAGGTCGCCCTGCTCCAGGCGGATCATGTACTCGCGGGCCACGCGGTAGGAGTGGCTCGCGACGTTCACCTCGCGGATCCGGACGCGGCCGGTCTCCGGATCGGAGAACGAACCGAACGGCAGCGCCTCCATGTGCCCCTCGCGGATGGTGATCATCGCGCCGGGGTCCTCGCTGCCGAGGGTGATGGCGTCCCGGAGGTACTCGACGGCGCCGTAGCCGAGGTCGCGGGTGTACTCGATGTCGAACGGGATCGGCGGCGCGCACCGCAGCTCGTAGCCGATGTTCGTCCCCTCGATCGTGACCTTCTTCCCGCGCGCCGCGAACCGCTCCTTCACGAGCTTGGCGAGGACCCGGTGGAGCTCGAGCTCGGCCAGGCGGATGTGGCCGTGCTCGTCGCGTTCGACGTCCGGCATCGCCGTGGCGAGATCCTCCTCCCGGAGCCGGAGTCCGATGCCCTCCGCCAGCACCACCACGCCGAACGGCCGCCCGTGAACCGCCCGCTTCAGCATGGACGTCTCCACGATGTCGACCAGGTGGTCGAGCTCGACCGGCCGGTCCGACGGGAACTCCTCCGCGATGACCGTCAACGTGGCTCCGGCCGCCTTGCCGATACCGAGCGCCAGGTGGCCCGCCGAGCGTCCCATCGCCACCACGAGGTACCACCGCTGCGTGGTGATGGCGTCGGTCATGAGGTTGTTGACGAGCTCGACGCCGACGCTCCGCGCGGTCTCGAAGCCGAACGTCGGCACTCCCCCGGGGAGCGGCAGGTCGTTGTCGATCGTCTTGGGGACGTGCGCGACGCGGAGCGTCCCGCCCGCTGCCTTCGCGATGGCCTGCGCCGAGAACGCGGTGTCGTCGCCCCCGATCGTCACGAGCGCGTCGAGGTGGAGCTCGCCGATGGCCCGCACGCAGTTGTGCAGCCGCCACTGCGGATCCTCCGCGCCCTCGTCCAGGGTGGTCGGGTTCGCCCGCGACGTCCGGAGCACCGAGCCTCCCTGGGCGTGGATCCGGGAGACGTCGGTGATGCCGAGCGTGCGGACGTCCGCCGACGACCCCTGGATGAGGTGCTCGAACCCGTCGAGGACCCCGACCACATCCCACCCGCTGTTCACGGCCTCGATGGTGGCCGCCGAGATCACGGAGTTCATGCCGGGCGCGGGCCCGCCGCCGCACAGGATCCCCATCCGCATCGCGCACATCCCTTCGTCGACTTCCGGACGCCATGCGGAGCCATCGTTCCAGGGGCGGTCGCACCCTGCAAAGCCGGTACGCTTCGGCCCGCCATGGCGCACGTGCTCGGCATCGACGAGGGAACGACCGGCGTGACCGCCCTGCTGATCGACGACACGGGGGCCGTGGTCGCGAAGGGGTACCGCGAGTTCCCACAGTCGTTCCCGCGGCCGGGGTGGGTCGAGCACGATCCCGACGACTGGTGGACCGCGCTCATCGCGGCGTGCGGAGCGGCGTTCGAGGGCGGTGGTGTACAGGCCGGCGACCTCGCAGCGATCGGCATCACGAACCAGCGCGAGACCACCGTGCTGTGGGACCGTGAGACGCTCCGCGCCGTCCACCCGGCGATCGTGTGGCAGGACCGCCGGACGGCCGAGCTGTGTGACCGGCTCCGCGAGGAGGGCCTGGAGCCGCACGTTCGGGAACGCACCGGCCTAGTGGTCGACCCCTACTTCTCCGGCACCAAGCTCAACTGGTTGCTCGACAACGTCGACGGCGTTCGGGAGGCCGCCGAACGCGGGTCGCTCGCGTTCGGGACCCCGGACGTCTACGTGCTCGCCAGGCTGACCGGCGGGAGGGTCCACGCCACCGACCACACGAACGCGTCCCGGACGCTGCTGTACGACATCCACGCGCTCGACTGGGACGAACGGATGCTCGAACGGTTCGGCGTCCCCCGGGCGGTGCTGCCCGACGTCCGGCCGTCGTGCGGAGCGTTCGGCGTGACCGACCCGGCCGCGTTCTTCGGCGCCGAGGTGCCGATCGCCGGGACGGCGGGCGACCAGCAGGCGGCGCTGTTCGGCCAGGCCTGCTTCGCGGCCGGGTCGGGCAAGAACACGTACGGGACGGGGTCGTTCGTGCTGATGCACACGGGGACGACGGCGCCGGCGTCCCCCAGGGGCCTGATCACGACGATCGCGGCGACCACCGCCGACGAGGTCCCGTACGCCCTCGAGGGGTCGATCTTCGTGACCGGGTCGGCCGTGCAGTGGCTGCGCGACGGCCTCGGGATCCTCCGCGAGTCGGGCGACGTCGAGGCGCTCGCGGCGAGCGTGGAGGACACGGACGGCGTGGTGTTCGTACCGGCGCTGACCGGGCTGGGCGCGCCGCACTGGGACCCCTACGCGCGGGGAACCATCGTGGGCATCACGCGCGGCACGACCGCCGCCCACATCGCCCGCGCCACCCTGGAGGCGATCGCGTTCCAGACCCGGGACGTGATCGAGGCCATGCGGGACGACGCCGGGATCGAGTTCACCGAGCTGAAGGTCGACGGCGGCGCCAGCGTCGATGACCTGCTGATGCAGCTCCAGGCCGACGTCCTCGGCGTCCCCGTCCGGCGCCCCCGGGTGCTCGAGACCACCGGACTCGGAGCCGCCACACTGGCCGGCCTGGGAACGGGCGTCTGGTCGGGCCGGGACGAGCTGGCGCACCACTGGCAGCTCGACCGGGAGTTCGTGCCCGCCGACGACCCCACGGTCGCGGACCGCTCGAGGCGATGGCGGGAGGCGGTCGGGCGGTCGAAGGGCTGGGCCCGCACGTAGCGGCCCACCGCTCTTGCCTTGCCCAAGGTGCCCGGGCCGGGGCGTCGATCAGGATGGGGGCGCCCGGACCCCGCAGGAGATGACATGCAGCAGCCGCCCGCCCGGTACGGACCGTGACTTCCTGCAGGTCATCCGGGCATCCGGCTGCTGAGGACCGGGAACCTTCCGGCCCGCCCGAAGCGTCGGTTCGTCAGCGCAAACGGGGAGATGGGAATTTGTGTCACTCTTTCCCCGTTTGCGGCAGGAGTGTCCGGGTAATTCCAGTGGGCCGCCGTCCGTGGCCGCGCGGACGTCGCATCGGCCCCGGTGTCGCGGCTGCGAAGGAGGCGGTGCTGGATGGTTCGTTGCCCAGTCTGCGAGTCCGCCCGGGTCGTCGTCGTGCTCTCCAGCAAACGCCGAGCCTACTGCGTGAAGTGCGCCACCAAGTGGATCCAGGACGGGAACGACCAGCGGGCCATCGAGCCGGGCGTCCCCGCAGGGCCGGTCGCCACCCCTCCGCTGATCGCGAACTGATCGTTACGGAGCCGGGCGCTCCGACGGCTCCATGGCGGACACACCGGCGGGAGCCGCCTCGTCGTCGGTGAGCGTGCCCGGCTCCCCGGGCCGTTCCGCATCGCCCTCGGCCCCGGAGGACTGCTTTGCGAGCTGCGCCTTCACCCGCGACGCGTACTCGTCGACGTACTCCTGCCCGGTGATCATCATGATCTCGTACAGGATCTCGTCGGTGACCGAGCGCAGGACGAACCGGTCGCGCTCCTGCCCCCCGAACCGTTCGAACTCGAGCGGCCGCCCGAACACCACCTGGACCCGTCCGGAGAGCTTCGGCATCTTGCGCTCCGGCGGCTGGAGTTCACGTGTCCCGAACACCCCCACCGGGATCACGGGGGCGTTCGCCAGCAGGGCCATGCGGGCCACGCCGGTCTTGCCGCGGTACAGGCGGCCGTCCGGGCTCCGCGTCCCCTCGGGGTAGATCCCGACGATCAGGCCCTTCTTCAGCTCCCGCACCCCGGCCCGGATCGCCGCCTCGCCGGCCGTACCGCCGTCGCGCTTGACCGGGATGACGTTCACCATCTTGAAGAACCACCGCGTCCGGGCGTGGTCGAAGTAGTCGGACTTGCCGAGGTACACCACGCGGCGCTTCAGCACGAGCGGGATGAACAGCGAGTCCATGAACGACACGTGGTTCGCGGCCAGGATCACCGGGCCGTCGGCGGGCAGGTTCTCGAGGCCGCGGGCCCTCGGCCGGTACAGCACCTTGAGCAGCGGGCCCAGGAACACGTGCTTGATGAGCCAGTAGAACATTCCGTCCCTCACCCAGGGTCGGCGTCGGCGACTTACACTACAGCCTCACCTGCGGTCCGGCGAGCAACGCGACCGGACCCGGGCGGGGGAGAAACACATGATCGCCAGAGCCTGGGGCATCCTCGAGTGGTCGTTCGCCGTGGCACTGATCGTGCTGGTCGGCGCGGCGGTCGCGTTCGGCGTGTACGCCGGGATCCAGCTGTTCCGGAACCCGGGCGCGCGGGGGAGCACGCGCCGATCGTGAGCCTTCCGAAACCCGAGGCCCGCCCGTGAAGGAGGGGCACCGGCTCCTGCCCGGCGCGGAGCCGTTCCGGCGAGACGGCGGGCCGCTCGGCGCGCTCGTGTTGCACGGGTTCACCGGCTCGCCGGCATCGACGCGGCCGATGGCCGTGTGGCTCGCGGAGCAGGGACTCTCGGTGATCGCGCCCCGGCTCCCCGGGCACGGAACGCACTGGGAGGACCTCGCCCGCACCACGTGGACCGACTGGGAGGCCGTGGCCGCGGGGGCGCTCGCCGACCTGTCGTCGCGGTGCGCGGACGTGTGCGTCGTCGGCGTCTCGATGGGCGGAGCACTGGCCCTGCACCTCGCCGCGACGCACCCCGACGACGTCCGTTGTGTCGCGGTCGTCAACGCGTACATCCACGACCCCCGGCTGGCGCTCGCCCCGGTCCTGCGAGCGTTCGCCCGCACCAAGCGACTGAAGACGAACGACATCAACAAGCCCGGGCAGGACGAGGTGGCCTACGACCGCGCGCCGACGGCCACGCTGCCCTCGCTCGGCGAGCTCCTGAAGACGGCCGAGTCCGAGCTGCCGCAGGTCCGCCAGCCGCTGCTGGTGTTCAGCTCACCGCAGGACCACCTGGTGAAGCCGGCGAACTCCGAGCTGATCATGCGGATGGCGGGATCGAGCGACAAGGAGCTCGTCCCCCTGATGAACTCGTTCCACGTCGCCACCCTCGACCACGACGCCGAGCTCATCCGGGGGCGCGTGCTCGCGTTCGCCCGGGCCCACGCCGGGGCCGCGACGTGATGAGTCGGGTTCCATCTCAGCCGGCCCTCCGTGGCATCGTGACGGTCTCCCGGCAGTACGGGGCCGGAGGGCTCAGGGTGGCCCCGGCCATGGCCGAGGCGCTGGGGTTCCGGTTCGCCGACCGCGAGATCGTCGAACAGGCCGCCGCGAAGGTCGGCCTGGACGAGGACCTCGCGGAGAACCTCGACGAACGCGTCCCAGCCCTGGTGGAGAAGGTCGGCCTGGCCCTCGCCGCGGCGAGCCCGGAGTTCGGGCTGGTCGCTCCGACCCCGGCGGACGACCGGCTGCTCGCAGACGAGGTGCGACGGGTGCTGGAGTCGATGGCGTCCGCGGGCGGGTTCGTCGTCCTGGGGCGTGGCGGACAGGCCGCACTGCGGGACCGGCCCGACGCGGTCCACTTGCAGCTCGTCGGCCACCCCGACGACCGGGCCGCGCGGATCGTCCGGTCCCAGGGGGTGTCGGAGCAGGAGGCCAGGGAGGCCTGCCGCCGGGTCGACGCCGAGCGGTCGGGCTACGTGCGGCGGTTCTACGGCGTCGACATCAGCGACCCGCTGCTGTACGACGCCGTTCTCAACACGACCCGCCTGGGCACCGACGGGGCCGCCGATGCCGGCACGGCGATCGCACGGCGCCGTCTGGCCGGCTGAGCCGCTGCGCCCCGTCATTCGAGCGTCACGTCCACCACGAGCGGCAGGTGGTCCGACGACCCCCGCGCGACCTCGTCGGAGAGCACCCAGGCGCCGTCCACCCGCAGCTGCTCGGACACGAAGAGGTAGTCGATCCGAGACGTGGGATCGACCGACGGGAAGGTCGACCCCGACGAATCGCGGTCGCCGCCGTGCTTCCAGGAGTCCCAGTACCGCTCGGTGATCCACCGGACGGCCGGCGAGGCGGGGCTCTCGTTGAAGTCGCCGCCCAGAAGGACCGGGCCCTGCAACCCCGCCGTCAGGTTCGTCAGCTCCTCGGCGTGTCGGCGGCGCTCCTCCCCGGCGAGGCCCAGATGCACGGCCAGCGCGTGGACGCGGTACCCGGCCCGGCCGATCACCGCCACCAGGGCCCCGCGCGGATAGAACCGCTTCGACGCGTGGAACCGGTGCATGTGGAACCGCACGATCCGCCACGGCGGCCGCACCAGCACCGCGTTGCGCACGGTCCGCGCCAACGGCAGCAGGCTGGGAGCGGCCGGTTCCATCTCGAGCGCCCGCACGTATCGCAGGAACCGCCGCCTCGTGCCGGCCTCGGTGATCAGGGCGATGTCGGGCGCGTGCTCGGCGACGGCCGCGGCGGCCTCGTCCGCCCCGGCCTTGAATCCCTTCACGTTGTGCACGAGCACGCGCAGGTCCACGATCCGCGGAGCCTACCCCGGCGAACCGGGCCCCTTCGTTCCGGACAGCGCGTGCTAGGTGCCGAGGATCGGCTGGAGGACGTCGCGGATGGTCGGCGAGCCCTCCTGCTCCTGGAGCTCGTAGGTGACCCGCACGGCCGGCTTCGACACGTCGATGAGGGACCGGAGGTCGATCGGTGTGGCGATCACCACGAGGTCGCAGTCCGCAGCGTCGATCATCTGGCGCATCTCGTCGAGCTGCTGCTGGGAGTACCCCATGGCGGGGAGCACGGGGCCCACGTCGTACTGCTCGTACGTCCGCCGCAGCGTCCCCACCGCGTACGGCCGCGGGTCGACGACCTCGGCGCCCGCCTGGCGCGCCGCCACAACGCCGGCGCCGTACTTCATCTCGCCGTGGGTGAGGGTCGGGCCGTCCTCGACCACGACGACCCGCCTGCCCGACAGGGCCGCCGGGTCGTCGACGGTCACGGGGCTGGCGGCCTTGATCACCGTCGCGTCCGGGTTCACGGAGGCGATGCTCCCCTCGACCGCGGCGACCTGCTCGGGCGTGGCGCTGTCCATCTTGTTGATGACGATGACGCCGGCCATGCGGAGGTTCGCCTCGCCGGGGTGGTAGGTCATCTCGTGACCGGCCCGCAGCGGGTCGGCCACGACGATGTGGACGTCCGGCCGGTAGAACGGCAGGTCGTTGTTCCCGCCGTCCCACAGCAGGACGTCGCACTCCTCCTGGGCCTGGTCGAGGATCGCGCCGTAGTCGACGCCGGCGTACACCACCGTGCCCTCCTTGAGGTGGTGCTCGTACTCCTCGCGCTCCTCGATCGTGGTGTTGGCCGCCTCGAGGTCGTCGAACGTGGCGAACCGCTGCACGCGCTGCCTCGCCAGGTCTCCGTACGGCATCGGGTGGCGAACCACCACTGATCGCTTGCCCGAAGCCCGGAGCGTCTCGGCCACCTTGCGGGTGGTCTGGCTCTTGCCGGCTCCCGTCCGGACCGCGCACACGGCCACCACGGGCACCTTCGCGGTGAGCATGGTGGCGTTCGGTCCCAGGAGCAGGAAGTTCGCCCCGGCCGCGAGCACCTGCGAGGCGCGGTGCATGACGTACTCGTGGGAGACGTCGGAGTACGAGAACACCACGTCGTCCACCGCGAGCTCGTGGATCAGCCGGTCCAACTCGCCCTCGAGGTGGATCGGGATGCCGTCGGGGTAGCGCTCGCCGGCCAGCATGGGCGGGTACGTCCGGTCCTCGATGAACGGGATCTGCGTGGCCGTGAACGCGACCACCTCCGTGCCGGAGTCGCCCCGGTACACGGTGTTGAAGTTGTGGAAGTCCCGCCCGGCGGCTCCCATGATCAGTACTCGCCGTCGCTCGCCCATGCCGTCCCTTCGCCCTCGATCCCGTCCGCGATCCGTTCGGTGACCGCCCAGGGTATCCCGCCCCCGCCTCCCTGACACGGTCATCGCCGAGCGCCACCGGCCCGGGCCACGGCGGACGGAAGATCGGGCGCGGCCGGCCGAAGCGGCGGATTCCACGAGGGGTCGAAAGGACCGGGCCGTTCGCGCCGATGCATTGACGTGAGGCCGGGACGGCGCTTCGGCGTGCCCGGAGCGGGGATCGCGGGCCACGACGGTCAGGGGTCCAGGAGGAGACGGTTGGCCAGCGCACGACGGCCCCAGGGAGCCCGGTCGGTCCTCGAACCGGCCGGCCGAGGCGTGCCCGTCGACGAGGCGTTCGCCCTGGGCTCCGCCGGCCCACCCGGGTTCCTGTGGGCGACCGACGCATCCCTGCGGCTGCGCTGGATGGTCGGCCCCCGCGACCGCCTGCCGTTCGACCCCCGGGAGGTCGGGGGCCGGATGCTGTTCGAGGTCCTGCCGATGGGCCTCGCCGAGGGGATCGCCGCTGCGGCGCATCGGCGTGCGGTCGGGGGCCAGCCCGCCAACTTCGAGTTCGGGCTCGCCGGGCGAACCTACGAGGCGCGTGTCGAGCGGGACGGGGACGGCGCGATCGCCATGGCGGTCGACGTCACCGACCGGCGGCGTGAGGAGGGGCAGCGGGTCGAGGCCGAGGCCGGGTTCCGGCACCTGGTGGAGCGGGTTCCGGCGATCACGTACGCCGCCGAGTTCGGCGCGTCCGGCGCGTGGCGCTACGTCAGCCCCCAGGTGGAACCCATCCTCGGGTTCACCGCCGAGCAGTGGATGACCGACCCCGACCTGTTCTTCTCCCGGATCCATCCCGACGACCAGGAGGACTACCTCGCCGCGGAGGAACAGGCCCTCGCCCGGGGCCGCCTGACCTGCCAGTACCGGATGCTCGCGCGGGACGGCCACCAGGTGTGGATGCGCGACGAGGGCGTGCTGCTGGAGGAGACGGCCGAGCGGCCGTCGCTCCTGCAGGGCGTCATGCTCGACGTGACCGACCAGGTCCGCGCGGAGGAGGCGCTGCGGGACAGCGAGGTCCGGTACCGGCGACTGGTCGACATGTCGCCCGATGCGATCCTCGTGCACCGCGACGGCCGGTTCGTCTTCGCGAACCCGGCCGCGGCCCGGTTGCTCCACGCCGACCGGCCGGAGGACCTCGTCGGTCTTCCCATCCTCCAGATCGTCCATCCCGACTTCCACGACCAGGTGTCGGAACGGGCCCACGGTGCCCACGAAGGCCGCGCGGCGCCGCTGTTGCAGGAGCTGTTCGTCCGGCTCGACGGTTCGATGGTGGACGTCGAGGTGGCGGGAATCCCATTCTCCTACGAAGGCCGACCGGCCGGGCAGATCGTGGTTCGGGACGCCAGCGAGCGAACCGCCGCCGACCGCCGGCTGCAGGCGGCCGAGCGCCGGTACCGGACGCTCGTGGAGACGCTTCCCATGGTCACGTACGTCGTCGAACGGGGCCAATCCGGTCGGACCATGTACGTCAGCCCCCAGATCGAGCGCCTGATCGGATACACCGTCGAGGAATGCCTGCCCGACCGCGAGCTGTGGCGTCGCATCCTGCATCCCGAGGACCGGGACCGGGTGCTCGCCGAGGACCGGCGCCACGATCGGACCGAGGAGCCGTTCAGCTCGGAGTACCGGGTCGTCGCCCGCGACGGCCGGGTGGTGTGGGTCCGCAACGAGGCCGTCCTGCTGCCCGGGGAGGACGGGTTGGCGTCCTACTGGCAGGGCGTGATGATGGACGTCACCGAGCGCCGGCGGGCCGAGGAGGATCTCCGGCGGGCCCTGGAGCTCGAGCGCGATGCCGGCGACCGGCTCCGGGCCCTGGACGACATGAAGAACACGTTCCTCCACGCGGTGTCGCACGAGCTGCGGACACCGCTGTCGGCCGTGCTGGGGTTCGCCCTCACGCTCGAGCGCGCCGACCTCGACCTCCCCGAGGAGGAGGCCCGCGACATCGCCGGGCGGATCGCCGCCAACGCCCGCAAGCTCGAGCGGCTGCTGTCCGACCTGCTCGACCTCGACCGCCTCGACCGGGGCATCGTGGAGCCCAAGCTGCACCAGGTCGACCTGGTCGAGCTGGTCCGCGGGGTGGTCCGGGAATCCGACCTCTCCGGGCAGCGATCGGTCGAGCTCGACACCGAGCCGGTGGTGGTGGGCCTCGACGCCGCCAAGGTCGAACGGATCGTCGAGAACCTCCTGGCGAACGCCCTGCGGCACACGCCGGTGGGGTCACGCGTCTGGGTTCGGGTCCGGCCCGTCCGGGGCGGGGCCGAGGTCCTGGTCGAGGACGACGGGCCGGGCGTGCCGGACGAGCTGCGCGAGACGGTGTTCGACGCGTTCGTCCGGGGCCCCGACGCGCCGATCCACGCGCCGGGGGTGGGCGTCGGGCTGTCGCTCGTCGGCCGATTCGCGACGCTGCACGGAGGCCGGGCCTGGGTCGACGAGCGCCGGGGCGGCGGCGCGTCGTTCCACGTGTTCCTGCCCCGGAACGCAGCCTCCGAGTAGCTCAGGCGATCGAGCGCGCGGCCCGGGCGATCAGCTCGGCCCGGTCGGCCGGTCCCGCGGCCACCACGATCACCCAGGTCGCCCCGGCGTCGCCCAGGGCCCGGACGTGCTCCGCGAACCGCGCGGCGCTGCCGATCCAGATGTCATCGGTGCTCATGCCCCGCTCCCGGCGGGCGGCCGTGAGGTGTTCGGTCTCCGCCTCGTCCTCGCCGACCAGCGCGATGCCGGCCCAGGTGGATTCGACCTCGCGGCCGGCGGCCCCCGCTTCCTCGGCCACCAGCGTGGCCTTGCGGGCGAACTCGCCGGGCGACGCGCCCCAACCGTTCCAGCCGTCGGCGACCGCGCCGGCCAGGCGGACCACGGCGTCCGCCTGCGCACCGATCCACACGGGCGGCCCGCCGGGACGAACGGGCGCCGGGAGCAACGGCCCGGCCACCGGTGGAACCTGGTCGCCGCCCTCCCACCGGTCCCCCCGGAACAGGGCCTTGACGGCGGCCACCAGCTCGGCGAGGTGCACGCGGCGTTCGGCCTTCGACAGGGTGGGGATGCCGAACGCCCGGTGCTCGGGCTCATCGATGGGATCGCCGGTGCCGATCGCGAGGATCATCCGGCCGCCGGTGATGTCGTCGAGCCCGGCCGCCATCTTGGCCAGGAGCCCCGCCGGGCGGAGCTGCGCGCGAGCCACCAGGGTCCCCACCGACACCCGCGAGGTCACCGCCCCCACGGCGGCCAGCGTGGTGAACGCCTCGAGCGACGGCCGGTCCGGCGCCGCCCCCGGGGGGAAGAAGTGGTCGAACGCGAACACCCCGTCGAACCCGAGCGTCTCTGCCTCCCGGGCAGCGCCCAGCACGCGATCGGTGCTCCCGGAGAACAGCGGCAGGACCAGGCCGAGCCGGGGGGTCACCACGCCGACTCCAGCGCGAGCAGCGCAGCCCCGATGCCGCCGGCGTCGTTCCCCAGCTCGGCGGCGACCACCGGCACGTCCGGCCGGTGCCGCCGGCCCTCCACGGCCTCACGGCAGGCCGCCCTGGCGGGCTCCAGCAGCAGATCACCGGCCTCGATCACCCCGCCCCCCACGACGACCACGTCCGGGTCGACGACGTTCACCAGTCCGGCGATGCCCTGCCCCAGCCGGCGTCCGACCTCGGCCAGCACGTCGCACGCGACGCGATCGCCCCGCAGGCCGGCCGCCGTGACCATCGCGCCGGTGATCCGGCCGGCGTCGCCTCCCGCCAGCTCGACGAGCGCCGAGTGCGGCGCCCGGGCGGCCGCTTCCCGACCCAGGCGGCCGATGGCCCGTCCCGAGGCGACCTGCTCCCAGCACCCCCGGTTCCCGCACCCGCACACGGGGCCGTCCGGATCGACGATCACGTGCCCGATCTCCGCGGCGAATCCGTGGGCTCCTCGGAACAGCTGCCCGCCCGACACGAACGAACCCCCGATCCCCGTGCCCACCGCCACGAGCAGCATGTCCCGGGCGTCCCGCCCGGCGCCGAGCCGGTACTCCGCCCACCCGGCGGCGTTCGCGTCGTTGTCGACGAGACACGGCAGGCCGGTGACGTCCTGCAGCCGGTCCCGGAGCGCGAGCTCGCGGAACGGCACGTTGGGCCCGTACCGCACGATCCCCGTGGCGAACTCCACCAGTCCCGCCACGCCGGCCCCCACCGCCACGACCTCGGGGCGGACCAGGCGCCTGGCGACCGACTCGATCGCGGCGAGGATCCGCTCGGGCCCGCTCGTCGGCGTCGGTTCCCGAACGTGGTCCCGGACCGCGCCGTTCGCGTCGACCCGGTACCCGGCGATCTTCGTGCCGCCGACGTCGAGCCCGATGGCCGCGCGCGACGCGACGTCCGGGACGTTCCGGCTCACCGGATCCGGATGTGCTCGAAGGCGGCGTCCCCGGCCACGGCCTGGGCCCGCGCGTCGATCATGGCCTTCACGGCCAGCATGAGCTCCTGGCCGGCCGCCATGAGGTGCTGGACGACCTCCGGGCGGGCCGCCTCGGCGAAGGTGAGCGCCATCCCCACCGGGCAGAACGCCACCGGGCAGACGTGGCCGCCCGGGACCGGGAACGGCGCCCCGCCGACGGCACGCTCCTCGCCGCCACTGGGCGAGCCCGACACCTTGCGGCTCTCAGCCATGCATCGTCCCCTTCCTCGGTGACCCCGTGGTGTCGCGTCCGGCCCGGATCACGTCGAGCGGGCCGCCTCGGCCATCGGCCGCGGCTCGCGGGCGAACCGGATCTCCAGCCGGTCCTCGACGAACGTCGCGTCGCGGATGACCAGGCGTTGCAGCGTGTGCGGCAGGATCAGGTTGCGCTTGTACGCACCGACCTTGACGAACAGCTCGTCGCCCCGGCGGTGCATGTCGAGGTCCTCCCGCTCCGCGAACGGCAGCCGCATCGACAGCACGTACGCCTGGCCGCGCCGGCGCACGCGGATGGGTTCCTCGACGTGGAGGATCGACGACGGATCGAGCTCGCCGTACACCTCGCCCGCCATCCGCCCCAGCAGCTCCAGCCCCACCATCTCCTGGTCGAACAGCTTCGCGGTGAGGATCGGGACCGGTTCGAACGACTCGTGGACGGTCACCAGGTGCTCGGCCTGGATCTCCTTCCACTTGCCGAAGTACGGGTCGGTCACGGTGTCCGGGATGATCCGGTTGACCACGACCGCGTCCACCCGGTAGCCGAACAGCGACAGATACGTGTACGTCCGGCGGGCCTCGGCGATCACCATCTTCTCCGGGTTCACCACCAGCCGGACGCTGGACGTAGTCTCGTCGGTGAGGATGCGCCGCACGGCGTCGAGATTCCGGTGGAGCTTCTCGACGCTCGCGAAGAACCGGTCGTCGGCGATGGGGAGCGACGTGATCTTCGTGACCAGCGGGCGGAGCGTCTTCACTACGCGGCGCTCCACGGGGAAGATCCGCTCGATGTACCAGTTCATGATCTCCGGCAACGACAGGAGCCGGAGGGTCTCCGCCGTGGGCGCGCAGTCCACGACCAGCAGGTCGTAGTCACCGGACTCGACGTGCTGCTTCACGTCGATCAGGCTGAAGATCTCGTCGAGGCCGGGGATCACCGAGAGCTCCTCGGCCTGGATCGTGTCCACACCGGCCCAGTTCATCAGCGAGATGAAGTACTCCTGGATCTCGCGCCAGTTCTGCTCGAGGCGCTCCTGGGCGTCGATCTGCTGGGCCCACAGGTTGGTGGCGAGCTCGGTGGTCTGCGAGCCGATCTCGATGTCGAACGAGTCCGCCAGCGAGTGCGCGGGGTCGGTCGACATGACCATGACCCGCTGCCCGGCGGCCGCCGCGGCGGCGGCGGTGGACGCGGCGACGGTGGTCTTGCCGACGCCGCCCTTCCCGGTGAACAACAGGACCCGCATGGCGGCACTAGAGTAGCGGCTCGGCCTTCCCGCCCACCCGACACGGTCTCGGGGGGCGAAGCCCCCCGACGTCTAGCCCTGCTCGACCCGCTTCTTCAGGCCCTTCAGGGCGCCGTCGACGATCGAACGCTCGCCCTGCCTTCGGACGAACCCGGGCACCTTCATCCTGAGGTCGATCGCCATCCGGTACGTGACCTTGGTCTCGTCGGCGTCGAGCTCCTCGAGCTCGTACTCGCCCGTGATGTCCTTGATGCCACCCTCGATCTCCTTGGTGGTCCAGGACACGCCGGCGTTCGAGGGCCTGTAGGAGTATGCGAGGACGTAGCGGACGTCCCCGATCACCGGCACCTTGACCTGCATCTCGACTTCGGAGGCCCGGCCGTTCGAGCCCGTCGCCACGATCTTCGCGGACTGGATGTCGTTCCACTCCGGGTAGGCCTCGAAGTCTTCGATCACGGCCATCACGTCCTCGGCCGAGGCGCTGATCGTGATCGAACCCTCGGTCTGCTCCGCCACGTCCTCTCCTCTCCCCGCGGCCGCGTCGTTTCGTCCGTTTCCTGGGAGTCCAGCGTGGACTAGTCCGCGACCTCGTACGTCCACCCGCGCCCGGTGGCGCGGAAGTGCCCGACGTTGACCAGCTCGGTGCGGCCGACCGTGCCCACGTCCACCAGCGGCTGATGGACGTGGCCGAACAGCGCGTACCGGGGCTGCCGTTCCTGGACGAACGCCAGCAACGGCGTCGATCCCGGTTCGAACTTGGCCGCCACGATGTCGTAGCAGTACCACGGGATGCGCGGCGGCATGTGCGTGCCGATCACATCGACGTCGCCCAGCCCATCGAGCTTTCCCCGCCAGTCCTCGTCCGGAACCTCGCCCGGGACCCCGAGCGGCGTCGCGACGCCCCCGCCGACCAGCGCCCACCGCAGGCCGGCCAGATCGAACGCCGCGCCGTCGACCAGCCGGACGCCGGCAGGGACCATGGACCGCAGCAGGCCGGGGACATCGACGTTGCCGTAGGTGATCACACTCCCATCCGGCATCGCCTCGAGGACGTCCTCGTACTGCCGTCGGGCCAGCTCCGCGAACCGCGCCCGCACGTCGAGCTCCGGATCCGTGTGCGCCCGGATCGTCTCGCGAGCCTCGGCGAACCGTCCCTCCGCCCGCAGCTGCGCGGCGGCGGCGACCGGCTCCCGGCCGAAGATCTCGACCAGGATCCCGTCCATGTCGTGGTAGTCGATCACGTTGATCAGGTCGCCCAGCACGACCAGGACGTCGCACTCGGCCGCGATCGCCGTGAGACGAGCGGCCGCGCCGTGCACGTCGCTGATCACCGTGACTCGCACCGGCCCCGAGTCTCCCGGGGCCACACCGGCCGCGACAACCGTCCATACTTCCGCGCCATGGCGGGCGAGGTTCGTGCGGTCCTGTTCGACTACGGACACACGCTCGTGGACTTCCGGCGGACCGAGGAGGCGCTGCTCGCGGCGTACGAGGCGATCCGGGCCCGGATCGAGGCCGCGCTGTACATCGAGGCGCCGGAGGTCGGCCACCTCATCGACCGCGTGGCGAACGAGGTCGACCGGCGGGTGGGCGAGTCCTACGCCGCTCGGCGGATGGAGGAGCTCGACCTGATCGCGACGTTCGACGACGTCCTCTCGTCCACGCTGGGGCTGACCGTGCCCGCCGACGTGGTTCGGCACGTGGTCGCGCTCGACCATTCGGCGTACTCGAACACGATCACGGTGAGCGGGGAGACGCTCGCCGTCCTCCGCACGCTCCGCGACCGCGGCCTCCTCCTCGGGATCGTGTCGAACATCACCCTGCTCCCCCATCTCATGCGCGCCGACCTCGAGACACTGGGGATCCTCCCGCTGCTCGACTCGACGACGTTCTCGAGCGAGGTGGGCACGCGCAAGCCCGATCCGGCGATCTTCGCCGACGCGCTAGCCAAGCTCGGCGTGGAGGCCCGGCACACCGTATTCGTCGGAGACCGGCTGATCGACGACGTGGGCGGCGCCCGGGCCGCCGGCATGCGCACGGTGCTGACGCGGGAGTTTCGGCGGGAGGAACCGGACCGCGATCCCGCGCCGGACGCGGTGATCGAACGGCTCGACGATCTGCCGGAGGTCGTGGGACGGATGGAACGCTGAAGACCGTCGGCCCGGTCAGTGCCCGACGTGCGCGGCCCGGCTCACCATCAGGAACACCGAGCCGATCGAGAGCATCATCATCGCGGCCACCGCGTAGAGCATGACCTTGGAGGTGACCACCTGCGGCTCGCCGCCGGCGAGCCGGTAGGCGTCGTACGCCGTGGCCCCGTACCACACGGCCGTCCCGGCCGCGAACACCATGGCCATCGGCGCGAGGATGCCGAGGCCGCCGGCGGGATGGACGGCGAGGAGCAGGATGGCCGCGGTCGCCGCGCACCAGGCGAACAGGATCGCGCGGGCCAGCCCCTCGGCCTTCCTGCCGGCCACGGCGTGGCCGAGCCCGGGGAACAGCAGGGAGAAGCGCAGGGCGGTGGACGGCCGGACGTCCGTGCGGGCCCCCGGCTCGTCGAACAGCCGGGCGAAGGGGGCCCCGCAGGTGACGCAGGTGTCGCGATCGAGGGGGTTCGGTGTCTGGCACACGGCGCAGGGCCAGGTCGGACCAGGGCGGAGCGGCTCGCCGTCGAGGAACGTCGGCGAATCGGCCGGCGCCGTGCCAGGCGGGCCCGGCGCGGGCGTCGGCGAGACCAGGCGCGTGGGCTCGGGCACGGTCGGCATCTCCCACAGCGCCGACAGCAGGCTCGCGGGCGTCGGCCGGCCCTCGGGGGAGCGTCGATCCTCGCCCGCGCGGCGGTCGACCGGCGCCCGCCGGACGTCGTCGGTTCGGCGTTCCACACCCGACCGGCGGTCCTCGCGGGGCACCTCGCCGGAGCCCTCGGGCGCGGCGGGCATGGGCGGGGCGGGCACGATGGGCGTCCCCGCCGCGCCCGGTGTGGCCGGCGGCGGGGTCGGGGACCGAATGGCCGTCGCTGGCGAGGGCTCGGACGTCCGCGTGAGCCGTGCGTAGCACTGCCCGCACCACTCGTCGCCGGGCGCGGCCAGCGCGCCGCACTGCAGACACCTGGTCCGCTGTCCCTCGTTCACGTTCGCAACTCCCTCAGCACCACCATCGCGGAGCGGAACCCCGCCCGCATGCGCAGGACCCGGCGCGGCGGCCATCGCCGCCGGGCCTGCAGGTCCGCGATGCAGGTCACCGTCGTTCCCTCCTCGAACGCCTCCACGTACCACTCCAGATGCCCGCGGAGCGCGTCGCCGCCGCCGCCGGAGATCCGGAGGAACAACCCGACCCCCGGCCGGACCCCGTCCGGCTCCAGCCGGACCGGGGGCAGGCCCGGGAGCGTGATCCGCCCGTCGCCCAGCGCCTTCGCCCCCGGCCACCAGGCCGGGTAGCCTGCGGGGTCGCGGAGCACCTCGAAGACCCGTTCCGGCTCCGCCCGCACGAACCCATGGTCGAGCGAACGGACCGGGAACCGCCCTCCTGTTGAGTTTCGGTCGGTCACCGGTCCCGCCTGAGCCTCCAGCCGGAGATCGCCAGGGCGGCCACGAGGATGACCGCGAGCACGATGAAGCCGGTGCCGTGGCCGCTCGACCCCAACCCCCGCGTCGTGGTGCTCGGCGACGGGGTGGCGGCGAGCGCGGCCCAGAGCGCGGCGCTCACGCGTAGAGGTCGTCGATGTCCGGGGCGAACTTCTGCACGATGGCCCTGCGCCGGACCTTGAGGGTCGGGGTGATCTCCTCGGCCTCCATGAGGAAGTCGCGGGGGAGGATCCGCCAGCGCTTGATTCCCTCGGCGCGGGAGAACTGGGCGTTCACCGACTCGACGGCGGCCCCGATCGCCTCCCCCACGACCGGGTCGCGGGACAGCTCGGCCGGATCGGTCGCCGTCAGGCCCTGCTCGGCCGCGAACGCCGGGAGCACCTCCTGGTCGAGCGTGATCAGCGCAACGAGGTACGGCCGGCGTTCCCCGATCACCACGGCCTGGCTGATCAGCGGGTGGTACTTCAGGGCGTTCTCCAGCTCCTGCGGGGCGATGTTCTTGCCGGAGGACGTGATGATCAGGTCCTTCTTCCGGTCGGTGATCCTCAGGTAGCCCTCGTCGTCGAGCTCCCCGACGTCGCCCGTGTGCATCCAGCCGTCGGCGAGCATCTCCCGGGTGGCCTGTTCGTTGCGGAAGTAGCCCGCGAAGACGTTGCCCCCGCGGACGAGGACCTCGCCATCCTCGGCGATACGGACTTCGACGCCGGGGATCGGCGGGCCGACCGTGCCGATCCTGATGCGCTCGCGGGGGTTGAGCGACGTCGGTCCGGTCCCCTCCGTCTGCCCGTAGACCTCCGCGATCGGCATGTTCACCGCGTGGAAGAACTTCAGGATGTCGACGTTGATCGGCGCGGCGCCCGAGATGAAGAACCGGCACTGGTCCAGGCCGAGCGCGGCCCGCAGCGGGCCGAACATCTGCTCCTCGGCCGTGTGGAGACCGTGCGTCATCTCCTCGATCGGCTCCTCGCCGGCCTGGCGCATCTCGACGACCGCGGTGCTCACGTACACGGCGCCCTCGGCGGCCATGCGCTGCTCCTCCGGCAGGCCGGCGAGCCGCGCCTGGATCCCCGCGTGGAACTTCTCCCAGACGCGGGGCACCGCGAAGAACACGGTCGGGCGGCACGCCTGGAGGTCGCGCAGCACGGTGTCGAGCGAGTCCGCGAACCACGTCTCGAATCCGTTCACGACCTGGGACATGTGGCTGGTGATGCGTTCGGCGATGTGGCTCAGGGGCAGGAACGACAGCCGCCGGCCGGTGCCGAACGGCTCGTCGAACACCTGCAGCAGCGACCCCACCGTCCACACGACGTTGCGATGCGTGAGCATCGCGCCCTTGGGCGGGCCGGTCGTCCCGGACGTGTAGACGATGGTGGCGACGTCGTCCTCCCCGGCCCCGGTTCGGCGTTCGTCGTACTCGCCGGGGTTCCCGACGTCGTACGCGCGGCCGCGTTCGCGAAGGGTCGCCAGTGAGAGGACGAACCCGTCCGCCGACTCCGGGTGGTCGTCGACCACCACGGCGTGGCGGAGGGACGGCAACTCGGACCGCTCCTTCTCGATCTTGCGGAGCTGCTCCTCGTCCTCGACCACGATGACGGCGGCCTCGGCGTGGCCGGCGATGTAGGCGGCCTGCTGCGGCGAGCTGGTCGTGTAGATCGGCACCGTCACCGCGCCGGCGCACATGGCGCCGACGTCGGCGATGTGCCACTCGGGGCGGTTCCGGGACAGGATCGCGACCGTCTGGCCGGGCTCGACGCCGAGCGCCGCGAGGCCCATCGCCACCTCCCGGACGGCCTCCGCGTAGCCGTTCCAGGAGATCGCACGCCACTCGTCGCCCTCCCGGTACCTCAGCGCGGCGTGGTCGCCCCGGCGTTCGGCCGTGTCGTGGAAGCGCGCGGTGATGGTGTCGCCCGGCATGGCGTGAACCTCCCTGGTCGTTTGATGGCGGGGGCTATCGTGACGCCTCGGCCAGCCATCGCGCCAGCCGCTCGGTGAGCCTCGGCCAGGTGAACAGCCGCTCGACGCGCGCCCTGCCGGCCTTGCCCATGGCGTCGGCCCGGCTCGGATCTGCGAGCAGCCCGCCCACGGCCTCGGCCACGGCGCCGGCGTGCCGTCCGTCGACCACGAGCCCGGTGTCACCGTCCACGACCGCCTCGGCGGCGCCGCCGGAGTCCCCCGCGACCGCCGGTCTGCCCGCCGCCGCCGCCTCGAGGAACACGATCCCGAACCCCTCCACCTCGAGTCCCGCCAGGCGGGACCGGCAGGGCATGGCGAACACGTCGGCGGCCGCATGGTACGCGGGGAGATCGCCGTCCGCGACCTCGCCGGCGAACGCCACGGCGCCGGGCGCCGACTCCGCGGCCATCCGCTCCAGCCGCTCGCGGTCGGGCCCGCCGCCGACGATCAGGAGCGCGCCGTCGGGCTCGCGCCGACGGATCGCGGGCATCGCCTCGATCAGCACGTCCTGGCCCTTGCGCCGCACCAGCCTCGACACGCAGACCACCAGCGGGCGCCCTGCGGCGATGCCGTGACGACGCCGGATCCCGTCGCCGGCGTCGGGCGTTCCCGGCCGGAAGCGTGCGGCGTCGACCCCGGGCGGCAGCAGCGAGAGCGGAACGTCGTCCGGCACGGCGGTCCGGATGGTGCGGCCCGTGAACCGGCTGACGGCCAGCACCCGCTGTGCGCCCGACGTGGCCCGCCGAAGGAGTCCATGGAGCCCCGGCGTGAGGGCGACCCAGTACTCGGTGCCGTGCGTCGCGACCACGTACGGGAGGTCCAGGCGCGGCCCGAGCAGCGCGAGCGGCAGGCCGTGGCCGAACAGCACAACCTGCGCCCGGTGCTCGCGCGCGGCGATCCGCACCCGCGTCAGCAGGTCGCCCGACGGCCACAGGAACGTCGTCGGGAACCGTTCGACCGGGAACGGCAGCGCTCGGTCGTGCTCCCGCCAGCCGGGCCAGTTCGGCGCGACGACGGCCACGCGGTCGGCCGGGAGGCGGGAGGCCACGTTCCAGACGTACTGCTGCACCCCGCCCACGCGGGGCGGGAAGTCGTTGGTGACGATCAGCGTCCGGGGCACGTCCACGGCGCCCGTATGCTGGCAGAACGATGCCGGTGTCGAAATCGAAGGCCGTGATGCACGCACTGGAGGGCCGGCCGCACCCGGTCTTCGCCGATCTCTCGAACTGGTTGAAGTTCGGGATCGCCGGATCGGACGCGCGGCAGTGGCTGAACGACCTCGTCACCCGTCGCGTGGACGACCTCGAGGCGCACCAGACCCGCAGGACGCTGCTGCTCGACCGCACGGGGCGCATCAAGGCGGACGTGCACGTGCTCGGCATGGGAGATGGATCGCTGCTGCTCGTCCAGGATCCGCATCAGCCAGCGCCCATCATCGGGCTCCTCGACCGCTACGTGCTCTCGTCGGACGTCGCGCTGACCGATCGCACACAGGGGCTGGCGCTGTTCAGCAGTCCGCACCTGGGTCACGTCCTCACGATCGAGGCCTGGATGCCGTCGGTTCTCGGCAGCGGCTCCGATCGGATCACACCGATCGGCGACCGGGAACGCGAACGTCGGGCGCACGGCCACTGGCTCGAGGCCTCGGAGCACGATCTCGAGGTCTGGCGGATCCGCAGGAAGGTTCCGCGTTTCGGCGTGGACTTCGGCGAGGACTGGCTGCCGGCCGAGGCCGGACTGGACGACCTGATCGACACCACCAAAGGGTGCTTCCTCGGCCAGGAATCGGTGGCGAAGGTGCGGAACCTCGGGCACCCACCTCGGATCGTCCAGGCGTTCACCTCGGAGGAAGCCGTGACGCCGATGGCTGCGATCATCGCCGGCGGCGAGCAGGTCGGGCGGATCACGAGTGTCGCGCCGAACGACGACGGCTCCACGGCCTGCATCGGCTGGGTCCGATGGGGGGCGCGCGAGGCGCGCGTCCAGGCCGAAGGCGGGCTCTCCCTGTCGCGCCGCGCCTGAGTCAGATGGTTCCCGCGGCCCGCAGTGTCTCGATCTCCTCACCCGACAGGCCCGCCTCGCGCAGCACCTCGTCCGTGTGCTCCCCGAGCCCGGGCGCGGGCGTCAGACGTTGGAGGCGTTCCCCGTCCATGACGAACGGAGACGCGGGCCCGACGGCTCTGCCGCCCACCTCGGCGACCAGCCCCCGGGACGCCACCTGGGGGTCATGCATGGCCTCGCCGGGTGTGTTCACCGGTCCGACGCAGACCTCGAGGCCCGCGAGGCATTCCAGCCATTCGTCGCGGGGCTTCGAGCGGAAGACCTCCGAGAGCCGTTCCCGCATCGACGCCTGCTGCTCGGGCGGGCCGAACTGCGTGTGCACGAGCTCGGGCATGTCGAGCGCGGTGCAGAGCGCCGTCCAGAACTGCGGCTCGAGCGCCCCGACCGTCACCCACCGCCCGTCCGCGCACTCGTACACGTCGTAGCAGGCGTATGCGCCCGAGAGCGGCATCTGGCCCCGCACGGGCTCGGAACCCGTCTGTAGGAACGCCCCCTGGTGGATCGAGAGCCACGAGGCGACCCCGTCCATCATGGCCGTGTCGACGAAGCGGCCCCGGCCGGTTCGTCGACGCTCCACCAGCGCCGCGAGCACGGCGATCACGGCGGCCATCCCCCCGCCGGCGAGATCGCCGACCTGGATCGCCGGGACGACCGGCGGTCCGCCGGCGGCGCCGTTCAGCGCGAGCATCCCCGCGTGGCCGATGTAGTTCAGGTCGTGCCCTGCGCGGTCACGGTACGGGCCGTCCTGGCCGTACCCGCTGATCGCGCAGTACACGAGCCGCGGGTTCGCCTCCGCGAGCGCGGCGGGCCCCACGCCCAGACGGTCCATCACCCCCGGCCGGAACGACTCGACCAGCACGTCGAATCCCGTGGCCAGCCTGAGCAGGAGCCCGGCCCCCGCGGGGTCCTTGAGGTTCACCACCACGCTGCGCTTGCCCCGGTTGAGGGCCCGGTGGGCGGTCGACTCGCCGTCGACGAGCGGCGGCGTCAACCGGATGTAGTCGCCCCGCACTGGTTCCTCGACCTTCACGACGTCGGCGCCCAGGTCGGCCATCAGCAGGGTCGCGTAGCCCCCCGGGAGCAGCCTGCTGAGGTCGAGCACCCGCACCCCGTCGAGCGGTCCGGTCACCGGTACCCCCTCCCACCAGTGCGAATCGGGACGATCGGAGCGCCGGCGGCCCCCCTGACGGAAGAAATCCGGGTGAGATCGCGGATTCCCCCTTCCATCCGCGAGGCCGTCGGTGGTAGACATGGATCGGGAAGCGCCCTCTTGCCCCGGAGCCGCACGAGCGAGGAGATGGTGCCGGTGCCGGGTGGTTTCGAGGAAGGCATGTTCATGAGCGAGACGATGTTCGAGGTCGATGTATCGCGTCTTCCGAAGGATCCGATGCCGCCGGACATGTGGCAGGACCGGGCCGCATGCTACGGCATCGACCCCGAGGTGTTCTTCCCGGCTTCCGAGGAGGACGCCGGGCTCGCGCTCTCGTACTGCGGGGCGTGCTCGATCCGGGACACCTGCCTGTCCTGGGCGATCAAGAACCGCGAGCGCTACGGCGTGTGGGGCGGGTTCACCGAGCAGCAGCGTCGCCGCATCGCCCGCCACGTCGCGTAGCGGTCGCAACCGAGGCCACTCCGACCGCTCGCGCGGTCGAAGACGTGATCGCCTGCGGCACGAAGCACATTGGATCATGACGCCCTCGTCTGACCGAACCCACCGACCGCACTTGACGTCCGAACAGGTGTTCGGGTAGCCTGCTCCTCCCGCGGCCCCGGGAGGCTCGACCGTGCTGCAGGCGACCGGCGTCGACGCGGAGCTCGATCTCGACACCCCGCTGCACGACGTCACGTTCTGCGTCATCGACCTCGAGACGACCGGCGGCTCGCCCCGCACCTGCGCGATCACCGAGGTGGGCGCCGTCCGATATCGCGGGGGCGACCGGGTCGGGACGTTCCACACGCTGGTCAACCCCGGCGAGCCCATCCCCCGGTTCATCACCCACCTGACGGGCCTCGACGACCTCGACGTCCTGCACGCCCCCGCGATCGACTCGGTGCTGCCGTCGCTGCTCGAGTTCCTGCGGGGCGGCGTGTTCGTGGCGCACAACGCGCGGTTCGATCACGGGTTCGTGAAGGCGGCGTCCCGCCGCCTCGGGTACGAGGACCCGCCGGGCCCGCCGGTGTGCACCGCCAAGCTGGCCCGCCGGGTGGCCTGGCAGGACGTGCCGAACGTCCGCCTGGCCACCCTGGCAAGGCACTTCCGGACGACCGCGAAACCGACCCACCGGGCGTTCCCCGACGCGGAGACCTGTGCGGAGGTGCTGCACTCGTTGCTCGAGCTCGGCGGCCGGCTGGGGATCCTCACCCTGGGCGACCTCCGGGAGGCCATGCGGGCCCGGGGCCAGCCCCACTACGCGAAGATCCGGCTCGCCGACGCGCTCCCCCACGCCCGCGGCGTGTACCTGTTCCGCGACCGCCGCGACCGCGTGCTGTACGTCGGCAAGGCCACCGACCTCCGGTCCCGCGTGAAGTCGTACTTCTACGGCGACGAGCGCAAGCGCATTCGCGACCTGCTGGCGAAGACCGCCCGCGTCGACCACCGCGAATGCACGACCGAGCTGGAGTCGCTCGTGGCCGAGGCCCGGCTGATCGCGCGGCACGAGCCGCCGTACAACCGCCGGGGCCGGACGTGGCGCGCCTACGCGTACCTCAAGGTGGACATCACGGAGGCGTGGCCCCGGCTGAAGGTGGTCTCGCGGCCCGGCCCCGTCACCCTCCGACCCGACGACGTCGTGCACCTGGGGCCGTTCCACAGCCGGGGGATCGCCCGCATGGCCAAGGAGGCCGTCGAGGACGTCGTGCCGATCCGCCGCTGCACCCGGTCGATGGGCCGCGGCACCCGGTTCTCCCCCTGCGTCCTGGCCGATCTCGGTCGGTGCGCCGCCCCCTGCGACGGCCGCGTCGCCCCCGAGCGCTACGAGGAGCTCGTCCGCGGGCTCATCCACTCACTCTCCTCCCCGGGCGGGCTCCTCGAAGCGCTCGAAGCACGGATGACGCGGCTGGCATGGCAGGAACGATTCGAGGAGGCGACGATCGCGCGGGACCGGCTGCGTGCCCTCGCCGAGGCCGTCGCCCGGCGGCGGCAGGATCGCTGGCTGCTCGGCGCCGGACGCATGGATCTCGCGACCGGAGCGGGTGTCCGGCTCAGCTTCGAGGCCGGGTCGCTCGAGACCCGGGTGGAACCGGGCGCCGCGGGACCGGCGGGCCTCCCCTGCCCGCCGGAGCTGGCGGATGAGCTGGCCGTGGTCCGTTCGCAACTGGCCCGGACGACCCCGGTCCTGGTCCACGCCGAACGGCCCATGGCCGAACCCGTCGACGGCGGACGGCGTCTGGCCGACCTCCTCGCGCGTCTCCGCGCGGTCGATCGCACCTGACGTCCGTCCGGGGAGGACGAGCGACGGCGGCGGCTAGACTGGCCGTCATGGAAACCGCGGTCATCCTCGAGGGCGCGCGCACGCCCATCGGCAACTTCCTCGGCTCGCTGGCCGAGGTCCCCACCGTCGACCTCGGCGTCGTGGCCACGAAGGAGGCCCTCCGCCGGGCCGCCGTCGAGCCGGACCAAGTGGAGGAGGTCGTGTTCGGCCACGCACGCCAGGCCGGCAACGGCCCGAACACCGCCCGCCAGGTCGTCTACCGCAGCGGCATCCCCCAGGAGACGCCCGGCATCACGGTGAACATGGCCTGCGGCTCGGGGACCCGGGCGGTCCAGCACGCCGCGGAGCAGATCATCCTGGGCAACGCGTCGGTGGTCGTCGCCGGCGGCATGGAGAACATGTCCCGGACGCCGTTCCTCTTGGACCGGATGCGCACCGGCTACCGGATGGGGAACGCCACGGTCCACGACGGCATGTACAAGGACGGGTTCGTCGACCCCCTCTCCGGCCTGATCATGGGCGAGACCGCGGAGAACCTCGCCGTTCGCTACGGGATCTCCCGCGAGGAGCAGGACGAGTTCGCGCTGGCGTCGCAGCAGAAGGCGGCCTCCGGCACGGACCGCCGCCGGCTGGAGATCACCCCGGTCGAGGTGCCCGGCCGCAAGGGCGAGGTCACCGTGTTCGCCGAGGACGAACACCCCCGAGCCGACACCACCCTCGAGACCCTGGCCGGGCTGAAGCCGACGTTCTCCGGCGAGGGAACCGTGACCGCGGGCTCGGCGTCGGGGATCACCGACGGCGCGGCCTCGATGGTGCTGATGAGCGAGTCGCGGGCGGCCGCCGAGGCCCGGACCCCGCTCGCGAAGATCGTCGCGTACGCCTCGGCGGGCGTCGACCCCGCGTACATGGGGATTGGGGTGGTGCCGGCGACGCGCAAGGTGCTCGAGAAGACCGGCCTCTTTCTGCAGGACTTCGACGTCATCGAGCTGAACGAGGCGTTCGCCGCGCAGGTGCTGGCCTGCGACCGCGAGCTCAAGCTGGACCACGACAAGCTGAACACCAAGGGCGGCGGCATCGCGCTCGGCCACCCGATCGGGATGACCGGCGCCCGGATCGTGCTGACCGCCGCCTACGAGCTTCGCGAACGTGACCTCTCGCTCGCCCTGTGCACGCTGTGCATCAGCGGCGGGATGGGCATGGCCGTGGTGCTCGAGCGGGCCTGAGCGGGGAATTCAGGAGGAACCGACATGGTCAACGCGGTGGTGCTGGTGCAGTGCGAGATCGACGAGATCCCCGAGGCCGCCCAGGCCATCGCCGACATCCCCGGCGTGTCCGAGGTGTACTCGGTCGCCGGCGAGTACGACCTCGTGGTGATCATCCGCGTGAGCGACCACGACGAACTCTCCCGCGTGATCCCCGAGGGCGTGGCCAAGGTCGACGGGGTCGCCCGGACCGAGACGCTCATCGCGTTCCAAGTCTACTCGCGCCACGACCTGGACCGGCTGTTCTCGATCGGGTTCGACGAGGGCCAGAGCTGACGGCGGCCAAGTTCGTCAGAATGCTCTCGGCTGGGTGCTCCGAGCTTCCCGCTCCTCCCCACACGAAGCCGGGACGTTCGATCGCGCTCGTCGCCCTGCTCGTCGCGTCGCTCTCGGCGGCGTGCCAGTCGGCCGCTCCCCGCGCGACCACCTCGGCCGCCCCGGTCCCTGCTCCCACACCGACCACCGCGCCGACGACGGACGGCACGACGGCGCCACCCTCACCGACCGCCGTGACCACGCGGTCGCCGTTGCCTTCGCCGGCGGCCGCGACCTGTCCGCGGCTGGTTCGGGGAGACGGCGTGACCGTCACCCTGTTCGCTCAGCCTAGCTCGACCGGGCGCTGCGTCCCCGCGCGGTCGCTGGTGCAGTTCTCCTGCTCGCCCGCCGGAACGCCGGTGCTCGAGGTGAAGGGCCGGCGGGAGTTCCTCGGCGGGTCGTGGGGGCGGCCGGTCACGCCAACCGGCACCGCCGTCGTCATCCGGGGCCGGGGCCCGGGTCGGGGTTCGGTCGACGAGGATGCGGGGGCGTGGCTGTCCGCCCGCGGGAACCGGCTCCGGCGGATGTTCCCGCTGACAGCCGCGAGTGCACTCCCCCGGCCGCCACGGGCGTACGCCATCGGCGACTCGGTCATGGTCGACGCGGCGCCGGCGATCCGGCGGGCCCTCCCCGGCTGGAACGTGGGCGTGGAGGCCCAGGTCGGCGACACGACGTTCGTCGGGGCCGGGGTGGCCGCCGGCCTGCGATCCCGGCAGGGCGAGGTCGTGTTCGTGGAGCTGGGAACGAACGAGTCCGACGTGTCCGGGTTCGTACGGCGGGCGACGGAGATGCTCCAGGACCTCTCGGGGGCCGGGGTCGTCGTGTGGCTCACGGTGCACAGCCCCAAGTCGTACGCACCGGCCATCAACGACGCGATCCGCCGGGTGGTCGCCGCCGCACCGAACGCGGTGGTGGCCGACTGGAACCGCATCGCGCCGCCGGAGGGGTTCATCGGCGACGGCGTCCACCTCAACGAACGGGGCATGCTGGCGATGGCGAAGATGCTCGCTCCGCTGGCCAAGCGATGGCGGGCGGCGGCCGAGGGCGCCGGTCCGCTGGCGTGCCGGACCCGGGCCGAGGCGCTCGCCGGCTCCTGACCCCGGCTCAGCCGCGTTCGCTGTCCAGCGACGTCATCTGGCTCGCGTCGTAGCGGTCGCCGGCGGCCGCGCCCGGCGGGACCGCGCGCTCGATGGCGGCGAGATCCTCGGCGGCGAGCTCCAGCTCCAGCGCGCCCAGCGCCTCCTGGAGGCGATCGCGCCGCCTGGCGCCGACCAGCGGCACGACGTCGTCCCCCCGCGACAGCACCCACGCGATCGCGATCTGCGCCACGGTCGCGCGCTTCGAGTCCGCGACCCGCCGCAGGGCGTCCACGAGCTCGAGGTTCCGGTCGACGTTCTCTGGGCTGAACCGGGGGTGGCGGGCCCGGATGTCACCGGGCTCGGCCTGGCGCCCGCTCGTCCAGTGGCCGCTCAGCAGCCCGCGGGTCAGGACGCCGTACGCCGTGACTCCGACGCCCAGCTCGCGGCACACGGGCAGGATCTCGGCTTCGATCCCCCTCGAGAGCAGCGAGTACTCGATCTGGAGGTCCGACACGGGATGCACCCCCTGCGCCCTTCGTACTGTGTCCGCGCCGGCCTCCGACAGGCCGAGGAACCGCACGTGACCCGCTTCGATCAGGTCCTTCACGGCGCCGACGGTCTCCTCGATCGGCACCGATGGATCGACGCGGCCGGGGCGGTAGACGTCCACGTGATCCGCTCCCAGCCTGGTCAACGTGTACGACAGCGCGGTCTTGACGGCCGCCGGCCTTCCGTCGAACCCGAGCCAGGCGCCGTCCGGCGACCGCAGCGCGCCGAACTTCACGCTGATCAGCACCTCGTCCCGGCCGCGGCCGCGCAGGGCCTCCCGGATCAGCAGCTCGTTGTGCCCCATGCCGTAGTAGTCGCCCGTGTCGAGCAGCGTGATCCCGGCGTCCAGCGCCGCCTGGATCGTCGCGACGCTCTCCTCCTCGTCGGCCGGCCCGTACATCCCCGACATCCCCATGCATCCGAGGCCGATCGCCGAGACCTCGGCGCCGTTCGTTCCGAGCATTCGCGTCTTCATCGGAGGGCGGTCCTTTCGCGTCAGTTGGGCTCGAGGGCGACGCAGAGCGCGGTCCGGGCCCAGGAGCTCAGCGTCGACGTGCCGTCCCAGCCCTGGTACTTGGCGGCCAGCAGCCCCCGGGCCTCGGTGTCCTCGGCCCCGTGTTCCACGACGCGCGCGATCGCCCGGATCTCCTCCGCGTCGCGGCCACCGAGCCGGACGCCGACGGCCTGGTCCGCCATCAGGTTCCGGACCCAGTCGCTGCGGTCGCCGCCGCCGGACAGCAGATACAGCGCCCGCCCATCGTCCGGCACCCCGAACCAGATCTCGACGGTGTGGGATTCGCCGGTTCGACGACCGGTGGTGGTCAGGTAGCAGTACGCCTCGCCCGCCAGCGAGAGGTCGAACGCCAAGGACGGCCTACCGGATCGCCCAGATCACCAGAGCCAGGATCACGAAGAGGCCTGACACGAAGAAGATGATGTCCCCCTTCTTGATCTTGCCTGGCTGCATCGCGTTGAAGCCCATGGTTCGAACCTACCCTCCGACCGGCTCCGGCAGCCGGTAGTACTGCCGGAACTTCTCCTCGGACAGCCAGTAGATGTGCTGCCGCACCGTGGAAGCATACGTTCGGGCCTCGGCCTCGTCGGCGCAGGCCCGGTCGTCGGCGGCGGCGCCGGCCGGGTCCACGATCACCACTCGCCAGCCCTCGCCCTGCACGTCCTCCACCCGGACGCCGTAGCGGTTGTCGTCGGGCATCGTTCGTTCAGCTCGGGGCGGCCTCGAGGGCCTTCGCGTGGGCTTCGCCGGCCGTCCGGATCGTCGCCAGGTGCGCCTGGAGCGCGGGCAGGACGGTGTCCTCGTGGATCACGATCGCCGGTTCCATGCCGGCAAGCCGCTCGAGGGCCGCCTCCAGCGCGGACCCCGCGAGCTCGGCCTGTTCGATGGCCTCGGCGAAGACCGCCGTGTAGTGGGGCTGGTACGGCTTGCCGCAGTTCCAGCAGTGGCCGCCGTTCGCCAGCACCTGCTGGGTCAGGAAGTCGCGGCCGCAGTTCTGGCAGGTGCCTCGGATCTTCACGCGGTCTCCTTCTCGGTGGTGTCCCGGGCCGCCGCGGCCTCGCGGCGGCCCTCGAGCGCCTCCAGCACCCGGTCGGCCAGGGCGAAGGGGTCGGCGGGCTTCACGAACCAGGCGTCGGCGCCCGACCACCTGGCCAGCCAGGCGTCGTGCGGCCGGTCGAGCAGGATGACGATCACCCCGTCGTACGGCGGCAGCTGGTCGCGGAGGTCCTTCGTCAACGCGAACGCCCCCGCCCGCGACTGGGTCTCGTCGGCCAGGATGATCTCGGGGTCGAACTTCCGGGCGAGGATGACGCCCCGTTCGCCGTTCGAGGCCTCGATGAACTCGAGCCGTTCGCCGAGGCGGCGTTCGATCCCGGACACGGCGAGGCGCATCCAGTCCTTGACGGACTCGCTCGAGGAAGTGAGCAATACTCTCACGGCCCGCATTCTAGCCGCGGCCCCGGGGCGTCCCGGCGTGGAGGAGTGTGCATGGAGCTCGACAAGGTCGGACAGAAGCTCACCGCGGAGTTCGTCGGAACGTTCGCGCTGGTGTTCGTGGGGTGCGGCGCCGTGATCATGGCGGCCTCCGAGGGCAACGGGATCCTGGGCGTGGCGCTGGCGTTCGGCCTCGTGCTGGCGGTGATGGTCTCGGTGCTGGCGCACATCTCGGGGGCGCACTTCAACCCTGCGGTGACGATCGGCATCTGGGTCACCGGGAACATCAAGACGGGGCTCGCCGGGCTGTACATCGCGACGCAGCTGGTCGCCGCGACGGTCGCCGCCCTGCTGCTCCGGGGCCTGTACCCGGAGGCGGCCTGGAAGGCCGCGAACCTGGGCGCGCCGGGCCTCGGACAGGGCGTCTCGGCCGGGCAGGGCGTGCTGATCGAGGCCGTGCTGACGTTCTTCCTCGTGTTCGCCGTGTACGGCACGGCGGTCGACGACCGGGGGCCGTTCGCCAAGACCGCCGGACTGTCGATCGGGCTGGTGTGGACGTTCGGCATCCTGGCCGCGGGGCCGCTCACCGGGGGGGCCATGAACCCCGCCCGGGCGTTCGGGCCGATGCTCGTCGACGGCCACTGGTCGGACTGGTGGGTGTACTGGATCGGGCCGATCGGCGGCGGGGTGATCGCGGCGGCCGTGTACTGGTTCGCGTTCCTCGACGGGCGGGAGAAGCTGACGTCGGCGCGGAAGTCCGAACACCCGATCGGCAGCCCGACCGAGTCCGACTGGAGCGACGAGCCGGCCTGATCTTCAGTCGACGCGCGGCGTCGCTCGGTCGACGATGCGCTTCGTGTCCACGCCGGGCGGCAGCGTGCCGAACGCCAGTCCCCGGTCGCCCTCGATGCGCGAGCTGAGGAACGCCCCGGCGACCGCCTCGTCGCCGTGGCGCACCATGAGCGAGCCCTGGAATACGAGCGCCATGCGCTCGACCAGCCTCCGAGCACCGGCCTCCTGGTCGGTCGACGCGTCCGCGAGGTCGTCGCGAAGCTTGGCCGCGGCCGCGTCGAGCCGCTGGTCGCGTCCACCCGCGAGCGCGATGTCCTCGAAGAACGCCTCGACCGATTCCGGGGTGCGGGCCATCGCGCGGAGGACGTCGAGCGCGATGACGTTGCCCGATCCCTCCCAGATGGAGTTCAGGGGACTCTCGCGGTACACGCGCGGCAGCTGCGAGTCCTCGACGAATCCGTTGCCCCCCAGGCATTCCAGCGCCTCGGCGACCGCCGGCGGAGTTCGCTTGCAGATCCAGTACTTGCTCACCGCGGTGGCCAGCCGGGCGAACTGGCGCGCCTGCTGGTCGCCTCCCCACGACTCGTCATAGGCCCGCGCGAGCCGGAGCGACGTGAGGGTCGCCGCATCCGTCTCCGCGGCGAGGTCGGCGAGGACGTTGCGCATCAGCGGCTGGTCGGCGAGGAGCCTGCCGAACGCCATGCGGTGCGCCGCGTGGTGGGCGGCTTCGGCGAGCGCGCGGCGCATCAGCCCCGTCGAGCCGAGCACGCAGTCGAGCCGGGTGTGGTGGACCATCTCGATGATGGTGGGGACGCCACGGCCTTCGGGGCCGACCAGCCGCGCGTACGCGCGGTCGAACTCGACCTCGCTGCTGGCGTTGGACCGGTTCCCCAGCTTGTCCTTGAGCCGCTGGATGTGGAACGCGTTCCGGGTGCCGTCGGGCCGCCACCGCGGGAGCAGGAAGCACGACAGGCCGTTCGCCGTCTGCGCGAGGACGAGGAACGCGTCGCACATCGGCGCGGAGCAGAACCACTTGGCGCCGGTGACCGCCCACGCGTCGCCCTCGGGCTCGGCCCTGGTGGTGTTGGCGCGGACATCCGAGCCGCCCTGCCGTTCGGTCATGGTCATGCCGGCCAGAGCGCCGTCCTTCTGCGAGGCCGGCAACGGCCGCGGGTCGTAGTCGAGCGAGGTCAGGCGGGATTCCCATTCCGCGGCGACGTCGGGCTGCCGCCGGAGCGTCGGAACCGCCGCGTAGGTCATGGAGATGGGACAGCCGAACCCGGACTCCGCCTGCGCGAGCAGCATGAACGCGGCCGCCCTCGCGACGTGCGCGCCGGGCCCCGCCTCGCGCCACGGCGAGGCGTGGAGTCCAAGCTCGACGCCGCTGCGCATGAGGTCGTGCCAGGCCGGGTGGAACTCCACCTCGTCGATCCGCTCGCCGTACCGGTCGTGTGTACGGAGGACGGGTGGGCACGCGTTCGCCAGACGCCCCCACTCGAGCGCCTCCCCGCCCGCCAGCATGGAAGCTCGCCGAACGCGTTCCTCCGCCCAGCCTGCGCCCTCCCGCCGGAAGCCGTCGAGCAGCGCGGGATCGGACTCCAGCGGGTCGTAGTCGACCAGCGGCGGCGGTTGGTTGGCGTCGCGGGCGGTGATCTCCATGCCCGACAGTCAACCCCGAACGACTGGGGCCCGGCAACCAGAACTTCGCCGTCCTGCGCTGGCTCGGGAGACGATTAGAACTTCGGCTTGGCGGTCGGGCCTCGCCAGGGCTGGCCGATCATGTGCTGCCAGCAGTACGGGTTCGGGTTGTAGGAGGATAGCTTGATGCCGCAGACGCGGCACTGTCGGCCGGCGCGTTGCGTGCGCGCCTGTTCGGGCTGGTCGTCGGTGAGGTCCTGCGTCGATCGCGCCACTGCTCGCTCCCGGGTAGGCTGCGGCCGCGGGCCGGCCGGAAGTGGCGGGGATGATAGCACCGCCTTGAACGCCTGAGAAGACCGAACACGGCGCCGGGGCCTGACGCCGAACCTCTGGGAAGATTCCCCCCCGTGACCGACGCCGAGACCTATTTCGACCACCATTCCGCCACGCCGCTGCACCCGGCCGCGCGCGAGGTGCTGATCGAGGCCCTCGACCGGTTCGGCGACCCGCTCCGCCGCCACCGCGAGGGCCGGGCCGCCGAGGCCGCCCTCGAGGACGCCCGCGAGCAGGTCGCGGCCGCGATGGGGGCCCGGCCGGACGAGATCGTGTTCACCTCGGGGGGAACCGAGTCGGTCGCGCTCGGCGTGCGGGGGCTTACGAGGTCGCGGAGCAGGACCGGTCGCGTGGTCACCACCGACGTGGAGCACCCGGCCGTGGTGGGGACCTGCCGGGCCCTCGCCGAGGCCGGCTACGGGATCGACCGGGCGGAGGTCGACGCCGACGGCCGGGTGGACGTGGATCGGTTCGCCTCGCTGCTTCGCGCAGGCGGCGTCCTGCTGGCCTCGGTCCAGCACGCGAACCACGAGGTCGGAACCCTCCAGCCCGTCGGCGAGGCGGCCATGCTCGCCCGCGAACGGGGCGTCCCGCTCCACACCGACGCCGGACAGACCGTCGGCCGACTCCCGGTCGACGTCGATGCGCTCGGCGTCGACCTGCTCTCGCTGTCAGGGCACTCGTTCGGAGGCCCGCCCGGCGTGGGCGCCCTGTACGTCCACACCGGGATCCCGATGCCCGTTCGACACGGCGACGACCGCGAACGACGCCGGCGTCCCGGCGCGCCCAACCTGCCAGGCATCGTCGCGATGGCGGCTGCGCTGCAGGCCTCCCGGGCCGATCTGGCCGACGAGGCCGGACGGCTGTGGTCTCTCACCACTCGCCTGCGGGAGCGCATCGCTTCGGAGGTTCCCGGCGCGAGCGTCCACGGACACCCCGCCCAGCGAACCCCCCACCTGGTCGCGTGGTCGGTCTCGGGTGTGGACCCGGAGGCCCTGCTCGAGGCGCTCGACGAACGGGGGTTCCGGCTGGACGCGGGCTCGGTCGCGACCGGTCTCACGGGGGAGCCGTCGCCGGTCCTCGACGCCATGGGTGTCAAGAACACGGTCGCGTTCCGGATGGGCCTCGGCCGCGCCACCACGCAGCGGGCGGTGGACCGGTTCGTGGACGAGCTGACGCCGCTCGTGGAACGCCTGGCTCGCGTGCAGGCCGCGTCGGAGCAGGCGTTCAGCAGGGAGCGCTGAGGGCTATTTCACGACCCAGGTGTCGCCGCCCGTGAGCAGCTTCGCCAGGTCGCCCTTGCCGAGGCGTTCGGTCGCCGCCTCGACCTGCGCGTCCATCGCGTCCCCGTAGACCGGCCGGTCGATCGAACGGAACACCCCGATCGGCGTCGGCGTGGTCGGCCGCGACGACAGGTGCGCCAGCTGGAACGCCAGCGTCGGGTCGTCGGAGTGCGCGTCGTGCACGACGATCTGCTCCGTCGGCGTGTCGGCCGTGGCCGCGATCTCCAGCCGCCCGTTCGGCCCCACGCGGACGCATCGTTGACCGTTGTCGAAGATCACGGGCTGGCCGTGTTCGATCCGGATCTGGTTGTGCACCGCGCCGGCGGCCTTGTCGCGCAGCGCGCCGAACGCCCCGTCGTTGAACACGTTGCAGTTCTGGTAGATCTCGACGAACGCCGCTCCCTTGTGCTCGGCGGCCGCCTTCAGCACCTCCGTCAGGTGCGCCCGATCGTTGTCGATCGTCCGCGCGACGAAGGCCCCCTCCGCCCCGAGCGCCAGCGCCACCGGGTTGAATGGGTGGTCGAGCGAGCCGAACGGCGTCGACTTCGTGACCTTCCCCTCCTCGGATGTCGGCGAGTACTGGCCCTTGGTGAGCCCGTAGATCTGATTGTTGAACATCAGGATCTTCAGGTTCACGTTGCGCCGGAGCGCGTGGATCAGGTGGTTGCCGCCGATCGAGAGCGCGTCGCCATCACCGGTCACGACCCACACGGAGAGGTCGCGGCGCGACGTGGCCAGCCCCGTCGCGATCGCCGGCGCCCGCCCGTGGATGCCGTGCATCCCGTACGTGTCCATGTAGTACGTGAACCGCCCCGAACACCCGATCCCGCTGATGAACACGGTGTTGTGCGGCTCGACGCCGAGCGACGGCATGAACGACTGCACCGCCGCGAGGATCGCGTAGTCGCCGCAGCCCGGGCACCACCGGACCTCCTGGTCCGATGTGAAGTCCTTCTTGGTCAGCGTGAGCGGCCCGGAGGCCGTGGAGGCCCCGTTGCCGTTCCCCGAGGTCGCGTCCGTCACGACAGCCTCCGCATGATCTCCTCTTCCAGCTCCTCGGCGAGGATCGGGTGCCCGGTGACGCGGTGGTAGCCCTGCACGTCCACCAGGAACTGCGCCCGCAGCACCTTCTGTAGCTGGCCGGTGTTCATCTCCGGGACGAGCACCTGCGGATACCGCCGGAGCACGTCGCCGATGTTGCGGGGCAGCGGGTTGAGGTGGCGGAGGTGCGCGCCGGCGACCTTCGCCCCGTTCGCCCTCGTCCGGCGCACCGCGGCCCGGACGGCCCCGAACGTCGAGCCCCACCCCAGCACCAGCAGTTCCGCCTCCTGGTCGCCGTCGTCGACCCCGAGCTCCGGGATGTCGTTCGCGATGCCGGCCACCTTGGCGGCCCGGAGCTCGGTCATTCGTTCGTGGTTGGCGGCGTCGTAGGAGATGTTCCCGGCGTCGTCCTTCTCGAGGCCGCCGACGCGGTGCTCGAGGCCGGGCGTGCCCGGGAGCGCCCACGGCGGCGCGCCGTTGGCGTCGCGCAGGTAGCGCATGAACCCGTCGGGCGTGTTCGGCGCCTCGGCGAAGTTCGGCTCGATCGTCGGCAGCGTGTCCACGTCGGGCAGGAGCCAGGGTTCGGAGGAGTTCCCGAGGAACGTGTCGGAGAGCAGGATCACGGGCGTGCGGTACTTCACCGCGATGCGCGCGGCCTCGATCGCTGTGTCGAAGCAGTCCGACGGCGTCGCGGCGGCCACGACCGGCAACGGCGACTCGCCGTGCCGCCCGTACAGCGCCTGCAGCAGGTCGGCGGCCTCCGTCTTGGTCGGCATGCCCGTCGACGGGCCGCTGCGCATGACGTCCACGATGATCATGGGGAGCTCGAGCATGACGGCGAGGCCGACGGTCTCGGTCTTGAGGTCGAGGCCGGGGCCGCTCGTGCCGGTCACGCCGAGCGAGCCGCCGAAGGCGGCCCCCAGCGCGGCGCCGGCCGCGGCGATCTCGTCCTCGGCCTGCAGCGTGCGGACGCCGAAGTTCTTCCGCCGGCTGAGCTCGTGGAGCAGATCCGACGCCGGCGTGATCGGGTAGGACGCGTAGAACAGCGGGAGCCCGCTGCGGGCGCCGGCCGCGATCAGTCCCCAGCTGAGTGCGGTGGCGCCGGAGATGTTGCGGTACAGCCCCGGCCTGGCCTCGAACGGCTTGACCTCGAAGCTGTGCGCGAACAGCTCGGTCGTCTCGCCGAAGTTGTAGCCCGCCTTGAACGCCTGGAGGTTCGCCTGCTTGATGTCCTCCTTGCCGGCGAACTTGGCCTCGATCCACCGTTCGGTGACGTCGGTCGGCCGGCCGAACATCCAGCTCACCAGCCCGAGCGCGAACATGTTCTTCGACCGCTCGGCGTCCTTCTTGGTGATGTCCAGGCCCTCCGTGGCCCGGACGGTGATCGTGGTCATCGGAACCCGGAAGACCTGGTAGCTCTCGAGCGAGTCGTCGTCGAGGGGGTTCTCCTCGTAGCCGGCCTTCTCCAGGTTCCGGTCGATGAACGCGTCCTCGTTGACGATCAGGATGCCCCCGCGCTCGAGCGAGCTCAGGTTGGTCTTCAGCGCGGCGGGGTTCATCGCGACGAGGACGTTCGGCCGGTCGCCCGGCGTGGTGATGTCGCGGCTGGCGAAGTGGATCTGGAACGCCGACACGCCGGCGAGGGTCCCGGCCGGAGCGCGGATCTCCGCCGGGAAGTCCGGCAGCGTCGCAAGGTCGTTGCCCAACACGGCGGTGGCGCTGGTGAACCGGTCGCCGGTCAACTGCATGCCGTCGCCGGAGTCGCCGGCGAACCGAACGACGACGCGCTCCCGCTCTTCGACGGTCTTCGGAGTCATCCGCGGTTGGGCCGCTGTAGGGCGCGGGCCCGTCCTCCACCACCGATGGTAGCGCGTCCCATGGGCATCCCGCGGGTCGCCGCCGCCGGCACGGCTTCGCTCCCGTACGATCGCGGACGTCGCCGCCCATCGGAGGAGTCCTGCATGCAGACGAGGAAGCTGGGGTCGAACGGTCCGGAGATCACCGTCGTCGGGTTCGGGACGTGGGAGGCGGGCGGGGAGGCCTGGGGGAAGAACGAGTCGGACGAGGCCGTGATCGGCGCGATCCGCGCGGGGCTCGACGCCGGGATCGGATGGATCGACACCGCCGAGGTCTACGGCGACGGCGTGTCAGAGCGGCTGGCCGGGCGGGCCATCGAGGGCCGTCGTGACGGAGTCGTGGTCGCGACCAAGGTCGCGCCCGGGCCCGAGGGAACCGGGTTCCGGCCCGAGCAGGTGCGGACCGCCGCCCGGCAGAGCCTGGACCGCCTCGGCATCGACCGAATCGACGTCTACCAGCTGCACTGGCCGGATTCGACCGGCGTTCCCGTCGAGGAGACGTGGGGCGCGATGGCGGCGCTCGTCGACGAGGGCCTGGTCGGCGCGATCGGCGTCTCGAACTTCGACCGCGAGCTGATCGAGCGGTGCGAGGCGGTCCGGCACGTCGATTCGCTCCAGCAGAACTTCTCGATGCTGGTCCTCGACGACCGCGAGCTCATCGCGTGGTGCGGGGAGCAGGGAACCGGCGTGCTCGCGTACGGGCCGCTCGCGTTCGGGCTGCTCACGGGCGCGATCACCAAGGACACCGTGTACGCGGAGGGCGACTGGCGGAGCCGCACCGACGATCCCGACACGAAGCATCTGTTCGGCTCCGGGGCCATCGACCGGAGCCTGGCCGTCGCGGACGGCGTCGGGTCCGTGGCCGAACGCCTCGGCGTGACCGCCGCGGAGGTGGCGCTGGCGTGGACCGTCGCCCAGCCCGGCGTCACGTCGGCCATCGCCGGGTCGCGCAACGCCCGGCACGTACGGGAGAACGCCCGCGCGGGCGACCTCGATCTGGACGTCGCGACGCTGCGGGAGCTCGACGCCCTGCTCCCCCTGGGCCCGCAAGCGCCATCGGAACACCACGACTGATCGGCCGACCACGACCCGGAACCGCCGTACCATCGGCGGAGTGCAGGTTCCCCAGTCCCGGCGACGCTCCCGCCGCGGTTCGGCGGTGGTCGAGGCGTGCTTCTGGATCGTGGCGGTCGGTTCGCTCGTCGCCACGATCGTCTACTCGCTCGGCCCGGCGCCGTCCGTCCTGCACCAGTTCCCCCTCGCGGACAAGGTGTTCCACGCGTCCGCCTACGGCGCGATCACGCTGACCTGGCTGCTGGCGGCCGTGTGGCGGCCGGGCCGGGGTGGCGGCGTGGCGGCCGGCGACGCCCCGGCCGTGATGATCTGCGCGATCCTGCTGGGCGCCGGCGTGGAGTTGGCGCAGCACTTCGTCCACCGGGACTCGCAGCTGTTCGATGCGGTCGCCGACGTCGTCGGCGCGCTGGCCGGGTTCGCCGTGTGGGGCCTCATCCGGGCGATCGACCGGACGACACCGCGCGACTGACGTTCAGTCCGCTTCGTCCGCGGACGCCTGCGCCTCACCGGACCACCGTTCGACGTGCGGCCGGTACCAGTGGCGGGTGTTCCGGCGGCACACCCACGAGTCGTAGCCGAACGGCAGGAACCACATCTCGCCGCCGCAGGGGCAGGACGGCGGCTCCGGCGAAGTGTCCTGGGTCGTCATGCCAGTCCGACCTCCTCACGCACCCGGCGGGTTCCCTCGACGACCACGCGGAGCTTCTCCTTCGCCTCGTCCACCGTCCGCGTCTTCAGGCCGCAGTCCGGGTCGACGAAGGTGCGGCCTGCGGGGATCACCTCGAGCGAGCGCCGGATGCCGTCGGCCACCTGCTCGGACGACTCGATGCGATGGGAGTGCGAGTCCACGACGCCCAGCCCGATCGACTTCGTGAACGGGTGTTCCCGGAACTCATCCAGCAGGTCGAAGTCGGAGTTGGTCGTCTCGAGGTCGATCTGGTCGACCGGCAGCTCGAGCATCTTCGGGTACGCGTGATGGAAGTCGCCGTAGCAGATGTGCGTGATCGTGTGGACGCCATCGAGCCCGCCGGTCACGACGCCGAGCGCCTTGATCGCCAGCTCCAGCTCGTCCATGCGCGTCGAGACGGCCGGTTCGTCGATCTGGATGAACCGCGCCCCGGCTGCGGCGAGGTCCTCGGCCTCCTGCCGAATGATCTCGGCGAGGGCCATGACGAGGTCCTCGCGCGAGTCGTGGTGCTCGTCGAACGACCAGTCGCAGATCGTGTACGGCCCTGTGAGCATGCCCTTGACCGGCCGTTCGGTGAGCGATTGTGCGAACTGCCACCAGTCGAGCGTGATGGGGTGGGTCCGCCGCAGCTCGCCGGTCACGATGGGCTTTCGGTAGTACCGGTTGCCGTACGAACGAACCAGCCCGCCCTGCGTGAACCCCTCGAGCTCCTCCGCGAAGAAGGCCACCATGTCGCCGCGGTACTGCTCGCCGTCGACGATCACGTCCATCCCGATCTCGTCCTGGAACCGCACCCAGTCCTCGGTGGCCCTCCGTTCCAGCCGCCGCAGCTCGTCGCGCGTGATCCGCCCCCTCGCCCGGTCGGCCCGCGCCGCAAGGATCTCCGGCCGCTTGGGCAGCGAGCCCACTTGCGTCGTCCACAGGCCCTCGGTCATGCTACACGCTCCTTCACCTCGGCCAGCCGCCGGAGCTTCCGCTGCGCGGCCTCCCGCGGCAGGAACTCCAGCCCGCACGACGGCGCGATCCAGATCCGTTCCAGCGAGACGAGCTCGGCCAGGTCGTTCACCTTTCCGGACAGCTCCTCGGCGGATTCCAGTCGCGTCGCGCGCCCGTCCGCGATGCCGGCCTGCAGCACCTTGTCCTCGGGCAGCTCGGGCACCAGCTCGCCGTTCTGCGGCCCGGCCACGAAGTCCAGACCGAACCCGTCGAACGGCAGGTCGAACAGCGCCGAACCGTGCGCCGCCACGTCGCCGAAGTACGTGGCCAGGATGGTCGTGGCCTCGACCCCGTCGACCAGCTCCGTCGCGACGGCGGCGAACGCGTCGAGATCGCCGGGTGGCTGTCCGGGGATGCGGGCCAGGGCAGGTTCGTCGAACTGGATGACGGTAGCGCCCGCGGCGGCCAGGTCGCGCGCCTCGTCGCGGAGGGTCGGCGTCAGGTCACGCAGCAGCGCCGTCAGGTCCCGGTAGTGCTCGTCCGCCGACAGGGTGGCCAGCGTGTAGGGACCACACAGCATAGCCTTCACAGGCCTGGATGAGCGCTCCGCCGCGAAGGCGAACTCGTCCACGAGGATCGGGGCCGTCCGCCGGATCGGGCCCTTCACGACCGGCTGGCGGAAGTACGTGTTGTTGTCGAAGAACCGGACCAGCCCGCCGATCGCGAACCCGTCCAGCCCTTCGGCGATCCGCGTCATCGGGTCGTCCCACCGGATCTGCCCGTCGGTCAAAGGGTCGACTCCGACGTCGGCCTGTTCGGCCAGGACCTCCACGGTGAGATCGTCCTCGGCCGCCCGGACGTCGTCGATCGTCGCCTCCCCGCGGTCGAGCGCCTGCAGCGTCTTCCGCAGGCGGAACTCGCCTCCCTCCACCGGCGGCCGGGGATACGACCCGATCGCCGTCACCTGGAACGCCACATCGCCCTCCTCTGCATCGAGCCCGAGAACGGAGAAAGCCCCGTCCTCCGCCTGTCGGGAGAACGGGGCCGATGTGGCTTGGCCGCCGCCGGACACTTCGTTGCGCCCGGCGGCCGCTCGCGCGACCTCCGGGAGCCACATCTCCCTCGCGAAGAGGGAAGGCACCTTGGGTGTCCGTCCCAGGTTGCCGGCCCCGGCCCAACTCACCGTCCGAGGCGCTCCCGATGCGTGAGGACGAGGCTAACAGCGACTCCGGCAACGGTCAACGAGAGGGTGGGGCTCCGCCGGCGTGCCTCAGCGGGGCCCAGCATCGCGGGCTGTACCCGGGACGCCTGCGTCCGGCAGGTCGCACAACGGTGTGGTCGGTCGCGAGTTTGCCTCCGGCGCCGACTTGGCCGCTCAATATTCGGCTGTTGGCCGCCCGGCCGCCCGCGCAGATCGGTGCGAGGATCGTTCGGTGAGCGACAAATGGTGGAGGTGGAGGGGAAGGATGGGCAACCCCGCCGTCGGAGTGATTTACGCGCTCGTCATGGTGGCCGTCATCGTGGGCATGGACCTCTTGTTCTTCAGACACCGGTCGTGGTTCGGGAGCGACTTGCGGCCAACGTCGGCACCGTCCTTCTATTTGGCGCCTTCTATTTCAGGTTTCTCGCTAGTTCGTGAGGGCCGTCGCGCCACCGGCCGAGCGCCAGATGTGCCGATACGGCCTGGGGCTCAGCCGTGACCTCCACGCCGGCCACAGATGGGGCTGAACCCGGGACGCGAGCGTCCGCACCGTCCGCGGGGCGTGGAGTCAACGGGTGGAGCGGGCCGGGGCGTCGGACGACAGCACGCTCGCCTGCGCGAGAGTTACGTCACCAGACCGAGGCAGACGCGCGGGCTAGTGGAAGGAGTTGCCGCAGGCGCAGGTTCCGGTCGCCACCGGGTTGTCGATGGTGAACCCGGACGCCTCGAGCGTGTCCACGAAGTCGATCGTTGCCTCGGAGATGTACGGCACGCTCATGCGGTCGATGACCAGGCGGACGCCGTGCTGCTCCTCGGCGACGTCGGTGTCGCGGCTGGCGTCGTCGAGGTACATCGCGTAGCGGAGACCGCTGCAGCCGCCGGGCTGGACCTCGACCCGGAGCGCGATGTCCGAACGGCCCTCCTCGTCGAGGAGTTCCTTCACCTTCGTGGCGGCGGACTGCGTCAGCTGGATCATCGTGCCTGCTCTCCGATGCTCGGCGAACTGGATGGTTGCACCCGAAAGTATACCCACGGGTGCGCACGAGACCCGCAGGCCTCAGGCTTCGGCGAAATCGGCGACCTCGCCGCCCGACGCACGCACCAGTGAGTCGGGCGTGAGCGGGAACACAGCGTCGGGGGTTCCGGCGGCCGCCCACACCTCGTCGTGGACCAGGAGATCGCGGTCGATGACGACGCGCAGCCGCGACGGATGGCCGAACGGTGGCGTTCCCCCGATCCCGAACCCCGTCGCCCCGCGGGCCTCCTCGGCGTCCGCCCGCCGGACCTCCTCGGCGCCCAGCACGGCCGCGAGCCGCGCGGTGTCGGCGCGGTTCGACCCGGCCGTCAGCGCCAGGAACGCCTGCCCGTCCGCCACGAACACCAGCGACTTCACGATCTGGGCCACATCGCACCCGATGGCCCGGGCGGCGTCCTGGGCGGTCTTCGTCCCCTGGGGGAACCGTCGGGGTTCGACCGTCACGCCGAGGTCGGCACCGGCCGCCACCACGCGGTCGATCGACCGGCTCACCGCCAGTCCCTCCTCGCCGCCAGGGCGGCGGCCGCCTCCTCGACCACGCCCGCCGGGTCGTCGAACGCGCGCGCCTTCCCCCCGACGTCGACCAGCGTCACCACCGGAACCTCGCCCGCCTCCATCTCCGACCGGCCGGCCACGACGGCGGCGGGCACCCCGTGCCGTTCGGCCGCCTCGAGCACCGCGCCGACCGTCTTGCCCCGGAACGACTGGTGGTCGAACTTCCCCTCGCCGGTGACGACCGCACCGGCGCCGGCGAGCCGGGCGTCGAATCGGGTGGCCTCCATCACGACGTCGATCCCGGGCCGGACCGCCGCCTCCAGGAACGCCATCATGCCGAACCCTACCCCGCCCGCCGCGCCCGCCCCCGGCCGGTCGGCCGCGTCGACGCCCAGGTCCCGCCGCACCACCTCGGCCAGATGCGCGAGGGCCGCGTCCAGCACGGGGACGTCCCTTGCGCGCAGCCCCTTCTGCGGCCCGTACACGGCGGACGCCCCGGCCGGCCCCGTGAGCGGGTTGTCGACGTCGATCGCCACGACGAAGGCCACCCCGTCCAGCTCCGGGGCGCGCGGGGAGGCGTCGATGCGATCCAGCGATGCGAGCGACGCGCCCCCCGGCGGCAGGTCGGCTCCGGAGGCGTCGAGCAGCCGGAACCCCAGCGCCTGCGCCATCCCCGCGCCGCCGTCGTTCGTCCCGCTGCCGCCGATGCACACGATCACCGAACGGGCCCCCGCGCGGCAGGAAGCGAGGATCAGCTCGCCGGTCCCCCGCGTCGTCGTGACGCGGGGGTCACGCCTTTCGTCCGGGATCAGCGCCAGCCCCGACGCCAGCGCCATCTCGACCACGCCCGTCGGCCCACCCTGGCCCGGGACCAGCCCGAACGCAGCCTCGACCGTCGCGCCCAGGGGGCCAGTCACCGTCGCGACACGCCGTTCCCCGCCCAACGCTGCGACGAGCGCGTCGAGGGTTCCCTCGCCGCCGTCCGCCATGGGCACCTCGTCGGCTTCGTCCCCCGGGCGGACGCGGCGCCATCCCCGGGCCAGGGCCCGGGCCGCCTCCTCCGCGGTGAGCGTCCCGCGGAACTTGTCCGGAGCGAACAGGACCCGCACGAAGCGGAGGGTACAATCCGCCGGACCGCGGGACCGACCCGTGGATCGGCCCGCAGTTCGTTCGTCGGAGCACCCGTTGCGATGAGCATCGAGCACGAGAACCTGCTGGGGATCGCCCGCCACGAGCGCGAGGCGCTGGGGCGCACGATCCAGTACACGCCGCCCGAGGCATGGGACACGGAGAGCCACACCGCCGGGTGGCGGATCCGCGACGTGGTCGGCCACCTGGCCGCCGCCGAGGTCGCCGCCGCAGCGGTCCTGGTCGGCGAGGAGCCGGCCGAGCTGCAGGCGTTCCTGAAGACCGACGACGGCCGGCTCGACCCCACGGTCGGCGGGTTCAACCGGTTCGCCGTCGGGCGTCGGGCCGACTCGCCACTGTTCGACATTATCCGGGAGTGGGGCGGCGCGGCGGACCTGTTCCTCGTCCGGGCCTCGCTCGTGTCGGACGAGGACTGGGCGAGCCGCCGGGTGCCGTGGTTCGCCGGCGAGATCCCGTTGCGGTACCTGGTGCAGTCCCGCGTCGGCGAGTGGTGGTCGCACGGTGAGGTCATCAGGGCGGGCGGCGGGCTGCTCCCCCGGCGGGAGCACTGGCCGATCTTCGCGCTGAACGACCTCGCGATCCGGACCCTGCCGTGGGCACTCGGGCTCGCCGGCAAGTCGTACCGGGGCCGGAGCGTCCTCGTCGAGCTCGAGGGAGCGGGCGGCGGGCGTTGGCACCACGGCCTCGGACCCCGGGAGGCCCCCGCGGAGGGCCGTCTCGCCGACGCGACCATCGGCGGCCGGGGGTACGAGTTCGCCATGGTCGCCACGCGCCGGGTGGACGCCGACGACTACGTCGAGGACGGCTCGCTCACACTCGGGGGCAACGAGGACCTGGCCCTCGAGGTGCTCCGCGACCTGCGCGTCTTCGGGTAACAGACGCAAGCCCGAAGGCCGGTTCGCCCGTACTCTTACCGGAGAACCGATGCGACGCGTGCGACCGATCCCGTCCACCCCGTCGGACCCCCGCCTGATGCGGGGGTTCGCCGCGGGTGACGTGCAGGCCTCGGAGGACCTGTACGACCGCTACGCCTCGCGCATCTACGGGCTGGGATTGGTGATGCTGGGAAACGAGGCGGCCGCGGAGGACCTGGTGCAGGACGCGTTCGTGAAGCTGCTTCGCACGGCCGAACGGTACGACCCGGCCCGGGGCTCGCTCGACACGTGGGTGCTGCTCGTGGCGCGGTCGCTCGCGCTGGACATGCTGCGCCGCCGGGTGCTGGAGGCCCGGACGATGGAGGCCACCCGCCCGCTGGACGACGCCGACCCCGGCCCCGGGCCGGACAAGGTGGCGGAGACCAGGGACCTCGTCGAACGGGCCCGCGCCGCGATGGGCGGGCTCACGGACGGCCAGCGGGCCGCGCTGGAGCTGGCCTACTTCGGGGGCAAGACGAGCGCGGAGGTCGCGGAGATGGAGGGCATCCCGCTCGGCACCGCGAAGACGAGGATCCGCTCCGGACTCCTCCGCCTCCGGGAGGCGCTGCAGCCCGACATCAAGGACGGCAGGGCATGAAGCAGGACGTGGACATCCGCTCCTGCGACGACGTCCGCGAGCTGCTGCCCGAGCACGTGCTGGGCACGCTCCCCGATGACGACGACGCCGCGGTCCGCCGGCACCTCCGCGGGTGTGGCGGGTGCCGCCGGGAGATGACCATGCTCGGCGAGGGCCTCGCGACCTTCTCGCGGGCCGCCCACCAGGCCGACCCGCCCCCCGAGCTCCGGGACCGGGTCATGGGCGCCCTGGCCGACGAGCAGGCCGAGGCCGCGGCCAGGAAGGTCGCCACGCTGGCGCGGCATCGTCCCCGCCGGCGCTGGCTGCTCGCCGTGGCCGCCGCCATGGTGATCGTCGCCGGCACCGTGGCCTGGGGGACGGCCTCGTCGATGAGCGCGAACCGCAACCAGGCCGACGCCCTGGCCTACCACCAGTTCCTGCACGCCCTCGGCGGCAAGGACGTCCGGGTGGCCACGCTGCACGGGCCCGGCGCGCGCGACGTCGAGGGCAGCGCCATCCTGTACGACTCCGACGTCGGCCAGTCCTGGGTGCTGGTGCTCGTCCGCTCGCCGGGCGCCACCGGGCCGGTCCGCGTGGTGCTCCGCTCCCCCACTGGCCGCATCGACATGCACCGGACGGAGTTCAACTCGGAGGGGTCCTCCGACGTGTGGCTCGTGACGTCGACCGACATCTCGAAGTTCGATCGGGTGTACGTCTACGACGGGTCCGGCCACCAGCTGGCCAGCGGCCGCGTCGTGATGTCGTAGCCCCGGAGCGGTCAGGCGCCCCGGGCGATCTCCAGCTTGCGGACCTCACGGCGCACGGCGCCGAACCGGTACTTGTAGGCGAGGTCGCCCTTCAGCATGTCGAACGTCCCGCACCCGTCGGCTATGGCGTGCTCGATGAGGTCGGCCACGAGCACCATCCCCGGCGCGAGCTCGCGCATCGACCGGTCGAACGCCGAGTTGTAGAGATTGAAGACGCCGCGATGGCGGAACGCGATCGCACCCGCCAACCGGACGCCGCCCGCCTCGAGGAACGCCAGGTGGAACTCCCCTTGGGGGATGAACAGCTCGCCGAGGCGCCGGAAGAACAGCTCCATCCCCGGCACCATGAAGTGCCCCTTGGGCCCCTCGCTGGTGCGGTGCATCTCGGCGAACAGGCCGAGGTCGTCCTCGAGCGTCCCCGGCGTCGCGAACACCACCCGGTGCTCCCCCACCTCGGCGTCCAGCCGGCGGGCCTTCCTGCGGAGCTCGTGGCGGAGCTTGCCGGGAAGCCCCGCCAGGTAGTCGTCCCACGTCGGGGCGAGCTCGAGGAACGGCGCCACGGCGTCGAGGCCGGGCTCGATCGAGAGGCCGAGCGACCCGGCCGCGTCGGCCATGCGGGGCAGCCACGGCGAGTCCTCGCCCAGGCCGCGGAGATCGGCCGACGACCAGTCGCCGCGTTCGGCCAGCGCGCCCAGCAGCTCCTTGGCGAACGCGTCCTCGTACCCCGCAGCGCCCACCGGGCCCATGTAGTCGGTGACCTCGGTTCCCCCCAGGAACCGCAGCAGCCCGCGCTCGTGCAGCTCGAAGGCGCACGCTCCGACGGTTCGGCCATCCTCCTCACCGAACGCCAGCTGCAGGCGCGTGTCGTGGCCGAACTCCTCCCAGTAGAGCTTCAAGTACCGCGGCTGGTGGAAGAACGTCGTGGTCGGGTCCGAGTCGACCAGCTGGATCCACTCCGGACGGAAGAAGTCGCGAGCGTCCTCCGAGAACACGATCCGCATGGCCACCGGCTGCCTATCGGTCCAGGACGAACACCGAGTGCGGATACATCCAGAACGTCGGGAACGCGGGCCGGTACGTCTCGGCGTGGACGATGGACAGATCGCGACTCTTGAACACCCGCAGCCACCCGTCGGGGCTCCGGAACGTGAACGGGCACGGCACCCCGTGTCGCCAGTTGAGCAGCCGGTCCCAGAACTTGTTGAACATGAGATCGAGCCGGTTCTCCGGCGTGTCCTCCAGGATGATCACGCGCCGCCGGGCGATCCGGACGGCCTCGTCGAGGAGCCGCAGCTGGTCCGACCACGCCTCGACGTGGTGGAACACGAACATCATCAGCGCCACGTCGAACGACCGGTCCCCCACCGGAACCGAGAACGGGTCGTCCTGCTGGATGAAGGGCAAGCTCTTCGCACGGTTGCGGTAGGACACGACGTCGGTCAGCGTGGGGACGACGCCGGTGCGCTCCTGGAGCCACCGGCTGATGAACCCGGTTCCCGCGCCCAGGTCGAGCATGGTCTCGCCGCGTTCGAGCCACGGCGTGACCTTCGACCCTTCCTCGTTCTCCCGCAGGAACATCGCCCTCAATGATAGGTGTGACCTGCGGCAGTCCCCGTCAGCGCGCGCCGACGTGCGTTCCGCCGCCGCCGAAGCCGCCTCCACTCGAGAACGACCCCCCGAAGCTCGAGAACGAGCTGATCCCCGAGGACGACGACGACCCCGAGTGCACCGCGCTCGACGGCGGGATCCTCGATGCGGTGTGGAACGCCGTGAGCAGCGCCAGCGAGGTGAAGTTCGTGGACGCGCCGGGCCAGGGTGCCGGGAGGCGCTCCACCGGGACGAGCGACCCGACCTGCTTCGCGACCTCCTTGGCGACGCCGAGCGCCATGGCGTACTCGAGGTACTGCTCCCAGATGATCACGGCGAGGGCTGGCGCGTCCGGCAGCGACGAGAAGTGCTTGAGGTAGCTCCGGAACCCCCGCCACGGCGCCATGCGGGCCTTCAGCTCGGGATCGAGCTTGGGTGGCACCGAAAGGCCGACCGGCAGCGCGATCAGGATGCACTCCCAGAAGAACACCTGCGGCAGCCCCGCGACGTCGCCGGCCGAGATGGCCAGCGCGCTCCCCACGATCGCCCCGATCAGGGCGGACCACAGGATGATCCGACGGGCCGGGCGCTTCTGGTTCTTGGGGACCGTTCCGATCCGGCTCTTCGACCGCGCGGTCAGGTCGTTCGTCCACTTCTTGAACCGGTTGCTGGAACCCTTGTGCCGCAACGAGTTCAGCGATATCCGCCCGTCGTCGCCGACCCCGTCCCCGCCCTTGTCGGGCCGTCCCGGCGTTCCCGCATGCGCGCCCTGGCCGAACAGGAAGTCGACGAAGTCGCGGTCGACGTCGGCCTGGGGCTCCCCGACGAGCTTGATCCGGAAGTCGGTCGGGTTCGACACGGTGCCCACCGGCTGGAGGTCGAGCACGCCGGTCCGGGCCAGGTGCAGCATCTCCGTGCCGTACGCGGTGGTCGAGAACGTCTGGCCCCGGATGGTCCCCCACAGCACGGCGATGTCGACGGGGTCGGCGGGCTCCGGCGGCTGGGTGACGTCGTCGGGGACACCGATTCGGTCCTTGAGCCGCGCCCCGATGGCCACGAGGATCCAGAACACCGGCAGCCCCGCCAGGATCAGCAGCGCCAGCAGCTCCCGATGGTTGGCGGAGGAGAACCAGCTGGGCCGGCCGCCCGGGAACTCCTGCTTCCCGATCTTGGCGACGTCGATCTCGTCGCTCGACTGGTACGCGAGCGGCACGGCGCCGGGCGGGAACAGGATGGTCCCCTCGACGGACCCGTCGGCCGGCACGTTCCGCGCCACGAACACCACGTTCTGCGGGGTCACGACGCGGAAGGTTCCGTCCCCCGAGCCGAACGCCTTCGCGTGCACCTCGCCCCGCTCGAGCGGCCGCGACGGCCCCGACGGCGGCGCCTCCGGTGGCGGCGGCGGGCACGGATTCGAGGGTCGCGGGTGCGGCCCCGTGGCCACGCCGGGCAGGTGGACGTTGATCACGACCTGTTGCGCCGGACCACCCGACGACCCCACGAACTGCTGGTACAGGTGGGCGAAGTTCGAGTAGACCAGCACCGCGCACCGCAGCCGGTACGTGATCACGAACGTCTGCCGGCCGGTCTCGAACTGCGGGAAGTCCCATTCTGCCTGGAACTCCGGCCCGTCCGTGACGTCGCGGGTGTTCAGCTGCTCGTCGCCCTGGGAGACCGAGAAGCCCTCGACGAGCGCGTGCGGCCAGTCGATCCCGTACGTCCCCACGCTGAACTCGCCGCCCGAGAAGAGGAACGTCCGCTGCTCCACGAGGTCGAGCGACCCGTCCGGCAGCACGGTCGCGTCGATCGCCACCGACGGGAACGAGAAGCTCTTGTCGCGGGCCGAGGCGCCCGGGGCGGCCACGACGGCGACGATCAACGCGATGCCGACCGAGGCCAGCAGCCGCCGCACCTACAGGTGCTCCACGAAGAAGAACGAGACGGCCATGATCACGTAGGCCCCCAGCAGCTGCGCGCCCTCCAGCCAGTTGCTCTCGCCGTCGCGCGAGATCAGCGAGACCAGGAGCGCCGCGAGCGCCACCGCGGCGATCTCGAACGGGCTGAACAGGAAGCTCATCGGGTGCCCGACCGCCGCGCTGATGAACACGAGCAGCGGCGCCACGAACAGGGCGATCTGCACCGACGACCCGATCGCGATCTCGAGCGTGACGTCCATACGGTTCTTCAGGGCGAACGTCACGGCGCTCGAGTGCTCAGCCGCGTTCCCGATGACCGGGATGACGATCAGCCCCACGAAGAACTTCGACAGGCCGATCTTGTCGAGCGCGGGCTCGAGCGCCCCGACCAGGATCTCCGACATCCATGCCGTGAGCCCGGTGGCGATCAGCAGGACGACGACCGCCCGCTGGCGCGGCCACGCGGGTTCCTCCTGCTCGCTCGGGACCCGGAACAGGTGCTCGTGCGTGACCATGGTGAACAGCAGCGCACAGGCGTAGAGCGACATCAGCACCAGCGCGACGACCACGCTCACCGTCTCGCGTTCGACGAACGCCGTGGAGTGCGTCGTGAGGACGAACAGCGCCGGCATGAGCAGCCCGGCCACCGCCAGCATGAGCGACGTCGAATGCACGCCGGCCGCCGCCGCGCTGAACCGCTGCTCCTTGTGTTTGAGTCCGCCCAGCAGCATGGACAGGCCGAGCACGAGCAGCAGGTTCCCGATGATCGAACCGGTGAGCGACGCCAGCACGACGTCGGTCTCGTTCTTCAGGATCAGGAAGAACGAGATGATCAGCTCGGCCACGTTCCCGAACGTTGCGTTGAGCAGCCCGCCCACGCGCGGCCCGGCGTGCGCGGCGAGCTGCTCGGTGGCCCGCCCGATCAGCCCGGCCAGCGGGACGATCGCCGCTGCCGCCGTCAGGAACGTCAGCAGGTCGTTGTGGATGGCGTAGTCGCTGATGGCCGCGATCGGGATGAAGACCAGCAGCCAGTCGAGGCTCGGCCGGCGGAGGTCGATGGGCTTGTACGCCATGTGGGCGGCAGCCTATTGGCGCGAGGGGCCGGTTGCGACCCAGATGCTTCGGAACCTGTCGTCTGCCGAGGCCGAGCCTTCGCTCACTCCGACGCGAGCGCTTCGAGCCCGGCCCGCGCCCCGGCGGCGCTCGCCAGGTCGCCCTTCCGCTCGTACAGCTCGAGCGCCCCTCGGGTGACCGCCATGGCCTCGTCGCGGCGACCCGCGGTTCGGAGCACATAGGCGAGGGCCATCCGCGCGTCGGCCCGGCTCCTGATGTAGTCGGTCGAATCGATCGCCCCCACCGATTCGTTCGCCAGCGTCTCCGCCGCTCGAAACTCGCCCCGGTCGGCCAGCACCTTGGCCTGGGTGGCACGCCACTGCATCTGTGAGAGCCGGTCATCGGGCGTGGCCGCCTCCGTCGACCCGCGGGCGAACCGCTCCGCCTCCAGCGCCTTCCCCTGACGCCACATCACCTCCGCCAGGACGGATTCGAGCGTGGAGAGCCATCCACGCTCCCCGGCCTGTTCGAGCGTCGTGACCGCCTCGAGCATCGGGCCCTCCGCCCGCGCCGGATCCCCGGCGGTCAGCTCCGCCCAGCCCAGGTACATGGCGGTTGCGGCCCGGAACATTCGCTCGCCGAGCTCGTCGCAGATGTCCCGGGCACGCTGCCACGACGCCCGTGCGCCGTCGATCCTCCCCACCATCGCGTACAGCCACGCGAGGTTCATCGCCGCCCGCGTCTCGGTCAGCTTCGAGCCTCCCGCGCGCTCCAGCAGCGCCGGGATGCGCACCAGCGCCTCGGCGACCGGCGTCGGGCCGTTCCCCACCGCGCTGGCGAGCGACGCGTACCCGGTGAGCTCGCTGCGTCGATCACCGGCCTGCCGAGCGTGATGGATCGACCGCTCCAGCGCCGACTCCGCTTCCGCACATCGGCCCAGGTACATGCGGAGGCTGCCGACCAGAGCCCATGCCTCGCCGAGCGCGCGGTCGCCGCCGATCCCCTCGAGGCTCGGCATCAGCGAATCGAGCTCGACCAGGAGGGCCTCGTAGGTTCCCGATGACAGACGAAGCCGGAGCACCAGACGGCGGAGCTCGACGAGGCCCTCGGTCGCCCGATCGCGGGTGGCGCGCGCGAGTGTCGCCGCCTCCTCCAGGGTCGCCGCCTCTTCCTCGAGGCGCCCTCCGGCGTAGAGCGCAAGGCTCAGATCGGCCAGCAGGGCGGGACGCCCGGGGTCGTCGGGCTCGAGCAGGGCGAGCGCACGAGACAGCAGCTTCTCGGCCGCCGGGACGTCGCCTCGTCCCAACGCGGACACGCCCGACCTCGCGAGCATGCCGCTCGCCTCCGCGGCGAGGCGTCGCGAGCGATCGTCAACGGCACCAAGCTCCACCAGATACCGGTGGGCCTGCTCGAGGTGGTACGCGACGATCTCCTCGTACTCCGGAAGGCGCTCGCCCGCCGCACCCTCGAGCCACGACGCGAACAGCTGGTGCATCTCCACCCGGGTTCGTTTCGGCATCGATTCGTACGCAACATCGCGGACCAGGATGTGGCCGAAACGAAACGCATCCTCCCCCGCGAACGGGGAGGGCTCCGGTCTGATCAGCTCCCTGCGGAGCAGGGTCTGCAGATGCCCGCCGACGGCACCGCGCGCTGCCTCCGGCGACAGGTGGGCGACCGCACCCCAGTAGAAGACCTGACCGACCACCGAAGCCCGCTGGATCACCGCCCGCTCCTCGTCGAGCAGCCGGTCCAGCCGTGCCGTGATCAGCGCCTGGATCGTCGTGGGCGCGGACACGCGGGAGACGTCGCCCCCGGAGACCCACTGCCCGTCGTCGCGCCGGAGCACTCCGTCGTCGATCAGCATTCGCAGCATCTCCTCGACGAACAGCGGGTTGCCCTCGGCGGTGTCGGCGATGAGCACCTGGACATGCGCGGGGAGCTGTGCCTGTCCGAGCAGATTCCCCATGAGCCGTTCGCTGTCACCGGCGGCGAGCGGCGAGAGCTCCAGGATCGCCCCGGTCCGGCCCCAGTCGGGCCGGTCCTGCCGGAGCTCCGGCCGGGCGGTGCACACGAGGAGCATCGAGTGCCCATGGCTGAACCCCGCGATGTATTCGATGAGATCGAGCAGCGTGGGTTCGGCCCAGTGGATGTCGTCGAACACCGCCACCAGGGGCCGATCCGCCGCGAGGCCTCGAAGGCAGCCCGGATGGCCCAGGACGTCTCCTGGATCGCGCCGCTTCCCCCCACGAGACCGATCGCGGAACCCAGCCGCTCAGGCCTGCATCGTCGTCCGCGCGACCCTCGAGTAGCCGGCCGATCTTCTCCAGCGCCCCTCGAGAGGAGTCCCCCTCGTCGATGCCCGCCGCCTGCCGGACCATCTCCGCCACCGGCCAAAACGTGATCCCGTCGCCATAGGGCAGACAATGGCCCTCGAGGACGCGCGCGCGGTCCGCGAGCGAGGACAGCAGCTCGAGCGTCAGCCGGGACTTCCCCACGCCGGCCTCGCCGAGGACGGTGACGAGCTCGCAGGAGGCGTCGCGCTCCACTCGGTCGAACGCATCCTGCAGCCTCCGGAGCTCGCCCTCCCGGCCCACCATCGCCGAGTCCAGACGGCGGGCCACCGGGGGAGCGCCGGCGACCACCTCGAGGAGCCGGTACGCCGGAACGGGCTGCTCCTTCCCCTTCACCGTGAGCGGCTCGACGCCCTCGACCCGCACGGCGTCGCGAACCAGGCGGTACGTGTCGGCCCCCATCAGGATCTCGCCCGGCTGGGCGGCCTGCTCCAGCCGGGCCGCGACGTTGACGGGGTCCCCGGAGACGAACGACTGGCCGGACGATGGATCTCCCGCCACGACCTCCCCGGTGTTCACCCCGGTCCGAATCTCCAATCGCGCTCCGAGCGATCGCTCGAGCTCGCCGCTGAGCTCGGACACCGCCCCCAGGAGATCGCTGCCGGCCCGCAGAGCGCGAAGGGCATCGTCCTCGTGGGCCACCGGCACCCCGAACACCGCCATGACGGCGTCGCCGATGAACTTCTCCACGGTCCCGCCGTGACGCTCGAGCACCGTTCTGGCCGACTCGAAATACCTCGACATCACCCCTCGCACGGCCTCGGGATCGAGACGCTCACCGAGTGCCGTCGAGCCGGTCACGTCGCAGAACAGGACCGTCACGATCTTGCGGATCTCCTCGCGTTCGCCCGCGAGCGGCGTGCGGCAGAAGCCGCAGAACTCGAACCCCGGCGGGTTCTCCCGGCCGCAGTTCGGGCACGAGGCCATGAGCCGAGTGTAGGTGGACGGCCGGTCGCCAGGAAGTCGGGCGTGGGCCGGTCAGTGGGCGGCCGAAGCGGTGGCCTCGCCGGCTCCGGCGAGCGCCTCCTGCAGGACGTCCCACGCCAGCACCGCGCACTTGATCCGGATCGGGTACTTCACGACGCCCTTCAGGGCGACCAGGTCGCCGAACTCGTCCTCGGACGGTTCGACCTCGCCGGCCATCATGCCGCGGAACTCGGCCGCGAGGTGCAGTGCGTCCGGGACCGGCTTCCCTTTGACGGCCTCGGTGAGCATCGACGCGCTCGACTGCGAGATCGAACACCCCTGCCCCTGGAAGGCCACGTCCGCGACGGCGCCGTCGGCCACGTGCGCGTACACGGTGATCTCGTCGCCGCACAGCGGGTTGTTCCGCGAGCACGACAGCTCGGCCTCCGGCAGCTCGCGCTTGTTCCGGGGATTCTTGTAGTGGTCGAGGATGACTTCCTTGTACAGGTCGTCGAGGGACATGCGGCCAGTCTAATCGAGCGGGATTCCGTTCCCCGCGTCGATCGCCGTCAGCCGGAGCGTTCGCCCCGCGCATCGACCTCCTGGGCGACGCGATGGAGCTCGATCTCCGCCTCCACCGCGTCGGGAAAGGTCCCGAGCTCGACCCGCTCGCCGGAGGCCATCCGGGCCACCAGGCGCCAGCCGCCGGCGCCGGACTCGATGCGCAGCTCCTCCGCCTGATCGAGGTTCACGAGGGAACCGTCCGGCGACTCGGCCCATCTCGCCATGCGGACTCAGCGGCCTCCCCGCACGGCGACGGCAGCCCACGGCCCGTCGTTCGAGCGCACGGCGTTGGTCATGCGAACAGCTCGCCGGCCTTCCCGAGAGCGTCGATCAGCGCGTCGACCTCGTCGCGGGTGTTGTACAGGTAGAACGACGCCCGGCTGGTGGCCGGAACACCGAGTACCCGGTGCAGGATCTGCGTGCAGTGGTGGCCGGCGCGGATCGCGACGCCCTCCTGGTCCAGCACCTGCGACAGGTCGTGCGGGTGGATGTCCCGGAACCAGAACGACACCTCGGCGCCGCGTTCGGTCATGTCGTGCGGACCGAACACCCGCGCCCCGATCTCGACCAGGCGGTCGATCGCGTACTGGGCGACGTCCTCCTCGTGGGCCCGGATCGCGTCCATGCCGATCGGCTCGAGGTAGTCGATCGCGGCGGCCAGGCCGATCTCCTCGGCGATGTTCATCGTGCCGGCCTCGAACTTCCACGGGATCTCGCGCCACGTCGACGAGTCCCGGCCCACCTCGCGGATCATCTCGCCGCCGCCCATGAACGGGTCCATCGACTCCAGGAGCTCGCGCTTCGCGTACAGGCCGCCGGAGGCCGTCGGGCCGAGCATCTTGTGCCCGGAGATCGTCAGGAAGTCGCAGTCGAGCATGTGGACGTCGACCGGCGCGTGCGGCACGAGCTGGGCGCCGTCCACCAGCACCAGCGCGCCGACCGCGTGTGCGTCGTCGGCGATACGGCGGAGCGGCGGCATGGTGCCGAGCACATTCGACATGCCGCTGATGGCGACCAGCCGGGTCCGCGGGCCGAGCAGCGAGTCGAAGGCTTCGAGGTCCAGACGACCGTCGTCGGCGACCGGCACGTAGCGCAGCACCGCGCCCGTCGCCGCAGCGGTGAGCTGCCACGGGATGATGTTGGAGTGGTGCTCGAGCTCGGAGAGCACGATCTCGTCGCCCTCCCGCAGGAACTTCCGCCCCCAGCCGTGCGCGACGAGGTTGATGGCCTCGGTGGTCCCCCGGTTGAACACGATCGTCGCCGGGTCGTCGGAGCCGACCCACGAGGCCAGCTTCGAACGCGCGGCCTCGTACATCACCGTGGCCTCCTCGGCCAGCGTGTGGACGCTGCGGTGGATGTTCGCGTTGTGCCGCTCGTAGTAGTCGACCACGGCGTCGATCACCGCGCGGGGCTTCTGGCTCGTGGCGGCCGAGTCCAGGTAGACCAGCGGCCTGCCGTGGATCGTACGGTCGAGGATGGGAAAGTCCTTGCGGATGCCCTCCACGTCGAGCGTCGGGCGTCCGGTCCGCTCCGGGGTCGCCACGGTCTCAGGCCCCCGTCGTCGGGCCGGCCGCGTCGTCGCCGGCCTCCTCCACGGAGAGGCCGACCTCCTGGCGGATGCCCTCGTAGCCCTTGTCCTCGAGCTCGGTGGCGAGCTCGGGGCCGCCCTCCTTGACGATCCGCCCGGCCATCATCACGTGCACGAAATCGGGATGGATGTAGTTGAGGATCCGCTGGTAGTGCGTGATGACCAGCACGCCGAGGGAGGGCCCGATGAGCTTCTCCACCCCGGTGGCGACCGCCTTCAGCGAGTCGATGTCGAGCCCCGAGTCCGTCTCGTCGAGGATCGCGATGTCCGGCTCGAGCACGGCAAGCTGGAGGATCTCGTTCTTCTTCTTCTCCCCGCCGGAGAACCCCTGGTTGACGTAGCGCCGGACCATCTCGTCCTCGACGCCGAGGAGCTCCATCTTCTCCTTCATGTGCTTGCGGAACCCCAGCGCCGAGATCTCCTCGCCCTTCACGGCCTTGTACGCGGTGCGCAGGAAGTTCACGACGCTCACGCCGGGGACCTCGACCGGGTACTGCATGGCGAGGAACAGCCCCCGGGCGGCGCGCTTGTCGGGCGTGAGGCCCAGGATGTCCTCGCCCTTGAACCGGACCTTGCCGCCAGTGACCACGTACCCCGGGCGTCCCATCAGCACGTTGGCCAACGTGGACTTGCCGCTGCCGTTCGGCCCCATCAGGGCGTGCGTCTCCCCCTGGCGGACGGTGAGGTCGATGCCCTGCAGGATCTCCTTGCCCTCGACGGTCGCGTGGAGGTCGTGGATCTCCAGCTCGGCCGTCTGCGGTGGCGCTTCGGTTGCGGTCGTCATGTCAATCGGTCACCTCGATCAGGATGTCGTCGCCGTCGACCGTCACCGCATAGGCGCGCACCGGCTGGGTCGCCGGGAGCGTCCTGGGCCGGCCGGTGTTCAGGTCGAACGTCGAACCGTGCTTCGCGCACTCGATGGTCTCCATGTCCGGGTCCACCTCGCCCTCGTCCAGGTACGAGAGGGCGTGCGAGCAGATCGCGTCCAACGCCCGGAACTCCCCGCCGCCGAGGTTCGCCACGGCGACCTCGGTGGAGTCGTAGCTGAACCGCCGGGCCTCGCCCTCGGGGATCTCGTCGGCGGTCGCGATCTTCTGCAGCGCCATCAGCGTTCCAGCTCCCGTTCGATGGCCTGTTCGATGCCGGTGCGGACCTCGCGGATGTCGATGCGGTCCAGCACCTCCTGGAAGAACCCGAACACGATGAGGCGTTCGGCCTCTCGTCGAGGGATCCCCCGGCTCTCCAGGTAGAACAGCGCCTCCTCGTCGACCGGCCCGACGCTCGCGGCGTGGCCGCACCGGACCTCGTTGTTCTCGATCTCCAGGTTGGGGATGGCGTCGGCCTTGGCGTGCTCGCTGAGCACGACGTTGCGGTTGGTCTGGAACGCGTTGCTGTTGGTCGCGTGGGGCCGGATGTGGACCCAGCCGCTGTAGATCGCCCTCGAGGAGCCCTTCAGCGCGCCCTTGTACAGCAGGTCGCTCTGGCCGTTCCCCGCAACGTGGTCCTGCAGCGTCCGGTGGTCGAAGTGCTGCGAGCCGTCGGCGAAGTACAGACCGAGCATCTCGCTGCTCGCGCCCGGTTCGGCCAGGACGGATTCGAACTCGTTGCGGGACAGGTCGGCGCCGAACGCGACGGAGAGCGAGTGGAACTCGGCGTCGCGCGCCAGCCGCGCGCGCTGCACGCTGAGATGCGTGACGCCCGCGCCCCACTCCTGCAGCGAGACGTAGCGGACCTTCGACGCCGGGCCGCAATCGATCTCGACCACGGCGTCGGAGAGCGCGTTGGTCAGGTCGGGCGAGACGTAGCGGTCGATGAACGTCGCCTCGGCCTGCGCCCCCACCACGATCAAGGTGTGCGGGAATACCGCCGCGCCGTCCGCGTCGAGGTAGGTCAGCGCCTGGATGGGCAGCTCCACTCGGACGCCGTCCGGCACGTACACGAACGAACCCCCGGTCCGGAACGCGCCGTGCAACGCCGTGAGCTTCGTCCGCTCGGTCGGGACCAGGGAGTGCAGCCGGCCCTCGACCAGCTCCGGGTGGTCGGCAATCGCGTCGTCGATCGACTCGAAGTGCACGCCGTCGTCGACCGACGGGTCGAGGTGGGCGATGAGCGTCTCCGAGTTCCGCTGCACAAGGAATCCCGCCCGGTCGCCGACGTCGCCCGCCGCGGCCAGGATGTCGCCCGGCACGTCGTCGAGCGTCGTCGCACGCGGACCACCGGCGACGAACGCCGAGAACGCCCCGAGATCGAACCCCGAGAGGTCCGTGTAGCGCCATTCCTCGGTCTCCTGGGCCGGCACCGGCAGCGTCACGAACTCCTCGAACGCCCGGTCCCGCAATTCCGTCAGGAAGCCCGTGGAGGCGGGCAGCGCGGCCCGTTCGAACCCGTTGCGAGTGGCGATGTCCGCCAAGGTCAGCACTCCCCAGTCGTCGCGTGTCCCCTCGTTGTCACCGCTGTTCAGCGGCCCTCCGCGGGATCGTGAAGAAAGTCTATCAACGGGGTCGGATTCGCCGTCGGACCAGTCGTGTCGGTGCCTCGTGCTTCGATTCGTCGGAACCGAACGGGAGCGCCGCCAGCCATTGGAATCTTCATATGGTACTGTCCCCCGCATGGCGAGGAAGCAGGTCATCGTGCAGCTTGATGACGACCTCGTGCAGAAGCTCGACAGAGCGATCTCGGCGAAGGGCATCAGTCGATCCGAGGCCATCCGAGCAGCCGTCCGCGCCTATCTCGACGTCGAATGGGAGCGCGAAGCGGACCGTCGATACGCGGAGAGCTATCGCGAGCACCCGGACGGGTGGGAGTGGGACGACGAGTACGCCCGGATGGCGCTGAGGGGAGAGCAACTCGTGCCGGGAAAGAATGGGGTCGCCGAGATTGCCAAGGTCGATGAGAAGGGGTGAGCTTTACTGGGCCGATCTCCCGCCACCGGCAGGCCCCCGACCGGTCCTGGTCGTGGCCCGGGATTCCGCACTCCACCGGGGGAATCGTGTGATGGTCGCTCCCGTTTCCACCCAAGTCCGTCACCTCGAGTCCGAGGTGGAGGTTGGACCGCTACAAGGCGTCCGAGAGCGCTCCGTTGCGCAGTGCGACAGCCTGCTCACAATCGAGAGGACGTCGTTGGCCCCTCGCCCGATCGGACGTCTCGGGCACGAAGAGCTCGAGACACTCGACAATGCGCTGAGATACGCGCTCGACGTCAGGTGTCCGCCGATCTGAGCTTCGGCCGCGTGCTGAAGGAGCTCGCCGACCTCGACGACCCCATGCGCACGCCGGTCGGATCCCAACCCGGCCAGGGCGCCATGCTGGTCGAGGGAGGTCCGGCCGGCGAGACGGGCCCAGGACCGTCGGCCGGCCCTCCGGGTGCGGGTCGGGAGCCGGCCTCCATCGTGGAACTGGCCGGGACGGCGCCCGTTCCGTCGGAGCTCACCGACCACGCGCCGACGCAGGCCCGCCCGGAGGCAGGACGATCGCGGAGCCGTCCGACACTGCTGCCCGACCCGTCGCCGGACGGCGTTCGCAGCCGCTTCGACCCCGACCAGGACATCGTCTACTACAACGACCAGCACCCGGACTACCTGATGCTGAAATCTGACGAACAGAGCCTGCTCGACTATCTCGCGACCCTCGTGGCAAAGGAGTACGTGGTGTACAACAACCCGCGGGCCGCCTCCGACGAGCTCGCGGAGGAGATGGTGAGGATGCTCGTCCGGGTCCGCCGTCACCTGCCGAGGGAAGGCGTAGCGGCGGGCACGTCGAGGATCCTGGATCACCACCACATCGACTCCGATGCGAGCACATCGAGGTAGAGATTCCGGTCGAGCTCTCGGACATGGCGGGCCTGTACCGAGAGCCAAGCATGACGCACGCCCCTTGGCGACCCGTTGTCGGGTTGGTCACACGGGAGAGACCGAGACTGCGATTCCGTTCAGGATCGCGTTGCCGGAGAGCGGGTCGACCTCCGCCGGCGACAGGACGTTCGAGTTCGCGGCGGGCTGCGTCGAGGCGACCCGCATGCGGACGTCGCCGTTCCCGTCGCCCCAGCCGTGCGGAAGGCTCACCACGCCCGGGCGGAGCATGTCCGTGACCTCCACCTCCACGTCCACCGCGCCGGCCGGAGATGTGACCCGGGCCGGCTTGCCGTCCTCGAGCCCGAGGCGCGATGCGTCGTCCAGGTGGATCTGCAGGGTGCAGGTGTTCGAACCGCCGGCGAGCGCCGGGAGGTTGTGCATCCACGAGTTGTTCGACCGGAGCTGCCGGCGTCCGATCAGGACGAGCTCCCCGTTCCGCCGGCGGCCGAGCGAGACCCTGAGGCGTTCGACGTCCGCCACGATGTCCGGCGGAGCGAGCTCGATCTTGCCGCTCGGAGTCCGGAGGACCTCGGGGATCCGAGGTTGCAGCGGTCCGAGATCCACACCGTGCGGCGAGTCGATCAACGCCCGCAGCGAGAGCCCGCCGGCGTTGCGGCCGAACCCGTCCCCGTACGGACCGGTTCGGAGCAGGACGTCGAGGAGACGTTCCGGACCCTCGAACGCGTCCACCACGGCCGGCCACGCATCCTGCGCGTCCACGCCGTGCGCCGGCGACAGCGGGTTGTTCAGCCCGCGCTCCAGGAGCTGCCGCGCGACGAAGCCGTCCAGGGCCCGAAGGTCGGCGTTCGGGCCCTGGCCGGTCACGATCCCCGTGAGCCGCAGGAGCACCTCCCACTCGTGCATCGAGCCGGGTTCGGCCTCGAGGGCCGGCGGCGAGTAGTTCGCGACGTTGCGGCAGGACAGCGCGGTGAAGGCCAGGTCGTAGTGGCCCCGGGTGAGGGTCGACTCCCCCGGCAGGATCACGTCGGCGTGGCGGGTGGTCTCGTTCAGGTAGACGTCGACCGAGACCATGAGCTCCAGGGCGTCGAGTGCCCGGTCGAGCGTCCGGGCATCCGGCGTGGAGACGGCCGGGTTCCCGGCCACCGTGATCAGTGCCCGGATGCGACCGTCGCCGGGTTCGAGGATCTCCTCGGCCAGCGCGGCGACGGGGAACTCTGAGAAGTGCTCGGCCAGTCCGCGCACACGGCTGTGGTTCCGGCCGAACCGGGCGCCCTTCCCGACCCCCGGCGTCCCGGCCGTGTTGCTCCCGCCGGTGGCCGGCTTGGTGAACATCGCCCCGCCCGGCCGGTCGAGGTTGCCCGTGAGGACATTCACGACGTCGACCAGCCACGAGGCCAGCGTGCCGAACTCCTGCGTGGACGTCCCCATCCGCCCGTACACGACCGCGCGATCGGCGGCCGCGAGCTCGCGGGCCATGCGCCGGATGTCTCCGGCCGCGATGCCCGTCACCGGGGCGACGGCCTCCGGCGCGAATGGCTCGGCCAGGCCTCGCACGACGTCGATGCCGGCTGTGTGGTCCTCGAGCCGGCCCGGCGTCGCCAGCCCCTCGGCGAACAGCGTGTGGACGATCGCGAACAGCAGGTGCGCGTCGGTGCTTGGCATGATCGCATGATGCTCGTCGGCCTTGGCCGCCGTCTCGGTGCGGCGCGGGTCGACCACGACGAGCCTGCCGCCCCTGGCCCGCAGCGCGCGGAGCCGCCCCGGGAGATCGGGGGCTGTGAACAGGCTGCCGTTCGACACCAGGGGGTTGGCGCCGAGCATCAGCAGGTGCTGCGTGCGGTCGACGTCCGGGATGGGGATCGACAGGCCCGAGCCGAACATGTACGCGCACGCGACCTGCTTCGGCATCTGGTCGACGCTCGTCGCCGTGAACAGGTTGGCCGTGCCGAGCGCGCGGATCAGGACGGCGTTGTAGAGCGTGCCGGCGAGGTTGTGGACGTTGGGGTTGCCGAGGTACACGGCAACCGCGTCCGGGCCGTATTCGGCGATGATCGGACGCAGCCGCGAGTCGATCGCTCTGAACGCCTCCTCCCACGAGGCCACGTGGTGGACGCCGTCGGCTCCGCGGACGAACGGCCGCCGGAGCACGTCGGGGTCGCGTTCGAGGTCGACGAGCGCCAACGCCTTGGGACAGAGGTAGCCGTGGCTGAAGACGTCGTCTCGGTCGCCGCGCACCTTCACCAGGTCGCGACCCTCGAGGGTGAGCTCGAGCCCGCAGGTCGCCTCGCACAGGGGACAGGTGCGGATCGCGGTGCGCATCCCGGCCATGACGGTGCCTTTCGATCGAATGCGCAGCACTCTACCCACGGATGCTGGCGACGGCGCCGGCCTTCCGGGGCCGGGAGCGACCCCTGTTCCACGTCGGAGCTTGCTTCCTTCTCGATCGACCAACCGCTATGCTCCGCGCGCAGCCACTCGGGGAGGGAGGAACATGAGTCGAACCCGCACGGGTTTCGTCGCGCTCGCATTGGGCGTAGCAGTCTTCGCATACATCGCAGCGCCAGCGTCGGCCGCACGGCATCCCGCCAAGGCGCCCGTCAAGTTCGGGGCGGACCTCACCACGAACACCCAGCCGTCCAACTCGAGCCCGCCGCACACGTGCCAGCACGAGGACTCGAGCCTCACGACCGCCGCGTGCACGTGGATGATGCTGAACAGCGAGGTGGGCTCGCCCAACAACAAACTGAAGGCGCCGTCCAAGGGGACCATCACGCAGATCTGGGTGATCGCAGGTCACTCGGGGTCGTTCACGCCGGTCGTCGGGTTCCTGACCAACGCGGGCTTCCAGGGCGGGGACGGGAGGATCACGGCACACGGCAAGGTGATCCACCACGGGAGCAGCATCACGAGCGGCCAAACCTACAAGATCCTGAAGTTCACCGGGCTGCACATCCCCGTGAAGAAGGGCGAGGTGCTCGGCATCAAGGCCAAGTCGACGAGCATCCTCCGCTGCGACTCCGGGAGCACCCGGCAGCTGCTGTTCCAGCCGCCGCTCGCCGTGGGCGACCCGGCGGTCAACACCGACGCCACGAGCGACTGCTCACTGCTGATCGAGGCGGTGATGAACCCGGCGTAGTCCGGGGCGATCACCGTCCGCGCGCAACCGCGAAAGGGGCGCCGCCGAGGGACCGGCCGCTACCCGACCGAGCCCTCCATCTGGAGCTCGATCAGGCGGTTGAGCTCCACCGCGTACTCCATGGGGAGCTCGCGGGTGATGGGCTCGATGAACCCGTTCACGATCATCGCGGTGGCCTCGGGCTCGGTGAGGCCCCGGCTCATCAGGTAGAAGAGCTGGTCCTCGCCCACCTTGCTGACGGTCGCCTCGTGGCCGAGCGCCGCGGTCTCGTCCTCCACCTCGATGTACGGATAGGTGTCGGACCGGGAGTCGTCGTCGAGGATCAGCGCGTCGCATCGAACCGTGGACTTCGCGTGGTGCGCGTCCGGCTCCACGCGGATCAGCCCGCGGTACCCCGTCCGCCCGCCGTCCTTGGAGACGGACTTCGACGTGATCACCGAGGTCGTGTACGGCGCCGCGTGGATGGCCTTGCCGCCGGCGTCGGTGTGCATCCCCTTGCCGGCGTACGCCACGGAGAGCACCTCGCCCCGCGCACCCTTGCCCAGCAGGTAGATCGACGGGTACTTCATCGTGACCTTGGAGCCGATGTTGCCGTCGATCCACTCCATGACGGCGTCCTCGTACGCGGCCGCCCGCTTGGTGACCAGGTTGTAGACGTTGGTCGACCAGTTCTGGATCGTCGTGTACCGGACGCGGGCGCCCTTCTTCACGACGATCTCCACGACCGCCGAGTGCAGCGAGTCGGACGTGTAGATCGGCGCCGAGCACCCCTCGACGTAGTGCACGTACGAACCCTCGTCCGCGATGATCAGCGTCCGCTCGAACTGGCCCATGTTCTCCTGGTTGATGCGGAAGTAGGCCTGCAGCGGGATGTCCACGTGCACGCCCGGCGGCACGTAGATGAACGACCCGCCCGACCACACGGCCGAGTTCAGCGCCGCGAACTTGTTGTCGTTGGCCGGGATGATCGTCCCGAAGTACTCGCGCACGAGGTCCGGGTGGTCCCGCAGCGCGGTGTCCATGTCGCTGAACAGCACGCCCATCGCATCGAGCTCGTCGCGGATCTTGTGGTACACGACCTCGGACTCGTACTGCGCCGAGACCCCGCCGAGGTACTTCTTCTCGGCCTCAGGGATGCCCAGCTTGTCCCAGGTCCCCTTGATGTCCTCGGGCAGGTCCTCCCAGCTCTGGGCCTGCTTCTCCGTCGAGCGGATGAAGTAGTAGATGTCGTCGAAGTCGATGTCGGACAGGTCGGCGCCCCACCACGGCATGGGCCGGCCCTGGAAGTGCCGCAGCGCCTTCAGCCGGTACTTCCGCATCCAGTCCGGCTCGCTCTTCAGCGCGGAGATCTCCTCCACGACGGCCTCGGACAGGCCCTTCTTCGGCACGAACACCGAGTGCTCGGGGTCGTGCCAGCCGAAGCGATAGCCCTTGTCCAGCTCGGCGAGGTGCTGTTCCTGCGTGACAGCCATGTCTATCCCCATTGTTCCCGGTCGACGCGGCCGCGACCCGTGGGGCCCGGCCGCACCCAGTCTACGACCGGGCCCCCGCAAAGTCGATCGGAGGGATCGGAATTGCCGGCCCCGCTCCTACTTCTGCCGCTCCGCGAAGATCCTGCGCGGCGTCCCGGCCTGCGTGAAGGACAGGAACGCGAACCCCTTCCCGCCGCCCGGGCAGGCCGAACCGTCGCCGGTGAACGGGTCGGCCTGACAGGTCGACGCGTCCGCCGGGCGGACGTCCACGACGTTGGCCCGCTTCGTCGTCCCCGGAACCGGCACCCCGGTCGGCGTGTCGAGCACGAACTGCGGGTTGGCCGCACCGCCGATGAAGTGTCCGAGGAACGCCCGATGGCGGCCACGCGGGAACGCCTCGTTCCACGAGATCACGGGCTCCTTCCCGAGGAACGTGATGTCCGGAACGCTGGCGTCGCGGGTGGTCGTCGACACGGGCTGCCCGCCGTTGAACAGCTCGAAGTGATCGCCGCCCACGAGGTGCGCGACGAAGATGGCGTGGTTCCCCCCGCTGATCTTCTCCGACCACACGACCCATGGCACGGTTGGGTTCCCCTGGACCAGGGTGCCGGCTGCGACCCTCGGATCCTCGGCGTTCGCGGTCGGAACGTTGTTCAGCGAGCAGGCGTCCTCGTGAGCACGGGAGGCGCTGCAGTCCCCGAAGTGCTTCGGGCCCGAGTTGTCGAGCGTCTCGGTCTTGCCGGCCGTACCGCTGCCGACGGCCTGCCAGTGGAACCCACCGTCGGCGCCGTCGTCCGCCACGAGCTTCGCGGCGAACACCTGCTGGTTGTTCCGGAGCCCGATGTGGCTCTTTTCCTCTTCGTACCAGACGACCCAGGCCACCGTGTCACTCGGTCCCGTGAACGCGATGTCGGGGCTCACGCCTTCGCGGGAGGGGTCGATGTCGAGACTTGGGTCCTTCGGGTTGGTGAACGAGCCGTTCGGCGCGAGCCGCTCCAACCCGACCTGCTGCCAGCAGAAGAACGCCACGCTCTTGCCGCCGTGCGGCTTGGTGCCGGCCGGGCACGCGGCTTTCGCGGTGGCGTTCTTGATCGGCTTCGACACGAAGATCTGGTCGTGGTTCCCGGAACCGTTGATGTTCCCGTCCTTCTCCTTCCACGTCACCCACGGGCCGGGGTCGAAGCCCGGGATGGTCGTCCCCCCCGCGACGGAGGGGTCCTCGGCGTCCTTGTTCGTGTGGATGTTGAGCGACGGGATCCGCTTCCCGGCCGACCGGTCCTGGCCCTCGGGGACCCAGATGTTCGCGGCCCCGCAGACGGCGTTGGCGGCCGCGCAGAACCGGCTCGCGAAGATCTGGGTCTTGCCGCCGAAGTTGTGGATGGGCTCGTACCACGCCGTCCAAGGCGTGGCGCGCCCGGGTCCGGCGAAGTCGATGGACGGCGCCTCCGCCTCGGCACTCGGGTCGATGTTGAGGCTCGCCGGGAACCCCTTCGTCACCCACTTGGTCCCGTTGAAGGCCCGGACGAAGATGTCCTGGCCGCCGTGGGCCTTCTGTTCGAACGCGATCCACGGCACTTCCGCCCCGCCCGGTGTGACCGACCCTCCGACGACGTCGGTCCTGCCACCGTTCAGGTTCGGGTTGATCCCGTTCGCGGCGTCCCTGTTGACCTGGACACCGCTCGCGGGGAGCCCGATGACGGCGGCGAGCGCCGTCCCCGTGAGCAAGAGCAGGAACACCGCGGTGAGCGAGACCACGCGAAGAACGTTCCGGCGCATGAAGGGGCCTCCTCCCTCCGGCGAGCGCCCGAGCCCGCCGAAACCCGACCCGCCGCCCCCTGCGGGTCCCCGATACAGCCGCGGGAGCGTACACCCGGACCGGCTCCGGAGGGAACGGCTTTACGATCATTCCCTCGCACGCGGGAGGGGCGCCGAGGGAGGGCGGGGCCCCTCGAGCTCGCGCTCTCCGCGGGAGCCTAGCCCTTCTCGACCGGGACGCCGACCAGCGAGCCGTACTCGGTCCAGGAGCCGTCGTAGTTCTTGACGTTGCCGTACCCGAGCAGCTCGGTGAGCACGAACCAGGTATGGCTCGAGCGCTCGCCGATCCGGCAGTACGCCACGACCTCGGCGTCCGAGCCGACGCCTGCGCCCTCGTACAGCTCCCTCAGCTCGTCCGCGGTGCGGAACGTGCCGTCGTCGTTCGCGGCCTTGGCCCAGGGCACGTTCGCCGCGCCGGGGATGTGGCCGGGGACCTGGGCCTGCTCCTGCGGCAGGTGGTCGGGGGCGAGCTTCTCGCCGCGGAACTCCTCCGGCGAGCGGACGTCGACGAACTTCGCCCCGCCGCCGCCTCCAACCTGGGCAAGGACCTCGTCGCGGAGGGCCCGGATCCCCTCGTTCACCTGGCCCGTGACCTGGAAGTCGGTGGGCTCGGGCGAGGGGACCTCGCTCGTGAGCTCACGGCTCTCGAGCTCCCACTTCTTGCGGCCGCCGTTCAGGAGCTTCACGTTGTCGTAGCCGAGGTACCTGAGCAGCCAGTACGCGTAGGACGCGAACCAGTTGTTGTTGCCGCCGTACAGGACCACCGTGGTGTCCGGCCCCACGCCCGCCTGCTGCAGCAGGCGGGAGAGGCCCGCCTGGTCCACGTAGTCGCGTCCGGTCTCGGCGTGGAGGTCGGTGTTCCAGTTCCAGCCGATCGCCCCGGGGATATGGCCCTTCTCGTAGGCGGTCGTGTCCTCGTCGACCTCGATCAGGGTGATCCCCGGATCGGACACGTTGTGGTCCAGCCAGTCCGTGTCGACCAGTGCGTCCGGGTTGGTGTACTCGGCCATGCTCGCTCCTCCCCGCGTGACTGCGGAAACTCGATCGGACAGGTCGGAAATCCTAGTCCCGGGCCCGGCGACCTTGCAACTGCAACAACAGCCAGCAAAAGGGACGAGCGGAGTGGGAGGGCCGGTCAGAAGTACCCGAGGGCCTCCTTGGCCTCCTCCGACATCATCTCTGGCGACCACGGCGGGCGCAGGACGAGCTCCGCGTCGAACGAGTCGACACCGGGCAGCGGGTCGAGCAGTTGGTGCATCTGCGCCTCGATGAGCGGCCCGATGGGGCACCCCATGGTGGTGAGCGTGTACGTCACGTGGACGTGGCCGTCGGCGATGTCGACGTCGTAGACGAGCCCCAGGTCGACGATGTTGATGCCGAGCTCGGGGTCGAGCACCGCCTTCAGCGCCTCCCGGACCTCGTCGGCCGTGACGCCGGCGACCTCACCGTTCCCCGCTGGACCCGTCGACTCGAGGCCGACGCCGGCCGGTTCGGCCGTACCGATCCGTTCGCTCGCTTCGTTCATCCGTGGACCTCCTGGGTCTATTCTAGGCGGCGCCCCCTGACCCGACCGGAGCACGGCCCGATGCCGGCTCCTTGGCTGTTGGGGCGCACCTAGGGAGCGCGAGGCACGCGGTATGCGGATCATGATCGTCGACGACCACCCGATCACCCGGAGCGGGCTGCGCACCGCGCTGGCCAGCTCGGACGAGGTCGAGATCGTGGGGGAGGCCGAGAGCGGCGAGGAGGCCGTCGACCTGGTCGCCGAGGTCAAGCCGGAGGTCGTGTTCATGGACGTCCGGATGCCCGGCATGGGCGGGCTCGAGGCCACCAAGATCATCCGGGAGGAGAGCCCGGACACCAAGATCATCCTGTTCACGGTCGAGGAATCCCGGGCGGCGATCGCGGACGCCATCGCCGCCGGCGTGTCCGGCTACCTGTTGAAGGACGTGTCCGCGGACGAGCTCGTCAAGGCTGCCCGTTTGGCCCTCGAGGGGAAGGCAGTGATCCATCCCAGCCTGACCCGCGCGTTCATCGAGGAGGTGCAGACCGTGGACCGCCGCCCCGACGCCCCCCTGTCGAAGCGCGAGGCCGAGATCCTGCAGATGGTCGCCTACGGGGCGACGACCAAGGAGGTCGCGCACGACCTGTCGATCTCGCCGTACACGGTGAAGACGCACCTCGAACGCATCTTCGAGAAGCTCGGCGCGAACGACCGCGCCCAGGCGGTGGCCATCGCCATCCGCCGCGGGATCGTCGAGTAGGCCGAACGGCGCCCGCCGTCCGCTCCGCCCAGACGCGGGGGGACCACTCCGGGGCCGGCGGGTTGATTCCTGGGGCTCCGCGGCCGATACCTGATTGCGTATGGCCGTCACCATGCTCCTGTCCGGCACGCCGCCCGACGTCGCCGTGCTGGAGCATGCCCTGTCCCGGACCGGCTGGGACGCGGTGACCGAAGCGTCGACGGACGGCTACCACTCCGTGGAGCTCGCTGTGCGGGCGCGCCCGGATGTGATCGTCACCGACCCGGCCATGCCTCGTCTGTGGGGCAGGGACCTGATCCAGCGGCTCAGGGCGGTCGCGCCGTCGACCCCCATCGTGTGCTGGTCGGGCTCGGACGAACCCGAGGACGCTGCCGAGATGATCCGAGCCGGTGCCGCCGGCTATTTGCTGAAGGAGGACGGCCCGGCCGAGGTCATCCGCTCGCTGGCCGCCGTGCTCGACGGCGGATCGGTGGTCTCCCCGAAGATCGCGGCGCAGCTGTTCATGCGGTTCGCCGAGGGCCTCCATCGGGAGCGGGAGCTCGGCCGCGCGCTGGCCGACGCGACGATGAAGGTCCAGGAGGTCACGCACGCCAAGGCGGAGTTCCTGGCCAACGTGTCGCACGAGCTGCGGACGCCGGTGACGATCGTGAAGGGCATCGCCCACCTGCTGCAGGACCAGCGGCTCTCCCCGGAGGACGAGGGCGAGTTCCTGAGCAAGATGGACACCGCCGTGGACCGGCTGACGGGCCTGGTCGAGGAGATCCTGTCCATCGCCGACCTCGACCGGGGCACCGTGGACTTCAACGTCGTGAGGACCGATCTCGCGGCGATGGTCCACGACGTGTGCGACCGGGTCGGTCGGCGCTACCCGATGGTCCACCTGGAGCGCGACATCCCCGAGACGATGTTCGCGGTCGTCGACCCCGCCCGGATCTCCGAGGCGGTGGCGCAACTCGTCGACAACGCCTGCCGGTACTCCCCCAGCGCCTCGTCCGTGCGGGTCCGCATGCGGGCGCAGGACGAGGGCGTCGTGTTCTCGGTCACCGACACGGGGATGGGTCTTTCCAGGGAGGTCGTATCGCTCGCATTCCAGGAGCCGTTCGTCACCGGTGAGGACGTCATGCGCAAGGAACGCGCCGGGGTCGGCCTGGGGCTGCACCTCGCCCGGCGGCTGATCCTGCTCCACGGGGGCATCCTGTGGGCCGACCCCCTCCCCGCGGGGGGGACGCGCGTGTCGTTCTGCATCCCGACGGTCCCGCCGGGGGCCGGCGGCGCCGGGATCCGCATCGGCCGCGTGGACGCCTCGGGACGGGTGATCTCCATCGACGTCGGGGGCATGGCTCAGACCGTGTCGATGATCGAGGTCACCGACCGGGGAACCGTCCCGGGCGCCGCGGCGGGCTGAGTCCGGGCCGACCGGGTCACCGCACCAGCGCGACCAGCTCCTCCGGCGACCCGACGACCTCGCATGATCGACGCAGCTCGGACCACAGCCTCGACGCCGCGCCGCCCGTGAAGTCGCGCTCGGCCATGGCGATGCCTTCCACGAGCACGACCCGAACGCCCGACCGGGCGGCCTCCACGGCGAGACGGAGGTTCGCGACGTTCCCAGGGCCGAACGGCGCGTCGGCCACGACGACCACCTCGGCCGCCCGCATGAGCGCCGAACACTCCTCGGCGGAGCGTTCGTCGATGTCGGAGAACGGAGGCACCGAGACGCGGAACAGGTTCCGGCCGGCGGCGACCTCCTCGTCCGTGTCCGAGGCGTGCAGGACGCCCGCGGTGACCTCGAACCCCAGCTCCGCGAGCAGCCGCATGCACGGTGCTCCCCGGCCGGCGCCGCCGACCACGTGCGCGCGAGCGGGCCCGGCCCGGACCGGCAGGACGGCGGGCGGGTTCAGCGCGACGACCGGGCGGCCGCTCACGGCGTTGGGGTGGACATCGGCCTCGACGCCGTAGACCTCGCGCAGGAGATCGCGGGTCACCACATCGCCGGGCGCGCCCTCGGCGACCACCCGCCCCTCGTGGAGCGCGAGCATCCGGTCGCAGGTCGCCGCGGCGAGGTTGAGGTCGTGGAACACCCCCAGCACGGCCCGGCCCTCGCGGTCGGCCAGCCCTCTGACGATCGCGAGCAGGTCGAGCACATGGCGGATGTCCAGGTGCGTGGTCGGCTCGTCGAGGACCAGGACCGGCGCCTGCTGGGCCAGCGCCTGGGCCAGGACGACGCGGCGGCGCTCGCCGCCGGAGAGCTCCTCCATCGGGCGGTCGGCGAGGTGGTGGACCCCGGTGGCCTCCATCGCGGCCCTCGCCGACGACCAGTCCTCGGCACCGGCACCGCCCCACGCGGTGCGGTGCGGGGACCGCCCCATCAGCACGACCTCCAGGGCGGTGAACGAGAACACCGGCGCGAGGTCCTGGGGCACGACGGCCACGAGCCGGGCGGCTCGCCGGGCGGGCAGGGTATAGGGGTCCTCGCCCCGGAGTCGCACCCCGCCCTCCCGGGGACGCAGGGCCCGGGAAGCCACGCGGACCAGGGTGGTCTTCCCGGAGCCGTTCGGCCCGACAAGGCCGACGACCTCGCCCGGCGCCACCACCAGCGATATGCCGTGCAGCACGTCCCGCCCGACGTAGCCGGCGACCACGCCCTCGACGACCAGCCCGGCGTCCCCGGCGACCGTCACACCAGCACCCCGCCCCGGGCGCTCCGCTGCCGGCGGAGCAGGTAGAGGAAGAACGGCCCCCCGAGCACCGCCGTCACGGCCCCGAGCGGCAGCTCCTCGGGCGCGATGAGGGTCCGCGACGCGAGGTCGGCCAGGATCAGGATCGTCGGCCCGGCCAGCACACAGGCGGGGAGGAGCCGGCGGTGGTCGGCGCCGATCACCAGCCGCAGCAGGTGGGGCGTCATCAGGCCGACGAACCCGATCACGCCGGACACCGACACCGCCGCGGCCGCCATCAGCGACCCCAGCGCCAGCGTCCTGCGCTTGGTCCGTTCGACCTCCACACCCAGCTGGGCGGCGCGTTCCTCGCCGAGGGCCAGCAGGTTGAGGTCGTTCACGAGGAACGCAGCGGCCGCCACGCCGGCGACCACGATGGGCGTGACCACCTGCAGGGCGGACCATCCGCGCGAGCTCAGGCCGCCGAGGATCCAGAAGTAGATGTTCCTGATCTGTTCGCCGGAGAACGACATCAGGACGGACATGACGCCCGACATGACGGCGGCCACCGCGATGCCGGCCAGGAGCAGCGTCACGACGTGGACGGCCGGGCCGATGCGGGCCAGCCGGTACACGAGGAACGCCACGAGGAGCGCCCCCGCGAACGCGGCCCCCGCGACGCCGAGCCCGCCGAGGACCGCCGCACCGCCGGCCAGGATCACCACGATCGCCCCCAGCGCGGCGCCCGACGACACGCCGATCACCGCCGGGTCGGCCATGGGGTTGCGGAACAGCCCCTGGAACAGCAGCCCGGCGACCGCGAGCCCCATCCCCACGACGCCGGCGAGCAGCACCCGCGGCAGTCGGAGCTGGAACACGATGATCTCGACACTCCGGGGAACGTCCGGCCGGCCGGTCAGGTGGAGCTTCCAGGCGAACAGCGACAGGACGGTGCCGGGCGAGATCCCCACGGCGCCGAGGCCCACCCCCAACAGGACGGCGACGACCAGCAGGACGGCCAGCACGACCATCGTCGTCCGGAACCGCCACGCCGCCCGCCTCCGCCGCACGGCCCTACCCCCCGAACGCGTCCGGGTGCAGCGCGTGGGCCAGCGCGGCGAGCCCGTCCACGACCCGCGGCCCGGCGCGGCTGACCAGGTCGGAGTTCACCAGGAACACGCGGTGGTGCCGCACGGCCCACAGCGCATCGAACCCCGGCCGCTGCCCGACCTGGGCGACGGTCCCGCCCGACTCGGAGGACACGACGTACACGGACGGGTCGTCGCGGACCAGGTCCTCGACCGACCACGTGGGGTACGGGCTCTTCGCCTTCGACGTGACGGGGTCGCAGCCGGCGCGCTGCAGCAGGTCGTAGATGAACGAGCCGGGCCCCACCGTGTACAGCGGGTTGAGCGCCACCTCGAAGAAGCAGGACGCGTCGGGCTCGCCGGACACCGCGGTCCGGATCGCCTGCGCCCGGGCCGCCATATGGGACGCGAGCGCCTCGGCCCGGGGCACGGTGTCCGTGACCTCACCGACCGTCCGGATGTCGTTGATCACGTCGTCGAGGTCCGTGGAGTTGGTCGTGAACACGGGGATGCCGAGGTGCCGCACCTGGGCCTTCCACTGATCGCCGCCCTCGATGGCGAGGACGAGGTCGGGGTTCAGCGAGACGACCTTCTCGATGTTGGGGTCGACGCCGAACTCCCCCGCGCCGCCCACCTCGGTGATCGACCGCGCGGCCTTCGGGTAGTCGTCGAACTTCCCGGACACGCCGACGACCTCGTCGCCGAGCCCCAGGGCGAACAGCACCTCGGTGGCCGAGGGAGCGAACGTCACGATCCGCGTCGGGGCGTGGTCGAGGGTGACCTTCACGCCGTCGTCGTCGGCGATCGTGAGCGGAAACCCCTCCCCCGCCGGCGTCGGGCTCGGCGCGGTGGTCCCGGCCGTGGTCGGCGCAGTCGTCGCGGCCGTGGTGGCACCGGTGGGGCTCTGCGGCGAGGCCTTCGAACATGCCCCGGCCAGCAGGGCCGAGACCAGCAGCGCCGCCAGCACCGGTGGCGACAGGAACCTTCTCATGGAGCGCCTCCTCTCACGCGAAGGAACGCGTGCTCCTCGAGCTCGCGAGGCAGGTCTCCTGACTCCCGGATCGATGCGTCCCCGAACCTTCCCGGGCCCCGCGTCGCGGCGCCCAGTGGCGTTCGTCTCGGTTTCGCTCCCCGGTGACAGTGGCGCGACCGTGCCGGATTCACACCGGCTTCCCTGTTCCCGGGCGGGCGCGGGGTCCGCGTCAGCCCGGTCCGGCCCGAACGGGTGCCTCCCGTCCGGCGCCACCTCGAAAGCGGTATTCGGTTGCCCCGGATTGTAGGGGCGGCCGGCGAACGTCGCTCGCCTCGGTGGGGTGGCGCTCCCACCGGTCGGGGGGCTACTATTTCGCGGGGGTACGGAACCGGTGCGCCGACTCATCGCTGGAGGGTGCCTGCTCGCGCTCACGGTCGCGTGCGCGCACGCGCCGGTTCGTCACGCCCAGGGTGCGCCCCGGCCCGCCCCGCCCGCCCCCGTCGCGACCCTCCCCGCCCCCATGAAGCCGCCGCTCGCGTCCCCCTTCTCCACGTTCGAGAACGGCGACGTCCAGGCGCTCGTGCCCAGGAGGTGGGAGGCCTCCTCCATCCGCACCGACCCGCTGCGTCAGGGGTTGGTGGCGAGCCCCGACCCCAAGGGCTGGGGGCACATGGACGGCAGCGTGCCGGGCCTCGAGGTCGCGTGGGTCGACGTCACCCGCGTGGGGATCCCGACGGACCTGTACTACATGGCGGCGTCCGGCCCGGCGATCCCGGCGATGGCCTCGTCGCACACCTGCCGCAGCGACCACGTCGCGGTGCTCGTCAACCACCGCCCGCTGGCCGGTGACCCGAGCTCCCCCGGCGACTACGTCGAACGCGGCACCGGCACCTGCCACAAGCACGGCCACATCGCCACGCGGTGGGAGTACTTCGTCGCTGCCCCCGGCTTCGGCCCCCTCCGCCAGATGGGCATTCCTACCTCCGGCCTGTACCTGGCCGTCGCGGTGGTGCCCCAGAGCCCGAACGCCGAACAGCGCCTCGACACGATCCTGCGCTCGGCCCAGTACGGCAGCGTGACGATCGCGCAGCTCATGCGGGTGGCCCGTCAGTCGGCCAACCTGGCCTGAGCCCTACCTCGGGCTGCGGTCGACGAACGGCGGTCGAGTGACCACCGCCTCACCACGCCGGCCCCGGACGTCCACCTCCACCCGGTCGCCTGCGGAGAACCGCTCCCGCGGAGCGAGGTAGGCGAGCGCGATCCCCTTGCGCAGGGTCGGGGAGAACGTGCCGCTCGTCACCTCGCCCACCCCCTCGTCACCGTCGAGCACGGCGTAGTGGGGGCGGGGGATCAGCCGACCCTCCATCTCGAGCCCCCACAGCCGGGCCGGGATGCCCTCGTCCCGCTGGCGGACCAGCGCGTCGCGCCCTGGGAACTCCCCCTTGTCGAGGGCGACGGCCCACGACAGGCCGGCCTCGAGCGGGGTTCGTTCCTCGGAGATGTCCTGCCCGTGCAGCGGGTACCCCATCTCCAGACGGAGGGTGTCGCGAGCGGCGAGGCCGATGGGCTCCATGCCGTGCGGCTCGCCGGCCGAAATCAGGGCGGCCCACAGGTCGTGGATCACGGCCTCCGGAGGGAACAGCTCGAACCCGACCTCGCCGGTGTAGCCGGACCGGGACAGGATCAGCGGTTCGCCCCGGAAGGTCGCCTCGGTGACGTGCATGTAGGCAAGCTCACCCGCCTCGGGAAACAGCGAGCCGACGATCTCCGGCGACCGCGGCCCCTGGACGGCCAGGAAGCACCAGTCCTCGTGCAGGGCGATCGCCGCGTCGGATCCCGAGGCCCGGTCGAGCAGGATGCGGTGGACCTTGTGGGTGTTGGCGCCGTTCGGGACGGTGTACCAGCGGTCCTCGCCCAGCCGGTACACGATCACGTCGTCGACGATGCCGCCGCGGTCGTTCAGCACGTTGTTGTACTGGGCACCCCCCACCGCGACCTTGTCGAGGTCGTTGGTCACGGTGCGCTGCAGGACGTCGAACGCCTCCCGGCCGTCGATCGTGACCTTGCCGAGATGCATGAGGTCGAACAGCCCCGCGCGCTCCCTCACGGCCTCGTGCTCGGCGAGCGTCCCCCGGTACTCGATCGGCATGGCCCACCCGGCGAACATGCCGATCTTCGCCCCGAGGTCGCGATGCTCGGGTTCGAGGGGAGTCCGCCGCAGGCCGATGTCGCCCTGCGCCTCCATATGGCTCGTGATCCTACCGGCGGGTGTGGGGACGCGTTCTGCGGGGGTGTTCGGACCGGCGGTACGATGGATCGGCGGCGCGGCCGGGGCCGCGCTCGATGAGCGTTCGACCTGGAAAGGGACTGACGGATGCCGGAGGAGACCTACGACGTCGCCGTGCTCGGGGCCGGGACCGGCGGCTATTCGGCGGCGCTCCGCGCGGCGCAGCTCGGCAAGCGCGTCGCGCTGATCGAACGCGACGACCGGCTCGGCGGCACGTGCCTGCTCCGGGGCTGCATCCCCACCAAGGCGCTCCTGCAGACGGCCGCCGTGATGGACACGGTGAACCGCTCCGAGACCTGGGGCGTCAAGGCCTCCGGCGAGCCCGACTGGCCGGCGGCGCAGGCGTTCAAGGACAAGGTCGTCGACAAGCTCGTGAGCGGGCTGACCGGGCTCGTGAAGTTGCGCAAGATCGACGTGATCCAGGGAACGGCGAAGGTCGTGGCCGGACGCCCGGCGCTCGACGTCGACGGGCGGATCGTGGAGGCGAACGACGTGGTCCTCGCGACCGGCTCCTCCGCGCGGCTGCTGCCCGGGATGACGATCGGGCAGCGGGTCATGACGAGCGACCAGGCCCTCGGCCTCGACTACGTTCCGAAGAGCGCCGTCGTCATCGGAGCCGGTGCGGTCGGGTTGGAGTTCGCGTCGTTCTACCGGTCGATGGGCGCCGAGGTCACGCTGATCGAGGCGCTGCCGCGCCTGGCCCCCCTCGAGGACGAGGAGATCTCCAAGGAGCTCGACCGCGCGTACCGGCGTCGCAAGATCAAGGCGTTCGTGGGCGCGAAGGTCCAGGACGTCGAGGAGGGCGGGGAGTCGGTCCAGGTCACCTACGAGGCGAACGGATCGACGGAGAAGGTCACGGCCGACATCTGCCTGGTCGCCGTGGGCCGCGGGCCGGTGTCCGACGGGGTCGGCTACGAGGAGGCCGGCATCGAGCTCGACCGGGGCTACGTGAAGGTCGACGGGCGGCTGCAGACCACGGTGCCGCACGTCTGGGCCGTGGGGGACCTCGCGGCGACGCCGTACCAGCTGGCGCACGTGTCGTTCGCCGAGGGGATCTCGGTGGCCGAACGCATCGCCGGCCTCGACCCGCCGGAGATCGACTACACGGGCGTGTGCCGTGTCACGTACTGCACGCCCGAGGTGGCGAGCGTCGGGCTGACCGAGGCCCAGGCCACCGAGCGTGGGCACGAGGTCGAGATCGAGAAGCTCAACATGCAGGCCATCGGCAAGGCGAACATCCTGGCCGAGGGGGGCATGATCAAGCTCGTCGCCCAGGCGGGCGGCGGGCCCGTCCTGGGCGTCCACATGATCGGCCCGCACGTCACGGACCTCATCGCCGAGGGCATGCTCATCGTGAACTGGGAGGCGGTCCCGGCCGAGGTCGCGGCGCTGATCCACCCCCACCCGTCGCTCTCCGAGGCCGTCGGCGAGGCGCACCTCGCGCTCGCCGGCAAGTCCCTGCACACCGCGTAACCGACGGCGGACGACGACCCGAGACGAGACCGAGACCACACGAACGACGAGGACCGAGGAGCCGACCGATCGTGGTGAGCGACACCGGATCCGGAACCCAGACGGCGCAGGCCGCTGCGAGGCACGTCCCCCCGCCCACCGGGCGCGAGGCGATCGACGCGTCCGGCCTCGACCCAGAACGCCTCCGCGAGCTGCTCCACCTGCTCGTGCTGTGCCGGTTCTTCGACGAACGCATGGAGACGCTGTACCGCCAGGGCCGCCTGCCCGGAGCGATCTACTCCGGCCGGGGCCAGGAGGGGACCCACGTCGGGGCGGCGTTCGCCCTGCGGCCCGAGGACTCCCTGTTCCCCACCCATCGCGACCTCTCCGCCCAGCTCGCCAAGGGGCTCGACCTCAGGCGGGTGATGGCGCAGTTCTGGGGCCGCATCGACGGCTACACGCGCGGCCGCGACGGCAACAGCCACATCGGCGACTGGAACGGTTCGAAGACGTTCACCGTGCTGTCGAACCTCCCGAACGGGTACCCGGTCGCGGCCGGCGCCGCGCTCGCCTACCAGATGCGCGGCGAGGCCCGCGTGGCGCTCGCCATCTGCGGCGACGGCGCCACGTCGAACGGCCGGTGGCACGAATGCCTCAACGTGTCGGGCATCAAGCGCCTCCCGGTGGTGTGGGTGGTGAACAACAATCAGTTCGCCTACTCGACGCCCAACCGAGGGGAGTTCGCGGTTCCGACGATCGCGGAACGCGGCCCGGCGTACGGGATGCCCGGCTACCGCATCGACGGCACGGACGTACTCCGGGTGTACAGCACGGTGCGCGACGCGGTGGAACGGGCCCGCCGCGGCGAGGGCCCGACGCTGATCGAGTCGGTGTCGCTCCGGTGGAAGGGCCACGCGGGACACGACCCGGCCAAGTACGTGCCCAAGGAGCTGCTCGAGGAGTACATGACCAACCGCGACCCCGTGAGGCGGTTCGCCGATCTCCTGGTGGAGGCCGGCGTCATCGACGAGGGCGGCGTCGCCACCATCCGCGAACGCGTGGAGCACGAGTTCGACGAGGGGTTCGAGTTCGCCCAGCAGTCGCCGCTCCCGGAGGCCGGCGACGTCGACCTCGGAGTGTTCGCCGAGGACGGCTACTGGGAACGCGACCCCGCACGGACCGGGGAGACGGCCTGATGAGCACCGACGGCGACACGCCGGTGCGCGAGGACGACGACCGCGCGCGGGTCGGCGCGGACACGCCGCAGGCCTCGCCGCAGACGGCCGCCGAGCAGGCCGCGAGGGCCGAGGGGCAGCCCGACCGCGCCGCGCGGGAGGGGGCCCGGTCGAAGCAGGCCGAGAAGGACGAGTCCGAGGGCGGGGCGGCGGGCCACGGCGCGGAGCCCCGGGGCAGGCGCACCGACAAGGGCGAGGCCACCTATCTGATCGCGGTCGCCGAAGCCCTGTGGGAGGAGATGGAACGCGACGAGCGGGTCTTCCTGCTCGGCGAGGACATCGGGGTCTACGGCGGCGCGTTCAAGGTCACCGAGGGGTTCATCGAACGGTTCGGCCCGGAACGCGTGTGGGACACCCCGATCATGGAGGAGACCATCGTCGGCATGTCGGTCGGCGCGGCCATGGAGGGATTCCGGCCGGTGGCCGAGTTCCAGTACGCGGACTTCATGACCTGCGGGTTCGACGAGATCGTGGCGACCGCCGCGAAGTACACCTACCGGTCGGGCGTGCCGTTGCCGATGGTCCTCCGCGGGCCCTCGGGCGGTGGCGTGCGGGGGTCGGCGTTCCATTCGCAGAACCCCGAGCCGCTGTTCGCCCACGTTGGCGGCCTGAAGGTGATCTGCCCGGCGTTCCCGACGGACGCGAAGGGTCTGCTGAAGGCGGCCATCCGCGACGACAACCCGGTGGTGTTCTTCGAGCACAAGTGGATCTACCGCCGGATCAAGGAACAGGTCCCCTCAGATCCCGACTTCGTGATCCCGATCGGCAAGGCCGAGGTGAAACGGCCGGGCGACGACGTCTCGATCGTCACGTACGGCGCGATGGTCCACAAGGCCCTCGAGGCGGCCGAGGACCTCGGGGAGCAGGGGATCTCCGCCGAGGTCGTCGACCTCCGGACCGTGTACCCGCTCGACACCGAGACCATCGTCCGGTCCGTGGCGAAGACGTCGCACGCCCTGGTGCTGTACGAGTCGCTGAAGTTCCTGGGGATCGGCAGCGAGGTCGCCGCCGTGATCGCCGAGGAGGCGTTCGAGCACCTCGACGCACCGGTCATGCGCCTGGCCCCGCCGAACCATGCCGTGCCGTTCTCGCCGCCGCTCGAGGACGCGTTCCTGCCGCAGGTCGACGACATCGTGGCGGCCGTCGACCGCCTGTCCAAGTGGTGAGCACTCCGCACCCGTAGAGGAGGCCAGTCGCAGATGTCGACCACGGTGACCATGCCCCAGCTCGGCGAGACCGTCGTCGAGGGGACCATCCTGAAGTGGCTGAAGTCCGAGGGCGAGACGATCGGGCGCGACGAGCCGCTGTTCGAGATCTCCACGGACAAGGTCGACACGGAGGTGCCGTCCCCCGTCGCGGGAACGGTCACGAAGATCCTCGTCCCCGAAGGCGAGACCGTCTCGGTCGGGACGAACCTCGCGGAGATCGACGCCGGCTCGTCCGGCCAGCGGACGGCCGAGGTCTCCGCCGATGCGGCCGCCGAGACCGAGCCCCATGAGGACGAGCAGGCCGAGGAGGAACGGGTTTCCTCCGACTCGGAGGAACCCAAGCCGGCCGAGGAGCAGCCCGTCGGCGAGCAGGAGATGCCTGCGGCGGCGGAGGTCGGGGCCGCCTCGGGCGACGGCCGGGGCGCGCCCCACCAGGGACAGCTCGGCGTCGAGGCGGCACCTGCCGCCGTCGCCACGGCCGAGGCCGAGGCCGTCGGCGGAGGCGGGGAGCGCAGCCACATCCTGTCGCCGCTGGTGCGCCGCCTGGCGGAGGAGCATTCCATCGACCTCACCCAGGTCAGGGGAACCGGCACCGGCGGGCGCATCACCAAGCGCGACATCACGTCGTTCATCGAGTCCGGAGGCGCGCCGGCGCCCCCCCGGCCGCACCGGCCGCGGCCCCGGAACCCGCAGCGGCGGCGCCCGCCGTGGAGCGGGCCGAGCCGGCGCCGGCGCCCGCGGCCGCGTCTGCCGGGTCCGGCGCGCGGGAGGAGGTTCGGCCGCTCTCGCACATCCGCAAGGCCATCGCGAAGCACATGGTCGGGTCGCTGCAGGCGACCGCCCGCGCATGGAACCTCGTCGAGGTCAACATGGAGCACATCGCCCAGCTCCGGAACCGCGCCAAGGACGCGTTCAAGGAGGCGGAGGGCATCTCGCTGACGTTCATGCCGTTCGTCTCCCGCGCGGTGTGCGACGCGCTGCTCGCCTACCCCGACGTCAACGCCGAGCTCCGGGGTGAGGACGTCGTGTACAAGCGGTACGTCAACCTCGGCATCGCGGTCGCGTACGAGGAGGGTCTGATCGTCCCCGTCGTGAAGGACGCCGACGGGATGAACGTCGTGGGCCTGGCCCGGGCGGTCAACGACGTCGCCGCGCGGGCCCGTACGCGCAAGCTGAAGCCCGACGAGGTGCACGGGTCGACGTTCACCATCACCAACCCCGGGCCGTTCGGCTCGATCATCAGCGTCCCGATCATCAACCAGCCGAACACCGCCATCCTGGCGTTCGACGCCGTGGAGAAGCGCCCGGTGGTGGTCGACGACGCGATCGCCATCCGGCACATGGTGTACCTGTCGATGTCGTGGGACCACCGGGTGATCGACGGGGCGACGGCGGCGCAGTTCCTGGGGCGGCTCAAGCAGAACCTCGAGACGTGGGACTTCACGCCGGAGCTCGCCCACTACCTGCCGCAGTCCTGACCGCATTCCAGATGGTCAACCAGATTGACGGATCGGAGCGGCGTCCGGGTTGGCTGATCCGGCCGCCCGGCCCGGTGCCGTACGCCGACGCCAACGCGTTCATGCACGACCTGGCGGAACGCCGCGCCGCCGGCGACGTCCCCGACTCGCTGATCCTGCTCGAGCATCCGCCGGTGTTCACGGCGGGGCGCCGTTCGCGGCCCGACCACGTTCGGTGGGCGGGGGAGCGGTTCGGCTTGGAGGGGGCGACGTTCGAACACGTCGACCGGGGCGGGAGCGTGACGTTCCACGGGCCGGGCCAGCTGGTCGGGTACCCGGTGCTCGACCTCGGCGTGAAGCCCGACGTGATCGCCCACCTCCGGCGGATCGAGGAGGCCGTGATCCTGGCGGCGAGCGACATCGGGGTCGATCTGCACCGCGAGCCCGAGGCGACCGGCGTGTGGAGCGGCGACCGCAAGGTCTGCGCGATCGGCGTGAAGCTCACGCACACGCGGGTCACGCTCCACGGCTTCGCGCTGAACTGCACGACCGACCTGGCGTGGTTCGACGCGATCGTGCCGTGCGGCCTCGCCGATCGCGGCGTGGCGACGCTGTCCGAGCTCGCCGGCCGCGAGGTCACGGTCGCCGAGATGACGCCGATCGTGGAACGTCGGTTCGCCGACGTGTTCGGGCTCCGGTTCCAACCGGCCCCGGCGGATGTCGCGATGCCGGCCGAGGTTCCCGCGTGACCCGGGCGACTACTCGGCCGCCACCGCCTGCAGCACGTCGAGCTTCGCCGCCCGGCGGGCCGGCGGCAGGGCCGCCACCACGCCGGCCAGCCCGGCGATCGCCGCGTACAGCACGAGCTGCACGACCGGCACGGCGAACGTGGTCACGCCCGAGTCCTTCATCGACGCCACGACCGCCCAGCCGAACAGGATGCCGATCACGATCCCCAGCACGGCGCCCAAGATCGAGACCACCGCGGCCTCCCACCGGATCATCGAGCGGGTCTGATGGCGCGTCATGCCGACCGCCCGGAGCAGCCCCAGCTCGCGCCTCCGTTCCAGGATCGAAAGGCCGAGCGTGTTCGCGATCCCGACCAGGCCGATGATGACGGCGAGCATCAGGAGCGCGCTCATCAAGCCCATCATGCGGTCGATCTGCTGCGCCTGGTCGGCCTTCATCTGGGCCTGATCCATCACCTTCGCCGTGGGGAACTCGCGCACGACGCCGTCGATCGTGGCCCGCACGTGCGCCGGGGTGTAGCCCTCCGCGGCCGTGAGGAAGACGCTGGTGTCCTGTTGCTGGTCCTGGCTGAAGTTCGACTGGAACGACGGCATCGAGATCAGGTAGTCGGACTGCACCGCCGCGCCGTTGTGGAACGTCCCGACCACGGGGATCCGCTGCGTGCCCGTACGAGCGAACCGCATCGTCAGACGATCCCCGACACCCAGCCCCAGGTCCGCCGCGACGACGTCCCGGAGCATCACTCCGCCCTGCGCGAGCCCCGTCGTGGACCCGGTCACGACGCCGAGGTCGATGACGCGGTTCACGGTTTCCGGGTCCACCGCCGAGACGAACCGCGGGGAATCGCCGAGTCGCCACTCCCCGACGCGCAGCGGCGACAGCGCGGCGATCTCGGGCTTCGGCTGCAGACGCCCCGCCACGAGCGGTGTGAACGGCGTGGTCTGCCCGAATCCGGTCGCCCCGGTGACGATGTAGTCGGCGCGGAGCGTCCGGTCGAGCCCGTTCGACGCGGACGCCTTGATGGAGGCGGAGAACACCGACACGAACGCGATCAGACCGACGCCGATCATGAGCGCGGCCGCGGTCGTCGCGGTTCTCCGGGGGTTCCGCAGCGAGTTCTCCCGGGCCAGCTGTCCGGGCGCGCCGAACATGCGAGGGAGCGGCCGCGAGATGAGACCCGCCAGCGGGCGGGCGACCGTCGCGCTGGCCATCCCGAACCCGGCGAACACCAGCACGGCCCCGCCGCCGACCCATGCCAGCTCGTTCGGGACCACGCCGAGCAGCCCGAGTCCCACGAGGACCGCCCCCACCGCGAACACGATGCCCCCGACGATGCCCCGGGTCTTGATGGACCGGGCGTGGGCGATGGTCTCTCGCATCGCCGCGATCGGCGGGATGCGTGCGGCCTTCCTCGCCGGCAGGATCGCCGAGAGCATCGTGATGCCGACCCCCAGCGCCATGGCCACGACGAGGGTCCGGACCTGGAACACGAGGCCGTTCGCGGGCAGGTTCATCCCGAACGCCAGCAGCAGACGCTGCAGCCCCCACGCGACCAGGAAGCCGACTCCGACGCCGACCGCAGAGGCGAACACGCCGACCACCGCCGCCTCGGCGACCACGGACGCCGTCACCTGACGGGGGCTGGCTCCGAGGGAGCGCAGGAGGCCGTACTCGCGGGTCTGCTGGGCGACGATGATCGTGAACGTGTTGAAGATCAGGAACGCCCCGACGAACAGCGCGATCAGGGCGAACACCAGCAGCGCCGTGGAGAAGAACCCCATGTAGTACGAGAAGACGTCGCGGCCCTCGGTCGCGACGGTAGCGGACGTCACCGCCTCGACACCCGGTGGCAGCACCGGACGGATCCGTGCCGTCAGCCCGGCCGGGGTGATGCCCGGATCGGCGACCACCTCGACCGCGTCGACCTCACCGACCTTGTTGTACAGCTCCTGCGCGGTCCGAAGGTCGAACAGTGCCATCGTGGCGCCGCCGAGATTCTGGGTCCTGCCGAACCGGACCAGACCGACCACCGTGTACCTGGCGACCGGGCCGCCCGTGACGATCCGGATCGGCCCCCCGACGTGGAACCCGAACCGTGACGCGGTGGTCGTGTCGAGCGCGACCTGGTGCGGCCCGTTCGGGACCGACCCCCGTACGAGCGTGACGGCGGACATGCGCGACGGCCGCCATGACATGCCGAGCATCGGCCCGCCACCCGTCTGGACGAGCTTGCCCTGCGGATCGAGCAGGGCGGCGGTCCCCGAGACGTATCCCGCGGCGCTCGCGACTCCGTCGACGCTGCGAACCCGGTCGACCACCGTGTCGACCACGGGCTGGCGGTCGCTCTGCATCCCGTAGTTCACGAATCCCGCCGACGACCGCACGTAGACGTCCACCCCCGAGGTGGACTGGTCGACGATGCCGTTGAACATCCGGTTGAGCGTGTCGGTGAACACGTACGTGCCGGCCACGAACGCCACCCCGATGACGACCGCGATGGCGGTCCGCATCAGCCGTCCGCGATGCGCGCGCAGCCCGGAGAGGATGACGCGCAGCATCGTCAGTCACCCAACCCCTTCATGTGTTCGAGGATCCCGTCGGCGGTCGGGTGGCGCATCTCGCCTGAGATCCGCCCGTCCGACAGGAACACCACCCGATCGGCCCGGCTCGCCGCCGACGCGTCGTGGGTGACCATGACGATGGTCTGGCCGAACTCGTCGACCGCCTGCCGCATGAACCGGAGGACCTCGGCGCCCGAGCGCGAGTCGAGGTTGCCGGTCGGTTCGTCGGCGAACACGATCTCGGGGCGGTTCACCAGTGCCCGCGCCACCGCCACCCGTTGCTGCTGACCGCCGGAGAGCTGGGCGGGCAGGTGCGACAGCCGGTCGGCGATCCGGAGCGTGGCGATCACGGAGTCGAGCCATTCGTCCTGGGCCTTCCTCCCGGCGAGCGCCAGCGGCAGGGTCACGTTGTCCCCCGCGGTGAGCGTGGGGACGAGGTTGAAGAACTGGAAGATGAATCCCACCTGGTCCCGGCGGATCAGGGTGAGCTCCTTCTCGGACAGGGTGGAGAGGTCGATGTTCCCCAGCACCACCGTCCCGGCGGTGAGCCGGTCGAGGCCGGCGAGACAATGGAGCAGGGTCGACTTGCCCGAGCCGGACGGCCCCATGATCGCCGAGAACTCCCCCGCCGGGAACTCGACGTTCACGCCGTCCAGGGCTCGGACCTCCGCCTGGCCGGCGCCGTAGACCTTCACGGCGTCGACGGCCATCGCGGCGACGGCGGTCCGCTGCCGGGGTTCGGTCAGGGTGTCCATGGAGGCCTCGCTTCCCGCCCCTCCGCGGTGGCGCACCGGGAGCCCCATTCCCAGCGCCCGCCGTCGGCCGGGGGCACATCCGATCGCACGGAAGACGCCCGTCTGGAAGCAGCCTCCCGGTTCGGCGGTCACGCGATGAGGTGCGAAGGGCCCGGGTCCCCCGGGACGAACCGCGGAACCGGCCTCAGCGGGGCGCGTCGGCGACGATCGCGAACTGGGGCGCCGCACCGGCGATGCGTCCGGAGACACCGGCGGCGGACTGGCGAACCCACTCGATGTCGCGGATGCGTTCGATCCGGACGGCCCGCCACCCGGCCTCGTCCACGGCCTCGACCATGGGCGCAGCGGTGGTGAGCCGGGCGAACGGCAGGCTGGCCAGCATCGCCTCGTCGTACTCGCCGTGGTGGTCGTGGCCCTCACCGCGCACCTTCCGCACCCGCTGGGCGACGGAATGGCGGGCTCGGCCCACCGAGTCGCCCGGCCGCCAGATCCCCTCGAACAGCACGAGCCGCCCACCCGGCGCGGTCACGCGCCGCCACGCGGTGAGCGTGTCGACGGGGTCCATCGTGGTCCACAGCACGTGGCGTTCCATCACCGCGTCGAACGGCCCCTGCGGCGGCTCCGCCCCCCGCCCGACGTGGAACTCGACGTCGAGATCCCGTTCCCGGGCCTTGTCACGGGCCCTGCCGAGCATCTCCTCCGACAGATCGAGCGCGGTCACCCGGAACCCGAGCTCGGCCGCGAGCAGCGTCATGGCGCCGGTTCCCGCGCCGACGTCGAGCACCTTCGCCGGCGGCGGCGGGAGGAACCGCAGGAGCGCCGCCCGCCATGCGGCCGCCTCGACCGGATCGGTCGCGGCGTGCGAAGGCGTCTCGTCGTAGGTCGCGGCGTCGTCGTTCCACCACCGCCGGATGCGGTCCTGGACGTCGCCGAACGGCGATGCCGCGGGCGTTCCCGGCGTGGCTGGGTCCGGCGTGTCCGTCATGGACGCTAGAACAGCGCGGCCGCGAGCTTCGAACGGTACTCCCGCACGAGCGAGTCGTCGTCGCCGAGGACGGCGAACACGTCGAGCATCGCCTCGCGGGCGGCGTCCCGGTCGTCCGGTGAATACGTGACCGCTCCGAGCAGCCCGTCGAGGGCCTCGCGGTACCGGCCCTCCCCGGCCATCCGCTTGGCCTGCGTGAGCGGCGAGCCGTCGGAGAGCGCCGCCCAGTCCGCCACCCGGAGCCGGGCCAGCAGGCGCCCGGCCTCCGCGTCGGGCACGAGCGGCTGCAGCAGCCGCCGAGCTTCCTCGGCGTCGCCCCGCTCGGCCAGGATCCGGCCCAGCCCGAGCAGGGCGCTCCGGTTCGACGGATCGGCCTCGAGCGCCTCGCGCAACCCCCGTTCGGCCACCTCGGGGTCGCCGGCCTGCGCGGCCTCCGCGGCCTCGGCTGCCTCCTGGTCGGCCTCCGTCGGGAGGAGCCGTTCGATGAACTCCCGCACCTGCGGCTCCGGGTAGGCACCGATGAACTGGTCCACCGGCCGGCCGTCGACGAACGCCCACACGTTCGGGATGCTCTGGATGCGGAACTGCGACGAGACGTAGGGGTTGGCGTCGACGTCGAGCTTGGCGAGCAGGAACTCGCCCTCGTGTTCCTCGGCCACCTTCTCGAGCAGGGGGCCGAGCGTGCGGCAGGGTCCGCACCACGCCGCCCAGAAGTCGACGACGACCGGGCGTTGCTTGGATTCCTCGATGACGCGTTCCACGAAATCGTCGTCCCCGACCTCGATGACGGCCGGCGCCGGTGCGGTGGTCATGTTCGCGCTCCTCACAAGCGATCGGCGGGCCGCGGACGGCCCGTTCCACAAGGTTATCTATCTCGCGAAACGCGCGACGGCGCTCACCAATTCCTCGACCTTGTCGTCGCCGTGGCCCTCCTCGAGCGCCTCGCGGACGCAGTGGCGCACGTGGTCGTCGATGAGCCCCAGCCCGACCGCCTTCAGGGCGGCCTGCACGGAGTTGAGCTGGGTGAGGACGTCGATGCAGTACTGGTCGCCCTCGACCATGCGGTGCAGGCCCCGGACCTGCCCCTCGATCCGGCGGAGCCGCTTCAGCACCTCGTCCTTGTGGATGGCGTAGCCGTACATCGATGCGCTCCCGTCTCGTCGCCCGGACCTTCCGTCCGAGTGTACCCCCCGGGGGTATGCGGACCGGCTCAGTACGAGACGTGCGGGCGGATGGCCTCACGCAGATCCTGGGCCAGACGCTCGGCCTCGGCGCGGCGCTTGACCGGCTCGTCGACCGGGTCGACCTCGATCGGCGGGAGGAACGTCACAGTGATCGGGACCCTCCGTGGCACGCGACTCCCGCGCGGGAGCGCCCGCTCGGTCCCCGCGACGGCGCACGGCAGGAGCGGCGCGCCGGTCGACAGCGCGATCCACGGCGCCCCCGGCAGGAACTCGAGCAGCTGTCCGGGCATCCGGGTTCCCTCCGGGAACATGCCGAGTATCTCTCTCCTGCGGACGACGTCGAGCCCGATGCGGACCGCACGGAGGTCGAAGAGATCCCGGTCGACGGAGAACGCCCCCATCCGCTGGAACCCCCACCCCACGGCCCGCACCCGGAACAGCTCGCGCTTGGCCATGAACGTGATCGGCCGGGGGCTCGCCACGGCGACCGCCGGGACATCCAACATGGACTCGTGGTTCATGCACAGGACCACGGGTCCGTCCTCCGGCACGAGGTCGGCGCCGGCAACCGTCAGGTCGAACAGCCGTCCGAACAGCCCCGACAGCGACCTCGCGAGGTGCTGGCGGGCTCCCAGTCCGTCCGGGACGAGCGGGCCGCCCGCGCCGGGGCCGGAGGCCGCGCGCCGGGCGACGTCGACCAGGTCGCCCACGGTGCCGACCGGGCCGAGGCCCGCGTCGAGGAGGTCGACGCCGTTCGAGGTCTCGAGGGCCGCGGCGAGCTCCGCGTAGGAGAGCGAGTCGAACCCGACGTCGGCGAGCCGATCGCCGTCGGCGAGCGGCGGGCCGCCGTTGCGCCCGAGCACCCGGCCGACGGAATCGAGGACCGCGTCGCGGAGGTCGGACGAACGGTCGCCGGCGTCCTCGGACATGGAGCCGAATCTTACCGGCCCCCGGCACCTCGGCTAGACTGGGGGCCCGGGAGCATCTGCCGCAGGAGCCACTCCGATCGAGGCGCCGTCCACCCGTGTGCGGGACCGGGAGGGTTCACCGCCGTCGGCTGCCCCTCGCGACGCGATCAACGACGACGCAAGGGAGGCGTTCGACGTGGCCACCGAGCTGCAGCAGTCCGGGTCCCGGCACGGGGCCCTCGGTCTCAGCGACGACGACCTGCTCTCCATGTACCGGACCATGGTCACCGCCCGTCTGTGCGACGAGGCGCAGTTCCGGCTGAACCGTCAGGGCAAGGCGCCGTTCGTGGTCCCGGTGTCCGGGCACGAGGGCTGCCAGGTCGGCACGGCCTGGGCGATGCAGCCCGGACGGGACGTGTTCCTGCCGTACTACCGTGACATGGCGGTCTGCCTCGTGGCCGGGCTGACGCCGTACGACGTGTTCCTCGGGGTGTTCGGTAAGGCGGACGACCCGTCCTCCGGCGGCCGCCAGATGCCCGCCCACTGGGGGTCGCGGCGGCTGAACATCATCACCGGATCCTCCCCCATCGCCACCCAGATCCCCCATGCGGCCGGCATCGGATACGCCATCAGGTACCGGGGCGAGGACGCCGTGGCGGCGTGCTGGTTCGGCGACGGCGGCACCAGCGAGGGCGACTGGCACGAGGGCCTGAACTTCTCCGGCATCCACCGGCTGCCGGTGGTCTGGATCTGCGAGAACAACCGGTACGCCATCTCCGTCCCGCTCTCCAAGCAGATGGGCGTGCGCTCGGTCGCCGACCGGGCGGTGGCCTACGGGTTCGACGGCGTGAGCGTCGACGGCAACGACGTCCTGGCCTGCTACGAGGCGATGACCCGAGCCGTCGACCGGGCCCGGAACGGCGGCGGCCCCACCCTGATCGAGTGCACCACCTACCGGTTCCATCCGCACACCTCCGACGACGACGACCGCACGTACCGCTCCCGCGAGGAGGTGGAGGAGGCCCGGGCCAGGGACCCGATCCTGCTGTTCGGGAACCACCTCCAGGAGCTCGGCCTGCTCGACGCCGAGGGGGTCGAGCGGATTCGCGCCGAAATCAAGGAACAGGTCGACGCCGAGGTCGACCGGGCGTGGAACGCGTCCGACCCCGCGCCGGACACCGTGCTCCACCACCTGTTCGCGGACTCGAGCGCCGGCCAGGCCGCCGACCTCGAGACGACCGGCGGCGAGGCGGTCCCAGCCGAGTCCCCGTCCGCCGGCCCCGGGTCCCCGGAGGCCTGAGATGACCGAGAAGAACGTCGTCCAGACGATCCACGACACGCTCGAGGAGGAGATGCACGACGACGACCGCGTGGTCGTCCTCGGCGAGGACGTCGGCGCGCGGGGCGGGGTGTTCCGGGTCACGGCGGGGTTCCTCGACGAGTTCGGCGAACGGCGTGTGATCGACACCCCGCTCGCGGAGTCCGGCATCGTCGGCGTGGCGATCGGCATGGCCTTGCACGGCATGCTGCCGGTGGCCGAGATCCAGTTCGCCGACTTCATCCACCCGGCGTTCGACCAGCTGGTGAGCGAGGCCGCACGGATCCGGTACCGGTCGAACGGCGACTTCGGCGTGCCGCTCGTCGTCCGGGCGCCGTGGGGCGGCGGCGTCCACGGGGCGCTCTACCACTCGCAGTCGATCGAGGCCTTCTACGGGCACGTGCCCGGGCTGAAGACGGTCGTGCCGTCGACGCCGTACGACGCGAAGGGCCTGCTGCGGGCGGCCATCCGCGACCCCGACCCCGTGCTGTTCCTCGAGCACAAGAAGACGTACCGGCTGATCAAGGGCGAGGTCCCCGACGAGCCCTACGAGGTGCCGATCGGCGTCGCCGACGTGAAGCGGGAGGGATCGGACCTCACCGTGATCGCGTACGGGCTGATGCTCCACCTGTGCCTCGAGGCGGCCGAGAAGCTCGCGGCGGAGGACGGATTCGAGGCGGAGGTGGTCGACCTCAGGACCATCGCGCCCCTCGACAAGCGGACCATCCTCGACTCCGTCCGCAAGACCGCGAAGGCCATGGTGGTCTACGAGGACAACCGAACCTACGGAGCCGGGGCCGAGGTCATGGCCACGATCGCCGAGGAGCTGATGTTCGAGCTCGATGGGCCGCTCGTGCGGATCGGAGGGCCCGACATCCCGGCCATGCCGTTCGCCGGACCGCTCGAGCACGCGTATATGCCCGACGCCCAGGGCATCCACGCGCGCATGCGGGAGCTGGCGAAATTCTGACGGGCGGCCCGGCGTCGCCCCGTCGTTGGGCCGATTCGTTCCGGGGCTAGACTGGGTCGCGATGTCCTCGCGGGACCACAACCCCCATCGGCGGCGGCTGCACCTTCCGATCGTCGACGTCTCGAACCACCGCGAGCCTCTCCCCGCCCGGCGGCCCGAGTGGCTGAAGGTGAAGGCCGCCACGGGCCCGAACTTCACCGACCTCAAGCGCATCATGCGCTCGCAGTCGCTGCACACCGTGTGCGAGGAAGCCTCCTGTCCCAACGTCTACGAGTGCTGGGAGGAACGGGAGGCCACGTTCCTCATCCTCGGCGACCGGTGCACCAGGCGGTGCGGGTTCTGCGACGTCATGACCGCGAAGCCGCTCGCGGCCGACGAGGGCGAGCCCGCGCGCATCGCCGACGCCGTCCGGGCCATGGGCCTGCGCTACGTCGTGCTGACCGGCGTGGCCCGCGACGACCTCCCCGACGGCGGCGCGCGCATCTGGGCGGCCTGCGTCCGGGCGGTCCGCGAGGCCGTGCCGGGCTGTTCGGTCGAGGTGCTCCCGAGCGACTTCGCCGGCGGCGAGCGCGACATCGCCACCGTCGTCGAGGCGGGGCCCGACGTGTTCGCCCACAACCTGGAGACCGTCCGGCGTCTCCACGGACGCATCCGGCCGGCGTTCGGCTACGACCGCTCCCTCTCGGTGCTGGAGATCGCGAAGCGGGCCCGCGCGGGGCAGGTCACGAAGTCGAACCTCATCCTCGGCATGGGCGAACGCTCCGACGAGGTCCGCGAGGCCATGGCCGACCTCCGGGAGACGGGGTGCGACATCCTCACGATCGGCCAGTACCTCCAGCCGACGAAGTTCCACCTCCCGGTCGACCGGTGGGTCACCCCGGACGAGTTCTCCGAGCACGCGCGGTTCGGGATGGAGGACCTGGGGTTCGCCCATGTGGAGTCCGGGCCGCTGGTTCGATCGTCGTACCACGCCGGCAAGCAGCTGGCCCGTGCCGTGGCGGCCGGCGTCACGACGTCGTAGCCGGATCCCGCGAGCCCAGGACCTCGGCCAACAGGTGGTCGAGGACGTCGGCCTTGACCGGGCCCGACAGCCGGAACCGCATCTCCCCGCTCGCGTCGACGATCACGGTCGTCGGGATGCCGGCGATGCCGAACCCGGTCGCGAGCCGCGCCCCCGGGTCCCCCACCACCGGGTAGGTGAGGCGTGCCGCGCGGACGAAGGCCATCGCGGCCGGAACGCTCTTCGGCCACTGCCGCCCCGTGTAGTGCACACCGACGACGCCGACGCCCCGGTCCGCGTAGCGCTTCGCGGCCGCCTCCAGCGCCGGCGCCTCGACCCGGCACGGCGGGCAGTACGGATTCCAGAAGTTCACGACGAGGACTCGGCCGCTCGTGTCGCGCAGGGCCCCGCCGTCGAGCGTCATCCCGATCAGCTCCGGCGCCGCGCCGGTCGTCGTGACCACCCCGGGTGCCGGCGAGCGGGCGTGCGATCCACAGGAGACGAGCGCGGTCGCCACCAGCGCGACGAGCAGCGCCATCGGCGTGCGTGCGTTCACCCGGCGACGGTACCGTCTGCCGGCCGGTTCGGAGATGGAGGAGCCGGCCTGTAAGCCGGATTCTGTCCGCCGCCGCGGCCTTCGGCCGCGGCGGCGGGGCGGCCATCTCTCTGATCCCTCCGCGACGTCAAGCTTGACCGCCGCGGAGGGAACCGGGGGCCGCAAGGGCCCCTCGTGCGGCCTACCCGGAAGCTCCCGCGGGCCGCGGTCGAACGCTTCCTGCTTGGCCTTGCTCCGGGTGGGGTTTGCCGAGCCGGACCGGTCACCCGGTCCGCTGGTGAGCTCTTACCTCACCGTTGCACCCTTACCGCCCGTCGCACGCACCCGAGGGCGCGGCGCCAAAGGCGGCGGTCTGTTCTCTGTGGCACTTTCCGCGGGTCGCCCCGCCTGGGTGTTACCCAGCACCCTGCCCTGCGGAGTCCGGACTTTCCTCGACGATCCTGCGGACCGCCGCGGCCGCCCGGCCGGCTCCTCCGTCACCAAGGATAGAACGCGCCCGGGGCCGCCACTACTCCCACAGCGACGGGTCCGGCCCCTCCGGTTCGGGCGCGACGTTCGACATCAGCCACGCGTCGACGCCCTCGTTCGCGGCCTTGTCGGCCGCCTTGTTCAGCTCACGGGCGACGTGGATCAGTCGGACTCGCCCGAACCGCCCCATCTGCTCCCGGGCCTGCGCGTGCAGCACCTGGAGGGTCGGGTTCTTCACCCGGAACTTGCCCCGGAGTTGCTCGATGAGCAAACGGCTATCGGCCTTCAGCACCACTTCGTCGGCCCCGAGGTCGGCGGCGGCCCGGAGGCCCTCGATCGCCGCGCGGTACTCGGCGACGTTGTTCGTGGCGACGCCGATCCCCTCGGCGATCCTCGCCAGGACCGCCCCGTCGTCGTCGGTGACCACCGCCCCGATGCCAGCCGGGCCGGGATTGCCCCGGGCGGCGCCGTCGGTGGCGAGGTGCACCCGCATTCGCTCGGCGCTCCCCGGGCCCGCTCAGGCTGCCGGCGCCGGCGTCTGCGGGACGAGGATGCGGTTGCAGTACTCGCAGCGCTTGAGGTCGACCGACTTCAGCCGGGCCATCTCGGCCGCGGACAGCTTCTGGTGGCACCCCTGACAGACGCCGTCGATCAGGGCGGCCGCCCCGACCCCCCGCTTCGACCGCTTGAGGTCCTCGTACATCGTGAGCAGCTCGTCGTCGAACTCCGGCACCAGGGCCTCGCGTTCGGAGGTCCGTTCCCTGAGGGCCCGCTCGATGTCCTCCAGCTCGTTGCCGGCCGCGCCCCGGACCTCGGCCAGGCGGTCGCGGGCCTCCCGCAGCTGGACCTCGCCCGCGGCGATCTTGCCCTCGAGGTCCTCCTTCTCGACCATCCGCTCGAGCAGCTCGTCGTCGACCCGGCGCCGCCGGTCGCGGAGGCTGGCCACCTCGTGCTGGATCGACTCCAGCTCCTTCGGGTTGGCCACCGAGCCGTCGAACAAGCGGCGCTCCTCGGCGTCGGCCTTGCGGCCGATCATGTCGGCGTCGTTCTCGAGCCGCTGCGCCTCCCGGTCGATGCCGCCCGCCGCGAGCTTGAGCTCGCCGACGGCGCGCTCGATCTGATCCATCCGGGCCCGCGCCGCGATGGCCTCCTCGCCGGACTCGAGCGCCGCCTGGCGGGAACGCAGACGGCCGATCGACACGTCGATGTCCTGGAGGATGAGGAGCCGGTCGAGGCCCCTCACGAGTCGCCGCCGTTCTCAGCCATCGGGCGCACAGCGTACCGGGTGTCGGAGCGGGACTCGGCGGGGAGTGGTCGGAAGGGCTCGGCCCTCGGATGAGGACCGAGCCCTCCTCCCGACCGGGGGGGTGTATGCCGGGTATCGGACCGGACGCCGCCCGATTTGAGGACCGGCTCCGCGGGACGAGCCGAAAATCCCCCGAACGGGGGAAGGCCCGGCGGATGGACTAGACCGGAGGCCCCGGCCGCGACCTGGCCGGTGGTCGGCGGGCGGTCGGGACCGCCGGCCCGCTCCGGAACACCGGGTATGGGGACCCGCCGGGCCGGGTAGGGATTGACCATGTGGCACTTCCGGCCGCCGCCGGGGCCGAACACCCTGTCGTTCGAGACGACGGGCGGGGGAGCCCCCGACGTGGTGTTCCGCCTGGAGGGGACGCTCTCGAACGACGGGGCCTCCCATCGATTCGAACGCGCGGTGGAGGCCCAATGGTGGAACCGGGTCGTCCGCCGGATCCACATCGACCTGCGCACCGTTCGCGCGATCGACCTCGAGGGGGTCGCGGTCCTCGTGCGGCTGTTCCGGGAGGCCGGTCGTCGGGGGAAGGCGTTCACGGTCGAGGGCTCATCCGGGCCGGCCCGTCGCCGGCTGCTCACCACCGGGGTCCTGCGGATCATGGAACCGCCGGCGGCGACGGCTTCCTAGGTCTCCCCCCGTTCATCCCCGCAGGGGCGACACATGGCACTCGCACGAGCGGTCGGTGCAGCCTTCGGCGAAACGGTCCCCCGGCTCCCAGAACAGCGCCAGGTCGTCGGTCGCGTAGAGGTACGGACAGCCGCACGCGCAGTGCGCCATCTCGACCGGATGGACGTCGCCCACCAGATCGCGCGCGGTGCGCACCGCGGCCACGTCGCCCGCACGCAGTGGGTCGCCGACGACCACGATCCCCGTCGCCCGGTGGACGCCCATCAGGTCGAACGCCCGGGACAGCGCGGGGCGCGCCCCGGCCAGGTACAGCAGTCCACGACCGTCGAGCGCCCGCGCCGCCTCCATCAGCACCCTGATGCCGACGCTGTCCGCGAAGGTGAGCTCCGTGAGGTCGAGCGTGATGTCCCCGCCGAGTTCGACCTCGGGACCGAGGATCGAGGCCAGGGCGGTCTCGTTCGAGATGTCGATCTCCCCGATGAGACGGAATCCACGGGGACGCTCGGTCCGCGCGGACTCGAGGAGCATGTGATCGACGTCCTTTCGGCGCTTCGCCGATGTGCGTCGCAATGTCCGATGGCGGACGGGCGGCGGGGCGTGACCTCGACGGAACGTCAGTTGTGTCTCGACACAACCTATCCCGATCGGGTGGGCCCGGCAAATCGGGCAACGCTCAGGGCGCGAGCGCCTCGACGAGCCCGGTCACTCGTTCCGCGCGTTCCTCGAGCGAGCCCGCCACCGAGAGCGGCATCAGCACCGGCGTGGTGATGCCCGCGTCCCGGTACTCCTGGATCCGCCGCTTCGAGGCCCCGGCGTCGCCGAGCAGGAACGTTGCGTCGAGGAGCTCGTCGCTGAACGCCTCCGTCGCGCGGTCGCGCTCGCCCGCCGCCCACCGCCCGGCGATCTCCCCGGCCTCCGCCGCGAACCCCTGCCGCGCCAGCGACGCGTTGTAGGCCGGGACGATCGCGTAGCCGGTCAGCAGTCGGCGGGCCATGAACCTGGCCAGGTCCTCGGGTTCGCCCATGGTGGCGGGCAGGCGGACGAACGCCTCGATCTGGCCCGGGTCCCGGCCGGCCTCACGCGCCCCCCGCCTGACCTCCGCGAGCGCCTGCCGCACGCCGTCCGGCGTCATGAGGAAGAACAGCACCCCGTCCGCGACCCGGCCGGCCAGCCGGCACATTCGCGGGCCGAGCGCCCCGACGTGGATCGGGACGAACGTGTCGACGCCCACCTGCAGGCGGAACCCGCGCGAGCGCACCGTCGGGCCGTCGTGGTCGACCTTCCTCCCGGCCAGCATGTCGCGGAGCAGGGCGACGTACTCCTCGACGCGGGCGACCGGATCCTCGAACGGCATCCCCATCCACTGCCCGACGACGGCCGGCGACGAGGCGCCGATCCCGAGGACGAACCGCCCGCCGGAGAGGCTCTGGATGCCGGCAGCGCTCATCGCGACGAGGGCCGGCGGCCGCGTGAACACGGGGACGAGTGCCGTTCCGAGCCGAACGCTCGTGGTCCGCGTGGCCACGGCGGCGAGCGGCGAGAACGCGTCGACAGCCCCGACCTCGGCGGTCCAGACGTCCGTGTACCCGAGCCCCTCGGCCCGCGCGCAGATGTCCACTGCCGCCGGGAACCCGGCGACCTCGATCGGCGGCGTCATCCCGAGACGCATGGGCCGAATGGTAGGTCGAGTGGGCGCTGGTGGTTTCGATCCACCGACCTCTCGCTTGTAAGGCGAGCACTCTTCCACTGAGCTAAGCGCCCCGAGCGTGCTCCACTCTAGTTGCGGCGATTGCCGGCCCGGTTGTTGGTACGCTCGCCGGACGGGGGTACGGGCCCCCCGGGCGCGGTCGGGCGCTTCCCCCCACCCCACGACGAGGCGCATGGAGCAGGCAGCCGAAGCGTCCCAGGACCGGATCAACCACGCGCTGGCCCGCGGCGCCTGGCCCGCGGCGTTCGAGCTCCTGCTCGCGCGGGAGACTTCGGGAACGCTCGACCCCGGCGACCGTCCGCTGCTCGCCGTCGCCGCCTACGTCGCCGGCGCGCCCGACGTCGCGGTTCGGACCTGGGAACACGCCTACGCGGAGGCGACCGCCGCCGGCGACGACGATGCCGCGGCCGAGGCCGGCATCCATATCTCGTTCCTGCTCCTCGACGCGGGCCTGATGGCCGAGCTCCGGGGGTGGCTGGCCCGCGTCGAGCGGCTCCTGCCCGGCCTCCCCGAATCGACCGTCCACGCCGGGTTCGAGGTCGTGCAGGCGTTCCGCTCGCTGTGGGCCGGCGACCACGAGGCGTCGCTGGAGCACGCGCGCCGGGCGGTCGAGCTCGGCACGCGGTTCGGCGACCGGTCGACCGTGGCGTTCGCCCGTTCGGCGGAGGGCCGCGCGCTGATCCTCCTCGGCCACGTCGACGAGGGCCTCGTGCTGCTCGACGAGGTCGCCCTGGCGGCGTCGTCCGGCGAGCTCGATCCCATCACCACCGGCGCCGTGTACTGCGCGGCGCTGTGCGCGTTCCAGGCCGTCGCCGACTACGAACGCGCTGCCGAGTGGACCGCCGCGATGGAGCGGTGGCAGGGCGAGTTCGCCATCGGGAACTTTCACGGCCGGTGCCGGGTCCACCGCGCGGAGATCCTCCGTCTGCGCGGCGCGCACGCGGAAGCGGAGGAACAGGCCCGCATCGCGACCGAGGAGGGACGCGTCTACCTGCGCGGCGAGCTCGGGTGGCCGCTCACCGAACTGGGGAGGATCCGCCTGCGGACGGGCGACCTCGACGGAGCGGAGCGGGCGTTCCTCGAGGCCCACGCGACGGGATGGGACCCCCAGCCGGAGCTCGCGCTGGTCCACCTGGCCCGGGGCGACGTCCAGGGCGCGGCGGCCCAGATCCGGCACGCGCTCGACCACCCGTCCCACGCGCCCTCGCAGGAGAACCCCCCGAACTCGGAGCTCCGCCGGGCTCCCCTGCTCGCCGCGCAGACCGAGATCGCGCTCGCCGCCGGCGACGTCGAACAGGCCCGGTGGGCGGCCGGCGAGCTCGATCGGATCGCCCGGGCCACCGGCACCACCGCGCTGCGGGCGGGCGCCTGGGTCGCGACCGGGGCGGTGGCGCTCGCGGAGGACCGTCCCGACGCGGCCCGGGGGATGCTGCTCGAGGGGGCCTTGCTGTGGGGCCGCCTCGACGCGCCGTTCGAGGCGGCCCGGGCCAGAACGCTCCTGGCCGACGCGCACCTCGCGGCCGACGACGCGGAGCACGCCGCCCTCGAGCTCACGTCGGCCAGGCGGGCGTTCGAACGGATCGGCGCCCACTTCGAGCTCCGGCGGACGGAACGGGCGCTGGCGGACCTGGGGAGGGCCGACCGCACGGCCCCGGCCGCCGACCGGGTGCTGATGTTCACCGACATCGTCGGGTCGACGGCGTTGCTCGAGGTCGTGGGCGACGAGGCCTGGGCCGACCTGATCCGGTGGCACGACGCCGTGCTCCGCGAGACCTTCGCGGCACACGGTGGAATCGAGGTCGACCACACGGGGGACGGGTTCTTCGTGGCCTTCGACGACGCCGAACCGGCCGTGCGGTGCGCGGTGGCCGTCCAGCGCCGGCTGGCGGAGCACCGGCGGGAGCACGGGTTCGCGCCGCAGGTCCGCATCGGCCTGCACGCGGCCGAGGCCCGGTGGGTGGGGTCGTCCGTGCGGGGGCTCGGCGTCCACCTGGCATCGCGGATCTCGGCACTGGCCGGACCCGGGGAGATCGTGGCCAGCCGGGCGACGCTCGAGGCGGCCGGGCTGGAGCCCGGCGCCGCCGACGTCCGGACGGTCGCCCTGAAGGGCATCTCGAACCCGGTCGAGGTGGCCACGGTCGGGTGGCGGGACGACGGGGATTCGCGCTGACTACGCGCCCGTGAAGTTCGGCGTTCCGGGTTCCCCCGCGGCTTTGGAATCGCCCTGCACCGTCCCGCAGGCCCGACACACGAGCTCCCCCAACATGGCCGAGAGCTTGATCGAACCGCACCGCTCGCAGCGGTCGAGTCCGGCGTCCCAGTCGGGGCGGTCCTGCTGGCAGTTCGGACACACCAGCACCTGGCGGCCGGCGGCGGCCGCCCGGGCCCAGGGCCGGGAGCGCTTGTCCGGGTCGTACGTCGGACGCCCGCACAGGTAGCATCCGGTTCGCTGCGACCCGGGTTCCCCGACGCGGCTCACGAGGCACAGCATAGGACCTCCGGGAGGAAGCGTGCCCTTCGAGACGATCGCCTACGACGTGGATGGACGCGTCGCCACCATCACGCTGAACCGCCCCGACAAGCGCAACGCGATGAACGCGGCGATGTTCTCCGAGCTGGGCGACGCGGCGGTCGAGGCGGCCGGCGCCGACGACGTCCGCGTGGTGCTCGTCCGGGGCGAGGGCGCGTCGTTCTGCGCCGGCATCGACCTGGGCGCGTTCGGCGAGCAGCTCGCCCAGGGGGCTGACGAGCTCCGCGAGTTCATCGAGCTGGCCCAGCGGCCGTTCGCCGTCCTGGCCGGGATGCCGAAGCCCACCGTGGCCGCCGTACAGGGTCACGCGCTCGGCGCCGGCTGCCAGCTCGCCCTGGCGTGCGACCTCCGCGTGACGGCCGAGGGGACGAGCTTCGGCATCCTCGAGCTGAACTTCGGGATCATCCCCGACCTCGGCGGGAACGCTCGCTTGGCCGCCCTGGTCGGGCCGGCCCGGGCCAAGGAGCTCATCTGGACGAGCGCCCGTTTCGACGCCGAACAGGCGGATCGGTGGGGCGTCGTGAACCGCGTCGTCCCCCCCGACCAGCTGCAGGAGACCGCCGCACGGCTGGCCCGCGAGCTCGCCGGACGACCGCCGCTCCCCGTGCGCCGAGTCAAGGACTTGGTCGATCGCGCGGGGCACGAGGACCTGGCATCGGTGATGGCCGGCGAGCGGGAGGCACAGATCGAATGCCTGCGGAGCGACGACCACAAGGAGGCCGTCGCTGCGTTCTTCGAACGACGGGAGCCGAGATTCTCGGGACGATGAATCGACCGGGCCGAACCTCTTGGGCGCGGCTCGTCGCGACCGGGGTGGCGTTCGGCCTGCTGGTGGCGTGCACGGGGCACACGGACCGGCCGGCCGTCGCGCCCGGCACCCCCGCGGCTGCCGGTCTCCCGACGAGCGGCCCCACCACGTCGGCGACCGGCTCGCCCTCGCCGACGCCCGCCGCCCTGACCCGGCACACGGACTCGAAGCCGGCGCACGCGTACCACCCGCATCCGATCCCGGGGACCGTGCTGGCCGACGCGCGGCAGCTCGCTGCGGCGCGCGCGCACATCAAGCACGTCGTGTTCATCATCAAGGAGAACCGGACCTTCGACACCTACTTCGGGGACTTCCCCGGCGCCGACGGAGCGCGAACCGGCAAGCGGTGCAACGGGTCGGTCGTCCCGCTCACTCGCCCCCGGGACCGGACGCCCGACGTCGAGCACCACTTCATCCCGGGCCTGATGGCCGTCAACGGCGGCAAGATGAACTGCTTCGACCAGCTGTGGGACGGCCACCAGCTCCAGTCCTACATCCAGTACCGCCCGGACCAGATCCCCGCGTACTGGCGGTGGGCGAAGAAGTACACGCTCGACGACCGGTTTTTCAGCTCGCTGTACGGGCCGAGCGGCCCCGAGCACCTGTGGACGATCGCCGCGCAGTCCGACCGGTTCATCGACCACGAGGCGCCGGGCACGTTCGGGTCGAACGACATCTCCCGCGAGTACTGCGACGACCACCAGGAGCTGGCGTGGTCGTTCAAGGTCCTCACCGAGGAGCAGAAGCAGGAGGTGTTCACCGACGAGGAGTCGCGGGCGACCGTCCCGCGCATCCACAATTTCTTCACGGAGCGGTGGCCGTGCTTCGACATCAAGGTGTTGCCGGACGAGCTCACGGCGCACCACGTGAGCTGGCGGTACTACCGGGGCGACAACCCGTTCGTCGACCCGCTCCGGCAGATCCACCACATCTGGTTCGGCCCCGAGAAGCGGGACCGCGTCACCGAGCCGCAGTTCATCCCGGACGCATCGAACGGCCGCCTCCCGGCCGTGTCGTGGTTGACACCGCCGGTCGGCCTGTCCGAGCACCCGCCCGGAAGCGTGTGCGAGGGCGAGAACTGGACGGTCCGGACGATCGACGCCATCATGCGCGGCCCGGACTGGGCCTCGACGGCCATCGTGCTCACGTGGGACGACTTCGGCGGGTTCTACGACCATGTCCCACCTCCCCACCTGGACATCTACGGGCTGGGGCCGCGCGTTCCGACGTTGATCATCTCGCCGTGGGCCCGGCAGGGGTTCGTCGACGGCGCGCCGCTCGAGTTCTCGAGCGTGCTCCGGATGATCCAACGCCTCCACGACCTGCCGACCATGGCCGGCCGGGACAAGGTGGCGGGCGACATGCTGGAGGCGTTCAACTTCGACCACCCGCCGCGCCCCCGGCTCATGCTCGCCCAGCGGGACTGCTCGAACGTACGCTGAAAGCCGCTACGAGCCCGAGCCGTTCGGATACCCCTGGCTCCACTGCGCCGACGGCGCGTCCCGGAAGTCGATCGTCGCGTCGCCGCGCGCCAGCGCGTCGAACAGCCGGTCCATGGCCACGGTGGCCTCGGCGTCGGTGGTGGCCGACGCGAGCGTGTAGAATTCCGCCTCGCCCTCGGCCTCCCAGCCGGTCTCGTACGCGCGCAGCTCGAACGCGAGGCCCTCGTCGTCCTCCTCGACCAACACGTACTCGACGTGATCGAGGTTCACCAGCTCGTCGTCCCGCGTTCGGACCCACATCGGAGCGCTCCTGTCGTCGACTCGGACGGGGATCGTAGGCAAACCCGGGCGGGCGCGTCGGTCAGGCGGCGGCGAGACGGCCCGTGCGGTCGACGGTGAGGACGCGAATGCCGCCCGCCTCCTCGCGCGCGTCGCCCGCGGTCTCGCCGCGGAGCCGCTCCACGAGGCCGGGGTCCTGGAGCTCCTGGGGCACGAGGGCGAGATCGGCCCCCTGCGACCGGGCGAACGACAGGAACGGCTCCACGCCGTGGTCCGACGCGAGCCGCCCGAACGCGACCACCCCGTTCGCCCGGGCCGCACGGACCCGTTCGGCCAGCGGATGGTGCCCGAGGCGCTCCAGATCGTCCGGGGACAGCAGCGACGGCACGTCGTCGCCGACCCCCTCTGCGGACATCGAGCTGGCCACCGGCTCCCGGAACGCCGATGCGCTCGAGGTGTCGTACAGGATGAGCCGCGACCCCTTCGCTCCGGCGAGGCCCACGGCGGCGTCGACGACGTGGTCGTACTCGCCGGACTCGTCGACGAACGCGGCGATGCAGCTGGAGTTGAGCGTCTCGGTATCCATACCGAGTCCCCTACCCCGCTCCGGCCGGGACAACCATCATCTCCTGCAGGACACCGCTGCTCAGGACGGATCGTGTCGCCGATCCTCGACGGGCGGAGTTCTCGGAGCTCGTCGGAGCGTGACTACGGGCCGGGGCCGGCCGACGCGGGGGTGGGTTCTCGTGCCGCCTCGAGTTCTGCTTTCCGGCCCAGGAGCCACCCGATGAGCGTCCCACCGATCACGACCCACGCCACGCCGAGCTCGATGGCGTCGAGGGGCTGCGGCCCGTAGCGGAAGTAGCCGGTGTTCACGTCGCTGAGCAACCCCTCGAGCCGGACGGTGACCGTCGACAGCAGCAGCGCCACGAGGAACACTCCGATGAACACGACCCCCGTGAGCGCCCCCACCGCGGCGCCCTCGCGCCGGGTGCGCACGCCGCCGAGCCGCATCGCGTGCACCACCCCGGCGACGACGGCGACGGCCGGCACCACGAGGAACACCCAGAGCTCCGGTGGCGGCGGGCCGAGCGTGGGGAAGCCCCAGTAGATGTCGCGCGCGGCCAGCGGATGGCTCGCCGCGTGGGTGTAGCTCAGGAAGCAGTACGGGCCGGTCGTGAAGCCGAACCCGCTCGAGATCTCGACGCATCCGCCGAACGCCGGCGCGAGGATCCACAGGGCGAGGTTGGGAAGCGCCAGGACGGCCAGGACCGCGACCCCCAGCCCGGCGAGCGGCCCGCCGGAGAACCCGTCGGCGAGGTACTGCGCGGTGTCGCCGGGACGGGCTGCCGCCACGACCAGGAACCCGGCGAGCGCCGCGGCCATCCCGACCAGCAGGATGCGCGTCGCCCCGGCGGTGGCCGCGCGGAACCACCGGTTCCACCGCTCCCGCTCCCACCAGTCGGAGTCCCACGGGCCCTCCGGCCCGGACCGGACGCCCCCGGCGAACCCCGCCACGGCGGCCAGCACCAGAGGCCACAGCAGCGACGCGGCGTGCGAGGGATGAACCGCGAGCGGCGAGGTCTCGGGGAACCGGACGACGCCGCTCACCAGCCACCCGAGCACGAACGAGATGAGCGCGTAGGGGACCGCGATGCGTGCGCCCGACAGGCCGCGGTTCCGGGGACGGCCCCCGGTGACCTCGGCCACCACGTCGCCGGCGCGCACCAGTCGCCACAGGATCAGGGCCATCCCGCCCAGCAGGGCGAACGCGACCGTGGCGTCGATCGATCCGCCCGACGGCAGCCCGAGCGCGACCTCCGCGCCGTGGGGCATGCGCAGCGAGGCCGTCGCCACCTGCATGCCGACGTGGTGGAACACGAGGAACAGGACCACGCCGCCCCGGACGGCGTTGGCGAGGCCGAAGCCGGACACGCCGCCGCCCGCCAGGACGAGGAACGACACCGCCTCCCCCAACGCGAGCCCCGCCAGTGCGACGAGGGCGACCTCGCGGGAGGCGACGATCCAGGGCCGGAGCCGGCCCGCGCGCACGGATCGGGACTCGCCCACCCGGCCAGCCAATCGCAGGCCCCCGGGACCGTCAAGCGGCCGGACGGCGTCCGACCGTATGGACCGTCGGGCCCTCGGTCACACCAGCGGATGCCCGAGGGGCTACGCTGTCATTGACGAAACTGGGGGGACGTGCTTCCCTCCCCGCGTCGCCCGCGGACGCGACGCTCACGAGGTGTCGGCGAAGGGAGAACCAGCGTGTCGAACGAGACGGGTGCCGTCGGCGGATCGACGGGGACGGCGGCCGAGGGGGCCGGCGACGGCGGGCTGCGGCTGAACGCGTACGACACGCCGAAGGCGCTCGCCGACGCGCTGACGACGCACTGGACCGACGCCGTCGTGGCGCTCTCCGACGGTGACGTCGAACGCCAGGCCAGGGACGGTCTCCACGATGAGGCGCTGGCCGGCGACGTGGCGGAGATCGCCGGCGACAAGCAGGTGTCCGAGGACACGCGGCTGTTCCGCGTGATCATGCGGCTCGACCCGCACGAGCACCCCCAGTTCATGGGATACGAGCTGAGCGAGCAGGGGCTCGCGGAGCTCGCCTCGGAGGTCGACGGACCGTTCCCGACGTGGAGCGCGACCGCGGCGCTCCGCATCCTCTACACGGACCATGTGCTCAGCCTGAGCGCGGACGCGACGAAGACGCCCCGGTTCCGGGACCTGGACGAGCGGTGGCACGAGGAGTTCGGCTCCTGGAGCAAGCTGACATCCCGGAGCACCGAGGCCGGCGGTCCGGACGTGTTCTCCAAGAGCGCGTGGCGGACCCGCGCCAAGGTCCTTCAGGGCCTGATCGACACCAAGGGGGACGAGGAGCTCCGGACGCGGGCCCGCGAGGCCATGCAGAAGCCCACGGTGGCGGGCTGGACGAACGACGTGGGCGGCGTCGACGGCGCGGGGGTCGGCACGCTGATGGGCGTGGCCGATCTGGGGGATGCGGCCGACACCTTCGACCAGACGCGGCGGGACGAGAAGAAGGACGCCTCGTCGAGGCGGCGCAAGGGCGCCCTGTCGGGATTCGTCAGCATCGGCCTCATCGTGGTGCTCGTGGTCGGCGTGGCGGCGTTCGCCAGCAGCGGGTCGGGCACCACCATCGTCAACAACCTCAGCCCCACGCCGGCGGCGTCGGCCACGGCAAGCATCGACCCGTTGAAGGCACCGGTGATCGGCACCGCCACCGTCCTCAAGCCGACCGACCTGCTCGAGGAGCCCAAGGCCGGTTCGAAGGTCGTGAGCAACCTGAAGAAGGACGATCGTGTCTACCAGATCGGCCACGACGAGAACGGCTACTACCAGGTGAAGCTGTCGACGGACCAGACCGTCTTCGGATGGGTGGACAAGAACGACGTGAACGTCATCTGTCCGGTTCAATGCGGCTGAGGTTCCGTTCGCGCTGACGCTGGGCGAACCGGCGGACCTTGGCCCGGTTGCCGCACATCGCCATCGTGCACCACCGGCGGCGGCCGGAGCGGTCCACGAACAGCCACCCGCACTCGTCGCCTGGACACCGGCGCACCGACCTCGCGTCGGGTGAGATGAGGAACTCCGCCGCGGAACGGGCGACGGCGTGCAGCGGCACGCGGAGCCCCGCCGACGCCGAGAGGGTCCAACGGACGCCGCCACCCGGCACGGGCTCGAGGTCCGCGGCCTCGTAGGCGCGCCTCGCCGCGTCGGCGACGTGGCCGAGGTCGCCGCCGGGCTCCGACGCGGTGAGCACCCGGTACACCGAACCCCGGAACTGCCCGGCGGCCGACAGGGCGGCGCGGGCGGCACCCGGATGCTCGGCCGCGCGGACCCGGAGGGCGTTCGCGGTGTCGTCGTCGATCAGCTCCCAGGCCGCCGCCCACACGGCCAGGTGGTCGTAGGTTCGGAGGAAGTCGCCCGGCCGGGGCTCGTCCCACCCCGCGATCGTGTTGCAGAAGTCCAGCACGGCGTGGCCTCCGAGCGGCGCGGGGAGCATGAGCCCGTCCACCCGTACGGCGTAGGCGTTGATCGGTGTCCGCTCCATCCCCCTGCGTCCTTCCGTTGACGAAGGTCGTCCTAACCGCTTAGCCTAGTGCAACCGGTTTCCCCGGGTGAAGAGGTTAGCAGAACGAATGGGCGCCGGGAACGCAAGGACGGGCCAGTGATCCGGTACATCGGGCGGCGGTTGCTGTGGGCGGTGTTCGTGCTCGTGGTCCTCACGTCGATCACGTTCGTGATCTTCTTCGTGATGCCACCCAACGACTCCGTCTACGAGCGGTTCACCCACGGCGCCGAGACGGCGCAGGCCAGTGAGTTCACGAAGGAGTCGCTCGGGCTGAACAAGCCCGTCTACATCCAGTACGGGCTGTTCATGGAACACCTGTTCCTCGGGGACCGGTACGGGTGGCCCGGACTGTGGTTCTCGTTCCAGACCCGCAGCGCGCTGAAGCCCATCATCGCCAGCAAGGCGGTGGTGACGGCGCAGCTCGCGCTCGGGGCGGCGTTTGTGTGGCTGCTGATCGGGATCCCGCTCGGGATCCTGTCCGCGCTCCGGCCGAGATCGAAGACCGACCGCGCCGCGATGGCCTTCGCGCTGATCGCCGCGTCGACGCCCGTGTTCTTCCTCGGGATGATCGTGCTGTACGTGTTCTGGTTCAAGCTCGGCATCATCCCGGGCGCCGGCTACGTGCCGATCGCGGACGGGTTCTGGCCGTGGATCAGCCACATGGTCGTCCCGTGGATCGTCCTGGCGATGCTGTTCGCCGCGTACTACGCGCGGATGAGCCGGGCCACCATGATCGAGACGCTGTCGGAGGACTACATCCGGACGGCCCGGGGCAAGGGGCTCTCCGAGCGGCGTGTGATCATCCGCCACGCGTTCCGGGCCGCGATGATGCCGCTGGTCACGATGTTCGGGATGGACCTCGGCGCGTTGTTCGGGGGCGCCGTCATCACGGAGACCGTCTTCAACCTCCCCGGGCTCGGCGCCTACGCGGTCCAGTCCGTCCGGCACACGGACCTGTACGCGATCGTCGACATCACGATCGTGGTGGCCATCGCCATCACGATGATGAACCTGCTCGTCGACATCGCATACGCGTGGCTCGACCCGCGGATCCGGTACACATAGCCCGGTCGGGCGAACGACGTGCGCCTACAGGCGCGGGTCGACCGGTTCGGACTCCAGGGCCAGGACGCCGAACACGCACTCGTGGACGCGGTACAGGGGCTCGCCACGGGCGAAGCGCTCCAGTGCCTCCGCGCCGAGGGCGAACTCCCGCGCGGCCAGTGCGCGCTTGCGCCCCAGGGAGCGCTGGCGGAGGCGTTCGAGGGTGGCCGGCGCGGAGTACTCCGGGCCGTAGATGATCCGGAGGTACTCCGGCCCGCGCACCTTCACCCCGGGCTGGACCACGCCACGGCCACTGCCCCGCACGATCGGTTGGAGCGGCTTCACCACCATCCCCTCTCCCCCGGCCCCGACCATCTCCTCCCACCAGGCCGTGGCGGCGTCGATCTGCGCCGCTTCGGTGACGTCGACCACGACGTTCGCCGTGGCCCGGACGAGGCCCGGCGCCGCCGCGGCCAGCCGGTCCGCCGCGGCCATGTGCCACGTGTGCTCGCGGTCGTGGAGCGCCAGACCCTCCGCAGCGAGCACCTGGAACGGTGCCACGCGCACGTCGGCCACCGACGTGACCGGCCAGCAATATGGCCGGTACGCCTCGACGAACGCCGCCGCCATCGCCAGCCGGCTCCGCGTCCGTTCAAGGAGGTCGCGCGCGTCGACACCGCGGTTCGTCGCCGCGGACAGCGCCTCGACCGACGCGGTCAGCCCGTGCGTCGCGGCCACACCCACGGCCGCGTACTGGTTCCGCAGGAGGTCCTCGGCCTTCAGCGACCACGGCACCACCTCGCAGTCCAGCACGACCCAGTCCGTGGCCAGCTCGTCCCACAGGCCGGCCGCGTGCATCGCCTCGCGCAGCGACGCGAGGACCTCGGCCTGCATCGTGGGGGAGGGGAAGAAGGCCCGGCCCGTTCGGGTGAACACCGCACCGTCGCCCGATGCCACGCCGAACCGCCGCGTCGCGGCCTCGGGCGTGTGGCACACGACCGCCACCGCCCGCGACCCCATGTGCTTCTCCTCGCACACCACGACCGGAACGCCGTCCCGCCGGTAGAACGAGAACGCCTCGGCGGGATGCTCGAGGAGGTCGGGGCGCTCGCTCGTGGCCACCGGCGACATCGTCGGCGGCAGGTACACCAACCACCGCGGGTCGATGGCGAACCTGCTCATCACCTCGAGCGCGGCGGCGGCGTTCTCCTCGGGGATCGTCACCCGGCCCATCAGCCGGGTCTCGATCCCCCGCCGCCCCAGCACGTCGGCCACGTCGAGCACGTCCGGCGGATCGGGGGCGCGGTCCTCGGCCAGGGGAGCCTGATCACCCTCCGCGAGGAACGGCCTGGCCGGCTCGTAGTACGTCCGATGGGCCGGCACCGACACCAGCTCGCGCTCGGGCCACCGCAGCGCCGTGAGCCGGCCGCCGAACACGCACCCGGTGTCCACGCAGATCGTGCCGTTCACCCAGCCGGCCTCGGGGACCGGCGTATGGCCGTAGACGACGGCCGCGCTCCCCCGGTAGTCGTTCGCCCACGCGTACCGCACGGGCAGGCCGAACTCGTCGGTCTCCCCCGTGGTCTCGCCGTACAGCGCGAACGCCCGCACGGCGCCCGACGCGCGGCCCTGCATCTCCTCGCGCATCCCGGCGTGGGCGACGACCAGCCGCCGTCCGTCCAGCACGTAGTGGCTCACCAGCCCGTCGAGGAACTCCACCACCCGCAGCCGGAACTCCTCCGATTCGGCGCCGAGCTGCTCGAGCGACTCCGCCAGGCCGTGCGTCACCTGGACATTCCGCCCGCGGAGCGCCCGCACCAGCTTGGACTCGTGATTCCCGGGAACGCAGACGGCCGAGCCCGCCGCCGCCATGGCCATCACCGTCCGCAGCACCCCCGGCGTGTCCGGCCCCCGGTCGACGAGGTCGCCGAGGAAGACCGCCACCCGCCCCTCGGGATGCCGCAGCACGCCGTCGTCGCCCGCGGCGTATCCGAGGAGCGCCAGCAGCTCGTGCAGCTCGGCCGAGCACCCGTGGACGTCGCCGACGACGTCGAACGGCCCGTGCTCGTCGGAGCGGTCCGTCCACGCCCGTTCCCGGACGACCTCCGCGGCGTCGATCTCCTCCGGCCCCCGCAGGACGAACACCCGCCGGAACCCCTCCCGTTCCAGCCGCCCGATCGAACGGCGGAGCATGGCCTGCTGGCGCCGGATCACGTGGGGCCCGAACTGGCGGTCGGGACGCGAGCGGTTGCGTTCCTGCGCCAGCGCCTCCGGGACGTCGAGCACGATCGCGACCGGCAGGACGTGGTGCTCGCGGGCCAGCGTCACGAGCGGCTTCCGCGAATCGGGCTGGACGTTCGTGGCGTCGATCACCGTCAGCCGCCGCAACTCGAGCCGCTTGCCGGCGATGAAGTGCACCACGTCGAACGCCGGCCCCGTGGCCGCCTGGTCGTTCTCGTCGTCGGCCACCAGCCCGCGCGCGTGGTCCGAGGAGATGACCTCGGTCGGCAGGAAGTGCCGCGCCGCGAACGTCGACTTGCCCGACCCGCTCGCGCCGATCAGCACGACCAGGGACAGGTCCGGGATGCGGAGCTCGGTCACCGCGAGAACACCGCCATCTGCGTGGGAGCGCCGACCTCGGGGTCGTCGGGCCCCACCGGCAGGAACCGCACCGAGTAGCCGGTGCGATCGGCCACGTCACCCGCCCAGGCGCGGAGCTCCTCGCGGGTCCACTCGAACCGGTGATCGCGGTGCCGGAGCGACCCGGCCGCCAGCCCCTCGAACCGAACGTTGTACTCGACGTTCGGCGTCGTGAGGATCACCGTCGCCGGCCGAGCCGAGCCGAACACCGACCGTTCCAGCGCGCCGAGCCGGTCGGGGTCGAGGTGCTCGACCACCTCCATCATCACGGCGGCGTCGTATCCCTCGAGCCGCCGGTCGCGGTACGTGAGCGAGCCCTGCTGCAGATCCACGCGCTCGCGCTGCCGGGGCGTCATGCTGTCCAGGTGCAGCCGCCGCGCTGCCACCCCCAGCGCGGCGGCCGATACGTCGACGCCGACGACCCGTTCGAACTGCCCGTCGCGGAGCAGCGCCTGCAGGAGGCGACCGTCGCCGCACCCCAGGTCGAGCACCCGCCGGGCGCCGCTCGACCGCAGGGCGGCGACGATCGAGCCGATGCGCTGGTCGCGCAGCCGGACCTGGTCCTCGAACGCCCCCTCCTCGCGGTCGTGCTCGCGTGCGGCGGCGTCGGGATCCGCCTCCGGGTCCTCGTCCGACAGCCGGGCCAGCGCGGCCCGGGTCAGCTCGGAACGATACCGGAGGAACCGCCGCGTGATCAGCTCCCGTTCGGGATGGTCGCCCAGCCACGCCTCGCCACGGCGGAGGAGCTTCTCGATCTCGTCCTCGGCCACCCAGTAGTGCTTGGCGTCGTCGAGCACCGGCAGCAGGACGTACAGGTGCTCCAGCATCCGGCGGACCGGCATCCGGGCGGTGAGGGTGACGTCGAGGTACCGGCTGTCGCCCCACTCGGGGAACCGCTCGTCGAGCGGCAGCGGCGCCGCGTCCACGCCGTACCCCAGCGGTTCGAACAGCCGCCGCAGCAGCGGCCCGCCGCCTCGGCACGGCAGCACTGGGACGCGCACCTCGAGCGAGAGGTCCGCGTCGACCAGCTCCGGGCGGTCGTCGCTCCGGCCCGACATCGCGGTACCGAACAGCTTCGCGATCGCCACCGACAGGAACGACGACGCCACGTACGGGCGGTCGTTCACGTAGTCGGCCAGCGTGGCGTCGCCCCGGGCCCGGCCCCGCCGCACCAGCGACACCGCGTCGATCTCCAGCAGCACGGCGGCCGTGCACCGCACCCCGGTCGCCTCCGGGTACACGACGTGGGCGCGGCCGAACGACAGGTCGACCGACCGGACGTTCGCCGGGTTCTTGTGCAGCAGGAACCCGAGGTCCGTCGCGGGGGGCGTGGTCGACGTGATCGAGAGCAGCATGACCGACCACGGTACCTCGCGGCCTCGGCCGCTCAGGCCGCCGACGGCGCCTCGGCCCGGCGCCGCTCGGCGAGGATGGTCGCCGCCGCGAGGGTCAGCACCACGGCCAGCTGGGCCTCGGGCGAGGCGGCCAGCCCGACGAACGCGGTGGGCAGCGCCAGCACCGCGAATACCAGCCGGGACGCGACCGGCCCGGTGCGGAGCGTGTTTCGGAACGCGGCCAGCCCGGCGGCGTACGCGGCCACACCGGCGGCGATGAACCAGGCGGTGGCCGTCGACGCCGGACGGCCGTAGCCCGCCATCGCCCCCTTCACGCCGGCCGCGAACACGACGATCCCCTCGAGGAGCGGCAGGAAGTCGAACCCGAACGCGTACAGCGACAGCCACGTCCCCCGGTCGCCGGTCGCTGCGGCCAGGGCCCGTTCGGCGCGTTCGTCCTCGCCGTCGAAGTACATCCACCACAGGGCCGCGGCCACGGCGAGGCCCAGGAGCGAGGCGAGGGCCAGGCCGGGCGAGAGGTGCCGACCGCGGACCCCGATCCCGGCGGCGACCACGGACTCCCCCAGTGCGATCAGCACGATCAGGCCGTGGCGTTCGACGAAGTGCGCCGGCCGCAGCGAGAACCCGCCCACCGCCGAGAAATACGGCGTCATCCAGTGCAGGACGAACGCGCCGATCCACAGCGCCCACTGCCACGGCCCGTCGGCGAACCCGGCGGCCAGCAGCACCATCGCGGTCACGATGTTCCACGGGCCGAGCCGCCGCATCGCCCGCAACGCCGACTCCCGGGTGGACAGCAGGAACATCCCCGTGTGCACCAAGTTCACGACGAGGTACGCGATGCCGAACGCCACCCCAGAGTCGCCGAACGCGTTCGGGATGGCCAGCGCGACCACGAGGAACGCCCCCATGGCGAACAGCAGCAGCAGGCGCAGCGCCGGTCCACGGGGCGGGACCGAGTTGGTCAGCCAGGCGTATCCGCCGTACATCCACCACACGTTGCCGAAGATCAGCGTCACCTTCGCCACGCCGGCGGCGTTCGGCTCGTCGGTCAGCAGGCTCGTGAGCTGCGTGATCGTGAACACGAACACGAGGTCGAAGAACAGCTCGATCGTGGAGACGCGGATGTCCTCGTCGGGCTCGACCCGCGGCACCGTCACGCACGTACCACCTGGTGCACGTCCCCGGCACTCACGCGATGCGGTCGCGACGGGATCCGCCGGTGACGCCGAGCCGGACCCGGCGCTCGGCGGCGACCAGGCGAGCCACCGCCTCGCGCAGCCGCTCCGGCGGCAGGGTGAACGGCAGCCGGAGGTGGCGGTCGAGCGTCCCGTCCAGACTGAACGTGGGCCCCGGCACCACGTGGACGCCCTCGCGCTCGGCCTCCTCGGCGAGCGCCTCGGCCTCGGGACCCTCCAGCTCGGCCCACAGGCACAAGCCGCCGCGGGGCATCCGGAACCGCCACGCCGGCAGGTCCTCCCGGAGCGCCGCGGCCAGCGCGTCGCGGCGCTCGGCGAGGAGTCGGCGGCGTTCGTCGAGGATCGGGCCGCTCGACCGCAGCAACCGCTCCGCGATCAGCTGCTCGAGCACCGGCGTGGCCAGGTCGACGGCGGCGCGGGCCTGGGCCACCCGGCGGGCGAGCGGCGGCGCGCACCGGATCCACCCCAGGCGGAGGCCGCCCCAGAACGCCTTGCTCATCGACCCCACGGTGATGACCGCGCCGTCGCGGTCGTACGCGGCCATCGGCCGGGGCAGCGGTCTCCACGGTTCGAGGTCGAGGCGCGCGAACGTCTCGTCCACGACGATGTGCGTGCCGGCCCGGGCGGCGGCGCGGACCACCGCCTCGCGTTCGCCGTCCGGCATCAGGAACCCCGTCGGGTTGTGGAAGTCGGGCTGGAGGTACGCGACCCGGGGAACCTGCTCCCGGAACGCGGCCACGAGGCCGGGATCCCACCCGGCGTCGGTCATGACGGCCGGGACGAATCGGGCCCCCGCCCCCCGGAACGCGCCGATGGCGTTCGGGTAGCTCGGGACCTCGACCATCGCGGGGTCCCCGGGCGCGAGCAGGACGTCGAGCAGCAGGGCGAGCGCGAGCTGCGCCCCGGCGGTGACGAGGATCTGGTCCTCGGTGGTCGGGACGCCCTGCTCCGCGAACCGAGCGGCGACCGCCCGGCGGAGCGAGGGCACGCCGAGCGGGTCGTAGCCGGTCCCCCCGAGATGCCCCGCCAGGTCGCGCGCGGCGCCGTCGACGGCGTCCATCATCGCGCCGGGGGCCGGCATGGCCGCGATCGACAGGTCGATCGAATCCGCCCGGCGCTCGCCGTGCGGGCGCACCCGAAGCTCGCGGTCGGCCGCGCCGCCGGTGGGCAGCGCCACGCGGCTCCCCGAACCTCGGCGGCTCTCCAGGAACCCCTCGCCCCGGAGCAGGTCGTACGCCGCCGTCGTGGTGGTCCGGCTGACGCCGAGGACGGCGGCCAGCCCGCGTTCGGACGGCAGCCGGGCCCGCAGCGGCACGCGCCCGTCCAGCACGAGCGCGCGGAGCGCCCCGGCCAGCGCCGCGTACCCCGGCCCCTGCCCCTCCCACGAACCGAGCAGCCGGGCCAGCTCCCCGCCGGGGACGATCGACCGTGCCTCCATCCGGGCCATTCCCGCACGATTGGCTATGGACTGTCAAGGCCACTTTGCCGTACGGTGCGCCCCATGCGAACCATCGGGCGGGGACGCCGCCGGGACCGGGAACGACCGCCCGTCCGGCAGGCACGAGCACCCTGGCCGTTCTGGGCCCGGTTCACCCAGCTGCAGATCGGGCTGTTCCTCTACGGGCTGAGCCAGGCGCTCCTGGTCCGCAGCCGCCTGGGCCTCGACCCGTGGGACGTGTTCCACCAGGGACTGTCGCGGCAGACCGGACTGGCGATCGGGACGTGGACGATCCTCGTGGGCGCGGCCGTGCTGCTGCTGTGGATCCCGCTCCGGCAGCGCCCCGGACTCGGGACCATCTGCAACGTGCTGTTCATCGGGTTGTGGATGAACGCGGTGCTCGAGGTGATCACCTTCCAGCACGGCGCGGCCGTCCGGTGGGGGTTCCTGCTCTCCGGGATCGCGCTGTGCGGCATCGCCACCGGGCTGTACATCGGCGCCGCCATGGGGCCCGGGCCGCGGGACGGCCTGATGGTCGGCATCGCCAAGCGCGGACATTCGATCCGGGTGGTCCGGACGGCGATCAAGCTCACCGTCCTCGTGATCGGGTTCCTGCTCGGCGGGACCGTCGGGATCGGCACGGCCCTGTTCGCCATCGCGATCGGCCCCATCGCCCACGTCACGATCCCCGCCTTCGCGCGGGGCCCGGTGCTCCGCGAACGCGAACCCAGCCCCGCGGCCCCCCCCGCCCCCACCGCATCCGGGGAGGTCGCGTGCGCTTCGGACTGAAGACCAACCAGCACCACCTGACCTGGCCCGAGCTGCTGGCACGCGTCCGGCTCGCCGAGGGCCACGGGTTCACGGGCGCCTGGATCTTCGACCACCTTCAGCCGATGGGCGGTGACCCACTGGGTCCCTGCCTCGAGGCGTGGTCGCTGCTCGCCGCGATGGCGGCCTCGACCGAACGCATCCGCATCGGCGCCATGGTGACGTCCGTGATGTTCCGCCACCCGTCGGTGCTGGCGGCGCAGGCCGTGACGGTCGACCACGTCTCCGGAGGCCGGCTGGACGTCGCGATCGGGGCGGGTTCGGTGGAGGCCGAGCACCGAGAGCTCGGGATCGACTACCCCTCCCCCCGCGAGCGGGCCGAACGGCTGGAGGAGACCGTCCGCGTGATGCGCCGGCTCATGACGGAGGACGGCGCGTCGTTCGAAGGGAGTCACTTCGCGCTTCACGACGCGACGTACCGACCGCGGCCGGTCCAGCGGCCCCACCCGCCGATCTGGATCGGGGCCGGCGGCGACCGGCTGACCATCCCCGTCGCTGCGCGCGTGGCCGACGTGTGGCACGCGTTCGACGAGCCCGAGGACCTGCCGCTCAAGCTCGAGGTGCTGGCCCGGGCGGCGGAGGATGCCGGCCGGGATCCGGCCGGGATCCGGAAGGCCACCAACCTCCCGATCGACGACGACTGGGACGTCGTCGTCGATCGCGCCCGCGCCATGCGCGACCTGGGATTCGACTACCTGGTGGTCCCCTGGCCGGCCGGCGGCGAGGAGCGGGTCGAGGAGTTCGCCCACCGGGTCATGCCCCGCCTTCTCGGCGGTGCGGCCGCAGCCTGAGAATCCCATCGCGGGTGTGGCTTGCCCGGCCCCCTTCCTGCCCACATACTCCGCCCATGGCGCGCAAGCGGAACTGGCTCGGGATCTCCCTGCTCGTCCTCAGCATCGTCGCGTGGGGGCTGTTCGCGTACTTCCTCGTGAAGACGATCACCTCCGCCACGTCGCTCACGAACTGCTTCAGCGCGGACTGCGCCGGACAGGACGCCGACCAGACCACAAGCTACGTCCCGTGGTTGATCGGATCGGCGTTCGGGGCATCCATCCTGCTCACGCTGGCCATCCTGGCCTTCCGGCTGCGGCCGGTGCAGGGGGGGCCGACGTCGTGGGACCAGGTGGCGCAGCTGGGAGGGCAGGCGACGGCCGCGCCGCAGAGCTGGACCTCGGGGGCGACGATCCCGGGGTACGGGCCCTCCGTGAACCAAGTCACGGCGACCAACTTCGCGCTGCCCGGCGCGGTCCCGACCTACGCGCCGCCCGCCGCGGGGATGCCCCGGGCGTCCATCGTCGCCACGCGCCCGGTGAACACGACCGCCGCGGGCATGCAGATGCAGGTCGACATGGACGTCACCCTTCCCGGGCAGGCTCCGCGCCGGGTGACGAAGCAGATCATCGTGCCGGCGGGTGGGCTCGCCCGGCTGTACCCGGGCGCGGTGATCCCCGTGACGGTGAACCCGGCCAACCCCGACGACGTCACGCTGAACCTGGGCGCCTGAAGCTCCGCCGGGCCCCCCGCCGGAGCGGCGTCCGCCGAACGCCGGTCGCCCGACCGGCGACCACGATCCCCCGGTGGGCACGTCCGGGCATCCCCTGCTAGGATCGATGCGTTGGTGCTCGGGTTGTTCCACACCGGCCAACGTTCCGCTCGATCCGCCCGCGGCAACACCCTCCTTCCCCTAGGGCTTCAGCCTGGTCGAGCGCGACCGTGCCGCCGGCGTGGTCCGGGAGCAGGACGCTCCCCTCGAACCCGGGCGAACGAGCAGCTGGGAGGTGGTAGCCAAGAGTCACCGTCCTGAAAGGCGCGTCGGGCCATGTCGGCCCGACCTCCACCTCGAAGGAGGCATCGTGCTTCGACGAATTCTCACGATCGTCCTGTCGGTCGGCGTCATCGCGACCGGAGGACTGATGTTCACCTCAACGCCGGCGCATGCGGCCGGCATCTGCGAGTTCCAATGGTGGAAGAACAACGGCGGGTACAGCGAATACCAGGTGAAGCGCATCATCCGGTGCGCGGTCGCCCACTACCCGGTCCCGGGTGGTGCGGACAAGGCAATGTACATCGCCTGGCGCGAGAGTCGCTACGACCCCTACGCCGTGAACCCGAACGGCGAGTACAAGGGCATCTACCAGCAAGGCGTGTCCTATTGGCAGAGCCGGTACCGCGCGTACGGGTTCCCCTACCTGCGGAACCGCATCCTGAACGCACGCACCAACATCATCGTGTCCATCCGCATGGTCCATCGGCATGGCTGGGGACCATGGGGCGGCTGAGACACCGATGACTCGGTGGGGGCCGGGTGCGGCCGGCCCATCCACCACCTCCCCGACTCCCGGTTCCTAGGCCGAACGGCCCGCCCTCGAAACCGTCCTCCGACCGATGGCGTCACCCGCCTCGACGAGTAGGTTGTCTCTACTGTGAGTGGGGGACACAACGGACGTTCCGCAGCGGACTGCGCCGAGTGCTGGGAGATCGCGTACGAACCCGGCTGGTACGCGGTGCTGAGCGCCAGCGAGAGCGTCCAGCCACCTGGGTTCGACGGCGTGGAGGTCCTCGTCCGGCTCCCGGAGAACGACGCCGTGGGCGTCGCGTACCGCAGGGCGACGCACGCCTCGGTCGCCGCCTGGCGGGGGCGCCGTCCTGGTCAGGGCTCCCCGGCCGATGAGGTGTCCCGAGCGGCCGGAGGCGCGGCCTCGATCACCTCGTAGTGCCGGGCGATCGTTTCGCGGTCAACCAGGAACCCATCGTCCTCAGGGTAGAACACCGCCCGTTCCACGTCCGCCCCGGCGAACCCCCGCACGGCGTCCATCGAGTCCCAGAAGGTCAGCGTGACGAACTCCGTCCGGTCGCCCTCGTCGCGCCGAAGGATGAACGCGTCGCGATTCCCGGGCGTCGCGCGGTATTCGGCGATGCCCGTCTCCTGCACGTAGTCGACGTATGCGCCGGCGTCGGCGCTCCTCGTCCAGCCTCGCCACGTCCTCGCGATCATCTCGCCTCCCCCCCGTCCGGACCCCCCTGACCCTACGGATTTCTGTGGGGCGGCCCAACCAGTGACTGACGGATCATGAATCCCGTCCGGAAGCAGGCTGGCACTCTTGCTCGCCGGCGCATACCACCGGTTGAAATAGAAGCACAGCTGCTGCCAAGCCAAGACCTCCGGCCTCGGGGTCGTGCGGCCCACCTCGATTCCACGTATTGACCGATCCGCTCATCGCTGCAAAGGTTGGTCGCGGTCAGAGGGGGGTCCCATACGGGAGGGGGGGATGAACCGCCGTAGCGCCTACGGATACGCAGGGCGGATCACGGCCTTGGTGGTTTGCGCCTTGGCGCCCGCCCTCGCGGCCGCCCGGCCTTCGCCTCCAAGGAGCCCAGCGCGGAGCAGATCGCGAACAAGGTCCTGAGGCTCGACCCCCGGAAGCCCTCCGACATCGATCTGTTCACGTCCAAGTTCAAGGATGGCTTGGCACAAGGGTTCTACCCGAAGGGCCGAGCCATGCACCCCGCCTCGGGTCCGCAGATGACTGAGGCCCAGGCCCGAAGCAAGCTGACGGCCTACCTGAAGGCCCAGTTCCACAACAACAGCGCCGAGCTCAACGCGGCGTTGGCGCTGTTCGACAGCCCGAAGACCAAGGCGATGGTTCCCAGCCCGACCCTCCGCGCCGCCTTCGTGGGTATGAAGGGAATCCTCCTGGAGCCCACGATGGACTACTTCCTCAACAGCGGCCGGTTCGCACCGGTCGACTACCTACCCTCATCTGGTGACTACGTTGCGGTCACCACCGGCGTTGACCCGCGATTCATCTTCTTCAACGGCAAGTATGCGAGCGAGGACTTTCGGTTGTTGATCGGCGTCTTCGGTCACGAGGTCCTCCACCCGACTCCTCGACGCCACCCGCAGAGGAGGCGATCAACAACCCGCTCACCGACATGACCTACCTCCAGGTGTTGAGCAAGCACCCGGAGCTGGCCTACGAGGGCACCGAGCTCTCCCGGCAGATGAACGACGGTGCTCTCGCGTTTCTCAACAGCCACGAGCACGGCTCGCCGAACAGCGAGATCTACGCGCCCACTGGAAGGGGCATCGCTCCCGGAAGCCCCCGGCAACGTGCCGGATGAGTGGACACTCCTTCACGGCGATAGCGGCACCTCGCAAGCACCAGCCGCCCTCGGCCAGATCACGCGGAGCCTCGGCCTCCCGGGTGGATCTAGGTTCAGCCTCGCCACCGCGAAGACGTTCGAGAAGCTGAACGACAAATGGCTCTCGGATGTCCAGCGGCGTCAGATCAGTGTCTTGCTCCAACTCGTCTCGGTCAATGCTGTCGCCAAGACGGCAAGGCTCAGCCGCAGCGAGACGATCCGAGAACTGCATCTGAGGCCGTACCTCAATGCGATCAAATAGCAGGCCGATCCAGCCGGGTACGCCGCTTCGGCCCTGTCCCACGATCCGCGTCGCAGCGCTGTGGCGCTTGCTGTCGCAGTGGGTGCTCGTCCGAAGTTCCAGGAGTTCCGCGGGCACGCCTCTCACGACGACGCTCAACATGCACGGGCACATTGTTCGAGAGTCTTCAGGAGCGCCTGGCAGAGCGCTTGGACGAGGCGTTCCGGCGCGCTCGCGCCCCTATGTGCCCCACGAAGAGGCGAAGAGTGATTCCGCTTGATCGTCGGATCCGAAAATCGCCGCCCGTGCCCGCCAGGACGAACTCACGGTGCTGATGCGGTCGGCCCGCACGCCGGCGAAGCTGTGCCGGGACGGCGCCGCGCTCGTCGCCGAGGCCAGGGACCACGACCCCCCGCCAACGGTCATGCCGCGGCCCGGGAAGATGGCCTCCGATCTCCTGCGGACGAAGCACGAGGCGGAGGACGTCCTGGTGGCGTTTGTCCTCGACTGCAGCCGGTGCGGCCGTCGGGTCCATTGGGTTCCAGGTGAAGGCTGCGAACTCGGTCACTGGGCCCACGCTGACCCTGCTCCAGAAGATCACCCGCCGCGGCTGCCTCGCTAGGTGGGGCTGGGAACGAACCGTCGTTTACGTCGTCTCATGCACCGCCACTTCGTATTCCACGACGCTCTGGACGCTGCCATCGACTGCCTTGGCCGCCTCGTTTCGAAGGCGACTGGCCGTCACCCGAGTGGCCTCCATGTCGGCCTGCTGTTCCCATAGGGTCATGGTCAGCGCTCTGTCGCTCTCCGGGCTGGTCAGGACATAGACCTCCTTCACACCCTTCCCACTGATCTCGGCGATCGCCTCGCGGAAGGTTCCGATGGACTCGTCCACGCGATGACCCGGAATCTCGTACACCGCGACCCGAGCGTACATGGCGCCTCCTTCCCTGGTCCCCCCTGTCGGACTGTACTTCTTCCCCCACTTTCTCGGTGGGGCGGGAAGGACTTGAACCTTCGACCGGCGGATTATGAGTCCGCTGCTCTGACCAACTGAGCTACCGCCCCGCTGGTGGGAGCGTAGCGCCCCCGGGGGGCGTTCGACGCTCAGAGCAGGCCGGCCGCCATCCGCGCGAACGCCAGCGGGCTGGCGGCCGTGAGGTCGATGGCCGGCTCGACGGTGTCGTAGGACTGGACGTCATCGACGAACACCGCGCCGTGGCCGTCGAACCGCGCGAAGCGGTCGACACCGTTCGGCGGACAGGCCCGCATGCCGGGGAGCCGCCCGTGGGCGGAGAACGAGTTCGGCCCCTCCACCAGCGCGCCACGCAGCAGCGGAAGCGACCCGTCCAGCGAGCCCCGGATATTCGCCACCTGGTGCTGCATGCAGTGCGGGAACACGCTGCCGTCCCCGACGATGAACGAGGCGCCCCACGCGTTGGCGCCCAGGATGTTCGCGAGCCACCGCCGCCCGTCGGCCGCGTAGGTGCTGGTCCCGGTGAGCTGGTCGTACTGGCTCGCCTCGACCGCCATCCCGGCGCCGTGGGTCGCCGTGTCCCACTGCGCCCACCGGAACCCGAACCCGAAGGGATCCTTCGCGCCCTTCGCCGCCGCCCCGTCGAGCTCCGCCCGCATGTCGGCGAGCAGCTGGGGCACGGTCACCGCGAGGCCGGAGGGGTTCCCGGCCCGCCGGATCTCCCGGACCAGCTCGGCGTGGGCGAGGCCGCTCACGTCGTACAGGTTCAGGACGTCGCCCGCATCGCCGGGGCCGTCGACGTAGGCGTGTGCCCAGTGCGCGGCCGCCCGGAGGTAGAACGCCGCGTGTGCGTGGGGCAGACCCGGCGACGTCGGGCGCTCCGCGAGCGCCCGGGCCAGCTCGGTCGCGCCGAGCTCCATGTCGTCGCGCCACTCGGTCTCCGGGTAGAAGTCGTACGGGACCACCGTCAGCAGGTGTCCCTGCGGCGACGTGTCCGCGAGGTCGAACACGTGCTGCGCGGCGGCGAGGCATCGCCGGGCGAATCCCGGGCGGCTCACCCGGAACACCTGGTAGCAAAGGGCGAACGCGGCCGCGTCCCGGCCCGCGATGTTCGGGCTCACCTTCGACCCGGGCGGGGCCGCGCGGAACACGGGCCGGTGGCGGATGTACACGTAGGTGGGGTCGGTCCCGCCGTAGTGATCATCGACCTGCGGCAGCCGCCAGATGTCGTGGTCGCCGGCGTACGTGTCGTTCGCCTCGCCGACCCCCACCTGGTAGTACAGCGTGCGCGTCCGGTCGTCCCACATCCGCAGCAGCCACTGCAGCCCGAACCGCGCCTCGGCCGTGAAGTTCGAACCTCCGGCCCGCCGGCCCATCCATCGGGGGAAGTCCCGGACGCCGGAGAGCAGCAGGTCCACGGTGTAGCTGGTGGTCACCACGAACTTCGGGTAGTCGCCGGCGTCCCACCATCCCCCCGACGCGTCGATGCGCCTGCCGAGCGGGTGCAACTTCCCCCGGAACACACCGTCGCCGTTCGTGTGCGGGGTCAGGTAGGTCATCGCGTCGCGGTCGTCGAGGTGCGCCGGCGCCGTCCGCATCGCCGACCGGATGAAGTCCGGCCCGTCGCGTTCGGCCTGGTAGAAGAACAGCGCGTTGCGCAGCGGCTGCCGGGCCAGGCGCGCGCCGGTGTCGATCCGAAACGGCGGCGAGGCCGCGTGGACGGGCCCGGTTACGCGGATCGTGTACGTCCCCCGCGCCACAAGGCCGCCGAAGTCGATCGCGTCCACCTGGGAGAACCGCGGGCTCCACGACCCGAGGTCCGGGCCGACCGTCCCGGAGAAGCGCACCTTCCCGTCGGCGGCCACCACGGCGAATGGGGCGCCGGTCGCCGGGCGGGGCGCCATCAGGTACGCGCGCTTCGGCGCCCCCCGCACGTAGCCGGCCTGGTCGACACGGACCAACCCCCTCGGCGCCGCGCCACGGTGCACGCCGTCGGCCGCGGCCGGCGTCGCCAGCGCGGCGACGACCACGAACGCCGCGACGGATCGGGGGGCGCGGCTCACGTGGCGCCCCGTCCGACCGCGCGCTCCACCCGGTGCCGTTCGTCCGCGCCGTCGGCGTCGTCCCGGCCGGAGGACCCGACCGCCTCCCCCGAGACGGGGTCGAAGTAGTGGAACGCGGCCGGATCGACCGCGAGCCGGAGGGGGCGGCCGGCCTCGGCCTTCGAGCGCGGATCGAGGCTGGCCGTGAAGAAGGCCCGCTCCTCGCCGGCGGCTGCAACCACCTCGTCCTCGAGGGCGGCGACGATCTCATCCGTCCCCGCCGGCGGTGCGTCGACCGGGAAGATGACGTGGATCTCCGTTCCGAGGTCCTCCAGGACCTCGGGGACGGCCTCCAGGACCGACCCGTCACCCGTGGGGCGGAGGTCGGCGTCCTCGAGGTCCGACGGCCGGATCCCGAGGATCACCGTCCGACCCTCGAACGCCCGAAGGCCGCCCCCCGCCGGCGCCGGGAAGGTCAGGCCGGCGAAGGACACGGCCCCCGGCTCGACTCGGCCCTCGACGAGGTTCATCGAGGGCGACCCGATGAACGCCGCGACGAACAGGTTGGCGGGGTGGCGGAACAGGCGCTGGGGCGTGTCGACCTGCTGCAAGACGCCGTCCTTGAGCACGGCGACCCGGTCGCCCAGCGTCATGGCCTCGACCTGGTCGTGGGTCACGTACACCGTCGTGGTCCGGAGGCGGTCGCGGATGCGGGCCAGCTCGGCGCGCATCTGCACGCGGAGCTTGGCGTCGAGGTTCGACAGGGGTTCGTCCATCAGGAACGCCTTCGGCTCGCGGACCATCGCGCGCCCCATGGCCACCCGCTGCCGCTGGCCGCCGGACAGGGCCGCCGGCTTGCGGTCGAGCATCGTGTCGAGGGACAGGATCTTCGCCGCCTCATCCACCCGGCGTTCGATCTCATCCCTCGGGGTATGCCGCAGCTTCAGCCCGAACCCGATGTTCTCCGCGACCGACATGTGCGGGTACAGGGCGTAGTTCTGGAACACCATGGCGACGTCGCGTTCCTTGGGCAGCAGGTCCGTGACCTGGCGGTCGCCGATGAACACCTCCCCGGCGGTGACCTCCTCGAGCCCCGCGATGATCCGCAGGATCGTCGACTTGCCGCACCCGGATGGGCCGACGAGCACCATGAACTCGCCGTCGTCGATCTCCAGCGACACGTCGTCGACGGCGATCGCGCTGCCGAAGTCCTTGGTCACGCGCTCCAGCACGATCTTCGCCACGTCAGTTCCTCCTCGAGGCAACGGCCGCGGGCCGGCGTGCCGCCCTCGGGAACCCTCCGCCGGAGAACGCCGCGCGCAGCCGGGCGCCGGCCCGGGCCGATGCGCCCGCCAGATCCAGCCCCAGGAGCACCGCGCCCACGACGGGGGGGATGCCGAGCTTGATCACGTTCGCGGCCGGCGCGACCGCGGCGACGCCGGCCCGGATCCGGTCGAGGAACACCCGGTCCCGCGCCTGGAACACGCCGCCGCCCAGCACGACGTCCACGTCGGTCGATGCCAGCCGGAGGCGGGCGATTGCCGCGCCCACCATGGCGACGATCTCGTCGGCCTGGTGATCGAGGATCTCGCGGGCCACGCCGTCGCCTCGCCCCGCAGCCCGGAACACGGCCGGAGGCAGCTCCACCAGCCGCTCGGATGGGATGCGGTCGCGGTACATCGCCCGGGCCAGGGCCTCGGGCCGGGCCATGCCGAAGTGGCGCGGGACCGTCTCCTCCAGCGCGGTCCTCGGACCCCGGCCGTCCTGGGCGCGCACGGCCGCACCCAGCGCCGCTCGCCCGATCCATTCGCCGCCGGCAGCGAGGTCGCCCGAGAGCTCGCCGAGGGCGGCGAACCTGGCCACGCTCCCCGCCGGGCCGATCCCGATGCAGTTGATGCCGGCGCCGCACACCAGCCCGATCCCCCATCCCCGGTCGGTCCCTGCGCGGAGCACCGCCACCGTGTCGTTGCGGACCTCGAGGCCGGCGGTCCAGCCCCGGCGGGCCAGCGCCCGGCCGATCGCCCGCTCGTCGCCCCGGGAGTCCGCGCCGGCCAGGCAGTAGACGCCGGTCCGGGCGACCGGCCGCCGCGCGGGGTCGAGCCCGGCCCGCCGCGCCGCGGCCGCGATCGTCTCATCGACCACGTCGACGGAACCGTTCGACCGCCCGACGTTGGACGGGGCGATCGTTCGGGCGAGGCCGAGCACCCGGCCGGCGGCGTCGGCGATCACGGCGTCGGTCTTGGAGTTCCCGCCGTCGACGGCGAGGATCGCGGGCGGGCGGCGCGTCGATCCGTCACGCGACACCGGCGGCCTCCGCGACCGTCACGAACTCCGCCCCTCGGCCGGCGAGCGTCGTCAGGACCTGCGGCAGGGACCCCGCCGTGGCACCGGGCCACGAGTGGAGCAACACCACGACCGGCCCGATGCCCGATGCCGCTCCGTCCACCACCGTGCGCGCCACGTCGTCCGGCGTCGACGCGTCGCGCCAGTCGCCGGAGTCGAGGGTCCAGGGCACGATGCGGTACCCCAGGCCGCCCAGCGCGTCGCGAACCCCGGCGTCGTCCTCGCCGTCGCCGAACGGGCACCGGAACCACGGCCGGGGGTCGGCGCCCGTCGCGTCGGCGATCCGCCGTTCGGCCTCTCCGAGGTCGTTCCGGATGCCGTCCGCCGACAGCAGGGTCATCGGCGCATGGTAGTTCGAGTGGTTCCCGATCAGATGGCCGTCCTCCGCGATGCGCCGGGCGACGTCGGGGTACGCGCTCGCCCACCGCCCCTGGACGAAGAACGTGGCGGCGACGCCGGCCGCGGCGAGGGCGTCGAGGATGCGCTCCGGCGAACGGTGGTCGGCCCCCGTGCGGCTGGGATGCTCCGCGTCGAACGTCAGCGCCACCCGGGGCTCACTCACGGGTGGTCACCTTCGTCGCCATCTCGAGCATTCCCGGGCGGAGGCCACGCCTCGCCGCCACCCGCCACGCCAGGAGCTGGAACGGCACCGCCGCGACGGCCGGGGCCAGGCGGCGGTCGAGCTCGCCGATCGCCACCGTGTCGGCGCCGGGCACGGGGTCCTCGCCGGGCTGCAGCACCAGGATGGATGCGCCGGCGGCCGCCAGCTCGGCGGCGAGCCCGCGATCCAGCTCGTACGTCGCGGGCTCCGTGGCGACGATGGCCGCGGCCAGGCCCGGGCCGGCGAGCTCCAGCGGCCCGTGCCGGAACTGGGCCGACTCGAGCGCCTCGACGGGGATCCGAGCGGCCTCCTTCGCCACGAGGGCCCCGAGCTCCGAGGCCGCGCGGGCCGAGCCCCGGCCGAGCAGGACGACGGTCGGCCGCTCGCCGAACCAGGCACCGAACCGGTCGGCGGCACCCTCCGCGTCCACCAGCAGCCGGTCCGCCGCCGCACCGGCCGCCTCCGTCCCCGCTGCGACCCTCGCCAGCGCCTCCACCGTCGGGCGCCCCGCCAGCACCTCCGCGAGCGCCGCCAGCACGACCAGCGAGGCCGCGAAGCTCATGGTCGACGGCCCCAGCTCGAGACCGGCCGACGTGTCCAGGGACACGTCGGCCGCCGACGCCAGTGGGTTGTCGTCGCCGTTCGTCACGGCAACGACGACGGGCCGCCCCGTGGGCCCGAGCTCCGCGACCAGCCGGACCGCCTCCGCGCTCCGGCCCGACTGGCTGACCACCACGAGGAGGTCGTCCGGCCCCAGCTGACGCCGCCGGAAGTGCAGCAGCTCCGCCGTGTCGACCATCGAGACCTGGGCGCCGAGCCCCGCGAGGACGGTGACCGGCGCGTAGCAGGCCGCGTAGGACGCCCCCATCCCGGTGAAGACGACCGACCGACGACGCGCGGAGCCCACGCGGTCGAGCGCCCCCGCCTGCGGCTCGAGCCGATCCGACGCCCGCCGCATCGCCGCGGGCTGACCGGCGATCTCCTCCAGGAATCGATCAGGAAACTTTCCTAACGATTTCACGCAGCGCGCACTCTACCCTAGGATGGCGCCACCATGAAAGCGGTCGTCGCCCCGTGGGCGTGAAGGTCGCCGTGGTCGGCGCGGGCAGCACGTACACCCCGGAGCTCATCGAGGGGTTCGTGGCCCACGGCGACCGCCTGCCGGTCGACGAGCTGGCCCTGCTGGACGTCGACGCCGAGCGACTCGAGTTGGTCGGCCGCCTGTCCGAACGGATCCTGGCCCGCCAGGGGTGGACCGGCCGCCTTGGCGTGACGCGGGATCGGGACCGCGCCCTCGACGGCGTCTCGTTCGTCGTCTGCCAGATCCGGGTCGGGGGGCAGTCGGCCCGGCTGCTCGACGAGACGATCCCTCTGGAGTTCGGCTGCATCGGGCAGGAGACCACCGGCCCGGGGGGGTTCGCCAAGGCGCTCCGGACGGTCCCCGTGGTCCTGGATCTGGCGGAGGCGACCGCACGGTGGGGCGCGCCCGGTGCGTGGTTCGTCGACTTCGCCAATCCGGTCGGGATCGTCACCCAGGCCCTGCTCGACGAGGGCCACCGGGCGATCGGGCTGTGCAACGTGGCCATCACGCTGCGGCGCCGGCTGGCCGTGATGCTCGGCGTGGAATGGGAACGGGTCGAGCTCGAACACGTCGGCCTCAACCACCTCACGTGGGTGCGGGAGGTTCGCCTGGACGGCGTCGATGTGCTTCCTGACCTGCTGGAACGCCGGGCGGATGAGCTCGGCGCCGAGGTGGACCTCCCGGGCGAGCTGCTGCGGCTGCTCGGGACGATCCCCTCGTACTACCTCCGGTACTACTACCTGGCCGACGAGGTGCTCGCCGAGGAGCGGTCACCCGGCCACCGGCCCCGGGCCGAGGAGGTCATGGCCATCGAACGGGAGTTGCTGGAGCGGTACCGCGACCCGGCGCTCGACCGGAAGCCCGAGCTCCTGGCCAGCCGGGGAGGTTCGTTCTACAGCGAGGCCGCCGTCCGGCTGATGGCGTCGCTGCACGCCGGAACGGGCGACGTCCAGGAGGTGAACGTCCAGGCGGGCGAGGCGCTACCCGGCCTGCCCCCGGACGCCGTGGTGGAGGTTCCGGCTCGGATCGATCACGGCGGCGCCCACCCGGAGCCGCTGGACCGCCTGGCCCCGGAGCTGCTCGGCTTGGTCGAGCACGCGAAGGCCTACGAGCGCCTCACCGTCGATGCGGCCGTCACCGGCCGTCGCGACGTGGCCCTCAAGGCGCTCGCCACCAACCCGCTCGTCCCCTCCTACGGCGTCGCCGCCCCCCTGCTCGACGCGCTCCTCGAGGCCAACCGCGGACATCTCCCACGGTTCTTCGCTTGACGGGGGCGCGACCACGACATATCGTCCGCCCAACCGGAAGGGTTCTTTACTATTGCCGCCCGTTCCACCGGGTGAACCGTGGACGAACGGCGGCGGGGAGACACCGACGAACCACCATCCGCGCCTCACCGCGGGAACGCCCGGGCTGCTGCGGTCCATGAACCAGCGCGCCGTCCTGGAGCTCATGCGTGAACGCGGCCCGCTCTCCCGGGCGCAGGTGGCCCGCGACACGGGCCTGTCCAAGCCCACCGTCTCCCTGGCCCTCGCCTCCCTGCACGCGGCCGGCCTTGTCCGGGACGTCGGGCGGTCCACCGGCGGCAAGGGGCCGGGAGCCGTGCTGTACGAGCTGAACCCCGACGCCGGATGGGTCGTCGGCATCGACGTGGGCCGGCGGTGGGTGCACGCCGCGATCGCCGACATCACGGGCGGGATCGTGGCCCGGCGGTCCGAGCGCGCCCGGGCCCGAAGCGCCCGGTCGCTGATCGGGCAGATCGGCGACGTCGCCCATCACCTCGCGGCGGAGGCCGGCATCGACTGGGAGCAGGTCACGCACGCCACGATCGGCAGCCCCGGCGTGTTCGACCCCCGGCGGGGGCTCATGGAGATGGCGCCCAACCTTCCCGGATGGGGGCGGCAGGGCATCGTGGAGGCGGTGCGCGAGCACCTGGGGACCAACGTTGCCTTCGAGAACGACGTGAACTTGGCGGCCCTCGGCGAGCGGGCCCGGGGGCACGGGCGAACGTTCTCCGACTTCGTGTACCTGTGGATCGGCACCGGCATCGGCATCGGCATCGTCCTGGGCGGCGAGCTCTACCGCGGGTCGCGCGGGGCCGCCGGCGAGATCGGCTACCTCCCCATCGGATCCAGGGATCCCGCAACCCGGGCCGCCCGGCGCCGCGGGGCGTTCGAGGAGGCCGCCGCCGCGGGGGGCATCGTGAACCTGGCCCGGGAGGTCGGCCTGCAGGGTGCCGACACGGCGGAGCAGGTGTTCGCAGCGGCCCGGCGGGGCGACCGGCTGGCGATCCGGGCGGTGGCGGTCGAGGCCCACCTGCTGGCGCTCGGGGTCGCGTCGATCGTTCCGGTCCTCGATCCGGAGGCCGTCATCCTGGGGGGCGGCGTCGGGAGGAGCGGCGACCTCCTGATCGAGCCCATCGAACGGGAGCTCCACGCGCGTTCCCCGTTCCGGCCCCGCATCATGGTGTCCGCGCTCGGCGAGGAGGCGGTCCTCGAGGGCGCGGTCGCGACGGCCCTCGAGGCCGGCCGGCGGGCGGTGTTCGACCGCCCCGCGGGCCGACCCGGTGCCGGACCCGAGCCCGACCCGCGCGCGGCGGCGTTCGCCCGCGCGATCCCGACCGTGGAGGCGCTCCACGCGGCGCATGGAGGAGGTTCGTGATGAGGATGGGTGGCTCTCGCGCGGTGGTGGCCGCGCTCGTTTCGCTCGCGCTGCTGGGCGCCGCCTGCGGCGGCGGTGGCGGCGGGGGCGGGGGAACATCCTCGGCCTGCCCGGCCGGAGGGGGCGGATCCCCGGCGGCCGTCGCGGGGCACCAGCCCGTCACGCTGTGCATCTGGGTGCCGTTCGCCAACCCGGAGTTCTCCGAGTTCAAGACCGTGATCTCCGCCTTCCATCAGAAGTACCCCTGGATCACCGTGGTCTCGGTCCCGAACAAGAACGACACCGACGTGCTGAACGCCATCCACGCCGGCGCCGCCCCCGACGTCGCCGTCGAGGGCATCCCGGACAACGCCCCGAAGTACTGCAGCTCCGACGCCTACGTCGACCTCAACCCGGACCTCAAGAAGGACAACATCGACGTCACGAAGATCGTGCCGGCCGGGGCGCTCGCCTACACGAGCTATCAGGGGAACCAGTGCATGCTGCCGATGCTCACCGACGCGTACGGGCTCTACTACAACACCGACATGTTCAAAGCGGCCGGCATCACCAGCCCGCCGAAGACGTACTCGGATCTGTTCACCGACGTGAAGAAGCTCACGCAGCTCAACCCGGACGGGTCGATCAAGGTGGCCGGGTTCCTCCCGCTCGCCACGGGCGACTACGAGCTGGCCAACTTCGTGAACGGCGTGTACTCCGACGCGAAGTGGTACGGACCGGACGGGAAGTCGACGCTCGCGACCGACCCCCGGTTCGCCCAGCTCCTCGCGTTCACCAAGTCGATGACGGACTGGCTGGACTACGCGAAGCTGCGCCGGTTCTTCGCGCAGAACGGCGGCGAGGACACCGAGTTCTCTCCGTCGAACCTGTTCGAGAACGGCAAGCTGGCGATGGACTTCGATGGCGAGTGGCGGGTCGGGTTCATCAAGAACGACAAGTCGACCGTCCCCTACGCGACCGCCCCGTTCCCGGTGGCCGACGACCATCCGGAGCTGTACGGCACCGGCCAGATCGGAGGGTCGACCATCGGCATCCCCCGCAACCCGGCCCACCCGGCGGAGGATTGGCTGCTGGTGAAGTACCTCGCGCTGGACACCACCGCGGAAAAGATGCTGGCCGAGCAGCTCCACAACATCCCCACCGTGGTGGGAGCGCTGAACGACTCCGCGCTCACCAGCGACCCGCACTTCAAGACGTTCCTGGACATCTTCGCCAACCCCCACTCGCGCTACAAGCAGATCAACACGCTCGGGTTCACGGACTCGACGCTGTACGGCGCGTTCGTCGACAAGTACCTGGCCGGCACGGCGCAGCTCCAGTCCGGCCTCGAGGGGGTCGCGAAGCAGATCGACGACCAGCTGCAGCTGGGGTCGTGAACCGGATGGGAGGCCGGCCATCGAGGTGACCACGGCGGCCGGGCGTCCGTCGCCGGACGCCCGGCCCCTCCCCAGGAAGAGCCGCCGCCGGTGGCGGCGCCGCGGCGTCGTGCTGGTGTTCATGTCGCCCTGGGTGGTCGGGTTCGCCGTGTTCTACCTGTTCCCGATGCTCGCCACCCTGTACTACTCGTTCACCAGCTACGACTCGTTCTCCTCGCCGCGCTGGACCGGCCTCACGAACTACCGGTTCATGTTCACCAAGGACCCCCAGTTCTGGGAGGCCCTGCGGAACACGGTCTGGATGATCCTCGTGCTGGTACCGCTGCAGGTGGTGTTCGCCATCGGTTGCGCGACCGTCCTCAACCGGGTGAAGCGCGGCGTCGGCGTGTACCGGACGATCTTCTTCCTGCCGACCATGGTGCCCGTCGTGGCCGCGGTGCTCGGGTTCGTCTTCCTGTTGAACCCGAACGGGCCCATCGACCACGTCGCCGGTCTCCTGCACCTGCCGCAGCCGGTGTGGTTCCAGGACCCCAAGTGGTCGAAGCCGGGCCTGGTGCTGCTCGGCCTGTGGTCGATCGGCAACGTCATGATCATCTTCCTGGCCGCGCTCCTCGACGTGCCGAGGCAGCTCTACGAGGCCGCCGACATCGAGGGGGCGAACGGCTGGCAGCGGTTCCGGTACGTCACGCTGCCGCTGATCTCCCCCGTCATCTTCTTCGCGGTGGTCACCGGAGTGATCTACGGCTTCCAGTACTTCACGGAGGGGTACATCGCCGCCGGCGGACAGGGAAGCCTGGGGAACCCCCAGGGATCGCTGCTGTTCTACCCCGTCTGGCTCTACGAGCAGGGCTTCACCGCGTTCCACCTCGGCTACGCCTCGGCGATGGCATGGATGCTGTTCCTGGCCACCCTCCTCTGCACCGTCGTGCTCATCCGAACGTCCCGGCGGTGGGTGCACTACCAGGGAGGCCTCCGATAGCCGCCGGGACGGCGATCCGGCCGGAGGCGGCGCGGGCGGTGACCCGCCGGCCTCCACCTCCCGGCGTGCGGCGGCGGCGGTTCCTGCAGTCGGTCGCCAACCACTCGATCGCGATCGCGCTGGGAATCGTGTTCCTGGCGCCGCTGGCGTTCATCGGCCTCACCGCGCTGATGACGCGCCAGCAGGCTCTGTCCACGAAGCTGTGGCCGCACCCGTTCAACTGGGCGAACTTCCGCGACGTGTTCCACATCTTCCCGCTGTGGCGCTACGGGCTGAACTCGGTGCTGTACGCGGGCCTGTCGACTGTGGGCGTGGTCGTGTCCTCGGTCCCCGTCGCGTACGCGCTCTCGCGGCTGCGGTGGAGGGGCCGCGACGCCACGCTGGTGGTGGTGCTCGCCACGCTCATGCTTCCCGCGCAGGTCACCGTGGTGCCGCTGTACGTCATCTTCTCCAAGCTCCACTGGATCGGGTCGCTGAAGCCGCTGATCGTGCCGGCGTTCTTCGGCGACGCGTTCTCGATCTTCCTGCTACGACAGTTCTTCCTGACCATCCCGAACGAGCTGTCCGACGCGGCGCGCGTGGACGGGGCCGGGGAGTTCCAGATCATGATGCGGGTGATCGTGCCGCTCGCGAAGGCCGGGATCGCGGCGGTGGCGCTGTTCCAGTTCCTGTTCGCCTGGAACGACTTCTTCAACCCGCTGGTGTTCTCCGGCAGCAACCCGCGTTCGCTCACGCTGGCCGTCGGCCTCGCGCAGCTGGTGGAGAGCGAACAGGTCCACCTCGGCGTGCTGTGGAACATCGAGATGGCGGCATCCGTGCTGTTCATGCTGCCGGTCATCGTGCTGTTCTTCCTGGCCCAGCGGGTGTTCATCGAGGGGGTGACCCTCACCGGCGTCAAGGGCTGACGCGGCGGGTCAGGCCGGCACGCCGACGATCCAGCGCCGGGCGGCATCGGCGAGCCGCTCCCGCACACCGCCGCCCGGCACCGACCCGGCGAGCTCCATCGCGAGGAGCGCGCTGCCGATCACCGGCGGCGCGTCGAGCAGCACCGGACGCGCGCCGGGCGCAACCGCCCTGACCGTTCGCTCGAGGGCCTCCTGCAGCACCGCGGTCCCGGCCCGCCACAGCCCCCCGGCGAGGACGACGTCGAACGCCGCACGCTCCATGCCCAGCCGCCGGATGACGTAGCCGGCGGCGTCGCCCAGGGACTCGGCGGCGCGACGGAGCACGCCCAGCGCGACCTCGTCGCCATCGTGCGCCGCCCTGGCGACCACGGGGGCGAACGCGGATGCGTCGATCCGGCCCCGCGCGGTTCCCTCGAGGAAGTCCTCGACGCCCGAGGCCCCTGCGGCGGCGGGGAGCGTCTCCGTGAGCACGGTCCGGGATCCCCGGCCCAGGTACGCCATGGCCACGGCTCCGACCCCCGCCTCCGAGACCTCCGAGGCGCTCCCGCTGTCGCCGAACGTCGGCCCCAGCCCGAGGGTCCGGGCCTGCTCGCCCCGGTCGTTCTGGCCCGCAACCACCGACCCGGTCCCGGCGGCCACCACCAGCCCGAAGCTGTTCGCCGTCCCCGCCCGGAGCGCGGCGAACGCGTCGTTCATGATCCAGGTCGGACCGTCGACGCCCATTGCCTCGGGCAGGCCCCCCAGCCGCTCCTCGTCGATCGCGAAGTCCACGCCGGCAAGCGCGAACACCGCGGCGGCCACGGCGCCGGGGTCGGTCGCGGCCGCGTCGAACGCCGCCCGGACGCACGCCCGGAGCGCCCCGCCCGCCGCCACGATCCCGACGTCCTCCCAGTTGCCCGAATCGCGGTTCGCGCCCGCGCCGAGGATGGCTCCGGAGGGATCCGCCACCACGGAGTGGCAGTGGGATCCGCCCGCCTCGACGCCCAGCACCAGGGTCATCCGCCGAACCGTAGCACCCGCCGAAGGTGGGTCCGGGACGCTACGCGCCGCGGGCGATGGCGCCCGGGCCCGGCACCGCGCGCATGTCCCGTGCCCCCACCCGCTCGCCGCACTCGGGGCACACCATCGTGGGCGTCGAGGGCTTGCCGCACGCCCGGTGCTCGAGGACGACCGGCGGCCCGCTCTCGCCCGGGGCGTGCCGGTCGCCCCACTGCATCAGGGAGATGAGCACGGGGTACAGGTCGACGCCCTTCTCGGTGAGCCGGTACTCGAACCGCGGCGGATGGTCCTGGTACTGCCGCCGCTCGAGGATGCCGTGCTCGACGAGCGTCCGAAGACGGTCGGACAGGATGTTGCGCGCTGCGCCGGTGTTCCGCTGGAACTCCTCGAACCGCCGGACCCGGAAGAACGCCTCCCGCAGAACCAGCATCGTCCACCGTTCGCCGATGACCTCCAGCGTTCGGGCCACGGAACAGTTCTCGTTGGTGAACCAGCCGCGTTCCATCGCCCCGGCAGCGTAGCAGAGTGAGTTGCGAAACGAAACGAAGTCCTGTTAGAGTCCGTTGCGAACTGCAACCCACTCGACGGCGAGGTGCGGACATGCTGGGAACGCGACGACGGGCGGGCGGCACGGTCGCCCGGCACGCGTCGGAGGCCGCGGACGATCCCATCCTGGGCCCGGTGCCGCTCCGGGACGGCGCGGTCGTCGTGCTGCGCCGGGCGACGGGCCGGGACTCGGCCGCCCTCCGATCGTTCCACCTCCACCTCTCCGCCCGGACGGTCTACCGGCGTTTCATGACGCCGACGCCCCGGCTCCCCGAGAGCACGCTCGCCTACCTGACCGACGTCGACGCACCCGACCGCGACGTGATCGTCGCCACGGTGGGAGGCAGGATCGTGGGCGAGGGACGGTTCCACCGCGCGGCGGGAACGGCCGACGCCGAGATCGCCCTGGTGGTGGCCGACCACTGGCATGGACGGGGCATCGGCCCGGCGCTGTCGAGCCGGCTGGCTCGGCTGGCGCGGCTCCGCGGGATCGTGGCCTTCACGGGGACGATGCTCGCGGACAACGAGCCCGCCCGCAGCGTGCTGGGGTCCATGGCGCCGGACGCCGCGCAGCGGATCAGCGCCGGGGAGCTCGAGTTCCGCTCCCCGCTCCCGGACTGACCGACGACGCGGTCAGGCCGGGGACTCGGTCGCCGGCTCGTCGCCCTTGCCGGCACCCCGCACGCGCCTGACCAGCCGCTCGAGCGCCTTCGGTCACTGTTCCCGCTTCGGTTCGGGCGGTGGCTCGTCGCTCGTGAGGTCGGACTCCACGACCTTGTACCGCTCGAGGTACGTGGACAGCACCGCCTGCACGATGGCCGCCGCCGGCAGCGCGAGGAACGCCCCCACCGCCCCCAGCACGCTCCCGCCGACGATCGCCGCGCCGAACGCGACCGCGGGGTGCAGCTGCATCGTGCGCGCGGTGATCTTGGGGCTCAGGAAGTAGTTCTCGAGCTGCTGGTAGAACGCGAACACCACCAGGACGACGAGGGCCGTGCCCGGGTTCTTCGCCAGCGCCACCAGGATCGGCAGGAGCATCGCGATGTACGTGCCCACCACCGGCACGAACTGCGACAGCAGGCCCATCCACAGCGCGAGCGCCGCGGCGAACGGCACCCCCAGCAGGCTCAGCCAGATGAACGTCCAGATCCCCGACAGCAGCGCCAGCAGCAGCCGCGAGTACAGGTAGCCGCCGGTCTTGTCGATCGCGACCTCCCAGGTGTCGAGCACCCGACGCTGCCGCTCCGGGGACATGAACGAACAGACGGTCCGGCGGAACCGCGGCCCGTCGGCCACCAGGTAGAAGGTGAACAGTCGCGGCGATGTGCAGCAGGTTCTTCGCGATGTTCCCCGCGTAGGACCCGAGGTTCGCCTTGACCTTGTCGAGGCTCTCGATGAGGTTGTGCGTCGAGAGCTTGAACCCGAACCACTCCTGGGTGTGCTTGCTGAGGTCGTCCAGCCAGCCGTGGCGGGCAAGCCAGTTGACGGCCGGCTCAAGGGCGAACGACAGGAACAGCGCGATGACCAGCCAGACGATCAGCTGGCGGACCTGCCCCAGGAACGTGTACAGCGCCAGCCACAGCAGCACGGCGACGCCGGTCAGCGCGAGCACCTTCGGGTACCACGGCGGGATGGGCACTCGGTCGCGGGGCCGGGCCGCTCCCGGGCCGCGCACGGCGACCTCCGACGACGCCGAGTCCTTCGGCGGATCCCCCCCGTCCTGGCGGTCCTCCGGCACGGCCGACCAGCTCCTCCGCGGGGCCACGCGCGAGGCGCGGCAAGCCTATCCGGGGTTCGCCGTGGATTGGTGGAGGCGGGGCCGAATCAGTCGGCGACGTCGACCCGCTGGAGCACGACCTGCTCCCGCGGGCGGTCCTGGGCGTCGGTCGGCGTGGTGGAGATGGCGTTCACGACGTCCATGCCCTCGGTGACCTCCCCGAAGATCGTGTGCTTGCCGGTCAGCCACGGGGTCGGCACGACGGTCACGAAGAACTGCGACCCGTTGGTGTTGGGGCCGGCGTTGGCCATGGCCAGGAGCCCCGGACGGTCGAACGACGGTCCGGAGTCGGGCGTCTCGTCCTCGAACTCGTACCCCGGACCGCCGGTGCCCCGCCCCAGGGGATCGCCTCCCTGGATCATGAAGTCGGGGATCACCCGGTGGAACACGGTCCCGTCGTACAGGCGGGCGCTCGACTGCTGGCCCGTTCGCGGATCCGTCCACTCCTTCCCCCCGGAGGCGAGGCCGGTGAAGTTGGCCACGGTCTTGGGGGCGTGCTCCCGCATCAGCCGGACCGTGAACTGGCCGAGCGAGGTGACGAACGTCGCGGTGGACACGTGCAAACCTCCTTGTGGGTCGGGGGGCGGGTGGCCGAACCGGCGCCGCCCTCGTCGGGACTCGGTCGCCGGCGGTTCAAGCCTCAGTCTACCGACGCACCGGGCAGTGGTGCCCGCCGACCAGGTTCACGTCGAGCTGACCGCGAACAGGCGCCACCGACTCGGCACGCCCTTCAGGTCGTGCATACCGCGGTCTTCGAATTCGATTCCCGACCCGGCCACGAGATCCTTCACTGTCGAAGACACCAGGACCTCCTGGGGGCCAGCCGCCGAGGAGACACGGGATTCGATGTGAACGGCGATGCCCCCGACGTCCTCCGGGAGCAGTTCGATCTCACCGGTGTGGAGTCCGGCCCGAACCTCGATGCCGAGGGGACGAACGGCCTCGCCGATCGCCACTGCGGATCGGATGGCGCGGGCAGGTCCGTCGAACGTGGCCAGGAACCCGTCGCCTGTCGTGTGGATCTCGCGCCCTCGAAACCGTGCGATCTCTTCCCGAACCACGGCATGGTGCGACTGAATGAGCTCACGCCACGCGCGGTCGCCGAGACGGGCTGCCATCTCCGTCGACCCGACGATGTCCGTGAACAGCACCGTCGCGAGCACGCGGTCGGGATCGGGGACCGGTCTCTCCCCCCGTGACGAATGCCTCGATCTCGCTCACGATGGGCTCCTGGGCGCCGGCGCACATGAAGCTGTCGGCACCGGGCAGCTCGACGAGCCGGGCGCCAGGGATGTGCGCGGCGAGATACCGGCCGTGGTCGATCCGCTCCCCACGCGTGATCACGAGCGTCGGCACCCCGATGGTCGGGAGGACGTGGCGGATGTCACTGCCCCAGATGACCTCCAGCATCGCCACGGCGGTTCCGGGGCTCGCCGAGTGCCGCTCATAGCTGGACCACGTGTCGCGAAGCGGCCCATCGACCGCCATGCCCGGGGCGAACATGTCGAGCATCATCCCGCGCCCCCATTCCGCCTCCGCCCGGATTCGGGCCCGTTCGCGGGCCGCAGGCGGCAGCCCCAGCGCGAACCCCTGCGTTTCGAGGAGGGCGGGCAAGCCATCGGAGGGACGTGCCACTGGTTCTCGACATGGCTGAACCACTGGTCGGCGAGGACGAGATCCTGCGCCCCGCCCCCGACCGTCTGGAACGCGATGTTCAGACCGCTGCTCTTCGCGTATCGAGTTTCAGGCAACAACACGACCGAATACGGACCCCTCTATCGGCGCGGAGAAATCGACCCGCTCCGAAACGTTCGCTCGGCTCCGGGGGAGAGACTCGAACTCTCAACCTACGGATTAACAGTCCGCCGCTCTGCCAGTTGAGCTACCCCGGATCGTGGGCCCACTACCTTAGCAGCCGGGTGCTCCGGAACCCGGTCCGGGCTCAGTGGCCGGCCTTGGCGGCGGTGTGTCCCAGGTGGAGGTTCACGCCGAACAGGACGAGGGGCCACAGCAGCACGGCCAGGACCGCCGACGCGATGCCCTTGATGTTCCCGAGGTGGGTGAAGTAGTGGTGGGTCGACGCCACGACTACGCCGATCACCAGGTACACGATTCCGATAATGGTCTTCATGCGCGTGAGGTACCCGGCGATGCTGCAAGGAAACAAGCCCGGATCGGATCCGTCCCGGTCGTTTACGCTTCGCACTCCGACGGGAACCATTGCATTGGGTGCGGCCGACCCGGCCGCGTACCCGGGAGGCGACGGACCATGAGCATGAAGACCGGACTCGTCATCGGATTCGGCATCGGGTACGTGCTGGGCGCCCGGGCCGGCCGGCAGCGCTACGAGCAGATCCAGGCCTGGTGGAGCCGGTTCTCCGGCAGCCCCGCCGTGCAGCGGGCCACCGACGGCGCGCGCTCCATCGCCGGGGAGGCCGGCCGCAAGGGCTTCGATGCCGTCCAGGGCGGCGTGAGCAAGGTGAGCGGTGCCGTCAAGCAACGCCTCGGCGACGCCGACGCGCCCTACGCGGTCGGAACCTAAGCCGGCTGAACGACCGACGGGGGCCCCGCTTCGGCGGGGCCCTCCTTCTTCCACGCCGTCGGACAGGGTTGCGCCCGGGCTGACGGCTACTCGAGGTAGTCGCGGAGCTTCTGCGACCGGGAGGGGTGACGGAGCTTCGAGAGCGTCTTCGACTCGATCTGGCGGATGCGCTCGCGGGTGACGCCGAACTCCCGCCCGACCTCCTCCAGCGTCCGAGGATGGCCGTCCATGAGGCCGAACCGCAGCTGGATGACCTTCTTCTCGCGTTCGGACAGCGTGTGGAGGACCGATTCGAGCTGCTCCTGCAGCAGGATGAACGACGCCGCGTCGATCGGGACGACCGCGTCGGAGTCCTCGATGAAGTCGCCGAGGTGGGAGTCCTCCTCCTCGCCGATCGGCGTCTCCAGCGACACGGGCTCCTGGGACACCTTGAGGATCTCGCGGACCTTGTCGGCGCCGATGCCCATGACCTTGCCGATCTCGTCGGGCAGGGGCTCACGTCCGAGGTCCTGCAGCAGCTGCCGCTGGACCCGCACCAGCTTGTTGATCGTCTCGACCATGTGCACGGGGATGCGAATGGTCCGGGCCTGATCCGCAATCGCGCGCGTGATGGCCTGGCGGATCCACCACGTCGCGTACGTCGAGAACTTGTAGCCCTTCGAGTAGTCGAACTTCTCGACAGCCCGGATCAGGCCGAGGTTCCCCTCCTGGATCAGGTCGAGGAACAGCATCCCCCGGCCCACGTATCGCTTGGCGATCGACACGACCAGCCGCAGGTTCGCCTCGATGAGCTTCTTCTTGGCGAGCTGGCCGTCGCGCTCGACGCGATGCAGGAACGAGAACAGGTCCTCGCGGGTGCGGGGCTTGTACACGCGGCTGATGCGCTCGCGGCCGATCCCCTCGATCTTGCCGAACTTGTCCTCCTGGTGCTCCCGGATCTCGACGACCGCCTCGACCACCCGGCGGAGGCGCTTCTGGTCGACCTTCGCGCCGTCGTCGGTCAGCCGGAACAGCTCGGTGGAGAACTCCCCCGCCTCGATCCGCCGGGCCAGGTCGACCTCCTGCGCGGCGTTCAGCAGGGGGACCTTCCCGATCTCCTTGAGGTACATCCGGACCGGGTCGTTCGTCGGCGCCTTCAGGACGTCGTCGTCGCGGACTGCGGCCTTCAGCTCGCCTTCGAGATCGTCGCCGGGGACCTCGATGACCTCGATGCCCTCGCCCCTGAGGTGCTCCTCGATCTGGGTCAGGAACTCCTCGACCTGCTCGGGGGTGAGGTCGTCGACGGGGAGGCCCTCGAGGAGGTCCTCCGACGTCACGAACCCGCGTTCCCTACCGCGGGCGACGATCGCTTCCTTGGCTTCCTCGAGACCACCGATGTCCGTGGCGGTGTCACTCATCGACGGAACGATCTCCTTGGGCTGGTGACGCGGGAGGTGGAATGACCAGAGTGTACGAGTCGATCGGCAGAACGTCCGGTCGAACTTGAGGGTTCCCCGGCGGTCCGAGTGACAAGTTCTCAGTTCTGCTCGCGGGCCCGTCGCCAGGCACCGGTGAGGCGGGCGAGGTCGGCGAACATCGTGTCGTAGCGTTCGGCGTCGGTGACGGGGTTGACCTTCTGGAGCTCGCGGCGGAGCGCGTCGATCGTGCGCTTCAGGCGGAACTCCTCGAGGCGCCACCAGACGAGGCGGGCGTTGTCGGCCGTCGGGGCGAGGTCGATGGGCTCGGTGGCGAGCGCAGCGACCTGCGCGGCGAGCTTCTGGTCCTCCTCCTCTTCCGACGCCACCAGCGAGCGGACGTCGCCCTTGGCGTCGAGGAGCAACTGGAGCAGCCGCCGGTGACCGGCCCGTTCGAAGTGCTCGTCGGTGAGCTCGCCGGCCACCGCCTCGAACGCGTCCTGGCTCTGCGCGAGGAGCTTGAGCATGTCCCACTCGACGCGCTGCTGCGGCGACCGCGAGGGGCCCGCGCTGAGCGTGGTGGCACGAGCCGGCTCCGGCGGCGCCGCCGGACGGCGCTCGGCGGGTCCCGCCTGCCCGCCCCGCGGGAGGCGTTCGAGCTCCGCGAACACCGAGGACGCCGAGACCCCGGCGCGGTCGGCGAGCATCGCGGCGTACTCCTGCCGCCGGACCTCGTCGTCCAGCCCGGCCACGATGGGGAGCCCGGCGTGCACTGCCGCCGTCCGGCCCTCCACCGACGCCAGGTCGGCTCCCTGGACGGCCCGTTCGATCATGAACTCCACCAGCGGGACCGCCCGGTCGGCCAGCCGCTGGAACTCCTCGCCGCCGCGCTGCTGCACGAAGTCCGCCGGGTCCAGCCCGTCCGGCAGCACCAGCACCCGCGTCCTGAGCGGAAACCGCTCGTGGAACGCGAACGCCCGCTCGGCCGCGCGCGCACCGGCCTCGTCCGCGTCGAACGTCAGCACGACCTCCGACGCGAACCGCGACAGCAGCTGGTAGTGGTCCTCCCCCAGCGCCGTGCCGCACGTGGCCACCGCGGTCGGCACCCCGCCCCGAGCCAGCGCGATGACGTCCGTGTACCCCTCGACCACGAACGCCCGGCCGGACCTCGTCATGTCCGCCCGGGCCCGGTGGAGGTTGTAGAGCACCTTGCCCTTCCGGTACACGGGTGTCTCGTTGGTGTTCAGGTACTTTGGCTGACCCTCGGCGGCCACCAGCAGCCGCCCACCGAACGCGACGTGCTGGCCCGACAGGTCGTGGATGGGGAACGTGATCCGCCCCCGGAACCGGTCCCGGATCGAATCCCCCCGCACGGCGAGCCCGGCCTCGACGAGCAGCTCCGGCGAGTAGGTCCCGGCCAGGCGCCGCAGCAGGAAGTCCGAGTACGTCGGCGCGTACCCGATCTCGAACTCCTCGGCGGCGGAGCGGTCGATCCCCCGCGAGGACAGGTACTCGCGGGCGTCGCGTCCCTCCTTGCCCTCCATCAGCATCCGGTGGAACAACCGCGAAGCCTCGGCGTTCGCCTTGTGGAGCGCCTGCCGGCGCGACGCGGCCCGGCGGTCGGCCGGCGACTCGGCCTCGTACCGCAGTTGGATGCCGGCGTCCCGGGCCAGGCGCTCGACGGCCTCGGGGAACGACAGCGTCTCCACCTTCATCAGGAACCCCAGCGCGTCGCCGTGCTCACCGCACCCGAAGCAGTAGAACACCTGCTTGGCCGGCGACACACTGAGCGAGGGCGTCTTCTCGGTGTGGAACGGGCAGATGCCGGTGAGCGAGTCGTGCCCGGCCTTCTTGAGCGTGAGGTACTGCCCGATCAGCTTGACGATGTCCGTACGCTCACGGACCTCGGCGACGTCCTCGTCCCTGATCCTCCCGGCCACGCGGGCTCCTTCTGCTGCAGCTGCTACAGGAGCCAGCCCCGGGGAAGGAAGAGCTGCTCGTACGTCCGGATGGCGAACCGGTCCGTCATCCCGGCGATGTAGTCGGCGATGCGGGTGGGCGTGTCCCCCGGAGCCAGATGGTACTCCTCGGGGATCTCGTCGGGATGCTCGAGGTAGTACGAGAACAGCGCACGCAGGAGCGACACGGCCTTCTGCTGCTCGTCGTGTGCGGTGTCGCGCAGGTACACGCGTTCGAACATGAACGTCCGCAGCTCGTCGAGCGCCGCGAAGCCGGCCTCAGACAGGCGGATCTCGTCGAGGAAGCCCTCGCTGGCCTCGACCAGGTCGGCCACGAGCCGGTCGACCCGCTCGGTGTGCCCTTCGCCGAGCACGGAGACCGGCCAGGACGGCAGCTCGGACGGCTCCAGCACCCCCGCCCGCAGGGCATCGTCGATGTCGTGGTTGACGTAGGCGATGCGGTCGGCGAACCGTACGATCTGCGCCTCCAGGGTGGCCGGCGTCGGCATCTTCCAGGTGTGGTTGACGATCCCGTCGCGGACCTCCCAGGTCAGGTTGAGCCCTCTCCCGCCCTGCTCGAGGTGGTCGACCACCCGAAGGGACTCCTCGTTGTGCCGGAACGGCCGCCCCAGGAACGGCGTCAGCGCCTCCTCACCCAGATGGCCGAACGGCGTGTGCCCGAGATCGTGGCCGAGCGCGATGGCCTCCGCGAGGTCCTCGTTGAGCGCGAGGGCCCGCGCGGCCGTCCTGGCGATCTGCGCCACCTCGAGCGTGTGTGTGAGCCGGACCCGGTAGTGGTCGCCCTCGGGCGACAGGAACACCTGCGTCTTGTGCTTGAGCCGGCGGAACGCCTTGGACCCCACGATGCGCTCGCGGTCGACCTGGAACGCCGTCCGCAGCGGGTCGGCCGGTTCCGGCCGCTCCCGCCCCTTGGTGGCCGCGCTGAGCACGGCCCGGTCGCCGTGGACCATTCGTTCGTGCTGTTCGATTCTCTCCCTGGGAACGCTCATCCGCGGTTCACGCTAGCACCGGGGTCCGACATCTCAGGATGGGTGGGGTGTCCGTTCATATCCCGGATGGTTCAATGCAGGCGATCGGGGCCTCAGACCGGAAGGAGCGCGATGACCCTCGGATGGAAGCGGATGCTCGCGGGCGGCATGGTCGCGCTCGGGCTGCTCGGCGCCGCATGCAGCAACTACGGCGGGGCCAGCGCGGCGAACGCCGTCGCCAGCGGGACTCCGGCCCCCGCGTCGAGCGTGCCCGTGACCTCGGGCGGGACCACCGGCGGGGGCGAGACCACAGGCGGCGGCGGCACGTCCGGCGGCGGCACGGTCACCTGTTCCAAGAGCGGCGGCAAGGCATCGGAGGTGCAGCAGGGGTTCGCGTTCAACCCCGACAAGCTGAGCGAGAAGTCGTGCACGACCGTGACCATCACCAACAAGGACTCGACCACGCACACGTTCACCATCCCCGGCAGCACGATCGACGTGACGGTGCCGCCGGGGTCGTCGACCACGGCCGAGCTGGCGCTCAAGCCCGGGAAGTACATCTTCTACTGTCGGTTCCACGGCGCGGCGAATGGCACCGGGATGTCAGGCCACCTGACCGTCACGTAGCGGTCAGTTGCCACCGAACAGACGGTAGGCCAGGTACGCGAACGTCTCGCGCGCATAGCCTGACAGGCGGGTGCCGGACGACCTCGCCGCCGAGTGCTGGGCGGCCGACGCGTACGGGGTGATGCCGAGGTCGCCGGCCATGCGCTTGATCCGCAGGTTGTGCCAGGGGTCCGACACGAGGAATGCCGTCCGCATGTGGTGCTCGCCCATGTAGTCGACGGCGGCCCGGAGACTCTCGTACGTGCTGTTGCCCTGGGGTTCGGCCACGATCGCGCCGGCCGGCACCCCCTTGCCGATCAGGTAGTCGCGCCCCGAAGCCGCCTCTGTGGTGCGGTCCCCCGGCTCGTTGGCGCCCAGCGTGATGATCAGTGGGGCGCGGTGCTGGTCGTACAGCACCTTGGCCTGGTCCAGCCGGTCGGCGAACACCGGCGAGGGCCGCCCGTTGTACTGCGCCGCGCCGAGCACCACGATCGCGTCGGTGTGATCGATCCGGCGGGCGTCATCGGAATGTGCAGCGTTCCACACGGCGATCGCGGAGGCCAGGACCGTCCCCACCACGACGAGGACCAGGAACCCGACGGCCGAGAGGACCGGATGGCGGCGCACGAAACCCACGCCGCGCGAGGGTAGCAGCGGCCTCCTGTTTCCGGGGTCCATATGCTCGCCGGCGCCATCGAGCGGACGTTCGCCATCCGCTCCTCGAACTGGTGGCGGCGGCGGTTCGCCATGGCTGGGCATGAGCCGCAAGCGCTCCGGGGGCACGCCCACCGACGACTCGCTGCAGGTGCGGCTCGGCACCCACAAGCGCGCAGCGGGGTCGCCGAGCCGCTACTTCGACGCCGACTCCGCGGCCCCAACGGCCGCCTGTCCGGCGGCGAGCCGCGCGGTCTCCACCCGGAACGGCGAGCAGCTCACGTAGTCGAGCCCGATCTCGTGGCAGAACGCCACCGAGGCCGGGTCGCCGCCGTGCTCGCCGCAGATCCCGATGTGCAGGTCGGGGTTGGCCGCCCGGCCCTCCTCCACCGAGATGCGCATCAGCCGCCCGGTGCCCGGCTGGTCGATCGTCACGAACGGGTTGGCCGGCACGAGCTTGCGCTCCTCGTACAGCGCGAGGAACTTCCCGATGTCGTCGCGGCTGAACCCGAACGCGGTCTGCGTCAGGTCGTTCGTCCCGAACGAGAAGAACTCGGCCACCTCGGCGATGTCGCCGGAGGTCACCGCCGCTCTCGGCAGCTCGACCATGGTCCCCCACTCGAGGTGGTCGAGCGTGACGCCCTCGCGGGTCAGCACGTCGCCGGCCACCGGTTCGAGCTCCTGGCGCATCTGCTCGAGCTCCGGGCGGGTCGCGACGAGCGGGATCATGATCTCGACCTTGGGGTCGCCGCCGGCCTTCTTCACGGCCACAGCCGCCTCCACGATCGCGCGGACCTGCATCGCGTACAGGCCGGGCTTCACGATCCCGAGGCGCACCCCGCGGAGGCCGAGCATCGGGTTGTCCTCGTGCAGGTCCTGGACCTTCTCGAGCATGGCTCGGGCCGCGTCCAGCGTCAGGGTCTCGTCGCGGAGCTTGACCTCGCCCGAGCCGGTCGCCGCCGCGACGGCCACCGCGACCGACAGGTCGACGTGGTTCGGCAGGAACTCGTGCAGCGGCGGGTCGAGCAGGCGGACGGTCACCGGCAGCCCGTCCATGGCCCGGAAGATCCCGACGAAGTCGTCGCGCTGCAGCGGGAGCAGCGCGTCGTACGCCTCCTGCTCCTCCGCGCTGCCGGCCTCGGCGAAGATCATCCGGCGCACGGCGGCCACGCGTTCGGTCCCCAGGAACATGTGCTCGGTGCGGCACAGGCCGATGCCTTCGGCGCCGCGCTCGCGGGCGTTGCGCGACTGGTCGGGCGTGTCGGCGTTCGCGCGGACGCGCAGGCGGCGCCGTTCGTCGGCGTGGCGCATCAGCCGGTCGAACGCCTTCCAGATCTTCTCCTCGCGCGCCTCGGCGTCGCCGCCCCGGGCCCGCTCGAGCTTCGACGTCTCGAGCGGCAGCTCGCCCGTGTAGACCGCGCCATCGAACCCGTCGATCGTGATCACGTCGCCCTCGGCGACCGACACGCCGCCGGCCGTAAACCGCCGCCCGCCGAAGTCGATGCGGATACCATCCGCGCCGCACACGGCCGGGATGCCCTCACCCCGGGCCACCACGGCTGCGTGGGAGTTCGTGCCGCCGGCGCTCGTGAGGATGCCCTGGGAGCGGATCATGCCGTGGTAGTCGTCCGGCGTGGTCTCCCGGCGGACCAGGATCACCTTCTCGCCGCGTTCGGCCCACGCCTCGGCGTCGTCGGCCGTGAACACGACGCGACCGCTCGCCGCGCCGGGCGAGGCGTTGAGGCCGCGGGCGATCGGCTCGTTCGAGGTGCGGGCCTCGGCGGCGATCACGGGCTTGAACAGCTCCTCGAGGCGGTTCGCGTCGACCCGGAGCAGCGCCTCGTCGTCGGCGATCAGGCCCTCGGAGAGCATGTCGCGGGCCATGACCCATTCGGCGAACGCCGTCCGCTTGCCCACCCGGGTCTGGAGGATCCAGAGGGTTCCCTTCTCGATGGTGAACTCGATGTCGCACATGTCGTGGTAGTGCCCCTCGAGCGTGTCCATCGTCCGGCGCAGCCCGGCGTAGGACTGGGTGTCGAGCTGCTCGAGCTCCTCGAGGCGCAGCGTGTTCCGGATGCCGGCGACCACGTCCTCGCCCTGTGCGTTCTGCAGGTAGTCGCCGTAGGGCGTCTTCTCGCCGGTGGCCGGGTCGCGCGTGAACGCCACCCCCGTCCCCGAGTCCATCCCCCGGTTCCCGAACACCATCGCGACCACGTTCACCGCCGTGCCGAGGTCGTCGCTGATCTTGTTCTGCCGGCGGTAGTCCTTGGCGCGCTTGCCGTTCCAGGACTTGAACACCGCGTCGATGGCCAGGCGGAGCTGCTCGCGGGGCTCCTGCGGGAACTCGCTGCCGGTGTGCTCGCGGTAGATGCCCTTGAACCTCCCCAGCAGCTCCTGCAGGTCGTCCGCGTCGAGGTCGGTGTCCTGCGCGTTCGGCCCCTTGGTGTGCTTGGCCTCGTCGAGCACGTCCTCGAAGGCCGCGCCCGGGATGTCCATGACGATCTTGCCGAACATCTGCACGAACCGGCGGAAGGAGTCCCACGCGAACCGCCAGTCGCCGTCGGTCTGCTTGGCGAGCCCCTGGACGGACACGTCGTTCAGGCCCAGGTTGAGGACCGTGTCCATCATCCCCGGCATCGAGAACTTCGCCCCGCTGCGCACGCTCACGAGCAGCGGGTCGTCGGGATCGCCGAGTCGCTTGCCCATCGCGTTCTCGAGCGTCTGGAGGTGCTCCTCGAGCTCCTGCTCGAGGCCGGACGGCCAGCCGCCGGAGGCGAGCGAGGTGAGACACGCCTCGGTCGTGATGGTGAACCCGGGCGGGACGTGCAGGCCCATGTTCGTCATCTCGGCGAGATTCGCGCCCTTCCCGCCGAGCAGGTCCTTCATGTCCCTGTTGCCCTCCGAGAAGTCGTAGACGTACTTGGTCATGGCGTGGCCTCCCGCCCGCTGGGTTCGCAGTCGACGTCCAGTGTATTGAGGCCCGCACGCGCAGTCAGACCCGGGGTCGAACGTCCCCGGTTCGGCGGGCCGGGTCGGCCGGGTTCGCCGCGACTCGTCGCCGGTGCCCGTGTTCGGCCCGCACCACCGTGCCGGGCGGCGCCGCCCGGACGTCGAGGAGTGGCCCAGAACTCGTCCGGGCAGGCCCTGGTGGCGTCGGGCAAGGTGATCGACTGATTCCCCAACGACCCGGCGACGGGCTCAGCCGCGGAGTTGCCTGCCCGGTCGGGCGGGCGCGAAGACCGCGACCTGCAGGAGCCACGTTCCGCCGCTGAGGATGGCCGAGGCGTGGTGCGGGCCCGAAGGAACGCCGGTGGCGTCCTCCACGATGTCCCCGTCCGGAAACGTGACGATGCGCTCGGAGAACCCCGCCCCCGGCGCGGTGAACGATGCGCCGGTCATGCCGGCCGCGAACAGCAGCTCCCGGCGGCCGGAGACCGCGACGTCCGGCGTCGTCGCGGTCGCTCCCACGCCGGTGGCGGACGCTCCGGTCAGGAACGGCGTCGCTCCCCGGACCCCTCGGTACTCCGTGACCCGGAGGTCGACGAACGCCGCCGGCCGGTCGAACGTCACGGTCACGCGGTTCGATCCGGCGCGCGCGGCGACGACGTCGTGCGCGGCGTAGATGGCCTGGCTGAGTCCGTTCCCACGGAACACGGGCATCGCCCGGTGGTACGTGTTGCCCGCGGCGTCCCGCACCGAGGTGACCCTCGCCGCCGCGTCGTTCCAGCCGATGGCGACGATGTTCGCATCGCCGGGGTGCTCGGGCTGGGCGTAGGTCGCGCCGACGGTCGTCCGCGGCGACTGGGGGACGGCGGTCGCCCCCTGCACGAAGGACGGCGCCGGGGCGACGGTTCGGACCTCGAGTGGGGTCGATCGGGCGGAGACGTTCCCGGCGCCGTCGAACGCCGCCACCCGGTACGCGTACGTCGTGTTCGGCGCCAGCCGGGTGTCGGTGAACGACGTCGTCCCCGCGAGGCCGACGAACCGCCCGTTCCGGAACACCCGGTAACCGCCGACCGCGACGTCGTCCGTCGAGGCACGCCACCGGACCGTCGCTCGCGTGTCGGCGACGCCCGTCGCCCGGAGCGCGGTGGGGACCGTCGGCGCGCGCGTGTCGGGCGGCACGCTCGGCGCCTTCAGCACCAGCACCCAGTCGCCGTCGCCGGCGTCGTTCGACCCGGGCGGCGTGAGGCTCCTGCTCCCGTGGTCCGGGAACGGCGACCCCGCGACCGGCGTCGACGAGCCGTCTGTCGGGTCGTACCAGGACGCCGAGACCGCCCCACCCATCCCGGCCATGTCGACGGTGACGGTTCGGACCGTGGGCAGGTAGGCCATCGCGAGCGAGCCGTTCGGCGTCCGGGCCGCCGTCACGTAGTCGCTGTCGCCGAGCGCGCCCACGTCGGCGAACGTCCCGTACCCGGCCGTGACGAGCGTGTGGCCCTGGTCCGGGATCAGCTCCCACCACTGCCGGCCGGCGAACAGCTCGATCACGTGGGCCATCTCGGCCGAACCCGTCGTGTCGAGGTGGTGCTGCCAACCGCCGGAGAACGGCCACGTGTAGTGGTTCCCGTAGAACTGCCCGGCCGCGCCGGAGAGCAGGCTCCAGTACTCCTGGCGGCGGAGGATCTCCGGGGTCCCCTCGTCGGCGGCGTTGTGTTCGAACTCGTAGTTGGCCTCGACCAGGAACGTGGGCCGCCGGGCAGGGCGGTCGTAGTCGGTCAGCACCTGGGCGTAGGTGGGGTAGTAGGAGTACGACGCGTTGAGGTCGACGATCTGCGACCACCTCGCGTCGTCGAGCGAACCGCTCACCGGGTAGTCCAGCTCGAGCGTGTGGATGTGGCGGTGGTCGGTCTCGCGGATGCCCCGGGCGACCGCGCGGACCACCGCGTCGTCGGCCGGGTCCTGCCACGACTGGAAGTCGTTCCCGCTCATCCACACGATGTTGTCGAAGCTCCGGTACCGGGTCCCCAGGTACCGGCCGTACTGCAGCGACTTGGCGACGCCGTTCGCCTTCAGGACCGAGAGGAAGCTCCCGGTCTCTGCCGGGTCGAGGAACACCACGATGCCGTGCGCCGCGGCCAGCCGGAGCATCCGGTCGACGCGCCTGAAGTACCTGGGGTTTGGCGTGGCCAGGTCGCGGGGCGTGGTGAACGGCACCATGCCGTCGTACGTGCTGCCGTCGGGCCGCCCGCCCGTGTAGGTGGAGCACAGCAGGTTGATCCAGGCGGCGTTGAACCCGGCGGCCCGCCGGTCGGCGAAGAAGCCGTCCGCCTGGTGCGGCGAGAGGTTGACCATCAGCGCCTGCGGCGAGTCGCCGGTGAGGAGCACGGGAACGCCGTGCCCGTCGACCAGGTACCGCCCGGTGGGCCCGACCTTCAGCGGGTACGCGGGTGTGGTCATCCGCAGCTCCGCACGTTGGTGCCGTTGCGCGGCGACGCCGGAGCCCGCCCCGAACACGACCAACATCGCAGCGAGGACGATCGAAGCCGCGACGTGCCCCCGTCCGGATCGCGTGCGCAACAGCACCTCCCGCAGCCCTCGTCCGCTCGTCCGACCCACCGGGAGGTGGCTGGGCTCGCGGCTCCGAACAGTATCGGCAGTGGCGGTGGACCCTTGCAGCCACCACGCGACGCGACGCGGGCCGAGGTGGGGGTACCCTCGGGTCTTCGGGGAAGTAGGAGGCGATCATGCGGACGCACGGACGCCGGGTGTTCGGAGCTGTGGCGATGTTCGCCGGAATCGCGGTGGCGGGTGGAATCCTCGCGCCGGCCGCGTCCGCGGCGAGCCGGGCGGAGCGTGCGACGCCGGCCAAGCGCGCGGACTTCAACGGCGACGGGTTCGCGGACCTGGCCGTCGGGGCCCCGAACTTCGGAGGGGGCGTCGGCGGCGTCACGATCGGCTTCGGCTCCCCGCACGGGATCACGGCGAACGGGATGGACACGCTGTCGCCCCAGACCGGTGGCCCGAATCAGGCCTTCGGGACCTCGCTCGCCAGCGCGGACTTCAATCGCGACGGGTTCGCCGACCTCGCCGTCGGCATCCCGGGCAAAACCGTGCACGGCCAGGCTTCGGCCGGCCAGGTGGCGGTGCTGTTCGGGTCCGACCTCGGCGTCCGTTCAGACAACCCGCGGCTGTTCACCGAGAACACGCCCGGGATCCCGGGAACACCGGACGCGTTCGAGTTCTTCGGCGCCACGCTCGCGGCGGGAGATTTCGACCGAGACGGACGTCCCGACCTGGCCGTCGGGGTCCCGTTCGAGGAGGTGGACGGGCAGGCGGGCGCCGGCTCGGTCATCGTGCTGCACGGAACTCCGGGCGGGCCCGCCGGCGCCGGAGCTGCTCTGTTCACCCTCGACACGCCGGGCATCCGCGGGGATCCCCACCCCTCGGCGGGCTTCGGGTTCAGCGTGGCGTCCGGGAACCTCGGCAAGGGTCCCGGGGCCGACCTCGCGATCGGCGCCTCTTCCGACCATGCGGGCTCGCCCCAGCCGTCCGGCTCGGTGACCGTCATGTTCGGCGGGCCGGACGGCCTGCACGGGAGCGGGAGCCAGCGGTGGACGGCGACGTCGGCCGGCCAGAGCGGCGGCTCGAAGCCGAACCAGGGGTTCGGCTGGTCGGTCGCCATCGGGAACCTCGGGCGCTCAGCGGACAACGACCTCGTGATCGGGTCGGTGGGCGCATCGGTCGGGGGCGCGACAGCAGCCGGCGCGGTGTTCGTGCTGTACGGAACGACGAACGGCCCGACGTCCCAGGGAGCCGATCGCCTCACCCAGGCCACCCCGGGCGTCCCGACCGGTCCAGAGCAGTCCGCCCTGTTCGGGAACGCGCTCGGCATCCAGGACTTCGACGGGGACGACCGCGCCGACCTTGCGGTCTCGGCGCCCGGTCAGTCGTCACAGCCAGGCGCGGACGACGACGCGGGCGCGGTCTTCTTCTTCCCCGGCGGGCCGAACGGCGTGCGGCCCGGCAGATCGGGGGTCCTGACGGGCGTCGACCTCACGGGGCAGTCCGTCGACACCGACCTCCGGGCGGGGGCCGCCCTCTCCACCGGGCAGTTCGGCCGGGGAACGACGGCCGACCTGGTGATCGGGATCCCGAACCTCACGGCCGGCGGCAACGACTTCGCCGGCGGCGTCGCGGTGGTGTTCGGGGGAACCGGAGGGCCGAGCCCCCATTTCCAGGTGGTCGACGGCGACACCTTCACGGAGTTCCCGCACGATCCCGGCACCGAGGCCGGGCAGGCGCTCGTGGCATCGCCCCGTCCGTCGGACTGAACCGACCGGACCGGATCGTCGGCCCACCCTCCGGCCGGGCTGCGCCCTCGTGGCGGGTTGTCTAGGCTTCGGCGGAATGGGCGTCACCCGCGAGTACCACACGGACTGGAGCCCCGCGCTCGGCCGCGACATGGAGCTGCTGCGGTTCGGGGACGCAGGACTCCCGCTGCTGGTGTTCCCGACGTCGATGGGGCGGTTCTACCAGTGGGAGGACTTCGGGCTGGTCGCCGGGCTCGAGGACAAGATGGCGGACGGCCACATCCAGCTGTGGTGCGTCGACAGCGTGGACGGCGAGTCCTGGTACGCGAACGACCGACCGCCCGCCGAGCGCGTCCGCCGCCACCTCGCGTACGAGCGGTACCTGGTCGACGAGCTCATCCCGGCCATGCCCCAGACCCCGGTCGCGACCGGGACGTCGTTCGGGGCGTTCCATGCGCTGCTGCTCGCGCTCCGCCGGCCCTGGCACGTGCAGGGGTTCGTCGCGTTGTCGGGCGCCTACGACACCGAGCACTGGCTCGGCGGCCACCACGACGAGGAGACGTACTTCACCAACCCGCTGGCGTTCCTGCCCGGCCTCCACGACGAGCGCTATCTGCGGCCGGTTCGGTCGTTCGTCAAGAAGGTCGTCGCGACCGGAGAGGACGACGCCAACGCCGCCGAGTCGATCCTCGTCGGCGACCTGCTGAAGGAGAAGTACGTCGACGTCACCCTTGAGGTGTGGGACGGCTGGGCGCACGACTGGCCCTACTGGAAGGACATGATTCGGCGCTATGTCTGATCGCGAACGCGTGGTGGGATTGCTCGTCGGCCGGGAGAACACGTTCCCGCAGCCGTTCATCGACACCGTGAACGAACGCGGCGCGTCGCACGGCGTCCGGGCCGAGATGGCCGTCCTCGGCGGCGCGCGGGAGGAGGAGGAACCACGCTACGCCGTCATCGTCGACCGCATCTCGCACGAGGTCCCCTACTTCCGCGCCCACCTCAAGTCCGCCGCCCTCATGGGGACCGTCGTCGTGAACGACCCGTTCTGGTGGGAGGCCGACGAGAAGTTCTTCGAGTGCACGCTGGCACGCAAGCTCGGCGTGGCCGTGCCGAGGACGGTCGTTCTGCCCAACAAGGACTACGTCTCCGACATCGACCCGACGGTGTCGCTCCGCAACCTCCAGTACCCGTTGGACTGGGCGTCGATCGTCGGCTACACCGGGCTGCCGGCCGTGTTGAAGCCGAACACCGGCGGCGGATGGAGGGACGTCTCCATCGTGCACTCGCTCGAGGAACTGTGGCGCGCGTACGACGCCAGCGGGCAGAAGACGATGATCCTGCAGGAGTTCATCGACTGGGAGGACTACTCCCGATGCATCTGCATCGGCCGGAAGGACATCCTCCCGATCCGGTACGACCCCCGGCGGGAGTTCTCCGAGCGGTACCGGATCGACGAGCCGCTCCCCGACTGGCTGCACGAGCAATCGGTCGAGCAGGCCCGCATCCTCGTCGACGCGCTGGGGTACGACATGGACACGGTCGAGTTCGCGGTCCGCGACGGCGTCCTGTACGCGATCGACTTCCTGAACCCGGCGCCGGACTTCGACGACTTCTCGATCAAGGAGGCGAACTTCGCCTGGGTGCTCGAGCGGATGAGCGACCTGGTGATCTCGTACGCGCTGGGGGAGGCCGAGCCGCCGTGGCGCGGGGAGCAGCGATGGTGGCGGTACACCGGGACGCCGGGCGGGTAGTCGCGTCCGGCGGGGACCCGGTCGCCTCGTACCACGACCTGCTGTTCTCCGGCGGGCTGGCCGACGAGAGCGCCGAACGCCTCCGCGTCGGCCAGGAGTCCCGGTCGCTGGTGTTCGGGCACCGGCCGCTCTGCATCGCGCTCCGTCCGCAGCTGATGGCCCGGGCCCGGTACGACGCGGCGTGCGCGGCGGCGCTCGGGGTCGAACGTGCCCTGTCCCGGCTCGAACGGGCGCTCCTCGCCGACGCGGACCTCCGCGGCGAGCTCGACCTCGAGCCGGAGGAGGAACGCCTCGCCCTCGCGGACCCCGGCTCCCGGCGGTCGTCGCCCTCGATCCGCATCGACGGGTTCTTCACCGACGAGCTGCGGTTCGTGGAGAACAACGCCGAGTCGCCGGCCGGCATGGCCTACTCGGACACGTTGACGGAGGTGTTCGAGGAGCTGCCCGTCGTGCGGGCGATGCGCAAGCGGTTCCGGATGCGGTCGCTGCCGGTCGCCCGCCGTCAGATCGGGTCGATGATGCGGGCCTTCCGGCAGTGGGCGGCCGGTCGCTCGGAGCGTCCGGCGCTGGCCATCGTGGACTGGACGGGCGTCCCGACCTTGAGCGAGTTCGAGATGTTCCGGGAGCGGTTCGAACGCGAGGGCGTCCGGACGGTCATCTGCGACCCGGCCGAGCTCGAGTACCGCCGGGGGCGCCTCCGCGCGGCCGGCCGCTCGGTCAACCTCGTCTACCGCCGTGTGCTGACCACGGAGCTGCTCGGCCGGCAGGACGTGGCCGGCGCGCTGACGACCGCCTACCTCGACGGCGAGGTGTGCGTCGTGAACAGCTTCCGGGCCAAGCTGCTGCACAAGAAGATGAGCCTGGCCCTGCTCTCGGACGACCGGTACGCGTCGCTCTACACGCGCGACGACCTCGCGGCCGTCGCGCGGCACGTCCCGTGGACCCGGAAGGTCCGCGACGGCGCCACCACGCACGGTGGCCGGCGGGTCCGCGACCTGACCGCGTTCGTGCTCGCCAACCGGGAGCGCATGGTGCTGAAGCCGAACGACGAGTACGGCGGCAAGGGCGTCGTGCTGGGCTGGACGGTCGACGACCACGAATGGGAGCAGTCCCTCCACGTGGCCCTGTCGCAGTCCTACGTCGTGCAGGAGGCGGTCGACGTGCCCAAGGAGCAGTTCCCCGTGGCCGTCGACGGTGTGGAGATGCTCGACCTCTCCCTCGACGTCGACCCCTACGTGTTCGACGGGCGGCCGAGCGGCTGCCTCACCCGGCTGTCGTCGTCCGCCCTGCTGAACGTGACCGCTGGCGCCGGCAGCGTGGTGCCCACCTACGTCGTGGAGGGACCCAAGTGAGCGCTGATCCCGGCTGGCTGACCATCGGCATCGAGGAGGAGTTCCAGATCGTCGACGCGCAGGGCGAGCTCCGCGCGCACATCGACGAGCTGCTCGAGGCCGCCACCCCGCTGATGGGCGAGACCGTGAAGGCGGAGTTCGTCCAGTCCTCGGTCGAGATCGGGACGAGGATCTGCGCGGACACCGCCGAGGCACGGCGGGAGGTGTACCGCGCGCGGGGGACGCTGGCCGACTTGCTGTCCGGCAACGATCTCCGCCTGGCCTCGGCGGGAACGCACCCGTTCTCGCACTGGCAGGACCAGCGGATCACCGAGGGCGAGCGCTACAAGATGCTCGAGGACGAGATGCAGTCCGTGATCCGCGAGCTGCTGATCTTCGGGTTGCACGTCCACGTCGGCATCCCCGACGACGACCTCCGCGTCGAGGTGATGAACGAGGCCCGGTACTTCCTCCCCCATCTCCTCGCGCTGTCGACCTCGTCGCCGTTCTGGCTCGGGCAGAACACCGGGCTGAAGTCCTACCGCAGCGTCGTGTGGTCGCGGTTCCCGCGGACCGGCATCCCGCCGGAGTTCTCGTCGTTCGACGAGTTCGAGAACTACTGCCAGCTCCTGCTGAAGACCAACTCCATCGAGGACGGCAAGAAGATCTGGTGGGACCTCCGGCCGCACCACCTGTACCCGACGCTCGAGTTCCGGGTGTGCGACGCGGCCACCCGGGTGGACGAGACCATCTGCATCGCCGCGCTGATCCAGGCGGTGTGCGCCAAGCTGATCCGGCTGCGCCGGGACAACCTGGGGTTCCGGAAGTACCTGCCCAACCTCATCGCCGAGAACAAGTGGCGGGCCATGCGGCACGGCGTGGACGGGCGGCTGATCGACTTCGGCAAACAGGCGGAGGTGCCCATGCGCGACCTCGCGCTGGAGCTGCTCGAGTTCGTGGACGACGTGGTGGACGACCTGGGCTCGCGTTCGGACGTCGAGCACGTCCATACGATCCTGGCCGAGGGGACCTCCGCCGACCGCCAACTGCGCGTCTTCAGCGACACCGGCGACCTCCGTGCCGTGGTCGACCACGTGGCCGCGGAGACGGTCTCCGCCCCGGTCTGACGGTCGGCACTAGGCCGGCTTCGGCTTGCCCTCGTAGACGAACCGGGCGGGCATCGGGTTCGGAAGCTGCCGCTCGGTTCCGTACGCGACGACGATGACCTGTTCGTTGGCGAGCAGCAGGTCGGTGGGGTTCCTCGTGTAGGGCCGGCCGTCGAGGAACACGCGGAGGGTGTTCGTCCCGCCGTCGCGGTAGCCACCGATGCAGTCAGGGGTGAACCGCACGCCCCACACGTCGAACACCATCCCCAGCGTGAACGGCCGCGACCTGGCGGCCTCGATGTGGATCGTCCCTCGGTCGGCGTGGGTATGGATCTCGGCGAGCAGTCGATTGCGGAAGTCGATCCCGACTCCGAATGGCACGACGACGTTCCGGGCTTCGACGTCGACCACCAGGTTCACGTGGAGGTGGACGCGCGTGACCTCCGGGCCGAGCGGGGGGAGGCCGATGGCGCGGAGCCGCTGCGGGAGGAACCGCTGCTCGGGCGGCCATGGCGCCCGGCCCTTGTTCAGGCCCAGCAGCACCGGTCCCGTGACGCCCGGGGTGGAGACGACGGGGTTCGACGTCGTGGTGCCGGTGGTCGGTGCGGGACTGCCGTGGGACGAGCAGGCCGAGCCGAGCATGGCCAGGGCCAGGGCCAGCATGAGCAGCTCCCAGCGGCGCCTCACCCGAGCGCCGCTTCGAGACGATGGAGCGTGGCGGCGTCCGAGCCGAACAGCGCCACGACGCCCTCGGGGGTCCCCTCAACCGGACCGACAGTCGTGTCGTCACGGCCTCGGGTCCACCGACGCATGACATCGAGGAACTGCGTCGCGTCGTCGGGGGTGTCCCAGGTCGTGTCCAGCAGGACGGCTACGTGCCTTCCATCCGTCCAGGCGCGGTACTGCGCGCCGCCCCAACCGTCGGCGCCGGCCGCCGCCAGCGACCCGTCGACGCGGAGGGCGAGCATCTCCCGGATCCACTCCTCGCCCGTGTCCATCACGTCGAGATCACGCCATCCCGCGCCGAGCCTCGGCCCGAGGTCGGGCGCGTTCATCTCGACCGGCCGGTCGCGGGGGTAGCGGTCCGGATGCATGATCTGCTCGGTCGACGGCGGCAGCGTCCTCAGGGCCTGGTCGACCTCGCTCAGTCCGCCGAACGAGCGGACGTCCCGGATGAACGTCGGCCCGTCGATGTACGGCCACTCCTCGAGGCGCTGCACGAACGGCGGCACGCCCGCCGGGGGGCCCGAGCCGCCGCCACCGAGGGCCAGCCGGGCCTGATCGCCCGTCGAGAAGAACCGCTCCACCACCTGGAGCGAGAAGTACACGGCGCTGCCCTCCACCGCGCCGGTGGCCGCCCCGAGCTGCTCGTCGTCGCATGCGTTCTCGAGGTCGTTCAGACGGGCCAGGCCGAAGTGCTGGTCGTCGTCGGCATGCGTGAGCTCGTGGGCCAGCGTGAACCGCTCCGCCGGCGAGGGGTTGGCCGTCCCGATGAACACGAGCTGCTTGCTCGCCGGGTCGTAGTACCCGATGACCTGGCTGGACAGGAACGCCCGGTAGGCGTCGAGGAGGCTCGTTCCCGGCGGGATCACGCCGATCGCCGCCCATGCCTTCGAGCGGCGGTCGAGCATCCCCGCGGGGAACGAATGGTCGAACGACGCGTCGAGTCCCTGGACCAGTTGCGCATGGGTCTCCGGGTCGACCGCCACGGCGTGTTCGTAGTCGAGGCCGCGGACCTGCTCGACCTCGTGTTCGACCTCGGAGACCGCGGCGGGCGGCGTTCCCGTCGCCGGCGCCGGCGAGGCGTGGGGGGCGGGCGGCCGGACGCAGAGACGCGTGCGGACCGCGGCCGCGGATTCGGCTCCGCTCGAGGAGGCGGGCAGCGTGAACGAACGAACCGGACCGGTTGGCAGCGGCTCGGAGGTCGTCGTCCGCGGCCGGCCGCCCTCGGAGCCGGTCGGCGACGGCCCCGCCGCGACCCCGGTGCACGAGACGAGCAGGACGAGCGCGGCGGCGGCTGCCCGGAGGGGCGGATGCATCAGGAGGCCGACGGCGGCCGCTCGCCGGTCTCCCCGGGTCGGGATTCCGCCGGATCCCCCGGATCGGCCTCCGCCGTGCCGACCTCCCGAGGCTTGGCCCCATCGGTGGGTTCGCGCTCCGGACCGGCGGCCGGGGACGCGTTCTGCTGCTCCGCGCCGGTCGCCGGACGGCGGCGCCGCGCCGGAACCACCACCGACGCCACGGCCACCGCGACGGCGGCCACGGACAGCGCGATCGACCATCGGACCTGCCGGAGGTTCGAGTTGAAGTTCCCCATGACCTGCAGCCATCCCGCGACCAGCAGCATCACGAAGGCGACGGCATACAGCCACACACGCCCGCGCGGCCGCCGCTCAGGCCGGGCGGCGCGGGCGGGCACACGGATCTGGTCGCCCAGGCTCACCGCAGCCCGTCCTCCAGGTACGCGACCAGCTGCTCGATCGGGAGCCGTTCCTGCTGCATGGAGTCGCGTTCCCGGACCGTGACCTGCCGGTCGTCGAGCGACTCGAAGTCGACGGTCACGCAGAACGGCGTGCCCACCTCGTCCTGCCGCCGATACCGCCGGCCGATCGCGCCGGCGTCGTCGTAGTCGGCCACCCAGTGCGGCTTCACCAGGTCGAACACCCGCCGCGCCTCCGGCACCAGCCGCTCGTTCCGCGACAGCGGGAGCACGGCGACCTTCAGCGGCGCCAGGTCGTGGTGCAGCTTGAGCACGGTCCGCTTCTCGGTGCCACCCTTCGCCGTCGGCGCCTCGTCCTCCGTGTATGCGTCGCACAGGAACGCCAGCAGCGCGCGGTCGCACCCGGCCGCGGGCTCGATCACGTACGGCACGTAGCGTTCGCCCCTCTCCTGGTCGAAGTACGAGAGGTCCTCGCCCGAGGCTGTGGCGTGGGCACTGAGGTCGAAGTCGGTCCGGTTGGCGACCCCCTCGAGCTCGCCCCAGTCGGTGAACGGGAACGCGTACTCGATGTCGACCGTCCGCTTCGAGTAGTGGCTGAGCTCGTCCGCCTCGTGCTCGCGGAGGCGGAGGTACTCCTTGCGGATGCCGAGGTCCGTGTACCAGCTCATGCGCTGTTCGATCCAGTACTCGTGCCACCGCTCGTCGGTACCGGGCTCGCAGAAATACTCCAGCTCCATCTGCTCGAACTCCCGCGTCCGGTAGATGAAGTTCCCCGGGGTGATCTCGTTTCGGAACGACTTGCCGATCTGCGCGATGCCGAACGGGATCTTCTTGCGGCTGGTGGCCTGGACGACGGGGAAGTCGACGAACATGGCCTGCGCGGTCTCCGGACGGAGGTAGGCCACCGCGGCGTCGTCCTCTACGGGGCCCATGTGCGTCTTGAACATGAGGTTGAAATGACGCGGTTCCATGAGCGTGCCCCCATCGTTGGGGCACCGGATATCCGCGAGGTCGACGCCGGGCCCGTACCCGGGCAGATGGTCGAGCCGGAACCGCTGGTGGCACGTGGTGCACTCGACCAGCGGATCCGAGAACGACTCGACGTGGCCGCTCGCCTCCCACACCTTCGGCGACATTATGATGGCCGCGTCGAGGCCGACGACGTCGTCGCGCAGCTGCACCATCGAACGCCACCAAGCGTTCTTCACGTTGCGCTTCATCTCGACGCCCAGTGGGCCGTAGTCCCAGCTGGAACGCAACCCACCGTAGATCTCGCTGGACTGGAAGACGATGCCCCGGCGTTTGGCCAGGGACGTGATGGCCTCCATCAGATCAGCCATTTGGGAAGCTCCTCCTTCATCCCGGCCGGTGGCTCCGGCCGCTGGCGTGGGGTCAATGGTACCGGCGGCGAAGCATGCGGCGAGGCCATCAGGAATCGAGAAGCGCCGGTCACCGAGCCCCGGCTACCCTGACTCCGTGGACATCACCATTCACTCGAGGGTTCAGGGACTCGATCGAAGCAAGGAGGTGCTTCGCAATGGCTGAGAGGAAACCGGCAGGGAAGGTCGCGAAGAAGCCCGCCGCTGCGAGCGGGGCGTCCAAGGGATTCACGGCCGAGGAACGGGCAGCGATGAAGGAGCGCGCCCGGGAGCTGAAGGCCGCCGAGAACGAGGCGGAGGGGGAACGCGACGTGCTCGCGAAGATCGCCGAGATGCAGAAATCGGATCGCATCATGGCCGAACGGCTCCACGCGATCGTCACCGAGGCCGCGCCGGGCCTCTCGGCGAGGACCTGGTACGGGATGCCCGCATACACCAAGGACGGCAAGGTGGTCTGCTTCTTCAAGAGCGCTGAGAAGTTCAAGACGAGGTACGCGACGTTCGGCTTCGAAGAAGCCGCGAACCTCGACGACGGCGCCATGTGGCCGACATCCTTCGCGCTCACCAAGCTGACCGCCGCCGACGAGAAGCGGATCCGGACGCTCGTGAAGAAGGCAGCGAGCTGAGGGAGTCCGCCCGTGGCCGCCCCCGCGGGACCGCAGGCCGGGAGGCGAAGAGCATGGCCGCAACGACGAACACGCAGCCGACATCGGCGCACGCTGCCGACAGCCACGACCTGATCCGCGTACACGGCGCGCGCGTGAACAACCTCAAGGACATCAGCGTCGAGCTCCCCAAGCGCCGGCTGACGGTGTTCACCGGCGTCTCCGGCTCGGGCAAGAGCTCGCTGGTGTTCGGAACGATCGCGGCGGAGTCGCAGCGGCTGATCAACGAGACCTACAGCGCCTTCGTGCAGGGGTTCATGCCGACGCTGGCGCGTCCGGAGGTCGACGTCCTCGACGGGCTGACGACCGCGATCATCGTCGACCAGGAGCGGATGGGCGCCAACGTCCGCTCCACCGTCGGCACCGCCACCGACGCCAACGCGATGCTGCGCATCCTCTTCAGCCGGCTCGGACAGCCCCACGTCGGCTCGGCCCAGGCGTTCTCCTTCAACGTCCCCTCGGTGCGGGGGGTCGGCGCCGCCACCGTCGAGCGCGGTTCCGGCACGAAGGTCAGAAGGACCTTCCACGTCACCGGCGGCATGTGCCCGCGCTGCGAGGGCACGGGCAGCGTGTCCGACATCGACCTGACCCAGCTCTACGACGAGACCAGGTCACTCGCCGAGGGCGCGATCACCATTCCCGGCTACAAGGTGGGGAGCTGGTGGACGGTCGGGATCTTCACCGAGTCGGGCTTCCTCGATCCGAACAAGCCGATCCGCAGCTACACCAAGCGGGAGCTCCATGACTTTCTCTACAAGGAGCCGACCAAGGTCAAGGTCAACGGCGTCAACCTCACCTACGAGGGCCTGGTCCCCAAGGTGCAGAAGTCGATGCTGTCCAAGGACCCCGACGCGCTGCAGCCCCACGTCCGCGCGTTCGTGGATCGGGCGGCCACGTTCACCGACTGCCCGGATTGTGGCGGCACGCGACTCAGCGAGACGGCCCGGTCGTCGAGGATCGAGGGGATCAACATCGCCGACGCCTGCGCGATGCAGATCACCGACCTTGCCGAGTGGGTCCGCGGCCTCGACGAGCCATCGGTGGCGCCGCTGCTGGGGAAGCTGCTCGAGACGCTCGAGTCGTTCGTGGAGATCGGGCTGGGCTACCTCTCGCTCGACCGGCCGTCCGGCACGCTGTCGGGCGGCGAGGCACAGCGAACCAAGATGATCCGCCACGTCGGCTCCGCCCTCACCGACGTCACCTACGTCTTCGACGAGCCCACCATCGGCATGCACCCCCACGATGTCCAGCGGATGAACGACCTGCTGCTGCGGCTGCGCGACACGGGGAACACGGTGCTCGTCGTGGAGCACGACCCGGAGGCGATCGCGATCGCCGACCACGTGGTCGACCTCGGCCCCGGCGCCGGCGCCGCAGGCGGCGAGGTGGTCTTCGAGGGAACCGTCGACGGGCTGCGTGCCGGCGGAACGCTGACGGGGCGGCACCTGGACGACCGGGCCGCCCTGAAGCCGTCGGTGCGGACGCCCTCCGGCACGCTGGAGGTGCGCGGCGCCGGCACCCACAACCTGCGGGACGTCGACGTCGACATCCCGCTCGGCGTGCTGGTCGTGGTGACGGGGGTAGCGGGCTCGGGCAAGAGCTCGCTGATCCACGGCTCGGTGTCGGGAAGGGAGGGCGTGGTGTCGGTCGACCAGGGCGCGATCCGCGGCTCGCGACGGAGCAACCCGGCCACGTACACGGGACTGCTCGACCCGATCCGCAAGGCCTTCGCGAAGGCCAGCGGCGTGAAGCCGGCGCTGTTCAGCGCCAACTCCGAGGGCGCCTGTCCCACCTGCAACGGCACCGGCGTGGTGTACACGGACCTGGGGATGATGGCCGGTGTCGCCACCGTCTGCGAGGAGTGCGAGGGGAGGCGCTTCGAGGCGTCGGTGCTGGAATACCACCTCGGCGGCCGGGACATCAGCGAGGTGCTCGCGATGTCGGTGGCCGAGGCCGGGGAGTTCTTCGACGCCGGCGAGGCGCGCACGCCGGCGGCCCACGCGATCCTGCAGCGCATGGCGGACGTCGGGATCGGCTACCTCAGCCTGGGCCAGCCCCTCACCACGCTGTCCGGCGGCGAGCGGCAGCGGCTCAAGCTCGCCACCCACATGGCCGAGCGGGGCGGCATCTACGTCCTCGACGAGCCGACCTCCGGGCTGCACCTCGCCGACGTCGAGCAGCTCCTCGGCCTGCTGGACCGTCTCGTGGATTCCGGCACGTCGGTCATCGTCATCGAGCACCACCAGGCGGTCATGGCCAACGCCGATTGGATCATCGACCTCGGCCCCGGGGCCGGCCACGACGGCGGCCGGATCGTCTTCGAGGGCACCCCCGCCGACCTCGTCGCCGCTCGCTCCACCCTCACCGGCGAGCACCTCGCGGCCTACGTCGGCGCCTGACCGGACCCCTTCTCGGCCACGACATCACCGTCGACCATGAGGACGTCGACGATGCCGACCACCACGGAACGAACCGGCGCGGCCGGGTCGCCGAGCACCTGGCGGGCGGAGTTGCCCTCGTCGACGATCAGCACGGTCTCCCCCGCGCCCGCCCCGACCGCGTCCACGCAGATGAGGTAGGTGCCGTCGGACACGCCGTTCGCGTCGAGCAGGTCGCAGGTCAGCAGGCGACGGCCGTCGAGCACCGGAGCGTTGATGGTCGAGACCACCGTGCCCACCACCCGGCCGACCTTCACAGGTCGGCCACCTCGTCCACGATCCCGACGATGGCCTGGTCCACCGGCACGAACGTGTTCGGCATGGCCACGGCCGCCTCGCGAGCGCTCACGTAGTAGACGAGCTCACCGGGCCCGGCCATGTGCACCGCGTCCGCGGCGACGACCGGGTCGCCCTTCGGTTCCTGCCGCCGGTCGAGCGGCTGGATGATCAGGAACGTGACGCCGTCGAGCCCGTCGGCCTTCACCGTCGCGACCACCGTCCCGATCACGCGCGCCAGCTGCACGAACGCTCAGCCCCGCTTCCGGCGCGCGGCGGTCGAAGGGCGGCGCTTCGCAACCTTCTTCGGCTCGGACGGACGGGCCGGCGCTCCCCCCGTGCCCGGCCGGGGCCGGTCGCCGGGCGGGGGCGTGGGACGGCTCGCCGCCGCGCCATCGGACTTCGACACCCCGAACACGCGTCCGGCGAAGAGCGGATCCGCATCGAGGTTCTCCCGCATCTCGCCGTGCAGCTGCGCGACGACGACCGAGCCGACCGAGGCCCCGCCGGCGCGCGCCCGCCCCGCGTCGACCGCGGTCTCCACCTCGGCCACCTGGCCGCCGAACAGCACGTAGCCCTTGCCGCCGATGTCGTCGGCGAGGCGCAGCTCCCGGATGGCCACCCGCGCCGCCTTCACGCCCGCGTCGGCCGCCCGGAGCACCGCGGCCATCGTGGACGTCTCGACCACCCCCAGCGCCTCGCCGTCGTCCGAGACGCGGCGAACCCCGCCGACCGACGCCACCACGTCCGGGTGCACGTCCGGCAGGAACACCTCGTCGACCACGCCGCCGCCCAGGCGCCCCGCGTCGAGCGCCTCCTCCACGTCCGCGGTCAGCCCCCCGACCAGCACGAGGAACCGCCCCGGATGCACCGTCCCCGCCCGGATCACCTCGAGCGGCGAGCGCTTCGCCATGGCGTCTCCCGCCTCGATGCCCCGCGCGATCGAGTCGAACTCGAGCAGCCCGATGGCGGGGTTCACCGACGACCCCTCACACGATCCGCAGCGCGCCGACGACCGTGATGCGCCGCTCCCGCGAGAACGTCCGCGGCCGGGTCAGCCCGTCCCCCGTCGGCGACGCGATCGAGAACGAGGTGAACCCCTCGCCGCCCTCGCCCAGCCCGGAGAAGTTCGGCCCGTTGGTAACGAAGATCGAGCAGTTCATCGCGCGCGCCATCCGGGTGATGGTCTCGACGTTGGTCGAATGGATCGACGCCGTGTGCCGGAACCCGTGCTCGGACCGCACCGCCAAGTCGATGGCCGCGTCCACCGTGGACACCCGGGTCACCGGCATCACGGGCATCATCTGCTCGGTCCACACGAGGTTGTGCTCGTTGGGCACCTCGGCCACGACCAGGCGCACGTCGCTGCCGGCACGCACCCCGATCTCGCCGAGGACCAGCGACGCGTCCTTGCCGATCCAGCGCGGATTGATGTGCCCGGGCTTTCCCGGCGGGCCCATCTCGTCGAAGATCACCCGTTCCAGCCGGCGGAGCTCGTGCTCCTTCAGCACGTACGCGCCGTTCGCGGCCATCGACCGGACCAGCCGGTCGGCGACCGACTCCACGACGATCGTCGTCTTCTCGTCGGTGCAGATGACGTTGTTGTCGAACGACGCCCCACGCACGACGTCCCGGCCCGCCCGGTCGACGTCCGCGGTCTGGTCGACCACCGCCGGCGGGTTGCCCGGCCCCGCGGTGACGGCCCGCTTGTCGGTCTTCAGCGCCTCCCGGACCACCGCCGGCCCGCCGGTCACCAGCAGCAGGCGGACGGTCGGATGGCTCATCAGCTCCTTGGCGCTGTCGATCGTCGGGTTCGGGATCGCGGTCACCAGGTTCGCGGGCCCGCCGGCCGACGCGATCGCCCGGTTGATCAGGCGGACGTTCTCGGCGGACGTCCGCCTGGCGTTCGGGTGGACGTTGAACACCAGCGAGTTGCCGGCGGACAGGATCGAGATCGAGTTGTTGATGATCGTCGAGGTGGGGTTGGTCGTGGGCGTGATCGACCCGACCACGCCGAACGGCGCGAACTCGGTGACCATCATGCCCTCCTCGCCGGTGACCGCCTCGACCTCGAGGTCCTCGGGGCCGGGCGCCTTCGTCGAGACGAGGCGGTTCTTGATGATCTTGTCGGCGACCCGCCCCAGCCCGGTCTCTGCGTGGGCCATCTCGGCGAGACGCTCGTTGTGCTCGAGCATCGACGAACGGACGGCAGAGATGATGGTCTTGCGCCCACCGAGGCCGACGCTGCGGTACTCCTCGAACGCCCGCGCGGCGGCCGAGACCGCCTCGTCGATCGTCGGGAAGATCCCGTCGCCCAGCTCGGCCTCCGCCGACGCCGAGAGCTCGCCGGCGGCCCGCAGGCCCGAACCGGTGTCCGACCCGGCCTCCCCGAGCCGCCGCCGGACCCGTTCGATGATGTCCTGGATGTCCTGCTGCGACAGCGTGCTGCTCATGCGTCACCCCACCCGTACCTCATTTGTGGAACTTCTCCTCGCCGCCGACCTCCCACGTGTCGACGATCGCCATGATCACGGCGTCGCACGGCCGGTCCCGCGTGGCCTCGGTCTGGCGGGCCGACGAGCCGGTCGCCACCATCACCACCTCGCCCACGCCGGCGCCGACCGCGTCGGCCGCCACGACGAACCCGCTCGCGTCGTGGTTCTCCACGTCGAGGTAGCGGACGACGAGGAACTTCAGGCCCTCCATCGAGGGCTCCTTGCGGCTCGCGACCAGGGTCCCGGCCACCCGTCCCAGGAGCACTTTGTTCGACTCCTTTCCGGTTGCGCTGCAACCCGATCGGCTCAACTAGGAGGCCTGTCCCACCTCGCCCTCGGCCTCCTCGCGGCGGCCGAGCGGGAGCACCATGTCGATGTTCGCATGGGGCCGGGCGATGACGTGGGTCGCGATGATCTCGCCGACCTTCTCCGCGTTCTGGATGCCGGCCTGCACCGCGGCCTTCACCGCCGCGACGTCCCCGCGGACGATCGCGGTGACGTAGCCACCGCCGGTCTCCTCGTAGCTCACCAGCTCCACCTTGGCGGCCTTGACCATCGCATCGGCGGCCTCGACCATCGCCGCGAAGCTCCGGGCCTCGATCATCCCCAGCGCGTCTGCCATTTCCCCGCTCCTTCCGTTCGAACTCCCTCGCCTGACCGCGCCCCCGGCGCGCCGGCGACACCGGCACTATCGACTGCCCGACTTCATCTCCCGGCCCTCGAGGCCCTCGATCGCGGCGACCGCTGCCTGCCACCCGACGTCGATGTCCTGTTCCTCCCCGCCCAGGTAGATCCGCCCGTTCGACCCGAACGAACGAACCTCCAGCACGTTGATGTTCGCCGCCTTCTCGGCCTCGTTCGCCGCGAGCGGCGCGTAGGCGGCCGGTTCGCATTCGAGCACGTACAGCGTCTGGCCGCCCAGGATCATCTGGCCGTGGCGGGTCCGGTTGATCAGCTGGGCGTGGTGGTCGGTGATCCGGCGGACGATCTGGCTCGACAGGATCCGCGGCTTGATGCGATCGGTCTCCTTGGCGCCGATCTGCTCGAGGATCTCCGCCCCCGCCGCACGCGCGTCGGCCTGGTCGGACGAGTGGATCTCGAGCATGCCGTAGTACCGCTCGATGATCTGCATGCCCGGCGTGACGTTGGTCGACTTCAGGGCGATGTCGGTGAGGCGGTTGATCTCGATGCCCGGCGAGATCTCCACGTACAGGGACGCGTCGCCCGGCAGCGGCAGGAACCCCTGCGCCACCGTTCCCAGGAACGCGGCGTACTGCGGCTGGAGGCTGTCCAGGAAGCAGTACGCCCGCAGCTCGATGCCGTTGGTCACGCAACCCCCCTTCGCTGTTCGCCGACGATCTGCACGCCGGCCGACGCGCCGATGCGCGTGGCTCCCGCGGCGATCATGTCCCGCACGTCCTGCAGGGTCCGGATGCCGCCGGCGGCCTTGACGCCGAGCTTGGGCCCGACCGTCTCGCGCATGAGCAGGACGTCCTCGACGGTCGCGCCGTGGGGCCCGTAGCCGGTCGAGGTCTTCACGTAGTCGGCCTTGGCCTGCTTCGAGAGGAACGAGGCCACGACCTTCTCCTCGTCGGTGAGCAGGGCGGCCTCGATGATCACCTTGTTGAGCGCGCCGGACTCGTGGCACGCGTCGCTGACCTTGCGGATATCGTCGCGGACGACGTCGTGCATGCCGCTCTTCAGCGCGCCGACGTTGATGACCATGTCGATCTCGCGCGCGCCGTCACGCAGCGCGCGCCGGGTCTCGAACGCCTTCGAGTCGCCGGTCGTCGCGCCGAACGGGAACCCGATCACGCTGGCCACGCGGACGTTCGTCCCGCGGAGCCGCTCGGCGCACCGTCGCACCCAGAACGGGTTCACGCAGACGCTGGCGAACCCGTACTGCTTCGCCTCGTCGCACAGCCGGTCGATCTCGGCCGCGGTGGCGTCGGGCTTCAGGAGCGTGTGGTCGATGTATTTCGCGAGGTCGGTCGGGACGTTCGCGCCGTCGCCGTGGTAGCTGATCCGGCCCGCGCCCTGGCCCACGATGCCCCGGACCTTGTCCGAGCAGTGGGCGGCGCACGAGCCGTGGCAGTCGGCGCAGACGTCGCCCGGCTTCGCGCTCCGCCCGCCGAGCACGGCCACGACCTCCCGCGTCACCGCCTCGATGAGGTCTTCCCTGGTGCTCACCTGTTGTTGCTCCTTCCGGCCGGTTCGCGCAGGAACCGGCGTTCGATGTCCGTGATCTTGTCCACGCGCCGGGCGTGGCGACCCTCGCCCCACCCGGTCGAGAGCCAGGCCTGGACGATCTGCAGCGCGAGCGCCTCGCCCAGCAGCCCGGCGCCGAGCGCCAGCACGTTGGCGTGGTTGTGCTCGCGGCTGTTCCGCGCGCTCGAGATGTCCCAGCACGTCGCCGCGCGGATGCCGGGGACCTTGTTGGCCGCGATGGCCGAACCGATCCCCGCGCCGTCGACGACGATCCCCCACCGGCACGTTCCGTCGGCCACGAGCTGCGCCACCGCGAGCGCGATGTCAGGGTAGTCGACCGCGTCCGTCGAATGCGTCCCCACGTCCCTGACGGAGAACCCGTGCTCGCGGAGGTCGGCCGCGATGCGCTGCTTCAACGCAAACCCGCCGTGGTCGGCCCCGATCGCGACGTCGCCATCCCCTCCGGGCAACGGCGCAACGGGGGTGGAAGGATGCTCCGGATGCGCCGTGAGCTCGCCCAGGTCCTCGGGCGCGAACCCGCCCACGATCTGGGCCACGATCGCCCGGACCTCGTCCTCGTTCGGCGCGTCGGCCATCAGGCGCTCCCCGACCCCACCGGCGGCTGCATGGCCACGCGGTACTCGTAGCGCTCGCTGACGAACAGCAGCCGCGTCGACTCCGCCACCCGGTCGTCCGACGTCCAGCTGATGCGCTTCACCACCAGGACCGGTTGGCCGGCGTCGCACTCCAGCTGCGACGCCAGGGTGCCGTCGGCGACGCTGGCCGAGATGGTCTCCTCCGCACGGTGCAGGACGAGCGACACCGGCGGACGCTGGAGCAGCTCGTACAGCGAGCCGCGGTCGAGCCGCCCCTCCTCGAACAGCTCCTCGTTCGCCCCGATGAGGTCGTGGGGCAGCCACGTGTCGGCGAGCCCGACGACGCCGCCGTCCGCGAGGAGCACCCTGACGAGGTGCCGCCCCTCCGACCCCGTGGGCACCCCCAGCTCCTCGGCGACCTCGTCGGGAACCGTCGCCAGCGACGAGCTCAGCATGCGATGGGAGGGAACGAACCCCTGCGAACGGGCGAGTTCGCTGAACGACTGCAGCCGGGGAACATGCCGGATCTTCGGCGAGGCGACGAACGTCCCGAGCCCCTGCACCCGCCGTACCACGCCCTCGTGCTCGAGCGCGGCGAGCGCCTGTCGGATGGTCGCCCGCGACACGCCGTAGGCCCGTTCGATCTCCTGTTCGGTGGGGAGCCGATCCCCCGTCTTCAGCCCCTGCTCGCGGATCTCGCGCAGCAACGCCTCGCGCAACTGGAAGTACAGCGGCGTGGGCGCGCTCCGGTCCAGCACGGCGCCGCCGGCGAACGGGACCCCCGTGCTCACCCCCAGGCTCCCGCGCAATTCCTCAGGTCATCATGATGACCGTACATATAATCGGAATGATCGGCCCCGAAGAGCGGGAAGTCAAATGCGCTGGTCGAGCGCTACTTGATCGCGCCGAACCGGCGGTCGCGCTTCTGGAAGTCGCGGATGGCCTCGAACAGGTGCTCGCGGTTGAAGTCCGGCCACAGCACCGGAGTGAACCAGAACTCCGCGTAGGCCGCCTGCCACAGCAGGAAGTTCGACAGCCGCTGCTCCCCCGCGCTCCGGATGATCAGGTCGGGGTCGGGCATGTCCGGCCGGTACAGCCGCGACGTGATCGAGTCGGCGGTGATGCGTTCGCCCTTGAGCCGCCCGGCGTCGTGGTCTGAGAGGATCCGCTTCACGGCGTCGGCGATCTCCGTCCGCCCGCCGTAGTTGAAGGCGATCGTGAACGTCATCCCGGTGTTGTTCCGGGTGAGCTCCTCGGCGGCCTCCATGTCCCGCAGCACGTTCTTCGGGATCCGCCAGTCGACCCGGCCGAGGAACCGGATCCGGACGTTCCGCGAGTCGAGGTCGTCGCGCCGCCGCCGGAGCAGCACGCGGTTGTAGTTCAGCAGGAACCGCACCTCCGACGGCGGGCGGCGCCAGTTCTCCGTGGAGAACGCGTAGACGGTGAGCCACCGCACCCCCGCGTCGATCGCGCCCTCGACGACGTCGAACAGCGCCTCCTCGCCCTGCTTGTGGCCCTCCGTCCGGGGCAGGCCGCGCTGCTTGGCCCACCGGCCGTTGCCGTCCATGACGATTCCGACGTGGGCGGGGACGTCGGAATGGTCGAGGTCGTGCAGATACGTGCTCACGCCGGCGCCCCCCGGGCGAGCATCGGCAGCGACCGGATCCGCCGGTCGAGGTGGTACTCCGCGAACCCGAACAGCATGGATCGAGCCTGCCTCCGAACGGGCCCGCCGGCCACGGGCGTGTGGCCCACGGTCTCCAGGCCAGCCCCCGCGAGCGATGCCAGCAGCGCCAGCGACTCCGGCGCGACCAGCTCGGCGTCGTAGTCGGCGCACCCGCCGCACACCGCGCCGCCCTGCGACGACGAGAACAGCCCGGGGTCGAGCCGCCCACCGCACACCGCGCACGCCGAGAGCGACGGGTGGAACCCCGACAGCGACAGCAGCTTCAGGAGGAACGACTCGGCCACGGCGGACGGGTCGGCCGGCGCCGCGTCGAGCGCCCGGAGCCCCTGGAGCAGCAGCAGGAACAGCCGCACGTTGCGCTCGTGTTCCTCCGCGACCTTGTCGGTCGATTCCAGCATGGCCTCGCCGGCCGTGATCAGCGAGTAGTCCGATCGCAGCACGTGGTGCGCCGACAGGATCTCGGCCTGGGTCACGGTGTCGAGCGCCCCCCGCCCCCGGTACATCAGCACCTGGACGTGCGTCATGGGCTCCAGGCGTGCTCCGAAGCGGCTGAGGGTCTTGCGGGCCCCCTTCGCGACGGCCCGGACCTTGCCGGAGCCCTGGGTCATGATCGTGACGATGCGATCGGCTTCCGCCAGCTTGATCCGACGGAGGACGACGCCCTGCTCGTGGTACAGCGGCATCGCGCCGAATCGTACCCTCGCCCTCCGACGGCTCCGGTCGCAGCGACGTGCGATTTTCGTGACATCCGCGCCGGTTCGGGACGGCCGGTTCCGTACACTCCGGCGGTGGTCACCTGCCCCAACTGCGGCGAACCGAACCCAGCCCGGGCACGGTTCTGCCTGGCCTGCGGTACCGCCCTCTCAGCGGAGGCCGCCGTCGCCAACGCCGAGGAGCGCAAGGTCGTCTCGATCCTGTTCGTCGACCTGGTGGGGTTCACGGCGGCGTCGGAAGTGGCCGATCCCGAGGACGTCCGGGCCCGCCTCCGCCCGTACCACGCCGCGTTGAAGCGGGAGATCGAACGCTTCGGTGGCACGGTGGAGAAGTTCATCGGGGACGCGGTCATGGCGGTGTTCGGCGCGCCGGTCGCCCACGAGGACGACCCCGAACGGGCCGTCCGGGCCGCGCTGCGGATCCTCGATGCCATCCCCGAGCTGAACGAGGACCACCCCGGCTTCGACCTCGCCGTCCGCGCGGCCGTCAACACCGGGGAGGCCATGGTGACCCTCGGCGCACGCCTTGAGCGCGGCGAGGGGCTGGTCGCGGGCGACGTCGTGAACACGGCGTCGCGTCTGCAGGGCGCGGCCCCGGTGGGCGGCGTGGTGGTCGGCGAGATCACCCAGCGCGCGACCCGGGACGTGTTCCGGTACGAGGAGCTCGCGCCGGTGACCGTGAAGGGCAAGGCGGAACCCGTGGCGCTGTGGCGCGCAATCGAGGCCACCGGCCGGTTCGGCGTCGACGTCGAGCGCCCCCGCACGCCGTTCGTCGGCCGGGAGGAGGACCTGGGGCTCCTCCAACAGACCCTGTTCCGATCGATCCGCGACCCCGGGGTTCAGCTCGTCACGATCACCGGGGAACCCGGCGTCGGGAAGACGCGGCTGGTCGCGGAATTCCAGGCCTGGGTGGACGACCGTCCGGAGCTCGTGTTCTGGCGGCAGGGCCGGTGCCTGCCGTACGGCGACGGCATCGCGTTCTGGGCGCTCGGCGAGGTGGTCAAGGCGCACGCGGGCATCCTCGAGTCGGACGGGCCCGACGAGGCGTCGGCGAAGCTCGCCGCCGTCGTCGAGCGACTCGCCGATCCCGGCGACCGCGACTGGATCCGGACCCGCCTGGAGCCCCTGGTCGGCCTGGAGGGGATCGCAGCGCGCTCGTCCGACCGCACGGAGTCGTTCGCCGCGTGGCGGGCGTTCATCGAATCGATCGCTGCGGAGAACCCGCTCGTCCTGGTCCTGGAGGACCTGCATTGGGCCGACGAGACCATGCTCGAGTTCGTGGACGAGCTCGTCGACTGGTCGAGCGGCGTCCCGCTGACGGTGGTCTGCACCTCGCGGCCGGAGCTGTTTGCGTCGTATCCGGGCTGGGGCGGCGGCAAGCGGAACTCCGCCACGCTCGGCCTGGCTCCACTCTCGGGCGAGGACACGGCCCGGCTGATCTCCGCGCTGCTCGACCAAGCCGTGCTCCCGGCCGAGACGCAGTCCCTGCTCATGGAACGCGCCGGGGGCAACCCGCTGTACGCGGAGGAGTTCGTCCGGATGCTGGTGGACCGGGGCATCCTGCAGCAACGAGGCCAGGCGTGGACGGTCGTCGCCGAAGGCGAGGTCCCCGTGCCGGAGACAGTCCAGGCAACCATCGCAGCCCGGCTGGACGCGCTCACCCCCGATCGCAAGGCCATGCTCCAGGACGCCTCGGTGGTCGGGAAGGTGTTCTGGTCTGGCGTCGTCGCCTCGATGGGCGACCGCGACGACCAGGACGTCCGCGAGGGCCTGCACGAGCTCGCACGCAAGGAGCTCATCCGCCCGGCGCGGCGTTCGTCGGTCGAGGGGCAGGCCGAGTACGCGTTCTGGCATGCGCTCGTCAGGGATGTCACCTACGGGCAGCTCCCCCGCCCGGCGCGGATCCGGAAGCACCGGGCCGCGGCGGCGTGGATCGAGGAGCTGGCCGGCGACCGCGTGGCCGACCAGGTCGAGCTCCTCGTGCACCACGAACGCGAGGCGCTCGCGCTCGCGAGGGCCACGGGCGCGGCCGACGATGTGCGCGCGCTCGAGCGGCCGCTCGCCCGCCACCTGGTGACCGCGTCGGAGCGCAACGAGGGCCTCGATCTCCGCAAGGCCGAGTCGTTCGCCCGCGAGGCGGTCGAGCTCGCGGGCCCGGAGGAACGCGGCGAGGCGCTGACGCAGCTCGCGAACGTCCTGTTTCGTGCGAGCCGCCACGAGGAGGCCGGCGAGGCCGCGCGGGAGGCGGTCCGGGCGTTCGAGTCGGCGGGGATGGAGGAGCAGGCGTTCGAACCGATGGTCACCCTCCCCGTGATCCTGTGGCAGATGGGCGACACCCAGGACTCGGCGGTCATGTTCCGCGACGTCATCGAACGGCTCGAGGCGCGACCGCCCTCGCCCGTGCTGGCCAAGGCGTACACACGGTGGGCCGGAAACGCGATGATCGCGGGCGACTCGGCACAGACGCTCGAGTACGCGGGCAAGGCGATCCCGCTCTGCGAGCGGTTCGGGCTGGTGGACGAACGCGCCCGCGCGCTGCAGTTCCGCGGGTCGGCGCTCTGCGAGCTCGGCGACCAGGTCGGGGGCCTGGCGGATCTTCGCGAGTCGCTGCGGATCTGCCTGGAGCTCGGGCTCGCGGACGTTCCGGTCGCGTACGTGAACCTCGGCGACTGGGTCTGGGAGCACGTGGGTGCCGAGGCCGCCCTCGAGCAGTACCGGGCGGGGTTCGACTACGGCGAGCGCCGGGGCCTCACGAGCGGCGCGACCTGGGCGCTCGCCGAGACCACGTGGGTCCTGTACGACCTCGGCCGCTGGGACGAGCTGCTCGAGGCCGAGGCGGAGGTGCAGCGCCGCGATGGCGGACGGAGCCAGGCCGGCACCCTGCCGGTTCCCTACCGGATTCGCGTGCTGGCAATGCGGGGGCAGCTCGACGAGGCCGCCGCGCTCGTCCCCGGCCAGCTCGAACGGGCCCGCCACATCCGCGATCCGCAGATCCTGCTGCCGTCGCTCTCCGCCGCGGCGTTCGTCGAGGCCGAGCTCGGCAGAACCGAGTCCGCGCTCGCCCTGCTCGCGGAGTACGAGGAGGCCGCGCGGGACGCGCCCCCCTGGTGGCCGAGTTTCCTGTTCGAGGGGTTCCGGATCATCGTCCGGGCCGACATCGAACGGGCCCGGGCGCTCCTCGACCGCATGGCCCCGCTCGGCCTGCGGGTGGAGGGGCTCGAACGCTCCTCGCGCGCGGCGCTCACCGAGGCGGAGGGCGACCCGGACGCGGCGAAGCGGCTGTACGACCGGGCGGCCGCCCACTGGTCCTCGTACCCGTTCCCGCCGGAACGGGCGCATGCCCTGCTGGGCGCCGGGCGGTGCCTCGTCGCGACCGGCAGGCCCCTCGAGGCGACCGAGGCCCTGCGGGAGGCCCGGGAGATCGTCGCCGGGCTCGGCGCCGTTCGGCTGGTGGACGAGGCGGACCGGCTGCTGGCGGAGGCCACGGCGAAGTCGTCCTGAGCGCGTCTCGTCCTCCGCGGGCCGCCCGTAGACTGCGCGAATGCCCCGATGCGCCAGGTGCAGCGAGGACAACCCGTCCGGAGCCGCCCGGTGCCGGACCTGCGGCGGCCCGCTCGACGGAACGCCGCCCGACCGGCGCATCTCCGTGCTGGTGGTCGATCTGGCCGGGGCCGCGTCCACCGCGGACGAGGCCGTCACGGCGCGTGCCCGCCGGGAGATCCGCCTGCTCGGCGGCTCGCTCCGCGAACCCGGCGGCCACGTCGCCGTCGGGGTGTTCGGTGCGCCCGTGGCCCGGACCGACGCCGCCGAGCGCGCCGTCCGAGCTGCGCTCCGGGTCGCCGACGCCGTCGACGACCTCGCCCGCCCCGGCGTCGCGGTGCGTGCAGCCGTCCACACCGCGGCCCCGCCCGGCGGACACGGCGCCGTGGAGCTGCCGGAGGCCGAACGCGACGCGGCCGGGCTCCTCAGGTGGGACGGCGGCCTCCCCGGCGTGGTGGTCGACGGCGCGACCCACGACGAGACCCGGGACCTGTTCGAGTACGAACGCGCCGACGGCGGGCCGGCCGTCTGGATGGCCAGGACCGCGCGGGGCCGCTTCGGAGTCGACTTCGAGCTCAACCTCTCGACGCCGTTCATCGACCGCGACCACGAGCTCGCACTGCTCACCGACATCTACGCACGCGTGCTGCTCGAGTCCGTTCCCCACGTGGTGACGATCGTGGGGGCCGCCGGCACCGGGAAGTCCCGGCTGCTGTCCGAGTTCTGGAACGTCCTCGACGGGCGGCCGGAGCTCGTGTACTGGCGGCAGGGGCGTTCGCTCGGGGACGGCGACGGCGTGACGCTGTGGGCGCTCGGCGAGGTGCTCAAGGGCCGGGGATCCTCGAGTCCGACGACCTCCGGACCGCGACTGACAAGCTCGACGTCACGCTTCGGGACTTCCTCCCGGACGAGGACGAGGCCCGCCGGATCGGCGAGCTGCTCGGCCCGCTGGCCGGCTGCGTCCCGGACGATCCCCGGCCGGTGCCCCCGTCGGAGTCGTTCCCGGCCTGGATGCGGTTCCTGGAAGCCGTGGCGGCGACCCACCCACTGGTGCTGGTGTTCGAGGACCTCCACCTGGCCGACCCGGGAACGCTCGCGTTCCTCCGGTTCGTCTCGGAACGGGCCGTCCCGGTTCCAATGCTCGTCGTGTGCACCGCCCGGCTCGAGCTGCTCGAACGGGAACGTTCCGGGACGGCCCGGAGCGTGGCGCCCCACGCCACCACGATCACCCTGGGGCCGCTGTCCGAACGCGACACCCGCGAGCTGGTGGCCGGTCTCGGCGGCCCGGTCGACGCGTCCGGCGGCCCGCCCGTGGACCTCCTGCAGGCAGCCGGCGGGAACCCGCTGTACGTCGAGGGGTACATCCGCCTGCTCGACGAACACCCCGACACCACCGCCGGCCGCCCACCGGCGACCCTCGGGGTGCTCATGGCCGAACGGCTCGACGCGCTCGGCCCTGCCCTGCGTTCGCTGACGGAGGACGCCGCGATCGTGGGCAAGGTGTTCTGGCCGGGGGCACTCGAGGCGATCGGGGACCGCGGCCCCCGCGAGGTGGGCGAGGGCCTCGCCGAGCTGCGCCGCCGCCAGATGGTCCGCCCCTCCCGGCCGTCATCGCTGGGCGGCCAGGCCGAGCATGCCTTCTGGCACCTCGCGCTGCGGGACGCTGCGCTCGACCACATGGATCCGCAGCGGCGGGCGGCCGCCCGTCGGGCGACGGTCGTCTGGGCGGAGCGGATGGGGGGCGACCGGTTCGCCGACCACGCCGAGATCGTGGCCCATCACGCGCGCGCGGGGCTTCCGCATTCGGCGGACGACAAGCGGAGGTTCCTGCGCCTGGCCGGGGATCGCGCTGCGGGGCTCGACCCATGTCGCGCCGCCGGCCTGTACGAGCGCGCCGCGGCCCTGATGCCCGAGGGTTCCCCCCACCGAGCCGAGCTGGACGCGCGGGCCACGGCGGCCCGGGCGGCGACCGGCGACTGAACGACCAGCCCGAACACGCGCTCCCCGGGTTCGGGGCATACTGCACGCACGCCCCGCGGTTGTCCGCTGCGAAAGGTCCCGGATCGTGAAGCTGGTGCTCGTCAACGAAGAAGGAACGGCGGTTGCCGAGATCGAGGACGTCGAGGGCTACGACCTCTCGACCACCAGGGGACGGGCGATGCTCATGGACGACATCCTGGTCGCCCTCGGGCACGCCGACCGCCGCGTCGTCCTGGACATGATCAGGGAACGGCGGGAGCGAGCCGAGCGGGCGATCGCCGCGGCGAAGCGACCGGGGAGCTCGGGCGGCGACCAGCCCGGGGCCGTTCGCCAGCCGAACGGCGACCCCGTCGGCTGACGCCCGCGTCCGGCAAGCCCGACGCAGCCGCCCGCGCTCTGATAGAACGGCGGACCGTGCGCCGTCGCTCCGCCGCCGCCGCCCTGGCGGTCATGCTGATCCTGCTGGCCGCCTGCTCGGATCCGGCCCGCCCGGACGGAACGCCGAGCCGGGACGGTCCGTCGCCGACGACGCCCCAGCCTGCCGTGTCGTCTCCCAAGCCGTGCGCCGACCGCGGCGAGCACGCGTTCACGGTCGTCATGCGGGACTTCCGGTTCGTGCCGCCCTGCCTCGTCGTGAGCGGAGCGGTGCCGTTCCATCTGCACAACGGCGGTTCGACGGCGCACAACCTGACGATCCCGGGGACGAGGTTCTCGGTCGACGTCGCGCCGGGGAAGAGCGTGACCGAGACGCGGCTGATGGGCTCCGGCGTGCCGCCCGGGACGTACCGGTTCTTCTGCCGGTTCCACAAGGGGCGGGGCATGACCGGCACGATCCACATCCTCGCCGCCTGACACAGCGGCAGCGCAGCGGGCCGCCGCCCGCCACGCCGCACCCGCGGCCGGCGGCGGCTCATGCTACGCGGTGACCGTGACCGGCCCGTGCATCCCGTACCGGAAGTGCGCGGGGAGATGACAGGCGAACTCCATGTCGGAGGGCCGGTGGGTCACGTCGGTGAACGTGTATGTCGTGGTCCTGGTGGTCCCCGGTGGGACGGAGATCTGCCCGGGAACGGAGCCGTCGTGCTTCGGGTGCGCGGTGTGCTCCATGTAGTACTGGACGGCCTGGTCACCCACGATGAACTCGTGCTCGATGGGGTCGGTGTTCCGGATGACGAACGTCACCGACGTCCCCCGCTGGAAGGTGAACGACGACGGCCGGAACGTCGAGTGGTGGATTGTCACCTCCACCGTGAGATGGGACCGGCCCTCCGCGCTCGCCCGGCTGCAGGCCGCGCCGCCCACCGCGAGCAGCGCGACGGCGACGACGAGGAGGGTCGGCCGGGACGGGCGGGTACCCCGTCCGCCCGCGCCCCGGCCGCCCTCGGTGCTCACGCCGGGCTCCCGGCGCCGAGCCGGCCCTGCCGCAGGGCCACGGCCACCATCGCCATGAACAGCGCGACGGCGGCTGCGACCGCCCACACCATGGCCGGGGGCCCCACGCGCTGGCCGAACGACGCCGGGATGCCGGCGTCCACGCGGGAGGGCGCACCCCCGTCGACGTTGAGCGCCAGGTCGTAGGTGAGCTGGCCGGCCTTCGTGTCGAGCGAGAGGAACGTCAGCCACATCCCGGATCGCGGCATCCAGCCCATCCCCCGGTCGCTGCCGAGCTGGCCGAGGAGGAACCGCGACGCGGGCTCGCTCCGCTGTTGCCGGAGTCCCAGGGCCGCCGGGCCGGAGCCGATCGCCCCCGTGGGGACCGGCAGCATGTTCGGCGCGCGGTCGGTGAGCAGGAACACGTCCGCCTGGATCGGCGCGTTGCGGGCGGCGCCCAGGCCGAGGATGCGCAGCGGCACCCACGGCTGGTTCGTCCGCATGACCAGGTGGATCGGGATCGCGTCGCCGATCGACTCGTTCCGGGCCTGGGCCTTCTTCGCGTCGAACTGCACCGCCATGAAGTACGGCGAGCGCTTCGCGTAGAAATCGAGCACGGCCGGCGCGTCCGGTGGGAGGAGGAACCCGTGCTCCGTGGCCCACTTCCCGACGCCGAACGCACCGCCCTTCACGACCGTGAGGTGCAGCGAGTCGATGTCCTTCTGCTGGACGACGACGGCCTCCTTCGGGGCGGCCGATGCTCCGGCGGCGAACGCCGCCTCGGGCACGGGAGGCTGCACCTCCAGCTCGAGCCGCTGCAGCGTCCAGTTGCCGCCGCGGACGATCCGGATCGGGTTGGCCGGCAGTGGGACGATCGAGCCGAACTCGGCCCCACCGCCCTCGAAGTCGAACCCGGTCACGTAGTGCTCGAGGCCGCGGTGATACGCGGCCAGGGTGGTCGTCCGGACCAGCTGGATCGTGCCGTTCGGGGACACGAGTCCGCCGCACGCGAGGGCCGGAGCCGCGCCGATCGCGAGCACCAGCACCAGCGTCGCGGTGGTCACGATCACACGGCGCCGGAACCTCCGCCGGGCCGCCATCTACAGCGCCACCCTCGGCCCGCCGCGCCGTTCGCGACCCGCCGCGACGACGAGCCCGATCAGCAGCCCCACCCCCACGACCACCGCCCAGACCATGGGCGGCGGCGAGCCGTCAGCCGCCGGAGTCACGGCCGGCGGTGCGAGGCCGGCGGCCACGGCCGACGGCGCGCCGCCGTTCACGTTCAGCCCGAGGTCGTACGTGAGGTCGCCCGCCCGGGCGTTCACCTTCAGATACGTGAGCCACATGCCGTTGGACGGGACCCACTCCATGCCCCGGTCGATGTGGAGGTCGTCTAGGAGCGACCCGGACGCGGCCTCGCTCCTGGCCTGCCGGAGGCCGGGCGCCGCCGGACCGGTGCCGGTCGCGCCCGCCGGGACCGGGAGCATGTTCGGTGCCTGGTCGGTGAGCAGGAAGACGTCGGCCCCGATGTGGACGTTCGGCCCGGCGCCGAGGCCGAGGATGCGGAGCGGCACCCAGGGCTCGTTCGTCTTCATGACGAGGTGGATCGGGATGGCGTCGCCGAGGCGTTCGCCGCGGGCCTTCGCCCTCTTCGCGTCGAACTGGACGGCCAGGAAGTACGGCGAGCGCTTCGCGTAGAAGTCGAGCACCGCCGGCGCGTCGGGCGGGAGCAGGAACCCCTGCCGGGTCGCCCACGTCCCGACGCCGAACGCTCCGCCCTTGACCACGGTGAGGTGCAGGGAGTCGACGTCCTTCTCCTGGACGACGACGGCTCCGGCCGCCGGGACCGTGGCCCGGTGCGCGAGGTCCTCCGCGGCGAACGCGAACGGCGTGACCTCCCGGACCAGGCGCTGGAGCGTCCAGTTGCCGCCGCGGACGATCCGCACGGGGTTGGCCGGCAGCGGCACGATCGAGCCGAACTTGGCCCCGTCGCCCTCGAACTCGAATCCGGTCACGTAGTGCTCGAGGCCGTGGTGGTAGGCCGCGAGCGTCGTGGTCCGGACCAGCTGGATCGTGCCGTTCGGCGACACCAGCGCCCCGCAGGCGAGGGCGGGTCCGGCACCGAGCACGAGCGCGAGCGCGACGGTGCTGGAGGTGATGAGCAGTCGTCTCCGCACGTGGAACGCCCCTTCCAGGTCGGTGAACTTGGTGGGGTTCGACGGGGGGTCGCGCGACGGGGGTTCCCGCCGTCCTCAGGAAATCCTCAGCAATCGTGGGTGGGCTCAGAACCCGAGCCGGTCGAGCGCCCTGGGGTCGCGCTGCCAGTCCTTCAGGACCTTGACCCGGAGCGAGAGGAACACCTTCCGTCCCAGGAGCGCCTCCAGCTGCTCGCGGGCGCCCGTCCCGATCGCCTTCAGCATCGAGCCACCCCGGCCGATCACGATCCCCTTCTGCGACTCCCGCTCCACGACGACCAGCGCCTCGACCCGGACGGTCCCTCCGGCGTCGTCCGGAACCTCGAGCTCCTCGACCTCCACCGCGATGGAGTGGGGCAGCTCCTCGCGGGTCAGCTCGAGCGCGCGCTCCCGCACGATCTCGGCGATCCGGGCGTCGAGCGTCTGGTCGGTGACCTGGCCGGGCGGGTACAGCGCCGGGCCCTCCGGCAGTCGCGCCACCGCCAGCTCGAGCAGCAGGCCGACGCCCGCTCCCGTCGCGGCCGACACCGGCACGATCTCGTCGAACTCCCCCAGCTCGCCGGCGGCCGCGAGCTGGGGCACCAGCCGATGGTGGGCCACCCGGTCGACCTTGTTCACCGCGCACAGTCGCGGCGCCCGCGCCGGCATGACCTCGTGTTCGAACACGAACGCATCCCCCCGCCCGACCCCGGCCCGGGCGTCCACCACGTGAATCACCGCGTCGACCCCCGCGATGGCGGCCTCGACGGCCTCGTTCAAGCGGTGGCCGAGCGGCGTCCGGGGCTTGTGGAACCCCGGCGTGTCGGTGAACACCACCTGGTGGTCCCCGGTCGTGAGGATGCCGCGGATGCCCCGACGGGTCGTCTGGGGCTTGTCGGACACGATCGCGACCTTCTGCCCGACCATCGCGTTGACCAGGGAGGACTTGCCGACGTTCGGCCGGCCGACGACCGCGACGATCCCGGAGCGGAACCCCGTCGGGGAGGCGGTCACCCCAGGAAGTCGGGGCCGAACGCGTGCGGCAGGATCTCGTCCAGCCGCCACACCTCGCGACGCCCGTCGGGCGTCTCGACCGCCACCGGCATCGTCGGCCCGAACTCGTTGAGGAACTGCCTGCAGGCGCCGCATGGTGGCGTGGGGCGGTCGGCCGATCCCACGACCGCCACGGCGTCGATGCGGCGTTCCCCGGCGGCCACGGCGGTCGTCGCCGCCACGCGTTCGGCGCAGATCGACAGGCCGTAGGAGGCGTTCTCGACGTTGCTGCCCCCGTACACCTTGCCGCCGGCCAGCACCGCCGCCCCGACGGTGAACCCGCTGTACGGCGCGTACGCGCGGGTCCTCGCGTCGTGGGCGGCGCGGACCAGCTCGTCCAGGCGATCGGCGGCGGCCCCGGCCGTCAACCCGTGCCCTCGCGCGCCGCCGGGGGGTCCTCGGTCGGCTGCTCATCCGCGTCGGACGGGACGTGGCGGATCAGCACCTTCGCGATGCGACGCCCCTGCACCCGTTCGGCCACGAACACCAGGTCGTCGTACCGGACCTCCTCGCCCTCGAGGGGGATGGCGCCGAGGAGGTTCATGATCAGGCCGGCCACGGTGTCCCATTCGTCGTCGGGGAGCTGCTTGTTCAGCAGCTCGTTGATCTCGTCGATCGGGGTCCGGCCGTCGACCAGATAGGAACCGTCCTCGCGGGCCTCGACCTGGGGCTGTTCGACGTCGTACTCGTCGGAGATCTCCCCCACCAGCTCCTCGAGGAGATCCTCCAGCGACACCAGCCCGGAGACCGAACCGTGCTCGTCGGACACCATCGCGATGTGGAACTTCTGCTGCTGCATCTCGCGGAGCAGCTCGGCCACCTTCTTGACCTCGGGGACGAAGTGCGCCGGCCGGGTGATCTGCTCGATCTTCTCGTCGGTCTTGCCCTGGTAGATGGCCTTCAGGACGTCCTTCGCGTAGACGAACCCGACCACGTCGTCGACGTCGCCGCGGATGACCGGGAGCCGGGAGTAGCCCCACCGGACCACGAGGTCCTGCACGTCGCGGAGCGACCGCTGGACGTCCACGGCCACGACGTCCGGACGGGGCACCATCACCTCGCGGACGATCGTGTCGCCGAACTCGAAGATCGAGTGGATGAGGTCGGCCTCCTCCTCCTCGATCTGGTCCTCGTCCGACGCGACGTCGGCCATCGTGCGGATCTCCTGCTCCGTCACGTACGGGCCCTGGGGCAGGCCCCGGCCGGGCGTGATGGCGTACGCCAGCTTCACCAGCAGCTTGGCCAGCGGGCCGAACAGGCGCCCCAGCCCCAGGATGAGGGGCGCCGCCCGGAGCGCCAGCTCGTCGGTGTGCTGGATCGCGTAGGTCTTGGGCGTGACCTCCGCGAAGATGAACAACAGCAGGGTCATGGCCACCGTCGCGATCACCTCGCCGGCCCGGTGGAGGTTCCTCGTCGCGAGGTCGGTCGCGATCGTGGTTCCCCCGATCGTGAACACCAGCGTCAGCAGCAGGACGACGTTGAGGTAGGGCGGGGGGTTCTCGACGATCTTCAGCAACGAGGTGGCGCCGCGCTTGCCCTCCTCGACCAGGTGGTAGGCGCGGATCTTCGTCGTTCGCGTGATGCCGACCTCGCTCGCGGCCATGATGCCGACGCCGACGATCGACACGACGATCCCGATGATCTCGAGGATGTCCGCGCCGTTCATCGAGCGGCCTCCCGCGAAACGCCGGCCGGGTCGACCCTGACCCCGCTGTAGCGTTCCTGGCGCGCCCACATCTCGGCGCGTTCGGCCTCGTCCTCGTGGTCGTGGCCGAGCAGGTGCAGCACGCCGTGCACGATCAGCAGGCGGAGCTCGGCGGCCAGATCGTCGCTGTTCCCCGCGGCGTACGCCGGGCAGATCACCACGTCGCCCAGCAGGCGGACGCCGTCACCGTCGACGTCGTCGAGGGGGAACGACAGCACGTCCGTCGGGCCGGGCTCGCCGAGGTATTGGGCGTGGAGCTCGCCCATCTCGTCAGCGTCGACGAACGACATCGACAACTCGAACGCATCGACGCCCTCGCCGCGGAGGGCGGTCGCCGCGAGGCCGGCGAGCGCGTCCTCGTCCACGGGGACATCCTGACGGTTCGAGACCAGCACCGTGGCCGAACCGTCGGTGAATTCCCCAGGATCGCCGGTGGGTCTGCCCCCGTCGTCGGACACCGCAGCCGTCACTCGCCGACGGAGGCCGGTCGCTCGCTGAACCGCCGGTAGGCCTCCACGATGTCCTGGACGATCTTGTGCCGGACGACGTCGCGCGCGCCCAGGTGGATGAACTCGATCCCGTCGATGCCCGCGAGGATCTCCTCGATCACGGCGAGCCCGCTCCGCTGCCCCGCCGGGAGGTCGGTCTGCGTGACGTCGCCGTTGATGGCGGCCTTCGACCCGAACCCCAGACGGGTCAGGAACATCTTCATCTGCTCGGGCGAGGTGTTCTGACCCTCGTCGAGGATGATGAACGAGTCATTCAGGGTTCTCCCACGCATGAATGCGAGGGGAGCGACCTCGATGGTTCCGCGTTCCATCAGCCGCTGGAGGGCGTCGGCGTCCATCATCTCGTACAGGGCGTCGTACAGCGGCTTCATGTACGGGTCGATCTTCTCGTACAGGGTTCCCGGCAGGAACCCGAGCCGCTCCCCCGCCTCGACCGCGGGACGCGTGAGGATGATGCGGCGGACCTCGGAGTCCTGGAGCGCCTTCACTGCGGTCGCGACGGCGAGGTAGGTCTTCCCGGTCCCGGCCGGCCCGATTGCGAACGTCACCGTCGAACGCCGCAGGGCGTCCACGAACCGCTTCTGCCCGAGCGTCTTCGGTCCGATCGACCGCCCCCGGCTGGTCAGCACGCGGTCGCCGAGCACCTCGGTCGGGCGGACGTCGTCACCCTTCACCAGATCGATGGTCTGCGTGATCGTGGGGGTGGTCAGGACGTGGCCGCGTTCGAGCAGGGCCAGCAGCTCCTCGAACAGCATGCCGACCTTCTCGGCCTCGCCCTCGCTGCCGGAGATCGTGATCTCGTTGCCGCGGACGACGATCTGGGACTCGAACGCGGCCTCGACGAGCTTGAGGAACTCGTCCGCGCGGCCGAGGAGGGCGACCATCGGCTGGCTGCCGGGGACGAGGATCTTGACCTGCGTGGTGGCTTTCGCCAAGTCGTGCGTTCCGGGGACTGTGCCCCGCTCCTTTCCGGTGTGCGAACGGGGTCGCGCCCGCGCGACCCCGGTGGTCCGGAATGATACCGCGGCCGGCCGCTCACCCCGGCGGCCACCGCATCTGCCGCCCGCCCAGCAGGTGGAAGTGCAGGTGGCCGACCGTCTGCCCGGCCTCGGCGCCGACGTTCGACACCAGACGCCATCCCCGGTGCTCCAGACCCTCGGCCCGGGCGACGTGCGCGGCCGAGACCATGAGGTCGGCCAGCATCCCGGCGTGCTGCTCGCCCACGAAGCGCAGCGACGCGATGTGCTCCTTCGGGACCAGCAGCACGTGGACCGGCGCCTTCGGGTTGATGTCGCGGAACGCCACCACCCGGTCGGTGGCGTGCACGATGTCCGCTTCCGCCTCGCCCGCGACGATCCGGCAGAACGGGCAGGCCTCCTCGTCCTCGAGACTCACCGGGTTGGTCTCCGGAGTCGTCCCTCGTTCTTCCGGCCGTCCTCCCCGCGGAGCTCCGCGAGCCGTTCCACCAGGCCGCGTTCCTCCCGCTTGAGGTGCTCGGGGACGACGACCTGCACGGTGAGGAACAGGTCCCCCCTGCCGCGCCGGCCCAGATTGGGCACGCCCTGAGCCTTGAGCCGGATGACCGTCCCGGGCTGCGTTCCGGCGGCGACCTTCACCCGTTCCATCCCGTCGAGGGTTGGAACGTCCAGCTCGACGCCGAGCACCGCCTGGGTGAGCGGTACGTCGAGGATCGCGACGAGGTCGGACCCCTCCCGCTCGAAGCTCGGGTGGGGCTCGATCGACGTCTGCAGGTACAGGTCGCCGGGCGGGCCGCCGGCCCGGCCGGCGTTGCCGGCGCCCGCGATCCGGAGCTCCATGCCGTCGGCGACGCCGGCCGGGACGTCGGCGGTGACGACCTGCCGCCGCCGGACGCGGCCCTCGGCATGGCACTCCGTGCACGGCGACGGGATGACCTGGCCGGTTCCCTCGCAGGTCGGGCAGGGGTGGGCGGTCATGATCGTGCCGAACAGGCTCCGCTGGACCTCCTGCAGCTCGCCGGACCCGCCGCACCGCCCGCACCGTCCGGCGCTCGTGCCGGGCTCGGCGCCCGACCCGGCGCAGCGTTCGCACGGTTCCAGGGAGTCGATCGTCACCTCGCGCCGCGTCCCGAACGCCGCGTCCTCGAGCGTCAGCGAGATCCCGGCGAACAGGTCCTCGCCCCGGCGCGCACGGGTCCGCGGCCCACGCCGCTGCCGGCCCCGCCCGCCCCCGAAGAACACGTCGAAGATGTCGCCGAACGGGAACAGGTCGGGGATCGACTGGTTCCCGAACGTGTCGTACTGCTGACGCTTCTGGGGATCGGACAGCACCTCGTAGGCCGCGCTGACCTGCTTGAATCGCTCCTCGGCCCCGGGCTCGGGGTTCACGTCCGGGTGGAGCTCGCGGGCCAGCTGGCGGTACGCCCTGCGGATCTCCTCATCCGTGGCGTCGCGTCCGACGCCGAGCACCTCGTACAGGTCCTGGACGTCAGCCACGGCTCGCACCCAGCGTCACTGCGGAGGATCGAGCGCCGTGGCGAGCTCGGACAGCCGCCGGGCCACCGCCCTCACGGTGGTCATCGCGGTGAGGTAGTCCATGCGGGTCGGGCCGACGATGCCGATGGAACCGACCGGCGTCTCGCCCGATCGGTAGGGCGCGGCGACGACCGCGGCGTCCCACTCCCCCGTCGACGGGTGCTCGCCGCCGATCGTCACGGACAGGTCGTCCGCGGCCGATGCCCGGCGGAGCAGCGTGAGCATCTCGGATTCGCGTTCGATCGCCTCGAGCAGCCGGCGAACCGTGTCGAGGCGCCACGTCACCACCTCGGTCGCGAGGTTGCCGACGCCCCCGACCAGGACGTGTTCCTCTTCCGAGCGCAGCCGGACATCGTCCACGGCCTGCGCGACCAGGCCGAGGATGTCGCGCTGGTCGGGCGGGGCCTGCGTCTCGAGATCCCGGGCCCGCTCGGCGGCCTCGGTGAGCGACAGACCGGTGAGCGACGCGATGCGCGAGGACGCGGCGTCGGCGGCGTCACCGGTGACGTCCCGGGGCCGGTCGGCCAGGGCCTTGTAGACGCGGCCGTGCTCTCCGACGAGCAGGATCAGCACCGACGGCCCGAGCTCGATGAGCTCGGCGCGGGCGATGCGGTCCTCGAACGAGGGCCGCGGGGCGGCGAGCCCCGCGTACTGGGTGAGCGACGACAGCAGCCGCGTCGCGCCGAGCAGGACCTCCTCCATGTCCGCCGCGGTCTGATGGAAGAACTCCGCGATCGTGCGGCGCTGGGCCTCCCGGAGACGGCCCGGGGGGAGCATGTCGACGTACCGGCGGTACCCGAGGTCGGTCGGGGCCCGGCCCGCGCTGGTGTGTGGGTGGCTGAGGTAGCCCAGCTCCTCGAGCGCCGCCAACTCGTTGCGGATCGTGGCCGAGGACACGCCGAGGTTCCCGCGCTCGGAGACCGTCTCGCTGCCGACAGGCTCGCCGGTTCGGACGTACTCCTCCACGACGGCGCGCAGCACCGCCTGCTTCCGGGGGCCGAGCTCGCCTCGGTCCGTGCCTGCCATCCCCACTGTTGTAGCACGTTCTAGCACTCGATGGCCGAGAGTGCTAGCAGCCGTGGTCAGCCGGTCAGTTCGAGGACCACGTCGTTCGCGAGGAACAGGCCGCGCTCGGTGAGCACCAGCCGGCCGTCGCGCTCGTCGAGGATGCCCTCCTCGAGGAATGCAAGCGCGCGGTCGTGATCGACGTCGGCGACCGGGACGCCGGCGGAGGTGCGGAGGCCGAGGAATAGCGACTCCAGCCTGATCGCCGCCTCGTCGAGGAGTTCGTCGCCCCCGACCGGCTTCGCGCCGGACTCCACGGTCGCGAGGTACTGCTCGGGCGGGCGGATGTTCCACCACCGGCGGCCGTCACGCCACGAGTGGGCGCCCGCGCCCAGGCCGAGGTACGGCCGGCGCTCCCAGTACCCGAGGTTGTGACGGCACTCCCGGCCGGGGAGCGCCCAGTTCGAGACCTCGTAGTGGTCGTACCCCGCCGCGCCGAGCAGGTTGCAGGCCAGCTCGAACATGTCGGCCTGCGAGTCAGGGTCGGGCGGCGGCGTCCTTCCCGCCTCGACCGCCCGGCCGAGCGGCGTGGCGGGTTCGATGGTGAGCGCGTAAGCGGAGACGTGTTCGGGTTGCAGGGCAAGGGTCTCCTGGAGCGTGCGCCGCCAGGAGGCGAGCGACTCGCCGTCCGCGCCGAAGATCAGGTCGACGTTCACATCGTCGAAGCCGGCGGCTCGCGCGTCGGCGAAGGCCCGCCGGACCGACGACGGCTGGTGGACGCGTTCCAGCGCGGCGAGCACCGTCGGGTCGAACGACTGCGCCCCCATCGACAGCCGGTTCACGCCGCCGCGACGGAGCGCCTCCAGGGAGCGGGCGTCGACGGTGTCCGGGTTGGCCTCGACGGTGACCTCCGTGTCGCGCGCGACGTCGAGCGTGTGCGCGAGATGGTCAATCAGATTGACCAATGCTTCGGGGGGCAGCGTGGTCGGCGTTCCGCCGCCGAAGAACATCGACACGAACTCCACGCCATCCCATTCCGGGGCGTGCAGGTCGGCCTCCGCGGCCAGGGCGCGCACGTACCGGTTCGACAGGTGCCCCAGCTCCGCATACGCGTTGAAGTCGCAGTACCCGCACCGCGTCAGGCAGAACGGGACGTGGACGTACAGGCCCGCCATGGCGACGCTCATCGCGAGGAGCTCCCGCTGCGCTGGTCCACGCGCAGCGCCGCGATGAACGCCTCCTGCGGCACGTCGACGCGGCCGACCCGCCGCATCCGCGCCTTGCCCTCCTTCTGCTTCTCGAGGAGCTTGCGCTTGCGGGTGATGTCGCCGCCGTAGCACTTGGCCAGCACGTCCTTGCGCTTCGCCTTCACGGTCTCGCGGCTGATGATGCGGCTGCCGATCGTCGCCTGGATGGCAACGTCGTACATCTGGCGCGGGATGAGCTCCCGGAGGCGTTCGACCATCTGCTTGCCGTACTGGTACGCCTTCTCCCTGTGCACGACGGCGCTGAACGCGTCGACCGTCTCGCCGTGGAGCAGGATGTCGACGCGAACCAGGTCGCTCGGCTCGTAGCCCCAGTGCTCGTAGTCGAGCGACGCGTACCCGCGGGTCCGGGACTTCAGCTGGTCGAAGAAGTCGAAGATGATCTCGCCGAGCGGAAGCTGGTAGTGCACCTCCGCGCGTTCGGGGGACAGGTACTTCATGTCGACCATGGTGCCGCGGCGGGACTGGCACAGCTCCAGCACCGGGCCGAGATACTCGCTGGGCGTGACCACCGTGGCGAGGACGACCGGCTCCTCGACGCGGTCGAACGTGCCGGGGACCGGCATCTCGCTCGGGTTGTGCACCGTCTCCACCTTGTCGCCGCGGACCACGAGGACCTCGACGTTGGGCGCGGTCGCGATCAGCTCGAGGTCGAACTCCCGCTCCAGGCGCTCCTTGACGATGTCCATGTGGAGCAGGCCGAGGAACCCGCACCGGAACCCGAACCCGAGCGCCATCGACGACTCCGGTTCGAACACCAGAGCGGCGTCGGACAGCTGGAGTCGTTCGAGCGACTCGCGGAGCGCCGGGTAGTCGCCGCCCTCCGCCGGGTACAGGCCGCTCCACACCATGGGCTTGGGCTCACGGTAGCCGGGGAGGGGCTCCTTGGCGCCCGGCTTGCCGGCCAGCGTGATGGTGTCGCCGACCTTGGCCTGGCGAAGGTCCTTCACCCCGGTGACGAGGTAGCCGACCTCCCCCGGTCCCAGCTCGGGGACCGGCGTCGGGCCGGGAGCAAGGATGCCGGCCTCCTCGCACTCCACCTCGGATCGGGTCGCCATGAACCGGACCTTCGAGCGGGATCGGAGCGTCCCGTCGAACACGCGGAGGTACACGATCACGCCGCGGTACGCGTCGTACGCGGAGTCGAAGATCAGCGCGCGGAGCGGCTGGTCGGGGCTCCCGACCGGCGGGGGGACGCGTTCCACGATGGCGGTCAGGAGGTCCTCGACCCCGAGGCCGGACTTCGCCGAGACGGGGAGGACGTCCGCGGGCGACTGGCCGACGAGCTCCGCGAGCTCCTTCGATGCCGTGTCCGGGTCGGCCGCGGGGAGGTCGACCTTGTTGACCACCGGGATGATGGTGAGGCCGGCCTCCTGGATGAGGTGGTAGTTCGCGAGCGTCTGCGCCTCGATCCCCTGCGCCGCGTCGACCAGCAGGATCGCCCCCTCGCAGGCCGCGAGCGAGCGCGAGACCTCGTACGTGAAGTCGACGTGCCCGGGCGTGTCGATCAGGTTGAGGACGTGGGTCCGGCCGAGGTGCTCGTGCTGGAGGCGGACGGCCGCCGACTTGATCGTGATGCCGCGTTCGCGTTCGAGGTCCATGCGGTCGAGGTACTGCTCGCGCATGTCGCGCGCGTCGACGGCGTGGGTGAGCTCGATCAGCCTGTCGGCCAGTGTCGACTTGCCGTGGTCGATGTGCGCCACGATGCAGAAGTTGCGGATCAGGTTCGGGTCGGTCACGTGCGCTCCGGGATTCGCCCGTCGCCTCCGGCCGGGAATCGCCGGAGGCGCCACCTATCGTACGGGCGGACGTGCGCCGTTCCCCGGTGTTCGGCCCCGCGTGCTCAGGGTCCGGCCAAGGGCCGCTGGTACACTCGGTCGGCTCATGGCGAACATCAAGCAGCAGAAGAAGCGCAACCTCCAGAACGAGCGCGCCCATCAGCGCAACAAGGCCGTCCGGTCGTCGCTGAAGACCTCGGCGAAGAAGGTCCGGGCCGCCGCGGAGGCCGGCGACGTGGACGCCGCGACCGAGCAGGCCCGCGAGGCCTCGCGCGCGCTCGACAAGGCCGCTTCACGTGGCGTGCTCCACAAGCGGACGGCCGCCCGACGCAAGTCCCGGCTGGCGAAGACGCTGGCCGGCGCCTCGGCCGAGTAGGCCGCCCGAGCAATCGCTTCCGGTCCAGGGCGACGCCGTCGCGCCGTGCGTTCAGGCCGGTGACGCGATCTCCGTGATCACCACCGGCAGAACCACGTCGCCGGTCGCCCCGCTCTTCAGCTCCCGATCGGCCTGCGCGATGCGCGCGTGGATGGCGACGAGCTCGGCCATGGTGAACCGCCGCGCCTGCTCGCGGTAGCGGCGGGCCTGCCAATCGAACCGGATCCCGGCGGCCTTGGCGAGGTCGGCGGCGCTCGCCCGTTCCGGCAGGGCCTTCACGCGGATGAGATCGCGGATGCGCGAGGCCACGCCGCCCAGGATCATCAGCGGCTCCTCGCGCGCCTCGAGCAGCGAGCGCAGCGAGCGCACGGCCCGGGCGGCGTCGCGTTCGAACAGCCGGTCGCACAGGTCCCACACCTTCTGCTCGCCGAGCCCCCGGAACTGCGACTCGACCTGGTCGCGCGTGATCCGGCCGGTGCCGAACGCGGCCGCGAGCTGTTCGAGCCCGGCGTCGAGCGCCGCCGGCGAGTCGCCGAGGACGTCGACCATGGCCCGGGCCGCATCGGGGGCGACCTGGGCGCGGTGGCGTTCGGCCCGCGACAGGATCCACTGGGGGAGGTCCTTGCGGGCCACGGCGACCTGGACGGCCTTGCCCACCGGCTGGACAAGCTTGGTGAGGGCGGCGGGCGGCTTGCCCCGTTCGGCGACCTGGCACAGCAGCACCAGGCGCGCGGCCGGCGCCGGGGACGCGAGGTAGGCCGCGAGCTCCCGGGAGGCGGCCTCGTTCAGGTGGCGGCAGCCGGTGACGAGCAGCGCCCGTTCCTCGCCGAACAGCGACGGCGTGGCGAGGTCGGAGGTCTCGCCGCCCTGCCACTCCTCCCCCTCGACCTCGACCGGGTGGACGCCGTGGAGCGCGTCGGCCGCCGCCTCGCGGAGGAGGAACGGGTCCTCGCCCCACAGCAGGAGGACGTTCGGCTCGGCGTTCACGTCGCTGATTCTACGGACCGGCCCGACGCCGCCCGCACGCTGAGGTCATGGGCAGCATCGACCCGAGAGCTGGAACGTGCCCCCGCGGCCCGTCTCCACCTGCAGACCGTCCCCGGTGAACGTGATCGTCACGTCGCCGCTCCGGTCGGTGCGGAACACGCGGGCCCCGCTCGTGCGCAGCGCGTCGAGCACCCACGGGACCGGGTGCCCGTAGGTGTTCGGGCCGACGCTGACCAGGGCGACCGACTCGTGGACGGCCTGGAGGAACGGGGCGATGGAGGTCCCGGCGCCGTGGTGGGGGACGTTGAGCACGGTGGCCTGGATCGCGAGGTGGTCGTCGAGGAGGACCTGCTGCGCCGAGGCCTCGGGTTCGTTGGCGAACAGCACGCGGTCGGCGCCGTCGGTCACGAGCAGCACGATCGAGTCGTTGTTGGCGTCGGAGTTGGTGTCGGACCAGCAGCGGTCGGGGCTGAGGACGTCGAGGCGGATCTCCCCCACACGGAACACGTCGCCGCGGACCGGGTGGCGTTCGGGGACGTGCTCCTGCTGCACGGCCGTGAGGAACGCCCGGTACTGCAGCGCGTGCGTCTCCGGGAGCGGGCAGCCGGTGTCGAGGAGCAGGTCGGTCGGGTACCGCGCGAGCACCGCGGCGAGCCCGGTGAAGTGGTCGAGATGCGGGTGGGTCGCGACGACCACGTCGAGACGCTTGACCCCGAGCGCGGCGAGATCGGTGGCGACCAGCTCGGGATCGGGGCCGCCGTCGATGAGGACGGTCGCCCCGTCCGGCGCAGTGACGAGCGCCGCGTCGCCCTGTCCCACGTCGAGGAACCGAACTTGCAGCCCGTCCGGCGGGCCGGCGGAGATCGCCGACGACCAGACGAACAGCGGCAGCACGACGCCGGCCACGACGAGCGCCGGCTTCGGCACCCGCCGCCGCTTCGGACCGCGGCCGCGGAACCACCACACCAGCCCGGCCACGAGGCCGAACCCGACGACCACGGGGATCACGCCGCCGCCGGACGTGATCGACGGCAGCGGCGCGCTGGCCAGCCGGTCGGCCAGCCCCTCGAGGTAGCCGACGCAGAGGCCCGAGATCCACGCCAGGAGGTGGGCGGCCGCCGGCAGGAACGTCGCCAGGGCGGCCGCGGCCAGACCGAACAGCAGCGCCGGCGACACCGCCGGGAACGCGAGGAGGTTGGCCAGCAGCGTGACGAGCGGCACCGCATGGAAGTAGGCCAGCAGCAGCGGCGACACGCCGAGCTGAGCCGACAGCGTCGTTCCGGCCGCCATCGCGACGGGACCGGGGAGCCACGCGAGCCGTTCGGCCAGCGGCCCGGCCAGGGCGACCATGCCGCCGGTCGCTGCGACGCTCAGCTGGAACCCGACCGACCACACGAGGATCGGGTTCGACACCAGCAGCACGAGGACGGCGGCCCCGAGCAGAGTGGCCGTGCTCCGGGGCCGGCCCAGCAACCCGCCCACCAGCGCGAACCCCGCCATGACGCCGGCCCGCAGGACCGACGGCTCCGCGCCGGTCAGCACGACGAAGAACACGACAGTTGCGAGCCCGACCAGGAACCGTCCACGAGCCGATACCCGGAGCAGCACGGCGAGGCCGAGCATCGGTGCCAGGACCATGGCCACGTTCTCCCCAGACACCGCCACGAGGTGGCCGAGCCCGGTCGCCCGGAAGTGTTCCTCGTCGCCGGGGTCGAGGTGGGAGGTGTCCCCCAGCGACAGCCCCATCAGCAGGCCGGCCCGGCGCTCCGGGAACAGCGCGAGCACGTGTCGCAGCAGCGTCGATCGGACCGCCCCGGTCGCCCGCACCAGGGGATTGGTCGACGGGCCGAGGACGGTCGCCTCGTCCGCCGACAGCACGATCGCGATGCCCTCGCGCTCGAGCGAGGTCGCGAACGGCCCATCGGGAACCTCGACCGACCCCGCCACGAGCAGCCGGTCGCCCCGGGCCGCGCGCGGCGGGTCCCCGAACCCCTCCAGCCAGACGGTCTCCGACGTCGGCTGTTGGACGTTGGTACCGGTGGCGGGGTCGAAGGACCGCACGCGTGCTCCCCGGAAGGTGGCCGACCAGCCCAGCGAGCCGGGCTCGGGGTCCGTCGCCAGCGAACCCTCGACGGTGACGTGCTCCGGTGCCATCCGGGCGAGCAGGCCGGACCGGATCCGGAGGTCGTGGAACCCCGACCATCCCGCCCCGAACAGCGCGGCCGCGAGGACCACGGCGACCACCACCGCGCCGGGCGGCCCGCGCGCGGCGCCGGTGCGCTCAGCGGCCACGGCCGCCGTCGCCGGAGGGGCGTCCCGGTCGACGACGCCGGCGCGGACGAGCGGGTCGACCGGCGCCCGCGTGGGAGCCAGCCAGACCGCCGCCCCCAGCATGAGGAGCCCGGCGGCCAGCAGCTCCCAGATCGAGGCGAACCACCGCGCGGCGGGCCACAGGAGGATGCCGCCCCAGAACGCCCCGGCCAGCGCCGGCGCGAGCCACCCGGTCATGCCGCGTCTTCGCCACGCCGGCCCGCCGCGGCGGTCACACCGTCACCAGCGGCCGGAGCTGGTCGAGGGTCGCCGGCCCGATGCCGCTCACGTCGTCGAGCGCGTCGACCGAGGGGAACGGGCCGTGTTCGGTCCGGTACGCGATGATCGCCGCGGCGAGGACCGGCCCCACGCCCGGCAGGCCCTCGAGCTCGGTCTCGGTCGCCGTGTTGACGTTCACGAGGCCGCCGGAAGCGCCCGTCGTTCCGCCCGTCGAGCCACCGCCGGGCGGAGGGACCACCGTCGCCCCGTGCGCGGGAACGAGGATCTGCTCACCGTCGGTGAGCAGAGCGGCGAGGTTCAGCAGGTCGAGGTCGGCCTTCTTCGTCGCTCCTCCGGCCGCCGTGACGGCGTCGATGACCCGCTGCCCCGTCTGGAACTCGTAGACGCCGGGATGGCGGACCAGGCCCGCGACGTGCACGTACAAGACCGACGGGCCGGGGGACGGCGACCCCGACGCCGAGCCGGATGGCGGCGCCGATGTGGCCCCCGGAGGTCCCGCGCCACCCGGAGCGCGTGCGGACCGCACCTCGACCGAGCTCGGTAGCGACCTCGCATACCACAGGCCGGCCCCGGCCACGACGACCAGCGCGACGGCCGCCAGGGCCACCAGCTCGCGCCGGCTGAGCGCCGACAACCGGTCCCGGATCGACGGGCGTTCGTCCACGGTCCCCCCCACGTCGCGCGACGGCACGTTCGAGAGGGAGCTCGCGCCGCGAACCTATATCGCGGACCGGGGCGGGTGCAGTGAAGCCGGTCACACCCGTTCGGACGGGCGACCGACCACGGCTACTCGCCGGTGACGATGCTGACCAGCTTGGGCGGGCGGACGATGACCCGCCGGGCCTCGCGCCCGTCCAGGGCCTGTTGGACGCGCTCGGAGCCCAGCGCGGCCGTCCGGCAGGCCACCTCGTCCGCCGCCGGGTCGACGTCGATGCGGTCGCGGACCCTGCCGTCGACCTGCACCACCAGCACGGCGTGGTCCTCCCGGGCCAGCGCCTCGTCGTACGACGGCCACGGTGACGCGTGCACGCTCACCTGCTCACCCAGTGTCACGCGCCACAGCTCCTCGGCGACGAACGGCGCCAGCGGCGCCATCATCGCCACCAGGGCCCTGACCGCGTCCGCCGCGCCCCCGCCCGCGTCGAGCGCGTGTCGGATCTCGTTGGTCAGCACCATCAGCTTCGACACGGCCACGTTGAACCGGAACCGCTCGAGGTCGTCGGTCACGGCCTTGACCGTCCGGTGCGTCAGCCGGACCAGCGCCTCGGGCTCGGCGGCGTCGCCCGCGTCGACGGCGTCGTGGACCGCCCGCCACGCCCTGCCCAGCCACCCGTACACACCGGGCGGGCGGTTGGGGTCCGGGGCGATCAGCTTCCAGTCGATGTCGTCCTCGAACGGCCCGGCGAACAGCATGGTCAGGCGCAGCGTGTCGGCGCCCCACCGGTCGACGATGGGCATGGGCTCGACGAGGTTCCCCTTGCTCTTGCTCATCGACGCGCCCCCGAAGATGACCTGGCCCTGGTTCATCATCCCGATGAACGGCTCGACGAACGACAGCATCCCCATGTCGTGCAGAGCCTTGATGAAGAACCGCGAGTACAGCAGGTGCAGGATCGCGTGCTCGACCCCGCCCGTGTACTGGTTCACGGGCATCCAGGTCTCGGCCTCGCCCACGTCGAACGCCACGTCGTCGCGGTGCGGCGAGCAGTACCGGAGGAAGTACCAGGACGAGTCGACGAACGTGTCCATCGTGTCGGTGTCCCGCTTCGCGGCGCCGCCGCACCTCGGACACTCGACGTTGACGAACCCGGCGTGGCGGGCCAGCGGGGACTCCCCGCCCGGGCGGAAGTCGACGTCGTCGGGCAGCAGGACCGGCAGCTGGTCCTCCGGCACCCCCACCTCGCCGCACGACGGGCAGTGGACGATCGGGATCGGCGCGCCCCAGTACCGCTGGCGCGAGATCAGCCAGTCGCGCAGCCGGAACGACACGGCCGCCTCCCCCAGGCCCTGTTCTGCCAGCCAGGCGATCACCCGCCCGATGCTCTCCGGCGAGTGCACGCCGTTGAACGGACCGGAGTTCACCATCACGCCCTCGTGGTCGTGCGCCTCGGTCATCCGGTCGGGGTCGCGCGGCGCGCCCTCCTCGGGCTGGATGACCACGCGGATCGGCAGGTCGTGCTCCCGGGCGAACTCGAAGTCGCGCTGGTCGTGCGCCGGGACGCCCATGACCGCGCCGGTCCCGTACTCCATCAGCACGTAGGGCGCGACGAAGCACGGCACCCGGTCGCCGTTGACCGGGTTGACCGCGTGGACGCCGAGCGGCACGCCCTCCCGGGACTCGGCCTGTTCCCGGCTGGTCAGCGGCGTGGCCTGCAGGCGGTCGAGCATCGCGCGCGCCTCGGCCGACGCGCCCCCGGAATCGGCCAGCTTCGACACCAGCTCGTGTTCGGGCGCGAACACGAAGAAGGTCACGCCCCACAGCGTGTCGGGCCGGGTGGTGAACACGGTGACCCTGTCGCCGGTCTCCGCGATCTCGAATGTGACCCGCGCGCCCTCGGAGCGGCCGATCCAGTTCCGCTGCATCGTGACCACGCGCTCCGGCCACGTGGCCTCCACGGTGTCGAGATCGTCCAGCAGGCGCTGGGCGTAGTCGGTGATCTTGAAGAACCACTGCGTCAGGTCCTTGCGCACCACGGCCGTCCCGCAGCGCTCGCACGCGCCGTTGATGACCTGCTCGTTGGCGAGGACCGTCTGGTCGTGCGGGCACCAGTTGGTGGGGGCCTTCTTGCGGTAGGCGAGCCCGCGGTCGAACAGCTGCAGGAACAGCCACTGGGTCCATCGGTAGTACTCGGGATCGCAGGTGTTGAACTGCCGCGACCAGTCGAACGACATCCCCAGCCGCTTGAAGGTCGAACGCTGCTGGTCGATGTTGGCGTAGGTCCATTCCTTGGGATGGATGCCGCGCCTGATGGCCGCGTTCTCCGCGGGCAGGCCGAAGGCGTCCCAGCCGATGGGGTGGAGCACCTCGTTGCCACGCATGCGCTGGAACCGGGCGATGGTGTCGCCGCCGGAGAACGCCTCCGCGTGGCCCATGTGCAGGTCGCCCGAGGGGTACGGGAACATGTCGAGCGCGTAGAAGCGGGGCCGGCCGCCCTCGTCCGGCGTGGCGTACAGGCCCTCGTCGGCCCACGCCCGCACCCACCTGGGCTCGATCTCGCTCGGGTCGTACTGGCGCCTCGGCATTGCTCCGTCCTCCCCGCAGATGCGCAGAACCGGACGGCTCCTGCCCGCGGATTGACCAAGGATACCGGCAGCGATCGGAGGACCGGCGAGGGTTTCGCTCCGGGGGCGTTTTCCCCGGCATGCCCGGTGTGCTTCAATTCGCCCCATGAAACGGTGCCCATACTGCGCAGAAGAGATTCGGGACGAGGCCATCAAGTGCCGGTGGTGCGGCAGCGACCTGACGCTGGCGCCCGCCGAGGTCGTCGCCCACCCGCCGTCGGAGCTCGCGGAGGGGGGGTCGGGCGCCGGAGCGGCTGCCGCGGCCGCCGCGTCGCTCTCCGCCGACGCCGAGAACGAGGAACGGGAGATCGCGGCCGAGGACGACCTCGACGCGGGATCGTCCGTCGAGGCGGAGGACACGTTGTCCCCTGCGGCGATGACCCCGGTGGTCACGCCCGAGTCCTCGAGCCCCGAGCCGGTCGCGGCGGGGATGGACGACGCGGGGACGGCCGGGTCCTCACCGACCCCGTCCCCGATGATCCCCTCCATCTCGGAGCCCGCCGCGTCGGCCACTCCGCCGCCCGTCGAGGAGAAGCCCCACATCGAGGCGACCCGGGTGATGCCCATCCCGACCAACCTCGGTGCGGCCGGGGCGGGAGCCGGTGGTGCGGCGGCCACGCCCGCCGCAACACCCACCCCCCAGGCGGGGTACGGAACGCCCCAGCAGGCCACGCCGCAGCAGGGGTACGGCCAGCAGCCGCAGCAGTCGTGGCAGCAGCCCGCCGCCCAGCAGGGCTACGGGCAGCAGCCTCCGGTGGCCGCGCAGCCCGCGGCCGCGGCCGCGGCCGCCCAGCCGGCGGCTCCGACGATCGAGCCGGCCCGGACACCGTCACCCAGCCCGGCGCTGACGTTCTCCCACGAGGGGCCCAGGTACATCCTCGGGTACAGCAACGAGTACTTCGGGATCTGGGACAAGGCCGCCCCCGGCCCGCCGGTCGCGCGGTTCGCGCGGACGGAGCAGGGGTGGCAGGAGGCCTGGAACGCCCTCGTCGGCTACGAGATGAGGGCGGCGGGCAGGTAGAGCGGGGCCCGGGCCCGTGCTGGCGACGCTCGACAGCTTCTACGGCGCCATGGCGCAGGTCGCCTTCACGCTGCTCGGCCTGTGGTGGGTCGTGGTGCAGTTCAAGTACCAGGACTTCATGCGCGACCGGCGCCGGCGGCTCCAGGCCTACGACACGTCGCTGTACTTCGTCCTGCCCGGGATCATGAGCCTCATCTCGCTGCTCTCCTCGTCCGGGCTGCTGTGGCGGATCACGTTCAGCCTGGCGGCGGTGCTGGGGGCGGTCGAAGCGGTGTTCCTGCTGAGCACGACCCGCCGGCAGCAGGGGTCGCGCATCTGGCGGAGCGCACACTACGCGGGCTGCGCGCTGTACGTCCTGGTGGCGCTGTTGGCGATGTTCCCGGTCATCTTGAAGAAGCTCGGACTCGAGGTCGCCACCCTGCAGGTCGAGGGGGTGTTCCTCGCGCTGATCGTATTCCTGGGCGTGCAGTCGACGTGGATCCAGTTCTCCCAGACAGACCAGGCGCGCGGCGGCAAGCGCGAGTTCATCCCGTAGCGCGGGTCAGTGGGCGGGGCCCTCATCCGGCGGACTCGACGGGATCGGCGACGTTCACCACACCCATCGAACGGAGCGACGCCCCCGCGGCCGACGCCCGTTCCCGGGCTTCCTGCGGACGTCCGAGCGCCGCGAGACAGCGCGCCGCGTCCATCCCCGCGAGGTCCCGTTCGATCACCACTCCCTGGTCGCGCCACCGTCCCTCCGCGCCATCGAAGGCCCGCAGCGCCTCCTCGAAGCGCCGCTCGGCAGCGAGCACGAGCCCCCGTCCGGTTGCCGCCGCGGCCTCCTGCCGGAGGGACGTCCCACCGAGGTCCGCCGCCAATTCCGCGGCCAGGCGGGTGTTCCCGGCGGCGATGGCGGCACGGACGACGGGCGGGCCGTAGATCTCGCGGTAGACGGTCCGCCTCCCCCTGGCGGCGGCCCGGAACTCCCCTGCCAGCTCGATCGCAGCGGTCCGGTCGGCGGCCGCCGCGGATGCGGCGGCCGCCGCCGCGAGCGCCGGGAGCAGGAACTGCAGGTCCTGGGCGTCCCGGGCGTCCGCGAGCGTCGCATCGCGGCGTTCCAGCGCCTCGCCCACCCGGCCCCGGTAGACGAGGACGGGGATCCTCGCGGCGTGGACCAGCCCGGTGATCTGCGTCCCTCCGGCGGCAAGGTCCTCGGCGAGCAGCCGATGCCCCAGCGTGAGCAGTTCGTCCCACCGCCCGAGATCGAACAACATCCCAAGCCGGGCGGCCCGGGACCACATCGCCGCCCCTGTCAGCCCGCGGCGGTCCGCCAGGTGCACCCCGAGAAGCTCCTCGTCGTTGCCCGCCGCCGGCCCCTCGAGGAGCCACCGCCACTCGGCCAGCCAGGAATGCGCGACGGCGGCGTCCATGGCGAGTCCCTCCCGTTCGGCCATGGCCACGGACTCACGGAGGTCGGCGACGCCATCGAGGTCCCCCAGCGCGCACCGTGCGTCGCCGCGGATCTGCAGGGCCATGATCCTCGCCTCGTCGGTCGGTGCTCCGGCGAGGGCCCGTTCGCTCCACTCGAGCGCCTCCTCGACGCGCCCGGAGAGCGAGGCATCCTCCCCCAGGGCGGCGTGGGCGAGCGAGAGCTCGGCGCCGGCGCCCGGGGTCCCCTCGAGCAGCCGGACCGCCTCGTGGAGCGTCTCCCGGGCCCGATCACCCTGCCCCCGCGCGCCGAGCTGCATGCTCAAGCGGAGGTTCGCCTCGCCGGCGCCGGCCCGGTCGTTCTCCTGCAGGAACAGCGCGGCCGCCTCCTCGAGCATCCTGACCACGTCGTCGCTGGGGATTCGGCCGGACCGCCGTCCGTACCGGGCCCCAGCGACGAGCAGAGGTGCGCGGCCGGGATCGGTCGGCGACACGAGCTCCAGGGCCCGCAGGAAGTATCCGGTCGCCCGGCCGGCGTCGAGCTGGCCCGAGCGGTTGCCGGCCATCGTCAGGAACCGAACCGCGGACGCGACGGCGGCGGCGTCCGGTGCGTCGCCGGCCGCCGTCGTGAAGTCGATGGCAACCGAATAGTGGTGGGCGAGCGCCTCCGCTCGCTCCACCGACCGCTCGCCGAGTGCTTCCTCCAGCCACCGCGCGGCCGCGAGGTGGCGGTCGGCCCGCCGACGTCGCGGGATCTGTCCGTAGGCGACATCGCGGATGACCGCGTGCGTGCACGAGAACTCACGCCGGCCGGGCAGGGAGGACGGCTGCTCCCGGATCAGCCCCCGGGACACCAGGGACCCGAACGCGGACTCGATGCCGGCCGCGTCCTCGCCGGACACCACCCGCACCGCATCAGGCCAGAATGTGTCGCCGATCACGGCGGCGGCCTGGAGGAGCCTCCGGCCGGCCGGGGGCAGGAGATCGATCCGGGCCGCCACCACGGCCTGGACGGTGTCGGGCACCGCGTCGCGAACCGACCTGCCGCCGGTCTCCTCGAACATCCGGGCGAGCTCCCGCGCGAACAGCGGGTTGCCCCCGGCGCGACTTGTCAGTGCCGCCCGGTCGTCATCCGGCACCCGCCCCGCCACCCCGCCGAGCAGCTCGCCGACCTCCTCCTCCGACAGGCGGGCCACCCGGATCAGGGCGGTACCGTCGGGCCGGCTCGTTGCGTCCCGCCATTCGTCGTGGCGGTCGAACAGCTCCTCCCGCGCCGTGCACACCACGAGGACGGGCGTCCCGGCGAGCGCGCGCGTCAGGTGCAGGGCGAGGGCGTTCATCGCCGGCTCGGCGAAGTGCAGGTCCTCCAGCACGAGGACCATCGGCCCGCTCCCGGCGAGCCCTCGGAGGAATCGCTCGCAGGCGCCGAAGAGCTCCTCTCGATCCGCCTCGGCCGGGCCGTCGCCACCGGGAACGACCAGGGGAGCCAGCCGCGACCGCAGCCAGGACCGGTCGACGGTGTCGCCCTCGATGCGTCCGACCATCCCGTCGAGCGCGGACCCCACCTCCTCGGCTTCGGCGTCCTCGCCGAGGCCGAGGGCCCCCAGCACGACCTCGCGGAACGCAAGAAACGTCGCCGCCTCACCGTAGGGTGGACAGGCACCCTGCAACCAGAGCGGGTGGCCGTTCCCGCCGATCCGAACGCGGAACTCCGCGACGAGCCGGCTCTTCCCGATCCCCGCCTCGCCGAGGACGACCGCCCCACGGCCAGATCCGGTCTGACCGACCGAAGCCCACGCGGCCTCCAGCGCGCGGAGCTCCCCGTCGCGGCCGACGAACGGCCCGGCTTCGACTGCGGATGCCGCGCGGACCGCGTGGACCCTCCACACACGAAGCGGTTCGGCCTTGCCTTTCACGGCGACGGCTTCCATGACGCTGGCGTCGATCGCCGACTCGACCCGATGGTGCGCCCCCTCACCCACCACAACCCCTCCCGACGGAGCGACCGACTGGAGCCGGGAGGCGGTGTTGACGACGTCGCCGACCACGTTCTCCCCGATCTGCGGACCGGTGGCGAGCGTCACGACCGCCTCGCCGGTCTCGACCGCCGCGCGCACCTCGAACGCCCGTTCCGGGTCGGTCCTGCCGAGCTCGCCGACGCGGCGCTGAATCGCGAGCGCGGCCCGGATCGCGCGATGGGGGTCGTCCTCGTGGATCGCCGGTACGCCGAACACCCCCATCGCCGCGTCGCCGATGAACTTGTCGAGCGTGCCGCCGTGGCGTTCGATCTCCTCCTTGGCGATCCGGTGGAACGGCACGAGCGTTCCCCGGATGTCCTCGGGGTCGGCGCGGTCGGACCGTGCCGTGAACCCGACCAGGTCGGCGAACAGGATCGATACCACCCGCCGCTCCTCGCGGGGCGGCACGGGACTTGCGCCCGGTTCGTCGGCGAGGGGTGTCGCGCAGATCATGCAGAACCGGGCCCGGTCGGAGTTCTCCTCCCCGCAGCTCGGACATCGGCGCATGGCGCGCGCAGTCTAGGCGCGCTCGGAGCCCCGTCCATGTACGCGGCCGCCCGAACAAGGCACACTCACGCCATGTCGGACGTTCGAACGGCTTCAAGGGATGTCGCGCCGGGCGATGCGGTCCCGGAAGTCGTCGACGTCGCGGTCGTCGGGAGCGGGTTCGGCGGACTGGCCGCCGCCGTCGCGCTGCACGAGGCGGGGCGCGACTTCGTCGTTTTGGAGCGCGGCGACGACATCGGCGGCACGTGGCGCGACAACGCCTACCCGGGGTGCGCGTGCGACGTCCCCAGCCACCTGTACTCGTTCTCGTTCGCGCCCAACCCCGAATGGAGCCGGTCGTTCTCGTTCCAGCCGGAGATTCTCGACTACCTCCGCGACGTCGCCCGCCGGTACGGGGTGCTGCCACGCGTCCGGTTCGGGGCCGAGGTGCTCGCCGCACGGTGGGATCGCGACGCGCTGCGGTGGCGGATCGATACCAGCCGGGGGTGGCTGACCGCGCGGGTCCTGGTGGTGGGGACGGGTCCGCTCTCGGAGCCGAGCATCCCACGCATCCCGGGCCTCGCCGGGTTCGATGGGCGGGCGTTCCACTCCGCGCGGTGGCCCCGCGATCTCGACCTGACCGGCCAGCGAGTCGCCGTGGTCGGGACCGGCGCGTCCGCGATCCAGTTCGTGCCGCACGTGCAGCGGGCGGCGTCGCACCTGACGGTGTTCCAGCGGACGGCGCCGTGGGTCCTCCCCCGGCGGGACCGCGACCTGGCCCCTCGCGAACGCCGGCTGTTGCGGCGATATCCGGAGGTGCAGCGGCTGTGGCGCTCGGGCATCTACTGGTGGCGGGAGAGCTGGCTCCTGGGATTCACGAGGTACGACTGGCTGATGGCGATCGGCGAGCGCTACGCGCGGTTCGTCATGTGGCGGCAGGTCCCGGACCAGGAGCTCCGTGCGAAGCTCACCCCGACGTACCGCCTGGGGTGCAAGCGGGTCCTCCTGGCGAACGACTACTACCCCGCGCTCGTACGGCCCAACGTCGAGGTGGTCACCGACCGCATCGCCGAGGTCACGCCGGACGCGATCGTCACCGAGGACGCCGCCGGCGCACGACGGGAGCATCCGGTCGACTCCATCGTCTTCGGGACCGGGTTCCACGCGACCGATCAGCCGATCGCCGAGCGCATCCGCGGCGGCGCCGGGCGGTCCCTCGCGGAGCACTGGTCCGAGCGCAGCATGTCCGCGGTGCACGGGGTCACGGTGGCGGGGTTCCCCAACCTGTTCCTGCTGGTCGGGCCGAACACCGCCCTCGGCCATTCCTCGATCGTGCTGATGATCGAGGCCCAGGCCGGGTACGTGGTCGACGCCCTGCGGCGCATGGACGCCGACGGGGTCGTCGCGATCGAACCCACTCCGGATGCCGAACGAGCCTACGCGGACCGCATGCAGCGCGAGCTGGCCGGGACCGTGTGGAACTCCGGCGGCTGCGCCAGCTGGTACCTCGACGACCACGGCCGGAACACCACGCTGTGGCCGACGTTCACGTTCTCCTACCGTCGGGAGCTCGCCCGGTTCGACCCGGGGAACTACCTGGCGCATCGGCCGCGCTGATCGCTACGCCTTCGCGAAGTCCAGCCGGAACTCGAGGATCCCGTGGTCCTGCGTGGTCACCGGGCCGAAGCTGGGGTTCTCGATGCCGTAGTCGGCAAAGGTCACCGGGATCTGCCCGGCCACCTCGAACGTCTGCCCCGACCGCCTGGCCTGCACGGTGAACGAGACGGTCTTCGTCACCCCGTGCAGCGTGAGCTTGCCGGTCGCGTGGTACGTGCCGGTGGCGCCGTCCGCGGGGATCGTGCCGAGGTCAAGGGGCTGCGTGAGCTCGAACGTCGAGGTCGGGAACGTGCCGACCTCCATGATCCGCCCGTCGAACTGCTCGTCGCGCCGGGCCTCGTCGCTCCGCACGCTCGTCATGTCCACGGTGAACTTCGCGGAGGTGACCTTGGATCCGGCGATCACGAGCGTCCCGGTGATCGACTGCGTCCGGCCGACGGCGACGTTCGACTGGCCGAAGATCGTCTCGTCGATGCGGTAGCCGACGACGGAGTCGCCGCCGGCCTTCCACATGCCGTCGGCGGAACCCGAACCCGCCGGGTCGCTTCCACCCGTCGTCGGGCCCCGCGTGGCCGAGCCCGCCGTCGCCGGGGCCGAGGGCAGCGTCAGCGGGGCCGGCGCCTTGCCCTGGATGAAGTGGATGTAGACGAACGGCCCACCGACGAACAGCACCAGCGCGGCCGCCACCGCCACGACCGCCAACCGCTTCCAGGTCCACCGCCCCCATGGCATGCCGTTCATCCTCTCCCGGACGCACCACGCGTACCGCCCAATCCCATCAGCCGAACCTGCGCGCCGGCGCAGAGGTTCCTGTGCGGACGCTGTGAGGGAACTACGTCTCCGGGGCGACCTCGGCCGGAGCCCTCGCCGCTCCCCCGACGGCGACGACCGTCGCGCCGAGGGTGGCAGCGGCCGCCACCAGCGCGAACCCGGCCGTCACCGACCCGGTGGCATGCAGCAGGAACCCGGCACCGACGAACCCCAGCGGCCCGGTCGCGGAGATCAGGGTGTTGACCGAGGTGGTCACCCGCGCGCGCAGCGGCTCCGGCGTCCGGACCGTGAGCGCCGAGAAGAACCGCGGGAAGAACAACCCCGAGCACACCCCGTTCGCGGCCACTGCGAGCGCCGCCGCCCATGCCGGGACGTCGAACAGCAGCGGCCAGGTCGAGGCCGCCAGCCCCAGGATCGCGAGGGTCGCCGCGCGGTCCCCCTGTGACCGGGCTCGCGTCGAGGCCAGACCGCCGGCGACCGACCCCGCCCCGTACGCCGCCAGCAGCCACCCGGCGATCCGGACGTTGCCGCCGTAGCGCAGGAGCGCGGCCACCGGCAGCGTCGCCACCATCGCCGTGAACCCCACCTCCATGACCGCCAGCCCCACGACCCGCCACCGCAGCGCGCGGTTCCGGAGCACCCACCGCAGGCCATCCGCGGGACCTCCCTCGCGGTGCTCCGGCGCCGGCGCCGGCACCTTCGGGACGAACGCCCCCACCAGGACGAACGCGGCCAGGAACGTCGCCACGTCCACCACCAGCACGTTCGCCGACCCGATCACCGCGACCAGCAGCCCCCCGACGGCGGGCCCGACGAAGCTCGCGGTCTCGTTGACCGATCCGAACAGGCCGCCGACCCTCGTCATGCGGACCTCGTCGTCGCCGAGCAGTCCGGCGATCACCAGCAGCTGCGACGACGAGTACGCGGGGAAGAACGCCCCCACCGAGAACCCCACGGCCAGCAGGACCGGGAACGACAGTGCTCCCGCCCAGTGGAGGATCGGGATGAGCGCGATCAGCCCGGCCCGCGCCAGGTCGGAGACCAGCAGCGTCCGGCGGGGGCCGAGGGCGGTGGCCGCGTGGCCGCTCGGGATCCCGAAGACGGTCATGCCGAGGAACTCCGCCGCCATCACCAATCCCATGCGGGCGGCCGAGCCGGACGTGATCAGCACGAACCACGGCAGCGCTACGGCGGCCATCTCCGTGCCGGTCGTCGAGACGAGCTCGGCCGCGAACAGCGCGGTGAGCGGCCGCGCGACGTCGCGCCGACGCGCTGCGGTGACCGGCGGTTGCGGTGAGGAGGCGTCCACGGCGGGCCGAGTGTAGGCCGGGCGAACGGGCGGACCGGTCAGGCGGGCTGGGGGGCGGTGGCCGTCCGGCGGCCCAGCTCCGCCCGGACGGCCGGCGCGACCTGGGTGCCGAACAGCTCGATCGACCTCAGCATCTTGTCGTGCGGGAGCGTTCCGACGCTGAACTGCACGAGGAACCGGTCGTGTCCGAAGATCTCGTGCTGGTGAAGGATCTTGTCGATCACCTGCTGGGGGCTCCCGACGAAGTTCGCGCCGCGCAGCTCGGCCGCCGCATCGTACTGCTCGCGCGTCATCGGGGGCCAGCCCCGCTCGCGGCCGATGCGGTTCATCATCCCGGCCGCGTGGGGCCAGCTCACGTCGAGCGCCTCCTGCGACGTCGGGGCGACGAACCCGTGCGAGTTGATCGACAGCGCCGGCACGGGCTCGTGGCCGGCCCGCCGGGCGGCCTCGCGGTGCAGCTTCGCGAACGGCGCGAACCGCTCCGGCATGCCCCCGATGATCGCGAGCGCCATCGGCAGGCCGAGCGTTCCGGCGCGGATCACGGACTCCGGGTTGCCGCCGACGGCGACCCAGATCGGGATGCGGTCCTGCACCGGCCGCGGGTACACACCGCGGTCGTCGATGGGCGCGCGGTGCCGCCCCTCCCACGTGATGCGCTCCTGCCGCCGCAGCTGCAGCAGCAGCATCAGCTTCTCGGCGAACAGGTCGTCGTAGTCGGCGAGGTCGTAGCCGAACAGCGGGAACGACTCGACGAACGAACCCCGCCCGGCCATGATCTCGGCGCGCCCCCCCGACAGCAGGTCGAGCGTCGCGAAGTCCTGGAACACCCGCACGGGGTCGTCGGACGAGATCACGCTGACCGCGCTGGTCAGCCGGATGCGCTTCGTCCGCGCGGCCACGGCCGCGAGGACGACCGCCGGCGCCGACACCGCGAAGTCCGGCCGGTGGTGCTCGCCGAGGCCGAACACGTCGAGTCCGACCCGGTCGGCCAGCTCGACCTCCTCCATGAGGTTCCGCAGGCGCCGCTCCGGGGTGATGGACTCGCCGGTGGCCGGGTCGGCCTGCAGCTCCGCGAACGTGAAGATCCCGATCTCCATCGGGCCAAGGATAGCGGTTGACGCTGCAACTACATTGCGGCGGCCGCCGGGCTCAGTCCGCCGTCGCTGCCGGCCTCGCCGAACGGGCCGGGTCTTCGGCCTCCGAACCGAGGTCGAATCGCCAGTGGTTGCAGCGCAGCACGCCGTGGGGACCAGCGTGGTCGACCTCGCCCACCATCGTGAACTCGAGACCACGGCACAACGCGTTCGAGGGTCCGTTCCCGACGCTCGGGAACGCATCGAGCACCCGCCACCGCCCGGTCGCCCGCGCCCGCTCGATCGCGGCGGCGACGGCGGCCTTCCCGACGCCCCGCCCCTGGAACGCCGGCAGGATCATCCAGCCGATCTCCTCGACGGTCCGGCCGTCCGAGTCGTGCTCCCACACGGCGACGGTGCCGGCCGGCGTGGCCGCCCGGTCGTCCGGAAGCACCACCAGCACCCAGTACTCGGCCGCGGCGGTGGCCGCGACGTCGCGCTCGATCTTGTCCTCGAGGCCCTCGCGGGGCCGCGGACCGCCGAGATGCGTCCACATCGCCGGGTCGCAGTACAGGGCGACGTAGAGGTCGAGGTCGCGGCGTTCGAGGTTCCGGAGCCGCATCAGGCCCGAGGCCCGGCCGCCGTCGCGCCCATCGCGGTCGAGGACCTCACATCGTGGCGGAGGGGTCGTCCACGAAGATGCCGATGATGTTGCCCTCGGTGTCCTTGTACTGGGCGAAGTAGCCGACGCCGGGGACCGGTGCCTTGTCCACGACGAGCTCTCCGCCGGCGGCGCGGATCCGCTCCCCCGCATCCTCGATGGAGTCCACACTCATCGTCAGCGTGACCTGGTTCATGTCGCCGCGCTGGTACAGCGCGCCGTTGATCCCGGCCTGGGAATCCTCGCCGGTGGTCGCGAGCCCGTAGTACTGGGGCGCGCCCTCGAACCGGTTGAACGTCCACCCGAACGCGTCGGCGTAGAACTTCTCCGCGCGGTCGGCGTCGTCGACGGGAACCTCGAAGTGCGTCGGACGGTCTGCCACGTGCATGCCTCCTCCGTAGTGGTCGGCCGGAGGCAACACCCTACCGCGACCCTCCGACTCGCCAAGACGAGCCGGTTCGATCCCCGGGGCTCTGACCGCTACATCGCCTGCACGACGTACAGGCGGTTCCCGTCGGGGTCGGCCAGGCCGAACATCGGCGGCGCGCCGGGAACGTTCATGACCTCGGGGTCGACCTGCACGCCCGCGCCCAGCAGGTCCGCGTGGTCGGATGCCGCGTCCGTCGTGGTCAGCCGGATGCCCGTGTCGACTCCCGGCTTCACCTCGCCGGGAGGCGCCAGCGCGATCGTAGTGGTGGCGCCCGCCGGGGCCACCTCGACCCACCTCAGGCCGGGCCCGAACTGTGCGTCCCTGCGCACCTCGAACCCGAGGGTCCCGACGTAGAACTCCAGCGCCCGGTCGTGGTCCGCCACGGGGACCGCCACCGTGGAGATTCCGGTGAACCTGGTGCCGTCCTCGCTCATCTCGAGCCTCCTCTCAACCGTCCTGGTGTGGACCGCCTCGCGCCCCGGAACTCATCGGTGGCCGGCCGCCGAACGGTTGAGAACCCGCCACCGAGGATGGCGCCGGTCCAGGGGATAACGTACGCGCGGTGCTCCGGGCACGGAGTGAGGAGGAGTGAACCATGGCCGACGAGTCCACCACGTCGAAGCGAAGCAATGCCTACGAGATCTTCATCCTGGTGCTGACGGTGCTCTCGCTGGTGATCATGGTCGGGCTCCTCATCCCGTCCCTCAGCCGGGCCACACGATCGCTGTTGAACATCTACGACAACACGATCTGCGTGGTGTTCCTGTTCGACTTCACGCTCAACATGGCGCGCTCCTCCCCCAAGCGCGACTACTTCATCGGCCGGCGGGGCTGGCTGGACCTGTTGGGATCAATCCCGAGCCTGGGGTTCTTCAAGCTGACGGCCCTGTTCCGGCTGGCGCGGTTGAGCCGGGTGGCCCGGATCACCCGCCTCCTCCGAGGCCGCCACAAGCGTGAGCTGCTCGACGACGTCATCCAGCATCGGGGGCAGTACGCCGCGTTCATCACCGTGCTCGCCGGCTTCATCGTCCTCGTGGTCGCGAGCGTCCTCGTCCTGCAGTTCGAGAGCCACTCCCCGAACGCCAACATCACCACCGGCGGGGACGCCCTGTGGTGGGCCGTCGTCACCATCACCACGGTCGGGTACGGGGACAAGTTCCCGGTCACCCCGGGCGGGCGAATAACCGCGGTCTTCGTGATGTTCGCCGGCGTGGGGATCATCGGGTCGCTCGCGAGCATCCTGGCGAGCGTCCTCGTTTCGAGCCCGGACGACGAGGAGGAGGAGGACCAGCCCGAACCGTCCTCCCCCGCGCCCTCGGCCGGCGTGTCGCTCCAGGTGGAGCTGGCCGCGATCAGGCAGGAGCTGGCCGGTCTTCGGCAGCTGGTGGCCGCAGGAGGCGAGCCGGCCTCGGGCCCCGACACGTCGTGATGCTCAGTCGGGGGTCACGAGCCCCAGCCGCTCGTGCCACTCGATCATCGACTCGTCGCTGTTGGTCTCGAATTGCTGATCGTCGGGCGACCCGATCGCAGGCGTCCACGAGGGGCGTTCGTCGGTCCGGACGTGGACGAACTCGGGCGGCGCCGGCAGCGGGGTGTCCACCGCCGCGCCGAACGGATACACCCACTGTGGGAACGGCGTGATCTCGAGGAACAGCGGGCTCCCGCACCGACTGCAGAACGACAGGACCACCGGTTCCACGGGGTGTTCGTACCGCGTCGGCGACCCGGTCACCTCGAGCGACTCCGCGTCGGCGATGACGTTCACGGCGGCGCCGATCGACCCCGCGGTCTTCCGGCACCGCCGGCACGAACAGATCCGGTAGGGATACGGCGTCCGCGACGCCACGGCGAATCGAACCCCACCGCACTCGCACGATCCCTCGAGCCGCACCGCGTCCGCGCCTCCCCGTCCCGCCGGGCGGCGACCGTATGCCCCGGGGGTGGGCCCGTCAACGGCCCGGGCGAATCACTCCATCGGAGCGATGCCCCCGCGGCACACCGGCGTTCAAATCCGGCCCGACCGAATTCGAAGGGGGAACATGGCTGCGAAGGGCGCGTCGGGCGCTCCGGCCTCCGGCGGGCCGGCTCGGGGCGGGCCGGTCCTCGCCACGCTCATCCTGGTGGCGGCCGTCGCCAACCTGAACCTGGCCGTCGCCAACGTCGCCCTGCCCGACATCGGCAAGGCGTTCGACGCATCGCAAACCGAGCTCAACCTCGTGGCGGTGGCCTACTCGCTGGGCCTCGCCTGCTCCGTGTTGTACCTCGGCGCGCTGGGCGACCGGTACGGCCGGAAGATGATGCTGATCCTCGGCATCCTGCTTTCGGTTCCCGCGTGCCTGGTGGCGGCCTACGCCCCGAACGTCGGCGTCCTCATCGGCGCCCGCCTGGTGGGCGGCCTGTCCGCCGGGATGGCCTATCCCACCACGCTCGCGCTGATCGCCGCGCTGTGGACGGGCGAGGCGCGCACGCGGTCGATCGCCCTGTGGTCGGCGACGGGCGGCGCGATCGCCGCGCTCGGGCCGCTGTGCTCGGGGATCCTGCTCGAGCACTTCTGGTGGGGATCGGTGTTCCTGCTGACGCTGCCCCTCGCCGCCGTCGCCCTCCTGATGGCCGTCCGTTTGGTGCCCTCCCACGTCAACGAGGGAACCGAGCCCGTCGACAACCTCGGCGGCGTCCTCACGATCGTCCTGGTGGGATCCCTGATCCTCGCCATCAACTTCGCCCCGGTCCCGAACGCCGGCGCGGCCGTCGCCGCCTTGGCGGTTGTCACCGTTCTCGCGGTGGTGGCGTTCGTCCTGCGGGAACGCCGCGCGGCCAATCCCCTGTACGACCTCCAGATCGCCCGGCGGCGGGTGTTCTGGGTCGCGGCCTGCGCCGGGATCATCGTGTTCGGCTCGCTGATGGGGGCCATGTTCGTCGGGCAGCAGTTCCTGCAGAACGTGCTGGGGTACTCGACCGTCGACGCGGGGGCGGCCATCCTGCCGGCGGCCGCGCTCATGGTCATCTGCGCGCCGCGATCGGCGAAGCTCGTCGAGGCCCGCGGCGCGCGGTTCACGCTGCTCGTCGGATACGTCTTCTGCTTCCTGGGGTTCCTCGCGATGCTGCTGCTGTGGAAGGAGGGCATCCCCTATTGGAAGGTCGGGCTGGCCTACGCCCTGGTCGGGGCGGGGGTCGGATTCGCCGGAACGCCCGCCTCGCACTCCCTCACCGGCTCGGTGCCAGTGACGCGGGCCGGGATGGCGTCGGGAACCGCTGACCTCCAGCGGGACCTCGGCGGCGCGATCATGCAGTCGATCTTCGGCGCGCTGCTCACGGCCGGCTACGCGGCGGCGGCGGCGGCGGAAATCGCCTCCGCGCCGAGCAGCGCCCAGGTCACGGCCAGCATCCAGAGCGAGCTGACGAAGTCCTTCGCGAGCGCGGCGGACGTCGCAGCGCAGTATCCACAATATTCGCAACAGATCATCGCGGGGGCCAAGACGGCGTTCGAACAGGGCGATCAGTGGGCGTACCTGGCCGGAATCGTCGCCGTCGTCATCGGGGCGGCCCTGGTGTTCTTCATGTTCCCGCGGCGGGATGAGGAACAAGCGCTGCTCGCCGAGTACCACCGGATCGACACGCGAGGTAGCGCCCCCGCGCAGGGCGCGCCGCCTGCCGCCACCGGCTCCTAGAGGAATCGTTGGTGGCCGAGGTCAAAACGACGCCGCGCCCCCGCTCCGGCGTCGGGCACTGGGTGCCGGGCGTCCACATGCTGCGGACCTACCGGTTGTCGTGGCTGCGCCCCGACCTCGTCGCGGGGATCGTCCTCGCCGCGATCCTCGTCCCCCAGGGCATGGCCTACGCCGAGCTGGCCGGCCTCCCCACCGTCACCGGGCTGTACACCACGATCGCCTGCCTGGTCGTCTACGCCCTGTTCGGACCGTCGCGGATCCTGGTGCTGGGGCCGGACTCGTCGGTCTCCCCGCTGATCTTCGCGGCGATCACGCCGCTCCTCGCCGGCGGCGACCCGGCCAACGCGATCGCCCTCGCGGGGATGCTCGCCCTGCTGGTCGGGCTCATCGAGATCGGGCTCGGGCTGGGGAAGCTGGGGTTCGTCGCCGACCTGCTGTCGAAGGAGGTCCAGGTCGGCTACATGAACGGCCTGGCCATCACGATCATCGTGGGGCAGCTCCCCAAGCTGTTCGGGTTCTCGACCGACGCCGACGGGTTCGGCCCGGAGGTCAAGGCCTTCTTCACGAGCCTGGACAAGACGAACACGACCGCTCTGGTGCTCGGCCTGGCGACGCTCGCGGTCCTGCTGATCCTCCCCAGACTCAGCAAGCGGATCCCGGCAGTGCTGGTCGCCGTCGTCGGGGCGACCCTGGCCACGGCGCTGTTCGAACTCGCGACCAAGGGCGTCAAGACCGTGGGCACCCTTCCGAAGGGCCTCCCGACCCCGTCGTTCCCCTGGACCAAGGCGTCAGACCTGCTGCCGCTGGCGGGGGCCGCGGTGGGGATCGTCCTGGTCTCGCTCACCGATACCATCGCCACGTCGACGGCCTTCGCGGCCCGGCGGGGAGACGAGATCGACCCCGACCAGGAGATGATCGGCATCGGCGCCGCGAACATCGGTGCGGGGCTGTTCCAGGGCTTCGCCATCTCCGCGAGCAGCTCGCGCACCGCGGTCGCCGAGCAGGCCGGGTCGAAGTCACAGATGACCGGGCTGGTCGGGGCCGGCATCGTCGCGCTGCTGATCCTGTTCTTCCCCTCGCTTCTCAAGGACCTCCCCCAGACGGCGCTCGCGGCGGTCGTGATCGGTGCGGCCATCTCCCTGATGGACATCCCGATCCTCCGCCGGTACCTGCGGGTTCGCCGTTCGGCGTTCGTCCTGGCCGTCGTAGCCACGATCGGCGTGGTGGTGTTCGGGGTGCTGGAGGGGATCCTGCTCGCCGTCATCCTGTCGGTGCTGCTGTTCTTCAAGCGAAACTGGTGGCCCCACGGTGAGATCCTCGGCCTGGTCGAGGGCGAGGGCTGGCACAGCACGGCCCAATACCCCGGGGCGGTGCAGACCGAGGGCGTCGTGGTCTTCCGGTGGGAGGCGCCGCTGTTCTTCGCCAACAGCGGGATCTTCCGCGAGCGGATCCGGAGCCTGGTCAGGCACCGGAATCCCCGGTGGCTCGTGCTGCAGTGCGAGGCCATCACCGACGTCGACGTGACGGCCGCCGACATGCTCGAACGCCTCGACCTGGAGCTGAACGCCCAGGGGGTCCACCTGGCGTTCGTCGAGATGCGGGACCGTCTCCGCGAACTGGTCCTGCGGTACGGGCTGTTGAGCACCCTCGACCGCGAGCACTTCTACCCATCGGTCGAGCAGGCGCTGGCCGAGATCGCCGAGGAGGAGGCCGCCACGTGAACAGTTCGAACCACACGCGGAGGGCCGGGTTCGCGGCCGCGGCGGTGCTCGGCCTCGCGCTCGTCCTGACCGCCCCAATCCCGACTTCGGCCGCCCCCAGTCTGACGACCTCGGCACCCACGACGGCGGCCGTGCCTCCCACCACCCCGGGGACCTCCGCCCCCCCGACGACGGCCTCGACCACCGCTCCCGCGACGACGTCGGGCGGATCCGCCACCACCGCGCCGAACCCGTCCGCCTCGCCCACGACCGGGTCATCCGGCTCGTCTGCATGGTTGTGGATCGCGATCGTCGCCGCGATCGCAGCGGTCATCATCGTCGTGGTCGTCGTGCGCATGCGTCCGAGGGGCCGCCCGCCGCGCCACGAGCGCCGCTGAGCAGCCGGCGAGCGGCCGAGCGTTCCCGGAGGAATGCGTCAGCCTGCGATTGCCGGTTCCGTCCCGGCGCGACCCATGTTCAGACGCAGGATCTCGACGCTGAGCAGCAGGATCCAGACCGGGAACAGTAGCTCCACCCACCGTGACAGCCCGACGCTCACGAGCAGCACGACCCCGACCACGATCCCCACGACAGCGACCCACCGTGAGACGACCCGCGTGCGGATCGTGATGTTGGCCGTCGCGATCGTGAACACGGCCGCCATCCGCATGGCATAGACGTTCAGCAGGATCGAGGTGGTGCCGCGGCTCACGGACCGCGTCTCCGCGTGCACGGAGGCCGCCGACCGTGCGAGGGCCGCCAGCAGACCCCCGGCCATCGCGGCCGCCACGAACAACATGGCGACGAACAGCAGCCCGCTGCCCAGGAAGACCGTCGCGAAGAATCGGTCCTCGCGGTCGCCGATCCGGTCCCGGACCACGCCGATGAACCACAGGAACGCGATCCCGGAGAACGGCACCAGGTTGAGCGCCACGACGATGGCCGCGCGCCGGTGCGAATCCGCGGCCCAGGCCCCGAGATCCTCGGCGTGCGCCGGCGCGGCGAGGTTCAGCAGGGTGAGCGCGGTGATCAGCAGGACCGAGAACACGATCCCCGCCATGGCGGCGGCCCGCGGAGTCCGCAGCGCCGCCACGGCGGGCAGGCCGTCCACCCGCTCCGGTCCGTTCGCTCCGACATCGCTCATGGCTCGCCCCCCGCAAGGCTAGCCCGGCGAACGGGCTGGGGCGAGCATCGCCCCAACCCCGCATGATTGATTCGGACCCGCCTGGGACGTACCGTCGCCCCACGGCCCCCGTGAACGGACGACGGGAGGGTGGTCATGCTCGAGGAAGACCGCATGCTGGTGCGGGAGTCGGCCCGGTACTGGTGGCTGTTCCTGGTCTCCGGGATCATCTGGCTGCTGCTCGCGTGGATGGTGCTCCGGCTGAACGCGACCTCCCTCGCCACCGTCGGCGTGCTGCTCGGGGTGATGTTCCTCATCGCAGGGATCAACGAGGTGGGGTTCGCCGGCGTCGTGCACGGCGGGTGGAAGGCGCTGCACATCGTGATGGCGGTGCTGTTCTTCATCGGGGCGTTCTGGGGGTTCTTCCGGCCCGTCAACACGTTCTTCGCGCTCGCGTCCGTGCTCGGGTTCCTGCTGATCGTCTACGGGGCGTTCGAGATCGTGCAGGGAATCATGGCCCGGGGCGTCAACCCGTACTGGTGGGCGAACCTCGCCGCCGGCATCCTGCTGGTGTTGCTGGCGTTCTGGGTCTCGGGGTCCGACCGCGTGTTCGCGCTCGGCAGGCGGTCGTACCTGATCCTGTTCTGGGTGGGGTTCTTCGCCTTGTTCCGGGGCTTCACGCAGATCTTCCTGGCCTTTAGCCTCCGCCACGCGGGCAAGGAGGTCGCCGCCGTTCCGGGGGGCTAGCAGGGAACCCGCCAAACAACGTCAGGATTCCGTAGTTTTCGCCGCCTGGAGGAGTTTTGGGCGAACAACGCGGGCCCGGTTTCCGGGTGCTCCCCCGTTCCTGGGTGAGCGCCACCCCCGCCGGTCAGTTGGTGTATGGAGTGGTCGGCGCGCGCTCCACCTGGTCCTCACGTACCGGGACCTGCTCCAAGCTCTCGACCGGTGGCGGTGCAGAGTTGGACGGGGTTCGGGCAACGCACCTCGGAGTACTCGCCGTGCCTCGCCTACTCAGGAGATCCGTCAAGGAGAGCGTCTACGCCCCAGACGGCGGACACGTATGCGGCATGCGTCGCCAGGCTGGTCGCCAGGACGTCGGGAGGCCACCGCCACGGCGGCGGAGTGCGACCGAGCAGTGGGAACAACGAGAACGTCGCCGTCATCAGCGTGGCGCCGAACACCACGCTCGCCCATGGCTCCGGCACGCGCCGGCGGAGCACGCCGTGCCAGAGTCCGAACGCGGATCCGTATCCCCATCGCAGCGCGGTGCCGAGCTCTGCCTCGTCCCGCTCGGTGACGTGGGACAGGCGGAGCACGCTGGCCACGATCTCACCCGGGACCAGGCTGTCGTCGTAGTCCAGCTGTCCGTGAACGTCCGGGCGAAGGGCATGCTCGGCCCGGTAGGCGAGCGACAGCGCTACCGTCCCCCCGAATCCGGCGATCACGCTGCGAACCGGCCAGGCCAGATGTCTCGCCATGTCGGTTCCTCCTCTCAGGCTAAAGGCCATCCGCCGCCGGCGGCAACTCCATCGACACGCGGAGGCTGACGAGCGGCGTGTCGGGCACTCGGATCAGCCCGCGCGTCGGCCGGTCCAGGTCGAAGGTGACATAGAGCAACATCGTCACCAGGAGTGCCCCGAGCAACACGGGCACGAGACCGCGGCCCAGGATGGCCAGGTACGCCGCCAGAAGCCCGGGCGCGATCGACGCCCCGGCCACCTCGAGCGCCAAGACGGCGCCGGGAACTCGGTTGTTCAGGCCGGCCACCCGGACGGTCTGCATGTCGATCATCCCGTTGAGGGACTCGACGTACAGTCCGGGCGCGCTGTCGACGGGGGGCCCGGGCGAGCGCCAGTCCGGCGAGCCGCCATAGTTCCCGCTGGATCCGGGACTCGACCGCGATGGCCGCGAGGGCGTCGCCGCTGCCCGGGACGGCGTCGGACAACGCGATGTCAGAGTCGGTGTAGTGCTTCAGCAGATCGATCGACTGCAGGCGCATCGGTTCCGCGAGCGTCTGCGCGCGCAGGGACGTCGTCCCGATGGCGTTCGCGTCGTCGACCACCGCCGTACGCCGGTCCTCGTAACGCCCCACCGCCAGGGCCAGCCCGAACGCGAGAACGAGACCGACGACGCCGAGCAGTGCCGCCTGGAGGACGGCGAACGGCTCCCGGAGCTTGTCCGAGCTGCGTTGGAGCCGCTTCCCGATGAAGTGCCCCAGCGCGGTCGCGCCGAACACGACGACGAACAGCAGGATCCCGAGGACCCAGCTGTTCAGCCGGAAGAACACCGGTGCCCACCTCGGTGGAAGCCTCTCCGACGCCGCGCCACTCGTTGCGTCAATGTCGCGGGAGGCGCGGCAGCGGGGCGCCGTTTCATCGAGTGCGAGGACCCGGACGGCCAAGCCGCCCGGGTCCTCGAGCCGTACATGCAGCGCATCGGCGTCGTTCTAGGCCGCGGACATCATCTCCGTGTCCGCCGAGATCCCCTTCGGGCGGGCGATCACGTAGATCAGGATCCCGATAAACGGAATGATGATGATCAGCAGGACCCATCCTGCTTTTGCAAGACCATGAATGTCCTGCCGCCGGAAGATGTCGGCGAACAGGGCGATGAACATCCAGATGAACATGATCCACAAGAAGAAGACGAACATCGCCCACATCACCGACCCGAATGTCCATTCGTACACAGCGACCATTCCCTACCCCTCCTCTCGTGCGGAGCAATCAACATCGCGCCGCCTGCTTGCTGCGGGCACAGCCCGAATGCAACTGGGGTGCCCTCACCTGCCCCCGTGCCCGATTGCCCGAGCCCGCCCGGCCAAGGCCGGAGCTGGCCGGTGGTCGTCAGCGCCGACGCCGGCGAGCCCGTCGATGCATCCCGGCCGCCGACACCGGAGACAGGGGGCGACCGAACGGGTCGATGAACAGTGCACATGCGCCGGTCGCGGTCGGGACCGAGCCGTCGAGGACCTTGATGCGGTAGCTGAGCGAGTCGCCGTCCATCTTCGGTTCCTCGATCACCACGACGGCATCCTCCGGCAGCCTGTCGCCGGCCTCGGCGAACGAGAGCACGGCGTTCGGAGGGTTCTCCTCGAAGCTGTTGTCCCCTGCTGCCCACAGGTCCACGAATCGGCGTGTCGACATGTGGCCGACCTCGCGCTGCGGCCGATCGGCGAAGTACAGCGTCGAGGGCGAGAGGCCCTGCAACGTGATGCTTCCACCGTCACTCGTCATGCTGGCCGCCGTCTGTACGAACAGCGCCTCGATGTCCTCGAGCTCTTCCTCAGTGATCTGGCTCATGACTCCTCCGTTCCCCTGTGCGGGTCCCTGTGCATCGACGGCGCATCCTGACCCCCGGCCCAACGAAACGCCCCCCGTCATTTGCCGGCTCTGCCGCCGCCCCTTGCATCCGAACTCACCCCTCCCCTTCCCATGGCGCAGGCCGCCCGCCGAGGGGACGACGCGGCCTGGTCCACATCATCAGCCGCCCTGCTCGGCCATCTTGTGCTGCGCGTCCCCGATAGCCTCCTTGAGCGCCTTGACGTGGCGGCCCTCGGCTTCGCCCACGACCTTCTTGACGGCGCGCGTCACCGCGGGCTCCACCTTGTCCGCCGAGGCTCGGGGGTAGGCCACGATCAGACCGGCGCCGCCGATCGGGATCGTCTCGCCCGCCTGCTCCTCGAGCTTGTCTGCCGTCTTGTGGTGCAGCACCTTGCCACCCACCGCACCGAGCGCCGCCCCGACCGCGGTTGCGGCCAGCAGCGGCGGCGCGAACAGTCCCACGACGAGCCCGACGGCGCCCAGGCCCTCCGCGCCCTCGCGGACCATGTGGTCCGTCTGCTCGACCGACAGGTTGCCCTCGAGGTCCTTGGAGACGACCACGGCGCCGTGCAGGTACTCGCCACACGCCAGGACCGCCTCATAGTCCTCCTGGGCCGCGTCCGTCGAAAGGTAGCCGCCGATCAGGACGTCGATCGTTTCGTCCTTGAACACCATCCGAATCCTCCTCGAGTCCCGAGCCTCACCCGCTCAGCGCGTGCGCTGCATGCCCGTGCTGCTCGGCCGTACGCACCGCCTCTTCGTCCTCCGCGGCGTGGTGAGGCTTGATGTCGAACACCACCTTCTTGATCGTGCCGGTGAACGGGAACGGCTTGCGGTCGTCGTAGCTCAGGTCGACGATGCCGCCGTTGTCCCGGCCGATGTCCATGCCGGCGTACCCGCTGAACCGAATCGGCACCGTGTGGTCCATCCGCCCCTTGCCGACCGGCCGATCGTCGATGAACAGCGTGACCTCACCGCCGGTCGCGGGCTTGGCCTCGTCGGCGGCGAACTCCATCCGGACGGTCACGTCACCCGAGGGAAGGTTCTCTTCGGCGACCTGCTTGAAGATGAACACGCCCATCATCGAGTAGGTGTGCGTGAGCTTGCCGTCCAGCACGTAGAGCGAGAACCCGCCCAGATGATCCGCCTCCGCGACGATCACGCCCTCGGCGCCCTCCGGGGGAACCACCAGGTCGGCGCTGATCGTGTACGAGCGGTTGTAGATGCGCGGGATCATCCCCGACAGCACGTTCTGGACATCGCCGCGGAACTCGAACTTCGTCTCCGTCGAGGCCGGCGGAAGCATGCCGAAGAACGTCGACAGCGTGGAGAGCAGCGGCAGCACTTTGTACTGCTCGGCTTCCTCCCAGAAGAGATCCTTCAGCTCCCGCACCTTGTCGGGGTGCTCGGCCGCGACGTCCTTGGCCTGCGAGAAGTCGTCCGGGAGGTAGTACAGCTCCACCGGACCAGCGTCGGGATCCCATACACCGGGCGCATAGGGCTTGAGTGCCTCCGGCGTGACCACCCACGGGATCCGCTCGGTCTTCATCGCGAGCCACCACCCGTCCTTGTACATCCCGCGGTTGCCGATCGTCTCGAAGTACTGCTGTGTCCGATGCTCGGATGCGGCCGCGTCCGTCAGGGAGGCCGTGAACGACGTTCCGTGCATCGGCTCCTGCTCGATACCATCGACGGTCGCCGGCTCGGGGATCCCCGCGATGTCGAGGATCGTCGGCGCGACGTCGATCACGTGCGCGAACTGGGTCCGGAGCCCGCCGCGGTCGGTGACCCGCTCGGGCCAGTGGACCACCAGTGGGTTGCGTGTGCCGCCGAGATGGGAGCCGACCTGCTTTCCCCACTGGAACGGGGTGTTGCCCGCCCACGCCCACGCGGCGCCGTAGTGCGGGTCCATGATCGCCCCGCCCCACTGATCGAGTCCGCCGTAACGCTCCGCGAGCTGCAGCTGCATCTCGTCGGTGAGCGGGATGCCGTTCTGCATCGTCAGCTCGTTGAACGAGCCGGTGATCGTGCCCTCCATGCTGGCGCCGTTGTCGCCCCAGATCCACAGGATGAGGGTGTTGTCGAGTTCGCCAAGTTCCTCGATCGAATCGACCACCCGTCCGACGTTGTAGTCCGCGTTCTCGGAGAATCCGGCGTAGACCTCCATCTGCCGGGCGTAGAACGCCTTCAGCTTGTCCGGGACGGAGTCCCACGCCGGGAAGGCGTCGTCGCGAGGCGTGAGCTCGGTATCCTCGGGGAGAACTCCGAGCTGCTTCTGGCGCGCGAAGGTCTCCTCACGCAGCTTGTCCCAGCCCTGATCGAACTTTCCCTTGTACTTATCGGCCCACGCCTTCGCGACGTGATGCGGTGCATGGCTGCACCCGGTGGAGAAGTAGATGAAGAAGGGCTTACGCGCGTCCTGCGCCCGGACGTTGTGGAGCCACTCGATCGTGCGGTCGGCCATGGCATCGGGCAGGTAGTAGGGGTTGTCCTTGTCGTAGTAGCTCTCGGGAGTGCCGATGATCTTCTGGTTCTCGGCCAGACACGGATCCCATTGGCTCGCACCGCCGCCCAGGAAGCCGTAGAAGTAATCGAACCCCCAGCCGTTGGGCCAACGGTCGAACGGCCCTGCCATCCCCTGCTGCCCATCGGGCGTGAGATGCCATTTCCCGAACGCAGCCGTGCTGTATCCGTTGTCACGCAGGATCCGCGGCAATGGAGCGCACTCCCGTGGGAGGATCGCCGAGTAGCCGGGGAACCCACCGGCGAACTCGCCGATGGAGCCGAAACCGACTGCGTGGTTGTTCCGGCCTGTGAGCAGCGAGGCACGCGTCGGCGAGCAGAGCGCGGTCACATGGAATCGGTTGTACTTGATCCCGCTCTCGGCGGTGCGTGTGTAGTTCGGGGTATTGATCGGGCCGCCGAACGTGCTGGGGTTGCCGAAGCCCGCGTCGTCGATGAGGACGAGCAGCACGTTCGGGGCGCCATCGGGCGGCGTGGGATGGCCGATGAGGTCCCAATCCGGCTGCGAGCCTGCGAGCGTCTTATTGGCCACTCCCTGGAACGCCTCGCGGCGGATTGGGAGCCTGCTTCGATCAAGGTCACTCATCTGCGCCTCCTGGTCACCAACTGTGAGAGATCCTCACGCGCTCGTTCGCCATCAACACCCGTCACACGCCCTCGATCGCCTCGATGCGTCCTGAGCGGACCGCCTCGACAAAGGCCTGATAGTCCCGCTCGTTTTGATCCGCATATCGCTCCGAGAAGTCGGTGATCGACCGGTCGAAGCCAACGTCGCTGCCCAGATAAGCGGCGAGGGCGACGGCGTCACCCGAACGTGCATGCGCGCGGGCCAGCGTCCAACCGCACGTGCGGGCGTAGAACGTGAGACCGAATGGCTTCAGCGATTCGACGTCGGCTGAGCCCTTCATGTCGCGGAGTTGCCGCCAGTACAGGAAGCGGTTGGCTTCCTGGCCCCTGGTCCACCCGAGGAAGATGTCGCTCGCGGCCTGCATCATCCTCTGGCCCTGCACCACCCGCTCGCCTGGCTGATGGAACCGGCTCTTCGGCAGGTGGCCCTCGAGGACGGAGGCTGTTGCCTCCTTGACCTGCAGGAAGAGCGGATCCCGCTGATCGCGTCCCTGGAGCAGGACGATGAAGGCCCGGGTGCCGACGCTGCCCACTCCCACGACCTTGCGGGCCATGTCGATGATCTCGAAGCGCTCCAGCAGGCGGCGCCGATCGTCCTGCAGCGTGGCACGGTAGGCGCGAAACTGCTTACGGATCGCGAGTTGGAGCTCCTCCTGGCTCATCCCTGTGGAGGCGGAGAGCTCTCGAGCCGGGATCACCGTCGGGGGTTGACTGATGATCCGGTAGTTGCCGTCGACGTGCTCGGCGAGTTTCGACAGCGCCTGCAGGCTGTCGCGAGTGCGCGCCTTCAGGGCGGTCTTCTTCGCCGTCTTCTCACCCCGCTTCGCCTCTTTCTTCTTCCTCTTCTCGGGGGGTATGGATCTCTTGATCTCGGCCATGAGCTCTTCTTCGGACAGGTGGGCGTACCAGATCTCCATGGTGCCCATCTGGGCGAAGTCGGCCATCGCCTCTCGGTACGCGGCCACCGACGTCATCGTCGCCTCGCGGGCGTCGGCCTTCGAGAAACCATTGTTGCGCGCCGCGATCGTGAAGCTCGCGGACATGCGCTTCACGTCGTACTCGAACGGGCCCGGCAGGGTCTCGTCGAAGTCGTTCAGATCGAACAGAAGAGTCCGTTCGGGCGATGCGAACGCGCCGAAGTTCGATAGGTGTGCGTCGCCGCAGAGCTGTGTCGTGAGCCCCGCCCTTGGCGTGTCCTTGAGGTCGGCGGCCATGATTTTGGCCGCGCCCCGGTAGAAGGTGAACGGCGAGACCATCATGCGCCCATGACGCACGGGCACGAGGTCCGGCTCTCGCGTCGTGTTTTGCTCCTCCAGCAACGCGACCGGATCCGCGCGGTCGGAGGCCGGCTTCCACCCGGAGTGACTCTCGGGACTCGCTTCGTCTTTGGCCATCTTGCCGGCTGCAGAGCGCTCCTCAACGCTCGGGTGCTCGACCTTGCCTGTGGTCATGGGGCACTCCCTCCTTGGCCCGACTTGAGCGCGCTCGAACGGCCGCCACGGGGGCTCCCTTGGAGCTCATCGCACCTCAGAGGAGCCAATTCGATCACCTCTCGCCCGCGCGCCTCGGCTCTCGTGCGTCCAGTGAGCGCCCGGATGATCGCGGAGTCATCGGCGACGAACGCGCTCAGATCGGATACACCGCTACGCTGGCGGCTCAGCTGCTGCCGCCTGCACAGCCGCCTCATCGACCAGATCGTGGCTCGACGTCACGCCGCCGTATTCGTCCAGCTGCTTCTGGATCGTGGACGCATCCTCGATCCTCGCGAGCACACCGACAGCCGCCTTGCCAGCGCCGAGATCTCCTGAGATTCGCGCCTTGTCCTGATCGCTGAGCTTCAGGCCTTTGTGGTGAAGCCCGCCGGCGGCCGTGCCGCCGATGAGGCCCACCCCGAGGATTGCTGGACCGAGCACAACCAGGCACGCGCCAACCCCCGCACCGGCGGCCCAGCTCCGCGCGCCGACCTTGTCCGTCTTGAGGTTGCCGGCGTCATCGAGAACCAGGAGCCCGATTGCGTCGCCGGAGGCCATCCCGGAGTCCTTAAGGTTCTCGGCCGCCGTGTCCGCCGCCGGTTCATCGGCGAAGAAGGAGAGCACGAGCTGCTTGTCTGCCATGGCCGTCCCTTTCTCTCTGGCGCCCCATCAGCGCGTCACAAACACAATGGCTGGTCCTTTAGGAAGAGGCATCATCCGAACCAGATGAATTGCGATCAGACGATTCGCATGGGCCCGGCTGGAAGGGATCGATGCCCTGAGTGAATTCCGCGAGCGAAACCCCGAGCACACCTGGTGCGTTCTCGGCGTGATAGGCGCGTCACGGCCGGCGGAGCGCTCCTCCCCCACCGCGCATCAAGGAGAGCACCTCACGTGACTTCAGTCGTCGATCTCCACCCACACCGACTGTTCGTCGTGTTCCTCCCAGTCGGCGCCCGGCATGGCGATGGCCCAGCTCGTCCATGTCCCGACCGGTCGAGCCGGGGCGGTTCTGATTCTGGCGCGGACGACCGTGCCGGGCGTGAGCTCCACGGGTGAGCGCAGCGGGGCGGTTGTCATCCCCCAATGGGTCGGCGGATCCCCGGGGCCCACGGAGAGCGTGATGCCGGGCGCGAGGTCGGCGCTGAACCACAGCGCGAGAGCGTTGGCCGTTCCGTGCTCGCGCACCCGGAGGAGCGCTTCGGCTTCGTGAGGACCCTGCGCCCGCTCGAGCGAGATCCTGTTCGTGTCCGTCTCCCACAACCGAGCCGGCTCGGAGCGTCGGTCGCCGGTCGCAAGGTGGCGAAAGGTCCCGGAGTAGGAAATCTCGTTGACGGTCATATCCACCAACCCGTCGAGCATGAGGCCGTAGGGGTTGTCCCGAAGGAATTCGACCGTCTCGCTCAGATAGCGGTCGTACACCAACCCGGCCCACGCCGTCACCGAGCGGGGGATCATGGCTCCGCCCGGCTTGAGCCAGTGGTCACGGGCACCGATCACCGGCCCCAGCATCCCTTCGTCGATCCCGAAGCCTCCGAGCCACTCCGAGACGATCAGATCGACGGGTTCGGGAAGCTCGATGTCCATGACGTCGCCATGGATCACGTCGACGATCTCCGCGACCCCGTTCGAAGCGGCCAACTCCTGAGCGAGGACGGCGACCGTCGTCCGTTCCACAGCGTAGACACGGCGAGCCCCCGCGCGAGCCGCGAACATGCTCAGAATGCCGCTTCCAGCACCGACGTCGAGCACCACGTCGCCGGGACGCACCATCGAGTCGATCGCACGCATGAAGGTCCCGGTGCGGACGCGGTCGCAGATCATCGTCCGGTGCACCTCGATCTCGGCGTACATCGGATCGGGCGGGTTCCTGATCGGCGTCCGCACGAGCGTCATCCTCGCCAGGGAGAAACGCGGTCAGCCTCCGACCACTCGACGCCGTCAGTCCACCCGAGAGCGGGTCTGTTTGGCAATCGGCCCGCCAGCAGGCCAAGTTGGAACCAATGCGCATACGACATCGCGTCGGTCCCACCAAGCTGTGAAACGTCGGGCAGGGGATCGCCGAAGACCACCCCCGCCGTGGACTCGATCGCCCTCCGGGCGGCCTCTGGACGGCCGCTCGCCTCGAATCCGACCGTCCAGAGCCGCTCGTTCCGAGACCAAATCTGGGTGAGCTCGACTGAACACGATGCCTCGCCGTCGCCGGCAGCAACTCGCTCCCGAACCACACCATCAAGAAGAGCGAACCGGCGGATGCGCCGAACCTTTCGAACGGACATCCATTGCGGCCCCCGGATGCCCGCTTGGAGCACCGAGCGAAAGGGGACTGACAACTTCCTCCAGGACTCGATCGTCCCTCGAGCGCGACCCGGAATGTCGAGCGTTCCTGTCCTCCCTCGCGCGATCTTGAGATCGAGCCGCTCACCGCCGCGGATCTTCAAGGAACAACTCTTCATCCTTCGACTCAGGCGATATGTGTCCTCGCGAATCTCGACCGCCCCTGAGTCCGCCCCGAACCACGCGATCATCGAGGCCGTCAGTGCGCCTGACCGAATCCATCGGATTTCCGACGTATCGCGTCTTTCGCGTACCAATTGGAAGCCGACCATGGTCCCTCTCCTCGCGAACCTCGCCCCTGGCAAATAGGCCGAACCTAGTGATGCCGAAAGCCGACGCAATCCCTTCTCGGCCCGTCCTCCTTCGCTGCAGGATGCGATGATCCAAGCAGTACGGCGACCTCGTCGCACCATCCAGATCGGGTGAATCTGAGAAACCCGGCTTCATCCTCAGGCAGGAGAAGAACCGGATCATCGGTCACTGGCCCAGCGAATCGATCGCCTCGAGGTCGGCATCGATGTCGTAGCCGAGAGCCAGGGCGATAGCCCCGGCGGCCGAAACGACCTTCGCCGAACCCACGACGTGCGCGACGGCGATCAATGCGCCCACGATCTCGTCGACCGTTACCCCGCACGCGAGCGCCATCGATGCGTCGGCCTCATACGAGGGGGGCGTAGCATCGAGCGCGATCAGGGAGCCGAGGCGGGCTATGGCCTGAGTCTTCTGGTCAAGGCTGGAGGCATCGTTTCCTGCGCGCTGCAACGACACGATTCGCTCGACGAACTCCTCATCGTTCATTGCCAGCCTTCGGAGCGTTTCCCGATGATCCGGCGCAACCAAGGCATTCCTTCCTGAGCATGGGACGCACGAAGCCTCCGTGTACTGTCCTCCATTCCAAGGTCGGACGTCATCGTCCCGGATGGATGAATCACCGACAAAGCCCAGCGCGGAGGACCGCATTTCTGGATCGGTGGAGTACCTGGGGCGGAACCTCAGCTTTCCGACGAGATCCACCATCCACGGCCCGTATTCCTCGCTTCTTGGTCCACTGTTACCAAGCTAGTGCGTATTGGCGTGACCCTTTGGGACAGTTGGGGTGCGACTTAACTGACCCAACCAACGCGGCCTCTGAGTCGCTAGAGTAACTTCCGTATGCCTGAATAGCTGATTGGCCTAGGGCGGGAACGACATCGACCTACAGCAGCAGACTGCCCGATCACGCCGCATCGGCTGGCCACTCTTCGAGGTCGTGACCTCGAAGCTTGTCCCCCCCCGCGTACGACCCGGGACCGTGCGCCGCTCACTCCTCATCGAACGTCTCTCGGAAGCGGGCCGGCAACCGATCCTCTCAGTAGTCGGGCCGCCCGGGTATGGGAAGACGACACTGCTGTCACAGTGGGCCGAGAGGAATGGCCAGTCCTTCGCGTGGGTCTCGATCGACGAACGCGACAACGAGCCGAAGGTGCTTCTTCGGTACGTCGCGGAGGCGCTCGACGCAATCACGCCGATCCCCGACCGCGTGTTCGAAGCACTCGCGTCTCCTCGAAGTTCAGTGCCCGGCTCGGTCGTCCCCAGGCTGGGCTCGGCCCTCGCATCGATCCCATCCCCCGTGGTGCTCGTCTTGGACGACGTCCACTTGCTGCACAGTCGGGAAAGCCGAGCCGCGTTGTCGGTGCTGGCGGATCACGTGCCGCGTGGCTCTCGACTGGCGCTGGCTGGCCGGACCGTACCGCCGCTTCGCATCGCGCGCCTGCGCGCCGAGGGCCGGCTCATGGAGATCGGTCCAAAGGAGCTGGCTCTCACCGTTGAGGAGGCGTCATCGCTCCTCCGGAGCGCCGACCTCGTGCTGGACGAGCACGACGTAGAACAACTCCATCGGCGGACCGAAGGGTGGCCGGTCGGGCTCTATCTCGCGGCCCTCTACCTCAGAGAGGGCGGCTCGATCGAGAGCGCGTCCGCCTTCGGCGGGAGCGACCGGCTGGTGAGCGACTACATGGAGTCGGAGTTCCTCTCGCGGATCACGCGCCGACAACGGATCTTCCTCACTCGGACTGCGGTCCTGGATCGCATGTGCGGAGCGCTGTGCGACGCGGTCCTCGGTGGGAGTGGATCCGCCATGGTCCTCGCGAACCTCGAGCGTTCGAACACCCTGCTGGTTCCGCTCGACCGGACCGGGGAGTGGTACCGCTACCACCATCTGTTCCGCGACATGCTGCTCGGGGAGCTGCGCCGTGGCGAACCCGATCTGATCTCCGACCTTCAGCGGCGGGCATCCGGCTGGTGCCTGGAGAACGGGTTGCCCGAGGCCTCGGTTGAGTACTCGATCGCAGCCGAAGACGTGGACGCAACGGCTCGCCTCGTCGCGATGCTGGCCGTGCCCGCATACCGTGAAGGCCGAATCACGACCGCCGAGCGGTGGATACGATGGCTGGACGATCGGGGTGGGGTCGACGGACACCCCTTGATCGCGGTGTTGGCCTCGATTCTCGCAACCATGAGCGGGCAGCCCGTTGTCGCCGAGCGGTGGGCGGATGCGGTGGATCAATGGCACAACGAAAGGGCGCGACGGGAAGACCACTCCGCAGAAGCCTGGGCGGCGTTGCTCGAAGCGATGCTGTGTCGGCGTGGCGTCGAACAGATGCGTGCCCACGCCGACGCTGCCATCCGGGCTTTCGGTGACGTGGGATTCGTGACGCCCACCCCGCTGATAATGCGAGGGATCGCCGACCTGCTCTCCGGTGACCTCGAGAGCGCCCAAGAGGCCCTTGAAGATGCGATCCGGATCGCGGAGGAGGTCAGCTCGCCCGAGGATCTCGCGGTCGCGCTCTGCGAGCGGTCATTGGTGGCGATGACGCGGGGCGATTGGCATGGCGTCGAGACCCTCGCGGAGCGCGCACGCACGGCGTTGCGCCGGGACGGGTACGAGGAGAGCCTCGCGACTCCGCTCGTCTGCGCGGTGCTCGCCCGCGCAGCCCTCCACCGGAGTGATAGTGAAGCTGCGCACAAGGAGCTCGTCGGTGCACAGCGCCTACGCTCGGAGTTGACCTACGCGGTCCCTTACCTCGCCGTTCAAGCTCGGTTGGAGCTGATCCGCGTCCATATCGCGCTCGCCGACGTCGCAGGTGCGCGGACCCTCATGCGCGAGGTGGATGAGATCCTCAGGCGACGGCCGCACCTCGGAGGCCTGGTCGGCGAGGCCGATACACTTCGGACAAGACTCTCGGAGGACCGCACTTCGATTTCTCGCGGCGCGTCAACCCTGACCGGCGCCGAGCTCCGCCTCCTGCCGCTCCTCCCCACACATCTGTCGTTTCAGGAGATCGGCGACCAAATGTATCTATCGCCGCATACGATAAAGAGCCAGGCGATCTCCATGTATCGCAAGCTTGGGGTTTCTTCACGGAGCCACGCGGTGGCCCGTTCTCGAGAGCTTGGACTCCTTGATCAATAGCCAATCCTCAGGGAACCACCAGTCCGGCGATGCAGGCGACGGAGCGTTCAGGTCTGACCGCTCTTCGTTCGGCGCAGGGTCGCTTCCGACGTGTGTCCACAGTACTTGGACGCATTCCCTTATTGGCGCCGACCGGGGTAGGAACGGGCGTCGACGCCTGGAGATCAGATTCATCCGACTCGGGGGATGCGTCGCTTCGTGCTCTTGGGCTGGAATGGCATCAGCTCGCGACGCACGGTCGCGAGAGGACGATGCGATGAACCACAGGATGGACCGTGTGACCAGACCGTCGGGTGAATGGTTCGGTACGAGGCTGCCGAAGGCAGAGTTCCTCGCGGCGTGTCGCGAGAACGGCCAGGAACCGACCTCTTGGACGCATCGTAGTTGGTCGGACGAACAGGAAGGAGCACTCCATGGGATTCAGGCGGCGGACAAGGCGACGGGCACTGATCGCCGGAGCGGCGGTCGCTCATCATAGGGACAACAAGTACTCGCAGGCTGAAGAAGCGGCCCCTGCTGCAGACAACGCCCAGGACCAGGCGGAATATGCGCCGCCTCCGGCAGACCCCGCCGACCAGATCGAACACCTCGCTCAGTTGCACGCCTCGGGTGCGCTGACGGACGAGGAGTTCGCGACGGCCAAGGCACAAGCCCTCGGGACTTGAATGCGGCTCGGCCGTCAGAGGACTTCGAACCGGTCCCAACGACCAGGAACAGGGGATGCCATGAGTGAATCGCGTAAGGACGTGCTGATGAAGGCGCTCGAGGCCGAGGTCGGCGGTGCATCAGTTGATCCGGGTACCTTGTTCACCGACGACGTCATCGGGTGGTCGCCTTGGGTGAACACGTCCGGGCTGACGGCACTCGCCGAGATCGCCGCAGAGCGCGAAACGGCCTTCTCCAACGTCGTCATCATGTTTCGGGGACTCGATGAGGTCGGCAACAAGGCGTTCGCCGAATGGCGAGTCGAAGCCGATCACACGGGGCCGCTCGTCCTTGGCGAGGATGAGGTGTTGGAACCAACGGGACGGCACATCCAGTTGGCCGGCGCCACCGCGGCCGACTTCCGTGGAGGGAAGATCCGATCCTTTCGGACGTATTTCGACGACGCCTCGCTGATCGAGCAGCTCGTCGGCGATTGAGGAATCGATCGCCGTGGACTTCCACGTCGAGGACCATCCGGATCCACGCGACATCGAATTCCTCGAAACGCGGATCCGTCGCGAGGCGTCCACCGCCATGGAGCTCGGAGACGAACTCGACCTCGCCATCTTCGTACGCGACGCTGGCTCCGTCGTTGCCGGCATTAGCGGGTGGACATGGGGTGACTGCTGCGAATTGCAGAGCCTCTGGGTGGCACCGAGCCTCCGGGGGCACGGCCTCGCGACTCGGCTCATCGCGGCCGCCGAAGCCGAGGCGTCAGAGCGAGGGTGCCGACAGACTGTGCACTTCACCTACGACTTCCAGGCTCGGGCTCTCTACGAGCGGAACCGCTACGAGCTGGTGGGTCGGGTGGAGAACTTCCCCGCGGGTGCAGACGTTCTCTGGTACCGGAAGCGCCTGACCCAACCGGAGGTCCAGCGGAGCTGGGAGACGACGACCGGCCCGAGCGAGGCCTGAGTTCCGTTACCGGATGCCCGAGCTCGTGGCCCTCCGGTAACGGGCCCGATCAGCGTCCCGCCGTTCACATTCGACGGGGTCCTGCCCGGTTTTGGGCGGCGGCACGGCAGTGCTCCGCGTGTTCCTCCGATTCGGATGATGCGCCGCCGCCGGCCATCCGGTTGAGTGAACGAATCGTGAACCGGCGACGGCGCGCCGGTGTCGAGGAAGACGGCCGGCTCGCGGCCGAAGGGAGGTCAGGTTGCGGACGGCCAAGCGCGGCGAGGCGCGGGGCGGCAAGAAGCCCCTTCCCCTGCTGCAGGGCATCCTGCCCATCGACAAGTCGCGAATGTCGACCGACATCGTGGCGGGCATCACGCTGGCGGCACTCGGCATCCCCGAAGTCATGGGGTACGCCACCATCGCCGGGATGCCCGTCGTCACCGGCCTTTACACGATCCACGGCCGCCGTGGTGGTAATCGTAGGGGTCGAGCAGGGCATCATCCTGGCCATCCTGTTGTCCCTGATCGACCACCTCCGCCACGGGTACGCGCCCAGGGACACGCTGCTGATACCCAAGGGCCGCGACCACTGGAAATGGGCGCCACTCGAGGATCCGAAGCAGGCAGCTCCCGGCCTCCTCGTGTACCGGTTCTCAGCCAGCCTGTACTACGCGAACGCGAACCGATTCACGGAGGAGATTCTCGGCATCGTGAAGGGCGGAGCCCCACCGGTGCGGTGCCTCTGCATCGATGCTGCCGGGGTCGACGACGTGGACTACTCGGCCGGGCAGACCCTCCGGGAGATCCATGCCGAGCTGAAGAAACGGGGCATCCGGCTGGTGGTGGCGGAGCTTGCGGAGGAGGTTCGGACTGAGGTGGTCCGGTACGGACTGGTCGACCTGCTCGGCGAGGACGCATTCTTCGACACGGTCACCGAGGTCATCGACGCATACGAAGCCTCCCAAGCGACCGAAGGCTGACACCGTTTATGGGCAGCGCGATCGGCGAGACGCTCCCGTTCGCGATCGGCATTGCTATCAGCCCCGTGCCGATCATCGCGATCATCCTCATGCTCATCACTCCGAAGGCCCGCAGCAACGGGCTCGCCTTTCTCGGCGGCTGGATGCTCGGCCTCTTCGTCGTTGGAGGCATTGCGCTGATCGTGGCGAATACAGCGGGCATCTCCTCGTCGAGCGGTGGCTCCACCACGGCGGCCTGGGTAAGGCTCATCCTTGGCCTGCTGCTGTTGGCGGTCGCCGTCCGGCAGTGGCGGTCCCGCCCCCAGCCAGGCGAAGCGGCCCCGATGCCGAAATGGATGACCTCACTCGACGGCTTCACCCCCGCGCGCTCGTTGGCTGTAGCTCTCCTGCTGTCCGGGATCAACCCGAAGAACCTCTTGCTCAACCTCGGCGCCATGGCGACGATCGCGCAGTCGGGGCTGTCGGGGGGCGAGCAGGCGGTCGTGCTCGTGGTGTTTGTGCTCATCTCCAGCGTGACGATCATCGCGCCGGTGGTGGTGTACCTCGCCGCCGGCCAGCGGGCGGCGGCGATCCTGGGCGGATGGAAGGCGTGGCTCGCGGCGAACAACGCCGCGGTGATGGCGGTGCTGTTCGTTGTGTTCGGGTTCGTGCTGCTTGGGCAGGGGATCTCTGGGCTCTCGAGCTGAGTTGCCGGTCCCCATTCAGACCGAGGCCAGCGTACTCCCGTGACAGGTCTTCCACTTCCGGCCGGATCGGCACGGGCAGGGATCGTTGCGACCACGCTTCGCGTCATCGGCCCGGTACCGCTCGACGAGCTCCGCCGGCACGCGATCCGCCCGCAGCAGCTCGACCATGGCATCCATGGCGGGCCGGATGTGCCCGAAGAACGCCTTGTAGCTCGGGCACAGGTAATGCAGCCCCGCCTCGCCGTCGGGCGTGGTGGCGAACCTATCCTTGGGGCAGCCGCCGTGACACGCGAACCGCACGTCGCACTCCAGGCAGTACCGGGGCAGCGAGTCGCGTTTCGCGAGGCCGAACTCGCGCTGCTGCGGCAGCACGATCAGATCGATCATCCGATGCTCCCGGATGTTCCCGAGCTTGTACGCGGGCTCAACGAAGTGGTCGCAGGAGTACAGGTCGCCGGTGTGCTCGAGGGCGAGCGCCAGCCCGCACGTCTCCGAGTGCACACAGAGACCCGGGGGCTCCCCGTACCAGTTCGCCAGGGCCACGTCGAACATCTGCACGTAGACCTCGCCGATGTCGCGTCGGACCCACTCCTCGAATACGTCGATCAGGAACCGCCCGTACCCCTCGGCGGTCACCGAGCGCTCGGTGACGAGATTCCCCTTCTGCACGTACAGGGGGCGGTCCCTGGCTCGATCGCCCCAGCCGACGTTGGCCAGCGGCAGCGTCTCCTGTGTGGCCCGCTCCACGATCGGGATGAACTGCATGAACGACGACCCGCAGTCGTCGCGGAGGAAGCGGTAGACCTCCCGACCGCGATCCTGGTTCTCGGAGTGGACCGTGGTGAGGGCGTTCCAGTCGACGTGGTGCCGTTGGAGCACGTCGAGGCCGGCCATCACACGTTCGAAGCTCCCCTTCCCGCCCTTGTCCACGCGGTAGGTGTCGTGGATCTCGCGGGGACCGTCGATCGACAGGCCGACGAGGAAGCGGTTCGCGGCGAGGAACTCCCCCCACTCGTCGTCGAGCAGGGTGCCGTTCGTCTGGATCGTGTACGTGATCCGCTGGCCGGGGCCCACCATCCCCTCGGCCAGCTCCACCGACCGCCGGAAGAACGGGACCCCCATCATCGTGGGCTCACCGCCCTGCCATGCCACGGTGACCTCCGGGCTGTTCGCGTGCGCCTCGATCAGTTGCCGGAGGTACAGCTCGAGCAGGTCGTCTGCCATCCGGAAGCGGCTCCCCGGGTAGAGCATCTCCTTCGACAGGAAGAAGCAGTACGTGCAGTCCAGATTGCAGATCGCGCCGGTCGGCTTGGCGAGCAGGTGGAAGGCCGGGGGCGCCCCCGGGGGCAACAGGGGCGAGGCGGCGCGATCAGCGACTCGACTCATGGAGAGAGCGTAGGCGTTGCGCCGGGGGGCTGAATCAACTCGATCGGATGAAGTCGCCATCGGGACCGGCGGCTCCATCTGGGTCCGTCGGTACGCTCAGCCGCCCGAGCGGATCATCAGGATGACCGCACCGATCCCGGTCACCACGACGGCCCCGGAGATCAGATACCCGAGCAGCGGCCGAGGGAGCGGCGTCCCGTCTCGCAGTGCCCGGCCGATCGCCTCCCATCGGCGCCGGGCGAGCGCCGCCGTGACGATGCCGGCCAGGGCGAGGGTGACCCCGATCAACAGCCGTGCCCAGGTCACGCCCTGCGCCGGCAGCACCCGCTCCGCGGCGACCCCGGCAGCCACCAGCGCGAGCCCGGTCCGGAGCCAGGCCAGGTAGGTACGTTCGTTCGCCAGGTCGAACGGGGGTCGTGGCCCCGCTGATCGCTCATGCCACGTCTTCCCGTCTGGAGGGCGCCATGCGGAGCCGGTGGGATCGTTTTGGGGACGCTGTCGGGACTCAAATGATCCGGATCATCTGGTTGCCCCTCCGCGGGCTGGGAGCAGCAGAACGATGATCACCGTGATCAGGGGAAAGAAGACTGCCAGCAGCCCCCACAGGAGTGGACTGTGGCCCTTTGATCTGGCGATCGTCATCGTGAGGGTCAAGAAGATCACCCAGAACGCGACGATGATGATCCACCAGAAGAATGCAAACGCAGCTACCATTCGGCTCTCCTCTTTCTCCGCCCGCTTTGCCCAGAGTTCACGCTCGCACAGCTGCCACGGAAGGACGAGGTCAGGAGTGGCTCTCACAGTCTCTGGAGCACCCCCGCCCCTCGCCGCTTCTACGCCAAACGTCTCCACTCGCAGATGAGCGTCACTTCGACGGTCCGGCCAAGACGGACGTCAGCGCCGGTCGCGCCGGTCGTCCCTCCGGTCGTCCCGGCGGTCATGGCGCCGGTTCACCCCGTGGACGGCCACCGCCGCCGTCCCCACGACAGCGGCGGTCCGGGCCACCGGGGCGCCGACGACGCCGCGCCGTGCCGCGCGTGCAGGCCGCAGAGGCATCTCAGGCTCCTTCTTCGTTCGTCTCGGCCATCTCGGCCTCTTCCGCCTCGATCGAAGCGATGATCGCCTGGATCGGGATCCGTCCCGTTGCGATGAGCTGACCGCCAGCCCGGCGCGCGGCCGATGCGAACGGCGCGGCCCAGACGTTCTCCCAGACCACCACGCCGGCGGTGCTGCCATTCTCCATCGCCTCGGCCAGGTGCACCACGTCGTCGGCCGCGAGGATCTCGGCGACATGGACCTCGAGCCCCCGGAGCTCGTCGAGAGCCTTGTTGTCCACCTCGTCCGCCTCCAGGTTGCCGTCCTCGTCCTTGTGGATGATCAGCAGGTCCATGAGGCGAATCGTGCCGTTCTCCACCAGCGTCGCCAGCTCGTCCGCCATCTCGCCGGTGAACGTGCTCCTGCCGGCGGGGAACTCGACGACCAGAAAGTCGACCGGGCCGAGTTCGTCGATCTCATTCGTGCTCATGGGTCTCCTCTCGGTTGGCGGCCGCTCGCCGAGCGCCGTGTGTAACCCTGGCAGCCGGAGCGGACGAGCGCATCATGCGCATCGGGTGAACCGGTGCCGCTCATTCGTTGCGGGACTTGAGCCGTATCTTCACGCCGCCAGCGAGCGGAGATCGAACCGACGCTCAGCGGCCGTGTTCCGGCTTGAGCGTGACTGGATGCCTGCTTGTTCAGATGTGGTCCGACTCGCTCAGGCGCCCCGGCCGTGTGCCATGGAAGTTCCTGGGTGTCGGGCGTGGGGGCCGCGGGGACCAGGGTCGTCCCGGACGCCATTGCTGCGCAGGGACCGGCAGACGCGCCAGTCGGGACAGATAGGGAGCGAAATGCCGCACAACCAGATGCGGGGTCGTCACCAAGAGCGATAGCCCTTGGCGTGGCGTGCGGGACCCATTCTCATCCGTTGAAGGGATCTTTCAAGAACGCTGTGAGCGACCCCTTGCGCCTGGAGGCTAGGCGCACCGCTAGGCGATGACCGAGGATCCACACAGCGATCGCAGCCGCGCATGCGACAAGCACGCCCCAGACGAACTGAGCATCGGGGATGCGCGTGACTCCGTTCCGCTGTGAGGAGAAGTACCAGAGGAGCAAGGTTGGTAGCGACAGGACGATGATGAGCATCGGCACGAGTCCGTAGGGCACGACCGCGAGAATGAGCCAGCGGAAGATCATTCGCCGCCACGGACGCCGGTGCGCCCACCGCTCGCTCAGGGCGATTGGGTGGTAGGGAAAGTAGATTCCAATCAGGGCCGCGATTCCGAGGGCACCAAGCGGCACCACCGCGATCCAGACGATGGTGAACACTGTGGCGAGCAGCCGATTCTCGCTGATCCCGATGGCGAGCGCGAGGAGGGAGCATAGGGGAGCGACCAGCAACCAGAGGACCAGGTTCTTTGCATACAGCAGCCTACGCAGAGCCACTGGCTCTTCGAGGGCAGCAATACTGCGGTTGGCATCGGAGCCGAGGACATTGGTGGCCGGCACATCGGAGTACATCCAACTCGCCAGAATCATCGCGAACGCAAGCGACCCGTGGAGTGGAAAGAGTGGATTCGGCGATGGGAGAAGAAACCACGCGCCCGTCATGAGCGCACCATTGACGGCCACGACGATCAGCGCTTCGTACGGAGGGCGAAACGACATGACGAGTTGAACCCTGACCGCCTTAGCAAGCGTATCGGGAACGGCCACGTCGAGGTGCTCGCTCATGTCGTCCTATGGGGCACGGCGAGTTCACCGGGCCGACCGTCATTTCGCGTCATAGTCCGCCGAGCGACCAGTGAGGTCGCGTCTCCAGATCACACCAAACCTCATGGCGCCGTCGCTGTCATCCTCCGAATCAAGCGAATCGCATTGTCTCCGCCAACTGGCCCACCACGGATGCTTTGCATCTCGGGTTCACCCCAGATGTGTCTCGCATGGCGATCAACGCGTCGTAGTGATGCCGGTCGCGCTGGCTGTTCGCGCTGCAGGATCGCCGAGGAATAAGATGCGGACGGATTCCAGCAAGCTGACCTCGGCCCGTCAGACCGACCGGAGGGGCGTGCACTTCACCGAAACGATGGACCAGATCTCGAAGGGGTTCGAGGTTCTCGGCGTTGCGGTGCTGGCGGTCGGGCTCGTTGCCGCCCTCATCGCTTCATTCTTCGAGTTCGCCCGCTCACGCAGCCTCGACGAGGGGTACCGGGTCATTCGGACCTACTTCGGCCGAAGCGTCCTGTTTTCTCTTGAGTTACTGGTAGCCGCAGACCTCATCAGAACGGTCGCAGTAGAGCCCACGCTCGAGAACGTGGCGGTGCTCGGCATCATCGTTCTCATCAGGACGTTTCTTAGTTTCTCCCTCGAGATCGAGATCGAGGGCACTTGGCCGTGGCGGCGGGGTCCGCGCGTTTCGAAAACATGAGCCGGGGGTCTCCGACAGTTGTGACCATCGCGCCCAGCGCTCAGACTTTGCCGAGGCGGGAATGGTCGAACTCGGAATGTCCGCTAGGTCGGGGTTCGTTATCAGCCCTTCCGGTTGCGGTCAGGGAAGGCCGATCCACTCACGGGCCAGAGCGCTCAGCGGTTCCAACCCGGCCCTTCGCTGACGTGTTGTCGAGGTTTGCCCTTGGGAATCTTTGACGGGTCAATCCATCCGCCACGACGCCTCCGACCTGCAGGTGGAGCAGATGCCGAGCTCAACGCTTGCCCACAATCGCTCCCGTAGCGTGGTAGTTGCTTTCCGAGCGAGCGGCACGACCAGCGCCACAGATTGCTCGAGCTGCCGCGAAGGCCCTTGTCTTCGTAGGCGATCTGCTCAAGCCGGCGGGAATCGGTAGCGATCACGCTTACGCCATCAACGTCACTTCAGCCTTTTCGGATGATGCACGCCGCGTCGAGCCTCGACCGCAGCCGCGACCACCCGAGGTCGAGGACCACGCTCCCGACGAGGATCGCAAGGAGCGTGAAGATCGACGCCGGTTCCTGCACCAACGTCGTGAACACGAACGTCAGCAGGGACCCCGTCGCCGTCACGAGGGCGAGGACCAGCATGATCACGTTCGCCCCGGTCTCATTCCGGACGCGGAGGTGGGCCAACGTGATCAGCACGAAGATCATCAGTGCCACTGCGCTGCCGATGGAGGCGATCGCGCTGAGGTCGAACCCCAGCACCAGCACGACGATCGCGGCCGACTGGATCAACAGGCCGACCGAGGCCGGACCGACCCGCCGGCCGAGGAGGGGCGGGAACTGTCGAGTCGACGCCAGCTGCTCGCAGAGTCCCGGCGTCGGGTACAGCCCCGCGTTGGTGGCTCTGCCGGCGAGGTCGCCGGTGCGGCGGTCTGGCTGTCGTTCCTCCTCGCCGGCGTGATCGCCGGGTTCCAGGGCTATCCTTCGCGAAGTTCGGGGCGCGGTACACCGCCGTCGCGAACAGCGCCGTGACCCCCATCAGCCAGAACCCCGCCTGCCCGAGCACTCCATCGGCGGGGGGCATGCTCGAGTACGTCAACCGGGGGTTCGGCATGGGCCACGTGGCCGACGTCACGGCGTGGCTGGCGTACTCGGTGAACGCCATCATCACGGCGATGGTCGCGGTCTCGTTCGGAGGCTATGCGAGCTCGCTGTTGGCGGTCGGCCCCGAAGCGATCACCTCGTCCACGGTAAGCGTCCCGAACACGCCCAGCGAGACGGCCACGTAGATGACGGTCGCGATGCCAGGGTTCGGGATCATCACATTCACGGCGAAGGACCTGGCGAAGCCCTCGAAGCAGCTGCCGCGGGCCATGTACCTCGCCCTCTGGGTATTTCGAGGGGGCCAGCAGCGACGGGTGCATGTTCACGATCGTCACCGCCGCGAACACCACCAGGATCCCGACCACCACGAACACGATCAGGCTCTGCAGCCGGGCGACCGCCATCGATCCGCCGATGTTCACCAGGGTCATGGCGACCACGACCGCCACCGCGAAGACCGTGGCCCACGCCGTCGAGTCGTTGGTGAACGGCTTGGCCGCGACGGCGATTCAGGAAGGCGAAGAACGTGAGCGCCACGCTCGACGCGATGTGCCGGAAGCTCTTGCGCCGAGGAGGGAGAAGATGCCGGCGCCGACCATCGACGCGACCCCGATGAACGCGGCCTGACGGACGTTGATGTGCTTGCGTTCCGGCGCGGCGGCGTTCTCCGTTGCCATGTGTGGGTTGCTCCCGACCCGGGTCGCGCGACTGTGCTCGAACCCCACATCGGCCGCATCGCCCAAACGGCACTATGCCCGGCGGCCGGTCGGCGATTCATTCCGGCGGGTTGATGCGCGGACACGAGTTGGGTTCGCAATCTCGCCGCGATGGCACCTGACCGTGGATCGTGGTGGCGCGCGTGTCGGGCGGTGCGCATCCCGACGCGCAGGACGCCGTTCGTCCTGATCACCGTCGGAGCGGCGGCCTTTCTCGTCGCAGCGCTTCTCGTCCACACCGGGGCAACCGCGCTCGACGCGCGGCTGTTCGGCTTCGTGAACGACGTCCCGTCGTGGGCCGCCTCGTTCCTCACACCGCTGTCGAAGCTGTTTCTGCCCGCCGGGCTGTTCGTCGTGATCGCCGCTGCGGCCGTGTACGTGACCATCCGGAACCGCAGCGCGCTTCCGGTGCTGGTGGGCGCCGGCGCGGGCGCCCTGGCCTACCTCCTGGCGAACCTGGCCAAGGCCGCCGCCGACCGGCCGAGGCCGTACCAGGTCGTCGCCGACGCGGTCCTGCGTCAGCCGGCCGCCCACGGGACCAGCTTCCCCTCGAGCCATACCGCCGTCGCCGTGGCGACCGTGATCGCGTTGCTGCCGTTCCTGCCGAAGGCCCTCACCGGTCCGGTCATCGCATACGCCGTTCTGGTCGGGTGGTCGCGCATCTACCTGGGCGTGCACTTCCCGCTGGACGTCATGGGCGGGGCGGGCGTCGGGATGGTGGTCGGCGGGCTGGCGCTGCTGGCGGCGCGAGGGCTCGTGCGACCCGCTCCGGCGAAAGACATAGGATCGGAACCATGATCGAGCCCATCGACGACCTGCCCGAAGGCGTGTTCGGGTTCCGGTTCTCCGGCCACGTCGGTCGGGACGAGTACCGGCAGGTCCTCCTCCCGGCGTTTCAGGAACACCTGAAGGACGGGGGGAAGATCCGGCTGGCCATCGTGATCGACGCCGACTTCGACCGCTTCGAGGCCGGGGCGATGTGGGAGGACCTCAAGTTCGGGCTCGGGTCGGGGATCGCGCACCACTCTGCATGGGAACGGATGGCGCTGGTGTCCGACGCGGACTGGGTTCGGCACGCCATCGGGCTGTTCGGGTGGCTGGTGCCGGGCGACGTCAAGGTGTTCCCGCTGAATCAGCTCGACGACGCGAAGACCTGGCTCTCGGGCTGACGGTACCCGGCCGCTCAGCCGTCGATCGGGGGCGCCGCCCCGTACTCCTCGTCGGTGACGTGGTCGCCCCATGTCACGCCGTTCCCGTCGTCGTCGACGTGGATCAGCGCGAGGTGGGCCATGAACCTGGTGGACGACGCCCCGTGCCAGTGCTCCTCACCCGGCTCGAAGAACACGCGGTCGCTGGGCCGGATCACCTCGATCGCACCCCCGCGGGCCTGGGCCAGGCCGACCCCCTCGGTGACGTGGATCGTCTGGCCGTTGGGATGCGTGTGCCACGACGTCCGCGCGCCGGGCGTGAAGTGGACGTTGGCGGCGCTCAGCCGCGACGAGGCGGACGGGACGGCGACCGTGTCGATGTACACGGAGCCGGTGAACGTCCCGCCCCCGACCGTCGTCTCGAGCGTGTTCCTGGTGAGCTGCATGGTCGGTCCTCCCGGATGGCTGGTCCTGCGAGCCATGTTCGGTCCGGGGACGAACTACCGGCAAACACGCAGGCTGCGCGCTGCGGTGCGGGCGGGCTCGATTGTGGAACCTGCCTAGGACTCGTCGGCGGCGGCGGCCTTCGCGTCCTTCTCGATCTCGGCGGTGTCGGCCTCGAGCTGCTTCTTCTCGACCTTCTCGGCCTTCTTCATGGCGTGCTCGATCTTGGCCTGCATGTCCGACACGCCCACCACCACGAGGCCGGCCTGGCCGGCGTCCAGGGATTCGCCCAGGTCCTTGAGGTCGCCCCGGCTCATCCCGGCGGACGCGTGCCCGGCGACGGCGCCGAGCGCGGCCCCGCCTGCGGCCGTCGCTGCCAGCAGCCCCCCGCCGATGGCCGCGAACGGGAACAGCACCAGGACCAGCCCGGTCGCGAGGCCGAGGCCGCCGCCCGCCACCCCGCCCACCCGAGTGGGGGTCTCGTGTTTCTTGACGATCTTGGTCTTGCCACCGTGCTTGCGTTCGATCACGGCGGCGTCGTACGCGTCGATGAGGTTGGCCTCCGTGTGAAGCTCCTTCACCGCCTGGTAGTCGGCCTCCGCGTCGTCGACGTCGTCGTACACGCCCACGAAGACGAAGAACGTGTCCATCGCCATCAGCGTCCTCCTCTCATCCGGGGTTCCGGCGCCGCGCCGGCCCGGCCGATCGATTCGCGCGCGAGGAGCTTGCTCGCGATGAGCCGGCGAGCCATCACCCGATCGGAGCGATTCGCGCGCGGCTGTTCGCCCGGGAACGGGGCACGTCAGCGGCCGGCGTTCGCGGGTTCGCCGGGGAGCTCGACCGGTCTCGGGTCCGGTTCGGTCGCCACCATGGGCGCCCACCGTTCCTCGATCCGGCGGAGCTTGAACACGGCGACCGAGAGCGCCCAGGCCAGGATGAACGTCGCGACGATCGCGTACCCGAGCGTCTCGAAGTCGAGGTTGTTCAACCAGGTGAAGAACCCGCTGTCGATGTGCAGCCGGTCGCTGACGACCTGGAGGTACTCGATCGTCCCGACCACGAGGGCCACGAACACCGACAGGCCGGTCGTCGTGAGGTTGTAGTAGATCTTGCGGATCGGGCTGGTGAAGGCCCATCCGTACGCCCGTGACATGAACACGCCGTCGGTCGTGTCCATCAGGGCCATGCCGGCGGCGAACAGCACCGGCAGGCAGATGATCCCCATGAACGGGATGTGCTCCGCGCCCGCGGCTCCGCCCTGGCGTTGGGTGGCCGCGACGGCGGTCAGGGCCAGCAGCCCGACCTCCGACGCCGTGTCGAACCCCAGCCCGAACAGCGCGCCCACCGGGTACATCCGGGAGCTCTTGCTGACGAAGTTCTTGAACCGCCGGCCGAGCAGCCGGTTCATGAACCCCCGCTGCACCAGCAGCTCCTCGAGGTGCTCCTGATCGTAGGTCCCCCGCTTCATCTGCTGCCAGACCTTCCAGATCCCCATGAACACGATCAGGTTGAAGATCCCGACGATCCACAGGAAGGTCCCCGACACGGTGGCGCCGATGAAGCCCCCGACGTCGCGAAACGAGGCGATGTGCTGCTGGACCGCCTGGGTGGCGAGCGCAAGCCCGAGCGACAGCGCGAACACGATCGTCGAGTGCCCGAGTGAGAAGAAGAACCCCACCCCGAGCGGGCGCTGACCCCGCTGCATGAGGAACCGGGTCGTGTCGTCGACGGCGGCGATGTGGTCGGCGTCGAAGGCGTGCCGGAGCCCGAACGTGTAGGCCAGGGCGCCGGCGCTCGCGTACACGGGCCCGAAGTCGTGGGCGTAGTAGAGGAAGAACCCCCAGCCGACGACGTGCAGAAACACGATGAACCCGTACATCCCACCGAGGCGTCCCCACTCGGCGGGCGTGAAGGACAGCCGGGTCCTCGGCGCACCGTGCGCCGCCGCGCTCACCGCCACCGGCCCACTCCGTGCCTCATGACGTACTGACCCTACCGCATTCTTGCAATTCGTTGCAACAGACGCATCATGCAGTGGCTTGGAGTTGCGTCGGGAGGGTCAACCCGCGTGGAGGTCCAGGGCCTCCCGGGCGATCACGCCGACGGTCGCGACCCCGGTGTCTGAAGCCGATGGAGGCCCGTCAGCCGAGCCCATCGCCCAACCGGGCCCGCACTCGGCCCGCCTGGACCCTGACGTCGATGCAGATCGCACCGTCGAGCAGGTCGTGGACCTCCATCACCTCGGCATGCCACCGCTCGACGAGTGCGGCTGTGAGCGCCATTGCGGTGTCCCAAGCAGATACGCCGGGGGGAACCGGGATCTCCACCGCTCTACCCGCCGTCATGGAGCATCCAAGCTAGCCAGAACAATTGGTCCTGTCCGTCCAACGTTTGACACATGGCCGGGCATGACCGCGCATTGACGCCCTCGGGCGAACCAGGGAGCATGAACGTAACCACCGGATTCTTGCCGGTGTTCAGGGCCCAGCCAGACGGGCACCCTTTCAGCCGCCTCCCTCGGCCGCGGACTCCCGTGAGCGTCCCCTGCGAAGGGAGACACCTTGACTGCGCCCTCCGATGCGATGGCGGGTTCCGGCAACCGCCTGCTCGATCTCATCCCCGACGACGAGCGGGCACGCATGTTGAGCTGGATGCGCCCGCAGACCCTCGAGCCCCACGACGTGCTGGTCGAGATCGGCCGTCCCGTTCGTCACGTGTACTTCCCGCTGCGCGGGATGATCTCCCTCATGACCCCACTCGCGAACGGTCTCGAGGTGGAGACGGCCACGATCGGCAACGAGGGCATGGTCGGCGTTCCCGTCTTCCTCGGCGGGGGAACATTGGGCAACTTGCGCGCGATGGGCCAGCTCCGAGGGGAGATGCTGGTCATGGACGTCGACGCCTTCCGGGCGGAGGCGGACACCGAAGCGAAGCTCCACAGCGTGATGCTCGCGTACACGCAAGCGCTGCTCAGCCATATCTCCCAGGGCGTCGCCTGCAACGCCGGTCACGAGATCCGCCGGCGGACCGCCCGCTGGCTCCTGCAGACACAGGACCGGGCGGGCACCGACTCATTCGGGCTGACACAGGAGTTTCTTGCCGACATGCTGGGCGTGACCCGTCCCTCGGTATCGGCCGCGGCCCACACCTTGCAGGAGGAGGGGCTCATCAGGTACCGGCGCGGCTCCATCGACGTTCTGGACCGTCAGGGCCTGGAGCACGCATCATGCGAGTGCTATCGGGTGATCAACGAGGAGTACGAGCGGCTGCTCGGCCCCTTCTAGCATCGAGACGAGTCCCACCCACCTCCGGATGTGATCCCACTAGTGCTCCGTCGTTGATTTGATCTGGTGGAGGGTGGCCCGCCCGCGCTGGACTTTCTCGATGATCTCCTGAGCGGTCTTGTGCCAGACGAACGGCTTGGGGTCGTCGTTCCAGTGACGGACCCAGGTGGCGATGGCGTCGGTCAGATCGGCCACGCTCGTGAAGACACCCCGGCGGAGCCGCTTGTCGGTCAGTTCCTTGAACCACCGCTCCACCAGGTTCAGCCATGAGCTCGACGTCGGCGTGAAGTGCAGGTGCCAGCGGGCGCGGCGGGGATGGGCCAGCCAGGTGGTGATCTCCGGGGCCTTGTGCGCGGAGAGGTTGTCCAGCACCACGTGGATCTCGAGGCGCCGGTCCACCGCGGCGTCGATGCGCTTGAAGAACCGCAGCACGTCTGAGGCGGCGTGGCTCTGCTGGTAGTCGGTGAGGACCTCACCGGTGGCCACGTTGAGCGCGGCGAACAGATCGACCGTGCCGTTGCGGCGGTAGTCATGCGTCATGGTGCCGGCCCGGCCAGGCCGCATCGGCAGGCTGGGCTGGGTCCGGTCCAGGGCCTGGACCTGCGTCTTCTCGTCGAAGCTGAACACCGCGGCGCGCTCCGGGGGGTTCAGGTACAGCCCGACGACGTCGACGAGCTTGTCCTCGAAGTCGGGATCGGTGGAGACCTTGAACGTGTCCACCTTCCAGGGCTTCAGGTGGTGATCGGACCAGATGCGGGCCACGGCGTCCTTGCCGATCCCGAACCTGCGCGCCAGCGAGCGCGTCGTCCAGTGCGTGGAGCCGTCGGGAGGTTTCTCGTGGCAGGTGACCCGGACCACCTCGGCCACCGTCCCGTCTTCCAGGGCCGGCTTGCGCCCGCGGCCCTTGGCGATGGCCCCCACCCCCGCGGTGCCCTGACCCGCGAACCTGACTCGCCACCGGCGCACCGTGTCGGAGTCCACCTCGCACCGCCGGGCGATCTCCTCGTTCCCCACCCCCTCCGCCGCCCACAGCAGTGCCTTCGCTTGGACGACCGTCCGGTGCGGGAGCGACGTCGACGACGCCAACCTCTGCAGGTCCCTGCGCTGTTCGACGGTGACCGGCAGAGCCGGAGCCGTCATGATTGCCATGACGACTACCATACCAGATTATTTCACAGACAGACCACTAGCACCGACATCGGCGGCTCGCCTCGCCGGCCTATGATCCGTCCACTCGAGCCAGCCCGCATGAAGGGGGGGCCATGTTCGTCAACGTCGGCCGGTTCCGGTTCCGTCCGATGTCGGAGGATGAGATGCAGTGGGAGGCATCATCTCAGCGAACGCCTGGGCGAGATCAGGTGTCGTGATCGGGTCGTCCTCCACGATCTTGCCATCGGCGAAACGATAGAAGGTGAGACCCCGAGCACTGTGCTTGTTGCCCGCGGGGTCCGTGATCTCGAACGAGAAGCGGGTCACCACCTCATCCCCCTCTGCGACGATGTCCTCGATGTCGAAGCGGCGATCGGAGAACACCGGGGAGTTGGCGATGAACGCCTTGAATGCCTCGCGGTCGACCCCCATCGCCCGGTTCATGTAGTTCGGAGCAAGGATCTCATCGGCCACGTCGACGTTGCCGCGGACGAGCACGTCCGTGACGAATCGCCGGACGGATGCCTTGTTCTCAGCGGTGGACATGCCCGTTCCCTCCTGACTCCCCCGCGTTCGCTGGGACGGGGCCTTCCAGGAGCTTTGTGGGCCCCTTGCTCTGTTTCCGATACGAAGCGTATCGGCATGCGGCGGGAGGCTAGCACCTCCCTCCGACCGTGGTCGGACTGGCCGCTAGGACAGGATCTCGACGTACCCGTCCGTTCCGTGCACGCGGATCCGCTGCCCGTCCCGGATCAGCCGGGTGGCACGCTCCACCCCCACGACGGCCGGCAGGCCGTACTCCCGCGCGATCACCGCGCCGTGGGTCATCAGCCCCCCCACCTCCGTCACCAGGCCCTGGATCGCGACGAACAGGGGCGTCCAACTGGGGTCCGTGTAGGCGGTGACCAGGATGTCGCCCGGTTCCAGGTCGGCCTCCGCCATGTCCAGGATGACGCGGGCCCGGCCCTCGATGGTCCCGGCGGAAACCGGGAAGCCGACCAGCGCGCCGGCCGGCACGTCGTCGCGGCGGTACGACCCGGCGATGCCCTCCCCGTCCGACGTGAGCACCCGGGGCGGCGTGAGCGCCTGATAGGACCTGAACGCGTCCTTGCGCTCGCGGATCAGCCGGTCATCAACGTGGTTCGTGCGCACGACGTCGTGGAGCTCCTGGAGCCTGAGAAAGAAGATGTCTTCCTGCTCACGAAGCACGTGGGCCCGCACGAGGCGCTCGGCTTCTTCCAGCAAGGCCTGCTTGTACACGAAGTAGCGGCTGACCATGCCGAACTTCGGATACTCCCGGTACCCGATGTACGTCCGGACCCGATCGATCATCCGCTTGGTCTCTTCGGCCTTCTGCTCCCCGTCCGGCAACGCCCGCAACCGTTCCAGCAGCTCCTGTTCCCTCTCCCAGGCCTCCCGTCGCCCCTGCTCGAAGCGCTGCTCGCCGGCGCCCGGCTCGAAGTTCCTGATGTTGCCGAGGATCAGCGGCACGAGCGTGGCGGGGCGTTCGCTCCACCGCAGCCTCGTGATGTCGATCTCGCCGACGCAGCGCATGCCGTACGTGTCGAGCCAGCCCCGGATGGCGTCCCGCGCCTCCCGCCCCCCTTCGAGCTCGGCCAGCTCGTCCAGGAAGTCGTCGCCCTCGACGTGCTGCAGGAACGCCACCACTCCCCGGTGCGGGCGGATCACGTCCGCGACGTCGAGGAGCGCCAGCCCCATCTCCGAGGTGACGTTGGTCGGGACCGACTGCGTGAGCACGTCGGCCGCGTTCTTCTCGCCCAGCCACGCCTGCAACTGTTCGTTGAGCCACCAGGTGGCCTCGATGGCCGTCATGAACACCTGATGGCTTCGTGGATCGAACAGGATCCGCCTCAGCTCCTGGAAGTCCGCCAGGATGAAATCGAGCAGCTCCGCCCCGGACTTCGTCCGGATGTCGCGCTTCAGGGCGGCGATGGAGGCCTGGTTGTGCGCGATCAGCTCGGCGACGATGGCCGGATCGGTCTCGATCGGGGCGGGCGCGCCGGCGGCCGGCGCTCCGCTCGGCTCCTCGTCCGGGAGCGACGGGATGAAGTCGCCGCGGTCGAGGACGGTCTGCAGCGCGTCCCTCATCAGCGGATCGGATCTCCCCATGAGCTCGAGGAGGCCCGCGCGGCTCGAAGGCGTTGCCAGTTGCCGGGTGACGTCCACGAACAACCTCCCGCCCGCCTCGGCCATGGGCCGAGGGGTCGTCAGCTGCCACACGGAGAGCCCCAGGGGCTTCATGGCGTCGGTCATCATCTGTGCATGACCGACGGAGAGGTAGACGTGGTTCTCCCGGTCGCCGGTCTCGGGGATGGGGAACAGCGTGGTGATCGGCCGGCTCTGGACGATCTGGAAGTCATCGTCGACCAGGCACCATTCGATGTCCTGGGGGATGCCGAAGTGCGCCTCGATCCGCCGGCCCAGCTGCGCGAGCCGAAGGACCTGCGCGTCCGTCAGCGCCGGCTGGTCCCGCCGCTCCGGCTCGATCGGCTGTTCCTGCGTCCCGCCTGCCGGCGAGGCGTGGATGGCAAGCTGCTTGGTGGCAACCGTCCTGGCGACGACCTCGCCGTCGCGCACCTCGTAGACGTCCGCGTTCACCAGGCCGGAGACCAGGGCCTCGCCGAGGCCGAAGCTGGCCTCCACGGAGGCGACCTTGCGGTTGCCCGTGACGGGGTCGGCCGTGAACAGGATGCCGGCCGCCTGCGGGAAGACCATCCGCTGCACGACCACGGCCATCCGGACCTTGCGGTGGTCCACGCCGTTCCGCAAGCGGTAGGTCACGGCCCGCTCGGTGAAGAGCGAGGCCCAGCACCGGCTGACGTGCTGGAGGACCGCCGCCGGCCCCACGACGTTCAGATACGTGTCCTGCTGGCCCGCGAAGGACGCCGTCGGCAGGTCCTCCGCCGTCGCACTGGATCGGACGGCGTAGGCGGTATCCCCACCGAGCCGGGCGAGCCGGCCGGTGATCGCCGCCGCCAGGTCGTCGGGGATGGCGATCCCCTCGATCATCCGGCGGATCTCCGCGCTCAGCGCGCGGATCGGCTCTCGGTCCTCCGGCTTCAGGCGCGACAGCCGATCGAGCCGATCGTCGATCGACGGCGCCTCCCCCATGATCCGCTGGAAGGCGGCTGTCGTCACGCTGAAGCCAGGCGGCACGCGGAGGCCATCGATCCGCGACAGCTCTCCCAGGTTCGCGCCCTTGCCGCCGACGACAGCGACCTGCGTCTGGTCGATCTCCTGGAAACCCAGCACCCAGCCGCCCATCCGCTCGCTCACTTGTGCGCTCGTAGGAAGTTCGTCGTGTGTCATACCGGCCGCCCACATGTCGGAGCGGAGACAGCCGTCACGTTGCCAACACTGGAGTTCGCGAACGGCGAGGCTCGCCCGGGGTCAGGCCATTCATCCCAGGATTGTCCGGACCCAGTGGACCTGATGAGAGTGTTTTCGAACCGGCAATTCGGACAACTCATACGAGACCTTGCCTCTGTGATCAGGTAGCCCCCCCTACTCCGCAACCGGCGCGCAACGAACGCGGCTGCCCGGCCAGTCACGCGAGGCGATTCTCCATCCAGGCACGCCGACGGCCCTGCCGGAAGCGGTCGAACCGGAAACGGCTGCAAACGATCCAACTTTCGTCGACCCGTTGGGTGTCCTCTCGGGCCCCGGCCTCAACGCCCCCCGAAGACTCGTGCCGGAGAGCCCGGGTCCCGACTTCGGATTGGATGCCATCGGGGGGAAGATCGACACCCGCATCATCTTCTGTCCATTCGCCCCCCTCGTGTCGGCAGCGGCTGCAGGATGACGATCGCGAACAGCGCGAACGCCAGGAGGTGGGCGACCGTGCACCACAGACAGATGGCGTCGATCGTGAACAGCTCTGCGTGGACGAGGTACAGGACGAACACCATTCCGGCGATGACGCTCGCCAGACGGACCAACCCGAGGAGCCGGGATCGGGATCGCCACGCCGGTGGCGACGTGAGCACTGCCATCGCAACGAACCAAATGAGACCCAGTACGGCGACCGGGATCCCGAAGAGCTCCGATTGGGGGCTCGTCGTCACCCGCTGGCAGTTGATCAGGCCGTGGTCGCCGCACGCGAGCACCTTGGCGGACGTGAAGTGCGCGATCATCAGGTACGCCGATACCGCCGTCCCGGCGACGGCGAGGCCCATCGACACTGGAACGAGCCACGGGGGATGCCACCCGGAGGACTCGGCAGTTCGTCCAGAATGCCGGCGCGTGGCAGCTTCCGTTCCCCGCGCTGCGCTCCGCGATCGCGAGGAGTTCACGACGCGCCCAAGCGGTCGTTGGCCGCCACCACGGCCGAGCTTGAGCATACGGCGGACGGTTGGTCGCCGGTCGCCGCGCAGATCGCTGCCGTGATGAGGTTGGCGCTGCCGAGGATCGCCTTGGCGACCGGGCTGCTCGGATCCTGTAGCTGGTGCGCGATCGCCGGCATCGACAGGCCCTGCAGCAGACCTGGGTCATACATCGTCCCGCTGATGACGTAGCGATTCCCGATGTCGATGAAGGGGATCGCTCCGGCAGTGGTCGCGTACGGCGCCCGATCGAACGTCTCGAGCAATCGCTGCTCCAGGGCGGACGGCTGCTGGAGATCCGTGTACCCGCCGCCCGCCGCGGGCTGGTTCGACTCGAGCTCCGCCGACGTGAAGCGGAGGTAGGGGCTCGTGTAGCCGGAACCGTAGAACGAGAACGTCTTCGTCCCGGGGTAGACGTCGGTGGTGGACGACTCGGTCGCCCCCAGTCTCGAGAACGTGCCGAACCGACTCAGCGCGACCACGACGGCCCACCTCTCCGCGGCGCAGTACGGACAGTATTCGGCGCCCACATACACCACTTGCGGCAGGCCGGAGCGGAGCAGCGGCGGTGTCCCCTTCGGAAGGGGTTTCGGCGTGGCCACGTCCGCCCCCACCCCGACCGCATCGAACGCCGCGGCGGGCACGGTGGTCACATCGCTCACCACCGATGCGGGGGCAAGCGAGGCGGACGCGGCCGGGGCGGGCTGGTTCGAGGCTTTCACGATCGCGAACGCCACCACAACGGCGACCACGGCCCCGATCGCGACCCATGCTCCCCACGGCCGGCTCCGTTGTTTGCCTTTGGCGGGTCCGGGCCGGGAGGTGGGCGGGCGCTTGCGCTGGCCGGGAGCCGCGGTCTTGCCGTTCACGGCGGATCCCGCTCGCGTGTGGCCCTGCCGCGCCTTCCATTGCTTCGTCGTCGATCGTCGGTTCGTCATCCTCACTCCTTGATCGGTCCGCCCGCAGGGCCGATATCGCTCCGTGGGGGCGGGGGGTAGAAGAGGTCCTCGTTCACCGCGGCGAGGGCCCGTTGCAGGCGCATCTCCAGGCGGCTGACCGTTCGCCTGACCGAGCGATCCGCGACGAGTTGCTCGCCGATCCATCCGAGCCCGACGGAGAGCCAACGAATCTCGTCGAGAAGCTGGGCGAGGTATTCCCGGTACAGGGCTTGGACCTCACCTTCGAACGCGTCATCCGGGAAGGGCCCGCGGCCGATCCGGCGGCCGGTGTCCCCTGCGATGCCGTTGGTTCTTCGCTGATTCATCGACGAACCCCCAGGTCGGCTGTTGAAGAGGAATCGGCGAGGCCCGTTGCGTGCGCCGTCCGGCCCCGGGCGCGCGCCAGGATCCATGCGCCGGCCGGGACGAGGGCGACGCACATCCACTGCGCCGCGGTGAGACCCAGCACCCGTGTGTCGTACGCGCGAAGGGTGTCAGTGGTGAATCGAGCGATTCCGTACCAGACGCAGAACAGTCCCAGTCCGAAACCTGCCGGGACGCGCCGCCTCCGGAACAGGAGCCACCACAGAATCCCCGCCAGGGCGAGCAGGTGCAGGAACTCGTACAGCGCGGTGTTGTGGTACGTCTGGCCCACGACGAGGGGGCCCTCCCTGGTGGCGCCTCCCAGGTATCGCACGCCGAGGAAGAACGACGTCGTCCCACCGAGGTGCTCGCCGACCGAATAGCAGCCGATCCGGCCGATGGCGAGCCCGACGGTCAGCCCGAGGATCATCCCGTCGGCGAGACGCCACCGGTCATCCGGAACGAGGCGCCGCAGGCTGGGGACGCCGACCGCCACCGCCAGCACGAAGCCACCGCTGAACGTCAGCCCCCCCTTCCACACCGCGATCGGATCCAGGGGGGAATGGACATCGGAAAGATGCGTGAGCACCCACGCGATCCGGGCTCCCACCAGCCCGGCCACCACGAGTCGCATCGCAAGCGTGTTGACCATCCCTCGAGGAATGCCGCCGCGCTCGGCGTATCCGGCGGCCACCCATGTGCCCGCCAGGCAGCCGAAGGCGACGGCCAGCCCGAACGTCCGGACGGGAAGCGGGCCAATATGGAACTCGGGGAACGTGTGGTACGGGATCGCGATCAGCATGTCGGTGACCTCGGCCGGGGCAGTGACGCCGGAGCACGAGACGGTGATTCCTCAGTCCACCGTGGCGCTCTCGCCGTCGTGGGGTTCTCGAGACTCCGCTCCCGGTTCGAAACGCGTCCAGGCGTCAGCCCGGTCCTTCGGGGTTCGGTCCTGCTGAAGCGGGACCGTGCCGCCCTACCTATGCGGCAGCAGCAGCGTCCGATCGAGAGCGCGAAACGAGGCGAGGGCTCGAGGGCGGCCCTCGCGGGGAGGCGGAACGAACGAGGACCCGGCGGGCCTCCCCGGAAGCCGCGGGGGGGCGGAGGCGGACGGCTGGGAGGCGCCGGGTCGCCGCACCCCGGAGCCTCCTGAGTGTGGCGACGACAGTCCTGGCGAAGCACAGCAGCACGAACGCGCCGGCCACCGCCACCAGGACCTGGACCGAGAGCCCGACCACGAACAGGCTATGGAAGAACATGTCCCCCACCGGCGCACCGGCGGCGGCCCGCTCGACCAGCTCCATCGCGGCGAAGGCGACCAGCTGCAGGACGATCAGTCGCTGGGCGAGGCCGACGACCGCGCTCGACCGGCTCGGTTCGTCTGCGTCTCGGTCTCCAAAAAGCCGGAACACAACAGTCCCCAGAGCGCTGACACCCAAGACGACCGCGAGCTCGACCGCCAGATGCCAGTAGCCGTGACCGGAGGCGGCAAGGATCGCCTGGCGCACCCGGGGCCCCGGATAGACGAGCGAGTACGCGATCCAGTGGCCCACAATCACACCCACCGCCGCGACCGCCACGGTCGGCGCCCCGGAGAAGACCCGGCGCGATCTCATCGCGTCGAGCATAGACGGGTCGGGCCGGGAGGGGCTCGCGTCCGCATCTGGATTGAGGAGTCCTGCAGTCGGGACCCGGGGCACCGAGCTATGCGGGTGCCCATCCGCGCTCGGCATCACCACCACGTACCGGTGGGGGTGCGAGGACTGGTCGCTGAAGTCCTTGGTGCGCAAGCCCGTGGCGTTGGCAGGCCAGCCGAGAGACCGCCACGTGCCTAGCGAACAACCGGCGCTTCCGCATGAATGCGCCTTCCTGCCAAACGTCTACGAGGCTCTGGCCGTAAGGCGATCGGACACAGAAAGACCCCCCACCAGCCAATATAGTCGAGATCTGTCAAGCCCCGTGGACCTGAGAGGACACTATTCGAACCTACCGACGGGTAGGTCCACTCATGCGCTTCCCAACCCCGGCTGGTGCCAGCAACTCATGCAGCTATATGAAATTCTGAAGCGCCCGTGACGCGCGTGCCTGCGTCCGCGCATGGAAGACTACTTGCGTGCGAACCCGGTACGCGCGAAGCGGCGACGTCAGCATCGCCTACCAAGTTACGGGCGATGGCCCGTTCGACCTCGTGCTGATCCTTCCGTGGGGGTGTCACGTCGAGCTCGCGTGGGAGGTGCCGGCGATCCGCGCGATGTTCGAGCGCTTCTCCTCGTTCGCTCGGTTGATCCACTTCGACAAGCGAGGCGTCGGGTTGTCGGACCGGTCGGGCGGCCTCGCCTCACCGGAGACACGCATGGACGACATCCGCGCCGTGATGGATGCGGCCGGGTCGAAACGGGCGGCGATCATGGGCTGGTCGGAGGGCGTGGGACTGAGCCTGCTCTTCACCGCCACCTACCCGAACCGGGCGTGGGCGCTCGTATCGTACGGGGGTTACGCCGGGTCTCGGCAGGCGCCCGAACAGGCTCTCCGCGAGGCAGCCGAGGAGCGGCTGCTCCGGGAGCGCGACCCGGTCGGGTACGCGCTCGAGGAGGCACGCAGCAGCTCACCGGCCGCAACCGACGATGAGGTGGCCGCGATCGCGAAGATGTTCCGGTACGCCCTCAGCCCGGGCGACGAGCACGCCTACACGGGGATGGCCGTGCAGACCAACGTCCGACCGCTTCTGCCGGTCATCGGGATCCCGACGCTCGTGCTTCACAACGCGGAGGACGGCTGGGTTCCCGTCGAGGCGGCGCGCGAGCTCGCGACGCTGATCCCGACCTCCACGTACCTCGAGGTGCCGGTGAAGGGGCACGTCCCCGCGGTTGCGGACGTCGATCCCGTGATCGGCGCGATCGAATCGTTCCTCCAGGAGATCTGGGAGGCGAACGCCGCGGACACCCAGCCGCAGCGCGTCCTCGCCACCGTCCTGTTCACCGACATCGTCGACTCGACGGCGAGGATGGCTGAACTCGGGGACGCCCGCTGGCGCGAGCTGCTCGAGCGTCACCACGCGATCGTCAGACGCGAGCTGGCGCGCAGCCGCGGCCGCGAGGTCGACACGTCCGGAGACGGCTTCTTCGCGTCGTTCGACGGGCCCGCACGGGCGATCCGATGCGCGCAGACGATCTCGAACGCACTTCGTGAGCTGGGGATCGAAGTACGCGCCGGACTGCACACCGGTGAGTGCGAGCTCGTGGACGGCAAGGTCGCGGGCATCGCCGTCCACACGGGCGCGCGGGTCGCGTCGGAGGCGCGCCCGGGTGAAGTGCTCGTGTCGAGCACGGTCAAGGACCTCGTCGCGGGCTCGGGAATCGAGTTCATCGACCGAGGGACAGCAGAGCTGAAAGGGGTTCCCGGCCACTGGCGCCTCTTCTCCGTCGCCAACCCCGGGTAGTCGTCCCACGTGTCTCCCCGGCTCTTGATCTCGTCGTCGACTCCGGGGTCGGCGAGCGTGGTGGCGTCATTGAGCTCCTGGTGCTCGGCCGCGTCCCGGTGAAGAAGTCAGATCGAACGGCGTCTTGTGAGGTCAGAGGGCGCCCGCATTGAATATATGGCCATCCGCCACGCCATATGTCGCTGGATTGTCAAGCGCCCAGTGGACCTGAGGGGACTGTTTTCGAACCGGCAATTTGGACAAACTATCCGAGAACTTGCCCGAACAGTGAGCCAGCAGGCTTGATTGCACCGGCCCGATCGTTGCGATCGGTGCGAAACGGACAGCCGGTCAGGCCGGTCTCCTCGCTGCGGCTCCTTCCCCCGGGCACGACGACAGGCGCTGCGGCGGATAGCGTTCGAACCGGCATATCGGGGCAAACCTCCGTCCCGCCGAGCGACTGCGTCAGCCCCATGTCCCCCGTACGAAGCGTCTCGGGATCCAGTGAGATCTCCGGCGTCTTCGGTCCTCAGGACGTCGTCGAAGGACCTGGTGAACTTCGCATCGCGATCGCGAACGAGGTAGCGGACGTTGTCAAGGCTGCCGTCGATGGGAGTCCTGATGCGCGGTGAGGCCGGCGACGTGCACCCGTCTGGATCCCAGCTCGTAACGTGGGCCTGCGCGCAACTTGCTCAGCCCTTCAGAGCGTTGGGCGTGAAGACGAGGTGGCGGAGTGCGGCGAGGTCTCGTCGGCCGACGCGTTGTCCCTGGCGTCATCGGACATGCGAGTGGACCTGGGGATCCGGCTTGGCCGTGAGAACCCCATCTGGGGGTGCATCCGCATCCAGGTCATGCCGGAACGGATGTCCCAACGGGACCTGAGCTGTCGAATCAACGGAGCGATGTCCTGCTGTTCAAGAGCTAGGAGGCGTAGCGATCTCGGAGACTGTCGAGGCGCGCCCGACCCGCCTCGGTGAGCCTGGTCTTCGCGTGAGGCGTTGGCTGTACCAGAACGTGGTAGAAGCCAGCCATCCCGCGGTGGTTGTATCCGTACTTTTCGCCAAGCTCGAGAAAAGCCCTGCGTTCAACCTCACCGCCCTTGCGGTCGAGGTCGTCGAGCACTCCGTACATCATCCGCCCCCAGCGGTCGTTCGAGCTCACGTCGATACCCAAGCTGACCCGAAGCCGCGCAGTCTCCTCCGCCGTCACCTTGAGGAGCCGCTCGATCCGTTCGAGTCGACGTTCTATCTCGCGCCGTTCCATGGGACCTCCCGTCCGGATGCCTGAGGATCACACACACCGGAGATTCCGACACGCCGGTCATCGGGGGCAAGGCCACAAGCGCGTTCGATGGCCCGCGCATCACCCGACGCCAGAGCACAGCGGCGAGGCGCCACGTTGAAACGTTAGATGGATTGTCGGTAGCCGAAGAATTCGTGGTCCTGGTTGTAGCCGCCGTAGCCGCCTCCGATGTCGCGGAAGTCCGCCACGAACTCGACACCCTTGATCCACTTCACCTGCTTGAAGCCGAGCTGGGTCTCGTTGCGCAGCCGCAGTGGAGCGCCGTGGCCAAAGGACAGCGGCTCACCGTTCATGTCGTAGGCGAGCATGGTCAGGTGGTAGCTCATCTGCTCGATGGGGTGGGCGTCGTAGTACACGCCCTTGTCGGCGCCATCGCCCAGCGAGTAGAAGACGACCCATTTGGCCTCAGGCTGCGGGTGGACCAGGTCCATGATGGTCTGCATCGACACGCCGCCCCACTTCGCGATTCCCGACCATCCCTGGATGCAGAAGTGCTGCGTGATCTGTTCATGGGACGGCAGCGCGCGCAGCTCGGCCAGCGACAGGTCGACGGGATGGTCGACCAACCCGTTGATGCGCAGCCGATAGTCCACGAAGTTGCCCTCGAACAGTGCCTTGTACTCATCGGAGTCGGGATACTCCCCGTTGTGCCAGAAGTAGGGTGAGAGGTCCTTCTCCGTGTACTCGCCCGGGGTGGAGTCCACGTGCTCGAAGAGACGCTGGGCCGGGCCCACCAGCGAGAAACCGACCCGCTGCACGACGCGAGGGTGACGCAGCGTGAACGGTGTCGCCGCAACCCAAGCGATGATGACCACGATCATCGAGGCCGCGAAGACCGCGAACCCGATCCAACTGTCGTCGTTGCGCGCCGCGTAGATGTGGTTCAGGTTCCTGAGCAGTCCGGTCGTGAACACGAGGGCGACGTGACTCACGATGAACACGAGGAACCAGACCAGCACGAGAAAGTGAAGGGACCGCGCCGTCTGGATGCTCAGCACCCTGCTGACGCGCTTGAAGCGCGTCGAGAGTGCCGGTGACATGCCAAGCCCGGTGAGGAGCGCGAACGGGGCGGCCACGAAGATCGTAATGAAGTAGGCAAGCAGTTGGAGGCTGTTGTACGCGACCCACCCATTTTCGGTGGGCCAACGCAACGACAGGTACTGGATCAGCACCGATAAGGCGTTGGGGAACACGGCCCACGTGGTGGGGATCACGCGACGCCATTGCGACGTCGTGAACAACAGGACGTAGAAGACGAGGCCGTTGAGCAACCAGAGGGAATCGATCCCGAGGTGCCACCAGCGAGCGAGGCCGATCGAGTGTCGGATCCCCGGCAGACCAACCTGGCCCGGCAGGCTGATGGAGTCCTGCTTGGCAGTCCACAGGGGCTCGTCCGGCACGGGCTTCTGGATGCGGAACCAGTCCTTCCCGGGGGTGCTGTGCCTTGTCCAGTACAGCCGAGGGTGGTCGCTGAGGATCTGCAGCCCGGACCGGATGATGAAGATCAACAGGAACAGGTTGAAGAAGTGCTGCACGCCGACCCAGATCGGCAGCCCGGGACTCGCTGTGGCACCGGCCGTCTCAACGGTGCCGGGGTAGCGGGCGATGAAGCGCTCGACGGACGGGATGTTGCGGAGCCCCTTCGCCGCGGCCACCGCGACGAGCAGGACGACGAACCCGATGGGGAGCAACCAGAGCAGGTTGAACCACCTGCTGCGACCGGTGCGCACTCGGGGGGCGATCCCCTGCACCTGGGGAATCGCCCCGGCCCACGTCGTCGGATCGACGACATCATCACCCTTCGTCAGCTGCGACCGGAAGCTCCGCATGCCGTCCGGCGAGACCCCCGACGGTGCCGGCGGAGGCGGGCCTTCAGCGGGCCGCTCGCTGTCTTCAGCCACCAGGTATCGCTCTCCGCAAGTCTCCGGCTCGGCTCACACTTCGGAGCGGGGCGGGAACGGCGGGGCGAGGAAGGCGAGCAGGGTGAGGCCAGTCCGACCTTCGTTGGACACGCGCAACTCCTCATCACCCCGGTAGAAGGCAAGGGACCCGGCCGCGAACCCAACCTTGCCACCGACGGTGTCGAGGGTCCCTTCGCCCTCTACGGCGTAAAGCATGAGATCCGACAAACCGTGGCGGTGCGGCGGCAGGACCTGGCCAGGACTGAGCCGGATGATCCTGACGTTGGACTGGGTGCCCTCGAGAAGCGGCTCCGCCACCGGTCGAATGGTGTCGTACCCAGGGGCGTCGCTCAGGCTGATGATGTCCATCACGGCAGCATGGCACGGTGCGACCCAGGGCGTTCGGGGTGGCAGCCTGGACCAGGCCGCCGCGTTCATCCATTTCGAGTGGCGTGAGGACAAGCCGGGACGCGCCTCCGAGCCCGCCGGAAAGGAAAAGTTGTCGACTCGCCCCCGGTAGGGTCAAGTGTTCCGACGTAGACGCAGGAGCAATCCTGGGGCACCGGCCGCCGCTCACGGGCATCGAGGACGGAACCCTTTCGGACGCCGAGAAGATCGACGTGGTGCTGCGAAGGCGGAGCCTGGATCGCCGCCGCCCCCGTGATTCCCAAGAAGCGCGGCGCACCCCCGCACCTTCCCCGAATTCCTCTGGCCGCTCCTCGTGTGGGAGCGATCGGACATCAGAAAGTGCCATCTACTAGGCCATATAGCGGGGCGCGGACAAGGTGGAAGAGCCGATCTGGACGTCCTTGCCCGAGACGACCGGGGGGCGTCTAGGCTGACAGTGATAGAAGAGGAGAGTGTCATGTCCACGACGAGGCATTGCGCGATGAGCACAGTGAATTGCTCCCGCACATCGAGGAGATCGGGCATGTCGCCGACGCCGTCGGATCCGCGCCTTCGGATGTGCTCCGTGAGCAGATAGCCGGAGTCTGCGGGTTCTTGCGCGAGCACCTGATCCCGCACGCGAAGGCGTAGGAGGCGGTCCTGTATCCGGAGGTCGAGCGCGCATGGCCGCACCCCGGGCGACCGCAGCGATGAGCCGCGACCACATGGAGATCGTTGCGATGACCGACGAGCTCCAGCAACTCGAGCGCCGGCTCCACGACGCCGACATGTCCAACGTACTCCAGACCAACGCGCGTCGCGTGCTGTACGGCTTGTATGCGCTGGTCAAGCTTCACTTCACCGAGGAAGAAGAGATCTACGTGCCCGTCATGGAGAAGGCGCTGAACGCTGGCCAGGCAAGTGAAATGTTCGATCGCATGGGGGCGGCGGCGGCGGTCGCACGCCGCTCCGCCTGAGCATCGCCGTGGACGTCCGCCTCAAACGCGCCTACCAACCCGCGTCGCGGAGCGACGGCTATCGCGTCCTGATCGACCGCCTGTGGCCGCGCGGCGTCTCGCGCGAACGAGCCCGACTCGATGAGTGGAGCAAGGACCTCGCCCCCAGCCGCGAGCTCCGCACGTGGTTCGCGCACGAACCGGCGCGCTTCGAGGAGTTCCGCCGCCGCTACGTCGAGGAGCTCCGGCCTCACCGGGCCCGCATCGCCGAGCTCCGTCGTCGCGCGCGGGAAGGCACGCTCACGCTCGTGTACTCGGCGGCCGACACCGAGCACAACGACGCGGTCGTGCTCGCCGAGGTGCTGCGCCGCGGCCTCCCCGGTGTCCGGCGCCACCCCGTGACACGATAGACACATGGCCCTGATCGATCGACACTGCGCGTCCCTCGACGACTACCGCGACGCCGGGGGGCTCCGAGGCCTCGAGGCCGCGCTCGCGCTGCCGCCCGAGGGGGTGATCGGCATCGTGGGCGAGAGCGGCCTGCGGGGACGCGGTGGAGGCGGCTTCCCCACCGGTGAGAAGTGGCGCGCGATCCGGGAGGTCGGCAACGGCGACCGGTACGTGGTGTGCAACGCGGCGGAGGGCGAACCCGCCACCTTCAAGGACCGCCACCTGCTCCGCACGAACCCGTACCAGGTGCTCGAGGGCATCCTGATCGCAGCGCACGCGATCGGCGCGAAGGGCGCCTACATCGGCCTCAAGGAGGCATTCGCCCCCGAGTCCGAGGCGCTCGTGCGCGCCGCGCAAGAGCTGCACGACGCCGGAGTCGCCGATCCCGTGCCCGTCGAGATCGCGTACGGCCCCGACCTCTACCTGTTCGGAGAGGAGACGGGTTTGCTCGAGGTCATCGAGGGAAATGCGCCGATGCCGAGGTCGCACCGCCCGTACATGGAGGGCCTGTTCGCGCAGCCTCCTGCCGAGAACCCGACGCTCGTGAACAACGCGGAGACGCTCGCGAACGTCCCGCACATCCTTCGCGAGGGGCCGGACTGGCTCCGCGCCTCGGGGACCGACCGATCGCCGGGCACGATGCTGTTCACGCTCACCGGCGACGTGGAGCGTGAAGGGGTGTTCGAGCTGCCGCTCGGCACGCCGCTGCGCGCGCTCGTCGAGGGAGCCGGCGGGGGCGTGATCGCGGGGAACGCGCTGAAAGCGATCGTGCCGGGCGCCTCCACGACCGCGATGATCGCGTCCCAGCTCGACGTGCCGCTCGACTTCGAGGACATGGCGACCACCGGCTCCGGGCTCGGCTCCGGCGGCTTCGCCGTGTTCGACGAGACGACCTGCATCGTGCAGGTCGCGCTCCTCTACTCGCGCTTCCTCTGGATCGAATCGTGCGGCCAGTGCCCTCCCTGCAAGTTCGGATCGGGCGAGATCACGGCGCACCTGCAACGGATCGAGCGCGGGGAAGGCGATTCGGGCGATGTCGCGCTCATGCTCGCGCGCGCGAGGAGCGTGACCGACGGGCAGAAGTGCGCGCTGCCGACGGGCGAGAGCCTGCTCATGCAGAGCCTGCTCCAAACGTTCACCCAGGAGTTCGAAGCCCACGAGACTCGGAGCTGCGAACGTCACCGGGACGATCTCCTGTTGCCGAAGATCGTCGACTTCGACGAAGACGCTGGGCGGTTCCGCTACGACAAGCGCTACCCGTCGAAGCGGGAGGACTGGACGTACGCATCGCCTTCGAGCTGATACGAGCCGAGGACGCATGACGACACCTGACCGAGCCCCAGTCGGGGACCGGCGAGACCCAACCCGGCGCGGGGTGGTCTCGAAGATGATGTACCGCGACGAGGCGCTGATGTGACGGTGGTCGGCTTCGACGAGGGCGAAGGGCACGCTGGTCGGCTGAGCGAACGCCGACGCCGGCCGCGAGGCCTCAACACGAGGTAGATTCCGACGTCTTCCACGGCCAGAGGCCGGAGACGCGCATGCATCGCTCGGCCTCGGCGAGGTGCTCTCGCCACCCAGGATGGTCGTGATGCCGCGCCGCGACGGACGCACGCCACTCTTCGGCGGTACCACCCTCTTCTGCCAGCGCGATCCCTTCGATCGCGAGCGTCTTCGCATGGGGACCGCATGACGCCGCCTCGAGCCCTTCGACCAATGAGCGTGGGTCACTCCAGGGGGTGCCCTCGGGAACTTGGGCCGCTCCGTCCTCCATCCCCGTCTCCGGGTGCGCCGGCCGGCGCTCGCCTCCACGATACGACGCGACCCTCGGGCCGGGCGCCGCGCCTCCGCGCGAGTGTGGACGCCGCCGTGGCCCATCGCCTGCTGGGCCACCGGGTGGTGTGGCAGTTGATGGTGGCTCGCGATGTGGATCCATGGACGTGGCGGGCGCCCCGGCGAGTTGACGTAACGGATGCGGCGGTAGTCCCAGCCCTGGGCTGATACTGGAGCCAGGGACTTGGTCGAGCGTTCGGTTGTGATTCGTCACGGTCGAAGACCTGAGCGTCGATGCCTTGCCCACTCGGGATGGAGCGCGAAGCAGCTGCGGCAGACGGCTCAGGACATGTGGGCAAATGGGGCAATCCTCTTATGCTTCGTGGACCTGATGGGAGTGTTTTCGAACCGGCAATTCGGACAAACCATCCGAGAGTTGGCCCGAAGCTTGAGGTCGGTGCCTGGCTCCACCTAGTTCATTTTGTGACACGGTGCAAAACGGACAGCCAGGTTGAGAACCTCTGCATGCGGGAGCTCCCCCTTCCCAGGCACGACGGCACCGCGCTGCGGTGGACGGCGTTCGAACCGGCAATTCGGACAAAACCATCCTGCAGACGCTCCTCCGACATCACCCCCGCTGATGGGGAGTCGTGACCCAGTGATCGAGTCGGTGGGCCAACCCACCAGGGTTCGGGCCGAGTCCTTGCTCAGCTGGAATGACACATCGGCGTCCGATCGACCTCACAGAAATCTCTCAGCGAACCTCCGCACAGTGACCCCGTGGCCAGGACAAGGGCGGTTCGTGTGACGATCAACGTCGTCCTGGTGGTCGTGCTCGCAGGAGTCGCGGTGCTTGCGTTCCGGGCGACAAGGGGCCACGCCAACCAGACCCAGAGCGACCTGCGGACGGCGACCGTGGCGACCGGCGACGTGACGCAGACCGTCTCGACCTCCGCCACGATCGACAGCGCACGTTCGGTGGCGGTGAACTTCGCGAACGGCGGGACGCTCACCAGCGTCCCCGTCAAAGTCGGCCAACACGTAAGCAAGGGCCAGGTGATCGGCCGCGTCGACGCCTCGAGCGTCGCCCAGCAGCTCGTCGCGGCCAAGGTCGCGCTGGCCTCCGCGAAGGCGAACCTCAAGAACGAGGTGCAGACCCTCGGGTGTTCCACGGCCGCCGCTTGCCCGACATGGGCCGATCCGCAGCTGCTCTCGGCGAAGTCGACATTGGCGTCCGCTGTCCTCGCCGTCCAGCAGGACCGGACTCAGCTGGCCCAAGCCATCCTCCGAGCGCTCATGGCCGGCACTGTCGTCGAGCTGAACGGCGCCGTGGGAGAGACGGTGGCCGCCGGCACGACCGGTTCGATCTCGACCTCTTCCTCCTCAACGGGCACTACCGCGACCGACTACGTCCAGATCGCCGACCTTGGCCGCCTCGTGGCCGTCGGCGACTTCTCGGAGACGGACACGGCCAGGATGAAGGTGGGCCAGTCGGCGGTCGTCACGCTGGACAGCCTCCCGGACGACCCCATCGACGGCCGGGTCACGGCGATCGCCTCGACCTCCACGGTCGTCAACAACGTCGTGGACTACGAGGTCACCATCCGGTTGCTGCAACTTCCATCTGCAGTTCGGCTCGGCGAGACCGCCAGCGCCCAGGTCACGACCGCGAGCGCGACGAACGTCCTCGAGGTCCCCTCGGCCGCCGTGACGACCGTCGGCGGGCAGCACCTGGTCACGGTGGTGTCGTCGAACGGTCAGACCACCCGGACGGCCGTCCAGGTCGGCGTCGAGGGCGACGACACCACCGAGATCGTTTCGGGTCTGTCCGCCGGCCAGCAGGTCGAGATCTCGACGGCCTCGACCACGACGAACGGCGGGTTCCCCGGCGGCGGGTTCCCCGGCGGCGGGTTCCCAGGTGGCGGGTTCCCAGGTGGCGGGTTCCCAGGTGGCGGGTTCCCCGGGGGCGGGCCGGGAGGGTGATCCGGTGACCCGGAGGCCACCGGAGCGTCCGGCGGGACCGCGCCCGAACGACGCGAGCCCCGTGCCCGTGATCGACGTCCGAGACGTCCGCAAGACCTACGGGTCCGGCGAGGGGGCGGTGCAGGCGTTGCGCGGCGTGACCCTCTCCGTCGAGCACGGCGACTACCTCGCGATCATGGGCACCTCCGGCTCCGGCAAGTCGACGCTGATGCACGTCCTCGGCTGCCTGGACGTCCCGACGGCGGGCCGTTACCGGCTCGAGGGCGTCGAGGTGGCGGCGCTCGACGACGCGCAGCTCGCCCTCCTTCGCAACCGGCGTATCGGGTTCGTGTTCCAGTCGTTCAACCTGCTGGCGCGGTCGACGGCGATCGCCAACGTGGAGCTGCCGCTCACGTACGCGGGTGTTCGCCCCGCGCAGCGGGAGGATCGGGCCCGGCGTGCCCTCGCGGCCGTCGGGCTGGCGGACCGGGCCGGGCATCGCCCGAACCAGCTGCGGGCGGGCAGCAGCAGCGGGTCGCAATCGCCCGCGCGCTAATCACCGGGCCGGCCGTCCTGCTGGCCGACGAGCCGACCGGGGCCCTGGACTCCGCGTCGACCGAGGACCTGCTGGGACTGCTCGACCGGCTGAGCCTGGGCGGCACGACGATCGTCGTCGTCACGCACGAGGAGTCGGTGTCCCGCCACGCCAAGCGGGTGGTCCGCGTGATGGACGGCCGGATCCAGGAGGACATCAGGGTGTGCGGGGCGCACGAGACGCCACCGATGCTCGCCCGGGGGGCGGCCTCGTGAGGGTCTCCGACGTCCTGCGCTCGGCGTTCCACGGCCTCTCCGCGAACAAGCTGCGGTCGGCGCTCACCACGCTCGGGATCATGATCGGCGTCGGGTCGGTGATCCTGCTGGTCGCGGTCGGGAACGGCTCCGCGAAGCAGTCCAGGCGAACATCGAACGCCTCGGGACCAACACCCTGACCGTGTTCGGCGGCACGTTCGGCCGCCAGGCCTCGACGGGCTCGGGGCTGCAGTCCCAGGACCGTTCGCTCACCATCCAGGTGGCGGCGGCCCTGGCGGACGACGCCGGCGCGCCTGACATCAAGAGCGTCTCCCCGATCGTGAACGCCCAGGAGACCGCGACCTATCAGGGGGCCTCGCACAGCATCGCGCAGTTCGTCGGGACGTACCCCAGCTACTTCGAGCCGTCCAACGACCCGGTCGACCAGGGCACCTACTTCACGAACGCCGACGTGAACGCGGCGCGCCGTGTGGTCGTGCTCGGGAAGACCGTCGTGACAGACCTGTTCGGCGGCGCCGACCCGGTGGGCAAGCAGGTCGTGATCGGGGGCGTGCCCTTCACCGTCGTCGGCGTCCTCGCGGACAAGGGGTCCAACGGGCCGAACGACGCCAACGACGTCGCGATCGCGCCGCTGTCGACCGTGCAGCAGGCACTCACCGGGTTCGGGCCGGTCTCCTCGATCGTCATCCAGGCGCAGTCGCCCGACACGGTGAACGCCGCCGAGGCCGAGGCGACGTCGATCCTCGACCGCCAGCTCGGCATCACCGACCCGACCCAGGCCAGCTACCAGATCTTCAACCAGGCCCAGTTGCTCGCGGCCACCAGCGAGACGACCCACACGTTCACCGTCCTGCTGGCGACGGTCGCCGCGATCAGCCTCCTTGTCGGCGGCATCGGGATCACCAACATCATGCTGGTCACAGTCACCGAGCGGACCCGCGAGATCGGGATCCGCAAGGCGGTCGGGGCCGAGCGCGGCGCGATCCTCGGCCAGTTCCTGGCCGAGGCGACCATCCTCAGCCTGTTCGGCGGAGCGCTCGGCGTCGTCGCCGCGCTCGTGGGCGCCCGGTTCACGATCGTCGGCATCCACCCGGTCGTGGTCCCCGCCTCGGTCGTCCTGGCGGTGGTCGTGTCGATCGTGATCGGGCTGTTCTTCGGGAGCTATCCGGCGAACCGCGCGGCCCGGCTCCGGCCGATCGACGCGCTCCGCTACGAATAGGAAAGGAGTCCAGCTTGACCTCCGACGACGAGACGAACGCGGGCCGGGAAGGCCCAGAAGCCGACGACTTCGACTGGAACGGCCAAGCCCCCGACGAGCTCCGGTCGGAGCTCGTCGCGCGCGGCTCTGGACGGCCGGGCCTGCTGACGATGGTGCTCATGGGGCTGATCCTGCTCGCGGCGGGCTTCGCCGTCGGCGCGCTCGTGGGCAAGAATTCGTCGAACGCGAACGCGGCGACCGGCGGGCCCGGGGCCTTCCCCACGGGCGGTGTGGTCCCCGGCGGCGGTGAGGTCCCCGGCGGAGTCTTCCCAACCGGAGGGGCCGGGTTCCCCGGCGGCGGTGGCTTCCCAGGCGGCGGGGGGGAACGAACGGCGGCGGCTTCCCGGGCGGCGGCGGGTTCACCGCGGGCACGATCGAGAAGGTCCAAGGTTCGACCGTCTACCTGCGCACGTCAGACGGCAAGACGGTCAAGGTGAACACCTCGTCGTCCACGGACGTCAGCATCACGAAGCAGGGCGCCATCTCCGATCTCCAGCCGGGGCAGACGGTCACGGTGATCGGGACGCAGGGTGATTCGGGGTCGATCGACGGCGCCCGGATCAGCGAGGGCGGGGGCTTCCCCGGCGGGGGTGGGTTCCCGGGCGGGGGTGGCGGATCCCCGCCGGCTCCGTTGGCCTCGCCGTAGGGAACCAAGCAGCCGCGACCCGGCACGCCCGGACCGGACCGTGGGCGTGCCGGGTCGCGGTCCGGCCTTCAGCGCCCTGGGGCCCGAAGGCCGAACGCAGAGGTCCGGTCCCCGGACGCCAGGTTCCCTCGAACTGGGATCGACGACCGTCCGGCGGGTTCGTTCGAGGACGGAGCGGCCGAGCGCCATCTGGAACTGGACATACTTCTTATGCTTCGTGGACCTGAGGGGAGTCGAACCCCTGACCTCTTGCCTGCCGAGCAAGCGCTCTACCAACTGAGCTACAGGCCCTCGAAATATGCGGTTCTAGCTGCGGAAACGCTCCTGACGTGACAAGGACATGCCGCATGGGGAGGAGCCGCACGTCGAACGAACCCCAATCACGCCCCCGAGTGTAAGGGACCCCGGACCGTTGGTCACTTCCTTCGTCCAACACCTCAGGTCCGCGAACAAGACCGGGAGGCCGTGACGGCCTACCGCTACGCGGCTGAGGACCGGCTGCGTTCCTCGCCGATCGCGGGATGCCGGCCCGAGCCGACCTCATCCACCGGGACCCGTCCCAGGCAAACATCGTCATGTCGCTGTAGTTCGGCACGGTCTCTAACCGTCCTCCTTTTGGATACCTTCCTCGTTGGTTTGGGCGGGCTGTCGCTCTTCGCGCAGCCGAACTGGCTGGTCCCGACCCACACGCGCCTGCTCGCCGTCGCGGCGAAGGGGACCGTTCCCATCGTGATGGACGTCTCCGCGCTGAACGGCGACCCCGACGTGCTCGGCCTCAGCTTCGGCAACAACTCGGTGGCGGCCCTCCTCGCCGACGAGCTGGCTCCGGGCTTCTGGTTCGGGCTCCCCGAGGCCAGGGGCCCGTTCACGAGCCCGACCACCGGAACGGTGGACCTGGGTGCGGTCGCCGACACGAATCCGTTCGACTCGGCGGTCGCCTCGGACACGGGCCACCTGTGGGCGTTCTCCGTAGATCCGTCGGCCACGTTCACACCCCTCGCCCTGGCCCCCGGCCAGTCGGGAACCATCACGGTGACCATCACGCCGAGCGCCTCCGCGAACCACGTGAACGGATTCATCGACGTCGACACGTTCAACCTGGCGTCGAACTCCGGCGACGAGGTGTCTCCCTCCCGTACCGGTACACGGTGAGGTAGACGGGGGGAACCCTCCCGGAACGCCGACGCGGCGGGCGCCTTCAGCGCCCGCCGCGTCGCGTTCGGTCGGTGGTGGGCTCAGTCGCCCGATTCGTACTTGAAGCTCACGGCCACGCGGGCCCGGTACGCCGTGACCTTGCCGTCCTCGATGGTCACGTCGAGCTTGACGACCTCGCCGACGCGGAGGTCGCGAAGCGTCTTCGCGGCCGTCTCCACGGCGTTCTTCGCGGCGAGCTCCCAGGAATCGGAGCTGGTCCCGATGACCTCGGTGACCCGGTACACGCTGTCGGCCATGGCGCCTCCTTCTCGTCGACGTGCTCAATGGAGTCCCCGCCGGCGACCTGACCTGCGACGAGAGCCCGGTGAACGCCGAAGAGCATATGCGCGGGCGTGTCGCGGCGCGATTGCGCAGGTCAGCCCCGGGCTGCGGCCTCCGGCGACTCGTCGACGTCCACGGTCGGCGCGTCGCGCCACAGGCGTTCGAGGTCGTAGAAGTCGCGTTCGGGCTCGCGGAACACGTGCACGACGACGTCGACGTAATCGAGCAGGATCCAGATGCCCTCGGACTGGCCCTCGCGACGCAGCGGCTTCACGCCGAGGTCGCGCAGGGAGCGTTCAACCTCCTCGACGATGGTTCGGGCCTGCCGTTCCGAGCTCGCGGACGCGATCACGAAGTAGTCGGTGATCACGATCAGCTCCCGCACGTCGAGCACGACGATCCGCTCGCCCTGCTTCTCCGCGGCGGCGCGCGCCGCGGCCAGGGCCACGTCCTTCGATGCGGGCAGTGCGCCTTCGGGTCGCCCCTGCTTACGCCCCGCCACGCCCGCCTTCCGTCATGCCGTTCGCGAGAACCTCCCAGCCGTGAGCCCGCCCGGGGGCCCGTTCGTCCCGGCGCACCAGCCTACAGGCCATCGCCGTTCCGATACAGACCCGCCTTCGAGATGTACGTCTGCACGCCCTCGGGCACGAGATAGCGGATCGGAGCGCCGTTCGCCACCCGGCGGCGGATGTCGCTCGACGAGATCGCCAGCGCGGGAATCTGCATCACGCTCACCTTGGGGTGGGCGGTCGGGGTTCCGTGCTCGAACCGCGACAGGTCGTACCCCGGCCGGGTCGCCGCGATGAAGTGCGCCAGGTCGAGCGCCTCCTCCGGGTCCTTCCACTGCAGGATCTCGAGCATCGCGTCCGCGCCGGTGATGAAGAACAGGTCCACGTCGCCCCGTTCGGACACGATGGCCCGGAGGGTGTCGACCGTGTAGGTGGGGCCGTCCCGTTCGATCTCCAGCCGGCTCACCATGAACCGGGGGTTGGCCGACGTGGCGATCACGACCATCAGGTAGCGGTCCTCGGCGGGTGAGACGCGTCGTTCGGTCTTCATCCAGGGCTGGCCGGTCGGGACGAACACGACCTCGTCGAGCTCGAACTGCCAGCGCGCCTCCTCTGCGGCCATGAGGTGGCCGTGGTGGATCGGGTCGAACGTCCCCCCCATCACGCCGAGACGCGCGCGTCGGTCCATTGGTAGTCAGGGGCGCGGTGTCCGACGAGCGGACCCGTTTCCCCATCCCCCTTTCAAACCGTGCGTGCGGTTTTCCCGCACACGGCTTACCGATGGTCCTTGAGACATCTCTACGCGGCTCCTGGGTAGCGAATGGTCCCACGTAACCGGTGCAGGCCGTGGTCCCGGAACCAGTCGCTCGTCCACATCTCGAGGTGGCGAGGCCGGACGTTGCGCCCCACCCGCCGAAGCAGGAGGCGGCGGAGCCGGCGCTGCACGTACCGGTCGATGGAGACGAACTTGTACGTGGCGTTCCCGGTGCGGAAGTAGTTCCCCCATCCCCGGAGCACGGGGTTCAGATCCCGGATGACTACCCGGATGTCTGACACCCCACCCCGGTTCCGGCCGGTGAGCTCGCGCACCCGCTGCCTCACCCGGTTCATGGCCCTCGCCGAGGGCCACCGGTGCAGGTAGTACCGGCGGATGCCCTGCTCCAGCAGGCGCCCCGAGACCCGGGCCTGGAAGTGACAGCCCAAGAAGTCGAAGCCCTGCCGGCCTTCGCGGAGGTCCACCTTCCGCGTCTTGTCCGGGTTCAGGCTCAGGTGAAGCCCGGCCAGGGTCGTCCCGACCAGGCCATCAGCCCGTTCCAGCGCGTTGGGGGTCCGGGTCATGACCACGAAGTCGTCGGCGTAGCGCACCATGACTCCGAGGCGTTCCCCGTCCCGTGCCCAGGCCCTGTCCAGAGCGTCGAGGTAGATGTTGGCGAGCAGAGGGGAGATCACTCCCCCCTGGGGGGTCCCTGCGACCGGCTCGCGGAGCCTCCCCTCCTCCATCACCCCTGCCTTGAGCCACTGGCGCACCAGCTTCAGCACCCGGCGGTCGGACACCCGCCTCCCCACCGCTTCGAGGAGCAAGTCGTGTGAGATCTGCCCGAAGAAGTCGGTGATGTCGGCGTCCAGGGTGAAGACGTAGCCCCGGATGAAGGCGACCCTGATCTGCTCCAGGGCCTCGGTGGGACTGCGACCGGGCCGGTAGCCGTAGGAGACGGGCGAGAAGTCCGCCTCGAAGATCGGCTCCAGCACGAGCTTGGTCGCAGCCTGGACCACCCGGTCTGAGACCGTCGGGATGCCGAGCGGACGCGTCCGCCCGTCTGGCTTCGGGATGTACCGGCGGAGCACGGGGCTCGGCCGGTACCTGCCCGCTCGAAGGACCTGTTGGAGCTCTCGGAGCATCCGCTCCACTCCGTAGGCCTCCACGTCCGCGAGGCTCTGGTGATCGACCCCCGCGGCTCCCCGGTTCGCCCGGACCCGCTGCCACGCCGCCCACAGGACGTCATCCCTGTGGATCCGGTCGTACAGGGCGTGGAAGCGGCGGCCAGGTGACCGCTTGGCTGATGCCTGGAGCCGGCCTTGGAGGCGTCGCACTTTGTCACCGGAGGGTGCCCCGATGGGGTGGTTGGGCCGGGGGGTGACCCCGGCCATGCCCTCGCGCGTACCTCCTTGGCCGGCGTGACCAAAGTAGGGGTCCTTCCCTCCCGCCGGGTTGTGCTGCCCGGCGATCGGCGGTACTACGACCCCCTCGGACTCCCGCTGCCCTCCGCTTCGTTTCGCCGTCGGCTTATGGAAGCGGTCTTTGCCCGACGCAGGCGGGGCAGACGGGCCTCTCCTGTTCCGAACCGAACCGTGAGCACGTGCCGTTCCCCGTACCCCGGGGAGACCTGGCGCGGATGGTCCGGAAGTCCTAGCGCCAGACGTGGCCTTCGCCGTGACATGAGCGGCTCGGCTCTCCCGTTGTGAATCTGACGAGGCTGCAGGATTCACTTGATGTTGCGGCCCGCGCTCTTGCTCCCCCCAGAGGGGCTCTTGACGCCACGCTTCGACCGGACGCCTCTCGACGCCGGCCGGTGGCCTGCTACCAGGCGCTCCGGCGCTTACCTGGGCGGGACTTGCACCCGCTGGCTCGGTCCAGCTTTCAGGACGCGACACGGCGGGATTCTACGCAGCGCTCCCGCCCCGGCCGAGGAACGCCAGCAGTTCCGGCAGGTGCTCGGCGACGTGCGCCGGCCCCGACTCGACGAACCACTCCTCGGCGTCCGACGTGACCTCGGGCAGGGCGCCCCATTCCTGGAACATCCGCGTCCGGGCCGACTCCATCTCCGCCCACACGTCCCGGAGCGGCTGGTCCTTCATGGCCTCGTAGAAGCGCGCGTTCATGGCGTCGACGTCGACGGGGGCCGAGTCGAACGTGCCGAACCGGATCTGCTCGAGGACGTTGGCGGCCTCCGCCATCCAGCACCCCAGGTGGGCAATGAGGTCCTTGGCGGTCCAGTCCTCGGTGACACCGGGCTCGAGCAGCCGGTCGCGGGGAACGGCTTCGAGCGCGGCGCACAGCTCACCCCACCGGGCGTCCTCCTCCGCGATCAGCTCGCGCTTGCGATCGGCCATGTGTGCGCTCCCCTTCCTACCCATCCGGGTCCGGAGGCTCGTCCCCCGGGAAGAACTCGAACGCCCGGTCGCCGATGACGACCTCGTCGCCCCGGCGGGCCCCGGCGGAGGCCAGCTTGCGCTCCACGCCCTCCTTCACCAGCCGGCGCTGGAGCGTCGTCACCGAGCGGGGGTCGTCGAAGTCGGCGGCCGCCACCCATCGCTCGACGTCGCGGCCGACCACGCGGAACCGCTCGCCCTCCCGGCGGACGACGAACCGCTCCCGGGCGGGGCGGAGCACGACGTAGGGCTGGAGTTCCGGCTCGTCCGACCTCACGGCGGCGACCACTCCGGCGACGCGCCGCCGGAGCTCGTCGAGGCCCTCGCCGGTGACCCCGCTCGCGACGACGGCGTCGGGACCGAGCGGTGTGGCGGCATCGGCGTTCACGAGGTCGGCCTTGGTCCCCACGACGACCTGGGACCGCTCCGCGAGCGCCGGGTCGTAGGCGGCCAGCTCGGCCCGGACGGTGGCTAGGTCGGCGGCCGGGTCCTCGGCGGTGAGGTCCACGACCAGCACCAGCACGCGGCACCGCGAGACGTGCCGGAGGAACCGGTGCCCCAGGCCCCGGCCCTCGGACGCGCCCTCGACCAGGCCCGGGATGTCGGCCACGACGAACCGCTCCTCGTCGCCGGTCACGCCGAGGTTCGGCGTGAGGGTGGTGAACGGGTAGTCGGCGATCTTGGGCCGGGCCGCCGACAGCCTGGACAGCAGCGTCGACTTCCCGGCGTTGGGCAGACCCACCAGTCCGACGTCGGCCACGATGCGGAGCTCGAGCTCGAGGCGGTGTTCCTCGCCGGGCTCGCCGGCCTCCGCCGCGCGAGGCGCCCGGTTCCGGGCGTTGGCCAGGGCCGCGTTCCCCCGGCCGCCCCTGCCGCCCCGGGCCACGACCGCCCGGGCCCCCTCCCCCACCAGGTCGGCGACCAACCCCCGCTCGTCCCGCACGAGGGTCCCGTCGGGAACCTGGACGATGAGATCGGCCGCGGCCGAGCCGCTGGAGCGGCTCTTCCCGCCCGGCTGGCCGTTCCGGGCCCGCTGGTGGGGATGGTCGGCCAGCCACGACAGGTCGCGCAGGCCGGTCGAGACCTCGAGGACCACCGAGCCCCCGTGCCCGCCGTCGCCGCCGTCCGGACCGCCCCGAGGCGTGAACGGCTCACGCCGGAACGACGCGGCCCCGTCGCCGCCCTGGCCACCCCGCACGAACACCACGGTCTCGTCCGCGAACGCCATGTCGGAACCGATTCTCCCGAAACCCCGCCCTGGTTGGATGATGTGCGCCGATGGAACAGGACCGCTCCCCGAGCCGCGACGCCCCGGCCCAGCCGGCCGCGATCCCCGCGCGCGTGTGGCTCAGCCGGCTCGGCATGCCGGGCGGCGACATCGAGGGAACCCTCCGCCTCACCGCGACGCACCTCCGGTTCGAGCACCGTCGGGGCGCGGACCACGAGGTGGTTCCGCTCACCGCCGTCCGCCGGGTCAAGCGGCCTGTCGGCTCGCCGGTCCTCTACGTCGAGTACACGCGGGACGCGGAATTGGTTCGGCTGGCGTTCTTCTTCGCCCAGCCGCCGCCCATCGACGAGGACGTGTCGAAGGTGCGGGCCCGCCGCAAGCGGAGCGACAACGCCGGGTTCATGTGGCAGCAGAGCGGGGACGTGGCGGCCGTCGTCCGGTCGTGGCGGAACGCGATCCGGGAGGCCGTGAAGCGGGCCCGAACGGCCGATTGAGGGGGCTACTCGGAGGGAGCGGTGATCGTCGCGAACCTGCGGCCGTTGGACTCGTGGAAGCCGACCGAGCCGGAGCGGCGAGCGTACAACGTGTCGTCGCTGCCCTTGCCCACGCCCTCACCCGGGTGGATCCGCGTGCCACGCTGGCGCACGATGATCGTGCCGGCGGTCACGTCCTGACCGCCGAACGCCTTCACGCCGAGCCGCTTGGACTCGGAGTCCCTCCCGTTGCGTGAGGAGCCGCCGCCCTTCTTGTGAGCCATGGTCGCTCCAGGGTACCAGCCGCTACTCGCCCGCTTCCGCCTCGGCCTGTGCGTCGGACTCGCCGGGCTCGGCGGCGTCGGGGCCCGCCTCGGCCTCGGCCGCGACCTCGGCGACCTCCGCGGGCGGCGTCTCGGCCGGCGCGGTCTCGGCCGCGGTCTCCTCCGCGTCGGCCGCCGATGCCGGTTCAGCCGCTGCGGCCCTCTTCGCCGCCGCCGTCCTGGAGGCCGTGGACTTCGCCGACGACTTCGGCTTCGGTTCCTCGGACCCGACGTCGTCTGCAGCCTTCTTCGCGGCCGGCTGGCCGGGGAGCTTGATCTCGCCGATCTCCACCAGCGTGTACATCTGGCGGTGCCCGGTGTGACGGGCGTAGCCGGTCTTGTTCCGGTACTTGAAGACCTTGACCTTCTCGCCCTTCTGCTCGCCGACGAGCTTGCCGGTCACGACGGCCTTCGCGATCTCCTTGCCGACGTGCGTCTTGTTGGCGTCGTCGACGACGAGCAGCGGCTGGAACTGCACCGCGTCGTCCTTCGCGTGCATCAACTCGACCTCGATGACGTCGCCGGGCTTCACCCGGTGCTGCTTTCCGCCTGCCTTGATGACGGCGTACATGTCGGTTGCCTCCTCGCGTTCAACGGGCGCCACCAGCCGGCGGCGCCCGCGAGCGTCTCGTGTCAGATCTCGTGCGTGATCAGTATGCCGCGCCCGCCGCAGGTCGGACACGTCTCGCTGAACGAGTCCAGCAGGCCCCCCGACACACGCTTGCGCGTGATCTCGAGGATCCCGAGCGGGCTGATGTCGAACACCTGCGAGCGCGTCTTGTCCTTGGCCATCGCGGTGTTGATCGTGTCGATGACCTCGCGCTTGTTCTTCTCGAGCAGCATGTCGATGAAGTCGATCAGGATCATGCCGCCGATGTCCCGCAGGCGGAGCTGCCGGGCGATCTCCTCGGCGGCCTCGAGGTTGGTCTTCGTGACCGTCTCCTCGAGGTTCGCCTTGCCGACGTGCTTGCCGGTGTTCACGTCGATGACGGTCATGGCCTCGGTCTTGTCGATGACGAGGTACCCGCCGGACGGGAGCCACACCTTGCGCTCGAGCGCCTTGTGGATCTGCTCGATCAGGTGGTACTGCTCGAACAGCGGCAGCCGGCCGTCGTGCATCCGGACCTTGTCGACGAGCTCCGGGGCCACGCCCCGCAGGTACTCGCGGATCGTGGCGAGCACCGGCTCGGAGTCCGTGACGATCTCGCGGAACTCCTCGTCGTTGAACAGATCGCGGACCACGCGGACCGTGAGTTCGGGCTCCTCGTACAGCAGCGCCGGAGCCTTGGCCTTCTTCGAGCGCTTCGAGATCTGCTCCCACTCCGCGGCGAGCCGGCGGAGGTCGTCGGTGAGGTCCTGCTCGGTGGCGCCCTCGGCGGCGGTGCGGACGATCACGCCGTGCTGCTCCGGGTGGACCTTCTTGATGATCGCGCGGAGGCGACGGCGTTCGTTGTCGGGCAGCCGCCGGCTGATGCCGAACACGTCGGAGTTCGGGACCATCACCACGTAGCGGCCCGGGAGGCTGATCTCCTGGGTGAGGCGGGGGCCCTTGCCGCCGATCGGGTCCTTCGTCACCTGCACCAGCGCGGCCTGGCCCGCCTTGATGACCTGCTCGATGCGCTGCTGACGGCCGCCGATGTCCTCGTCGTAGCTCACCTCGCCGGCGTACAGCACGGCGTTGCGGCCCTTGCCGATGTCGATGAACGCGGCCTCCATGCCGGGGAGCACGTTCTGCACGCGGCCGAGGTAGATGTTGCCGACCATCGACTTCGCGCCGACGCGGGTGATGTAGTGCTCGACCAGCTGGCGGTCCTCGACGACCGCGATCTGGTCGCGCTCGCCGTGCTCGGTGATGAGCATGAGCTTGTCGGTGCCGCGGGGAACGACCGGCATGGGCTCGCGACGGCGCATGGTGGCGCGGGACCGCCGGGTGCGCGTCGGGCCGCCGTCGTCGCCGGCCTCGGTGCTCTTCGCGGCCCGAGACCGCGACCTGGTCCTGGTCGGGGGAGCGGCCTCCGCCCTGCCGCCCGCCTTGGCCTTGGCCTCGGTCTTGGTCTTGCCACCCGCCTTGGCCTCGGTCTTGGCTCCTGTCTTGGCCTCGGCCTTGGCACCTGTCTTGGTGTCGCCCTTGGCTGCGGTCCTCGTTCCGGTCCGGGCGCTCTGTCGCTTGGCATGCTGCGGCTGCTTCGCCCCGGAACCGCCGGCGGTGGCGCCGCCGTCCCCGGCGTCATCGGCGGCCGCGGCCTCGCCGCCCTCCACCGATTGGGATCCGCTCCGGCGGCGGCGGCGGCGGCGGCGTTTGGCCGAGGCCGACAGGGGAGCGTCGTCGCCGGACGACGCCGGCCGGTCCAATTCGGCTTCCCCTTCCCCAGAGGGCTCCGACCCCGCCTCGGCAGGTGCGTCCGCGGCTGCCGAGGGCTCCCGTCGGGCGCGGGGCGGGCGAGGCATGGACGTATGCTCCTCGGCGGCCTCGCCGGACGCGGCCGCCTCGCCGGCGTTCGGTGGGGCCGGGGCCTCGTCGGAAGCGCCGGCCCCCGCGCCGCCCGACCGGCTCCGCCCGCGGCCGCGGCTGCCGCGATGGCGGCGCCTCGGTCCCGTGGCCGTCCCCGTCGACTGGTCGCCCGAGGCCGCTTCGGACCCGGCGCCCGTGGCCTCGGCGGACTCCGGCGTCCCGCCGCCCGACGACGTCTCACCGTCACCGACCGTGGCCTGCGATCCGGCGTCAGGGCTCGCGGGACGCGGCGTGGGACGCCTGGCCTGGCCACTCCGGCCGGATCCGCTTCGCGCGGGGGCGCCGTCGCCGTCCGCGGTCACGTCGGCCGTCGACTCCGGGGCGGCGCCGTCGGACGCCTCGTCGCCGTTCGCGGCGGCTCCGGTGGACGCGCCCGAACCGGACCGCCCCCTGCCACGGCCGCCGCGCCGGCGCCGGCGCCTCGCGGCGGTGGTCGTGCCGGCCCCGGCGCCGTCGGCGGGCGCGTTCGACCCCGGGCCGTCCTTCGCCGAGCCGGAGTCGGAGCCGGAGCTCGTGTCGGAACCCGTCGCGGATCCCACGGAGTCGGACCGGGGCTCGGATGCGGCGGAATCGGGTCCGGGCGCGTCGGCGCCGGCCCGCTCGGTGACGGCCCCCTGGGGCTCGTCGTTCATGCGGTTCTCCCTTCCCTCGTCGGGAACCTCGGAGCGGAAGGGTGCGCGGGCGCTTCGATCCGGTCACCCGGAGCGCGCGCTGCGCGCGGGAACGTCTTCAGCACACCGTGCGCGGTCTCCCGGCGCCGGTCGGTACGCCCCTGGAGGGTCCAGGCGACGCCGTCGGCGGCCAGTGGCCGCAGCGCGGCCGAGGTTCTCCTCTCGCCTGGCTTCGGGCCTCGCTCTGGGGGAGCGCCGGCCCGATCAGCCGGCGAGCACGTCTTCGGTGGCGGCGGGACCGGCTCGGCACGCCGGGTCGCCGTCGGCCTCCCGCGTCGCACGCGACGCGGACAGCTACGGACAAGGATAGCAATGCGGGGGGCCACCTGCTTCGAAAGCGCCGAACAATCGGATCACTGGAATCGGGCAATGGTCGATGCCCATTTCGGGGTCGGACTTCCGTCGTATCAAGAGGAGCGTCCGGACCGCCGATCCCACAGACGACATGCGCATGAATTGGTCGAACGGGCGTGGCTGACGCGCACCTCCGTTCCTGGCTCGGCCCCGTCACGCCCGGCGGCGACGCCCGCCGGCCGGGGACGCTGTTCTCCGCGCCCGTCGCCGGCCCGGTGCCCGGCGAGCCACGGGCGCTCCGCGTGATGGTCGTCGACGACAACGACGGATTCCGGGAGTCGCTGGTGGCCCTGCTGGCAGCCGGCGGACACCAGATCGCCGGCGAGGCCACCAACGGAAGGGACGCCCTCGAGCTCCTCGAGCGGATCGACCCCGACGTAGTGCTGATGGACATCCGGATGCCGGTCATGGACGGCATCGAGGCCACCCGCCGGATGAAGGTCGCCCGACCGTCGCTCGGCGTGGTCGCGCTCACCGCGCAGGAGGACGACACGATCGTCCGCGAGATGCTGGTCGCCGGCGCCACGGGCTACGTGCTGAAGGACTCCGACGGCGACGTGATCCTGAACGCGATCTCGGAGGCGGCCGGCGGCGGCGCCGTGCTCTCCCCCACGGTCGCCCCGCGCGTGATCGACCAGCTGACCGAGGCCCTCGAACGGGAGCGCCACCGTGCCCGCGAGCTCGAGGAGGCCCACGTGGCCCTGGTGGAACGTGTGAGCCGCCGCCACGAGCTGGTCGCGCGGCTGGGCCACGAGCTCCGGACCCCGATCACCGTCATCCTCGGCGTCGCCCGGACGCTCGCCGGCGGCGGCCTCGAGACCCGCCAGCGCGACGAGCTGCTCGAACGCCTGGTCGGCCGGGCCACCGCGCTGTCCCACCTGGTGGAGCGGTTCGAATCGGCGCTCGACACGGGGTCGGAGGACCGCATCGACATCGCGGCGACGGCCCGCGAGCTGGCGACCGCGTGGCCCCGGGTGCGGGTGACGTCGGAGCCGGGCCTCCCCGCGGTCCTGGCCAACCGGGTCCTGGTCCAGCGGATCCTCGAGGAGCTGGTCGACAACGCGTGCAAGTTCTCCGACCCCGAGAGCCCGGTCGAGGTCTCGGTGACGCTCGGGGCCGGGGCGCTCCAGGTCCGGATCACCGACGCCGGGGAGGGCATCCGGCCCGAGGACCAGGACCGTGTGTTCGAACCGCTGGAACAGGCCGAGGCCCTCGACGCGCGCATCCACCAGGGCGCCGGCGTCGGCCTGTCGCTCGGGCGCGCCGCGGCGCGGGCCATGGACGGCGACCTGGTGCTGGAGCGATCCGGGCCGAGCGGGTCGACGTTCCTGTGGACGGTGGCGCTGCCGCCGATGCGGTAGCCGCGGAGTCGACGAGGCTCAGCCCATCGCGCCGACCGTCAGCCGGCGCATGTGGATGTTCAGCAGCAGCCCAACCGCCAGGTAGCTCGCGACCAGCGACGACCCCCCGTACGACACGAACGGCAGCGGGATCCCCGTGATCGGCATGATCCCCACGGTCATGCCGATATTGACGAACATCTGGATGGCGAACATCGACGCGATGCCGGCGGCCAGGTAGGTCCCGAACCTGTCCTTCGACAGCATCGCGATCCGGATGGCCCGCCACAGCAGCACCGCGTACAGCAGCAGCAGCAGCGCCGACCCGACGAACCCGAACTCCTCCCCGATGACCGTGAAGATGAAGTCGGTGTGCTGCTCGGGGACGAAGTTCAGGTTGGTTTGCGTCCCCTGCAGATAGCCGGTGCCCTCGAAGCCGCCGTTGCCGACGGCGATCTCCGACTGCTTCTGGTTGTAGGTGGCGGCGGTGGTCCCGCCGCCGGTGAACCCGGTCAGCCGGTCGATCTGGTACTGCCTGATGAGCCCGGCCTGGAACGCCAGGGCGATCAGCAGGATGCCGACCGCCATCAGCACGCCGATGTGCCGCGCCCTGGCCCCGGCGACGACCACGATCCCCCCGAGGATGGCCGCGAGCACGATGGTCGTGCCGATGTCCGGTTGGATGAACACGAGGATCATGGGGATGAGCGCGATGACGGAGGCCCGGATGAGGTCGCGGAGGGACAGCTCCGGCGTCTTCAGCTCCGACAGGAACGCCGCGAGCATGATCGCGACCGCGATCTTGGTCCACTCCGACGGCGTGAACTGGAACCCGCCCACGTAGAACCCGCGCTGCGCGCCCTTGGCGGCGGTGCCGAGCGGCGTCCGGACGAGCAGGAGCAGGAACAGCGTCGCCGCGTACAGGATCGGCGCGTACACCTTCGCCAGCCGGTAGTCGACGAGCGCCACCCCGCCCAGGATGAGCACGGCGATCACCCACGCCAGAATCTGCTTCTTGACGAACGCCCACGGGTCGCCGCCCACGGCCACCTGGTGTGTCGCGGAGAAGATGGCGAAGGCACCGACCAGGGTGAGCAGGAACGTCGTCGCCAGCAGCACGGGGTCGAGGTGGCGGACCGGCGCGCGGTCGCTGAGGGAACCGATCCCCAGGGAACCCCGGCCGCGCTCCGTCGTCACCTGCATCCGAGTCAGTCCTTCGCGGTCCCGGTCGCCGGGTCGGTGAGCGGCAGGCCGAACAGCCCGTCGAGAATCCGGCGGACGATCGGCGCGGCCGACTGCGACCCGTGGCCGCCCTGCTCGACCAACGACACGACGACGTACTGGGGATCGTTGGCCGGCGCCATCGCCGCGAACCACGAGAAGGGCTGGAGGGAACCCTTCTCCGCCGTCCCGGTCTTGCCGGCCACCGGGATCCGGCTGAGGGGGAATCGCTGAAAGGCCTGGACGGCGGTTCCGTCGCCCCGCACGACCCCGGTGAGCGCGTTCCGCACGTAGTCCATCTGCCTCTTCGAGAAGGGGAGGTGCCCGTTGACGTGGGGCTTCCCGGTGAGGACCGTCTGACCCTTCGCGTTCACGATCTTGTCGAGCACGTGGGGGCGGTACACCGTGCCGCCGTTGGCGAGCGCAGAGTACGCCGTGGCGAGCTGCAGTGGCGTGACCGACACGTCGCCCTGGCCGATCGACATGTTGATGTAGTCGCCCGGCTGCCAGTTCCGGTCGGTGGCCACCGGGTCGTCCGCGTAGGCCTTCTGCTTGTACGCCGGGTCGGGGATGATCCCGCTGTTCTCGCTGGGGATGTCGATGCCGGTGAGGTGGCCGAACCCGAGCGACATCAGGTCGTGCTGCAGGTAGTCGTGCTGACCCTGGTGGTACCAGTTCAGCCAGTTGTCCCACCCCAGCTGGTAGAAGACGGTGTCGCACGAGACGACCAACGCATGCGCCAGCGAGATCGAGCCCAGGTTCACCGGCTCCCAGTTCGAGTGCACGGCGTCGGTCCCGGGGACCTGGTACGTGGCGGGGCACGGGATGTAGGACTTTGGGCCCGACGTGTGTGCGAACTCACGGTGCAGCGCAGACAGGGCGATGAACGGCTTGAAGGTCGAGCCGGGCGGATAGTACGACTGCATCGCCCGGTTCACGATGGCACACCCCGTCGAGTTGCAGAGGTTGTGCCCCTTCGGCTGCGCGAACAGCCGGTTGATCTCCTCGTTGTTGCCGGTCGCGAACCAGTTGGGGTCGAACGTTGGGTTGGACGCCATGGCCAGGAGGCCCCCGGTGTTCGGATCCATCACGACCACGGCCCCGGCGTTCGCCGGGAGGCCGAATGTCCTGGCGGCCTTCATCCCCTTCGCGAGCGACTCCGCCGCCAGCTGCTGGATCTTCGAGTCGAGCGTCAGGTAGACGTCGCCGCCGGCGACCGGCGGCGTCGAGGCGCCGGGCACGGGCCCCACGTTCCTCCCGGCGGAGTTCACCTGGTCGACCACGTGCCCCTTGGTGCCCTGGAGGTAGTGCTCGTACGAGAGCTCGACGCCGGACTTCCCGACGATGTCGTCCTGCGAGTACCGGGACGGAGGGAAGCTGGGGTTGGCCGCCTCCGTCGGCGAGAACGGCCCCACGTAGCCGAGCACGTGCGCCGCGAGGGGACCCTCCAGGTAGTCCCGGATCGAGTCCTGGACGATGGCCACGCCGGGGAACTGCGGGCGGTGTTCCCCGAGGTAGAAGAACGTCTTCTTGGGGACGTCGAACGCGACCGGCACCGGCGTGAACTCGTAGTACCGCTTGGTGTCGATGCGGCTCTGCATCTCCTTCGTGGAGATGCCGAGCACGATCGCGAGCCGGCGGAGCTCGTTGGCCTTGCGCGACGGGCCGGTGGGGAGGTCCTGCCGGTTGACGGTGACGACGAGGCTCGTCCGGTTCCGCGCCAGCACGACCCCATTGCGGTCGAGGATGCGACCCCGCGGCGCCGGGACGTCGAGCGTCCGCGTGGCGTTCGCGCTCCCCTCCTGCTTGAGCTGCGCGTGGGCGAGCACCTGGACGAACCACAGCCGCGTCCCCAACGCGGCGAACATGAAGGCGCACAGCAGCGCCAGCACCTTGAGGCGTGCGCCCGACTTGCCCTCCGTCATCGCGGACAACTCCCTACCATCTGAAGACCCGTTTCGCGCGGGACGACTCCGCCAGCCGCCTGACCAGCGGGAACACGAGCGGCGTGAGGATCGCGTTGTACAGCCCGGTCAGCAGCGCGATCTGCACCTGGTACCCCCACCCCGCGTCGAGCTGGCCCAGCAGGAACTTCACCAGCCCGTTGAACATCAGCCCGACCGCCGTCCCCGCCCCGACCATGATGACCGGCACGAGCGCCGACGGGCTCGCGATGTACTGCCGGACGGTCCCGACCGCGTAGCCGAGCAACGTCAGGGTGAGGGCGGTGATGCCCTTCGGAGTGTTCAGCAGGAAGTCCTCCGCCATGCCGCCGGCGAACCCCAGCACCGCCCCCGACGCCGGGCCCTCCAGCAGGGCGACGAGCACCGTCAGCAGGTACATGAGATCGGGCCGTGCCTTCAGCAGGGTGATCTGCGCGAAGACGGTGCTCTGCAGCACCAGGGCGGCCACGACGACCGCCGTCCACAGGATTCCACGCCGCACGGTCCGCCGTCATCCTCCGTTGAACTTGGTGATCACGTCGACCATGTCGAGGGAGGTGAAGTCGACGTTGGGCGTCACGGTGACCTGCTTGTCGCCGGTGGTGGGGTCCACGGTGATGCTGGAGACGTCGCCCACCGGGATGCCCGTGGGGAACAGCCCCCCGCTGTAGCCGCTGGTGACGACGGGTTCGCCCTTCGTGATCCTCGTCGCCAGGGCGATGTTGCTCATGATCATGTCCGCCCGCCCCTGGCCCTGCAGAAGGCCGGTCTGCTGCGAGTCCTCCAGGCGGGTGGCCACGTAGGACTCGAAGTCCGTGATCAGCAGGACCTGCGATCCGAACGGCGTCACGTGGATCACCTTGCCCACCAGTCCCGCCGCGGCGATCACCGGCATGTCGACCTTGATGCCGTCGTTCGAGCCCTTGTCGATCTCGATCGTCCACTCGAAGTTCGACACCCCGTTGCCGATGACGCTTGCGCCGGTCGTGGAGAAGTCGAAGCTCTTCGCCACGCCGTCCAACGCCTGCAGCTCCTGGAGCTCCTTCAGGGCCTGCTGGTACTGGACCCGGTCCGCCCCGGCCGTGGCCAGCTGCTGCTTGAGGGAGTCGATCCGCTGCTGCTGCGACGGCAGGTGGGCGAGCGCCCCGAAGAACGCCGCCACCGGGTGGAACACCTTCGACACCGCGTTCTGCATCGGGATCACCACGGAGTGCAGGCCGTCGGAGAGCTTGGACAGCGGGCCGCCGGAGCCCTCGCGGAAGTCGACCGTGATGATCACGAGGGAGGCGACGACGAGCAGGATCACCAGCCCACGCGTGCTGCGGGTCCGTCCGCCGATCGCCACGACGGCCTCCTACCGACGCGACGGGCTGACCAGCACCCTCTGAAGGACCTCGAACTCCTCCAGGCACTTGCCCGAGCCGATCGCCACCGAGGACAGCGGATTGTCCGCGATGTGCACCGGCATTCCCGTCTCGTGCTTCAGTCGCTCGTCGAAGCCGCGGAGCAGAGCCCCGCCGCCGGTGAGCACCATTCCGCGCTCCATGATGTCCGCCGCCAGCTCGGGCGGGGTTCGATCGAGGGTGTTCTTGATCGCGTCGATGATCGAGGAGACCGGCTCCTCGATCGCCTTGCGGACCTCCTCGGCGGTGACGTGGATCGTCTTGGGCAGCCCTGAGACGAGGTCGCGCCCCTTGATCTCCGCGATGAGCTCGTCCGGCATGGGGAACACCGACCCGACCGCGACCTTGATGGCCTCGGACGTGCGTTCGCCGAGCAGCAGCGAGTACTCCTTCTTGACGAACTGGATGATCGCGTCGTCCAGCCGGTCGCCACCGATGCGGAGGCTGCTCGAGGTGACGATGCCCCCGAGCGAGATGACGGCGACCTCGGTGGTGCCGCCCCCGATGTCCACGATCATGTTCCCGGTGGGCTCGTGGATGGGGAGCCCGGCGCCGATCGCGGCGGCCATGGGCTCCTCGATGATGAACGCCCTGCGCGCCCCGGCCGAGATCGTGGCCTCCTCGACCGCGCGCTGCTCCACGCCCGTGATGCCGCTCGGGACGCACACCACCACGCGGGGCTTGGCCAGCATCCGCCGCCGGTGCACCTTCTGGATGAAGTACCGGAGCATCTTCTCGGTCACGTCGAAGTCGGCGATGACGCCGTCCTTCAGCGGGCGCACCGCGCGGATGTGGCTGGGGGTCCGGCCGATCATGCGCTTGGCCTCGGCGCCGACGGCCAGGATGTTGCCGTTCAGCGTGTTGATGGCCACCACCGACGGCTCGTTCAGGACGATGCCTCTTCCGCGAACGTAGACGAGCGTGTTCGCGGTCCCGAGGTCGACAGCCATGTCGCGACCCAGGAACCCGGTCAAGCCTTCGTTGCTCGCGCCGGGGGACGACGCGAATCGTCGGTGTGTGCTCTCGGCCATGAGGGCGCCCCTGTTGTACCCGACGCCGCAGAGGCATGGCAACTCGCCGACACGGCGTTCGGGGACATTTCGCCCCCGTTGACCTGTGTTTTTTCCTGAGGTCGAGTTGAGGTCGAGGGTTCACCTACTCTCGACCGGAACTTGCATGCCCACAAGTGTCCAGAATCAGGGGTACGCCGGGATCCCTCCGGGGGGCGGCGGTGGCCTGGACGGCGCGCGGACCAGGGCTCGGATCCCGCCGAGGACCACGAGCAGCCCGCCGGGGATCAGCGGGATCGCCTCGGGGGAGCCGTTCAGGGCCGCCCCGATCCCGACCACGACCGCGAACGCCCCGTCCAGCAGGGCGAGCACCCCGAGGGCGATCCGGAGCCCACGCCGGTGAGCGGCGTACAGCCCCACCGCCAGCGCTGCCGGGGGGAGGACGAACAGCAGCGCGACGGCCCCGTTGCCCTCGGAGATGATCGCCGCGCTGGCGGCCGAGACGAGCGCCCCGGCGCCCACCAGCGCCGCGGCCAGCCCCCGGCGGCGGCGGGCGACGATCGGGGCCACGGCGACCGGGCCGGCCGGCGGCACCCACGGAACGGGTGGGGACGCGACGGACGCCGGCGGGGGCCGCCCGGCCACGGTGGGGACGGGCGGCGGCGTCATCGTCCGCGTGGGCGCCACCGGCGCCGGCGGGGGCGGGGCCACGGCCGTCCGGCCCGCCCGGTCCCGGACCGCGGCGTCGAGCTCCCTCAGGAACTCCCCGCACGTCGGGAACCGTTCCTCCGGCGTCTTGCCCAGCGCCCGGGCGAGCACCCGGTCCACGTCGGGGCCGAGGTCCGACCGCCTAAGCGACGGCTGCGGCGGCGGCAGCCACAGGTGGCCGAACATCATCTCGGCGTCGGAGTTCCCCGGATAGGGCGGGGCGCCCGCGAGGCATTCGTAGACCACGCAGGCGAGGGAGTACTGATCGGTCCGTCCGTCGACCGCGCGCCCCTGGAACTGCTCCGGCGCCGCGTACCGGAACGTGCCCACGAACATCCCCGTCCGGGTCAGCCCGGCCGACTCGTCGGTGCGCTTGGTCAGGCCGAAGTCCGTGAGGAACACCCGTTCCGGCTCACCGGCGGAGGCGGGTTCGATCAGGATGTTCTGGGGCTTCACGTCCCGGTGGACCAGGTGCCGCCGGTGGGCCACGTCCAGCGCGCCGGCCACTGGCGCGATCAGATGGACGACGCGCCCGGAGTCGAGCGGCCCCCGCGCGGCCAGCTCCGCCGCGAGGTCGCCGCCTTCCACTCGGCGCATCGCCAGGTACAGGACGCCGTTCGCCTCCCCGGCGTCGTAGATGGGGATGATCGCGGGGTGTTCCAGCGCGGCGGCCAGCTGCGCCTCCCGCAGGAACCGCTCCCGGAACGACGCGTCGGCGGCGAGGTCGGGCGCGACGACCTTGACGGCCACCGAACGCCCCAGCGCCACGTGCTCGGCCGCGTACACGACGCCCATGCCGCCGTGGCCCAGCTCCCGGTCGATGCGATACCCGGCGAGCGTCGTCCCCGGCTCGAGCCCCCTCCCGCCCACAGCGCGGTTTGTAGCACCGGCCGCGGGTGCGAGTACAGGGGCAGGAACGCCGGCGGCGCCCCCGTCAGGGGGCGCCGCCGAAGCGCGGGTGGACCCGGGTGCGGACTACCCGGCGGCGTTCGCCGAGATCCAGGCGTCGAGCTCGGGGCCCGACTCGAAGCTCGTGATCAGCGCGTAGCGCGGCCGGTCGCCCGGGTGGTACACGGCGTGGTGCAGCCGCTCGGTGTCGACGACGAACTGGGTGTTCTTCGGGCACGGGATGTGGCTCTCCGTGGCCGGGTCGTCCTTGTCGTCGCGGACGATCATGTAGCTGTTCGGGTCGTCGGTGAGGTTGAGCCAGGCCCGGACGACCCAGCCCTCGCCGTCGGGGTTCATCCGGTTGTTGTCGTCGAGATGGAGGAACCGGTTGGCGACCTCCTCCTCGGAACTCGAGGGCTCGAGCTTGATGATGCGGACGCGGCCGTACCGCGCGCCGACGGACTCCACCCACTTCTTCAGGGTGGGAGCCTTCTCGATGTTGACGGTCCACACGCCGTCCTTGTCCGGCTTGCCGAACTCCCAGAACCCGCGGGCGTCGTCGTCGCCGTTGGCGGACGCGAGGACGGCGAAGTTGGTGTCGCCGCCGGACTTCCAGTCGAGGTACGTGAGCTGCTCCCACTCCGAGGGGTCGATCTCGCCCTCGTAGGGCGTGAGGATCACGAAGCCCTTGTCCTCGAGCACGTCGAGCTTGCGGTGGTCGGCCATGACGAACTCCTCCGGGTCGATCGGGGACGGCGCGAGTATATCGGCTCGCCGCCCGATCCCGAGACACCGCGAACCAGCCGCCCCGGACCGATCGAGCAGGGCTACTGAGGCGGATGTAACCCCGGCGAGGCAATGGGGGTCCAACCCTCCAATGTTGCCGCACGCGCCGGGCGTGGAGCGGTAGCCGTGCGCGCGGCGGTGCTGTTCCCCGGCCAGGGTTCCCAATACGAAGGCATGGCCGACCCGTGGTCCACCCACGAGGCCGGTGCGGCCGTGTTCTCCCGTCTGTCCGAGTCGTGGGGGCGCGACCTCGTCGAGCTGTGCCGCGACGCGGCCGCCCTGGCCACCACCGAGCTGGTTCAGCCCGCGCTGTTCGCATGCGACCTCGCCGCGTTCCGGGTGCTCCAGGCCGACGGCGTGCGGTTCGAGGCCGCGGCCGGCCACTCCCTCGGCGAGTTCGTCGCGCTGGTCGCGTCTGGTGTCCTCGCCGACGTCGACGCGTTCCACATCGTCATCACGCGGGGTCGCGCGATGCAGCAGGCCTCCGACGTCACGCCCTCCGGCATGACGGCCGTCATCGGCCTCTCCTCAGCCGAGGCCGCCGAGATCTGCCGCGTGGCCGGCCGGGGCGACGTGCTCGAGGTGGCGAACGAGAACGCCGCGAAGCAGGTCGTGCTGTCCGGGTCGATCCCGGCGATCGAACGCGCTGAGGAGGCCGCGCGATCGAACGGCGCCAAGGCCATCCGGTTGCGGGTGGCCGGCGCGTTCCACTCGCCGCTGATGCGTCCGGCGCAGGAGCCCGTTCGCGAGGCGCTGTCCCGCGCGACGTTCCACCCGCCGACGATGGCGCTGGTCCCGAACGTCAGCGGGCGGGTCACCCGCGAGTCGTCGGCCCTCCGCGACCTGCTGTCGCGCCACATCGTCGCGCCGGTCCGGTGGGAGCGCTCGATGCGGGCGCTGGCCGAGACGGGCGCCGACACGTTCGTGGAGGCCGGGCCCGGCGACGTGCTGTCGAAGCTGGTGCGCCGCAACGTCCCCGGCGTCACGGCGGTCCCGGTGGGGTCGCCGGCCGACGCGGCAGCGTTCGCCGCGGGCCTCGGAACGACCGAGCCCGCCCTGTCGGAGGAGCGAGCATGAGCACGATGATCGAAGTGCCCGTCGACGAGGTCCTCGAGGTGGAGGTCCACCACGGCGAGCCGACCGACATCCCGATCCACCTGCTGGTGACCGCGGTCGGGGGCCGCCTCCGCGTCCTTCCTCCCGAGCGGTTCTGGCGCGGGCACGAGGTCGTCGAGCCCGGGCAGGCCGTGGCCGTCGTCGAGCCCGGCGACCGGACCGAGCACGTGGTGCGCTCCCCGGTGCGGGGTAGGCTTGGCGCCGTGCTGGGACGCGACGGCGAGCTCGTGAGGCCTGGCCAGGCAGTGGCCTGGGTGGAGCGGGAGTGACCCCGGCCGGCGGGCGGTTCGCCGCCATCGCGGCCACCGGCTCCGCGCTCCCCGGCCGCGTCGTTCAGAACTCGTTCTTCGAGTCGCTCGTCGACACCAACGACGAGTGGATCGTCGACCGCACGGGCATCCGGGAACGACGGTTCGCCGGCGACGGCGAGACCACGGCCACGCTGTCGACGGACGCCGCGCGGTCGGCGCTCGAGGCGGCGGGGATGTCCCCGGACCGGCTCGACCTCATCGTGGTGGCGACGGTCACGCCCGACCGGCTGCTCCCGTCCGCCGCCGTGATGGTGCAGGACGCGCTCGGGGTGTCGTGCCCGGCGTTCGACGTCAACGCGGCCTGCGCGGGGTTCTCCTACGGAACGTCCGTCGCCCGGGCCATGGTGGAGTCGGGAGCGTCGGACATCGTGCTGGTGGTGGGCGCCGAGACGCTGTCGCGCCGGATCAACATGGAGGACCGCACGACCTGCGTGCTGTTCGGCGACGGCGCCGGCGCGGCGATCTTCGTTCCGTCGGAGGAACCGGGCCTCATGGCGACCAACCTGTTCGCCGACGGCACGGCCGCCAAGCTCCTGACGATCCCCGCGGGCGGAACCGCGCAGCCGGATCCCGACGAGCCGCCGATCGACGCGATCGTCATGAGGAGCGGGAGCGAGGTCTACAAGCGGGCGGTCGTCGGCATGACCGACGCCTGCCGGTCGCTGCTGGAGAAGGCCGGCGTGGCGGCCGAGGACGTGCGGTGGCTGATCCCCCACCAGGCCAACGCCCGGATCATGAAGACGGTGGCCGACCGGCTGGGGTTCGGCCCGGACCGCGTGATCTCCGACGTCGAGCGAATCGGGAACACCTCGGCCGCGTCCGTGCCCATCGCGCTGGACGAGGCGTGGCGGGACGGCCGGATCCGTCGCGGGGACCTGGTGCTGATGACGTCGTTCGGGGCCGGGATGGCGTGGGGCGCCTCGCTCGTGAAGTGGACGGCCGCGAACGTGCCGGCGCCGGCGGTGGCCGGGGGGACGACGGCGTGACCTCGCGCGTGGCGGTCGTGACGGGTGGGTCGCGCGGCATCGGCCGTGCGTGCGCCCTCGCACTCGGCGACGCCGGGTGGTCCGTCGCGGTCGGGTTCCGGTCCGGCGAGGGCGAGGCCAAGGACGTCGCCGGCGCGATCGAGGACGGCGGCGGACGGGCCATGACGCTCGCGCTCGACACGTCCGACGAGGCCCGCATCGCCGAGGCGTTCCGGGAGGTGGCCGAGAAGATGGGGCCGGTCACCGGCCTGGTGAACAACGCCGGCATCAGCCGCGACGGGCTCACCGTGAAGTACCCGACCGACGAGTACGACCGGACGATGGCGGTGAACGCACGGGGGTCGTTCCTCTGCTCGCGGACCGCACTCCGGTCGATGCTCCGGGAGCGGTTCGGACGGATCGTCAACATCTCCTCCGCGGTCGCCCTGCACGGGAACGCCGGCCAGGTCGCGTACGCGGCGTCGAAGGCCGCGATGATCGGCATGACGCGGTCGCTGGCGCGCGAGGTGGGATCGAGGGGCATCACGGTGAACGCCATCTGCCCCGGCCTCATCTCGACCGACCTGACCGACGCGCTGCCGGACGAGGCGCACCGGTTCCTGCTGGACCGGACGCCGGCCGGCCGGCCGGGGACGCCGGAGGAGGTGGCCTCCTCCGTCCGGTTCCTGATGGGCGACGAGGCGGCGTACGTGAACGGGGCGGTGCTCACCGTGGACGGTGGGCTGACCGCGTAGGCAACGGTGCAGGGCATGCCGGCGGTCGCCGGTACCCTCTCGGAGAAGGAGGAGGAAGGGACATGGACCGCAACGAGATCGAGGCGAAGGTTCGCAAGGTGCTGGCGGAGCAGCTGGCGGTGGACGAGAGCCAGGTGACGCCATCCGCGCGCTTCGCGGAGGACCTCAACGCCGACTCACTCGACCTGACCGAGGCCGTGCTGGCTCTCGAGGACGAGATGGGCATCGAGATCCCCGAGGAGGAGATGGAGAAGGTCAAGACCGTCGGTCAGGCGATCGACCTCGTGGCCTCCAAGCTCGGGGTGGCGGCCTGATCGCGGCCGCAACGACACGTCGGGCGACCACCTGGTGGCTGCCGTGAGCGAACACGCCGAGCGCCGCCGCGTCGTCGTCACGGGCATCGGGCCGGTCACACCGGTGGGCATCGGCGTCGACGACTTCTGGAAGGGGCTGTCCACCGGGCGCAACGGCGTCCGGCGGATCGAGCGGTTCGATCCGTCCGGCCTCCCGGTCCAGCTGGCCGGCGAGGTCCCCGACTTCGAGCCGACCGACTTCCTCGAGCCGAAGGAGGTCAAGCGGACCGACCGCGTCGTGCACCTGGCGGTGTCGGCCGCGCATCTCGCGTACGAGGACGCCGGCAAACCCGAGATCACCGGCGAGCGGACGGGGGTGGTCATCTCGACGGGCATCGGCGGTATCGAGACCCTGCTCGACGCCCACAAGGTGCTGCTGGAGCGGGGGCCCGGCCGGGTGAGCGCCTTCATGGTCCCCGGCCTCATGGCGAACGCCTCCGCCGGACACATCGCCATGCACTTCGGCCTGACCGGGCCGAACATGTGCATCGTCACGGCGTGCGCGGCGGGCGCGCACGGCATCGGCGAGGCCTACCGCATGGTGCGCGACGGGATGATCGACGTGGCGCTGGCCGGCGGGACCGAGGCGGCGGTCGTCCCGCTCACGCTCGCCGCGTTCGCCCAGATGCAGGCGCTCACGAGGAACCCCGACCCGGAGACGGCCTCCCGGCCGTTCGACGCCGAGCGCGACGGGTTCGTCATGTCCGAGGGCGCCACCGTGCTGGTGCTCGAGTCCGAGGAGCATGCCCGCGCCCGGAGCGCGCGGATCTACGGCGAGATCGCCGGGTACGGCGCGTCGGCGGACGCGTTCCATATCACACAGCCCGAGCCCAGCGGCTCCGGCGCGGCGATCGCGATCCGCCTGGCCCTCCGCGACGCCGGCGCCTCCCCCGCGGACGTCGGATACATCAACGCGCACGGCACCTCGACGCCGCTCAACGACGCCGCCGAGACCGCCGCCATCAAGGCCGCGCTCGGCGAGGATGTTGCGCGCAGCATCCCGGTGTCGTCGACCAAGTCCATGACCGGCCACCTGACCGGCGCGGCCGGTGCGCTCGAGGCCGGGGCCACGGCGCTCGCCGTCCACAACGGCCTGCTCCCCCCGACCATCCACTACCATACGCCGGATCCCGACTGCGACCTCGATCCGATCCCGAACGAGGCCCGCGCCGCCGACGTGACGCTCGCGCTCTCGAACTCCTTCGGGTTCGGCGGGCAGAACGCCGTCCTCGCGATCCGACGCGCGTCGTAACGCCCGCCCCAACTCCCCCTGGGGCGCCTCCCGCCCCCGCCATTCGGTCGGGGACCGAACGTCGGGGTCGACCTCATCGGTCCTGATGTCCGGACCTTTCGGGTGACGTCAACATCGGCCGAAGGACCAGAAAGCGCCGTTCGGGGCCCCGTTTCGTCAGGCAACTCCTCCGTCCAGCCGATACCTCATTCGGAGACGTGAAGGGAGTCGAGAACGATGCGGCATCACCCGGGAGCCCGACCCGGTCCCCCCGCTGAACGACCGAACCGGCCGGTCCGCCGGACCGCCGCCGCCGCGGCCGGGCTGGTGCTCGCCCTGCAGCTCGCCGGCGCGGTCACGGCATCCCCGGCGCAGGCCTTCACCGGCAGGAACAGCGTCATCGCCTACGTCGGCCCCGGGACCTCGTCCAAGGACGCCACGGACCTGTGGGTATCCAACCCCGACGGGAGCAACGCCCGGGACATGACCCCGCGCGACGGCCGGTGGGAAGCCTCCCCGATGTGGTTCGTCGAGCCGGGCCGGATCCTGTTCGTGAGCGGGAAGAAGGGCGGCCCCGGTGATCTGTACGACATGTACCAGTCGGGGAAGGGCCTCGAGAACCTGACGAACACACCCGACGCGAACGAGGGCTCGCCCTCCTACTCGCCCGGGGGTGGACGGATCACGTACTCGCGGTCGCTCTGGCGGAGCGGGCTGTTCGGGCCCGCCGACATCTGGCTGATGACGTGGACGGGCGACGATCCGCAGAACCTCACCCAGAACGCGAACGGCAACCTATCCAACACCGACCCCGTGTGGTCGCCGGACAGCTCGCTCCTGGCGTACGTGCGGTGGACCGGAGGCGTGCCCGGGATCCGGCTGATGTCCTCGGGCGGGCTGAAGATCAAGAACGCCGTGGACCTCGCGGTGACGCCCGGGCAGGACCCCGCATTCGACTCGCACCGGGTGGGCGGCAACTTCCAGCTCGTGTACTCGTACCAGGGCGACCTCTGGAAGGTCGTCATCCCGGACCCGGTGCACCCCACGACCGGCAGGCTCGACGTGCACCCGGTGCAGCTGACGAACCCGGGCAAGGGCTTGCAGGACACCCACCCGATGTGGTCACCGGACGGCACGCGGATCGTGTTCCAGCGGGGAACGCACACCATGATCATGGTGGCCGCGCCCGGCAGCGGCGCCCGTCAGCTCACCTCGCACACCTCGACCGAGCCCGACTGGCAGCCCGGCTGCACCCGCGAGGGCGGGGACGGCAGCGACGTCCTGAGGGGAACGCCCGGTGACGACCTCCTCTGCGACTACAACGGGAACGACACGATCATCGGCCTCGGCGGCGACGACGTGATCTTCCCCGGCGCGGGCGCCGACATCGTGTACGCGGGGCCGGGCGACGACTACGTGCTCGGCGGCGTGGGGGACTACGGCGACGTCATCCACGGCGGGTCGGGCAACGACCTGCTGGACGGGCTGCTGGGCAACGACTGGCTGTACGGTGACGATGGGAACGACCGGCTGCAGGCGGGCGACGGCAACGACCACCTGTTCGGCGGGGCCGGGACCGACTCCATGATCGGCGGCCCGGGTTCGGACCTCCTCGACGGCGGCTCCGGTCGGGACCTGCTGAACAACCTCGACGCCAGGGGCGACGACACGAGTGACGGCGGCGCCGGGCAGGACACCTGCTGGACCGACGACGGGGACCTCCGGCTCGGCTGCGAGATGCCGGGCTGGGCCAACTAGCCCCGGCGCACCCCCCGCGAGGCCGCGCCCCAGGACCGACGACCCCGCTATCCCGTTTCGGGCGGCGGGATCGGAAGACACGGCAGGTGGTCGATCAGCGTGGACGGGTAGGCGATCCGGAACGCGGGGTCGTTCGCCGTCCCGGGCGGGATCACGCTGTCGGTGGTGGCCACCTGCTGCTTCGTCAGCGTCATGATGTAGTTCGAGATCTCGGTGAGGTTCGCCCCGGCCTTCCGCACGTTGTCCATGTTCATGAAGAGCCAGGTCGGCTGGAACGACTGGATCAGGGGGCCCGACCCCGGCGTGCCGAACTTCTCCTGGATCAGCGGCTGGACGCGCGTCTTGGCGATGCGGATGGCGCCGGTGGTCCTCGGGTCCGGCGTGTGGCCGTGGTCGGCCGTGAGGACCATGACCCAGTTCCCCCGCCCGACGTCGGTGTTCAGGATCTTGACGAGCTGCGGCAGCTGGTCGTCCTGAACCTTCACCGTGTCGTGCATCTCCGGGCTGTCGAGGTTCCAGATGTGCCCGACCTCGTCGATCAGCTTGTAGTTCAAGTAGAAGAGGTCGGGGACGTCGTCGGCTCCGAATCCCTCGCGCTTGATGACGGTGCGGACGACGTTTGTCTGGAACGGCAGCCGGGCCGGCGTGTCGAACCCCCCTCGGACCTTCGGGATGTCCTTGCCCCGCCACAGGCCGTCCATCTTCCCGTCGGCCGCGTCCGCGACCGGGAAGTACGTCGACAGGGCCGGGAGGTCGTTCACGTAGGAGGGGAACGAGTAGAACGGCCCGTTGACGCCGCCGAGGCCCCACTGGACGCTGCTCCGCCCGCCGTGCAGCACGGCGATGTCCTTGTCACCGCCCTGGAGCTCCGACCCGTGGCTCATCATCCCCAGGTGGAACGAGGCCGTCGCGGCGAGCCCGACCAGCGGCTTGTTCCCCATGGCCTTGTCGTATTCGTCCGCCAGCGTGGGGAGGAGGAGGTCCTTGGGTCCGTCGCCCCAGGGGGCCCGGACGTGTCCGTCCATCAGCATGTGGTTGCCGATGATGCCGTGCAGCCGGGGGTAGGCCCCCGTGCCGATGGTGGCGTGGATCTGGGCGGTGCTTGTGGGGTTCGAGCCCACCGTCGCATGGCTGAAGTACGTCCCCTCCTTCTCCAGCCGGTCCAGGTTGGGATGCTGCTTCGGCCACCGGTTGAGCACCACCAGGCCGCCCGCGTCGTACACCACGGTGAGGATCAGCCGGGGCGGCGTCTTCCGCTGCGCGGCCGGCACGAGCGCCTCGGTCATCGGCCTGCCGTCCGGCGCGTCGAACTTGAAGTGGAGCAGGTCGGCGACCGTCGGGGCGATGTCGGCCGAGGTCACCGGCCTCGTCACCGTCCCCTGTGACTTGATGTAGCCGGGTCCGTACCACAGCATCGGAACGTCCTCGAGGTACGGCCACGGGCCCGCGTGCGGATAGATGTCGTTGCCGGCGACGAAGTTCGGCAGGGTCGGAAGGATCTGGATATGCCCGCTCCGGTCTTGGCGCCACCCCCGCCACGTCTCCACCAGCCACTGGTGGGGCAGCTTGCAGACCTTCGCCGCGAGGGCCGACACGGCGGCGGGATCGGAACCCCCGGTCGTGGCCCGTGCCGGGGAACCGTCGGTGGAACGCGGCCCACCCCCGGCGGAGGTGCACGCGGCTCCGAGCAGCAGGACGACGACGATCGCCGCCGGCAGCGGGCGTAGGCGCATGGCGGACACTCAACAGCACGAAACCCGGAAGGGCAACCTACGCACCCTGATCAGTCGGGGGGCGTCTTTGTCGGCCCTGGGGACTTCTGGAAGGATGGCGGGCTCTTCCGCGGAGCCAGGAGGCCAGGTTCGAATGCCCGAGGAGAATCCGTTCCAGTACGTCCGGCTGCTCGGGAGCTGGATGGAGTCCAGGGGTGGCTGGTGGCACAGCTTCGAGCTGCCCGACGGGACGATCGTCGAGGGCGCCAACGACCTCACCGGGCTGCGGAGCCGCCTGGCCCGGTTCCCCATCCCCCAGGACCTCACCGGCAAGCGCGTGCTCGACATCGGGGCCTGGGACGGCTGGTTCAGCTTCGAGATGGAGAAGCGCGGCGCCGAGGTCCTGGCCATCGACAACTGGGACAACCCGCGATTCCACCAGATGCGCCAGATGATGGGCTCCTCGGTCGAGTACCGGATCATGGACGTCTACGACCTCACGCCGGAGCGGATCGGACGGTTCGACCTGGTGCTGTTCCTCGGCGTCCTGTACCACCTCAAGCACCCCATCCTGGCCCTCGAACGGGTCGCGGCGCTGTCCACGGACATGGCGGCGGTCGAGTCGTTCGTGCTCCGGGAGGAGCACCGGCCCGGCGAGCGGGTCCTGGAGCGGCCGATCATGGAGTTCTACGAGGTCGACGAGCTGGGCGGCCAGACCGACAACTGGGTCGGGCCGAGCGTGCCCACGTTGATGGCGTTCTGCCGCACGGCCGGCTTCGCACGGGTGAACCTCGAGGCCATCACTGAGTTCAGCGCGTGCGTGATCTGCTACCGCCGGTGGGACGACCGGGTCGACCCCGACGGCGCGGCGCCCCGGCTGGTGGCCGCGCACCGCAACCCAGGCCAGGGCATCAACTTCTCCACCGAGCGCGACGACTACGTCAGCGTGTTCTTCGAGTGGGACCCGCCGCGGCGTCGGGACCGCGGCGAGCTGGGCCTCGACGACGTTCAGCCCGAGGTGGGCGGGTACGGCACGCGCCCGCTGTACGTCGGTCGCCCGGAGGCCGGGGGGATCCAGGCGAACTTCAAGCTGCCACCCGGGCTCGAGCCCGGCTGGCAGCCCGCGCGCGTCCGCGTGAAGAACGGCCCGGCCAGCAACGCCGTCGAGGTCGCCGTCGACGTGCCTCCCGCGACCGACCGGCTGACCATCCAGGGCGTTGCCGGCGACCCCGGCGGGACCGCGAACCACGTGGCCGCGGGCACCGGCCGGTCGCTCGCCATCACGGTCGAGGGGCTCCCGGAGAACGCCGACCTGGTGAACGTGTTCGTGGTGCTCGGCCCCGGACGGCTCACCGTGCGCTCGGTGGAGCCCACCGGGCGGGGCGCGCCCGGCCCGCGCACGGTCGTGGCCGAGGTGCCGGACGGCCTCGAGGCCGGGCCGTACGACGTGCGGGTCGCGGTGGGCTCGATGCAGAGCGAGCCCGTCTCGGTCGCGGTCGCCGCCTGACGGCGTTCCGTCCGGCGTTCGTTCCGGTCCCTACTGCTGCTCGCAGTTCGAATCGTGCTCCCCGGCGACGCAGATGTCGTCGCCCGTGCCGCCGTCGAGCGTGTCGATCTGGGGGTCGCCGTTGAGCAGGTCGTTCCCCGGGCCGCCCTCGAGGGTGTCGTTCGTATGGCCCCCGTACAGGCGGTCGTTCCCCGGGCCGCCGAGAATCACGTCGTCGCCGTCCCCTCCGTAGTCGGTGTCGTTCCCCGGCCCGAGGTCGAAGTGGTCGGGGGCGCCCCCGCTGTACGCCGTGTCGTTCCCGGAGCCGCCGATCACCACGTGGGGCGTGGCGCTCTCGGCGATGAGGACGTCGTCGCCGCCGCCGCCGCTCAGGCGGTCCGGGCTGTGGTCGATGCCGCCGATCAGCACGTCGCCGTCGTCGCCCCCGAGGAGCGCGTCGGTTCCGTTGTCCCCCGACAGGTAGTCGAGGCCCGGGCCACCGTCCATCCGGTCGTTGCCGTCGCCGCCGGTGAGGTCGTCCATCCCGGAGCTGCCGCAGATGAGGTCGTCACCGCCGCCACCGGAGATGACGTCGTCGCCCCCGAGGCCGACGATCACGTCGTCGCCCGGCGTTCCCGTGAGGACGTCGTTGCCGTTCGTCCCCACGATGGTCGGGGTCCGGCCGAAGCACATCGCTCCGGCCGAGCCGGCGCCACCGTTCGGGGAGGGCGGTGGGGGGGTCACCGGGGGCGCGCACCCCGGAGCGTTCGCCGGGTTCAGGCACTGGTTCTGCCCGGTGCCGGCGTCCATCCGGTTGACGCCGTCGTTGCCGTCCATCGCGTCGTTGCCGGGCCCGCCGCGCATGACGTCGTCGTCGCCGCCGCCGTACAGGCGGTCGTCGCCGCCGTTCCCGAACATGCGGTCCCTGCCGGGTTCGCCGATCAGGACGTCGGGGCCGTCTCCCCCGATCAGCAGGTCGTTGCCCTCCCAGGCGTGCAGGATGTCGGCGCCGGGACCGCCGTCGAGGACGTCGTCGCCGGGCCCGCCGGAGAGCGCGTCGTCGCCGGGCCCGCCGATCAGGTGGTCCTTGCCCTTGTCGAGCCCGCCCCCGGTCATCATGTCGTCGCCGGTGCCGCCGTTCTGGTAGTCGTTGCCCTTGACGCCGTAGACACCGTCGTCGCCCGGGCCGCCCCACAGCCGGTCGTTCCCGTCGAACCCCAGGACGTCGTCGTCGCCGCCCCCGCCGAGGATCACGTCGTCGCCGGTCCACCCGGACAGCACGTCGTTGCCGGGCCCGCCGCAGAGGGTGTCGTCGCCGCCCCCGCCCTCGATGTCGTCGTTGCCGCCGAGACCGACGATGACGTCGTCGCCCGTGGTGCCGACCAGGTGGTCGCCCTGTGGGGTTCCGACGATGGTCGCGACCTTGCCGCGGCAGGTGAGCTCGCCGGGCGTCGACGGGCCAACGGTTCCGCGGGAGCCGGACGACGGCGACGCGGACGCCGACGACGACGCCGGCGGGGGCTGGGCGTTGGCCGTGCAGCCGGCGATCAGCAGGCCGACGGCGAGGATCGGGAGGAAGGTTCGCGAGCGCATCGGGGACCGGCCCACCCTATGCCGGATCCCCGGACTTGGGGCGGAGGCCGCGGGACCGGATCCGGGGGGTCGCGGACTCACGAGCCGAAGAACAGCCGGAGCTCGCGTTCGGCCGACTCGGGGGAGTCGCTGCCGTGCACGGCGTTCTCCCCGATCAGCGTGGCGAAGTCACCCCGGATCGTTCCCGGCGAGGCCTCGATGGGATTGGTCGAGCCCATGAGCCCCCGGAGCGCGGCCACGGCCTGCTCCCCGGTGACCTTGGCCACGACGACCGGCCCGCTCGTGATGAACTCGACGAGCTCGCCGAAGAACGGCTTGTCGCGGTGCTCGCCGTAGTGCTCCTCCGCGGTGGCGCGTTCGATACGGATCAGCCGCAGCTCGTCGATGCGGAGGCCCTTGGCCTCGATGCGGCGCAGGACCTCGCCGATCAGGCCGCGGCGGACGGCGTCGGGCTTGACGATGAGCAGGGTGGACTGTTCGGCCATGTTCGGGGTCCTTCAGGGTCGTTCGACGATGGCGGTGCGGGCGTCCGCGACAGTGTACAGAGAGCCCGTCACCAGGATGAGGTCGCCCTCCTGGGCCTGGTCCTGGGCGGCCGCGAGCGCCTCGTGCACGCCGGGATACGCGGTGGTCGGGACGCCGGCGGCGACGAGGGCTGACTCGATCACGTCGGCAGGGGCGCTCCGAGCGCTGGTGTTGCGCGCCGCGTAGCCGGCGTCGGCCAGCGGGGCCAGCCGGGCCGCGATGCCCTCCACGTCCTTGTTCGACGAACACGCCAGCACCAGGTGGACGCGTTCCGGCGTGAAGGCCTCCCGGATCGCCCTGGCGAGCGCCTCGGCCCCGGCGGGGTTGTGGGCGCCGTCGACGACGATGAGCGGGCGCCGGGCGAGCACCTCGAGCCGCCCGGGCGCCGTGAACGCCCCGAGCGTCTCCTCCACCGCCTCGTCGGCCAGCTTCCGGTCGACGAACGCCTCGAACGCCACCAGCGCCGCGGCCGCGTTTCGGGCGACGTGCTCGCCGAACAGCGGCAGGCGCAGCCCCTCGTAGCTGCCGAACAGACCACGGACGGTGACCGACTGGGCGCCGATCCCCTGGATGCGCCCGGCGAGCTCCCAGTCGCGCCCCTCGAGCAGCACCTGGGCCTGCATCTCCCGCGCCCGCGCCTCGATCACCGTGAGCGCCTCCGCGGACTGCTCCCGCACGACCGCGGTCTTCCCCGCCTTGATGATCCCGGCCTTCTCGGTGGCCACGTCCCGAACGGTGGAACCGAGCTCCGGATGGTCGAGCGAGATCGGGGTGACGACCGCCACGTCGCCCGCCACCAGGTTGGTCGCGTCCCAGGTCCCCCCCATCCCCACCTCGAACACGCCCACGCTCACCGGCTTGTCCGCGAACCACACGAACGCCAGCGCCGTGAGCGTCTCGAAGTACGTGACTGGCTGGTCGCCCGTGCGGTCGACCTCGAGCAGGAACGGCAGCAGCCGTTCGTACTCCTCGGCGAACTCCTCCGGCGAGATCGGCTCGTCGCAGAGCGCGAGCCGTTCGGTCACGTCGTGCAGATGGGGAGACGTGTAGACGCCGGCGGACAGGCCGTGAGCGCAGGCCAGGGCGCCGATCAGCCGCGTGGTCGTCGTCTTGCCGTTGGTCCCGGTGACGTGGATGGTCGGGTACGCCAGCTCGGGATGATCAAGCAGATTGACCAACGCGGTGATGCGGTCGAGGTCGGGCACCATGCGCTGGGGCTGGCGGCCGTCGAGGTCCGCGATGGCGTCGCGAGCGTTCATCGAGCTCAGGCGCCGAGCGACTCGAGCAGCGAGATCTGATCGCGGAGGACGCCGGCATCGCGGCCGAGGTCCTCGCGCTTGGCGCGCTCCTTCTCGACGGCCTCGGGAGCGGCGCGCGACAGGAAGCGGTCGTTCTGCAGCTTGTCCTCGCTGGCGTCGAGCTTCGTCGTGGTCTCCGCGAGACGCTTGCGGCGCAAGGCGATCGCCTGGGTCGGGTCGAACGCCTCGGGGATCTGGAGCCTGGCCTCCCGGCCCCGCACGGACAGCCGCACGAACCGGCCCTCCGGCTCGGCCTCGCCCATGGCCACGAGCGCGGCGCCGGCCAGTCGTTCGACGGCCTCCCGGAGCGGGCCGAGCTCCTCGGCCAGCCCGTCCCCGACCACCAGGCGGTATTCCCCCGCGCCGACGATGCCCCGGATCTGGCGGACGTTCGCCACCAGGTCCTGGACGAACCCGAACGCCTCCTCCGCCTCGTCGTCCCGATGATCCGCCTGAGCGCCCGGCCACGGCGCCACGACCACCGACTCGCCCGCGTCGAACCGCTGCCAGATGTCCTCGGCGACGAACGGCATGAACGGGTGCAGCAACCGGAGCGTCCGCTCGAGCACCCACGCCACCACACGAGAGGCGTCGTGGCGTTCCTCCGGGGAACCGGACGCGCGCCGCGACTTCTCCGCCTCGAGGCCCCAGTCGCAGAACTCCGTCCACGCGAACCGGTAGAGGGCATGCGCCGCCTCGTCGAAGCGGTACGCGTCCATCGCCGCGTCCACCTCCTCGAGGCAGGCCTGGTGCCGCGACAGCGTCCACCGCTCCGCGAGCGTCCACTCGGCCCGGTCTGGCAGCTCGGGTGCGCCCTCCCCCGCCCGGTACGAGCCGAACACCTGCCGCGAGGCGTTCCAGACCTTGTTCGCGAAGTTCCTGGCGGCCTCGATGCCCTCGCGGGACAGCGGGAGGTTCTGCTGCTCCGGGCCGGCCATCCGGGCGAGGGCGAACCGCAGCGCGTCCGCCCCGTAGGCCTCGATCATGTCGAGGGGGTCGATCACGTTGCCGAGCGACTTCGACATCTTGCGGCCCTGCGCGTCGCGGACGAGGCCGTGGATGAGGACGTTCCGGAACGGGACGTCCCCCACCAGGTACATCCCGGACATGATCATCCGGGCCACCCACAGGTAGAGGATCTCGTACCCCGTGACCAGGACGGTCGTGGGGTAGTAGAAGTCCAGGTCGGGCGTCTCGTCCGGCCACCCCAGCGTCGAGTACGGCCACAGCTGCGACGAGAACCACGTGTCGAGGACGTCGGGATCCTGCTCCAGCCCGGCGCTCCCGCACTCCGCGCACGACTCCGGGTCCTCCACGGCGGCGAACTCGTGCCCGTTCGGGCAGTACCAGACCGGGATGCGGTGGCCCCACCACAGCTGCCGGGAGATGTTCCAGTCGCGGAGGCCGCGCAGCCACTCGAGGTAGGCGTTGCGCCAACGCTCGGGATGGAACGTGATCCTGCCGTCCTCCGCGGCCTCGATCGCCGGGGCCTTCAGCCAGTCGACCGCGACGAACCACTGCTTGCCGGAGAGCCACGGTTCGATCTCCGAGTGACACCGGTAGCACTGGCCGACCGAGTGCCGGTACGGCCGTTCCTCGTGCACGATCAGGCCGAGCTCGCGGAGCCGTTCGGTCACGCGCGTCCGGGCCTCGTACCGATCGAGCCCCCGGAACTCCCCGGGCGCAGTGTCGGCGATGGTCGCGTCGGCGTTCAGGACGTTCCGGCGGAGCAGCCCGGTGCGCTCGGCGATCTCGTAGTCGTTGGGGTCGTGGGCGGGCGTCACCTTGACCGCACCGGTTCCGAATGACGGATCGACGGCCTCGTCCGCGACGATGGGGATGTCGCGCCCGTCGAACGGGTGCCGCGCAGTGCGACCGACCAGATCCGCGTACCGCTGATCGGAGGGGTGCACGGCCACGCCGGTGTCGCCGAGCATGGTCTCCACGCGCGTCGTCGCGACGTCGACGTGGCCGGAGTCGTCGCTCAGGCGGTACCGGAACGTCACGAGCTCGCCGTCGACGTCCTCGTGCTCGACCTCGGAGTCGCTGAGCGCCGTGCGGTCCCGGGGGCACCAGTTGATGATGCGTTCGCCCCGGTAGATCAGCCCGTCGTCGTACATCCGGACGAACGCCACCCGCACGGCGTGCGACAGGCCCTCGTCCATCGTGAACCGCAGCCGGTCCCAGTCGCAGGAGTTCCCCAGCGCCTGCATCTGCCGGACGATGCGGTCGCCGTACCGGTCCTTCCACTGCCAGACCCGGTCGAGGAACGCCTCCCGGCCCATCTCGCGCCGGTCGAGGCCCTCCTTGGCCAGCTCCCGCTCCACGACCACCTGGGTCGCGATCCCCGCGTGGTCGGTCCCCGGGAGCCACAGCGCCTCCCGTCCCTGCATGCGGGCGCGGCGGGTGAGCGCGTCCATCAGCGTGTGGCCGAGCGCGTGCCCGACGTGCAGCGCGCCGGTGACGTTCGGCGGGGGCAGCACGATGCAGAACGGCTGCTTCGCGGGGTCGGGCTCGGAACGGAACAGTCCCCGTTCGAGCCAGGTCGCGTACCACCGGCGCTCGGCGGCGTGCGGGTCGTACTGGGGAGGCATGTCCGTGCGCTGGTCGGTCGATTCCATGGGCTCCGGGTTCTGGGGTCGGCGGAACTGGGTTGAGGCCGCGGCCGGCTACCGGGGCCGGCGCGGCGCGGCTACGCCGGCGCGTACGGGGAACGAGCGGTCCAGGCGGCGCATGGTCGGGCCATGATATCGAGCCCCGGAGAGGGCCCGCCGTGGCCCCAGCCCGTCCTCGCCGCTCGACCCGTGGACCGCCGGCGTGTAGGGTCGATCTGCCCGGGAGAGGACGATATCCGATGCGCCGTTTCCTCGTGGTGACGTTCGTCGCGGCAATCCCGATCCTGCTCGCCGGGCCGGCCCGCGCCGCGCAGTCCCCCGGCCCCCGGGGCAACGTCGTCGTGCTCGACGGCCGGACGGTCATCGCCTCGGACGAGATCGTCAACAGCGTGGTCGTGTTCCATGGCCGAACGATCGTGGACGGCTCCGCCCGGGGCAGTGTCGTCGTGTTCGACGGCGCCACCACGATCGGCGGGGACGTGCACGGGAGCGTGTTCGTGTTCCGGGGACAGGTCGAGGTCACGCCGGGAGCGCACATCGGCGGCGACCTCGTCACGACCGAGGCGCCGACCGTCGCCAAGGGCGCGACGATCGACGGCCGCATCCGGCACGTTTCGAACATCAACTTCACGGGGTACTCGTGGGCCTTCCACTTCCTCGTGTGGCTGGCCTACTCGGTTTCCGTGCTGATCCTGGGGCTGCTGATGGTGGCGCTCCTCCCGGGGCCCATGGACTCCGCCGCGAACGCCGCCCGGACCATGGGCGCCACCGTCGGGTGGGGCCTGGTGATGCTGATCGGGCTGCCCCTCGCCGCGGCACTCGTGATGCTGACCCTGGTCGGGATCCCGCTGGGCCTGGCCGTGCTGCTGGCGCTGTGGTTGCTCTTCACCCTCGGGTACACGGTGGGCGAATATGCCCTCGGGCGGCTGCTCATCAAGCCGCCGGGCCGCCGGATGAAGGCGTTCTTCGCCGGGTGGGGCATCGCGCGCGCCGTGGCCCTCGTCCCGATCCTGGCCGGGCTCGCGTGGACCGTGCTCGCGCTCGCCGGCATGGGCGCGGTCACGGTCGCCGTGTGGCGGTCCCGGCGCGCGCTCCGGAGCGCAGAGCGGGGATCGCCGGACCCCGCGGTCCCGTTGGTGCCCGCGCCGCCACCGCCGGCCGGCGCCTGAGGTGGCGTTCCCGAAGCCGACCTAGAGGGCCGGCCGAACGGCCGAGGGAGGAGGCCGCCGCCATGGTCGAACTGATCGGGATCCTGATCGTCGTCCTGGCCGTGATCGTCGTCCGCCGCCTGCTCGGCATCCGTCGCGGGCGGTGGATCACCACCCTCGTCGCCGTGCTCATCGGCGAGCTCGGCGCCGGTCTCGTCATCAAGGCCGTCTACGGGAGCCTCTCCGGCGACCGGCGGGCGGGCGTGGCCCTCCTCGCGTGGGCGCTGGTGGTGCTGTTCGCGATGATCGTGGTCGTCCTGGTCGAGGTGCTGTCCCGGGGCCAGGTCCGCCGCCGGCGCCGCATCCCGCACCCGGTCCAGGGGCTCCGCCGCCTGTACCGACGCACCCGCCGGTACGCCCAGGTCGCACGGATCGTGATGCGCAGGCGCCTGTACGGCGCGGCCGGCGACCCGGCCGCGGGTCCCCGGCGGCTCCGGGCGGCGTTGGAGGATGCGGGCGGCCTGTTCGTCAAGCTGGGACAGGCCCTCGCCGACCAGCCGCAACTGGTCGGCCCGGCCGTGGCGGCGGAGCTCGCCGGGCTGCAGGACGAGGCCGTGCCGGCGGATCTCGACGCCGCCCGGGCCGTGATCACGGAGGAGCTCGGCCCGTGGGACGAGGTGTTCGCCGAGATGTCGTCCACGGCGCTGGGCGCGGCCTCGATCGCGCAGACCTACCTGGCACGACTCCACGACGGGCGGGAGGTCGTGGTGAAGGTCCAGCGTCCCGGGGTGGCCGACGCGGTCCAGTGCGACCTCGACATCCTGCGCCGCCTCGTCGACCGGCTGGACCGCCGCACCACGTGGGCCCCGTCGATGGGCCTCAAGGAGCTGGTCGCGGGGTTCGACGAACGGACCCGCGAGGAGCTCGACTTCCGGATCGAGGCCGCGAACGCGATCGCCGCGCAGCGCTCCCTCGACCCCAGAGACCCCGTTCGGGTCCCCCGGATCATCGACACGTTCACCACCTCGCGGGTGATGGTCGAGGAACGGGCCGAGGGTCGCCCGGTGGGATCGCCGGGCATCTTCGAGGGATGGACGCCGGAGCGGCGGGGGGCGCTCGCCGACGGGTTCCTGACGTTCACCATGCGCCGCATGCTGGCCGGCGAGCCGTTCCACGCGGACCTCCACCCGGGCAACGTGTTCCTGCGGCCGGACGGCCTCCTCGAGCTCATCGACTTCGGTTCCGTCGGCACCCTCGACCCGTACGAGCGCTCCGGCCTCGTCGACATGCTCATCGGGGTCCAGCGCGAGGATCCCACGCTGCTGCGCCAGGGGCTGTTCCGCATCGGAACGCCGACCCGCCGGATCGACGAGGACGCGCTCGACCGGGAGCTCGCCCGCCTGCTGTCGTCCGGCAGGCAGCAGGGTGGGGTGGTCAGCGGACAGCTCTTCGACCAGGTGCTGCTCGTGCTGCGGGACTTCGGGATCCTGCTCCCGAGGTCGACGGCGACGCTGTTCCGCGCGCTGGTCACCCTGCTCGGAACCCTTCGCGTGATCGCCCCCGGCTACGACATCACGGCAGCCGCCGGCCGAGTCGGGGCCGACCTCTCGAGCGAGGACGGGGCGCCGGCGAACCTGTCCGACCTGGTGTCGAAGACCGCTCTTAATAACGCGCTGGTCCTGCGCCGGCTGCCGCAGCAGGTCGACGCGCTCGCCCGCAGTCTGCTCCACGGCGACCTCCGGACGCGGGTGAGCCTGCTCTCCGAGCCCGAGGACGTCCGCGTGGCCAGGGGAATGGTGAACCGGCTGGTCATGGGCATCATCGCCTCCGCGCTGGCCCTGGCCGCGGCGATCATGCTGTCGGCAGGTTCGGCTCCCATCCTCGGCGCGTTCCGCGTCGTCAATCTCATCGGTGCCGTGCTGCTGTTCTTCTCGGTGCTCCTGCTGCTGCGGCTGGTGGTGCAGATCCTCCGGGACCGCGAATGACGCCCCTGCCCGGAAGGTGACTCAGCCGGGGCAGCGCACTCCCGCTCCGCACAGGGTGAATCCCTGACGCTGCAGGAGCTTCACCCCGAGAGCCCGCGGGAAGAACTTGATCGCCCCGCTCGCCTCGAGGGCCTGTGTGAAGGTGGCACCCGGCTGGAACGAGAAGTGGTACGCGATGCACCCGCCGGGGAACGTGTAGAAGCGGTCTGCCGTGTAGTGCGGCGGGAGCGCCTCGGGCCGCTCGTACCGGGCGGTGCCGGCCTCGTTCGGGTCGACCGGGACCCGGACCGCGCCCCGCGTGTCGCAGGACCGGGCAAGGGTCACCGTCACGGCGCGCAATCCCGCCCGGTCCGAGTCCAGCCAGAACCGTGACCCACTCGATTCGATCTGTTCCCCTCCGAACGTCCATCCGGCCGGGAACTCGGTGATGCACGGGACGAACGTCGCGGAGGGCACCGACTGCGCCATCAGGATCAGGACGCTGCTCTGGTTGCAGGTCGGGGCGTTCGGCGGCCCGGATGACAGGTCCACGCGACACGCAGTGAGCCCCACCGTCAACATGGCCGCCGCGACGAGCCGTCTCACAGGGCCCCCGACTGGAGGTTCGCGAGGAGCAGGCCCCAGAGGATCAGCGCCCCGAACACGACTCCGACGGTCAGCGCCATCCGCTGGAAGCTCCACCGCTGGATCGCGATCGGCTGGCGGGGCGGGGCGAGCTCCCGGTATCGCCGGAGGATGTCGTTCCCCTCCTTCCGCTGGCGACGCATCATGGAGCGCGACTGGCTCGGGATGGTGACGCTGCGGGTGGCGGCGAACGCCTCCCCGAGCTCATCCGGCGTGAAGATCTCGATCGCGCGGGCGTACACCAGGTCGGGGTCGGTGCGAAGGCCCAGCACGATCATCATGTTCGCGAGGTCGACGGCCTGCCGCCAGGGCGAGGGGCGGAGCTCTCCGAACGCCAGGTCGATCAGCACGACCCGGCCGTTCTGCACCATGATGTTCGCCGGCTTCACGTCGCGGTGCGCGACGCCCGCGTCCCACATCCGACGGACGGTGCGCAGGGCGTCGTCCACGATCGCCTCGTCGACCTCGGCGTCGGTGAACTCGACCGACCCCTCGAGGAACTCGGTGACCAGGAGATACTCGGCGTTCGGCGTGATCTCGACGAACCCGTAGGAGCGGGCCCCGGGGAGCCCGGCGTCGTGCACCACCCGGAGCACGTAGTCCTCGTACTGGACCAGCCGGCGAACCGATGCGTAGGCCTTCTCGTCCTCGAGCGACCCGTACAGGATGGTCCGCCCGAGCTTGTACCAGCGGTCGGCCCGGAGGTGGGTCTTCGCGTAGAGCTTCCCGAAGATTACCTGGTCGGGGTCACCGGCCACCGTGATCCGCATCGGCGTCGAGCCCCCCGACCCGCGCAGCCCGAACGGCTTGACGTCCACGACGTCGAGACCCAGCTGCTCGGACAGCGCCTGGTGGATCGCGGCGCCCCGCGCCCCCCCGAGGTCGAGGTGCGCGGCACGGCCCTTCCGGAATGAGACGGGGAACACGGAGTTCGGGAGGAACGTGCGGTAGGCGAGCAGCGGCAGCGCCACCCCCAGGACCACCGCGACCAGATCGTCGAACGGATGGTCGACCGCGAGGTACCACTTGGAGGCGACCAACAGCGCGATCAGCGCCCACCCCACCCACTTCCCCACCCGCCTCGGCTTCCCGGCCGGAAGCAGCGTGTACAGGACGCCGAGCAGCGTGATCGCGGCCGCCGCGACCGTGGCCGACGGGAACGAGAACTCGTGCCAGCTCCCGATGATCCGCACCCCGAGCGGCCGGGCGCGGGGCACCGTCTGCTGGACGAGGGCGACGAGCCACGTGACGACGAGCACGGTGGAGACGAACACGAACAGATGCCGCCACCGCTTGAACAGGACGAGGGCCACGATCACGCCCCACCGAGCGACCCGGTTGGGCCATTCGGCCCCGATCCCCGACAGGAATCTCGCGACGGACGTCAGCCATCCGGTGCGGATCCCCGACAGCCAGATCAGGAACCTGTTCTCGCCATGGTCGAACCAGTCCCCGATCGGGACGGTGAACAGCAGCACCACGAATACGATCAGGGCCAGGATGGCGACGGTCCAGAGCCTCCCGCTCAGCCCGTACTCGCGGGGAAGCGGCGGCGGCTTTCCCGAGGGCCGGCGGCGGCGGCTCGTTCGCCGCAGTCCGGGGACCGCGACCGGGTCCCGCCACCGCAGGTGGTCGCCGGCCTCGCCCGACTCGTCGGCCGCCTGGGTGCCCGCGTCGACCTCCATCTCAACCCATCCCTCGGGACGCAAGCCACCCGCTCGCCACGGCCGCGGGCGACAGGCCGGCCAGCACGGCCCGGTCGAGCGCGATGAGCTCGGTGGTGGTGAGCGCGGCGCTCACGGCGTCGACGGTCCCGGCGAGGCGTTCCCCGTACCTGCCCAGCACCGACCGGCTGACGAACGGCGTCACGTTGTCGGAGGGCTCCAGCCCGCGGTCGTCGGTCAGCATCCGGAACCCGCGCTGGGCGACCTGCGGATCGGTCGTGAACACCAGGGCCACGTCGACGTCCCCGCCGGACAGCGCCGAGACCGTGAGCGGCCCGCTCGCGTCGAGGGGAACGAAGCTCTTGAAGTGCAGCCCGTAGACGCTCGTGAGGCCCCGGAGGCAGAGGGGGCGTTCGGGGCACTCGGGCGGACCGCCCAGGACGAGCTTCGACGCGACCGGCGCCAGGTCGGAGATGGTCCGGAGCCCGTACCGCTCCGCGATCGCCGCCGTCACGGCGAACGCGTTCGCGTTCTGGCCGGGGGCGCTCCGGAGCGCGGCCGCAGGCGTGCCGGCGAGCGCCCGAACGAGCGAGGCGTGCGTCGCCGCGGGATCGCCCGCGGCGTTCGTCGCCCTGGTCAGGAAGTCGAGCGCCGACCCCTGGTACTCGGGCACCATCTGGACCAGCCCCCGCATGAGGGCCGGATCGACAAGCTCCCGCGGGCCGAGTCCCAGCTGGAGCTGCACGGGGATGCCGTTGGCCAGGAGCGCCTGCCCGTAGACCTCGGCCAGCACCTCGGACTCGGGAAAGTCGAACGACCCCACGACCACCGTGCCGGGCGTGACGGAGGGCGGCGCCGGCCCACCGCCGCTCGTGCACGAGACGAAGCAGAGCGTCGCGACCACGGCCGCGACCCCCCGGGCACGTGTCGGGACCCGCCCCCCCATAGCTCGACCCTACGCCGACTCAGCCACCCTGGCCAACGGGTACGATGCGCCTCGCCCGTCCGAGCCAGGGGGAGCTGCGCGTCCGTGGCACGCAAGGAGCACGAACACCCCCTGCTCGAGAACACCCCCAAGGACTTCGTGCTCGTGGCCTGTCTGGGCGGCCTCGCGATCGCGATTGCCGTCCTGGTGGCGAACCCATCGACGCTGCGGCAGGTTCAGCGCGCCGACGATGCGTTCCTCCGGTTCGTGCTCCGTCATCGGACAGGGTGGATGACGGTGATCGGGAGGGTGTTCAACGTCCTGGGATCGTCGGTGGTCACGCTGCCGGTTCGGATCCTCGCGGCCGCGTACCTGGCCTTCCGGCGCCGATGGTGGCACTTCGCGGCGTTCGTCTCCGCGATCGCGCTGTCCGAGATCGTCTCCAACGTCATGAAGACCGCCTACGACCGGCAGCGCCCGCCCGGTTCGCTCGTGCACACCACGGCGTCGTCGTTCCCGTCGGGCCACGCGGTCGCGACGTCGGTGACGGCCGTCGCGCTGGTGATCGCGTTCGTCCCGACCGGCCGCCAGCGGGCGATCTGGGGAACGGTCGCGGCGGTGTTCTCCTTCCTGATGGCGATCTCGCGGGCGTACCTGGCCGCGCACTGGCTGTCGGACGCCATCGAGGGAACGCTGATCGGCGTCACCTGCGCGCTGCTGCCGGCGATCGCGATCGAGGCGATCCGCGAACGCCGGCAACGGAGGGCGGACCTCGCGGCGCCGTCGGTCGAGCCCTTGCCGTCCGGCTGACCCGTCAGCGTTGGTCGATGTTCATGGTCGACCAGCGTCGAGCCGAGCAGGACACCGTTGGCGAAATAGGTGTCGGTCGGGCCGGAGGGCAGCAGGTCGAAGGTGAACCCGCCGGAGTAGTGGACCCGCCGGGTGGACTCGACCGTCGAGCCTTCGAATGCCACCCCGGACCGGAGTTCGCCCACGGGAGTGCCGTCCGGTGTCGGGTGACCCGGCGAGACGAGCACGGTCCGGCCGTCGGCCAGCACCAGGCGGACCATCTCGTGGGTCGGGGGAACGGGGGTGCTGCCCACGCCTGTCACGGTGGCCCGGACGCGACGGCCGTCGCGGTCGGTCGACCAGACCGTCATCCCAACGCGTACATCCTGCACCAGGACGAACCCGCCGGGCGTCGCGATCCGCGTGTTCCTCGCGAGGCAGACCGGACACGGAACGAACAGGTTCCGCTTGACGAAGTCGACCCGCACCGTCCCGCTCGGATCCACCGTCCCGGAGGCCCAGGTCACGGGTCCCGGTGAGGAGAGGGGACGAATCGTGAGATCGAAGCGGTACGCCACGCCGTCGCGTCCGGAGAAGCTCCACGTGATGGAGCCAGCGGCCGTCAGGATTCGTTCGCGGTCGTCGTCGCTCAGATCGGTTCCGACGAGATGCAGGTGGTGGAGGATCGCCGCAAGGTCCGCCGGACGCGATCGCGCGAGCTTCTCGATCTCGGTGACCAGCTCCTCATGGGTGGGGATCCGAACGACCGGCGGCCCGCACAGGTACCGCATGCCGCCGATCGCCTTCACCACGAGGAGCTTCAGCTCGGGGATCGGCAGCCTCCGGCCGGACGGGGACGGCGACGCGGAGGAACCCGGGGTCCCGGCACCCCCACCGCACGCGACCAGCATCGCGACAGACAGGAGTGCAATGACTGCGACGCGGACGCGCGGCATGAAGGTGGGACGGGTGCGCGAACGCGCGGGGTTCCCGGCCGCGCCGCGCGGGTCAGGTGTGGAGCTGATCGCGGGGGGGATCCTCGGTGAACCGGCCGGCGGCCATGGCGTACGACCACCCGTCCAGGTCGGGCGGCTCCATGCCCAGCCCGGTCGTGATGACCGTGAAGATCTGCGCGCGGTGCTCGTTCCCGTGGTTCAGCGACTGCGCGACCAGGATTCCGGCCTTGGCCTCCGTGTGCGCCCCGCTCACGGCGGACGTCCACGACACGACGCGCTCCGGGTCGAACTCCCCGGCGAGGAACGACTCCCACACGCGAGCTTCGTCCTCCGACATCCGGGTGAGCTCGGCGAGGTCGTCGGTGTCCTCGGGCTCGGACGGCCAGGACGGGGAACCATCCGTCAGCCGCCGGAGGTACCGGGCCTCCGCCCCGAGCAGGTGCTGCAGCGTCGAGATGATCGAGCCGTACGTCCCCTCGGCCGACGCGGACAGCTGCTGCGGGTCGAGCCGCGCGCAGAACGACAGCAGCCCGTGCGTGGCCCAGGAGTTGTGGCGGAGCGGATCGCCGAGCGGGTTGGGCACCGCGCTCAGGCCGACCGTTCCTTGGGCGTTCGCTTCTGCTGCTGCTCGCGGGGGACGAGCGTGGGGTTGACGCCCTGCAGCACCACGTCGCCGTTGATCTCGCAGCGCGTGACGTCCTTGCGGGAGGGCAGCTCGTACATCACGTTGAGCAGCACCTCCTCCATGATCGCGCGCAGGCCGCGGGCGCCGGTGCCGCGGAGCAGGCACTGGTCGGCGATCGCCACCAGCGCGTCATCGGCGAACTCGAGCTCGACGCCGTCGAACTCGAAGAACTTCCGGTACTGCCGCACCAGCGCGTTCTTGGGCTTGGTGAGGATGTCGACGAGCGCCTGCTTGTCGAGGTTGTGCACATGGGTCAGCACGGGGAGCCGGCCGACGAACTCGGGGATGAGCCCGTACTTCAGCAGGTCCTCCGGGAGCACGTGGGACAGGATCTCGCCGACGTCCTTCTCCCCCGCCGGCCGGATCTCGGCGCCGAACCCGACGCCCTTCTTCCCGATCCGCGACTCGATGACCTTCTCGAGCCCCGCGAACGCCCCGCCGCAGATGAACAGGATGTTCGTGGTGTCGATCTGGATGAACTCCTGGTGCGGGTGCTTCCGTCCCCCCTGCGGCGGTACGGAGGCCGTCGTTCCCTCGAGGATCTTCAGCAGTGCCTGCTGCACGCCCTCGCCGGACACGTCGCGGGTGATAGAGGGGTTCTCGGACTTGCGGGCGATCTTGTCGATCTCGTCGATGTAGATGATCCCGGTCTCGGCCTTCTTGACGTCGAAGTCGGCGGCCTGGATCAGCTTCAGCAGGATGTTCTCGACGTCCTCACCGACGTAGCCCGCCTCCGTGAGCGCCGTGGCGTCGGCGATGGCGAACGGCACGTTCAGCATCTTGGCGAGCGTCTGGGCGAGGAGCGTCTTGCCGCAGCCGGTCGGGCCGAGGATGAGGATGTTGGACTTCTGGAGCTCGACCTCGTCGTTCTTCTGGCCGACCTGGATGCGCTTGTAGTGGTTGTAGACCGCGACGGCCATGACCTTCTTGGCCTGTTCCTGGCCGATCACGTAGTCGTCGAGGAACGAGTAGATCTCCCGGGGCTTCGGCAGCTCCTCGAGCTTGAGCTCGGAGGTCTCGGAGAGCTCCTCCTCGATGATCTCGTTGCAGAGGTCGATGCACTCGTCGCAGATGTACACGCCTGGTCCGGCGATGAGCTTCTTCACCTGCTTCTGCGACTTGCCGCAGAAGGAGCACTTCAGCAGATCCGAGTCCCCGAACTTCGGCATCTCCCGCCCCGTTCCTCCCGGCTAGATTCGCACCACCGCGGTCCCCGGGCCTCGGGACCGCGTGAGTCCGCTTGGAATCCTACGAGCCTCCGGCGGCCGCCGCAGCGAGTTCCGGCTTGACTTTTCGGCTCGAGAAGACCTCGTCGATGACGCCGTATTCCTTGGCCTGCTCGGCGGTCATGATGAAGTCGCGATCGGTGTCGTGGCTGATCTTCTCGATCGTCTGGCCGGTGTGCTCCGCCAGGATCTCGTCGAGGAGCTTGCGGTACCGCAGGATCTCCTTCGCCTGGATCTCGATGTCGACCGCCTGGCCGGAGGCGCCTCCGTGGGGCTGGTGGATGAGCACCCGGGAGTGCGGGAGCGCGAAGCGCTTGCCCCTGGTCCCGGCGGCCAGCAGCACGGCCGCCGCCGAGGCGGCCTGGCCCATGACGATGGTCGACACGTCGCAGCGGACGTACTTCATCGTGTCGTACACCGCGAACAGCGACGTGATGTCCCCGCCCGGCGAGTTGATGTACAGGTTGATGTCCTTGTCCGGGTCCTCGGATTCGAGGAACAGGAGCTGGGCCATGATCAGGTTGCCGACCTGGTCGTCGATCGGCGTCCCGAGGAACACGATCCGCTCCTTGAGGAGCCGGCTGTAGATGTCGAACGACCGCTCGCCGCGGTTGGTCTGCTCGACGACGACGGGAACCAGATAGTCCTTCATTCCTTCGCTCCGTGGTCGCTGGGAGTGGGATCGGTGGGTTCCTCGGTGCCTTCCGGTTCTTCTTCGGCGGGCGCCTCCGAGGTGGTCCCCTCGGCCGTCTCGACCAGGAGGTCGAGTGCCTTCGTTCGGATGATATCACCGGCCAGGGACGTGACCTGTCCGGAACGTTCGATGGACGTGGCGACCTCCTTGGGTTCGCGGCCGAGCGCCTGCGCGAGCTCGGCGACCGCCCCGGCGATCTCCTCCGGCGTGACGGTGATGTCCTCCTGGCGAGCCACCGACTCGAGGATCAGGTCCTGCTTGATCGCACGGATCGCGTGGGCGCGGGCGTCGGACCGAAACCGCAGCTCGTCCCAGTCCTGCGATGCGAGGACCTGGTCGAGCGTGAGCCCGGCCCGCTGGGCCCGCCGGGTGGCCTCCTCCACCCGGCGCTCGGTCTCGTGGTCGACCAGCCGGTCGGGCAGGTCCACGTCGACGTGGTCCACCAGCGCCTGGAGGATCCGGTCCCGGTACACCCCCCGGGCCTCCGCCGCCTTGGCGTCCGCGAGCTTCTCCCGGAGGTCGGCCCGGAGCTCGTCCATCGTGTCGAACTCGGACGCCGACTTCGCGAACTCGTCGTCGGCGGCCGGGAGGCGCTTCGCCTTGACCTCCTTCACGAGAACCTGGAACGTGACCTCCTGGCCGGCCCGTTCGCCGAACCGCTCCGGGAGCGCCGCGTTGAACTTCAGGATCTGTCCGGCGGCGGCGTTCACCAGCTCCTCGTCGAGCTCGGGCACGATCGAGCTCGAACCCACCTCGTACAGGTGGTCGATCAGCGTGAGGTCGGGCAGCTCCTCGCCATGGACGCTCGCCCGGATGTCGGCCAGCACGTAGTCCCCACGATGCGCGGGATGTCCGACCGTCTCGACCTCCGAGAACCGGTCGCGCAGCCGGTCGACGAACTGGTCGACGTCCTCGTCGGTCACCGCGGGGTCGGGCGGCTCGACACCGAGGACCACCTCGCGCCAGTCGTCGAGCTGCAGCCGTGGCCGGACCTCGACCGTCGCGCTGAATACCAGCGGACGGCCCTCGTCCGTGTTCTCGAGCGAGATATCGGGGTCGGCGATCGGCGCCAGCTCGTGCTCACGGACGGCCTTCGAGTAGTACTGCGGGATCGAGTCCTCGATGAACTCCTGCATCACCGCGTCGCGTCCGATCTGGGCGTCGATGATCCGGCGCGGCACATGCCCCTTGCGGAAGCCGGGGATCTTGACCTGCTGCGAGATGCGGCGGTACGCGCGGTCGAGGTCGCGGGCGAATTCCTCTGGCGGCACCTCCACCGTCAGCACGACGGTGTGGCGGCCGGATTCCTCGACGGTCGATTCCATGTCGCAACCGAGGGTAATCGAAATCCGCGCTTGCTCCGGCTTCGGTTGCTACCCTCGGCCTCCATGTACGAACGGGAGCTCACGTTCGCGCACTCGCTGGCCGACCGGGCCGCGGAGATCGCCATGGGCTTCTACCAGGGCGAGTTCGAGGTGCACATCAAACCGGACTCCACGCCGGTGACCGAGGCCGACCTCGCCGTCGAGTCAATGATCCGGTCCCGGCTGGCGGAGGAATTCCCCTCGGATGCCGTGCTCGGCGAGGAGCACGGCCTCGTCGGCACCGGATCGCGGGTCTGGGTGGTCGATCCGATCGACGGCACGAAGAACTTCGCGGCAGGCATCCAGATCTGGGCCACACTGGTGGCGCTCCTCGTCGACGGCGAGCCCGTGCTCGGCCTCGTGGGTGCGCCGGCACTCGGCGAGCGCTACGGCGCCGCCTCCGGGGGCGGTGCGACCCTCAACGGCGAGCGCATCCACGTGTCCGACCGGGCCTCCCTGTCCGAGTGTCTCGTGTCGCACGCGTCCCTCGACGAGTGGCGGACCGGGCCGAACGCCGCGGGGTTCGCCGCGCTGACGGCCGGCGCGGCGAGGACGCGGGGGTTCGGTGACTTCTGGGGGCACGCGCTGGTGGCCCGCGGCGCGGCCGACGTGATGGTGGAGGCCGAGCTCCGGACGTGGGACTGGGCCGCCCTGGCTCCCCTCGTGCGCGAGGCCGGCGGAGCGGTGACGCAGCTCGACGGCACCCGCCCCGCCGATCGCGGGAGCGTCCTCACGACCAACGGCGCCGTCCACGACGAGGTCGTGCGCCTGTTCGGCGGCCGATAGCCCGCCCCACGGCGCGAAGGGCCGGGCGGCGGCCGCCCGGCCCTTCGATGAGCTCCTGATCCCCGGCTACGTCGTCGTTGTGACGATCGTCGGGGTCCGGGATGGCGCGTTGTCGGGGAACAGCACCAGGATGGAGGGGTCGTCGCCGGCCCCCGCCGACCCGGTCGCCACCTGCGCCGGGCTCCCGGCGTCGCACGCGTCGGTGCCCCAGAATCCGCCGCACACCAGGGTTCCGATGTCCAGCGCCGGGCTCGTGGCGTCCAGGGTCATGTCCCAGGTCCCCGTGGCGTCGTCGATCGACCCCACGCTGTCGCAGAAGGTCCCCGGCACGTCGCCGGAGAACCGCCCGGTGCACGCCGTCACCTGGTACGCGAGCTCCGGAGCCGAGTCGTCCAGCCCGATCGCCGACGCGTCCACGGCGAGGCCGACCAGGTTCGAGTTGTAGTTCGAGTAGTCGGCGAAGTAGTCGGCCGCGCACTCGTCGAACGGGCTCGGCAGCGACAGGTCGTACACGCAGACGACGCCACCCACGCCGGGCTGCTTCACGACCAGGTAGTCGGCCTGCATGTCCGGGTCGGCGAACACGCCGTCGGCGCCCGCGTCGACCTTCACGTCCACCTCGAGCGTCTCCGTCGTGTTGTGCACCGCCGCTGCCTGGACCCCGAACTCGACCGGCTCGGTGGGCGTGTCGTCGTTGGTCAGGAAGTCCTGCCACGAGATGCCGACGGCCGGGTCGGTTCCCGTCGGGACGCCCACCGCGTTGCCGTCGATCGTGTCGCCCGTGAACGACCGGGCGCCGACCGCGACGACATCCTCCTCACCGGTGCTCGCGACGGGGTCCGTGCCGCCGAGCAGGTACAGGTCGGCATAGTCCGTGCCGGCCGAGGGGGTCGACGTGACCGTCAGTCCCTGGGGACCGCCCGTCAGGTCGAGCGCCGAGGGCGAGACGCCCGTCTGCGACGCGGCGAGCGGCGACGTCTCCCAGGCCACCCCCAGGACGTCCTGATGCGGGCCGTCCTGGTGGATGACCACGGTGCCGTCGACCGTCGGGTTGAAGTAGTACAGCCCGAACTCCTCCTCGGCCTGGTCGATCGCGGACGGGTCCAGCGAGAGCCGGGCCCACACCTTCCGGCTCTTCCCCGAGGCGAGGTGGAACGACCTGGTCGGCCCGAACGACGTCCCGTTCAGGGACACGTCGACGGATGCCAGGCCCGGATCCCCGAAGTCCGAGTACCGGACCACATCAGACACGTCGTAGTCGTGCCCGGCCGAGTCGTAGTTCTTCACCGTGAATGCCCGCACGACCTGCTCCGGTCCGGATGCGATCCGGAGACCGAACGACAGGCTCCCCGGCCACGCCAGCGAACGGGCGGTGGCCGACTGGAACACCCGCACCCGGCCGGCGCCCATGTCGATGGCCGGGACCGGCGCCGTGAGGTCGTTGTTCTTCATCTTCCGGGTGGCCTGGTTCATCAGGAGGGCCTTGATCCGGGCGGGACCCCACGTCGGATGGAGCTGGCGCAGGAGCACCGCCGAGCCCGAGATGTGCGGAGCCGCCATCGACGTCCCCGACAGCAGCGCCGCGCCGTCGCCGGTCCCCACGCCGGCCGACGAGATGTCGAAGCCGGGCGCGGAGATGTCCGGCTTGAGGTCGTTGGTCAGCCGGGCCGGGCCCTCCGACGAGAAGTCGGTCATCGCGTCGGCGAACCCCGGGATCGGCGAGGGATCGGCGTGGAGCGTCGCGGTCACGGCCGCGGTGTTGAAGTTCCCGTTCGCCGCGTCCGGGCTCACGATGGCGCCGAGCGCCTCCGAGTCGTTCGTGCTGATCATCACCGCGGGGATCGTGATCTGGTCGACGAAGTCCCCCGGGCCGAGCGCCGAGGGGAAGCCCCCGAAGCCGTTCCACAGGATGACGCCGCTCGCGCCCATCTCCTGCGCGGTGAACACCTTCTCGCTGCCCGTGCAGTCGCCGGCCCCGGTCGACCCCTTGAACACCAGCGCGATGTGCCCCCCGAAGTCGCCGGGCGGCGGACTGGCGCCGTCGCACAGCTCGGCGTCGCTGGCGGCGGGGTTCGCGGGATCGGCGGGCGGGTCGAACTCCCGGGCGTCGATCACCGTGTCGGTCAGATCGGCCGACAGCGGGGCCGCCCAGTCTTGGATGACGGCGATGCCGTTGTCCGGCAGCGTGGTCGGCGGGCTGTCGACCGAGATGGTGTTGGCCACGAACTCGTCGATCGACGCGGCGACCGAGATGACGCCGCGGGCGTTGGCGGGGGTCCCCATGATGTACGAGGAGGCGCCGCTCGGCTGGTTCCCCGAGTTCCCGGCCGAGGCCACGAACACCGTGCCGAGGTCGACGACCCGTTGCGCGGCAACGGCCTCGACCGAGTTCAGGGTCCCGTAGTCGACGCCGCCGGAGAACGACAGCACGTCGGCGTGGTCGCTGGTGTCGCCGTCCTGGTTCGGGTCGACGGCGCGCTCGTAGCCTGCCACCAGCACGTCGTCGGTCGAGTTCCCGACGTCCCACACCTTGTAGGCCAGAATCTTGACCTTGGGGGCGACGCCGGCCCCGACCTTGCCGGGCACGCCGATGCCGCAGCACGTCCCGCCGGTGTGGCTGCCGTGACCGTCCCGGTCGAGCGGGTCGAAGTCCGGCCGCGGGATGTCGTTGGTCGTGTCCGTGTCCAGCACGTCGTAGTTCGAGCCGACGAAGTCGAACCCGCCGATGACCTTCTTGGTGGGGAACGTGCCCGGCTCGACGACGTTCGGGTCGTTGTTCGCGTAGTCGGCCGGGTCGCCCGACCCGCCGAAGTCCTTGTGCGTGTAGTCGATGCCGGTGTCGACGAGGGCGAGGGTCATCCCCTGGCCCTGGGCGCCGAACTTCTGCCACACCTTCGGCGCGCCGATGAACGGCACGCTGCTCTCGTTGTCGAGCTTCACGATCGAGACCGGCTGGACCGACGCCACGTCGGACCGCCGGGCCAGCGCCTCGGCTGCCGCCGGGGAGAGCCGGGCCGAGAACGCGTTCACCAGCGTGCCGTACCGGAAGACGACGAGGCCGCCCATCGCGTTCGCCTGGCGCAGCGCGCCCGCCTGGGAGGCGAGGGCCGCGGCCTTGGCCTGGCGCTCCGAGGCGCCGGAGAGCGAGGAGCCGGACGCCCTGGCCGATCGGACGGCGTCGGCGACCGCCGGCGCCCGCATCACGACGAAGTACCGGGAGAGCCTGGCTGCCGCCCCCACCGCGGGTACGAAGCCCCGTTGCGGCGCGACGTGTTCCCGTGCGTCGATCCGATGGCCCGAGCCGACCCCGGCGCCGGAGAGCCCCGGCATCGCGGCGATCAGCGTGAGCGAGAGCGCGAGCGCCCACGTCCAGCGCGACTTCATGGCGATCCCCTCCCCGGGGCAGCGGACAGCAGCGGAATCTCGGACTGCCCCTTCGATTCGGTGTGCGGCTGCTGGCTCGGATGCTTGTCCGGGTCGCTCTTCCTGTCAAACGCGCTCCGACACGTCGTCTGCCATGCGCAGCTGGCCGATCGGACCCGCCAACGCCGGGGGCCACCCGGGTCGAACCCGGATGGCCCCGCAGTACGTTTTGGTCGCGGCTACGCGGCCTCGGACCTGGCCTCCTCCACGAACTTCGCCTGGACGTCGATCTCGATCTGGACCTTCTTGCTGACGAGCACGCCGCCCCGCTCGAGGGCGACGTTCCACGTCATGCCCCAGTCCTCGCGGTCGATCTCGGTGGTTCCGGTGAACGCCACACGCATGCCGCCCCACGGATCGCCGGTCAGCCCGTCGAACTCCGCGTCGAGCGTTACCGGCCGGGTCACGTCTCGGACGGTGAGCTCGCCCTCGAGCCGCAGCCCGGTCTCGCCGCTGCGTTCCACCTTCGTCGACCGGAACGTCATCACCGGGAACCGCTCGACGTCGAGGAAGTCGGGCGAGCGCAGGTGCTGGTCGCGATCCGGCGAGCCCGTGGTGATGCTCGCCGTGTCGACGCGCACCTCGACGGTCGAGTCCTCCGGACCCTCGCCGACCACGATCCTGCCGTCGAACACGTCGAAGCTGCCCCGCACCTTGGTCACCATCAGGTGCCGGGCGACGAACCCCAGCCGCGAGTGCGCGGGGTCCACCTCCCAGGTCCCCAGGGCCGGGATCTCGATCCCGTCGACGATCCTGGTCGCATCCGCCATGGTCCTGCCTCCTTCCGATTCCGACCTCGCCAGATTCGTTGTCTTGACAATGATTGCTGACGCAACGTTATCAGCAACTCGTTGCGCCGTCAACTGTTCTTGATAGACTTCCCCCCAGATGGAGGAGCGAAACCGGTACCCGGGACTCGCGGCGTGGATCGCGCTGGTCGAGGCGCACGCCGCGGCCGTCGAGAGCGTCGAGGCCGACCTCGTGCGCGAGACGAACCTGCCCCTCTCCTGGCACGAGGTGCTCGTGCGCCTGTCCCGAACCGAGGAGGGTTCGATGCGGATGCAGGAGCTGGCAAGGGCCGTGCTCCTGTCGAAGAGCGGGCTCACCCGGCTGGCCGACCGCATGCAGGTGGCGGGGCTCATCGAGCGCACGGCGTGCGACTCGGACCGCCGCGGGACCTGGGCGGTGATCACGCCGGCCGGCCGGGAGGCCCTCGACCGGGCGACGCCGTCGTTCCTCGCCGCCGTCGACCGCCACTTCTCCGGGCACCTTGACGCCGACGAGATCGAGTCGGTCGCGTCCTCGCTGCGGAAGGTCACCCACGCCCACGACGCCGGGCAGTGCACGACGCAGGACCTGACCGGCGCGGCCGAGCCCCAGCGGGTCTGAACCCGGTCACCGCCGGGGATCGGTCGGGGCGGCGGGATTTGAACCCGCGGCCTCTGCCTCCCAAAGGCAGCGCGCTTCCAAACTGCGCTACGCCCCGCTGTCCGGCATTGTAGGCGCGTCACCGGCCGGAACCCGCGCAGCGCTGCGCCGGGGGGTAGGGAGGGGAGAGCCGGACGTGGCGGGCACGGCGGCGGATCGGCGCAGCGCGTTGCGATCATTGCGGTACCCGGGGCTGCGTGCAACCAAACACGTCAGGCGCGGTGGCGCGGCGTTCGTTGGTCGCCGCTCGGCGGTTGCCGGGCCGGGTCCAGTTCGGATATGACCTGTTCGTGCCGGGCGGCGTGGAGCTCTCACGACTCGACAAGATGTACTGGCCGGACGACGGCCTGACCAAGGGCGACCTGATCCGCTACGTCGAGGCGGTGGGGCCCCAGTTCCTCCGCCACCTCCGCAACCGGCCCCTCACGGTGATCCGGTTCCCGGACGGGATCTCGGGCGGCTCCTTCTACCAGAAGCAGACGCCCGACTACGCGCCGCCGTGGGTCCGGACCATCACGCTCCCCGCCGACTCCGGTCGGGGCAAGCGCAAGGAGGTCCGGTACGCGCTCTGCAACGACCGGCGGACGCTCGTGTGGCTGGCGAACCAGGGCTCCATCGAATTCCACCCGTGGATCTCGCGGGTCGACCGCCTGTGGCGTCCGGAGTACCTGATCATGGACGTCGACCCGCCGGCCGGGCGGTTCGACCTCGCGGTGCGCACGGCGCTGGTGACGCGGGAGGTGCTGGCGCGGCACGGGCTCGAGTCCTGCGCGAAGACATCCGGCGCGAAGGGCGTGCACGTGTACGTACCGCTCCAGCGACGCCACGGGTTCGACGAGGCCTCGCGAGCCGCCGGCGCCCTGGCCGCCGAGGCCGCCGCGGTGGAACCGAACCTGATCACGGTCCAGTTCATGAAGAAGGAACGGGGCGACCGGGTGTTCCTCGACGCGACCAGGATCGGGCCGGGCAAGCACGTGGTGAGCGCGTACTCGCCGCGCGCCCGGCCCGGGGGGACCGTGTCGTTCCCGGTGCCGTGGAAGGATCTCGAGCGCATCACGCCGCAGGACTTCACGATCGCCAACGTCCCGGACCTGATCGGCCGCGACGACCCGTGGCAGGCCTCGATGCCTCCGCTCCAGCGGCTCCCCGCCGAGCTCACCCGGGAGCCTCAGCCCGACTGATCGGGCAGATCCCACTCCCCGCGGGCGACGATCCGCACTCCCCCGCCGACGAGCACCGACCATGTGTCGCCGTCCGGCTCGACGGTGACGTGCAGGCTGCTCGGACGGCCGGCCTCCTCGCCCTGGCGGATGACCATCGACCCGGGCATCCGCCCCAGCCCCCGCGCCGCCAGGTACGCCCCGCACGGGCCTGCGGCCGACCCGGTCGCAGGGTCCTCCGCCAGCGTGACGCCGGGCGCGAACAGCCGGGCCTTCGCGCCCTCCTCGGTCACCGCGAACAGGTACAGCGCATCGCACTCGAGCTCCGCGTTGATCGCGCCGACCTCCCGCGGCCGCATCTCCGCCCGGGCGACGGCGTCCGGAGTGCGAACGGGAACCATGAGGTGCAGCAGGCCGGTCGACACCGCCTGGGGCGGGGTCGCGGGGTCGAGGTCGTCCTGGGTGAGGCCGATCGCGGCGGCGATGCGCTCTGGGTCGTTCAGCTCCAGGCCGAACTCCGGCGGGAGCTGCCGAACGCTCGCGGTTCCCTCCTCGAGGTCGACCTCCACGGCGAACTCCCCCGCCGCCACCTCCTGGGTGGCCTTCGGGCCGATCAGCCCATCGGCCGCGAGGACGAATGCCGTCCCGAGGGTCGGGTGGCCGGCGAACGGCATCTCGTAGCCGGGCGAGAAGATCCGCATGCGGTACCGGCCGGGTTCGGCGTGCGTGACGAACGTCGATTCGCTGAACCCGATCTCGCGGGTGAGCGCCTGCATCCTGTCGCCGTCGAGCCCAGCGGCGTCGGGAACGACCATCAGCTGGTTCCCGGCCAGCGGCCGCGGCGTGAACACGTCGGCGATGACGAACGGAACCCGCATAGCGGGAGTATCGCAGGGGCACCGGCCGGTAGACTCAGACGTCGCCACGCGGGCGTAGCTCAATGGTAGAGCTCCAGCCTTCCAAGCTGGTGGTGAGGGTTCGATTCCCTTCGCCCGCTCCACAGGTCAAGGCGCGTTTGCGCTGGTCAGAGGCCATGCGCGCTCCCCTCCCCGTTCCTCGTCCTTCCCCACCATTCGGCACAGCGTTGCGGCTCGCGGCCCGGACGCGGCCGGGTGTCGAACCCGTGGTCAGACCCGAATGAAGCGTGCCCACCGCGACCACGCCGGGGCGTTGCCCTCGCCGCCGCGCCAGCCGACCCGCACCCGGTACTTCGTTCCGTTCATTACTCCGGAGGTCATGAACACGGAGAGCCGGCTGTGCGCGTCGAGGGTGGCATCCTGCCGTAGGTAGGGGTGCCACCCGGCCGCATCCTTGCGCTCCCATATGAACACCGCCCCCCCTCCCGGGTGGACGGGGAGGACGGCGGCCACGTAGTGGGGTGTCGCCGAGCGTCCGTACCGGGCGTAGCCACGCTCCGTGGCCTGCGACCCCATCAGCCGGCCTGCCACCTTCGCCCGGACGGAGACCGCCGCCGTCGCGCTCGCCGCCGGCAGATAGCAGTTGTCGCCCGAAGAGCGCACGAGGAGCGAGGTCCGCTGCTCCAGCCGAACGTGGAACGAGATCGTTCCGTCCGCTTTCGGGTCCCCACGCCCGACCGCGGACCACGCGGACCCCGGCGTCTTCCGGTACAGCGTCAGGCTCGCCCCCGCGGCGAATCGGGAGAGGCGAGCGGTCAGCGAGAGCCGGTGGCGGTACGGCACGATCCGGGGAGGCGGTGCCAGGCGGAGGACGGTCTTCGTTCTCATCGTGTGAATGGCGACCGACGCCGTGGCCGGCTGGCTCCCGAGCTGCCCGTCCGAGGCTCGGTAACTGAACCGGTCGCTTCCGTTGCAGAGGATGGCCGGTGGCGTGTACGTCACCGGGGCGGCGCAGCCGTCCCCATCGCAGTGCCGCGGGCCGACGGTCCCGATGGAACCGCTCGACGGCTGGCTCGCCGTGAAGTTGAGAGCGTCCCCGTCGGGATCCGACGCGGAGAGCGTGAGCGTGACCGGTTGGCCACGTGATGTGGTGCCTGACGCCGGCGCGGCGTCCGGCGGGCTGTTGACGACGTCGACGGGCGCCGACGTGGCCGGCCGGCTCCTGGCGCCCCCGTTCGACGCGACCACCTTCACGGAGATGCGGTCGCCCCGGTCGCCGTTGCCGGTCCCCGACAGGTCGAGCGTCCGGCCACTCCGTCCGGAGAGGAGAACGCCGTTTCGGAGCCACTGGTAGGACAACGTGATGGCGTAGCCCTGCGGGTCGGTGGCATCGACCACCGCGGTCACGGTGGTATCGGTGGACGGATGGGCGGGCGCGACCGTGACCGACTGGATGACGGGGGGTCGAGGACGGCGCCCGGGGGCCGCCGCGGCTGGGGAGGAGAGCGAGACCACGACGAGCCCGATCAGGATCGACGGGAGGGAACGGTTCCGGGGCCGGAGAAGGCTCGTCATCGGCACTCCACGAGCGGTGGCGCGGAGCACAGTATCGCAGGCGGCGCCGCGTGGGCAGCCCCGTTCGCACACTTGCCGGGTCCCCCGCCCGAGTGGATCCACGTCCGGCGTGGGGACGTGCGGGCTCCGGATAGGGGACCCCCGTCCGTGGGCTGGTCGGACGCGGGCGGCACCCGTAGCATGCGGCCCCCGGCGTCCCGCGCCGGCGTCGAGAAAGGAGGCCCGACGTGCGCACCTCGACCCCACGCCGCGCTCCGATCGTCGCACTCGTGGCCGCGATCCTGCTGGCGACCGCCCCCGCGGTCGCCTCCGCCGTCGTCGCGTTCGCCAGGAACGCCGGGCGCGTGGACGGCTTCTCGGCGGTGAAGGCGACCGCGTCCCTCCGGGACCGGAGCGGCAAGCTCGTCGCCACGAGCCGGACCACGGGCCGGCTCCCGAACGACATCATCGCCGAGGCCCCCAACGCCAATCGCCTTGACGGCCTCGACTCCTCCGCCTTCGTGCGGAACCGGGGGTTCGTCGTGGTCTCGGTGCCCTGGACGGGCTGGAGGGCCGGCGGCGGTTCGGCTTCCGATTTCCACGTGAGCACGTTCGCCCAGGAGACCCAGGTCCACAAGGCGACCGCGGGCTCGAACCAGTTCGCCGAGGTGGGCCCCGAGCTGCCGGTGGCGATGTACGGGCGGAGGCTGGAGGTCCGGTCGGTTCAGGTCTGCTACGACGCCACCGACCCCAACGTGACCCTCGACGCCTTCTTCTTGAACGCGTTCGATGACACCGCGGGGGTGGGGAGCCCCGCGGTCGTGTCGCTCGTCGACGCGACGAACCGCCACGATCGCGCGTGCCGCCGGTACACCTTCGCCACTCCCGTGCTCATGACCCCGAGCCGGGTCATCGACATCGTCCTTCGGATCGACTTCGCGGGCCCCGGCACCATGCTGATCGGGCGAACGACCTTCGTCCTGCGGATCTCGGGTGCCGCCCCCGCCCCTCCCGCCGGCGGGCCGCGAACCGTCCTCTCGCCCGCAACCGGTGGTGGAGGCGGGACGGCTCCAACACCACCCTGACCCGCCTTTCGCTCCCGAGCGCACGCGTCGCCGACGTCGGATCTCGAACTCACGGAACGGACAGCATCCGGGAGCGACTCGGCCACTCGAGCATCACGGTTGCGATGGACCGGTACGGAGGCCCGCTCCCGCGCCTGGACGAGGCCATGGCTCGAGGCGTCGGACGACCCTGATCGGCCGAGCTTCCGCCGGAGGCCCGTCTCTTGACAGCCCTGGCCGGAACGGCGACATTCCCGCTCCAACAGCGGAACCAGGGAGGGAGGCCATGCGCCACCGGCGCGGCGGATGCGACACGGTCGCCGCTCGTCCCGGCCGCGCTGCCCGAGCGATCGCCGTCGGGGTCGTCGCGATCGGGTTGGTCGCCGCGACCCCGGTGCCATCGCCGGCCGACCACCTCGACGCGACCCACGGATCCTCGCAGTGGCACCATCGGCAGTCCCACTCCAATTGGCGCGGTGGGGATGCCGTCCGCGACGGCACCCTCCGGTTGCTCCACCACCCCCCGCCGCCGGTGCGCCGGCGCGGGACGTTCGACTGCGGGCCGAACCGGACGCAACTCCCCCACCTGCTGTCCACGAGGCACTTCCAGATCCGGTACGGGACGATCGGCGGCGGGCTGAGGGCCGCCATGTACGGGGCTGCGTTGGAGCACGCCTACTCGGTGGAGGTCACCTCGTTCGGATGGGCGAAGCCGCCGGTCATGAGCGGTCACCACCTCCCCCAGGGGCGCTACCCGATCCGGATCGAGCGCCAGGCGCTCGGCGATTACGGGTTCACCAACTCAGTCGGAACGTGGGCGGGACCGGTCGGCGACAACCCCGCCACGCCCTGGCGCGAGGCGGACGCGGAGGCCTCGTGCATGTCGCTCCGCAACAACTTCTCGTCCTCGCTCGAGATGCGCGTGACGGCCGCCCACGAGTTCGTCCACCTGATCCAGTACGGACTGGGAGTGCTCGACGTCGACAGCGAGCCCGATGACTCGTTCATCGAGGGCACCGCGGCGTGGATGGAGGGTGAGGTGGTCCCCCCCGTCCCATGACGCAGAGCAGTATCTGTGGCCGGACATCACGAGGAGCATGGGGGACTTTCCGTCGAATGGAACCGACGAGTACGGGTACTGGCTGGCCTTTCGGGGGATCACGGAGCGGTTCGGGACGGGGAGGGCCGGCGGCGGCGAGGACGTCATGCAGGCCGCGTGGGAGGCCATGAGCAAAGGAAAGGAGGAGCTTCCCGCGATGTCCGTGGGCGTGGCGTCCAAGAGCGCCACCCTGGGGGCGGCCTACCACGGCATGGCGGTCGCCTACCGATTCTCGAAGAAATGCGAGGGTGGGTACGAGCATCCGTTCTGCTTCGTCGATGGCGACCGCTACGTCGCCAGTCCCGGCCGGACTCCCGTAACGGGGGTGGTCACCCTCGACACGCCGTACGACGGACACATCCGCGCCGACTACTCGGCGAACTGGGTCCGCCTGCCCTCGTCGGCGAAGCCGATCACGGTCACGGTGCGGAGCACGGGCCAGGGCAAGCTCCGCGCGAGCATCGACTGCGACACCGGGTCCAGGATCCGGGACGTGCCCATCCCCGGCGTCATCACGCCCGCGATCCGCCAGAGTGGCGTCCGCCTCAACCTGTCGAGCTGTGCCGGCCCCGCCTACGTCACGGTGACCGACGAGCGCGTGTCCGCTCCCAACCCCGACGACTCCCCACTGGACCCCTTCGAGGTGAGCGTCGACGTCCAGCCCGACCTCGACGGGACGTTCATCTGGTCGACGACGAGGCACCACGAGTCGTCGGACCCGCTCGACACGATCACGGAGGACGGGACGAACGAGGGCTCGGCGACGGTCCACCTGGTGCCCGCCGACCCGAACTCCGGCGGCTACGCGGTCAAGGACAGCGGGGCCTCGACGTTCACCTACAGCTACTCGTTCACCCAGGTGATCGAGAGCTCCGGGCCGAACGGCACCTGCACGACCACGAGCACCCAGACCGCGGGACGCCAACGGGAAGTTCTCGACCTACTCGTCACCCGCCGGGGATGCGTTCCTGGACGCGAGTATCGAGCCCGGTCCCACTCTCGATGCGTCGACCGACATCATCGGGATTCAAATGACCATCCCCGTCGTGGTCGACATCCACAACGAAGGGCACGGGTCGGACCCGGACTGCCCGTTCACGTTCGACGACCAACGTGACGAGGACGGGCCGATCATCGACTTCGTCGGGTTCAAGTGCGAACCACAAGGCGTGGTGAACGGGCCGTACCCCTCCACGTTCGAGGGCAATTGGAGGGACCAGCAGCGGACGTTCCAGTTCGCCTGCAGCGTGGACGTGAACGACTCTGCCGGGACCGGCAACCTCACGCTCACCGGCCAGCTCGCCGCGAGCTGACCCGGGCGGGCCTCAATACCCTCGGTGGTGGGCCTACCACCGAGTCAGGTCCCAGATGCCCTTCAACGCTCGGAGCGCGGCCACGTCCCGCTCCTCGGCCATTCGCACCCGGCGCGCGAGGGATCCCCCGGGGGTCCCTGACCGGTGCTCCTCCCACCAACGCTTGGTGACCCGGTCGAACCATACCGCCGCTCCGACCACGGCACCGACCACCACCACCGTCGTCACCGTGGTGACTCGTCGAGCCGTGGCCTCCGAGATCTGCGGGCCGGATTCCTCCATGGATGATCGAGGGCCCTCCTGCACGAGAACGATGTACCACGATCTCCTCCGGGCCGTCCTCCTGGGCACGCTCCTCCGCAGCCCGGGCGAAGTGTTCGGCCGCGTCTCGACGAACCCGTGGCACACTGGTGCACGTCGGGCATGCGGCCGCCGAGCACGTTGGTCGGTGGTCATGTTGCGGGAGGAACGGTGCGAAAGCTGGTGAACCTTCGCGGACGACCGACGGCAGTGATCGTCGGAACCCTGGCCACCCTCTGTCTGCTGGCCACCGCCTGCCAGTCGTCCGGCCCGACCGGCGGGCAGCACCAGGGCGGCGGGACGAGCGGCCCGGGCGGCGTGACCGGCGGCGGCACGAGCGGACCCCCGCCCAGCCCCCCCAAGCCGCACAGCGTCGCCCGGTTGCGGATCACCCCGGTGAGCGGCAAGCAGGCCGCGCTGCCCGATTCCGGGATCACCGTCACGGCGACGGACGGAAAGATCACCAAGGTCAGGGTGAAGACCGACGGCGAGCCGGTCACCGGCCACGTCGACGCCGGTCACACGACCTGGCAGAGCGACTGGGCGCTCGAGACCTCGTCGAAGTACACGGTCCGAGCCACGGCGGTCGACGCGAAGGGCCTGAAGGTCTCGAAGACGAGCACGTTCCAGACCCTCACGCCGGACGACTCGTTCCGGACGGTCATCTTCGAGGGATACCAGAAGACGTACGGCGTGGGGATGCCGATCATCCTGAACTTCGACAAGCCCATCGAGAACAAGGAGGCGGTCGAGCGCTCCCTCGTGCTGCAGACGTCGAAGCGGGTCGTCGGGGCCTGGTACTGGGACGGCGACTCGACGATGTTCTTCCGCCCGCGGGGGTACTGGCCGGACCACACGACCGTGAAGTTCACCGGGCATCTCGACGGCGTGCTGGGCGCACCCGGCGTGTACGGCGTGCACACGCTGACGCAGACGTTCCGCATCGGACGGTCGCTGGTGGCGGTGGCCAGCACCACCGACCACCACATGCAGGTCTTCCTCGACCGCAAGCTGCTCGGGGACTGGCCCATCTCGACCGGCAAGCCCGGCGACGAGACGGCCAACGGGACCTACCTCACGATCACCAAGGCGAACCCCGAGGAGATGATCGGGGACGACTACGACATCCTGGTTCCGTTCTCGGTGCGGATCACGTGGTCGGGGGCGTTCGTCCACGCGGCGCCGTGGTCGCTGGGCGAGCAGGGTCGCGTGAACGTGAGCCACGGCTGCGTGAATCTCTCGCCGACGAACGCAGAGACCTACTACAACCTGGCCGTCCCCGGGGATCCCGTGACCGTGACCGGGAGTCCCAGGGGCGGCGAGTGGGACAACGGCTGGACGGTGTGGTTCCTGTCGTGGAAGGACGTCCTGGACGGAACCGCCACCCACCAAGCGGTCAAGGCCAATGCGAAGGGGAGCACGTTCGTCGACCCGTCGACGCTCCCCCAGGTCAAGCTCCACTCCCCGCTCGACGGGCCGCGCCCGGACAACTCGGTCTCGGCATAGCACGGGCGTGCCGCCCCGCGTGGGCGACGATGAGGTCATGATCGGTCAGCTGGGGAAGCTCCTCCGCCATGACCGACTCGACAGGATGCTGCGGTGACCCGCTCGTACGGTTCAGACGACATCTCCATCACCAGGGGCCAGGCGCGCTACGTCTCCTGGGTGTCGGAGGTGCTGCTGGACATCGTCATCCTGAACCTCTTCGTCGAGTACATCCATACGATCGTCATCGACTCCTTCGCGATCTCGGTGCTGACTGCGCTCCTGCTCAAGCTGGCGATCGACGCGGTCAAGGGTCTGGAGCGTCGTGTCGCCGGGTACTTCCAGTCCAAGGAGGGCGCGGTCTGGAGAGCCCTCGGGCTCATGGCGGTGTTCTCCATCCTGTTCCTGAGCAAGTTCGCGATCCTCGAGGCGGTCAACATCGTGTTCGGGGACCACGTTCAGCTCGGTCACTTCGTCGAGATCGTCGCCATCATCCTCACGATGTTGGCGGCCAGCGCGCTGATGCGGTTCGTCTACCGGCGGCTGGGCCACCGCAGCGCCTAGGGAAGTCGGGCTGCCCGGCTTCCGGCCGCATCCCTTCCCCTTGCTACAGTCGAACCCGCCGGCGCCGGTAGCTCAGTCAGGACAGAGCGGCTGCCTTCTAAGCAGCGGGTCGGAGGTTCGAGTCCTCCCCGGCGCACTCGTCCCGATTGTGGCTTTCGCAAGCCACGATCGGCCAGGCTTGCTCACGGCTCCGGGGAAGACCTCCCCGGACACTGTTCACATTCTGGCCGGCTCAGACCACTGTAAGGAAACATGAGTGCGCGCGTCGGCGAGGAAAGCGCCCAGGAAACGATCGAACGGCTCTTCTCGAGCCTGTCGCCCACCATGTGGCGGGCCGTCCTCGGCTATACGGGGGACCCGGACATCGCCGCCGATGCGGTGGCCGAGGCGTTCACCCTTGCTCTTGAGCACCCGGATGACATCCGTTCTCCGTCCGGGTGGCTCTGGCGCGTGGCTTTCCGCCTCGCCACCGAGGAGGTCAAGCGTCGTCGGAAGACGAGTGGGGACGTGCCTGACCGACCTCTCGTCTCGGAAGAGCCCGCGGTCGACATCCTCCAGGCTCTGAGCCGCCTTTCCTCACGTCAACGTGGAGCCATCGTGCTCCATTACTACGCCGACCAGCCGGTTGCCGAGGTCGCTCGAATCCTCGGCTCGACACCGGCGGCAGTCCGGGTCCACCTGATGCGTGGCCGTAACCACCTCCGAGACCTGCTCGAGGAGCACGATGGATGACTTGAGAGAACGTTTGAGGTCCCTCGACCAATTGGAGCCCCCCGATCTGAGGAGACGACTCGGGATCCATTCCATGCCACCTCCGCGCGAGCGGAGATCGGCGCGACTGCTCGTCGCCGCCGCCGTGCTGATCGTCGCCGCGGCTGCCATCGCCGCGGCGTTCGTCGCCTTCCAGGGGACGGCCCGTCCGGCGGCCCCGTCTGTCGCGCCGACGCTCCGGCCGAACGGCCCAATCTGGTTCCTGGGAGGGGATCAGCCTGGGTCGATCTTCGGTCCCTCCTCTGTGAGCTCGATCGACGAGGACGGCTCCGGGCTCTCGACCCTCGACATCTCCCACCGCCTGCATTCGATCACCGGGTTGGCTGTGTCGCCGAACGGGCAACTCATCGCCGTGTCGAACGGGGGCGGGGAGTTTCCGCCCAGGAACATCTTCGTCATGCATTCCGACGGCTCAGGACTCCGACAGATCACATCGGGAGAGTTCCAAGAGGTCGACCCCGCCTGGGCCCCCGACGGATCGCGCATCGTCTTCTCGAGCACTCGCTGCTGCGCTTCGGATCGATCCCAAAGCAACTACGACCTGTACACCATCCGCCCGGACGGTTCCGACCTCAGCCATCTGGTCAGCGACAGTGCAAGCGACCTGTCCCCCGCATGGTCCCCAGACGGGAGTCGCATCGCCTACATCCGTTACGAGGAGGGAGATGGCGGGTGGCAGATTTGGACTGTAAGCGCGGACGGGACCGATGCGCGTCTCCTGGTCGAGAACGACCGCTTCAACTCTGTCGTGGCATGGTCCCCAAGTGGCGACGAGCTCGCCTACGTTACCGAACTCGGCGACCGCGACTATCAGATCCGAGTCGTCCGCGACGACGGGACCCATGAGCGAACCCTGTTCGAGTGCACCGAACCCTGCATCGCCACCGGCTACACGCTCGCTTGGTCGCCCGATGGAACAGAGATCGCGTTCACCCAGTTCTTCAACTCACCAGGTCACGCCAAGCAGAAGATCTCGCTGATACCGAGTTCCGGAGGCGGGGTGCGCATCGTGGAAACGACCGGAACAAGCGCGTGCTGCCTCTCCTGGGTTCCGAAGCACCCAGCCGTCAGCTGAGAGTCGAATGGCGCGGGGTGTCGGAAGGCGCATCGTCTTCGTGATCGCCACTGCGCTCGTGGTCGTCATTGTCCTCCTCGCTGTCTCATGGTCCGAAGCCCGAACAGCGTTCCTGTGCATCGCCGCGGCGCTCCTGACCTTCTCGTGGTGGCTGCTTGGGCGCCTGCCCCGAGGCCGGGCGTCAGCCTGGGAATTGCGTGTCGACGCTGGCGTTTGCCTCGTCGTCGGCGGCGTCATGGCGGTCGCGGTCCCGACGACTCGGATCTTCTGCGAGTGCCCGGCACCACGGGGCGTGCGCGCCGCCTTTGAATGCGGGTGCGCAGCTGTCGATCGGTATGTCGGTCTGCGAGTCGGGATCGCCCTCACAGGATTGGTGCTGTCAATCGTCCTGGTGCTGTTGGCCCGCAGGCGGGACGCCCTCAGGGCCATGCGGCTCCACGGTGAAGGGGTTTAGTCGGTTCCGTGAACAGCATGGCGTGCAAGCGGGCGATCTCCTCTTGAACCGCGGGGTTTGAGTAAGGTCCGATTAAGGGCACTCGCCTCTTGACGAATTCACCAGTAGATTGCCTGGTAGGCGGGCAGATCCGATGTCCGGTCGCTTGCCGGCTAGCCCCCACATCTTGGGGTTCGAATAGGCTACTCCGGTCCGAAGCCGTCCCCTTGTACCGCCCGGCGATCACCGAGGTGTCTCACCTCTGGGCTCGGTGACACGACGCGTTCATTAGGCGCGCCGCAAGGCGGCGACGTCGAATCGATCGCCGTCGGTGAGGCTCAGGCTGACGATGACGGCCACACCCTGCAGTGGCTGCCGCCTCGTAGCGATGCCCGTGAACCAGTTCGGTCGCATCGGCCAACTAGAGGTGGGAGGGTGAACCCTGTGCAGACGATGAGTGACAGCGAGATCATCCGACGGAGCCTGCACGACCCCGAACGCTTCGGGGAGATCTTCGATCGCCACTACGGTTCGATCTGTCGTTTCCTCCGCAGGCGGCTGGGCGCGGAGCTGGCCGAGGACCTCGCAGTGGAGACCTTCGCCACAGCGCTCGCCAAGGTACGGTCCTTCGACCTCGACCGAGCGGACGCTCGACCCTGGCTGTTTGGCATCGCGGCCAACCTCGCGCGAACCCATCAGCGTGCCGAGCGCAGGCAGCTCATCGCATACGCGCGTTCCGGTGTCGACCCCGTCGTTGAGGATGCGTTCGGCGACGTCCTGACCTGCGACGCAGAACGGGCCCTCGCCGCTGCATTGGCAGCACTCTCCACGATCGACCGCGAAGCGCTGCTGCTGTACGCATGGGCAGATCTGAGCTACCGGGAGATCGCCGAGGCCATGCGGATCCCCGTGGGCACGGTCCGTTCGCGATTGTCACGCGCCCGCAAGCAGATGAGGGAAGCCCTGGCCACGAACGGTCAATTGGCTTGGGACGAGGCCTGAGGAGGAGTCATGGACGAACTCGACATCATCAGACGCTTTCGGGCGGACGTCGCCGATCCGACCGATGATGAGGTGGCTGCGGCTCGCCGGCTACTCGCCCAGCGGATGGGCCCCACTAGCGTTCCCAGTCGGAGAGCCTCCTACCGTAGGATGTGGCGACTTGTCGCCGTGGTCGCGATCGTGGCGACGGCCGTTGCCGTGATCGTGCCCGTGCTGTTGCCTGGGGACGCTCCCGGTGGCGCCACGTCGGTTCAGGCCGCGGCTGCGCTCCACCGGTTTGCCCTGACGGCGAAGACCCAGCGCGCAGAGGCAGCTCCCACAATCGGGCAGTTCTACTACACGGAGGTACGAAGCTCCGGCACGATGCTCTACATCCCGGGCGGGCACTTCTCGCCCTTCGAGGTCACCTATCAGTCGTCCCAGCAGACCTGGCTCGGCCCAGACGGTTCGAGTCGCACCCGCACAAGCGCGAGCCGTGTCACGTTACCGTCACCGGCTGATCGGGCGGCCTGGGAAGCGGCCGGATCACCTGAAGTCGCCGATCTGGCACCGCCGGTAGGAGATCAAACGTCGGCGCCAGGAGGGGACTTCCTCGATCTGTCCCAGCTTCCCACCGACCCGGGGAAGCTGAAGGCCGCTCTCGAAGAGCGGAAGATCGTGGGCGGACCGGACGGTGACTGGGAGACGTTAGCCATCATCGGACAGATGCTCCAGGAGACCTACGCGTCCCCCAGTTTGCGAGCGGCGCTATTCAATGTCGCGGCTGCCCTTCCCGGAATCGAGTACATCGGGAAGACGACCGACGCGAGCGGTCGGCCGGGGGTGGCAGTCGCCTACACGCACGGAGGGATTCGCGACGAGCTCATCTTCGACCCACACACCGCTCAGTTGAACGCGACGAACAGCTGGCTCGTTGACCCTGGTGCCGTGGGGATCGATCCAGCCTCGGAGCCCGCAGGAACCGCCGTCGCCTATGCAGGCCGACCGGGCTTGGTCTACGCGAACGTGTACCTGAGCTCCGGTGTCGTTGACTCTGACGACGCAGATGCTTGAAGCCAGGTGCGAGAAGCGACGTGCTGAGTCCCAAGCTAGCGGCCTGCGCTATGGGCGGGCTGGAGGGGCCGGCTGACAGCTCGATGGGACAGGCGACGGTCATGTCATCGGACTGGCTCAGGCGGCATGGCTTTTCCTGGGCTCATCCCGAGAGGACCAGCCGGGTGATGAACACAAAGCGGACTTACCTCTCAGAAGCACCCGCGGAATCGGCCAGTGAGACGGGCGAGATGCGTGATTTGCTCCTGTACGTGTGGGTTCGAATAAGCTCCTGCCAGGGGCACTGACGGAGGCATGGCTCAGCCCGAGGTCAGACCCTCTTCGGCGGCGTATGCCTGGAGGCGGTCGCCCAACTCGATTGGGCGGCTCAACGCGGGGGTGTGTCCCGCCGTCGACCTCGTCGGGCGTGATGCCCAAGCGGTCCCGCGCGACGCGACGAAGGAACGCAACAGGGAACAGACGGTCGTTCCGACACAGCAGGACCCGTGTGGGGACTACGGGCCATGCTTGCATCGCTGACGGCTGGCCCATCCGAGCCTCGGACTGGGTCCGGCTCCGTCGCAGGGCCCAGGACACCAGCGCCGGATCAACGTCCTGGTGAACAGGGCGATCGGGTCGTCGTATGCGGCGCGAACCTCCTCGGCGTATCCCGTGTTCGTCGATTAGTCGTCGCACAGAAGACCCGGCGCCACTACGTCGCTTGCCCTCCCGACGCAGCTCTGCCTCCACGAGGTGCCAGTACCACCCGACGTCGCCCCTCCGTGGATCAGGACGATGTCGCCATCGCGGCCTCATTCCCTTCGCGGCGTCAGCTCGCCGCCACGTTGTGGTTCAGCCTGAACAGGTTGGTCGGGTCGTATCGGCGCTTGATCTCGGCGAGTCGGTCGTACGCTCCGTGCGGATAGGCGTCGCGGATGTGCGCCTGCCCATCGTCCCCGAGGAATCCGATGTAGGCACCCGTCGCACCACGCTGGAGCTCGGCCGCAAGCGAGTTCACCCACTGCTCGTGCGCTGGCAGCTGGTCGGGCGACGTGACCATCGACGCGATGTTGACCATGAACCGCCGGTCGCGGTGCGCGAAGGCAGTCGCGTCCTTCGGCACGCGGGCCATCGCGCCGCCGAGCGCACGGATCTGCGTCGCACGCATCATGGCGGTCGACGGCTCCTGCAGCCGCCCCAGCAACGACGCGACCGACGCCGCGTCCACGTCGTCGACGAACATCGTCCGCCCGAGCGCGATCGGATGGAACCCCTCCGGCTCGGGCTGGTAGATCTCGGGGTACGACATCGGCCGGACCATGTCGGCGAGCGGCTCGGCCAGCGCGCGGAACGGCGCCACCGCCCGCTGACCAGCCTCCGCGTCGCCGGCGTACGCGAGCAGCCCCATGATCACCAGCTTCCCGTGGTGCTCCTCCGGCACGAACGGCATCGGCGGAGCCTGCATGACGCCCGCGATCGTCGAGAGCTCGTCGGGGGCCGCGGCTGCTGCGGCGGCGAACCCCTCGACCGTGTCCGCCGTCGCCGGCAGCATGAGCATCCCGCCGACGATCGACGGGACCTCGTGCAGCCGGAACCGGAACCTGGTCGCGACGCCGACGTTCCCGCCGCCGCCGCGGATCGCCCAGAAGAGATCCGGCTCGGACGTCTCGTCGGCCTGGAGGATCCGCCCGTCGGCCGTGACGACCTCCGCGCCGAGCAGCGAGTCGATCGTGAGCCCGTGCTTGCGCACGAGATAGCCGACGCCGCCCGCCAGCGTGATCCCGCCGATCCCGACCGACCCGGTGTCGCCGAACCCGGTCGCCAGCCCGTGCGCAGCGGCCTTGAGCGTGTACTCGCCTGCGGTGAGGCCCGTCTCGGCCCACGCGGTCCGGCCGTCGACGTCGACGTCCAGGGCATTCATGTCGGACAGGTCGAGGACGATGCCGCCGTCGGTGGTGCCGTGCCCGGCCGGGCTGTGACCGCCGCTGCGGACGGCCAGCTCCGTGCCAGTCTCGCGTGCGATCTCGATCACCCGCGCGACGTCGTCCACGCCGGCGACGCGTGCGATCGCGGCCGGACTCCGGTCGAACCCGCCGTAGAAGATGGTTCGTGCCTCGTCGAAGTCGTCGTCGCCGGGCGCGATGATGCGGCCCTGCAACGAGCCCCGCAGTGCGCCGATGACATCGCTCGTGGGGCCTGTTCGCGTGTCGTTCATGCTCGTCTCCTCGATCTCGTTCCGGTGGTACCGACCGACCGTGCGGTCCGAACTCATCGTTTCGTTGCGAACCCTTCCAGGCACAGGGAGGCCGAACGGCGGCAACCAGTGTTCGTTGTCCGAGTGGAAAGTGATGCCAGCTACTGCTATGACGAATCTCGCTTCGGGAATGTGACGGGTCGAAGCGAAGAAGGCCGTCGGAGCGATTCGCGAAGAACGCGTCCGTCGCGGGTGGCCGAGCCCGCATGGCTTCCACCGAGCCCTTCGCAGTTCTGGGAGACCCTGCGCTACGCGGCGCACGCTGTCCTATGTGACCTCATAGACCACCATGAGATGGCGACGCACGAACGCACATCAGACGCTGCGGCGTTCGGTATGGGTCGATGGCGCGCGCCCGGTCTTCCTCGCCGAGTCGAGCCAGTCGAACTCACGGTCGACCAACCGCGATCCCAAGAGCGCGCGAGGCGACCGGGATCTTGCGGGAGCCGGACGACGACAAGTCTCAGAGCGCCTCGCCGGGCGTCGCCGCGAACAGGCGCCACCTTCCAGGCACGCCTTTGAGTTCGCGCTCCAACCGGTACTCGAATCCCAGGCCTGACCCTACGACCAGATCCTTTACGGTGCTCGAGACCAGCACCTCACCGTCGCTTGCGAGCGCGGCGATCCTGGCCGCGACGTGCACGGCCAAGCCCCCGAGATCCAACCCGCGCACCTCGGCTTCACCTGTGTTGACACCAGCGCGGATCTGCACCCCAAGCGACGGCATCGCCTCCACCATTGCGAGGGCGCACCGCACCGCGGCAATCGGACGGTCGAACGCGGCGAAGAAGCCGTCCCCCGTCGTCGAGATCTCGCGGCCGCCGAAGCGCTCGATCTCGCCGCGGCCCAACTTGTGGTGCTGGTCGAGAACGTCTCGCCATCGGCGATCCCCCATCCGCGCCGCCGAGGAGGTCGAGTTCACGATGTCCGTGAACAGCAGGGTCGTGAGGATTCGATCGGGGTCCACCCCCGTTCGCGCGCCGGTCAGGAACTCCTCGACCTCGTCGAGCAGGCGGTCGATACCCTCCGAGAACGCGAGATGGTCGGTGCCCGGCAGTTCGACGAATCTCGCTCCCTCGATCGCCGCGGCGGCGTCGCGGGACTGCTCCACGGGCACGATCCGGTTCCCCGTTCGGTTGAGCACGAGCGTGGGGATTCGGATCGATGGCAGAATGTCGGTGACGTCGGCCTGCATCGTCTGACGGTAGTAGTGCCCGAACGCGCCGGGGCGCACCGAAAAGCGCTGGAGGCGCGCAAGCTGTCGATCGAAGCGTTCGTCGTCGGCGCGGCTCGGTGCCAGCAACTCCACACCACTGTCGTCCGTCACCGCATTGGCCTCGATCATCGCGATCACCTCGTCGATCGACTCCATCGGCAACCCAGCTGCCAGTGTGTGAGTTCGGGTGAACGTGAACAGCACGAGTGAGCGGCAGAGCTCAGGATGGCTCGCGGCGAGGAGTACCGCGACGATCGTGCCATCGTTGAGACCGATCACGGCCGCGCCCCGGGACCCCGCAGCCTGCAATACGGCGACGGCGTCGCCGACCTGCGTCTGCAGGTCCGGGAGCTGATCGAGCGGCATGGGATCGGAGAGCCCGGTTCCCCTCCGGTCGAAGTGGATCAGGCGGCCGAACGAGCTCAGCCGTCGTAGGAAACGGGCGAACTCGGGAAAGTCCCACACCGCTTCGACGTGATGCACCCACGTGTCGACGAGGAGCAGGTCGAGATCGCCTTCGCCGACAACCTGGTAGGCGAGGTGCACGTCGCCGTGTCGAGCGTACTGAGTCTTCTGTTCCCCCACGAAACGCCATCGTAGTTCGACCGCTTGAAGCGGTCGAGAAAGTCGAATGGGGCACTTGTTCGAATAGGCTCCTCCCAGGGGGCGCCGCATCGCGTCACGCCCATCCGAGCAGGTCGAGGATCTCGAGCGCCGTCTGGCGGACGGGACGGTCGTTCCGGACGGTGGCGTCCTCCATTCCGGTCGAGCCCGAGGCGACCTGCGCCCGCGACGCCGCCAGATCTCCCGCGCGCGCGGTCGTCGGCTCGGCGGCCGCGCGGCGCTCGAGCTCTGCGATCGGGACCTCGAGCCGGACCACCGTCACCGGCATGTCGAGCACGGCGCGGATCCGGTCAAGACCAGCGCGATCCGGAACGTGGCCGGCCACGACGAAGCGCTGAACCCCCACGGCGACGTCGTTCTCCTTGATGGCCCGCACGTTCTGGAGGAGGAGCCACGGGTCGTCGCCGTGGCCGTCGTAGCCGGGCGCACTGACCCAGCCGAGGTAGTCGAGGTCCAGCAGCGCGAACGAGTCACCCCGTCGTTCCAGGAGATCGGCGATCTCGACGGCGACCGAGCTCTTGCCGGAGAGATATGCCCCGACGATCAGGATGCCACGAACGCCCTCGGTCATGTCACCGGCGGCGCGGGATGGCGCTCCAGCCACCTGGTCGCCGTCAGCGCGAGCGCGCCCACGACGATACGCCCGATCAGGTACAGCCAGGCCATGAAGATGGCGGCCAGGCTGAAGGCGCCGTACAGGCTGCTGTTGCCGATCCGCCACACGAAGTACACCGACGTCACCACGCGGAGGATCTCGATGGACACGCCGAACAGCACGGCGCCCGGCACGAACTCCGTCCATCGGACCCCCTCGGGATGCGGCAGCGAGAGCATGACCCAGAGGCCGAGCGCGCCCAGCAGACCCACGACCAGCACCGACGCCATGATGTCCGCGACGAGGGGTCCGGATCGGAGGACGTTGAAGAGCGCCGGCGACAGCATGAGTCCGATGCCCACCGCCGAGAAGACGATCGACGCCCGCAGCAGACGCTGGCTCGACGTCGGCCGGACCTGCCACGCGACCGATGCGACCAGCCGGAGCGACTTCCAGACGCTCATCCCCGCCCAGAGCAGCAGGAACACCCCCACGAAGATCAGCACCCACGACGCGTTTCCCGTCTCCTTCGCGGCCTTGGCGACCACCACGGTGAGCGAGGCGCCGAGGCCCACGTGGTCCGCCACCTCGGCCGGCGACTTGGACGTGATGTCCCCCGCGACACCCACGACGCTCGCCAGGAACAACGACGTCGGCAAGAGCCAGATGAAGAACCGGTACGCGAGACCCCCCGCGAGCAGCGCGCCGCCATGCCGGCGGTCGTGTTCGTAGGCGAGGAACGCGGTCCGGACGCTCGCCCGGCGGCTCCGCAGGTCCTCCGCCTTCGCCTGGACCTGCTGTTCGGTCCGGTCGGCCTGGGCCCGGAGCTGTGCGTACCGGCTCCTGATGCGGTGGCGCCCGGGATGCGGCTGCTCGCCGGAGACGTTCGGAGATGGTGCCCCGCCCGGCGGTTCGGCGCCCGTCCGCATCGGCGGCGGCGCCGACGCCCCCCGGGACTGGATCCCTGGCTCATCCGTCATGCCGACCCGAACCCTCCGCTCGAGCGCGGTGCTCCCAACCGGCCAGCGTCGCCCGCACCGCACCCACGCGTCATCACCCATTCCGAACGATGCGCCATCTCGGCCGCCTTCGCACGGCGGGCGCTTCAGCCGCGGAACGGCGCGAACAGCGTCAGCTGGACCCCGTGCGGAGTCCGAACCCGAAGTCCCGGACGGTGAGCGAGACGCGGAGCTCGGTGACCTCGTCGGGTGCGTCCATGGTCGCTATCCGACCTCGGGGGCGTCGCCGTTCGCCGAGGCGAGCGCCCGCTGCGCGACGGCGAAGGCCCGGTTGGCAGCCGGGATCCCGGCGTACACCGCCGTGTGGAGCAAGACCTCCCGGATCTCCTCGGCCGTGACGCCCCCCTCGAGTGCGGCGCGAACGTGCATGGCCAGCTCCTCCTCGTGTCCGAGGGCAGCGAGCAGCGCGATCGTGATGCACGATCGCGTCCGGCGGTCCAGGCCCGGCCGCGACCACACCTCGCCCCACGCGAAGCGCGTGATGAGGTCCTGGAACGCCTCCGTGAACGGCGTGGCGGCCGACGAGGCCTGGTCGACGTGCTCGTTCCCGAGGACCTCCCGCCGCACGGCCATCCCGTCGTCGTAGATCGGATCGCTCATGGTTCCTCCTCGGGGGTTAGGACCGACAGGTGGTCGAGGATGGCGCGGGTCGCCTCGTCGGCGCGTTCGACGTTCAGCAGGTGCGATCCCGGGAGGACGACCACTCGCGAGCCGGCGATGCGGCCCGCGATCCGTTCGGCATGCACCGGCGGGGTACCGGGGTCGTCGGCGCCGGCCACGAGCAGCGTGGGCGCGGCGATCGCACCGATCGACGACGTGAGGTCGGTGCGCTCGACCACGCCGCAGCACGCCGCGTAGCCCTCCGGTGGGCTCACCAGCAACATGTCGCGGAACGAACCGACCACGTCGGGCCGTTCCTCGGCGAACCGCTCGGTGAACCATCGCTTCACGGCCAGGTCCGCCACGGTGCCCATCCCCTCCGCCAGGACCATCGCCGCGCGTTCCGCGTACACCTCCGGCGAGTCGAACCGTGCCGACGCCGAACACAGCACCAGCCGGTCGACGCGCTCGGGCGCGTTCGCCGCGACCCACATCGTGGTCAGGCCCCCGATCGACAGGCCGCACAGGCTGGCCCGTTCGATGCCGAGGCGGTCGAGCAGGCCCAGGAGGTCCCCGCCGAGGTCGGCGACGTCGTAGGGCCCCGGCGGAACCGGGGACGCGCCGTGCCCCCTCGTGTCGTATCTGATCACCCGGAACCGCTCCCGCAGCGCGGCCATCTGCGGGTCCCACATCGCCAGGGTGGTGCCGAGGGAGTTCGACAGCACGACCGGCGGGCCGTCGGGACGCCCCTCCTCGAGGTGGTGGACCTCGGCCGGGCCGCTCACGGTCGCGTCTCCCCGCGTCGTTCTTCGTGTGCGTCGAGGGCACGCTGGACGAGCGCCTCGCAGGCGGCCACCACCGTGGCCTCCGCGTCCCGGTCCGGCGGGTCGTCGCCCCGGAGGTTCGCGAGCATCCGGTTCGGGTCCACGATCAGCGCGCCCAGGCAGTCCGCAATCCACGAAGCCGCCGATCCCGTGGCGATCAGCAGCTCCCGCAGCGGCAGCCACTCGGCGTGCCACGCGCCGGCGGCGCGCTCCAGCTCGTGGACGCCGGCCGCGAGCAGCTCCGCCACGAGCCCGGGCGCGCGGCGGGCCGAGGCCAGCGCGGAGACCGCTGCGACCGGATTGGCCTTCCCGGAGATGGCCGACGACCCGCCCCGGCCCGGGACGCCCTCCCGGACCTCGCCCAGCTCCGTCTGCGCGAGCAGCACGACGTCGACCGCGGGCTTGGCGGCAGCGCCGGCGGCTTCCCCGAGCGCCCCGGCCAGCTCCGCGATCCGCGTCCGGTCCGTGTGCCACGGCAGCACCGGCACGGCCAGCCCCAGCCGTTCGGCCATCGCCGCCGCGATCGCCTCGCCGTCCGGCCACAGCGCCTCGAGCGTCCCGGTCGCGCCGCCCAGCTGCAGGGCAAGGCCGTCGCGCCGAACCCCGGCCAGCCGGGCCTCCGCCCGGTCGAGCGCCGTGCACCAGACGGCCGCCTTCAGCCCGAACGTGACCGGCGTCGCCCGCTGCAGCAGCGTCCGCCCGGGCATCAGGCTCCCCCGGTGCTCCGAGGCGAGACGGGCGGCCACGTCGGCCGCGGTGCTGAGGTCGCGGCCGATGACCTCGAGCGCCCGCCCCGCCGTGAGCATGGCCGCCGTGTCGATCACGTCCTGGCTGGTCGCCCCGCGATGCACGGCCTCGGCGGCCGAGTGGCCGAGCATCGCCCGCAGGGCGTCCAGCATCGGCACGACGGGGTTGCCCGTGTCCGCAGCCAGCGACCCCAGCCTGGACGGGTCGAACGACTCGGCCCGGCACGCCTCGGCGATCGCGCGGGCATCACCGTCGTCGACCCGGCCCGCGCCGGCCGACGCCAGCGCGAGCGCCGCCTCGAAGTCGAGCATGGACTGCAGGAACGCGCGGTCGCCAACGACGTCGCGGACGCCCCCCCGCGCCAGCACGTCATCGAACAGCCCCGTCGGCACGACCATCGGGTCGGGCGGCTCAGATGGAGAAGAAGACGGTCGCATCGTCCCCCTGCATTCGGATGTCGAATCGGTACCCGTCCGGCGTGGCCGGGGCCACCAGCGTCCGCCGGGCCGCCTCGTCCCCGATCGCCGCCAGCACTGGGTCGGCGGCGTTGACGGCCTCCTCGTCGCCGAAGTAGATCCGGGTGAACAGGTGGTTGAGCAGCCCCCGGGCGAACACGGCCACGTGGACATGCGGGGCACCCTGGACCGCGCCGGGCTTCACGGTGCGGAACCCGAATCGCCCTTCCGGGTCGGTCGAGGACCGCCCGAACCCTCGAAATCCCCCGCCGGCCGCCGTCGGGAACCGTCCGTCGGGACCCGGCTGCCAGATCTCGACCACGCCGTCCGGGACGGGTTCGCCGGCCCCGTCCGTCATCGCCCCCCGGATCCACACGGCACCTTCCGTCCCCTCGGGGACGACGAACGGCCCGGCCTCCCACGACATGCCGATCGAGAAGAACGGCCCCACGGTCTGCGACGGCGTCCGCCCGGTGGTCATGCCCGCGGTTCCTCCATCGGTGTGGCCCTCGTGCCCCGCAGGACGATGTCCCACGCGAACGCCAGCGCCCATTCCGGGACGGTCGCGTCGAGGTCGAACCGCGACACCAGCCGGCGCCGGACCGCCTCGTCGGGGATGGAGTTGAAGATGGGGTCGTGGTCGAACAGCGGGTCGTCCGGGAAGTACATCTGGGTCACGAGCCGCTGGGAGAACGCCCGCCCGAACACCGAGAAGTGGATGTGCGCCGGCCGCCACGCATTGTGGTGGTTCTTCCAGGGATAGGCCCCCGGCTTGATCGTGACGAACCGGTACCCCCCGTCGGCGTCGGTGAGGCAGCGGCCGGCGCCGGTGAAGTTCGGGTCGAGGGGCGACGGGTGGCGGTCGCCGTCGTGCAGGTACCGGCCCCCGGCGTTGGCCTGCCACACCTCGACCAGCGCGCCCGGCACCGGACGGCCGTCGCCGTCCAGCAGACGCCCGTGCACGACGATGCGCTGGCCCTGCGGCTCGCCGGCGTGCCCGGCCGTCAGGTCGTCGTCCCCGGCGCGGACCCGGTCGTCGCCGAACCTCGGCCCGGCGACGTCGTCCACGACGCCCGGGAGCGGGACCAGCGGCCGGGAGGGCGCCCGCAGGATGGACGAGCGGTACGCCGGGAAGTCGTACGGCGGGTCAACCTGGTCGGGCCGTTCAGCTTCCATCGCGCCCTCGCTTCCCCACGTCGTCGTCCGGGGCGCCGGCGGCCGCGGACGCGTCCGGCCGGTCGGCGGCGACCGCCGCGCCGCGATCGGACGACGGCAGCGTACGTCCGTCGTCGGCGCCGACCCGCAGCCAGTACCCCACCGGGAACAGCCGCAGCCGGCCTCCGATCAGCCCCCACAGCCCGCGTGGCGCCCAGATCGCCACCACGATGGCGACGAGCCCGACGATGATCAGGTACAGGGCGCCGTGCTCCGACAGGCTCTGCTGCAGTGCGAAGAACACGATGCTGCCCACGATGGGCCCCTCGATCGTGCCGATGCCCCCGATGATCGTCACGAAGATCATGTTCGCCGACCACTGCACGGTGAACGCGGCCGGCGCCTGGACGTTCAGCGCGCTGATGATGACGATGGTCCCGGCCGCGCCGCACCCCGCGGCGGCGACCAGGAACACCAGGCGCCGGGCCCGCGCGACGCGGACGCCGAGGCTTCGCGCGCCGACCTCGTTGTCGCGGATCGCCGTGAGGACCAGGCCGAGCCGGCCCCGCAGCAGCAGGTAGATCGCCGCGAGCGCCACGACGGCCACCGCCAGCGACGCCCAGTACGTGATGGCGGTCCGGAGTGTGGGGTCCATGCCCTCGATGCCCGGCAGTGGCGCGCCGGTCCCGCCGCCGAGCGACTTGAACCGGCTGATGACCTGCAGGCAGACCTCGGCCACGACCCACGTGGCGATCGCGAAGTACCCGCCCCGCAGCCGGAGCAGCAGCAGCGCGATCGGGATCGCGATCACGGCGCAGCCCACCGTCGCGATCGGGATCGCGACGAACGGCTCCACGCCGTGCTGCGCGAGGATCAGCACGAAGTACGCCCCCAGCCCGATGAACGCCTGCTGCCCGACCGAGACCATGCCGGCGTAGCCGGCCAGCAGGTTCCACATGCTCGACATCGTCAGCAGGACGAAGAAGTCGGTGAGCGTGTCGGTTGTCCCGGCGTACGCGAGGTACGGAAGGTAGGCGAGCACCGCAACGACCGCGACCCCCAGGAGCAGCGTCCACCGCCGCGGGCGGCTCGACCGGGTCACCCGGATCGCTTCGTGCGTCGGGGGGCGTTCCAGTGTGGAGCTCATTCGATCCTCCGCCCGCCGGTGATCCCCTGCGGCCGAACAGCGAGCACCGCGAGGAACACCAGGTGCCCTGCGAGGATCCCGTACGCCGGGTTGATCTTGGCGCCGACGGCCTGCGCGACACCGAGCACGACGCCCCCCACCAGCGTCCCCCACAGCGAGCCCAGCCCCCCGATCACCACCGCCTCGAACGCGAACAGCAGCCGGCTGGTCCCGATGCTCGGGTTGAACGACGAGTACATGCCGAACGCGATCCCCGCCACCGCCACGGTGGCGAACGCGATGGCCGCCGCCACCCCGAACACGTGCCGGTAGTCCGCCCCCGACAGCTGGGCGGCCTCGCGGTCGTCGGCCACGGCCCGGATCAGACGCCCGGCCCGGGCGCGGGCCAGGAAGTACTGCAGCCCGAGCAGCACCACGACCGCCACCACGAACACGGTCACCGACAGCACGCCCACGGAGAGCTGCCCTACATGGATGGACCGCGAGGTGAACGACCCGAGGTTCAGCGAGTGGCTGTCCGCCGAGAACAGCTCGAGCAGCCCGTTCTCGATCACCACCGAGATGCCGAACGTCACCAGCAGCACGGTGAACGGCCCCCGGTCGAGGCTCCGCTGGATCAGCGTCCGCTGCCCGAAGTAGCCGAGCAGCGCGAACAGCGGGATGGCCACGAGGAACGAGAGCGGCGCGGCGATCCCGACCGACGGCAGCATGACCACGGCGAGGTACGCCGCCACGACGGCGAGGTCGCCGTGCGCCAGGTTGATGACCCCCATGACGCCGAACAGCAGCGAGAGCCCGCACCCGAACAGCGCGTACAGGCCGCCGAGGAGGATGCCCTGGACGATCGCGTTCACCCAGCTCACGACCCGCCCCCTCCGGGGGTCGCCTCCGCCAGGCCGAAGTACGCGGCCTCGATCTGCGCCGGCGTGAACTCCGCAGGCCGTCCGACCAGCGTCGTCCGTCCCTCCAGCAGGCACTGGATGCGGGAGGCGACGGCGAGCGCCTGCGTCACGTCCTGTTCGACCACCAGGACCGTCATGCCTGCGGCGAGCAGCTCGGGGAGCACGCCGTAGATACGGCGGACGACCGCCGGCGAGAGACCGAGCGACAGCTCGTCGAGGAGCAGGATGCGCGGGTTCGCCACGAGGGCCCGCGCGATGGCGACGGCCTGCTGCTCGCCCCCGGACAGCTGCCACGCCGCCTGGCGCCGGCGTTCGGCCATCCAGGGGAACAGCTCGAAGACGGCGTCGACGTCCCATGTCCCCGTCCGCGCGTGGTACGTGCCGACCAGGATGTTCTCCTCCAGGGTCATCGAGCCGAACAGCCGCCGCCCCTCGGGGACCAGGGCGATGCCGGCGGCGAGCCGTTCCTCCGGCCGCATCGCGGTGACGTCGGCGCCGTCCAGCAGGACGGACCCGCCCACCGGCCGGTGGAGCCCGGCGATGGTGCGCAGCAGCGTCGACTTGCCGGCCCCATTGGCGCCGATGATCGCGGAGGCCTCGCCGGCCCGGACCTCCAGGCTCACGCCCTGCAACGCCGGCAGCTGGCCGTGGAGCACGGTCAGATCCCGGGCCTCCAGCACCGAGGTCCCGCCGGGCGGCATCATGACCCGCCCGCCGCGCCGGCCGGGGCGGTTCCCAGGAACACCTCGCGCACCGCGGGGCTGGCCAGGACCTCGTTCGGCTCGCCGTCGCCCACGATCCTCCCGCCCGCGAGGCAGATCAGGCGGAGCACGGTCCCCTGGAGCGCCCGGACCACGTGTTCGACCCACACGACCGCGATCCCGTCGGCGAGGGCCCCCCGAACGATGTCCACCAGCTGCACCATCTCCGGGTCGGTGAGCCCGCCGGCGACCTCGTCCAGCAGCAGCAGCCGGGGGCCGGTGGCCAGGGCCCGGGCCAGCTCGAGCCGCTTGCGCTGCAGCAGGCCCAGCCTGCCGGCGGGCTCGTTGGCGAACGCGAGCAGCCCGGTCCGCTCGAGGAGCCCCGCGGCCGCCGCGTGGGCGGCGCCGCCCCGCCGGTCGCCCCCCTGCTGCGAGGCGACCAGCACGTTCTCGAAGACGGTCATGTCCTCGAACGGCCGCGGCACCTGGTACGTCCGCGCGATGCCGAGGCGGCACCGGACGGCGGGGTCGAGGTGGGTGGCGGGCGAGCCGTCGAACCGGACCTCACCGCCGTCAGGCCGGAGGTCGCCGGTGATCAGACCGAACAGGGTCGTCTTCCCGGCCCCGTTCGGCCCGACGATCCCGACGGCGTCTCCTTGCGCGACATCGAACGTCAGGCCGTCCGCGACGACGACACTCCCGAACCGTTTGCGCAGCTGGTCGAGCTCGAGCAGCGCTGCCACGAGCGCTCAGGCGTTGGTTGGCTGGAGCGTCCCGCCGAGCTGCACGCTGGGGTTCAGGCTGTTGTCCACGACCACCATCTCGAACGGGAACTGCTTCCCCTTCTGCCATTGGACACCAAGCGGCTGCATGATCGCCACTCCGGGCACGGGGCCCTTGGTGAAGTCGAGCGGGCCCGACATGCCCGAGTAGCTCATGTTCCGGAGCTGGGAGGCGACCGCGTCGTGGTCGTGAGGGTCGTCGACGGCGGTGAACGCCTGATGGGCCACCTCGAACAGCGAGTAGGTCGACCCGAGCGTCTGCAGCCACTGCTTGCCGCTCGAGGACTGGAAGGCGTCGGCGAGGTCCTTCGCGGACTCGCCGGTGAGCGAGGACTTGTAGGGCATGTACGGGCCCCACCACGAGTCGGTGGCGATGTTGTTCACCAGGTCGCCGAGCGCCTCGGTGTCCGCGGGGAACAGCAGCACCTTGGCCACGGTCGCCAGCTTCGGCTTGTAGCCCTGCTGGGCGGCCTGCTTCCAGAACGTGTTGAAGTCGGGCGGGAGCGGCGCGTTGATGAAGATCTCGCAGTCCTTGGACTTGAACTGCGAGATCATCGAGCTGAAGTCGGTGGTCCCGTCCGGGTAGGGCCCGCCATCCACGAACGTGTAGCCGGCCTTGTCGATGATGTCCGGCCAGGCGCCCCGGAACGCGTTGCCGTCGGCGTCGTTCGGGAACATCCCGCCGACCACCTTGTTGGTCGGGACCGCGTTCCACATCGGGACGAAGCACCCACCGAACTCCTCCACCCCGAAGAAGTACATCGTCGTGTACTTGAACGGCTTGGGCTTCTTGGGGTCCGCCTGCCGGGTGAAGTACCACGCCTCCCACGGCACGACGGTCGAGACACAGGGGGTGGCGTTCGACTCGCAGATCTCCGCGACCGGGTTGGTGGTCTCCGGCGTGGACGTCGTGACGATCATGTCGGCGTGGTTCTGGAGCACGAGCTCGCGGGCCACCTCGGAGGCGCGGTTGGGGTCGGACTGGCTGTCCTTCACGACGATGTTGACCTTGAAGGTCTTTCCCCCGACCTTGAACCCCTTCGAATACTGGGAGGTCTGGCGGACCCGGTTCACGACGAACTGGTCGCCGGAGGCGAACCCGGCGAGCGCGCCCGTGAGGGGCGTGACCATGCCGATCGTGATCGTGCCGCTCGTCGAGGACCCCGAGCCCTTGATCTTCGAGCAGGCCGCGAGGACGCCGCCCGCGGAGAGGCCCAGCGCACCGATGCCGGCTCCCTTCAGGAACGATCGACGGCTGATCAGCTCGTCGAACAGCGACCCGGACCGTTCGTGCTCGCCCATCCCGACCCCCTTGGCCCACGACTCGGTGTGTGCGCAGAGCGCACACAGTTCGCATCGCGCAAACTGTATGAAGGCCAGAAGTGGCTTGTCAAACCGGGCAGCGGGCTGGGCGGCCGGTCAGGCCGGCGTGGCGCGCGCCGCGACGGGCTGCGGGGTCGTCGACTGCCGGAGCCCCAGCGCGCGGAGGTCGGCCTCGATCTCGGCGACGGCCGCGCGGAGGTTCGGGAGGATCCGGCCGATCATGTCGTCGACCGTGACACGGCTGGCGTAGGCGGAGATGTTCGCCCCCGCGATGGCCGTCCCCCCCGCGTCGCGGATCGGCACGGCGATCGATCGGAGCCCGTCCTCGAGCTCCTGGTCCGCGAGGGCGAACCCCTGGTCGCGGACCTCGGCGAGGATCTCGCGGAACCTGGCCTTGTTGACCACCGTGCGGCTCGTCAGCCGGTCGAACCGGAGGCTCGCGAGGCGGCGGTTCAGCTCGTCCGGCGGGAGGTTCGCCAGCAGCACGCGCCCCTTCGAGCTCGCGTGGACCGGGAACCGGGTCCCGACCGGGACCGCGACCACCAGGATGCCGGGACCTCGGACCCGCATGATGTCGACCACGTGGTCGCCGTCGAGCACCGCGATCGAGGACGACTCGCGGACTGTCTCGACGAGCGTCTCGAGGTGGGGCTGCGCGATCTCGGGGAGGGTCATGCTCGACAGGTACGCGTAGCCCAGCTCCAGCACCCGCGGTCGGAGCGAGAACTCGCGGCCGTTCGAGGCGACATAGCCGAGGTCGACGAGGGTGAGCAGGAACCGCCGCGCCGCCGCACGCGTGATGCCGGCCTCTCGGGCCACCTCGGTCAGGGTGAGGCGGGGGCGTTCGGCGCTGAACGCCCGCATCACGGCCAGGCCGCGGTCGAGCGACTGGACGAAGACGCTCCGCTTCGCGGGGGGGCGGCTCAGCTCGTCGGCCATGAGTCCTCGCAGGCTACGCACGGCCGCTCGCGACGGTCGACGGCTTGACAGGCGAGGCCGGTGGTGGGCACAGTCCGTTCGTTCACCGCACGATGTTCTCATGGCGCACCGCACGGTGACGAGGGGGAACTGCGCAGGCCGCCCCGGCGATGGAGGGAGCGTGACGATGGCACTGCTCGACGAGGCCACGTGGTCCGGACGACTGTTCTCCGACGGATGGGTCCCCGGCAGCCAGGGCGACATCGCCGTCGTCGAGCCGGCGACCGGCGAGGAGCTGGGGCGCGTCGGCCGCGCCGGCGCGGCCGACGTGGCCAGGGCCGCGTCGCGCGCCGCCGAGGCCCAGCGGGCCTGGGCGGCGGCCATGTACCAGGACCGCGCGGCGGTGCTCCGCCGCGCGGGCGACCTGTTCACGGCGAACGCCGGGGACATCCAGGACTGGATCGTGCGGGAGACCGGCGCGATCCCGCCGAAGGCGGAGCTCGAGACGTGGTTCGCCTCGAGCACGTGCTACGAGGCGGCCGGACTGGTCTCCCTCCCGTACGGCGAGCTGCTCCGGACCCGCGACCCCGTGCTCTCGATGTCGAGGCGAATGCCCGTGGGGGTCGTGGGAGTCATCTCGCCGTTCAACTTCCCGCTCATCCTGTCGATCCGCGCGGTGGCGCCGGCGCTCGCCCTGGGCAACGCCGTCGTCCTCAAGCCCGACCCCCGGACGGCTGTGAGCGGCGGCGTCGTCCTGGCCCGGATCTTCGAGGAGGCGGGGCTGCCCGAGGGTCTGCTGTCGGTCCTCCCCGGGGGCGCCGAGACCGGGGAGGCCGTGGTCATCCACCCGGCGGTGAACATGATCTCGTTCACCGGATCCACGCGCGCCGGACGGGCCGTGGCCGCGCTCGGCGGCCAGCACCTCAAGCGCGTCCACCTCGAGCTCGGCGGCAACTCGGCCCTCGTCGTGCTCGACGACGTGGACGTGCAGAAGGCGGTGTCGGTGGGGGCGTTCGGGTCGTTCATGCACCAGGGGCAGATCTGCATGACGACCGGACGGCACCTCGTCCAGCAGGGCATCGCCGAGGAGTACACGTCCACCCTGGCCGCCCACGCGGACGGGACGCCGGTGGGGAACCCGGCGAAGGAGCAGGTCGCGCTGGGCCCGATCATCGACGAACGGCAGCGCGACCGGGTGCACGGCATCGTGACGAAGTCCGTGGACGCGGGGGCCCGGCTGGCCGCCGGGGGGACGTACGAGGGGCTGTTCTACCGGCCGACCGTGCTGGCCGACGTGCCGACGGACTCGCCGGCGTTCCAGGAGGAGATCTTCGGCCCGGTCGCGCCGGTCGTGACGTTCGACTCGATCGACGACGCCGTGAAGCTCGCCACGGAGACCGACTACGGGCTCTCGCTCGGCATCCTGACCAACGACGTCATGCGGGGACTGGAGATCGCGGACCGCATCCCGAGCGGCGTCGTCCACATCAACGACCAGACGGTGGGCGACGAGGTGGTGAACCCGTTCGGGGGGGTCCGGTCGTCCGGCCCGGGGGCCCGCCTCGGGGGCCCCCAGGCCAACATCGACGCGTTCACGCAGGTGCAGTGGGTGACCATGCGGGGGGATCTGCCCGACTACCCGTTCTGAGCCGGCCCGGTCCGGATGCGCACACAGGTCGGGATCGTCGGCGCCGGCCCCGCCGGGCTGGTGTTGTCCCACCTGCTCGCGGCCGGCGGCGTCGAGTCGATCGTGGTCGAGGCGCGCAGCCGGGACCATGTCGAGCAGCGCATCCGGGCCGGCGTGCTGGAACAGGGCACCGTGGAGCTGCTGCGGGAGCACGGGCTGGCCGGGCGGCTGGACCGCGAGGCCATCGTCGACCAGGGCATCGGGCTCCGGTTCGACGGGCGGCACCACCGCGTCCCGCTGACGGACCTCACCGGCAGGAGCATCTTCATCTACGGCCAGCAGGAGCTGGTGAAGGACCTCATCGCGGCCAGGCTCGACGCCGGCGGAGAGACCCGGTTCGAGGTGGAGGACGTACGGCTCGAGGAGATCGACTCGGATGCGCCGGCCATCCGGTTCGCCGAGGGCGGGAACGAGGACCGGATCGACTGTGACTGGATCGCCGGGTGCGACGGGTTCCACGGCGTGAGCCGCTCCGCGATCCCCGCCGGCCTGCGGACCGAGTACGACCACGTGTTCCCGTTCGCGTGGCTGGGCATCCTCGCCGCCGCCCCGCCGTCCAGCCGGGAGGTCACGTACGCGCGCCACGACCGGGGGTTCGCCCTGCAGAGCTTCCGGTCGCCGGAGATCAGCCGGCTGTACCTGCAGGTCGACCCCGACGAGGACCTCGGGGCGTGGCCGGACGAACGGATCTGGGACGAGCTCCGGATCCGGCTCGCGACCGACGACGGCTGGGAGCTCGCCGAGGGGCCGGTCCTGGAGCGGGGCGTCTCGGCGATGCGGAGCTTCGTCGCGGAGCCGATGCGGCACGGCCGGCTGTTCCTGGCGGGCGACGCGGCCCATATCGTCCCGGCGACCGGAGCCAAGGGGCTGAACCTCGCCGTCGCGGACGTCCGGGTCCTGGCCCGGGGGCTGACGGACTGGTACGCGTCGGGGTCGACGGAGGTGCTCGACGACTACACCCGGCGGTGCCTGCGGCGGGTGTGGCGCGCGGAGGAGTTCTCCGCGTGGCTTTCGGGAATGCTCCATCGCATGCCGGGCGAGACGGCGTTCGAGCGGCGGCTCCAGCGGTCACGGTTGGAATGGGTGACGGGCATGGAGTCGGCCGCGCGCGCGTTCGCCGAGAACTACGTGGGGCTCCCGTTCGACTGGTGAGGGAGGCGATGCAGACATGACCATCGACTACCGGGCCGAGGTGGTCGGAAGCCTGCTCCGGCCCGACGAGCTCAAGGACGCGTGGGGACGACTCGAGCACGGCGAGATCGGGGCCGGCGAGCTGTCCGAGGTCCAGGACCGGTGCGCCCTGCAGGCGATCGCCGTCCAGCAGGAGGCCGGACTCGACGTGCTCACCGACGGCGAGGTCAGGCGGCGGTTCTGGTTCGATCCGCTCACCGCGACGCTCGGCTACGACGACCACGAGTCGGCGCCGGTGCCGTTCACCTCGGGCGGCAAGCGCCCCGACGAGCCCCCGCCGCGGCTGCCGGTCGTCACCGAACGCCTCCGGATCGTGGAGAACCTCCCGCTCCGGGAGTTCGAGTTCGTGCACGCCAACAGCGTGATGCCGACCAAGACGACGATCGCCGGCATGACGTACGCGAGCGTGCTGTGGGTGCCGGGCCTGTCGGACAACGGCGCGTATGCGGACCGCGACGAGTACATGGCCGACGTGACCCGGCTGATGCGCGAGGTCCTCTCCTCGGTGATCGACGCGGGGACGAACTACGTCCAGCTCGACTCGCCCCGGTACACGCACATGGTGAGCCCGGAGGGGCGCGCGAACCTCGCGAAGGTCGGCCTCGACGTGGCGACGTGGCTGGCCGAGATGATCGGCCACGACAACGAGCTCATCGACGCGTTCCCCGACGTGACGTTCGCCGTGCACCTGTGCCGGGGCAACCACCGGAGCATGTGGTCGGTCGAGGGCGGCTACGACGACATCGCCGAGCGGCTGTTCGGCGGGCTCCACGTCCGGCGGATCCTCGCGGAGTACGACTCGCCGCGGGCCGGGGACTTCGCGCCGCTGCGGTTCGTCCCCGAGGACACGGTGGTGGTGCTGGGCCTGGTGACCACCAAGGAACCGGAGCTCGAGCGCGCCGACGACCTCAAGCGCCGGATCGAGGAGGCGTCGCGGTTCGTCCCGCTGGAGCGCCTCGCCCTCAGCCCCCAGTGCGGGTTCGCCTCGACCATGCCGGGCAACCTCGTGACGTTCGACGACCAGCGGCGGAAGCTCGAGCTGGTGGCGTCGGTGGCCCGCGACGTGTGGGGCTGATCCCGGGCTACTCCCCCAGGTGCTCGGCCGCGACGCGCTTCGGGACCACCATCCGCCACGCGTCGATCACGAGCTCGCGCAGCTCGTCGAGATCGATCGCGGCGAGCCGGCCGACCACCCAGTGGTAGCGGAGGTCGGCTGACCCCGGCATCTGGAACTTGTCGGGCTCGGAGGCCACGAGCGCCTCGCGTTCGTCCTTGGGGAACGCGAACCCCATCAGCGTCTCGTCCCGGGAGAACGCGATGTACACGTACTGGCCGACCTTGAACTTCACGCGGTCCGCGATGAGCGCCTCGTACGACCGCGGCAGGTCGGCCGCGATCCTGCGAACGTCGTCGATCGTGGACATGCTCGTTCGACGATAGGACCCGGGGGTGACACGCGGGCCGGTACGCTCCGGGCGCCATGACACGGATCATCGACCTCACCCATCCCATCGGGCACGGCACGATCACCTATCCGGGCCTGCCGGCGCCCGAGCTCTCCGACCACCTCAGCCGGGAGGACTCCCGGGAGCGGTACGCGCCGGGGACGGAGTTCCACATCGGACGGATCACGATGGTGGGGAACACCGGCACGTACCTGGATACGCCGTTCCACCGGTACCCCGACGCGACCGACCTGGCGACCACCCCCCTCGAGCGCATGGTCGAGCTCGACGGCCTGGTGGTCGAGGGGACCGGCCGGCCGAGCGTCGGCGTCGACCTCCTCGAGGGCCGGACGGTCGCCCGGCGCGCCGTGTTGCTGCGCACCGGCTGGTCGAGGAACTGGGGCACCGAGGCCTACCTGTCGGGCCACCCGTTCCTCACGGCGGAGGGCGCCGCGTGGCTGGTCGGTCACGGCGCGGCGCTGGTGGGCATCGACTCGCTGAACATCGACTCGACCGAGACCGGCGAGCGCCCCGCCCACAGCGCCCTGCTGGCGGCCGGCATCCCGGTCGTCGAGCATCTGTGCCGCCTGGACGAACTCCCCGCGGAGGGGTTCCGGTTCAGCGCGGCACCAGCGCCGGTCGCGGGCCTCGGCACGTTCCCGGTGCGGGCCTACGCCGTGGTCGACGACTGATCCCCCGCGTCCCCGTTCAGCTTCGGACCTGGATGTCCCAATGGAGCGTCATCCGTCTCGGCGCGGCAACCCCCAGAGCATGTCGTACAGGATGTGCGGACGGCCAGCATGGTCGAACCCCCCGAAGGTGACCGTCGGGGTGTCCGGATTCGAGGGGTCCACCAGGAAGGTTCGCTCGTCGATCGGCAGGGCTTCGGTCTGGGAGCGCCGTTCGTCGAGCAGCAGCCCGCCGTCCATGGCCGTGACCTCGATTCGTCGGTCGGGCCACGCGTAGACACCGGCGAAGCGGGTCCGCGATGTGACCGGATCGCCGCTCGTCGCGTCCGCCACACCGTACGCCGCGGTCGTGACCGTCCCGTTGCGCACGACCCCGATCGCCGCCCCCGGGACCGGGAGGCTCGAGGCGTGACGATGCAGCAGGGCGGTCAGGTCCCACTCATCCACCGCCCGACTCCCGGTTCGAGCCCGCTCACCGTCTCCGTGCGACTCCTCCCTCTGCCATGCAGGCCTCCTCGAGAATCGATCCGGGGATGCCAGGATCTGGGGCGGGAGGGTATTTCGCCGGTCTGCGGAATCGCAAGACCAGACCCGCTCGGAACTGGCGTGGACGCATCGGACGAGGACGACGTGCGCTTGCTCCTCGAACCGGCCGAGGTTCGGGCCCGCCACGTCCGCATCACGGAGCGGGCCCGCCCGCTTCGTTGACCGAAGCGGCGTGTCGGGGTGCGTCCTCCGCCCCGTAAGCTCGGGGGACCGGACCGAGGAGCCAGATGGACGCCGACCACCCACCGTTCCGGCTCGAGACCGACCGGCTGCTGCTGCGGCCGTTCGCCCCGAGCGACCACGACGCGATGCTCGCGATCTACTCCCGCGACGAGGTCGTGCGGTATCTGTACGAGGGCCCGCACGACGAGGACGAGGTCCGCGATCGTCTCGCGGTGAAGGTCGCCCAGCGCGAGATCGAGGGCCCCGGCGACATCCTTCGCCTCGCCGTCCTGTTGAAGGCGAACGCCCGCGTGATCGGCGACGTGATGCTGCACTGGATGCCGGACGAACACCGTCAGGCCGAGATCGGGTTCGTGCTCCACCCCGACCATCAGGGGAAGGGCTACACGACCGAGGCGGCCCGGGTCCTCCTGCGGGTGGCGTTCGAGGTGCTCGGGCTGCACCGCGTGTTCGGCCGGACGGAGGCGCGGAACGAGGCGTCGGCCCGCGTCATGGAGAAGCTCGGCATGCGCCGGGAGGCGAGCTTCGTCGAGAACGAGTTCGTCAAGGACGAATGGCAAAGCGAGATCGTGTTCGCGATCCTCGACCGCGAGTGGAAGGCCCTGCCGGCCAAGCGCCGTCGCTGACGCATCGCGGGACCGGGCCCGCGGCGCCGGCACTACGCTGGAGCCGCGATGGAGGGCAACGGCCACGCCAGGAATGTGTCCAGGATCGGCGCCATGCTCCGCATGCGATGCCCCAGATGCCTGCGGGGCAAGCTGTTCCGGGGGCTGCTCGACATGTGGGAACGCTGCCCCCAGTGCGGGTTCGTGTTCGAACGCGAGGAGGGCTACTTCACCGGCGCGATGTACGCGAGCACGATCATCACGCTGCCACTGGTGTTCGCCATCTTCGGCATCGGGTGGCTGCTGAGCTCGAAGACCCTGCTGGCCGCCGAGGTCCTCCTCCTCGTGACGGCCGTGGTGACCCTCCCGCTGATCCCGCTGGTGTTCCGGTACTCCCGGACCCTGTGGCTGTACTTCGACTGGCGGTTCGGCCCCGACCGCGAGACCGAGGGCCGGACCGGGACCCGGGAGATCGGCCCCGGGGACCGGACCGGCGACCGCTGAGCGAATCCGCGGCCTGCCGTCACGCCCGGGTCCGCACAACGGAACGGGCCGGGATCACGTCGCCCGGCCCGTTCCGCGGCTGCCGTGGGTCAGTGGAAGATGCTCACGCCCCCGGGGCCGATGAGCAGGCCGATGACGATCAGGACGATGCCCGCCATCACCCCGCCGCGGATGAGCGCGACGATCCCCGCGATCACCAGGACGACCGCGATGATCCACAGGAGCGTGGCCACCCCTCCATTCAGCGCCAGCATTCCCAGCATGCGATCCGAACCTCCTTCGCGGGCATCCGGTCGATTGCGTCTCAACCCTTCGGGTGTTCCCCCTCGACGCATCGGACAAACGGCGGCGCCCGGCCCCCTCGACCGCCGTTTCGTCCGGCCGGGGTTCGGGTACAAACAACGCCTGAACATCGCGGATGCGGGGCCGCGAGCCGATCCGAGCCAGAGGGAATAGGGTCCGTTCATGGCCACGATGGAAGCGGTCGCCCCGGTCGTCCGGTCGTTCCGGGCCCACCCGTCCTCGCTGTACCAGGTTCGTCAGTTCATCCGTCAGCAGGCGGAGGCGTCGCGGCTGCCGGGCGAGGTGACCGACGACCTCCTGCTGGCCGTCTCAGAGGCGTGTGTCAACGCGGTCCTGCACTCGTCCAGCCGGACGGTCAAGGTGGCCTGGCGACACTCGAACGGGTGCGCGGAGGTCGTCGTCCACGACGAGGGCGTGTTCCAGCGGCGGCTCCCGATCCCGGAGATCGACGGCCCGAGCGGGCGCGGGATCCTGCTGATGATGGCCGTGATGGACGAGGTCACGATCCACGAGGGCACCCCGCGCTCGCCCGGCACGCAGGTCCGCCTCCGCCGCTGCCACCCCACGGACTGACGCGGGCGGTCCCAACCCGATCGAACATATGTTCTATCATGCCCGCATGCCGCTCGAGCGCGAGCCCCTGTTCGAGATCGCCCGCCGGACGTTCGACACGCCGGAGTTTCGGGGCATCGAGTTCATCGAGACCGAGGCGAAGTCGGTCATCAACCGCGTCCCGGGCAACTTCCTGCCGTTCGATTGGACGATCAACCCGTATCGAGGATGCAGTCATGCATGCTCCTACTGCTTCGCCCGGCCGACGCACACGTACATGGACATGAACGCGGGGCGGGACTTCGAGACCAAGATCGTCGTGAAGGTCAACGCGCCCCAGGTGCTCCGGCGGCAGCTCGGCGGGCGGTCGTGGAAGGGCGAGCACATCGCCATGGGGACGGGGACCGACCCGTACCAGCGTGCGGAGGGGCGGTACCGGCTGATGCGGGGCATCATCCGCGCGCTGATCGACTACCGGAACCCGTTCTCCATCCTCACCAAGGGAACGCTGATCCTGCGCGACCTCGACCTGCTGGTGGAGGCGGCGAAGGTGGCGGACGTGGCGACGGCGTTCTCCGTCGGAACGGTGGACGAGGAGGTGTGGCGGACCACCGAGCCCGGCACGCCGCACCCCCGCCGGCGGCTCGAGGCCGTGGCAGCGCTGAACGACGCCGGCATCCCGTGCGGCATCCTCATGGCGCCGGTGCTGCCGGGCATCAGCGACCGGCCCGACCAGCTCCGGGCGGTGGTCGAGGGGGCCATCGACGCCGGCGCGACCCACGTCTCCCCCATCCTGCTCCACCTCCGGGCGGGCGTGCGGGAGGAGTTCCTGCCGTGGCTCTCGGAGCATCACCCCGACCTGGTCGCCCGTTACGAGCGGGCGTACGCGAAGGCCTACGGGCCGGCGGCGGATCGCCGGGCGCTCGGGGCGCGCGTGGGGCGGATGATCGACGAGGCGGGCGGGCTCCGGCCGCGGGCGGGCGCGCCGCCCTCGAGGTTCCGCCGGGGCGAGGGCCGCCCGGGGCAGGTGCAGGCGCCCGCCGCGGAGCAGCTCCGGCTGCTCTGAGTCACCGCGCGCCCGGGTCCGACCCACCCGCGTTGCTAGACTGGCGGCCCTACGGTGGCCGTAGCTCAATCGGTCAGAGCGCCTGGTTGTGGTCCAGGAGGTTGGGGGTTCAAGTCCCCTCGGTCACCCTCAAACGAACGGCTCCCCCGGAGCGGCGGTCTGTATCATCCGTCCGGGCCTCTAGCTCAACCTGGCAGAGCAACGGACTCTTAATCCGCAGGTTCAGGGTTCGAATCCCTGGGGGCCCACTGAGAATGCGCATGTCAGAGGGTACGAATCGCCGCCCGGTCGCCGCCGGTCGCGTCGTGGTCGCGCATTGGTCGCACATTGGTCGCGCCGTGTACCGCCTCGAGCCGCTCCCCCAGGCCGTCAAGGTCGCCGTCGAGTAGGTGCCCGTAGACGGATAGTGTGAACCCCGCGCTCGCGTGTCCGAGGACCGTCTGCATGGCCTTCGGTGACGCCCCCGCGTGAATCATCGCGGCCGCCGCGGAGTGCGCAGGACCACGTCCCCAACGCCGCCGCCGTTCCCAACGCCGCCGCCACCGCCGCCGCCCAAACCGTTGGTGGGACTGTTCCCCAACCCCGCGTATCGGGGCCGCCACGGGTTGGCGTTTTGGGTGGAGCGGCTGAATCCCTGACACCCGGGTATGCCATGTTCACGAGTTCCGGGCCGGTGGGGTGGGCAAGGCCACCCCCGCGTTCAAATCCGATTGCACGAATTGGGACCGGCCGCTGTTCTTCTTCTACCTGGCGATTGACAATCGGAGTCCCCGCCCGTGACCGTTCGCGTTGACGGACCTGTTCGTGGTGGATCGGGAGGGTCGATCCCACCAATCGGTGGAGGTAACCACAACGGCCAACGAGCCGGAGAATTTCCTACCGACCGCCACGAACGTTGCCCCGCATTCGTTCCTTGCGGGGTGGGTGGCGGTGGACGCCGCCGACCCGTTCACCCCGGCCCGGTTCCAACTCGCGTTCGGGGACACGGTTTGGACGGTCCGGTTTGTGGGTGAGGAAACGGTGCTGGTGCCTGGGGGATGATCCCCGGGCGGGCGACGCCCGATGGGATCACCGGATCCGCGGCGCGTGGTCGTCCGGCGCCGGTTCGGCGTGCGCCCAGTGGCCGAGGTCGCATCCCTCACTGGGGACCCAGTCGACCCGGGAGCGCGCACCCTCCGTCGCCGCGATCCTCAAGACCAAGCGTCCCGACCGCCGGGCTTCACTTGATGACACGGAAGGTGAGATGCGTGACCCCGGCGCCCTCGATCACCCTCGTGCTCTCCAGGTCAATCGGCCCGGTCCCTAGGTGGTCGAACAATGAGACGCCGTCCCCGAGCAGGACGTGTACCAGGTCTACGTGTATCTCGTCGAGCAGCCCACCCTTGATGGACTGCTGCACGATGCCCGCGGCACCCACGCCGACGTCCTTGTCGCCCGCGACCGCCTTCGCTTGCTCAAGGGCGCTTCCGAGTCCGTCCGTGACGAACGTGAACGGCGATCCTTCGTAGACCCAGTCTTGTGGAACCGAGCTGGTAACAACAAAGACCGGTACGTCCAAGGGGTGTTTGCCACCCCACCCATTGGTGAGGTCGAATGTCCTTCGACCAAACACCAACGCCCCTGTCGTTCGGCGCGTCTCGGCAAGGTACTCGGCGGTCTGCGCCGAGACCATGAAGACCATGTCGGTTCCAGGCGTTCGGTATTCGGTGTCGCCAGCGGAGTACCACGCCAAAAGTCTCTCGCCGCCGACACCCATGGGTGCTTCAGGGCCGTCGTTCGGCCCAGCGATGAATCCGTCGAGCGAGACTGCGAGGCCCGTGCGAACCTTCCCCATGCTTGCTTTCATGATCTGCCCCAGCGTTGCGGCCTGCAACTCGAGCGTCCGTGGCCTCGATCATGGCGTTGTCGGCGTGAGGCTCCCGGGCCTCGGCCACGAGTGCCGCGCCGTCCCCGGCAGAGCTTCGCCAGCTCGCGGGCCGACCGCAGGAGCACCGTGAGTTCGTCGTGACGGGGCTCGGGGGGAGTGTGGCACTCCGACGACCCGGGGCCGCGGGTCGGGCGCGGGGTCGAGTGTCGCCCCCGCGCTCTACGCCGGGGGCGGCCCAGCGGTTCGAGTTCTTCAACCGGGAGTTCGCCGATCCGGCGTTCGCCGAGCTGATCCCCGTGCAACGGCCCCAGGAGGCGCTGACCGCGCACGCGCTGGACGCGATGGTCCGGGCGGTGAACGGCGTGCCGGACGGGCCGTTCGCGGGCGGCCCCGTGGAGCTGGTGGTGACCACCGGAGACTCGGTGGACAACGCGCAGTGGAACGAGCTCCAGGCGATCCTCGACCTGTTCGACGGGGGGGTCGTCCGGCTGGACTCGGGGGCTCCCGGTTACGAGGGCGTGCAGGCCGCGTCGTGGCCCGACGACATCTTCTGGCGGCCGGACGGTGGCGCGGACCTGTTCCACTCCGGGTTGGGGTTCCCCGACCACCGGGGGCTGCTCGCCGCGGCCCTGGCGGCGTTCCGGTCGGGCGGGCTCGACGTGCCGTGGCTGACCTGCAACGGGAACCACGAGGCGCTCGTCCAGGGGCTCGGCACGATCACGCCGGAGATCGCCGACGCGCTGATCGGCGGGACGAAGCCGACCCGGCTGCGGGACGACGTGTCGCGGGACGAGGCGCTCGAGCTGTTCACCTCGGCCGTCCACGTGTTCATGTCGGGGGCGCCGGTCCCCGTGAGCGCCGACCCCGGCCGCCGCGCGCTCACCCGGCGGTCGTTCGTGGAGGCGCACTTCCGGGACGGCGGGCGCCCACGCGGACACGGGTTCACCGACATCAACCGCGTGCGGGGGACTGCCCACTACGTGCACGACGTCGGAGCGGTTCGGTTCGTCGTGCTGGACACGGCGTGCCCCCAGGGCGGGTCGGACGGCGCGGTGGACGAGGACCAGGCGGCGTGGCTCGCCGAGGTGCTCGCGGAGGTCCATTCGTCGTATCGGGGCGTCGACGGGTCGGATGTCCGAACGCCGAACGAGAACCTGCTGCTCGACCACGACGGGATCGTCGCCGAGACGGGGGTGCGCGCCGTGGAGGGGTGGTCGGGGCAGCTGCTGGCCGGGCTGCACCGGGAGCTCGCCGCCAACGTGCCGTTCGCCGGGCCGGAATCGCCGCTGGCGGGCTCGTCCGCCGATCGCAACGTGGTGCTCCGGATGCGGGCGCCGTTCCCGCTGCGCCGCGCACGCGGCCGCTAGCTCGAAGGGTTTCCCGGGCCGGGTGTCGATCCGGCCGGTGGGCGTTCGTGTAGAGGGTGGAAGGTCTCGCGGGAGGCGTTCGGTCACCCGACACAAGGAGGAGGTCTCATGGGCAGGATCACCACGTTCACCAACGTCACGCTGGACGGCGTCATGCAGGCGCCCGCCCGTCCCGACGAGGACACCCGCGGTGGGTTCGCCGATGGCGGCTGGGCGGTGCGCTACGGGGACGAAGTCATGGCAGCGTTCGCCGCGGAGGGGACGGCCCGCGAGGGCGCGATGCTGTTCGGCCGGCGCACATACGAGGACTTCCTCGCCGTGTGGCCGAACCGGCCGCAGCCGAACCCGTTCACCGACGTGCTCAACCGATCACAGAAATACGTGGCGTCGAGGACGCTCTCCGAACCGCTGGCCTGGGAGCACTCGACCCTCCTGCGGGGGGACGCGGGCGACGCCGTCTCGGAGCTGAAGGCAGCTTCGGACCGGGACATGATGGTGCTCGGGAGCGGCGACCTGATCGGGACGCTGATGCGCCGGGCTCTGATCGACGAGTACATCCTGCTGATCCATCCCCTGGTGCTGGGGACGGGCCGGCGGCTGTTCGGCGACGGCGGGCCGTCCGCCGGGCTCGAGCTGGTGGATTCCAGGATCACGACGACGGGCGTGATCATCGCCACCTATCGTCCGGAGAACAGTTCCTCGGACGCGTCGAGGAGGAGTTGACGATGAAGCGCTACCTGCTGAGCATCTACCAGCCCGACGGGCCGCCGCCGCCTGACCTCGACCTGGGGAAGGTCATGGCCGACGTGAACGCCCTGGTCGAGGAGACGAAGTCCACCGGGGCGTGGGTGTTCAACGGCGGGCTCCACACGCCGGACTCCGCGACCGTGCTCCGCCAGTCGGGTGGCGACGTGCTCGTCGTCGACGGGCCCTATCTGGAGGGCAAGGAACACGTGGGCGGGCTGATCGTGCTCGATGGGGCGGACCTCGACGCCGCGCTCGGGTGGGGGCGGCGGTTCGCGCGGGCGATCGGGCTGCCCATCGAGGTGCGGCCGTTCCAGGAGGAGGGCTGACGGAGACCGAGAGCGCCGTCATCGCCCGGGACATCGACGCCGTGTTCCGTGCCGAACACGGCCGGGCGCTGGCGGTGCTGGTCCGGGTCTTCGGCGACATCGACGTCGCCGAGGAATCGCTCCAGGACGCGTTCACCGTTGCGGTGGAACGGTGGCCGGCCGAAGGCCTGCCGTCCAGCCCCACCGGGTGGATCATCACCACCGCCCGCCGGCGGGCGATCGACCGGCTCCGCCGGGAGGCGTCCCGGGACGACCGCCACGCCCAGGCCGCGCTCCTGCACGAACGCGGCGAGCCGCCCGAGGAGGGCGCCGTGCACGACGACCGCCTGCGATTGATCTTCACGTGCTGCCACCCCGCGCTCGCCACGCCGGCCCAGGTGGCGCTGACGCTCCGGCTGCTGGGCGGGCTGACCACCGCCGAGATCGCCAAGGCGTTCCTCGTGCCGGAACCGACGATGGCGCAGCGCCTCGTCCGGGCCAAGGCGAAGATCCGCGACGCCGGGATCCCGTACCGGGTCCCGTTCGAATCGGACCTGCCCGACCGGCTGCGCTCGGTCCTGGCGGTCGTGTACCTGATCTTCAACGAGGGGTACGCGGCGGCCTCGGGCGACCGGCTGGTGCGGGAGGAGCTCTGCGCGGAGGCCATCCGGCTGGGGCGGCTGCTGGCGGAGCACATGCCGGACGAACCGGAGGTGTGGGGACTGCTCGCCCTGATGCTGTTCTCCGAGGCGAGGCGTGCGGCGCGCGTCGGACCCGACGGCGAGCTCGTGCTGCTCGCAGACCAGGACCGAACGAAGTGGGACCCCGTGCTGATCGATGAGGCCCGCGGCATCGTCCGGGCGTGCCTGCGCCGCAACCGGCCGGGTCCGTACCAGGTGCAGGCGGCGATCAACGCGGTTCACCACGACGCATCCGACCCGGCCGCCACGGACTGGCGCCAGATCGTGCACCTGTACGACCAGCTGGTCGTGCTCGATCCCAGCCCCGTGGTGGCGCTGAACCGCGCGGTCGCTGTCGCGGAGGTCGACGGGCCGGAGCGGGCGCTGGCGCTCGCGGACGACCTCGACCTCGACTCCTACTACCTGTTCCACGCCATCCGGGCCGACCTCTTGCGCCGTCTCGACCGAGACGCGGAGGCCGCATCCGAATACGAGGCGGCGATCGCGCTCGCAGACGGCTCGGTCGAACGGGAGTTCCTCCGGGGTCGCCTCGAATCGCTGTCCAGTAGGTGAGGTGCGGCCGGGAGCTCAGGTCGACGCGGCGCGCAGCCGCCTGCGGGCTCGAAGGACCTCCGCCACCGACCACGCCTGGAACGGACAGCCGGTCGCCGCGTGGGGCGGGTCGCCGTCGCCGGTCTCCGATACCGAGCCCAGCCCCCAGTCGCGGAGATGGACCTCGAGGCCGTCGAGCACGCCCTCCACCGGGAGGCCCGCGCTGATCGCCGCATCGACGTACGGTCCGATCAGCCAGGGCCAGACGGTTCCCTGGTGGTAGGCGCCGTCGCGTTCGAAGGGCGGGCCCCGGTGGATCCCCCGGTAGCCCGCCTCGCCCGGCGCGAGCGACCGGACCCCGACGGAGGTCAGCAGGCGGGACGCCACGGTCCGAACGACCTCGGCGCCGTCCGGGAGGGGCGCGTTGGGCAGCGAGACGGCCAGGAGCTGGTTCGCTCGGCAGGCCGGGTCGTCGCCGTTCGGGCCGTCGACGACGTCGTACAGCGTGCCGTCGCCGCGGACGAACCGCGACCGGAACGACGCTCGGGCCGTCGCCTCCAGCGCGCGGACGTCGTCGGCGCCGGCGGCGCCCGTCCGTTCGCGAACGGTCGCGATGGTCGCGAGCGCGTCGATCCACAGCGCGTTGACCTCGACGGGCTTGCCCTCGCGCGGCGTGACCGGGCGGCCGTCGACCCGGGCGTCCATCCAGGTGAGCGCGATGCCGTCGGCGCCCTGGGTGATGAGCCCGTCGCGGTCGACCCGGATGCCGTACCGGGTGCCGTCGCGGTGCCACCGCACGATCTCGCCGAACGCGGCGTCGAGCTCCCTGGCGAGGTCGTGGTCGCCGGTTCGTTCGACGTGGCGCCCCACCGCGTGGACGAACCACAGGGTGCCGTCCACCGTGTTGAACTCGGTACCGCCCGCGTCGGCGGTGTTCGCCAGCATGCCCTGCGAGAGCGTCGCCGCCGCGGCCCGGAGCAGCGCGCGTCCCTCGTCGTGGCGACCGGTCTCGAGGAACAGCCCCTCGTACGAGGTCATCGTGTCGCGCGACCAGTCGCCGAACCACGGGTAGCCGGCGACCACCGTGAGGCCGACGACGAACTGGTCGGCCGCCATCGCGAGCAGCCGGTCGGTGTCGTCGACGGTTGCGGCGCGGTCGGCGGTCAGTCGGGCGCGCCCCCGGGCTCGAGCGACCACCGTCGTCGCTGGGTCAGGCGTCGCTCCGTCGGACAGGTCGTCGCCGGCCCACGCCTGAACCCCCATCGTCTCCCCGGCGCCGAGCTCCGCGACGAACCGCCCCGAGAAGAACAGGTCCTCGCGGTCGTTCAGCCCGCGGGCGGCCTCCTCCCGGTAGCTCACGCCGTGGTACCAGGAGGGCCCGGTCGGGTCGAACCCCGGCCCGCGCACGCGGTATCGACCCTCGAACACGAACCCGTCCGCCAGCGTCTCCAGACCCGGGTCCCAATTCCCGAACCGCTCGCCGTGGGCGTCGCGCCACGTGGAAAGGGCCTCGAGCTCCAGGCGAACTCGATCGCCGGCGCGGACCACCCGGTGCACCACGCCGACCGCCGAACGGCCGTGCGCCATCGCGACCTCGCGTTCGATCACGACGTCGCCCACCTGCCATCGCCACACCGGAACGCCGTCGACGACCGCGAACGACTCCAGGAGCTGGTAGCCCTGCGGCTGCACGGTCGTGCCGGCCCACTCGTGCACGCCGAGCCGGATGCGCGCGCCGCCGATCACGAGCACGGGGTCGAGCGAGGCCAGGCCCATCTGGCGGCCCCGGGGCGGGTCGGTCGCGACGACCAGGAGCCCGTGGTACCGGCGGGTCCGCAATCCGGCGACGGTTCCCATGGCGTACCCGCCGAGCCCGTCGGCGACGAGCCATTCCCGCGTGGACGACTCGGCGAGGTCGCCGCAGACCTGGCGCCCGAACCGGATCTCGGTCACGTGCGCATCCTGTACCTGCACGTCGGAGAAGGTCCACAGGCCGTCGGGGCCGGTCACTACACTCGCCGGGAGCGAGAGTGGCGAAACGGCAGACGCGCCGGACTTAGGATCCGGTGCCCGAAAGGGCGTGGGGGTTCGACTCCCCCCTCTCGCACCCCCTCTGACCTGCGGATCTTTGGTCAGAAGGACCACGAACGGGATCCGCCGCCAACCGAGGAATGGCCTTCTTGCCCACGCTTGCTCACGATCGCTCGGTTCGCATAAGAATGATCGAGGCGCGGGCAGGGCCCAGGGCACGTCCAACTTCCGAGAGTCGGTCAAGGTCAAAGCCCCTCAAAGCGCAAGGCGAGGAAGCCCTCTGACGACTTCTTCCGTGGCGGCCTCGGGGCGCGGTCGTCGGCCGCCGGTCTACGGGGCGCAGGCACTGAGCAACGGACCTCGCGCTGGCAGCCTCATGTAGTTGCCTCCATCTACAGCCGGCGGCACGTTCCATCCGGCGCGGACCCTGAGCTCGGGTTCCGCGTGGCCCGACGGATGACCTCCCGGACCAGGTCTTCACTGATGCTCGGCCAGTAGCACTCGACCAAGAAGGTCGCCGTGGTTCCTCCCATCGATCCGGGGGCCGTCGGAGAGGCTCTCGAACTCAGCCAAGAGCCCTCCATGGAGTCTTCCCGCTAGCTCGGTCGCGGCCCCCAGTCCGGAGAGCTGTCGAAGATTGCCGAGTGGGTCACGTTGCGGAGCCCGGAGCCGTCCAAGTTCATGACCCAGATATCCGGATTCGATGGCTGCCCATCCACGCCGAGGTTATGAGAGACCGTGATCATCGTCCCGTCAGGGGAGAAGGAATAGGACCCCCACTGGTGGAAGCCGTTGAAGGTGTGGGTGATCCGGTGCAGGCCGCTCCCGTTCGGGTGGACCAGATACAGATTGTCCGTGCGGTCCTGCCCATCGTAGGACTCGAGCAGGATCCACCGCCCGTTCGGCGACCAGTCGGGGCCGTCACCCGCGTGCAGTCTCCAGGGGCTGACCCGCCGCACGTGCGTTCCGTTCAGGCGGATGGTGAAGACGGCATGCTGGCCGGATTTGCCGTTCCCTTGGAACACCAGGCGGGTTCCGCCAGGGGACCACTGGGCGAACTGACCCTCATACTTGGTCGGTGTGACCTGGCGGACATGAGTGCCGTCCGCCTGCATCACGAACACCGCCACCAGGCCGATCGAATCGTCGTATCGAGTGAATGCGATCCGCTTCCCGTTCGGCGACCAGGCGGGATAGACATCGTCAACGCTCGGGTCCTTGCTGATCTGGGTGAGGTGCGTTCCGTCGGGCCTCACCTTGAAGATTCTGGTGGGTTTGCAGGAACACACGGCGGCCTGCCGATAGAAGGCGATCCACCTGCCGTCCGGGGACCAGTCTGGCTCTGTGTCGAGGAAGACCTTCCCCCGGTGCGTGATCTGCCTCACACCGATGCCGTTGGGCCTGATGGTGAAGATTGCCCCCAGGGTGTGGTCGTCGTTGAAGTACCGCCGGAACGTGATGCGGCCGTTCTTCCCAGGCGCGGTCGCGCCGGCGGAGGGGGAGCTCGACAGCATTGTCACCAACGCCGCTGTGACTGCCGCCACGAAGACGATGAAGCGTTTCATGCTCAGGTTCCCCTTTCGATAGGGCGGAACGGGGGGAATGCAGCCCCGACGGGGCCGTCGGAGTGCTGTCGCAGATCAGTCGATGTGCATCGTCCCGTCGTAGACGTCGACGATCAGCGGCAAGGTGGAATCCGGGGTGCCCGCCAGGGTTCCGCTGCCGTGGAGCTTCGCGAAGGCCCCAGTCCCGTCAGTGACGTTCCAGGTTCCGATGGTCGAGCCGTCCTCGAAGTTCAGCGTCACCCGCAGCAGCACCTCGAACGTGTCGCCCGGGCTCCCCGCACAGGCGAACAGCTTCCCGATGAGGATCTGGGCGTGGCCACCCCCGCCCCCGACGAGTCCGCTGTTGAAGGCGTTGGTGACGACTCCAGATGGGCAGACTGGCCCGGTGGCGGTGAACGGGTCCGGCGGTTGGGCCGTGGTCTGGACGACGATGTGCACGGCTTGCGATGTCGAGGCCCCCGCCGGGATCGCCAGCGTCCCCGCGCCCGCCACCAACATGGCGGTGAGGCTCAGAACGATCAGTGGTCGCTTCATATGGATCTCCCTTCCGAGTTCGTCTCCGGACTCAACAGGCGACGTTCGCGCACTGCGCCGGGCCAGCGAGATGAACATCGCAGTCACGCGATCGAGCCCCAACGACTGAACTTCTCCTCATGGATGTCCTCCTCGCAACCTCTCGTTCCGAGTCGGTTGGTGACGTCTCGTCAAGTGACACCCTCCTCTACGCTGGAAGCCGCCTCGGCCAGAGCAGCGGGAGGCCCCGATATCCCGGTGAGGAGCTCGAATGCCGCATCAACCTCGGATGGAGCGTTGTTTGGGATCGCGGGCATGAAGGCCCGATCGCCGATCTCCCACGAGATGATCTCGGCGCCCTGTTCGTAGCCGCGAAGCGCCCACGGCTCCTCCCGGCTGTTCCAGGCATCGAGGCCTCGGAGCCGAAGGAAGCGCGACTTCAACTCGGCCGGAACGTTCGCATCGAGCCAGATGTGGCCCATCTCGTGGAGCAGGGTCCCTCGGCTCAACTCGTCGACATGCGTCGTGCACATGTCGACCGTGCCGTCCGCCGCGTAGCCGGTCGTGCCGCCGCACTCAGATAGATCCTCGTGGAACCGCACCTCCACGTCGGGCGGGTCAAGCCTTGCGACCTCGAACCGACCGATCGCCCACCGAACGAGTCGGAGCTGATCGGGCCGGCCACCCACGACCACGACCCGTGGATTCCGCCACGAGATGTGGGTCCCGACCTCCGAGCCCCCTCCCACGGTGAAGACTGCGAGCACCGCGATCAGAGCCCGGAACGGCTTGCCGTTGCCCATGGGCCGAGGCTCGCGGCCGGGCCTGGAGGTCCAGGTGGAAATCGCTGGAAGAACGCGTGAGGTCTTGGGCTTCACGCGTTCTTCAAGGACCGAGGTTCAGGGTTCCGGCATGAACCGGCGATCGTTGGGAGCCAGCCTTCCCACCCGGGAACGGGCGGCGTACCGTGCGACCATGCGCTTCCTGGTCCTCGGGCCCCTCGAGGTCACGAACGCCGTCGGGCCGATCCCGCTCGGCGGTCCCAAGCAGCGCCTCGTCCTCGCGAATCTCGCCGTGCGAGCGAACGCGGTCGTCTTGGCAGAGACCCTGATCGATCAACTCTGGGGGGACGAACCCCCCGACTCGGCAAAGAACACCCTCCAGACGTACATCTCGCACCTGCGCAAGGCCCTCGGCCCCGATCGGATCGAGGGGCGTTCTTCCGGGTACGTGCTCCACCTCGACCCTCACGAGCTCGACGCCACGCGGTTCGAGCAGCTTCTCGGGGAGGCCCGGGCCGCTGACGGACAGCCCGATCGCGTCGGCGGGATTCTGCGAGAGGCACTCGCGATGTGGCGAGGATCGGCGTTCGCCGACCTCGCCGTCGAGGGATCCCTGGCCGGCGAGATCGCCCGGCTCGAGGAGCTCCGCCTCGGGGCGATCGAAGACCGGATCGCCGCGGATCTTGCATCGGGCCGCCATACCGGCTTGATCGGCGAGCTCGAGGGCCTCACGCGAGAGCATCCGCTGCGCGAACGCCTCTGGGCCCACCTGATGGTGGCGCTCTACCGGTCCGGCCGGCAGGCGGACGCCCTCGCGGCGTTCCGGCGGGCCCGCAAGCTCCTCGCGGAGGAGCTCGGCGTCGACCCGTCGCCCGAGCTCCAACGCCTGCAGGATCGAATCCTCAAGCAGGATCCCGATCTGGAGGTCACGGGGGAGCCCCTCCGCGGCTACCGGCTGCTCGACAAGATCGGGGAGGGCGCGTTCGGACTCGTCTACCGGGCGGTGCAACCGCAGGTCGGCCGCGAGGTCGCGATCAAGTCGATCCACCCCGAGCTCGCCAACCAACCCGACTTTGTCCGCCGCTTCGAGCACGAGGCGCAGGTCGTGGCACGCCTGGAGCATCCGCACGTCGTGCCGCTGTACGACTACTGGCGCGACCCCGACGGGGCGTACCTCGTCATGCGGTTGCTGCGCGGCGGGAGCCTCGAGGATCTGCTCGAACAGGGACCACTGGACTCCACTCGCGCCGCTACCTTCCTGGACCAGGTCGCCGGCGCGCTCGCCGCCGCACACCGCCAGGGCGTCGTGCACCGGGACGTCAAGCCGGGCAACGTGCTGCTCGACGAGGAAGGCAACGCCTACCTCACGGACTTCGGCGTCGCCCTCGATGCGGGCGCGCCCGAGCAGACCGCGGGGCTCATGGTGCGCGGCACGCCTGCCTACCTCTCCCCCGAGCAGATCCGCCTCGAGCCCGCGACGGGCCAATCCGACATCTACGCGCTCGGCGTGGTGCTGTACGAGATGCTCACCGCCGAGCATCCGTTCCCCGAGTCCTCTCTCCGGGTGCTGCTCGACCGGCACATGCACGAACCGCTCCCCTCGGCTCGAAGGGTTCGACCCGAGATTCCGCCTGCGGTCGACTTGGTGATCGCCCGGGCGACCGCGAAGGACGCGGGAGGACGATTCGCCGACCCGCTCGAGTTCGCGGCCGCGTTCCGCGGGGCGATCCAGGGGACGGGCGCCCGCCTCGCCGCGACCGAAGAGCTCCGCAACCCCTACAAGGGGCTCCGCGCGTTCCTCGAGGCCGACGCGGGCGACTTCTTCGGCCGCGATGTCGTGACGAGGCGGCTGGTCGAACGTATGGCTGAGCCGGGTGCCAGTGCGAGGTTCCTGTGCATCGTGGGGCCCTCGGGCTCAGGCAAGTCCTCGGTGGTGAAAGCCGGCTTGGTCCCGGCCCTGCGCCGCGGCGTGATCGCCGGATCAGAGCTCTGGTACATCGTCGAGATGATGCCGGGCCCGCATCCGCTGCGTGAGCTCGACACCGCGCTGCTGTCGGTGGCGACCTCGCCGCAGCCCACGCTGGTGGAGGAGCTCGAGCGCGACGACCTCGGACTGCTTCGGGCCGTGGACCGGGTCCTCCCCGACCCCTCGGCCGAGCTCGTGATCGTGGTGGATCAGCTCGAGGAGGTGTTCACGCTCGTCGACGACCAGGTCGAGCGGGCACGGTTCCTCGAGGCGATCGTCGCCGCGGCGACGCACCGAATGAGTCGGGTACGCATCGTGTCGACGCTCCGCGCAGACTTCTTCGATCAGCCCTTGTCGGTGCGCGGCTTCGGCGACCTGCTCGCCGCCCGGACCGAGGCGATCACGCCGATGTCACCCGAGGAACTGGAGCGCGCGATCTCCGGTCCAGCCGAGTGCGTCGGGCTCGGTATCGAGCCCGGCCTGGTCGCGGCGATGGTCGCCGACGTCGTCGATCGTCCGGGCGCCTTGCCCTTGTTGCAATATGCGCTCACCGAGCTCGTCGAGCGGGACGAGGTCTCCTCGCTCTCCCTCGAGAGCTACCGGTCGATCGGCGGAGTCTCGGGCGCCCTCGCCCGGCGCGCCGAACGGCTCTACGGGGCGATGGACGAGCCCGGACGAGACGCGTGCCGCCAGCTGTTCCTGCGTCTCGTTACGCTCGGCGAGGGCACCGAGGACACTCGCCGCCGCGTCCGTCGATCCGAGATCCCGGCCATGGACGGAGCGACGGACGGGGTGATCGAATCCTTCGGCCGCCACCGCCTGCTGTCCTTCGATCGCGACGCGCTGTCGCGAGAGCCAACCGTCGAGATCGCCCACGAGGCACTGCTTCGCCAATGGCCCCGTCTCGAGGACTGGTTGGGGGAGGACGCGGAAGCACGGGCGCTCCGGGGCCACCTGATCGACGCGGCACGCCAGTGGGATGCGGGCGGCCGCGACGACTCAGAGCTCTATCGGGGCGCCAGGCTCGCGGGGGCGCTGGACTTCTCCTCCCGGGACGGCCGGCACTTGAACGAGCTCGAGCGGAGCTTTGTCGCGCTCAGTCGGGAGGCGAGCGAACGGGAGACGAGGCGGATCCGTAGGACGAACCGGCGTCTGCGCGGCCTGCTCGGTGCGGTCGCACTCTTTCTGGTGGTCGCGTTGATCGCCGCCGGCATCGCGCTCGTGCAGGGAGGCCATGCGCGGCGCTCGGCGACGGTCGCGCTTTCCCAGAGCCTCGGGGCCCAGGCGATCGCCGAGACACAGCTCGACACCGCACTGCTGCTCGCCGAGGAGGGCGTGAACCTGGACGACTCCCTACGAACGGAGAGCGACCTACTGGCTGTGCTGCTCCACAGCCCCTCAGCGATCCACGTCCTACATGTCGGCGGGATCGGCGCCCCTCCGGAGGACATCGTCGTGAGCCCCGACGGCGGGACGCTCGCCGTGCTGACCCGGGATCGCACCCTGCGGTTCTACGACACTTCGACGCTCCAGCCGATTGGCAAGCCGGTGCACGACGTGCCCGCGTACAACTCCCGCAGGCCGGCGTTCACCCCCGACAGTTCCGGGCTCTGGGTCCTCCGCGGACCCGGGATCCAGATGATCAACGTTCGGACCGGCCGGGTCGAGAGCACGATCAGGCTCCACCAGGATGTGGAGAACGTCTACTCGCCCGTTCTTCTCTCTCGGGACGGCCGGGTCGTGTACCTCCAACTCGAGGGATGGGAGAGCGTCGCAGCGTGGAACACCTCGACGGGACGCCGCCTGGCCGAGGTCAACGTCCCCGGGCTGTCGCTCGGGATGCTCGCCCTCGCCCAGGAAGCGGGAGAGGTCGTGGCGCTCACGACCCAGGGCGGAGGGCGAATCCAGGTCCGGGACGGCAGGACGCTGGCCCTGGAGCGGTCGTTTCCCGTGCAGCTTCCTGCGGCGGACCAGTACCAGCTCGCCGTTTCACCGGACGGGCGCACGGCCGCTTGCACCCTGTTCCACCCCGGCGCCGACCAATCGATCCGATTCGTCGACCTTCGGACCGGCCAGGTCAGGAAGGGCGCCGGCGACCAGGCGGGCGAAGGCCAGGTCGCGTTCTCCCACGATGGCAGGACAGCCGTCAGCGTGACCGACGACGGCTTCAATATCTCTGTCTGGGATGTCCCTTCGGCCACGCAGGTTCGAACGCTGAGCGGCCACGCCGGAGAGATCCTGCAGGCCGCCTTCGATCCCTCGGGGCGAACCCTTTACTCTGCAGCGGATGACGGGAACGTGTTCGCGTGGGATCTCTCGGGACATCGGAGCTTCGGTCGCTCGTTCACTGCCAGCCAAGGGTCATTCGGTGGGCCCAACGTCGGTCACCATTTCCCATACTTCTCCGCGTCCCCGGATGGGAAGAGCATCGCAGTCGCCCACGCGACGCAGTTCGATCCCGATGGGGGGGTCAGCACGGGCGGCGAGGTCAATATCGTCGACCTCGCTACCGGGCGGGTCACGACCCGGGTAAGGGTCGCGGGTCGAGTGCCCGGCATCGACTCGGTCATCTACGCGGAGTTCTCCCCGGACGGCACCGAACTCCTCGTCACCCCCGGCCCCTCGAGCAACGGAGACATCACCCTGTGGCGGTTGGATGGTCACACGGCCAGCCTCGTCCGCACGTTCACCGGACTCAGCGCGACCCCGGTTCGTGACGATAACGGGTTTTGGAACGCCCCCTGGGCGACGTTCAGCCCTAACGGCAAGTGGATCGCCGGGGTGGACCGACGCGAGAACGGCACCAGCCGAATGATGGAATGGGATGCCGCCACGGGATCCGAGCGCGTGGCGCCCCTGGATCTCCATTGGACATCCACCGACGGCCTGCATTTCGATGGCCTCAACCAGAACGTGGTGTATAGCCCCGACGGGTCGTTGATTGCAACGTCCGTCTTGGGTGACCGTACTGTGATCGTGGACGCAAGGACGCTGAAGCCGGTCCGTACGCTGCCTGATCCAGAAGGGGTCGCGTTCGTCGCGTTCTCACCGACTAACGACAGGCTGCTCGCGGAGGGGTCGTCGAATGTGGGAATCGTTCGCCTGATTGACGTGACGACAGGCAAACAGGCGGCCGAAGTAACGGCCTCCAACCCGGGACTGTGGAGCGTCCAGTTCGACCACACCGGGAGCATGCTGCTGACAGATGCGCCGGATGGTGTGGCGCGGTTGTGGTCCGTCCCCGACCTCCAGCAGATCGGATCCGACCTTCCAGGCCTCTCTAGCGTGGTGGGGGCGGCCACTTTCGCGGGCCGGGGAAGGTCCACGATGGCCGTGCTCCTTTACGCGACCGGCACGGCGTTCGCATACACGGCGTCGCCCTCCGCGTGGGAGCGCCAGGCGTGCCTCGTGGCCGGTCGAAACTTCACGAAGGCGGAGTGGGCCCGATACGTCGGCGACCGTACGTACGAGGATGTCTGCCCTGAGTATCCGCCCGGATCCTGACTTAGCTTAGGATCCGGTGCCCGAAAGGGCGTGGGGGTTCGACTCCCCCCTCTCGCACCACGTCTGGCCTGCGGATCTTTGCACAGACCGACCCGCCCTCGGCTCGACCGAGAAGGCCCGAATGGCCTTCTTGCTCACGCTTGCTCACAGAACTCCAATCGACGTTGGACCTGGGCGGTGGCTTCCGTGTCAGGGCCACCATCCCCACTGGACCCATGACTGAACCGCCCCGTGCTTGCCTGAGGCTAGACCCGCGAGATGCCATGCTGACCCGATCGTCCCACCCCGATGCTGGAGCCGGTTCAGAGGGGTGTGGGCTACTGGTGTCCGAAGCGCGCGTTAGGCAGCCACTACCATGCGGGTCGTGGGCGGACTCACGCGCGATGCATTGGCCGAGCGAGCGGGGGTCCCAACGGGCTACGTTAGCCGCCTGGTCGACCTCGACATCCTCAGCCCGAGCGACTCGGGCCAGCCCTTCTCCTCCAGTGACGTACGGAGAGTCCGCCTGGTGCACGGCCTCGAGGAAGGCGGGCTGCCGCTTGATGGAATCAGCAGTGCCGTCCGAAACGGAGATCTCTCATTCGAGTTCCTCGACCTCCCCAGCTGGGACTGGTACGGCGGGTTCGGGGGGAAGACCTACCGAGAGCTCAGCGCAGAGGCTGGTCTGAGCCTGGATCTGATGAAAGTCATTCGAGAGTCGATGGGATTTGCCCGTCCAGAGCCGCAGGATCCCGTCCACGAGGAAGACCTCGATCTGATCCCAATGGTGAAGATTGCCCTCGACGCCGGGGCGGACCCAGGGGCGATCCAGCGTCTGGTTCGAGTGTGGGGCGAGAGCATGCGCCGCATTGCCGAAGCAGCGGCGACCTTCTACCACGCCCAGATCGAGGTCCCGCTCCTTCGGTCGGGAATGAGCGAGGCCCAGGTGCTACAGGTTGCGAACGAAGCCGTCGCCGCGGGGATCCCCTACGTCGACCGTGCGCTCGCCTCCATGTACCACGGCCACTCGGAGCACACCTGGATGGCAGACGTGGTCGAGGCAGTGGAGGCCACCCTGGAGAAAGCGGGCCTTCATCACGCGGTGGTTGAACCACCGGCCATCTGCTTCCTCGATCTCTCCGGCTACACGCGGCTGACCGACGAGAAGGGGGACGAGGCCGCCGCCGAGATCGCGGCGACCCTCGGCGGATTGGTCCAGCGGAGCGCGAACGAGCATGGAGGCCGCCCGGTCAAGTGGTTGGGCGACGGCGTGATGGTCTACTTCACCGACTCCGACGGAGCCGTGATCTCCGCGCTGGAACTGGCCGATCTCGTGCCGAAGGCTGGCCTTCCGCCTGCCCACACGGGCATCGATACCGGCCCGGTGATCTTCCAAGACGGGGACTATTTCGGCCGGACCGTCAACACGGCCGCGAGAATCGCCTCTCACGCTGGATCTGGGGAGGTCTTGGTCAGTGACGACGTCGCGCACTCCGCGCAGAACCCCACCATAAGGTTCGTTGACGTCGGACTCGTCGAGTTGAAGGGCCTGCCGCGACCCATCCCACTGCACAGGGCCAGCCGCGTTTCGTAGCCGGAGTTGGCATCGACGTGTTCGTGGTTGACGCTGTCGCGGCTGTCGACCCAGGTCCGCAGGATCTCGTACGTGGCTCCTGCTCCCGTCGGGGCGCCGTTCGCGATGTCGATGATCGGCGCGGGGGACATCCATTCCTCCGAGCGCGACCCGTTGAGCCGCATGTCCCTGAAGCTCCGAGATCGCGTGCGAGTAGGTGTCGAGTGTGATCGTCACCGACAAGTGCCCGAACCGTTCGGACACCACCTTGACGTGCACGCCGGCCTGCAGCGACAGCGTCGCGTGGCACAGCGCAGTTCATCGGTCAGCGTCTGTTCGCGGCGATATGGAGCCGCATGCCCCATGTGAGCATGTCAGGCTCGGGACGTGAACGTGTTGCTGTGGCACGGCTGGGTCCTCGAGGGGGCCGGGTCGAACGTCTACACGGCCCGCATCGCGGAGGTGTACCGCCGGATGGGCCACGACGTGACGCTCGTCTGCCAGGAGCCGCATCCGGAGCGATTTCCATGGATCGACGCATGGGGCCACGTCGCCCGTGAGGAGGTGAGGCTCGAGGGACGACGTCCGAGCACGGGTTCTGCCGGACGATGCACGGCGCTGGCACCGCGGATCGGTTCACTGCTGCCGGTGTTCGTGATCGACGATTACGAGGGCTTCCCCCACGTGAAGCGCTTCGTCGACTGCACGGACGACGAACTGGACGCGTACCTCCGCGCGAACGTCGACGCCCTGCGCGCGGTGGCAGCGGGGTGCCGTCCGGACGTCGTCATCGCCGGGCACGCGCTGCCAGGCCCGGTCGTGACTCGGCGTGCGTTGGGGGATGGGTTCGTGGCCAGGATCCACGGCAGCGACCTGGAGTACGCGGTACGCGAACAGCCTCGGTGCCGCGACCTGGCCGCCGAGGGGCTCGGCGGCGCGTGCGCCGTGATCGGCGCCAGCAAGGACGTGCTGCGGCGGTGCGAGGAACTCGTGCCGGAGTCGGCCGGCCGAACGCTGGTCGTCCCGCCGGGTGTCGACGTGTCGAGGTTCCGGCCGCGCCAACGGAACGAAGCGCTCAAGGAGACGACCGCGGTACTGGAAAGTGACCTCGCACGCCGGGCCGGCCGTCCCGCCACTGTGGACGAGGCGACCCGCGAGGCGCTCGCGGCACGTGATGCCCCCATGCTGGACCACCTTGCCAGGACCTACGATCAGACCGTTCCCGACCCCGACGCTCCCGTCCGCCTTCGCGAGCTCGCCGCGTTCGATGGCCCGGTGGTCGGGTATCTGGGGAAGTTCATCCTTCAGAAGGGCCTGCACCATCTCCTGGCGGCGCTGGCCCTCCTGGGCGAGCGCGCACCTCGAGCGCTGCTGATCGGATTCGGTCTCGGGCGGGAATGGCTCGTCGCCCTGACCGGCGCGCTCGATCGTGGCGACGTCGGTGCGGTGCGATGGTGGGAGGGAACGACCGGCGAGCGCCTCGGCCTCGATGACGCGGCCATCGACGGCGCGAGAGGGCTGGCGAACCGCGTGACGTTCACCGGGCTGCTCGACCATCGCTTCGCCCCCGCCGCGGTGGCCTCGCTCGACGTGCTGGTGGTGCCGTCGATCCTGGCGGAGGCGTTCGGGATGGTGACGGTGGAGGGCGCTGCCGCGGGGGCACTGCCACTGGTGGCCCGACACTCGGGCCTGGCCGAGATCGCCTCCGCCCTGGAGGCAGAGGTCGGACGCCCGGGGATGTTCTCGTACGAGCCGGGCGCCGGCGGGCCCGGCCGGATCGCCGATGGCATGGACCGGCTGATCGCCCAGCCATTCGAGGAACAGAGTTACTTGCGCGAGACCGTCGTCGCGTTCTGCCGCCGGGAATGGACCTGGGACCGTACCGCCGAGCGTCTGCTCGAGGCAGCACGCGCGGCCGGATGACCGGTCCACTTGCTCACACCCTGCTCACGACAGATCGGGACCGGGTGCCATGGAACGACACCAGACGACACGAATCGACGCGTCCACGCCCGGTTCGTGCGTGGCCGTACCCGCTTTAGGATCCGGTGCCCGAAAGGGCGTGGGGGTTCGACTCCCCCCTCTCGCACCACCTCTGACCTGCGAATTGTCGGTCCGAGAGCGCGACCGGGACCCGGCACCCCTCGACCCGAGCCTTCCTGAGCACCTTCCTCACAGGGCAGCCTCCGATAGGGGCTGGCGGGATGGGAGCAAGAACCCGTCAGCAACCCCAATGCTCATCAGGTCCTAGAAGGCCTTCCAGCTGATGGAAAGCGTGCGACCTCCGCGCCGTCAGGGCATCATACGGTCTGTGGGCATTGCAATCGATGACGCGAGCGGCACAATCTTGCGCGCTCGCCGATGGCCGGCCAGATGAGCGACGCCCCGGAGACCCACTATGTCGCTGTGGGCGACGCCGACGTGGCGTATCAGACGGTCGGCGAGGGACCGGTTGACCTGTTGTTCTGCTATGGACTGGGCAGCCACGTTGACTTCATGTGGCAGATTCCTAGCGTCGCCGCGTTTCTGAACCGCTTAGCGTCAGGTTTCAGGCTCATCGTGTTCGACCGCCGAGGTACCGGTGCGTCTGATGGTGTTCCCCGTAACGCGGTTCCCACGTTGGAGGATTGGACCGAGGACATCGCGGCGGTGCTTGACGCAACGGGCTCCCGTCGGGCCGCCATCTTCGCCACTCTCGACACGGGTCCGATTGCGCTCCTGTACTCGGCGATGCATCCCGAGCGGGTGACTGGACTCGCGTTATTGAACACGAGCGCTCGGTTCATCGAGGCGGAGGACTACCCGATCGGCTTCACGCAAGAAGCCGCGGACGAGTTGGTGCAGAGCTTTGCGGCGGTGTGGGGAACACCCGAACTCATCGCGCTTGCTAATCCGAGCGCGGATCCGGAGTTCGTACAGTTCACTGCGCCGGTAATGCGCGCTTCGGCCACGCCTCGCAGCGCAGCCGCCCAATACCGCAACGTCCTTGGAAACGATGTCCGTCAAGCGCTGCCGCTCATTCGGGTGCCCACGCTGGTTCTCAACGTCAAGGACCAACCGCTCGTCTCGATCGCCCAGGGTCGTTACCTTGCCGACCACATCGACGGAGCAACCTTCGTTGAACTGCCGGGTAGCGACCTTTCCTTTACTCCTGCCAATCTTGTGATCGCTGATGAGATTGCCGAGTTCCTGACCGGCGAACGGCCCGTGGTCGAGGTCGAGCGCATCCTCACCACCGTCCTGTTCACCGACATTGTCGGCTCGACAGAACGTGCAGGGTCTCTGGGAGATCAACGATGGCGCACCCTCCTCGATGCGCACGACAGGGCGGTGCGGGAACAGCTTCGTCGCTTCCGCGGTCGCGAGATCAACACCACCGGAGACGGATTTGTCGCTTCGTTCGACGGTCCAGCTCGGGCCATCCAGAGCGCTAAAGCGATCATCGAAGCCACGGGACGACTTGGAATCGAACTCCGAGCCGGACTGCACACCGGTGAATGCGAAGTCCGCGGCGACGACCTTGCCGGACTCGCGGTCCACATCGCCGCGCGGGTCGGCGCACTTGCGACATCCGGGGAAGTCCTCGTCTCTGTGACGGTCAAGGATCTGGTCGTTGGCTCCGGGATCGACTTCATTGATCGTGGGGAACACCACCTCAAAGGCGTCCCCGGCACCGTGAGACTTTTCGCGGTCGACGGCTGAAGGCGGGTTCGGCTCAGGACCCTTGAACACCCCGTTCGGACCGGTGTTGATGTAGGAGTCGACGAGGCGCTCCAGCTGGTCTCACCTGTTCCAGAAATCAGCGTGGCCGATGTACCCGGTGGGGGATCCCCCCTCTCGCACCCTCTTGAGCTGCGGATCTCGCCCTGACGATCCTCGACAAGGCCCGTCGACGACGAGCCACTCGGGGCGACAGACCCACACCTCGGTGAGCTTCCCATCGTGGACATACGAGACGACCGCCACGTTCGATTCGAGGGTCCGCCCCCCCGCGGGTTCGCTTCTGAGGCCGCAGCCACCCACCGCACATGCACCTGGGCCATGACCTCCCGGCCGCCGGGACAGGCCGGGCCAGGCTTGCCCTTGCCTCGGCCCGTGGTGCCGGCATTGGAGAACCGCTCCGTCCACACGCAGCAGGTCCACCACTTCGGGTGGGCATTGTGCATGAGGTCGAGGCACATCCAGGCCACCACCTCGCGGGCCTCCGGCACCGGCTCGCCCTGACACCGGAAGTGGAGGGGCCGGGACCGCACGGAGTCCGGCGAAGGCGAGCCAGGTCAGCACGGCTGGCGGATGGCACCGATGCGCTGGTCAGAGCACGAATCGGAGTCTGGCGCCTTGAGGTATCGTACTTGTCCTTCACAGGGGGGCGGGGGTCTGTCCCCTTGGCACGTTCGGGAGGAGGTCGCCCATGGCGCCCTTCAGGAGGGAGGTCGCTCATGGCACGTCGTATCGGATCCAGAGCCGGCGCACGGCTCCGGCGGGTCATGTGGCTGACCGCAGCACTGTCGCTCACGGTTCCGGCCGCTTTGCTAATCGGCCCGTCGAGCGCGATCGCGGAGGACTGCTCCTCGGGCGCGCACTCGCTCTCGCCGCCCGGATCGCGGGTGTACCCCGAGATGGGCAACGGCGGCTACACGAGCGTCCACAGCGACGTCTACATCAACTACGACGCGATCGCGAACCTGTTCCTGCCCGGCACCCATGCCGACCTGGGGGTCACGTCGACCCAGTGCCTGACGGACCTCAGCTTCGACTTCGAGCGGACGAACGGCTCCACGGGCGGCACCGGGCCGAACTTCACCGTCAACTCCGTCGAGGTCAACGGTCAGCCGGCGACGTTCGCGTTCGTCCAGCCGACGTACCCGGGTGACCCGAACGGCGACAACGACCCGGACCCGGCCGCCCACGCGGTGTCGAACGTCAACCCGGTCAGCGCGACCAACCCCAACCCGCCCGCCTGCTCGCCCCAGACGAGCGGGAACACGCAGAACGGGACGCAATGCCCGGCGAACAAGCTCGTCGTGACGCCGGCCGCCCCGATCCCGAACGGCGCGTCCTTCGTGGTGACGGTCGACTACACGGGCCGGCCCGGGGTCCACGTGGACGGTGACGGCTCGACGGAGGGATGGTTCCGAATCTCTACCGCGGGCCAGGAGGGCTCGTTCGTCACGACCGAGCCCGTCGGCACCGACTCGTGGATGCCGCTGAACAACTTCCCGACGGCCAAGCCGACGTACGACTTCTACGACACGACCAACATCGGCAAGACGGCCATCGGCCCCGGCGAGCTCGTCGGCTACACGGCGCCGGTCGGAACCACGTACCAGGCCGTCCCGGCGCCGGCGAGCAACCCGCCGGACGCGAACTTCCCGGCCGGGTCGGTGACGTGGCACTGGCACTCCCCCGAGGGGATCGCCAACTACCTCGTCGAGAACTCGATCGGCCAGTACGACCTCTCTGCCCGCACAAGCCCGACGAGCGGCATCCAGTACTGGGAGGCCCAGGCGAACTCCATCACCGCGGCGCGCAAAGCGGTCAACAAGACCGCGATGGACAACCAAGAGGACATCACGACCTTCCAGAGCATGTTCAACGGGCCGTTCCCGCTCACGACCGATGGGGTCGTCGTGGGCACCCCGTCCGCCAGCTTCGAGGAGGAGATGCAGGGCAAGATCACCTTCGCCGGCGGACAGATCGGCGGCTCGACGGGAACCTCGCTCGGCACGTTTAACCACGAGAACATGCACCAGTGGTTCGGTGACAACGTCGCCGAGGACCAGTTCCGCGACACCTTCTGGAAAGAGGGCTGGGCCACCGTCGGTGAGTACCTGACGACGGCTCGGTCGGCCGCGACCACCGCCGGCGGGCTCAACACTCTGGCCGGCCAAGTCGCGTTCGACAACAGCCTGATCAACCGGTTCAACACGAACTACGGCTCGGGGAGCGGCTCCGCGTGGACGGGCGCGCCCTCGAACCCCTCCGTGACGAACCTGTTCAGCACGCAGAACACCTACACGCGGCCTGGAACCGCGTACCTGGCGCTTCGGCAGATCCTCGACGCGTCGATGACGCGGCCGGCGAGCGACCGCTGGATCGCGACGATGCAGAACATCCAGTCGACCTACGGCGGCGGCAACATCACCGAGCCGCAGCTCGAGGCCGCGTTCTTCCACTTCCTGCCGAACCAGAGCGCGGGGTGCAGCACCAAGCTCGACCAGTTCTTCACGCAGTGGTTCGACACGGCGTTCCCGGCGCCGAACAACTCGACGAACAAGCCCCAGATCACCGGGCCCGGCATCAACGCGGCCAACGGGGACCACTTCTACGACGACGCGAGCGCCTGTACGCGGGCCACCCAGACGATCACGTTCGGGTCGATCGCCGACCGTACCTACGGCGACCCGGACTTCACCGTGAGCGCGTCCTCGGACTCGGGACTGCCCGTATCGTTCTCCGCGGCGGGGAACTGCACGATGGCCGACGCGACCACCGTCCACATCACGGGCGCCGGCTCGTGCACGGTGACGGCGTCCCAGGCGGGCGACGGCGTGTTCAAGCCGGCCTCGGTCGACCGGTCGTTCTCGATAGCCAAGGCCCCGACGACCACGTCCGTCGTCTCGTCGGTCAACCCCGCCAACAAGGGCCAGTCGGTGACCTACACGGCCACGGTCGAGGCGACGCCGCCCTCTCTGGTCCCGCCGGGCACCGTGACGTTCAACGACAACGGCTCGGCCATCGGGTCGTGCACCGGCGTCGCGCTGAGCGCGGGCCAGGCCGTGTGCACGGTGAGCTACGCGAACACCGGCAACCACGCGATCACGGTCACGTACGGGACCACGACCGACTTCCTCGGCTCCACCTCCCCGGTGCTCGGGGAGACGGTGGCCAAGTGCGGGTCGTCGCTGGCGGCCTGCAACCTGAACGGCGCCGACCTCCGGAACGCCGACCTGCACGGCGCCAACCTCCACGACGCGAACATGAACAACGCGAACCTGTCCGGTGCCGATCTCGCGGGAGCGAACCTGCACAACGCGAACCTGAAGGGGGCCGACCTGTCGGGTGCGGACCTGACCGGTGCGAATCTCTCGGGGGCCAACCTCAACAAGGTCACGTGGTCCGACACCACCTGTCCAGACGGCACGAACAGCGACGCGGATGGGGGGACCTGCGTCCACAACCTGTGAGGAGGGCGCAAGGGGTCCTGTCGTGTGCGGGGGCTCGCGTGCACTCGACCGTGGTAACCGCGCTAGGCTGGGGCGCCTCTCTAGTGTCCTGAGTCAGAAGTTCACAGGATGTTCACGAGGATGTCCCCAGGCATGGCTCGCGTCGTGCCAGGATGCGGTATGGCCCGAGGACGACCGCTCCAGGAGCTCGCGGTGAGCGAGGAGGACCGGCAGGTGCTGGAGCGGTTCACCCGCCGGACCACCACGTCGCAGGCCCTTGCCCTGCGATCGAGGATCGTCCTGCGATCGGCCGAGGGCGCCACCAACCGGGAGGTGGCCCGGCAACTGGAGGTGACGCCCCAGACCGTCGGGAAGTGGCGGGCCCGCTACATCGAACGAGGCGTCGAGGGCCTCCTGGACGAGCCCCGGCCCGGGGCCCCCCGGAAGGTCACCGACGACAAGGTGGAGGAGGTCGTGGTCAAGACCCTCGAGTCCAAGCCGACCGACTCCACCCACTGGTCCTCAAGGGACATGGCCAAGCGAGTGGGGCTGTCGCAGTCCACCGTGGCCCGGATCTGGCGGGCGTTCGGACTGCAGCCGTGGCGGAGCGAGTCCTGGAAGCTCTCCACCGACCCCCAGTTCGCTGCACCGATGGGCAACCGACGAGCCAACCCGTCGGTTCGATGACCTGTACAACCTCGTGTACGACCCGGCGTTCCTAGTGGTGGCATGGCGCCGGGTCCGTGGCAACAAGGGCGCCCGCACGGCCAGGGGTGGACGGGCAGACCGCCCGATCCATCGAGGCCGGACGGGGCGTGGAGGCGTTCTTGGACGATCTGCGGGCCGACGTCAAGGCCCGTACGTTCACCCCACTCCCCGTGCGGGAGCGGACCATCCCCAAGCCAGGAGGAACGAAGGTGAGAAGGCTGGGGATTCCCACGGTCCGCGACCGCGTCGTCCAGGCGGCCCTCAAGCTGGTGCTCGAGCCCATCTTCGAGGCGAGCTTTCAGCCGTGTTCGTACGGCTTCCGTCCGAAGCGCCGGGCCCAGGACGCCATCGCCGAGGTGCACTTCTTCGCCTCTCGTACCTACGAGTGGACGGTAGAAGGCGACATCGAGGCGTGCTTCGACCAGCTGTCGCACTCCGGCATCATGGACCGGCTGCGGCGGCAGATCGGAGACAAGCGGGTCCTGGTCCTGGTGAAGGCGTTCTTGAAGGCCGGCATCCTCAACGAGGGTGGGGCCGACGAGCACCCGATCACCGGCACGCCCCAAGGGGGCATCCTCTCACCGCTGCTCGCCAACATCGCCCTGTCCGTCCTCGACGATCACTTCGTCGAGGCGTGGGAGGAGGCGATGTCCACCGAGTACGCACGCCACAAGCGGCGCCGACAGGGACTGGCCAACTACCGCCTGGTCCGCTTCGCGGACGATTTCGTGGTGCTGGTGTCCGGGACCAGGGAGCACGCGGAGGCGTTGCGTGAGGAGGTGGCGACGGTGCTCGCGCCGATGGGACTGCACCTGTCGGCGGAGAAGACGAGGATCAGCCACATCGACGAGGGGTTCGACTTCCTGGGCTTTCGCATCCGGCGGGAGCTCAAGAGGGGGACGGCGAAGCGCCACGTCTACACCTACCCTTCGAAGTCCGCGCTCGCGGCGGTCAAGGCGAAGGTGCGGGCGCTGACCCGACAGGCATGGAACCAACCGCTCAGCACCCTGATCCGCCGGTTGAACCCGGCGCTTCGGGGGTGGACCAACTACTTCCGGCACGGGGTGTCGAAGGCGACGTTCAGCTACCTCCGGTCCTTCGTCTGGTACCGGGTGATCCGCTGGCTTCGCCGCAAGCACCCTCGGGCCTCATGGAAGGAACTGCGGCGGCGATACCTCGATCGGTGGTGGCCGCGGCACGGCGAGAAGGAGCTGTTCAACCCCGGCGCGGCGGTCGTCAGCAGATACCGCTACCGGGGGAACCGCATCCCCTCGCCGTGGTCGGAGCGGACCGGGCTGACGGCGGGGTAGTCACCGGCATGGATCGTGGAGAGCCGGATGCGTGGAGACGCGCACGTCCGGTTCGGAGGTGCGGGTCGGGGAAACGGGCTGATCGAAAGACGGCACCGCGCCCCGGCCCGACCCTACTCGTCGGCGGAGATCACGAACTCCCCAGCGTGCAGGCGCCTTCCCTTCCACCGCCGCTCGTACAGGTCGAGCGCCCGGGCGGCCTTGGGCTCGAAGTCGGGATCGCGGGGGAAGATCCAGCTCCTGAAGGTCCACGGCCGGATGGCGTCCTGCGACAGCCACCGCCAGATGGTCGAGTCCGACACGCTCGCCACGATCCCCCGGCGCAGGACCTCGGAGCGGATGTCGGGGACGTGCAGGCGGGAACGTGGGACGCCGAGCTCCGTCGGGAGCTGGCAGGCCAGTGCTTTGACCTCAACGACCACCAGAGGGGGAAAACGAGCTGGGTCTTCCCCGGCGGGGCCGTTCATCCAGTCCGGCAAGCCCCTCCTCGAGGAAGCGCTTGCGCCACTTCCACACGAGTTCGCGAGGAGTGTCGAGGCGGTGGGCGATCTCCTCGACTGGGACGTCATCGGCCGCCATGAGCACGATCTTCGCTCGGATCACATCTCGATACGGTAACGAGTACTTCCGGGCCCGTGCCTCCAGGACAGCCCGGTCCAGTGGGCCCAGACGCACGGTCAGTGGGCTCGTTCGCGACACGGCATCCCCCTTCGTCGGAGGATACCGTACTTCAGAAGGGCGTCAGAATCACGTTAGTGTAATTCTGACGGCATGTACTTAGGATCCGGTGCCCGAAAGGGCGTGGGGGTTCGACTCCCCCCTCTCGCACCCCTTCTGACCTGCGGATCTTCGGTCAGAGCGGTCTCGGATGTGGCCCGGGAGAAGACGCGAGATGGGCTTCTTGCTCACGCCTGCTCACGATCGCTCGGTTCGAATGAGGATGATCGAGGCGTCGGCAGGGCCCCATGGCCACGTCCAACTCTGTCCTCGTTAGCGAAGAGCGCTTCGATACGGGCTCCCATGTCGGGGAGGCTGCCATGGCTGGCCTGGACACTCAGCTGAAGCCAGTCCGCTGAAGCCTGCCGCGGAGAAGGGCTCGTCGCCCCCGGGGACCTGGACTGCGATCAGCGTTGGGAGGCGACTCCCGCGGGGAGGTGCGGGGGCGGAGGGTCAGTCTTTGTCAGCTGCCCAGACGGGGTTCTGACTTGAGCGCCCATGACGCCCCCCTCTACACGTCTCGGGCTGTCTGGTTACGGCTCCTGCCGGATGATCCTGGCGAGCCGTTCCGCGTCGACGGGCCCCGCGAGCCAGGTCAAGGGCCACGGGGGACGCCCCATGGACGGCCACGAGATCTCCCCGCTGCTGGCCAGCGGTGGTCCCCATCCGCGGCCACGAGAAGTCCCCACTTGTCTTGCTCAGCCCAGGGGCACCACTCCCTTGCCTGACGTGGCCTCCGCGAAGCGGAAGCTCTTCTCGCCCTCGGTCACGACGACATGGGCATGGTGGAGCAGCCGGTCGACGGTCGCCGTGGCGAGCGTCTTCGGCATGAGCTCGTCGAAGCCCGCCGGGTGGAGGTTCGAGGACACGGCCACCGAGCGCCGCTCGTAGGCCGCGTCGATGAGCCGGTAGAACGCCTCCGCGGCCTCCGCCCCCACCGGGAGCATCCCGATGTCGTCGACCACGATGAGATCGGCCCGGCAGATCCGGGCGATGGCCCTCGCCACCGAGTCGTCGGCGCGGTGGCGTCGGATGATCGCTCCGAGCGTCTCGAGGGAGAACCAGCTCACCCGGAGCCCCCGCTCCACCGCGGCGCTGCCGAGCGCCTCGAGGAAGTGCGACTTCCCGGTTCCCGACGGACCGCACAGCGCCAGGTTCTCCCGGCGCTGCACCCACTCGAGCGTCCGCAGGGCGTGCTGGGTGGGACGGGGGATCGAGGAGGCCTGCTCGTCCCACGCCTCGAAGGTCTTGCCGGAGGGAAACCCGGCGCTCCGACGTCGGTTGGCCATCATGGCCCGATCCCGTCCCGCCACCTCCTCGGCCAGCAGGACCCGCAAGGCTTCGGCCGGGTCCCACCGCTGGGCCTTGGCCGTGGCGAGGACGTCGCGGGCCGCCGAGCGCAGGTACGGCAGGCGCAGACGGCGGAGGTGGGCGTCGACCTCGTCGAGGGGAGAGGGATCGATGCTCGAACTCATCGTCCGAACCCCTCCCACGCGGTGGTCCCCCGTTGCAGGCTGTGGGCCTCCGTGGCCTGCGAAGTCGGTCCATCCGCCGATGTGTCGTGAGCGAGGATCGCTGCGAGGTCTCCGTCGGCGAACCGCCCGCACGTCGCGGCGGTCCCCAGGGCTCGGTCGAGCGCCTCCGGCCCGTACAGCTTCGAGAGCTCGAGGGCCTCGGCCATCTTGGAGCGGATGCGCGCGGCGCCGACCGATGCCGCCTCGATGAGCCACTGCGTCGCGCCGTTCCCCAGGGCGAGGAACGCCTGCTCCTCGGGCGTGCGAGCTCGGGGGACCCTGGCCAGGGGCCCGGAGGGCCGCTGCGGGTAATGCGCGTCGTCGATCATGGGTCGGCCCGGCGTCGATCGGCGGTGGCGGGCCACCTCCCGTGCTCCGGCAGAGGGGTCGACCGAGACCACCACCACCTGGTCCCCCTCGGTGCGGACCCACACCCGGCGGCCGATGAGCGAGTACGGCACCGAGTACAGGACGCTGTGGAACGACACCACGGAGTTCGACGCGACCGTGCGGGTCTGCCCGAACGCGGTGGTGTACGCCTCGCCGGGGACAGGATGCAGGCGCCGTCGCTCCTCGGCCAGCAGCTCCGCCGGCGGACGGCCCGTGGCCCGGTGGGGCCGGGCGTTGACCCGTTCGCAGAACGCCTCGCACGCTGCCCGGAGCTCTTCGAAGGAGCGGTACGCCGGCAGCAGGTTCGCCTCGGTGGGGACGAGGTCGGCCTTGGCGATGCGCACCGTTGCCTCCGAGCCGCCCTTGGACTCGGGGTCGGCGGGGACGCACGTCGCGATGGTCAGGCCGTAGTGCCGGGCCGCGGCCACGATCTCGGGATGGCGAACGGGGATGCGGGCGATGTGGGTGGTGGTCACGGTCTTCTCGTTGTCGGTGAGGCCGTACGTCGGGACGCCCCCGAACGCCCGAAGGGTCCGGTCGATCCCCGCGACCACGGTGGGGAGCGTCTTGTCCAGGATCGGGAACACGACGCGGTAGCGGCTCCACGCCAGCCAGGCGCAGAACAACTGCGTGGGGCCCTCGGGGACCTCCGGCCCGGTGCCGTAGTCCCACTGGAACCACATCCCGGGCTCGGGGATCCACGGGCGGTACACCCGCAGCCGTCCCTCGCGGAAGCGCTGCCTGGCCCCGGCCACGGCCCGCCTGGTCGTCCGCTCCGAGCCCTCGTAGCCGAGCGCGATGAGCTTCTCGTGGCAGCGGTCGGCGCGGATCTTGCCGTGGGAGCGCTCCACCCACTCCTCGATCTTCGGCAGGAGTGGATCGATGAGCTTCGGACGGTCGATCCCCGAGGATGGCGACCGCCCCCCGTCCCGGAGCGCGACGTAGCGCTCGACGGTGTGATGGTCGACCCCCGCGAGCTCCGCCGCGGCGCGGTAGGAGCCAGTCAGGTCGAAGGCCTCCAGCATGTCCATGATCTCCTCGTCAGACTTCATCTGCCTCCCTCTCCAGGGGCCGACTGCGGACTTGGACGTGCGCAGTCAAACCCGGGGAGGGAGGTCCTCCTGGGAGCAGGAAACGGTCAGTTGACGTCAGGCCGGGGAGATGTCCCGGCCGCGGGTGGGGAATCCTGGTGGCCGCCAGTGGGGAGTTCCGTGGCCGCCGGTGGGGAGCTTTTCACGGCCGCCGACAACTCCCGCCGCCACCCGCCAGCAGGTGCTCGAAGGACACGTTCCCGTCCGGATGCCGGACGAGCCGGAACCAGGCGGGGATCTCCGTCTTCAACTCCTGACCCGCCATCAATGCGGGGCCGATCTCATCGGAGTCCCGGGGCAGCGTCACGCCGTCGCCCCGCCACGGCGGCGGCTCAGAATCCATCTCCCCTCCTCCCACCGACGGGCATGGACGCGAACGTGACGCCGTTGCACGGTTCCGACGGCACGGCCGATGCGCCTCACGTCGCACTCCAGATGCTGAACCCGCCCTCGGCCGACCTCAGGTTGTTCGTGCCGACGACGGCCCGGATTCCGAGATAGCGAAGGGCCCGTCCGAAGACCGGCCCTTCATGTCAGGTCTCGTTGCCCTACGAACCTTGCGGCCCGCCGGTCACCGCGTCCCGACAGGTGCGGACGATAGCGGGCCACCGCTTCCCCGGGCAAGCTCAGGACCTGTTCTTGTCCCTCTTTCTTCTCATCCCCGTACATGAGCCAGATTCAGGCAGTTCACGAATCGGAGGTCGGGAGGTGGACGCCAACATGTCCGACTACGATCCGCCGCTGTTCCTCATCGAGACACCAGTAGATGCCGGCGCACGTGGCGCCACAACCGCGAGACGTCGTTGGCCCGGCGCTAGCGGGTGAGGGAGCCTGAGCGATACGACGGCCGGGCCCGGACGCCGCCTTCTCTCCACGGCGTGAGACACCCGGGAGGCCCTGGGATGAGGAGTCGACTGGCCCTGAACCGCCCCGCCCGTCGGCGCTCACGCTGATCCAACGGCCGCAGGAGAACGCCCGTGATCGCGATCGAGGAATGCATCGTCATCGATCTCCCCCGTCGGCGGGTCTTTCCGGTCGCGGCCAGACCCGAGAACATGCCGCTGTGGAACTCAGCGGTCCTCGAGAGCGAGCTCGACGGCGCACTCATGGAGGGCACACGGGTCGTTCAGCGCATCCATCTCTTGGGCCGCCGGTTCCAGACCGCCTTTCGGGTGACCTGCTACGAACCCCCGCGCCAGATCACGTACACGAGCACCGCGGGGCCGATGGACATCCGAGGAACCATGGAATTCGTCCCCCTGCAAGGCCGAACGCTCGTTCGGTGGACCGTGGCCGGTAGTGGTCGAGACTTCTTCCGGGTCGGGGAGGGCGTCCTCGTCAGGGCCGGCCGGCACGAGATGCGCTCCTGCCTGGAGAACCTGAAACGCTTCGTGGAGCAGACTGCGTCGATCCCAGCCGGGAGTCGATGACGTAGTCGGCCACCTCGATCACGCCTCACTCCAAGGCCTTGACACGGAGGTCTCGAGATCAAGGGTTCTGCTCCCCGTTCTGCCGCCCCGTCTCGCGCTCGCGGCGATCCCGGGTGACCGTCGTATGGGAGTTGCAGAAGGCGTCGTAGGGGGCGGCACGGTCACCCAGCCCGGATGACGCAAGGGGCCTCTTCAGATGGGTCCCGTCACCACGGCGTCACCACGTAGGAGCACCGGCGAGCCCGCCGAGGACCTACGGCAGCACAGCCTCCCAGGTCAGAAGGGGTGGGCGAGGGGGGAGTTGAACCCCCACCCGGTTGCCCGGACAGGATCCTGAATCCTGTCCCTGAACCGCTCGACCAATGCGAGATCCTGCTCACGCCTTGCTCACGACGGCTCGATTCTGACCGGCATTGGACAACACATAACGGCACTGGCCGAGGCGGACGTCGTGGGTCTCGTGCCTGCCGGCACTCGCTTTAGGATCCGGTGCCCGAAAGGGCGTGGGGGTTCGACTCCCCCCTCTCGCACCCCCTCTGACCTGCGAATCTTCGTTTCCTGCCGGCCCTCCGACCCTTCGCGACCAGGTCGGAAATGGCCTTCTTGCTCACGCTTGCTCACAGGGACGGCACCCAGACACTTCGTGCGATGCTTGAACCAGGGGGGTGAGATCTGGATCAGCCTGCCGTCAGCGGATTCGGCCGGCCTCGGTGACGGCGTCGCTCCCGTCGCCCGCCCGGGACGGCACCAGGCTGAACGCGCCCTCCTCCTCCTGCGCGTTGTGCAGACGGAGGACGGCGTAGAGCCCGTACAGCAGGCGCCGAAGCTCGACCACGTCCTCGGGCTGGACGTGGTCGTCGTCGAGTTCGGTGAGCAACCGCCGCAGCCGGCTCGCCTGGTGCTCGATCTCCGCGTGGGTCCGGCTCATCGCCGCGGTTGCGTCGGATCCGCCCAGTGCCCTGGCGACCAGCGGCACGAGCAACTCCTCCTCGGCACGCTCGTGCGGGAGCAGTTCGCCATCGAGTCGTTCGAGCAGCGTTCGCGCCGGTCCGAGGTGACAGTCCTCCGTCGAAAGTGCGTCGGCCACGGAACGGAACTGCTCGACCACCGGCATGACCGCGTCGTGCTCGGCCCGGAGCCGGTGCGCGATGGCGACGTCGGCCGGCGCCATGGTGATGGTGTGGACGCTCCCCGGGAGCACCGCTCGAAGCGCGATCCCGATCGCCAGCACGTCGATGACCTCCTGAACGATCGCGCCGGCCGCGGGCGGGAGCAGTCCGCTGGCGGCCGCGACCATCGCGACGAGTGAGAGCCCCATGCCGACGACCACCGCCTGCAGGGCGATGCGCCTGGCCCGGCGCGCGATGAGGATCGCGTCGGCTAGCGCGTCGATCCGGTCGACCGTGAGCACGATGTCGGCCGCCTCGGACGAGGCCGTCGCTCCGCGTGCGGCCAGGGCGACGCCGACCCCGGCAGCGGCCAGGGCGGGGGCGTCGTTCACGCCGTCGCCGATCATGATTGTTGCGGCGTGTGCGGCCTCGGCTCGGATCGCGGCGAGCTTCTCGGCCGGCTCGCAATCGGCGAGCACCGTGTCGACCCCGACGATCCGCCCGATCGTTTCGGCGGTGTCGGCCCGGTCGCCGGTCGCCAGGACCACCCGGCTGATACCGGCCTCGCGCAGGGCGCGAACCATCCGCGGCGCGTCGGGCCGGATCGGGTCCTCCAGCAGGAGCGCGCCGGCGGGCTCGCCGTCCACGGCAACGAACACGGTGAGCGATCCGTCGAGGTCCGCTCGGCGGCGCACCTGTCGCACCCAGACGGGTGGGGCGTCACCGACCACCCAGGCGGCCTTGCCCAGTTTCACGTCGTGTCCGTCGACCCGCCCCCGAAGCCCGGAGCCGTGCTCTTCGTTGACGTCCTGGGGCATCGTGAGCGCGAGACCACGGCGGGTGCCTGCAGTGACGATCGCTCCGGCCAGGACGTGCGCGGACACCTGGTCGAGCGACGCGGCCAGTCGGAGCAGCTCATGGGCATCGACGCCGCTCGCAACGACCACGTCGGCCAGCGTGGGACGACCCTGGGTCAGCGTGCCCGTCTTGTCGAATACCATGACGTGCCCCGCGGCCAGGCGTTCCAGCGCACTGCCGCCCTTGACCACGACGCCGATGTGCGCCGCGCGGGACAGACCGGACATGATCGCGATGGGGGCGGCCAGCAGCAGCGGGCAGGGCGTCGCGACGACGAGGACGGCCACGGCTCGGACCGGGTCCCCGCTCACCGCCCATGCCGCGCCGGCGATCACCACGGTGAAGGGGACGAACAGGATGGCGAACCGGTCGGCGACGCGCACGAACGGCGCCGACGACGCCTGCGCCTGTTCCACGAGGCGAACGAGGCCCGCATAGGTGGACTCCTCGGCCGGCGAGGTGGCGACGAAGTCGATCGGCGGTCCTGCATTCACCACACCGCTGCGAACTCCGTCGCCCGCTGGGCGCTCGACCGGGAGGGACTCGCCGGTCAACGCGGACTCGTCCAGCACCGCGGTGGACAGCAGCCGCCCGTCCACCGGCACGATCTCACCCGTGGCCACCAGCAGGCGATCACCCCTGATGACGTCGTTCGCCGGGATCTCGACCACGGCGCCCCGATCCAGTCGCCGGGCCGTCCGGGGGGCTCGCTCCACCAGCAGGCTCAGCTCGCGTCGCGCCCTCGTCGCCGCCCTGGCCTCGAGCAACTGACCGCTCGCGAGCATGACCGTGATCATGGCTCCGGCGAACAGCTCGTCCACAGCAAGAGCACCCACCAGAGCGAGCACAGCGATGATGTCGACGCTCGGCTGACGGCGCCGGAGCGAGGCGACCGTCGAGACGACCGAGAAGGCGAGGCCGAGCACAGTCCCGGCGATCCAGAACACGTCGGCTGGCGTTTCGGCATCGGCGAACCACGCCACGCCGCCCGCCACGAGCAGCACCGTCGAAGCGACGAAGAGCAGCAGCTCCCTGCGATCGCGCAACCAGTCCACCCATTCATTATTGGCCGACGTCGGGGGGTTGCAGCTCGTGCTTCGGATACCCGGTCCATCCTCGAGCGGCGGCGCGGCTCCGTCCCCCGCCCCCGACCCGGCGACTCGCCGACCTGTGGCCCGATCGTGTTCGGGTTCTCGAAGCTCGACGTGATGTTCGGCAAACGGACGCCCGAGGCCGTCCGCATGCAGTACGAGCGCATCACCACCCGGAGCGTCCGGTTCCGGGGGGAGACGATCACCCGGATCGACCCGGCGCCGTCGCGTGGTCACCGACCTCGAGACCTACGAGGCCGACGTCATAGTGGTGGCCCTGGGGGCAGACCAGGACATCGCCTCCCCGCGCCCGTTCGCGCCCCGCTTCGTCCCGGACCCATCCAGGCCGACATCCTTCACGTACCAGTGGGTCGAGCGGAACGGTTCCACGGCGCAGCACCCCATCTTCGTGCGGCTACAGTGGCGGAGTCCCAGCGGCAGCGTCGTGCACCTGCTGCGAGGCGACATGTCATTGCTTTACACGACGGAGACGTGTCGCGGAGCTTCGTAGTCGGTCAAGGCCGGGTCGAAGCGCGCACGGATGAGCGGTCTCCTTCAGCCCGCGGCGCAAACCGCCCCGGAACGTCGATGGCCTGCTGGAGGTTCGCGGGCCGTCCTTGCCCGGCGCGCAGGAGCCCCAAGAGCAGGATCGTCCTCCGTGGTCAGGCTGATGAGGGTCCTCCGTCGCCAGGGGGAGCACCATTCCCCGAGATTTCATCCTCCCCGACGAGCACGTTCCACCCTGATGCGGCCGCCCGGTGACCCGATGGAGCGGAAGAGCCGGCCCCCGGCATGATGAGCCCGGGAGCCGGCACTCCGCTCTGCCTACGCGGTCGCCGCGCGACGCTCCGCCGCGAGCCGCTGAACAGCCTGCGCGTAGGTCGAGCCGCGCTCGATGTCCAGGTAGTACTCGCACACGTCGCCCGGGATGATGTCCGAGCAGTGCCACAGCTGGCCGAACAGCCAGTCGATGGATCGAGGTTGACCGTCGTAGAACGCCTCGCCCGGTACCTCGGTCCAGGTCATGCCCTGCTCGGCGTAGGACGATAAACGCATCGCGCAGATGACCTGCTGCGTGCATGCTTCTCGCCTCCTCCGTCTCGGCGCACGCACACCACCGCCAGGGTCGAGGTCCTCGGGCTGACCCGAGCCAGCAAGAGGGAGGGGGCGCTTCGAGTGGGGCCAGCGCCTCGTTCGAGCCCCGTCTACTCCAGGGTCGACACCTCGATCTACCGGGCGCAGCCGACCTTGAGAGTCTCCCTCATCGTGAGAGGCTCCCTCATTCCTTCGGTGCACACGCGTCACCACTCATCCGGATGCCAGGGGCGACTGGGGGGGACGACCGGCTCGTCCTCGCGGGCCCTAGCCCGCTCCACCAGGCGGGCGGCGGCCTTCATGCGCTCGGTCTCCGGCAGGGGCTGCGGCACCGGCTCCGGCAGCTCTGGGCCGAAGGGCAACGACTCGGCGTCGGTCAGCACATCGATCGACAGACCCCCGCACGGCCTCCAACCTCGCCTCCAGCTCGGGCCAGTATTTCTGGGGGATCACCCCGCGTACCTCCATCATGAGCCGAGGGCCGGACAGCACGGCCTCGGCCGGCGCTCGTCCCTGACCAGCACTTGAGGGAGACGGTCGCGAGCACCCCGATCGTCTTGTGGTGACGCCGAACACTGAAGTCCTCGCGACCTCGCCGTCCTCGCCGGCTCGCTCCCTCCAGCCTCTGAGTGGATGCGTGAGGCGTAGTCCACCAGCCATACCTTCTCCCCCAGCAGGCTCCCCCAGCAGGCCGTTCCTGGATGCCTACGCGTACCTGCCGGCCGACCCGTGGACAGCTTCACCCCCGCGGAGGACCGCCTGGCGGGCCGCGTGGCACCGCTCGCACCGGACGAGACGGGCGGCCGGCTCGACAGGGATCTCCCGCATGATGGCGGCGGGCCTCGTCAGGTGGTGCTCAACGATGACGGCATGGTGCGAACAGACACCCGCGCCGCAGTCGACGCAGACGCCGACGGCCGGAGTTGGCCGGCCTTCGCTCAGGATGCAATCAAGGCATTCCATGTCCTGTCTCCTTCACCGCTGACGACGTCGCCGTTCGCGCGGGCATCCTGTCGACGGCCTCGCTGGGCCGCTTGCTGTCTCCATCGGGCTCCTCGCGACCTCGGAGACCCTCCGCGACCTGAGGCCATCGGAGCCGGTGACGCAACCACAGCGCCACATATACGAGCCCGACGAGGACGGGCACCTCGATCAGCGGGCCGACGACGCCGGCGAGCGCCTGGCCGGATGCGGCGCCGAACACCCCAACGGCGACGGCGATGGCGAGCTCGAAGTCGTTGCTCGCGACGGTGAACGCCATGGCGGCCGTCTGGGGGTACGGGAACCGCAGCAGGCGACCGGCGCCGAACCCGGCGACCCACATGACCGCGAAGTACACGAGCAGCGGCAGCGCGATCCTGGCCACGTCGAGTGGGTTCGACGTGATCTCGTCGCCCTGGATCGCGAACAGCAGCACGATGGTGAACAGCAGCCCGTACAGGGCGAGGGGGCTGATCTTCGGCACGAACCGCTCCTCGTACCACTCGCGGCCTCGGCGTCGAACGAGGATCCGTCGGGTCAGGAACCCCGCTGTGAGTGGAATCCCCAGGAAGATCAGCACGGTGCGGGCGACCTCCCAGATCCCAACCTCGAACCCCTGGGTGTCCAGTCCCAGCCAGTTGGGGAGCAGCGTCAGGTACAAGTAGCCGAGGAGCGAGTAGGCCACGACCTGGAAGATCGCGTTGAACACCACCAGGATGGCTGCCCGTTCCCGGTCGCCGCACGCGATGTCGTTCCACACGAGGACCATCGCGATGCATCGCGCCAGTCCCACGATGATGACCCCGGTCCGGTAGGCGGGCTCGTGGGGGAGCAGCAGCCACGCCAAGGCGAACATGAGGAGCGGCCCGACCACCCACGACAGCACGAGCGAGGTGCCGAAGAATGCCCGGTTGCTCACCCCGTCGCGGCTCATGTGCCCGAGGTCCTCGTAGCGGACCTTCGCCAGCACCGGGTACATCATCAGCAACAGGCCGAGCGCGATCGGGAGCGAGACCGTGCCCACGCGCAGCCTGTCGAGGCCGTCGTTCAGGCTGGGGATAAACGTCCCCAGCAGGAGCCCGCCGGCCATGGCCAGCGCGATCCACAGAGGTAGGAACCGGTCGAGCCGCGACAGCCGAGCCACGACGCTCCCGTCATCACCCGGGGTGGGACCAGGAAGGTTCATCGAGACCTTTCCTCCCCTGGGATAAGCCATTCGAGGTCTCGCCTCAGGCGGTCGAGCCCCTCTGGCTCCAGCGCGTAGTGCACGCGGCGTCCCCGACGTGTCCTGCTGACAAGACCAGCTTCCCGCAGCAGGCGCATGTGGTACGAGAGCAGGTTCGATGCGAGTCCCAGGTCGGTCTCGAGCTCGCACAGACAGCGAGTCCCCCGCCGGAGCTCGGCCAGGATCGCCTGGCGGGCGGGATCCCCGAGTGGGTTGAATCCCCGGGCACGTTCGGTGGTCGACCGATCAAGGATCGTTGAATGTTCCACTTTCCCCAGCTTCGCCGCACGACGGTGCGGAGACGGGGTCAGAAGTCCCGGGCCCGAGGTGCCGAACATCAGTCGGCCACCTCCGCCAACGAGGACGGAGGCCGGGGATCAACGCACCGGTTCGCTCAGGATCGGTCGGACCCGGCTCCTTGTGTCGCGAGCAGTTCGGTCATCAGCGCCTGGACCCGACGCTCGATCTCGTCCCGGATCGGCTGAACGTCGTCAAGTGACCTGCCCGCGGTGTCAGGAAGATCCCAGTCCAGATACCGCTTCCCCGGATACACGGGGCAAGCGTCGCCGCATCCCATCGTGATGACGACATCGGCGGCACGCACCAGCTCGTCCGTGAGGGGCTTGGGAAACTACTTCGACATGTCGACGTCGAGTTCCTCGCGTGCACCTGCTGCACTCGATGGACGACACGTTCTCGCTGCGGGATCGCCTCGAGCGATCCCGTTCGGCGTGGGCGGCGGGTACATCGGGCTCGAGATGGCGGACGCGCTCATCCATCGCGGACTCGACGTGACCTGCTGGAACAGGCTCCAGCAGTCATGACCACTGTCGACAACGAGCTGGGGGCGGTCGTCGGAGACGAGCTCCGGGCCAACGGCGTCGAGGCGAGGACCTCGGCCCTCGCTCGGCGAATCTCGCGGCAGGACGACCGGCTGATGGCCTCGGGCGAGGGGTTCGATGACGCCACCGGTGACGTGGTCCTCGTCGTTGTGAGCGTCCGACCCGATTCGGCGCTCGCCCTGGCCGCGCGAATCGAGCTCGGACTCCGCGACGCGATTCGCGTGGACTGGCGAATGCGCACGAACGTCCCGGACGTGTTCGCCGCCGGCGACTGCGTGGAGACCTGGCACCGGCTGCTGCAGCGTCCCACCTACATGCCGCTCGGAACGGCGCGCACAATCAGGGCCGCATCGCCGGGGAGAACGCTGTGGGTGCCGACCGCGAGTTTCAAGGGAGCCTCGGCACACAGGTGGTCAAGGTCTTCGATCTGGCGATCGCGCGTACCGGGCTACACGAGGCCGACGCCTCCCGTGAAGGGTATGACCGCTCACGACGCGATTGGAGACCTGGGACCACAAGTTCTACTACCCCGGGGGCGACGCGAATGACGATCCGAACGACCGGCGACCGTCGAGACGGTCAGTTTCTCGGGCGCAGAGCGTCGCGCAACCACCGGGGGCAGATCGCGAAAACGGATCGACGTGTTCGCCACGGTGTACGAGGGGATGCGTGTGGACGAGTTCTCGGACCTCGACCTCAGCCACACGCCGCCCTCAGCTCACCCTGGGACCCGGTGCAGATGGCAGGACAGAACTGGATGACAACATGGGAAACGCAGCGCCGGGCCGGGGAGGTGCCCGCTTCCAGCACAAGATGAGATCGCCGACTCGCCAGTGCCTAACCCTCTGATCATCGGCGTCGTGTGATCGGTCTGCAGAGGGCTCTTCTCCGTCCCGTCTCGCCAGGCCCTTGCCCGAGCATGGGCCCTCGGGTGTCAACGCCGGCCGAAAGCTGAACGGTTAGCGCCGGTCGAAACCCGTACACCTCAGGAACGCTCCGAGGTGGCCATCACCTCCTTGTCCCGACCCTTCAGCCGGTAGCTGTCACCCTTCAGCGCGATGACCTCGGCGTGGTGGATGAGGCGGTCGACCATGGCCGCGACGGCCACGGGGTCCCCGAAGATCTCCCCCCACGCGCTGAACGTCTTGTTGCGAGCTCACGATCAGCGAGGCCCGCTCGTAGCGGGAGGCGACCAGCTCGAAGAACAGGGCCGCGGCCTCGGGGTCGAACGGGATGTACCCCACCTCGTCCACGATGACGCAGGGGAACCCTGCCGGAGCCGCTCGAGCTCGTCGTCGAGGCGCCCCGCCCGCCTGGCCGCCCCCAGCCTGCTCACCCACTGGTGGGCGGTGGCGAAGGCCACGCGGTGCCCGCGGCGGGCCGCCTGAACCGCGAGGGCGATCGACAGGTGGGTCTTGCCAGTGCCCGGCGGACCGAGGAACACGACGTTCGTCGCCTCGTGCCAGGAAGTCGAGCTGTGCCAGGTGGGCGATCTGGGTCCGCTTCACCGAACGGGCGAAGGAGAAGTCGAAGTCGTCGAGGGTCTTGACCTGGGGGAACCGGGCGGCCTTGATCCGGGCCGAGCCCCCGTGAGTTTCCCGGGAGGCGACCTCCTCGGAAAGGACCTGGGCCAGGTACTGCTCGTAGTCCCAGCCCTCGGACCGGGCCCGCTCGGCGAGCGAGGCCGCCAACGCCGCGATGCGGGGCGCCTTGAGAGCGCGGGAGAGGTACGCCAGCTCGGCTGCGGCGGCCATCTACGCCACCCCCGCCGCGTCGTCGTAGCGGGTGAGGTCGACCTCGTCGAGTTCGACGTCGCCGCGTTCGAGCCGGGACGTGGCCTCCCGGGCCAACCGGAGCGCCCGGGCGTGGCGAGGGTCGAGCATCACGTCGGCCGGAGCGAAGCTCCGCACGTGCCGGGCGATCTCCTCCCCTTCGAGGTGCACGACCACCTCTCGCGGTGCCACCCGGACCTGGACACGGCGGCGCACGAGTCCCGGCGGCACGGAGTAGTCCACGTCCCGGACGCGGACGAAGCCGTCCTTCTGGACACGGACCTCGAGGCGCTGGTCGACGTCGGGGAGGGGGTGCGGCAGCGCGTGCAGGTACCGCCGCTCGGCGTCGAGGGCCTCGCCGACCCTGCCCCCGACGCGGCGGTGGTGCCGGCGGTAGGCGACGTCGGTGGTCCAGGCGTCGCACTGGGCTTGCAGGTCGTCGAGGTCGGCGAACGAGCGAAGGGGCAGGAACGAGCCCTCCAGGTAGCCGTTGGTCCGCTCCACCTGGCCCTTCGACTCGGGCTTTCCCGGGTCGAGCACGATGAGGCGCATCCCGAGGTACCCGCACATGGCGGCGACCTCAGGGTGCAGGACCGCGGTGGGGCCGGCGCCGGAGGCGATGATCGAGGAGTCGTTGTCGACGACCATGGCGTCGGGGACCCCGCCGAGCCGCGTGAGGGACGCCACCACGGCCTGCAGGAAGTCCGCCATCGTCTTGGACAGGCTGTACACCGCGGCGTGGGCGGCCGAGTGCGGGAGCGTGGTCACCCATCCGTACACCTTCCGGCTCGCGGAGGGGCTGACGGGGATCCTCGTGCCCTTCGGCTCCCACCAGTCGCCGTGGGCGATCTCGCCGGGGAGGTAGGTGGTGCGCTGGTAGCTCCGGGCGGCCAGGAACGTCGGGCGGACCGTGGCGATGTGGTCCTTGAGGATCGTGATGCCACCCGAGTACCCCTCTGCCCGCAGGTGCTCGAGGACGACGGTCGCCGGCGCCTCCGCATCGGAGTCGAGCATCGCGGCGACGGAGTCCTTGAACGGGTCGAGCTTCGACCCCTGTGCCTCCCGGACGTAGCGGGGCGGGTCGGGCAGCTCGAGGAGACGGATCACTGTCGTCCGGCTCATCTGCAGTCGTTTGGCGATCGTCGCCTTGGCCAGGTGCTCGCGGTGGTACAGCCGGTGAACCTCGGCCCAGTCGTGCACGTCGTACACCCCTTCCTCCTCCCGTCGACGGTGACGGAAGGGTCGGTCGAGAACTGCTCCACGTGTGGGAGGTGTTCAGTTTTCGACCGGCGCGAGGTGTTCAGTGTTCACCCGGCGTCGACACTCGGGCCCCGGGTCCTCCGGCATTGAGACCGGGCCCTGGTCGGAAGCAGAGTATCCGTAGCCGCCCAGCGTGGTGCCTGGTTGCGGGCGGAAGTCGAAGGAGGCCGATATGCGGCTCTCTTGGAGAGACGGGCTCGCCACTCTTTTCGTCGGAACGGGTGCGGTGTTGTACGCCCTGTGGTTGGCCGGCGTGGAGGTGGGAGGGGTCAGGGTCCTCACGGGGCTCGTCCTGGGACTGGGACTTGCGGCGTCCGTAACCGCCGTGGTGTACGGGGTTGGCGCGGGGCTCTTGCAGGCGTCGAAGGCGTACCTGGTGGTCGCGTCCGTCATCGGCTTTGCCGCTCTGGTGGCGGGCGTGATCGCACTTGTCGGCGCCAACGAGACCATGCTCGCGATGCTCGTGGCCTCGACCGTCGCGCTGTGGGCAATGTCCACCGTGAGGCATGCAGTGTCGACACGGATAGTCAGGCACGAGCCCGCAACCGAAGTGCCCCTCGAGGAAGCGGCATAGCAGAGAGCGGATCGCTGCGCCGCGTCGAGGTCCGGACGCCCGCCCAGCCATCGAGCCGCTGAGGAAGGAGGAGCCATGAAGAGCCGGATGCTAGTCGCCGGTGCTGCCGTGGTCGCGGTTGTGCTCGTTCGTCGCCTCGTCATCAGGTCGGGGGATGGGAGCGGATGCTCGAGCGGATGCCGGACACCGCCCCGCCGAAGTGGATGTTCCGCAACATCGGCGCCATCCGGGAGAACACCGATCGCATCCTCGAACTGCTCGAGGACAACAGGGTGCCCCTGCCGGCAGAGGAACCGGGAAGAGCCGCCTGAGGATCGACGATGTGGCGAGCAACTCGGTGTGGACCGAGATGGGAGGCGAGCGGACGATGAGAGTGCTGGTCGTGTACGCGCACTACAATCCCGAGTCCTTCTGCCATGCGGTCCTGGAGCAAGTCACGAAGGGCCTCCGGGACGGTGGACATACGTACGAGGTCGTCGATCTCTACGCCATCGGCTTCGATCCGGTCTTCCGCATCGAGGACGGCCACCGGTTCCTGGATCGGTCCACGCCCCGGGCGCTGTTGGACGAGGCCGATCTCAAGGCGCGCATCGTTGCATCTGCCGGTGGACCCATCCGTCGGCTTGTGGCGAAGCGATACGTGCGTGACAAGGGCCTCGACGACATCGTCGACCTGATCAACTCGCGGCGGCCGAAGGACGTCGTGGAACAGCAGGCGAAGGTGGCCGCGTCCGAGGGACTCATCCTCATTGCGCCCGTGTTCTGGATGGGCCTCCCGGCCATCATGAGCGGGTGGATCCACCGGGTGTTCAGCTACGGGTTCGTGTACTCGATGACGCCGGAGGGCTGGGGCGGGCATTTGAGCGGCCGCATCCCGCTCATGAAGCAGCGAAAGGCCCTCATCATCAACACCACCTTCTTCAGCGAAGACGACTACCGGGAGGGCGGCTGGCAGGCCGCTATGGGCAAGATCCTCGGGGAGTGGAGCCTGATGATGCCGGGGGTCAAGGATGTGGAGCATGTGTTCTTGTACTCGCCGCTCGCCGTGGACGACCGGTCCGGAGCGGGTACCTGGAGAGGGCTTACCGCCTAGGGAAGGAGTTCGAGCCAGCGGGCGAAGTGCGTCACCCAGCCGCGTGAGGTTCAGCCGTCGCTACCCAGCGGAGACGGGCTCGGACGCGAAGATCGCCGCGACCCGTTCGAGATCGCCGTCCCTCAGCGAGTAGTACACCCAGCGACCGCGCCTCTGCCGCTCGAGGATGCCGGCCTCGTACAGGCGCTTGAGGTGGTGGCTGACGGTGGGCTGGGACAACCCGAACGGCTCGGTGAGATTGCAGACGCACGCCTCCGCCCTGTTTGCGCCCCGATCAGACTCACGAGGCGAAGGCGCGCGGGGTCGGCCAGGTCCTGTTTTGAGAAGCGGTGCCCCGCGGTTGTTGGTCACACGGCGACCCATCGCGAGGACGACCACATCTCGCGGAGCTGGGCGACGAGACTTCCGGCCTGTTCGGCGCCAGGCTCATGCGCGCAATGTCGTCGTAGCCGCCGCGATCGACCCCGACGTTCGGACGACAAGTCCCAATGGCGAGGGTCCATGCGGCACCCCCTGGCGAAGGGGCATCGGCCTAGGTTGGTGGACGGCTGCCGAACGCTGGGATACCGAGAAGGGTGCGTCTGACGGGGGTCACAGTCGATCGTCCCGCCCATTCGATCGACACGATGCAGGTACCGGAGGTGAGAGAACCGAGGTGGCAGCGCATACGAAGTTGTCGCGGGAGCCCTGCTCGCCATCACCGGCATCGGGATCGTCCTCGGCACAATCACGAACGAGGCGCTCTACCGTGAACCGAGGATGGGACGCTGCCGGGTCGCACCTGGTCGCGCCATCGCTAACACCGCTGGCACCGAGCACGACGTAGCCTTCCATGGTCGACGATCTCTTGCTTCGCGCCGAGGGGCTCTCCCTCCGGTACCCGACCGGCACCCTCGCCATCGACGAGCTGACAGTCGAGGTCCCCCGCGGTTGCGTGGGGCTGGTCGGTGCCAACGGCGCCGGGAAGACGACGCTGCTGCGCCTGGCGCTGGGCCAGTTGCGCCCCACCGCGGGCACGATCGAGGTCGTGGGGCGGGCCGTGGCCGACGATCCGATCGGGGTACGGGCCCACATCGGCTTCATGCCCGAGCACGACTGCCTTCCCTCCGACCAGACGGCTGCCGACGTCGTCGCCACCCTCGGCGAACTGGCCGGTCTGCCGCCCCGCGCCGCGCGCCAACGCGCCTCGGAGGTGCTCGACATCGTCGGCTTGGACGAGGCGCGGTTCCGGCCGATCGGCGGCTTCTCGACGGGCATGCGCCAGCGCACGAAGCTGGCCCAGGCGATCGTCGCCGACCCGGAGGTGGTACTGCTCGACGAGCCCACCGCCGGCCTCGACCCGATCGGTCGTGAGGAGATGCTCGCCCTCGTGGGCCGGCTCGCCGGCTTCGGTATCTCTGCGCTCGTGGCCACCCACCTGCTCGACGACGTGCAACACGTGTGCGATCAGGTGGTGATGATGGACGGCGGCAAGCTGCGCCATGCCGGCGCCATCCAGGCCCTCGTGCACCGCACCGGCGCCTTGCGAGTCGAGGTGACCGACGGCGCCGCACGCCTCGCCGACCTCCTGAGCCTCGCCGGCGTCGCGGTCGCCGTGGTCGACGACGCCACCCTGGATATGCGGGTCGACGGCGACGAGGGCCAGGTGCTCGACCTGGTGCGCGACGGCGCCGACGACCTCGGGCTCGGCCTCCACGCCATGACCACACGACGAACCTCCCTCGACGAGCTCTTCTTGGATGAGCCCCGGTGACCACACCGCTCGAGTCTCCCGCCGGCGCCGTCTACGACCGTGGCTACCGTCCCTACGAGGGCGAGCTCGGGGGCCGCGGCGCCGCCCGCGCTGCGCTCGTGCGCGTCTCGATCCGCCGTTCCCTCGGCCTGCGTCGGTCGTGGCGCCAGAAGGTCCTGCCGTGGTCGCTGCTCGCGATCGCCACGATTCCGGCCTTGGTGAACGTCGGCGTGAAGTACATCACCCGCAACACCCCGGCCTCGAACTTCAACCTGATCACCTACCGCGAGTACGTGGGGGTGTCCACCGCGCTGCTGCTCTTCGTGGCCATCACGGCGCCCGACATGGTGTGCCCCGACCGGCGCAACCGGGTCCTGCCGCTGATCTTCGCCCGTCCGCTCACCGGAAACGACTACGTGGCCGCCAAGGTCGGGGCCCTCACCGCCGTCCTCTTCGGCTTCGGATTCCTGCCCCAGGTGGTGCTGTTCGCCGGCCAGATGTACGTGGCCCCGGAGGGCGCGCTCGACTACGTGAAAGCGAACTCCGCGGTCTTGTGGCAGGTGCCGGTGGCGGTCGCCCTGTTCTCCCTGTACTGGGCGTCACTCGCGGTGGCCATCTCAGCCACGACCGCGCGCCGCGTCGTCGCCGGGGTGGCCCTGCTCGCCACCGTTCTCGTCTCTGGGGCGGTGGCGTCGATCCTCGTCTCCGCTGGGGGCGTCGACCCCGGATCCATCTTCGAGAACGGCAGCCTCTGGGGGCTCCTCAGCGTAGTGGACATCCCGCTGCGGATGACCGACCTCGTGTTCCTCGGGCACGTCGATCCCCGGTCGCTCGTCGGCGGCGCGGAAGGGGGAGGCATCGGCGTCGTCCTCATCTACGTCGCGGTCGTCGCCGGCTCCCTCGGCTACCTCATCCACCGATACCGGCGAGTCCTGTGAGCGCCTCGCGCGGAGCGGACTTGGCCCCGGACGACCCGGCCTTTGCCGAGGATGCAACGGTCGTCGTCGGCGGCGCGTCGGTGTGGTTCGGTCCGAAGGTGGCGCTCACCGAAGTGTCGTGTTCCTTCGGTCCCGGGGTGACGGGCCTGCTCGGCCCGAACGGCGCGGGCAAGACCACGCTCATGCGGGCAATCTGCGGGATGCTGCCCCTCAACGTCGGCACCGTTCGAGTGGCCAGGCTCGACCCCCGCACCCGGCGGGAAGCGCAAGGCGCCCTCGCCCTCGTCCCCGAGGAAGACGCGAGCCCGGGCGGGCTCTCGGCTCGCCAGCTGGTGCGCTACGCCGCCGCCCTGCACGGGGTGCGTGACCGCGCGGCGCCCGATCGAGCCCTCGCGGCCGTCGATCTCGTCGACGTGGCCGACCGCAAGGTCGGAGGCTTCAGCAAGGGGATGCGCCAGCGCGCGCGGGTGGCCGCCGCCCTCGTGGGCGAACCCACCATCCTCGTGCTCGACGAGCCGCTGAACGGCGCCGATCCCGTTCAGCGCGTGACGCTCATCGAGCTCTTCCAACGCCTGGCCGACGAGGGACGCACGGTGATCGTCAGCTCCCACGTGTTGCACGAGGTCGAGCGCCTGGCCCGCCGCCAGATCGTGCTCGTGCGCGGCCGGCTCGCCGCGGCCGGCGATCACCACGCCATCCGGAGTGCGATCGCCGACCGCCCCCGGCAGGTGCTCGTGCGCTCGTCGGATCCCCGCGGCCTGGCCGCCGCGCTCGTGGGCATCGAGGCGGTGAGCGGCGTGGGCATCGACGGCGCCGAGGTGATCGTGTCGTCGCTGCGCGCCCTCGATCTCGCCCGCGCGCTGCCGGGAGTCGCGCGGCGGGCCGGCGTCCGCCTCCTCGAGGTGCGCCCCCTCGACGACTCGCTGGAGTCGGCCTTCCGGGAACTGGTCCGGTGACCACCCCAGTCGCCGAGCGCGCGCTCCCCAGGCCCTTCGTTGCCGCCTTCGTGTACGCGCTGCGGATCTGCGTGCCGCCCAAGCGGGCCGCACTGCTGGCCCTGCCGTGCGCGGGCGCCCTCCTCTTCGGGCTCCTCGCCCACACGGTGAACGAGGCGACGCCAGCTGGCCGGTTCAACACGATCAGCGGTGCGCTCTTCGGGCTGATCCTGCCCCTGGCGTGCCTCGTGGTCGGTGATGCCGTGCTGGGCGCGGAGATCCGAAGCGGGACGTTCGGCCTCACGTGGCAGTCGCCCGTCCGCTTCTCCAAGATCATCCTGGCCCGATGGTCGGCCGGCTGGCTCGTGGCTGCCGGCGCCCTGGCTCCCGCACTGGCGCTGTCGGCGGTCATCGCGGGTGCGCCGGGGGCCGTGGCCCCGATCGCGCTCGCGGCCGTCGCCGGGACCGCCGCCTATGTGGCGTTGTTCGTGTTCATCGGGGCCACGTTCCGGCGTGCTGCGTGGTGGTCGCTCGCGATCGTCCTGCTCGGCGAGCGTCTCCTCGGCGGGGCACTGGCCGGGATCGCCCAGCTGTCGCCGCAGTGGCTCTCGGCAATGGTCTACGCCGGACTCGATCCAAACGCCCACGGACTCGAGCGCGCGGGCATTCCCACGGGGGGCGCCGCCGTCGGGCGCCTCGCCCTGCTCGCCGTGGTGTTCATCCTGCTCGCCGTGCGCCGGATCCGCCGGTTCCGGATCGGCAGCGTCGGCGAGTAACCCTGTCGAATGGCGCAAATGTCCCCCGGGCCGCGGCGCCAGGCCTCAACCGGTACGTAGCGAACTCACCGACGGCGTCAGCTTCCGCAAGCAGTCGGAGACCGGCCATCAGGTGCCCGGCATCGCAGGGGCGGAGTCGGCGAACGTCCAGGTCCTCTGACCGGACGGAGTCACTCACTGGCGTCAGCGCGAACGCTGGGGAGACCGGTGGAGCGCCCAGCCCTCACCCGCGGTAAGCGGCGATGAGCCCGCGAGCTCCTTTGCGCCGGGCGCAGGTGGGGTGAATCCTTTGACGATCAGCCAGACCGCGAGCGTCATCTCCTGCACACCCAGGGGGATCTCGGATACGACCTGGGTCGTCGAACCGGCTTCGAGTCCGTACATCACCATCACGCCCGCCGCCAGATACGACGCGGCACCGATGAGGCCCCAGCCAGACAACCATCGAGGCACGAGTCTCGCCCGATACAGCATGTAATTGAGGATTAGGGCACCCAGGGCGAAGATGACCACGTTGACCGCGTAGTTCCCCCAATCGCGTTCAGCCAGCAGCAAGCCGCCCAGGGTCTGGTGAGGGGAAGCTTCGGGAGCGCCCGCATCCACGAACTCCCGGCTCAGCGTCAGGAGGGTCAGGCCACCGATCACGCTGATGGCGGCGGCTGCGCCCTCGATGGTCCTGGCGACGACATACCCCAGAGCCAAGCGTTCGCTGAACCGCTTCAAGACGGGGTAGATGGCGATGGCGATCCCAACGATCGCGATACCCATGATGAGCTCGAAGAGCGCTCCCGTCGCCACTTGGCTCTTGTCGAGAGACGCTCTGGTGAGGTAGTCATCAGCGCCGAGAACCGGCTGCTGGAACACACCAGCCAGCACGCCCGCAACCGTCGCCGTGATGAACAGGCCTCCCACGACCCGTGCGGTGGTTCGGTCCGTCATACCCACCACTCCTTTCCGACTCTCTTCTGATTCACCCTTCCGACTCCTGGATCTCGCGGTCCCCGAAGAACACGGGCTCCCATCTGGAGACAGTCGATCCACCACGACAACGCCAGCTCAGCAGATTCCCAAAGCACCCAGTGGGGGCCTCCGGGCCCTTCGGCGCAGGCCCCTCGCGCTTTGAGCGCCTCTGGTGCGGCTCGCGACGGCCGCGGCAGCATGGAAGACGTGCCCAAACAGGAATGAGCGTTTCGCGGACGCCGCAATCCCCGGGAGTGCGCGCGACGACTGGAGGGATGGATCGGCGAGAAGGTCCAACCAAGTCGGCTGAAGACGGAGCGGGGTTCGACGGAGAGGGAAGGGTGCACTCGACGTTAGATCAGGAGTCCGGTCGCCCCCATGACCCAGGTGCCCGTCGGCCACGAGGGGGTGCCTGGTCGGGTCAGGCAGCCCTGCCTGGCTCGTCCACCTCAGATCGCTCGTCGCAGACCGTCACGACGACCTTGCCCTTCGGGTGGCCGTCCTCGACGTATCGGAGCGCGTCGGGCGCCTCCTGGAGCGGGTAGACACGATCGATCACCGGGGTCACGTCGCCAGCCTCGATCATCGCGGCGAGGGTAGCGAGGTCGGCCCCGTTGCCCTCACCTCCGACGGCCACGAGCCGCTGCGACACGAACGGCGCCACGAGCTTGCCGCGCATCGCGATCGCGCCGGGGCCGAACAGGCCACCGTGTTGCGAACCCCCCACGGCCGCAAGGGTGCCCTGGGCGGTGAGCGTGCGGCGGAGCGAACGCAGCGAGTGGGCACCCCCATTGTTCACCACGACGTCGTACGTCCGGCCGGCGTCGACGAACTTCTCGGCCGTGTAGTCGATCACCTCTCCGGCGCCGAGAGAGCGGACGAGCTCGACGGCTGCCGGACCGCACACCGCGGTCACCACTCCGCCGAAGGCTCGGGCGATCTGGAGGGCAAAGGTGCCGACGCCGCCGGATGCCCCGATCAGGAGCACGGTCGTTCCGGGCCCGACCCGACCGGCGTCGCGGATCGCCAGGAGCGCCGTGACTCCCGCCACCGGTACCGCAGCCGCCTGCTCGAACGTGCAGTTGGCCGGCATCCGCGCGACGCGGTCCTCGCGGATCGTGGCGAGCTCGGCGAGGCCTCCCGTGAACCCCACCTCCGCGTAGACGTGGTCGCCCGGGGAGAACCGCGTGACGCCCTCGCCGACCGACGCGACCACGCCAGCGACGTCGCAGCCGGCGATCATCGGGCGGCGCGGCCGCCGGAGCCCGAACCTGAGCCGGACCAGGAACGGGTCGGCCCGCATGACGTGCCAGTCGGCCGCGTTGAGCCCACAGGCCTGAACTCGCACCGCCACCTCGTCGCCGGCCGGCGTCGGCGTCTCGACCTCCTCGAACCCGAGCACGTCGGGCGACCCGTACCTCCCGTACACCCATGCCTTCATCATGTACTACTTCCGTCCTCGTTCTCGGGGTTGTGGAAAACCAAGTCGAGCGTGCCGATCGGCCCGACGGATCGGCTGGCACGGCAGGTCGGTGGCCCGCTTTCCGCCGACGGGCACCGGGTGGCCTCCGAACTTCCCGGTTCTCGTCATGGTCTGACCACCACTCCGGCCGAGGTGTCCTTCACGTGTGGCGGGTCATCAGCAGAGCTGATCGCAACGACCCAGGGACCGGACCATGCGGGGTGAGTCGCTGTGGTCGATAGGGTGGGAGTAGGCTGAGGGGAGGACCGGATGTCGAGCGACAAGGACGATGCCAACAAGCGAGTGTACATTCGCCCGCCGAGCAACATCCAGGACATGAGCGATGAGGAAATGGAGCAATGGGCCAAGGACATGATCCTGACGCCCCTGCTGGGCCCGGCTGAGGCGGAGCCGAAGAAGTCGGACTGAGGCGGCCGGAGGTCGAGGCTGCGGAGCATCTGTTCCGCCCGAAGGAGCCGCAGAGCGGTGTGGCGGGGATGTGTACCGCGAGCAGTTCCAGCGTTCGACCTGCCAGCCGAGACGCGCCGGGCCTAGCGGATGGCCGGGCCCAGGCCCTCGCGGTCCCGCGTCGCACCGAAGTCGCGCAATGTGTCCGAGAGGCCCTCGGCGAAAAGCGCCAGATCCGGGACGGCGTCGGCATCGCCCACGACGTCGAAGTTGAGCTGTCCGCCGTAGGACAGGACCCCGACGCTCACGGTCACGTTCCCCTGTACCACGCCGACCTGGAACACCTCGAGTACCCGCGCACCGGCCAGGTACGTCGGGAACGGGGGCCCGGGGAGGTTGCTCGCAAGCAGGTTGATCAGCCGCTGGTGCGACATCACGCGAACCATCCATCGCTGGGCGAACCGCCCCGCCGGCTGGTATGCGGGGCGCCGCTTTCGCGCCGCCGTTGCCCGGGCGATGCTCACAACCCTCCGCCTCCCATCGGGCTCGTCGACCGGGACAGGGACGACGATGATCCCGACTCGGTTGCCCATCGGGGGCTCGCCGCCCGTGCCACGCAGCGACGCCGCCACCGAGACCTTCAGGGTCAGGTCGGGGCGGAGTTCGCCCCGATGTTCGAGGAGACGTCGAGCGCCTCCGGCCACGGCGGCCAGCACGACGTCGTTCACCTTGCCACCGAGGGCGTGCGCCACCGCACGCGTCCGCTCGAGGTCCGCACGAACGAAGATCAACGTCCGGTGCTTCCCCACCTGGCTGCTCAGCGAAAGACGGGGTGCTGAACCCTCGCCAACGAGGTATCCGATCTGGCGGAGGGCCGCTCGGAGGCGACGCATCGCGTGGGATGCATACCGGAGTCCCCCCAGCGCTCGGCCGGCTGCCCGGGCCAGGCGGCGGACGTTGTCGGCGAACAGGTCCCGGGCGCCGGGCACGCGCGTAGGGGTCCAGGGCGGGGCCACGGGTGCGGGGAGCCCGGGAGCCGGATCGAGCAGGGCGCCGATCAAGGCCAGTGCCGCCACGCCGTCTGCGACGACGTGATGGAGGCGGAACAGCACCCCCACGTTGCCGTCGGCGAGTCCGGTCAGGACCCACATCTCCCAGAGCGGACGGGATCGGTCGAGCGGCGCCTCGTTCAGCTCCGAACACAGCTTGAGCAGCGATGGTTCGTCCCCCGGCCAAGGGACCGAGCTGGCGCGGACGTGGTGACGGATGTCGAACCGGGCGTCGTCCATCCAGACAGGTGGCCCCAACCCGATCGCAGGCACGTACAGGACCTGGCGCAATCGTGGCGCGGCGTCGATGCGACGCTCGACGTGGTCTCGGATGACGTCGATCGGGCTGGCATCGGCGGTGAGACCAGGCGCCGGTTCGACGTACGCGAGCGCCGCGATGTGCATCGGGAGGCCGCGGTCCTCCACGCGGAGGTTGCTGACGTCGAGCGGGCTCAGTCGCTCCAGTGCGATCTCGTCGGGAATGCGGCGAGGCGCCTTGGTGTGCGATGACGGGTCGCGCTTCATCATCCGATGATGCCCGGTCGAGCCCGGCCTCAATCAATCGTCATCACGCCAACGTCGATAACGGCAAGAGCACAGGAGACTCCGGAGGGAGCGAACCACTGGAGCCTCCTGTGCTGCTCCACCATTCGAGCTGGGCCTACGCCACGAAAGAGGCCGACGCCTCTGTTCGCCCCGGGCCGACCGGCTCGCCCCATGCGGGGGACCCTCCCGCCCTGTTCCGACGCCCTTCGTGCGAACACGCCGGCCGCGTACGCGAATCGTTCCCGCCAGTCGCCCCCCGGCAACAGGGCTGGGTCGAGCGGGATCTCGGCGTAGACGGCTTCCACGATCAGCCCGAGCAGCTCGTCCTTGTTCGCCACCCAGTGGTACACGGCCATCGGGTCGACGCCCAGCTCCCGGCCGAGGGCCCGCATCGTGAGGCCCTCGAGCCCGTCGCGGTCCACGATCCGGAGGGCGGCGGCGACCACCCGCTCGCGCGAGAGCCGCCGCCGCGCGGGCATCTCCTCCTCGTCCATCAGCCCTCCCAGACCTTCTCGTCGGTGAAGCGGAACCGCCACAGCGCCACGAGGGCCAGGCCGAGCGCAATTGCGGCAACGACGCCCGCCGGACGCAGCGTCGCACCGAACGACGCCCCCTTGAGCACGATCCCGCGGAACCCCTCGATCATCCAGTACGCGGGCGACGCCGGCGCGATGGCCGGGGCTCCAAGCGAACCCTCGCCCAGGCCATCCCGAGCAAGGATCCACCCCGCGACGCCGGTACGACCTTGGTAGTGGAGCCCGTCTCTCAGTCTGGCGCCGGGGCCCGACCAGAAGAGTCGCGCACTGTTGCTTCGAGCACGCCGATCAGAAGTTCGGTTCCCTGACCGAGGCCCCCGAGCGTCCCATCTGTACCCACTGCGGGGGGAGGAGGAGGTTGGCGCGTGACGGACCGCCCAAGGGAGATCGATGCCGAGGCGCACGAGGAGATCGTGGAGCACGTGGCCGCGATCGACGTGGCCAAGGCGTCGGGGACCGTGTGCACCCGGGTCCCCCATCGGTCGATCCCGGGCCGCCGCCTCACCAAGGCGTGGGACGTGGCGGCCACGACGAACGCCATCATGGCTCTGGCCGAGGAGCTGGCCGAACTCGGCATCGAGCGCACGGTCGTCGAGTCCACCTCGGACTACTGGCGGCCCTTCGTGTACGTGCTGCAGGCTCGGGGCCTCGACCACCTGGCTGGTCAACGCCCACGACGTCAAGCAGGTCCCGGGACGGCCCAAGACCGACAAGCTCGACGCGGTGTGGCTGGCCAAGCTGAACGAGCGGGGCATGCTTCGCCCGTCGTTCGTCCCTCCCGAGCCCATCCGTCGGCTCCGGGACTACACCCGGCTCCGGGTGGACCTGACGGCGGAGCGGACCCGGCACAAGCAGCGCATCGAGAAGCTCCTGGAGGACGCCCTGATCAAGCTGTCCTCCGAGGCCTCCGACGTCCTGGGGGTCTCCGGCCGGGCCATGATCGAGGCCCTCATCGCCGGGGAGCGCGATCCCGGTGTGCTGGCCGGGCTGGCCAGGGGACGGATGCGGGTGAAGCACGCCGCGTTGGTGGAGGCCCTGACCGGACGGTTCGACGACCACCACGCCGAGCTTGCCCGGATGCTGCTGGACCAGATCGACGCCCTCACCGAGAAGATCGATCGCCTGACCTCCCGCATCGACGAGCTCATCGCGGCGATTCCCGCGGCCCATGCCCCTCCCGGCGGAGGCCCTGGCGCCCCGGACCCCGATGCCGCCCCGCTCGCTGCGGTGGCGCGCCTGGACGAGATCGCCGGGATCGGTCCCCGGGCCGCCCAGACGATCATCGCCGAGGTCGGGCTGGACATGGCCCAGTTCCCCACGGCCGGCCACCTGGTGTCGTGGGCCAGGCTGTCCCCCCGGACGATCCAGTCCGGGCCCAAGCGCCGAGGAGGGAGGGCCGGGAAGGGCAACCCGTACCTCAAGGGTGTGCTCGGGGAGGCGGCCGCCGCCGCGGCCAAGACCGACACCTTCCTCGGGGAGCGGTACCGGCGCCTGGTGAAGCGCCGCGGCAAGCTCAAGACCCTGGTCGCCGTGGCCCGATCCATCCTGGTCATCGTGTGGCACCTGCTGGCCGATCCCACCGCCCGGTTCCGTGACCTCGGCGGCGACTTCTACTCGACCACCGTCAACACCAACCGCAGAACCCGCAACCTCGTACATCAACTCGAGGCCCTCGGCCACAAGGTCACCCTCACTCCGGCCGCCGCCTGAGCGATCACGCATCGGTTCTCCGTCTCGGGTACCGTCTCGAGCCGCTGTCACGTGCCCGCTCTCGCCGCAAGAGCTCAAGTCGTTTTCCGATCAGGTCGAACCGCAGCGCAGTCTGCCGCTGGCCCATGTCGATGTTCATGGTCTGCAGCGTCGAGACGTCACCGCAGGCGTGCGAGTCGAACCGGACCGTGCTGCCGCTGCGATCGACCGCATAGCACGAGAGGCCGTCCGGGAGCGAGAGGCTCGCGGTGGCGGTGTGCCCGTCGCCGCTCAGCGAGCAGGTCGGGCGCCGGCGTGCGGCGCCACGGCGACGAGCTGCAGCGCGAGCACCGTGAGCGCGACCCCGCCGGCCAACCGGCGGCGCTTCAAGCGAGGACGATGGATCCCCTCTCGAGCCCGCGGGAACCGGACACGGCGCGAAGTAGGCTCTGCTCGGTGTGCCCAGTTGAACGATTCAGCGTCCGGCTCGTGGGCTCGGTGCTCGCCGAGCAGCACGACGAATGGGCGGTGGCCCGCCGGTACATGAGCCAGGAGTCCCTCGCCAAGGCCCGCCTGGAGTGTCGTCAATGGCGAGCTCCCCGACGCGCCCGAGGAGGTGAGCCGAGAGCTGGTGGCGGCCAGCTAATTGATCAATTCGATGACGATGGAGCGAGTGGGCTCATACACCACTTGACGGGACGCGGCCGACGAGGCATGTACCGGGGCGACCTCGGGTGGGACCCACATCGCAACGTGCGACCGGCTGGAATCGGCGGGGCCGTCGAATTCGACTCCGCGAGGGCGCCGGCGGAGCTCGGTTCATGCGGCCACCTCGTCGGGCTCGGGTGGATGCTCGGCGACCTCGCCCTCCAGGTTCAGGCGGGGAACGATGCGGTCGAGCCACCGAGGCAGCCACCAGAGTCGACGTCCGAAGAGGACGAGCATCGCCGGCGCCAGCAGCAACACCATCAGCCAGGCCAGGGCGACGGCCACCGAGAGGCCCACGCCGAACTCCTTCACCGTCGGGTCGCCATCGAGGATGAAGCTCGCGAATACGGAGATCATGATCATCGCCGCCGCAGAGATCACCCGTGCGCTCGATGCGACGCCCGATTGGACCGCCAGCCGCGGGGATTCGCCCATGGTCTTGTGCTGCACCACCCGGCTCATCAGGAAGACCTCGTAGTCCATCGACAGTCCGAACAGCACCGCGAACATCATGAGGGGAACGTAGCTGGCGATCGTCACCGTCCCGTAGGGGCTCGAGACCCCGACGAGGCCCAGCCCCCACCCCCACTGGAAGGTGGCCGTGAGCACGCCGAATGCTGCGGCGACCGACAACAGATTCGTGACGGCGGCCTGGACCGGGACGAGCAGGGATCGGAACGCGATCATTAGGACGATGAAGCTCAGGCCGATGACGGTGAGGATGACGATCGGAAGGCGGGCCGCGATCTTCGAGGCCAGGTCGACGTAGCTCGCGGTGAACCCGCCCACGAACGCCGAGATGCCTCCCTCCTCGATGGAATCGGGAATCACGGAAACGCGCAGCCGGACCACCAGCGCGGCGGTCGCATCCGCGGCCGGGCGCGTGGTCGCGATGACGTTCATGATGACGGAGTCGCCCGACTTGTTGATCTGCGGGGGCGTCAGCCGGGCCACGCCGGCCGCTCCGCTCAGGCCGTTTTGGAGCTTCACGATCCTGGGATCCGTGCCCCGGTCGTCTCCGCCGGCTTTCGTGAGCTCCTTGGTCAGCTGGGCCTTGAGCTGTTTGGCCTGGTTCGCCTCGGCCTGCAGTTGCTTCTTCTGCTTCTTCAGCTGATTCGCCTGCCGCTGGAGTTCGTTGGCCTGCTGCTGCAACGAGGCCGCCTGAGCCTGCAGTTGCTTCTTCTGCCTCTTCAGCTGCTTCGCTTGCCGTTTGAGCGCGTTCCCCTGCCGCCGCAGCTCGTTGGCCTGGGCGGTCAGGACGTTCGCCTGCTGCTGAAGCTGGGCCGCTTCCGCATTGAGCTCCCTCGCCTGCGCCGCGAGGGATCGAGCCTGGCGCCCCAACTGGATGGCCTGGGACTTGAGGGCGGCCAGCTGATTCCGAACCGTGCGCTCCTCCTGGCGCACCTCGGCAAGGCGCTGTTTGAGCACCCGCTTCCGCTCGGGTCGCTTCGCCCTGGCGATGGCGCGCTCGAGGTGTCGCTCGCGTGCCTTCAGCACGAGCAGCCGGCGCCCGAGCACCCGTGCCTGAGCGGCGAGCTGGCGTGCCTGTGCCTCCAGCGCGGCCTTCTGGCGCTCCAGGGACGCCTTCTGGGCCTCGAGGGAGGCCTTCTTGGCCCGCAGGCTCGCCTCCTGCCGCTCGAGCGCCTTCTTCTGCCTCAGCAGACTCGCCTGCTGCTTCTGCAGAGCGGCCTTTTTCCGCTTGAGCTGATTGGCCTGGGCCTGGAGCTGCGACTGCTGCTTCTCGAGCTGTGCCTGCTGGTGTTGGAGCTCCTTCTTCTGCTGCTCCAGGCTTTTCTTCTTGGTATCGATGTCCTTCTTCAGCGCCTGGGCATGGTTGTACTTCTTCGTGTAGGCGGCGCTGGGCTTCGCCGGTGGCACGAGCTCCGTGGCGATGAGCAGCGGCCCGTTGTAGCCGGGGCCGAACCCCGCGGAGAGCAGGTCGAACGCCTGGCGCTGGGTGGTCGACTTCGGCGTCACGCCGACGTCCTCCTGACCGAACTTCAGGGAGAGCAGGGGGACGATCAGCACCCCCAGGAGCAGCAGGGCGACGAGCACGGAGACGAGCGGCCGCCGGGTCACCATCCGGGCCCACTTCGCGCCCAACTTGTCTTCGGGGGCCTTCTCGCGCGGACGAAGGAAGGCGGGGAGCCGGAGCCGGTGGACCCCGCCTCCCACGATCGACAGGAGCGCGGGGAGAAACGTGATCGCCGCCGTCACAGCAGTGAGCACGGCGAGGGCCGAGGCGAACCCCAGGGAGCTCACGAGTGGGATCCCGGCGACGCTGAGGGACGCGAGCGCGATCACGACCGTGGTGCCGGCGAACACGATGGCGTGCCCTGCGGTGGCCGCGGCCCTGGCCACCGACTCGCGGAGTTCCATCCCTTCGTGCAACTGGTCCATGTGTCGGGTCACCATGAAGAGCGCGTAGTCGATCCCCACGCCGAGGCCGATCATGATGGCGAGGGTCGATCCGATCGCCGGCACGTTGAGCACGTGCCCGAGCAGCCCGACACCCATCACGGCGATGACCACCCCGATGACCGCGCTGATGATGGGGAGGCCCATCGCGATGAGGCTGCCGAACGTGATGGCGAGGATGATCATCGCCGCGACGAGGCCGACCACCTCGCTGCTCTCGGTGGCCGGCTGGGAGAGCTTCGATCCGATGTTGCCGCCCGCCGCCACCTGGATTCCGGCGGGCCGGGCGTGGGCGTTCGCCGCGTCGAGCACCTGCTGCGCGATGTCCGTGGTCAGCGATCCCGAGCCGACCTTGAGGAGCACCGGGATGAAGGCCGTGCGCCCGTCCTTGCTCACGAGCCCCGCCGCCTGATTGGCGAACGGGTCCACCGCGCTGTAGACGGTGGACAGCTTCTTGATGGCCGTGTAGGAGGCCTCGACCGCCTTCTGGTTCGCGGACTCGGTCAGCTTGCCCTTGTCGACGTGGAAGACGATGGGACTCGTTCCGTTCTGCTGCGGGGGGAACCGCGCCGCCAGGAGGTCGAAGGCACGCTGGCTCCCCGTCCCGGGGAGCGTGAGGGTGGCGTTCGTCTGCGCGCCGACCCGGGAGACGATCAGGACCATGGCGACGGCCGCCACGATCCAGACCCCCACCACCGTGAACCGGTGGCGTGCGCAGAAGCTCCCGATCCGGTAGAGCAATTTCCTGAAGTCCTTTTGACGACTGACCGGTCAGTCTGATTGCAATGCCGGAACCGTGGCAAATGCCGTCAGCGACGATCTCACCCGTTCGATCGCGCCTCCTCCCCGGCACCGAACCTCCTGCGCCCCTCGGCTGCAGGAGCCATGACGGCGGAGCGGTGCAAGCGACACTACTCCTCCGGGACGGGAGCGCGCCGATCCGCTTCATCGATCCGCACCGGCGGTGCCTTTCGAGGGAACCAGATCCCATCCGCCACCAGCATCGCGAGCACGACGACCACGGCGACGGCCAGGGCCAACCGGATGCCGATCTCGAAATCGTGGTCTGCCACGTCGGCGATCTCGTGCCGGGTGGCCGTGCTCGCGCTGGGGACGGGCCGGCCCGGGCCGATCTCGGCCACGTATGCACGTGGGTTCGCCTCGTCGATGATCTGATGCGTGATCGCGGTTCGCTCAGTCGCGTTCGGGATCGCCGTGGTCAGGCTGCCGTTGAGCGTCGCGCCGAGCGTCGCCGCCAGGATCGACCCGAGCACCGCGTAGCCCGCCGTCGACCCGAGCGCGCGCTGGGAGCTCATGATCCCCGACGCCATGCCGGCCCGGTCCTTCGGCACGGCGTTCATCGCTTCGGTGGTCGACGGCGTCATCGTGAACGCGGCGCCCACCCCGACGAGCAGGACGCCGGTCGTCACCAGTCCGCGGGTCAGGCCGATGCCGACGATCTCGACCGAAAACCCGAGGGCGAGGAAACCAAGGCCCAAGAGGACGAGCCGCCGGGTGCCGTGTCGCGCCACGAGGCCGCCGACCCGCGGAGACAGCACGACCAATGCCACCGCGAAGGGGAGGATCAGAAGGCCCGTCTCGATCGGCCCGAACCGCCGGACGTTCTGCCAGAACTGCGTCAGGACCAGCAGCATGCCGTAGACGCCGAACAGGGTCGCGAACACCGTGAGGATCGACAGCGTGTAGGTGCGGTTGCGGAACAAACGGACATCCATCATCGGTCCGGGGGTCCGGAGCTCCCGCACCACGAACGCGGCGACGCCGGCGCCGAACACCGCGAAGCCGATCAGGATCGAGGGAGCGAGCCAACCGACGTGCGGGCCCTCGATGATCGCGTACGCGAAGGCTCCGACCGACACCACGTAGAGGAGCTGGCCCGGCAGATCGATCCCACGGTCGCGGGGGTCGGTCGACTCCTCGATGAACCGGAGGGTGAACAGGATCGCGACGATTCCCACTGGGAGGTTCACGAAGAAGACGCTGCGCCAGCCGAACCAGCGCGTGAGGAACCCCCCGAGCGTGGGGCCGAGCGCCAAGCCGATGCTCGCGATGGCCGTCCAGATCCCGATCGCACGAGCTTTCCGATCGGGATCGACGAAGGCGGCGCTGACGAGCGCCAGCGAGGTGACGTTCACCGCTGCGGCCGCCACGCCCTGCACCGCCCGGAACCCGTCGAGGATGCCGATCGTGGGAGCGATGCCGCATGCGACGGAGGCGCCGGTGAAGACCACGAGCGCACCGAGGTAGACGAGCCGCCTGCCCTTGCGGTCGGCCAAAGTTGCGCTGCTCATCATGAACACGGCCATGCCCATCGTGTAGGCGGTCACCATCCACTGGAGCCCGGATTCACCGATGCCGAAGTCCGCCTGGATGTCGGGCAGGGCCACGTTCATGATCAGGGCATCGAGGAAGATCATGAACAGCCCGAGACCGGTTGCGATGAGGACGCCGCGTTGCAGCACGGTCATCTCGCCTCGGGCTGCGGGGACGTCGGTTCGGATCGACATTCGGCGATCGGGTCCGTCGGGGCGTTCTCGGCGTCGCTCCGACGACCAATGGGACCTTACCCCCGATGTGAGGATCGCCGCCGACCGGGGCTCTCAGAGCCCCGGATCGCGCGGCTCGACCGACTGCGGCCTTCCTGCGGGGCCGGCGAGGCCGAGGGCTCTCGCGAGTGGGGCCGCGGACAGCCCGTAGATCGTGACCGTTGCGACGATCACGAGGAAGGTGATCGGCAACAGCCGCTCGGCCCGATCGACGCCGGACGCGATGAGCTGCGACGAGAACGTGGCGGCCGTGGACGCGGCGACGATCCCCCTCGGGTCCATCCACCCGATGAGCGCTCGCTCACGGAGGCTCAGGTCGGTGTGGACGGTCGACACCGCGACGACGACGGGTCGCACGACGAGCACCAGCGAGGCGACCAAGCCGAGCGTCGGGAGGAGGACATCGCCCACCGAGGCGGGCGTCACGGTCGCGGAGATCGACACGAAGAGCACGGCGATCACGAGCTCGACGATGGTCTTGAAGAACGGTCGGTCGTTGGGGGGCTCGATGTTCGGGAGATTGGTCAACGCGACCCCCATGCCGATGGCCGCGATCAGACCGCTGTTCGCGCGGAGCGCGTCGCACAGTGAGGCCACCACCACCACCGTCGCGAGCGTCGCCTCGGTCGAGAGCACGCCCTTGAGCGCCATTCGCCGAAGCAGGATCCAGAGCAGCGCCGTCCCGATCGCTGCGCCGATCAGGCCGACCCCGAAATCCCCGGCGAGGTGCGCGACTCCATGTGCGAACCGGCGCGTCGCCCCCGAGGTGAGGCCCTGGAACACGACGGCCGCGATGATGGCCCCGATCGGATCGATGGTCGAACTCTCCCAGCCCAGGATGGTGGACACGCGCTCGCCGGGCGACACGAATCGCAGCAATGGGGCGATCACGGTCGGCCCCGACACGATGAGGATGGCGCCGAGCATCGCCGCGGCCTCGACCGACAATCCGAGGAACAGCGCCGAGAACAGCGCCGCTCCGATCCACGTGATCGGGACGCCGAGGGCGAGGAGGCGACGGACGACCCGCTGGCTGTGGCCCTCGAGGTCCCTGAATCTGAGGTCGAGGCCGGCATCGAACAGGATGACGGCGACGGAGACCTCGACGAGCGGGCTGAAGAACGGTCCGAGGACCTCGGCCGGGTCGTAGAAGGACACGATCGCGCCCGCCGCGAAGCCCGCCGGGAGCAGGAGCACGATAGCCGGGAGCTGGAGCCGCCGGGCCATGACCTGACATCCGACCCCGAGCCCGATCGTGAGCGCGATCCCGACGAAGATCTCGGCCTCGGTCATGCGTTGCAGCGCCCCGACGTCCAGGGCTCAGGCGCACCCGACGAAATGCGTGGTCGATGCATGGAAAGGTGGTCTCGCACCTTTCAGGATGACATCATCGAGCTGACCCCGATCCGGGCCCGTTCAGCTCCGCTCACGTTCATCCCCGGGAATGCCGTTCCCGGCCTCGTTCCAGGGTCGCGGATCGCTGCCGTCCTCGACGACGCTCGAGGCCTTCATCGAGAAAATGCGCGGCGCCCAGTACGATGACGTGGGGGCGCAGACGGTCGCCACCATGGCTTCGAGTTGGGTGAAGTACTGCTCGAGCGTCAGCGAGGAGTTCGGGCGGTAGATCGTGACGACGTCGTGGATGACTGCTCGCAACGTCTCTTCATGTCGGTCTGTAGTGATGCGCTGCAGCTGCGTGAAGAGATCAGCGTTGAGAGGAGGCAGGCACTTGGGGGCGGCTACCCCGGAAGGGGGTGCCACGACGAATTCAGCGCCCCGCCTCGCGCCTGCGCCGAGGACCACGACTCTTCTTCCCGATGACCATCTCGCCACGCGCACGATGCCCTTGCCCTCGACCGATCGCAGGCTGCCCAGGATGCGGGTACGCACTCCTTCATTGCCAGTCATTCGATGCTCCTTCCTTCGCGCAGCCGATCGGAGCGTTCGCGTCCGGCTCGCCGACTCAGGGCGCCTACTCGGCCGCCTCGTCCCGATTCGCGACCTCCGCGAGCCGGTTGGCCAGCACTCGCATGACCGCCAGGGCGATGCCGGGGCGCTCCCGGAGCATGCTCTCGAACTCACGGTGGCCGAGCCGAATCGTCCGGACCGGGCCGTCGGCGAGCAGGGATGCGACCCTCGGCGAGTGCGTGATGAGCGACATCTCACCGACCACATCGCCGGCCGTTCGACGCGCCAACTCGTGTTCGGTGCCGCCCCGGTCCTGGGCGACGCGGATCGTCCCGTCGACCACGATGTACAGCTCTTCGCCGAGCTCACCCTCAGACGCGATCACTTCGCCGTCCGCGAACCCCTGTTCGTCCACCAGCTCGGCCACCCGCTCGAGGTCGACGGGCGAGAGGTCGGCGAAGAGGGAGACGTTTCGAAGGAACAGGATCCGTTCGATGACGGTGAGCGTTGCGACCGACCCTGACACGCGACCTCCTTGTCGCCTCGCGCGGACGAACTCCGCGCATCGCTTGATGAACTCGTCCTCGTCTTCGAGTGCGAGCGAAAGCCAGTCGCCATGCGTCGACGCAGGGGCGGCCGGCTCCCACAACGTGAGCAGCGGGCGAAGCAGTGAAGGATCCCCCGTCACGTCGAGGGTTTCGAGGGCCACGGCCGCCTGCGGAGCGGGACCATCCAAGTTCTCGATCGCGGTCTCCATCTCGGCACGCCGTCGCCCGACCATCGTCGCCGCCCAGAGCCCTGCCCGGGCCGTGCTTCGGCCTCGATCGAGGATTGCCTCACGAAGGAGTGCGACTCCGTCATCTTCCTGGGGGATCGCACCGGCCAGGTCGCGATCACGTCCGGCACGCTGAGCAGCCGACCGAACGAAGGACCGGATCCGATCACCGTCGCCGTTCAGCTCCATGTGGCGAACCGCCTCGATGGCAGCCTCGGCCGTCGCGCGATTCTGGAGCGCCCCCAGGATGCGCTCCAGGGATCGCGATCCGGACGAGCCGAGAGCTCTCCCGGCAGCCACCCGCACGGCAGGGCTCGGGTCTCGAAGGTCGGCCGTCACGCGATCGAGGACCCGATCCGGCACGGTCGCCCCAACGATCTCCAGCGCCGCCGCTCGGACGTCGGGGGCGGGGTCGCCGAGCGCCTCCGACGCCAGCTTCCCCGCCTGATCCCGAGGCGCCAGGACGAGCTGCTCGATGGTGGCGCGTCGCACGCCCTCGTCGTCGTGGCCGAGCAGCTCATGGATCCGGGACAGCGCCCGGTCGCCATCGGGGACGGCGAGGTCCAGTGCGGCAGCAGCTGCCGCCACGGTCGTGTCGGGATCGTCGATCAGCGAACGGACTCGCTGGCGCCCGGCGGGCGACGATGGGTCCAGGGCCTTGACTGCGGCCAGCCGTACGAGCGGATCCTCGTCATCGACGCCGTCGGCCACTTCGGGAGGCCGAGCTCCCGGAGGAAGGTCGGCCACCAACTGGAACGCGAGTCTTCGCTCCCGTACGTCCGGCGATCGCAGCGCCCGCGACAGCATCCGGACGGAATCGGCGTCCGCCGGGAGCTCGATCAACGCCTGCCGAATCGAGGCGGGCTCGAAGACCTGGGGCCGCCTGGTGCGCAGCGCATCGACGAGCGCCGCGCCATACGAGCGACGGATGCCGACCGACGCAACGATGGTGAGCACGGAGGCGCCGAGCCCGATGAGGGCAAACTGGCCGACCGTCAGCGCGTTCTGGCCCACGAGCGCGACGACGCCGGCGATCATGGTTCCGATCTGTCCTGGTCCCCCATTCAGGAAGGCCCGAGTCTGGTCGCGTTGTCCCTCCGGGACGACGTTGACCATCGCCTCCCACCCGGGCCCCGAAACGCCCTGCAGCCACGTCCCCGTGACGAATCTGAGCCCGACCAGGGTCACGAACCCGGACTCGAAGAGCAGGACCCCGAAGGCCGTGGCATAGAGCACCGGCAACACGATCACCATCGCGGCCATCCCGGCCCACACGAACAACCGGTTCGCGACCAGCACCGACACGAGGAATGCCGCCGCAGTCGATGCCGCCCAGAAGAGCCCGAAGAACCCGGCCAGCTTGGCCGGATCCGGGTAGTGGGCGGCGGCGGCTCCCGCGTAGGGGAAGTACAGCGTGTAGAACAGGATCGAGAACAACACGGCGGCGATCGACATCCAGACCAGCAATCTCGAGCGCCGGACGTAGGTCAACCCCTGCGTCATGCCCCGGACTGCGGATGCACGGGATCGGAAGCGCCGGCGCGGCGCGGCCCGGGCCTGGCCGAGGACCTGGCGGGTCAGGACGAACGCTCCAAGGAGCCCCCCCGCCCACACGAGCAGGAGATTCTCCGTGCCGATCGCCGAGGCGAGCGGCGGGGTCAGCAACCCGCCGATGACCGATCCGAGGATCCCGCCGGCGCCGAAGATCGGGAACAGTCGCTTGGCCTGCCGGGTGTCGACGACGGCACCGGCCGTTCCCCACAGGGAGATGCCACCAACCAGGGTGGCCAGCGCCGCGGTGACCCAGAGCAGGCGGTAGACCCATCCACCGCCGGCGAGGAGCAAGGCCCGCTCCCCCACCACCACGGCCGCGAGCACCAGCACGGCCCCGAGGTACGCGCGGCGGTGACCGAGCCTCCCCAGGATCCCGGTGAGGCCGAGCATAGCGATGAGCATCACGCCGCCCTGCAACAGGTACATGACCGGCAGCGCCTGCGCGCCGACCCGGTCGAAGAACAGCGCGTCGATGCCACTCTCGCCGATGGTGCCGGCCGCCATGAAGACGAACATCAAGCTCACGACGAGTGCGACGACCGACCCCTCGCCCTTCTGGACGCGGAAGACCCTGGAGGCGACGCTCATTGCAATCGTTCCCGCTCGGGGCCGGCCGCACCTGGTCGCGACACGCATGGCGTGCACGCCATTGCCTCGCGGGGAGGGGGGTCCATAGACTCGTGGGATTGCCGGGAGGAAGGTGCTCTTGGTGCCGTTGGACGAAGGGCTGGAGGAATCATGGCGATGGTGATCGATCCCGTGTGCGGGATGCGAATCGACCCCGACGACGCGGTCGCAGAGGTCGAGCACGGAGGCACCACCTACTCCTTCTGCTCCGAGGCCTGCCGCAACGTCTTCGCGGCGGATCCGGATCGGTTCGTCTCGTGAGGCTGCGCCCCGTATGAGCCGCGACGAGCTGACCGAGGATGAGCTCGCCGAACGGGCCGGAACCACCGTCGAGCGCATCCGGCAGCTGGTCGAGCTCGGACTCATCGAGCCCCGCGAGGGGACGTTTCCCCGGCGCGACGTCATGCGCGTACGCGTCGTCGAGGGGTTGAAGGACAAGGGGATGGACGCGGACGCCCTGGCATCGGCGGTGGCGTCCGGGAACCTGACGCTCGGGTACCTCGAGAGCGCCGGACGTCGGTTTCCCGTCATCGACCGGACGTTCCAGCAGTTCGCCGAGCAGATCGGGGTGGCCCTCGAGACCATCCAGGCGGTGTTCGTCGCGTTCGGTTTGCCGCGGCCCCACGGGGATGAGCTCGTGCGGGAGGAAGACGCCCAGATGATCCGTGCGCTTCCCGTGATGTTCGGGGGAGGGATCGGTGAGGGCGACCTCCTGCGGGCGGTACGTGTGTGGGGCGACAGCGCCCGGCGGGTCGCGCAGTTCCAAACGCACTTCTTCCACCACACGATCGAGGAGCCGTTCCGGCGGCAGGGCATGCGGGACAACGAGGCATACGAGGCCGCGGCCACGGTGGCCTTGCGAATGGGCCACTCGTCCGAGCAGATGATGAGCTGGCTGGTCCGACGCCACAGCGAGGCATTCCTTGCCGAGCACCAGTTCCTGCATGTGGAGACCGCGCTCGAGGAGGCGGGCATCCGCCAGCGGGCGCCTCGCGGGAGCGAGGCGGCGGCGTTCGCGGACCTTTCCGGCTACACGAAGCTGACCGAGGAGGCGGGGGATGACGTCGCCGCCCAAGTCTCCCTCACCCTCGCGGAGCTGGTCAGCGAGGTCGCCGATCAACATCGGGGCGAGGTGGTGAAGATGCTCGGCGACGGGGTGCACTTCCACTTCCGCGATCCAGGGGACGCGGTTCGCGCCTCGCTCGAGATCGTGGACACCGTCGCGCCGAGGGGGCTGCCGCCCGCCCACGTCGGGGTGAACGCCGGGCCGATGATCTACGACGGCGGCGACTACTTCGGCCGGACGGTCAACATCGCGGCCCGCATCGCCGCACAGGCCTCCGCCAATCAGGTCTTCGTCGGCGAGGACCTCGTTCGCAACGTCGAGCCCCGGGGGTACCGGGTGCAGGAGGTTGGCCGGTTCGAGTTGAAGGGCATCGCCCGGCCGGTCACCCTGTTCGAGGCCGTCCCCGATCGCCTCGGCTAGCGCGGCGAGTCCGGCCTCGGAGGCGGGGGCCGGCGATCGCGGCTGATCCCGCCCCTTCCGCGGATCCTCCGCCATCGCCATCCAGCCACCGCTACGTGCGCTCAGAGGCCGGCCGGATGACCGGTCCAGCGCTGTTCCCCAGTCCCGATGCGATGCGGCCCGCGATGAAGGCCGCGTCGTCGTCGACGAACCCGATGAGCGCCGAGCCGCGCGTGTGCTGCCAGGTGAGCCCGATGAAGAACACGCCGGGAACGTCGGTCACCCCGTGCCGATGGATGATTCCGCCCCGCTCGTCCTTGATCGACGGGATGTCGATCCACGTGTAGTCGGGACGGTATCCGGTCGCCCAGACGACGGCGTCCACGTCCTGCTCGCTGCCGTCCGCGAAGACGGCGCGCCGCCCCTCGGCGCTCGTCAGTCGCGTCCGAAGGGTCACGCCGGACCGGCGAAGCCTCTTCGAACTCGATCCGATGAGCACGTCACGGGTGGACAGTTTCCGACCCAGGCGTGAGTCGGTGCTGATCCTCATGAACCCGATCCCGGACAACCACCAGAAGAGGTCCCTGCCGACCACACGCTGCGGCAGCGACGGAACTCGCTTGCCCACCGCGAGATCCACCTTCCTGGTCGCGGCGAGCTCCTCGGCGATCTGGAAGCCGGAGTTGCCGCCTCCCACCACGAGCACGTGGCCACCCTCGGGCAGTTGCGCCGGGTTTCGATAGCCGGCGCTGTGGATCTGGAAGACCGACGCATCGAGGCCGCGAGCGATCGAAGGAATCAAGGGGACCTGGAATGGTCCCGTGGCGACGACGACCTGGGTCGCCGTGAGCTCCTCGTCCGCCGTCGCGACGACGTAGAGGCCCCCTCGCCGGTGGAGCGACGTGACCTTGGCGCCCTGCCTCACGGGGAGGTCGAAGGCCGCGACGTAGGCGTGCAGGTACGAGGCGACGTCGTCCTTCGCCGGGTACGTGTCCTTGGGCGAGGGAAAGGCCATCCCCGGAAGCCCGCTGTACTGCGCGGGAGTGAACAGGGTGAGCGAGTCCCATCGAGACCGCCACACGTGGCCGATCTCCCGGCCGGCATCCAGGATCACGAACCTCAGGCCACGCTTCGCGAGGTGGTAGCCGACGGCAAGGCCCGCCTGGCCGCCACCGATGACGACGACATCGAACGAAGGCTCTTCGACCCTCGAGGCAGGCCCACTCGTCATGTCGACCTACCCGTGGTGGTGCTCGGTCTCGGCCTTGGCGACGTCCACCGTCTTCACCAGATTCGCCACGGCCTGATCGAGGCTGACGCCGCTCGCTGCGGCGCTCTTCTCCAGGTCCTCGATCACGAGGTTGTCCGGGTTCCCCATGTCGTCGTGGGGACGCATGCAACCGCAGGTGAGACACATGTCAACCGCCTCCTTGTGTTCCATGGCACCCATCATCCAGTTGTGTGGGCGTGTTGCTTCCAGGAGTACGCCGTTTCCATCATTAGCAGGTCACCGGGCCCCGTGGACGCCGGCCTGGCGGACCGACCGCGTACTCGTCAGTGGCCATTCTGCGAGAAGTGCTGGTAGTCCTTCGTGCCCGACCACGAGCCGCCCCATTCCCATCCGGTCGGCAGCGGCGTCGTGGACGGACCGGCGGTCGGAGAGACCGACGTGGGCGGTGCCGTCGGGAGTTCGGCCCGGCACCCGACCAGCAGGGCCGCCACCGCCAGTGCCGCACAGGCGACGAGGCGGCCGCCCCGGACGGATCTCCCGCTCAGCACGCTGATCAAGCCGCGGAACATGGGCTCCTCCCCGGAGTGCGATGTTCGTGCCTGCGTACACGCAGGGGGCAGAGCGGTCAATCCCCACCTCGACGAGAGCCGTCGACCGCCCCGGTGCGACCCATGTCACCGTAGGGATGTGCCCGGGATCACACCCGGATCGTGGCTCCCGGCACGGACCCGCAAGCACCCCTGGGCCTAGCCTGCGCGCAGACGTTCGGAACCGATCCGAAGGAGGACGAGATGAGCGCAAGGGCAGAGGCACTCCGGCTCCCGGGCAAGGGTTCCGGTCACCGCGCCGAGTGGTACGCGCTGGCGGTCTTCGTGCTCGTCGCGGCCCTCACGGTGGCGCTCGTGGTACTGACGACCAACCCCCGGCCCAGGCGCCGGCGGTCGTCCACCCCGCGACCCACGCGCAGGTGGTACCGGTCAGCGGCGACGGCGTCCGGGTCGGCGGGACGAGCGTGTACCGCTACCACCCGCTTCCCCCGACCAACTTCTCGGCCGCGGCGGCGGACGGGCCGGCGAAGGTCGCGGTGGGCGGGGGCGGCAAGGTCGCGGTGGGCGGGGGCGGCGCGGAGCGGTTTCACCCGCTCCCGTAGGCACGGCGCAGGGGCAGGGGGCGCCCCGAGGGGCCGGCGAGCGATCGCCGGCCCTTCCGCTGTGCCGACCGGTCAGCCGCCGCGGCCGACCACGAGCCAAATCCCGTGGACCGGTTCGTCGCCGGCGTTCCACAGCCGGTGCGGGAGCGTCGAGTCGAACGCGATCGAGTCGCCCGGACCGAGATCGTGCTCCTCGAACCCCAGGCGCACGTTCAGCCGCCCCGAGATGACGTAGCCGTACTCCCGGCCGGGATGGCGCATCATCCGCTGGTCCGACGCCGACGACCCGCCCACGTCGTAGATCACGTGGAGGAAGTCGACGTCCTCGTGCTGGTGGCTGGTCAGACGCTCCCAGCGCACGCCGGAGTCCAGCTCGATGACGTGGCGTTCGGTCGGGTGGACCACCGGCCCGGCGTCGGCGTCGCGGGGCAGGCCGTCCGGCGAGACGGCGGCGGCCTCCTGCGGCGCGTGCACCTGGAAGATGTGGTCGAGCGACACGCCGAGCTCGGTCACGATCGCGTACAGCGTCGAGACCGACGGCTTCGACTGCCCGGCTTCGATCTGCGAGATCAGGCTGGCGGACACGCCCAGCCGTCGGGCCAGCTCGCGCTGGCTGAGCCGGGCTCGTTCGCGTTCCTCGCGAAGCCGGGACCCGATGTCCCCGAGCTCGCCGGCCGGCGGGCGGACCGGCTCGACCAGCGGGCCGGCTTCTCCCCTGAGATGCGGATTCTCCATAGGTCAGATCCCCGGAACCTTGAACCCCGACTTCGCGATGACGTGGTCCCTCGCCTCGGCGGCCATGCGGCGCACGGCCGGCCAGTCGACGTGGAGCAGCTCGCCGTGCCGCTTCATCACCCGTCCGGCGACGAGCACCGTGTCGACGTTCCCCGTGTCCATCCCGGCGACGACGGCCGTCGCCGGGTCGTTCAATGGCGTGACGTTCATCCGGTCGGTCCGCAGCATGACGACGTCCGCCTGCTTGCCCGGCGAGAGGGTCCCGACCTTCGACTCGAGGCCGTTCGCCCTCGCGCCCTCCACCGTGGCGTAGGCCAGGACCTCGCGGGGCGACACCGGCTTCGTGCCGTTCGTCGCCGAGGCCCGCTGCAAGGCCAGCACCGAGCGCATCTGGTTGAACATGTCGCCCGGCACGTTGGTCTCCACGTCCACCGAGAGCGACGGCTTCAGGCCGCGGTCGAGGAACTTCTGGATCGGTGGCATGCCGTGCCCCATCATCATCTCGACCGGCGACGCCAACGACACGGTCCCTCCGGTGTCGACGATCATCTGGATCTCGGTGTCGTTGAGCGTGGTGCAGTGGATGTACGTGGTGTCGGGCCCGAGCAGCCCGGCCTCCCCCATCTCCTGGACCTTCCCGTCCTGGCCGTACGTCCCGACGCCGACGTGCGTCGTGATCCGCGCGCCGGTCTCCCGGGCGAGCTTCCAGTGGTCCCGCGACACCTCGAAGTCGGTGAACTCCGGCCCCGGCGCGGCGAGCGCCAGCGTCAGCAGCTGGTCGTTCGAGGAGAAGTGCTCAGTGGCCGCCCGCACGAACCACGAGGGCTGTCGTTCCTCCCACTTCCCCCACCACGGGAACCCATATGCGAACACCGCCCGGAGGCCGGAGTCGCGCAGCGCCTGGATCACCGCGTCCGTGTGCGCCGGCGAGCCCTGGATGTGCGACCAGTCGAGCAGCGTCGTGATGCCGGCGTCGATCGCGCCGAGCGCCGAGATCAGGTCGCCGATGTACGCGTCCTCCGGCCGGAAGGCGGGCGCCAGCTTGTGCAGGACGAACGAGATATAGCTCGACCGCCCCTCGAGCGGGACGTCGGTGCCGATGTTCCGCAGCAGCCCCTCCCAGATGTGCCGGTGGGAGTCGACGAACCCCGGCATCACGATCATGCCCGAGGCGTCGATGACCTCAGCGTCGGCCGCCGAGAGCGAGGGCGCGATCTCCACGATGCGGTCGCCGTCGATCAGGACGTCCCCGCCGGCGATGTCGCCCACGTCGGGGTCCATGCTCAGCACGCTCCCGCCCCGGATCAGCTTGCGCCCGGTGGGCGCCACCTGGAAGTCCGTGCCCTCCGGGTACAGCCGCGGCAGCTCGGCCCGCGTGGGCGGCCGGCTCCCGACCATCAGGCGCCGGGCCCGCTTGTAGTTCCGCTTGGCCAGCTCCTTGAGGTCGCCCAGCTGGAACAGCACGATGCCGAACAGCACGAGCGCTCCCGTGATCATCTGCCCGTGCTCGGTGCTGAGGTTGAGGAACGGCAGCGCCGTGAGGATCAGGGCGAGCAGCACCGAGGCCACCGACGCGCCGAGGAACGTCGCCCGCCCGCCGGCCAGCGCGGCGCCTCCGAGGACGGCGGCCGTGATGCTGCTGAGCGCGTAGCTGTCGCCGATCTGGGCGTTGCCGATCCCCGACCGCGCCATGACGAAGAACGACGCGACCGTGGCGAACAGCGCCGACAGCACCAGCGCCCGGACCTTCACCCACGTCGTCCGGACGCCGCCGCGCTTGGCGGACTGCTCGTCGAACCCCACCGCCCGCAGCTTCAGGCCGGGACCGCTCGCGTGGAGCCACACGTCGAGCGCCACCGCGGCGAGCAGGACGCCGACGAACGCCACGGGCACGGGCCCGATCCCGGCCTCGAGCCACGAGGTGAACCCCCGGTCGATGCTGCCGCCCGGCGTCTCCCGCAGCGACAGCGAGATGCCGTTCAGGATGCTGAGCGTCGCCAGCGTGGCGATGATCGACGGGATCTTGAACCCCCGGACCAGCACGGCGTTCACGAGCCCGAGCGCGAGCCCGGCCAGGAAGATGAGGCCGACGCCGAGCGCGATGCCCCCCGCACCCGCCTCGGGGCCGATGACGTACGACGCGATCACCACGCCGAGCGTGACCATCGCGCCGACCGACAGGTCGAGGTAGCCGACCAGGATCGCGTGAGTCTGGCCCATGGCCACGACGGCGAGTGGGACGGCCAGCAGCAGGATGTCGTTGACGTTGATCCGGTTGACGAACCCGGGAAACTTCGTCGATGTGTAGACGGCGACCCCCACGATCAGCAGGACCTGGAGCGCGACCGGCATCCACAGCCGGAACCGGACGATCTTCCGCCACTGGTTGACGTCGCGGGCGTCGCGAAGGACCTTGCGGACCGCCCGGCGGGCGGTGTCGACGGACGTCGTGCTCACCCGGCGCCCCCCGCGGGACCCTTGGGCATGGCCATCCCGAGCGGCGACCGCCCTGCGCGCGACATGCCCGGCCCGCGCACGATGGCCTCGACGATGCGGAGCTCGTCGAGCTCGTCGCCCGGGATCTCCTCGACGATCTGGCCCCGCGACATCACCAGCACGCGGTCGCACAGCCCGGCGAGCTCGAGCGGGTCGCTCGACTTCACGAGCATCGCCGTCCCCGCGTCCGTCCGCGTCCGGAGCGCCTGATAGATGTCGAACCGCGACCCGACGTCGACACCCTGAGTGGGCTCGTAGGCCAGGATCACGGTCGGCTCCCTGAGGAACGTCCGCGACACCGCGACCTTCTGCTGGTTGCCGCCGGACAGGAACTGCACCGGCTGTTCCAGCGAAGGGGTCCGGATCTCGAGGCGATCGACGAGGTCGCGCACCGTCCGGCGCTCCCGGCGCCGCCGGAGGAACCCCACCACGCCGAACCGCCGGAGGGACTGGATCGTCGAGTTGACCCGGACGCCCAGCACGGGCAGCAGCGCCTCGCGCTTGCGGTCGCCGGGCAGCATCAGGATGCCCGACCGGACGGCCTCGTTGGTCGAGACCAGCAGGAGCTCCTTCCCGTCGCACACCACCCGGCCGGCCTTGGGTGGCTGTCGCCCGGCCAGGCAGTCGAACAGCTGCGGCTGGCCGTTGCCTTCGGCTCCGGCGATCCCGACGACCTCGCCGCTCGTGAGCGTGAAGCTCACCGGGCCGAACGACTGCCCCTGCAGCCCGTCCACGACGAGCGCCTCGCGCGGTTCCGCCCGCTGGGGGGCGGCCGGTGGGAACGCCGCCTCGAACGGCCGGCCGACGATGAGGTCGACGAGCTCCGGCTCGGTGACCTCTCCGGCGGGGAACGTCCCCTGGCTCCGCCCGTCGCGGAGCACCGTGACCCGGTCGGCGACCTCCAGCACCTCCGGGAGCCGGTGGCTCACGTACACCACGCCCATGCCGCGGTCCCTGCAGCCGGCGATGGTCCGATGGAGGGCCTCGACCTCGTTCGGTCCGAGCGCCGTCGTCGGCTCGTCGAGCAGCAGCACCGAGGGGTCGGCGACGAGCGCCTTCGCCACCTCGAACAGCTGCCGGTCGGCGAGCGTCAGGGCCCCGGCCGGGGCGTCCGGGAACAGCTCGAGGTCGAGGTCGAACTCCGCCAGCACCCTGCGGGCCCACCGCTTGCGTCGCCAGAAGGGCGGCCGGCGGTCGGGGGGCGCCGCCAGGTACAGATTGTTCTTCACCGGCTGGGCCTGGATGAGCGACGTGTCTTGGTAGGCCATGGCCAGACCGAGCCGCCGGGCATCGGCGGGCGAGTCGCGCCGGAGGGGCCGGCCCCCGATCGAGACGGAGCCCCGATCGGGGTCCAGGAACCCGCTCGCGATCCCGAGGAGGGTCGACTTCCCGGAGCCGTTCTCGCCCACGAGCGCGTGGACCTCCCCGGCGCGGCAGTCGAAGCTGACGTCGGTCAGCGCCCGGACCGCCCCGAACTGCCGGGAGACGCCCCGCAGCTCCAGGACCACGGCCCCGGTCGCCGGCCCTCCGTCGGGACCGGTGGTGCTCAACCAATCACCCGTTCATCCGTTCGGGAACATCTCCGCCAGCACGTTGTCGGGCACCAGGGAGGTGTTCGACACGGTCGGCGTGACGCGGTTGGGATTGCAGTCCGCCGCGGTGACCTCGCGCATGACGTGCGGGACGACGATCTCGGGCGGGATGTCCGCGCCCTGCAGCTTCATCATCGATGCCGTCACGGCCACCCGCGACTGGAAGTTCCCGCCCGCGGAGTACCAGATGTGGAAGTCGGGGTCGTTCATCTTGGCCCAGTCGCAGAAGAGCGTCTGCTCGTCCGTCCGCAGGGCGACCGTGAGGCTCCCGAGGGGGATCCCCAGCTTCTTGTAGGCCTGTAGCGCGGTGTCCAACCCGTCGGCGTACTCGTACGCGTAGCCCTTGATGTCCGGGTTGGTCGACAGCCACCCGTTCACCGTCTTCAGGGCGATGTCGTTCGACCAGTACGTGTCGGCCGGGCCGAGCGTCTTGATCGACGGGTTCAGATCCTGCTGGTAGCACTTCTGCCAGCCGGCCGACAGCGCGTTGCCCGGCGTGCCGCCCATGAGGCCGACCGTCCCGGACTGCACGCCCTGGTTGATGACGTCCGCGAAGCTCTTGCCGAGCGCGCAGAGGTCCTCGCCCACCACGCTCAGGTAGTCCTTCCCCGGAACGAGCGCGCCGGGCTGCCCGGGCAGGCCGACCCACCCGGCCGAGTACGTCGTGTAGGGGACCCCGGCCTTCTTGGCGTCGAGGATGGCGTCGGCGATGTTCGTCCCCTGGTCGGGGTAGCCGATGATGAACGTCGCTCCGGCCTGGATCAGGTACCGGATGTCGCCCGCCGCGACCGAGGGGTCAGGGTTCCACTGGGCGTCCCGGAACATCATCTTGCCGATCTCCGGATAGGTGAGCGCCTGAAGGATGGCCTCCATGCGGGTCACCTTCCGCCAGACGTTCAGTCCGCCGCCGTCGGCGTAGCCCATCACGACCTTGCCGCCGGTGCCCGTCTCGCACTCGGTGGCATTCCAGCACTCCAGCGCCTTCTGGATGGTCGCCGGGTCCAGGTCCTGGCTGGCTCGGGCGATGGCGGCCAGGACGATGTCCGGCACGTCATTCACCGGGCCCATGGCCTTCTCAACGAGCGCCGGGTCCGCGTCGGTGCTCTCTCCGTACTTCGCGAGCGGCCCGGTGGCCGCCGACGTCTGCCCTCCGCCCCCGGTGGTCTGCCCTCCGGCCCCGCTGGTCGCCGCTCCGCCTCCGGTGGTCTTCGACGGGGGCTCTCCTCCCCCGCCACCACATGCCGCCGCCACCACCGTGAACAGCATCACGATGGCGACCGTCCGAAACCGTCGCATGTTCCTCCTCCCCGTTGACGGACGGCGTTCGCCGCCCCTGGATCGTTGGGACCCGCCGTTCCCGTGCCTCCTTTCTCATCCCGTTCCGTCGGAGGACGCGACGGCCGTCGATCGGTCGACGGCGTCCGGTCCTCTCCTGCCGAGCAGGTGCTCCACGCCGCGGATGATCCGGTCGCCGGACACCAACATCCCGCCCACGATCACCAGGCCGAACACCACGAACTGCAGGGCCGTCGGGAGCCCCATCACGCGCATCATCTGGTCGAGGGCCGCCAGGAAGAACGCGGCCGCCCACGTCGCCAGCGGGCTGGCCAGTCCTCCGGTGAGCGACGCGCCGCCGATCACCACCGCCGCGATCGGACCGAGGAGATACGGCGAGCCGATGTTGATGCTGAGCGTCCCGAGGTACGCGGCCACGAGGATCCCCGCGACCCCGTAGCAGACGGCCGCGACGACGTAGGCGGCCATCTGGTTCAGGTTGACGCGTAGGCCGACGATCCGGGAGGCGGTCGGGTTGGCGCCGACCGCCTGGAACCGCCGCCCGAACGTGGTGAACCGGAACACCACGATCGCAACGATCGTCATCACCACCCCGATCCAGAACGTCCGGGTGGCGCCGAGGAACTTCGCGGACGTCCAGTCGGACAGCCCGCCGGGCACGGGCGTCTGGATGGCGGTGCTCGTGAAGTACCGGGCGGCGATGCCGCTCACGATCTGGCCGACGGCGAGGGTGACGATGAGCGCGTTCAGCCCCAGTCCGCCGATCAGGATGCCGTTCACCAGCCCGACGACGGCGGCGAGCACGAGCGCCACCACGATGGCCGTGGCGAGCTGTTCGTCCGACCCATGCCCGACGCCGACCGTGACCACGGCCGCGAGCGTGAACGTCCCGGGGATCGACAGGTCGATGCCCCCGGTCATGATCACGAGCATCTCCCCCAGCGCCGTGACGGCGAGGAACGTCCCGTTCGGCGCGATGGCCGCGAGCCCGGGAGCCCGCAGCGTGGCGGGGGCGAAGATCAGCGCGACCGCGACGAGCAGGGCGAGCGCGATGTACACGGGCAGGTACCGCGAGGCCACGACCAACGAGGTGAGCGTCGCCGACGGCGCCTTCGCGCGGCTCATCCCTCACCCCCCGACGCCACGGCGACCGCGTCCCGGGCGCCGCCGGCCACCCGGCCGTGGGCGGCGGCCACGATCGATCGCGCGCGTGCCACGTCCGCCCGCAGGACGCCGGATTCCATCAGCACGCGGCCGCCCGCGATCACCCAGTCGACGTTCGACGTGTCCATGCCCCACACGACGGCACCGATCGGGTCGTTGACGGGGAACACGTTGGGGCGGTCGGTCCGGAGCACGACGAGGTCGGCCTGCATACCGGGTTCGAGCGATCCCGTGATCGCGCCGAGCCCCGCGGCCCGGGCACCGTCGACGGTGGCGTGACGGATCACGTCCCGGGTGCTCATCAGGCGGGGCAGGCCGGCCTTCCCGGCCAGCTTCCGGTCGAACACCGTCGCGTGCTGCAGCGAGATCAGCCCCCGCATCTGGGCGAACATGTCGCCCGGCGCGATGCGTTCGTCGTCGACCCCCAGACCGGGGCGGATCCGGTGGTCGATGAGCTCCTGCACCGGAGGCCGCCCCACCGCGCCGGCCATGTCGCTCACCGGCGTGAGCGCGACCGCGGCGCCGGAAGAGGCGATGGCGTCGAGGTCGTCGCCGTCCGCGGCGGTGCAGTGCAGCAGGGTGACGTCGTCGCCGAGCAGGCCCCCCCGGGCGAGCTCGGCCATGGCCCCGGGTGGGGACGCCGAGGGGTCGGCGTGCACGTGGACGTGCAGCCCGAGGGACCGGGCCGCCGCCCACCCGCCGGCAGCGCCGTCGGACGCGGCCGGCGCCTGAGCCCCGACCGCGACCGTGGTCAGCGGCTCCGCGGCGGCGGCGAGCTCCCTCACGGCTTCCTCCAGGGATCCCCCGGCCCCCGCACCGGGCCGGACGAACACGGTTCGGAGTCCCGCGTCCCCGTGGGCTCGCAGGGCGGCCTCGGCCATCCCCTCGCCGGGTGGCAGGTCCGCCCAGTCGACGACCGTGGTGACGCCGGCCTCGATCGCGCCCAGCAGTCCGGCGAGCGTCGCCGCGTACACGTCGTCCGGTGAGGCGCGCCCGCCGAGCGCCGGCGGCGGAACGGGCCCCCGCCCGGCGCCCGTTCCGAGGTTGCGGAACAGCGAACGCCACGCGTGGCGGTGGGCGTCGACGAACCCCGGCATCACGATGGCATCGGCCGCGTCGACCGTCCGCGCGTCTCGGGCGCGGATCCCGGGCCCCACCTCCGCCACCCTGCCGTCGTCGACCAGGACGTCGGCGCGGGGGAAGTTCGGGGACCTCGAACCCAGCGTGAGGACGCACCCACCGCGCAGCAGGATCTTCGACGTCACGCTCCGCTCTCCCCTGGAGGTTCGCCCACGCGGTGCGCGATGCTAAACCCATACTGGATACAACTCAAGTGCCACTGGACACCCGCGACGTCCGTCAAGGCGCTCGAGCACGAATCGAGGGCCTGAACGGGCCCACCGTGACCGGCCCCGATGTACACCGCGAACGGCCCGGCGTATCATTCGGGCTCGATCGTGCAGTGACGCTCGACATCACCCGGAACAGCAAGCCGGGAGGAGGACCACGACAGGAGGGACGATGGACGAATTCCCAGTGGCGACCTCGCCGGCTCCCGGTCTCCACGGTGTGGACTGGGAGAACCGCGTCGACTTCGACCGGCTCAGGAACTACCGCCTCGCCCGGGTGCGCGAGCAGCTGGAGGCCACCGACCTCGGCGGCGTGCTGCTGTTCGAGACGAGCAACATCCGGTACGCGACCAGCACGCACATCGGCTACTGGGCGTTCAACAAGGGCGAACGCTACGCGCTCATCACGCGGACGGGTCGACCCCGCATCTGGGACTTCGGCTCGGCGGCCAAGGCGCACCGGCTGCAACTCCCGCAGTTGTACGACGAGATGAACTCCGTCGGCGGCAACACCGGGTTGCAGGGCGCCATCGGCCCGGTCGTAGGCCTCCAGCGGCGCGCGGCCGAGGAGCTGAAGTCCGTCCTCGCGGAGAACGGCGTCGGCGACATGCCGCTCGGCGTCGACCTCGCGGAGACGTCGGTGTTCCTCGAGCTGCAGCGGGCGGGCATCGACGTCCGCGACGGCCAGCAGGTGATGATGGGCGCCCGCGAGATCAAGAGCCCCGACGAGCTCACCCTGCTCACCCAGGCCTGCGCCATGGTGGACGGCGTCTACCACGACATCTTCGAGGCCCTCAAGCCCGGCGTCCGGGAGAGCGACATCGTCGGCCTCGCGCACGCACGGCTGTTCGAGATGGGGTCGGAGTTCGTCGAGGCCATCAACTCGATCGCCGGCGAGCGGTGCAGCCCCCACCCGCACGTGTTCTCCGACCGGCTGATCCGCCCCGGCGACCAGGCGTACTTCGACATCATCCACGTGAACAACGGCTACCGGACCTGCTACTACCGGACGTTCGTGGTGGGGCGGGCGACGCAGTCCCAGCGCGACGCGTTCGCCCGGTCCCGCGAGTGGATGGACGCCGCCATCGACCTGGTGAAGCCGGGCGCGTCGACCGACCAGATCGCCGCCGTGTGGCCGAAGGCGACCGAGTTCGGATTCTCGGACGAGATCGACGCCTTCGGGCTGCAGTTCGGCCACGGCGTCGGCGTCGGCCTGCACGAGCGGCCGATCATCAGCCGCCTGAACTCCTTCGACGAGCCGATCGAGCTGAAGGAGGGCATGCTGTTCGCGCTCGAGACGTACTGCCCGGCGTCGGACGGGCGGTCGGCGGCGCGGATCGAGGAGGAGGTCATCGTCACCGCGTCCGGACCGAAGGTCATCACGCTCTTCCCGTGCGAGGAGCTCATGGTGGCCAACGAGTACTGACCGACCGGGACGGACGCGTGAGCGAGGCGGTGCGCGAGACGACCGACGAGGCCACCCGGCTCGAGGTGTACCGGATGATGGTCGAGGCGAGGCTGTTCGAGCGTCGCGTGCACGACCTGTTCCTGCAGGGGTTCGTCAAGGGGACCTCCCACCTCGCGCTCGGCCAGGAGGCCATCGCGGCCGGGTTCGCCGCCGTGCTCCGGCCCGACGACCTCGTGTACTGCACGTACCGGGGGCACGTGCACACGCTGCTGCGGGGGGCGCCGATGGCCGGGCTGATGGCCGAGCTGCTCGGGCGGGCCACCGGCGTCTGCGGCGGCAAGGGCGGCTCGATGCACCTCACCGACGTGTCCCACGGCGCCATGGGGTCGTTCGCCATCGTCGGCGCGCACATGCCGATCGCGGCCGGCGCGGCGTGGGCGGCGCAGGAACGCGGCACCGGGCAGGTCGTCGTGTGCTTCTTCGGCGACGGGACGACGAACATCGGCGCGTTCCACGAGGCGCTGAACCTGGCGGTCGTCTGGAAGCTCCCGGTGGTGTTCGTCTGCGAGAACAACCTGTACATGGAGTACACCCCGATCGGGACGGTCACCGCCGTGGCGAACCCCGCCGCCGACCGCGCGCCGGCTTACGGGCTGGAGCCGATCCTCGCCGACGGCAACGACGCCGACGAGATGGTCGAGGTGGCCGGGCGATGCGTCGACCGGGCCCGGGCGGGCGAGGGCCCATCGCTCGTCGAGGCCCGGACCTATCGCCAGACCGGGCACTCCCGCGCCGATCCCGGGAAGTACCGCCCGAACGAGGAGGTCGAGGCCTGGCTGGCCCGCGATCCCATCCCCCAGCTACGGGGCCGGCTGCTCGAGGCAGGGGTCGAGGAGGCCGCCCTCGATGAGATCGACCGGGCGGCCGAGCGCCTGGTGGACGAGGCGACGGAGGAGGCCAAGGCGGCGCCGGCACCCGACCCCGCGTCGCTCGAGACCGAGCTGTGGGCCGACGGAGGTTCGACGTGGCGGAGCTGACCTACCGCGAGGCCGTCGGGCGGGCCATCGCCCAGGAGATGGAACGCGACCCCTCCGTGTACTTCATCGGCGAGGACGTCGCGGCCGCCGGGGGGGTGTTCAAGACGACCGAGGGGCTGCTCGACCGGTTCGGGCCCAGGCGGGTTCGGGACACGCCGATCTCCGAGCAGGCCATCATCGGCGCGGTCATGGGGGCGGCGATGAACGGGCTGAAGCCCATCGCCGAGATCATGTTCAGCGACTTCTTCGCCGTGTGCTGGGACCTCATCGCGAACCAGATCGCCAAGTCCCGCTACATGACGAACGGCCAGGTGTCGCTGCCGCTCGTGATCCGGACGGCGAACGGCGGCGGGGTGCGGTTCGGCGCCCAGCACTCCCAGAGCGTCGAGGGGTGGGCGATGGCGATCCCCGGGCTGAAGACCGTGGTGCCGTCTTCGCCGGAGGACATGATCGGGCTGTTCGCGGCCGCGGTCCGCGACCCCGACCCGGTGATCGTGATCGAGCCCAAGGTGCTGTACGCGACCAAGGCGGACGTCCCCGACGGCGAGATCGTCGACCGGCTGGGCTCGGCCAAGGTCCTGCGGTCCGGTGGCGACGTGACGGTGTGCGCGCTCGGGGCGATGGTGCCGAAGGCCCTCGCGGCGGCGGAACGCCTCGCGGGGGACGGCGTCGACGCCGAGGTGGTGGACGTCCGGTCGCTGGTCCCCCTCGACACGACGACGGTGTTCGAATCGGTGGGACGGACCGGCCGCCTCGTGACCGTCGAGGAGAATCCGCGTCTGTGCGGGTGGGGCGCCGAGCTCTCGTCGATCGTCGCGGAGGAGCGGTTCTTCGACCTCGACGGGCCGGTGATGCGGATCACGACGCCCCACATCCCGCTGCCCGCGGCGGACGCCCTGGAGGACCTCGCGATCCCGTCGGTGGACGTGATCGTCGAGCGGGTGCGGGCGACGATGGACTGAGCTCCGGCGCACCGAGCTGACGGCGACGGGGGCACTGGCATGAGGAGGCAGGCAATGGCCGATCGGATCCTGATCCGCGGGGGACACGTGCTCACCGTGGACCCGCAGCTGGGCGACATCCCGGGCGGAGACATCCTGATCGAGGGCGACACCATCGCCCAGGTCGGCGCCGGTCTCTCCGCCGACGCGGAGGTGATCGACGCCACCGGCTGCATCGTCATCCCGGGGTTCGTCGACAGCCACCGGCACACCTGGGAGACCGCGATCCGGAGCTGCGCGCCGAACGCCACGCTCGACGACTACTTCGTCGAGGTGCTGGACAGCTTCGCGCCGCTGTACCGCCCCGAGGACGTCGAAGCCAGCAACCTGGCCGGGGCGCTCGAGTGCATCAACGCCGGCATCACGACGCTGCTCGACTGGTCGCACATCAACAACACCCCCGATCACCCGGACGCCGGCATTCACGGGCTGCAGCAGTCGGGCATCCGCGCGGTGTACGCCTACGGCAGCGCGAACACATCGCTTGCCGACTACTGGTTCTCGAGCTCGATCGCCATCCCCCGAGACGACGTCGAACGCATCCGGAACAGCTACTTCTCCTCCGACGGCGGCCTGCTCACGATGGCCCTCGCCACGCGCGGACCGGGGTTCTGCCAGGACGACGTGGTCCGGCATGAATGGGGCATGGCCCGCGACCTCGGGATCCCCATCACCGTGCACATCGCGATGGGCAAGCTCGCCGGCAAGTGGTCGATGGTCAAGCAGCTCGAGGGGCTCGGCCTGCTCGGAGCCGACACCACGTACATCCACAGCTGCTACTTCTCCGACGAGGAGTGGGAGCTGGTCGCGAAGACGAAGGGCACGGTCTCGATCGCGCCTCAGGTCGAGATGCAGATGGGCCACGGCTGGCCGCCGGTGGCGAAGGCCCGGTCGTACGGGCTGCGCCCGAGCCTGTCGATCGACGTCGTGACCACGGTTCCCGGCGACATGTTCACCGAGATGCGGTGCGCGTTCGCAGCCGAACGGTGGCGGAGCAACGACTCGGTGTGGGCGAGCGAGGAACCCCTCCCCGCCGACGCCCTGACGGCGAAGGACATGCTGCAGATGGCAACCCTGGACGGCGCGCACGTGGTCGGCCTCGAGGACCGGACTGGCTCGCTCACTCCGGGCAAGCAGGCGGACGTGGTGGTCGTCGACGGCCGGGGACCGGGGACCGCCCCGGTGATCGACCCCTACGCGACAGTGGTCCTGTCCGCCGACACGGGCAACGTCGACACCGTGATCGTGGCCGGGCAGGTCCACAAGCGCGGCGGCAGGCTCACCGGCGACTGGGACGGCGCCCGGGGCCGTGTCGAGGCCTCGAGCGTGTACCTCCAGGAGGCCCTCGCCAAGCGGCAGGCCGAGGCCGCGGCGGAGGGGGACGACGCGTGAGCCCCCGCCACGTCGTCCGCCACGCCGGCGAGGCCACGTTCTCGCTCGCGCCGGTGTTCGAGCCGCATTCCGCGGGATTCCGCCGGTGGACGGTGGTCGACGAGGCCGCGGGCTCGGTGCACACGGGGTTCGGCATCAGCGAGCTGGACCCGGGCGGACGCCTCGACCCGCACGTGCACTCGTACGAGGAGTGCCTGTTCGTCCTGGAGGGCGAACTGACCCTGTCGACGCCCGACGTCGCCGTGCGCATGCTGCCCGGCGACTACGGACACCTCCCGGTCGGCGTGACCCACGCCCTTCGCAACGAGGGCGACGAACGGGTCCGGATGGCGTCGATGAACGCGCCCCAGCCGCGGCCGGCGCACGAGTGGGACACGTACTTCGTGCCGTCGTTCGCGGAGCGGGATGCGATCGCGGTCGATCCCCGCGACCCCAGGACGCGGTCGTTCGGGCACATCGACCCCGCGAACATGGACGCCGCGAAGCAGTCGCAGGAGCTGCTCGCGGTATCGGCGAGCATGCGCACGGCCCTGCTCGTCTACAGCGGCATCACCGTCAAGATGATGGTCGACCCCGACCTCGGGGCGCAGCTCTGCACGATGTTCATGGTCCAGTACGAACCGGACGGCGTCGCCGGGCCCCACGACCATCCGTTCGAGGAGACGTACCTGATCCTCGAGGGCGAGACGGACGCGACGTTCGACGGGGAGACCTACCGGCTCGGCGTGGGCGACGTCGCGTGGGCCGGCGTCGGATGCGTCCACTCATTCACCAACGCCGGCCGCGGCGTGGTGCGGTGGCTCGAGGCGCAGGCGCCGCAGCCGCCCTCCCGGCACTCCTACCGGTTCGACCGGGACTGGGCGTACCTGGGCGGGCGCCTCGAGCGGTAGGCGCGGGATCGACGAACGACGGAGGGACACGTGGGTGACGGCGGCGTGATGATCATCGGGGGGACCGAGGGGCTCGGGTGGGCGGTCGCCCGGCACTATGCGAAGGCCGGCCGCCGCGTGGTGATCTCCGGACGCAATCCCACGCGCACCGCCTCGATCGCCGCCGAGCTCGGCGGCGACGTGACGGGCGTCGGGTTCGACCTCGCGGAACCCGAGACGATCGGACCCGCCCTCGCGGACGTCTCCGGCCCGGTGGACCACCTGGTGCTCGCCGCGCTCGAGCGGGACCAGAACGCCGTCCGCGACTACGACGTCGCCGCGGCCGTCCGGCTGGTCACGCTGAAGCTCGTCGGATACACCGAGGTGGTCCACCAGATGCTCGGCCGCCTGCACGACGACTCGTCGATCCTGCTGTTCGGCGGGCTGGCCAAGGACAAGCCGTATCCGGGCTCGACGACCGTGACCACGGTCAACCATGGCGTCGACGGCCTGGTCCGAACCATGAGCCTCGAGCTCCGTCCGATCCGAGTCAACGCGATCCACCCCGGCATCGTCGGCGACAGCCCGTACTGGTCGGGCAAGGACGACGCGCTCGCGGCCGTGCAGCAGCGCGCGCTCACCGGCCGCTTCGTCGTGATGAGCGAGATCGTCGACGCCGCGGTGATGATGCTCGAGAACACCTCGATCGCCGCCACGGAGCTTCGGGTGGACGGCGGCTGGCACCTGCCGCTGTGAGGGACGGCGACCCACCACCCCCGGGCCCGGTGGCCGTGATCGGCACCGGCCGGATGGGCGCCGCGATGGTGGGGCGACTCGCCGGCGCGGGGTTCGACCTCGTGGTGTGGAACCGCGACCGGTCGAAGGCCGAGACCTGCGCCGAGCTCACCGGGGCACGTGTCGCGTCCTCGGCGTCTGGGGCCGCCGCGGCGGCCGACGTGGTCGTCACCAGCCTCGCCGACGACGCCGCCGTGCTGGGGGTCTACGCCGACCTGCCGTCCGGGCTCCGCCCGGGGACCGTCGTCCTGGAGATGAGCACGATCGCGCCGGACACGGTCCGCTCCATCGCTCCGGCCGTGGAGGGGGCCGGGGCCGCGCTCCTCGACGCACCCGTCTCGGGAAGCGTGGTCCGCGTGGAGTCGGGCGAGCTCGCGATCATGGTCGGCGGCGAGGCCGAGGCGCTCGAACGGGTCCGGCCGGTCATCGACACCCTGGCCTCGAAGGTCATCCACGTGGGCGGCCGGGGCACCGGAGCGACGGCGAAGCTCGCCGTCAACTCCCTCATCCACGGAATCCTGGTCTCGCTCTCCGAGGCGCTGGTGATGGCCGAGCGCGCGGGCATCGAGCGTTCGGTCGCGTACGAGGTGTTCGCGTCCGGGGCGGCGGCGGCGCCCTTCGTGCTCTACAAGCGGGCCGCGTTCGAGCGACCCGACGAGACGCCCGTGGCGTTCGCCCTGGATCTCGTGGCCAAGGACCTCGACCTCATCCTCGACCTGGCCCGCGAGGTGGGGGCGCCGATGCCCCAAGCCGAGACCAACCGAGCGGAGGTCGGTTCGGCGGTCGACGCGGGGTTCGGGCTGCACGACATGAGCGCCGTCGCCCAGTATCTCCGGGATCTCGCCGGCTGACGGTCGATCCGGAGCCGACCTGCGGCGGTCTCGGGGGCCCGGCCCGCGTTGACCGGCCGGAGCGGGATCGGCGACCATTCGCCACCACGATGAGCGAGCGCCGGCCGACGATCGTGTTCTTCCCCGAGGGGGCCTATGGCCCGACGAACAACTGCGTGGGGATCGGCGAGGTCCTGGCCGGACGCGGCGTCCGGGTCGTGTTCGTCGTCGAGGAGTCCTTCGCCGGGACGCTCGAGGCGCAGGGATTCGAGGAGGCGCTGATGCGCCTCGCTCCCCCGCCGGAGGTCCCCGAGGTGCCCGGGCAGTTCTGGAAGGACTTCATCCGGGACACGGCGCCGGAGTTCCGCCGCCCGACCATCGAGCAGCTGTCCTCGTTCCTGCTGCCGACGTGGACCGCGCTGGTCGACGGCGCGCGCTACGTGAACGACCGCCTGAACGAGATCTTCGACGACCTCCGGCCCGACGCCATCGTGCAGGACAACGTGGTGTGCTTCCCCGCGGTCGCGGCGTCCGGCCGGCCCTGGGCGCGGATCGTCTCGTGCAACCCACTCGAGCTGCGCGACCACACTGTCCCGCCCGTGTTCTCCGGGTACCCGAGCGCCGACCGTACCGACTGGGAGGAGTTCCGCGAGGAGTACCGGCGGACGCACGGCGAGCTGTGGGCGGGGTTCGCCGAGTTCGTCGAGGCGAACGGCAGCCCACCCCTCGGCGAGCTCGAGTTCATGAACGAGTCCCCGTTCCTCGACCTGTTCATGTACCCGGAGGAGGCTGACTACCGCAGGTCCGCGCCGCTCGGGCCGGCCTGGCATCGGCTCGACTCGTGCGTCCGGGGTGCGGGGCAGTCGTTCGAGTTCCCGGCCGCCCTCGACGGGGAAGGGGCGCTCGTGTACTTCAGCCTGGGGTCTCTGGGGTCGGCGGACGTGGGACTGATGGACCGGCTGATCGGCATCCTGGCGGAGACCCCGCAGCGGTACGTCGTGAGCAAGGGCCCGCAGGCCGACCTGGTCGAGCTCGCCGGCAACATGTGGGGCGAGGAGTTCGTGCCGCAGCCGGCGATCCTGCCGCAGGTCGACCTGGTGATCACGCACGGCGGGAACAACACCGTGACCGAGAGCCTCCACCACGGCAGGCCCATGGTGGTCCTTCCGCTGTTCTGGGACCAGTACGACAACGCGCAGCGGATGGACGAGTTGGGGTTCGGCGAGCGGCTCGACCCCTGGACCTGCGACCCCAGGCCAGCTGGCCGGCGCGATCGACCGCCTGCTCGCGGACGCCGGGGGGAGGGAGCGCCTGGACGCGGTGGGGCGGCGCATCCGGTCGAGCCAGGGCGTCCGGCGGGCCGCCGACCTCATCGAGCGGCTCGCCCGGACCGGCCGGCCGGTGACGGTGGCGCCGTAGCGATCCCCGATCGTCCCCGCCGACCCGCGATACTGGGTGCGTGGAGCTCCTGGTGGTCACGTACGACGCGCCCGAGGAACAGCGGGCGGCGGTCGCCCGCGAGGCCGGTGATTTCGTGACGCCGCTGTTCCTGTCCGAGCTCGACGGCCGCGCCCGCAGCGGGGCGCTCCGGCACGCCACCATGGCGCTGTCGTGGAACTGGGACCGCGAGCTCACCGCGGAGGACCGTGAGCTCATGGGCTCGCTCCGGTTCGTCCAGTTCCTCTCGGCGGGGCTCGACCACGTCCGGTTCGACGACATCCCGACGACGGTCGCCGTGGCCGGGAACTCCGGCGCGTACGCGGAGCCCATGGCCGAACACGCGCTCGCCATGGCCCTCGCCCTGGCGAAGCGGCTGCCCCAGCGGCACGAGGGGCTCCGGAGGGGCGAGTTCGACCAGCGGCGGGCCAGCCTGCTGGTCCGCGGCCTGGCATGCGGCATCGTGGGCTACGGCGGGATCGGGAAGGCGACGGCGCGGCTGTTCCGGGCCCTCGGCGTGCGCATCCTCGCGATCAACAGCACCGGCCGGACCGACGACGAGGTGGAGTTCTGCGGCACGCTCGACGACCTGGACCGTGTCCTCGCCGAGTCCGACGTGGTCGTGCTCGCGCTGCCGCTCACGAGGAGCACGCGCGGGCTGATCGGCGCCGAGCGGCTGGCCCTGATGAACCCGGAGGCCATCCTGGTGAACGTCGCCCGGGGCGCCCTGGTCGACGAAGACGCGCTGTACGAGCACCTCCTGCGGCACCCCGACTTCATGGCGGGGATCGACGCGTGGTGGATCGAGCCGCACGGCTCGGGCCGGTTCCAGCTCACGCATCCGTTCCTCGACCTGCCGAACGTGCTCGGCTCGCCGCACAACTCGGCCATCGTCGCGGGGGCGCTCACCGAGGCCGCGGCCGCGGCCGCGCGGAACGTCCGCCGGTTCCTCCGCGGCGAGCCGGTGCTCGGCCTGGCCGACCGCGACGACTACGCCTGATCCGCGGGACGTCGGTTTCCCGTGCCTACGACGGGCCCTGGACCTGATACCAGCCCGTGAGATCGGCTCCGCGGATGTCCGGGCCGGTCGACCCCTTCCCCCAGAAGAAGTCGTTGTCGTCCGTCAGGCCGTTCCTTCCGAGCGGCCCCATGTACGCCCACGTGACGCTGCTCGGCTGGGCGTCGATGGCCGTCTGGACCCACGCGTCACGGACCTTCATGGGGTTGTTCCACCACAGGAACGGCGTCCGCGTCATGTAGTCGGCGAAGTGATCTCCCTCGATCGTGTTGTCGTTGCTGACGGTGGCGTACGAGAGGAGGAAGTGAAGACCCTGGAACGATCCACCCCACCGGGCCGCCCAGTTCCCGCCGCCGACGTTGGCCCGGTTGAGGATGAGACAGGCCGCGATCGTCATCCACTCGAGGTCGCGATCGCCCCATTGCGCCTCGGTGTCCGACAGTGTGCCGTCGTCGTGGGTGGTGTTGCTGAACGCGAACCCCGTCTCACTGGCGTGGCCCGTGTAGAAGGCGACGTCCACGTCGTCCGCGAACGCCGAATCCTGGCCGTTCCCGAGCCCGGGCTGCTTGAAATCGCGTTCCCAGGCGTTCGTGTCGCCCCAGAAGAACTCCGACGTCGCCGATCCGGCCATGCGGTTGACGAATCCGGAGGCGTTGGGGGCGGAGCCGGACAGGTCCGCCAGGCCCACGAGGTGGGCGCTCATGCCGATGTACTCCGTGCCGTAGTCCAGGCGCGGGATCTGCCTCGCCCCGGGAGCCGAGCTTCCTCCGGCGCCCCGGCCGGCGCCGGTGAGCTGGGTGGTCCCGCACCCCGTCGCGGTCAGGCCGTTGGCGTCCGTCACCACCACGCAGGCGGTCTCGGCGGTCGGCAGGTCCTGATCCTTGGCCGCGATCTGGTAGTCGATCGTCGAGCCGGCGACGGACGTCTGCGGATCGATGGACCCGGTCGAGGAGCTCCAGAAGAACGAGTACGGCTGGGTCCCGCCCGACACCCCCGCGACGGCGCGGACCTGGTCCGGCTTGAGCGCCTGGAGCCCGACGGCGACCTGCATCCCCGACACCGCCGGGACGAACTCCGATCGCAGGCCGATCGTCTGGTCACCGACCGACACGGTGCCGCCGCACTCGTACCAGGGAAGGATGCGACGGATGGAGCCCGGGAACGGCATCGTCGCCGTGGGCTCAAGGCCCGGCGCGTAGTAGACGAGCTTCGCCGACACCGACGTCGCTCCGGCCCTTCCCGCAGCGAGCGCCGCGCCGCACCGCTCCAGCGCGATGTCCGGACCCACGATCGCGACGGAGGGCCCGCGCGCCAGCCGGCGCAGCTCGTACTGGAGCTCCGTCACCTGGCCCTGCGAGTTCTCGACCACCTTGACCTGGGCTCCCGGCCCGACGAGCGGAACCTGCTGGGGCTGGTCCGCGGTCCCGGCGTTGAGCGTCATGCGGTAGTTCACCTGGGTGTCGATCGGGATCACGGCAGGCGTCGCCCCGCCCTTCGCCAGGGCGGCCTGGAACGTGAACGTCGTGTGGGCGACCGCCGGCCGCACCGAGCCGTCGGCGAACAGGAACGCCGCCGGGTCGAGCTTCGACGCCGCGAAGGCCGAGCGTACGTCGTCCATGAGGGCCGCTCCGGTGGGGACATGGAGCTTCTGGATCGCAGCGAGGTCGAACCCCTGCCGCGTGACCTTCTTGCCGCCCTCGTCCGGATCCCCGCCGGACGTGACCCGGTGCATCGGCAGGTTGCCGAAGTTGGGGCTCATGTACACGAGACCGCCGAACGCATTCCTCGGATTGCCCAGCAGCGACAGGCGCTTGGTGAGCACCGCAGCCTGCGACGGCGAGGGGCCGTTCGCCTTGACGACGAACGTCGGCATCTTGTTCGCCGCCCCCCGGGCCGCCGGGACCGCCCCGGTCAGGCCGAGCACGCAGAGCAGCGAGAGCACGAGCGCGATGCGACGGGATGTCGCCATGACCCCTCCCCGAATCGGACGACCGCCGGAGCGTGCACCATGGGAGCGGCCGCGGACAAGCGGCCGTTCGGCCGACTCGGGAGTCACCCGGCCGTCGCGAGCCGCCGGGCCCGGCCGATGCGAGCGGGGGCGGCGACAGGCCGACGTCCCCGGACCCCGAACGGTCCTCGGAGGCCGTCGGGGTTCGAATCAGACCGGCGGGCAGCCGGACTCGTCGGGCAGGAGCGGCCGGAACGTGATCCCGTACGTCGCCCCGCCGTCCGTCCAGGGCGTGATCTGTGTGGCGTGCTGGACGGCAGGGAGGAGCGTGTCGAGATCGGCGCCCTGTACGGTCCCGCACCGCGCGCCGGACCCCGGCTGCCCCTTCGTTCCGAACTGCTCGCCGAAGGCGGCGAGTGGCTCGTCGAGCGGCCACGCGATCGGCTGCTGCGTGGGGCCCTCGGTCGACGGGTCGCCCTGCGTGACGAACAGGCGGAGGCCCGTCGGGTCCCACGGCTGGGGCTGGTCGAACGACCCGGCCGGCAGGACCTTGTCGAGGTTCGTCATCTGGTCCTCGAACTTCACCAGCGCCTTGCGCGCCTCGACCTGGGCGGGGGGCAGGTTGCCGCCGTTGCCCTCGTCCCCCAGCGCATAGGCCTGGACCACGTGCCGGCCGCCGTCGGCCACGACCGTGAAGACGGTGGTGGGCACGTCGGCCACGCTGCCGTCGAGGTAGGTCGCATCCCTGCCGAGCAGCCCCGCCTCCTTGGCGAGCTGGAGGATGCGCTGGACCGCGTCCTCGGACAGGTGCTGCACGAGCACCGGCGGCAGCGCGGGCTGCGGATAGATCTCGGTCTGCGCCCCCGTGGTGATCAGGGTGCCGTCGCCGTACAACGAGAACATGGGGAGCCGAACCAGGAGCGTCTGCGCCGCGACGAACCCACCGACGTACTCGATCCGGACGATCAGATCGCCGGAGCCGCCGGGATGGGAGATGCCGGGGTCGACCGGCGTGGTCGGGCCGGTGGTGGGCCCGCCGCCGGTGGTCGGACCGCCTCCCGATCCGGCGCCGGCCGTGCCGCACGCCGCGCCGAGGACGGCGACGACGCTCACTGCCACTGTGGTGCGTCGGAGCGGGTGACGTGTCATATCCGTTGTGACGGCTCGTCGGCACGATGCGGTTCCCGCGATCTGCGGGTGGCCCGCGAGCACATCGGTCCCCGTGTGTACGACAATACCGTCCGGTCGGCGGGGGACGGAGGAAGGATGCTGCTCGACATCGAGAGGACGGACGCTCCGCGGGGGTTCCGGCTGGTGGGGGAGCTCGACGCGTCGAACGTGACGTCGCTCTCGGAGGCCCTGCAGCCGGAGATCGACCGGGGGGGCGACCTCACGCTCGACCTCGCGGGACTCGCATTCATGGACTCGACGGGCATCCAGGTGCTGGTGCGGACGGCACAGGGCCTCGAGGGCCGAGGGGATCTCATCCTGGTCTCGCCCGGCAACCTGGTGCGACGGATCCTCGAGCTGATCCCGGTGCAGAGGCTCGACAACGTCCGGATCGTCGGCGACGAGGACGACTAGGGCGACGCGCTAGGCCGGCAGGTTGTGGGCCTGCGTCGCCGCCTGGCCCTCGCCGACGATCCGCCGGCACACGATCTCGAGGATCCTCAGCGCGATTGCCGGCTCGGCCTCGAGGACCTCCCAGAACCGCTCGCGCTCCAGGGTCAGGCAGCGGGTGGGCCCGGTGCACCGGACGGTGGCCGTCGAGGGGCCGCCGCCCAGCAGGCCGATCTCGCCGACGAACTCCCCCGCCCGAACGGCGCCCACCACCACGCCGTCGCGTTCGGCCTCGGCCCCGCCCTGAAGCAGGAGGTGGAACCGGTGCCCGATCACTCCCTGTTCGGCGAGGAGCTCGTCGGCCGCGTGGTCGGTGGCCGTCGCGGCGTCGGCGAGCCGCCGGAGCTGCTCCGGCGTGCACGTCGAGAACACGGTGACCCGGCGGAGGGCATCGGGGTCGATATCGCTCATCCCGGCGAATGTTCGCACGGCGAAGCCGGCGCCGTGTGGAGGTGGCGGCGTCCTCCCGGGGGGCCGGCCCGTCACCCGCCCCGCTCCGCCCCTCGCAGCGCGCGTTCCAGCGCCCGGAAGGCCCGGCCCCGATGGCTGATGCGGTCCTTCTCCTCGGCCGGGAGCTCCGCCATCGTCCGGAACTCCCCCGACGGAACGAAGATCGGGTCGTATCCGAATCCGCCGTCGCCCCGGCCCCGCAGCAGCAGACTGCCCTCACACGTCGCCTCGGCGTAGGCGAACCATTCCCCCGGCCACGCCACCAGGGCGACGCACCGGTATCGGGCCGTCCGCCGACGCTCGGGCACCTCGCGGACCGCGTCGACGAGCTTCGCCAGGTTCTGTTCGTCCGTGGCGTCCTCGCCGGCAAAGCGCGCGGAATGGATCCCCGGCCCGCCGTCCAGGGCGTCGGCCTCGATGCCGGAGTCGTCGGCGAGCGCCGGGAGCCCCGTCAGCGCAGCGACCGCGCGGGCTTTCAGGGCGGCGTTCTCCACGTAGCTGTCTCCAGTTTCCTCCACGACCGGCCACTCGCGGGCGTCCTCGTCGGCCGTCGTCCACCGGACCGGCCACGATGCGCAGATGGCCAGCATCTCGCGGATCTTCCCGGGATTCCTCGACGCGACGGCCAGCTCGGGCGGGAGGCCGGGCGCCGCCGAGACACGGACCGTCGGCGGCCCGCCCCAGCCCCGGGGGTCCTCGCCGGGACCGGGTTCCACCGGGTCACCCGGCCGGGGCCGGTCGGTCACCCGCCGAGCGCCGTGCGCTGGACGCCCACCAGGCGCTCGATGCCGCCGGACGCGAGGTCGATCAGACGGTCGAGCTCCGTCCGGGAGAACGCCTCGCCCTCGGCGGTCCCCTGGACCTCGACCAGTGAGCCCGACCCCGTCATCACGACATTGAAGTCGACCTCGGCCCGCGCGTCCTCCGCATAGCACAGGTCGAGCAGCGCCTCGTCGCCGACCAGCCCGGCGCTGACGGCGGCGACCTCCTCGCGGATCGGGTCCTCCCGGAGCGCGCCACGGTCGAGCAGGGTGCGCACCGCCGAGGCCAGGGCGATGTACCCCGCGGTGATCGACGCGGTGCGGGTGCCGCCGTCGGCCTGGAGCACGTCGCAGTCGATCCAGATCGTGCACTCCCCCATCTTCTTGAGGTCGGTCACCGCTCGGAGCGAACGTCCGATCAGCCGCTGGATCTCCTGGGTCCGGCCCGACGGCCGGCCCTGCTGCACCTCGCGCTGCGACCGGGTCTCCGTGGCCCGGGGGAGCATCGCGTACTCGGCCGAGACCCAGCCGGTCCCGGTCCCCACCTTGAACTTCGGAACGCGCGCCTCGTACGAGGCGGCGGCCAGCACTCGGGTGTTCCCCATCTCGAACAGCACCGAGCCCTCGGCCCACTGCAGATAGCCGAGCCGGTAGTCGATGGGGCGGAGGTCCTCCGGTCCCCGGCCGTCGACCCGTGTCATCCGGCGACCTCGACGGTCATGCCCTCGTGCGCCAGCAGCAGCTCGCCGTCGTAGGCCTCTGCGGCCTGCTCCCGGGAGACGTCCCGGTCCGATCCCGGCCAGAAGTGCGACAGCATCGTGCGCCGTGCGCCCGCCCGCACGGCGTGCTCGGCGCTCTGCCGGGCCGTGAGGTGGAACGGCTGCTTGCCGCTCGCGAGGTCGGCGTCCTGCCAGCTTGCCTCCACGATCAGCAGGTCGGCGTCCCGCGCGATCGTCTCGATCTCCTCGCTGGGTCCCGTGTCGCCCGTGTACGTCATGACCGCGCCGTCGGCCGAGATCCGCATGCCGGAGTTCCTGACCCAGTGCGGCAGGAGCCGGGTCGAGAACCGGAACGGCCCCAGCTCGAACTCCCCGCCGGCCTCGACCTCGTGGATGTCGTAGACCTCGCGCATCTGACGCTGGCCCTCCTCGTCCTCGAGGACGGCGATCCGGTCGAACGCCGCCGGCGGCGTCCACAGCGGCAGCGCCGGAAGCGGTTCCGGCGCGAAGAACCGGGCGATGAACAGGGGGTACAGATCGAGGCAGTGGTCCATGTGCTCGTGGGACAGCACGATCGCGTCGAGCTCGTCATGGGGGATGTGCCGCTGGAGGTTCCCCATGGCGCCGGTGCCGAAGTCGAGGGCCACCCGGAACCCCTCGTGTTCGAGAAGGTAGCCGCTCGCCGCGCCGCCGGCCGCGGGGTACGCGCCGGAGGACCCCAGCACCGTGACCCTCATCGCGTCGCCCTCACGCGTCCGCCCGCCCCACGCCGTCGATCTCCGGGCCGAGGAACAGCCGCCCGAGCTCACGGAACGAGTCCGGGTCGCCGGTCGTGAGGAACTCGTGCCGGGGGTGTGTGGGGTCGGCCCTCAGCAGGTCGTCGCGGAGCAGCCCCGCGTAGACGTCCTTGGCGGTCTCCTCCGCGGAGGAGATCAGCACGGTGTCGGGGCCCATCACCACGGAGATGAGGCCGGACAGCAGCGGGTAATGGGTGCAGCCCAGGATCAGGGTGTCGACGCCGGCGTCCTTCAGCGGCACGAGGTACTCGACCGCCGCCTCCTGGAGCTCCTTGCTCGAGGTGTCGCCGCGTTCGACGCGTTCGACGAACACCGGGCAGGCCTGCGCGAAGAACTCCACCCGGAATCCATCGGCGTCGAACGGCGGGTGCCGAAGGTCTTGGGCCAGCGCCGCCATCCGCAGCACCGCGCGGTCGTACGCCCGGCTGGCGATCGTCGCCACCGTGCCGATCACGCCGATCCGCCCGTTGCGCGTGGCGCGGACCGCGGCGCGGGCGCCCGGGTCGACCACGCCGACGACCGGCGTGTCGTGCGTCGCTGCGAGGTCGGTGATCGCGACCACCTCGACGGAGTTGCAGGCGACGACCAGCATCTTCACGTCCCGCGCCACGAGGTCCCCGGCGATCTCCAGCCCGAACCGCCGGATCTCCTCGAGCGGACGGGGGCCGTAGGGGTAACGGGCCGAGTCGCCGATGTAGATCATGGGCTCGTGCGGCAATAGGTCGAGGATGGCGCGGGCGACGGTGAGCCCGCCCACACCGGAGTCGAACACCCCGATGGGCCGGCTATCGGGCATCGCGCGACCTCCCGATGGCTACCACCACAACGCCTCCGAGACCTCCTTCTCCGCCTGCTGCTGGTCGGCCGCCCAGGCGTTCGTCGACAGGTACTTCCACCCGCCGTCGGCGAGGAGGCACACGACGTCGCCCTCGTCGACATCGGCGGCGATGCGCCGGGCCACGTGGATCACGGCGCCCGAGGAGATGCCCGCGAAGATGCCCTCGAGCTCGGTGAGCCGCCGGGTCGCGGCCAGGGCGTCCGAGGAGTCCACGAGGAACTTCCGGTCGATGACGGTCTCGTCGAGGATGGGCGGGACGAACCCCGCGTCGAGCGATCGCAGCCCGTAGACCAGTTCTCCCAGCTCGGGCTCGGCGGCGATGACCCTGACCCCCGGGTTGTGCTCCCGCAGCCGCCGCCCCACGCCCGTCAGCGTGCCGCCGGTCCCGAGGCCGGCCACGAAGTGGGTCACCTCGGGGAGGTCCCGGACGATCTCCTCGCCGGTCCCGAAGTAGTGCGCGTCGGGGTTGGCCGCGTTCCCGTACTGGAACGGCATGAAGAATCGGTCGCTCTCCGCCATGGCCCGCGCGACCTCGATCGAGCCGTTCGTCCCGGCGTCGGCCGGGGAGAAGACGATGTCGGCGCCGAACAGCTCGAGCAGCCGGACGCGCTCCTCGCTCGCATTGTCGGGCATGACCACCGTCAGCCGGTAGCCCTTGCGCCGCGCGACCATGGCGAGCGCGATGCCCGTGTTGCCCGACGTGGGCTCCAGGATGACCCTGTCCGGCGTGAGGGCGCCGGAGCGCTCGGCCTCCTCGATCATCCGCCTGGCGATGCGGTCCTTGAGCGAGCCGGTGGGGTTCTGCCCCTCCAGCTTGGCCCACAACCGGACGCCCGGATGCGGCGACATCCGGGGGATGCCGACGAGCGGGGTGTTCCCGATCGCGTCGAGGATGTCCTTGGCGCGCACGCGTGGATTATCCCAGGGGTCGTGGGCGGTTCCGCGGAACGCCGGGTCGAGGCCCACGGGCGTCCGGCCGGGCTTCGTCTCCGGGCCGGACGGCTACCCCCCGGCGACGGCGGGGAGGATGCTGATCGTGTCCCCGTCCGCGACCGGCGCGTCGAGGCCGCCGCCGTAGCGCACGTCCTCGCCGTTCACGTACACGTTGACGAACCGGTGCAGGCCGGCGCCGTCGTCGGTGAGGATCGTCCGGGTCACGCCCGGGTGGCGCGACTCGAGGTCCTTCAGCACCTCGCCGACCGACGCGCCGTCGGCATCGACCACCGCGACGCCGTCCGTGTGCTTGCGCAGGATCGTCGGGAGCTTCACCCGGGCTGCCATCAGCGCTGTCCTCCCACCGTCGTCGGGACGCCGTGTTCGGCCTCCTCGGGGACACCGCCCGAGGGCACGCCGCAGAACAGGTCGTAGTCGATCAGCTCGGTCACGGTCGGGGAGTCGCCGCACACCGGGCAGGTCGGGTCGCGCTTGATCTTGACCGTCGTGAAGTCCATCTCCAGCGCGTCGAAGATCAACAGGCGCCCCACGAGCGGGTCGCCGACCCCCGTGATCATCTTGATGGCCTCGGTGGCCTGGATCGAGCCGACGATCCCCGGCAGCACGCCGAACACGCCGGCCTCGGCGCAGTTCGGCACGGACCCGGGCGGCGGTGGCTGCGGGAACAGGCACCGGTAGCACGGGCCGGCGTCGCCCGGCAGGAACACCGTGACCTGCCCCTCGAACTGGTAGATCGACCCGTACACGAGCGGGCGGCCGAGGAACTGCGTCGCGTCGTTCACCAGGTACCGGACGGGGAAGTTGTCGCTGCCGTCGATCACCAGGTCGTAGGGGCCCAGGATGTCAATAGCGTTCTCGCTGGTGAGCACCGTGTCGTGCGGCTCGACCTCGATGCCGGGGTTCAGCTCGCGGAGCGTGTCGGCGGCGCTCGCGACCTTCGGCCGGCCGACGTCGGAGGTCCCGTGGAGGATCTGGCGCTGGAGGTTGGTCAGGTCGACCCGGTCGAAGTCGACCACGCCCAGCCTGCCGACGCCCGCCGCGGCGAGGTACATGGCGATCGGCGAGCCCAGTCCGCCGGCGCCGATGCACAGCACGCTCGACTCGAGCAGCCGGCGCTGCCCGTCGCCGCCGATCTGGGGAAGGATGATGTGTCGCGCGTAGCGGACCACCTCGTCCTCGGTGAAGCGCCTCGTCGGCGCGGTGCCGTCGCCGGTCATCCGATCATCACGTCCTCTTCGGTCACGTCGCCGTCCAGGATCCGGAACCCCCGCAGCAGCGGGGCCGACCGGTCCTGCAGCGACAGGATCAGGTAGTGGGCCTCCGGGTACAGCGCCTGCCGACGGTCGGTCGCCGACGGATACGCCTCGGAGTGGGTGTGGGAGTGGAAGATGCCGAACACGTCGAGGCCCTCGTCGTCCATCCCGGAGAACACCTCGAACTGCTCCTTCGCATCGAGCCGGTAGGTCGCCGGGCTCGCATCGGCGTTCCGCATCGGGATCACCCGGACCGCGATGCCCTCCTTGCCGGCCACCAGCCCGCACGCCTCGTTCGGGTACCCGTCCTGGCAGTGGGCCACGATCTCGTCGTACTGGGAACGTTCGATCTGGATCACGTCTCCTCCGAATGCCGGAAAGTCTATCAACGGAGTCGGATTCGCTGTTGCTGTTGCAACAGCGGCCGAGCGCGAGGGATTCCTCCGGGCCGCCGCCCATCATCACTGTCAGCCGGGGAGGCGGCCGGCGACGGCGACGCGCCCCGGCGTGCCCTCGACGACCCGGCCCACCTGGCGGAGGGGCACCCCCCGCTCACCGGCAGCGTCGTGCAGCCGCGCGGGGTCCCGGGTCGCGATGAGCATCCCGCCCGAGGTCTGCGCGTCCGCGAGCACCAGTTGCTCCTCCCGAGGGAGATCCCCCCACGCCACATACCGGTCGAGGAACTCGTGGTTGCGCACCGTGCCGCCGGGGACGACGTTCCGGCGGGCCAGGTCCATGGTCCCGGGCAGCAGTTCGACGGCCGCCGCATCGACCACCCCCGCGCAGCCGGATGCCGCGAGCATCCCCCGGAGGTGGCCGAGCAGCCCGAACCCGGTGACGTCGGTCGCCGCGTCGACGCGCGCCGCCACCATGGCCTCCCCGGCGGCCCGATTGAGCTCGGTCATGGTGTCGACCGCCATCACGATCTGTTCCTCGGTGGCGATGCCGCGCTTGATGGCCGTCGAGACGATCCCCAGCCCGAGGGGCTTGGTCAGGAACAGCTCGCCGCCCGGCCGGGCGGTGGAGTTCCGGACGATGCGCTTGGGGTCGGCCAGCCCGATGACCGCCATGCCGTACTTCGGTTCGGGATCGGTGATGGTGTGCCCGCCGACGATCGCGACGCCGGCGGCACCGGCGACCGCCGCGCCCCCCTCCAGCACCCGCGACAGGAGCTCGAGCGGCAGCTCGTCCACCGGCCACCCGGCGAGGTTGAGCGCGGTGACCGGCCGGCCGCCCATCGCGTACACGTCGCTGAACGCGTTCGCCGCGGCGATCCGGCCCCAGTCGTAGGCGTCGTCGACGATGGGCGTGAAGAAGTCGACCGTCTGCACCAGGGCCTGCCCGCCGGGCAGGACGTAGACGGCCGCGTCGTCGCCGGTCTCTGCGGAGACCAGCACCTCCTCCGGCATTGCCGGGGTCCCGAGTCGGCCCAGCACCTGGGCCAGGTCAGAAGGACCGAGCTTGCACGCTCAACCGGCGCCGTGGCTGTACTTGGTCAACCGGACGTTCGCCACGCCGGAAGGATACGGCCGCCCTTCGCCCGGCACGTCCAATGGACAATTCCGACGTACTGGCGGCATCCGGGCCGCTATGCTGCTCGGGGCCCATGACGGACACCGCACGCGCCCCGAGCACCGGCGTCCCCGGATCGCTCCAGCCGACCGTCATCGACGACGTGCCGGCCGCGGTCGTGGTGACCGATCGGGACGGCATGGTCACCGACTGGAACCGCCAGGCGCACGAGATCTACGGCTGGTCGCGGGAGGAGGCGCTGGGCCGGAGCGCCCGCGAGCTCATCACGCTCAGTTCGGACGCCGAGGCCGCGCGGCGCGTCAGCGATCTCCTGCGGTCCGGGGAACGGTGGCGGGGCGAGTTCACCGTGGTCGGACGGGACGGGCGGGCGTTCCCGGTCTTCGCGTCCCTGGCTCCGATCCGCGACGACGGCGGGGTGGTGGTGGGCATGATCGGCATTTCGGTGGACATCACCGAGCGACGGCGTTCCGAGCGTCGCCTCGCCGCGCAGACGGCCGTCACGCGCGTGCTCTCAGAGTCGGAGACCCTGGCCGAGGCCGCGCCCCGGATCCTCGAGGACGTCGCCGGTGCGCTCGACATGGGCACGGGGCTGCTGTGGGCGGTGGACGCCGAATCGCCTGCGCTGCACGTGGTCGCGGCCTGGCACGACCAGGAGGTTCCGGCTGGCGAGTTCCTGGAGGCGTCGTCCGGCCGGAGATTCGAGCCCGGGGTCGGGCTCCCCGGCCGGGCGTGGGAACAGGGCGAGCCGATCCCGATCCGGGACTTCGCCGCCGACCCGACGCTGCCCCGCGCCGAGGCGGCCCGGGCGGCCGGCCTGCACGGAGCGCTGGCGTTCCCGATCCGGCGGGGCGGTGAGGTCCTCGGGGTCGTGGAGTTCCTGTCGCCCACCGCTCTGGAACCCGACGAGGAGCTGCTCGAGACCACCCGCGCGATCGGCGGCCAGATCGGGCTGTTCGTCGAACGGACCGAGGTCCTCGACGAGCTCCGGGCGAGCGAGCGAAGCGGGGCGGCCGCGGAGGCCAGGTACCGGGCGCTCGTGGAGACCACGCCGGTCGTCTCGTACACCAACGCCATCGGCTCCCCCAGCGTGTGCCGGTACATCTCGCCCCAGATCGAGGCCCTGACCGGCCACACCCCCGAGGAATGGATGGCGGAGCCGGGGATCTGGCAACGACTCGTCCATCCCGAGGATCGCGAGGCCGAGCTCGCCAAGGACGCCGCCCACAACGAAAGCGGCGAGCCCTACTCGTCCGAGTACCGACTGGTCGCCCGGGACGGCCGGGAGGTCTGGGTCCGCGACGAGGCGGTCATCGTCCGCGGCGAGGGAGGCGAGGCCGACCTGTGGCAGGGCGTCATGGTCGACGTCACCGAGCGCAAGCTCACGGAGCTGCAGCTCCGGGCGCGGGCGCACCAACAGGAGGCCGTGGCCGAGCTCGGCCGACTGGCGCTCTCCGGCGCCGACGTCACGACCCTGATGGACCGGGCCATGGAGTCCGTCTGCGAGATCCTCGTCGTCGGCCAATGCGAGCTGCTGGAGCTGCAGGAGGGCGGGGACTTCGTCTTTCGGGCGGGCCGGGGGTGGGACGACGCCGAGCCCGGCGCGGTGGTGGCCTCTGGGTCGAACGGCCTCCCCGGGTTCACGCTGTCGACGAACGAGCCCGTCGTCGTGGCCGACCTCGCGGGGGACGACCGGTTCACCGAGAAGTCGTGGCTGGGAGGGCACGGCGTGGTGAGCGCGGTCAGTGTCCTCGTGCGGGGCCCCCAGGCCCCGTGGGGCGTGCTCGCTGCGCTGTCCACCGAACCGCGGGAGTTCCCCCCGGACGACGTCTATTTCCTGCGCGCGATCGCCAACGTGCTGGCCCTCGTCCTCCAGCGGTCCCGCGTCGACGAGCAGCGCGAGGCCCTGCTGGCGAGCGAGCAGCGGGCGCGGGCCGATTCCGAGCGGGCCCGCGTGCGGCTGCGGTTCCTGGCGGAGGCCAGCACCATCCTGTCCTCCTCGCTCGACTACGAGGCCACGCTGTCGCGGCTCGCCCACCTGGCGGTGCCGGAGATCTCCGACTGGTGCATCGTCTACCGGCTGACGGATTCGGGGGACATCCGACGCCTGACCGTCGTCCACGCGGACCCCTCGGGCGGCGAGTCCGCAGCCGAGCTGCAGTCCGGCGTCGCGCTGAACCCGGCCGCGGACTCGGGCGTCCCCAGGGTGCTGCGGACCGCCCAGCCGACCCTGTATCCCGAGGCCGACGCGGCGCTGTTCGCCTCGGAGTCGACCGACCCCGAGGCCGCCGAACGCGTCGGCCGGCAGATGGGCATCCGGTCGTGGATGTGCGTTCCGCTGAACGCTCGGGGGCGCACGATCGGCGCGATCTCGTTCATCTCGGCCGAGTCGGAACGTCGCTTCGACGCCGAGGACCTGGCGCAGGCCATGGAGCTGGCCCGGCACGCGGCACTCGCCGTGGACAACGCGCAGCTCTACCAGGCCGAGCTGGATTCCCGGCGGGCCACCGAGCGCGGCGCCCAGCGCACCGCCCTGCTCCAGGCCGTCACCGCGGCCCTGTCCGAGGCGCTCGGCCCCACCGAGGTGGCCGAGATCGTCGTCGAGCGGTGCGTGTCGGCGATGGGGGCGTCGGCCGGCGTCGTGGCGCTGCTCACGCGGGACGCGACCGAGCTCGAGATCATCCGCCTGGTCGGCTATCGCGCGGAGATCGGCGAGCACTGGTCGAGGTTCCTCCTCGACGCGGACCTGCCGATGTCGGATGCGGTCCGCACGGAGGAGCCGGTGTTCATCACGTCGCGAGCCGACCGCGACCGCCGGTACCCCAGGCTGGCCGCGTCCCCGATGGAGAACCAGGCGGTCGCCACCGTTCCGCTGGTGGTGGAGTCCCGGGCCATCGGCGGCATGACGCTCTCGTTCACCGAGCCCAGGGAGTTCCCGCCGGATGACCGGGCATTCCTGCTCGCCCTGGCGCGGCAGGCCGCCCAGGCGCTCGAGCGGTCCCGGCTGTACCAGGCCGAACACGACGCCAGGGCGGAGGCCGAACGGGCCAACGACCGGCTGGCGTTCCTGGCCGAGGCGAGCGAGATCCTGTCGCGATCCCTCGACTATCGCGAGACGATGGCCGAGGTGGCCCGGCTGTCGGTTCCCCGGCTGGCCGACTGGTGCACGGTGGAGATGCTCGAGGACGGCGAGATCGCGTCGGTCGCAGTGGCCCACGTGGACCCCGAGAAGGTGCAGTTGGCGCACGCCCTCCGCAAGCGCTATCCGCCGGCGGCCGACGCCCCGACCGGCGTCCCGAACGTGATCCGGTCCGGCCAGCCCGAGCTGTGGCCCGAGATCCCGCAGGACGTCATCGACTCGGTCGAGGACCCCGAGATCCGCCGGCTCCTGGTCGACCTCCAGCTGCGATCGGTGATGATCGTGCCGTTGAAGACCCGGGGCCGGGCCGTGGGCGCCATCACGTTCGTCTGGGCGGAGTCGGGGCGGACGTACGGTTCCGCCGACCTCGCGCTCGCCCAGGACCTGGCCCGTCGCGGGGCCCAGGCGGTGGAGAACGCGGTCATCTACAGCGAACGCGACTACATCGCCCGGACGCTGCAGCAGAGCCTCCTTCCCCCCGACCTCCCCGAGATCCCCGGGCTGGAGCTCGCCGCCCGGTACCTTCCTGCCGGCGCCGGGAACGAGGTCGGCGGGGACTTCTACGACGTGTTCGACACGGGCGACGGCGCGTGGGGCCTCGCGATCGGCGACGTGTGCGGCAAGGGCCCGGACGCCGCGGCGGTCATGGGCCTCGCCAAGTACTCGCTTCGCGCCGCGGCGATGCGCGAGCGGCGCCCCAGCCAGATCCTCGACACGATGAACGAGGCCGTCATGCGCCAGACCACGGACGGGCGGTTCCTCACCGTGGCGTACGTCCGCATCCGGCCCGACTCGCGGTCGATCCGGCTCACCGTGTCGTGCGGCGGACACCCACTGCCCACGATCCTGCGGGCCGACGGCACCCTGTCGACCGCCGGGCGGCCGGGGACGCTGCTCGGGCTGTTCCCCGATCCGGAGCTGTCGGACGACACCGTGGACCTCGTGCCCGGCGACGTGATGGTCGTGTACACGGATGGGGTCACCGATTCGCCCGGCGCGCCGGAGGACCGGGGCGAGGAGCGCCTGGACGAGATCCTGCTGGAGAACCGGGGCGCCTCGGCGGCCGGGATCGCCGACGCGATCGAGCGCGCCGTGATGGCCCCCAAGCAGCAGGCCCGGCGCGACGACGTGGCGTTCATCGTCATGCGCGTGCTGCCGGACGGCTCGCCGGGACGACCCGATCGGCTCCGAGAGGAGGGGACGCCGTGAGGACGCTCTCGGTCGAGACCCGGTGGGACGAGGAGGACGCGACCGTCGTCCTGACCGGCGAGCTCGACCTCTCCACGGCTCCGGAGGTCGAACAGGCGCTCGCCGACGCGGAGGAGCAGCAGCCGGAGCGCGTGGTGATCGACCTCCGGCAGCTGGTGTTCCTGGACTCGACCGGGCTGCGGGTCGTGCTCGCGGCCGACGGCCGTGCACGCAGGGACGGGCGCCGGCTGGAGGTCGTCCCGGGGCCACCACAGGTCCACCGGGTGTTCCGCATCGCGCTGCTCGACAAGCGGATCACGTTCGTCGACGGGACCGGCGAGCCGGAGGCGGGGTCGTGATCGACGTCCGGCTCCGGAGCGACGTGAACGCCCCCGGTGAGGCCCGACGGGCCGTGGACGAGCTCTCCAACCTCGTGGATCACCCGGTGTTCGAGGACATCCGTCTGCTCGTCAGCGAGCTGGTGACCAACGGCGTCCGCCACACGGGGCAGGGGCCCGGAGGCTGGGTCGACCTCGCGATCCGGTGGGGACCGGGGAGCGTCCGCGTCGAGGTGACCGACCCCGGCCCGGGGTTCGGCGAGGTGCGAACGCCCTCGATCTACCAGGAGTCGGGCTGGGGCCTGTACCTGGTGGAGCGGGTGGCGACCCGGTGGGGCGTCGAGCGGGCCCGCGGCAACACCGTGTGGTTCGAGATCGACTGTCCGGTGCGGGTGGCCTGAGGATCAGTCCCCGGCCGGCGGGGCGTCGGCGCGGCGCAGGTCCGCGCCCATCGCGTGGTACCCCCCGTCCACGTGGACGATCTCGCCGGTGATCCCCGCGGCCCAGTCCGAGAGCAGGAACGCCACCGCCCGCGCCACCGGCAGCGGGTCGGCCGTGTCCCACCGGAGCGGCGAGCGGCTCGACCACGCCTTCGCCAGCACGTCGAACCCGGGGATGCTTTTGGCCGCCATGGTGCGGAGCGGCCCGGCCGAGACGCAGTTCACGCGGATGCCGTCCGGGCCGAGGTCGCGCGCCAGGTACCGCGTGACCGACTCCAGGGCGGCCTTCGACACGCCCATCCAGTCGTAGATGGGCCAGGCGACCGCGGCGTCGAAGTCCATGCTCACGATGGCACCCCCGCCGTCCCGCATCAGGCCGTGGAGACCGGCCGCGAGGGCCTTCAGCGAGAACGCGCTCGTCCGGAACGCGAGCTCCGCGCTCTCCCGGGGCGTGTGCAGGAAGTTCCCGCCGAGGGCGTCCTGCGGGGCGAACGCGATCGCGTGCAGGATCCCGTCGAGTCCGCCCCACCTCGTCCAGAGGTCGTTCGCCAGGCGTTCGATGTGGGCGTCGTCGTTCGCGTCGAGCTCGAGCACGTCGACCGGCCGGGGGAGCCGTCTCGCGCTCCGCTCGGTGAGGCCCATGGACTTGCCGAACCCGGTCAGCACCAGGTCGGCGCCCTGTTCCTGGGCGACCTGGGCGACCGAGAACGCGATGCTCTGCGGGGTGAGCACCCCGGTGAGCAGCAGGCGTTTCCCTTCCAGCATCGATGTCGACATGCGTGGTTGGACTCCGCGGGCATCCTATGGGTTGCGCGGCGCCGGTGGCGCGGCGCGGTTCGCCTGCGCTTGAATGCGCCGATGCCGCTCGACCTCCGAACCCTGCCCAAGGTCGACCTGCACCGCCATCTGGAGGGCTCGGTCCGGCTGTCCACGATCATCGACCTGCACCGGCAGGCCGGGTTCGAGCTGCCCGCGTGGACCGTCGAGGAGCTGGCGCCGTCCGCGCTCGTCACCGAGCCGGTCGAATCGCTCGAGGTCGCGCTGCGCGCGTTCGGGTACGCCCAGCGGTCGTTCGTCGACCTCGACGCCGTCCGGCGGATCGCCCGGGAGGCCGTCGAGGACCTTGCCGCGGACGAGGTTCGCCTGGCCGAGCTGCGGTTCTCGCCGGACTTCATGTGCTCACCGGCCGGGTTGGACTGGGACGACGCGCTGGTTGCGCTCCGGGCGGGCGTCGACGACGCGGTCGCGTCCGGTTGTGACGTCGCGGTCGGGCTCATCGTCATCTTCAGCCGCGACTACGGCGACGACTCGGCGGAGCGGACGGTGGAGTTCACGCTCCGGCACACCGGGGAGGTGGTCGGGTTCGACATCGCGGGACCTGAGATCGGCTTCCCCGCCTCGCGGTACGCGACGCAGATCTCGCGGGTCCGGGAGGCCGGGGTCCACGTCACGCTGCACTACGGCGAGTCCGGGCCGCCGCCGTACCCGGCTGAGGCCATCGTGCTCGGCGCCGAGCGGCTGGGGCACGGCCTGTCCGTCGCGTGGGACGAAGCGGTGACTGCACTGGCCCGGGACCGTGGGGTGACGCTCGAGATGTGCCCGACATCGAACTGGCTGACGCACGGCGTCGACCGGCTCGCCGACCACCCCTGCCTGCGCCTGCTCCGGTCCGGGGTTCGCGTCACCCTGAACACCGACGACCCCGGCCTCATGGGCATCGACCTCAGCCACGAGTTCGAGGTCGCGCGATCGGAGATCGGGTTCACCGACGACGACTTCGCCGCGGCCGTCCGCAACTCCCTCGCGGCGACGTTCCTCCCGCCCGACGTCGTCGCGGAGGCCCGTCGACGCCACTTCACCTGGGCGGGTTGATTCGCTCAGCGACGGCGGAGGTCGGCCTGGATCTCCCGGGCGGCGTTCGCCCCGGGGGCGCCCGTGATGCCGCCGCCGGGGTGGGCGCCCGAACCGCACAGGTACAGGCCCGGGATGGGGAGGCGGTACCGGGCCATCCCCAGGGTGGGCCGCCATGCGAAGAACTGGTCGAGGCCGGGTTCGGCGTGGAGCGGGTGGCCCCCGCTCAGCCCGTAGTCGCGTTCGAGGTCGGCGGGCGTGACCACGTGGCGGGCGACGACGTGGCCGGTCAGTCCCGGGGCGTGGTCCTCGAGCGACGTCGTGACCAGATCGGCGAGGGCGTCGGACGACGCCGCGTCGTCCCACGACCCCTCCCGGAGCTCGAACGGCACCCACTGCACGATGGCCGACACGACGTGCGTGCCCTCGGGGGCGAGGGTCGGGTCGGCGGCGGTCGGGACCGTGACGTCGAGGAACGGCCGCTCGGGCAGCCGCCCGTACTTCGAGGGGTCGAACGCCAGATCCAGCTCGTCGACGCCGGTCGCGTTGACCAGCAGGCGTCCCTCGACCTCGCCGTCCGACGCCGCGGTGAACGCCGGCGGCGCGTCGAGCGCGAGATGCACCTTGGCCACGGTTCCGGGGGTCCGGATGGTGCCGGCCCGCCAGCCGAGCGTCGGGCCGAGCACCTCGGGGTCGACGAGGTCGAGCAGGGTCCGCTTGGGGTCGGCGCCGGACACGACCGCCCGCGCGGAGACCTCCTCGCCCCCGGCCAGCACCACTCCCGAGGCCCGGTCGCCGGCGACGGTGACGCGCTCGACCGCGATGCCGCACCGCACCTCCCCCCCGCTCGCGCGCACCGCGCCGGCCAGCGCCTCGGACAGGGCGCCGGGCCCACCGACCGCGGTGGCCGAGTCGCCCGCGGGGCCGGCGGAGGTCCCCGCGAGCTCGGCCAGCAGCACGGCGGTGGACCCGGCCGCGCGCGGCCCCATCGCCGTGTACCGGACGCCGCCAACCGCGACGGCCGCTCGCACGGCGTCCGACTCCAGGTGGTCCTCCACGAAGTCCGCCACCGCCGTCGGCAGGACGCGGATGGTCTCGCGGAGGTTCGACGGGCCGCCCAGGCCCCGAAGGGCGTTGCCGAGCTTCAACGCGCCGACCGCGTCGGCCATGGACGGCGCGACGAGGTCGGGCGGCGTCATCGCGTGCAGCCACGCCATCACGCTGGCCAGCGCGCGGACCTTCCGGTCGAACGCCGGCCACGCCTCGGCGTCCTTCGACGACCACTCCGTGAGCCCGGCCGCCGTGCGGTGCGGGTCCCGGACGAACCGCACGGCCCGGCCGTCGGGGTGCAGCGCGGTCGCCAGGGAGTTCGGGCGGATGAACCGCAGCCCGTGGCGTTCCAGCGCGAGCTCGCGCACCACCGAGGTGCGCAGCCGGCCGATCCCGTGGGCGAGCGGCGCGCGGATGCCGGGCGCGATCTCAACCGTGTCGGCCGCCCCGCCGACGCGTTCGCGCCGCTCGACCACCAGCACGGAGAGGCCGGCCCGGCCGAGCAGCGCGGCGCACGTGAGCCCGTTGTGGCCGGCGCCCACCACGACCACGTCGTAGCGCCCCACGGCGGCCGTCACCGGCCGCTCCCCGCCCCGCCCCGACTCCGATGCCGCCGGAGGTCCTTCGCGACCTCGAGCGCGGCGATGCGGCCCGGCGCGCCCATGATGCCGCCGCCGGGGTGCACGGCCGACCCGCACATCCACAGCGACCGCAGCGGTGTCCGGAACCCCGCCCACCCCGGCACCGGCCGGTTGAAGAACAGCTGCTCGAGCGAGAGCTCGCCCTGGAAGATGTTGCCCTCGGACAGGCCGAAGGTCTCCTCCATGTCGAGCGGGGTCATCACCTGCTTGTGGAGGATCAGATCGCGGATCCCCGGGACGCGCTCGGCGATCGTGTCGATCACGGTCTCGCCGAACGCGTCGCGCGCGGCATCGTCCCACACCGCCCCGTCGGCCAGGTGGTACGGCGCGTACTGCACGAAGCACGAGACGACGTGCTTGCCGGGCGGCGCCATCGACGGGTCCACCATGGTCGGGATGATCATGTCGATGTACGGCCGCCGGGACGGACGGCCGTGCTTGGCGTCGTCGTAGGCCTGTTCCATCCGCTCGATGCTCGGCGAGAACGACAGCGCCCCGCGGAGGTGCTCGGTCGTCACGGAGTTCGGCAGGCACGTGAACTCCGGCAGCGCGTCGAGCGCCAGGTTGACCTTCCCGCTGGAACCCCGGAACCGGAACCGCCCCACCTCGTCGGTGAACGACCGATCCAGCGCGCCCGCCGGCGTCAGCTTGAGGAACGTCTGCCAGGCGTCGAGGCTGGACAGCACGACGTCGGCGCGAAGCTCCTCACCGGTGTCGAGCGCGACGCCGGTCACCCGGTCGCCGTCGACCAGCAGGGAGCCGACCGTCGCCTCGCAGCGGATCTCGGCGCCCAGGGCCCGTGCGGCGCTGCCGATGGCGCTCGACACCCCGCCTGTGCCGCCGCGGGGGATGCCCCACGCCCGGAACGCCCCGTCGATCTCGCCCATGTAGTGGTGGAGCAGGACGTAGGCGGTCCCCGGCGAGCGGATCCCCTGGAACGTCCCGATGATGCCGGAGGCCGACATCGTCGCGATCAGCGGGTCGGTCTCGAACCACTGCTGCAGGAACTCCGTCGCGCTCATGGTCATCAGCTGGATGAACACGTCCCGCTGGCGGTGGGAGAGGGCGCGCCACGCCTTGACCATCTGGCCGAGCGGCAGCCACTCGGTCGGGCGGGGGCGGCCCGGGTCCGGCGGGGTCATCGCGAGGATCGGCTTGACGAACCTCGCCATGTCGACCATGAGCTGGCCGTACTCCTCGTAGGCCTCGGCGTCGGAGACCGACCATCGCCGGAGCTCGCGCATCGTCCGTCCGTGGTCGTTCACCCGCCACAGGTAGTCGCCGTCGAGCGGGGTCATCGTCCCGTCGAGCGGCAGGATCTCCAGGCCGTGCGCGGGGAGGTTCAGGTCGCGGATGATCTCCGGCCGCAGCAGCGACACGACGTAGGACGCGACGCTGAACCGGAACCCCGGGAACACCTCCTCGGTGACGGCCGCGCCACCCAGCACGTGGCGGCGTTCCAGGACCACCGTTCGAAAGCCCGACTTGGCGAGGTAGGCCGCGGCGGTCAGGCCGTTGTGGCCCCCTCCGATCACAATGGCGTCGTACCGCTCCCCCACGCGTCCCTCCGACGACGGAACCGCGAGGGTAGCAGCGACGTAAGGGGGGTGGTGCGCTCCCAATGGTCCAATCCCTCGGCCGCCGGCAAGCCGTATCTAGATGCGATGAGCGCGGGTCGAGCCCGGGGCGGGGTGCGGCGGAGGCCCCGGGCTCCCCGCGCCTTCGCATTCGGCCTGGCCATTGCCGCGATCACTGGGGCGTGCACGTCCGGTTCCGACTCCATTCCACCGGACACGACGTCCGCTCCGCCGACCACCCCGGCCTCCATGGCGACCTCCGGGACGGGCACGACGTCCGGCGCCACGTCCGGACCGTCGGGGGCGGGCACGCCGACCATCGTGCCGTCGTCGTCCGGCGGAGGCGGGACCACGACGCCGATCCCCGCCGGCAGCTGCCCGGTGCCCACCATGGCCGCGCCGCCGGCCGGCCAGCCCGCCTACACGATGCGCGTCCGTCTCGACCCCAGCCGCGGGACCGTCGCCGGCACCCTCCGGGTCGCGTTCACGCCCGACGTCGCGACCGACCGGCTGGTGTTCCGGCTGTGGCCGAACGGACCGCGCCAGACCGGAGAGGGCGCCCGGCTCACGGCGGGCCCGGTGACGTCGGGAGGCTCGAAGCTCACCTCGAACCTCCCCGATCCCACCACGCTGGTCGTGGACGCGCCGTCGCCGCTCGCCGCGGGCGATTCGATCACCGTGTCGATGCCGTTCCGCCTGCGGACGCCGCGCGGCGTGCTCGACCGCATCGGTCACGACCGGGGCACGATGTGGCTGGGGTCGTTCTTCCCGATCCTGGCGTGGGAGCCCGGCGTGGGCTGGGCCACGGACCCGCCTACGACCTCGCTGGCCGAGGCCTCGACGTCGACCACGTCGGACTTCGACGTGACGATCGAGGCCCCGAAGGGGGCGGCAGTGTTCGCCTCGGGGGTCCGGACCGGGGACCGATGGAGGGCGCTCGACGTCCGGGACTTCGCGATCGGGGTGGGGAGGTTCGCCAGCGCCACCGCGACCGCGCACGCGCCGAACGCGGTGAAGGTGACGGTCGGCGTCGAGGACGGCCTGCGCATCCGGCCGGCCGACGCGGCCGGCCGGGTGGCCCGCGACCTGGCCGGCGTGGCAGACCTGTACGGCGCGTACCCCTGGCCGGAGCTGCACCTCGTGATCACCCGGGACATCGGGCGCGCCGGCATCGAGTACCCCACGATGATCTTCGAGGGCGCGGAGGCGTTCGTACTCACCGTCAGCCACGAGGTCGCGCACCAGTTGTTCTACTCGCTCGTGGGGAACGACCAGGCCCACGACCCCTGGCTGGACGAGGCGCTCGCCACGTGGGCGGCGGCCAACGTCAGCCACTACCTGCCCTACATGCGTTCGCAGACGGCGACGGGCTTCGAGCTGAACCACGTCGCCTATCCGATGACGTTCTGGGACCGGCACCCGGACGAGTACGGCGAGGGCGTGTACTGGCGGGGCGGGCAGGCCCTCTACGCGCTGGGGCCGGTCGACCGGGTCAACTGCGCCCTCCGCCGGTACGTGGCCGAGCACGCCTACCGCATCGCCACCACGCCCGACCTCGTCGCATCGCTGGCCGAGGTGTTCCCGGATGCGCCGAAGGTGCTGGCGCCGTTCGGCATCCCCGCGGGAGGCTGACGGGGGTCGCCGTGTGGGAACATGCCGCCCACAGGGGAGGTCGCGAGGCGGATGAGTGAGGGGACCCCGTTCCACCGGCGGACGGCGCCGCTCAACCGGAAGCTGCAGTGGCGGGAATGGGCCGGGTACTGGGCCGCGTCCGCCTACTCGGATTCCTGGGACATCGAGTACAACGCGATCCGGAACCAGGCCGCGCTCATCGACGTCACCCCGCTGTACAAGTACGTCGTCGAGGGGCCCGACGCCGCCCGGCTGATCGACCGGGTCCAGGTCCGCAACCCCGCCAAGCTCGCGGTCGGGCAGGTCTGGTACACGTGCTGGTGCGACGAGCAGGGCAAGGTGGTCGACGACGGCACGATCACCCGGCTCGACGAGCACCGCTATCGGTGGACGGCCGCCGACCCCCAGCTCCGGTGGTTCCGGATGAACGCCCGGGGGCTGGACGTCTCGATCGAGGACGTGACCGACGCCACGGCGGCCGTGGCGCTGCAGGGGCCGTGCTCGCGCGAGGTGCTCCAGGCCGCCACCGGCCAGGACTGGACCGGCCTCGGGTACTTCCGGGAACGGGCCGTGAAGATCAAGCGGATCCCCGTCGAGGTCACCCGGACCGGGTACACGGGCGACTTGGGATACGAGCTGTGGGTGGACGCGCCGAAGGCGGTCGCCCTGTGGGACACGCTCGTCGAGGCCGGCCGCGCGTACGGGATCCGGCCGGCCGGCATGCTCGCGCTCGACGTGGTCCGGATCGAGGCCGGCCTGATCCTGCTGGAGGTGGACTACACGAGCGCCCGCCACGCCCTGATCCCCGAACAGTCGTACTCCCCCGGCGAGCTCGGGCTCGGCCGGCTGGTCGACCTCAAGCGGCCCGCGCGGTTCGTCGGTCGCCGGGCCCTGGAGCGCGAGGAACGGACGGGTGGCCCGGCCCGCCGCCTGGTGGGCCTCACGCTCGACTGGCCGCGGTTCGAACGGCTCCACGCGATGCGCGGGCTGACGCCGGCGGTTCCCGCGGCCGCCTGGCGCACGGCGGTGCCCGTGTACGCCGGGACCAAGCAGGTCGGGAGGGCCACCAGCGGGACGTGGAGCCCCATCCTCAAGGCGAACATCGCCCTGGCGTCGGTTCCGGCCGCCCTCGCGGAGCCCGGCACCCAGCTCGAGATCGAATGGACGGTCGAGGCCCGCCGGGGCCGGGTCCCGGCCACGGTGACCGCGCTCCCGTTCCTCGACCTGGAGCGAAAGCGCACGTAGCGGGCAGCGTCCGCAATTCCGGGCACCGGCTGGGACAATGGGATTCACCGTGTCGGAACCGAACCGCCGCCCGTCCCCCATCGTGCTGGTCGTCACGGCGCTCGTCGCCGCGTTCGCCATTGCGCTCGTCGTCGCGCTCGTCGGCAGCGTGCTGATGTCGGTGGTGGCGGGACTCCTCGTCCTAGGGGCCGGCTCGGCGATCGCCTGGCGGCAGCGCGACCCGTCGACCGACGTGTCCCGGCGCCGGTTCCTGGCCACGATGGGCGCCACCGGGGTCGGAGCGATCGTGGTCGGGTCCGGCATCGGCCGGGCCGTCGAGCGGTCCGGCAAGCCCGACCCCGGCCCCACGCTCCAGGCGATGGCCCACAGGGTCGGAGCCCAGGGGATGGAGTTCCTCCGGCGAGGGGCGCATCCCGAGCGATCCGGCGACCTCCAGCTGGTGCTCTCGCCGTGGAACACGTCGAACTACTCGTTCGAGTCGCTGAAGCTCGAACACGACGACCCCCGGTCGAGTCACGCGATGCTGTGGGGCTACACCGAGCGCATCCCGCTGGTCGTGTTCGCTCCGGGCATCGTCCAGCCCTCGGACTCCACGGAGCCCGTCACGCTGGCCGACCTCGCTCCCACGACGGCGCGGCTGATGGGGTTCCCCTTCTCGACCCCGGACGGGCAGGTGCTCCCCGGCGTCCCGAAGCCGACGGGCAGGGTGAAGGTCATCGTTACGTACGTCATCGACGGCGGCGGGTGGAACGTCCTCACCAAGTGGGGCGACGCCTGGCCGAACCTCCGCCGCATGATGGGCGAGGGTGCGAACTTCCGGAACGCCACCATGGGGTCGTTCCCCTCGGTCACCGCCTGCGCGCACACCACGATCGGGACGGGGCGGTTCCCGATGCACCACGGGATCTCCGGGCACAACGTCCGCGTGGACGGCCACGTGCAGAAGGCGTGGGGCGAGCTCGGGAACGCCGACCCCTCGTACCTGCTGATCCCGACGCTCGCCATGGACTACGCGGACGCGACGAAACACCAGGCGTGGGTCGGCGAGATCGGCTACCAGATCTGGCACGTCGGGATGACGTCCGACCCGGGGAAAGGGCCAGGTGGCAAGCTCCCGGTGGGCATCTACTGGGACGAGGACGTCACCGACCACTGGCTGCCGCAGAACCCCGACCTGTTCCGGATGCCCGACGGGATGCCGCCGCGGGCGTTCCTGACCGAGAAGCTCGTCGGCTACTTCGGCGAGAGCGACGGCAAGAAGATCGACCGTCGCGGCAAGAAGGTGTGCTGCTCGCCGCCGATCGTCGAGTATCAGAGCGAGATCATCGCGCAGACCCTGAGGAACGAGCCCATCGGCCAGGGGGACGCCACCAGCCTGCTGTACATCAACTACAAGGCGCCGGACTACACCGGTCACGTCGTGAACATGAACGACCACGACGAGATGGTCGTGCTGCACCAGGTGGACGCGGAGCTCGGGCGGCTCCGGTCGATGCTGGAGCAGGCCTTCCGGCCGGGCGAGTTCGCGCTGATCGTCACGGCGGACCACGGGCAGTGTCCGCTGATCGACACCGCCGGGGGCGTCCGGCTGGACCCGATCCAGTTCCAGGACGACATCGCGAGCCGGTTCGGCAAGTCGGTGTGGCAGGTGGCGACGCTCGACGACGTGAAGCCGTCCGAGGTGTACCTCGACGGCCGCGCGATGGCCGACTCCGGGACGAACGCCGACGAGATCGCCGCCTCGTTCGTCGACTACCGGTACGCCGACAACATCGGGCCGTACATCTCGCCGGCAGCGATCGACCGGGGTCGTCGGTTGCAGCGGGAGTTCTCGGGCGTCTTCCCGAAGGACTTCCTCCTGCGGCTCTCCCAGGACCGCACCTCGACGTACGGCGCGGGCAACTACCCCGACGCGGACCCGGGCATCCCGAATCTCGGCTGAGCGATCGGTTCCCCGTCGATCGACCCGCCACGCGGCCCGTCCCGGCCGGGCGTGGACGCCGATGGGAGAATCCCGGGATGACGGACAGTCAGCCCAGGGAAGAACGTCGGACCGTCACCGCCCTGTTCGCCGACCTCGTGGGTTCGACGCCGCTCGTTGGGCGGCTCGATCCGGAAGAGGTCCGGTTGATCGTCGGCGAGGCGGTCGCCCGAATCGTTCGCCGGGTCGAGGCCTACGGGGGGACGGTCAAGGACCTGGCCGGCGACGGGGTGCTGGCGCTGTTCGGCGCGCCCACGGCGCACGAGGACGACACCGAGCGCGCGGTTCGGACCGGCCTCGCCGTCGCCGAGGAGATCGACGAGTACGGCGAGGACGTCGCCCGCGGCTGGGACGTGGAGCCGCTCCGGGTTCGCGTCGGCGTGTCCACCGGGCCGGTCGTCGTCGGCGAGATCGGCGCGGGGAGCCGCGTCGAGTACGGCGCCACCGGCGACGCCGTCAACGTCGCGGCCCGCCTCCAGTCCGCGGCCGATCCGGGCGGCGTGCTCGTCGCCGACTCGGCCCGCCGTCTGGTCGAGCCACTGTTCGAATGGGGCGACGAGCAGAAGCTCGATCTCAAGGGCCGGGACGAACCGGTCACGGCGAGCCCGGCCCTCGGCGCCCACGAGGCCGGCGAGAAGGTCCGCGGCCTCGAAGGGACACAGGTTCGGATGGTCGGCCGCCAGCGCGAGCTGGACGTCGTCCGGGAGGCGGTCGGCCAGGTCCTCGCGGGAGCCGGCGCGATCCTGTTCGTCACCGGGGAACCGGGCATCGGCAAGAGCCGGCTCCTCGCCGAGATCCACGACCTGGCCACCGACCAGCCGTCGGAACGGCCGGTGACGTGGCTCGAGGGCAGGTGCGTCTCGTACGGCGAGACGCTGCCGTACTGGCCGTTCCGGGACCTGCTCCGGCGGTGGCTGGGCGGCTCGGCCGACGACCCCGAGATCCGCGTCCGGATCTCGCTGCAGCGGTCGGTCGAAAAGGTGTTCGGCGACCGGGCGAAGGAGGTCGCGCCGTACCTCGCCGCCGTGCTCGGCCTGACGCCCGACCCCGAGGCCGAGGCCCGCCTGGCGACGCTCTCGCCGGAGGCCCTGCAGTACCGGACGTTCGAGGTGGTCCACCACCTGATCGAGAAGATGGCCAGGGACGGTCCGGTCGTGGTGGCCCTCGAGGACCTCCACTGGGCCGACGCGACGTCGCTCCAGCTCGTCCAGCGGCTGCTGCCGCTGTCGGAGTCGTCGGCCGTCCTGTTCGTCGTGACGCTCCGGCCGGAGCGCGACCACCCCGCGTGGTCGGTCCGGGAGAGCGCGGTGTGGACGCTCCCCCACCGGGCCCGCGACCTCGCGCTGGAGGCGCTCTCCGGCCGGGCGGACCGCGAGCTGCTCCACGCGCTCGTCGGCGAGGACGTGCTGCCGGACGCCCTCGAACGGCGCGTCGTGGCCGGCGCCGAGGGGAACCCGTTCTTCCTCGAGGAGCTGGTGCGGTCGCTGGTCGATGCCGGCGCGCTCGTCCGCGGGGACGACGGGGGGTGGCGGTTCGACCACGAGGTCGTCGTCGAGGTACCGGCCAGCGTCGAGAAGGTCCTGCTGGCCCGCATCGACCGGCTGTCACCGTCCTGCCACCGGGTGCTGACGGCGGCGTCGGTGCTGGGGCGCCAGTTCGGCCAGCCGGTGCTGGAGGCCGTGCTGGCCGCCGAGGGGGAACCCTCGGAGGACGTCGAACCGGCCCTCGCCGAGCTGCAGCGGCTCGACCTCCTGCGGCTCGAACGGCGGTGGCCGCAGCCGGAGTTCCGGTTCAAGCACGTGCTGATCCAGGAGACCGCGTACCGCACGCTGGTCGGGACGGACCGCCGCCGGCTCCACCGGCGGGCCGCCGAGTGGCTGGAGGAGGAGTCGTCGGGCGAGTCGCGGTCCTACGGCGTCCTCGCGCACCACTGGCTGGCCGCCGAGGACGAGGAGAAGGCCGTCCGGTACCTCACGATCGCGGCCGACCGGGCACGCCAGGAGTACGCGCTGGACGAGGCCATCGCGCAGTACCGCGAGCTGCTGCCGCTCATGGAACGCCGGGGCGAACGACGGGAGATGGCCGTCGTGCTGTTCAAGCTGGCGCTCGCGCTGCACGTGTCGCTGCGGTTCGCCGAGGCGAACGATACCTACCAGCGGGCGTTCGAGCTGTGGACGCCGCCGGAGCCCCGTTCGGAGGCGCCCACCGAGACGCTCCGCCTGGCGAGCAGCTTCCTGCCCAACGACAACGACCCCACGTCGGCGATCGCGTGGCCGAACATCCAACTCTGCATGCAGCTGTTCGACCGGCTGGTGGAGGCATGGCCGGAGCGGACAATCGTGCCGTCGCTGGCCGACCGGTGGGAGATCTCACCCGACGGCCTGCGGTACGTGTTCCACCTCCGCGACGGATTGCAGTGGTCCGACGGGGAGCCGCTCACGGCGCACGACGTCGAGTTCGGGATCAAACGGGTGCTGGACCCCCAGGCACCCGGCTCGAGCGTGGCGATCTACTTCGTGCTGGAGAACGGCCAGGACTACGCGCTCGGGCGGAACCACGACGCCGACGCGATCGGCGTCCGCGCGCTCGACGACCGGACCGTGGAGTTCCGCCTGGCGGCGCCCGCGCCGTACTTCCTCAGCGTGATGAACCGGCCGGACGGCGGCCCCCAGCCCCGGCACGCGATCGAACGCGACGGCGCTGCTTGGGCCGATCCCGCGCACCAGGTGGTGAGCGGGCCGTTCCGCATCGCCGAGCGCGGCGACGACCGCCTGGCGCTGGAACGGACCGGCCCCTCGCGGCGCCGCCCGGGGAACGTCGCCCGCGTCGAGTACGTCCACGAGGCGGTGACGCACGCGCTCGACGATTACGTGAGCGGCGGGCTCGACATGGTGGCCGTGCGGTACACGCCCCGTCTGGCCGACCTGGTGCCGGACGAGGCGCCCGACGCGCACCTTGGCCCGGCGGCCTGGTCCGGATACCTGGCGTTCGACCACCTGAGTGAGCCCACCTCGAACCTCGACCTCCGCCGGGCGCTGGCCCACGCGGTCGACCGGGAGGCGCTCGCATCCGTCGTGCCGGTGAACATGGTCCTCGCCACCGGCGGGATCGTGCCGCCGGCGCTGCAGGGGAACACGCCGGACATCGCGCTGCGGTTCGACCCGGACCGGGCGCGGGAGCACCTGACGAGGTCCGGGTTCGCCGGCGAGCTGGGGATGGCCGGGCTGGAGGAGGATCGGCGGCTCCTCGACGTCGTCGCCGAGTCGTGGCGGGCGGCGCTCGCCCTCGATGTCGAGGTCCGAACATGGTCGTTCGCGGACGCGGCGAAGGTCCGACGCCCGACCGAGATCGCGCCCGTGTACTTCACCGGCTGGCTGCCGGGCTATCCGGACCCCGAGTACTACCTCCGGCTGCTGTTCCAGTCGGACAGCCGAACCAACGAGGGCGGGTTCTCGTCGGCGGCCTTCGACGACCTCATCGAACGGGCCCGCCAGGAGCGGAGCGACCGCTCGCGGCTGGAGCTGTTCCACGAGGCCGACCGCATGGCCGTGGCCGACCGGGTGGCGGTGATCCCGCTGGTCTACGGCCGCTCCCTCGCCATCCTGAAGTCCTGGGTCCGCGGCTGGTGGGAGTTCGGCAAGTCCTCATCGAACTACGCCGATCTGGAGGTCGATCGCCCCTCGTCGCGCCCCTGAGCCCTGCTGTCCCGGCTTCCAAATGCGGAAGCATGGTCAACAGCTCGTTACGGACGAAGGAGCTCGACGACAGTGAGCCTCCGGGCGGCTCTGGCAAGGCGGCCGTCGGCCGTCAGCAGGGTCGCGCCGAGGCCCGCGGCGAGCACCACGTAGAGGGCGTCGTACACCGTGAGGTTCCGGACGAGCCCGGACGCCGCGGCGAGGAGTGGCGAGTGCGGGTACCGAACCAGGGGCAGCCCGGCGAGGTGGCCGATGGCCAGCCGGGCCCGATCCGCCCGAATCTGCCCGGTGAGCACGTACCGGCGGAGCACCTGACCGACCTCCGCGTCGATCAGGTGGGGCGCATGCGCCTCGCCCTCCCCGGCGAGCCGTCGGCTCACCCGTTCGCCGTGCGGGGGGACGTCCAGGAGCAGGTGGACGGCGGCCGACGCATCCAGGACGATCACGGATGCCGACGCGGGTTCATCATCGGGCGTCGCGCTCGCCCCGCACGGCGGAGGACGGATCCTCCGCGAGACGGGTCAGACCCTGCGCCCGGATGGCCGCGAGGATCTCCTCCAGCGTCGGCCGCGCGGCCACCACCTCGATCTCGCGGAGCAGGTAGTCGGAGAGGGAGAGCCCCTCTCGCGCGGCCCTCACCTTCAGCGACCGGTGGAGATCCTCGGGCACGTTCCTGATCTGGATCATCCTGCTCATGCTCCGAACATTAGCGCATGTGCAGCACATGCAGCCCGCCTGGTCGCCGGAGGGTGACCGATCGAGCTCGCAGCCGGGTGTTCGGTACCTCCGGCGGCCGGTGAAACCGCTGCCCTATCGGTCCTCCCGGACGAGCACGGCCACGGCCCGGGCGAACCCCTCCAGGTCCGCCAGGCCCGAGTCGATGGCCCGGTGCACGAGCACGTCGTCGACGTCTTCATAGAGATGGACCAGGCGATTGCGCAGGCCGGCCAGGTCACGCAGCCGCCCGGCCAGGCCCGGTTCCAGGACGCCCCGTTCCTCGAGGACAGAGAAGCCGTCGCGGAAGTCTCGCGGCGTTCGCCACCCCTCGGACGAGATGAGGTGGTTCGTGAGCTCGATGCACACCTGCGCCGCCGCCTGCACGAGGTAGCGCCCCCGCGAACGCCTGGTCTGCGAGGTACACGTCGGCCGGCATCGCGGCGAGCCGGGCGAGTCGCTCGCGGTACCGGTCGAGCGTCTGCAGCAGGCCGCGGACCCTCCCGGCATCGACCATCAGCCGGCCTTCCCCGCGGCCCGCCGGAGGTAGGCCTCGGTGAGGGCCTGGAGTGTCGGGAGGAAGTCGAAGTACTCCGAGCGCGTGCGGACCTCGAAGCCCACCCGCCGGGACTCGTCCGCGACGAAGACCGGACGCCCCTCCTGCACCACACGGCCCCGGAGCTCGAGCGCGGCGTCGTTCAGCACCAGGAGATCGACGTCCGCAACACCGAGCGCGTCGGCGAGGCGACCGGCGAGCCGCTCCCGTTCCAGGAGCCCGAGGCTCCGATCGAGCAGCACGGCCACGTCCGTGTCGCTCGAGTGGCGATGATCGCCTCGGGCCCGGGACCCGAACAGGTAGGCGAACACGACTCCGAACTCGCGACATGCCGCTGCGAGGCGCTCGTCGTCCATGGCCGAGCCAGTGTAGGCCCGCCTGCCGACGCTTCCGAGACCAGGCCGCGCAGGTGGTCGCCTTCCGACCTCGAACAGGAGTCAGGGATCGCGTTCCACCGGGAGGTCGAGGCGGCGGCCCCATTCCTCCCAGCCGGCGTCGTACAGGCGGCCGTCCTCGATGCCGGCGCAGTGGAGCGCGTACAACAGCGCGCTGGCGCTGATTCCGACGCCACACTGCGTGATGACGCCGGTGCGTTCGTCGACGCCTGTTTCCCCGAACATCGAACGCAGCTCGTCCGGTTCCTTGATCGTGCCGTCGTGGCGATACAGCGTCGGCGCGGGGACGCTGCGGGCCCACGGGATGCGGCCCGCCCGGATGTCGCCGCGGGGCGTGTGGGCGATGCCGTCGGCGTCGGGCTCGATGTGGCCCGTCTCGAACCACACCGCCCGACCCGCGTGCTGCTCGGGCGGGCGCGAGTCGAGCACGACCACGTCGTCGCGACCCGCCGCGTGGACCACGTCTCCGACGGTCGCCGGATGAACCGCGCTCGGCCGCGGCGTCCACACGGCGCCGGTGCGCGGCTCGCCCGGAGGGTCGCTCGACACCGGGCGGCCGTCGGCGACCCACCGTTCCCATTCGCCGTTCAGGATGCGGACGCCGTCCTCGTGGCCGTACACGCGGAACGCCCACCACAGCCGGTACGGCCCGGAGCCCTGTTCGTCGGCATAGGCCACGACGACCGAGTCGTCGCCGATGCCGGCACGTTCCATCGCCGCGGAGAACACCGCCGGCGGCGCCAGCATGAACGCGAACTCTCCCTCGGGGTCGACGATGTCCGTCGCCCAGTCGACGTGCACCGCTCCCGGGATCCGAGCCGTCTGCCACAGCGAACGGCCGCTCCCATCGCCCCGCCATCGCATGTCGACGACGACGATCGAGGGGTCATCGAAATGCTCCTCGAGCCACGCGCCGTCGACCAGCACGTCGCGCACTGTACGGGACGCAGCGGCCGGGCTGGGACAATCGGACGACGGCGCCCGCAGGACCGGGAGGCGAACGACGTGATCGACACCGCCGGCACCTACCGCGAGACCACGAAGTCGCTGCGCGACTTCGTGGCCCGGCTCACCGACGAGGAACTGCTCACGAACGTCCCCGCCACACCGGACTGGTCCGTCCGCGACGCGGTGGCGCACGTGGTCGGCGAGGCCAGGCTCACCACGACCGGGGACGCGCCGCCGGAGTTCCGGCTCCTCGAATCGCTCCGCGACCCCGAGCAGGCAGTGATCCGCGACGGCATCAACGCCGACGAGGTGGCCCGGCGCCGCGACGTGCCGTTCGGCGAGGTCCTGGCCGAATGGGACCGCTTGGCGGAGGAGCTCGATCCCTTCCTCCGCGGCGAGCGGCCGTTCCCGTGGCCGGAGCCGTTCCTCGACTCGATCCTGCTCACCGACCTCTCGCAGCACGGCCAGGACGTCCGCAACGCGGTCGGGAAGCCGGGCGAACGCGACTCGGCCGCCTGCCGGATCGCCCTCGCATCGTTCGCGGTCGGGCTGGGGTTCCGGCTGGACTCGCTGGGCATGTCGGCGCTCCGGCTTCGGTACGACGGCAAGGAGCGCATCTGCGGCCAGACCGAGCCCGCCGTCACGCTGGCCGGCGACCGATACGAGCTGCTACGAGCGCTCTCCGGCCGTCGGAGCCGGCGCCAGATCGCGGCGATGGACTGGGCCGGCGACCGCGAGCCCTATCTCGGCCTCGTCCCCGCCTACGGCGAGCGCTTCGACGACGTCGTCGAGTGATCACACGCCCGACGCCCGACGTAACGAAGAGTCCGGACGATCCGACTAGGCTGGCGGATCGCGGGCGAGCCGCCCGACGCCCGATCCCAACCGAGGAGCGATCACCCAGTGGCCATCGACGAACAGGAGCTTCGGCCGGACCTCGTCGTCCACGCCAAGGAGGCGACGCCGCACAAGCACGAGGAGCAGACCGACCTCGAACGCCTCTGCATCAACACCATCCGGGCCCTCGCCATGGACGCCGTCCAGCAGGCGAACTCCGGACACCCGGGCACGCCGATGGGGCTCGCCCCGGTCGGGTACACGCTGTTCACCGAGTTCCTGAGGCACGACCCGAGCGACCCGGCCTGGCCCGACCGCGACCGGTTCGTCCTGTCGGCCGGACACGCCTGCATGCTGCAATACGCGCTGCTGTACCTGACCGGCTACGACCTCTCGCTCGACGACATCAGGACGTTCCGCCAGTGGGGCTCCAAGTGCGCCGGCCATCCCGAGCGCGGCCGGTGTCCCGGCGTCGAGGTCAACACCGGGCCCCTCGGCCAGGGCGTCGCGAACGGCATCGGCCTGGCGATCGCCGAACGGATGCTCGCCGCCCGGTACAACCGCCCGGGCCACGAGATCGTCAACCACCACACCTACGTGATCTGCGGCGACGGCGACCTCATGGAGGGCGTCAGCTCGGAGGCGGCATCGCTGGCCGGGAACCTCCACCTCGGCAAGCTGATCATGTTCTACGACGACAACCACATCTCGATCGAGGGCTCGACTGAGCTCGCGTTCGGCGAACAGGTCGGTGAGCGGTTCGAGGCCTACGGCTGGCACGTCCTGCACGTCAGCGACGCGAACGACCTGCCGGAGCTGCGCGAGGCCATCCAGACCGCGCAGTCGTTCGAGGACCACCCGTCGCTGATCGTCGTGCGCTCGGTGATCGGGTTCGGGGCGCCGCACAAGCAGGGAACGGCCGCCGCCCACGGCTCCCCGCTCGGTCCCGAGGAGGTCGCCGCCGCCAAGCGGAACCTCGGCTGGCCGTACACCGAGCCCTTCACGGTCCCCGACGAGGTGCTCCGGTACTACCGGTCGTCGGCCGACCTCGGCCGGGCCGCCCACGCCGAGTGGACCGAGCGGTTCGCCGCGTTCGAGGCCGAGCACGCCCACGGCGGCGGGGAGTTCCGGAGGACGGTCGTCGCCGGGGAGCTCCCCGCGGACTGGGAGGGGTCGCTCCCGGAGTTCCCGGTCGACACGCCGGTCTCGACGCGCGTCGCGTCCGGCCGGACGCTGAACGCCATCGCGGCGTCGGTCCCGGAGCTGGTCGGCGGATCGGCGGACCTCGCGCCGTCCACCGAGACCTACCTCACCGGCTACGCCGACATCGCCACCGAGGACTTCACCGGCCGGAACTTCCACTTCGGCGTCCGGGAGCACGGCATGGGCTCGGTCATGAACGGCGTCGCCGCGCACGGCGGGCTTCGCATCTACGGGGGGACGTTCTTCGTGTTCTCCGACTACATGCGGCCGGCCGTCAGGATGGCCGCCCTGCAGAAGCTGCCGGTCGTGTACGTGTGGACGCACGACTCGATTGGCCTCGGCGAGGACGGCCCCACCCACCAGCCCGTCGAGCACCTGGCGAGCCTCCGCGCGATGCCCGGCCTGTGCGTGATCCGCCCCGCCGACGCGAACGAGACCGCCCAGGCCTGGGCCGTCGCCCTGCGCCACCGCCACGGCCCCACCGCGCTCGTCCTCTCCCGGCAGAACCTGCCGGTCATGGCCGACGTGCCCCGCGACGCCGTGTCGCTCGGGGCCTGGGTGGTCGAGACCGGCGACGACGTGGTCGTCGTGGCGACCGGCTCGGAGGTCCAGCTGGCCCGCGCCGCGCACGACCTCCTGCACGACGACGGGATCTCGGCGCAGGTCGTGTCGATGCCGTCGTGGGAGCTGTTCGAACGCCAGGACGACGACTACCGGACCCAGGTGCTCCCGGCCGGGGTCCCCGTCCTGGCGGTCGAGGCCGCGTCGCCGTTCGGCTGGTCACGGTACGCGGACGACACCGTGACGCTGGACCACTTCGGCGCGTCGGCGCCGGCCGACCGGCTGTTCCGGGAGTTCGGATTCACCCCGGAGAACGTCGCCGCCCGCGCCAAGGCCCTGCTGGGCACGAAGGAGTGAGCACGTGACCTCGGACACCAACCCCCTGCTGCAGCTCCGCGACGCCGGCCAGAGCGTCTGGCTCGACTTCCTCCGCCGGACGATGGTCCAGGGCGGGACGCTCGAACAGCTCCGCGACGACGACGGCCTCGGCGGTGTGACGTCCAACCCGTCGATCTTCGCCAAGGCTATCGGCGGCTCGACCGACTACGACGGCGTGATCGGCGAGATCGCGGACACCAGCACCGTCGACGCGCTCGGGCTGTTCTACGACCTCGCTCTGGTCGACATCCAGCTCGCGGCCGACGTGCTGCGCCCGGTGTACGACGCGACCAAGGGACGCGACGGGTTCGTCTCGTTCGAGCTCGAGCCGCGCCTGGCCCGCGACACGACCGGGTCGGTCGAGGCGGCCAAGCTGCTGTGGGCCCGCATCGACCGGCCGAACGTGATGATCAAGGTTCCGGGGACACCGGAGGGCATGCCGGTCATCACCGAGCTGATCGAGGCCGGCGTCAACGTGAACGTCACGCTGCTGTTCGGCGTGGAGCAGTACGCCGAGGTGGCGGCCTCGTACCTCGCCGGGCTCGATTCACGCCTGGCGAACGGCCATCCGGTCGACGGCATCGCCAGCGTCGCCTCGTTCTTCGTGTCGCGCGTCGACACGGCCGTCGACGCCAAGCTGCCGGAGGGCTCGCCGCTCCGGGGCACGGCCGCCGTGGCCAACGCGAAGATGGCGTACCGGCGGTTCCGGGAGCTCTTCTCCGGCGATGACTGGCAGCGCCTGGCCGACGCCGGCGCGCAGGTCCAGCGGCCGCTGTGGGCCTCGACCTCGGTGAAGGACCCCGCGTACCCCGACACCAAGTACGTGGCCGAGCTGGCCGGCTCCGACACGGTGAACACCATGCCGGCCGCGACGATGGACGCGTTCCGCGACCACGGCGTCGTGGATCCGAACGCCGTCACGAAGGACCTCGAGGCCGCGAAGGCCTCGCTGGACACGCTGGCCGCGCAGGGCATCGACCTCCACGCCGTGACCGAAACCCTGCTGACCGAGGGCCTGGCCTCGTTCGGAAAGGACTTCGACGGCCTGGTCGCGGCGCTCGAGACCAAGCTCAACGAGGTCCGCGCCGGACTGGCGAAGTACGCCGACTCGCTGGGGTCGCTGCAGGGGACGGTCGCCGCCCGCCTGCAGGCCATGGCCGAGGGCGACGTTTTGAAGCGCATCTGGCGCAAGGACCACACGGTGTGGAAGCCCGACCCCACCGAGATCTCCAACCGCCTGGGCTGGCTGACCGTGGCCGACATGATGCACGAACGGGTGACGGAGCTCGAGGCGTTCGCCAAGCAGGCCGCGGCCGACGGGTTCACCCACGCGGTCCTGCTGGGCATGGGCGGGTCGTCGCTCGCGCCCGAGGTGTTCTCGAAGACCTTCGGGCAGGCGAGTGGGTTCCTCGAGCTGACCGTGCTCGACACCACGCACCCGGTGACGGTCGAGCGGGTCACCGACGGGCTCGACCTCGAGCACACGCTGTTCGTCGTGGCCTCGAAGTCGGGAACCACCACGGAGACGCTCAGCCACTTCGCCCACTTCTGGTCGCTGCGGTCGAGCGGATCGCAGTTCGTCGCCATCACCGACCCCGGCACGCCGCTCGAGCACCTCGCGACCGAGCACGGGTTCCGGGCGACGTTCCGCAACCCGGACGACATCGGCGGGCGGTACTCGGCGCTGTCGTACTTCGGCCTGGTGCCGGCCGCCCTGGCCGGCGTGGACCTCCACGGCCTCCTCGACCGCGCGGAGGAGATGGAGTGCGCGAACGACGGCTGCGTCGCCACCGCTGACGCCCCGGCCGCGCTGCTCGGCGCCGTGATGGGCGAGGCCGCCCTGGCCGGGCGCGACAAGTGCACGCTGTTCCTCGCACCGGAGATCGCGTCGTTCGGGAACTGGGTCGAACAGCTCATCGCCGAGTCCACCGGCAAGGAGGGCAGGGGCATCGTACCGGTCGTCGGCGAGGACATCGGCCCGCCCGAGGCCTACGGCGACGACCGGGTGTTCGTCGCCATCGGCGAGGTCGAGGGGCTCGACGCGCTGGCCACGGCCGGGCACCCGGTCGTGCGGCTTCGGTACGACGGCCCGATCCAGATCGGTGGCGAGTTCTTCCGGTGGGAGCTGGCCACGGCGATCGCCGGGCACATCCTGGGGATCAACGCGTTCGACCAGCCGAACGTGGCTGAGGCCAAGGCCGCCACCAAGGACATCCTGGCGTCCGGCCCCGGCCGGGACGCGCCGGGGTTCGACGACCTCGGCGCGCTGCTGGCCCAGGTCAAGCCCGGCGACTACGTGGCGATTATGGCCTACCTCGACCGGACCGACGTCACGGAGGAGACGCTGCACCGCGCCCGCATGGCGCTGCGCGACCGGCTGCACGTCGCCACCACGCTGGGGTTCGGCCCGCGGTTCCTGCATTCGACGGGGCAGCTCCACAAGGGCGGGCCCGACGAGGGCGTGTTCGTCCAGGTCGTCGACCCCTCCCGCGAGGCCGATCTCGAGATCCCCGGCGAGCCGTACACGTTCGGGACGCTCATCGACGCGCAGTCGCTCGGCGACCTCCGGTCGCTCCGGGCGCACGACCGCCGGGTCGCGCGGGCCACGCTCGAGCAGCTGACCTCGGCGGCGCCGTGAGCGCAGTGGCCGCGCCGGTCGCGCTGGACCGGTGGTCGGTCCGTGCGTATGGTCTGGCCCGTTCCCGGCACCTGGCCGGGACGGGGAGCGACGTGGCCGAGCATGCGGACCTGACCGGGGAACACGGCTCGTCCGGCCGGGACGCCGAGCTGGTTGGCCGGCTCCTGGCGGGGGACGAGTCCGCGTTCATGTCGCTGGTGGACATGTACCAGGCGGCCATGGTCCGCTTGGCCCGGAACTACGTTCCCTCGCGGGACGTCGCCCAGGACGTCGTGCAGGAGACCTGGCTCGCGGTGCTCCAGGGCCTCCCCCGCTTCGAGGGCCGGTCCTCGCTCAAGACGTGGATCTTCCGGATCCTGGTGAACCGCGCGGTCACGCGCGGCACGCGGGAGCGCCGCTCGGTGCCGTTCTCGGCGCTGTTCGACGCGGGAACCGACCCGTTCGAGCCGGCCGTCGACCCCGACCGGTTCTTCGGTCCCGACGCTCGCGAGCCCCACGCCTGGATGTCGCCGCCCCGGCCGTGGGACGAGATCCCCGAGCAGCGCCTGGAGTCCAGGGAGACGCTGGATCGGCTCGCTGCCGCCATCGACACGCTGCCGCCATCGCAGCGTGAGGTGATCACCATGCGCGACGTGGACGGGTTCTCCTCGCAGGAGGTGTGCGCCGTGCTCGGCATCACCGAGGTCAACCAGCGCGTGCTGTTGCACCGGGCCCGGTCGAAGGTCCGCCGGGCCCTGGCCGGCTACCTGATGGGCGAACCCGGCGAGGAGGCGTCGTGAGCATCCTCCGCCGTCGCCGGAGGCGGTCCGCGGGCCGCTCGCCGATGCCGTGCCGGGAGTTCGTCGAGGTCGTGACCGGCTACCTCGAGGGGACGCTCCCCGAGGAGGAACGCGATCGCTTCGAGCAACACCTGGCCGCCTGCACGAACTGCACGGCCTACCTCGACCAGATGCGCACGGTCCTCCGCCTCACCGGCCGGCTGACGGAGCACGACATCCCGGAGGCCACGCGGGAGGACCTGCTGCAGGTCTACCGGAGCTGGCGTTCCGCCTGACGCAGGGAACCATCCGCCTGACGCAGGGAACCGTCCGGCCACCCCAGGCGTCCTTGGGGCCGTGATGGGTGGATGCTGAGCGCCGACGTGGACCGGATGCCGACGACGGAGACGGGCAGGCTCGGCGAGCTGTACGTGCGGCACGCCGACGGCGCGGTCCGCCTGGCGTACCTGTTGACGGGGGACATGGGCCTGGCGGAGGACCTCGCGCAGGACGCGTTCGTGCGCCTGGCCGGCCGCCTCGTGCACCTGCGGGACCCCGGCGCATTCGACGCGTACCTGCGCCGGACGATCGTGAACCTCGTCAACTCCCACTTCCGGCGGCGGAAGGTCGAACGCACCTACCTCCGGCGGGCCGGCGGCTCGGTCGAGGCCCGGGCGACGGCGGGCGTCGGCGAGCGGACCGTCGAGGACCGCGACGAGGTGTGGACCGCGCTCGGGCGGGTCACGACCCGCCAGCGCGCGGCCCTGGTGCTGCGGTTCTACGAGGACCTGTCCGAACGGCAGGTCGCCCAGATCCTCGGGTGCCGGCCGGGCACGGTGAAGTCCCTCGTGGCGCGGGGGCTCGAGACGCTGCGGACCGAGATTCCAGGGCAGGGGTGATCGACATGGACGAACAGGACCGGCTCCGCCGGACGCTGCAGGACCGGGCCGACCACGTCCGGCCGCATCGCGAGGTCCCGGACGCGCTCCGAGGCCGGGCGGGACGCCGCATCGCGTTCAACTCGCTGATGGTGGGCACAACCGCCATCGTCGTGGTCGCGGCGGTTCTCGTGGGTGTCCAGGCGCTCCGCGGCCCGGGGCCCACGCTCGGCGGGCCCGGCCCGACCCCGACGGGCGGCGGTCACGGAACCGCGCCCGCGCCGACGACCACGGGCGTGCCCGCGCCGACGACGGGCGCATCGCCGAGCACGGGTTCCGGCGGGCCCGTCGCCTGCACGCCCGGCCACCTCCGGGCGAACGGCGACATGCAGGGGGCCGCCGGCTCCCGCGAGGGCGCGATCGACGTCACGAACCTCTCGGGCGTCGTCTGCACGCTGAGAGGACGTCCGGGGGTCGTGCTGCTGACCGATCCCAACCACCTCGTCACCTCGGACCTCAGCTTCATCGACTCCCCTGCCGGGTGGGAGGTGGACGGGAACCCGCAACCCGCGGGATGGCCGGTCGTGACCCTGCGCCCCGGTGACGTGGCCTCCGTCCGGATCCGGTGGGGGAACTGGTGCGCACCCGGCGTGCCCCTGTGGCGGATCGGGATCCCGGGCGGCGGCGACGTGGACGTCGCAAACGGCATGGAGGACCCGCCGCCCTGCAACGGCCCGGGCATGCCCTCCACGATCGAGGTCGGGCCGTTCGAACCGCAGCCCTCGCCGTAGCCTGCGCGGCTATCCGGTCACCCGCAGGCACCGGGAGAACTCCGACGTGTTCCCGGCCGGGTCGGTCGCGGTCGCTGTGAGGAACCGCCCCACCGGGAGCGCCGGGTGGCGGGAGAAGCTCAGCGTGGCCGTGCCGTCGGCGGCCGTCACGACCTTCCTGCTCACCACGAACACCTGCCCCTCGCCGAACCCGGAGGGATCGCACGCGGTATTCGAGAACAGCTCGATCACGTAGGCCGTCCTCGCCCGGCTCCCGAGCGTCAGGCGGATGGCCGTGCGACCGCCCGAGGTCGACGCCGAGTGGACGACCGGGAAGTTCTGGTGGCGGTTCGGGCCGGCGTCGGCGTCGGCGTCGTGACCGTCGTCGGCGTCCCGGCCGTCCGCCCCGAGGTCGATGCCCAGGTTGCCGTTGTGGAAGATCGCGTTGCGGTGGATCGCGTTCCCGGTCGCCGGGAGGTTCGGGTCGTCGATCACGATCCCCCGCCCGCCGTTGAACCCGATCCGGTTGCCGGCGGACGTGGTGGGGCCGCCGATCATGGTGCCCGAGGCGTCGAGGATCTGCACGCCGGCCTTGGCGTTCCCGAGGGCGGCCGTGCCCTTGGCGTCGGTGCCGATGAAGTTCCCCGCGATCCGGTTGCCGCCGGCGCCCGGCCCGTCGACCAACACCCCGGCGATACCGTTGCCCGACACGACGTTGCGGGTCTTCGCGCCGCTTCCGATCCGGTTGTTCGTCGATCCGGCGATCTCGATCCCGTTGCCGGTGTTGGAAACGGCGGCGGTGCCGGCCGCGTTCGTGCCGATCAGGTTGTCCCGCACCTTGGTCCCGGTCGCCGCGCCCCGGAGGTCCACGCCGGGTCCGGTGTTCCCCGACACCAAGTTGCCTTGAGCCGGGGACCCGCCGCCGATGGTGGTGTCCGAGCCACCCTGGACGACGACGCCGCCGGCGCCGTTGGGGATGGCGGCGGTCCCCGCCGGGTTCGTTCCCACGACATTGCCCTGGATGACGTTGCCGGCAGCCGCCCCGGGCGACTGGGCGAGCACGAAGATGCCCGGCCCCGCGGGGACACCGGCACCGTTGCCCGACACGACTTTCCCTCGCCCGCTGCCGCGCCGCCGATCGTGTTGGCGTTCCCGTCCACGATCTCGATCCCGTCCTCCATGTTGGGAACGGCGACGGTGCCGGTGCCGTCGACGCCGATCATGTTCCCCTCCACCACCGCCCCGTCGGTCTCCGCGATGGCGAGTCCGCTCGCCGCGTTGCCCGAGAGGACGTTGCCGTCGCCCCCGGCGGTGCCGCCGATCACGGTGCCGGAGCCCCGTTGACGACCCGGATTCCCGACCGGTTGGGCAGCGGTGTCACCCCGTCGACCCGCGTGCCGACGAAGCTGCCGGTGACGGTCGTCGAGGCCGCGCCGCCGGTGACGAATACGCCGTCCAGCGTGCTGCCCGCGACGACGTCCTGGTCGATCGAGGTCGAGGGTGCGCCGTCCACGTAGATCCCGTTCACGTTGGCGATGGCGCCGTTCCCCGTGGCGTTCGTGCCGATGAAGTTCCCCTTGATGACGTTCTGGGACGCACCGCCGCGAGCGCCGACAGTCGTCGCATCGACGCCACCCCCTCGGATCGAAAGACGGGGTGAGCGTACGTTCGCCGCCTCCTGGCCACAAGAGACCAGTCCCGGGCGCGAGCGGTGGAGCCCGCTCGCGGGGGTGCTGCGACCCTCGCACGCCGTATCGTTCCGCCCGATGACGAACCCCGCCCCGCACGAGCCCCAGCGGACGCGGCTGGCCGAGCTGCTCGCCGGCCTCTCGTTGGTCACCGACCTCGCCCGCGGCCACTCGCCGGAGGAGGCCGTTCGGGCGTGCGCCCTGGCGACGGGGCTCGCCCGGTCGATGTCCCTCGGCGACGACGAGGTCCGGGACGCGTACTTCACGACGCTCCTGCGGTACGTGGGGTGCACGGCGACGTCGCACGAGTACGCGCGGGCGCTCGGCGGGGACGACGTCGCCGTCCGGCGCGTGGCCGACATGCTCGACACGACCGACCCGCGCCAGGCGGCGACGCTGCTTCTGTCGCTGGGGCGTTCGGCCCCCACGCCGCTCGCCCGGGCCCTGGCGGTGGCATCTGCCGCTCCCCGAGCCAGGCGGGTGGCCGCGCTGGGCGCGAGGGCCGACTGCGAGGTCGCGGTGCTGATGGCCAGGCGGCTCGACATCGACCCCGGCGTCGGCCGGGCGCTCGGGCACATCTTCGAACGATGGGACGGCAAGGGCGGTCCGCGCCGGCTGCGGGGCGAACGCATCGCGCTCGCCGCTCGGCTCTCCGCCGTGGCGTTCGCCGGCGTCATGTTCGCCGATGCCGGCGGGCCGGACGCCGCGGTCGAGGTGGTCGGACGGTGGTCGGGCCGGTCGCTCGACCCCGCGCTGGCCGCAGCATTCGCCGCGGAGGGTCCGGACCTGCTGGCCGCGATCGACGAGGACCCGTGGACGGCCGTCCTCCGGGCGGAGCCGGAGCCGGCCCGGTTCGTCTCGGAACGGGGCCTGGACGAGGCGGCCGCGGCGTTCGCCGACGCCGCCGACCTGAAGTCGACCTACCTCCTGGGGCACTCCGGGCGGGTGGCCGACCTCGCACAGCGGGCGGGGGCGGTCATGGGCCTGACCGATGAGCAGCAGCGTGGGCTGCGGCGGGCCGGCCTGCTCCACGACCTCGGGCGGGCCGGCGTTCCCACCGGCGTGTGGGACCGGCCCGGTCCGCTCACGATCGCCGACTGGGAACAGGTCCGGCTGCACGCCTACCACACGGAGCGGATCCTCTCGAGGACGCCGGCCCTGCAGCCGATCGCGCGGATCGCCGGCATGCACCACGAACGCATCGACGCGAGCGGCTACCACCGCCAGGCCACGCCGGGAGAGCAGAGCGCGTCGGCGCGCATCCTGGCCGCCGCCGACGTGTGCGCCGCCCTCACCGAGGACCGCCCCCACCGGCCGGCGTTCGGCCTCGACCGGGCCGCGCGGATCATGCAGCAGGAACCGCTCGACCCCCCGGCGGTCGCGGCAGTGCTGGAGGCCGCGGGCCACGCCACCAGGGTCCGGGCCGCCTGGCCGGCCGGCCTCACCGGCCGGGAGGTCGAGGTGCTCCGCGTGCTGGCGCGCGGCGCCTCGAAGCGCGAGGTGGCCCGGGCGCTGTTCATCTCGCCGTCGACGGCGCACACCCATGTGGTGCACATCTACGAGAAGCTCGGCGTCTCCACCCGCGCCGCCGCCGCGCTGTTCGCCATGGAGCACGGCCTGCTGCACGACTGACGTCGCATCGGGCCGCCCGCTGGGCGCTCGTGAAAGATCGACCGAACGATCGATGGGACGCCCACCCGTTCCTAGGCTCGTCCTCGTTCCGGTGGACGGTCCGCCGGACGGCACGAAGCAGGTCGGGGATGGGCGAGCGGGCGGAACGGAACGCGCGCTGCTGCGCGAGGGGTACGAGGCGTTCGCGAGGGGCGACATGGCACGGCTCGGCGAGATGTGGTCGCCGGACATCGTGTGGCACACGCCCGAGCACCACGGGCAGCTGTCCGGGGACCACAAGGGGTTCGGCGAGGTCGTGGAGTTCTTCCAGCGGACCATGGAGCTGTCCGAAGGGACGTTCCGGATCGAGGTCCTCGACATCCTGGCGAGCGACGAGCGGGCGGCCGCGTACGTGCACGTCACGGGGAACGGGCGCGGGCGGATCCTCGACGACTCTCCGGTGCACCTGTTCCGGTGCGACGACGACGGCATCGTCCTGGAGGTCACGCAGTACCCGCTGAACCAGTCGGTCGCGGACGCCTTCTGGTCGTAGCGCTCAGGAGGCCAGGACCCGGCGGTACAGCTCCACAGTGCGGTCGGCCACGGCGCTCCACGTGAACTCCGCGAGGACGCGCCGGCGGCCGGCCGCGCCCATCTCACGGGCCCGGGCCGGATCGGACAGGACCGAGTTCACCGCGTCCGCCAGGCCGGCGGAGAACCGCGGCGGGTCGACCGGCTCGCCGTTCCTGCCGAGCTCGACGGGAACGAGCAGCCCCGTCTCGCCGTCGGCCACCACCTCGGGGATGCCCCCCACCGCCGACGCCACGACGGCCGTCTCGCAGGCCATGGCCTCGAGGTTGACGATCCCGAGCGGCTCGTACACCGACGGGCATACGAAGACGGCCGCGTGGGACAGGAACTGCACGACCTGGGCCCGGGAGAGCATCCGGTCGATCCACACGATGCCGTCCCGTTCGCCTCGGGCATCCTCGACCGCCTGGGCCATCTCCCGGCCGATCTCCTCGGTGTCGGGCGCGCCGGCCAGCAGCACGAGCTGGGCGGCGGGGTCGATCGACGGAGCGGCCCGGACCAGGTGGACGATCCCCTTCTGCCGCGTGATGCGTCCGACGAACACGACGAACGGCCGGTCGGGGTCGACGCCGTAGGCCGTCAGCGCGTCGACGGCGTCGACCGAGTGGTACTCGCCGGCGTCGATGCCGTTGTGGATCACGCTCACCCGGCCGGGATCCACCGCCGGATAGCACCGCAGGACGTCGTCCCGCATCGCCCCCGAGACGGCGACCACGGCGGCGGCCGCCTCCACGGCCGTCCGCTCGCACCACGAGGAGATCGCGTACCCGCCGGCTCCGAGCTGCTCGGCCTTCCACGGCCGGAGCGGCTCCAGGCTGTGCGACGTCATCACGTGCGGGACGCCGTGGGCCAGGCCGCCCAGGTGGCCGGCCATGTTCGCGTACCAGGTGTGGCTGTGGAGGAGGTCGGCGCCGGTGCCCTCGGCCGCCATGGCGAGGTCGACGGCCAGCACGTCCAGCGCGGAGGAACCGCCCAGCGCCGGCCTGGCCACCGCCCGGACGTCGATCGTCGCGTGGGGCTCGCGGGGCGCACCGAAGCACCGAACGCTCACGTCGATGCGCTTCGCAAGCTCCCTCGCGAGATATTCGACGTGGACGCCCGCGCCCCCGTAGACCTCGGGCGGGTACTCGCGGGTGCAGAGGGTGACCCGCACCTAGGCGTCGCGCCGGGCGCCGGCCCTGACGCCGGCGGCGAACCACGCCGGGTACGTCGCCAGGATCGCGGCGCTGAGCGCGTGCGTGCGCCTGCCCGCGTTTCGGTGATCGAAGTGGAACACGCCGGAGTTCAGCATCCAGTCGCGGCCGGATTCTGCCCGGCACATCTCCCAGATCCACCGGGTCCACTCGAGGTTCAGGTACAGCGAGACCGACGTCGCCCAGAACACCGCCACCGTGCCGGCGCCGAGCGTCCGCCGGGCGGCCCACCGGTGGTCCGGCGTCATGCGTTTGGTGAGCTTCGCCGTCAGCCACCCCGACGTGAACAGCATGGGCGGGTCGAGCAGGAAGCTGTCGTAGGGGATCACCGGGCTCTCCGCCGGGAGCATACGCGGAGCGCGCGGATCACCATTCCTCCGCCATCCTTCGCGCCGCCCGGGTGGCGAACGCCATGATCGTCACCTGCGGATTCACCCCGAGGGAGGTGGGGAACACGCTGGCGTCCGGCACCACCAGCCGTTCCGCCGACAGGACCCGGCCGAACCCGTCGACGACGCCGCCGGCGCCCATCCGCGCGGTGCCCATCGGGTGGTACGCGGTCAGCCGCAGGGCACTCGCCGGGAGGTCGCGCTCCAGGGCCGCCTCCGCCTCGGCCGGCGAGCGAAACCCCGGCACCCCGGCGACCATCGGGTGGACCTCGGTCGCGCCGGCCGCGAACAGCACCTTCGAGGCCAGCAGCAGCCCGTCGAGCATGGTCCGGGCGTCCCGGCGGGCCAGCGAGTACGTCATGAGCGGCGTCCGTCCGGCGCCGAGGTCGGTCACCCGGCCGCGCCCCTCGTCCGAGACGAGCAGCCCCAACACGGCGGTCCGGCCGATCGCCGCGAGCATCCTCTTGCGCTCGAGGCCGGGCAGTCCGAGGCCCGACTCCGCGTAGCCCAGTCCGGGCGGTGGGAACGTCGCCTCGAACATCACCCCCCGGTCGGCCATGTCCTCGATGCCGTAGCTCTGCATGACCCCGCGCCAGCCGTGGATCTTCTCGTCGAACAGCCCGGCCACCGCGCCGGCCGGGTGGATGCTGAGGTTGCGCCCCAGGCCGGGGATCCGCAGGCCGCTCCGTCGCAGCAGCGGGGGCGTCAACGGCGCGCCGGCCGCGACCACCACCGCCCGCCGGGCCCGGAGGGTGAACGAGCCCGCGACGTGGCCGCCCCCGCCCAGCACGACGCCGCGCACGCCCACCGCACGGCCGTGGTCGAAGAGGATCCGCACCGCGCGGAGGCCGGCGAACAGGGTCGCGCCCGCGTCGACCGCCTGCGGCAGGTAGTTCAGGTGGACGCCCCGCTTGCCGTCCACGGGGCACCCCGCGGTGCAGACGCCCGACCCTCGGCACCCGGCCGCGTTCCGGTCGAGCGGGCGTCCACGCAGGCCGAGCGCCTCCGCTCCCCGGTGCACGGTGCGGCCGTTGTTCCCCATCACCGGCCACGGCACGGGGGCGACCCCGATGGTCCGTTCGGCGTCCTCGTAGAACGGACCCAGGTCGTCCGGGCCGAACCCGACCCCGAGGTCGTCCCGCCATGACGCCACCACGTGGTCGGGGGTCCGGAAGCAGGTGCCGGAGTTCCCCACGGTGCTCCCGCCGACCACGCGGCCGAGCGGCATGAGGATGGACGGCCGACCCACCGTGAACGTCGCCGCGCCGTCGCGCCACAGCAGCGGCATGCGATCGATCTCGGGTCCGGTAAAGTCGTCGCGGGTCACCGCCCTGCCCTCCTCCACCACCGCCACCGACCATCCCGCCCGGGCCAGCTCGCGGGCGACCGGCGCGCCCCCCGCCCCGGAGCCGACGACGACCACGTCGAAGGCCTCGTCCAGGCCGGCCAGCCCGTCGCCCTCCCGGACCGGCAAACGGCGCGCCGGCGGCAGCGGCGAGGTCGGCGGCACCAGCTGCCCCTGGTCGACGCCGAGCGCGGCGGCGACCTCTGGAGTTCCGGTGTAGGCGAGCACCATCAGCAGCTCGAGGGCGGTCGTCGCCTCCGCCAGGGCGCCGGGCAGCCGTTCCAGCCGGCCCACCATCCGGTCCCGGTCCTCCGGTTCCAGCCGCGAGAACGGCGTCCGGCGGCGCGAGGCCATGGGCAGGCGTTCCAGGAAGGCCAGCTGCGCGTCGACCGCCCGGCGGAGCGTCCACGGGAGGCGGTCGATCAGCTCGGCGGCCCGGTGCGCGGCGGGGACGGCGTCGCCGGCGGGAAGCGCGGCGGTCGCGGCGTCGTCGCCGCCGGCCGGCACGAGCGTGCCCGCCAGGGCCCGGAGGGTCTCGATCCGCCGCGATGTCCGCACGTCGTCCCCGATCGGCCCTCACCCGAAGGCGTCGGGATCGTACCCCCCTCGGCGCGCGATCAGTCGTGCTGCTGGAGGAACTCCTCCACCGCGGCCTTCGCGCGCTTGGACTGCGAGACGTCCGACGGCGCGATGGGATCGAAGACGAACGTGCCCCGGAGGTCGGTGTTGAGCAGGAGCCCCGTCGTGGACGGGGGCGCCTCCTTCAGCCAGGCCTTGTAGGCGTCGACCGCGTCGGAGTCGCCGTCGCCCGCGATGAGCAGGATCGGCGCGCCCACCTTCTCCAGGGTGGCCCTGTCGATCTCGTAGCCCTCGGTGTCGTCCAGGCCGGACACCGAGACGACGCCGTCCAACTTGGTCCCCCGCGCCGCGGCGGCGAACGCCTCGGTCGCGCCGAGGTCGGCGCCGATGACCGAGACCGTCCTCCCGCCGTGGGCCCGCAGGAACGCGACCGCCCCGGCGACGTCCTTCCAGGCGTTCGCCCAGTCGATCTCACCCTGTGAGCAGCCGACGTTGGGGTCAGGCGGGTAACAGACCCCCCGGACGTCGAACGTCAGCACGTGGTACCCGGCCTTGGACAGCGGCACCGCGAGGGCCAGCCATTCGAACTGCGAGTACCGGTCGTTGCCGCTCGGAGCGAGCACGACGCCGTGCGGACCCGAGCCGAACACGCGCCCGGTCAGCTTGATCCCGTCCGTCGAGGCGAACGACACCACCTTCGAGCTCTTGTTGCGGGGGTCGAGGGGCAGCGACGACTGCGTCGGGAACGGCGACGGGGCAACGCTCGGCGCGGTCGTGGGCGCCGTGGTCGGCGCCGGCCCGGAGGACGCCGGAGCGCTGGTCGGAGCAGCGGACGCTCCGGTGGTGGGCGTGCTCTTCCCGGTCGAGGAACCGCACGCCGCGAGCGTCAGCCCCACTAGAATCCCAACCGCGATCGGGCCCCGCGTCGTCACTCGCATCGGTCGAGGTATACGACACCCCCGCCCCCGAAGGATCGAATTTTGCTAACCACTTCCTGAACTTTTTGCGGTTAGCCCGCCCGACCTAGGATCTTCCTTTCGGGCGCATCGTTTCCCGGAACTTGATCGGTCGCTCAAACTGGGCGTATGCTCAAAGCGTTCGCTCAACGCGAGGTGGGACGCCATGGGGAACGGATGGAGCGGAGCCGGGGTGAGCATCAAGCTCGGCGCCTGGTGGGCGCTTGCGGTGTCCGTGGGGCTGCTCGGGTACGTGGTGGCGACCGGCATCGGGGTCGGGGCCGTCATCCTGCTCCTCCCCCTGAGCGCCACCGCGATCGGCCTGTTCGCTTCGCGATCGGCCCCGGCGCTCGGCGTCGCCGACCTGCTCCTCGCCGCGACCGTGGTGCTCCTGCTCATCGGAGGGGAGGGGCTCCTGTACCTTCCGTCGCTGGTGGCGTTCGTCGTCGGCACGGTCGGGGCCACCCGGGCGGTGGAGTAGCGTGCGTTCGATGGTCGAGGGGAAGGGGGACACCCGGAAACGGCTCATGGACTCCGCCGTGGACGTGCTCCGGGAGGAGGGGATCACCGGGGCCACGGCGCGGAGGATCGCCGCGCGGGCCGCGGTGAACCAGGCGCTCGTCTTCTACCATTTCGGGTCGGTCGCCAACCTGCTGCTGCAGTCGTTCCTGCGGACCTCCGACGAGCAGATCGCGCGGTACCGCGCCGCGGCGGAGGGCGTCGACTCGCTGCACGACCTGGTCGGCATCGCCCGGCGGCTCCACGACGAGGACCTCGAGTCCGGCGCCGTCACGGCCGTGACGCAGGTGATGGCCGCCGCGCGCGAGCCCGAGCTGAGCGCGCAGATCCTCGACCGGTTCGGCGAGTGGATCGGCATCGTCGAGGAGGCGCTCCGGCGGGCGACGGACGGCTCCCCGCTCTCGGCGGCGCTCCCCGTCCGCGAAGCCGCCTACGCGATCTCGTCGATGTTCCTGGGGATCGAGATCGTCACGCGCCTCGATCCCGAGCGGTCCGAGGCGCCGCGGCTGTTCGACATGATGGCCAACCTCGCGACGCTCGCCGAGCAGCTCGCGCTGGTGCTGGGGCCGATGCTCCAGCCGGGTGACGCCGCGGGGACGTCCGACGCCCATCGGGGATAGCCTTCCGGGGTCAGCGAAAGGCTCGAGGAGCGGTCATGTTCACGATCAAGCGTCTGAACCACGCGGTGCTGTACGTGCGGAACGCCGAACGCGCTGCGGACTTCTACCGGGACATCCTCGGGTTCACGACGGTCGAGTCGATCGGTGACCGGGCGTTCTTCCTGCGGGCGAACGGCAGCGACAACCACCACGACCTCGGGCTGTTCGGGATCGGCGAGGGCGCGCCGCCGCCCAGTCACGGCGACCGAGTCGGGCTGTATCACCTGGCGTGGGAGGTGGCCGAGCTGACCGACCTGGCCGAGTGCCGGCGGGCCCTGGGCGAGGCCGGCGCGCTGACCGGCGAGTCCGACCACGGCAACTCGCTGTCGATCTACGCGGCCGACCCGGACGGCAACGAGTTCGAGGTGTTCTGGATGGTCCCCCGCGAGGAGTGGGAGACGCGCGGGTTCGGGACGCGGCGCCTGGACCTCGGGGGGGAGCTCGAGCGGCGCGGGCTGGCCGGCGCGGACGCCTGACGGCATGGACTTCGACCACTCCCCCAATGCGCGCGACCACCTCGAACGACTCCGGGAGTTCATGGACTCCCACGTGTATCCGGCCGAGCCGGTGTACGCGGAGCAGCGTCGTTCGCTGACCGCGGTGGGCCGGCCCCACGACCTCCCGCCGGTCGTCGAGGACCTCAAGAAGGAGGCCCGTTCCCGCGGGCTGTGGAACCTGTTCCTCCCGGGCTGCGACGACCCGCAGCACGGGTTGTCCGTCCTGGACTACGCACCGCTGGCCGAGGTCACCGGCCGCTCGGCGGAGATCGCGCCGGAGGCCATCAACTGCGCTGCGCCCGACACCGGGAACATGGAGGTGCTGCATCAGTTCGGCTCGGAGGACCAGAAAGCGAGGTGGCTCAGGCCGCTCCTCGAGGGCGAGATCCGGTCGTGCTTCGGCATGACCGAACCGGACGTGGCCAGCTCCGACGCCACGAACATCCGCACCCGCATCGAACGCCACGGCGACTCCTTCGTGATCAACGGCCGGAAGTGGTGGATCACCGGCGCGGCCGACCCCCGGTGCCGCGTGATGATCCTGATGGGCAAGACGAATCCCGATGCCAACGTCTACGAGCAGCAGTCGATGGTGCTGGTCCCCATGGACACAGCGGGCGTCGAGGTCGTGCGGTCGCTGCCGGTGTTCGGCTACGACGACCAGCACGGGCACTGCGAGATCACGCTGTCCGACGTCCGGGTTCCGGTCGGGAACCTGATCGGGGTCGAGGGCAGCGGGTTCCTCATCGCGCAGGCCCGGCTGGGCCCGGGACGAATTCACCACTGCATGCGGGCGATCGGGATGGCGGAACGCGCCCTCCAGGCGATGTGCGAGCGCGCGGCCTCACGGGTGGCGTTCGGCAAGGAGCTCGCGAGGCAGGGCGTGATCCAGGAGTGGGTGGCCGAGTCGCGGATGGCCATCGAACAGGCCCGCCTGCTCACGCTGAAGGCCGCGTGGATGATCGACCGGCACGGGACCGGGTCGCGCGAGGCCCGGTCGGAGATCGCGGCCATCAAGGTGGTCGCGCCGCGGGTGGCCCTGCAGGTCATCGACCGCGCCATCCAAGTGCACGGCGGCGCCGGCGTCAGCGACGACACGCCGCTCGCCGCCGCGTACGCGTTCATGCGGACGCTCCGACTCGCCGACGGACCGGACGAGGTGCACCTCCGCAGCGTGGCCCGGACCGAGCTGGGGCCCTACCTCGGGAAGTCGTGACCGCGGCCGACCCGCCGCTCGTCGACGTCGAGCGGTTCACCATGTGGGCCTGGTCGCGGCTCCCCGGCGACGGCGGGATCGAGGTCGAACGCCTCCGGGAGGGCCATTCGAACCTGACGTTCGTCGTTCGCAGGGACGGCCGGGCGTGGATCCTGCGCAGGCCCCCGCGGGGGCCGCTCTTGCCGACGGCGCACGACGTCCTGCGCGAGTACCGGGTGCTGGACCTCCTGGCGCGGACGGGGTCGCCGGCCCGCGTGCCGGCCGTGACGGCCGCGTGCGAGGACGACGGCGTGATCGGGGTCCCGTTCTACGTGATGGAACGCGCCGAGGGCGACGTCATCCGCGAGCGGCTCCCCGCATGGCTGGCCGACGACGAGCTCGACCCGCCGCGGCGGCGGGCGCTGGCGTTCGACCTCGTCGACGCCCTGGCCGAGCTGCACTCGACCGACCCGGCGCCGTTCGTCGACGCGGGGATCGGGAAGCCGTCGGGCTACCTGGCGCGGCAGGTCCGGCGGTGGCATGGGCAACGGGAGGGCATCCAGGCTGGGGCCGCCGAGCGAGGCGCGACCGCCCGCGATCTCCCCGACTACGACGTCGTTCGGGACTGGCTCGAGGCGAACCTGCCGGAGGAGACCGAGCGCCCCGCCGTGGTGCACGGCGACTACAAGCTCGACAACGTGCTGTCGCTGCCGGGTGACCCGCCGCGGGTCAATGCGATCCTCGACTGGGAGATGGCCACGGTCGGCGACCCGCTGGCCGACCTCGGGTACCTCCTGTCGTTCTGGGTGGAGGCGGGCGACGAGCCGTGGCGGGAGGCGCTCTCCGGCAGCGTGTACAGCGCGCCGGGGATGCCGACCCGCGACGAGGTCGTCGAACGCTACGGCTCGCGCACCGGCCGCTCGATGCGCGACGTCCGATTCTACGTCACGCTCGCGATGTGGAAGCTCGCCATCCTGCTGGAGGCCTCGTACGACCGACACCTGGCCGGCACGACCGACGACCCGTTCTTCGCCATGCTCGACGTCGGTGTGCCGGCGCTGCTCGACTACGCGCGCCGGTTGAGCGAGGCGTGAGCGGTCACGGCGTGTACAGCAGGTCGACGTAGCGGCGCAGCAGGTCGTCGACCATCCCCCGGAACGGGCTCGTGCCGGCCAGGCCGTAGACCGGGGCCATGCCGTCGGCGGTCGGCGGGTGGTCGCGCGCGTCGGCGACGGCGGCCCGGAGGTCCTCCAGGAACCGGTCGGCGACGCCCGGCTCGGTGTGGCGGAGCGTCACGCAGATGTGCACGGCCGGCGGCTTGTGCAGGCCGTTCAGGCTCCAGCCCTTGGAAGCCATCCCGTCGAGCACGCGGTACACGTCCACGACGTCCGACGCGAACGCGATCACGAACAGCGGATCGCCGAGGACGCGGAGTTCCGGGATCGCCGCGACCCCCTCGCGGATGGTCGTCGCCGTCTCCAGGATTCTCCTGGTCGCGTCGAGGTAGCCGTCCTCCCCCGTCGCGACCATCGCGGCCCAGCACGCTACCGACAGCGCGCCCGGCCGGCTCCCCGCGAGCGTCGGCGAGAAGTACAGCCCGCCCGGCCATTCGGTCGCGGTGAAGTACTGGTGCCGCCGCAGCTCGAGGCCCCGGTACAGCACCACCGACGTCCCCTTCGCCGCATAGCCGAACTTGTGCGTGTCGGCCGACATCGACGTCACGCCCGGCACCCGGAAGTCGAACGGCGGGACGGGATACCCGAGGCGTTCGGCCCACGGCAGGACGAACCCGCCCAGGCAGGCGTCCGTGTGGAACCCGATCCCCCGTGACCCCGCCAGATGGGCGAGCTCCGAGATGGGGTCGATCACCCCGTGGGGGAACGACGGCGCCGACCCCACCACGACGACCGCGTCCCGGTCGAGGTCCTCGCGAGTCGCGGCGACGTCTGCGCGGAAGTCGCGACCCACGGGGATCCGCACCATCCGCATGTCGAAGTACTGCGCCGCCTTGTCGAACGCCACGTGCGCGGTCGAGGGCGCCACGATCGCCGGCCGCGCCGACCCCCGCCACCGCCGCGCGGCCAGCGCCCGGTCGCGGTACGTCTTCATCGCGAGCAGGATGCTCTCGGTCCCCCCGGAGGTGACCGTGCCCACGACCTCGGAGCCGCGGCCGCCCCCCAGCATCGCGGACGTCATCGCCACGATCTCGGCCTCGTACTTCGCCCCGCTCGGCCACAGGTCGGCGTGCAACGGGTTGAGCTGCGAGGTCGCCGAATACACCGAGTTGAGGAACCCCACGTGCGAGTCGTCGCCCTGGTACACCGCCCCCGACGCGAAGCCGTCATGCCACCGCGGGCGTTCCCGCACGGCGAGCGACGAGATCTCGGCCAGCACCTCCTCGCGCGGGAGGCCCCTCGGAGGCAGCGTCGCGAACGTCGCGGCCTGGCCCCGGTACGGCTTCACCTCGCGTTCCATGCCGGCCAGCATCCGGTCGTACTCGCGTTCGATGCGGTCGCGGATCGCGGGCACCCTCCGGGCCACGCGTTCGGCAGCCGCCGCGACCCGAGGGTTGAGCCGGCGGAGCCTCACCGCCATCCGAGTCATGTCCATGAGCAGCTCTCCCGAGTCGCCTCAGCGGCCGGCATTCAGCCGCGCGTGGATCTTCCTGGTGCTCCGGTACAGGTTGACGAATTCCGCGAACATCGGCCCGTAGACCTTCGCCGCCGCCGGCTCCGGCTCGAACGCGCGCGCGATGGGCGCGCGGTCGGCCACGTCGGCCCACGTCAGGTGGCCGAGCGCCACGGCGGCCTGGAACGCCGCCCCGCGGGCGTTCGCCATGACGGGGTCGCGCGCCTGCAGCACCGGGCGCTCCAGGACGTCCGCATGGATCTGGCACCACAGGTCGGACCGGGCCCCGCCGCCCACGACGGTCACGGCGTCGAGGCGACGCTTGATGAACTTCTCCACGTAGGTCAGCAACCACCGCGAGTTGAACGCGACACCCTCGAGGACCGCGCGCACCAGGTGGGCCCGGGTCGTGGAGAGCGACTGGTTGAAGAACCCGCCCCGGACGGTGCGGTCGTCCACGGGCGTTCGTTCCCCGTTCAGCCAGGGCGTGAACAGCAGCCCATCGCTCCCCGCCGGCACGTCCGACGCCTCGGCCAGGATCGACTCGAAGCTCGGCGGCTCGTCGCCCGGCGCGGCCAGGATGCGCTCCCGGAGCAGGGCGAGGCACACGGCGGCGGACTCCTGTTCGTTCGACAGCAGATACCGGCCGGGGATCGCCGACGGCAGCGACGCCATGTTGTGGAACAGGTCGGTCTTCTTCATGGGGACGTGGCACGAGAGCCACGACGAGGTCCCGAGGCACAGGTGGGCGTCGTAGTCGCGCACGGCACCCGACCCGATCGCCGCGGCCATGGTGTCCGGCGCGCCGCTCACGACCCGGACGGATGCCGGGAGGCCGAGCTCCTCCGCGGCCGCGGGCGCCAGCGTCCCCAGCACCGATGCCGCTGGCACGATCTCGGGCAGCTTGTCCCGGTCCAGGCCCGCGGTCGCGAGCAGCCGGCGGTCGTATCGGACCTCGTCGATGCGGCGCGAGTCGGCCACCCAGTGCAGCGTGACCCCGTCCGAGGTGGTCACCGCCCGCCCGGACAGCCGGAGGTTGATCCAGTCCCGCGGCTCGAGGAACAGATGGGTCCGCTCGTAGATCGCGGGCAGCTCTTCCCGAACGAACAGGATGTGCGCGATCGAGTCCTTCCCGGAGTGCCCCGGCGCGCCGCCCGTCTTGCGGATCCAGGCGACGAGCTTGCACAGGCCGTACCCCTCGACCATGGGGAACCCCCTGACCATTCGCCGGACGTACGGCGCCCCCCGGGAGTCCATCCAGATGATCGCCGGGTGCAGCGGCGTGCCGTCGCGGTCGACGGGGACCGTCCCCGACCACTGCGAGCTGCAGGCCGCCGCGACGACCGACGAGGGATCGACCCCCGTCTCGTGCAGGACCCGCCGGGTCGCCCCGACGATGGCGCGCCACCAGGCCTCTGGATCCTGCTCGGCCCCGCCGCCGGGGAGGACGTGCACCTCGAACGGTGCCACGGCGGAACCGGCGATCTCGCCCTCGGTCGTGATCAGCGCCAGCTTCAGCCCGGAGGTCCCGAGGTCGATCGCCAGGACGTGCGCGGCGGCCTGCCCGGGCCCGCTCACCCCGTCCGGGCCCCCCGGCGCAGCGGGTCGGGCACCGTTGCCGCAACCACCGCCGTGGCCACGGCCAGCACCGTGATCACCGCGATCGCCCCCGAGAACGAACCCTGGGCCGACTTCAGCGCGCCCATGACCGCGACGATGACGGCACCACCGAGGTTCCCGGCGAGCAGCATGACACCGACCGCCGTGCTCCCGACCTGCGTGCCCAGCGAGGGATCCTCCGAGGCGACCGCGATCGCGATCGGCAACGCCGGCAGCAGGAAGAACCCCAGGACGAACGCCACGACCAGCAGCGAAGCCATCGACCCCAGGTGTCCGAGCAGCCACAGCCCCGGCACCGCCACCACGCCGGCAGCGACCAGGAACGGCGTCCGCCGGCGAATGCGGTCGCTGGCCGCGCCCAGCGCCACCGAGCCCACCACCCCGGCGATCGTGATCACCCCGGCGACCAGCCCGGCCCCGGTCTCGTCGATCCCCCGCGGCTTGAGGATCTCCTCCAGCCACGACGTGATCCCCAGGTAGAACCCGAACCCCAGGAACAGCGCCGCGGAGAGCTTCCACTGGGTCTTCGACCGCAGCACCCGCCGCAGCGCCTGCCGGACGCTCAGCTCCTCCGGCGACACGAGGCGTTCCGGAACGACCCGGGGCGCGACGCGCCAGAACACCAGCAGCGTCACCAGGGCGAGTCCCGCATAGACGAACTGGGTCCCGCGCACACCCACGGCGTCGACGAGCGGCGGGGTCGCCACCAGCCCGACCGTGATCCCCAGGAAGATCGCCATGGTGCCCACACCGGTCGCCGTGGCCGCCTCCTCCTCCGGGAAGTGGCGGTTGACCAGGTCGGCCACGGCGTTGATGAGGAACGGCTGCGGCAGCAGCAGGCCGATCGTCAGGACCAGCAAAACGGCGAGGTTCCCGGCGAGCGGGCGCACGGCCGCGAACACGACCGTGGCCAGCCCGGCCCACAGCAGCGGCGACCGGTACCCGTACCGGTCGGCCACCAGGCCGGCGGGGATGGACAGCAGGGCCGAGCACAGCGGTCCCACCGACACCAGCAGCCCGATCGACGTGTCCGTCGTGTGGAACACGTGCGCGGCCTTGGCCGTGACCGAGGCGAACGAGATCCACAGGACGTGGCTGGATGCGACCAGGGCCACGTACGACCCCAGCACCCCCCACGATCCGGGCCGGCGCGTCGTCGCGCCCGGCGCCGCCTCCCCCGCCCTCGCCCCCATGACCGGCGCAGGGTATCGCGCCGGACCGGGCGGGGTTCAGCCCGGCACGGAGATCGTCGCGCTGGCTCCGCCCCAATCGCGGTTCTCCAGGATCAGCCCGCCCCCGTGCGCCTCCGCCACCGCGCGGACGACCGCCAGGCCCAGCCCCGCGCGGGGCGGCGTGCCATCGTCCGGCGACCGGCCCGCGGCGAGCACATCCGGGGGGAGCCCCGGGCCGTCGTCCTGGACCGACACCGAGACGCTCGACCCGTTCCGAACCGCCGCGATCGACACGACGCCGTCGGAGGCTCCGTGCCGGAACGCGTTGTCGAGGAGGTCGTCGAGCGCCTGGCGGATCCGGTCCGGGTCGACCCGCGCCACGACGGGCCCGTTCGCTGCCACACGGAGATCGACCCCGGTCGACGCGGCCCGCACGGCGTGCGACGCGCCGGCCCGGCGAACGAGCTCGGACAGGTCGGTCGCACGGCGTTCGAGCCACAGCCGGCCGTCGTGCGCCCGGCTCAGCACCAGGAGGTCCTCGGCCAGCCGGACCAGGCGGTCGGTCTCCTCGGAGGCGTTCTCCAGTGCGGCCCGGAGCTCCGCCGGCGCGCGAGCCCGCGACAGCGCCAGGTCGAGCTCCATGCGGAGCACCGTGAGCGGCGTTCGGAGCTCGTGGCTGGCCCGGTCGAGGAACTCGCGTTCGGTCGCGGCCGACTCCTGCAGCCGGTCGAGCATGGAGTTCAGGGTCGAACCCAGCCGGGCCAGCTCGGCCGGCGCGCCCTCGACCGGCAGACGGCGGGCGGGCTCCGAGGCGGAGATCGCCGCTGCCTCGCGCCGCATCGCCTCGACCGGCCGGAGCGCCGCACCGGCCAGCAGCCACCCCGCCAGCGAGACCAGGGCCAGCGCCACCGGCCCCCCGATCACGAGGGCCAGCCGCAGTCGGGCCAGCGACTCGTTCCGGTCGCCGAGCGTCGCCCCCACCACGACCACCACGTGCCGCCCGCCGGCGTCGACCGGCACGGCCAGCAGCCGGGCGGGGTCGTCGACGCCACGCACCCGGGCCGTGACGAACGTCGGCCCCCGCATCGCCCGGACCCGGCCTGCGGAAAGCATCGGCGCCGCGAGCACCGCCGAGCTCGAGTCCACGATGCGGTCCGGCGGCTCCAGGACCTGGGCGAACGCCTCGTCGGGGTCGATCAGCCGCCCCTCGGCGCCGATGAGATCCGATTCGTTGGCCCGGACCGCCACCACGATCACCTGCGCCCGCGACCGCAGCTCCATGTCGATGCCGGCGGTCAGGTCGTGGCCGACCCGCCAGTCCACGAACCCCCCCAGCGCCGCGAGCACCACCGCCATGCCGGCGGCGAATCCGATCGTCAAGCGCGTTTGCAGGCTCACCGGCCGTCTCCGTCGCGCAGCCGGTACCCCACCCCGCGGACGGTCTCGATCGACGACCGCCTGAACGGCCGGTCGACCTTCTGACGGAGGTACCGCACGTAGACCTCCAGCACGTTCCAGTCCCCCACCGCGAGCGGGTCCCAGACGTGTTCCACGATGGTGGCGCGGGGAAGCGCCTCGCCCGCGTGCCGCATGAGAAACTCCAGCAGCGCGAACTCCTTGGGGCTGAGATGCACCAGCGTCTCGCCGCGGCGGACCTCCCGGGTGGCCGGGTCGAGGAACAGGTCGCCGACGGCGAGCGCGACCGGACGAGGCTGCGGTGTCCGCCGGATCAGCGCACGAACCCTGGCGACCAGCTCGGGCAGTGCGAACGGCTTCACCAAGTAGTCGTCCGCGCCGGCGTCGAGACCCCGGACGCGATCGTCGACCGAGTCGCGCGCCGTCAGCACGAGGACGGGGCTCCAGCGGTCGCGCTCCCGGAGCCGCCGCAACGCGTCGATCCCGTCGCCGTCCGGCAGCATCAGGTCGAGGACGATGAGGTCGTAGTCGTACTCGGTTCCCCTCGAGACCCCGTCGCCCGCCGTGGCCGCGACGTCGACCACGAAGCCCTCCTCCCCCAGCCCCCGTCGGAGCAGGAGGGCGATCCGTGGATGGTCCTCGATCACCAGCGCCCGCACTCACACCCCCTCACGGCCGGTGCAGGGACACCAGCTCGGAGGTCTCGTTCGGCCCGGTCGCCGACGCCTCCCGGACGATGCCGATGCCCTTCGCGTAGTACTTGCGGTCGATGACGTTCGGCTCGAGGCGGGTCCATTCCAGCGTGAGCAGCACGTGCCGGACGTGCCCGAAGGGAACCCGCACCGACCCGCCCCGGTGGAGGATCCACGCGGTGTCCTCGGCGTGGCCCCGCCAGAGCTCCTGCCGGTAGCCGACCGGCGCCCGGGGATGGGCCTGCATGACGACGCCCGGGACCGCCCCGTGGACGCCCGCCTCCCATGAACCCTCCGTGCTCTGCTGCCCGTTCGGTCCATACGCCGTCGTCGCCTCGCCGAAGTACCAGACGTTGCCACGCCTGTCCTGCGCGTACCAGTCGTGCGTCCGCTCGAGCAGGTGTCCCGAGTGCCGCGAGACGTCGAGGACGACCGTGGTCCGAACGCCGAGGATCCGCTTCGTCGGGTGCAGCACGGTGACCTTCTCGACCTGGACCTCGCCGTCCTTCACGCCGCGGTAGGTGAGCACAGTCCCGGGCACGAACGGCAGGAACGGGTTGGTGACGAACCGGACGAAGTCCGCCTGGTTCACCACGCGGCGGGCGCCCGGCAACGGCGCGCCCGTCGCCGGGCCCTGAAGCAGCAGTGCGCCGCCGACGACCGCCGCGGTCGCCCCGATCGCGAGCCTCCATCCTCTCATCGCTCCTCCTTCCGGTCGGTTCCCGCGACGAACCTAGGAAGGCGGCGCTGAGAGGACGCTGAGAACCCGGACTACCCCTTCTTCCGGGTGGTCGGCTTGGGCCGCAGCGTGAGCGCGAACCGGTAGCTCGCCTCCATGTACGGGCGGAGCGTCTCGGTGTCGGCGAGGAGATCGTCCGGGACGGCGACGAGCTTCTTCGAGACCGGCCAGGCGGGGTCGGCCCGGTACATCTCCGCGTGGAACCGCTCGACGAACTCGGCCCGGACGTCCTCGGACAGCCAGATCCCGACCACGCCGTACTTGGAGATCATCGAGTACATGTTGCCGTTGACGGCGGTGTAGGCCGAGCCGAAGTTCGACTTCTCCTCGATCTCCGGAACCGACCCCAGCAGCCGTTGGTACAGCGCGAGCTTGTCCGGTGGGACGCCGGTCTTCTTGGCGGTCGCCATGGAAGCAGCGTGCGGCGAACGCCACGGGATTGCAACGCCGGATCCGGGGTTCGGAAGCCATCGCCCCGGATACTCGACGGCAATGTCCGGCCCCACGCGCGCTCCGGCAACGACCCCGGACGGCGACCCGGCCGGCGGGGGCCGGCGTTCCCGTCGCCCGGTCCTCACCGGCGTCATCGTCGTGGCCTCCGGGCTGGTGCTCGGGTTCCTCACGCTGCTCGGCCAGAAGTGGCTGCACGGCGCGTGGCTCGCGGCGGTGAACTCGGGAGCGCTCTGGCTGCTCCCGGCGTTCGTGGCGGGATCGTTCATGCGAACGGACTCCACGGCCGCGGCGGCAGGCGCCGTGCTGCTCATCGCGGCGGTGGTCGGGTACTACGCACCGGTTCCGCTGGTCGTCCAGGGGGCGGCGGCGAGCTCGCGCTCGGTGGCCATCTGGATCGCGACCGCGCTGGTCGGCGGCCCCGTCTACGGCCTGGCCGGCCCGGTGGTGGCGCCGGCGGCGCGGGTCGCGGTCGTGGGCAGCGCTGGGACTCCTCGGCGGGGCGTTCCTCGCCGAGGGCGCGGCGCGGCTCCACGCCGGGAACGACGGTGCGGCCGGATGACGACGGTCGCCGTCGGCCTCGCCCTGCCGCTGGCGCTGGGGCGTTCGGCCCGAGACCGCGCCATCGGGCTGGTGGCTACGGTGCCGGTCGTCGCCCTCACCGCGGTCGCCTACGCGGTCATCAACTGGGCGTTCCTGCACTCCTGACCCGCGAACGTCGGACGGCCCCGCCGGCGGCGGAGGCCGGCGGGGCCGTCGGATGTCGGGCGTCGCCGCGGCTAGAAGGCCCCGGTGCCGTTCGGGGTGCCAAGCCCCGTCGGGCCGTCGTAGCCCCGGCCGGCCGTGCACAGGTAGCTGCCGCTGCACGAGCCGTTGCTCCCCGACGTCACGTCGTTGAGCGCGGACGTGTGCGAGTACGGGTACGAGCCGTAGCCGACCGAACCGGCGTTCCCGGCGAGCGCATAGACCGCTCCGATGATCGGCGAGCTCACGCTCGTCCCGCCGACGACGCCCCACCCGCTGAAGCAGTTGCCGAGCAGCTTGTTGATCCCGGTGCAGTCGGTGTCGTAAACGGCCACGCCGGTGTTCGGGTCGGCCACCGCGGACACGTCCGCCACCGTGCGACGGGCCCACCCGGCGTCGGTCTGCCACGACTGCTTGGCCTCGTAGGCCGAGCACCCGCTGCCGGCCCCGCTCCAGGCCGACTCGGTCCATCCACGGGCGTTCGAGGCCCTCGACAGCGACGTGCCGCCGACCGCGGTGACGAACCGCGAGGCGGCCGGATACTCGACGCCGTAGCCGCTGTCTCCCGAGCTCACGGTGATCGCGACGCCGGGGTGGTTGAAGTGCGAGTCGCTCGAGGTCTCGGCGCTGGACTCGCTGCCACCGTAGCTGTTCGAGATCGCGTTGGCGCCGAGCCGCGCCGCGGTGTCGACGGCCGCGTACAGGTTGGCGTTGGAGTTCGAGGTGGCCTCGACCAGCAGGATGTTGCACTTGGGGCACACCGCCGAGACCATGTCGACGTCGAGGCTGATCTCGACCGCCCAGCTCTGGTTGTTCCTGGGGTACGAGCCCTGGACGCCGTTCTGGTTCACCTTGTGGATCCAGCCGCCGCCCGTGAACGTACAGCCCGTGGTGGCCACGGTCTGACAGCCGCCCAGCCCGTACTGGTTGCGGTACGCGCTGACGTCGGGCACGGCGGTCGTGTCGTCGTACGCGTCGACGATGGCGACGGTCTGCCCGGCGCCGGCAGTGCCGCTCGGCAGGGTGTAGGCGCTCTGGAGGTCGCCCGGGCCGTAGCCCGACGGGGTCGCGGCGGCCTTGGCGCGGCCGTTCGCCGTCCCGAGCAGCCGGAGGTCGCAGTGGGAGAACCCGGCGTTCTTCCGGACCGCGCAGGCGGGCCGGAGGATCGAGTGGGCTCCGGAACGGGCGGCGGCGCCACCGGCCATCGCCGGCACGGCCGCGGCGAGGACGACGGCGCTCGAGACCACGAAGGTCGCCACGGAGCGGAATGCGCGACTGCGCATCGGGCAGCCTCCTTCCCGGCATGCTCGGCGAGCAGACCGAACGAGCGGACGCGGGCGCCGAGCGAAAGGTTGCCCCGCTCCGGGAGGGCCCAAACGCACCCCCGCGCCGAGTGCCCCCTTCGCTCCGCTTCGCTACCGGGCCGCGCGGCCCGAGGCGCCGGCCAGGACACCGGACACGAGGATGCCGAGCGGCAGCGTGCCCCAGTAGGACAGGCCCACCGCGGGGGCGACATTCCCGAAGAACAGCATCAGCAGCCAGGTCGCCGGGAAGGTGGCGATCAGGAAGACGACGAAGACGACCAGCAGTGTCTTGAACACGGATGTACCCCTCCGTTCTCTCGCGCCGGCCGTTCCGGCGCGCCGGCGCAATCATTGCCGATCGGCCCGATGGCCGAGAACCCGCTTCCCGGCGTCGAGGTCACCCGATCGGGGCGATGCGGTTCCGGGCCGGACCTGGTCCGATGGACGAAGACAGAGGCGACGGCCACGATCGTCGCGCGGAGGAGGGCGTCATGGCCACGACCGAACGGGAGCAGAAGCCGGCGGCGAAGGTCCCCCACCTGACGTGGGAGGAACGGGCCGCCCGTGGAAAGGCCGCGCGAAAGTCGGTTCCGCGGGAACGGCACGCCGAGTTCTCGCCGGAGGGGCGGCCCGACCCAATCTCCCTGCTGGAGGAACAGGCGGCCAGCCGGGTCCCCGAGCTCGTCCCCATCCGGTACGGGCGGATGAGCGTGTCGCCGTTCACGTTCTACCGGGGCGCCGCGCTGATCATGGCCTCCGACCTCGCCGCCGCCCCCGTCACCGGCATCCGGACCCAGCTCTGCGGCGACGCACACCTGTCGAACTTCGGCATGTTCGCCTCGCCGGAGCGGAACCTCGTGTTCGACATCAACGACTTCGACGAGACGGCTCCGGGGCCGTGGGAATGGGACCTGAAGCGCCTGGCCGCGAGCCTCGAGATCGGGGGGCGGGACGTCCAGTTCGACGAAGCTGCCCGGCGGGCGGCCGTGCTGGCGGCGGTTCGTTCCTACCGTGAGGCCATGCGGGAGTTCGCGCCGAAGCCGAACCTCGACGTCTGGTACGCGCACATCGATGTCGACAAGCTGCTGCCCCAGATTCGGGAGCAGGCGCCCGACCCGGAGCGGGCCAAGCTCCTCGAGAAGACGCTGGCGAAGATGCGGACCAAGGACAGCATGCACGTGTTCACCAAGCTCACCGACGCGAGCGGGGGGGAACCGCGAATCGTCAGCCAGCCTCCCACTCTCGTCCCGATGGACGAGCTGGTGGGCCCCGACGCCGCCGAGGCGTTCCACGATGTCGTCGGGACGATCCTCCGCCGGTACCGCAGGACGCTCGCGACCGATCGGCGTCACCTCCTCGAGCAGTTCCGGTTCGTGGACCTCGCGCGCAAGGTGGTGGGCGTGGGGAGCGTGGGCACGCGAGCGTGGATCGCGCTGATGCTGGGCAACGACAACCAGGACCCCCTGTTCCTGCAGGTGAAGGAGGCGCAGGAGTCCGTGCTCGAGCGGTTCGTCGGCAAGAGCGAGTACGGGAACAACGGACAGCGGGTCGTCGCCGGGCAGCGGCTCATGCAGGCCGCGAGCGACATCTTCCTCGGATGGGACCGCGTGGAGGGCATCGACGGGCACGAGCGGGACTTCTACTTCCGGCAGCTGAAGGACTGGAAGGGCTCGGTGGAGATCGAGCAGCTGCGGCCCCAGGGCCTGGCCATCTACGCCCGCCTGTGCGGGTGGACCCTCGCGCGGGCCCATGCCCGCTCCGGCGACCGGGTGGCGATCGCCGCCTACCTCGGCAAGTCGGACCGGTTCGACCAGGCCATCGCCGACTTCTCGGTTGCCTACGCGGACCAGAACGAACGCGACTACGACGCGCTGAAGTCCGCGATCGAGAGCGGGCGCCTCACGGCCGAGATGGGGGTGTAGCGGGCGGCGTCCTCCGTCGCCTCCGCTGTGGTCGCGGGGGACCGCAATCGGACGGCGACGACGTTCGCAGGGTGGATCGGATGAAAGGGGGACGGCGATGATGGGTGCGACGATGGTCGTGGCGACGATCCCGGTCACGGACCTCGAACGGGCGAGGGCGTTCTACAGCGAGACGCTGGGATTGACGTTGCTGTGGGAGAACCCGGCCTCCGTGCGGTTCCGCTGTGGGGAGGTCTCGGAGCTCTCGGTGTTCCGGCGGCCGCCGATCGTGACCGAGCACACGCTGGCGCACTTCGAGGTGGTGGACATCGAGGCCGTGGTGAACGACCTCGAGGCCAAGGGCGTGGAGTTCATCGACTACGCCGAGGGGCCGCTCGCGACGACCGGCCACATCGCGCAGGTCGGACCGGCCCGCGGGGCCTGGTTCCGGGACCCCGATGGCAACACGCTCGGAGTGCGCCAGGCCTAGTGGTCTGTCTGTGAAATAATCTGGTATGGTAGTCGTCATGGCAATCATGACGGCTCCGGCTCTGCCGGTCACCGTCGAACAGCGCAGGGACCTGCAGAGGTTGGCGTCGTCGACGTCGCTCCCGCACCGGACGGTCGTCCAAGCGAAGGCACTGCTGTGGGCGGCGGAGGGGGTGGGGAACGAGGAGATCGCCCGGCGGTGCGAGGTGGACTCCGACACGGTGCGCCGGTGGCGAGTCAGGTTCGCGGGTCAGGGCACCGCGGGGGTGGGGGCCATCGCCAAGGGCCGCGGGCGCAAGCCGGCCCTGGAAGACGGGACGGTGGCCGAGGTGGTCCGGGTCACCTGCCACGAGAAACCTCCCGACGGCTCCACGCACTGGACGACGCGCTCGCTGGCGCGCAGGTTCGGGATCGGCAAGGACGCCGTGGCCCGCATCTGGTCCGATCACCACCTGAAGCCCTGGAAGGTGGACACGTTCAAGGTCTCCACCGATCCCGACTTCGAGGACAAGCTCGTCGACGTCGTCGGGCTGTACCTGAACCCCCCGGAGCGCGCCGCGGTGTTCAGCTTCGACGAGAAGACGCAGGTCCAGGCCCTGGACCGGACCCAGCCCAGCCTGCCGATGCGGCCTGGCCGGGCCGGCACCATGACGCATGACTACCGCCGCAACGGCACGGTCGATCTGTTCGCCGCGCTCAACGTGGCCACCGGTGAGGTCCTCACCGACTACCAGCAGAGCCACGCCGCCTCAGACGTGCTGCGGTTCTTCAAGCGCATCGACGCCGCGGTGGACCGGCGCCTCGAGATCCACGTGGTGCTGGACAACCTCTCCGCGCACAAGGCCCCGGAGATCACCACCTGGCTGGCCCATCCCCGCCGCGCCCGCTGGCACCTGCACTTCACGCCGACGTCGAGCTCATGGCTGAACCTGGTGGAGCGGTGGTTCAAGGAACTGACCGACAAGCGGCTCCGCCGGGGTGTCTTCACGAGCGTGGCCGATCTGACCGACGCCATCGCCACCTGGGTCCGTCACTGGAACGACGACCCCAAGCCGTTCGTCTGGCACAAGACCGCTCAGGAGATCATCGAGAAAGTCCAGCGCGGGCGGGCCACCCTCCACCAGATCAAATCAACGACGGAGCACTAGTGTCCTGAGTCAGAAGTTCACAGGATGTTCACGAGGATGTCCCCAGGCATGGCTCGCGTCGTGCCAGGATGCGGTATGGCCCGAGGACGACCGCTCCAGGAGCTCGCGGTGAGCGAGGAGGACCGGCAGGTGCTGGAGCGGTTCACCCGCCGGACCACCACGTCGCAGGCCCTTGCCCTGCGATCGAGGATCGTCCTGCGATCGGCCGAGGGCGCCACCAACCGGGAGGTGGCCCGGCAACTGGAGGTGACGCCCCAGACCGTCGGGAAGTGGCGGGCCCGCTACATCGAGCGAGGCGTCGAGGGCCTCCTGGACGAGCCCCGGCCCGGGGCTCCCCGGAAGGTCACCGACGACAAGGTGGAGGAGGTCGTGGTGAAGACCCTCGAGTCCAAGCCGACCGACTCCACCCACTGGTCCTCAAGGGACATGGCCAAGCGAGTCGGGCTGTCGCAGTCCACCGTGGCCCGGATCTGGCGGGCGTTCGGACTGCAGCCGTGGCGGAGCGAGTCCTGGAAGCTCTCCACCGACCCCCAGTTCGTGGAGAAGGTCCGCGACATCGTGGGGCTGTACCTGGACCCGCCGGATGGCGCCCTGGTGCTGTGCGTTGACGAGAAGTCCCAGATCCAGGCGCTCGACCGGACCCAGCCCATCCTGCCGATGCGCCCGGGGACCCCGGAGCGATGGACCAACGACTACGTTCGCCACGGCACCACGTCGCTGTTCGCCGCGCTCGTCATGGCCACCGGCGAGGTCATCGGCCGGATCCACCGCCGCCACCGCCACCAGGAGTTCCTGCGGTTCCTCAAGGCGATCGACGCCGAGACGCCGGAGGACCTCGATCTGCACCTCGTCCTGGACAACTACGGAACCCACAAGACGCCCGCGGTGCTGCGGTGGCTCGCGCACCACCCCCGGTTCCACCTCCACTTCACCCCGACCGGCTCCTCCTGGCTCAACCTCGTGGAGCGGTGGTTCGCGGAGCTCACCCGCCGCCAGATCAAACGCGGCGCCCACCGGTCGACCCGGGAGCTGGAGGATGCGATCCGGCACTACCTCAAGATCTACAACCTCGATCCCAAGCCGTTCGTGTGGACGAAGTCCGCCGACCACATCCTCGAATCCGTTGCCGCATATGCTCAACGGATTTCGGACTCAGGACACTAGCGCGAGGCCACCGATGAGAATCGCCCCCCCGCGTCGTCTCACCACGCGAAGGAGGGATGGAGATGACAGAGGGAACGAAGGTCGCGGACGTCAACGGCATCCGGCTCGGCTACGAGATCCACGGCGAGGGCGAGCCGCTCGTCCTGCTGCACGGCGGGTTCGGCACGATCGAGATGTTCGGGCCCAACGTCGAGCTGCTGGCGGCCGGGCGGCAGGTGATCGGGGTCGACCTCCAGTCGCACGGGCGCTCGCCGGCCGCCGACCGGCCGATGCGGTTCGAGTCGATGGCGGACGACGTCGCCGCCCTGATCCGCGAGCTCGGGCTGGAACGGGCCGCCGTGATGGGGTTCTCGCTGGGTGGTGCGGTGGCCCTCCGGATGGGCATCCAGCACCCCGAGGTCGTCGACCGGCTGGTGCTGGTGTCGACCGTGTTCAAGCGCGAAGGGTGGTACCCGGAGATGCGGGCCGGCATGGATGCGATGGGCCCGGAGACGGCGGAGTTCCTACGGCAGACGCCGCTGTTCTCCGCGTACGAGGCAGTCGCTCCGCGCGCGGAGGACTGGCCGATCCTGGTGGAGCAGATCAGTGACCTCCTGAAGGTCGACTACGACTGGTCGGCCGAGGTGCCCGGGCTGCCGATGCCCGTCATGCTCGTCATCGGGGACGCCGATGGCATCCCGCCGTCGCACACCGTCGAGTTCTTCGGGCTGCTCGGCGGCGGGCAGCGGGACGCCGGGTTCGACCATTCCGGGATGACGCACCATCGGCTGGCGATCCTTCCGGGGCTGACGCACTACGACATCAATCTCTCGCCGGCCGTGTCGGCGGCGGCCACCCCGTTCCTCGACGGCACGGCCTGATCAGACGCCCCCGGCACGGCGGCATCGATGGACTACCGTGCCGGGATGCGTGAGCTCCTGCCGGCCGTGCTCGGTGGTGGCGGCGGCGAGGCCCTGGCCGTCGCGGGCGCGTCGATGTCCTACGGACGCCTGCGCGCCGCGGCGTCGGCGGTCGCGGCCGGCCTGTCGCCCGGCGAGCACGTGGCCGTGTGGGCCGAACCCTCGCTCGAGACGTGCGTCGCGGTGGTGGGCGCGCTGCTGGGCGGCGCGGTGGCAGTTCCGGTCAACCCCCGGATCGGCTCGCGTGAGCTGGAGCATGTCCTGCGCGTGGCCGGGCCCCACCGCGTGCTGGCCCCGTCCGGCGCCGCGCTGCCCGACCGCCTCCGCACGCTGGGGCGCGCCGACGTCGACCTCGACGCCCGGGGCCACGCGCTCCCTCCTGAGGCCGGCCCGGAGGCGCCGGCCGTGGTGTTCTTCACCTCCGGGACGACCGGCCCGCCGAAGGGCGCGGTGATCCCCCGCCGGGCGCTGGCCACCAACCTCGACGCGCAGGCGGCGGCCTGGGAGTGGACGCCGTCCGACGTCCTCGTCCACGGCCTCCCCCTGCACCACGTGCACGGGCTGGTGCTGGGGGTGCTCGGCGCGCTCCGGGTCGGGGCCCGGGTCCACCACGTCGGCCGGTTCTCGCCTCGGGCCATCGCCGCCGAGCTGGCGGCCGACGCGACGATGCTGTTCGCCGTGCCCACGATGCACCGCGACCTCGCGGACGCGGCGGAACGCGATGCCTCGGTGGCCGCGGCGCTCGGGCGGGCCCGCCTGGTGGTCTCCGGTTCGGCGCCCCTGCCGACGCGCGACTGGCGGCGGATCGAACGGGCCACCGGCCAGCGGATCGTCCAGCGGTACGGGCTCACCGAGACCCTGATGAACTGCGCGGTCCCCGCGGCGAGCGACCGTCCGCCCGGCACCGTCGGGCCGCCGCTGCCCGGCGTCGAGGTCGGTCTGATCGGTGGCGGCGGAACCCCGGTCGACGACTCCGAGGACCCCACGGGGGAGGTCGCCGTCCGGGGCCCGAACGTGTTCCTCGGCTACCTCCACGACCCCGACGCCACGGCCCGCGCGGTCCACGACGGGTGGTTCCACACGGGCGACGTGGCGGCGCGCGACCGCGACGGCTGGTTCCGCATCCTCGGGCGTCGCGACCTCGACCTGATCAAAACCGGCGGGCACCGGGTGGGCGCCGGCGAGGTGGAGGACGCGTTGCTCGACCACCCCGCCGTCGACGAGGCGGCCGTGACCGGCGAGCCCGACGACCGGCTCGGGCAGCGCATCGTGGCGTGGGTGGTGCTCGACCCCGAGCGAGCGGCCACGGCCGGCGAGCTCGCCGACCACGTCGCGGCGACGCTCGCCACGTTCAAGCGCCCGCGCGAGGTCCGCTTCGTCGAACGCCTCCCGCGCAACGAGATGGGCAAGGTGGTGAAGACCTCGCTGCGGGCGGGTCCGAGCTCGCCCCCGTGATCTCCTCAGGTGGTCGAGCCGCTCGTCGCGGAGGTGGTCGGCGGCCGGCTGGTCCCGGCCGGCGTCGTGGATGGCGGCGCGGAGGTGGGTGGCGGTTCGTTCAGGGCTCGCTCCAGCGCGGCGAGCGTCGCAGCGTCCACCGCGCCGGTCGGTTTCACACCGAGGTCCGCCTGGAACCTCTGCAGCGCGGTGGTGAGCTCGGGGGTCCAGTTCCCGTCGATCGGCCCCGTCCAGTACCCGGCCAGCGTCAGCGCGGTCTGGACGGCCGTCGTCTGCGTCGAGGCCTCCGCGGCCGCGGCTCCCTCCGCCTCCCGGACGCCGGCGTCCAGCGCCTTCGAGGTCGCCTGGTCCACCAGGCCGGTCACGGGAAGGCCGGCGTCCTTCTGGAGCCGCTCGACCGCAGCCTCGGTCTGGGGGCCGTACACGCCGTCGACCTCCCCGTCGTAGTACCCGGCCGCCTGCAGGTTCCGCTGGAGCTCCTTGGTGTACGTTCGAACCGCGGCGGACATCTGCTGGGACTGTTCGTCGGTGAGACAGCCGGCGTCCGCGAAGAGGTTCACCCACGCGACCTCGAGGGCGAACGCCGCCGACGTGTACCGCTCCCCCGCCTCCACCACCGTGGTCTGCTCAGTGATGCCGGCCGACGCCGCCCGGAGGTCGGCCTCGGCCTTCTTCACCCGGTCGATGGACGAGGTGGGGAGGGTCGGCAGGGGCGACGGCGGCTTCGACTCCGGAGTCTTCGAGGGGTGGCCCGACGCCGACGCCTTCGCCGCGGCCAGGGCGGCCTTCGCGTCGGAGAGCTCCTGCTTCGCCCTGGTCAGTGCGGCACTCGCGTCCTGCACCGCCTGGGCGGCCGCCTCGGTGCCGGCCCGAGGTTCAGCCAGATCGGCGCCCAGCGTCTGGACGTCACCGACGGTGGCCGCCTGCTGTTCGAACAGCTGCCCGTACCGATCGATCGCCGCGATGTAGTCCCTGGCCTCTCCGCAGAAGTTCGCGTTTGCCTGCTGGAGGGCCGCCTTCGAGTCGGTGACGTCCTGCTGCGCGGTGGCGACCCGGGCCTCGGCCGCCGCGACCGCGTCGCTGGGCGACTGTGTGGGGCCGGAGCCGGTGCTGCACGCGACCGAGAGGACCGCGAAGCCCACCGCGACCCCGACGGTCCATCGCATCGTCCCCGGCAGGGGCGACGGCCTCACCGGATGCCGGAACGGCGGTCGGGACATCGGCGCGAAGCATGTGCATCGCCACGACGGACCCGCATCACCCCGATCGGACGAACACCGGCATCCGGGCACGACGCACGAGCGTCGCTGAATCACCCCCCCGGGATGATGGGGCGCCCGGTTCGCCCGGTTGGAATGTCCCCATCGTGATCGCGCCCCTTTTCGACGCGGACGAGCCGGCGACCGGAGGTTCCTGGTCGCTCGAGGTCCGGTGGATCCGGGCCGGCCGGGTCATCCCGGCCATGGTCGGATGGCTCGGCGCGTCGGAGGACCAGATCGAGCGGCGGGTCGACCGGTACCTCGTCGAACCGTTGCGTCCCGAGCTCTCGGTGAAGATCCGGGCCGGCACCCTCCTCGACCTGAAGGCCTTCCGAGGGAGACGGGGCGAGCTCGAGGTGCCCGGCGGAACCGGCCGCATCGAGGCCTGGGAGAAGTGGACGTTCCCGGTCGGCCCCGGCGCCCTGGCCTCGCACGACGGGACGAGCTGGCGATCCGTCGCGAAGGTCCGGCGGCGTCGTTCGTTCCGGACGGAGGACGGCGAACCCGTCGAACGACCGCTCGACGAGGCCGAGCGGGAGGGGTGCACCATCGAGCTCACCGAGTTCACCGTCGGGCGGGAGACCTGGTGGACGGTGGGCCTGGAGGCCTCGGGCGGCCGGGACTCGCTGGAGCGCGACCTGCTGGCCACGGCTCGCCGGATGTTCGACGGGACCCTGCCGGACGGCGCCGGGCTCGACCTCGAGGCCTCGATGTCCTACGCGCGGTGGCTGGGCTCCCGGTGACGCTCAGCCGGCCAGCAGCCCGCAGCCGGTCGAGCTCCCGGTCGCTCGCGGCGATGAGCGAGGCAGCCAGGCCCTTCAGGCGTTCGATGTTCTCGTCGGTCGCGTCGTCCATGGCCTCGCTCCCGCCGGCGAGGTCCGTCTGCAGCCGCACGTAGGCGCCGGCCGGGAGGACCTCGGCGAGCTGCTCGTGCACCATCTCGCCGGTGCCGTCGATGAGCAGATGCAGGATGACCCGGCCCCAGTGCGCCACCCCCCAGTCGCGGACCTCGTCGGCGGGGATCGCGGTGGAGCTCGTCCCGGTCCCCAGCGAGACCACGACCATCCCGGCGCCGGGGTGGTGGCGCCGGACCTCGACGTACGCCGCCATGCCGGGGTTGTTCGCGGCCACCCCGCCATCGACCAGCACCCGGTCACGGGGCGGCGTTCCCATGGTGACCTCGACCGGTTCGAAGTAGGTGGGCGCGGCCGACGTCGCCCGGGCCGCGACGCGCATCGGCAGGTCGAGCGAGTGGTCCTCCCTGGCCGCCCGGCTGGTCAGGAGCACCGCCTCCCGGGCGATGAGGTCGTAGGCCGTCACCAGGACCTCCGTCGCCGCTCCCGACATCCGAGTCTCGCCGAAGTACCGGGCGAGCGTGGCCTCGATGTCGTCCGACGGGTACCGCTCGTGGACGAGGGCCTCGACTGCGCCCAGCCGCTCACGGACGAAGGTGTCGCTCCCGGCCCGTTCGTACATCTCGATCAGCTGCGCCGCGCGGGAGACGGGCTCGCCGCGCTCGTCGGGCATGGACAGCCCGAGCGCGATGATGCCGCCGGTCGACGTCCCGCCATGACGTCGAACAGCCGGCACCCGGGGAAGCCGGTGCGGCGTTCGAGCTCCGCGAGGACCAGCGCCGGGATGATCCCGCGGATCCCCCCGCCGTCAACGGCGAGCACGCGAACGGGCCGGTCTCCGGCCGAGGCATCCGTTGTCGGCATCCGGCGGAGCGTACGACGCGGCCGGCCCCCGGCGTCAGACCCGCGAGGCGGCGATGGTGACCTCGTTCGCCGCCCGGCCCAGGAGCTCGGCCCGGGCCTCGCTCGGCAACGGGAACCACCGGATGCCCTCGAACTCCGTCGAGAGCGGCGGGTCGAGGTCGTCCCCGTCAGGAGGGGCGGCCGCGGCGGCCCCGATGATGCCGGGCGCCTCCTCCAGGTATCTGGCCAGCACCGTCTCCGGCTCGGTGTCGAAGGCGCCGGGCCCGTCCCCCGTGAACGAGACGTCGCGGAGCGAGACCGGCTGCGGGGTCGGGCCCCGCGCGTGGTGCCACATCCCCGAGGCCGGGTCGAACCGGTAGTGCGGGAGCAGCTTCCACCCCTCGTCCGCCACGAGGTGCACCGCCCGGACGATGTAGTCGGCGACGGTCTCGCTGAAGAAGTAGTTGAAGCCAATCCGGACGAACGAGAGCTTCGCCCCCACGTGGCCCCGCAGCACCTCCGCGTGCATGCGTTCGGACCACCCGTCGTCGATCGGGTACATGCGGTGGACGTAGGGGCCCGCGCAGAAGCACCCGTTGCGCGCCTGGATGCCGAACAGGTCGTTCAGCACGGCCGCGACGAAGTTCGAATGCAGGAGGCCCCGCCCGTGGCGGATGCCGAACGAGACGATCGCGATCCGGTCCGCCTCCGGGTTGCCGAGGACGTGGATGCGTGGGTTGGTCCGCCACGACGTCAGCGCCTTCTCGACGAAGCGCTCCTCCCGCCGACGGATCTCGTCGGTGCCGACGGCCTCCTTCAGCGCGAACACGAGGCCCGCGCGGATCGACTCCACGATGGCCGGGGTGCCGCCCTCCTCCCGGATCTCGGGGTCGGGGTGGTAGGACTGGCCGGTCTGGCTCACGAACAGAATCGTCCCGCCCCCCGGCACCGACGGCGCGCGGTTGCGGAACAGCGCCCGCTTCGCCACCAGCACGCCCGGCGTCCCCGGCCCGCCCACGAACTTGTGCGGCGAGAGGAACACCGCGTCCTTCCACGACAGGCGCCGATCCGCGCCGCCGGGGTTCATGTCGATGGGGAGGTAGGGACCGGCCGACGCGTAGTCCCAGCACGCCAGCGCGTCGTGCTCGTGCAGCAGGGTGGAGACGGCGTCCACGTCGGTGAGGATGCCGGTCACGTTGGATGCTGCGCTGAAGCTCCCGATCCGCAGCGGCCGGTCCGCGTGGGCGCGGAGTTCCGCCTCGAGGTGGCCGAGGTCGACCCCGCCCGCCGGGTCCTCGCGGATCGGCACCACGTCCGCGTATGACTCCCGCCACGGCAGCTCGTTCGAGTGGTGCTCGTACGGCCCCACGAACACGACGGGCCGCTCCGGTGCGGGAACGCGCTCGCCGCCGACCACCTGCCCCAGCCCGAGAACCCGACGGAACGTGTCGATCGCGCCCGTCACCCCGGAGCCGCAGAACACCACGGCGTCCTCGTCGCTCCCGCCCACCGCGCGGTGGATGATCCCGCGGGCCTCCTCGCGCAGCGCGGTCATCTGCCACCCGGTCGCCGAAGCCTCCGTGTGGGTGTTGCCGTACATGGGCAGCACGTCGCTGCGGACGAAGTCCTCGATGAACGACAGCGCACGGCCGGACGCCGTGTAGTCGGCGTACACCATGCGGCGCGGACCGAACGGCCCGTGCAGCACGACGTCGTCGCCGATGACCGAACGCCGCACGCGATCGATCAACCGTTCACGGTTCACGGTCGATGCGCCCTCCCCGACGCGCCCGAAGGCACCCGACGCCTCCTTGCTCCGGTGAGCCTACCGCGGCGTCCGGTGGGCGAACAGGGTCGATTTCCCCACCCATATCCGGCCGAACGCCGGACCGCCGACCGGGTTTGCGTCACATCGGAGGCCTCGAGGCTGCCCCTCGTGATGATCACGCTGGCCACAGCGAGCGGCACGGCGATGACCACCAGCATCACGACGACCGTCACGACGCCGACCCGCGTTCCCTCGCCCGCCGACCTCGCCAGCTCGGCCGCGGCCCATGAAGGGGCAGCGAACCGAGCGAACCCCGCATGTTCGCGGGTCCATCTCCGCACCTCGTTCGCGTGGGAGTCCGACTCCGGTGAGGGAGGGCGGCCCCGAAGGGGCCGCCCCATGTTCGGACGGAACCGATGACGGCCCGTCAGGTCGGGTTGGGAACCGTGAAGATGTCCGTCTGCCCGAGCGGCGACGGGAGCGTGTTCCGCCCGTCGACCCACATCGGGTACTCGAGGCTGCTCCCACCACCGCTGTACGCAGCGATCCCGTTGTAGTCACCGACGAACGCACCCGAACCGAAGAACGAGGCGTTCGGATCCCAAGGAGCCGTGCTGATGTCCGCGTTCGCCGTGAAGTCGGACACGTCGCCGGTGACGACGCGGAACGTTTCGAACAGGACGTTGCTCGGGTCGTTCCGGTTGTCGAGCCAGATGATGTGCGTCGCACCTGCTCCGTCGACCGCCATCCACGGCAGGGCCTGGTCCTCTGCGGCGGGCGTCCCGTCGCCGTTGACGCTCACGAACCTCATCTTCGACCAGGTCTGGCCGTAGTCGAGCGACTGCGTGAACGAGATGTCCTGCCCGGTCGGCGTCCCCGTGATCTTGCCCTTGGCGTTGATGTAGGTCTGGGTCACGAACTCGAGCGCGTGGGTGACCGGGTTGAACACGAGCGGCGCCGACGTTGAGGCTGGGAACCGGGCGTTCTTGTCTGGCAGGAGGTCGGCTTTGTTCGGGTTGTCCTTCCACTGGCCGTTCTTGCTGATCTTGACGACGCCCTGGAACGACGCGCCCCCATCGATCGACCGGTTGAACAGGATCTTGCGGTCGAGCGAGGTGTTGCAGTCCTCCTGCATGAACGAGATGTCCAGCCCCCCCTGGTCGTCCACGACCGGCTGCGAACCCTGGTTCGATGACAGGCTGACCCCATTGTCCCCCGGGTTGTCTGGCATCACCGCGTTGTGTCCCCAGATCGCGTCGCGGAGGTCGCCGTCGCCGTTGGGGTCGAGCCGGTTGGTCCACGCGACCTGGATCGGGCAGTAGTCGCTGAAGCCGTTCGGCTCGATGTGGAACTTCGTGAACGTGGCGTACAGCCGCCCGAAGAACGGGCTCGACGGGTTGTTGTCGACGGCGATCTGCTCCTTGTCGTAGAAGACCGAGTCGTCGATGCTCCCGTCGGGGTTCGCGTTCGAGATCACCTCCGAGCTGTACCGGGCCGGCGTCCAGGTGTTCCCGCCGTCCGTCGACTCGATGACCTCGACGGACGACTCCGGGTGCACTCGGAAGAAGCACAGCTGCGACGCGTAGAACGCGTGGTCGCGAGCGCTGTACACGACCGACGGGTCCCCACCCGAGCAGAAGTCCCCGGTCGCGGCGAACCGCGCTGCCTCGAACCAGCTGCGCCAGGTGTTGCCGCCGTCGTGCGTCGTGCCGATGAACAGCCCCCCGTCCACGTAGTCGTTCGTGGCCACCACCGCGGTGCTCGGATCGTCGGTGCTGTAGGCGACCTGCTCCTCGTTCTGGGGGAGCGGCGGGTTGGAATCCGCGTTGACCTGGACGTTTGGCGGGACCACCCCGTCGCGCCGCGACGAGCGGATCGGACCCGTGTTCCGGTGATGGGTCGCGGCCGCCTGGATCACGCCCTTCCGGAGTGTCACCCGAACGGTGTCGTCGATCCCGCCCGGGTAGTTCCGGACATGCTTCACCCACCTCGGTTTCGATGCGGTGGATCCAGAGGCTCCGGCGGCGATCACCGGTGTGATCACCATGGCCGCCACGGTCGCGAGGACCACGGACGCGTGCAGCGGTCTGCGCACTTGCGCTCCCTTCTGCCGGGAGGGCGCTACGCCCTCGGGCTGGCCCTCCCCCGTCCAGCACCCTTCTCCACCCCGATCGAACCGTCAAATCCACACGCAGCGAACGTCTTGGAGAATCGAGTCCGCGGATTGCCCGCGTCCGAGGCGTCGTGGCATGCGGCGAAGCGGTGACCGCGTTCGGGGGCAGCGTGTTCGCCCGCGTGGTGGGCATCGGACGGAAGTTCCGCGAGATGAAGTGCTACGAGATCGCGCCGGTCAGCAACAATCCGGTCCTGGTGTACCTCGGGCAGCCCGTGCTCGGGATGCGGAAGTCCGACTGACCCGGTGACGGGTGGCGTCCCCGTGATCAGTCGTGGCAGCCGCATCAACGTCACCGCGCGGCCGGTTCGCCGGTCGCCTCGGCGTGATCCCCCGGTAGGCCGACGACCCTTGTGGCGGCGGCCCGCCCGGCGGTCCCCTCCGGCGTCGGGGACGGCATCGGCTGCCCGGCCAGGCGGTACACCTCCTCGCCGTCGAGGATCTCGCGCTCGATGAGCAACTCCGTGACCGCGTCGAGCACGTCGCGGTGTCCCCGCAGCAGCTCCTCCGCATGCTCGTCCGCCTCCTTCAGCAGCCGCGAGACCTCCTCGTCGATGAGCGCCTGGGTCGCCTCCGCGTAGTCCCGGGTCCGGACCTCCTGCTGCCCCAGGTACATCGGCCCCCCGCCGCCCAATCCGACCGGACCGAGCCGGTTGCTCATCCCGAACTCGCGCACCATCCGCGTGGCGAGCTGGGTGGCGGTCTGCAGGTCGTTGGCGGCGCCGCTCGACACCTCCCCCAGCACGACGCGCTCGGCCGCCCGTCCGCCCATGCGGATCGCGAGCGACTCGCGCAGGTACGTCTCCGAGTACAGGTGCCGTTCGTCAACGGGGAGCTGTTCGGTAATGCCCAGCGCCTGCCCGGTGGGGAGGATCGAGACCTTCGCCACCGGATCGGCGCGATCCGAGTACACCGCCACCAGCGCGTGGCCGGACTCGTGGACCGCGACGGCGTGCTGTTCGTCGGGCATCAGCGCGTTCGTCGCCTCGCGGCGACCGATCAGCAGCCGCTCGCGCGCCGCGTCGAAGTCGGCCTGGGTGACGACGTCCCGGTTCTCCCTGACGGCGACGATGGCGGCCTCGTTCACCAGGTTCGCGAGGTCCGCCCCCGAGAACCCGGGCGTCCCCCGGGCCACGGCGTCGAGGTCGACGTCGGGGCCGATGGGCTTGCCCTTCCCGTGGATGTCGAGGATCGCCCGGCGCTCGCGAAGGTTCGGCAGGGGGATCTCGACCTGGCGGTCGAACCGCCCGGGGCGCAGCAGCGCCGGGTCGAGCACCTCGGGACGGTTCGTCGCGCCGATGACGACGACGCCGATGGCCGGGTCGAACCCGTCCATCTCGGCGAGCAGCTGGTTCAGCGTCTGCTCGCGTTCGTCGTTCGACACGACGCCGCCGCCCCGTCGCTGTCCGATCGCGTCGATCTCGTCGATGAAGATGATCGCGGGGGCGCGCTTGCGGGCGTCCGCGAACAGGTCGCGCACCCGCGACGCGCCGAGCCCGACGAACAGCTCCACGAAGCTCGACCCCGTCACCGAGAAGAAGGGCACCTGCGCCTCGCCGGCCACCGCCCGGGCCATCAGCGTCTTCCCCGTCCCCGGCGGGCCCACCATCAGCACGCCGCGCGGTCCCACGGCGCCCACCCGCTTGTACCGGTCGGGGTTCTTGAGGAAGTCGACGACCTCCACGACCTCGCGCTTCGCACCCTCGTAGCCGGCGATGTCGGCGAAGGTGACGCTCGGCCGCTCCTCGTCGTACAGCCGGGCCTTGTTGCCGGTGAGGGCCGACAGACCCGGGATTCCCCCGGCGCCCATCTGGCGCTGCGCACGCCGGCCGATGTACCAGAACAGCCCGATGAACAGCAGGAAGGGAACCAGGCTCCCGATGATGCCGAGCAGGGTGGAGCCCTGCGGTCCCTCGGCGGTGATCTCGACCCCGTGCTGCTGCAGCAGCGCCGAGAGGTCGTTGTCCTGCAGCGCGACGGGGATCTGCGTCCGGTAGGTCTCACCGCCGGACAGCGTCCCGGTCACCCCGCCGTTCGCGTCGATCGTGGCCGTCTTGACCTGGTTCGCCTTGACCTTGTCGACGAACTGCGTGTAGGTGAGCTCGCTCGAGCTCTTGCCGAGGGGAAGGAATAGCAGCACCATCGTCGCCGCGACGCCGATGACGATGAGCCAGTTCCGCCATGCGGGCGGCGGCGGCGGCGCCGGGCCCTGCGACTTCTGTCCGGCGCCCGGGTCGCGCGGCTTCGCCGAGGTCGTGAAGTGACGGATCCGATCCATGGTTCCCGCTCCCGGTCAGGGCCGTATTCGGGGGACGATCACTCCGGTGGTCCGGAATGATCATCCTCGTGGTCCGTCGCGCCCGGTGCTTCGTCCCGAATCGAGAGGGCAGCCTCCTCGGGAGACGCGAACTCGTCCCTCACGACGGCACCTTCGGCGACCAGCTGGCTCTCGACGTCCGGATCGCCGTCATCGACGACCTCGAACACCTCATCGGTCGCTCGCCCCTCGGGTCGCTCCTCCGCGAGGGCCCGCTCGAGTCCCTCGCCGGCGAGCGCCTCATCCGGCGTCGTTCCTCGAAGATCCGCCCCGAACGGGTGGTCGGCGCGCATGATCTCGGCCTCGAGCTCCTCGCCGTCGTCCCCGTCCCACGGTTCTTCCGTCTCCATCGCTCCTCCCCTGGTCGACGAGTGCGCGCGCAACCGCGGCGGCCACCGTACAACGATCCGATCGACCGAACGTCGGCGCCAGGGCCCGCGGCGGGCAGCGACGACCTTCGTGCCGCGTTAGCGTGACCGCGGTCGGATGAGTCAACGACAGAGCGAGGGCGAACAGCGGGTCACGACGCTGGAGCTGTTCTTCGACCTGGTCTTCGTGTTCGCCATCACGCAGGTCTCGAGCTTCTTCTCGCAGGATCCAACCTGGGGCGGGCTCCTCCGGGGCCTGATGGTGCTCAGCGCGTTGTGGTGGGCGTGGTCGGGGTACGCGTGGCTGACGAACGCCCTCGATCCCGAGGAGGGCGCCGTCCGCCTCGCCGTCCTGGCCGCGGTCGCCGCGCTGGTCGTCGTCTCGCTCTCGGTGCCGCATGCCTTCGGTCGCGACGGGGTGATCTTCGGCGTCGCCTACCTGGTCGTGCGGGCGCTCCACCTCGTGCTGTTCGCCATCGCGGGCCACGCCGACCCCGACGCCTCACGGCCCGCGGTGCGCGGGCTCGTGGTGTCCATCGTCGCCCCGGTGCTGCTCATCGTGGCCGGGTTCCTCGACGGGCCGGCCGAGCTGGCGGCGTGGGTCGCCGCGCTGGCGATCCTGTACCTCGGTCCGGTCGTCACCCGCATGCGCGGATTCCGGGTCTCGCCGGCGCACTTCGTCGAACGGTTCAGCCTCATCATCATCATCGCGATCGGCGAGTCGATCGTGGGCATCGGTGTCGGCGCGGCGGGGATCCCGCTCGACGCCGGCGTCATCGGAGCCGCGCTCCTCGGAGTCGTCGTCTCCTCGTGCCTGTGGTGGTCGTACTTCGACTGGACCGTCTACGTTTCGCAGGCGAGGTTGGCCGAGCTGACCGGCGTGCAACGCGCGACCTTCGCGCGGGACGCGTTCTCGTACCTGCACCTGCCGATGGTCGCGGGCATCGTCCTTTTCGCCTTCGGGCTGAAGACCGTGCTCCCGGACGTGTCGGCATCGCTCCCGGCGGTTCCGGCCTTCGGGCTCGTCGGCGGGATCGCGTCGTACTTCATCGCGCACGTCGGGCTGCGCCTGCGGATCGGCGGGGGCCTGGGGCGGGGGCGTCCGATCGCGTCGGTGGCCCTCCTGGTGTTCCTTCCGGTCGCCACCGTGATGCCCGCCATCGCCGCGCTCGGCATCGTCGCGGCCGTTTGCATGGCCCTCATCGCGTACGAGTTCCTGAGGCATCGACAGGAACGGGCCTGGATCCGAAGCCACCGGAGCGGCTTCACGATGGACGATGCCCGGGAGCAGCTCCAGGGGAGAGCGCGGGCGGGCGGAGGCCGTTCGCGGACGGAAACGGTCGGCGAGTCGGTCGAGGATTGAGCTACGTGTGCCGTTCGTAGTGCGCGGTGTCCGGGCGGTCGAGGAGGCGAACCTGGGTGAGCGCCTCGATGCGGCGTTCGGCCAGGCGGTCGGCGGCCTCCTGGTAGCCGATGCCGTCGCGGTCGGCGATCTCGAAGACCTCGAGCGTCCGTTCGTAGATCCGCTCGACGTTCGCCAGCGCCCGCTCGCGCTGGAAGCCGCCCTTGCGGAAGCGGTCGGTATCGAGAATCGTGCCACCGGAGTTCGCCACGTAGTCCACCGCGTAGACGATCCCGCGGTCCTGGAGGGCCGGCCCGTGGCGTTCCTCCGCGAGGATGTTGTTGGCGGCGCCGGCGACGATCCGCGCCTTGAGCAGTGGAATCGTGTGGTCGTTGATCACCGCGCCGAGCGCGTACGGGGCGAAGATCTCGGCGTCGACGCGGTAGATCTCGTCCGGAGCGACGCTCGTCACTCCGAGCTCGTCGACGGCTCTCGCGACCTTCTCGGCGTCGATGTCGGTCACGGTGACCCGCGCGCCCTCTCCGACGAGCATGCGCACCGCTTGGGAACCGACCACGCCGAGCCCCTGAAGCGCCACTGTTCGGCCGTCCAGGTCCGGCGCTCCCCACACCCGCTGCGCGCACGCGCGCATGGCGAGGATCGTGCCCCGCGCGGTCGCCGGTGAGATGTCCCCGGCGCCCCCGCAGTGTTCTGGCAGCGTGACCACGTGGTCGGTCTCCGAGTACACGACCTCCATGTCCGCGAGCGTCGTCCCGACGTCCTCGCCGGTGATGTACTCGCCGCCCATCTGGTCGATCGCGAGGCCCATGGCGCGGAGCAGGGCCTCGGTCTTCCCGGTCCTGGGGTCGCCGATGATGACGGCCTTGCCGCCGCCGAGGTCGCAGCCGGCCGCCGCGTACTTGTAGGTCATGCCCCGCGCCAGACGGAGCGCGTCGAAGATGGCCGACTCCTCGTCCGGATAGGTCCACATGCGCAGGCCGCCGACGGCCGGCCCGAGCGCCGTGGAATGGATCGCGATCACCGCGCGCAAGCCGGTCGCGGTGTCGTTCACCAGCTGCACCTTCTTGAACCGGTACCGCCGCAGGTAGTCGAAGATGGGCGCGGCCATACCGGTCCCCGCGGTGCCTTGGGAAGACTCCCGGTTGGACGGCATGGCGACTCCTCGGTGGCGGCGCGGTCGCCGTCGGCGGTGAGGACAGTGCCGCCGACGGGAACACAGAGCCCAGGAACGGATCTGGACGGAGGAACGATGAAGGCAGTCGTCTACACACGGCAGGGGGATTCCACGGTGCTCGAGGTGGTCGAGCGGCCGGTTCCCGATCCCGGCGCGGGTGAGGTTCGTGTTCGCGTGCTGGTGTCGGGGGTGAACCCGACGGACTGGAAGGCGCGGACGGGTGGGTACGGCCGGACGGCCGTGGAACCCACGGTGCCGAACCACGACGGTGCCGGGGTCGTCGACGCCGTCGGCCCCGAGGTCGGCGGGTTCAGCGTGGGCGATCGCGTCTGGATGAGCCTGGCCGCCGACGGGCGGCCCGGGAGCGGAACGGCACAGGAGTTCACGGTGATCCCGGCGTCACGTGCGTTCCCGCTTCCCCCCGTCGCGAGCTTCGACCTGGGGGCCGGCGTCGGCATCCCGGCCGTCACCGCGCACCGGGCGCTGACGGTCATGGAGGGCGGACCGACACGTCTGCACCCGGGCGCGCTGAGCGGTCGCTCCGTGCTCGTGGCGGGCGGCGCCGGCGCCGTCGGCAACGCGGCCATCCAGCTGGCCCGATGGGCGGGCGGGACCGTGATCGCCACGGTGAGCGGCGAGTCGAAGGCGCAACTGGCGACGGCGGCCGGGGCACATCACGTCGTGAACTACCGCGAGGCGGACGCCGCCGGGCGCATCCGCGCGATCGCCCCCGACGGCGTCGACCTGGTCGTCGAGGTCGCGCCGGCGGCGAACTCCGAGCTCGACCTGGCGGTCCTTCGTTCGAGAGGAACGGTCTCGATCTACGCGAGCGAACCCCGCACCCCGCTCACCGTGGACGTCCCACGGGCCATGCGGCTCAACGTCCGGCACCAGTTCGTCCTGCTCTACACCATGGGCTGGGAGCGGATCACGGCCGCAGCAGAGGACACCAATCAGGCCATCGAGGGCGGCGCGTACGGGGTGGGCGACGAAGCCGGCCTCCCGCTGCACCACTTCCCGCTCGCGGAGACCGCGGCCGCGCACGATGCCGTGGAGCACGGTGCAGTCGGGAAGGTCCTCGTGACGGTCGCTCCCGACCGGTGAAGCCGCTCGGACCGCGCTCCGTTCACGGCCCGGGCGTGGGGGCACGGGCAGGCAGCCTCGGAGGATAGAGTCGAGCGCACGCGACGAGAGGAGCAGCCATGGGCGTGACGCTCAATCCGTACCTGAACTTCGACGGCAACGCGCGCGCAGCGATGGAGTTCTACCGGGACGTGTTCGGCGGGAACCTGAACGTGGCCACGTTCGCGGACTATCAGTCGTCGTCGGACCCTAGCGAGGATCAGCTGGTCATGCACGCGGAACTGGAGGGGTCGGAGGGCATCCGGTTCATGGCTGCGGACACGCCGAAGCGCATGGAGTACCGGCCCGGCACCAACTTCTCGATGTCGTTGAGCGGGGAGGACGAGGAACCGCTGCGCGGATACTTCCAACGCCTGTCGGACGGCGGCTCCGTGCTGCAGCCACTCGAGAAGGCGCCATGGGGCGACACGTTCGGCATGTGCACCGACCGGTTCGGCATCACCTGGCTGGTGAACGTCTCCGCGCCGAAGGAGTGACGCTCTTGTCCGAGCCCTACAGCCAGTGCCTTCGCTTGAACAACCGGTAGAGCGCGAAGCACGTCAGGCCCATGAGCAGGATCGCGAACGGATAGCCGAAGAACCAGTCGAGCTCCGGGATGTGGCGGAAGTTCATCCCGTAGATCGTCCCGATGAGCGTGGGGGCGAACAGGATCGCCGCCCATGCGGAGATCTTCTTGACCTCCTCGTTCTGCTCGTTCGCCGCCTCCGCGAGACTGCGCATCTCCTCGTTCTGCGCCTGCGCCACGAGCGTGGCATTCACGGTGAGCATGTCCCGGAGGATCAGGCGGAACTCGTCCACGCGCTCGATGATCTGGATCAGGTGATCCTCGACGTCGCGGAGGCGGTCCTGGAGCTCCTCGTCCACGTGGTACTTGGCGAACCCGGCGCGGAGCGCCGTGATGACGTCGATCAGCGGCCGGGTGGCGCGTTGGAAGTCGGCGACCTCGCGGGACAGCTCGTAGATGCGGCGGGACACCTTGGGATCGCCGCTGAAGACCTCGACCTCGATCTCGTCGAGGTCATGATGGACACCCGCGACGACCGGGTAGTAGCCGTCGACGACCTTGTCGAGCAGCGCGTAGAGCACGGCCTCGGGGCCCAGACTCAGCACCTCCGGCTCTCGTTCCAGCCGGTGACGCACGGGACCGAACTCGGGCGCCTCGCTGTGGCGAACGGTGACGACGAACCGGGGACCGACGAACACGTGGATCTCGCCGAACTCCACCTCCTCGACGTCGTCGAGGTAGCGGGCGGGCCGAAGGACCACGAACAGGGTGTCGTCGTGGCGCTCGATCTTCGGGCGCTGATGGGCGTGGATCGCGTCCTCCACCGCGAGCGGGTCGAGCTGGAACTCAGCGGCGAGCGATTCGACCTCGTGCTCCTCCGGTCGGTACAGGCCGATCCAGGCCATCCCGTCGGGATGCCGGCGGAGGCTCTCGAACGTCTCCGGAAGCGAGTCGGGGGAGGCAACCCGCACGCCGTCCACGTAGATCGCGCTGTCGACGAGCGGCGAACGCCGTTGCTCCTTCGGTGGCGCCTCCGGTACCGAGAGGCCGTCGTCGCGGTCGGCGTCGGAGCGCCGCATGCTCGGCATGCGGCGGACGAGCGAGCGGATCGGCGACCGCCGGTGCTCGGCTGGGCTCATTCCGAAAGCGTAGCGCGGTGCCGCGACCCGACGACGAACGAGCAACAATCCAGCAGAGCGACCCGGGTTTGCCGCATCGCCATCGACGACGCCGGCGCCGGCTACGCGAGCCTTCGACACATTCTGGAAGTCGGACCAGAGCTCATCAAGCTCGACATGACCCTGACACGCGACGTCGACCGCCGGCCGCGGCACCAGACCCTGGTCTCCGCCCTGGTGACGTTCGCGGTCGGGACGGGCGCGCAGATCGTCGCCGAGGGGATCGAGACCGCCGAAGAGCTCGGCACCCTGCAGTCGCTGCAGGTTCCGATCGGGCAGGGGTACCACCTCGCCCGCCCCGGTCCGATCCCGGAGGGCTGGCAACGCCCGGTTCTCGACGTCGCGGTGAGCCCGATCACGACGACGAGCCGGTCCGGCTCCTGATCTCGGGAGCTTCCGCTCCCGGTGTTCCTCACACGTCGATGCCGGAGACCGCGTGCGAGATGTACGCCTCCTCGAGCTGGGCGATCTCGCCGTCGCTCAGGGTCAGCCGTTCCGCAGCGAGGGCGTCATCGATGTGCGCGACCTTCGTCGCTCCGACGATCGGCGCCGTCACCGCGGGCTTGTGCAGCGGCCATGCCAGCGCGACCTGCGCGGTCGAGACTCCGCGCTCGGCGGCGACCTTGGCCGTTCGGTCGACGACCGCGAAGTCGACCTCCGGCGTGTACAGGCTGTCGCCGAAGGCATCGGTCTTCGCCCGCGTCGTGAGTCGCTGGCCCTCTTGAGTCCGGGTGCCCGCCAGGAGCCCGCGCGCGAGCGGGCTCCATGGCAGCACCGCGACGCCCTGATCGAGGCACTGCGGGATCATCTCCCGCTCCTCCTCCCGGTAAACCAGGTTGTAGTGGTTCTGCATCGAGACGAACCGGGTCGGCGCGACGTGTTGGGCCTTCGCGAACTGCCAGGCGTACATGCTGCTCGCGCCGATGTAGCGGGCCTTGCCCGCCTTCACCACGTCGTGCAGCGCCTCCATCGTCTCCTCGATCGGTGTGAGCGGATCCCACCGGTGGATCTGGTACAGGTCGACGTAGTCCAGCTCGAGACGCCGGAGGGATGCATCGATCGATGCCAGGACGTGCTTGCGGGAGAGCCCACGTCCGTTCTCTCCCGGCATGGTCCGCCCATGCACCTTCGTCGCGACGACGTACTCCTCGCGCATCCCGAAGATGCGCTGCAGCAGGTGGCCGGTGACGACCTCGCTCTGCCCGCCGTTGTAGACGTCCGCGGTGTCGAAGAAGGTGATCCCGCCCTCGACGGCGCGACGAACGATGAGTTCCGCCTCGGCCTCGTCCAGCGCCCACCGGCGGCTCTCGTGCTTGCCGTAGCTCATCATCCCGAGGCACACGCGGGAGACCCGAAGCCCCGTATGGCCCAGATTGACGTACTCCATCGAGTTCCTCCTCCGGGCGCGTCGGCAGATGTCGTTGGTTCCGGTCCATCATCCCTCGACGAGGGACGGGCGTGGCATCTGGACCGGAGCTCTGTTCCCAGGGCTCTGTCGTCGCCCGGAGGTTGAGGGTTCATGCTGGGCTGAACCACCGCCGATCGAAGGAACACACCCATGCGAGGAGCAGTCCTGTACGGGCCCGGCGACGTCCGGGTCGAGGAGCGCGAGGACCCGAAGATCGTCGAGCCGACCGACGCGGTCATCCGACTGCCCGCGACGTGCATCTGCGGCTCGGATCTGTGGCCCTACCGGGGCATCGAACCCATCGAGGGGCCGGAACCGATCGGTCACGAGTACGTCGGCATCGTCGAAGAGGTCGGTCGGGACGTCAGGGAGATCAAGCCCGGGCAGTTCGTGATCGGCTCGTTCTTCGCTTCGGACAACACCTGCGAGATCTGCCGGGCCGGCTACCAGACCGCGTGCATCCGCCGGGAACCATTGGGCGCCATCGGAATGCAGGCCGAGCTGGCCCGCGTTCCGCTCGCGGACGGGACGCTGGTGGCCACGCCCGACCTGCCGCCCGAAGACCTGATCCCGAGCCTCCTCGCCGCCTCCGACGTGCTCGGCACCGGCTGGTTCGGTGCCGTGGTCGCCGAGGCGGGTCCCGGCACGACCGTCGCCGTGGTCGGAGACGGTGCCGTCGGATTGCTCGCAGTGATGGCCGCCCGGCATCTGGGCGCGGACCGGATCATCGCCATGAGCCGCCATGAACCACGGCAGCGGCTCGCCCTCGAGTTCGGTGCGACCGACATCGTGGAGGAACGGGGAGACGAGGGCGTGGAGAGGATCAAGGACCTCACGAGCGGGCTCGGCGCACACTCCGTGGTCGAGGCCGTCGGCACCCAGGAGTCGATGATGCAGGCCATCCGCTCCACCCGCCCCGGCGGACACGTCGGGTACGTCGGCGTCCTCCACGACGTCGAGCTCCCGGGCGAGGAGATGTTCTACTCGCACGTCCACCTGCACGGCGGCCCCGCTCCCGTGCGCCGGTTCCTTCCGGAGCTGGTGGACCTCATCTGGAACCGCGAGATCGACCCGGGCAAGGTGTTCGACCTGGCCCTTCCCCTCGGCCGCGTCGCCGATGGCTACCGGGCAATGGACGAGCGACGCGCCATCAAGGTGCTGCTCCGCCCCGAGCCCGGCGGGGCATGAGCCGCCGGGCTCGCGAATCGACCGGGACGATGGGAGGATCTGGCGCTCCTCCAGCAACGATCAGACGACGACGCCCGATCGCTCTTGGCCGTGAGGACGCGACCTAGGTTTCGTGTACCGACACCAAGCTACTGAGCGAGAGCGAGTTGAAGATGCTCTGGGGCGACTCCACGAACCCGGCGAAGCGCGAGCTCCACGCATCGATCCCTTCGTCGTAGGAGATGACGATGTACGGCCGCTCGTCGAAGACCATCTGCTGCATCCGATCCGTGATCTGCCTACGCTGTTGCGGGTCAGCGGCAGTCCCCTGCTGCTGGTACAGCCGATCGTAGGACTGGTTGCAGTACCCCGAGTCGCTCCAGGACCCGTACTGATTGCATCCGAGGATGCTCAGGATGAAATCGGGATCCATGCCCGGGATCCAGTCCCACATGGCCAGGTCGAAGTCGAGGTACTTGAAGTTCGGCGCCCCCACGGCGTTGAAGGCCGCCGTGTCGTCCAAGGACTTCTTCGCGAGGCTCACCCCGATCTTTTCGAAGTCGTTCTGGATGATCGAGAACGCCCGGTCGCCGGGTCCCAACTCGGCATGGGCGAAGATCACGGTGTAGCTCATGGGGTGCCCGTCCGCCACCCGGATACCGTTCGATCCCTTCGCGAAGCCGAGGGAGTCGAGTATTTGATTCGCCTTGTCCAGGTCGAACGAGAGCGGCTGGATGGCCGAATTGTGCCAGTGGATGCCGTCCGTGATCGAGGTCGGCGGCACGATGGTGGATCCGGGTGACGCGTATCCGAGCCATGCGGTGTTCACGATCTGGTCCCGGTCGATGGCGTACTCGAACGCCATCCGCACCTTGGGATCCAAGAGCTCGCGGTGCTCGGGCTTGCGGGGATTGGAGTTGAAGATGAAGTCACGGAACTCCAGCGACGGACCGAGCTGGACGTGGAGGCCGGACGCCTTGACCGCGCTGACGACCGTGGGTGGCAGGTGCTCGATGGCGTCGAGCTGGCCCGCCTTCAGGGCGATGACCATGGCGTCGGGATTCTGGAAGGACACCAGGCCGAATTCGGCGAGGTGGGGCTTCGGGCCGTAGAAGGTGGGATTCCGCTGGAAGATGGCAGTGTCGTGGGGCTTGTACTCGATGAGCGTGAACGGCCCCGCGCCCACGAGCGGCTGACCCCCTACCGGTTGGTTCGGGTAGGTCTTGAGCGCCTTCCCGTTGCCTGTGGCGTACTGGCCCCAGATGTGCTCGGGCAGGATGGGGATGAATCCCAGGTTCGGGAGCACGTTGGCCACCGGCTCCTCGTACGTGGCCACGATGGTGTCCGGGCCCTTCGCCTGGACCTTCTGGAGATGAGCAACGGACCCCGCCCAGTATCCCGCCGGGCCCGCCTGAAACTTGATGATCGTGTTGATCGTCCACGCGACGTCGCTCGAGGTGAGCGGTTTACCGTCCGACCAGTGCGCGCCTCGGACCAGGTGGAAGGTCCAGGTCCGCCCGTCCGCCGACGTCTCCCAGCTGGTGGCGAAGTTCGGGATGAACTTGTAGTTGGACAGTTCGTATTGCACGAGGGACGGATACGTGTAGAACCATGTGGAGTACGAGTCCTGGTTGAACCCCACGAACGGATTGAGGGAGTCGATGCCCTCGGTGGTTCCGATTCGAAGGGTCCCCCCTCCCTCGCCCGAGATGGCCCTGTCCCCGGAACACGCCGCGGCCACCAGGCTCACGACGAAGACCGCCGCCATTGACCGAGATGCCCTCATCCGCGTTGGACCCCCCAGCTACATCGAGTCTGCGTGACCCTAGGACCTCCCTGTGCCCTCCACAAGCTGACGTGCGCCGGTCGAAAGCCCTGGGGGTCCACCCGACGCGGTGGCGTGGGCATGTGAGGTCGTCGAACTCGACGGGGGGCCGGCGCACCTCCAGCAACGATCAGACGACGAGGCCTGATCGCTCTTGGACCTGAGGGGACTGTTTTCGAACCGGCAATTCGGACAAACTATCCGAGAGTTAGCTCGAACTTTGAGCGGGCAGGCTTGAAAGGATCGGGTCCAATCGACCGCGAGGCGTGCAAAACGGACAATGGGTCGAGCCGAGCAATCTTCGAGGGAGGACTCCTCCCCCAGGCACGACGACGCGGCTTGCGCCGAGACGGCGTTCGAACCGGCAATTCGGACAAACTGCCCTGCTCAATGTCCTCCATGTCCCCGTGTGCGTTGAACCCCGAAGATGATTCAGAGACGGGCTCGGTGCGAGCTCCGCGCCAACCGCGTGGACGACCTCTGAGGCGTTTCGCCCCCGCGGGCGACCGCCTGATGCGCCGCGTGGCAGCCCCCGCACCGGAGGAGACGCGCCGCCGGCTCGACGGGGATCTCCCGCATGATGGCGGCGGGCCTCGTGAGGTGGTGCTCGACGATGACTGCGTGGTGCGAACAGATCCCCGCGCCGCAGTCGACGCAGATACCGACGGCCGGAGTCGGCCGGCCCTCGCTCAGGATGCAGTCGAGGCACTCCATCTCACGCTCCCTTCGTGAACGACGGCGCGGCCGCTCGTGCCGGCGCCCTGTCGGATGTCTCGCTGAGCAGCCCGTGGCCTTCACCCGCGCGAACTCGATCCCGCAGGTCCAGGGCGGTGGGCGGCCACCGGAGCCGCCGACGCAGCCAGAGGGCGACGTAGACAAGGCCGATCAGGACGGGCACCTCGATGAGCGGGCCGACCACCCCCGCGAGGGCCTGCCCGGACACCGCGCCGAACACGCCGACGGCCACGGCGATCGCCAGCTCGAAGTCGTTGCTGGCCACGGTGAACGCCATGGCCGCCGTCTGTGGGTACGGAAGGTGCATGAGCCGTCCGGCGCCGAAGCCCCCGATCCACATGACCGCGAAGTACGCGAGCAGCGGCAGCGCGATCCGGGCGACGTCCAGTGGATTCGAGGTGATCTCGTCGCCCTGGATGGCGAACAGCAGCACGATCGTGTACAGCAGCCCGTAGAGCGTGATCGGGCTGATCCTCGGGATGAACCGGCCCTCGTACCACTCCCGCCCCCGCCGGGCGATCAGGACCCGCCGTGTCAGGTACCCGGCCGTCAGCGGGATCCCCAGGAAGACCAGCACCGTGCGCCCGACCTCCCAGATCCCCACCTCGAACCCCTGGGTGTCGAACCCCAGCCAGGAGGGCAGCAGCGTCAGGTAGAAGTAGCCGAGGAGCGAGTACGCCACGACCTGGAAGATCGCGTTGAAGACCACCAGGATCGCGGCCCGATCCCGGTCGCCGAGCGCGATGTCGTTCCATACGAGCACCATGGCGATGCACCGGGCGAGCCCGACGATGATGACGCCGGTCCGGTACGCGGGCTCGTGGGGCAGGAGCAGCCAGGCCAACGCGAACATGAGCAGCGGCCCCACGACCCACGACAGGAACAGCGACACCCCGAAGAAGGCCCGGTTGCTGACCCCGTCGTCGCTCATATGCCCGAGGTCCTCGTAGCGGACCTTGGCCAGCACCGGGTACATCATCGCGAGCAGCCCGACGGCGATCGGCAGCGAGACCGTGCCGACGCGAAGGTGGTCGAGGCCGTCGTTCAGGCCGGGGATGAGCGTTCCGAGCACGAGGCCTCCGGCCATGGCCAGCGCGATCCACACCGAGGAGGAACCGGTCGAGCGCCGATAGCCGGGCGACGACGCTCACGTCGTCATGGGTGGAACGAGCGGGGCTCATCGCGACCTGACCTCCCTCCGGGCGAGCCACTCGAGGTCGTGGCTCAGGCTCTCGAGGCCATCCGGTTCCAGCCGGTAGTCAACCCGGCGTCCCCTCCGCGTCCTGCTGACGAGTCCCGCCTCCCGCAGCAGGCGCATGTGGTACGAGAGCAGGTTCGAGGCGAGTCCGAGTTCGGTCTCGAGTTCGCACAGGCAGCGAGACCCGGTTCGAAGCTTCGCGAGGATCGCCTGGCGGGCGGGGTCTCCAAGCGCGTTGAAGGCCGTGGCCAGATCGGCCGGCGACCGATCAAGGATCGTTGAATCGTCCATGACGCCAGCTTCGGTCGGGTCATCCTGAGGAGGACGGGTCGAAGGTCCCGGCACACGAGGGCCGGGCTGCATCCGGACGGATCGCAACCCGGTGCGTCGCCAGCTCCCCTCGCCCGTGTCGGCAGGCCCCTACGCGCCGGATCGGCGCCTCCCGCTCATCGGCCCCAAGGCCATGGGCCGTTCAGCCTCCACCCGGCCGAATTGGCGGAACCAGACTTCCGTTCGTCCCTTCAAGAATCCTTGATCGGTCCAGGGACCGTCTCGAATGGGAGGAGATCGCGATGGAAAACCGGGAACCACTGGAAGCTTTGTTCGCGTTTCACGGGCACCGATGCTGGGCGAGCACCGCGGGCGTGCGGGCCGGCCTGGCCGCCCTCCGCGCGCTCGGCGTCTCGCCGAGCGGCGGAAAGGGACTGCACGCCGTCGTGGAGATCGGGGACCATCACGGAGGGATGTGCTTCGCCGACGGCGTCCAGCTCACCACCCAGTGCACGTTCGGGAAGGGCAACGTCGAGAAGTCGCCTCAGGGGAAGCTCGCCGTCACCCTCGTCGACACGGCCACCGACCGGAAGGTGCGCGTCTCCTACCGGCCGACGCTGCAGCCCCAGATCCGCGCCTCGGCGTTCATGCAGAAACGCGCCGCAGGGGTTCCGGCGAGCGACATCCCTGAGGCGGAGCAGTGGGAGCTGGTGAACATGATCTGGGACGCGCCGGAGGACGACGTGCTCTCCATCGGGGCCGTCGAGCCCGCCGGGTGGCGCGCCGTCGAGGAGGTCGTCCGCTTCGCGGTGTGCCCGAAGTGCGACGAGCTCGTCGCCGAGCCGTACCTCCGCGTGGTGAACGGCGAGCGGCTCTGCCTGGATTGCTCGGGGTATGCGGCCTGAGCCCCGGAGACAGATCCCATGTTGTACGTGGCGATCGGCGCGATCGTGTTCTTCTTCTCCGGGATCCTGGCCATGGCCGGACTCGGTGCCGCGTTCCTGTTCGTGCCGATCTTCTACTGGCTGGGCGTCCCGCTGGACGTCGCGACCTCGACGGCTTTGCTCCTGAACGTGGTCAGCCTCTCGTTCGCGAGCGCGACCTATTGGCGAGCCCACCTCGTGAACCTGGCCGTCGGTGTCCCGATCACCATCGGCGCCGTCGTGCTCGCGCCGCTCGGCGCACGTGCGGCTCCGCGGATCGACACGAACATCCTGCTGGGGCTGTTCGCCGGGTTCCTCGTCTTCGCCGGGGCCATGATGCTGTTCTACCGGCGCGGAGCGAATCGAAAGCTCCGGAGCCGGCGAACCGAGGTGGCCGTGGGCGCCGGCGTCGGCGGCGTGGCGGGATTCCTGGGCGGGATGCTCGGCGTCGGCGGAGGAAACATCATCCTCCCGGCGCTGAACGGCGCCGGCCTTGACGCCAAGGTGGCTGCGGGAACGACCGGGCTGGCGGTGGTCTTCTCGTCCCTGTCGGGGTTCCTCGGCCGCATCGCCGTGGGTCACTTGGACGGCGTCCTCCTCGCGGTGAGCGCGGTCGCGGCTGCCGGTGGCTCGGTGGTCGGCTCGCGGATGATGACGACGAGGATCTCGAGCTCGCAGCTCAAACGCCTCATCGGTGTGCTCCTGTGGGTCATCGCAGCGAAGATCGCGTGGGATCTGGCGAGGGCCGGCTGAGCGATGCACCATGGCACTCTCATCACCCGCCGTGCAGGACCAACGGCCCGCGCCGAGATGACCCTGTAGCCCTGTGCCGAATGGAGTTGCCGGCGTAGCTTGCCGGCACGATGGCTCGATACCGAATCCAGGAAGCCGACGCTTCGATCTCGATCGAGGTCACCGAGGTCGGCGGTCACGAGAACGAACTCATGCAGGCGTTCGGCGAGTGCCAGGCCGGAAGGTGCTCCTGTCCGACCGAGGAGTACGCCAAGCTCGCTTCGATGGAAGTGCAGGAGCGACCGGACGGGATCAGCCTCCGGCTCGAGGCGAAAGAAGGCACCAAGCTCAACGCCTCCGAGATCGCGGCTTGCCTCGACTACACGACGGAGCTCTTGACGGAGGAGACGCCGAGCGACCCGAGCGCCGGCTGATCCGGCCACGCTGCTCACCTGGCATGCGCCGTTCAATCCCCCGAGCCCGAGGTGCATCCGGCGCGGCGAGTAATCTCACCCGGCCTTGAAGCCGCGCACCGACCGAGCATCCGAATGGCTCACCCCCGGGGTCCGGGGGATCGGACTGGCGAGCTTCCTCTCCGACCTGGGGCACGAGGTGCCGACCTCGCTCCTGCCCCGTTTCGTTACCACCACGCTCGGAGCCTCGCCCGCCGCGCTCGGCGTGATCGAGGGAGTGGCCGACGGCCTCGCCGGTGTGGCCCGGCTGGCGGGTGGCGCGCTGGCCGACGACCCCCACCGGCGCCGTGCCACCGCCGTTGGGGGCTACGCGTCGACGGCAGTGCTGAGCGGCCTGATCGGGGCGGCGACGTCGATCGCCCAGGTCGCAGTCCTTCGGGCCGGAGCCTGGACGGCCCGGGGGCTGCGGGTGCCATCGCGCAACGCCCTCCTCGCCGATGCCGTGCCGCAGGAGGCCTACGGCCGTGCCTACGGGTTCGAACGGATGGCGGACAACGTCGGGGCGATCGGCGGGCCGCTCCTCGCCCTCGCCCTGGTGGCAGCCTTCTCGGTGAGAACGGCCATCCTGCTGTCGGTCATCCCGGGCCTGCTCGCCTCGGTAGCCATCGTGTATGCGATCTCGAAGCTCCCCAAGGTAACTCGGCGGGAACGGCAACCGATCCGGCTGCGCCTGCGGCCCGTCCTCCGGGGGCGGCTCGGGGTTCTGATGGCGGGCGCGGCGGCCTTCGAGCTCGGGAACGCCGCCGCCACCCTCATGATCCTGCGGGCGACCACGCTCCTCTCCCCGACCCGCGGCCTGGAGGGTGCCACCACCGTCTCGTTGCTGCTGTATGTCGGGTACAACGCGGCGGCATCGCTCGTGAGCGTGCCGGCCGGCCACGTCAACGACCGAATCGGCTCGGTGGTGGTGTGGTCGGTCGGAGCGTTGGGACTGCTCGGCGCCTACGTGGTCTTCGCGTTCACCGGGGCGAGCGTCCTTTGGCTGGGGGTGGCCTTCGTGCTCGCGGGTGTGGGGATCGGGTGTGCCGAGACGGCCCAGTCCGCCGCCGTGGCATCGACCGCCGGCGAGGGCATCCGCGGCTCGGCATTCGGCATGGTGGGCGGGATCCAGGCATTCGGCAATCTCGGGGCGAGCGCCACCGCAGGCATCATCTGGACGGCCGTCTCTCCTCGGGCCGCATTCGTGTACCTGGCGACCTGGATGCTGCTGTCGCTGGCGGTGCTTTCCCGCGTTCGCGCGGGAGGGCGCGGAGATTGAAACTGCCTCCGCAAGAGGTGGCGGCAACTCGTCGGAGTCTCATCGCTCGAACCGGGTACGCGCGAATTCCGCTACGTGCTCCGGCGGCATGTCCACCGCCGCTTCCCAGTGGAGGCGCTCAAGGTATGTCACGTCCGAGCGATAGGCGGGGCTGGCGAGATTGGAGCGCACCATGAGTCGGACGACGAGCGGCGGGCCGGGCCAGGCCGGGATCGTCCCGTAGATCGCGAGGTTGAAGGCCTGGTACCCGAGTTCGCCGTACAGCCGCAGGATCCGGGCGATCCCCTGACCCAGCTCCTCGGCCACATCGTCCGGGAGATCGTCAGGTGAGCGGGATCGCCGAACCACCGCGGTGAGCTCATAGGGTCCGAGCGGCGCGAATGAAGCGACCCACTCCGCCGAACCGGTCGAACCAAACCAACGGGACCCGTCCCGCCGTTCTGCATCGAGGTACTCCGCCACCCGCGCCGGTTCGACGTCGGCGAGGAGCCGCTGCATGGTGGTGGGAATGGGGTCCGCGATGCCCTGCATGTGCGGATGGAACAGCGAGCTGCCCGACGGGAGCATGTGGTTGGCGTTGACAGAGACGAACGCTTCCGGGCTCTGGCGGCGAACGATCCGGGCGAACTCCACCTGGACGCCGAGGTTGTCCGCAACCAGGCGGTCGGTCATCGCCTCGAGCGGGAGGTGATGGCGCCCCGGCGAGTACACCGACACATGCCACCGGGGTGCTTGCCGGAGGTTCCGGCCCTCTGCTATACAGCGATGGCACTATCCGGATGAGGTCCCGGCGGGTCTTGGACCCGAACCGCCTTCGTGGCTGATGGCTTCTACGGGGAACCGTGGAGGCTGACGTGCGCAAGGAGGTGAAGGGACCCGCGTGGTGTTGCCGCCCTCGGCAGTCAATGCGCTGCAGGTCGTGACGATCGCGGTCGGCGCGCCGTTGGTGAGCGGCGGGATCGCAGCGATGTCTGCTCGCATCCAAGGCCGGCGCGGCCCACGGGTCCTCCAGCCCTACTACGACCTCGGCAAGCTCTTCCGCAAGGAAACGCTCGTGCCTGAGGGGGCCACGTGGGTCTTCGTCGCGGGCCCGATCGTCGCGTTCGCCGCGTACCTCGTGGTCCCGCTCCTCATCCCCGTCCTCACGAGCTATCCGCTTCCACTGGGATACATGGGCGACATCTTGGGAGGCGGGTTCGTCCTGGCTTTGGCGGGGTTCGCCGTGGCCCTCGCGGCCGCCGAGAGCGGCGGCCCATACGCCCAACTCGGAAGCAGCAGGGCGATGACCTTCGGGGCTCTGGTCGAGCCCTCGATCCTGTTCGTCGTCTTCACGGTCGGCCTGATCACCGCAACCGACCTCCCTTACGCGCTCGCGGCCACGGTGAGGTCGTCGCTGGCACAGGTCGTTCGGCCGGCGCACGTGCTGGCGGCCGCGGCGTTCTTCCTCGTCGTGCTCGCCGACACCGGCCGGATCCCGGTCGAGACGCATTCCGGCACCATCGAGTTCGGCATGATCGACGAGGCGCGAGCTCTCGAGCACTCCGGCCCGCTCTTCGCCCTCCTGAAATGGGGATCGGCCATGAAACAGCTGATCCTCTACACGATCTTCGCCAACGTCTTCCTGTTCCCTTGGGGTCTGGCCGCCACCGGGAACCTTCCGAACGTGCTGCTCGCCATCCCGGTCCTGCTCGGGAAGGCACTCGTCATCGGAGGGGTGTTCGCGGTCATCGACAACTCGTTCGCGAAGCTCCGGCTCTTCAAGATCACCGGGTTCATGGCGGCGGCATTCGTCGTCGCCGTGCTGGCCGTCTTCGTCTTCTACCTGGGGGGTGGTTGATGGCCACCCCTTCGACCTTCGACGGATTCGCGAACGTGATCGCGGTGGCAGTTCTGCTGGCCGAGTTCGGCATGTTCAAGGCGCAGCTCGTCGCGTCGCAGATCCGGCTCTACGTGATCCAGTCGATGCTGGTTGCGGTCCTCGCCGCCGCCGTGGCGGCAACGCGCTCGGTCCCGGAGCTCTACGTGCTGGCGGGCCTTTCGCTGGCACTGAAGTGCGTGGTTGTGCCGCGCCTGCTCTTTCGGGTGCTCCGTACCGCTGACGCCGACCTGGCCAGGATCTCCCGAACCCGGATCCCCTCGGCGGTGCTGCTCGGCATCGCCATCGCCGCAGTCGGCTTCTTCGCGATCGGGGCGCTCGGGTTCCGGAGCCAGGCGCTCCCGACTGCAGCTCTCGCCGTGTCGTTCGGCACCATGCTGGTGGCCTTCCTGCTGATCATCGTGCGCGCCGACGTGGTGTCGCAGGCCATCGGATTCTTCTCGATGGAGAACGCGGTCACGGTGGCGAGCTTCGTCATCGCCTGGGGGCTCCCGATCCTCCTCGCGGTGGCGTTGCTGTTCGACCTCTTGGTGGCGGTCGTCGTCTTCGGCGTCGTCATCCGGATGCTGCACGCCCGTACGGAGACGCTGTCGGCCGACGTGCTGGACCGCCTGCGGGGCTGACGTGGGTCGCGTTCTGATCGTCGCCATCCTCGTAGTCCCGGCGGCGGCCGCAGCCATCTGCGCGATCAGCCGCTCGGTCGCGAGGGTCGTCACCGTGGTGTCCGGGATCGCGACGTTCGGTCTCGTGGTCGCACTCGTCCCCGCGCTCGGCGCTCACCATGCGATCGAGGCGAGCCAGTGGCTGCGGGTGGATGCGATCTCCGTCGTCTTCCTTCTGGCCACCGCGTTCGTATACGCAGCAGCAGGGATATTCGCGGTGGGGTACCTCTCCATGAGCGCGGAGGAGGGAACCATCGCGGCGCACACCAGACGGTTCCACGCGGGGCTCAATCTCTTCGCGTGGTCGATGCTCTGCGTGCCGCTCGTCAACGACCTCGCCCTGCTGTGGATCGCGATCGAGGTGACGACGGTCGTGTCGGTCCTGCTCGTGGCGGTTGCGGACACCGAGGGAGCGACGGAGGCGGCATGGAAGTACGTGGTCCTCGCATCGTTGGGTCTAGGGATCGCATTGTTCGCGACCGTCCTCATGTACTTCGCGGGTACGAAGGTCTTCGGTTCCGCCTACGAGCCGCACCTCGACCGGCTTCTGGCCAGCGCTGCGGGATTCCCCCAAGTGGTCGTGAAGCTCTCATTCGTCCTGGCCGTCCTGGGGTTCGGCACGAAGATGGGTTTGGTGCCGGTGCACACCTGGCTCCCCGATGCCCACTCCGAGGCGCCGACGCCGGTGTCCGCGATGCTGTCGGGCTCGCTCCTCGCAACGAGCTTCTACGCGATCCTCCGCTATTTCCAGATCACGCAGCGTGCCGTGGGCCCGACCTTCCCTCGGAACACCCTGCTCGTCTTCGGAGTGGCTTCGCTCATGCTGGCTGCCCTCTACGTCCTCGACCAGCGCAACCTGAAGCGCCTGCTCGCGTACTCGAGCGTCGAGCACATGGGGATCCTCGCCATCGGCGTCAGCTTCGGCGCACCGCTCGCTTTCGTCGGCATCTTCCTGCACGTCCTGGCGCACGCCGCCGCGAAGGGAACGGCCTTCTTCGGCGCCGGGTCGCTCCTGCGGAAGTTCCACACCCAGGACATGCGCCGGCTGAGCGGAGGCGCGGACGTGCTGCCGTGGAGCGGACCGATGTTCCTCCTCGGCGTGCTGGCGCTCTGCGGGATGCCGCCGTTCGGCCTGTTCCGGAGCGAGTTCCAGATCGTGGCGGGCGGGATGTCCGGCGGACGCCACGTCCTCGCGGCACTCCTCGTCGGACTCGTGACGATCGCCTTCTTCGGCTTGACGCTGTACGGAACCCGCATCGTCCTTTCGCCGGCGCCCGAGGGCGCGGTTCGAGGAGAGTCCAGCGCATGGATGGTCGCGGCGATGGTCGTCGGGCTCGTGGCCCTCGTCGTGCTCGGCATCCACCCTCCATCGCAGCTCCGGGATCTGCTCACACACGCAGCCTCCCAGCTCTCGGGAGCCCGATGATCGAATCCGGAACGCTGGTGGTCGGCGAGACCCAGTTCCTGCCGACGTTGTTCCAGCGTGTCGGCGACGGGGAGCGGTTCGCCGGTCTGTTCGGCTCGGATCGGAACGGGCGATTGCTGTTGACGGCCGCCTTGGCCGCGCCTGGCCGCCTGGACGCGCTGGAGACAGAGCTTCCTGCCGGAACCCTGACCTTTCCACCGCTGTCAGCCGTCATCCCCTCCGCGAGTTGGTACGAACGCGAGATCGCCGATCTGTTCGGGGTCCATCCCGAAGGAGCTCCGCGGCAGCACCCGCTGGTGCTGCCGGTTGCCGAGCACACTCCTCGTCCTCGGCCGGGTACACAGGGTCACCCGCGGGCGATCCACCCGGACGACCAGGAGCTTCCCTCCCATGTCGCCGGGCACGGGCTCTTCAAGATGCCCTACGGGCCGGTGCGGTCCGGTGTGTTCGAAGCGGTCGAATACCTGATCGAGACTCCGGGAGAGGAGATCCTCCACGTCTGGGTCCGGGTGTTCTACAAGCACCGCGGGCTGGAGAAGCGGTTCGAGGGGCTCTCGGTCGACGATGGGATCCTGCTTGCCGAGCGCGTCGAGGGGATCGCGAGCGTGGCTCATGCGATCGCGTTCTCCGAGGCGGTGGAACGCATCTGCGGCCAGCCTGCGCCGGACGGCGCGCAGCTCGTTCGGGCCCTCCACGCCGAGCTCGAGCGCATCGCGAACCACCTGGAGTCGGCCATCCGCTTGACCGAGGCCGCGGGCCTCGCGGTCGCCAACGCCAGGATGGCCCTGTACAAGGAACGCGTCCTTCGCCTGGTGGGCGACCTGTGCGGCAGCCGTTTCGGTCGTGGCGTGGTCGTCCCCGGCGGTGTCGCAAACGCCCCCCAACTCGCTGCGGACGATCTGCTCCAGCGCCTGGCGTCCCTGCAACGGGAGGTGGCCTCGGACGCGGGCGCGGTCATGGAGACGGAGGGGTTTCTCGATCGGCTCCGCGGGACGGGCCAGCTCTCGCCCGACACGGCCCGACGCCACGGCATCCTCGGCCCCGTCGGCAGGGGGTCCGGGGCGGCGACCGACGTCCGGATCGCGCGTCCCTACGGCGCGTATCCGACTCTCGGACCCGAGGCGGAGCGGCTGGACGAACACGGCGATACGCTCGGCCGGCTCCGGGTCCGGTGGCAGGAGATCGACGACGCCTTCCGGATGGCGCGGGGGGCCGCCGAGGCGATGCCGGCGGGTCTCGGACTCCTGAGGAGGCGTCTCGATCTTCGAGACGGTCGGGAGTTCGGGTGGGCCGAGGCGCCGCAGGGGGAACTGCTCTACCTGGTCGAGCTGCGCGATGGGCGCATCGTTCGGTGCAAGCCGAGGTCGGCATCGTTCCACAACTTGCACGCGTTCCCGTTGGTCTTCCGGGGCGACATCCTCACCGACTTCGCGTTCATCGAGGGAAGCTTCGGCCTGTCCATCGCGGGAGTGGCCGGCTGATGCCGATCTGGCCGGCTCGCGGGCTTCCGCGCGACGGGGTCGTGACCTCCCGCTACCCACGGAGGCCGGATGGGTACGGGGGCGGGTTCCGCGGGGTCGTCCAGGTCTTGGCGGACGGGCCGAGCGACGCCACAGACAATCTGTGTCCCACGGGCGCCATCTCCTCCGAACACAACGCCGTTCGCCTCGACCGGGGCCGGTGTGTCTTGTGCGGTCGGTGCGTGGCGGAGCGACCCGACCTGTTCCGATTCGCCGCCTCGGTCGAGTCGGCATCGGTCGGCCGACTCGGCCTGGTGGCCCCGCCGGCCGATGTCGACGAGAACACCGATGCGATCAGGCTGCGTCTCGGCGAACGGGTTCGGGCGCTGCGGCGCTCCATTCACATCCGCCACGTCGACTGCGGGTCCGACGGCAGCGACGAGTGGGAGGTGGCCGCTCTGACCAACCCCGTCTACGACGTGCAGCGCCTCGGCATCTTCTTCACCGCGACCCCCCGGCACGCGGACATCCTGCTCATCACCGGGGCCGGGACACGAGGGATGATCGAACCGGCGCGACGGACCTTCGAAGCAATGGCCGATCCGCGCGTCGTGATCGCGGCCGGGGTCGACGCCGCGAGCGGCGGGATGGTCGGCGAAACCTACGCGACACTGGGCGGAGTGGGGGACGTCGTCCCAGTCGACGTGTGGGTCCCCGGCTCGCCCGCGACGCCGTTCGGTCTCCTCCACGGCATCCTCACGGCGGTCGGCCTGGTCCGGGAGCGCGCACGATGACGGCGACGCTGTTCGCTGCCGGGATGGCGGTCCTCGGGGTTGGAGCCCTCCTCGACCTGGCATTTGGCATCCGATCAAGGGGCGTACGCCGCGCTCCGTACCTCTGCGCGACCGCGGCGTCCGTGCTGCTCCTCGTGGCGGGCGTGCGGCTCGTGGTGGGAGGATCCCCGCCGATCTGGCGCGGATCGCTGTTCTCGGCCGGGGGCTCCTCGCTGATCGGGGATTCCCTCTCGGGGTTGTTCCTCACCCTTACTTCGGGGGTGGCGATCGGGGTCTCGCTTGCGTTCGCGGCGTGGGTGGCACCCGACCGTCGCGTGCGAGCTCGGGGCTTGGGCGCCATCTACAACGTTCTCCTGGCGGCGGTCGCCGTGATCCTCGTGGCCGGCAACGCGTTCCTGTTCCTGTTCGCGTGGGAGGTCCTGACCCTGTGCTTCTACGCCCTGGCAGCCTTCGAGCGACATCGGCCGGACCGGGCGAACGCCGGCTACGTCACGCTCGTGGTGTCGAAGGTGGGGGGCGCCTTCCTGCTGGTCGGCTTCCTGCTGCTCGCCGGAGCGGCGGGGAGCCTGGCGTTCGGCTCGTGGACTGCCGTCCCGCCCGGAGGGCTGAAGATCGCGGCATACGTGCTGATCGTGCTCGGGTTCGCCGTGAAGGTCGGCATGGTGCCGTTCCAGCTGTGGATGCCGGTGGGATACCCGGCCGCGCCCGGCCCGGCCCGGGCTGCCATGGCGGGCGTCGCGGTCAACGTGGGGGTCTATGGGCTCTGGCGCTTCCTGGGGATCCTCGGCCCGCCACCGAAATGGCTCGCCGTCGCGGTGCTGGTGCTCGGGTCGCTGACGGCCCTGCTCGGGATCGCCCACGCCGCGATCCAGTCGAGGCTCGGCCGGGCCATCGCGTATTCGAGCGTCGAGAACGGCGGCATCATCATCACGGGCTTCGGTATCGCGCTGACCGGCGCGGTCGTGCACTCCGCTCGACTCGTCGCGGTCGGTCTGCTCGCGGCCACCCTGCAGGCGGTCGCGCACGCAATCGCCAAGGCCGTGCTGTTCGCGGCGTCGACGAACCTCGGGAGCGAACTGGGCACCGACGACCTCGACGACCTCCGAGGCGTGGGCCGGCGCCTCCCCTGGAGCGGGGCCGCGTTCGCCGTGGGCTCGATCACCCTGGCCGGGCTGCCTCCCACGATCGGGTTCGTGTCCGAGTGGTTCATGCTCGAGGCGCTCATCCAGCAGTTCCGGCTTCCCGGCCTGGCGCTGAAGCTCGCGATGGCGGCCGCCGGCGCGCTGATTGCGCTGACCATCGGCTTCGCGGTGCTGACGTTTGTCCGGCTCATCGGACTGGTGATCCTCGGCGGCGAGGTTGCCGGGAAGCCGGCACGCAGGGAGCGTCTGTTGACTCGACTGGGGGTCGTGTGGCTGGCGGTGCCGTGCCTCGCTCTGGCGGCCGCCACGCCGCTCGAGGTGCGCTACATCGCGAAGGGGTTGGCGCCGGTGGTTCCCCACGCAATCACGCTCGGTGCGCTGAAGTCACCGCTCGTCCTGCAGCCCGTCTACGCCGACTTCTCGATCCTGTCTCCGACATGGCTTTGGATCGCGCTGCCGACACTGATCGCCGGATCGGTCCTGCTCGGCCTCGCGCTCTCCAGGGGACGCCTGTTCCGAGTCCGGCGGGTTCCACCGTGGCTGTCTGCGACCGGCGAGATCGCGGGAGAGGACAGCTACACGACGTTCGGATACGCGAACCCGGTGCGCCACGTGCTGGCGAGCGTGCTTCGTTCCCGTCGGGAAACCCGCCGGGTCGAGAACCATCCCGAGGGGGCCGCGCACGTCTACACGTCCGACGTCGTCGAACCGGTGGAGTCCTACATCGTGGGACCGCTCGCCCGGTCCGGCGGCGCCCTCGTGAGGACCGTGAAGCGCCTACAGTCCGGACGCCTCGCCGCCTACGTCGCGTACATGCTCATCGCCCTGCTTGCGGCCGTGGTCCTGGTGTCCACGTTGCGATGACCACGGCGACGACGGCCCGACGCCCGCGGACGTCATGCTCCCGAAGCCGTCGCCTGCGTTTCCGGAACCGCCCGCTCCCGCGGAGCTCCGAAGATCCGGCGATAGGAGTCCTGGCCGAAGCTCGTCGGTAGCGGTTCTCCCTCGAGCAGGCGGAACGACCGAATCCCGCCCGTGTGGCGCTCGGCCCGCAGGAAGAGCGCCTGCTCGTCCCGCTGCGCGAACAACCCGTGCGCGAGGTCGAACAGATGCGTGACGAACAGGACCTTGACTCCCGCCTCGATCAGCGCGCGGACGACCTGGCGGGCGATCTCGGAGCCCTCCCGCTCGTTGGTCGAGGCGAACGACTCGTTGCACAGCAGCAGCGACAATGGCCTGATCCGTTCGGTGATCTCGCTCATCCGCGCGAGCTCCTCGTCCAGCTTCCCGCTGGTCATGGTGGAATCCTCCTCGCGCTTGAAGTGCGTGAAGATTCCCTCCCGCACGTCGGCGCGGAACGACTCGGCGGCGACGAACATCCCGCTCTGCATCATCAGGTGCGCAAGCCCCGCGCTCCGTAGGAAGGTCGACTTCCCTCCCTGATTCGCGCCCGTCACCATCACGAGCCGTTTCCCGTCGGCCTCGACGTCGTTCCCGACCACCCGACCGCCGAGCGTCAGCGCCAGGCACGGCTCGTATAGCTCGCGCGCCGAGAGGCGTGATTGCCCTGGTGCAGCGGGAACCGGGAGGCACGTCGGTTCGCCCAGCTCGGGCTCGGCCAGGCGCTCGGAAAGGTTGAGACAGCCGATGTGGAAGGCGAGCTCGGTCCGGAGCATCTTCAGGAAATCGAGGATGTGGTCGGCCGCCTGCGCGACGGCGTTCGCGAGGAGGTTGACCCCCCGGCCTCTGAGATCCGACAGCGCCCGCGCCCCCGCCTCGTCACGGTCGGCGATCTGGAAGCTGAGCACCGACCGGCGGCGCCGGGCACGTGCGAGCCAGTGTCGTCGGGGCGTCCGTCGCAGGACGTAGTTCCTTCCCTTGTTCCCGCGTCCGAGGCGGCCGGTCATGAGGACGCCCTGGCGGAACTTGAGCTCTCCGAGGTGCTCCTCGACGGTCGTGAAGTAGGCATCGGCGAGCTCGGCGGAGAGCATTGCGAAGAACCGCGCGAAGCCCTCTGACCGAAATGCCCCGGCGTGCTCGTCGGCCAGGGCCCGGAGCTCCCGGAGGAACGGGAGGAGGATTTCCAGGACCCGGATGGACGAGCCGAGCACCGAATCGGGACTAGTCGACATGAAGGCGCGCCAGACCTTCCGCTGGGCTTCGAAAGCTTCGACCGTGACCTCATAGAGTCGGCGGACGACCATCGGATGCTCGAGGCAGTCCGCGAGCACGTCCTGCCGGTAGCGGATGGCGTCGGCATCGGAGACGCTCGAGAGCATGGCGTGCGAGACCACCTCGCGCAGGAACTGATCCCCTCGCGCCATCGCGTTCCACAGCACATCGAGCTCGAGGTCCTGAACCAGGGCTCCCTGTTGCTCCGAGAGCGGCCCTTCGAGGTCGAAGTCCTTGGTCCGGTACATGAGGAAGGCCTTCATCGGAGGCGTTCCCCCACCCGCTCGTAGGTCAGGCCGTACTTCTCCGCGAGGGCGGCCGCGTAGGCCAGGCCGTCGGCCGGGCGCCGAGCGATGCGGAACGTGCGCAGCGTGGGGTTCTCCGGCACCACCGTGGCGACCATGCTGACGACGGAGTCGTGGAGAGATGCCAGCTCGTCCACGAACGTCACGTACACGCCCAGCGAGCCCAGCTGGATGACGCGCCGGAGGACCTCGGTCCCCAGGAGCAGCGCGTCTGCGAGCGTCGTCGAGGTGAAGCTCTCGTTCATGATCACGACGCTCTCGGACGTCGCCTGTTGCAGAATCTCGTGGAGCCTGACCAGCTCGTCGTCGAGCTTGCCGCGAAGGGTCTCGAGATCCTCCTCGCGCTCGAAGTGCGTGAACACGCGGTCCGGGAGCGGCAGCCGCGCCTCCGATGCGGGAACCGGCAGCCCCAGGCTCGCCAGGTAGCGCAGCTGTCCGACCATCCTGGCGAACGTGGTCTTGCCGCCCTGGTTGGGGCCCGTCACCACCATGACCCGCTCGGCGTCCACGAGCTGGAAGTCGTTCGTGACGACCTCTCCTCGATCGGACCGCATCGCGTTGGCAAGCGCGATGTCGAAAGCGCCGGTGGCCCGGGCATCGCCGGGAGCGGTCGCCACCTCGGGAAGGCTGAACGAAAGCCCGCCCTTCCGGAGCCCTTCGATGAACTCGAGATACGCGAGGTAGAACTGGATCTCGCGGTCGAAGGCGGCGATGGTCGGATCGATGAAATCCCAGCGGGCCTGCGCGGCAGTACGCCAGCACCGCCTCCAGGAACCATCGTTGCTGCTGGAGTCGGTATCTCAGCTTGCGGCAGACATCCAGCCGTTGTCGTGCCTGCCGCATCCCGTCGGCGAAGGCGTCGATGGCCTGACGGACGGCGCCCTCCTCGATGTCGCGAACCACCTCGTGCCGGTACCGAACGAGTCCAGCGCCCTGGAGCGGCATGAAGAAGAATGGCGCGAGGTCATACTCCTCTCGCCCCTGGGTCACCGCCGTGACGACTTGGTCCAGGTTCAGGTCCGCGAAGGTCGCCGGCTCCTCCCGGCCGTCGACCTCGGTCGTCGAGCGTGGTCCGAAGAGGATGCTGAAGTGAGAGGGTCCGCCCATGCCGCGATGTATCAGGGCTTCCGCGTCTGACGAGCGGTGGTCGAACTCCAGGTGTCGTGTGAGCACGACGTGTACAGCCCACCACGGCTGGCCATGGAGCCCTGGTGTTCGACATGCATGAGGCACAGAGCTGCCCCACAATGCGGGCAGACCGCCACTGCCACCGAGTCCAGCTGATCACGGGCGCAGACGTAGCAGTTCATGGAGCCTCCTTTCATCCGGCTCTCGGCCGGCGTTGGGATGGGGTCGAGTCATCCTGGTTGATGCGGATCCCTCCCTCGGGCGTCACCGTCAACTCGGTCACCGATCCGGTCGAAAGGGGGAGATCCCAGAGGCTCCCGTCGTCGATGCCTCTCGCCCTCGCCACGAGCAGCCGGATCGGCACCTCGTGGGAGACGGCCGCGACCGGCTGCCCCGGATGAGTGCTCGTTGCCTCGACGAGGGCGCGCCGGACTCGCTCGACGACGCCGATGAGCGCCTCACCTCCCGGAGCGATCGCCTCCCACGGCTGGGCGCGGAATGTGCGGAATGCGGCCTCGTCGCGTCGTCTTGCCTCGTCTTCGGTGAGGCCTTCCCAATGTCCGTAGTCGAGGTCGATGAGTCCCTCGAGCACCGTCACATGAACGCCCGCAGCCTGCGCGACGGCCTCGGCGGTCTGCACGGCCCGAAGGAGTGGGCTCGTGTAGACGGCGACGAGGCCGATCGAGCGCAGCGTGCGCGCCGCTTCAGCGGCCTGGTTGCGGCCGACCTCGTCGAGCGGCGGATCCTGCCGCCCTCGGAAGCGGCCCTCTGCGTTGAGGGCAGTACGACCGTGGCGGACGAGAAAGGCTGGCGTCAGGAGTGGACCGGTGCTGGCGGGTTCCTCGATGGGCGCTCCGGCTGGTCCCTTCAACGAACGCGGCTCCTATCTCCGATCCGATAGGAGCCATCAGCCGGGAACCGGCGTTTGGCGAGCTCCATCGCCTAACGTGGAAGATTACACCACCCAAGGCGCGCGGTCGTGCGGCCACGCACCCCGGATTCGCGTGCGACGAAACGGAGGACGGCGATGGCGGAACGAATCTCGGTGCTGGGTGCTCAGGAGGTTCTCGACTCGAGGGGACGGCCGACAGTGTCAGTCACTCTGTCGCTGGAATCGGGCGTGGTCGCGCACGCGGGGGTTCCTTCGGGGGCGTCCACCGGGTCGATGGAGGCGGTCGAGCGGCGGGACGGAGACCCCGAGCGATTCGGCGGGGCCGGGGTCCAGCGAGCCGTCATGGCCGTCGAGGGCGAGATCGCCGAGGCGCTGCGTGATCGGGACTGGGATTCGATCGACGCCGTGGACCGGACGCTGATCGACCTCGACGGGACGCCGGACAAGGGCCGGCTCGGGGCCAATGCAATCGTCGGCGTGTCCATGGCGATGGCACGAGCACTGGCGGCAGCCGGCCTGACGCCCTTGTATCGGTGGCTCACTCCGTCGGGTGTCGAGCCTAGGCTTCCCGTTCCGCACTTCAACGTGATCAACGGCGGAGTGCACGCACCGAACCGGCTCGAGTTCCAGGAATTCATGATCGCGCCGCTGGGCGCCCCGTCGTTCCGCGAGGCACTTCGCGCCGGCGCCGAGGTCTACGCCGCGCTTCGAAGCCGCCTGCGGGCGGCCGGACATGCGACGGGCCTGGGGGACGAAGGTGGATTCGCGCCCGAGATCGAGCAGCCCGAAGAGGCACTCGAGATTCTCGTCGCCGCCATCGGCGAGGCCGGGTACGACACCGGCCGGGACGGCGTGGCCATCGCCCTCGATCCGGCCGCGTCCGAGTTCCGTGAGGAGGACGGGACGTACCGCGTGGGAGGAGCGTCACTCTCGACGTCGGCGCTCATCGAGCGGTACGCGGAGATCGTGGCGCGGTACCCGGTGTGGTCGATCGAGGACGGGCTGGCAGAAGACGACCATGCGGGTTGGATCGAGTTGACTCGGCAACTCGGCGAGGCCGTGCAACTCGTCGGCGACGACAACTTCGTGACGAACCCCTCGATCATCCGGGACGCCATCGGGGACGGGATCGCCAACGCGGCGTTGATCAAGGTGAACCAGATCGGGACCGTGACCGAGACGCTGGAGGCGATGGCGATCTGCCGCGAGGCCGGATACGGCGCGATGATCTCGCACCGCTCGGGCGAGACGACCGACGCGTTCATCGCCGACCTCGCCGTGAGTGGCGGCTTCGGCCAGATCAAGTCGGGCGCGCCGGCACGGGGCGAACGGGTGGCCAAGTACAACCGGCTGCTCGAGATCGAGCTCAAGCAGCGCACGCTCCCCTACGGGATCGAGGCATCGACTCCCTCGGAATGACGTTCGCGAGGATCAACCGACGAGTGTCGGCCTGCGGCCCCTCATGCGTCGAGCAACGCCGATGAAGACGGGCACGGCGGCGAGCTCGACGACGATGCAGAACGCGACCGCAGCGCCGGCGGACAGCGCGAGCAGGCCACCGATCGCGGCGCTCCCGACGAACCAGGCGACGCCGTAGCCCGCGGTGAACAACCCGTAGGCAGAGGCCCGGCGCTCCGCCGGCACCATCCCGGCGACCGCCGCGGGGACGATCGACTCGTGCACGCCCATCCCGATCCCCCACAGCGAGGAGCCCACGAGCGCGGCGACGAACCCCCCGAGGAAGACCAGCGGCGCGAACAGGGCGGTCACGATCGTGAGTGGGATCAGCACGCGGATCCCACTGCGGTCGAACTGTCGACCGAACAGCAGCGACGCCAGCCCGCTCACGCCCATCGCGACCGCGTAGAAGACCGGCGTCCATCCCGAGGACACCGTTCCAGCCGTCTCGAAATGGAAGGCGATCAGGGGGAAGTCCGCGAAGCCCGCCGCCACAAGCGCCGCGCCGGCGAGATAGAGCCAGAACACGCGTGGGAGGCCTTCCGTGTGGATGTCGGGCGGGTGTGACTCCAGGTCCTCGGGCCGCGGATACAGCAGGCGGGCAATGGCGAGCAGCACCAGCATGATGGCGGCCGGGATGGCCAGTACGGCGAATGCAAGGCGGTAGTCGCCCTGGTGGAAAGCCAGGATCAGGGCGATCATGAGCGGGCCGACCATGGCTCCGGCCTGGTCGAGCGCCTCGTGGACGCCGAACGCCCACCCGTGCCCGATCTCGCTCCCCGCATGCGAGAGCATGACGTCGCGTGGCGGGTTCCTTGTGGCCTTGCCCACGCGCTCGAGGACGATCAGCACTGCGGCCACCTGCCACGACCCGGCGAGCGCCAACAACGGCACCACGGTCATCTGGAGGATGTAGCCTGAGATCGTGATGGGCCAGAACTTGCGGGTCCGATCGGCCACCCGGCCGGACACGAGACGGAGCCCGTAGCCGAGCAGCTCGCCGAACCCGGTGATGACGCCCACGGCGAACGCGCCGGCGCCCAGGGTGGCCAGGAAGGGTCCGATGATCGAGCGCGAACCCTCGTACGTGAAGTCGGCGAAGAAGCTCATGACGCCGACCATCAGCACGAAGCGCAACGCGCGAGCGCGCTTGGTCGTTGCCCCCTTCACGGCCTGCCGTCTCCGCGCATCGACCGCCAGACGTTCCCGAGATACGGCGCCGAGTCGGCGAAGCCGTTCCGCCACGCCCCCCGCAGGTTGCCGGCCACCGGTGGATACAGCCGGATCTGCCCGAGCTCCTCGATGGGAACGAAACGCGGCAGCTCGAGCTGGCTGTAGGAGAGGGGTTCCGTCCTGCGATCGAGCAGCTCGCTGGCGAAGACCACGTCGATCAATCGTCGACCTTCGCGGGGGTCGATTCCCTCCCAGACGAATTGCACGCGGCCGGCCTTGATCCGCAGCCCGGTTTCCTCCATGACCTCTCGTTCCACTGCCGCCGATGCGACTTCGTTCTCGACGGGGTGGCCGCCCGGGAGGACCCAGTAGCTCCTTTCTCTGCGAGTGTGCAGCACGAGGAGGATCCGCTCGTCCCGCATCACGATGGCCGAGCTGCGCAGCTCGACCGCGATCCGATCGGACGTCTTCATCGCCATACGATTTCCTCCGGTCACGTCCTGGTCAGTGGTGCCAGGCGGTCAGGAACTGCCGGCAGATCCTTCTTGCCGGTCGGAAGCCATGGCTGCATCGAAACTGTCGATCTGCCCCTGACTACCCCGGTAGGCGATGATCCGGACCTTCTCGAGCGTCACCATGCCCTCCGAGATCATCTCGTCGAGCTGAGGGAGGATCCCTCGGATGCGTTCGGCCGTGTCGACGATCTCGATCACGACCGGAAGATCCTCCGACAGGCGCAGGATCCTGGACGTGTGAATGCGGGAGTCCGCACCGAAGCCCTCGATGCCCCGCAGGACCGTCGCGCCGGCGAGGCCCTCGGACCGAATCAACTGGACGATCGCCTCGTAGAGCGGCTTGCCGTGCCATCGATCGGACTCACCGATGAACACCCTGAGCAGTTCCCCCTGACCCTCTGCCCTCATCGTCCGACTCCCTTCCCGTTCGGTCAGTCCGGCCTGATCCTGCGGAAGAACTCCAGCGTCCGCCGGCGGCGGGCCTCGTTCGACTCGTACTCCGGCCGCGAGTAGGTCTCGACCGCGAGCGTGTTGTCCCAGTTCACGCGGGGAAGAACGGTGTTCGGGTCGAGTCCGACTCGCCGCACCTCCTCCTCGAGCCGGCGGATCTCGGCACGGAGCGCCTTCGCCTTCTCCTTCAGCGGGGGCACGATGTCCCGGTTCAGTTCGAGCTCGTGCTCGTAGGTCATCCGCTCCAGCTCCGACGCCCTGGCGAAACGGTCGCGACCCGTGGCGTAGTCGAAGCGGTGGACAGCGGTCAGGGCGAGAGCACCGACCGCCTCCGCTGCCCATTCGACCCCGGCATCGTCCGGAGTCTTGAGGACGGTCAACCCACGGTCGATGACGCGGTCGACCAGCTCATCCGCGTCCGTTTCGGGATACGCGCGCTGCAGGCGTTCCCAGTCGACGGCAAGGATCCGCAGCTCGGTCGTCACCGGCTGGGCCCCCCGTTGCGTCCCGCGATCGAGGCCCGGAGCGCGCTGATGCGCTCCTCGTACAGCTCGATCTCCCCCTCGAGCTTGGGGATCATCCAGTTGCGGGTGACCGCGACCCCCTTGCCCCGCATGCGGGCGACGAGCTCCGACTGGTCCGCGGTGCTGCTCTTCTCGTGCAACCAGAACCGAAGCGTCGGAAGGATCGTTCGGGCCCGCGAGGCAACATGCTCGAGCCCCCCGCGCGCCTCCAGGTCCGTCACGTTCGCACGGAGACGCTCCGCGAGCATCTCGAACAGGCCGGCGTAGACGACGTGTCGGAGATCGCGTTCGTCCGTCGGAAGTCCCGTTCGGTCCTGGATCGTCAATGCGACCGTGCGGTCTGACACACTCCGCTCGTCGAGCTCCCGTTCGATGCCGGCAAACGGGTCGGCGGTCACGACGCCATCTCCTTGTCGACGTCCACGTGGAAGCGGTCGAGGAGCCGGTCGAGCTCGCCCAGGCCTTCCTCGAGCGCCGCGCCGCGGGCGGTCAGGGCGCCCACGCAGGCGTCGACGGCTTCAGCGGCGCCGGCACGCTGCCGACGCGCGCGCTCCAGGCCGGATCGGAGGCTCTCGATCGTGGCGTCCAGCCGGGTGTCGAGGTCTCGTTCGAGCTCTCGGCGTGACCGATCCAGCCGCTGATCGAAGTCCCAACGCATCCGGCCGCGGTGGCGATCGACCAGCATGGGGACCCGCTCCCTGACGTCTTTCAGCAGCAGACGGCGGGCGGCCTTCTCCGTGAGGAGACGCCGCATGTCCGGGAGGATGGCCTCGCCTAGTGTCAGCTCCTCGAAGAACCGGTACGAGAACCGCGTGTCCGCATCGATGCCCTCCGGGACACTCCCGACCTGTAGGTCGATTTCGAGCAGGCTGGCAGTGATCTCGATCGTTCGCCGGACCAGCGAGTTGGTCTCCTGCACGAACCTGGTCGTCGCCGTCCGAAACCGGTCCGCCACCTTCCGTTCCTCCTCGCGCCGCCACGCGTCGAGACGGCGACGAATGGCGTCGCGGATCGCCTCCTCGACCTCCGAGCGCGCCGTCCTCGGGTCATCGAGGTCATTCACGTACTGTTCGCAGTCGTCGAGGACGGCGGCGGTGGCCTGCGCCCTGAGCTCGTCGAGATCGGATTCCACAGCGGACAGGAGCTCCTCGGACGCATGGCGGAGCAAGGTCCGCACGTCGTCCCGGGCGAGGCGCACATCGGCGAAGGCCCGCTCGATCTCCGCGATCACCTGGGCGAACTCCTGCTCCGGGATCCGCATCGCTCGTTCCTCGACGTCGACGGAGTTCATCTCGTCGATGGTGGCCTTCCGGAGCCGTCGGGCGGCCGACGCCAGGATGACCCTGCCCTTGTCGTGGAGCAGGAAGTCGCGGAAGTCGCGGACGAACCGGTCGAAGCCGGTGGTTGCGGCCTCGTGGCGGTGGCCCCGCGTCTCGCTCGGCTCGATGGCCCGCAGGGCGCTGACCGGGTACACCTGAACCGTGCGATCGAGGACGCTCGCCAGGACGTCCTCGGTGAACGCCACCGCCTCGGCGAGGTCCCGTTCCGAAAGGTAGTCGGCCTTGTTGAGGATGAAGAACGTGCGGGCCGACTCGTCTCGGACATGATCGAGGAACTGTTGTTCGCTGCGAGAGATCGGCGGATCGGCCGACGTGAGGAATATCGCCGCGTCGGCCTCGGGAAGGAACGCGAGCGCCGCGTCCGTGTTGTGCTCGTAGATGCTCCCGACGCCGGGGGTGTCCACCAGGACGACGCCGTCCTGGAGGGCATCGGCCGGGTACTCCAGCACCACACGGTCGACGCGGCGATGGTTCTCGGGATTGCCGCGCTCGGTCACATAGGTCGCCAGCTCATCCAGCCCGACCTCTTCGATGCGTCCGTCGAGGAACCGAACTTCGGCGCGGGCCGACGGTCCCCACTGGACGAGGGTGACGACCGACGTGAGCGGCACGACGGCCGTCGGCAGGATGTTCGCTCCCAGCAGGGCGTTCACGAATGTCGTCTTGCCCCGCTTGAACTCCCCGACGACCACGACGGTGAATCGCCCGGTCTCCAGCGACGTCCTCGTGCCCACGATGACCGATGCGAGCGGAGAATCTGGGAGTCCGGCGAGCCGCTCGAAGGCCGTGAGCAGAGCTTCGAGCTCCTGCCTGGCCTCTGCGTACGTCTCGCCCATCAAAACGGCCCCCACCTTCACTGGTAGGAGCCATCAGCCGAGTCGGCGTTAGGCGAGCTCCATCGCCTCGTCGAAGTATAGGCCGACTGCGTTGCCCGAGCTGTCGCGGCCGACCAAGCCGCGAGCGCGTACTACCATGCCATCGCCCCGACGCGCCGATGGACCCGCAAGGGCCCACGCCCCGGCGCCTCGGGGCATTTCGCTGCCGAGCGCGCCAAGTGCGAAAGCCGAGCGATCGGACATCAGAAAGTGCCCTCTACCAGGCCATACAGCCTGAGATTAGTCAATACCGCCGTGGACCTGAGAGGACTGTTTTCGAACCGGCAATTCGGACAAACCATCCGAGAGTTGGCCCGAAGATTGAGGTCGGTGCCTGGCTCCACCTAGTTCATTTTAGGTGAAAGGGTGCGAAACGAACAGCCAGGTCGGGCACCCCTGCATGCGGGAGCTCCCCCTTCCCAGGCACGACGCCACCGCTCTGCGGTGGACGGCGTTCGAACCGGCAATTCGGACAAACCCGTCTTCTTGATCACCGCCGTTCTGCTAACGCTGACGGTCATGTTCGCAGTGTCGTGGCGAGAGGCGCGTCTTGCGTTCATGGTCCTTGGCGTCGCGGAGGTCGCGGCCGCCTGGTGGCTGACCAGGCGCCTCCCGGTTCGGCCAGCCTCTGTCCTCGAGCTGTGGATCGCCTCCGCCGCGGCCGTAGTGCTCGGGGTCGGCCTTGCGGCGATCCTCCCGTCGACCGGCGTCCCGTGCGACTGCCCGGGAGGCTTCGCCTGCAACTGTCCCATCGATCACCACGTCGTGCTTCGGATGTGCCTCGGGGTCGGTGGTCTCGTTGTCGCATCAGCTCTTGCGGTCGCAGGAAAAGCGCGAGCCCGTCATCCGATCGGCACGCTACGGCGCAGATGAGATGGCGACATCGTTCATTGGCCGCGCCGTGGAGACCATGGTCTCGCTCGCCCTGTGACCGCGACCTAGGCTCGTGGCTTCCAGAGCCTCCACGCGCGCCGGGCGATCGAGAGCTGCCACACCTCAAGCGGGACGAGAAGGACCCATACAAGAAGGAATACGGCCAGGCTGGACTCCCATCCCCTGCCACAGCACAATCGGAGCACGTCCCAGACGAGCGTCGCTAGGGACGCCAGCGAGGCTAGAGTGACTGTGGCAAGCCCCGCAGAGATGAGGGCGACTCGGCGGTAACTCCCAGCTTCCGCCCCTCCACTACGGTGCTCCTCGACGTCCAGGCTTCTTGCCTGTTCGGATGTGAATAGGGTCACCAAGACGAGGAGCAGTCCGAGCAACGTCGACGCGTTGCCAACGCGATCGAAGACAGTCACGGCCTCGATGATCGACGGCCTCCTTCTGATGAGCTGGGACGAGGCAGGCCAAGTTCCGCAAGGGGGTCGATATCGTTATCGTTCACCCGTGTCGTCTGCGGAATGTCGATCGTACGCGTCCGGCTGTTTGTCACGGCGTCGTCACCAAGGCCGATTCGCTGCACCTCATCCCAGGCTGTCTGAAAGTTTGACCCGTCCGAGAACGCGATCACCCATCGAAGCCCCGTAGCGTCCGTTCCCGACGCGGTCACTCGTGCACCCCGCCGCATTCGCTCGAGGAACTGCTCACGCAGCGCCTCTTCGTAGGTGGCGTGCATGTTTGCGAGGATCGCTCGCGCGTCCGTCGGCAAGGTTCGGAACAGCACCTCGACCTCTCTTTGTTCCAGGATTCGCTCAGCTCGCACGGACGCGTGATAAAGAAGCTCCGCACGGAGTGCGACCATCTTGGACGGGACCGTGCCCGAGCCTGTGATCGTCTCCAGCAGCTGATCCTGCGCGGCCGACATGAGGGCCTGAACGAGCTCCTCGGCCTCAACTTCCTGCGAGCCCGCGAGCGACTGGAATCGGCTCACGGCCTTCTCGATCCTGGGATCGTCGCCTTCGGCGACCACGACTACCACCTCCTGGCAGCGCGTCCCGACTGAGGCGCTGCATGCAAGCTTAGTTTCGACCACGCCACATCAGTCGGCGGGCTCTCCCTAGCCTTCCCGGATACGAGTTGAGGTGACAGGTGGTGAACCCTTGAATTCATCGCTTCATCTCCTTGGGGGATCTATGCGGAATCCTGCCACGCATGTAACTGCGTATGGTTGGGATGGCCTGACTCCATGCGGCCGCCGCGGGCATCCAAGTCCCGCCGGCGGCCGTCCGCGGTCGGGCAGGCAAGAACACCGAGGCTCGCCCCACGGTAAGCGTGACGCCGGAGAAGCCGATACTCCAAGGGATGAGGTCCATCCCGACACGCAGCGATCGAGGTCTCGAGGTGCCGCGAGGCGAGCGTCGATCGTGACCGACTCGAATCCGCTGTGTGGGACCGACTGGTGGCCACTGCTCAGGCAGGAGTTCGATAAGCCGTACTGGAGGGCACTCCAGGCGTTCGTCACGAAGGAACGTCGGCGCTACGGGGCGTACCCGCCTCCCGACAAGGTCTTCACTGCCCTGCAGCTCACGCCGTGCACCAAGACGAAGGTAGTGATCGTCGGCCAGGACCCGTACCACGGTGCTGGCCAGGCGCACGGCTTGGCATTCTCCGTTCCTCGCGACATGCGGGTATCCCCGTCGCTCAGGAACATCCTCCTGGAGCTTCATGCTGATCTGGGCGAGCCGATCCCCAACCACGGCAACCTCGAAGCTTGGGCACGCCGAGGGGTGCTGCTGCTGAACACGACGTTGACGGTGCGCGCGGGCGTACCGGCCTCACATCGGGGCAGAGGATGGGAGAGGTTTACCGACGAGGTCATCAGAGTGGTCAACGGGAGGGCCGACCCCGTCTTCATCCTTTGGGGGAACGATGCCCAGCGAAAGAAGAAGCTCATCGACGAACCCGGGCACACAATCATCGAGGCGCCGCATCCTTCGCCCCGATCCGCATACAGGGGCTTCTTCGAAAGCAAGCCGTTCGGACGAGCCAACTGCGCCCTCGCCGCCGCGGGGAAAGACGAGATCGATTGGGCGTTGGTGCATTAGCACACCCCGACTCAAGTCGGGCGCTCGGTGTCGCAGCCGCGAGCCCGACAGGCGGGGGAAGGGGCTAACAGGCGGCCTCACCGGGCCGGTGGCCCGGCGTCGACGACGAGCCGCTCGGAACGGGGCGGGCTGGGCTCCTGTGGGCTTGGCGGGACTGGTCCCCGTGGGAACGCCGACGGGTCGAACTGCTTCGACGGGTTCGGGTCCTGGAAGTATTGGGCCAAGGCGCGCACCATCACCCTGAACTCCTTAGCCGTGAGATAGCACTTCATCCGATTGACGAGCGCAGCCGCGAGAACCACGGAGGACTCGTCGCGCGGAGTGGCATGCTCCCACTCGGCGTACAGCGGACTCCGTCGATCGACCAAGTCGAGTTTCACCCCTGTGTAGGCACAGGTGAATCCTCGGTCAGGATCCCACCGCTCGCACATGTGCTTGAAACGGGCCGCCTTGTTGCCCTTCAGCCTCGGCCGGTACACGCTGCGGCACACTTCGCAGAGGAAGCCGTTCTTGACCGACTCGCCCCCGCAGATTCGGCACCTCCGCGACGGCAATCTATACGCGGGATCATCACATCGCTGCTGACGACCCCGAGGTGAAGGAGAAACGGGCTGGGATCGGCTCATGATCAACTCTAGTCTCGCAAGGCACGGTCCGCGGCAAGCGCGGCCTCGAGGACATCAAGGTCCCGTGCGTCTTCCGGATATCACGTGGTGCCAGAGGGTGCTCAAGCTCTCCCTCACGTGCGCCGAGGGACCCAAACCTCAGGCGGAACCAACGGCTCGACGGGACCAACTGCGTTGATGACCTCTTCGAACGTGCCAACCGAAATCGTCTCTACCGGGCATGCGGCACAGAGGCCCGAGAGCGAGCAGTTCGGATTGCGAACTCCTCCAGGACCACGTACGTGGGCGTATGCATCGAAAGGATGGTCCGCTCGAATCACGTGCCATGTCCCGACGCGCGCGGCGCCAGTCAGCCCAGCCGCGACCTCGGGGCGCCTCGGGAGTTCGACCTCGTCACCATGAACTCGGATGAGAAACAGCCGATCGAGCGGGTCGACCTCATCGCCTTGGGGCCGCTCCGTGCGCAGCCAAGCAAGCGCTTCATCCCATGTCCCAGGACCCCAACAGCTTTCGGCTGGGAAGGTTGTGGTTTCGAAGCGCGAATCGAACTCCCACAGACCGTCATCTTGTGGAACCGCGCGCAGGATGATGTATGTCCAGCCTCGCTCGTCTTCCGACATGGACCCAAGCTGATCGGCCCGAGGAAGAGCACGCGTGCCGGTCCTCTCGTCCCAACACAGCGCACAAATCTCTCGAGCAACCGGAGCCGGATAGAGCCGGCCGCCCGCTGTTGGAGATCCCCACAGATGATTGATGATCTCCGCGAGATCGCGAATCGAGCGTGCTGAGTCTACCGGTGTGATTAGCCCGTACGACGAGGGATGAGCCACTCGATTGCGCATGCGAACGTAGACTTCATCCAGCCGCCGCGTTCTCTGGCCGCGCAGGAGCCCCTCGCTGCGCGCCCACTCAAGGAGACCCGGAAATGTCGGCCGGAAGGCCACAACCTCGCCATTGCGCAGCTTCAGTTTCCATCTTTGGCCATGGCCCCCGCCCCGACGGAGCGCTTCGTAGACCTCATCGAAGCTCTTCACGAGGAGGCCGACCTCTTTCCCATGCTTGTCTACGACCGTCACATTGCCCGCGTAGCACTGAACGAACCGCTCACGCAGCGCCTGATCGAAGACGAGGAGAGATTGATCATCCGCCGCTGTGTACAGCTCGTAGCAGAAGACGCCGTAGGTGTGTAGTTGTCGAAGTCTCTCGAAACTCCGGCGGGTATCTTCCGGGACAGCGGGCATGAGATCGGAGCGGCTGATCGCCTCTTGCTGAAATCGGGCCGCAGCCTCGGGGGTCAAGATGTGACCCCCAGTGCTCAGGCCGAGCGGCGTGAAGCGTTGTACGCGCTCATCGACCTGGGTCAGTTGTGCGATGGCCTGAGTCTCCACGGCGCTGACAGCGTACTCGTGCGCATCCGAGCTAAACGGGTCTTGGTCAGGGAGCACGGTCTCGAATGGACCGCTCGGGGCGATCGATGGGCTCAGTCAGCCCGGCGCAGGGATACCGTGCTTGAGCGCCAACTCAAGCAACTTCCTACAGGCAAGCCTCAGGCGGAAGACGACGCCGAAAAAGCTATCTCGGCTCTGAGGCGAACTGAGGCTGAAAAGGCCCGGGGGGTAGAAGGCGCCAGCGAACACCTCCGTCCCGTGCAGGTTGCCAGCATGCGCGGTCTTGGAGCGCGTCCTGTAGGTGGCCGTTAGCTCGGCAGCCTCGTCAGGCGTGACGACGTGCCCCAGGGCCGATCGGAACCGCTCAACGCTGCCTTGTGTGGCACCGCATATGTTGCAGTGCTTCAAGCGGACGAGCCGAGCGCCCAAGGTCTCGATGGCCCCTACGTAGGCGACGTTCGCCAACGAGGGGTGCTCATGCTGGATGGCCATCCCTTCCTGATAGATCGCGAGTGCGTGGCCAAGTTCGGGGTCCTCGTCCAGGCGCGTCCAGGCGCGTGTGATCCAGTCAGGCACGTCCACCGATGTCTTGAGAAGATTGTGACTCGACGCCTCGTCCGGCGTGTCCCACCAGGCATGATCGGGCACGTTCATTGTGCCGTGCGGCATTGCCTGAGGCGCTTCGCGAACCGTCCAGTTACGGTCCCACGCCACGGTGAGCAGGCCACACAAACGGTGGAGTTCGAATCCCGCGACTCTGACCGCCGCGAACCAGTCGTACCCCGGCGCAGTGCCCTCGACGATGACCGGCCAAGACCAGCGCTTGGACCGCTGACGAAGCGAGGGCTGCGCGCCATCGGTCCACTCGTCAAACCGCACACCGCCACTTCGAAGATTCAATGGACCAGCGCTTGTCTCGCCTTGGAAGTGCTGATCGCCGCCCTCAAGGCTCGATCGTGGCCCGATGACGGCAGCCCACGCGAACTCCGTCTGGCTCTTGCCGATGGCAGCCCCGGCGGCTTGAGTCGCTTCGATCCAGGGCTGGATCGCCGACTCATGAGGGGGCCCCTCACCCGCGACCAGAACATACATCCCGTGATCTAGGAGGATGAGGCGCAAGCGCGACCTCAAGGCGGACGTGTCGCTCCCGACCTCGTAGGCCCTGATTGGAAGAGCAGGCGTCGGCTCGGCAGTTCCAACTGAGAAGTTACCGTCGACCCGATCGGCCAAGGCAGCCCTTAGGTGGTGCAGCCACTCGTCGCCCTCCTGAGGCCACGAGATCGGAAGTTCCCTTCCGAAGGGATCTACGAGCCACGGATCGACCAGCCGTCTATCCATGGCTCAGAACATAGCGGCTGTCGGAATGGCCGCCACGGCGCTCGACGCCCCAATCGCGAGCTGGATGCGGTCGGTGTGCGGCCAGCAGTTCACCCATGCCAAGGATCTCTGGCTCTCGAGAGCGAAGGCTTGCCGCGAGTTCTCGGAGTTCTCGGCAGGTCGCACCGACACGTCGGGATCGGTCGCCGAACATGCGAGCCTTTGCCTCCGGCTGCCGTGCGTGAACCTGGCTCCGCAACCCGGTCATGCCCTCGTCCCGGCGGGGGCAGTCGCCTGGCAGCCTTCTCGAATGGCTCAAGGGCGACAACTACGCTGAAGCTTGGGTCGCGTATCCTCTTCCTCTCCCCGGGGCGTTCAGATTCTGGCAAAATCTTGGTTATGGAGGGCGGATGCTGGTAGTCGGCGTTCGATGCGCAAAGGACAAGCTCGACTGGGCAGTCGTCGAGGGTGAAGATCGGACCTCGGCCTCCGTCGTGGAACACCAACAAACACCCATCCCTGCGGGATCAAGAAGTGAACAACTGGGGTGGGTCCGCAAGGAGGTTCTGGAACTCTTGGAGCGCCACCCCGTCGATGGTGCCGCGGTTCGAGTCGCTGAGAGCGGGGGCCAGTCGGTCAGCCTCGGGCGGGCTGAGGTCGAGGGAGTTGTTCAGGAGGCGTTCGCCTCTGGGGGCATCCCCCCAGCCCGACACCTTGCCGTAACCATCCGCGGGGCCTTTGGTGCCCACAATAATGCTGAGCTGAAACCCGCCCTGAATGATGTACCGGCCATCAAGGGAACAGCAGCCAGCCGCAGGGAGCCTGTTGTTTCGGCGGTAGCCCTCCTTCCGAAGTAGACCATGCCGTACAAGCAGATCGCGTGCCTCGGAACTGGTTTCTTCGGGGAGGTCTGGCTCGAAGAAGACGCTGCTCTCAACCGTCAGTGCGCAGCCAAGCGCCTCAATCCGGCCCGCCTCCCCCCTGGCCACGTGTTCGCGGAGGCACACGCGATGCTTGGCGCCGAACACGACAACGTCGTCCGGGTGTATTCCGCCGACATCGAAGGTGGGATCCCGGTCATTCGGATGGAGTACCTGCCCGCCGGAAGCATCGCCGATCGCTATAAGGGCGAGCCAGCACCCGTGGCTGAAGCCCTTCACGCCGTGGAAGAGGCTTGTAGGGGCGTGGAGGCGCTTCACGCCCGTGGCGCCCTCCATCGCGATATCAAGCCTGCGAATCTCTTGATTGGCGAGGGCGAGCGCATCAAGGTGTCTGACTTCGGGCTGGCGTGTGAGCTGGCTAACCTCGCGGGCGCTCCGCCCTGGGGTTACACCGAGCATCTTCCGCCGGAGGCCATTGCAGGAGCCGGAGCAATCGACACGGTCGCTGGAGATGTCTACGCGCTCGGCGTCACGTTGTATCGCCTACTCAACGGCGACAAGGTGATGAGAGGGGCCGCCACGCCCGGGACAGACCTGCACGCTCTCATTGCCGCTGGGAAGTATCCAAACCGGTCGATGTGGGGACTCCACATCCATGACCGCTTGCGGAGAATCACACGAAAGGCCATGCACCCGAATCCCGATCATCGTTACGCGTCAGCAAACGAACTGCGCCATGCCATTGAAGGCGGTCGGCCGGCGGTCTCTTGGGTACCGGTACCAGTCGCTCGGCTGGACAGAGTCTGGGAAGGGGTCGCGGCAGATGGGCAGTCACATTGGCGGGCTCGCTTGGGCCCCAACCAACACGGCACGTACGTCTTCGAGCTCGAGCGTCAACGCCCCGGGGGGCAGTTCCGGAGAAGTCGGGCTGATAGCCTGACGAGCGATGGTCTCAAAGAGGCGATAGCACATGCTGCCACTGTTCTTCAGCGTGTCGCATCGACGGCTCAGTAGGCTCACTTGGTCGCGGCGAAAGGCAACTAGGTTCCTCAAGCTCGCCACGACGGGGTCGATAAGGTTTGCGGGCATCTGCTCGACATGGGTGACAGCGAGTGCGAACCCGGTGTCATATATCCCCCGGATTTCCTCCTCTACCGTCGCCATTCCTGACTCCTCAGCACTCCAGTCTACGTTGCGCGGCGGAGGCGCGGGACGTTGATGTTAGCCCACCCTCACGAGCCGCCCCCTGGCGAGGCCGTCGGCGGTCAATAGCCAGGCATAGATTCTCGGGCTGGTCCATGGAGAATCGGCCCGCACCCAATATCCCCTTCGAAGCACGACAAGGGAGAGGAACTGCCGGAACCCCAAGACCGGCTCGCCCAGATTCACCTCATATGACCTGATATCAGTCGAGCTGGGGAGTGGGTTGCCTCGAAGGTGTGTATGCCACTCGCCGATCCAGACGCTACCGTCCGTTTCAAATGCGTCAAGGGCAAGTTGCTGCGCATACGCATAGTCGCGACGGAAGAAGCGCGGTTCACGTTCGGCAGCAGGCCCGGGGCCGCCCACATGATGAATACGCGGTCCGGTGCCGGCCTTCCCCTGGAAGGCATCCTCGCCGAGCAGGATTCCGCCGGTTTCCAGACCGTCAGCGCTAAGGGCTGCCTGGCGCTTGATCACGCCCAAGAGCTGCGGTGAGCAGTAGATCGCAGGACCTATGCTCCTGGGTCTCAGAGCCGAGAACAAGTGGGGCATCCATCGACGGGTCGACTGACGGGAAGCCAACGGATCTGACCTGCGCGATCCAGATCGAAGGGTGGCGCCCACCCTGGTTCCGGGCGCAGCGATACGATGGCGTGGTCCCCGGGAAGGCGCTGGTCCGGGTGACCGCTGCTTTCGAGGATCGTCGCGACGGATACCTTGGCACCAAGGTCACCAACCAACTGGAGGTCCCCGCCAACTGCGGTCATGGCACGATGGTGAGTCCCCGTTCCGTAAGGCATGTCCACGATGGGTTCGGGATCCATTTGGCCTGCCTCACGCATGCGCCTCCGCTGGCAGTCCAAGCAGCCGACACGCGGACCAGGCCGAAGGCGGATCACCTCGCCGAAGGCACCCTCTCCCAGCACGCAAGTGAGGACAACCGAGACGTCGCTCCCGAAGGCCAAGTGACTCGTCACCAGCCTCGACTCCACTCCGTCGGAACAGCAGAGGACCACGGCGCTTGCCGCAAACAGCGGGCGCATTAGATCTGCCCCGTCCACCACACTGTGGGGGTACGTCAGGATGTCGAGGTACGGGAAGCGCTCCAGTAGAACATCCCGGACAGCTTGCACTTTGGGGCGACCAACCCATTTCCGCGGACTTCGGTGCCGAACGAGGTTGTGCGGGAGCAGTCGGTCCGGATCCACGAGGGCAATGCGATGTACCCCGTAAGCTGCGAGCGCCTCGCTCGCATGACTGCCGATGCTTCCGACGCCGACGACGGTTACGAGGGCCGTCGCTAGATCCTCCGTTGGCCAAGCTGCGCCCAGGTCGACAGTGCGGTCAGGGTCCTCGGGCGCGATCACAGCCGGGACCGGATCAGCCCCACCGTGCTCCACGAGCCACCCTCCCACCTCAGGCTTGTCGTCGCGGATGGCAAGTGTGATGACGGGCATCATTGAGCCGACCGGCGCGGCTCGCCATCCCTGAACATGTTCCCGAAGAAACGCCAACGCGATCGCCGACTGCTGGCGACGGAGTTGGTACCAGACCTGATTCACCTCAGCATCGACGCGATACCAAACTCCCTGAGCATCCACTCCGTAAGGAGACGTGTAATGGTCTCGCACGAATCCCTGCAGCACTCTCGCGGGATTCCCGTCTCCTTCCGACAGTCCCACCGCGACGAAGACGTTGTCCACCCTGTCGACTGCGAACCATAGGTAACCCCAAGCGGCTTGCGTCGCAAGAATGCTGTCAACCACCTGCTCGGGGACAATCAGTAGCGGCTCTACTGGTCGTCACCGCCTTTCGGAACCAGGAGGTGATCGATGCTGTTGTCCGTGGCAATGCCAGCCTCAGTCATCGCGTCGATCACTCCCTCTCGCAGCAGCAGGAACTCAAGGAACCATCCGGCGGCCTTGATTACGAGCTGATCGATGGTCTCACGTCCAGTCCACTCGAGCACTTCTTGGAGCAAGCAGAGGGAACCATCCCCCATGACGTGCCACTGCCGCATGGTGCGAACATGGAGGTCTGGCACAGGATCCATTGGCATCACTGCAGGCACAGCAACCGGATGAGCCGGGCTGCACCGGACCTCGACAGAGAACCTCCTCCCCTTCAAGAAGTCATCGAGTCGCGGAGGGCGGTCGCGCTCGAAAGGCCACACAGGGCATAGCCCTTGCCAGCCACCACTAGTCATCCCCTGCATGTCTTTCTGCCAGGCCAACTCAGGAGCGACCACGCTCATGCGTTCCAGCTCAAGCTCGAGCCTCCGAGGATCGGCTTCATACCAGCGAACCGGGATCAGCTCCATTTGCCCCCCTGAGGGGTATCGCGTATCGGCCGGGGCGCAATGAAGGCCGGGGCGATCATTCCTGCGACTTGCTTCTTCTTGCATCCATCTGGAGGCTCCGGGAACAGGTCCCCCAGCACTTCTCGCCACTCGCAGATCGCGGCGTCGGTGTTGCCGGCTCTCTCGGCTGCAAGAGCCCGATACGCACCGTCCGAGGCCTTCTGGAGATGACCCTTCACCGTGGCCGTGTCCAAGTCGGGCTGGATGACACCGCACAGTTGCGCCGGATCCTCGATCGGTCTGTCGATCGCCACCACAGAAGATGTGAAGAACCGTGACAAAGCTTCCGGCCGATGCTCCCCAGTCCCCGTGAAGTACGAGTCCGGGATGCAGTTGTACGCGAGTACCTCGACCGCAAGCGAGATCATGCCTGCGTTCGCCACGTTACTGTTCCAGTGCTTCAGAACGCGGACGAGAGGGACGAAGCGGTTCCATCTAGCGTGCCGCACCTTGACCCTCTGGATCAGGTCCCGAGGGTCCGTTTCTATCCATGCCCGCGACTCCGCTTCGGGTATGAGCAGGTGACCCTGCTGGCTCGGAACAGCCGGAGTGACGTCGACAGTGAAGGCGTTGTCATCATCGGGATCGTCAAGGAAGCACTTGACTGTATGGTTGCGTGGCGAAGCGAGACGGACCTCCTTCGCTATGGTGCCTTCGGCGACTCCCAGTGTCTCCTTCACGCGATCTGCGACCTGCTTGAGGGCCCGCTCTGCAGAAGTTCCTGGCGAGCCCCACTCGGGGTATACCTCAGGGTCGTACACGACGACGTAGTCGACGTCGTTTATGGGATCCAGCATGGTTCCCCTCGCCAAGGAACCGCTCGGGAACCGCTCCTTCATCCCGGGCTCTTCAGCGAACGCATCACGGACTAGGTCTCGGCGCTCCTGTGCCTTCAGGACTTGCCGTTCTTCGGCATTGACAGAGGCCTGGAAGGCGTTGAACGCCTCGGTGAGGTCCATCTCTCTCCTCTCGTGTCGACACGACCATTGTCCCCTACGGGTCTGACACGTTCGGGCTGGTCCTCCGCGAACCGGCGAAAGGATATGGTGACGGCATTCCAGCGCCGTTGCATCGGCGGATGAAGGAGGGTCAGTTGGCGGAGAACCGCAAGAAGCTCCTGAGAACCTGGTTGACCACGCAAGGTGAAGCGGTCTATCTCACCGCTGTCGGGCTTCTGCTTCTCGCGGCAACCTGGGGCGCTGTCGTCAAGCATGACCCAGCGGCATCGTCAGCGCTTGCTTTGGTGGCTGGCGCCGCCCTCGTGGCTGCGCCCTTTGCTTCACGTATTCATGGGCGGCTCCGAATCGGCGGGATAGAGATGCAGATCCGCGAGCGGGCTGCGGATCGGGTAGCCACAGCCCCCATCACAACCCTGCAGGGAGTTTTGCCCCTGCTGGATGGCACTGAGGTCACCGTGCGTCAAATCGAGCTCCCTGAACGACTGGCCGGCCACGCCCTCGTGGATCCCGAACTCGCGTTCATCCGCCAACAGCTTCAGCTAAGCGTGATCGCCGCTCGCCTGCCCGCAGAGAGCAAGTGGCGCGCGGGTGGTCAGGTCTCGGAATTGCGCTTGCCCCGTGGCACTAGCCTCCTCGTTGCAGGGCCGCCTGAGGCGCTTGAGAGCCTGGCAAGCAGCCCTGACCCTCGGTCGGACTGAGGCCAAATCGTGCTCAAGCACCTGGCGATTGAGCACCCACTCCTCAGCCAATTCTTAGCTGTTGGCGTAGTTCCGGACATGCACCCGATGGAGAGGACGGCAGCCTGTCGGAGGCTTGGCACTACGGGCCGCTTATGGCCGCCTCCTGCAAGAGCTGTTGATAGTCATCCCATCCCTGACCCTTCTTGGACACCCTTCGATCGAGCGCATAGAGAGCACGCTCGATGCTCTGCCTCTCGATTGGGTCGATCTCGGTCAATTTATCCCGGTACCAAACGTAGTCCCGCCATGACGGATGGACCCAAGCGTCGGTCGTGTATTCGTGTGCGTGCAGTTCCTTCAGATACGCCCAGCCTTCCGGGTGCACGGCGAACAGAGCGGCGAGCGCCCGACGATCGATGATGATGTGGTCCTCTGGCCACAGTGCCGTGAGCAGGGTGGATGCCGTCGGCACACCCATCCCCTGTCCATCTGCGCGCAGAGGTCGGAATGCCTCCTCGTACTTGCTCGCGTCTCCGACACGGGGGATAGGTCCTGCGTCCGGAAGAGACACGTGGCTGCAGCGCCCAGGGGGCGAATCTTCGGGATCTTCGGCCAGCAGTTGAGGGTAGGGAACGAGCCGCCCGCTGCTCCGCTTGAAGTTCGCCACGGCGAGCACCAGATGGTGCCATTTGACCTTCGTCCTCGACGACCATATGCCATCGTCTGCCGCCATCGATCGCCAGAAACTCGCCGCCAAGGACTGGATCTCGCCCCAGAGGCGGGTTCCCGTCAGCTTGCGATCGTCCCACTCGTCCGCCCACGCGGCCCACCTCACTTTCGACAGGTGGTACTCGCTCAACGATTCCTCGCCTCCCGCTGCCGGTCGGACCCGACCGTTCGCAACTCACACGGATCATGATTCTCGGGGTCACGCACTCGCGTCAGGATTCTCACACCTCGAAGGGCCCTCCTCCTCCTCACGGCTCACCACCATGACGGCTGCTACAACACTTCGACGAGGTATCCGCGAGCGATCAACTCCGCGAAGTGGCTTCGCAGACGGCCGGGGACGGGGCCACCTCGGATAAGTAGCCCGAGTTCCATGTTCTCCGAGATGGCGAGACCGGTGAGGTTCGCGCTAGTGACAAGAGCGATGTGCGCGTCGGCGACCGCGGTCTTCGCGTGGAGCGATGCCTTGCCGTGGTCAAGGATCGGACGCTTCTCGGCTGGCCACTCAAAGATCAGGACCTTGTCCCGAACCTCATCAAACGATGCCGCCGCCCCGAATGTCAGGGTGCCGCCCTCCGCCTTCGCCGTCTCGAGGATCAAACGGACCTTCACACCCCGGTCGGCCGCTTCGCCGATGGCTTCGACGATCGTTTCAACCTTGTACGCGGCAAAGCTCACGATGAACAGATCCTTCCTCGCGGCGCGGATCACGTCCAGGAGTGCCTCACGAGTGAGCCTGACAGGGACCTCCCCGGTATTCGGCCCAGTCCAGACGATGTCGATCGTTTGGCGATCCCGCTCCTCCTTCGAACTCCGAGCCGCTGTCCGAAGGGCGAGTGCGAGGCCGGGTCCGGTTTGCTCCTCTCCCACAGCCTCCCAGGCGTCGAGCACCCCGCGTGCGAGCTCGCCGAACGCCGGCGTGGGGACTATCCCGAGGGCCTTCGACCGCGCCGATCCCGACGGCCCGGAGAACGGCTCCAGCGCGCCGGCGAGCGCCTCGACCTGCGACAGCGGCAGCATCCTGGCGGCCCGATCGATCGCTTGGACGAGATCCTTTTCCGTCATCCGAAGTAGCTGATGGCCGGCTGGCCGAACGTCGGCACGAGCAGCGTCCGGTCGAGGTAGCGGTTGCCCCGCTCACATGAGGTCTCGGACACGAACAGGCACGCGTGGCATGCGGCGCCGTGGAGCGACCCATCCCCGCTGGGGTCGTGCTCGGCGCAGAGAGGGTCGGACGTACACAGGGCCGCGCGCCCTAGCGCCTGGCGGATCAGCCGGCCGAGGTTTTCCGGCTCCCCAAGGCTGACCAGCCCGCCGAGCGTGCCCTCACTGTCAGCCGCAGCCGTGTATAGCAGCAGCCCGGCCATGGGCTCGTCGCCGGCGGATACATAGAGGCGCTCGCGGAGGCTCGCCGCCCCGTATCCGGCCTCGAGTGAGAGCTCCCGGATCAGGACGTGGGCGAGGGTGTGCAGCAGAACGTACCGTGGGCCCGGCCATCCCTCGTCCGGATCGAGGTTCCACTTCGACCGCCACCGCTGGTGGGCCCCGAGGAGCCGCAAGACGACCTCGTGGTCGGCGACCGAGCCCTCCCAGTCGCGGACGCGATCCTCGGGTAGACGGACGAACACACCCTCGCCTCGCACTTCGGCGCAGGGCACCCACATCGGAGGCTGGCGGCTGAGCGGCGCCCGCGGGATCCCGACTCCGGAGTCGACCTCGTCGGGCGGAGCCACCCGTGTGAACCCGATGAGGGCGAGGACCTCCCGAAGCCGGTCGGCGAGAACGACCTGCTCCACCGATCCCGCCAGGTCGCGCGGCACGGCCACCGACCGGAGGCGGAAGTCGTCGCCGGCGGGGGCGCCTGCGGGGTCCGCGAAGATCCCCCACTCCGGCCCCAGCACATCCGGACTCCCTCCGACGTCGGCATCCAGCAACTCCCGGTAGTCCTCGATCGCAGCGAACAGCTTCGCGTCATCCACCTTGGCGAACGCGGCGGCGAGGTCCGGGATCGTCGACCGTGCGTACGCGAGGATCTCGGGGCTGGTCGCGCCCTTCAGGAACCGCCAGAGCTCCGCGACCTTCTGGACCAATGGCTCCTGCGACGCGGGAATGGACAACACCGACAGCGTGACCGGAAACCACGCATTCGAGGCCCCGAGCAGGATGGTCCGCGTAGGCTGCTTGCACCCAGCATCGAAGCTCTTGAGGTGGGGGTGGCGACCCCGGCACCGCGGGAGCGAGCGCTCCCCGGACTCCCCGAAGGCTTCGGCCATGCTCCGGGTGCGCCCGCAGTTCCGGCACTTGACGATGACCTCGGCGGCCCGACCGGTGACCCCGAGCTCGAACAGCTCGAGGATCGGCTCGCCACACACGTCCCCCCGGTGGGAGTACGAGACCCACGGGAAGTCGTCCATGTGTCCGGCCGGACACGCGAGCAGGAACCGGGCCGGGAGCGCCACCGGGGACCGGCCTCTGGGCTTGCAGCCGTGTTCGTACTGCGCCCGGTCGGGGCGGTAGGGGTTTGTCTTCAACTCGAACAGGCCGGTCGAGATGTTCCCCAGGTAGGAGCACGCAGGGCACCGGAGCCATCTGGGGAAGATCGCGACCGGAACCCCGATTCGGGCCCACTCGTCGAGGGGGTTCGGTCCATGCTCGACGTACGGCGGGAGACGGAGGCTCGCCACTTGTTGGCCGAGGACCGAGCGAACTGATCGCAGCAGCCGGGGCTCGTCGATCTCGTCCGCGTAGGTGGTGTCCCAGGCGTCGATGCCGAGAATCAGCGCCGAGAGGTGGGGGAGGTCGACGGCCGCCCCCACGCCGAACGTGTACAGGAGCTGGCTCGGCCGGAGCTCCCCGACCCGCCGGGCGACCGTCCTCATAGTGGGGTCTCCACACTGGCGGGCTCGTCCTTCCCGTCGCCCACCGCTCGGACCGGCGGGGGAAGCTCGAACTCGGGCGCGACGCCGTCACCCAAATCGTCGAGGTCGAGCACCAGGTTGATGCCCATCTCGACGTCGCGGAGCGAGGTGAGGCAGGTCCACGAGTTCCACCCGCTCGCCGAGGGCCCACGCAGGAGCCCGATCGTCACGCCGTCTTTGCGGTCCCGGTAGGCGAGCTTCGTCCCCTGGATCGCCTCTCGCTCCTCCCACTCCTCGAGCCGCTGCTCGAGCTTCTTCCTGATCTCGTCGAGGTCGTCGGGCCGAAGGCTCGCCACTCCCCCGGCGCGCTCGACAACGTCGTCGACCGCCGCCTTCGCCAGCGCCGAGTGCCGGTTCATGTCCTTCGCGCTGGGCTCGGCGTTCCACGTCGGCTCGAGCTGACGAACGAGCGATACCAGCAGGGCCGTGAGGCCTCGGTCGCGGGCGCGGGCGGCGAACGGGGTCAGCGACAGCGCCTCGACCTGACGGTAGAAGGTCGCGTGGTAGTGCTCGAAGCGCTCGTAGTGGGAAAGGTCCCGAGGCCTGGCCCATCCGTAGACGGTCAGCACGAGGCCAGGGCCCTGTTCGCTCCGCCCGATACGGCTCGTCGCCTGGATGTACTCGGCCGTCGCCTTGGGCTGGCCGGCGACGACCATGGTCCCGAGCCGGGGCACGTCGATCCCGACCGAGATCATGTTCGTGGCGAGCAGGACGTCGATCGGCACAGGGTCGCCCTTGGCGCGGTCCTTGCCGAAGCCGACCCCCAGGAGATCGAGCACACGGGGGATGTCCGCAGATCCTCTGCGCGATGTGCAGCTCCTCCACCACGGGTCGCAGGCGACGGGCCAGCCCTCGCCGGTCGATCCGCCCGAGTCGCGCGGCGACGTCGTCGTCGACGTGGCGGCGCATCCCTCCCAGGTCCTTGAGCGAGTTGAAGTAGCCGACAAGGGTCATCCACGGGTCAGCGACCTCGCCGTACTTCTCGAACAGCGCTTGGGCCGCGGCCATCTGGGCCACGTACACCCGGATCAGCGTGTTCTTGAACTGTCGGCCGTGCGCGCAGATCCCCAGGTACCGGCGACCTGGGACCTCCTCTGCCGGGCGTTGGATGGCGAAGAACGAGTCGTCGGCGTCGAGGCCGGGGGGCGGGAACACGTCGAGCGAGCGCCAGAACAGAGCGTGGGCCTGCTGCGGAGCCCGGCGCACCGTAGCGGTGGAGGCGATCACCTTGGGCCGCGTCTTCTTGTCATCGACCTCCCAAGTGCAAAGCCGGTCCACGGCGGTCTCGTACAGGCCGACCATCGTGCCGAGCGGTCCCGAGATCAGGTGCAGCTCGTCCTGGATGATCAGGTCGGGAGGCCGGAGCGGCCCCGTCGGCTCGGTCTTGACGGCCGGGAACGGACCGTGTTTCGGATGGCTGTCGGAGTCCTCGAGGTCGGGCGAGCGGAACCCGTGCCGGGGGCAGCTCCCGGTGACCCGGCCGAACAGCGTCTGCACCGGACCCCGCCACGGCATCTGGGCGAACTTGTCGACTGTCCCGATCAACAGCGCCGGCAGCAGCCGGTAGATCTCCTCGTCCACGACCACGATGGGGAGTCCTTCGTACTGGCTCTGGCGCTCGGTGAACGGGCAGTGCCCGAGGGAATCGCCGCAGTAGGTCAGCGTGCGCTTCAGCCCGGGCTCGACCTTGATGTGCTTGCGCTCCTCGATCGCCGTCCCGCACCACGGGCAGTACGGCAACTGCGCGGGGGTACCCGACTGCGTCCCCGAGTAGCCACCCGATCCGCGGACCTGCTTCAGCCAGGCATCGGCGTCGTCCGTTGTGTTCGGCGTCGCCCGCTGGCCCACCCACAGCCCGATCCGAAACGGCGTCGGCACCCCACCGATCGCGGGTCATCTCGCCGGATCATCTCGCAGGCGCAGAGCAGCGTGGCGGCCCGCTGGAACTGCTGGATCGTGAGCAGGCGGAGCGTGTATCGCATGAGCGCGGCCACGCCGTCGCCGCCGTCGTGGCCTCCCACATCCCCCTGCAGCCGACGGATGGCCAGGGCGAACGCCGTGAGGCCGAGGTAGGCCTCGGTCTTGCCGCCGCCGGTGGGGAACCACAGAAGGTCCACCCGTCCCTTCCCGCCCGTGGCTCGGTCCGGATGGGTCGGGTCCGCGAGCGCCGGCAGGTTCAGCAGCACGAATGCGAGCTGGAACGGGCGCCAGCTCCGGTTCTGCGGGATGTCGCATTCGGCCAGGGTCTCGGCCAGGGTCCGCGAGGAATCCCGCCGTCGAGCCTGCGCGGCGAGCGAGTGCACGCGCTGGAGCCACATCGCTCGATTCGCGAAGCGGAACGCCTCGAAGGCATCGGGGTCGCGCTCCAGCACGTCGATGCCAGCACGGATCCGTTCTGCCGCCTCCCGGCAACCCTCGAGAGCTCCAGAGGCCACATCCTCGTAGCCCGCAAGCCGGGCTCCCGGGTCGCCCCGTCGCTCTCCCTGACTTTCGATCCACATCACGTAGGCATCGACCAGTGGGCGAAGGAGCCCCGGAAGCTCTTCCCGGGACGCCTCCGCCAGTCGCTGCATGTCCAGCTCGACTCCACCCAGCTCCGGCACGTCGTTGAGCGCCGGGGCGTCGGTGCGGGGGACGTCATAGACCGGAACGGCTCGCGTCGAGATGCGGACCGCCCGGCGCGGGTCCGCAGGGTCGACCTCGGCGTGGACCGAGACTCCGTGACCCGTGGCGAACTCGACATGGTCGCGGTAGAGCATCTCGAGAGTCCTCGTCTCATCCGCGCCGTCAGCTTTTCCGGCGCCAGTAAGCTCTCCTGGCCGCCTGAGGAAGACCGGCCCACCCGCAGGGTCGGAGACTTCGAGTTCGGCTTGGAACAACCAGGCCTCGTCCCTGAGCCGCTTCGGCGGGGGCTGGCGGTTCACCATGAACAGCGTGACGAGCCAGTCATCGCCGTTACGTCGGGCCCGGCCTCGGATCACGACTTCGGACTGCTCCGGGTCGGCAGGGACGGGCCCGAGCATCCCCTCCGTGAGGTCGATCGCGATCGGGGACCCGCCCATCGGGTAGCGCCTCCAGACCAACCCTGGTTCGGCGCCTTCGGTCTCGACCTGGCTCCGCTCCCTTGCGTAGCGGCCCCAGCGAGGAGTCACCACGAGGGAGGTCGCGGCCCCCTCGACGCAAATCGTGAGCCCGAACGATGAGGGAAAGATGGTGGGGACCGGTGGAGCGTCAGGCTCAGGCCTTCCCTCCTCGGTCGGTGGTTCGCCGTCGAGGGCAAGCCGATCCTGGTCATCGGGAGAGGTGACCTCGCCTCGCGGCGCCAGCATCCCGAGGACATAGCGCTCGGTCAGGCGCTCCTCCGTGACCTCCTCACCTGGCCCGCCGGCCGGGCCGAGCAACTCGCCAACGATGAGATCCTGGATCTCTTCTCGGGCACCGCCCGGCGACCGCTGGACGAGGATCTCTTGAGTCATCGCATGTCCCCCAGGGTCGGCTGCGTGGGGACCGCTGCCGCGCCCTTGCGAGAGGCTCCCTTGCGCTTTGAGTGCAGCCCGGCCGCCATCTCCTGCCTGTAGCGCTCGTGGTTCAGTTCGAGGAGCCGGTCAAGGATCTCCACCCGCGTTATCGGCCCCACTGTGTACCGGAGACCCTGAGGCGTGTCGTAGTGATCATGGTCAAGGCTGAGGTCGCGCCAGCCATAGGCTGCGGCGACAGCGCTGTCCAGCTCAGCGTGGAGCCGGCGCAGCTCTACCACATCAGCATCGCTCTCGGCGGGGGCGTGGACTCGGTTGTATGTCTTGGTGAGTCCTTCCTGACGGTTGAACATCATTCCGCGTCGATGCCTATCCAGAGCTTCGGCGTTCCGAACGATGAGTTCTGTTGGCTCGGCCAGTGGAAACGTCTCGGCGCAATCCGTTGGACTGTAGTTGATGCCCTTACCCAGAGTGGAACTGTGCTTCACCGTCCAACACCAGTGGAACACGGACGAGAGCGACCCAAAGAGACTGACGTCGTCCCGGGGAAACACGACAACCTTGTGGCTGTAGACCGTCCCAGTAGGCACGAAAGTCGGAGCAAGCGTGCTACTTACCGCGGCTACAGCCACTACTCGATCGAGCCCCTTGAGGCGCTTATAGAGTTCGACCGCACGTTCGGAGAACATCCACCATCGCTCTCGGTACGCCTTCCTGCGCACCTGGTCTCGATGCGGCTTCACGCGCTGTCGGACTATGGCTAGGCACTCTGGATACTCTTCTGCGCGCACCAAAGGCCAGTCGAAGAAGTTCACGACCCACCGACTCGGCGAGGAGTCCGGTCGGGAGTTCAAGTCATCCCCGGTCAGGTAGGGAAAGAGGACGCTTCGGTTGCGGGCATCGCGCTCCACCAGCGCCTCTGCCTCCTCCGAATCCAGGACGAAGCCGATTCCGTTTACGTACGAGCCGATGAAGGATCTACCTGCATTCCGGGCCAGTCGGTATGGCTTCCCCTCGACCCGGCTCTTTGAGTCGAGGGTCGGTCCAATCCCCTGGACCTCTTCGTCTTCCAGGACTGCAAGACCCTGCCACTGATCCTTATGGAGCCAGAGCTGGGCGATTTCGAGGCTCGCCTCACCGGGCCAGGGCCGGCTCTTCCGCGCGCGGACGATTTCGATACCATGAACCGCGAGCCGATCGAGGCCCACTTCGCGCGTGTCACCTTGCGCGATCGTATTCGTCGCAAGCATCCCCACCGAGCCGCCCTCTCGCACTAAGCCGACGGCTCGGAGGAGGAAGTAAGCGACGAGGTCAGCGCTCCCTTTAGCGCCATCGGCAATGTACTCGGCCAAGTACTGACGGTAGTCCGAGCCGTGAGGTCCACTGATCTTCTTGCCGCCCTGGAAGGGTGGGTTTCCAACAATGACGTCGAAGCCACCGCGATCGAAGAAGACCTCCGGGAACTCGAGCGGCCAGTGGAATGGTCGCCGGTCCGGTTGCAGCGGCGGCTTCCCCTCGTTCAGCCAGAACAAGGCGTCAGTCCGAAAGTTCTCGAGCCGGACCCGTCGGTCCGATTCCTTGCGTGAGGAATCGAGCCCCGCGGCGACTTCAGCCGCCGCGCCTAGCAGGCGGGAATCCAGCTTGTCTCTCCCCTCCCGCGACGTCGAGAGCGCCGCGCCCACGACAACGTCCGCGGTCACCCGCAGATCATCGAGCGCCCGTTCTGCTTGGCGGAACAACCGTTCCTTCATCTCTGCGTCGCGGACCGTGAGCACAGTGAAGGACTCGAGCTCGCGTCGGCGCTCGACCGCCTCCTTCACTGCCGCCTGCCAGACGTGCCAGTACTCATCGAGCGTGATGTGGAGCGCCCGGCCGCGGTCGGGGTCCATGTGCATGTGCTCGATCTGCGCCAAGTCGTGGACGCCGAGGAGCGAGTCCCCGCACTTGAGCGCGTGGTCGAGGAACGAGAAGGGGCGGTCCTTGGCCAAGGTGATAAGCCACATCGAAAGCTTCGCCATCTCCACGGCCATTGGGTTCTTGTCCACTCCGTAGACGCATCGATCCGCGACGAGCCGGCGTGCCAGGATCACCTGCTCGTCGGGATCTGAGGGAATCGCCTCGTCCGGGCTCTCCGCCGGCTCGCCCGCCGCGGTGATCAGCTCGGCGCCGGCGGCAGACCAAGCCTCGACCAGGCGGGCGGCGAGGTATCGGGTGGCGGCAACGAGGAACGCGCCAGATCCCATAGCCATGTCGCAGACCTTGAGGTCGAGGAGTTCGGCGGGCGGCCTCAGCTCCCAACCCACCGGGGCCGCGCCTTCGGCGGGGCCTGGACGGTACACAACGGGCGCCAAGGCGTGCTCGACCATCTCTTCAGCGAGGCTCCTGGGCGTGTAGTACGTGCCGCTCGTGCGTCGCTCGCCGGCCTTCGTCACGTAGACGCTGCCGGCGACATAGACTTGCGGGAGCCCGCGCAGGTCGTCGCGAAGCAAGCCTTGGAACGGCGCAACCCGATCTCCAAGGTCCGGGTCGTTCTCGCAGGCCGCGAGAAGTTGGGCCCGCCGATGTGGGTCAATCGGTTCCTCCAGCGCCTTCCCGAGCGCCTTCACCGTCCTGCCGGTGACCTCGGCGAGCCACTCGACGAACGCTTGCCGGTCCCCGGATGCCCGATCCTCCAGCTCGGCGAGGGCGATCTCGGGTTCGAGCTTGCCGTCGAGGCCGACGGCCGGGTCGGATACCTGCACCGCGGTGTGGTCGAGGAGGCCCTCGTAGACGTGCCCGATCTGCTCGACGTCGAGGGCCCGGAAACTGAGGCGCCTGGCCTCGGTGACCCCGCGTCCCAGTCGGAACCGCAGGACCTGCAGGGCGTCGAGGATGTGCAGAACGGTCCGGTCGTCCACGGGGAGGGGCAAACCCGGATCTGTGCGCCACGGGTCGCCCGGCGCGCGGCCTTCCAGGAACGGGAATCGGTCTGGGTCGAACAGGCTCCCGCCATAGGCGGGTAGCCGCAGGTTCTCGTGCTGGACACCTGCGTAGACCATCCGGAATGTGCCGAGGAGCCGGAACCAGGCGCTGGAGCGGCGCTCAAGGGGTTCCTCACCGAACCGGTCGGCCTCCTCTTGGATCTGGGCCCGGAGCGTGGAGACTGCGTAGGAGGCGTCGTAGAGGGGATCACCGAGGAGAAACAGTCCGCGCTCCTCGGCGGAGAGCAGGAAGACCAGGCGCATCATCACGCTCACAGCGGCGAGGTAGATGAGCTGCTCGGGCTGCTCGACCCCGCCGAGCCGGAGGTCCTCCTCGCCGATGCGGCCGAGGAGGGCCCCACCTTGCTCGCGGTCGGCCCGGCCGAAGGCATCGACCAGCAGCTCGACGGATTGGCGGACCTGCCGGCCGAGCTGGTCGGTGACCTCGTGCTCGGCGCTGGCGCTCTCGGTGAGAAGCGCCTCCAGGGTGTCGGTGGCGGCCACTCCAAAGAACCTCCGGACCCCCAGGAACGTGACGAAGGCATCGAGCGTCGAGCGCTCCTCGAGCCATAGGTCGGCGTCCCAGGACGCGTACGTGGCCGGGCCGCCCGGCGGCGCGTGGACGAGGGTCCACCGCTCCCCGTTGGTCACGATTCCGAGACGTACGCCGGTCCCCCGGAGGAGATCCGTCATGCGGTCGAGTGGCGTGGCCGCCCAGCGGCGGTCCTCGACCCGATCCTCCAGCCGGAGGTGCTCAGGCCACAGCGCCACAAGGAGCCTTGGCGATAGGGTGCCGTCCCCGGGCTCGCAGACTGCGAGGTCAGGCCGAAGGATCTCGCCGTGCTCGGCGGCCTCGTAGATGAGGGTGGCCGGAACCCCGGGGCCTTCCTTCAGGGTCTCGTCGTCAAACCCAAGGAGGGTCCCGAGCACCCAGCGGATCCACTGGCCGTGGAGGGTGGGGTCGTCTCGCCACTCGTCATGGGCCCGTCGGGTCTCCGCAGCGAGCCTCGGGTCGACCGGCTCCAGGCCCTGGGGCAGGGCCCGCTGAAGGACCGGGACCGTCAGGAACGGCCCGGAAACCTCGATCAGCGAGAGCCATTCGGAGTGGTGGCGTGCGACGCTCGCGGTCATCGGTTGCCGTCCTGAGGCACGAGAAACGTCACCGCGGCTGGGAACAGGCGTGGCCCTGGGTCGGCGTAGCGGCGCCGGATGGCGTCGGTCTCCCGGTCGATGTCGTCCGGGATGGTGGCGACGCGGCGCCTCAGCGCATCGATGTCGCGGCGGAGCTGCTCCCGCTCGTCGGGGGAGAACAGAGCGAGCTGCTCTGGACCCGGCTCCCGCAGTTCCGACTCGATCGTGCGGCGGAGATCCTCCAGCACATGGGTGATGGTCTCCACCTCCTGCTCGGCCCGATCTTGGAGGGACTTCTGGAGGCTCTCCGCCCGGTCCCTGGCCCGCCGTTCGAGAGCGGCGAACAGGCCCTCGCGGTACCGGTCCCACGAGCCGGCGAGGGCACGGTAGGCGTGCTGATCCGCGGCGACGTCCGTCGCGGCGCCCAGGGCCGCATCGATCTCGCCGACGTTGAGCCTGCCGATCCGGCCGTCGTTGAGAACCCCACCGGCCGCGATGATCTCCTCGTGCAGGCGCCTGCCGTCCGCGCCGGTCACGACCAGCCGTCCGTGGGCAACGACAGTCGGGGCTGTCACGGCTTCGGTGCGCGCGACCCGGGCGGTGACCCGGGCCAGACGAGCGGCGGCGTCAGTGGCCCACACCTCGGCCCGGAGCAGACGCATCGACTGCTGCACGAGCCGGTGGTGGAGGTGGACGAGGACGACGTCGTCGTGGCCAGCTGCGACGGCATGGTCGAACGTGATCGGCCGGATCTCGCCCGTGACCGGATGCTCCAGGCCCTCGGTGCACCTTGCCCAGGCCCCGGTGAGGGCCGGCACGTCGAACACCCGGACCGACGCCTCCCCGTTCCTATGGAGGGTCCGTTCGATGAGCGGGGGTTGGTGCGCGAGGCCGAGGGCAGTGCCGACGACGCGCTCGACGCTCTCCGGCCCGACGTGTAGGTCACGGATTGTTGCGTCCAACCGCTCGCGGAGGCGGCCGATCTCTTCACGGAGGTCCCGCTCGACCTTCAGTACCTTGCGCGCGACGGCCTGCTTCTCCGCGTCGTCCGTCTGCAGGGTCCTTCGGGTCCCGAGCATGGCCTCCTCGACCTGCTCCGCGATGACCGGCCCGACGCTGCCAAGGTCCTCGCGGATCTCGTTCACCTTCTTCGCGGCCATGAACAAGAACTCGAGGTCGCCATCAAGGGAGCCGGGCTCCGCCTGCTGGTAGCCGGCGCTCACGAAGTGGTAGACGAGAACCTCCGGCGACGGCTGGCCGTGGCGGTCGACCCGCCCGTTGCGCTGCTCGAGGCGGTTGGGGTTCCAGGGGATCTCGTAATGGACCAGGCGGTGGCAGTGCAACTGCAGGTCGATGCCCTCGGAGGCTGCGTCGGTGGCGAGCAGGATCCGGATCGGCGACAGGTCGGGCGAGGCCTGGAACTCGGCCTTGATCCGCTCGCGGTGGGCCTCGTCCATGCCGCCGTACAGCAGGGCAAGCCGGTCGCCGCCCAGGCCACGCCCGGCCAGGCGCTCCTGGAGCCAGCGCTGGGTGTCGCGGTACTCGGTGAAGACGATTACCCGCTCATCACTCCACCGCCGCTCGCCCGCCGATCCCTTGGGGTGCACGATGTCTTCGAGCCAGGCAAGGAACGTCTCAGCCTTCGAATCGCTCCGGCCTCGGGCCTGCCCGGCCCATCGCTGGAGATCGTCGAGGAGCGCTGCCTGCTCAGCCGTGGGCGGGAGGCTCGCCCGGGCGGCGGCTGCAACGGCGTCCGCCATGGCCTGCGCCAGTTCGTCCTCATCGCCATGGTCGGCCTCGGCGTCGTCGATGGTCCGGCGGAGAACTCGGTCGGTGGGCCGGAGCGCCCGTTTTTCCTTGAGACCGGCGATGGTCTGGCGGTGGACGGCGAGGGTCTCGGCAAACGCCGCCGGCGAAGAGAACAGTCGCTTCTTCAGCAGGGTGAGGACGAACTTCTCCGCAAAGCGCGCGCTAGGGGCGTCCGAGCGTTCGGCAGCGACCAGGCGGAGTTCCGCGTACCGCTTGAGCGTGGCGTACGCCTCGCGTTCGGCTTGGCTTGACGTGACCTCGATCGGCTCGATCTTCCGGTCGGGAAAGCCGGGAAGTTCCGACTTCAGCCTTCGGACCATCACCCTGCGGAGCTGCTCATCGCTCCACTGCACGCCGCGGGCGAACCGTTGATCATCGAGGAGCTCGAGGAGTGCCGAGAAGCTCTCCTTGTAGCCGTTGTGGGGGGTGGCTGTGAGGAACAAGCGGTGCTCGAAGTGGGGTGCGATGGTCCGGATCGCCCGGGTGCGCTGGGAGTCCATCGCGTACTTGCCCCGGCCCGACGGGGCGATGCCATGGGCCTCGTCCACGATCAGCAGGTCGAATCTCCTTGGGTACTCCGACCGTGGTCGGGAGGACGTCCCGCATGAGGCGCAGCACGCGGTCCCGCTTCAGATAGTCGATCGACACGATCAGTCGAGGGAAATGGGTGAACGGGTTCGCGTACAGCCCGCGGGTCCGGCGGAGATGGGCGAGGAGCGGTCGGTCCACGATCCGGAACTCCAGGCCGAACTTCTCCGCCATCTCGGTCTTCCACTTGATGGTGAGCGACGCCGGCACCACGATCAGGATCGATCGGGCCCGGTGGCGCAAGAGGAGCTCCTGGACGACGAGGCCAGCCTCGATCGTCTTACCCAGGCCGACATCGTCGGCAACGAGGAGGTTGACGCGAGGCATCCGCAGCGCGCGGACGACCGGGTCCAGCTGATAGTCCTCGATCGTGATGCCGCTGCGGAAGGGCGCCTGGAGGTATCGGGTATCGGCGCTGGCGATTGCCCCCCATCGAACGGCGTCGAGGAAGGCATCGAGGCGAGCAGGCGGATCGAAGGTGTCGGGGTCCGGAACCGGCAGCGCGACCCTGTCGATGACACGCCGGCCGATCTCCAGCTCCCAGATGACCTGGAGATCCTCCCCCATGGCGTCTTCCTCGATGGACACCAGTGAAAGCAGGTGCTGGGGTTCCTCGCGGGCCGAGCCGAGCACATCGGTGGCGGTCACCCCCCGGGACACGTCAGAGACAACCCATTGCCGATCCCTGACCGAGACGAGTTGCCCCTGCTCGGGTACCTGAAGCCCGACCCGCTGATCGGGCACCCGTTCACCGCGTGACATCAGCTGCCTCCCCCTCTGGCGAAAGACTGCTGGCCGCCATCCCTATCCAGCGCAACGAACCGTACGGCGCCGAGGCGCGGATCGGGCGGCGTAGTCCGCGCCCGCGAGATGGAGCCCGACGAGTCACGCCCAGATGTTATGCGGGCGCAACGCCCACAACGAAACCAGGTCCAGGTAGGCCCGGGAGGCATCAGCCGCATCAACGGCCGAGCGGAAGCGTAGGGTCCCAGCCGATTCAGCCGTCGTTCCAGAGTCCCGAGAGCTTGCCGTTAGTGAGGCCGAGGGAGTCGCGCAGCTGGGTGAATGCAACCCCGTCTGCGTCATACAAGACAGCAAGGATCGCCAGGCGAACCCGCTGATGCACGAGGTCATCGAGGTGCGCCGTTCGACAGCCTACGCGCGTGACTCTTCTCGGACCTCGCAAGTCGGTCACCCATCCGACTGTCCGCGCGCAGGAAGGACACTCCGCCGCAGACGCACGAATGTACCGATGAGCAACGCACCTGCGACTCCCGTGATCCACCAGCGGCTGCCCCGCCACGTATGCGCATCGGGGAGGTCGAACGGTCGAAGCGGAAAGCGCACCCAGAGATTCGCGAGGAGCGTCATCGCGCCGAGCGAGGACAGGCCGATTGCGCCCCCAACGTAGCTGCCCGTGAAGCTCGCCACGAAGAAACAGAGCGAGCAAGCCAGAAGGAAGTCGGGCAGCGTGGCCGCTCGGATCGTTGACGCGGGCAGGCAGCAATGGCGACCCGCGTACCATGCCAGGGCGAGCAGCGCAGCCGTTCCCACGATGAGCCAGAGCCCGACTCGTAGGAGTGGCGTCCGCCAGAAGGGTTTGGGGGCGGCCTGGAGCACGGCCTGCGCCGGGTCCACCTCCGACGACAGCGTGAACGCGCCGCCCACGCCGATGAGCAGCGAGCACGCCGCCGTCGCGTAGAACTGACCGGTGGAGGCGCCCACCGGCCCCAGGCCAGGTCCAAGAAAGGCCGTCAAGCTCAGGACCAGCAGGGACGCCGCCGACAGAGCCACCCAGGGTAGTGGTCGTACCCGGTACCAGGTCAGGACCATGACGCAGGCTCAGCCCCAGCCGGAGGTTCGTGCTCGCGGTGCGCCAAGCGGGCGCACGGGCGTCGGCGGCACGTCAGGGCGGAACCTCATGGGGTTTGACCCGGCAAGTCGTTGATCGACAGGGATCCGTCGATGAGCTGGCTCCATTCGGCGAGCAGCGAGGCGCGGACCCGTGCGGGCGGCAAGGCGTCGAGCGCCAGTCCGGCGCGTAGCTCAGCCGCAGTCCAAAAGAGCTGCCCTCGGGAGAGAACCGAGAAGTAGACCGGGTCGCATTTCTCTCCGGGCGGACACGTCAGCGGTGGCCGAGCAAGCGCGGCTCGTGCCGCGCCGAGTGTTTCCTCACCGATCTGCAGTTCCATCCACAGCGCCACGGCGTTCTGAGCCGGCGTCGGAACCCCGACCCGGCTGAGGTCATACGAGCCGGTGGCGTCGACGAACAGGCAGTGGATGAGATAGCCAGTCAGCTCCTCGGGACGAAGGTTGAAGATGAGGTACTTGCTCTCCTGATACACGACCCGGCCGGGTTTCGCGTCGCGGCAACCCTGGCCGGAGGCGGGGACCATCCGCAGCCTCGTGGGTGCGCCGGGGAAGCCACGCAGGAACGTGGCCTCACGATCGAGGAGCGACACGAAGCGCCGCGCCATTGGCTTCCCGTAGGCCGGAAACACGCACGCCGTGAGCGTTCGGCCAGAGGCACACGCCGTTGCTTTGCCGTCGTCCGGATAGACGAAGGGGTTGGTCAGGATCAAGCCATTCAGCGAGTGGTAGAGGGGACGCCAAGCTGCTCGGTCAGGACCGTCGGCGAGGACGGAGTCGGGTTGGCGGAGCAGGCCGAAGCCAGCCACCGAGGCAAGCACAAGGCCGGCCACGATCGTCACCGCACCCACCGAACTCAGCCGAGCGCGCACACCACCGTCGACTCCCGCCAGGATCACGAAGCCACCAACGAGTCCCATCAGACCGAGCAGGAAGAGCGGATGGAGCCGAAAGATGTCCGGCAGGAAGCCGATGTCGACGGAGCGGTCCGGAAGCCGCGGGGTGGGAGGCAGCCACTCGAATGACAGCCGGTATTTAGCGATGGTCGGATACAGCAGCGGCTGAAACGAGAGGAAGCCCCACAGCGGTGCCGCGAAGATCGACAGCACCAGAGAACCTGTCCCCGCTCCGACCGCGTATCCCACCCACGCGGCGAGGCTCGTCCCGAGGACGCCGTCGAGCAGCAGCCGGAGGTCAGGCTGCCCGTGGCCGCCACGAACAACGGAGGCGACCAGGCCGCTGAGAAAGACAAGGGCGAACGCACCCCCGGCCGCGAGCGCGAGGGCGCCCAGCCGCCATGCCCACAGCTTCCAGGCCGGAGTGGCGGAGGAGCCGAGGACCTCACGCACGCGGGTCCGTCGGTCGCGAATGCCCAGCAGGGCCCCGGAAGCGAGCAGGAAGGAGCCGACCAGGAAGCCGTAGTGGTAGGTGAGGGCGTCGTCGCCAGCCAGCGTCGGCCAGTAGTCGTGCATCGACCGCACGGCCGCGATCGCGGAGAGGATGACACCGAACCACGGGAGCGGCGAAGCGGCGAGATGGCGAACCTCGACGAGCACCAGGGTCCACCCGGGGGCGCCCACCTCGGGAGGCCCTGGTCGATGCAGCGCGCGCTGGAGCGGCGGCGCCGTCGCTGCGCTCATGCTGCCGCCGCCCTCGGTTGGGAGGTCAGGAGCAGGTACCCATCCTCGACGGTGGGCTCGACCGCGATCGCGTCGGCAGATGGCCGTGGACCGATCACCCGGAACGTGCCGGCCTCGGTTCGCCACGAGGCAACGGCTCCCGGAGGGCTCGCCGACGAGCTCCACACCATGCCCTGAGCGGCAGCTCGCAGATCGGCCGGCGGGCCCCTGAACAGGACCCTGCCGCCAAACAGGACGACGACCGAGGCGCATACCGCGGCCACGTCCTCCACGAGATGGGTGGAGAGCACGACGGTGCGGTGCTCTCCGAGCCGGCCGATGAGTTGGCGGAAGCGGATGCGCTGCTCGGGATCGAGGCCCGTGGTGGGTTCGTCCAGGAGCACCAGTTCAGGGTCGGCCACGATGGCTTGGGCGATCCCCACCCGGTGTCGCATGCCCCCAGACAGCGTGCGGATCCGCCTGCGGGCCAGGTCCTCCATACCCACCTCGGCAAGCGCAGCGCGGACCCGGCGGTGGCGGTCACTGCGGTCCTTGAGCTCCTTCAGCATCGCGATGTAGTCGACGAACTCGAAGACGGTGAAGCCCGGATACAGGCCGAGATCCTGCGGCAGGTAGCCGAGTCGCCTGCGGATCTCCACGCGGTCATTCGCATCGGTGACATCCCACCCCTCGACGCGCACGGAACCGAGGGTGGGCCGAAGCAACGTGGCGAGGATCCGCAGGAACGTCGTCTTGCCGGCGCCGTTCGGGCCCAGGAGACCGGTAATGCCGAGGCCGAGCTCGACATCGACGTTGCGCAATGCGTGGACATCCCGGTAGGACTTGGAGCAGTCTTCGAACGTCACCCGCATGTCTGTCTCCGATCAGGACAGCCGCTCCAGCTGCGGCGGGTTAGGGATTCCTCGTGCGCTCCGGCGAAGGAGCAGCAGAAGGAGAGCGGCCGAGATGGCCGCGTAGACGATCTGGGGTATGCGTCCCCAGAGCAGCGGCTCGGGGTTGGCGCGGCCCGCCGTCACCACCACGACGAGTCCGAGCCAGGCGGCGCCGCCGACGCCGGACCCGATGAGCGGTTTCGTCCGGGAGGCGACGACCGCGGCGAGCAGTGCGACCGCTGCCATCGGCAGGATCCACGCGAGGCCGGCAGGCGGGGCCGCTCGGCCCGGGCCCGCTGTCGCGGCCACCACCACTCCGGTCCCCACGACGGCAGTGTTCACGATCAGGACGGCAGCCAGGCGGACCAGCAACGTCAGTGCCGGCGAGGTGGGAGTCGTCGCGACCAGTTCGTAGGCCGGATCCGCACCCGGGCCGTAGGCGAAGGCGACCATGACTGCGGCCAGAAGCGGTGCCGCGACGAGCAACGGAGACACGCGCAGCGAATCGACGGAGGGAAGCAGCGCGAGCGCCGTCGAAAGTGCGACGACGCCAAGGCAAGCAAGCAGCCAGGCTGGCTGAAGGCTCGGAGCGACCCCGGCCATCCTGGCCCACGACGGCTCCAACCCCGCAGCGCCGAAGGCCCGCTCGAGAAGTCGCGGAGTGGGCGCATCCAGGCTGGCGGCGATTCCCTCGGCGACGTACTGCAGGTCAAGCGGTGACAGAGCCGCCAAGGCATCCGTGCATCGATCACACACGTCGAGGTGCGCGCGCAGGTTCGGATCGGGCATGGCGCCCTGAGCGATGAGGGGGAGCATCTCGACTGGGTGGTCGAGGTGTGGACTCGCGCCTCCGGTCACGGCTCCAACTCCTCTCGGATGCGTAGTCGGGCGCGATGGAGGCGGCTCTTGATGGTTCCTTCGGCGACGCCGAGGGAGGCCGCGACCTCCGCTACGGATCGACCTTCGAACACGACGGCCTCGATCGCCGCGCGCTGGTCGACCGGAAGCCGGGCCACGGCCAGGCGCACCCGCGCCGCGTCCTCGTGCGCGATGGCGATCTCCTCCGGACCGGGTGGCTCGATGTCCCTCTCCGTGGGCAGCGCCCCGGACCGGCGCCGCGCCAGGCTCACCAAACGCCGGCGTGCGATCCCCCACAGCCAAGCCCCCACCGGTCCTTCTCCCCGGTAGTGCCGCGCTGACCGCCAGGCGGATACGAAGGTGTCCTGGAGCGCCTCTTCAGCGAGATCGCGCGAGGATGTGAGGGTGGAGAGGCGCCCGGCTATCCACGGCGCGTGGCGCCGATACAGCCGTTCGAGTGCGACCCGGTCTCCTGCGGCCATGGCAGCGATCAGCTCCTCGTCGGTGCTCACCTCTGCCGCCCTGTCGCTCTGGGTGGCCCTCCGGTTCCCAACCTTTCGAGGAATGTCAGCTCCCCGCTGATGGCTCGTTGGCTCTTAGCATGCGCGCGACGTCCCCGCAGTTCCCGAGGGCACCGCCGACGCCGTCGCTGATCCGCCAACGGCGACCCGAACCGACTCGTTGACCGACGATATACACCGAGGGTATAGTCGCCCATCGTGTCGCTCGGATACGCGTTGCTGGGGCTGCTGGAGGATCGACCCCGCCACGGCTACGAGCTGAAGCACCTGTACGACGGCCGGTTCGGCGGTTCGCAGCCCGTGAAGTTCGGGCAGGTCTACTCGACCCTGTCGAGGCTACGCCGGGACGGGCTGATCGATATGGCAGCCGTGGAGTCGGGCGAGGGTCCCGATCGCAAGCTCTATGTGATCACGTCCCAGGGGGTGATGGACCTCGAACGCTGGCTGGCGGAGCCGGAGCCGCCGCCGGGCTTTGGCAGGAAGGCGTTGTTCACGAAGGTCGTTGTGGCGTTGATGTCCGGGCGCTCTCCGGTGGAGGTGCTGGATGCCCAGAGAGCGATGCACCTGGTCCGGATGCGCGAGCTGACCGAGCGCAAGCGAGCGGGCGATCTGACCGACGCGCTGGCGTGTGACTTTGAGCTGTTCCACCTGGAGGCCGACCTTCGGTGGATCGAGCTAGCCGGAGGGCGCGTCGACCGTCTGCGGCACGAACTCTCCAGAGGAAGGGTGAAGCCTTGACCGAACCTGTGCAGAGGCGAGTGGAGGGGCCGCTGCTCATCGCCGACGGGGTGTCAAAGAGGTTCGGACAGACCGTTGCCCTCGACGGGCTCTCTCTGGGTATCCGCGGCGGGGAGGTCGTGGCCGTGCTTGGCCCCAGCGGGTCCGGCAAGTCGACGTTGCTCCTGTGCCTCGCCGGGATCCTCCGACCGGACCAGGGCGAGATCCGCTACCGAGGCCGGGCTCTGGGGTCGCTGTCCGACACCGTCCTCACTCGACTGCGGCGCGACGAGTTCGGTTTCGTGTTCCAGTTCGGGCAGCTCGTCCCGGATCTCACCGCCGTGGAGAACGTGTCCCTCTGCCTGCGACTTGCGGGGCTACGCCGGCGAGAAGCGGAGGGCCGCGCCCGAGCCTGGCTCGAACGGCTCGACGTCATCGAGCATGCCGGCAAGCGCGTTGGTGAGATGTCGGGGGGTGAGGGTCAGCGGGTGGCGGTCGCGCGCGCTCTGGCGATCGGGCCGCGGGTGATCTTCGCCGACGAGCCCACGGGGTCGCTGGACTCCCTGAACGGCGAGGTGGTGATGGATCTCCTCGTGTCCGCCGCGCGTGATCAGGGGACGACGGTGGTGCTAGTGACGCATGAGTCTCGGGTGGCGGCGTACGCGGACCGCGAGGTGGTCGTGCGCGATGGACGTCTGGCGGAGACCCCGGTGCTGAGGTGAAAACCCTCCGCTTCGTCGGCCTGGGGATGAGGGTCGCGGCGTCCGGAGGGCGGGCCAGCGTCGCGCGGCTCGCGCTGATGGCGACGGGAATCGGCGGCGGCGTCGCGCTGCTGTTGGGGGCAGCCGCGGTGGGTCACGCGATCCACGAACGCAATGCTCGGATGGAGGCCAGGGTCCCGAACATCGACCTTCAGAGCGACGCGTCGCTACCCGCGAACGTCACCCTGCAGTGGCCGCTGCACACAGAGTTCGAGGGCCATGACGTGCTCCTCATCGCCGTGCAGCGGATCGGTCAGGGACCGGTGCCGCCAGGGCTGTCCAGAGTGCCATCCGTGGGCGAGGCGTTCGTTTCGCCGGGTCTGCGGGTGATGCTGGACGAAGCTGACGGCGGGCTGCTCGCCGCGCGCATCCCGGGTCGCGTATCCGGGGAGGTCGGGCCCGGCGGTCTCCTCGAGCCGACAGAGGCGATCGGGTACGTGGGGGCGCCGGCGTGGCTCCGCAAGGACCTTCTGAATGTCGGGGTCTTCGCGCAAGGGCCGGGTTCCAACCTGAGCGGTCAGGTGAGCAACGCGTCGCTGGTCCTGCTCTCCATTGGTGCGCTCGCCATGTTGTTCCCTATCGCGCTCTTCGTGCTGACCGCCACCAAGTTGTCGGCCGCGTCACGAGAGACGCGCCTGGCGGCGATCCGGCTGGCCGGCGCCACCGGTCCTCAGGTGCGGGGCCTCGCGGCCATCGAGACTGCGCTGGTGGCGTTGGTGGGCTGTGCGCTGGGATGGGCGATCTTCTTCCTTGTGAGGGCCGGAACGGCCGGACTCCAGGTGGTGCGGATCCATTGGTTTCCGTCGGATCTTTCGGTGCCGGTCGCCGCCGCCGCGGCGGTGGTCATCGGCGTTCCGCTGTTCGCGTTTGCGGTCACGTCGCTGGGGATGCGGCGGATGATCGTGACGCCGCTCGGAATCGTTCGCCGCACCCATCGTCTCCGGCGCGGTGCCCACTGGCCGGCGATCGCGGCGCTTGGGTTCCTTGTCCTCGTCATCGCCGCGGCACGGCGAGACCGAGTGATGGGGATGGCCAGTCCCTGGCCGGGTGTGATCGTGATCGGTGCACTGGGACTCATCCTCGCGGGGTTGGCCGGAACGGCGACATGGTTGGGATGGCGGGCCGGGCGGCTCATCGCGGGCTATGCACCGCCCCCGGCGATGCTCCTCGGAGCCCGGCATCTGGAGGCCGACCCCACGTCGACCGGGCGGGTGGTGATGGGGATCGCTGTGCTGGTGGCGCTCCTCGGCGTCGGCCAGGCTGTCGTGCTGGCGGATGCCCGTGACTCGGCGAGGTTGGGCCAGGGGTACCTTGCCCCTTGGGTGTCGCCCCTGTCCGCCTCGACAATCATCGCGAACGACTACGGAGAGCATCCCGAGCAGGATTTCGTGCGCCTGAACGGGGTACCGGGCGTGCTCGCCGTCAAGGTCACGAAGATGGGCGTGAACGGCTCCGTCAACGCCCGTGACGCCACCGCGATCGTGACCAGCGACGGAAGTCGGGCCACGCTCGAGCGAGTCCGAACCGCGCTCGCCTGGAGGGCCAGCGATGTGCACACGGTCCGCTCCCTGCGCCAGACGGTGTCACAGTCATCGAGTCAAGAGACCGTGCTCGCGCGCGTTGCCGTCGCCGTGGCCATCCTGATGCTCATGATCACCGCTGCGAGCCTGCTCGTGAGCACGGTGGACGGGATGATGGAGCGGCGCCGGCCGATCGCAGTCTTATCTGCTCTCGGGGTTCCGGCCAGCGTCATTCGCCGCTCCGTCATCCTTCAGATCCTGCTGCCGCTCTCCATCGCGCTTGCGCTGGGCGCCGGGGTGGCGCTGGCGGTGACAGCACTTCTGTTCCGGACGCTGAAGGAACCACTGCTGCTGCCTATTCGTCAGCTCAGTCTGACCGCTGCGGCCGTTGGCCTGGCAGTCGTGATCGTCTCTGCCCTTTCCCTTCCGTGGGTCCGAGTCACTCGCCGTCCGGAGCTTCTCCGAACGGAGTGATACGGAGAAGCATGATCGCCGGGCAGACGGACCCATAGAATCACTGTCATCGCTCGGAAGGGAGGTCTCAGGATGGCGGAGGCAACGGTCCTTGTGTGCGACGTATGCGGTCGGCCGGCGGTCGAGACCGTGCGGTTCAGGATCCAGCAACGAAATCTGGAAAGGGACTACTGCGCTGCGCATCTCGCGGAGCTCGAGGCAGGAGCCCGCAGACCGCGCAGGGGCAGGAAGCCGGCGATTGTGCTTGCGGCCCCTGCCAAGCGTCGCGGGCGGCCGCCGGGATCCAAGAACGTTCGGAAGTCCGCGAACGGTCGCCGTCGAGGACGACCGCCTAAGTCCGCGGTGTCTACGAGCGAGGCGAACGGTCACGGCACTCCACCCGCCTCGTAGAACATGCGGGCGACCTGCCGAGGGTTTCGTTCGCAAGCGAGCGCTAGGCTGACCAAGAGGCGCTCGTCCTGTGGTAGCGACGCGCGTTCCAGCTCCTTCGACACGCGGGAATCGATCGGGAAGCAGTTTCCGCCCACGCAGTCCCTGACGAAGACGCTCAGCGTCTTCCAGCCTTCGGCTCTGTGGTCGCGCACGATGGTGTCCAGTGCTGGCATGGGGTCTTCAGGCGTGGCCACGGAGTCCTGCACGCGGAGGAGCTCCGTATACCGAGCCATGGTCAGCCTCCTGTCCCTCAGGATCTCGGCCATGCGGCAAAGCCGAGCGCCCATCCAGGTCGACCTCAGGCCGGCGAACTCCGGCGTCTCAGGTACGAAGCCGCGGATGTCGCGACGAGCGACCTCGACGAACAGAAGCGGATAGAAGCGCCGGATGTGGGCCCGCTGCTGGTCCACCGTCATCTCGCCGTACAGCGTCGTGATGAAGAACCATTCGTCCTCCGTCACCTTGCTCGGATCTGTCCACGGCAGGGGATCATCGGGTGCATCGAGCCATCGTCGGAGCTCGCTGTCCGCGTTATCGTCTGCGAGGCGGTCTCCTGGGAACCGGGCCTCCAGGTGAATGATCGCGTCTTCGAACCGCGCCACCAATCCTGGATCGAGGTCTCGCCTGCGACGCATGAGCGTGATCCTGCCACGAGGGGCCGACACAGCCGCGGGGTCAGCTGGATTCGGAGGCTAGTTCGTCAGCCCGGGCCCTTCCAGTCGACGAAGTCATCGGGACTTACCAGCAGGGCGATTCCCTCGACCGGGTTGTTGGGGTTCAAGTGAACCTGGCGGAGGACTCGGTCAGAAGTGTCGCCCCGACTCTCTACTGCTTCCCCGAGGACGAACAACCGCCCAAGTCCACGACGGCGACGAATGACACCGAGGGCTGAACGAAGGACGCACTGATGGGTGCCGGTTTGTGAATGGGGAGATTCCTTCGCGCACCTCCAGCCGCTAATGCGACCCTTGCACCAAACGCTTTGGCACGACTACAGTTCGCCGGAGCGGCGCCCACGAAAGGACAGCCCATGCCCTTGTTTCGCAAGTCACCTGAAGAAAGGCGAGCTCGGCTTGTTAGCGATGCGGAGTCTCACCTCGAAGCCGGCGAGACGCTCCTCGACGTCGCCGAAGGGGGCGTTGGGAGCAACGGCACCGCGGCGATGCTCATCGCCACGGATCGACGGGCGATGGTGTCGTGGGCGGGCACAGCAAGGGTGTTCGAGTACGCGAGTCTTCATATCGCTGAAGATCGGAATCCGTCGTTCATAGCTATTCAGTTGACCGACGGGGTTCACAGAGTGGAGATTCTTGTCGACACAGGACCCGCCGACCCACTACTTGCCATCCTCAAGGAAGAGGTCGCGAGAGCACGGCCTCCCGCAGCCGTTGTGATTAGCTCCGACCCAGTGGAGCAGCTCAAGGGCCTGGCGGCGTTGCGAGACGCTGGCGTTCTCTCCGTCGAAGAGTTTGAGGCCAAGAAAAAGACTCTTCTCGACAAGATCGGCTAGCCATTGGCAGGAGCTTGGACCTCCTTCCTCTTCACCGGGGGTAGGGGCAGGCCTCACATCCGTCCGATGGCCATCGGGCTGAGCACTGCGGAGAATGCACGCCACGTGATCGACTTGGGGGGGCCGTGGGCGCAGGAAGAACCAAGAAGCGGCTCGCGGATGCAATCCGGCCGCCGTTCATGGCGATCGCGATGGCAGAGGGCGGGATCATGAACGCCGCCGAAACGCTCCCGGATAGGCTTGCCGAAGCGGAGCCGGCCATTCGGAGCCTCTGCGAGCAGCTCGATGAGGGGGACGTCCGGGATGTCTTCGATGCGACGTGGCGAGCCGAGAGTCAGATCTACATGCCGCTGTTCGAGAATCGCGGGGTGGACCCCAGCGAGCTCGCCGACGACCTCTGGGCGTGGCTGAGCACAGGCAAGATTCCAGGATCGCCGCCCGAAACGGAGTTCCCCCTGACCGAAGCGGCTTTCTTGAGGGAACAGGCGCCGGCGCGGCCAATCTTGTTCCCGGATCTGAGCCGCTCCGAATACCTCTTCGTCGAGACCGTGCGGGCGCTGTTGCCGCCCGAGCAAGACACGTTCCCCGAGGTCGAGGCTCTGGCCGAGAGGCTGATAGCGAGGCGGGGCTGCGGTTTCGGCGGAGCGGCCTTCGATGACCGGGGCCAGCTCATTAGCCCGCCATGGGTGGCGGCACAATCGGCGGCGGTGGACCCCTCTCGCGGCAGGGTCTCTATCGGGGCATCCGTCTCTCACATGGCGTTTGACCTTCCGCCAGCGCTCGACCTCGGGGCCCGGGATGGGCACAACCTCACCGGCTGGAGGGGACCGGCACCCCAGGGCATGTTCCTGCCGCACAACCATCTCTTCCTGGGCAACCTCATGGACGGTTGGCTAGAGATGGAGCCCGTAGGCGGATCCATCTACGCGCACGACGTGAGTCCGGACGGGAGCGAGCTCGCCGTGCTGGAGAAGTGGGCCGCCGACTTCCTTGTCTGGCTCATCGATGCTGAGACCGGGGAGCGCCGGCTGATCACGATCCTGGACGGCCTGCTCGGGGATGAGCGGATCCGGTTCAGTCCCGATGGCGAGTGGCTGCTCGTCGCAAGTTGGAGTCGGCCGATTCTCATGCGGACGGAGGACGGGGCCAATTTGATTCTGCCGTTGGAAGGCCCCACAGCATGGTGGCCTGCCAGATCCACGTCCTCCCTGATGGTCCTCGATCAGACGAATCTCGGCTATCCGAGGCTCGCTGCGTTCGACCTCGCGACCGGAGAGGCCGCGGACCTCGGCACGATCAATCTCCCAAGACAGCCAGGCCTGCCTGACGAGCGCCACCTCCTGTCTGCGCCAGAGGTCGAACCAGCGGGAGACCGGGTGCTTTCGCTTACCAAGAATGGCCCCCCGCCAGCGCACCAGCTCAAGCACGGCTCCCGAGACCGCGTATGCGTGATCCATCTCGGCACGCGCGAGGTGGAACTGACCGAGCCGCCTTTCCTCGATGGTGCCATGGTCCTCGAACGCGAGCATCGAGCACCACGGTGGCTCGCGTCGCCGCTCGAAGGGCCAGCGGTCGTTCATCCGAGCCTGATGGCGAGCCTGCGCCCGGCCCAGACGGAGTTGTCGTACGAGCATTACGAGAGCGTGGGCGAGGACACACGCCAACTCGCCGTTCTCGGTCTGAATGCAATGGTGGGCGACGACCCGGGTTCCTCAGACCCGCAGCGACTCCTGCCAGAGGTCCTCCGAGCGATGGTGGCTCTGCAACAGTTCGCACCTGACCAACTCGAACGGATCGAGTCCTGGGTCGATCAAGTCGCCGACATGTACGGAGAGGGGGTGCGGCTCGGCGCCCTCTCGCCGGAAGCGACGGACGGATGGACCAAGTTCAACGAGGCCTGGCAGCTAATCAAGGATGGGGATCCCGACTCCATCCCCTGGCATAGGTACCGTTTCCTATCGTGACGAGGCGCCTTGGGTGCCGGAGGGAGAGCAATGGCAAAGGGCAAGAAGTGTCCCAGCTGCGGCACGTCGATGTATGCGGAGCGCGAGGACGACCAGCTGGAGGGTCGGTACGTCTTCTACGTCTGCAACGATCGCTCGTGCGGCTTCACAGAGCGCGTCTTCGAGCGATACCCGTACGCGATCCGCTGACAACCTCGCCGAACACCGAGATGATCGATCCTAGATCGGGTCTCCTCCGCCGTCCGCTTCGATCGTGGGCTCCGGTTCCTTGTCCTTCATCCGGTGAGGGAACTCTCGAAACAGGTCGCTGACCCGGAGCGTGGTGACGTGCGGTCGGGCCGGCGGTTTCGTGTACCACGACGCGATCTCAGCCCACTCCTTGTCGATGATCGCCATGTACCGCTCGCAGTGCGCAAGGACCAAGTGAACCTCGCACCCCGGTTCAGGTCGACGGCCGCAGCCGCATGCGGCAACCCATTCAGCCCACCGGGCCAGGATGTTTCGGCCTCTTCGGTCACGCTCGAGCGCCTCGTGGAACCGCAGCATGTCCCGTCGGCCCCGAGAAACGACATGGCGCGCCAGCCACGCCGAGTCGAGTTGGCTGATGAACGGGTGCCACTGGATCAGGTACAGGGCATCTGAGACCTGCTGTTCCGCGTCGGGGTCGCTCAGCAACCACAGTCCCCCTCGCTCCACGACGAAGCGGTCGATGTCCAAGCTCAGGCACGACAGAGACCACAGCGAGGCTTCGTGGTATGCGGGGAGGGACGTGTCGCCGCGATCGATCGCCCGGATGGTGAGCAGCGCCTCGATGTTGTTCAGGATCCCGGAGACGTCGCTCCAGACCCTGTAGTAGTACTGGAACCGGTCCAGCCAGTCGATGGCGACGCTTCGATCCGCTGGCTCCCCCAGCTGCATCCGGCGCCGGCCCTCACGCAGCGCGTACTCCCGGTCGTACTCGACTAAGCGATCGGCCACCAGACCCCTGAACTCATCGTCGTGCCGGCGGGCGAACGAAGCGGCGCCGAGCCGGTAGCCGAGCAGCGGCACCGAGGCGAGCTCCCGGCGCTCGGATGCGGGCACCGTGGCGAGGTCGTCCGTCGCCCCGAAGAGTCGATCGAGGCCGAGACGGAAGTCCGGGCGATGCTCGGACTCCATGCGGCCGATTACGGCCCGGAGAGCCAGACGCAACCTGATGAGCCGCTCGTACGGGCCGTCCGCAGTGCCGGCCGGAGGAACGACGCACGTAAGCCAAAGCAGGCCGGGCATGTCGGTTGCGAGGTCGAGCAGTGCCGACGGCCGGAGTCCGTAACGGATCACCAGCCCGAGTTCGTCCGCGAGCACCCGCACGTCGGTGTCTACCGGCGCCGTCCGAGAACTGTCCGTCCTGCGTCCGCCGTTCGTCCTCGACCGCTCCATAGCCTCACCCGTGGATGGACCACGCGGAGCGAAGTCTACGGGCCGCTCCGAGGGTCCGAAGTGCTCACGGAAAGGAGGAACGGACCGGATGGGCTACGACATCGTCCGACAATCGGCAGGCCCATTGAGTGGCGCCGGGTTCGGCTCGCGGAAGGAGATCCGGCAGGTCCGCGCGGCCGGGATCGTCAAGGCGGCACGCGTTGAGGCGATCGGCTACGTCGCCCACACGGCGATGCTCGAGATCGCGAGCCTGTCGAACACCGAAGCGATGCTGATCCGGGGTTGCCCGCTGGCCGAGCCCCGGCTCCAAGCGATCGTGGACACGGCGGCTGGGGCCATGGCCGCTGAGATCGCCCGGATGACGTACTGATGGTCGCGCTGATCCCGATCGTCGCGGTCGGCGTGGTGGCGGCGGGTCGAGCCGTCGTCGCAGTGCGTGAGCGCCGGGAGGATCGAAGGACGCAGGAGGCCGCTCTGGCGCAGGCACGGTGGGTCCAGCGCCGGGCGGTCGAACGTGCCGACCGCGTTCGCCAGATCGGGGAAGCGGCGCACTGGGCTCTCGTCGACGAGGCGCGCCGGTTGTGGGGTCCGCGATGGTGAAGAAGGTCCGGGACGGGCTGGGCGCTCTGCTCGCGGTGTGTCTCGCCGTGCGTGTGGGCGCCTGGCTCGTCCGCCCCGCGGTCCCGCTCGTCGCCGTGTTGCTGGTGATGTTTGGGCTGTACGTCTGGATCATCGGACGGGGCCGTCTGTGATGATCGCCAACAACTCGCTGGTCTCCGCCTCGAGCGTCTGTGGGATTGCCCAATGTTGTCGCGCGTCCACGGCCCTATAACGAAGAAAGGGCACGGGACAGCGCACGCTGATCCAACCAACCACTTCACCGGCTGTCGCCGCTCGTCCACGTGCCCTTCGCTAATGGAGGACTAGGAGTGCGGCGACGCATTCGCATCATCGCTGAGGAACGAGACGACGAGGACATCCGGCCCTACGTGCTGGCTGTCCTCGCCCTCGCTCGTCAGATCCAGCGCGAGCGCGCCGAGCAACGTGCGGAGGAGCAACCGCCGCCGAAGGCCGCCGATGGAGCAGGGTCGTGAACCCTGCTGTCCTCCTGATGATCGCGGGCTGCTCCCCGGCCGCCGCCGTGCTGCTGATTCGCCGCCGCGAGGCGCGGGCGTGGCGAAGCGACCTCGTGGCCTATCGACTGCGCTTCCGCGAAGGGATCGAGCCGAAGGCCGTCGCCGAGTTGTTCAACGGGCTAACCGGGCTGGTTGCGGCCCATGGGGATCGTGGGCTCGGACTCCGGGCAGTCGTGTTCGAGGTCTCCGCCACAACCGCCGGGATCGAGCACCACCTTCTCGTACCCAAGCGCCTCGAACAGGTCGCCCTGGGCCAACTCCGAGCAGCCCTCCCAAACGTGAGCGTGACGGTGGAGGTAATACCCGTTCGTCAACTCGACCTTGCCGGCGAGCTGGGGATCTCGGACCGCGGTCGGGAGCTTCGGACCGACGATCCCGGCGCGGTCACCTCCTCGATCATCGCAGCGTTGCAGCCCCTCGCCGATGCCGAGCAGCTGGTGGTGCAGTGGATCCTGGCCCCGGTCCGATCGACTCGGGCTCGCCGACCCCTCGGCGAGTGGCTCGGCTTCACGCAGGACGCCACGAAGACAGGAGACGCAGAGCGAAGGAAGGCGAGGCGAGAGAAACACGCCAGTCCGCTGTACCAAGTGGTTGGCCGGCTCGGCGCATCGGCGCCGAACCCGTCGCGGGCCGCGGGACTGCTGCACCGAGCCACGGCCGCGCTCCATTCGAGCAACCAGCCTGAGGTCAACCTCTATCGGCGCCATGTGCCGGCGTCCAGCGCTGCCCGGCGCCTCCGCGACAGGACCATCCCGTTCGGGCCGTTCCCACTGCTGCTGAACGCCAAGGAGCTCGCCGGGCTGGTGGCGTTTCCCATCGGCTCGCCGGCGCTTCCAGGGCTCCAGCTGGGCGGGAGCCGCCAGCTTCCGCCGCCGGCCGACGTGCCTTCGGTCGGTCGGATCCTCGCGATGTCGAACTTCCCCGGTGTGGAGCGGCTGCTCGCGCTCTCCGTCGCGGACTCTCTCATGCACCTGCACGTCATGGGCCCGACGGGGGTCGGCAAGTCGACCTTGCTGGTGAACATCATCATTCAGGACATCGCTGCCGGGCACGGCGTGGTGGTTGTCGACCCCAAGGGCGACCTCGTGGCGGACGTGCTCGACCGGTTACCGCGCCACCGAGTCGACGACGTCGTGGTACTTGACCCCGTGAACGACGAGGGCCACCCCTTGGGGTTGAACGTGCTCGCCGGCGCAGCAGACTCCCCCGAACTCGTCGTGGAGCGGCTAGTGAGCGTCTTCCATCAGCTGTGGCGCGACTCGTGGGGGCCACGGACCGACGACATCCTGCGGGCCGGCCTCGCCACATTGCTCCTCGAGCCGAACATGACCCTCGTCGAGCTGCCGCTCCTATTGACCGATCCCGGGTTCCGCTCCCGCCTCGTGGGCCGCATCGACGACCCGATCGGCTTGCAGCCTTTCTGGGGCTGGTTCGAAGGGCTGTCAGACGCGGAGCGGTCCCAGGCCATCGGGCCGGTCATGAACAAGCTCCGGGCTTTCCTACTCCGCCGGCACATTCGCAACGTGATTGGGCAACCGGACGGTCTCGACCTCGACCGGGTGCTGGCGGACCGGCTGGTGCTTCTCGTCTCATTGCCGAAGGGAACCCTCGGTCAGGACGCGTCCGCCCTCATGGGGTCGCTGGTGGTGGCCCGTCTGTGGCAGGCCGCCCAGCGTCGAGCAGGGATCCCAGTCGGAGACCGGCACTCCGTCTTCGCCCACATCGACGAGGTCCAGGACTACCTGAACCTGCCGACCAGCCTTGCCGACGTCCTCGCGCAGGCGAGAGGTCTGGGGCTCGGGCTCACGCTCAGCCACCAGCACCTGGGCCAGCTGACGACCGAGGTCCGCCAGGCCATCTTGAACAACGCTCGCAACCGGGTGCTGTTCCAGCTCCGGTCGGCCGACGCCCGGGTCATGAGCCGCGAGCTAGCGCCCTACCTCGACGCCCGGGACCTCGAGGGGCTTGGGCGCTTCGAGGTGGTGCTGAGCCTGATGGCCGCCGGGCGGATCGTGTCGCCGGCCACTGGGACGACCCTCGCGCTGCCGCCGACCACGGGGCTGGCCGACGAGGCCCGCTCCCGATCCCGGGCCCGGTTCGGTCGCGATCGCAATGAGGTCGAGCGGGCCATGCGAGCCAGACATGGTGATCGGCCAGGTGCCGGGCCCGTCGGTCACATGCGGAGGCGATCATGACTGCCCTCACCAGATGTCCGATCGCAGGTCCGGTCGCGTCGAGTGGCGCTCCGCGTATGCGCAGGTCAGGGCCCATGTCGGACCCCAGATTGACCGCGACTCTGTGTCCCAACTCGGAGACACATTCATGAGCCGTCCTTACCTCAGCCAGGAACGCCTCGCGGAACTGGTCGCTGGCCTCACCGAACGTGACCGAGCCGTCCTTCGAACGATCGTCACCGTGCGGTTGGCCACCGGGGCGCAGCTGGAACGCCTCCACTTCGCTCATGACGACCCTCGGCATCGTCGCCGAACTCTCGCCTCCATGGTCAGCCGGAACTTGCTCGACCGACTCCCTCGCCAGATCGGCGGTGTTCGAGCGGGTTCCGCCGGGTACCTCTACGCGCTCGGCCTGGCCGGCCAGCGGGTGGTTGACTTCGATGCGGGCGGCACTAATCGACGCGGACGGCGCCACTGGGTCCCGGGGTGGACGTTCATCGCCCACGCTCTGCAGGTAACCGACATGTACGTCGATCTCGTCGAGGCCCGGCGGGCCGGTCGCATCGACCTATTCGACTTCCAGGGCGAACCGGCGTGCTGGCGGGGCTTCCACCGGGCTGGTGGCGCGCGAGCCACGCTGAAGCCCGATGCGCGGATCTGCGTTGTCGACGGCGAGGAGGAGCGGCACTTCTTCGTCGAAGTGGATCGGGGAACGGAGTCTCGTTCTGCGATCGTCCGCAAGCTCGACACGTACCGGGGGTACCGGGCGAGCGGACGCGAACAGGCGACCGCTGGCTTGTTCCCATGGGTGCTGTTCGTGGTCCCGGGCTCCGCGCGGGAACGGACGATCCGCGAGCTTGTCCAGCGTCAGCCTCACGGGAGCCGCGAGCTGTTCCGCGTGGTCAGTCGCGACGAAGCGGTCGTAGCCATGACGGGGAGCGCAACGTGACGGTGCTCCCCCGCAACACGATCCTGCAGGGCGACGCGCTCGCCCGGCTCCGGGAACTTCCCTCGGGCTCGGTCGACTGCGTCGTCACCAGCCCGCCCTACTACTCGCTCAGGGACTTCGGCGTCGACGGGCAGATCGGTCTGGAGCCGACCGTCGAGGACTGGGTGGGGGCGCTCAGGCCTGTCATGAACGAGCTGGCTCGGGTCCTCAAGCCGACGGGGAGCCTGTGGCTGAACCTCGCCGACACGTACGCGCAGCGACGTCAGGTTGGGGTGTCTCCCAAGGGCCTGTTCCTCGCGCCGGAGCGGATGCTCCTCGCGCTCGCTGCCGACGGGTGGATCGTCCGGAACAAGGTGATCTGGGCGAAGACCAATCCAATGCCGAGCGTTGCTCCCGATCGATTGAGCGCCACCTTCGATTTCGTGTACTTCTGTGTACGGTCCGCCCGCGCCTACTACTTCGACCGCGATGCTGTCCGCGAGCCAACGCCGGATGGGGACGGGAACACGTTCGGGAGGGACGTCGGCGACGTGTGGCGGATCCCCGCCGCCCAGTTCCGCGGACCCCATTTCGCCACCTTCCCCCGGCTGATCGCGGAGCGACCAATCCTCGCGACCTGCCCGCCGAGGATCTGCGGCGCCTGCAACGCGCCGTGGAGGACCTCGATGCGTATCCGCCGAACGGGACAGGCCGTGCGGTTCGTGAGGGACCCCTACGTTCGGCGTCATCCCGTCCGGTACCGCGTCCTTCGATCCGACCCGAGACTCGTGCCAGGGTGTCGGTGCCACGCGCCGACTCGACCCGGGATCGTCCTCGATCCGTTCTTCGGTGCGGGCACCGTCGGGCTCGTCGCCGAGGCGCTGGGGCGCGATTGGTTGGGCATTGAGCTCAACCCCGACTACGTCCGTCTGGCCAACGACCGGATCGCCCGTGCGGCGGCGCGGGTGGCATGAGCCATCCATCCACCTACCTCGCCGGTGTCCTGCGGCTTGCACGAGCGATCCCACCCGGGGATCGCCGGCCGCAACAGCACCGAGGAGGTGCGGAAAGGAGCGGCCATGAGGACCATGGCCATCCGGGTCGAGGACGAGCTGCACGCGCAGCTCACCCTGCTGGCCCAGCTGGACGGTGTGCCACTGGTGGAGGAGATCCGCCAGGCCATCGACGACCACATCGCGCGCAAGCGCTCGGCTCCGGACTTCGCGGATCGGGCGCAGGCCGTCCTGGCCGAGATCGACCAGGAGGCGGCAGCTCGCCGCGATGCCATCGCCTCGCTCTTCGGGACGACCGGGAGCGAGACAGCCGAACCGTCCGAGCGGCCTTCGCGTCGTCGGAACGGTACGGACAAGGAGGCTTGAGGCCTCCGAACACCGGGCGGAGGGGTCGCGTCTCGCGTCCCCTCCGCCCACATCCGTCCTTTGGGCAAACTGCCAGGAAAACGGGCCGGAATTGGCGGCCTTTTCGGCCGTTTGTCGTGGACTGGGGTCCACAGGAAAGGGTACGATTAGGCCCTAACCAGGAAATACCAGTGAAACCCACTAATAACGAAGATGTTGATACCCGCCAATTAGGCGACTACGTCAAGCGGCATCGCCTACGCAGGCGTCTGTCCATTCGGGCCCTGGCTGCGGAAGCTGAAGTGGACTTCAGCTGGCTCTCCCGCCTCGAGCGAGGTGACTACGCGAGCCCCGACCCCCGTCATCTTCGCCAGCTCGCCGAGGCCCTGCGCATTGCCGCTGCCGACCTCTACGTGCTGGCTGGCTATCGTGGCAGCGAGGGGCTGCCAGGGTTCGCGCCCTACCTGCGCGCCAAGTACGACCTTCCTGCGGAGGCCATCGAGCAGCTCGAGGCGCACTTCGATCTGATCAACGAGCGGTACCGGAACGAGGAGGGATCGGCCGATGCCGGGCATGATCGCTGACCTTCGAGACGTCGTGCCGCTCCGCCCGTTGTCACTCGCGGAGTCCTACCGCGTCGCCGAGCTCCAGGCGATGAAGTTCCTCAAGCTTTCCGAGGTCAGCGAGCCGCCCGTCCCGAGCGAGATCATCACCGCGCTTCCTCGCATCCAGGTGGAGCGGATCCGTCTCGCCCCAATGTCGGCGGCGACGGAATGGTCCCACGGGAGGTGGCTGATCCTGCTGAACGGCGCCGAGCCGCACAACCGGCAGCGGTTCTCCCTCGCGCACGAGTTCAAGCACATTATCGACAACCCCTTCGTCACGCTGCTGTACCCGCAGGTCCGGGGGTTGTCCCGGGCCGATCGAGCCGAGCAGATCTGCGATTACTTCGCCGGGTGCCTGCTGATGCCCCGTGCGTGGCTGAAGCGGGAGTGGGCCGCGGGACTGCAGGACGATCGGGCACTTGCTCGGCACTTCGAGGTCTCCGCGATGGCGATGAGGGTGCGCCTCCGCCAAGTCGGGCTCACCGGCCCGAACCCTCGTCATGGAGTAGCAGCATGAATGGAGGAGCAATGACGGCACGAGCAAAGCCCATCGCTTCATCGGACAGTCTGCGGAAGCGGGCTGCGATCTACGTGCGCGTGTCGACCCAGGAACAAGCCGAACGCAATGGTGAGCCCGAAGGCTATTCCATCCCGGCGCAGCGAGACGCATGTCTGCGGCGGGCTGAATCACTAGGCGCCGACGTCGTCGCCGTGCTCGTCGATGCCGGCGAGACAGCGAGGACGGCGAATCGCCCGCAGCTCCAGGAGATGCTCAGACGCATCCAGACCCAAGGCGACATCGACTACGTGGTAGTCCACAAGATCAACCGTCTGGCACGCAGCACTCGGGACTTCCTTGCCATGCTCTCGACCTTCAAGGAAACGGGGGTCCAGTTCGTGAGCGTCGTCGAGAACATCGACGAGAGCACCCCCTACGGCAAGTTCATGCTGGTCGTGCTCGGCGCGCTAGCAGAACTGGAGAGCGACCAACTCGCCAGCGAAGTGATCAAGGGCTCCGTCCAGAAGGCCAAGTCGGGTGGCACGCCAACGCTCGCCCCCATCGGGTACTTGAACGTTCGAAGACTGGAGGCGGGCCGCGAGATCCGGACCGTGGAGATCGATCCCGTACGCAGCGAGCTCGTCCAGCACGCCTTCGACGTGTATGCGACTGGTGAGTACTCGCTCCGGCAGCTCCTCGAGGAGCTTACGGACATGGGGCTCCGACAGCGTTCCACGGCCAAGCAGGCGGAGCGCCCCCTCCAGCTCAGCAAGCTCGCCCGGCTTCTACACAACACCTACTACACGGGCATCGTCACCTACCGGGGCGTGGAGTACCAAGGCTCCCACCCGCCCCTCGTGAGCCGCGACCTCTTCGAGCGGGTCCAGGCGATCTCCGAGGCACACAACATTGCCGGGGAGAAGCAGCGAACCCACCACCACGAGCTCAAGGGCACCGTCGTGTGCGCTCGCTGTCTGGGACGGCTGTGCTTGACCAAGGCGAAGGGTCGATACCTGTACTTCTTCTGCGCGACGCGGCACAGAAAGACCACTGCGTGCGACCTGCCGTACCTGGCCGCGCACGACGTGGAAGACGCGGTTATCGAGCGATATGGCTTGTTGCAGATCTCGCGGGAACGGGCGGACAAGATCCGGGCCGCCGTTCAAACGGAGATCGCCCTGCAGCGCCAGGAATCGGATCGGGCGGCCAAGCGTGCCAAGGTGCGCCTCGCCCGTCTCGGCGCAGAGCGGGAGAGCCTCCTTCAGGCGTACTACGCGAAGGCTGTCCCGCTCGACCTGCTGAAGAAGGAGCAGGACAGGATCGGCCGCGAGTCCCTTGAGGCGGAACGGGCCATCGGGGCCGCGCAGACCGAGTGGGCCTACATCGAGGAGACAATCGACACGGCCCTCCAGCTCCTCTGCGACTGCCGCGCGGCGTACGAACGCTCCGAGCCCGCCGTCCGTCGACTGTACAACCAAGCGTTCTTCAAGCGCCTCCGAGTTGACGTGGATCGCGTTGAAGATGCGGAGTTCGTGGACGAGATCGAAGTGCTCCTGTCGATGAAGGCCAAGAAGCGACGGGAGGGCGAAAGAAGCCGAGTGCCCGTTCTATCGGGCGTCGGTTCGAATAACGACCATCTGGTGGACCTGAGAGGACTCGAACCCAGGATCTGGGCAAGGAGGTCAAGCGCAGGCCCCATGGGCCTCAGCAGCCTGTCGAATCGGCCAACACCCGGCATGCTTCGGCCATTCGTGCCGGCGACAATGTTGTGATGCGGCGGCGGAATGTCGCGCGGGGAAGCGTGTGAAGGTTGTCGAAGTTCACGACGCAGTCGGTCGGAACTCCATCTTCATCGGCTGTCAGCTCCAACTCCGACACGAGATGCCGCTTGGTCCGGGTCAGCGCGGCTACCACGAGGTTCTGGATGCGCTCGGCAACAGGATCTCGGGTCATGACGAGTACCGGGCGATCACCACCTGGAGTCGAGGCGAACCAGATCTCACCTCGATGCATCTGCCCAGTCCGACCAGTCCTCTGCGGGACCCCAATCGGCGACCGTGGAGAGGGACAACTCGGCCTCACTGGCCGGCATTGTTTCCCATGTGGCCGCGTCGTTCTCGCTGTTCAAGCGGACCAGGTAGCGATGGAGCGCCTCCCGGAGCAGCTCTGATCGCTCCACGCCGAGCCGTTCGGCCCACTGTTGCGCTTCCGCCGCGTCGTTCTCGGTCACACGGAAACTGAGCATCGTCATACACTGAGGCTACCATGTATGACAGATCGATCCCACTTCCGCACGCGGAACCGCCGGGGAACCGACGCGCAAGCTGGTCCAGTGGAGGTGAGGGGAGTCGAACCCCTGTCCTCGAATGACCGTCCGGGTCTTCTACGGGCGTAGTCCGCGGTCAGGTCTCGCCTCCGGGGTCCCGCGAACGGAGTTCCCGTCGGCCAGCCCGGGCAAGGTGTCCGGCGGCGGCCCCCAGGCAGAACCGCCGACGTGAGCCTGCTTGGTGACGCCCTGGTCCCGGCCGCAGGCGGTCCGGGGAGGACGGCTACTTAGTGACTAAGCAGCGAGTGCGAACTCAGAGTTGGCACTTGTGTTGGTTCCGGCTTTTAACGAGGCATCCGGAGACCTCGGCCCGCTTCTCCCGGTCGGTGAGCACCCGAGTCGAAGCCAGTGCACCCCCGCTATTCAGTTGTCCGGCAAGTATACGAACACCATCGGTCGCCTCCGTGTTCCGCCTGAGCCCGCCGAGCTTGCGCAGGCCCAGACGGAACCGGAGCGCCAGGGCATCAGCCCTGGACGACCGGGTAGATCTCGTCCGCGACCAGGCCGTGGGCCTCACGGTGCACGGTCATCGCCGCGTCGGCGTCGGGGGCCTCCACCAGGCAGAACACCTTTCCCGCTGCGGGGTCGGCCCAGTAGTTGATGTACCGCACGCCGTACTGCTCCGCATGCTGACCGAAACACCGGGCACGCCGGCGACGGCCCCGCTCGATCGGGCGCTCGCCCAGCTCCGCCTCGACGGCGCGATCTTCTTCCGGTCAGAGTTCACCGAGGGTTGGGGCTACGAGTCCCCGCTCCCGGCCGACTTCGCGAACACGTTCCGGCCGGGCAGCGAGCGGCTCATCGTGTTCCACATCATGGCCTCGGGGTCGTGCTGGATCACGCTCGGCGACGGCGACCGGCACTGGGCGACCGCTGGCGACGTGATCGTGATGCCGTTCGGCGACCAGCACCGCCTCGGCGGCACCGAGCCCGCCGAGTGCATCCCGATCGCCCAGCTGATCGCTCCCCCGCCGTGGAGCTCCCTGCCGGTGCTCCGGTACGGGGCCGGCGGCTCGCGCACCGACATCATCTGCGGGTACCTGTGTACTCTCGGGACCCGTTGTTCGACCCCCGCCTGCGGGCGCTGCCGCCCCTCTTCGTCGTTCGTCCGCCGGAGGGCCCCGCCGCCCGATGGGTCCGGTCGAGCATCGACTACGCGCTCACCGTCACGCCGGCCGAGTACGGCGTCTCGACCCGCCTCCCCGAGCTGCTGGTCGTCGAGATCCTGCGGCTCCACCTCGCAACCGCTCCGGCCGCCGACCGCGGATGGATGGGCGCCCTCCGCGATCCCATCCTGGCGCCGGCCCTCGCCCGGCTCCACGCCGAACCGGATCGCAAGTGGACCGTCGCCGAGCTGGCGTCGGAGGTGGCGGCGTCGCGTTCGCTGCTGGACGATCGGTTCCGGCAGGTGCTCGGGCGCTCGCCCATCCGGTACCTCACGGAGTGGCGCATGCACGTCGCGGAGGAGCTGCTCGGCTCCACCGACCTCGGCGTCGCCCAGGTTGCGCGGCGCGTCGGCTACGACTCCGAGGAGGCGTTCAGCCGGGCGTTCAAGCGCGCCCACGGCTCCGCGCCGAGCTCCTGGCGCGCGGCCCGCCGCGCAGGCCACTGACCTCGACGCGGACCCCGAGGGAAGCTTCGCCGCCGGCCGCCGCCGGGGACGGCGCTGCGAGGGCGAGCAGGACGACGAGCAGCACGGCGCGGCGCACGAACCCATCATCGGCCGGCGCGGCGGGAGAGGTTGAACCGACTCGAGCCCGGATCAGGCCGAGCGGGCCTGCCGTCCGTCCTCGGGCGAGATCACCGGGTCGATGATGAGGTGGCGGGCGTCCTCGATCTCGACGCCGCCGGGCATCGCCCGGAGGAGCGCGTCGATGAGCGTCGCCCACTCGGACTCGCTCATGGTGAGCGTTCCGGCCTGGACGAAGTTCGATCCCGACCCGGGCCAGGACGTTGGCCGTGATCTGCGGCTCGTTGCCGCTGCGGCTCTCGTACTTGCCGATGACCGTGAAGTGGAACCGTGCGGGCATGGCGGAACCTCCCGGGACGTGGTCGCCCTGCTGTCGAGTACCCGGGACGGCGCCGGGCGAAACGCTAGAGCGCCCGCCGGTGCGACGTGGCGCGTTCCATCTCCCGCCTGGCCTCGCGCTCGATGACGGCCTGGCGCTTCTCGAACCGCTGCTTGCCGCGCCCGACGCCGATCTGGACCTTGGCCAGCCCCCGCACGAAGTACAGCTGGATCGGCACCAGCGTGAGCCCCTTCTCGGCGGTGACGCCGGTCAGCCGGTCGATCTCCTTGCGGTGGAGCAGGAGCTTTCGCCGCCGTCGCGGCTCGTACCCGCGCTTCTGACCCTGCTCGTACGGCGGGATGTGCACGTTCTCGAGCCACACCTCGCCACCCTCGACCCGGGCGAAGGCCTCGTTCAGCGAGGCATGGCCGGTGCGGAGGGACTTCGCCTCGGAGCCGGTCAGCGCGATGCCGGCCTCCAGCGTCTCGAGCAGCTCGTAGTCGAACCGCGCCCGCCGGTTGGTGGCAACGACCCGCCGACCGTCGCGTCCGGCGCCCTGGCCGGCCACCGCTAGACCTCGAGGAAGCGGCGCATGGCCATGTAGCTGGCCAGGAACGCCACGAGCACGCCCGCGCCCACGATCCACGGGATCAGCCGGTACACGTCGGCGCTCGCCACGAGCGGCAGGAACAGGATCGTCTGGTGGATCGAGGCGAAGAACACGTGCTGCAGGATGAACAGGAACGCGATCGCCAACGCGGCACCCAAGAGGCCAGCCACGATCCCCTCCACGAGGAACGGCACGCGGATGAACCAGTTGGTCGCACCCACGAGGCGCATGATGCCGATCTCCTTGCGCCGGGCGAACACGGCCATGCGCACGGTGTTCCCGATCAGGGCGATGGCGGCGACCAGCATGACGATCGAGGCGATGTACGCGCCGGCCTTCAGCACGCCGGAGATGGCGAACAGCTTGTTCAGCAGGTCGCGCTGGTCCTGCACGGTCTCGACGCCCGGCATGTTGCCGACCTGCGCCTGGATGCTGTCGAGCTGGGTGTTCGGGTCGACCAGCTTGACCCGGAACGAGGCCGGCAGCGCGTCCTTGCGCGTGTTGTTGATGAGGTCGGGCTGGTTCTTGAACAGGACGAGGAACCGGTGCCAGGCCGCGTCCTTCGACTCGTAGTAGAAGCTCTCGACCTGCGGCATCTTGGTCAGCTGCGTCCGCAGCGCGTCGAGGTCGGTCTGGGAGATGTCGTCGTTCAGGTAGATCGCGATCTGAACCTTCTCGGTCTGCGCATCGACCGCGAGGCCGATCTGGCGGCCGATGAGCTGCGCGCCGCCGAACAGGAACAGCGAGATGAACACGGTGGCGATCGCCGCGAACGTGACCAGCCCGTTGCGCTGGATGCCGGTGACCGTCTCCCGGAAGTAGTAGCTCGTCCTACGCGCCATAGCCGTACACCCCTCGCGACTGGTCCCGGACCACCTTGCCGGAGTCGAGCTCGATCACCCGCCGGCGCATGGCATCGACGATCGCGTTGTCGTGGGTGGCCATCAGCACGGTGGTTCCGATGCGGTTGATGCGGTCGAGCAGCTTCATGATCTCGACCGAGGTGGCCGGGTCGAGGTTGCCGGTGGGCTCGTCGGCCAGCAGGATGAGCGGCCGGTTGACGAACGCCCGAGCCACGCTGACGCGCTGCTGCTCGCCGCCCGACAGCTCGTCGGGGTAGTTGTTGAGCTTGTCGCCCAGCCCGACCAGCTCGATGATCTCGGGCACCCGCTGGTCGATGACGTGCTTGGGCTTGCCGATCACCTCGAGCGCGAAGGCCACGTTCTGGAACACGGTCTTGTTCGGCAGGAGCTTGAAGTCCTGGAAGACCGTGCCGATGTTCCTGCGCAGCTCGGGGACCTTCCACCGGGACAGCTTGGTGATGTTCTTCCCGGCCACCCAGACCGAGCCCTGGGAGGGTTCCTCCTCCTTGAGCAGGGTGCGGATGAAGGTCGACTTGCCGGAACCCGAGGGCCCGACGATGAACACGAACTCGCCCTTCGCGATCTCGAGGCTGACGTCCGAAAGCGCGACGACCGAGTCCTTGTAGAGCTTCGTGACGTGCTCGAACTTGATCATGTCTGATGAGTTGGGGAAGGTCTGGGGGCTGGCCGAGTGTAACAGCAGCCCTCGCGCTTCGGAAACACATCGACCGGCGGAGTTGATTGGGAAACGGTGAGAATCCGCAGGTCAGCGACCGTATCGCTACAGCGGAACGGAGTTCGCCACCGCGTCGCCCTCCTCCCGGGCCAGCCCGACCGTGGACAGGACGAGCGTCCCATCGTCGACGCGGGTGCGGTACTCGAGGCACGACGCCCCCTGGAGCAGGCCGGTGGCGCAGGGCTCGCTGCCGGTCAGGGTCCACTCGCCGACCTGGGGGCCGGAGCCGACCGAGGCGTTCGGGTCCACGACGATCCGAACCACCCGGCACCGGGGGTCGACCCAGACGGCACCGGCGGTGGCGCTGCCGCCGACGGGGCCCCAGGCGGCGGCCAGGCCGAAGTCCGAGGGCGGGAGCTGGTGGGGGACGTGGCCGTCGAGCGCCGACTCGACCTCCGACGGCGGCACGACCGGGCCGGGCACGCCGCCGTTCGGACAGCTCTGCGCGGCCTCGTGCTGCGGGCTGAGGATGATGCTCGGGAGCGGTTCGCTCACGCCGGCGGTGCCGGACGGCGTGGCGCACGAGGCGAGCGCCGCACCGAGGAGCGCGACCGCCACCACCCGTGACCCGATGCGCTCGCTCACGCGCACGTAGGTATCACAACGCGTCCAGGACCGCCGGGCCCGGCAGGTCAGGCCCTGGTCAGCGCCCTCGCGGCCTCGGCCACGTGCTTGGCCGAGATGCCATACGCGTCGTAGAGCTCCTCCGGCGTGCCGGACTGCCCGTAGTCGCGGCACCCGAGGATGGAGAGGCGGGTGCCGGACCCGGCCTGGGCGAGCGCCTCCGCCACCGCGGAGCCGAGGCCGCCGTTCACGTTGTGGTCCTCGACCGTGACGGCCCGACGCCCGGACGCCTCGGCCGCGGCGACGACCCCGTCGGCGTCGAGCGGGGCCAGCGTATGGACGTTCACGACGCGGGCCTCGAGGCCCTCGCCGGCCAGCTCCTCGGCCGCCTTCACGGCCTCCTGCACGGTGGCCCCACTCGCGAACAGGCACACATCCGAGCCTTCCCTCAGCGTCTCGGTCTTCCCGAACTCGAACCGGTACCCGTCGCCGTGCACGTCGTCGAGCTTCTGCCGGGTGAGGCGCAGGAACGCCGGCCCGACGTGCTCGTCGGCGAGGTACTTCACCGCCGCGACGGTCTCGGCCGCGTCGCACGGCTGGATGACCGCCATGTTCGGCAGGGCCCGCATGGCCGCGACGTCCTCCAGGGCCATCTGGGAGGCGCCGTCGTCGCCGATGCCGATCCCGGCGTGCGTGCCGGCGATGCGGACGTTCGCCTCGTTGTAGCCGACCGACATCCGGATGGTCTCGAGCCGTCCGGCGATGAAGCACGAGAACGACGACGCCCACGCCGTCTTGCCGGACAGCGCGAGCCCCGCGGCGACGCCGACCATGTTCGACTCGGCGATGCCGCATTCGACGAACCGCTCGGGGTAGGCCTCCTTGAACAGGTACGTGAAGTTCGACTTCATGAGGTCGCCGTCGAGGACGACGTGCTTCGGGTCGTGCCCGACCTCGACGAGCGCCTCGCCGAACGCCTCGCGCGTGGCCTTGCCCATCACTTGCTCCTTTCGAGGGCCTCGTACCGGCGGGTGGACTCCACGGCGTCGATCTCGCCCTTCAGCTCCGCGATCGCGATCTCGGCCTGCTGCTCGTCCGGCGCCTTGCCGTGCCAGTCGGGGTTGAGCTCCATCCACGACACGCCGTGTCCCTTCACCGTGTGCGAGACGATGACCGAACCCCGGTCGGCGACCATCTCGGCCTCGTCGAGGGCGTCGAGGATCTGGCCCATGTCGTGACCGTCGATCTCCCGGACGTGCCAGCCGAAGTCGCGCCACTTGGCCACGACGGGGTCGATGTCGAGGATGTTCACGACCTTGTCGGACTGCTGGACCTGGTTCTGGTCGAGGATCACGCAGAGGTTCGACAGGGCGTGGCGGCCGCCCAGCATGGCCGCCTCCCACAGCTGTCCGGCCTGCGACTCGCCGTCGCCGAGCATGCAGTAGACGCGCCACGGCGAGGCGTCGAGCTTGCCGGCGATGGCCATGCCCACGGCCATCGACAGCCCCTGGCCGAGCGAGCCGGTCGCGGCCTCGATGCCGGGGCACCGGATGCGGTCGGGATGCCCCTGCAGCGGGGAGCCGAACTTCCGGAGCGTCCCCAGCTGGTCCTCCGGGAAGAACCCCAGCTTGGCGAGTGCCGCGTACACGATGGGGATGCAGTGCCCCTTCGAGAGCACGAACCGGTCCCGGTCGGGCCAGTCCGGTTGGTCGGGCTTGAGGCGCAGCTTGTGGAAGTACAGCGCGGCCACCATGTCGGACGCGCTGAGCGTCCCGCCGGGATGACCCGACCCGGCCGTGGTCAGCATCTCGATGTCGGTGACGCGGAGGTCGCGCGCGACGTCGGCGAGGCGCTCGACCAGGGCTTCACGGTCCTCGACCTGCGTGGCGGTGTCCATGGACAGACTCCTTCGTGCGGTCGTCGTGCGGTGTCCCGAGCGGTCCGGCTCGCCTGCTGGACCGGCGTCGGCGGACCGGAATCCATCCTACGCAATGCGCGCGAGGTGACGTCGCGGCCCCGCCCCGGCCCCTTCCGGCGGCGCCGATCGTAAGATGGTCGGGTCCCGCGGCGTGCGGTGAACCTGCAGGTCGGGACCCCAGGCGGCCCCGACTATCGCGTCCGGGCGGCACCGAACCAGGAGACCATCACCAGCATGTCGACACTACGGGACCGGTCCCCGGCCCGGCCGTCCCGCAGCGACCTCATGGTCGAGGACCGCGACGCGGCCGGGGGCGGCGACCCGGCGGAACCCCAGACATCGCTGCACCGTTTCGAACGGACCGTGTCGCCGTTCGCCGGTCCCCTGCTCATCGCCGTGTGCGTGCTGTTCGCCACGCGAGGGTTCCTGTTTACGCCGCAGCTGACCAACATCCACCCCGACATCCTGAGCATGTGGCTCCCCCACTTCTGCTTCCTGGGGAACTCCGTCGCGGCCGGCCACATCCCGCTGGTGAACCCGTACCAGATGACCGTCATGCCCTACGCCAGCGACCCCCAGTCCGGATGGCTGTACCTGCTGCCCACCGCGCTGTTCTCGACGTTGTCCTGCGCGACGGCGCTGCGGTTCTTCATCGTGCTGAACCCGCTGATCGCCGGCCTCGGGCTGTACTGGTTCCTGCGGAAGGAACACCTCGCCCGGACGGCGGCGACGGTCGGGGGGCTGTCGTACGGGATGCTGATGGCCGCCTCCACCGTGGCCATCTCGCTGCCGTTCGCGGGAACGCTCGCGTGGACGCCGTACGTGCTGGTGGCGGCCAGCGGGTTCCTGCAGACCTCGACCCTTCCCCGGCGGCTGCTGTGGCTTGGCATGGGCGCGCTCGCCTGGGGGCAGGTGGCCACCGCGCACATGAGCCACGGCCTCGCGATGTGCACGATGGCGACGTTCGTGTACCTGGCCGCGCGGTGCGCCCGCGACGTCGTGGCGGGGGACCGGACCTGGCAGCGGGCGGCGCTGCTGGCGGTGGGGTTCCTGCTGTTCCTGCCGCTCGCCAACCTGGCGATCTTCATGCCGCGGTTCGCCCTGATCCCCAAGACCAGCCTCCGCGGAGGGTACGCGGCCGTCGGCGGCGCGGTGGCGAAGCTGGCCGGCGTCCAGGACCATCCGCTGGTGCCGAGCGGCGTGTGGGCGGGGTGGCCGTGGGCGGTCGCCACGGCGCCGGGGGCGTTCGCCGGGGCCACCGTGCTGCTGGCCGCCCCCGCCGCGGCGCGGACGTACGGCAAGCGGTACCTCGCCGCCGCGTTCGGGGCCCTCGCCGTGCTGACGTACCTCCTCACGCTGGACCTGTTCGTGGGGGCGGGGTGGTTCCGGGCGCTCGTGCTCCACCTGCCGTTCGGCGACATCTACCTGCACAACCCGGGCCGGCTGCGGTACCTGTGGCTGCTGATCGTGCCGGTGCTGGGCGCGCTCGGGGTCCAGGGGTTGCTGGAACGTCCGCTGCCGCTCCGCCGGGCGGCGCGGTGGGTCGCGGCCGGCGCGGTCGCGTTCATCGGCGTGCCCATGCTGCTCGGGACCCATCCCAGCCGGTTCCTGCTGGTGATCGCCGGGGCGCTGCTGGCCGCGCCGGCGCTCGTGTGGATGGCGGCTCGCCGCAAGCGGTGGGCGTCGACGGCCGTGGTGGGGGTGCTTGCGCTCGAGCTGCTCGCCGGCGCCGCGTGGTCCCAGAGCTACCACGGCGCCACCGTGTTCATGGGCCTCGAGGACGGCCACAACGCGAGCCCGCAGCCGCTCCAATGGCCGAACGTCAACGTCCGGCACTACATGAGCGGCGGTCCCATCGCCCGGGCCATGGAGGGCAAGCCGGGGCGGTTCCTGACGTGGTCGCCGCCGGGCTCGTACTACGTGAAGGGGTACCTGTTCACCCAGAACCCGCCGGCCTGGCCGGGGATGGAGAACGGGCGGGGGATGCTGTTCGATCTGGCCGACGTGTACGGCTACTCCCCGATCCAGCTGACGCGGTACTGGTCGTACATCCGCGCCGCGAACCACGGCGCGCCGCTGTTCTACAACGCCGCCGTGATCCGCAAGCCCTCGCAGTCGGTGTTCCGGCTGCTGGGCGTGCGGTGGCTGCTCCAGCCGAGCGTGCTCGCGCCGGTCGTGCCGGGGACGAAGGTCGCGCACCAGGGCCGGTTCGACCTGTACGAGGTGAAAGGGTGGCAGCCCCTCGTCTCGGTGGTCCACCGGTGGAAGGTCCTGCCGAACGTCAACGCCCTGCGGCGCTCGCTGCTGCCCGACTTCGACCCCGCCCAGCGGGCGAGCGTCATCGCCGACCCGGGGATCCAGCCGGTGGGTGGCGGGCCCGGCCGGGCGACGTGGCGGCAGGTGTCGCCGGAGGAGCTCCGCATCCACGTCCACACCGCGAAGAACTCCCTGGTGGTGATCCGCGACAGCTTCGGCACCGGGTGGACGGCGTCCGTCGACGGGCAGGCGACCAGGGTCCTGGCGGCCGACTACCTCCTGCTGGCCGTCCCCGTGCGGGCCGGGGTCCACGACATCGTGCTGACCTACCGCGATCCGGAGATCGGCCAGGGCCTCGCGGCGTCCGGGATCGTCTGGGCGGGGTGGGCGTTCGCGCTGGTCGCGGCGGTCGCCGTGGGACGGCGCCGGCGGCGTCGGCGCGCCGTCGCGGCGCCCGCGACGGTGGTCACGGCCGTGGAGGCGCCCGAGCGCGTCCCCGCGACCACCCCGCCCTGATGTGGAACCGGCTTGTCAATCTGACCGTTCAGGATGAGTGGGGAAGGTTGACGGTCTGGGGGGCCGCGCCGTCGCTCGGTGAGGTCGACAGGCACCGGAGCGGCGTGGATCGAAGAGCCGCCACTCTGATGTTCGCGGATCGGGACCGCAAGTCGGCTACTCGCAGGTAGGTGCCCCTGACTAGGCCCCCGCTCCCCGTTCGGTCGCCCGCTGGCGCAGCTCGGCCTCGATGAACCGGTCGAGGTCGCCGTCGAGGACGCGGTTCACGTCGCTCGTCTCCTCGTTCGTCCGGTGGTCCTTGACCATCTGGTACGGGTGCAGGACGTAGGACCGGATCTGCGAGCCGAAGTCGATGTTCTGCCGGTCGCCCCGGAGGTCCTCGATCTTCTGCTGGTGCTCCTGCCGCAGCCGCTCGGCCAGCCGGGACTTGAGGATCTGCATGGCCACCGCGCGGTTCTGCATCTGGGAGCGCTCGTTCTGGCACGCGGCCTGGATGCCGGTCGGGAGGTGGGTGATCCGGACGGCCGAGTCGGTGACGTTGACGTGCTGGCCGCCCGCGCTGGACGACCGGTAGGTGTCGATGCGGAGGTCCTTGGGGTCGATCTCGAAGTCCTGGTCCTGTTCCAGCAGCGGAACGACGTCCAACGATGCGAAGGAGGTGTGCCGCCGGCTCTGGGCATCGTACGGCGAGATGCGGACGAGGCGATGCACTCCGCGCTCGGCCGACAGCAGCCCGAACGGATTCTCGCCCCGCAGGATGAACGTGGCCGACTTGATGCCGGCCTCCTCGCCGGGGAGCACCTCGTCGACCTCGGCCTGGAGGCCGTCGCGTTCGGCCCACCGCAGGTACATGCGCAGCAGCATCTCCGCCCAGTCCTGGGACTCGGTGCCGCCGGCGCCGGCGTGGATGCTGGCCACGGCGTCGTTGGCGTCGTATTCGCCCCCGAGGAGTGACTTCAGCTCCAGCTGGTCGACGTCGCGCTCGAGCGTGCGGAGCGACGCCTCGAGCTCCCTGGAGAGGTCGGGGTCGTCCTCGTCGGCGAGGAGCTCCTCCATGGCCTCGGCGTCGCCGACGCGGCGGACCATCGTGTCGTAGCGGTCGACGTCGGCCCTGAGGCGGGCCAATCGTGTGGTCAGCTGCTGGCCGCGGGCGGGGTCGTCCCAGACGCCGGGATCGGAGGCCTCCCGCTCGAGCGCGGCGGCCTGTTCGCGCTTGGCGTCGACGTCAAAGGTACTCCTTCGCCGACGCGATCCTGCTCGACAGCTTCTGGGTTCGTTCGCTCATGATGGGCGACATGGTACCGGGGCGGCCGGTCAGTCCGGATCGGGGTCGTCGGGATCGAGGTCTGCCTGGTCGGCGGCGTCGGGCCCGTCGTCCGGCGGGTCGTCCACCTCGGGGGGAGCCACCGGGCCGAGCCGGTCGATCAGCGAACGGATCCGGCCCTCGACGTCCTGGTTCCCCAGGTTCAGGGCCACCTTGAGCGCGCGGCGCCACAGCTGCGCGGCCTGGACGCGCGCGTCGATCCGCTCGGCGCGGGCGCCGGCCCGTTCGAGGTACTCCAGCGCCCGGTCCTGGTCGTCGCTGCGGTAGTAGTACAGCGCGAGGATCTCGAGCCGGTCCTCGAGGGAGTTCTCGTACAGCCGTTCGTACGCCCGTGCGGCCCGGCCGTACAGCGCCCGCCGGCGGGTCGGCGTGAGCGTCGACAGCGCGGCCTGCTGCAGGAGCACGTGCTGGAACGAACACTCCAGCTCCGGGTACCGCCGGACCTCTCTGACGATCTCCGCCCGGAGCAGCACGGCCAGGTCGTCGGCCACGTCCTCCCGTTCCAGCACGGCGGCCACGACCCGCACGGGGAACGTCCGCCCGGCCACCGCCGCCGCCTGGGCCAGGCGGCGGGCGGATCTCGGCAGCCGGTCGATCCGCGAGATGAACAGGCTCTCCAGGTTGGCGGGGAGCAGGGCGGTCCCGGTCGTGGGGAGCGTCCACGTCCGCGTCCGGTCGACCCCCGCGTTCTCGATCACGGCCCGCAGGAGCTCCTGCAGGTACAGGGGATTGCCCTCCGCGCGCTCGACGATCTCCCGGCGGGTCTCCTCGTCGAGCATCCCGCCGGGCAGGAGCGTCGCGAGGAGCTGCTCCGCGGCGGCCGGCGAGAGTGGCCGGAGCGGCAGCTCGGAGGCCCGGTGGAAGTAGTCGGTCAGGACCTTCATCCGGAGCTTCCAGCCCTCCGAGGCCGTGTCCGGCCGGAACGCCCCGGCCAGCAGGACGGGCGCATGATCGGTGATCTCGAGGAGGTCCTCGGCGAGCTCCCGCGTCGAGGGGTCCGCCCAGTGCACGTCGTCGAGCGCCATGACCACCGGGCGGTCGCGGGCCAGGCGTTCGACCCAGGCCCGGAAGGCCTCGCGGATCTGACGCGCCACGTCGCTCGGGCCGGCCGGGAGTCCGTCGTCCTCGGGGTCGGCATCGAGCCGGACGGACAGCAGCCGGCCGAGGGCCGGGAACACGGTGTCGAGAGCGTCCGGCAGCAGCGGCGACATGCGGGCCCGCAGCCGGGTGCGCACGGCGACCTCCGGTTCGCCCTCCGCGACCCCCAGCCACCGCCGGAGCATCTCGACGAACGGCCAGTACAGCAGGTCGCCGCCGTAGGACAGGCACCGTCCCTCGAGCCACGTCACGCGGTCGCCGGCGATCGATTCCAGCTCGGCGAGCATGCGGGACTTGCCGAGGCCCGTGTCGCCGGAGATCAGCAGCACCTGGCCCCGCCCGGCCACGAGGTCGTCGACCACGGTGACCAGCCACGCCCGCTCGGCCTCGCGCCCCACGAGGCCCATGGCCGGCGGCTCCTCCAGGTCCTGCTTCACGCCGACGAGCCGGAACGCCGGGACCGGTTCGTCCCGGCCCTTCACCGGGATAGGGCCGAGGGGTTCGAGCTGGAACGACGCCGACAGGCGACGGGCGGCCAGATCGCCCACCGCGATCGTGCCGGGCTCGGCGTTGGACTCGAGGCGGGCGGCCACGTTCGTGGTGTCGCCCAGTGCCACCTCCTGGGGGTCCGAACCGCCGACCAGCCCGACGGCGACCTGCCCGCTGTTGATGCCAACCCGGACGTTGAACCCGGCGATCCCCCACCCGGCCTCGATGTCGCGGCTGTACTCGGCGACCACCTGGGTGATCCGCATCCCCGCCCGGGCGGCCCGTTCCTCGTCGTCCTCGTGCGCGGCCGGGACTCCGAAATAGGCGCAGATCCCGTCGCCCATGTAGGCCTGGATCGTCCCGCCGAACTCCTCCACCGCCCGGCTCATACGGCTCACGCACTCCCCGACCAGGGCCTTCACCTCGTCGGGGCCGAGGCGCTCGCCGAGCGAGGTCGACCCCACGATGTCGGCGAACAGGGCCGTGATCGGCCGCATCTCGTCGCCGTCGGCGGGCGCGGCGGCGGCTGCCTGCGGCGGGGCGGGCGGAGCCTCGACGGGTGTGCCGCAGGCCGGGCAGAACCGGGCCAACGCCGGGATCGCCGCGCCGCACGTGCCGCAGGTGGTCGTGTCCGTCATCGGTTCCTCTCGGGCCGGTCCGCGCTCGCGCGGCTCGCAGGGCGGCATTGTCCCCGTTCGGACGGGCGGGCGTCGAGATCGCCCGAGGTGACGCACGTCACCCCTCGGGAGGACGGAGGTCACCTCGCGACGGTGGCCGCGGTCACCGACCGGGGCGAACGGGAGGAGGAGCATGACGGCATCAGAGTTCGCCGATCCGACCAGGAGGCCACGATGAGCGTCAGGATCCAGGCACTGCGAGCCCCCGGCCGCGTCCCCGGGTCTGCCATTTCCGAGTGGCGCCTCGTCGTCCTCGGCTTCGTCGCCCTGCTGCTGGCGTTCGCGGTGCTGGTGGCGGTGGCGACGGTCAACGCGCCGTCCTTCGGCGGCGCCGACCACGGCGGGCGGACCGTCACCTCCCGCGACGCCGGGGTCGTGAGGGTCGGCGGCGACGGTCAGTACCAATACCACCCCCTTCCGTAGCCCCGCTCCTACCGATACCACGAGGACCCGAGCGCACCGGCTCGGGTCCTCGTGACGTTCCGGGACGGATCTACAAAGAGAGCCTGGGCCTCGGTGGTGCTGCGAGGTCAAGGACATCACCGACCGCTGCATGGTCCCGGAGAAGGATCGCCGGGAGCGACCGTCTCGGGTCGGCCTCGCGACGTGGCCTGCCAAAGGGTCCAAGCGCGTGGAATTCGCCTACTTGCACCGGATTTGCGGAGTTGCGACAGAGAGCGTTAGCCTGCTTTGCCTTCCCCTGAGATCGGCGCCTGCGGCCCGAGCGGGAGATGATGAGCATGAGCCGACGGTATTGGCGAAGGTCAACTGCCGGGTTGGTGTTGATTGCCGTGCTGGCCGTGGGGTTGCCAACATCTTCCTCCTTGGGGGCAGACCGGGCGAGAGATGGCGCACCGGCTCCGCGTCCGGGCGGTCGGTCCGTCGGGCGCGTCCCGCGGCTCAGGCCGCGAAGCGTCGGACAGAGCGACATTCTTCAAGGTATTCAGCGCCGGGCAAAGGTGCGGGCCGCCGTTTCCCGTGCTACGGCGCCCAGGAAGGAGGGCCGACCAGGCTTGTCTCCTCACGGTGTATATGACGACACCACGGTCACGATCAACCCAGGCGCTGTCGCGACCAAGGTCACCGACTCAACGTTCCAGTCGGCGGGAGGCATAGTCGTTGTCGGCGGGCCGACCGGTTCTGCCTATGTGGCGACCTCGGGTGCCGTCCGACAGGTGAACCTGACCTCGTTCGCAGTCTCCACGTTCGCAGGATCGACCTCGACGATAGGGTGCGCGGCGAACAACGATCCGCTGCAGGCTCGATTCCAGACTCCCAGCGGCATCGACTCGGACGGCACCAACCTCTTCGTCACGGACCCCGGCTGCCGCACCGTCTGGAAGATCGTCATCTCGACGGGCGTGACAACTGCCCTGACGACCTTCACGGGCGGGGAGATACCGCCCCGCCGCTCGCTCGTGTTCCAGGCGGACTCAAGCGTCCCGGGGGGCGGCTACCTCTACCTCGGGGGGAGCTACCAGATTCTTCGGGTCAACTCCGTGACCGGAGCGACGACCACGTTCGCCAACTATTCGAGCTACGCGATCGCCGCGGATGCCTCCTACCTCTGGGTGGCGGAGACCGCGACCTGCCTGAACCCCTGTACCACCGACATCAAGCAGCTGGACAGGTCCACCGGCGCCCTGGTCAACACGTTTCAAGCGACGGATCGGTCGTCGATGACGGGAGACCAGCAGATCGTCTCGGCCGGCAGCTACCTGTACGCGGAGACCTACGGAGATACCGCCCTCGAGCGCATCACCAAGTCCGATGGGACGGTGGTCAACATCGCCGGTACCGGCGAATCGGGGTCTTCCGACGGGACGGGGACCGATGCCTGGTTCTCCTCCGTCTCCGGCCTCGCGAGCGACGGAACGAATCTGTGGGCGGCCGACTCGCCGAACAGCCGGCTCGTGAAGGTCACGGCCGGAACCTCGCTCGCGCAGTCACAGGCACCCTCGGCAGCCATCTCCAAGGACTTCTTCCCGGGGAGGATCACGACTCAGCTGAACGACGGGAGCATCGCCACCGCTGGTGGCATGATCGTGATCCCCGGCTCTCCTTCGTACGTCTACATCGCGGTGCGCGGCGCCATCCAACGAGTGAACCTCAGTACGTTCGCCATCTCAACGTACGCCGGATCGACGACGGTTTCGGGCTGTCAGGCGAATGCCAACGGCTTGCAAGCCCAATTCGCAGACCTGACCGGAATCGACACCGATGGGCACTACCTCTATGTGGCCGACACGGGGTGCCACAGGATCTGGCGAGTCAGCCTGGCGGCAGGGGCAGCCAGCTCCACGGTGACGGCCTTCACCGGTGACATCCCCAAGAGGAATTCGCTGACATTCGCTCCCGACGTGAACTCCCCCTACTACGGGTACCTGTACCTTGCCGGCGATGCGTCGATCCTCCGCATCGATCCGATCAACGGCACGACCAGTACCTATCTCGGCATCTCGGCATACGCGGTCACTTCAGACAGCAGATATCTGTGGGCCGAGGACGCATTCGAGTGTCGTGCCCCCTGCTACACGCGCATCGATCAGATCGACAGGTCCACGGGGGCGGTCACGTACTGGCAGGTGCCCAACGACGGGTCGATGACCGGGGACGCCCAACTCGTCTCCGCGGGCAGCTACCTCTACGCCACCAGCTACGGAGACACGGGAGTCGAGAGGATCACCAAGTCGTCGGGCTCGGTTTCGGTGCTCGCCGGCGGTTCGGCCGGACAGAGCGACGGTGAATGGAGCAGCGCGAAGTTCTCCAAGGTCGCCGGCCTCGCTTTCGACGGAACGAACCTGTGGATCGCGGACTCCGGTAACCAGGCACTGAGCAAGGCTGACTTCGTCCCCCTCCTCGATCAGGAGATGGGGGCGACATCATCGTCGGACTCGTCCACTCCGCACGTCGCCGCCGGCGACCCCGTCGATACGAATCCTTCGTCGGGAGCGTTCACGTGGTCGTCGACCGACCTCACGCTCCCGACCCCGGGGCTCGTCCCGTTCTCTTTCACGAGGTACTACAACTCCAAGAACGCCGGCAACGGCATCCCGGGACGATTCGGGCCCGGGTGGAGCGACTCGTTCAGCGCCAGCGTCTCCCTCGACAGCAGCGGCAATGCCGAGGTCAGCATGCCGAACGGCCAAGTCCTGCCGTTCACGGGGCCCGGGCCGTACACGCCATCGCCGGGCATCTACGACACGCTCGTCTCCTCGGGCGGGAACTTCAGCCTCACACAGCCGGACGGGACGAAGCTGTTGTTCACGCCGTCGCCGACCCTGGCGAACTACTTCATCCTGGCATCGATCACCGATCGGGACGGCAACGCCCAAACGCTGAACTACGGCGCGAACGGAATCCTCAACAGCGTGACGGCCAGCTTCGCGGGGACCACCTTCACCCGGACGATGACGTTCACGTACGTTTCGACGCCCACGCCCGGAATGACGATCACATTCAACGACGCGGGGACGCCCTCCGACGATAGGTCCGTCTTCTACGCCACGTCGCCCTCGACATCGCTCACCGCATTCACAGATCTCAACGGGAACACGTGGACCTACGGCTACAGCGGCCCGCTGCTCACGCAGATCAACGATCCGTCCAATGAGCCCGTCGTGACCAACGCCTATCTCAACGGGCAGATCTCCTCACAACAGGACGGGGACTTCCCGGCGAGCCACTACGACTACACGTCCGCCTGCTCGCCGTCGTCTGGCACGACGCGCTGCACGCACGTGACCGACGGACGGGGCAACGTGTGGGAGTACGACTACAGCTCGACCGGCTCCGGGATCCTCACCCAGACGATCGACGCGGACGGCAACACCGTCGCGTACGGGAACCCCGACGTGTTCCTCAACCCTCAGACGATCACGGACGCTCGCCACTACATCTGGAACTACACCTACTGCATCGCTGTGACCAGCGGTTGCCCCGCCGCCACGGGAGCGGTGCACACCGTCACCTCGCCCCTGTCGAGCGGCAACGGCACCGTCGCGTACGTGTACGACCCGTTCAACGAGGTGCACACCGTCAGCGATGCCAGGGGGAAGGTCACGACGTACTTCCACAACGCCGCCGGCGACCTGACGTGCCAGGTCCTGCCCACGGCGAGCTCTTCCACATCGTGCACCTCCGATGCCGCTCACACCGTCGGCTACACGGAGTACGCGGACGGCCAGGTCCATACGGTGACCGCCGCCGCGAACAACACCGGGGGGACCCAACGCGGAACGACGACCTACACGTACTTCGGCGACGGCATGGTGCAGTCGGTCACCGCCCCGGCGCCGGCCGGAACCGGGACCTCGGTCACCACCTACACCGACGTGGCCTACGGCACCGGCACGCAGACGGTCATGGTGGTCACGCCGCGGGGGAACGCCAACGGCTGCGGATCGTCTTGTTCGGCCTACACCTGGACCTACACACACGACAACGCCGGAAACCTCACCGGTGTGACGGACCCCCTGGGGCACACGACCTCGTACGGCTATGACAACGCCGGCCGCCTGCACACGGTGACGAACGCCAGGCTGAAGCCGACGACGTACAACTATCGACCGGGATCGACGAGGCCGTCCCAGGTCCGGGCGCCGTTCGGCACCGGGCAGACCGCCACCACGACCTATCTCTACGACGGGACCGGCAACCTGGCCTGCGAGGTCCTCCCGACGACGGGGTTGACGAACCCGCAGGCCTGCAACGCCGACCCCACGCATACGGTCAGCTACGGGTACACGGCGGACGGGCGAACGGCGAGCGTCACCGACCCCGAGGGCCACACGCGCTCCTACGACTACTCGAGCTGGGTCGCCCTGGGGAAAGTCACCGAGACGCTCCCCGGAGGGGGGAGCATCACCCGGACCTACGACGACGAGAACCGGCCGACCGGCGTCGACTACTCGGACACGACCCCGGACGTCTCGTGGGACTACGGCAGCTGGACCTCGGCGGGCAAGGTCACGATGACGGACCAGATGCCGGGGGGGAGCGTGGTCTCCACCTACGACGCCCTGGGCCACCTCACGTCGGCCAAGCGCGGCAGCGCCAGCGCGTTCACCTCCACGTACATGCCCGACGGGAGCCTCGCCTCCGAGACCTACCCGGACGGCGCCAGCCCGGTCTCCTCCTACTTCCCCGACGGGAGCCTGAGCGGCGTCGTCGAGGGAGGCAAGACCACGTCGTTCGCGTACGACGTGGCGGGCGGGACCGCCACGAAGACCCTTCCCAACGGGATCCTCGCCAAATCCACGTTCGACAACGCGGACCGTCTGACCAACCTCACCAACTGCGTCGGGACCTGCACGTCGGCCACCACGATCTCGAAGTTCAACCCCACCCTGGACGCGGACGGGAACCCCACGCAGGTCGTCGTGACGATCCGGGACGCCAGCACGAACACGGTGATCCCGGCGGAGACCGACTCCTACACCTACGACGACGGCGACCGCCTGACCCAGGCGTGTTACGGCTCCTCGACCTGCTCGAGCACGGGGCAGAACGCCGGGTACGCGTACACGTACGACGCCGCGGGCAATCGCCTCACCAAGCAGGTGTACGGGTCCAACGCCTCGACGACGAACTACCTGTACGACGGGGGGAACCAGCTGTGCTGGTCGGGTACGGCGAGCACGTCGGGCTACACCTGCCCGAGCCACCCGGGCGGCGGCACCACCTACTCCTACAACTCCCGCGGGGACCTCACCAACAACGGGGGCACGACCCTGTCCTACGACCTCGCCGACCGGCCGACGCAGGTCGTCGGCGGGTCCACCACGGACACCTACACGTACGACGGTGCGGGGAACCGCCTCACGGACGTCCGGGCCGGAGTCACCACCAACTTCACCTGGGACGTTCACGGGTCCCTGCCGCTCCTCGCCACCGACTCCGACGGCTCGGCGAGCTCGCCCCGGGACTACGTGTACGGGGACGGGCTGATGTACGAACGTGCGGGGTCCCCCGTCAAGCGCTACTACTACACACGAGACGCCTTCGGCTCGGTATCGGACGTCACGGACCCGACGGCCGTCCCCATGGAGGTCCACACGTATGATCCCTTCGGGGCCAAGCGCACCGACACCGTCGCCCCCTCCCCTCCGGCCAGCTATGCGAACCTGATGGAGTTCGACGGCGAGTATCACGATCCCACGGGCTACTACAATCTGCGGGCCCGCGAGTACCTGCCGGGGCAGGGACGCTTTGCGAGATCCGATCCCGTCGACCCCGCCTCCTATGCTTTCGTTGGCGACCATCCCACAGTCATGAGCGATCCCTCTGGCATGTTCTCTTGGGGGAAGATCTTCAAGTGGGTTGGCATCGGCTTGGCGGCCGCGCTTGTCGTCATTGGAGTTGCGGCCTGCGTCCTCGCAACCGAGGGCATCTGCGCAGGCGTAGGCATCGCTGAAGCCGGATCGGCCGCTGGGGCGGGAACAGTTGCCTGTGAGGAAGGCGGATGCAGCGAGGGCGAAGCGCTTCGCGCGGGGGAGGAGGCAGCCGAAACCGCCGCGCCTAGGTTCATTGCGAACAGCTCTGGCGAGATTCTCGACACGCGGAGTGTGATTATTCCAGAAAGCAAGTTGGGCTATCTCCTCGAGAACCCGAGCAAAGCCGGTGTGTTCGACGATTCAATGGGCTTCAGCAAGGAATCGCTCGATTCAGCGCTGCGCGCTCATCTGTTCGAGAACTTCAGTAGGGCGACAGAGTCCGTGCCGATGATCAACGGCGAGGGTGTCCAGATCGGGACGAGGTTCTCGGTGACGGGGCAGCTCGCGGGGCCTAGCGGCGTGGCTTGGAGTATCACATCGGCGTGGGGGATCGATTGGGACGGCACGATCCGCTTGATCACGGCGACGCCATGAACGAACCTCATCAGGCTTCGACGACGACGCTGGTCGTTGGGAACCGCGTCGTCCGCGTTGGGGTTGATCGCAGCGGCGCACCGATGACGATGATCGTGAACGTCGAGGTCGACTACGAGCAATTGTGGTCGTTCGAGGAGCCTGGATGGCAGGACCTTGCGTTCGGTGTCGCCGACGGGCGACTCTACTGGTGGTCGGCTCGGCATGTCGTTGTGGTTCTTGGTGGGGAACACGGCGAGCCGGCTTTGGTGTCGGCGGATGAAGACATACGGTTCGCCTTCCTCATTCCGTTTGGCTGGCTGCTTGTCTGTGAGACCTCGGTTCGGCTCGTCGTCGATGACATAGAGGTGTCGCGACTGGAATTGGGCGAGGTGGTGCTCGCTGCCAGGTGGGAGGCACCCCAGCTCGTGATCGTCGACGCCAATGGTCATGACATCACGATCGCGATCTCTGAGGGGCAATTGACAACCTGACGGTTCCAGCCATCCCATGAGAGAGGCCAGCCTGTACGACGGGGGGAACCAGCTGTGCTGGTCGGGTACGGCGAGCACGTCGGGCTACACCTGCCCGAGCCACCCGGGCGGCGGCACCACCTACTCCTACAACTCCCGCGGGGACCTCACCAACAACGGGGGCACGACCCTGTCCTACGACCTCGCCGACCGGCCGACGCAGGTCGTCGGCGGGTCCACCACGGACACCTACACGTACGACGGTGCGGGGAACCGCCTCACGGACGTCCGGGCCGGAGTCACCACCAACTTCACCTGGGACGTTCACGGGTCCCTGCCGCTCCTCGCCACCGACTCCGACGGCTCGGCGAGCTCGCCCCGGGACTACGTGTACGGGGACGGGCTGATGTACGAACGTGCGGGGTCCCCCGTCAAGCGCTACTACTACACACGAGACGCCTTCGGCTCGGTATCGGACGTCACGGACCCGACGGCCGTCCCCATGGAGGTCCACACGTATGATCCCTTCGGGGCCAAGCGCACCGACACCGTCGCCCCCTCCCCTCCGGCCAGCTATGCGAACCTGATGGAGTTCGACGGCGAGTATCACGATCCCACGGGCTACTACAATCTGCGGGCCCGCGAGTACCTGCCTGGTCAGGGGCGGTTCTCACGGTCAGATTCCGTTGCTGCCGCGACCTCCGCATTCCTTCAAGCCGACCCACTTTCCGCGTCTGCATACGCCTTCGCGAATGATCGGCCAACCGTCCTGAGTGATCCGACGGGCATGTTCCCGTGGGGCAAACTCCTGCTCGGTATTCTTGCCGCCGGGACGCTCGCAGCCACTTGTCTTGAAGGTGGATGCGCTGCGCTAGCGGCGGCATACGCCGAAGTTGCGGCAGGCGGCTTGACCTCTTCGTCGGTATACATGGCTTCGATCGCCCTTGCATACGGTGCAGGCGCCACAGAGGCAGGCATCGCTGCGGACGAGGAGCTCACATCCGGAGCCGCAGAAGCAGGCGGAGCAGCTAGCTCATCCGATGCCATGCGCCTTGCTGGCCAACTTACTGAGCAGGAGGCCCGGTCGGTGTTCACCAGTTCCGGAGCTCTTCAACCCGAAGTCATCGCGAACTCGACTGAGATCATCAATGGCACCCAGCTTGGAAACCAGACGTTGGTCAAGTCTTTGACAGCGGAGGGTGGCGACATCGCAGATTGGGGCAAGTACACGACCCAGACCTTCAGGAGTCCCTCCGGCCCGTTCCAAGTGCACTTCTACTACAACTCCTCGTCAGGCCAAGTCTTCTACAGCCTGGACTACAAAACTGTGTTTGTAGCTGGTGGGCGATGAAGGCGATATGCGTGAGCTTGGGCAACGAGGCGCCTGCGAAGGGCGGGTGGCTAAGCCTTCACCGCGAGTACGACATACTGGCGATCCTGGCGCTTCCCGGTCGCAGTATCAAATTTCGCGTGCTCTCGGACGATGGCCGCACGCCGATGCTCGCCGACTCCGATCTCTTCTTGGCGGCAGGTCAGCCGTTGCCCAAGTCTTGGGTTTGCAGTGTGACCGAGGATGGTGTCGTTGAACTAGGCCCCAAGGATTGGCTGCAGCCCGGCTTTTGGGAGCGATTCTTCGACCATGACCCGGAGGCTGTCAAGTCCTTCCGCAACGAGATCGCGCAGTTTGGTGATTAGGCTGCTCAAGATTCCTTCACTCACTCGATCGGCCCCTTCCTTCCGAGCGGACGGCGCCACCCGTATCGGCCGCGAAAGACCTGAACCTACTCCATTGCGAGCAAGGAGAGTTCATGGCGAGGTCCCGGCAGGAGAACGGATAAGGAAGTTCGGGCTCTCCTGACGCATCCGAGGGTACATCAGGCGATCCCGCGTCCGGGTAGCGGGGGCAGTAACCACCGCGGTCGAGCAGTGCCACGGACAGACGAGGTGCTCGGGCTTGCGGAACCCGAAGGCCATCCGGTGCAGGACCCCCAGCTTGGTGTTCGTGGACGCGATGGGGGCGTTGGAGACCTTGTGGCGCATGGCCGCCTCGATCCCGGGGAGGTTCCGGCGGACCTTCCGGCCCAGTTCGACGAATGCTTCGATGCGACATCGCTGCGACCAGGCCAGCCAGGCGTGGATCATGGCGATGGCACGGCGGCCCTTCAGTCTGATAGCCACCCGGAGCTGCTCCTTGAGCAGGTACGCGCGGTAGAGCCTCGTGTTCGCCGCGGAGATCCACGCGAGCTTTCGCTCCTGACGCTTGGTGAGGTCCTCGGGGTTCTTCCACAGCGCGTAGCGGGCCCCCTTCATCTCCTTGGCGTAGGCGCGCATGCCCTGGCGCCGCGCGGTGTTCCACACCTCGCAGCGGACCTCGTCGAGGGCGTCGGTCGCCCACTGCACGACGTGGAATCCGTCGGTCCACAGCGTGGCCCGGCGGCATCGCTCCCGGACGACGTCGGCGATCCACTCCGCCGCGTCCGCGCTGACCAGGCGGATCTTCTTGCACCGGTCCTTCCCCAGGAGGTCGAAGAACCCCCGCAGGGTCTTCTTGTCGCGTACCGGTGCTGCCCACACCAGCCGTCCCGAGACGTGGTCCACGACGATGAGCAGGTAGCGGTGGCCCTTCTTGGTAGCTGATCTCGTCGATCCCGATGCGACGGAGGCCATCGAACGGGTCGTGGGCGGCCCGGCCGTCGGCCACGACCCTCGCCACGATCGATCCCACGGTGCGCTAGGCGATGCGCATGAGCTTCGACACCGTCGACTTCGGCGTGTGGGTGACGAGCCACGCAGCTTGGTCGTCGAACTCCCGGGTGTGGCGGGCTCCGTGGCGGGCCCATGGGACCTGGGCCACGGTGGGGCCGTGGGTGGGGCACGCCACCCTGGGAGCGTCGGACTCGAGGAAGCACATCACCGTCCCCAGGTCGAGCCCCCGCCACCGACGCCGGCCCTCGCCCCGGTCGTACAATGGGGCACGCCCGCCGCACCGTCCGCACCGCCGCCTGGAGTCCCGCCGCGGCCGGACGTTGGCCACGACGGCGTTCTCCCTCTCGTCGACCTCTACGGACTCGATCACGGTGGCTCGGTCGACGCCGAGCATCCGACGCCATACGTTGGTATCGAGCACGCCGCCCTCCTCAACCTGGCTGATGGACATTGGACAGCCGAAAAGCCTAGGTGGCAGGCGGCGTTGCTCATGTCAGGAGGGAGGGACGACCCATGGATGGGTCACAAGAGCCGAAGTTCGGCATCGTTCTCAGACCGTGGCCGTCGCCCCGTGGCACTTCTTGTACTTCCTGCCCGAGCCGCACGGACAGGGGGCGTTGCGCGGCACCTTGTCGCTGGTGGCCTGGGGCGCCTGACCCGTGTTCGCGCCGTCGTCGCCGTGGGACGCCTGCACGCCCCTGGTGCGCGGCCGCGGGGCCGGGTCCTGCCGCACCAGCTCCATGTGGTAGATGTACCGGACGAAGTCGTCGCGGATGCTCGCCTTCATCTCGTCGAACATCGAGAACGCCTCCCGCCGGTACTCCGTGAGCGGGTCGCGCTGCCCGTAGGCCCGGAGGTGGATGCCCTCCTCCAGGTAGTCCATCTCGTAGAGGTGCTCGCGCCACTTCGTGTCGATCGTCGAGAGCAGGACCATACGCTCGATCTCGCGCATGTTCTCGAGGCCGACCTCCTGCTCCTTGGCCTCGTACGCCGCCGTGGCCTCCTGGAGGATGCGTTCGGTGACCTCCTCCGACGTCACCGCGTCGGCGAGATCGTCCACCTGGAACTGCACGGGGTACACGCTCTGCAGCGCCGTGTGCAGGCCATCGAGGTCCCATTCCTCGGAGAACTGCTCCGCGTTCGCGTACTGGGCCACGGCCGCCGCGACCGCCTCGGAGACCATGTCGATCGCGTCGTCGCGGAGCTCCCGGCCCTCCAGGACCTTCGTGCGCTCCTCGTAGATCACCTGGCGCTGGGTGTTCATCACGTCGTCGTACTTGAGGACGTTCTTGCGCCGTTCGAAGTTGACCGCCTCGACCTGCTTCTGCGCGTTCTCGATGGCCCGGCTGACCATCTTCGCGGTGATGGGCTCGTCCTCCGGCCAGTTGAACCGCTCCATGATCCGGCCGATGCGGTCCGAGGCGAACATCCGCATCAGGTCGTCCTCCAGCGAGAGGTAGAACTTCGACTCGCCGGGGTCGCCCTGCCGGCCCGACCGGCCCCGGAGCTGGTTGTCGATGCGGCGCGACTCGTGCCGCTCGGTGCCGAGGACGTACAGGCCGCCGGTGGCGACCACCTCGTCGTGCTCGGCGTCCGTCTGCTGCTTGAACTTCGCGTAGATCGGCGCGTACTCGGCCTCGTACTCCTCCCGCTCCTCCGGCGTCATCTCGAACATGAGGTAGCGGTCGTTGTCGAGCTCCCGCGCGGCCATCTCCTGGCGGGCCATGTACTCGGGGTTGCCGCCGAGCAGGATGTCGACGCCTCGCCCGGCCATGTTCGTGGCGACCGTGACCGCGCCCGTCTGGCCGGCCTGGGCCACGATCATGGCCTCCTTCTCGTGGTTCTTCGCGTTGAGGACGTGGTGCGGGACGCCGCGGCGCCGGAGGTACCCGGAGAGGCGTTCGGACTTCTCGATGCTGACGGTGCCGACCAGTACGGGCTGCCCGGCTTCGTGGCGGCCTACGAGGTCCTCGGTCACCGCGTTCCACTTGGCGTCCTCGGTCTTGTAGATGTCGTCCTGGCGGTCGGCGCGGACCATGGGACGGTTGGTGGGGATCTCGACCACGCCGAGCTTGTACGTCTCCTCGAACTCGACGAGCTGGGTCTTGGCCGTCCCGGTCATGCCGGAGAGCTTCTCGTACATGCGGAAGTAGTTCTGGATGGTGATGGTGGCGAGGGTCTGGTTCTCCTCCTTGACCCGCACGCCCTCCTTGGCCTCGATGGCCTGGTGGAGGCCCTCGGAGTACCGCCGGCCCTCGAGCGTGCGGCCCGTGAACTCGTCGACGATCTTCACCTCGCCGTCGGTGACGATGTAGTCGACGTCGCGCTTGTACAGCTCCTTGGCGCGCAGGGCGTTCTGGAGGTGGTGCACCAACGGCGTGTGGACGTGCTCGTACATGTTGTCGATGCCGAGGATCTCCTCGACCTTTGCCACGCCGGCCTCGGTGACGGCGACGGTTCGCTTGGACTCCTCGACCTCGTAGTCCTCCTCGGCCCGGAGGCGGGGCACCAGGCGCGCGAACGTCTGGTACCACTTGGCCGAGTCGGCCACCATGCCGCTGATGATCAGCGGCGTGCGCGCCTCGTCGATGAGGATCGAGTCCGCCTCGTCCACGATCGCGAAGTTGTGCCCGCGCTGGACCATGTCGTCGAGGCGCATGGCCATGTTGTCGCGGAGATAGTCGAACCCGAACTCGTTGTTCGTCCCGTAGGTGATCTCCGCGCCGTAGGCCGGGCGTCGCTGCTCGGGGTTCATGTTCGACTGGATCAGGCCGACGGTGACGCCGAGGAACCGGAAGATCCCGCCCATCCACTCGGAGTCGCGCTTGGCCAGGTAGTCGTTCACGGTGACGACGTGGACGCCCTTGCCGGAGAGCGAGTTGAGGTACGAGGGCAGCGTCGAGACCAGCGTCTTGCCCTCACCGGTCTTCATCTCGGCGATGTCGCCGCCGTGCAGCACCATGCCGCCCATCAGCTGCACGTCGAAGTGGCGCTGCCCGATCGTCCGCTTGGCCGCCTCCCGGACGACCGCGAACGCCTCGGGCAGGATGTCGTCGAGCGACTCGCCGCCTCCGCCGTCGTCGCCGCCCGAGGCGCCGATGCGGGCCCTGAACTCGTCCGTCTTGGCCCGGAGCTCGGCGTCGGAGAGCTCCTCGATCTCCGGTTCGAACGTGTTGACGGTGTCGACCATCGCCTGGAGGCGCTTGATCCTGCGGCCGTCGCCGCCGGCGATCAGCTTCTCGAGGGGCACGATGCTCCTTGCGTTCGCGGGTTCGGGGGGACCCAACGATTATAGGGGGGACCCTCACGCTAGCCGGAGGGTTCCACACGGCTGTCGAAAGGAGCATCGACGTGGCGCGACGAGCACTGGAGCCGGAGGAACGAACCCTGTTCGAACGGCCGAACCACGCCGTGCTGGGGACGGTGCGCCCGGACGGTTCGCCCCAGGTCACGCCGGTGTGGGTGATGCTGGAGGGCGACCCGCCGCGCGTGGTGGTGAACTCGGCGAAGGGACGGGCCAAGGTCCGCAACGTGCAGCGCGACCCCCGGGCCACGGTGACCGTGCTGGACGAGGCCGACTGGAACCGGTGGGTGAGCGTGGAGGGCCGGGTGGTCGAGGTCACCGAGGACGGCGCCCGCGAGCACGCCGACGTGGTCTCGCGGCACTACGACGGCAAGCCGTTCCGCGACCTCGAGCCCGGCGAGGTCCGGGTGCGCATCGTCATCGAGCCCGAACGCGTGACCTCGGAGCTCTAGCGCCGTCAGGACCCGGGGTTCGGCCCGGGCAGCTCGAGCAGGTTCTCGCGCACGGCGTAGACCACGGCCTCCATCCGGGAGTGCAGCCGGAGCTTGTCCAGGATGTTCCGGACGTGGTTCTTCACGGTGTTCTCCGAGATGAACAACGCCTTCGCGATGTCCTTGTTCGCCATGCCCTGGGCGACCAGGCGCAGGACCTCGAGCTCGCGCTCCGTGAGCGTGGGGACGTCGACGCCGGGGGGATTGGACCGGCGGCTCCAGGCCGCGAACTCGTTCAGCAGCTTCGAGGCCATCGACGGCGAGATTCGGGACTGGCCGGCCACGACCGACCGGATCGCCTCCGGGACCTCGTCGGTCGATACCTCCTTCAGCAGGTAGCCCGCCGCGCCGGCCTTGATGGCCTCGTACAGGTCGGCCTCCTCGTCGGAGACCGTGAGCATGATGATGCGAACGTGAGGCAGGGCGTCGCGGATCTCGCGGGTGGCCTCGATGCCGCTCCGCCGGGGCATCCGGACGTCCATCAGCACGACGTCGGGCATCAGCTCCTGGGCCCGGTCGAGCGCCTGGTGGCCGTCCGCGGCCTCGCCGACCACCTCGATGTCGGGCTCGGCGTCGAGCACCATCTGGAGCCCGCGCCGGAACAGCGCGTGATCGTCCACGATCAGCACGCGGAGGCGCTCCTGGTCCCCCTCCTGCCCTGCCACGCCCCGGTGCTCCGAACCGGCCTCTAGGAGCCCTCGCCGTGCGCCGACTTGAAGCGGCTCGCTCCCGCGATCAGCCGGCTCCGGACCCGGCCGTGGCGGTCGCGGACCTGCCGCTCCAGGCGGGCCGCGATCAGGTCGAGCGCATCCTCGACGCGCGTTCCCTGGGCGTGCGCGCGGAACGTGTGCCGCGGGACCTGGAGCGCGGCGTCCACGGACTTGGTTCCGTCCTGTGTGGGGAAGTCCTCGGAAACGATCTCCACCTCGACCCGCATCGCGCGGGGTTCGATTCGGGAGAGCTTGTCGAGCTTGTGGTGCGTGATCTCGCGGATCTGGTCGGTGATGCGGAGTCCTCTGCCCTTCAGGACGAGGTCCATCGGCACCTCCTTCGTGCACGCGGTCTGCGCGGCGCGCGATCCTGCACTTGCAACCTTGGGAGAAGCCTAGTCCGGGACGGTGCACCGCGCGATCCGCGGAGGTCCCGATTTCTTGGGGTCGCCTGGGGGACGCCCGGCTGACCGAGGGAGGTGAGACCCCCGTCCGGCTGACCTGGTCTTTGCCCCCACACCCGCCTGCCGAGGGGATCGCCGCCCTCGCGGGCGGCTTCGCCACCTTCTCCCGGGACGAGCGCCGGACCACGTGGACCCGGCCCCGGCCGGGGCAGGACTTACCTCTAAGTCGCACCATGCTCGGCGGCCAAGGCTCGCCTTACGTGGGTCGTTTCGCCTGCGACTGGCATCGACTACCGGGGAACGTCCCCGGGCAACCACAGACCCGGACGGGGGTCGCTGCGAGGATAGCAGCGGGCCGGGACGCCCCCGGCGACGGCCCGTGCCGCCGTCAGCAGTGAGACGGACTCCACCCCGCCCGAGAGCAGCACCTTGGCGCACTCGGTCGCCGTCGCCCCGGTGGTGAGCACGTCGTCGACGAGGACCACGCGCTTCGGGGGCGGCCGCGCCACCGCAGGCCCGGACGGTGCGGCAATCGCGAACGCCCCGCGCATGGCAATGCGCCGTTCGAACGACCCCCGGCGGGCCTGCGGACCGGTCTCGGTCACCCTGCGGAGCAGCTGCGCCGCCGGCACGTCGAGCCGGGCGCCGACGACCCGGGCGAGCGACCGGGCCTGATCGTACCCGCGGGTGGCGCGGCGCTTCGGCCCGAGCGGCACCCAGGTCACGAGGTCGGCCCCGGCCGGCGCGACGGTGACCATGGCCGCGCCCAGCGCCTCGGCGACCGAGCGCCACCCGGAGAACTTCAACCGGTACAGCGCCGAGCGGACCGGCCCCTCGTACAGGAACGGCGCCCGGGCCGCGTGGATCTGGGAGGGCGGGCAGTCGCGGCACCGTTCCTTCGGCTTGTTCCAGGGCCGGCCGCACCGTTGGCACAGGGGCGGCGAGATCACGCCCAGCTTGTCCGCGCACGCCGGGCAGAACGGCCACGCGCCGTGGCTGCAGCCGGCGCACCGCATCGGGAACACCAGGTCGAGCAGGGACCGCACGGCAGGACCGTAGCGCGACCCTCTGACATCGAATCGCCGGGGGCGGAACCGGTGCTGGTTTGGTGACGCATCCGCACGGAGAGCATCGAAGGATGGAACCGGACACCGAGACGATCCGGCAGGCCCTCGTCGATCTCGAGCGCGGCTTCTGGGACGCGGCCGGGGGCGACGGCGACTACTACGAACGGCACTTCGCCGACGACGGCGTGATGGTCCTGCCGTTCCCGGGCGGAATCCTCACCAAGGCGCGGACGATCGATTCCGTCAGGGAGGCCGGGGCGTGGGACGGGTTCGCCATCGACGACCTCCGTACGCTGGCGATCTCGGAATCGACCGTCGCCCTGCTGTACGAGGGAACGGGCCGGCGAACGGGGCACCCCGGGTACCGGGCGCTCGTCACGAGCGTCTACCGCCGCCGGGGCGAGGCCTGGCAGCTCGTCCTTCACCAGCAGACGCCGCTGACGTAGCCCGCCGCGCTGAGCGATCAGTCGAGCGGAAGCTCGATCGAGACCTGTTCCCCGCCCTGTTCGACGGTGAGCCGCAGCTGCTTCGCCGTCCGGGGCACGGGATAGGCCTTGAACGTCGCCGTCGACGAGCGCTCGTTCATCTCGCGATCCACCACCGGCAGGGGAACGGAACCCGGCTCGGCGACGAGTTCCAGGTCGAGTTCGACGTCGTCTCCTTCCGGCGGGTCGAGCTCGAGACGGACAGTGGCCGCATCCGAGCCGAGCTGCAGCCGGTTCACGACGATGCGCCGCTCCCCCAGCCGGATCGGCCGGTCCACCTTCACCGTTCCCGTCCGCATCGTCCCCCGCGGCCACGCGACGGAGAACCGACGGTCGCCGTGCAGCGTCCGGGGCGAGCCGTCGAGGTCGACGTCCACCTCGAAGCCGTACCACCCGGGCTCCAGGTCGGCGACGGCCATCTCGAACGGAACGAACACGTCCTGGCGGGGAGGGACGGTGACCGTGGCGTTCTCGACGGGAACATCGCGCTCCACGCCGCCGCCGAACGCCACCGCCCGCGCGCCACGGACGTGGATCTGGTGCGGGTCCCGGTCCTCCCCTCGGAACACCAGCGCGCCCTTCACGGTCGCGGGAAACCGTTCGAACCGCGTCCGTACGGAGACCGGCTCGCTCATGCCGCATTCCCCGGCATCGCGGCCAGGCCGGTGGCGTACGGCGGCCGCACCACGCCGCGTTCGGTGACGATCGCCGTGATCACCTCGGCCGGCGTGACGTCGAACGCCGGGTTCAGCGCCGGCGCGCCCGCCGGCGCGATCCGCGTCCCGAACGCGTGCGTGACCTCCTCGGGGTCGCGTTCCTCGATCTCGATGTGGTCGCCGGACGGCGTCGAGGGGTCGATCGTCGACGTCGGAGCGGCGACGTAGAACGGCACCCCGTGCCGGGCGGCGAGCACGGCCAGCGGGTATGTGCCGACCTTGTTCGCGACGTCGCCGTTCGCGGCGATCCGGTCCGCGCCGAGGATCACAGCGTCGACCTGCCCCCGGCCGATCAGCGAACCGGCAGCGCCATCGGCGATCACGGTGAACGGCACCCCGAGCAGCTGGAGCTCCCACGCGGTCAGCCGCGCGCCCTGCAGCAGCGGCCTGGTCTCGTCGACCCACACGTGGATCCCCTTCCCTTCGAGGTGCGAGCACCACAGAACACCGAACGCCGTCCCGATCCCCGCCGTGCACAGCATGCCCGTGTTGCAGTGCGTCAGAACGTTCGCGCCCTCCGGGATCAGCTCAGAGCCGAACCACCCCATGGCCGAACACGCCTGCGCGTCCTCTCGCTCGATCGCACGAGCTTCTGTGAGGAGGGCCGATCCGACGGCGTCGTCGGGGACTCCCGCGATCGCGGTCTCGAGCCGGTCGACCGCCCAGCGGATGTTCACCGCCGTGGGGCGGGTCGCCACGAGCAGAGAGCCGGCTTTGGTCGCGGCCTCTCGCGCGTCCCCCCCCTGCGTGAGCGCCCGGTTCGCGGCAAGCGCCATGCCGAACGCGGCCGTGATTCCGAGCAGGGGCGCTCCCCGGACCGCGAGCCGCCGGATCGCGTCGCAGACACCCTCGACGGTCTCGACCTCGAAGCCGCCGCCCGGTGTCGGGAACCGCGTCTGGTCGAAGCCCCCGACGGTCGCCGTGGTGAGCGACGTCGAGAACTTCGGTTCGGGGTCGGCACCGCGAACCGTCGGCTCACCGAGCGACACCACGGGAGTCGGGCCGCCCCGGAACCACACGGCGCTGAACGGCCCCGGCATTGTCCCGGTGAGCTCTGACGGCCCCAACGCCTCGGCCCGGCCCGACCGGAGCGCGTGCTCGAGCATCGCCGCAGCGTGATCGATGGTCCGGCCCAGCGCGTACACGCCATGCGACTCACCTTCCACCCATCTGTCGGGGACGGTCCCGGGGGGATGGGCGTGCACGACCGCGGCAATGCCCTGGGTATCGCCGAGAGCCCCCCGGTCGACGTACCGCTCGAGGTGCAGACGCAGGTCGGAGGACGCGTCGGCCGGCGGGTTCGTCAAGCCCCCCGCGAGCACGTCGTCGTCGCCGAGCTCGTCGAGGCGGGAACCCGTCCTCGTGATGATCAGGCGGCGGCCGTCGAACGTCGAGAGGTTCCCCTCGGAGCCTTGCACGAGGCCGCGGCGCGCCAGGTGCGAGCCGACGGCACGGAACGCCGCGAGCTCCTCCGGCCGGACGCCCCCGATGTGCTCGTCGCCCACGAACCGGGAGCCTACGTTCCCTGCTCCCACGAACCCAAATAGGCCTCCTGCTCGGACGTGAGCGAGTCGATCTCGACGCCCATCGCCTGCAGCTTCAGCCGCGCGACCTCGGCGTCGATGTCCTCGGGCACGCCGTACACGCGCTTCTCGAGCTCCGCGTGGTGCTTGGCGATCCACTCGGCCGCCAGCGCCTGGTTGGCGAACGACATGTCCATCACCGAGGCGGGGTGGCCCTCGGCGGCGCTGAGGTTCACCAGCCGGCCCTCCGCCAGCAGAAAGATCTTGCGGCCGTCCGCCAGCTGGTACTGGTCGACGAACTCCCGCACCTGGCGCGGCTCGCCGCCGATCTCCCCCAGCGCGGCCTTGTCGATCTCCACGTCGAAGTGGCCGCTGTTCGCCAGCACGGCGCCGTCCTTCATCGCCTCCATGTGCTCGCGCCGGATGATCGAGGTGTCGCCCGTGACCGTGACGAACAGGTCCCCGATCCGCGCCGCCTCGGCGATCGGCATCACGCGGTACCCCTCCATCACGGCCTCCAGCGCCGAGAGCGGCGAGACTTCCGTCACCACGACCTGCGCGCCCATTCCCCGGGCCCGCGAGGCCACGCCGCGCCCGCACATGCCGTAGCCGCACACGACCACCGTCCGCCCCGCGAACAGGAGGTTCGTCGATCGCAGGATCGCGTCGATCGTCGACTGCCCCGTCCCGAACCGGTTGTCGAACAGGTGCTTGGTGTTCGCGTCGTTCACGGCGACGATCGGGTACGCGAGCACGCCGTTCGAGGCCATGGAACGAAGCCGGATCACGCCGGTCGTCGTCTCCTCGGTGCCGGCGACGATCTCCGGCAGCTGGTCCATGCGCTTGGTGTGCAGCAGGCCGACCAGGTCGGCGCCGTCGTCCATGGTCACGTTCGGGTGGTGGTCGAGGACCTCGTTGATGTGGCGGTAGTAGGTCTCGTTGTCCTCGCCCTTGATCGCGTACACGTTGATGCCGCTCTGCTCGCACAGCGCGGCCGCCACGTCGTCCTGCGTCGACAGCGGGTTGGACGCGCACAGCGCCACCTCCGCGCCGCCGGCCTGCAGCGTCTCCACCAGGTTCGCCGTCTCGGTGGTCACGTGGAGGCACGCGGCGATCTTGAGGTCGGCCAGGGGCCGTTCCTTCTCGAACCGCTCCCGGATCAGCGCCAGCACGCGCATCTCCGCGCCGGCCCACTCGATGCGCGCGCGGCCCTTGTCGATCAGGCCAAGGTCCTTGACGTCACAGTCCATCTCGTTCGCTCCTTGTTCTCTCGTGTCATGTGGCCGGGCCGCCCGCGGTGGCCGCGATGCGCGGCACCACGCGTTCCAGCAGCTTGGCCAGGTTGGAACCCATCTGCCGGCCGACCTCGATGACCTCGAGGTGGCTGACCTCGCCGCCGACCGAGTTCGTCACCGAGAACAGCCCCAAAAGGCGCATGCCGAGCGCCCGGGCCGGCAGCGCCTCCGGAACGATCGACATCCCCACGACGGTGCCGCCGGCGTTTCGCATCATCTCGATCTCGGCCCGCGTCTCGTACGAGGGCCCGGACGCGGCGACGTACACGCCCGGCGCGGCGGTGAGCCCGGCCGCCGGGGCCTCCTCGAGCGCGATGTCGCGGAGGGCGGGCTCGTACAGGGCCGACACGTCGATGAACGGCGGCGAGCCGTCGGCGTTCCGCCATCCCCGCAGGGGGTTCTCCCCCATCATGTTCAGGTGGTCGGTGGCGACCACCAGCGACCCCGGACGGAGCGCGGGGTCGAGGGCCCCGACCGAGGCCGTCAGCACCATGATCTCCGCGCCGAGCAGCCGGGCCACGCGGACCGGCATGGCCGACACCGACATCGGGTGGCCCTCGTAGAAGTGGATCCGGCCCATGAACGCCGCCACCGGCACCCCGGCGAGGGTCCCCAGCAGGAGGCGCCCCGCGTGGCCGGGCACGGTGGGGGCCGGGAACCCCGGCAGGTCGGCGAACGAGAACGCCGCGTCCTGCCGGACGAGGTCGGCGGCCGGCCCCAGGCCGGAGCCGAGGACGACCGCCACCGCGGGGACCACCGACGACCGCGAGCGGATCGCCGCGACGGCCTCCCCGGCGGCCGTGTCGCCCGGCGACGCGGCCTCCGCCACATCGGCCGACGCCGACGCGGCCCGGGCCTCGGTCGCGGCCGGTTCGATCGCTCGGGTCGACATCTATCCCTCCAGCGCCCGCTTGATCCGGGCGATCGCGTCGATCGGCGTGGGGTCGACCCCCCGCATCGTCGCAAGGTACACGCTCACCGCGCCTCCGAGCATCACGAGCGACATGAGGGACGAGAGCGGCGTGTCGCCGTCCGACCGGACCTCGTGGTGCTGCAGTCCGGCGGAGAGCGCCACCTCCACCGATACCGCGAACCGCGCCGCCACGTCGGGATGCTCGCCCGGATGACGGAGGCTCAGCAGGACGAACCGCTCCCCGGTGCCCGCCGACCACCCCACGACCTCGTTGTGGTCGAGCTCGGGCAGCGCCGCAGAGAACGCCGGAGTCTTGGCGTTCTCGTTCAGCTCGGTGCGCCACCGGCCGGCCGCCACGCTCCCGACCCCGTCCGCGCCCCACATCACGGGGAACCGGTCCCCGATCGCCGCGGCCAGCCGCTTCGCCGGGTTCTCCGAGAGCGGAACCTCCGGCCCGAGCCGGTTCCGCAGCCGTTCCAGCACCGCCGCGACGTGCGCCACCTCGTCCCCGAGCGTCGGGATCACGCCCATCGCCTCGAGGGCACCCAGCACGCCGAACGTCAGGTGCCCGACCGCGGCACGCGGCTGGAACCCGGGCGGAACCGGCACCACGGCGACGCCCTGCTCGGCGGTCCGGCGCCCCAGCTCGCCGCCGGACGTGACGGCCACCAGCCGGCACCCCCAGTGGCTCGCCTCGGCGAAACAGGCCAGGGTCTCGGACGTGGCGCCCGAGTAGGACGAGGCGACGACCAGCGTGTCCTTCCCGCAGAACGCCGGCAGCACCGGGCCCTTGACGACCGTGACCGGCAGCGTGAGGCGGTCCCGGTACAGCGCGCGGATCACGTCGCCCGACACGCCGGAGCCGCCCATCCCGCAGATGGCGACGGCCGTCACGCCGTCGCCGGAGGGGAGGTCGGCCGCGTCCAGCCCGGCCCGGTACCCGTCGTGGCACTGCCCGGCCAGACCGAGGACGGCCTCGAGCATGCCGGAGGGATCGTTCGCGGCGAGCGCCGCGAGGTCGTCGAGGCGTTCGATCACGAGGGCTTTTCGGCCTCGTCGATCAACATCACCGGGATCCCGTCGCGGACCGGGTAGCGGAAGTGGCAGGAACGGCACTCGATGATCTCCGCCGCCTCGTCGTAGTCCACCTCGCCCCGGCAGTTCGGGCAGGCCAGGATGTCCAGCAGGTCCTTCTCGATGCCCATGTCCGCTCCTTCGTCTCCCCCATGCCCGGGACCCGGTCAGCTCCTGATGACCGCGAGCACCTCGGCCGTCTTGTCGTCCAGCAGGTCCTGCGACCGCGCCTCGACGTTCAGCCGGAGGAGCGGCTCGGTGTTCGACGGCCGGACGTTGCACCACCAGTCGTCGTACTCCACGGTCAGCCCGTCCACGCGGTCCTGCCGGCCGCCGGCGAACCGCCCGGAGATCTCCTCGATCCTCGCGGCGGCGTCCTCGACGGGGGTGTTGATCTCCCCCGAGTCGAAGTACCGACGGTACGGCAGGAGGAGCTCGGACAGCTTCGTCTCCGCGCGCGAGAGCTCGGCCAGCGCGATGACGCCGGCGATCAGACCGGAGTCGGCGCGGTAGTTCTCCCGGAAGTAGTAATGGCCGGAGTGCTCGCCACCGAAGATGGCCCCGGTCTCGGCCATGACCGCCTTGATGAACGAGTGCCCGACCCGGGTGCGGACCGGCCGGCCGCCGTGCTCCCGGATCACCTCGGGCACCACCCACGAGCAGATCAGGTTGTAGACGATCGCCGCGCCCGGCTCGCGACGAAGCATGACCTCGGCCGTCATCGCCGTGACGAGGGAGCCGCTCACGCCCTCGGCGGTCTCGTCCACGAGGAACACGCGGTCGGCGTCGCCGTCGAACGCCAGGCCGACATGGGCCCGGTGGTCCAGGACGGCCCGCTTGAGGTCCTCCTGGTTCCTCGGGTCGATGGGGTCCGCCGGGTGATTCGGGAACGTCCCGTCGAGCTCCGGGTACAGCGCGACCAGCGTCACCGGGAGGCGTTCCATGACGGCCGGGACGACCAACCCGCCCATGCCGTTCGCGGTGTCCGTCACGACGGTGAGCGGCCGCATCTTCGAAGGGTCGACGAACCCCAGCACGTGTTCCACGTATTCGGGCAGCAGGTCGCGGCGCTCGACCGCCCCCCTGGACGCGGACGGGGCGTACTCGTCGCGCTCAGCCCGGCCCCGGATCTCCTGCAGTCCGGTGTCCTCCCCGACCGGCTTCGCGCCGGCGAGGCAGAACTTCAGCCCGTTGTAGTTGGCAGGATTGTGGCTCGCGGTGAGCGCCGCCGCGGGGACGTCGAGCGAGCCCGAGGCGAAGTACACCAGGTCGGTGGACGTGAGCCCGAGGTCGACGACACCGACGCCGCGCGAGGTCGCCCCCTCGGTGAACGCCTCGGCCAGCTCCGGCGACGACAGGCGGCAGTCCCGGCCGAGCGCGACGCGGGGTGCGCCGGCCCAGTCGGCGAAGGCCGAGCCGATGCGCCGGGCCACGTCCGCGTCGAGCTGCTCGGGGACGGTGCCGCGGACGTCGTAGGCCTTGAAGATGGGTGCGAGGTCACGCGTGGACACGACGACAGCGCATCCTACACAGTGGGAACGCCGCGCCCGGCGGGACGGCGGCGGCGCCGCGCGTCCCTCGACCCGGGGGAGGACCGGCGGACCGGGGGCGTCCCCCGGGCCCACGACGAGCCATGGGCGGCGGGGGCTGCGGGCTGTGGGTGCGGGCTTCCGGCTATCGGGTGCCGACCGTCCCGAGCACCGACGTCAGGGGGACCGACTCGCCGTTCTTGACCCACCACTTGGCCTCGCACTCGTGGCAGGTGCTGAACTGGAGCTCGGACCCCGCGACCGTCATGGTGATCGAGATGACGTCACCGTTGTGGCAGGAAGGGCACTTCGGGTGGTGATGTGCAGGGGCCATGTCGCTGTAATTCTCGGCGGATGGACCCCTCCGAGCGCATAGCCCTGGGTGATCATTTTCGCCTCCCCCATCGAGCGCGGCGGGCGTGGGACCGGAGCCCCACACGCGTCCCCCCAACGCCCCACAGCGCGTGCCTGAACCGCATCGGCGCCGCCGGGACGGCCGCGCAGGCGCGCGCGGAGCGGGTCGCCGTGGACGAGGCCAGCGCGGCTCGAAGAGGGTGGTTCAGCCCACCGCGCCGTCGGGTGTGTTGCCCCACGGGGGGGACCCGACGACGTAGACGGGCGTCCCGACCGGCACCAGCGGGTACAGCGCTTCCGAGTCAGGGATGTGCATCCGGATGCACCCGTGCGACGCCCAGGACCCGATCGAGGAGTCCTCCGGGGACCCGTGGATCCTGATGCCCGGCGCGTTCAGGTACAGGGCGCGCGTCCCAAGCGGGTTCCCGGGTCCGGGGCCGATCTCGGCCGGCTCGTTCGCCGCCCAGCAGCCGGGCTGGCCGAGGCAGGGGTTGTGCCAGGTGGGGTTCTCGACCTTGGCGATGATCGTCCACGTCCCGGGCGGCGTCTCGAATCCGAACTTCGCCGTGGCCACCGGGTAGGTCCGCTCGACCTTGAAGTCGTCGTACAGCCACAGCCGGTTGGTCGTCCGGCTGACCACGATGGCCTTGCCGACGTCGGCATCCGTGACCTTCGGCGCGATGGGCTTCGTGGCGAGCGTGACGGTCCCCCCGCCCGACCGGACGGCCTTCTTGAGGTCTTGGCGGGCCAGCCAGTCCTTCAGGGTCGAACCCCGCTTCGCGTGGGTCATCACGACCGCGCCGTTCACCAGGGAGTACGAGGCGCGGGACGGCGCCCGCTGGAGCTTGGGAGCGAGCGAGCTGACGAACCGGGCGATGGGCCTGGTGGTGAACGCCGTGGCCACGTCGAACGACCGGTCGACGTCGGAGTGCGTGAGCCGGTGGAAGACGCGCGACACCCAGGAGTAGTCGGAGTTCACCGCGAGGGCCTGGTCGACCGCGCCGGCCACGTCCGCCGACATCCCCAGCTGGGCCGCGGTGAAGTCCCAGGTGTGCGTGCCGGCCACGACGTGGATCTTCGCGTCGAGCTGGCGCTGGACCGCCCTCGAGACGGCCGCGATGGCCCGGGCGCGGGTCATGTTCGACACGTCCACGCCGTGGATGGAGACCCCCGGCATGATGCGGTGATCGCTGGCCCGGTCGTACCGGAGCGCCGCGACCGCGGACCCCGCGCCGACCAGGGCGACCACCACGAACGCGACCAGCAACACGACCGGCAGCTTGCCGGCGAACCTGCGCTTCACGTGACGTCCGCTGCTCACGACATCCCTTCCGGTGGGTTCCGGACCGGTTGGCCCGGAGTGAGGATCATAACGAACGCTCGCCCGTTTCCATACCCCAAGGCGCGGGTTTCCGCGACGGCCCGGCGCCCGGCGCCCGCAGCGGTCATCCCTTCGGAACCCACTGCGGTGGAACGGGAACGCCCCCCGCGACCGCGTAGGCCGAACGCGTCTTCGAGGTCGCCGTCATCACGGCGGTGAACGCCCCCCCATCCGAGACCGCCAGCACCGAGGCCTCGGTGTTGCCGTCCAGGATTCCCGGCGGAGCCGGGACGGAGGAGTCGGGCGGCACGGTCACCGTCACGGGGGCGGCCGAGAGCGGCCCCTTGTCGGTGATCCCCGTCAGCGTGACCGTGACGGGGGCGGTCCCGGTGTTCGCGAGCGCCACCTCGGCCGAGTCCAGGTTGTCGGTGGCCGGCGAGGTCAGCAGCCAGGCGGAGGCCGGGGCGAAGGCCGGCGTGCTCCCCTGGTCGCCCCTGATGCCGAGCGTGCGCCGGGCGGCGACCACCTTCGCTCCCCCCGCGGGCACCAGTGACACCGCGCCCGGCCCCGTGGCCGTGAGGGTCTCGGTCCGGGAGGCGTTCGGGCCGACCTTCTCGGTGGGCGGGAGCGCCAGGTGCCGGCCGTCCGCGCCCAGGAAGTCGACGCCGTAGGTGATCCCGGCCTTCGATGGATTGAGGAACGGGATCTCGGTCCCTCCGGCGTCACCGGCGCCGGGGATCACCGGGTCGGCGATGGGCGTGGGGACGCCGATGTCGGAACGGATCCCACCGCCGTCGTCGATGCCGAGCGACGCGGCCACGACCCGGCCGATCCCAGCCGTCACCACGGCGGCGACGGTCTGGTCGCCGAGGTCGTCCTTGTTCGCGTGGATGGCCACGCTCTGCCCGCCGGGCACCGTGATCTCCCCGGGCACCGTCACCACGCGGGCCTCCGCCACGAACGACACCTGGAACGAGGCCTCCGATGCGAACGGGTTCATCACGATCACGTAGTCCTCCTGCCCCTGGACCGTGGTCCCGTCGGCGAGGTACCAGGTGCGGCCGGCGCCGTTCGCGCACGGATCGGCGGCGACGCCCTCCTCCACCGCCGGCGTAGTGGGGCTGCCGCTCTCGCCGGTGCCGCCGCCGGTCCCGGTCGGCGCCGGGGACGGGCTGGTCTGGGGGCTCGGCGCCGCGGGGGTGGTCCCGGCCGGCGCCGCGGGCGCCGAGACGACCCACCCCGCCGCGACCCACCCGCCGAAGTACTCGATCTCGGTCGCCGCCTCGCGCTGCCCCGCCGGGACCTCCACCGAGGTTCGGGTGTGGGCGGGCACCGTGAGCGTCTTCGCCGGCTGCACACCGTTGTGGCTCATCGACGCGACGCGAACCGTGACGTCCGTGTCCCCGGGGTTGGTGATGGCCACGGAGCCGGTCCAGCCCTTCCCGCCGCCGTGCGGGCAGTACCAGGCGCCCGAGGGTGCGTCGTCGGCGCCGCCCACCGAGTCCGCGCCGGCGAGCGCACGGGCTGGCTCCGGCCCGGCCTGGTGCTGCAGCACCCACCCACCGCCGGCGACCACCGCCACGACGACGACGATCAGCAGGAGCGCGCCCCGGGACCTCATCGACGGACCGGCTTCCTGGTGATCCACAGCGCTGCCAGCCACAGCGCCGCCAGCACGGCGACCTCGAGGTCGCGGGTCCGCTGGCCCGCGTAGGTGATCCGCACCGGTCCGGAGGGCGCGCGCAAGCGCGTCGCCCACCCGAACGAACGCGACGGGAGGAGGTCCCGGCCGCCGCTTCGCAGCCGCCACCCGGAGTCGAACTGCCGCGCCAGGAGCGCGACGCCGCCCGGCGAGTCGCCCTCGAAGCCCCCGGGGGCCGGCGCCAGCACCGAGCCGTCGAATTCCGGCAGCGTCGCCACCGGCAGCAGGTCGGTGCCCCCCGACGCCGTCGCGAAGTCCCGTTGCCTGGTCGCCCCGGCCTGGGGATAGGCGCGTTCGTTGCGGTAGATGACGAGTCCGCTCGTCGGCACGAGGTCCATGTCGACCTGGGCGTCGAGCCGCAGCTGCGCCTGCTGGGGGAGGTCGCCCTCGCCGGCCACGACGAACTCCACGCCGAGCGGCCCGAGCAGCGCCCCCCCATGGGTGGTGTTGCCGGACAGGATCTGGGACAGGGACCGTTCGAGGTAGCGGTATCCGTCGCCGGTGAACCCCCGGCCGGTGTCGAGCGCGGACGCCCCGTTCCGGTCGGTGACCGTGTACCGGATCGTGATGCCCGACGCCGATCCCTGGGTGATGGCGTCCCCGCCCGGCGCCGGGAACGGGTCGCCGCTCGGCCCGCCCAGCCACAGCACACGGAAGTCCGAACCCGGGTCGGCCGCGGCCACGAGCGGCCAGGAGGGCGACTCCTGGTTCGCCCCGATCGCCCACCCGCCGGTCGCGGCCTCGACTGCCTGCAGCACCAGCCCGCCGGCCACCAGCGCGGACAGGCCGATCCCCGCGAGCTGCCGGTACCCGAAGGCCCGCCGGCCCATCTCGACGGCGGCCGTGACGCCGAGCCCGATCAGCGCGCAGTCCGCCACGGCGGCGGCCGCCACGTACGCCGTGGGGTTCGCGAGCGGCGCGGGCAGGTACCCGGCCGCGGACAGCCAGGCCAGCACGACGCCCGCGATCGATACCACCAGGAACCGCAGGCCGGTCCGGCGCCGCTCCCGGTCCGCGAGTGTGTACGAGATCAGCGCGGCGACGGGGACGAACCACGCCACCGACCACGAGCCCGTGGCCGGACCGGGCGACAGCCGCAGGAGCGCGGCGAAGTCCGCCCGGCCGGCGGCCGAGTGCAGCGCGGGGCCGGGGCCGCCGAACGACGCCACCACCACGGGGAACGCGAGCGCGGCGCCCACGACCACCGCCCCCGCGACGATGCCGATGCCGCGCCCCTCACCTCGCCGGCTCGGCACCACCAGGCAGGCCACCGCGAAGAGCGCGAAGGCAAGGATCACGCCGGGGAAGAACGACATCCCGATGGCCAGGACGATCCCGGCGTCCACGAGGAACCGCAGCGGCCGCCCGGGCCGGTGCGGTGAGAATCCCCGCTCCAGCCGGTCGACGAGCGATGGCAGCACGACGAGCGCGGCGAGCGCCGTGATCCGTCCCTCCGAGAACGCCCACAGCACGGTGGCGGACACCCCGTAGACGGCGGCGGCCGCCACGGCGGGGATGCGTTCGTTGGTCCGCCGGAGCACCAGCCGGTACATGGCGCGCCCGGCGAGCGGCGGCAGCACCATCAACAGGAGCTTCTGCGCGACCGCGGTGCTGGCGAACGTCACCGCCGACGTCAGCCCCAGCATCCCGAGCGCTGGACTTCCCTGACCGGCCCCGCCGAGCACGGTGGTCCGGAACCCCGATAGGAACTCGTGGAAGAAGCCCGTCGGCGCCCCCGGGAACGCTGGGAGCGCCCCGCCGGTGAGTGGCGCGTTCCCCCACAGCGGCCGGTACGCGAGGAACGCGAGCACGGCGAACGCGGCCCATGCCGTGGCCACCGGGTGGGCCCGGGCCAGCGACACGGTGCGCGCTCCGAGGGTGGGCAGGACGAGCTCCTCCTGCTCGTCGACGAGGCGTTCCTCGTCGTCGCCGGGCTCCTCGCCGCGGTGGAACAACGTCCCCGCGGTCTCGGCCCACCGACGCAGCCGGAGCGCGGCCGGCGCCATGTACCGCCGGACCGCCCGGTCGGGCACCGACCGCACGGCCTGCGCCCGGATCCGGCGCCGGACCGTCCCCGGGAAGTGGACCAGGTTCCACAGGAGGGCCACGACCACCTGCCAGGCCTCCTCGAATCGTCGCGTCACCGCCCAGATGAAGGCCTTCCCCAGGGCCTGGACCGTGTACAGGGGCAGGATCCACAGCAGCGTGAGGAGGCCGTAGTTCTTGAGCATCGCGGCGAGGCTGGCCCGCTCCGCGTACAGCCGCTGCCGGTCGGCGCGGGCGCCGTTCCGTCGTTCGCCCCGGATCGCCGCGCTGCGATGCCGCGCCCGGGCCTGCGGCGACATCAGGACGCGGAACCCCGCCAGTCGGGCCCGCCAGCAGAAGTCGAGGTCCTCGAGGTACGGGTCGAGGCGCTCGTCCGGAACCCCCGCCCGTTTCCAGGCCGCCCGCGACACGAGCATCGCCGCCGACGAGACGAACAGCACCTCACGGACGCGGTCGTACTGCCCGTGGTCGATCTCGTCCTCCTCGAGCGGCGAGTAGGGATAGCCGAACCCGTCGGTGGACTGCCCGACCTCCCGCAGCACACGGGGGTCCTCCCAGTCGAGGACCTTGGGCCCGACCACGCCTACGCCGTCGACTCGTTCGGCCGCCTCGACCATGCGGGCCACGGCGTCGGGGTCGAGCGCCGTGTCGTCGTGCAGGATCAGCAGGTAGTCGGCGCGCTCGGCCGCGTCGACCTTCAGCCCGGCCTGGACGGCGGCCGGCAGGCCGACGTTCTTCGGCAACGCGATGACCCGATCGGCGCCGAGGGCCTGCTGCAGCAGGTCGCGGGAACCGTCCTCCGACGCGTTGTCCACCGCGACGATGCCGAGCCTCGGATGGGTCTGGCGGGACACCGAGCGCAGGCACTCCCGCAGCCAGGGGAGGCCGTCGTGGACCACCAGGACCACGAGGACGCTCGGTTCCTTGCGGCGGGTCTCGGTCGCGTCGGATTCACGCTCGGTCGTGGAAGCTTGGGCCATGGGAGCGGCACGAGGCCGTGCGCGAGCGTAGCACGCGTATCCGGGCCAACCGGGGAGGGCCCGCCACACCTTCCGTCCGGGCCCGGAAGACAGCGGAAGGGGGCGCGGGACCCCCCTTCCGATGCACGAACCGACGACCTAGCGCTTCCTCGCAGTCGTCTTGCGGGCGGTGGTCTTCTTCGCCGCGGTCTTCTTCGCCGCGGTCTTCCTCGCCGCCGGCTTCCGCGCGGCCGTCTTGCGGGCGGTGGTCTTCTTCGCCGCGGTCTTCCTCGCCGCCGGCTTCCGCGCCGCGGTCTTCTTTGCCGCGGTCTTCCTCGCCGCCGGCTTCCGCGCCGCGGTCTTCTTCGCCGCGGTCTTCGCCCTCGCGACGGTCTTCTTCGCCGCGGTGGTCGCGCGCTTCACGGTCTTCTTCGCCGTGGACCGCGCCTTGGCGCTGGCCGACTTGGCGGTCGACTTGCGTGTGGTGGCCATGAACTCACCCCCTTCCGGAGGACTCGGGCGCCTTCACGTCCGTGAACCTTCGGCGCGGTGGGTTACGACGCCATGCGCTTGAGGCGGCGGCGTTCGCGTTCGCTCATGCCGCCCCACACGCCGTACCGCTCGTCGCGGCGCAGCGCGTAGTTCAGACATTCGATCCGGACCGGGCAGTCCGCGCAGATGCGCTTGGCCTCGCGTGAGGACCCACCCTTCTCCGGAAAGAACACCTCCGGATCCTGCTCCCGGCAGCGCCCTCGCTCCTGCCAGGGGATGTAGTGGTGCACGGCTCATCCCTCCGTGAACTACAGTCGTGTAATTCTGACGGAAGGGGCCGTCCGAATGCAAGTGGGAAACTTCCGCCTGCAGCCGCCGTCATGTCCGCGAACATCTTTTCCCCGAAAGCGCGATGGTGACAAGTGATTCGGGAACATTTTTCGATGGTCAATCTGCTTGACCACTTTCGTCAATCAGGTTGACGAAATCGCCGCTCGCGCGTCACGTCGTCGGGACGAGTGGCACCTCGCGGTGGACCCGGCCGTACGTGGTGGTGCGCTCGGCGGGGATCCGGCCGATCGCCCGAATGGCGTCCTCCAGCTCCGCGGGCTCCTTGCGGATCCCCCACTCGGCCCCGGCCATCCTGCTGATCGTCTCCTCCATGAGGGTGCCGCCGAAGTCGTTCGCGCCGCCCCGAAGCAGGAGCTGGCATGCCTCGATCCCCATCTTCACCCACGACACCTGGACGTTCGGGATGCGGCCGTGCAGCAGGATGCGAGCCACCGCGTGGACGCGGCGGTTGTCGTCGTGGCCCGGGCCCGGACGAGCCTTGCCCGCGAGATAGATCGGCGAGTTCTGGTGGACGAACGCCAGCGGCACGAACTCCGTGAACCCTCCGGTCCGGTCCTGGATGGCGGCGAGACGCCGGATGTGCGCGACCCAGTGCGGCGGGGCGTCGACGTGGCCGTACATCATCGTCGAACTCGACCGCAGGCCGACCTCGTGCGCCGTGGTGACGATCTCCTCCCACGTGTCGGCGGGGAGCTTCCCCTTGGTCAGGATCCATCGGATGTCGTCGTCGAGGATCTCGGCCGCGGTCCCCGGGATCGAGCCGAGCCCGCGCGACCTGCACTCGGTGAGGAACTCCCGGAACGAGATTCCGAGGCGCGTCGAGCCGTTCAGGACCTCCATCGGGCTGAACGCGTGGACGTGCAGGTTCGGAACGCGCCGCTTCACGGCGTCGAGAAGCTGGAAGTAGAACTCTCCGGGGAGCGACGGGTGCAGTCCGCCCTGCATGCAGACCTCGGTGGCGCCGGCGGCCGCGGCCTCCTCCGCGCGATCGGCGACCTCATCCAGGCGGAGCGTGTACGACTCGTGGTCGACCTCCCGCTGGGCGAACGCGCAGAACCGGCAGCCCGTGTAGCAGACGTTGGTGAAGTTGATGTTCCGGTTGACGACGTAGGTGACCTCGTCCCCCACGGTGTCGCGGCGCAGGTCGTCGGCGATCGCGCAGAGCGCCTCGAGCGCCTCGCCCTCGGCCTGGAACATCGCCACCGCCTCGTCGTCGGTGATGTCGTCCGGCCGGCCGGCGGTAGCCTTCTTCAGGGCCCGCCGGATGTCGCCGGCGAGGCGCTTCGGGTCGACGGTCCGTTCGTGTTCCGCCCACCGCTTCGTCGCCTCGACCTCGAACGCGTCGAGGTCCCCGTACACGGCCAGGGCGTCGTCCCGGAGACCGGCGTCCCCGGCCTTGGCGAACGTCAGGGCGATCTCGCGCGGCTTCCACTGGACGTCGGGGTCCTGCCACGCGACCGGCCGCGGCGACTCGCCGTCGTGGGGGAACCCATCCGCGTCCGCGAGCGCGGCGACCGGGGACTGCATCTTGCCGGCGATCCACGGGTCCGGCCGCAGCGCGAACTCCGGATAGATCGTGAGCCGCTCGCGGAGCGTCAGGCCGGCCGCGGACGTCGCGGCCGCGAGGCGCTCGATCCGCGGCCAGGGCTTCTCGGGGTTGACGTGGTCGGGGGTGAGCGGCGAGACGCCGCCCCAGTCGTCGATCCCCGCGTCGAGCAGCCGGGGGAATGCCCCGTCGGAGAGGTTCGGGGGGGCCTGCACGTGCATGCGCGGCCCCAGCACCACCCGGGCGACGGCGATCGCCGCGAGATACTCCTCGGTCTCCGGAGCAGGCGCGGCGCGCATGGCCGTGCGGGGCTTCGGGACGAAGTTCTGGATGATGACCTCCTGGACGTGGCGGTACTTGCGGTGGAGGTCTCGGATGGCGAGCAGAGACTCGGCGCGGTCGCGGAGGGTCTCGCCGATCCCGACCAGGATGCCGGTCGTGAACGGGATCGACAGGCGCCCGGCGTCCTCGATGGTCCGCAATCGAACGGCGGGGGTCTTGTCGGGCGAGCCGAAGTGCGCGCCTCCCTTCTCGACCAACGCCGTCGACGTCGACTCGAGCATCAGGCCCATCGACGCGCTCACGTGCTTCAGCCGGGCCATGTCCTCCCACGACATCACGCCGGGGTTGAGGTGCGGCAGGAGGCCGGTCTCCTCGATCACCCGGATCGCGACGGAACGCAGGTAGTCGAGCGTCGAGGCGAACCCGCGCGCCTCCAGCCACTCCCGGGCGGCGGGGTAGCGGTCCTCGGGCTTGTCCCCGAGGGTGAACAGCGCCTCCTTGCAGCCCATGGCCCGTCCGGCGTCGGCGATCGCGACGACCTGTTCGGGGGTGAGGAACGGCGACGCGAGCCGGGCCGGGGGCTTGGCGAACGTGCAGTAATGGCAGTGGTCGCGACACAGCATGGTGAGCGGGACGAACACCTTGCGGGAGTACGTCAACGTGCCACCGCGGCCGAGCTCGCGGAGATGGCGGGCGTGTTCCATGAGGCGTCCGAGGTCGTCGCCCCGTGCCGACAGCAGCGCGGTGACCTCGTCCGTGGTGAGGGTCTTGCCGGATCCCGCGCGCGCCAGGGCCCGCCGGACGGCCTGGGAGGTCGGGTCGGCCATGTCGATGCGAGCGTACTACGGGCGTCGGCGGGCCCCCGGTACGCTGTCCGGTCATGAAGGTGGTGGCGCTGGCCGGCGGGATCGGCGCGGGGAAGTTCCTGCGGGGGCTCGTCCGCGTCGCGGCGCCGGCGGACGTCACGGTCGTCGTGAACACCGCCGACGACATCGAGCTGCACGGCCTGCACGTCTCGCCGGATCTGGACTCGGTCGTGTACTGGCTGGGCGACGCGATGGACCGCGAGCGGGGGTGGGGCCGGCGCGACGAGACGTTCCGGGCGGTCGAGGAGCTGCGGCAGTTCGGCGCCGCCGGCGACTGGTTCGGGCTCGGGGACGTCGACCTGGCGACGCACCTGTTCCGGACGGGGCTGTTGCGGTCCGGCGCGGCGCTGTCGGAGGCCACGCGGCGCGCGGCGGCACGGTTCGGCCTGGCGTGCCGGGTGGTGCCCATGTCCGACGATCCGGTCACGACCCGGGTGGAGGTGCTGCGGGACGGTCGGACGGACGACCTCCACTTCCAGGAGTACTGGGTCGAACGCCATGGGGCCGACCAGGTGAAGGCGGTCCGGTACGAGGGCGCCGGGCGCGCGCGGCCGGCCCCCGGGGTGCTCGAGGCGATCGCCGCGGCGGACGTGGTGGTGTTCCCGCCGTCGAACCCCGTGGCCTCGATCGGGCCGATCCTCGCCGTGCCGGGTGTCCGAGATGCCGTGGCGGCGCGCCGCCCGGTCGTCGTGGGGGTGTCCGGAATCGTGGGCGGCGCCCCCCTCGCCGGGATGGCCGACCGGCTGCTGCCCGTGGTCGGCGTCGAGGTCTCGGCCGCGGGCGTCGCGGAGATGCACCGCGACCTGCTGTCAGGCTGGGTCATCGACGAGGCGGACGCGCCGTCCCGCGACCGCATCGAGGGACTCGGCCTCCGCGTCGCCGTCACCGACACCGTCATGACCGACGACGCCGCCGCGGAGCGCGTCGCCCGCGCGGCGCTGTCCCTCGTCTAGATGGTCACCGTCGAGCCCGTCGAGGGCCTTCCCGAGTTCCACGCCGGCGACGACCTGCCCGCCGCGCTGGCATTCGCGCTGGCGGGCCGGGTCCGTCCGGGCGACGTCGTCGCCGTGACCCAGAAGATCGTGTCGAAGGTCGAGGGCCGGATGGTCCCCGAGGCCCAACGCGGCCACGACGGCTGGGTGGCGTCCGAGACCGCGCGGGTGGTGGCCCGCCGCGAGGGGCTGGTCATCGCGCAGACGCGGCACGGGTTCGTCTGCGCCAACGCCGGCGTCGACGCCTCGAACGTCGGGGAGGGGTTCCTCACGCTGCTACCGGTCGACCCGGACGCGAGCGCGGCCTTGATTCGCGAGGCACTGACGGCCGTGGCGGGCGGGGACGTCGGCGTGATCGTGACGGACACGTTCGGTCGGGTCTGGCGGCGAGGGCTGGTCAACGTCGCGATCGGTTCGTCCGGGCTCCCCGCGCTGGTGGACCTGCGGGGCGGGACCGACCACACCGGCCGGCTGCTCGAGGCGACCGTGGTCGCGCTCGCCGACGAGCTCGCCGCCGCGAGCGGGCTGGTCATGGCCAAGGACGCCATGGTGCCGGTCGCGATCCTCCGCCCCGGCAGCGGGCAATCGTGGGTGGATGGGAGCGACCGGGGCGTCGCCGACCTCGTTCGCCCGCCGGAGGAGGACCTGTTCCGGGAGTCGCCGCTGCAGGCGCTGCACGCCCGGCGGTCGCTCCGGACGTTCGGCGACGGCGAGGTCCCGCCGACGGCCCTCGAGGAGGCCGTGCGCGCCGCGTGCACCGCGCCGGCTCCGCACCACAGCCGGCCATGGCTGTTCGTCGCGCTGACCTCCCCGCAGGCGAGGCGCCGGCTGCTCGCGGCCATGGCGTGGGCGTGGCGAACCGACCTCGAGGGCGACGGCACGCCGGAGGCTCTGATCGAACGTCGCCTCGCACGCTCCGACGCGCTGCTGGGCACCGCGCCGGCGATCGTCGTGCCGTTCGTCCGGCTGCGCGGCGCGCACGCCTACCCCGACGGCGAACGGGCCGCGGCCGAGCGGGAGATGTTCCTGCTGGCCGGCGGCGCCGGGATCCAGAACCTCCTGCTGGCGCTCCACGCGCAGGGGCTGGGCTCGTGCTGGGTGTCCTCGACCCTGTTCTGCAAGGAGGAGACGCGCGAGGCGCTCGGCCTGGACGACGAGTGGATCCCGCTCGGCGCGGTGGCGGTCGGCCCCCTGCCGGCCGACGCCCCGCCGGATCGCCCGGGCCTGGACGTGGCCGAACACCTTCGCGTCGACTGATCACCCGCCCCGGCGGGTCGCCGATAGTGTCAGCCGAACCGCAGCCGAGGAGGAGCGTCATGAGCGATCGACCCCCGCAGGGACCGAGCCCTTCGTCGCCGGAGTCGCCCGAGGACGCCGTGGCCAGGGCCGAACGGGCCGCGAGCCAGGCCGAGCAGAGCCGGCAGGACGCAGCCGCGCTGGCGGCGGCAGCTCGCGACGCGGCCGTCGAGGCCGCCCGGAGGGCCGGACGGTTCTCACGCGAGTTCCTCGTCACGGTCATCTCGGTGGTGACGACCGCGTTCGGCGTGGTGGTGGCCCTGGCATGGAACAGTGCACTGACGCAGGCGCTCTCGAAGCTGGGCGGAAGCTCGGAGGTGGTGGCGCTGTTCATCTATGCGCTGCTGATCACGTTCCTCGCCGTGCTGGCGATCGTGATCATGTCGCGGGTCGCTCGGAGGATCGGCGCGGACCCGGTGCAGTTCACACTGCAGCCGAAGAAGGACTGACAGTGTCTACGACCCGGCGGCGGTGCACCTGCCGGAGGGCGGGCAGGTCACCGTGCCGTGCTCGAACGTCGACCGCAGTCCCCCGCCCGGCAGCCGCTGCACGTCGGAGGTCGGGAAGCCGAGCGGCCCCATGGCCGCGCCGTGGTTCACGTAGTAGGCCGCGACCGGCCCGTGGACCTCGTAGGGGTGAGCGTTGCCCTTGCGGTAGATGCGTCCGCTGGTGAAGTCGGCCCGCAGGCATGTCAGCGAGCCGCATCCCTTGGGGTGAGTGAGCGTCATCACCGTGCTGCGGGGAAGTCCGAGCGGGCTGCCGGCGCCGCCGAACGCCACGAACTTGTCGTACAGACCGCCGTACAGCCACACGGTCGTGTCGGCCTTGCCGTTCTGATAGATCGCGCCGTCGCGGAACCGCTGGACGTGCCCGCCGCCGGCGGCGAACTGCGGCGTCACCGCGAGGCCCGGCGCGCAGCCCAGCGCGTCGTACTGGAGCCGGATGGCGCCCTCGATGTTGCGGTTCTGATCGATCCAGACCTTGTCGTCCATGAGGCCGAGGGTCGCGCTGAACGTCGGCCCGGTCATCGACCGGCTGTTTCCCCGGAGGCCGCCGGTCCCGTTCGCCGTGATGTCGATGATGCGGCCGGAGTTCGTGCTGCGGGAGATGCCGCTGAACGACTTGATCGTCCCGACGCCGAGGTCCGCCCCGACCTGCGACCGGGACAGCGTCTCCTTCCACGTCCGCAGTCCGACGGGGGCCGCGTAGTCGCCGGGGTCGCAGACGGAGCGCAGGTAGGGGTCGGGCTGGTTGAACCACACGTCCTCGTTGTTCTCGGTGTAGCCGCCCGACGACGAGTAGTAGTTCGCGAGGATCAGCGAGCCGTGGTACAGGACCACCTGGCCGCTCGTCTGGTTCACGGCCTGGACCCAGTACGTGTACGTCGGGTCGGACGCGTGGTCGGTCCCCAGGAACGACTGGCTGCGGGCGTCGGGGTACAGGTCGCAATTGCAGTCCGAGTACCGGGCGCCGTGGTGTTCGGCGTCGATCACGTAGAACGCGTACGTCCGGGCGGCCACGGCCTGCGTCTTCAGGGCGTTCGCCGGCCACGAGCTCGGGACCTCGCCGAGGCCGTACAGGTACTGGTCGGGGTTCAGGACGCCGATGGCGCGGACGGAGTACGAGCTGCCGATCTTGGAGGAGTTGAACTCCACGAAGCCGTTGCCGTAGGAGTGGCCCTGCGGCGACGGGTACGCCTCGGAGATGTGCAGCTGCGCGTGGTTCGGCGTGTAGCTCGCGTACATCTTCCACCGCGGACCCCCGGTCGGCGGGTACGCGTGGCCCTTGGCGGTCACGATGTGGAAGTGGCCGCTCGCGTCGGGGCCGACCGTCCACGTCTTGCCCTGCGGGATCGTGTACTTGTCCTTCGCCGTCGGGCTTCCGAACCGCAGCGTCACCGGGCCGTTCTGCGCGGTCAGGTGGAGCAGCTTCTGCCCCCAGGCCAGCCCGATCCGCACCGACGCGGGCGAGCCGGATGGCGCCCGCGACACGGTCGTGTTCGAGTAGTACCGGGTGAGGATCTTCGTGTAGCTCCACCCCCGCTTGGCGAGCCCGTACGAGCCCCACTGCGACATGCCGACGCCGTGGCCCCACCCGGAGCCGAAGAACGTGATGGTGCTGCCGCTCGTCCGCACGGAGTCGGCGGGCTGCGCTGCGGGCGGGGTCGTCGTGGCGCTCGAGGCGTCGCCGTTGTTCGCGTGCGCGATCCCGGCGGGGAGTACGGCCAGCGTGACGGCCGTGGTGACGGCGACGAGGAGACGTGTTCGCATATGCGGGGGCCCGGCGGTGTGCCGCAACCTAGCACATCGACCGGATCCGGCCGAGCCTTGACGGAAGGTTCGTCCCCGAGGTCCCGATCGATCCACAGACGCCCCCATTGACCCGATCTCGAGCAGGACTTCCGGCGGTTCCGGCGTGGGTCGCCCCCGGGAGCCCGCGACCCGGAAGTCCGGGGCTCAGCCGGCGTCGGCTCCCGCGGGAACGCGTTCGCCGACGGCGCGGCGGCCGGGGGGAACGCGGGCGGCCTGGCCCAACACGCAATCCCGAAGGTCGGCGCCCGAGCCGACGACCGCGCCCGGGCCGAGGATCGAACCCTCGATACGCGCGCCGGTTTCCACCATGCACCCGGCGTGCAGCACCGACCGTTCGATACGGGCGCCGGCCGCGACCGTGGACTCGGCGCCGATCACGACCATGTCGCCGACGACGGCCGCCGGGTCGACGAACACGCCGTCCGCGATCCGGGCCGTGGGGTCGACCCCGTGGATCCGGCCCTGCAGCACGTCGACGTGGGCCCGGAGGTACTTCTCGGGCGTCCCGAGGTCCATCCAGTACGCGTCGGTGACGAACCCGAACACCGGCCGCCCCCCGGCGATCAGCGCGGGGTAGATCTCGCGCTCGATCGAGATCATGTCGCCGGCCGCCCATCCCTCGAGCGCCGAGGGATCAAGCACGTACGTGCCGGCGTTCACCGTGCCGGGCACGGGGTCGGCCGGCTTCTCCCGGAACTCCCGCACCCGTCCGTCCCCGTCGGTCGCGACCAGGCCGAACGGTCGGGCGTCGTCGACCTGGGACAGCGTGATGGTGGCGGCGGCGCCGTGCGAACGGTGGAACCCGAGCAGCGCCGTCAGGTCGAGGTCGGTGAGGATGTCGCCGTTCAGCACGAAGAACGGCTCGGGGTCGAGGAACGGCAGCGCGTTCACGATCGCCCCGCCCGTGCCGAGCGGGTGCGATTCGGTGATCCACGTGATCTTGGGGTCGCCGTGGCGCTCGGCGATGAACGGGCCGAACGTCGCCTCGAGGTACGGCGACGACAGCACGACCTCGTGCACGCCGTGCTCGGCCAGGTGGTCGAGCACGCGGTGCAGGAACGACCGGTTCACCACGGGCAGCAGCGGCTTGGGGACCGTCTCGGTGAGCGGGCGGAGACGGGTTCCCTCCCCCCCGACCAGCACGACCGCCTTCACCCTTCCGCCCTCCTCGTGAACGAGACCAGCTCGGCCCGGGCTCGCAGCGCGAGCCGGGCGAGTGGCAGGAACATCCGCCGCCACCCCCGCGCGCGGTGCTTGCGGAAGTAGCGGTAGATCGAACGCGAGTGGATGAGGTTCATGCGCCGGGACCGGCCGGTCGACACCCCGCCCTCGTGGGTCACCTCGACCTCGGGCGTGAACACGACCTGCCACCCCGCGTCGCGCAGCCGCGTGCACAGGTCGAGCTCCTCGCCGTACAGGAAGAACCCCTCGTCCAGCAGCCCGATCCGGTCGAGCGCGGCGCGGCGCAGCAGCATGGCCGAACCTGACACCCAGTCGACGACGCGCTCGGTGGTCCGGTCCCAGCCGGACATCGTGTACTCGCGGGTCCAGTGGTTGTCGGGATCGAACGGCCCCAGGAACGCGTGCCCGACGGCCTGCGTGATGCTCGGGAACGTCCGACCGCTCGGGTACAGCGTGCCGTCGGCATTGCGGATGACCGGGCCCAGCAGTCCCGCCGCCGGGCGCTCCCGGGCCAGCTTCACCAGGGCGCCCAACGTCCCCACCGTGACTTCGGCGTCGGGGTTCAGCACGAAGACGAAGGGCGCCCCGGTCGCCCGCAGGCCGACGTTGACGCCGGCGGCGAACCCCCGGTTGGTGCCGGTCTCGATCACCCGGACCTCCGGGAACCCCTCGGCCGCCGCCCGGGCGCTGCCGTCCCGCGAGGCGTTGTCCACAACGACCACCTCGAGCGTGGCGTCGCCGGCCGTCGCCACCACCGACGTCAGGCAGGCCAGCAGGTGCTCGCCGGCGTTGTAGTTCACGACGACGACCGCGAGGTCGGGCACTGGGTGGGATCCCTCCCCGGATGCCGTGTGTTCGGACATGCGCGTGCTCAGGAGTGCGACGGTGTCCGCGACACCAGGACGATCCCGGCCACGATCAGGATGACGCCGGCCCATCGGAGGCCGCCGACGGCCTCGCCGCGGATGGTGTCGTAGATCAGGATCACCACGTAGGTGAGCGCCGCGAACGGGTAGGCGAACGACAGCGCCGCTCGGGAGAGCACCGCCAACCACACGAGCGCCGACAGGCCGAACACCGCGAGCCCCACCCACACCCAGAGCGTCGTGCCGGCCGCCTTCAGCGACTCCGCGTTGATCCCGAACGGGTGTCCCAGCTCGTGTGTCACCTGGTTCATGCCGTGCTTCAAGACGATCTGGGCGCTCGCGGCGAGGAGCACCGAGAGGAGGATGAGGCCGAGCAGCATGGTGGAGCTTCCTTTCGGATCGGGATCGGAATGTTCGATGTCCCACTCGTCGGAGTGGCCGGGCTTGGCGCCGCGGAAGGACCCGGTGGGCCGCTCCCCCGGCCTGGCCGGCGGCCCGGGCGACCCGCCCGCCTTGCGAACGCGGCTCACGACGTGGCCTTCGCGGGCGCCGGGTCACGGGCCGCGGCCTCGCCGATGAGGGCCGCGAGCTCGTCGTCCGAACGGAACACCCGGTCGCGCGGTCCGGCCTGCTCGGGAAGCCCGCCGGCGTCGCTCACCACCGCGGGCGTGCCGAGCGCCTGGGCACGGGCGAGCGCGCCCGAGGACCACGACCGGCGGTACGGCAGGATCACCGCGTCGGCCGCGGCGATCCACTCGTCGAACTCCTCGTCGCTCGCGAAGCCCTCGTGGAGGGTCACACCCGGCGTTCGTTCCGCGAGGGCGTGGAGTTCGGCGGCCGCCGCGACGTTCTCCGGCGTGGTGTCCCGGACCGAGCCGACCACGTCCAGGCGTCCGGGCGAACCCGCCGCGGCGAACGCCCGCACCGCGCGATCGTAGCCCTTGTCCGGGTGCAGGAACCCCGCGCACACGAACACCGGCTCGTCCTGGGGCAGCCCCAGCCGCCGCCGCGCGTCCTCGCGGCCGGCCGCCGCGTGGACGGTGATCCCATCCACGTGGTCGACCAGGCGGGCCCGGACGCGCCGCAGCCCATACTGCCGTTGCAGCGCTACGCGTTCGGCGTCGGTGTGGAACACCAGCCTGGCCCGGGCGAACGCCTGTCGCAGCAGCGCGTAGTCGGGGCGCCACCGGACCCGCGGATCGGCCTCGTGGACCACGATCTCGGTCTGGGGCCGCCGCCGGACGAGCGACAGCAGCTCCCACGACGTCATCACCTTGGAGAGCGCGGCCCGGGCCCCCGGCCGGTAGTACAGCGCCGGCTGGAAGTGCACGACGATGCGGTCGGCGCCCTCGCCCCGCCGCGACGCCTCCCGGAAGACGTCGCCGTTCGCCAGGAACGGCGCCCGGACGTCCCCGTCCCCGTCCGGCGGCGACAGCACGATCACGTCGTCGCCGGCGGCGCGAAGCCTCGAGGCTTGGGTGGCCGCATAGGCGCCGATCCCGCAGCGGCGCGGCGGATACGGCGACACGATCAGGACCCGCGCCACCTACAGGTCCTCCACGTCGACGTCCACGGGGATGAAGATCTGGCCGGGGTTCTCGGCGCCGGCCTCGACCGTGAACGCCGAGCGCTGTTCCTGCACGTGGTACACGGTCTTCGCGTCCACGGAGTGCACGCCGAGCGTCACCCAGAACTTCCCGCCGACGAACGGCAGCGACCGCAGGTGGAACCGCAGCCGCTTCTTGCCCTCGAACGGGTGGAACTCGAGCCCCTTCCAGCCGGTGTTCGTCCCGAACACGAACTTGTTGTTCTCGTCGTGGAGCGCGAACGAGATCACGGGGTTGTCCACCGGCCGGTTGGCCTTCAGGTCGATCTGGATCGTGAGCGTCTCGCCGCTCCGGGCCTGCTCGCCGGACGAGCCGTCCTCGCGGATCAGGGAGGCCGACACGATCTCGATCTCCTTCGACCCCTGCTCGGTCGCGTAGGCGAGGTCGTGCTTCAGCATCGACAGCCGGAACTCCCGGACCACCTCGTCGGGCTCTCCGGCGGTGTGGATCACGCCCTTCTGCAACATCACCGCGTGGTCGCAGATCTGCCGCACCAGGTCCGCCGCGTGCGTGACGAACACGATCGTGCGTCCCTCGGCCTGGAAGGACTGGATCTTCGCCAGACACTTCCGCTGGAACGCCTCGTCCCCCACCGCCAGCACCTCGTCGACGAGCAGGATCTGCGGGTCCACGTGGACGGCGACGGCGAACCCCAGCCGGACGAACATCCCGCTGGAGTAGAACTTGACCTGCGTGTCGATGAAGTCCTCGAGCTCCGCGAACTCGACGATCGAGCCGAACTTGCCATCGGTCTCCTTGCGCGACAGACCGAGGATGGACGCGTTGAGGTAGACGTTCTCCCGTCCGGTGAGCTCGGGATGGAACCCGGCGCCCAGCTCGAGCAGCGCGGCGATGCGCCCCCGGGTGACGACTCGACCCTCGGACGGGCGGAGGATGCCGGCGATGATTCGCAGCAGCGTGGACTTCCCGCTTCCGTTCGGCCCGATCAGGCCGGTCGTGGAACCCTCGAAGACGTCGAACCCCACGTCCTTCAGCGCCCAGAACTCCTCGGCCCGCACTCGGAACTTCGTCATGCGGGCCTTGATGGAGGTCGGGCGTTCCTTGTAGCGCTTGAAGCGCTTGCCGATGCCCTGGACCTCGATGGCGGGAACGCTCACGGCTACAGCTCCTCCGCGAAGTCCCCGGCCTGCCGGAAGAACAGCCGCCAGAACACCAGGATGAAGACGATCGAGATGCAGCACACGACGCCGAGGAGCGCCGCCTGCCCGCCCAGCGACGTGTTCAGCAGCAGCGTCCCCGAGTTGTTCGCGGCGTATTGCGGCGGGTTCACGACGCCGTACAACGCCCGCTGGAACCCGGCGATGATCGACGCCATCGGGTTGAGCAGGAAGTAGGTCAGCACGAGCGGGTTGCCGAACCGCGTGTTCTGCAGGCGGTACTGGAGGGAGCCCATCGCGTAGACGACGGGCGTCAGCCAGAACCACGTGAGGAGCGCCAGGTTCAGCAGGTGCTGGGTGTCGCGGTACTTCACGTTCAGCGCGCCGACCCACAGCGCGAGCGCCGTGGTGAACAGCAGCAACGCGATCATCGACAGCGGGAGCAGGAGGAGGTTCCACCCCAGGTGGAAGTACCGGTCGAGGGCCATGAATGCGATCAGCACCACGCCCTGCAGCAGGAAATCGACGATCGAGGCGCCGATCGACGCGAGCGGCAGGACCTCGCGCGGGAAGTACACCTTCTTCACGAGGTTCGCGTTGTCGACCACCGACCGCGCGGAGAGCGTCAGCGAGCCGCTGAACAGGTTCCACGCGAGCAGCCCGGAGAGCAGGTAGATCGGGAAGTCCGGGATGCCGCTCTTCAGCACCACCTCGAACACGAACGTGAACACGAGGAGGTACATGAGCGGGTTGAGCATCGACCACGCCGTCCCGAGGACGGACGACGTGTATTTGACCTTGACCTCCTTGCGCGTGAGGTTGACCAGGATCTCCCGGTAGCTCCACAGGTGCCGCAGCCGGCGGATCGGGTGGAACTTCGGGTTCTCCGAGGTCCGGACCTCGGGCTCGCTTTCGAGACGCGAGACCTGGACCTCGACATCGTCGCCGCCGATGCCGGGGCGTTCGTCAGTCGTGGCCATCGAGGAACTCCTTCAGCGCGACGTCGAGCGGCGGGAGCGCCAGGCCGAGGTCTGCGGCGAACAGGCTGGTGAGCGCCGAGTACGCCGGCCGAGGCGCCGCGAGGTCGAGGTCCTGCACCAACTGGCGGTCGACCGTCACGGGGAGCCCCGCCAGGAACCGGATCCTGGTGAGCACGTCGAACCAGGACGCCGGCTCGGGCCCGGCCAGGTGGTAGGTGCCGAACCGCTCCGTCAGCAGCAGGGGCACGAGGCGTTCGGCGAGGTGCCGGACGAACGTCGGCGTCCCCACCCGGTCGGAGAGGCCGGCCCCCGGCTCGCCGTCGCGCATGCGGGCGACCGTTCGCGACAGGTGGTCGGTTCCGCCGCCGAACACCCAGCCGGTCCGCACCACGAAGTGCTCCGGCAGATGGCGGCGGACCAGCTCCTCGCCGCCGAGCTTCGACCGCGCGTACACGCTGATCGGGTTGGGCCGGTCGAGCTCGTCGTAGGGCGACTCCTTGAGCCCGTCGAACACGTAGTCGGTCGACACGTGCAGCAGGGCGGCCCCGCAGGCCCTCGCGGCCAGCGCGAGGTTGTGCGGCCCGATCGTGTTGGAACGGTAGGCCTCGTCCCGTTCGGTCTCGCAGTCGTCCACGCGGGTCATCGCGGCGAGGTTGACCACGGCGTCGGGGTGCAGGGGGACGACGGTCCGCATCACTGCGTGGTGGTCGCCGACGTCCAGGTCGGCGTGCGCCAGCGGCACCACGTCGTGGTGCGAGGGCACGTTGGCCAGGAACGCCCGGGCCATCGCGCCGCCGGAGCCGGTCACCACCAGCCTCATCGCTTCGCCCCCCGACCGGCCCAGGCCCGGTTGGCTCCGTACCACTCGACGGTCTCCGCGAGCGCGTCGTGGAACCTCGTCTCGGGCTTCCATCCCAGCTCGGCCAGCCGGGTCCAGTCGAGCGCGTAGCGGAAGTCGTGCCCCGGCCGGTCCTCGACGAACGTCACCAGTGCCTCGGGCGCGCCGGCCAGCCGGCAGATCTCCCGCGCCACGTCGAGGTTCGACGCCTCGTGCCCGCCGCCGATGTTGTACGTGTCGCCCGGCCGCCCGGAGTCCATCACCGCGACCACCGCCCGCGCGAAGTCCCGGACGAACAGCCATTCCCGGCGGTTCTTCCCATTGCCGTACACGGGCACGCGCCGGCCGTCGAGCGCGTTCAACGCGAACGTCGGGATGGCCTTCTCGGGGTGCTGGCGGGGGCCGAAGGCGTTCGAACCGCGCACGATCGTCACCGGCATGCCGTACGTCACCCGGTAGGCCCGGCACAGCAGGTCGGCCCCGGCCTTCGTCGCCGCGTACGGGTTGTTCGGCTGCAGCGGGTCCTCCTCCGTGAACGAACCGTGCCGGATCGACCCGTACACCTCGTCGGTCGAGAGCACCACGAGCGGCTTGTGCGCCACGCGGCACGCCTCCAGCACCACCTGCGTCCCGAGGACGTTCGACCGGACGAACGCCCCGGATTCCGCGATGCTCCGGTCGACGAACGTCTCCGCCGCCGCGTGCACGACCGACGTCGCGCGGGTCACCAGCCGCGCGACCTGCTCGGGATCAGCCACGTCGCCCCGCACGAAGTCGAACCGGGGGTCGCCCCGGTGGCCGCTCAGGTTGTCGACGTTCCCGGCATATGTGAGCTTGTCGAGCACCGTCACGCGCTGGTCGCCGCGCTGCAGCAGCAGGTCGACGACGTGGGACGCGATGAACCCGGCGCCCCCGGTGACGAGGACGTGCTCCGACCGCGAGCGTTCGACCTTCGGTCCGCGGGCGGTCACGTCGCGGCTCCGATCGGATCGGCGGCCGTCACTGGAAGACGATGTCCCAGTCGTAGGGCACGTCCGGCGAGTCCCACGGGACGCGGTGCTCGTCGGGGGCGTCGTAGCGGTACACCTCGTTCGGCGCGTTGATGACGTACGCCTCGTGCCCGGAGATGCACTTCCAGCCGTGGAGCACACCCGCCGGCACGCGGACGAGCAGCGGGTTGTGGTCCCCGATGAAGTACTCCGACACCATCCCCTCCGTGGCCGAACCGTCGCGGCCGTCGTACAGCACGAGCTTCACCATGCCCTTCACACAGCAGAAGTTGTCGTCCTGGACCTTGTGGAGGTGCCAGGCCTTCACCACCCCAGGGTAGGTGGTGGACAGGTACACCTGTCCGAACTTCGTGAAACCGTCATCATCGGCGCGGAGGATCTCCATCAGGCGCCCCCGCTCGTCCGGGATGACCTGCAGGGACTTGGTCCAGACGCCGTCGATGTGTTCGGCCATGGGTTCGGATGATCGTCGAAAATGAACGGAACCGGAGCGAAATATGCCCTCGGACCTGCGAGTCTAGCAGTGGGATTGCCAGGGATCGGGCAAGCGGCGGGTCCGTTCTTCCGCACGAGGGCGCCTGCTACAGTTGGCCCGGATGAGTGGGCATCGCGACCTCGTCAAGAAGATCCTCCCCGATCGGTTCGTTGACTGGTGGCGCCGCCGCCGCGTCCGCGTCCTCGAGGCTGCCGGTGGGGGCACCAAGGTCACCCCGGGCATGGTGGTCCGCCACGGCTACGCCAGGACCGAACCGGCCCGCGCGATGGTCCGCAAGGGCGTGGTCAAGGTCACGCCGAAACCGTTCGTCACCCGGCGCCGCCGCAGGCGCGCGCTCAAGCGCTACCTGAAGGCGCTCTCGTACGAGTTGCTCGAGCGCGAGACGCAGCTCGACTACATCGAGGGGCGCGTGGCCGCCCGCCGGGACGGGTTCTACGAGCGCATCGTCCGCGAGGTGCTCGAGCGAACCGAGATCATCCAGCAGGAGCTCGACCGGAGGATCGAGGGCGTCTCCGCCCGCAGCGGCGAGCGGATGAACGCCATCGAGGAGCAGTTGTTCGCGTTGCGGGACGGGCTCAACAACCTTCGCCGGCTGCAACGGGACCTCGAGCTGAGCGACGTCGCCGCCCGGGCCCGGGCCGAGGTGCCCGAGGTGCCCTCCGCCGACCACGGGCCCGAGCCGAAGGGCGAGGACGGCGCGTCCGACACGACCGCCAACGGCCATGTGCCCGCGCAGGCCCCGGCTGCCTCGACGTCCGAGTAGCAGGAAACCGCCGTGCGCATCGCCTGGTTCAGCCCCCTCCCGCCGATGCCCTCGGGCATCGCCGACTACACGACCGAGCTGGTCCCGTACTTCCGCGGCCACAGCGAGGTCGACGTGTTCTGCCCGAGGGGGACGAGGTGGAAGCGGCCGAAGGCACCGCCGGGCGCGGAGCTCCGCGACCCGACGGAGTTCTCCGCGCCGCGGGACTACGACGGCATCTTCTACCACCTGGGGAACAACCCCTACCACGAGTACATCTACGAGATGGCCCGCCGCCGGCCGGCGATCGCGGTTTTCCACGATGCCGTGCTCCACCACCTGATCTCCCACGCCACGATCGAGGCTGGCGACGACGCGCGGTACGAGGGGATCCTCCACGGCGAGTACGGCGATCGCGGGAACCGCCTCGCCATGCTGCGGCGCAACGGCGTCCACACCGACTACGAGAAGTTCCTGTTCCCGCTCACGGCGCACGTGGCCGAACAGGCCCGCGGCATCGTCGTCCACAGCCACGACGCGGCCGAGCGCATCCACGAGCAGGCGCCAAACGTGCCGATGGTGGTCATCCCCCATCACGCCGGCGACCCGCCGACGGAGGTCGCCGGGATCGATCGTCGGGAGGCCCGGCGGAGGCTGCACGTCCCCGAGGACGCGTTCGTCGTCGGGCACTTCGGCTTCATCACGCGACCGAAGCAGCCGGCGGCCGTCGTGAACGGCTTCGCCGGGCTCCACCGGGAGTTCCCGAGCTCGGTGCTGCTCATGGTGGGCGCCGACCACACGGGCGGTGCGCTCCAGCGCCTGATCGCGCAGGTCGACCTCAAGGAGTCGATCCGGGTCGCCGGGTACGTCGACCTCGAGCACTTCTACGTCTACCTCCGAGCGTGCGATGCGGTCGTCAACCTGCGGTACCCGACGGCCGGCGAGTCCTCCGGTACCCTGGCGCGATCGCTCGCCGAGGGGCGGGCGGTCATCGTCAACAACTACGCCTCCTGGGCGGAGCTCCCTTCCGATGTCGCGCTCAAGGTCGAGATCGACGGCCCCCAGGCCGAACAGGTCGCCGGGCATCTGCTGCACCTGGCCGCCGACCCCGCGTTTCGCGCGGGCGTCGAGGAACGCTCCCGGCGGTACGCCGTCGACCACCTCGACCCCAACACCTGCCGCGACCAGTACCTCGCGTTCGCCCGTGAGGTCTCGAACCGGGAGAGTCCGGCGACCATGATCCTCCCCGAGGAGCAGCACGAGCCCGGCCGGCCGCTGACCTGGGCGGGCGCGCAGGCGCACCTGGCGCGCCTCCGCCCGCGGATCGACGACCTCACCGGGGCGACGTTCGGCCAGGACGGCGCGCTCGCCTTCGTCGACCTGCTGTACCGCACCGTGCTCCGTCGACCCGCCGAACCCGAGGCCCTCCGCCACGCCCACGCCGAGATGGCGTTCGGCGGCAAGCTCACCCGAGCCGGTCTGGCCCGGCGGCTGTTCACGAGCAGGGAGTTCCAGGAGGTGCTCACGGTCGAGCAGATCCTCCGGGAGCGGGCACAGTCCTCGACGCCGTTCACGATCCCGCCGGGTGAACGCCTCGAGGCGCCGGACACCACCGAACGCGTCGTCGAGATCCCGTGGATGCTGTCGCGGTACGAGGGCGAACCCCGTGTGCTGGACACGGGGTACGCCTTCGCCTCCGGCGTGTACCTGTCGGCGCTGCTCGACCTGGGGATCCCGGCGCTGCACGGGGTCGACTTCGCCACGCTCTCCGTCCCCGGCATGCACCGGGTCCGCGGCGACCTGCGGGGGCTGCCGTACCGGGACGCGTCGTTCGACCTCATCTACTGCGTCTCGACGATCGAGCACGTGGGATTCGACAACACGCGGTACGGGCTGCCGTTCCAGCAAAAGGACGGCGGCGGGTCGTCGAGCTCGCTGCTGTCGATGGCGCGTGTGCTCGACCCGAACGGACGACTGCTGATCTCGGTGCCGTTCGGGCGCCGAGAGGAACGCGGCTGGATGTTCCAGTACGACGCCGACTCGTGGGAGCAGCTCATCGAACAGAGCCCCTTCACGATCGCCGAACAGGAGACGTTCCGCCTCGGGCCGGAAGGATGGGAGGGCGTGAAGGATCCCCGGTCCATGGGGCTGCTGTCCTACGGCGACGAGTCCCCCGCGGCGCGTGGGGTGCTGTGCGCGGTCCTGACCCTGGGCTGAGGCGGCCTCAGTCCCCCGGGTCCAGCAGGCTCGCCGCGAGCACCCAGCCGCACTCCGCGCAGTACAGCAACGCCGCCGGCCGGTGCTCGGGCGACTCCCGTTGCGGAGCTTCCGGCTTCTTCGCCTCGAGGCCGGGACCCGATCCCGCGGGAACGTCCTGGATCCGGTACCTGGCGGACTCGGTGAGATCGCTCCCGCATCGCGTGCACTGCGGGGGGCGTTCAGGCTCGTCCTCGCCGCGGCGCAACCGGACGTCCGGACCCACGCGCTCGACGCGCCAGGCTGGCCCGGGCCGCAGCCGCCGACCGCGCCCCCTTTCCGGTCCGGCGGCCGCCTCGGACGGGGCGTCCATCGCGACCGCGCCGGGATACTCGGAAAGGAGGTCCATCACCTCCTGGCGGACGCGCTCGAGGTCGGCACCGAGCTGCCGGAGCACCTGCGCCGCGACCCCCTCGCCCTCCCGGATCAGCCCGAGCAGGAGGTGCTCGGTGCCGATGTAGTTGTGGCCGATCCGGAGCGCCTCGCGGAGGGACAGCTCGAGCACCTTCTTGGCGCGAGGCGTGAACGGGATGTGACCGGTGGGCGGCTGGTCGCCGCGGCCGATCACCTCCTCGACCCGCTGCTGGACGGCCGCGAGGGAGATGTCGAGCTGCTCGAGCGCCCTCGCCGCGACGCCCTCGCCCTCGTGGATCAGCCCGAGCAGCAGGTGCTCGGTGCCGATGTAGTTGTGGTTCAGCATCCTCGCCTCGGACTGGGCGAGGACCACCACCCGTCGGGCCCGGTCGGTGAACCGCTCGAACACGTTCCGACCAGGGTACGCCTCGCTCAGTAGACGCGGACCTGGCTGTGGTCGCCCACGATCAGCCGGTAGACCTCCGGCCGGGTTGCCCGGCGGACGTCCACCCCCCGCCCCAGGATCGAGCCCGCCATCGACCGCACCTCCTCGATCGTGCACTGCTCCATCACGATGGAGTCCTCGATCTCGGACCCGCGTACCGTGCAGCCGTACGAGATCGACACGTCCGGACCGAGCACCGAGTCCTCGACCACGGTCCCCTCCCCGATCGCGACCGGTCCCCGGATGGCGCACCGGGCGACCTTCGCGCCCGGCTCCACGACGACGGTTCCGGCGAGACGCGACTCCTCGTCCACCTCGCCGTCGATCCGCGTGGCGAGCTGGCGGAGCATCATGCGGTTGGCCTCCAGCAGGTCCTCCGGCCGGCCGGTGTCCTTCCACCATCCGCCGACCATGGCCGCGCGGACGGTCCTGCCGTCGTCGATCAGCCGCTGGATGGCGTCGGTGATCTCGAGCTCGCCGCGCCACGACGGCTCGAGCGTGCGGGCCGCCTCGACGATCGACCGGTCGAACAGGTACACGCCGACGAGCGCCAGGTCGGAGATGTGCTCCTTCGGCTTCTCGACGAGCCGGGTGACGCGATCGCCCTCGAGCACCGCGACGCCGAACCGCTCCGGCTCGGGAACCCTCGCCAGGAAGATCTGGGCGGACGGCCGGTGGCGTTCGAACTCCTCGACGAACCCGCGGAGGCCCTCGAGCAGGACGTTGTCGCCCAGGTACATCACGAACGGCTCGTCGCCGACGAACTCCTCGGCGGTGAGGACCGCGTGCGCCAGGCCGAGCGGCTTCGCCTGCGGGACGTAGGTGACGTGGAGCCCCCAGGTCGAACCGTCCCCCACCGCCGCCCGGACCTCGGCGGCGGTCTGCCCGACGACGACGCCGACGTCCTCGATCCCGGCGTCGGCGATGGCGCGAAGCGCGTGGAAGAGGATCGGCGTGTTCGCGATCGGGATGAGCTGCTTGGCGTTCGTGTGGGTGATGGGCCGCAGGCGCGACCCCTCCCCTCCCGAGAGGACGAGCGCCTTCACCGGCTCAGCAGCTCGAAGACCCGGGGGAAGGCGTCGGCGCCGGCGCGACGGGGTTCCCCGCGTAGTCGGCGCCGACGATCAACGCAACGTCGTTGTCCCGCAGTTGTCCAGGCTTGGCCTTCACTTCCGGCACGTTCCCGAGGTACCCCTTCAGCACGTCGGCCGCGGCCTTCCCCGATTCGTCGGGTGCGAAAATGATCGCCGAGCTCGTCAGGCCGAACCGGTTCCTCGCGGTGACCCCATGGTCGTTGAACCCGGCGTTGTCGACGATCGGCTGGACCTTGGCGGCGACGCCCTTCGATGCGGCGTCGATGATCTGCACGCCGATCACCGCTGTCGACGGCGGAGTCTGCGTGGTGGTGAGCCCGAGGTTCCCGAGCGGGAGCCCCAGCCGAAGCCGACGGAACAGTTGCTTGGCCTGGGGTTCGAGCTTCACGACGTCGACGGTGCCGGCCGGCGTCTGGACGGTCGCGTACGGGTTGCCGGGAACCGTTCGGAAGTCGACGACGCCCGTCGTCAGACCCCGGAGCTTGTTCACCAGATACAGGATGTCCGCTGTTTGGATGTTCGGGCTGACCCGCAGGTTCGGCAGGACCTCGTCGATGATCGAGCCCGCGTGGAACAGGGCCCCCGTCGACAGGACGTTGGTGAGGACCGCGCGCAGGAACTGTTGCTGGCGCGAGATCCTCGAGAAGTCCGGGATGGCATCACCACACACATGCCGAGCGCGGACGAACGACAGCGCCATCTCCGGCGAGAGGTGCTGGCATCCCGCCGGGATGTTCAGTCCCGCCAAGGGGTCGACCATCGGCCGGTCGACACAGATGTTCACGCCGCCCAGGGCGCGCACCACCCCTTCGAACCCGGCGAGGTTGACCGTGAGGAAACCGTTGATCGGCAGGCCGGACAGGCGGTGCACGACGTTCGCGACGCGGTACTCGCCCTCCTCGTAGGCCGACGTGATCTTGCCGTACCCGACGTCCGGGATATGCACCCAGAGGTCGCGCGGGAAGGACACGACGGTCGCGTGGTTCTTCGAGGGGTCGATGTGGAGCAGCATGATCGTGTCGGACCGCCGGCCCGGAACGGTCCTGTTGGAACCGTACTTCTCCTGTTCGGCCTTCGACAGGCCCTTGCGGGAGTCGCTCCCGAGGATGAGATAGTTGCAGACGTTCTTGCCGCACTTCGGGATCACGGCGTCGCCCCGGGCCTTGTGTTTCCCGGTTGGCGGCCGTACGACCACGACGGCCCCATCGGCCTTGTGGTACAGCGAGATCCCGTACACCGAGCCGCCCGCGATCGCGAGCGACACGAGCATCGTGAGCACGAGGAACAGCGCCACCGGCCAGTGTCGTCGGCGGCGAGGCGCGGTCGGTACGGGGGGTTCGACCTCGCGAAGCGGTCGTTCGGTGGTGGTTGCCAAGGGTGATCAAGCCTACCCAACCGACCTCGAGAGCGTTGGGCCCCCACGGTTTCACCACGACCTCCGCACACACGGAACCCGCGATCCGGACTGGGCTTCGGCGCTCGAAGTTCCGTAGGCTTTGCGGGCCCGCTTCGGCGCGGCACCGATCCGGAGGGATCATGCCCGACATGGACATCGTGTGGAGTCCGAGCGACGACTACGTCGAACGGGCCAACGTCACGCGGTTCATGCGCGCCCACGGGATCGGTTCGTACGAGGAGCTGATCGAGCGCTCCACGGCCGACGTCGCGTGGTTCTGGGACGCCGTCGTGGCCGACCTCGGGATCGAGTTCACCGAGCCATACACGCAGGTAGTGGACACGTCGAGGGGCATCCCGTGGGCGACGTGGTTCGGCGGCGGACGCGTCAACCTCGCCCACAACTGCGTCGACCGGTGGGCCGATCGCACCCCCGGCAAGGTCGCCGTGATGTGGGAGGGGGAGGACGGCGCCACGCGCGCCGTCACGTACGCCGGGCTCCGCGAGATGGCCGACCGCGCCGCGCACGGCCTGCGCGAGCTCGGCGTCGGCGCCGGCGACACCGTCGGGATCTTCATGCCGATGGCCCCGGAGACGGTGGCCGCCACGCTGGCCTGCGCCAAGGTCGGAGCGCCGTACGTCCCGATCTTCAGCGGGTTCGGTGCGGAGGCGGTGGCCAAGCGGCTGCAGGACGCCGGGGCCAAGGTGGTGTTCACGGCCGACGGGTGCTACCGGCGTGGCGCGCCCGTCGACATGAAGTCGGTGGCCGACGAGGCCGTGGCCATGTCGCCCACGGTCACCCACGAGGTGGTCTGGTCCAGGCTTCCGGCCGGAACGATCGCCGCGCAGCGGCCGACGCCGAAGGACGTGGCGTGGGACGCGCTGCTCGCGCGGCAGCCCGGCCGGTTCGAGACCGAGGCGCTCGATCCCGAGCACCCGCTGTTGGTCGCGTACACCAGCGGCACCACCGGCCCGCCGAAGGGCGCCGTCCACGTGCACGGCGGGTTCCTGGTGAAGATCGTCTCGGAGGTCGCCTACCAGATCGACCTCCACCCCGACGAGACGCTGTTCTGGGTCAGCGACCTCGGCTGGATCATGGGTGCGTGGGAGATCGTCGGCGCGGGGGCGCTCGGCGCGACGGTGTTCCTCTACGAGGGCGCGCCGAACCACCCCGCGCCCGACCGCGTCTGGGACATCGTCGAACGCCACCGCATCAGCCATCTCGGCATCTCCCCCACGCTGATCCGCGCCCTGATCCCGGCCGGCGAGGAGCACGTCCGGCGCCACGACCTGTCGAGCCTCCGCGTCCTCGGTTCCACCGGCGAGCCGTGGAACCCGGAGCCGTACCTGTGGTTCTTCCGCGAGGTCGGCGGCGGGCGGTGCCCGATCATCAACATCTCCGGCGGCACGGAGGTCGGCGCCTGCTTCCTGTCGCCCCTGCCGATCACGCCGCTCAAGCCCACGACCGTCGGCGGCCCCTCGCCCGGCATGGCCGTCGACGTGTGGGGCCCCGACGGACGGCCGGTCCCCCGGGGCGAGGTCGGCGAGCTCGTCTGCACCAAGCCGTGGCCCGCCATGACCCGCGGTGTGTGGCGCGACCCCGACCGCTACCTCGAGACGTACTGGAACCGCTGGCCCGACGTGTGGGTCCATGGCGACTGGGCGACGATCGACGTCGACGGGTTCTGGTTCCTGCACGGCCGGAGCGACGACACGATGAACGTCGCCGGCAAGCGCCTCGGCCCCGCCGAGGTCGAGTCGGCGCTGATCGAGCACCCCGCCGTGGCCGAGTCCGCCGCGGTCGGCATCCCGCACGAGGTGAAGGGCGAGACATTGTGGTGCTTCGTGGTGACGAAGCCCGGATGGGAGCGGGACGACGACCTGGCCGAGCAGCTGCGGAGCACCGTCGTCGAGCAGCTCGGCAAGTCGTTCCGGCCCGAACGGATCGTGTTCCTCGACGAGCTGCCGCGGACACGTTCGGCCAAGATCCTTCGCCGGGCGATCCGGGCGACCGTGCTGCACGCGGACCCCGGCGACCTCTCGAGCCTCGAGAACCCCTCCGCCATCGACGGCATCCGTGACCGCGTGGACCCCACCTGACGCCATGGAGACCCCGGCGCATGCCTGATCCGATGCCCCGGGCGCTGCGAATGCGCGATGGAGTTCCCGCGAGTTCGATCGGAAGGTCTCCCGAATGTCAGTCCTGCTCGACGTCGTCCGCATCCACGAGGTGGTTCCGGTGAGCCGCACCGCCGACCTCGGTGACGCGCGCGACCGCGACCTCGTCCGGCGGGTCGGCCAGGGCGACCAGGAGGCGTTCCGGGGGCTGTTCCGCCGGTACTCCGCGTCGGCGCTGGCCCTCGCCCAGCGGGTGCTCCGGCAGCCCGCCCTCGCCGAGGAGACGGTGCAGGAGGCGTTCCTCGCGCTGTGGAGGAACCCGGCGAGCTACGACGCCGGGCGCGGCTCGGTGCGGGCGTGGCTGATGTCGACCGTGCACCACCGGGCCGTGGACCAGGTCCGCCGGGAGGAGGCCCAGCGCCGCCGGGCCGAGGAGGCGGTGGCCGACGTGGACGTCGACGGGGGGGACCCGGCCGAGACGGTGGTCGACGAGCTGGGGCTGCCGGCCGAACGGGATGCGGTCCGGCGGGCCCTCGAGGACCTGCCCGCCGAACAGCGGCAGGTGATCGAGCTCATGTACTTCCGGGGGATGTCGCAGACCCAGATCTCGACCGCGCTGGGGCTGCCCCTGGGAACGGTGAAGTCGCGGACGCTGCTCGCGATGCGGCGGCTCCGCGCGGGATTGGGATGGTTGCGGACGTGAGCGGGCCCGCGACGTACCGCTCCGGCCGGGAAGCAGGTGTGGGATGAGCACGACCGAACACGAGCGGATCGAGGAGCTCCTGGCGGTCCGGGCCCTGGGCGGCCTGGAGCCCGGCGAGGTCGACGAGTTCGACCGGCTCCGGACCGAGCACGGCCTCGACTGCGAGGTCTGCGCGCGGGCCGAGGTGCAGTTCGACGAGATCGCCGGCCGGCTGGGGTTCGCCCTGGGGCCGGTGGCCGTGCCGGATGGCATGGAGGACGCGCTGCTTGCGCGGGCGCTCGACGAACGCCCGGCCGGGGCGGAAGCGCCGCCGGCCGACGAGCTCGCCCGGCGCCGCACGGCCCGCACCGGGCCCGCCCGTCGCCGGCCCGGCCGGCTGGCTCGCGCGCTGACCGCGGCGGCCGCCGTGATCGTCCTGGTGGCCGGCGCGTTCGTCGGTGGGTTCGTCGTGGGCGGCGGCGGGTCGAACGGCGGGACCCAGCAGGCCCTGGCCGGCCTCCTCGCGCACCCCGACACGCAGGTCGTGCGGTTCACGGCGACCCAGGGCGGGAACCTCGCGGTGGCGTACCGTCCGGGCCAGGAACGGAGCTTCGTGTTCGGAACGGACCTCGGGCCGGTGCCCGCCGGCAAGCAGTACGAGCTGTGGCTGTTCCCGCCCGGCGGCGGCAACCCCGCGCCCGGGCCGACGTTCGACGCGCCGAGCCCGGGGACCGCGGTCGTCGTGCCGGTCGCCGCCGACCCGTCGCAGTCGGTGCTGATGGCGGTGACGGTGGAGAAGGCCGGCGGGGTCGGTCAGCCCACGACGAAGCCGGTGTTCACCGCCCCGATCTCGACGGCCTGAGCCCGCACCGAGCCGAAGAAAACTCAGCAGATTGTGATCCGGCCCGCCCGGTGCCGCGAAGCGTCCACGGAGAGTGCCCGCGACGCCCGGGCGGGGTGGGTCACGAGGGGGCCCCACCCGCCGGGGCGGACGGAGCCGTCACTCCCGGCCGTGATCGGCGCGCGTGCCGGCCGGCTCGTCCGGGTCCCTCGCCGCGCGGATCGCGGCGGCCCGGGCCAGGCGGTTCTCGCGACGGAGCTTCGCCTCCACCTGGCGCTGGCGTTCCTCGTCCGTCCGCGGCGTCACCGGCGGCACCGGACGCGGCTTCCCCCCCGCGTCGAGCGCCACGAACACCAGGTACGCGCTCGAGGTGTGCACCGTGCGGCCGGTGGCGAGGTTCTCGGCCTCGACGCGGACGCCCACCTCCATCGACGTGCTGCCGGCGTCGTTCACCGTGGCCTTGAGCGTCACGAGGTCGTTCACGTAGACCGGTTCGAGGAACGACATCTCGTCCATGGCGGCGGTCACGGCGAGCCCGCCGCAGTGGCGCGCGGCCGACAGCCCGGCCGCGGTGTCGACGAGCTTCATGATCGTGCCGCCGTGGACGTTCCCGACGTTGTTGGCGTCCAGGATCGTCATGAGTTGGACGAGCACCACCTCGGAGTCCGCTGGCGCCCTCGGTTCGAGATCCGGGTTTGGGTCCACGCACGCGATCGTACCCGAGGGTGCCGGCCGGGCCGCTTCGCTTCCGGTACGGCGCAGCCACAGGTCGTGCGGCCGAGGTCGCGCTCAGGACGACCGGCGCGGTGGTCCCGAGGGCCCGTGCCGCCGTAAGCTCGGATCTCAGACGCCTCGGAAGGACCACGCGGTCCAATGAACGCACGGGTGAGCGAGGGAATCGGAGCTGCGGCGGACGACGCCTTCGCTCGTCGTGTGGGGCCCGGGAACCTCCTCTCCGACGACGCCAGCGCGGTGGCCAACGCCTGTCACGACATGGCCGTGCGGTTCCATCGGGGTGGGCGCCTGGTGGTGTTCGGCAACGGCGGCGCATCCACCGACGCTCAGCACATCTCCGTCGAGTTCGTCCATCCGGTCATCGTCGGCAAGCGCGCGCTTCCGGCGATGTCGCTCACGAACGACGTCGCCACCCTCACCGGCATCGCGCAGCGCATGGGCCCGGACGAGGTGTTCGCCCACCAGCTGCGGCACCTCGGGGCCTCGGCGGACATCGCCTTGGGCATCAGCTGGGACGGCGAGTGCCGGAACGTGCTCCGCGGGCTCGATACGGCGCGCGAGATGGGGATGCTCACGATCGCGCTCGTCGGAGCGGACGGCGGGGCGATCGCGAGGGGCGGCGCCGCGGACCATCAGCTCGTCGTGCACACCGACGATCCGTTGGTCGTCAAGGAGGTCCACACCACGATCTACCACGTGCTGTGGGAGCTGGTACACGTGTTCTTCGAACAGCCGGGCCTCCTCGGGCCGGAGGTCGTCGGATGACGGCCCGCGAGGTCCCGCTGGCGTCGAGCGCGTCGGTGCCGCACTGCGACGACGACGTCTGCGTCACCTGTTCCGACGAGGCAGTGCCGGTCCGAATCGTGGAGCTGCTCGACGACGAGCTGGCCCGAGTCGACACCGGCGTCTCGGTCGAGGAGGTCAGCGTGGCGCTGGTCGACGCGCGGGTCGGCGACACCGTCCTGGTGCACGCCAAGGAGGCCATCGCGGTGGTCGCGTCGTGAACGACACCGGACACGAGGGCGACGCCGGCCGGGCGGCTGTGAACGGCGGCGGGATCGAGTCCCTGTACCCGTTCCTCTATTCGGGCACGTCGGACCTCGAGGCGGTGCTCGAGGACGTCCGTCGTTCCACCGTCGCCAAGGCTCATGAGATCGTCGGCCTCCGCAACGTCGTCCTCGAACGGGAGCGCGACCGTCTGGTGGCGTGCGCCGAGGAGATGGCGAGGCGGTTCCGCGCCGGCGGGCGGCTGTTCGCCTTCGGAAACGGCGGTTCGAGCACCGACGCGCAGGACATGGTGACGTTGTTCCTGGCCCCTCCGGCCGGCGGTCACCCGCTCCCGGCCGTGTCGCTCACGAGCGACATCGCGGTCGTCACGGCGCTGTCGAACGACGTCGGGTTCGACGTCGTGTTCGCCCGGCAGCTCGCGGCGTTCGGCCGCAGGGAGGACATCGCGGTCGGCATGTCCACGAGCGGGAACTCCGTGAACCTCGTCCGAGCCTTCGACGAGGCCGGCCGGCGGGGGCTGCAGACCATCGGCCTCGCCGGCTACGAGGGCGGCGCGATGGCCGAGCTCGACACCGTCGACCAACTCTTCGTGATCCCGAGCTCCTCCGTGCACCGCATCCAGGAGGCCCAGACCACCGTGTACCACGTGCTGTGGGAGCTCACGCAGCGTGCGCTGGAGGAGGTGGGCGCCACGGCGTGAGCGCTCCGACCCGACGGGGAGCAGCGAAAGGAGCGGTGCATGTGTCTCGGCATTCCCGGTGAGGTGGTGGAGATCCTCGCCGACCGCCCGGACCTCGCGAAGGTGAACGTGAGCGGAGTCAGTCGGAACATCAACATCGGGCTGCTCGAGAACGAGCGGGTCGAACCCGGCGACTGGGTGCTGATCCACGTCGGGTTCGCCCTGTCGAAGATCGACGAGGAGGAGGCGGCGGCAACGATGGCATTCCTCGAGGGCGTGGGGCAGGCCTATCAGGACGAGCTCCGGGCCCTCACGGATTCCAGGATCGAATGAGAGAACGGGGGATCCGGGGGGTCGAGAGCGAGGCCGGACGGAGAGAGGAGATCGTCGACGTGAAGCCGAGCGGTAGCCCCCCGGTCAGATGAGGTTCGTGGACGAGTTCCGCGACCGGGAGTTGGCCCAGGCGCTCGCGGCGCAGATCGCCGCCCTGTGCGAGCCCGGCCGCCAGTACAAGTTCATGGAGGTGTGCGGCGGGCACACCCACACGATCTACAAGCACGGGCTGGAGGACTACCTGCCGGAGAGCATCCAGCTGGTCCACGGGCCCGGCTGCCCGGTGTGCGTGATCCCGATGGGCCGGGTCGACGATGCGATCCACATCGCCGAACAGCCCGACGTGATCATGACCTCGTTCGGCGACATGATGCGTGTCCCCGGCGGGCGCGGGTCCTTCTTCGACTCGAACGCGGCCGGCGCGGACATCCGCATGGTGTACTCGCCCCTCGACTCGCTGAAGATCGCCCGCGAGAACCCCGACCGGCGCGTGGTGTTCATGGCGATCGGGTTCGAGACGACGGCGCCGTCCACCGCGATGACGATCCTGCGGGCCGCCGCCGAGGGCCTCTCGAACTTCTCCGTGTTCTGCAACCACGTAACGATCATCCCGGCGATCAAGGCGATCCTCGACTCGCCGGACATGCGGCTCGACGGGTTCATCGGTCCCGGCCACGTCTCCACCGTGATCGGGTGCCGGCCCTACGAGTTCATCGCCCAAGAGCACGGCAAGCCGCTCGTGTGCGCGGGGTTCGAGCCGCTCGACATCCTGACGTCGATCTCCATGCTGCTGCAGCAGCTCTCGGAGGGACGGTGCGAGGTCGAGAACCAGTACACGCGCGTCGTGCCGTGGGACGGCAACCCCAAGGCGCTGCAGGTCATCAACCAAACCATGGAGCTCCGGCCGTACTTCGAGTGGCGGGGGCTGGGGTTCATCTCGCACTCCGCGTTGAAGGTGCGCGACGACTACGCGGCGTTCGACGCCGAGAGGATCTTCGACGTCCCGGGCGTGCGGGTGGCCGATCCGAAGGCCTGCCAGTGCGGCGAGGTGCTGAAGGGCGTCATCAAGCCGTGGGAGTGCAAGGTGTTCGGGACCGCCTGCACGCCCGAGACGCCGATCGGGACGTGCATGGTCTCCCCCGAGGGTGCGTGCGCCGCGTACTACAACTTCGGCCGGTTCACCCGCGAGCGTGTGAAAGCAGCGACGCGGACATGACGGACCAGTCGACCGAGGACAGGGGCACGGTCACCGCGGGCTGGGCGGCGAAGGCGGTCGCGGAAGCTTCGGAGGACGACGAGATCGGGCACGACGAGGCCGTGTACGCGTCGCTCTCGCGCGAGGAGCAGGTGCTGTACCGGATCGACCGGGCCCGGCGGCGCCGCGCGAAGATCAAGGAGGAACGCGTCACGCTCGCCCACGGCTCGGGCGGCAAGGCGACGCACACGCTGATCGAGGCGATGTTCCTCGAGCTGTTTCGCAACCCCCTGCTCGAGCCGCTCGAGGACCAGGCCGTCTTCGACGTCGCCGGAGCGCGGCTGGCGCTGACGACCGACTCGTTCGTGGTGTCACCGCTGTTCTTCCCGGGCGGGGACATCGGCGACCTCGCGGTGAACGGCACCGTGAACGACCTCGCCGTGTCGGGTGCGCGGCCCCTGTACCTCACGGCCGGGTTCATCCTCGAGGAGGGGTTCCCGATCGCGAACCTCCAGCGGGTCGTGGAGTCGATGGCCCGGGCGGCCGCGACGGCCGGCGTGCAGATCGTCACCGGCGACACCAAGGTCGTGCAACGGGGGAAGGCCGACGGCGTCTACATCAACACCACGGGCGTCGGCGTGCTGGAGCGGGACGTCACGCTCTCGGCGGCGAACGCCCGGCCGGGCGACGCCGTGCTGGTCAGCGGACCGATCGGCGACCACGGCGTGACGATCATGCTGGCGCGCGGCGAGCTCGACATCGAGGCGGACCTGGAGTCGGACACCGCTCCGTTGCACGGCGTCATCGCCGCCCTGCTCGATGCCGTGCCGGACGGCGTGCGGTGCATGCGCGACGCGACGCGCGGCGGCGTGGCAACCATCTGCAACGAGGTGGCGAAGGCGTCGAACGTCGCCGTCGTCATCGAGGAGAACGCGATCCCTGTGCGAGCCGAGGTTCGCGGCGCGTCGGAGATCCTCGGGATCGATCCACTGTACGTCGCGTGCGAGGGGCGGTTCGTCGCGGTCGTCGACGGCGAACAGGCGGAGACCGCGCTGGCGGCGCTGCGGTCGCACCCGCTCGGGGAGGGCGCCGCGATCGTCGGCCGCGTCAGGGACGACCCGCCGTCGCTGGTGCTGCTCAAGACGGACTTCGGCGGGACCCGGATTGTCGACATGCTGATCGGCGACCCGCTTCCCCGGATCTGCTGAGCCGCTTCGGATGGCCGGGCCCGTGCGTGACCACGAGTACGACGCCGTCGTGGTGGGCGGTGGCCCGAACGGGCTGGCCGCGGCGGTGCGCATGGCGCAAGCCGGCCGGTCGGTGCTGGTCCTCGAGCGGTCGCGCCAGCTCGGGGGCGGGAGTCGCTCGGGAGCGCTGACGCTCCCCGGATTCGTGCACGACATCTGTTCGTCGGTCCACCCGTTCGCGGCGGCGTCGCCCTTCTTCCGTGGGCTCCCGCTCGGTGACCATGGGCTGGCGTTCGTTCATCCGGCCGCGCCGCTGGCGCATCCGCTGGACGACGGGACGGCCGTGGTCCTGCGCCGTTCGCTCGACGACACCGCCGCCGACCTCGGCGCCGACGGTCGGGCCTGGCGGCGGCTGCTCGGGCCGTTCGTCGGCCGCTTCGACGACCTCGCCGAGCAGGTGCTCGGACCGCTCCGCCCTCCTCGACACCCCGTGCTGATGACTCGCTTCGCGCTGCACGCGACCCGGTCGGCTCGGTCGGTCGCCCGTGGGCTGTTTCGGGGCGACAGGGCCCGGGCGCTGTTCGCGGGGCTGTCGGCGCACTCGGGGCTGGCGCTCGACGAGCCGCTCACCGCGGGGTTCGGGCTGGTCCTGGGCGCGGCGGGGCACGCCGTCGGATGGCCGCTCGTCGCTGGGGGCTCCGGCGCCATCCCCCGAGCGCTGACGTCGCTGCTGAGGTCGCTGGGGGGCGAGGTCCGAACCGGCGCGTGGGTTCGTTCGTGGGACGACCTGCCGCCCGCCGCCCAGTACCTGTTCGATGTCTCCCCGTCGGCGCTGGCGGACATCGCCGGCGAGCGCCTCCCGGAGAGCTATCGCGAGCGCCTGCGGCGGTTCCGCCACGGGCCGGGGGTGTTCAAGCTCGACTACGCAATGGACGGACCCCTGCCGTGGCGGGCCCCCGAATGCGCCGATGCGGGGACCGTCCACCTCGGTGGGACGCTCGCGGAGGTAGTGATGTCGGAGTCCGCGGTCGCCGCCGGCGAGCACCCCGAGCGCCCGTTCGTGCTCCTCGTCCAGGCGAGCGGGTTCGACCCGTCCCGGGCCCCGGACGGCCGGCACACCGTGTGGGCGTACTGCCACGTCCCCAACGGATCGACCGTGGACATGACCGATCGCATCGAGGACCAGATCGACCGCTTCGCCCCCGGCTTCCGGGACCTGGTGCTTCGGCGGAAGGTCACCGCACCCGCCGATCTCGAGCGGTACAACCCCAACTACGTCGGCGGGGACATCGCGGGAGGCGCCCACGGCGGCTTCCAGCTGTTCGCGCGCCCGGCGCCGGCGATCGACCCTTACTCCGCCCCCGCGGACGGCATCTTCCTGTGTTCGTCCTCGTCCCCGCCCGGAGCCGGGGTGCACGGCATGTGCGGGTTCCACGCGGCCGAGGCGGCCCTGCGCCGGTCGCGCTGACCGGCTCGAACGCTATCCGAACGACGGTGCGGCGCTCGGACGGAGGCTCGACCCGGCGACGGCGACCTGGCCGAGGCTGATCCCCGCGTCGTTCGGCGGGACCTTGGAGTGCGTGAGCACGCGGAACCCGCGGTCCTCCAGCCCCGGGACCAGCCGGTCGAGCAGCAGCACGTTCTGGAACACCCCGCCCGACAGGGCGACGACGCCGAGGCCGGTCTCCTCGCGCAGCCGTTCGGCCACCACGACGACCAGGCCGGCCACCGCGTTGTGGAACCTCCCCGCCACCGTCTCCACGGGGGTTCCCCCGGCGAGGTCGTCGACCACCGCCCGGACGAGATCGACGCCGCTGATGCGGAGGACACCATTCGCATCGTCCACCGCGGCCTCGTACGCGCCTGTCTCGGCCGGGTCCGCGCGCTGTTCGAGCTCGATGGCGGCCTGGCCCTCGTAGTTCGCCGCGTCGCGAACCCCGGCGATCGCCGCGACCGCGTCGAACAGCCGGCCGGCGCTCGAGGTCGGCGGCGAGTTCAACCCCGAGCGGGCCACGGCCACGACGTCGCCCCAGCGGTCGGCGTTGCGTCGGACGACGTCCAGGCCCTCCGGCGGCCCGGCTGCGCCGAACGCCGCGTGCAGGTAGGCGGCCGCCATCCGCCACGGTTCGCGGATCGCTGCGGCGCCGCCGGGGAGCGGGACGGTCGCCAGGTGCCCGCGGCGTTCGAAGCCATCGAGGTCGGCCACCAGGAACTCCCCGCCCCAGATCGTCCCGTCCGTGCCGAACCCCAGCCCGTCGAACGCCACGCCGATGACCGGTCCGTCCTCGCCGTTGTCTGCCAGGCAGGAGGCGACGTGCGCGTGGTGGTGCTGCACGCCGACCAGGTCGACGCCGTCCATGTCCAGCGCGAACTTCGTCGACAGGTACTCGGGGTGGAGGTCGTGCGCAACGACCTCGGGCGACACGTCGAACAGCCGACGGAAGTGTTCGACCCCCTCGGTGAAGGACCGCATGGTCTCGTAGTTCTCGAGGTCGCCGATGTGGTGGGAGACGAAGGCGTGCGCACCGCGGGCCAGGCAGAACGTGCTCTTCAGCTCCGCGCCGACCCCGAGCACCGGCCGGGCCAACGGCTGCGACAGGGAGATCGGATGCGGCACGTACCCGCGGGAACGCCGCACGGGCAGCTCGCGCCCGCGGTGGATGCGGACCACGGAGTCGTCGGTTCGTATGTGGATCGGGCGGTCGTTCGTCAGGTAGGCGTCGGCGATCCCATGGAGGCGTTCGAACGCTTCGTCGTCGCGGTAGGCGATCGGCTCGTCGGAGACGTTGCCGCTGGTGAGCACGAACGGGACGCCCAGCTCGCGCGCGAGCAGGTGGTGCAGCGGCGTGTACGGGAGCAGGACGCCGATCGAACGGTTGCCGGGCGCCACGGCCGCGGCCAGGCCGGCATCCTCATGGCGTCGCAGCAACACGATCGGGCGGGCCGGGCCCATGAGCGTTCGCTCCTCCTCGGGTCCGACATCGCCGAGCGCGCGGGCCGCGTCGGGGTCGGGCGCCATCACCGCGAAGGGCTTGTCCTCGCGGTGCTTGCGTGCGCGGAGCGTGGCGCACGCTTGTTCGTTCGAGGCGTCGGTCGCGAGGTGGTAGCCGCCGAGGCCCTTGATCGCGACGACCGCGCCGTCGTGCAGCAGACGGGCGGTCCGGGCGATCGGGTCGCCCGCCACCTCCGAGCCATCCGCATCCACGACGCGGAGCCGAGGCCCGCACTCCGGGCAGCACACGGGCTGTGCGTGGAACCGCCGGCCGGCCGGGTCGTGGTACTCGCTGGAACAGTCCACGCACATCGGGAACGCGGCCATCGTCGTCATCGGCCGGTCGTACGGCACGCCCGTGATGATCGTGAACCGCGGCCCGCAGTTCGTGCAGTTGGTGAACGGATACCGGAACCGGCGGTCGGAGGGATCGAACAGCTCGCGCAGGCAGTCGTCGCACGTCGCCGTGTCGGGCGAGATCAGCGCCCGCCGCTCCCCCGCCTGCTCGCTCTCGACGATCACGAACCCGTCGATGCCGGCGGGTTCCATGGACTCGACGGTGACGCGCTCGACCACGGCGAGGGGCGGCGCCTCGCGAGTCAGACCCGTCAGGAACCGATCGACGGCGTCGGGCGAGCCCTCGACCTCCGCGAACGCCCCGGCGGGGTCGTTCCCGACCAGGCCGGCGAGGTCGAGCCGGGAGGCCAGCGAGTGGACGAACGGGCGGAACCCCACGCCCTGCACGATCCCCTCGACGCGCACGCGCCGCCGGATCCGGCCGTTCCCCGTTTCCACCATCCGATTCTAGGAACCCCGCCCGATGCGGGATCGCGGCGTCACTCGGCGACGCGAACCCGGCTGCCGCGCTGGGACTTCTCGATCTCGACCCGGGAGGGCATGCGGTCCGCGAGGTCGCGGACGTGGGTGATGACGCCGACCATGCGCCCGTCGCCGCCCAGCTGTTCGATCGCCTCGACCACGATCTCGAGGGTGTCCGGGTCGAGCGTGCCGAACCCCTCGTCGAGGAACAGGCTGTCGAGGGATGCGTGCCTCGTCACGGCGAGGCTCGAGACCTGCTCCGCGAGCGCCAATGCGAGCGCCAACGACGCCAGGAACGTCTCCCCGCCGGACAGCGTGCGGACGCTCCGCGTCTCGTCCCCGTTCCACCGGTCGACCACGAGGAACTCGTCGTCAGGATAGGCGAGCTCGTACCGGCCGCCGGACAGGGTCGCGAGGCGCGCCGAGCCGCCGATCGCGAGCAGCCGGAGCGCCTCGGCCTGGAGAAACGCGATCAGGCGGTCGGCCCGGAGCTCCTGCGCGAGCGCGCCGAACACGCGGGCGCGGGCGCGGAACGTGGTGGCCTCCGCGCGCATCGCGGCAACCTTCTCGAGGTCGCGTTCGATGCGTTCGACCGCGAGGGTGCGCTGTTCGTGCTCGCGGATCGAGCCCGTGACGGCGTCCGTCACCGCCCGGGCGAGGTCGTTCAGCGAATGCTGCTCCGGGATCAGGCCGGCGGTCAGCAAGGCCGCCTCGCGCAGGAACCCCGGTTCGGAGCCCGCTCGGTCGTCGGCGGCCGCGGTGAGCGCCTCGGCGTAGGTCCGGACTGCGGCGGCCCGGTGCGCCGCAGCGTGGGCCAGGGCCGGGAGATCGTCGATCCCGGGCAGATCGGGCTCGTCGGGCGGCGGCGGGGCCGCCTCGAGGGCACCGGCCCGGTCGGCGACACCGGACAGCGACACCGCCCCCAAAGCCGCGACCGCCTCGCGTGCGCCCGTCACGATGCGGTCGCGGAGGCCGTTCGCCTCCCGGAGACTTGCCTCAGCTGCCTGCGCCGACGCGGCCGCGGCCCGGGCGGCGGCCGTCAGCTCGTCCAGGCGACGGGTTCGGGTCTCCACCACCACGAGCGGATCGTCGAGAAGCTCACCGAGCGACTCCGCCACCGCCTTCTCCAGCTCGGCCTCGGTGAGCCGGCAGCCGTCGAGCTCCTGCGCGGCCGCGGCCGCCTCCTTCTCCGCCACCGTCACATCCGACCGGGCCCGGTCGAGGTTGCGCTGCGCGGTCCCCACCCCGGCGTCCGCGGCATCGGACTGCTTCCGGGCGCGTTCGTCGGCCGCGCGCGCGTCCCGGACGGCCTTCGCGCCGGGGCTCGCCGGGATGGCGTCGAGGGGCTCGCCGCACACCGGGCAGGGGTCGCCGACCGCGAGGGAGCCGACCAGTGCGGCGACCGTGTCGGCGTGCTCGACCTCGCGCAGGGCGTCGGTGGTGGCGGCCGCGGCCGCCGCGGAGTCGGCCGCGGTGGTCGCGGCCCGTGCGAGCTCCTCCTCGGCGACCGACGCCGCCTCGGCGGCGTCGGGCACTCGTCCCGCCGCCGCGGCCGCCGCCGCGCCCCGCCGTTCCACCTCCGCGCGGGCCGCGACCAGGGCCCGCGCCTGCTCGCCCGCCCGCGCGAGGTCGGCGGCGGTTCCGTGTTCGCGTTCGGCCGCCTCGAAGACCTGCGCGGTGGCCTCGGCCTCGCCCGCGGCGACTCCGGCCGCCTCGGCGGCAGTCCGGATCGTCGCGTCGGCGGCCGAGGACTCCTCCACCAGCTTCGAGAGCGCCGAGGCCTGCCGGCCCACGGCGTTCGCCACCCCCGACGCGTCCGAGGCACACGCTCGCAGCTCGCGCACGGCGTCGGTGACCGACTTCCAGCGCTCGAGGATCGCCGTCACGGCCTCGGCCGCCCCCACGAGCTTCCCGTGGCGCTGCCCGGCATCGACGGCCAACAACCGCGCCGCCTCCAGGGCCTCCGGCGTCGCCTCGGCGAACTGCGAGGCGATCAGCTCGTCGTACGTCGCCGCACGGTCGTTCGACTCCTTCGCGATCTGCCGGGCCCGCCGCCCCATCCGGTCGAACACCGACAGCCCGAGCAGGTCGGTGAGAATCTCGCGGCGCTGCGCGGCGTCGCCGGACATGAACGCGGAGAACTTCCCCTGCGGCAGCAGGACCGACCGGGTGAACCCGTCGAAGTCGAGCCCGATCGTCTCGCGGAGCATGCGGTTCGCCTCGCGGACGCGATCGGCGCCCTCGCCGGCCTGCCTCCACTCGCCGCCGTCCCGGCGCTGGACCAGGATCCTCGTCGCGCCGTTCCGCGGCATCGACCTCGTCACGCGCCACCGTTCGCCGTCCACCTCGAACTCCAGCGCGACGGCCATGCGCGGCTGGCCCTGGCTGACCATCTCCCGGGTTCGCTTCTCGTCGACGCGGTCGACCTCGCCGAACAGCGCGTACGTCATCGCGTCGAGCACGCTCGACTTCCCCGAGCCCGTCGGCCCCACGATGGCGAACGGGCTCTCGAGCGAATCGAAGTCGATCACCTGCTCGTCGCGGAACGAGGTGAACCCCTTGATCTCGAGCCGGAGCGGCCGCACGTCAGGCCTCCTCCTCGGCGAGCTCGTCGAACGCCGCCATCAGGGCGTCGTCGGGTTCGGTCTCGTGGAACGAGCGGTAGTAGGCGAGGAACTGCTCCCGCGGCCGGAGGCTCGACAAGGGGGCGTCGTCACCCCCGGCCTCCGTGCGTTCGTACCGCAGGTGAACGTCGACGGCGTTCGGCAGCAGCTCGCGGACACGGTCGGCGATCCCCGGGACCGGCCCGTCCGTGTCGACGAACACCCGGAGATACGCGTCACCCACGTCGGTCGCCCGCAGCCCGATCTGCTCGAACGTCCCCTCGACGTCGATCAGCCTCCGTCCGGCCGTGATCGGGATCTGCTCGGCCTTCGAAGGCTTCCCGGCCGCCGCCTCGACCACGACCACCGACTTGTCCTGCTCCTTCTCGCCGAAGTCGAGCTGGATCAGCGAACCCGCGTACCGGGCCTGCGCGCGGGCGCCGGGAACCTTCTGCGGCCGGTGGATGTGCCCAAGTGCCACGTATGACGCGTTCGCCGGCAGCCGCCCGGCCGGCACGGCATAGTCGAGCCCGACCGTCGCCTCGCGCTCTCCCCCGCCGAGCTTCGCCCCCGTCGCGAACAGGTGGCCGAGCAGCACGTTGACCGCGTCCGCACGAAACCCGGCCGCCATCGCGTCCATCAGCACGCCCATGTTCTCGGCGTAAGACTGGAACCAGGACTCGATCGACTGGAACAAGTCAACGTGCGAGGCGAACCGGCGCTCTGGGACGAACGGAAGGCACGCCACCAGTAGAGTCTCCGTTCCGTCTCGGCTCTGCACCTCGACGATCCCGCCCTGGTCGGGTGGGAGGACCTTCGCGGCCATGTCGACGTTCACCGCCTTCAGCAGCCCGGCGAACGCGTCCAGCCGCGGGGCGGAGTCGTGGTTGCCCGGGATTCCCACCACGGGGATCCCCGCGGCGTGCAACCGCAGCAGCGCGTCGAACACCAGTGCGTCGGCGTCGGGCGCGGCCGTCCGGTGTTCGTACAGGTCGCCGGCGTGCAGCAGGGCGTCGACCCGCTGGTCCACGGCGATCTCGACGACCTGATCGAGGGCCCGCTCGAACTCGTCCATCCGCGATCGGCCTCGGATGGCCTTGCCGACGTGCCAGTCGCCCGTGTGCAGGAACCGCATCTCGCCGGCGAGCCTACCCCCGCCCCCGGACCCGAGTCACACCCGTGTGATTCTTGTCCCTTTCGGCGCGGAGAACGTCGGTCCGACCCTCGAACGGCTCACGTGGGCCGGCTCGCTCATCGAGCTCGACCCACGAAGGTGCTCTCCTCGGCCACGGCCGCGTGCTCGGCCTCGGCCGGTGCGACGCCCGGTCTTGCGCCCGGAGGGTGGACAGCAGTAGAACCGCCCCATCATGTCCGAGCTCCCGGCGGGGGCCGTTCTCGGGAACTACCGCGTCGACTGGCTGATCGGTCGGGGGGGCATGGGCGCCGTCTACCTCGCCCAGCACGTCCGGATGTCCAACCGCAAGGCCGCCTTGAAGGTGCTCGCGCCCGAGCTGGCCGGCGACCCGGAGTTCCGGGAGCGGTTCATCCGCGAATCCGACCTGGCCGGCTCGCTCGAACACCCGAACATCGTCCCGGTGTACGACGCCGGCGAGGCCGACGGCGTCCTGTACTGCGTGATGCGCTACGTCCGGGGAACGGACCTCGGCGCGGTGCTCGACCTCGAGGCCCGGCTCACGCCCCAGCGCACGTACCCGGTGCTGGCCGCCGTGGGGCGCGCGCTCGACTTCGCCCATGCGCACGGACTGCTCCATCGCGACGTCAAGCCCGGGAACATCATGCTCGAGTCGCGCCGTTCGCTCGGCGGGCGCGAGCGCGTGTTCCTCACCGACTTCGGGCTGGTCAAGCGCCTCGAGTCGACCACCAAGATCACCCGGGCCGGCCACCTCGTGGGAACGCTCGACTACACCGCGCCCGAGGTGTTCCGGGGCGAGGACCTCGACGCGCGGGCGGACGTCTACTCGCTCGGCTGCGTGCTGTACGAGTGCCTGACGGGCGCGGTGCCGTTCCCCGGCGGGACCGACGCCGCCGTCATGTACGGCCACCTCCAGGAGCAACCGCCGCTCGTCACCGACGAACGGCCCGAGCTCCCGCCCGCCATCGACCGCGTGGCGGCGAAAGCCATGGCCAAGCACCGCACCGACCGCTACGTGACGTGCGGCGACCTGGTCCGCGACGTCCGGGAGGCGCTGAGCTCCGGGGAACCGGTCGTCGTGCCGATTGGCGACGCGCCGTCCTACCGGGCGACCGAACGGTTCGAGCCGCGCCCTCCCGAGGAGGTTCCCGAGACCGTCGTGGCCGAGGCGCCGCCGATGCGCGTGATCCCGGTGACGACGCGACCGGAACGCCGCCGGTCGTCGACCCCGTCGCGTCCGCACCGCGAACGGCGATGGGGCGCGCGGCGGCTGATCGCCCTCGCGGTCGCGGTCGCGGTGGTGGCGGCCACGGCAGCCTCGGCGATCATCGTGTTCGCCGGCCGTGCCACTCCCCCGCTCGCTCCCGATCGGCCGGCGGTCGCCGCCGTCGACGTGGGTTCGCGCCCGCTGGCGATCGCGTTCGGCGACGACTCCGCCTGGGCGGTGAACGCCGGCGACGGCACCGTCTCGAAGATCGACGCCACGACGGGTTCGGTCGTGGCCACGATCCACGTCGGCACTGACCCCCAGGGCGCGCGCGAGGCCGGCGGCGCCCTGTGGGTGGCGAACGCCGCCGACGACACCGTCTCGAAGATCGACGCACGAACCGACCGAATCGTGGCCACGATCCCCGTTGGCGGGACACCCGAGGGCGTGGCCTCGGGCGAGGGATCGATCTGGGTCACCGACGCGGCCGACAACTCGGTGTCCCGCATCGACACGACCGTCGACCGCGTGGTCGACACCATCGAGGTCGGCCCCGGGCCGGTCGCGGCGACGTTCGGCCGGGGCAACGTCTGGGTCGTCAACCAGGGGAACACCACCGTGTCGCGCATCAACCCGCACACGGACAACGTCACGGGGACGTTCCCCGTGCCGTCCGGCGCGTCGTCGATCGCGTTCGGCGCCGGTTCGATCTGGGTGGCCAACGCCGGCGCCCGGCACGGGTTCGTCTCCCGGATCAGCCCGAGCACCGGCAGGATCGTGGCGACGATCGACGTGGGGCCGTCGCCGTTCGGCCTTGCGTTCGGCGGCGGCTGGCTGTGGGTCGGACAGGAGTTCGAGGGATCCGTCGCCCGCGTCGACCCGAACTCCAACGGCATCGTCGAGGTCATCCCACTCGGCGCGAGCGTCGGCGCGCTGGCGTTCGGCGACGGCTCCCTGTGGGCCACGCTGGGCGTGGGCCGGGTGGCCCGTCTCCGCCCCTAGCTCGAGGCCTCGTTCCCCGCCGTGTCCTTGTCGTAGTCGCTCAGTCGCTTGAGGACCGTGATCCTGATGTTGGCTCCGCGCGAGGGGAGCTCACCCTGGAGCACCCGACTCACGTCGGGTCGCTCGAAGTACCTCCCCGCGTCCTCCAGCGAGGCGAACGTGAACTCGACCACCCGGTTGGGCGACGCCGAGAACACGTTGTCGTAGGAGGCCAGCCGGCGGAGCTCGTCGGGGCCCTGGAGCACGTCGGCGATCGATCGCACCCATTCGAGGTATGCGCGCTTCTGACCGACCGGGTAGTCGATCTCGTACACGTACTTGATCACCGCAGGAACCTCCTCCCATCCGCCCACGCGTGGCCGGACGCCGATGGCCGCTCCCCGCGGCCATGATGCTCCGATTCGAATCACGGCGCTTCCGGCTCCGGTCGGCGCAGCCAGACGGAGACGTGGGCCGGCTGCATGGTCTCTCGCACGGCGGAGACCAGGTGACCCTGCAGGGCGTCGAGGTGCACCTCCTGCCGCAGGACACCGGAGAATCCCTCGAGCGTGCGGGCGGCATCGTAGCGTCGCCGGTAGAAGCGGCGGTCGATGAAGGCCTGGATCCGCCGGCGGAGCGGCCGGAACATGGCGGCCACCACCAGCGTGGACCCCGCGATCACGACGGAGTTGCTGCGCCCGGCGACCGCGCCCAGCCCCAGGGCGAGGCCCGCGTACAGGCCGCCCAGGACCAGGTGAGCGCGCCGTACACGAGCGTCCGGTTGATGACCCGGTCGATGTCGTACAGGCGGTACCGCAGGATGGCGATCGCGGCCGCCCCGGGGATGGCGACGCCGAATCCGAGGATCAGCCCCACGTATCACAGCAGGTCGCTGAGGAACAGCGAGACGCCGAAGAACGCAAACCCCGCGATCAGACAGCCCAGCGAGACCGCGGCCGCGAAGGCGAACCACTTGAGCTGGAGGCGCTCCTGGCCCACCGACCGGCGGAACCGCATCACCAGCGACACCACCGAGATCACGAGCAGCAGCAGGCCGACGACGAAGACGGGCGTGTTCTGGAACCCTCGGAGCGCCGTGACGGCGACGGGGTTCGGGATAGCTGGGAGCCCCTTCCCGAGCAGCACCGGCGCGGGATCGAGGGCGGTCCCCACCGAGTAGACGACGGCGAAGACGACGGCGGCCCAGCCGAGCCATCGCCACCTGCGGCTCGGCAGCTTCCCGTTCGGGAACAGGAGGAACACCAGGCCGACGAGGCCCAACCCGGGATCCGTGATCCAGACGCTGACCCAGCCCGGCCACCGAACCCAGCCGTGTGGCGACGACCCGTCCTGCAGGGCGTGGATGGCGAGATGGATGCTCAGCGCGCCGACCGCGTTCGTCGCGGCGAGCCCGAGCATCAGCCAGCCGATGGAGTTCTCCGTCCGCCGCGAGGCGACGACGGCGCCCAGGGTGGAGATCGTCACCGCGGGGACGAGGTCTGCGAACCCGGCCGTCCCCACGGAGTCGATCAGCGATCGGTTCGCATAGAGGAGGACGAGGCTCACTGCGACGACGACGTAGCAGGCGATGGCCATGCCCCACGCCAGCCGCGCCGGTCCCGTCGATTCACCCCATGGCCTCCTGCGCGAACCTATCTACAGGCCGGCCGTTCCGGAAGCGTTACGAGCGGCCCTCCGTGGTCCGGCGGAGTCGCGGACAGACCCGGCTATTCGTCGCGGAACGGCGCGAAGGGATCGACGGCTCGCCCGGCCGCGGCTTCGTCGGCCCGGGTCGCCCACGACGGGAACGGGAACCGCACCTGGATCGGGATCGGGATGTGCGGCTGCTGCAGGATCATCGACCCCGGCTTGAGGATCGACGCCCGCGCTCGCGTCACCGCTGGGAGGAACCCGTACTCGGAGCGCTGCGCCTCGGCGGTGTCGAGGCGGCCGACCACGCGGAATGCGCTGTTGGCGATCACGCGGCGTTCGACCTCCGAGGCGGTCTGTTCGGCGCCGATCAGGATCATCCCCAGCGATCGGCCGCGTTCGGCCACGTCGAGCAGGACCTCCTTGATCGGCGACCACCCCTCGCGAGGCGCGTAGCGGTTGAGCTCGTCGAGGACCAGGAAGTGCAGCGGCTCGCGGTGGCCCATGCGTTCCTTCTGCTCGAACAGCCGCTTGATCACGACGCCGGTCACGAACCGCTTCGCCCGGTCGTGCAGGTTGTGGATGTCGACGACGGTGACCTGCGTCGAGTCCCAGTCGATGCGGTGGCGCTCGGGGTGTTCGGCTTCGCGGCCCCAGATCAGGTGGTTCTGGTTGAGCCGGAACCGGCCCGCCTGCAGCCGTCGCAGGAACGCGGCCACCGTGGCGTCGGACAGCCGCCCGCGCCAGTGCGATGCATCGTCCTCCACGTTCGCCTCGATGACCTCGCACAGCTCGTCGAACGACTTCACCGCGTAGCCGCCGCACACCACGGTGGCGTCGTGCTCGGGGTCGTCCTCGCACTCCCTGTCGAGGTACTGCTCGACGCGCGCCACGAGGTCGGCGATCTGGGACCGCTCGTCGTCCGCCTCGGCGAACAGGAACCGCAGGAACCGCTCCCGCACGAACTCCCGCACCGTCCAGTAGTAGGCCTGGACACCCTCGCCACGCCCTTCGACCTGCGGGACCGCCGCGCCCCCTGTCCCGCCCCGGGGCGGAGCCCACAGCCCCACCGAGTCGAACTGCCCGGCCGGCAGACCGAGCCGGGCGTAGTCCGCGCGGTCCTGCTCGGTCAGGCGGGCGTTCGCCTTGTCGAGCCACAGCAGGTCCTCGCCCTTCACGTTGAACACGATCGCCTTGGTGTTCACCCTGCTCGCGCCGAGGACGTCGCTGTGGAACAGCGCGTACAGCAGGAACAGCGCGTAGGTGGTCTTGGTGGCCACCCCGGAGATGCCGCTGATGTTGACGTGCGCGCCGCGGCCGCCGTCGAGGAAGTCGAGGTCGAGGAAGATCGGCTCGGAGTCCCTGCTGAGCCCGGCCGGCACCCGCCGGGCCATCTGGTCGAAGTACAGCGCCTCGTCGCGATCCTTCCCGCGGGCGCGGAAGGCGGCCAGCCCCGGCATCGGCGGGACGAAGATCTCGGGTTCGAACCGCGTGGCGACGACCTCGGCGGCGACCGCCGTGTCGACCGGCAGGACGCCGCGGTCCACCAGGAACACGTCGGTGTCGAACGTCGCCCCCTCGTGCTTGGCCCGGACGTTCTGCACGATGCCGGCGATGCGCAGCGGCCCCCGGCCGGGGACCTGCGTGTCGACGATGACCGCGTCGTCCAGCTGGAGGTACGACTCGGGCTCGACCCCCACCCAGAACGTGAGCGGCGTGGAGTCCTCGGTCCCGAGGACCATGCCGACCTGTTCGGAGACCTCGTTCGGAACTTCGCTCATGCGGACATCGCCTCGCTCGCCAGATGTTCCATCAACGCCCGCCGGATGATTCCGGCGTGCCCGAGCCGGTGCCGCAGCCACGACTCGAGCCCGCCGACCGGCGCGAGGTTCTGCGGCGCCCGCGGATCGGAGGGCCGGCCCGCGTAGCGCGGCAGCAGCGACGACACCGTGCCGGCCACCTCCACGGCCTCGGCCAAGCCGAGCCCCGACGCGACCTCACAGCGCACGACGCCTGCGTGGTCGTGCCACGGAGCTCGCCACGGCACCAGCCGCGTGTACCACGAGTACCGGTCGACCAGCCCTTCGGCCGGCCCCAGCCCGAACAGCGGCGTCCGCTGCCCGGGGACCAGCCTCCCGACGAGCGACTCCTCCTCGGGGCCGAGGTACTGGTGCGCGAACCGCTTCACGACGCCCACCACCGGGCACGCCGTCGGAACGCGAACCCCGAAGGGCCCGTCCACGAGCACCATCCGGTCGGTCTCGGCGGCCAGGAAGGCGGCGAGGTCGGCCTCGGCCTTCCGCATGACCGCCTGCAGCCGGGCGAGCGGCTGTTCGGGATCCGTGCCCTCCTCGGTCACCGGATCGAACGACAGCGTCGACCCGCCGATCGTCACGTCGATGCGATCGGGCTGGACGCCCCCGCCCAGCACCAGCGCTCGCCCGATTCGGTGGTCGCCGAACGTCGCCCGGCCGTCCGAGCACACGGAGCCCACGCCGTGCGAGCCGAACAGCCCCGGGACCCTGCGGCCGTCGGCATCGGCGACGAGGCGGATCTCCACCCTGCGGACCCCGTCCACGAACCACACCGGCCCCGGTTCGGCGTCGGGTTCGGTCTCGATCGCCTCGGTCCAGTCGTCGCGTTCGACGAACGGGCTCGCTTGGACGTCGGGCTGGTCGTCCTCGACGGCCGCCTGGAATCCCATCCCGAACTCGGGCATCCACGGGTCGGCGCGCAGGACCACCATGTCGGGCGGGAGCCTACCCCTCCCCGGCGACACGACCCCGGAGCGTCGCGCCGGCGTGGAGACACCGAGCCACGCGGTCCTGCATACGACGAGCGGGAGAATCTCGGCTACGTCAGCGGCACGGTATCCAGGTAGACGGTCCGCTTTCGGCCCGATCCGAAGTCCTCGCGTTCCATGAACACCAGCCGCAGCGGCTTGGTTCCGATCGCGAACGGGAACTTCATCGCCTTGGTCCACCGGGTCAGGCCGCCCGAGATCGTGGAGTGCCCCATGGTGAACGGACCCTGGATCGTCTTCCAGCCGAGCGTGGGGTCCGGGACACCGGTGTCCCGGAGCTGCGCGGCCACCGTCATCTGCCCGGGCCCCGGCACGGTGACCGGTCCGTTGACGCCCGGCGCGCTCTTCACGGCCGAGTACGACATCCCCACCACGGTGATCCGGACCTCGAAGTCCGACGACTTCACGATCGACGCGGTCCGGTCGGGCGCGAGGCGCACGAAGTCCGCCAGCACCACCCTCGACAGGTGCGCGCCGGCGATCGAATGCGGCTGGTACCGCGCCAGCCCCATCCGGACGAACGGCCAGTAGTACGGCGGCAGGTCCATCTTCACGTCGGCAAACCACATCTTCTTGCCGTGGTCGAAGTCGACCTCGTGGCCGGCCACCGACACGCCCGGCGCCGCGATCTCCGCCATCTGGAGCCCCGCGCCGAACGCGGTCGCCAGGGGGAACAGGGCGTTCGTGACCTTGAACCCCGGATGCGTCGACGCGTAGACCGGGTCGAACCCCCACTGCGTGATCCACTGCTTGAGGGACTCGGTCGGCCGCTCGCTGAACACGATGCCGAGCTTCTCCTCGTCGCCCGAGCTCCACCACGGCCGGTCCAGGAAGATGCGCAGGCCGTTCCCAGCCCGCCTGCTGACCACCCCCGAGGGGCCCTTGTGTCCCTGCCACTCGAACAGCGGCACCGCGTACCCCACCTTGGGCGGGTCCGGCCGGCGGGAGTTCCTCACGATCAGCTTCGGCGTGGGCGGCGCCGGGTGTTCGTCGGAGTCCCGAGTGATCGGCCGCGCCAGGAACTGGACGTCGACGTCGCTGTCGTTCGGGATCGCCGTGCCGGCCTTCCGCGCAATCGACCCGGCGTGGAGGTGGACCACGTAGTCGGCGCCCCGCACGTACCGGTGCCCGGTCGTGGGGTCGGTGACGACCTCCGAGTCCTCCACCAGGCCCGCCGCGTCCACCACCGCCGGCGCGAGGCCGCTGAGGTGCACCGACACGTGCTGGACGAAGTACTCCGCGAACCGGGACTTGGCCACGAGCGTGTACTTCACCCGGTGGAACTTGGTGTCGTGGAAGTCGTGCTTCGCGTTCAGGATGAAGAACGCGTCGTTGCCGGCCGTCGGCACCTTCACCAGCGCGGCGTGGTCGTGGTGGGCGACGAGCTGCCGGGGCTCCGCCGTCGAGGCGTCGATCGGGTCGGTCCACTCCCCGATCACGTCCATCTGGACGGTGCTCTTCCGGCTGAACGAGACCTTGTCGACGAGCGTCGCGAACGTGTCCCCGATCGCGGCCTTGTTCGTCGCCGCGCTCGGCGAGAACAGCGGCGGCTTCAGCGGCTGGCGGATGGCGTGCACCAGCGTCAGCGTCCGGAACGGCGAGATCATCCAGTGCTGGCCGCGCGCGACGAGCGACCGCAGGTTCGACAGGTTGGCGGGGTTCCGTTCCAGGATCCACTGCCAGATGCCCATCTTGTCCACGTCGGCGACGCGCAGGTAGGACGACATGCGGACCTCGATCACCGTCGCCTTGGGGAGCTGGACGGTCATGATCCGGCCGCCCAGCGCCGGGGCGCCGTTGCCTTCCTCGATCCGCAGGACGAACGGGTCGCTGTCCGGCCACGGGTCGTTCCCCCACGAAACGAGCGCGAGCACCCCGCCCGAGCCGGGCAGCCCCCGGAACGCCGCCCCGCGCGAAACCGGGTCGGGCAGGTACGGCAGCTTGGCGATCCCGCCATTCTCCACCGGGAAGTGGAGGTTGGCGACCGGGTAGAACGGCTGGTCGAACGCGTTCGGGTCGGGCTCGGCGCCGGTCTCCGGATCCGGCAGCGTCGGCCGCAGGAACGACCCGCTCTCCCGCGCGACCATCATCTGGTACGTCGCGAGCGTCCCGTCGACGCCGTTCGCCAGGTCGAACATCCCGTGCTGCTCGGCGATCAGCTGTGCGGCCTTCGGGGCGACGATCCACCGCGTGTTGGGCCCGCCGGAGGGCACGTTGTAGTTGCTCCGGATGACCAGGCGCTCGACGTGCTCGCCCTCGGTCTTCGCCGACCGGGGGACCACGCCCGGCGGCGGAACCGGCTCGAACCGCCCGTACACGGTCTCGTCCGTCGCGTGGGTGAAGTCCGAGGGGCTGGGGTCGTCCGGCCCGAGGCCGGTCCCGCCGAGGTAGGTGACCCGCGCCCGCAGCCGGTACGAGCGCCCGAACCGGAGCGGCGGCAACGAGCCGGGAGCCGGCGTGAACACCTCGGTCAGGTGGAAGTTCGGGTCGTCCAGCTGCTCCGTGTCGATCGGGTCCCCAGCCGGGTCGGTGTCGATCGTCTTGCCCGGCCGCGCGGCGACCATGCTGTCGCCGGTGAACCGGGCCAGGACCTCCCCCAGGAACAGGTCCGTCGTCGCGTCGTTCGCCGCGGCGTTGGGGTCCTGGACCACCGACGTCGTGGCGACCCCTTCGTCATCGATCGTCGGCGTCAGCGGCGAGGAGCCGCCGATCTCGTAGTCGCCGTGGCGTCGCATGAGCGAGAACCACTCGCCGGCGGCCGTGTCGAACACGTCCCACCGCAGGCCCTGGAGCAGGTCCTCCGCCCGGAACGGCACAGCGGACGGCGTGCCGAGGGCGGTGTTCAGCCCTTTCACCGCCTGGAACAGCTGGTGCTGGTGGATCGCGTTGTCGCTCCGGAACAGCCCGAGCCCTCCCGATCGGAGCGCGGGCAGCCCCTCCTGGTCCGGCGTGTCGGGCGCGTGCCGCTGGGTGAGGTGGGCGCTGCGGAGGTTGTCGGCGAAGTTCCTGATCCGGATCGCGGCGCCGTCGGGATCGACCTCGATCAGGTGGTACTCGGGGTCGCCGAGCCGGAGCACCCCCTTGTCGACGTCGGCCTGGGCGCCCGACCGGGGTTGCGGCTCGAACCGGTGCGCCGCCGGCATCAGGATCGCGGCGGTGTCGGGCATCTCGTTCGTCCCGGTCGGCGGCGGCCGCAGCAGGAGGTGCACCGTGGTCGGCGTCGGCGCGCCGGCCGGGACCGGCACCACGAGGTCGACCGCCAGGCCGAGCATCCGGAGCAGCCGCTGGAACCCGCCCAGCCCGCCGATGGCCTGGTGGAAGTCGACGAGCTCGACGGTCGGCTTGAGCAGGTTGTGCGGGACCTTGTTCCAGTAGACCTTGTGGAACATCTTGGCCTGCAGGAAGTTCAGCTGGGAGGTGCCGAGGCCGCCGAGGGCCTTCGCGTCGTCGAGCTGGTGCTCGATCCCCTCGATCGCCAGGTCCTCGGTCCGCCGGGACTGGAACGTCAGCCCGTTGAACCGCTCCAGCAGGTCGGTCGCCGAGGGGAGCTCCGTCGGGCTCGCCACCGCGATGTCCGTGTAGTTGTCCTGGATGAACTCGAGGATCGGATCGAGGGGGATCGATCGGATGCGCCGGTCGTCGAGGCCCTTGAACCGGTCGGCGAAGTCGTAGGGGCGAACCGGCGAGGTCGGCCGGAACAGCTTGGTCCACACCGCGGAGTCGGGAGCGTCCGACGCGGGGTCCGGCGTCGCGGCCTGGGTCGAGGTCCCGATCACCGCGAAGACGGCGATTCCGGAGAGCGTGGCCGGCCAGTCGACCCATTCCGGCCAGTTGCTGAGGTCCGCGATCGCGGGCGAGGAGCTCTGGAGACGCGGCGACACGTACGCGGTGACCCGCAGGTCCCCGCCGGCCGTCGTCCCGTTCGGGATGGCGGTCCAGAGCGTCCGCTGGCTGAAGCTCATCGCGCTCCCATTCAGAAGGCCGCCGGCGCGTACGACGCCGCGTACGCCGCCCAGTCGGAGGACGACATGAGGTCCTCGAACGAGATGTGGTTGTCGTTGCCCGCGTCGCCGGCCGCCGCGGCCGCAGTCTGACCCGGGGGCGGCAGGGCCCCGCCGCTCTCGCCGCCGCCGGCGAACTGCTTCTCGATCGGCCCCACGGTCACGCTCGCCGAGAAGCACAGGACGTCGACCTCGACCGTGAGCTGGGCCTGACCGTAGACGGACTTCGACTGCCCGTCGTCCACGTAGGTCAGCTTCAGCTCGAACAGCAGGTGGGCGGAGATCAGGCCGAGGACGTCGAGGTTCCCCTCGAGGTTGACGAACCCGGTGAGCGTGGTCTTCTGCAGGCCGTTGTTCTGTTCCTCGATGTTGATGTAGACGCCGGCCATCACGCTGACGCCGCCCGACGCCACCCCGAGGTCGATGGCGATCTTGGCGCCGAACTCCAGGACGAGCGTGAGCGACTCGAACCCGTCGAGCCCCAGGCCGACCTCCACCGAGCCGCCTCCGCCGAAGCAGGACACGGTGATCAGGAACGGCTCCTCCTCCGAGGCGAAGTTGAACCGGATCCGTGCGGCCCCCGCGACGAACGGGATGTTGAGCGACGCCCCGAACGACAAACCCTCGAGGTTGAACACCCCGACCTGGATGGCCGGGAGGCCCACGCTCACCGATGCCGTGATCCCGTTGGCGTCGACCTCGATCGACGGGCCGCCGCCCCCGCTGTCGGGCTCGTCGGAGGGGCCGGCCTTCGCGCGGGCCTCGGCATGCCTGGAGGGCGCCAGCCCGCCGCTTCCCAGTCCGACCGACTCCAGGAACTGCTGCAGCTTCGAGACGAACTCCAGGACCCCGACGAACTGCATGTCGGTGACCGCGGGGTCGACGTCGGGCTTCTCGCCGGACTTCGAGGTGAACGACAGGTGGTCGAACGTGATGATGATCGCCTCGAACACGTTCCCGATCAGGGCGACCTGGAAGTCCTCGATGGTCCCCTCGATCGCGAACGTGGACTCCCCGGGCGAGCCGTTCGGATCGAGCATCGTCGTGACCTCGGCCTTGAGCGAGATCCTGCAATCCCCACCCGGCCGGAAGATGTCCAGCGGGTCGCCCTGCGGATCGGGGTTCCACTCGAGCGACGTGACGATCTTGTCGGGGAAGGGTGTCGACAGCGTCTTCGGCACCTTGTCGAGGTTCGAGAAGCCCGAGACCGCCGCGATGATGTCCCACAGGTCGATGCCGCCCAGGATCTTCGGCAGCGTCCCCGGGGTCCCGAAGAAATCCTGCGGGTTGAAGTCCGTGGGCACCCCGTTCTGCAGGTCGCCGCCCATCGGCCCCAGCTCCGCCGACAGCCCGGTGATCGCCATCGACGGCGTGATCGCTCCGCCCGAACGGTCGGCGGCGAGGATCAGGTCGAGCGGCTCGACGGTCGGGTCGTCGTCGAACATCTCGCTCTCGGCGATCAGCGACGCGAAGACCTTGGCGGCGTTCGCCTGCGCGTTCAGGTACGTCGAGTGGTAGGCGATCGTCGGCTTCTTGGCGAGCGCGCCGCCGGCGATCTGCTCCGCGGCCTGCAGCCGTACCCTCGAGGCCGCCATGCGCGGGAAGAACCGCGGCTGGCCCGACGGGACCGAGTCGCCCTGCTGGGCGGCGACCCCGCCGAACGTCATGTCCTGCGCCTCGTGCGCGGTGTCGCTGGCGTTCCCGCCGGTGAACTTGGCGTAGGCGACCTTCTGGCCGTTCAGCTGGAACGTGTGGCGCGATGACGGAGTCGCCGTTTGGTGCTGCTGGGCGATACGGTCGATGTCGGACTTCTTGCTGCTGTCGAGCGTCAGCGTTGCCGACACGAAGATCAGCGGCGTGGCGAAGTTGATCTCCTGGCCGTCGCGGTCGATCGCCTCGATCTGGAAGTTGAAGTCGCTCGGCGTGCCGTTCGCCGCGGGGACCATGGGCCAGAACGCGTCGGGGCCGTACGGCTGATTGTTCGTCTTGAGGACCCGCGTCTGGGGAATCGAGTTTGCACCGTCGTATGGCTCGAGGTTGGGAGTGGCCGGAGTCTTGATCGTCACCTTCGTGAACGGCAGGTCCCGCGCCCCGAACGGCTGCGCCGCGTTCATCGGGTACTCCTTGACCCGCTCCTTCGGCACGATGAACGCGTGCTGGCGGAGGTACGCGCCCACCTGCCCGTTCGACGGGCCGGACTCCGCAGGCTGGAGCTTCCGTTCCGTCACGGTGACCACGACCGCCTGGTGCCCGAACGGGAACAGGTGCCCGGCGTGGATGACCCGCACGAAGTTGTCACGGCCGATCGCCGCCCGGTGGTCCCATTCGATGAGGTCGCTGATCCACTGGAAGCCGAACGGGTTCGTCTGGACGATCGGCCACGTCCCGATCGTGTCCATCCAGGCCCCGAGTGCGGACAGGACGAACCGATCGGCCGCGACGGGCTTGGGGACGTACTTCGTCGACGTTCCCTGGAGGAACAGCGAGCGATCGGACGTCAGCCGGACGATCTGCCAGCGGTCGTTCGGCTTCAGCGAGGTCCGCTCGGGTGGATCGGGGCCGAGGTCGTTCGAGCTCGGGAGCTGGTTGGGGTTGAACCCGGGCGTCCATACGGCGCGGAGCGGACCGCCCTCGAGCGTGTGCGACTGCGGCTTGGTGGAATGCGTCGCGAACCGCGTGTGCCACAGCTCGGTCCGGCTCCGGCCGTCCTTCGGGTCGACGTGGGTGACCGGGGCGAGCGAGTGGAGCCACCGCTGGGACGGCCCGGGCGACAGGTACAGCCGCCACGGGACCTCGAGCGAGGTCTGCGTCGCACCCGGCTGTATGATCCCGGAACCCTGAGGGGGCGGCGTCTGCGCGGCGGGCACCAGGTTCGGCGTCCAGGCGGCCCACGCGAGCAGCGTCTCGAGGTCGAACGGGATGACCTTCGTGCCGCCCGGGACCACGAACCCCAGCCGGCTGGCCCCGGCCAGCGCGGAAGGCACCGGTGGGGACGTCAGGGTCTCCGGGCCGGGGTCACCCTGGATCTTCGGGTCGTTCACCTCGAAGAACGCGTGTTCGGCGAGGTGCTGCGGGTCGAAGTGGACGACCACCAGTGCGGGCCGCGTCGGGACGATGCGGGTGAGGCGAGCGGTGTGCACGTTGCCCGGCCCCGCCCGGCCGCGCCGGAGGAGCTTGAGGTTCAGGAACTCGAACGACACCGCCAGCATGTCGCGGGCCCGAACGGCGTCGACCACCAGACCGCTCGCGCCCGCCCTGCCGAACTCGGTGTCGGCCGCCGCGAGGGCCCGCGCCGGGCCCACGCCGGCCGCGACCGTGGCGACGCCCGTGTACTTGAGGAACGTGCGGCGGGTGATCAGGCTGCGCGCGTCATCACCGGACGGAGCAGTCCCCCCCACCTCCCCCGAACCCGGTGCATTGCCGTCGGATGGTTCGCCCGGCACCGGTGGGTCTCCCTGGAGCGTTGCCCGAACACTGCTCGCGGCCCGGGCGCCTGTCAACCCTGAATCGAGCCGTGACGGGCGGCCCCGGAGACGCCAAGATGCCGGCACCATGGCGCGCGACGACACGCCCTCGACCAAGCCGCTGCTCGACAAGCTCGGCGTGAAGGAAGGCATGCGCATCGCCGTGCTCGGCCTCGACGACCCCGCGTTCGTCGAGCTGCTCGGCACGCGGACGGGCGACGTCTACGTCGGCCGACGGCGGGTCGGCCTCGACCAGCTCTACGCTCGGTTCGACCGGCGCGAGGACCTCGTGCGCCTGCGAACCCACAAGGACTTCATCGAGAGAGACGGCGCCATCTGGGCGCTCCGGCCGAAGGGATCCAAGGCCGTCCACATCCACGAGAACGACGTCCGCGACGCCGCGCTCGATGCCGGCCTGGTCGACGTGAAGGTCGTCAGCTTCTCGACCGAGCTCTCCGCGATGAAGCTCGTCTACCGCCTGAAGGACCGCTGACCGATCAGCGTTTCTTCGCGTCGACCGCGCGCTGGAGCTGGGCCTTCGTCATCTTCGAACGGCCGGAGATGTTCATCTGCCGGGCCTCGTTGTCGAGCTGTTCGCGGGTGCGGCCCCTGGGGCGGTTGGTCCCGGAACGCTGGCCGCCGCGCTTCGACGAGGGCATGTCCCGCACCGACGAGCGCGACGCGGTCTTCGACTGGCCCCGCTGGGCCCGCTCCTTGTTGATCGTCCGCGCGGCGATCTCCTTCGCCCGCTTCGTCGATGCTCCCTGCGAACGCTCCGAGTCCCGGACGTGCTCGTACTTCCGTTCTTGCTTGTCGGTCCATTCCTGACGGGGCATGGAGTTGTACCTCCTCGTGTTCGGTGTCTCGTTCGGAACATTCCCGGCCGGAGCCGGGTAGGAACCCCGGAACGATCCGATTTCGGTCGTTCTTGGATACTTTGGGTACCCTGGGTCCCTCACGACACGAAGGAGCACTCCCATGCCCGCACGAAGGATCATGTCTGCAGTCCTCGCCGCCGTCGCGCTGGCCACCTTCGCCGCGTGTTCGAAGGGCTCCGCCAACACCACGACCGGGAACCAGCCCGCCGCAACCAGCGCCCCGGCGTCCGGCGCTCCGGCGTCCGGCGGGAGCTCCATCCCCCCGGTCACCGACGCCACCGCCGTCCGCGACCAGCTGCTCCAGATGGCGAAGAAGTTCCACTTCACGGAGCAGAACAAGGACTTCGGGCTCGTGGCCGCCTGGCAGCAGGCGTTCCCGAACATGAAGGCCGGCCCGTTCGACTTCAGCGAGGCGACCCCGGACACGTTCTCGTTCGGGATGTCGTACACGTTCCCGCACGACTCGAAGGAGTCCCACGGCTACGACCAGGTCATGGGGATCGCCGTCATGGACCAGAGCGGAACCTGCGCCGGCGGCGCCGTCGTCATCCCACAGGCCGGGGACTTCACCCCCGCAGGCGACAACGCCATGCCGTCGGTCTTCGTGCCGGTCGACATGTCGAACGCGAAGAAATGCACCGCCGAGGTCGCCAACGACACGTACGGCAGGACCTGACCCGCGATCGTCAGCGACCGAGTACGACGTCGATGCCGGTCAGCACGAGTTCGAGTTCCTGCGGCGAGACTCGCCCGAGCCGCCGTGTGAGCAAGGAGCGATCGATCGCGACGATCTGCGAGACGTTCGCCACCGACTCCCGATCGAGACCGCGTCGACGTGATGCGATTCGGACGTTTCCGGGGGCGGATGCCCACCGGAGGTTGCTCGTGAGCGGCACGACCACGACGGTGGCGAGACGACTCGCATTGAGGGCATCCCCCTGGACGACGAGGACAGGCCGTCGGAAACCCGGGCCCGAACCGACCGCGTCGGGCATCTCCGCCCAGTACAGCTCGCCATGGCCGATTACCACTCGGTGCGTTCCATGACCCGGCGCCCAGCCTCGGTGAGCCAGAGATCCCGCTGGTCGTCGAGTCCCTCGAGCGCCTCGTCCATGGCACGCGTGACCGCCAGCGGGTCGCGTCGGAGCAGGTACTCGGCAAGCGCTTCCCGGTAGAGCTGACTCCGGGTCTTGCCGAACCGCCTGGCGAACGCTTCGGCCTCTGCATAGAGATCGTCCGGGATCGAGATCGCCGTCTTCATACCCGGAGTATAACTACTGGACGGAGATTACCCGGCGACCGCTTTGAGGATGTTCCTTGCGATGACCACGCGCTGGATCTGGTTCGTTCCCTCGTAGATCTGCGTGATCTTGGCGTCCCGCATGAAGCGTTCCACCGGGTACTCGCGCATGTAGCCGTACCCGCCCAGGATCTGCACGGCGTCGGTCGTGACCTTCATGGCGGCGTCGCTCGCGTAGCACTTGGCCAGCGAGGCGAACAGCGTCATCCGGGGGTCGCCGGCCTCGACCAGCGACGCGGCCTTGTACACGAGCAGCCGCGCGGCCTCGATCTCCATCGCCATGTCCGCGAGCATGAACTGCAGCCCCTGGAACTCGCTGATCCGCTTGCCGAACTGTTCCCGTTCGGTCATGTACCTCGCCGCGAAGTCGAACGCCCCCTGCGCGATCCCGAGCGCCTGCGCCCCGATCGTCGGCCGCGAGTAGTCGAGGGTCTTCATGGCGATCCTGAACCCCTCGCCGTCGGCGCCGATCAGCCGGTCGGCCGGGATCTCCACGTTCTCGAGGAACACCTCGCGCGTCGGCGAACCATGGATGCCGAGCTTCTGCTCCTCCCGGCCGAACGACACCCCGGCGTCGTCGCGGTACACGAGGAAGCAGGAGATGCCCTCGCCGCGGAGCGCCGGGTCCTTCGTGGCGAACACCGTGTACGCGTCCGAGACACCCGCGCCGGTGATGAACCGCTTGGTGCCGTTCAGCACGAAGCCGTCCCCGGTCGTCGAGTACCTCGTCCGCATGCTGACGGCGTCGCTGCCGCTCCCGGGCTCGGTGAGGCAGTACGACATGAGGTGGCGGCCCTCGGCGATCCCGCCGAACAGCTCCCGCTTCTGCTCGTCCGATCCCGCCAGCATGACCGGGATCGCGCCGAGCCGGGCCACCAGCGGCGTCAGCGTCACGCCGGCCGACACCCGCGACAGCTCCTCGGTCATCACGGCGAACGTGAGCGAACTGCCCCCACCGCCCCCGAACTGCTCCGGGTACCCCACCCCCATCAGGCCGTGTTCGACGAGCACCTCCCACAGGTCCTTCGGCCACTCGTCAGTCTCGTCGACCTCCTGCGCGCGCGGCGCGATCTTGTCCTCCGCGATCTCGCGGACGAGGCGGCGGAACTCCTCGAGCTCCTCGGGCAGGTCGAAGTTGTGTTCTGTCATGGCGGATCATTGCTCCTTGGATTCGGATAGGTTCGAAACGAGTCTAGGACCGGGCCGGACGACGGACGAGTGCCTGACGATCGAGTCGGTGCCCATCCATCGGTGATACGCCGCCGTTCCGGCGGCGCAACGGGCGAACAGGACGCCGGCCCTACCGGACCGACGGGTCGCCTCTGATCCAGATCCCGACCTGCGCCGGGCGGACGGTGTCCACCACCGCGCCCCGGAGCAGACCCTGGACGTCGTCGAGGTCGACCTCGTCGCGGAGCCGCGCCGAGAACGTCGCCAGGATCCCGGCGGCGTCGTAGCGGCGGCGGGCGAACCGGCGGTCGAGGAAGCCCTGGATCCGCCGGCGCAGCGGCCGGACCATCGCGGCCACCAGCAGCGTGGACCCCGCGATCAGCAGTGGATCGCTCGTGCGGCCGAGGGCGGTGCCGATCCCCACCACCAGCACGGCGTAGATCGCCACCAGGATCGCGGTCAGCAGCCCGTACGCCACGGTCCGCCGGATGATCCGGTCGATGTCGTACAGGCGGTACTTGAGGATCGCGATCGCGCACGTCACGGGCAGCGCCACGCCGTACCCGAGCAGGATGACGAGCGGGAACAGCAGCGAGTCGCTCGGCAGGATGGTGAACGACAACAGGATGACGACCGCAAGGGCGATCGCCGTGGCCACCGTCGCAAACGACAGCCACCGCAGCTGCAGCCGGAGCTCGCCCGTCTCGCGGTGGGTGCGCACGACCGAACCCACCATGGCGACGACGACCAGCAGCAGGCCGACGAGCCAGATCAGGCCGAGGGAGCCGTTCGGGTCGACGACGCGCAACCCGATCGGGTTCCGGATCGGCCGGGCCCCGGAGAGATCGATCGTCCGTTGCAGCATCCACACGACGACGCCGAACGCGGTCAACAGTCCGGCGAGCCAGGCCACCCACCGCCACCTCCTCGACTGGAGGTGGCCGTCCGGGAACAGCAGGTAGAAGAATGTCGCCAGCCCGACGGGGAACACCAGCCAGCCCGTCCAGTCGTGCATCCAGGCCACCCACGGGACCGACGGAAGCGGATGACCGGTGGTGCCGCGGATGGCGTACTGGTAGGAGATCCCCTGGACCGCGACGAGAACGGCCATGGCGAGGAACATCCATCCGATCGGGTTGCGTGGCCGGCGCGAGGCCAGCAGGGCTCCGATCAGCGAGAACCCGATGGGCAGCACGATGGTGTCGAGGCCCGCCTCGTCCAACGTGTGGATCGCCGAACGATTCAGGAACAGGAGCACGGCCACGGTCGCGGCGCCGAGCAGCCCGATCGCGCCGAGCGCCAGGGCCAGCCGAGGAACCCACCCGGGAACGTCGGCCGTTGGATCTGATCCTTGACCGCGAACAGCCGCCGCCTCACCCACTGGGCCGAGGATCATCCGCTCGTTGGACGCGTTCCGCAACGAGCTGCCACCGCCGCGCGCCTGCCCGGCGCACGGTGTCAGGCGGCCGGGTTGCGGATGATCAGCGCGTCGCCCTGGCCGCCGCCGCCACACAGGGTGGCGCCGCCGAGCTCCACGCCGCGCCGGCGCATCTCGAGCGCCAGCGTCAGGACGAGCCGCGCACCGCTCGCACCGATCGGGTGCCCGAGCGCCACCGCGCCGCCGTTCACGTTCACGATGTCCTCGTCGGCGCCGAGCATCCGTGTGGCGTTCAGGGCCACCGAGGCGAAGGCCTCGTTGATCTCGAGCAGCCCGAGGTCGTGGACGTCCTTCCCGGCTTTCTTCAGCGCGTGCTGCATGGCGATGGCCGGAACGGTGTGCAGGTAGGCGTAGCGTTCGGCGCTCATGCCGTGCGCCACGATCTCGGCGATCGGCGTGAGGCCGAGCTCCTCCGCCTTGTCGGCGCTCATCACCACGGTCGCCGCCGCTCCGTCGGAGATCTGCGAGGCGTTCCCCGGCGTGATCGTCCCGTCCTTCACGAACGCCGGCTTGAGCTTCGCCAGGGACTCGGCCGTCGTGTCGCCCCGGATGCCCTCGTCGCGGGCGACCACCACAGGGTCGCCTTTGCGCTGCGGCACCTCGACGGGGACGACCTCCTCGTCGAACCGCCCGGCCTCCCAGGCGTCGGCGGCCCGCCGGTGGGAACGGGCCGACCAGGCGTCGGCGTCCTCACGCGACAGCTCGAGCTCGGCGTTCACCTCGTCCGAGGACTCGCCCATGTGCTGGTCGGTGAAGGTCGACCACAGGCCGTCGTAGACCATCGTGTCGACGAGGTCGGTGTTCCCCATGCGGGCCCCGAACCGGGCCTTGGGCAGCACGTAGGGGGCGTTGGTCATGGACTCCATGCCGCCCGCCACGGCGACCTCGATCTCTCCGGCCCGGATGAGCTGGTCGGCCAGCGCGATCGCGTTGAGACCCGACAGGCACACCTTGTTGATGGTGATGGCGGGGACCTCCTTCGGCAGGCCGGCGCCGATCGAAGCCTGCCGCGCAGTGATCTGGCCGGCCCCCGCCTGGAGCACCTGGCCCATGATCACGTAGTCGATCGAGGCCCCCTCGACGCCCGCCCGTGAGACGGCCTCGCGGATGGCGGCGGCGCCGAGGTCGACGGCCTTCAGGTCCTTGAATCCGCCGGCGAACCTCCCGATGGGGGTCCGGGCGCCGGCGACGATGACGGAACGGGTGCTCATATCGGCCTCCCGGGTACGTGGACGACGGTCCAAGTCTACCCAGGCCGGATTGGGGGCCCCGCCGGGCGGGGCAGGTACCGTGTCGATCCGTCGACCACCCAGGGAGGGAGCTCGATGCAGTTCCAACCCGCACGGCTGTTCGGGCTCGTGCTGTTCGTGTCCACGCCGATCTTCATGCTCCTCGGCATCGTGAACGTGTTCTCCGCGTCGTCGGGCCTGGCCAAGGCCGTCGGGTTCTTCCAGATCCTGTCGCTCGGCAGCCTGGTGATCCTGATCGGGCTGTTCGTGTGGCACGCCCTCGACATCCGCATGAACCTCGCCGGCTGACCGGGCGGCGCGCCGGCGCCGGGCGGCGGGCAGCGGCCCGGCTCCGGTGGCGGGTTCAGCGCGTAGCGCTCAGGCCGGCGAGGTCGCCTTCCGCGCGGTGATCGCGTCCTCGATGACCTCGGTGATGGCCACGCCGACCAGCTCGTCGCGGGCGATCAGCGCGTCCCGGAGCGCCATCACGACGTCCTCGTTCTCCTCGAGCAGGGCGGCGACCCGTTCCTTCTGCGTGTCGAGGATGTCCTCGACACGCCGCTTGCCCTCGGCGTCGCCGAGGACCTTGCCGACCAGGTTGGACGCGTTGATCGGCCCCGAGCTGAGGGCCTCGTAGGAGATGAGGGACCCGGCCATGCCGAGCGCGCCCACCATGGTGGCCGCGACCTCAGTGGCCGAGGCCAGGTCGTTGGCCGGCCCGGTGCCGCTCTCGCCGAGGAACGCCTCTTCCGAGACCAGCCCGCCGAGCGCGATGGCCACGGCGGCCTCGAGCTCCGCCTTCGACTTGGTGTACCGCTCCTCGGTATCGCCGTGCGCCAGCATGCCGAGCGACCTGCTGCGCTTGATGATCGACAGGACCTCGAGCCGGCGGCCGATGCCGAGGAAGTACGCCGCCGTGGCGTGGCCGGCCTCGTGGGTGGCCACCGCGCGGCGTTCGTCATCCGTGTAGGCCACGGGCTGACGCAGTCCGACCTCCTCGGTGATCCGGGCCTCGTACACGTCGTCGATGTTCATCTGCCGGCGCCCGTCGCGGAGCGCGACCAGGAGCGCCTCGTCGAAGAGGTGCTCGATCATCACCGGCGTGTACCCCAGCGTGTCGTGGGCGAGGCGTTCGCGGGCGGCGTCCTCGTCGAGCTGGACGTGGTGCGCCTTCTTCGCCATGAAGAAGTCGATCAGGTCGCGCCGCCCCTGCTTGGTCGGCAGGTCGAAGTAGAGGCGCCGGTCGAACCGCCCGGGACGGAGCAGCGCGGGGTCGAGGTCGTCGGCCCGGTTGGTCGCCGCGATGACCATGATGTTGGAGTAGGCCGCCGGCTTGGTCTTGATGCGCCACCGCCCGGGCAGGTAGCCGTTCAGCCGCTGCACGAACCCGTAGGCGATCCGTTTCATCGGCGCCGGCTGGTCGAACGACTGCATCTGGATCAGGAGCTCGTTGACGGTCCCGCCGTCGCCGGTGCTGATCGTGTTCGACACCGCGAGGTTGCCCGTACGGGGCGCCGGCGACATGGCGAGCCCGCCCCTCGTCGCCCCCACGGCGTCGATCTCCTCGATGAACCCGATCGCGCCGCCCTCCTTCCGCGCCGCCCGCCGGAGGGCCCGGAAGAACGCCCGGATCCGCGACGCGGTCATCCCGTGGAACGCCGAGCGGAACGCGGGCGAGGAGACGAACAGGAACGGCACCCCCGCCTGCTTGGCCATGGCCTTCGCCATGAACGTCTTGCCGGTGCCGGGCGGGCCCTCGAACAGCACCCCACGGCGGGGGTTGCCGCCCAGCTCGTCGCGGAACGTCGCGTAGCCGAGGAAGACGTCCAGGGTGCGCTCGACCTCCTGCACCTGGGGGTCGAGGCCGCGGAGCTCCGACAGGCCCACCTCGATGTCCTCGGGCCGGATCATCACGTGCGGCGAACGGGCCATGGTGACCACCGGGATGAGGGTGACGAGCCCGAGCATGACCACGAGCACGATGGCCGGCAGGTAGGGGGTCATCCAGCCCGGGACCGCCGGAGCCAGCCAGTCGTGCGTGGCGTAGCGGTACCAGAGGTAGCCGTCCACGATGACGAAGACGAGGAACAACCGGAGGACTCGGCGGCGCCACGTGCGCGCCCGAGCGCGGGCGACGTCGGCGCGGCCTGCCCGGAGGATCGCGGAGCCTTCGCTCGCCATGTGCGCGGTCCTTTCCTGATGTCGGGACATCGCCGGCACCCCCCAACCGTTCACGGAAGCCTATCCAGGGTCGCGCCGGAAGGCATCGGCCCTTCGGCGAGGAGGCGGGGCCATTCGGTCCCTGCCGGGCGACGGAGTCCGCCGGGGTGGTCCCGACGCCTGCATCGAGGCTGCCGCGCACGGACGGGACCGGTATCGTGCAGCGGCATTGCGGCGTGGGGTCGCTCGAGTGGCTTCGCCCCACCGAAAGGCGGCGCCATGGCCAGGAAGAAGCTGGAACCGGTGGACGAGTCCACCGCCCGAACCATCGGCGGGCTCTTGCGCGGCCTCCGCCGGGCGGCCGGATACCGGGCCGTGCGGGACGCCGCGGCGCGTCCGGACTGCCCGGCGGCCCAGCAGACGATCTATGCGTACGAGCGGGGCGGGCTGGTTCCGTCGTTGAAGCAGTTCATGGAGCTGGTGGAGTTCTACGCGTTCCGGGGCCGCGACAGCCTCGGCGAGGCCGAACGGCTGGCCCTCCGGTACCAGGCCGTGGCGGCGATGGCGCGGGCGCTCGCCCTCCCGGCCTACCACGTGACCGAGGCGCTGGACCTGATCGCGCGGCTCCAGCCCGAGCCCGCCCGGAGTCGCCGGCGCGGCGCCGACTGAAACGAGGAGCGAGGCTGCATGGACCAGGAGCAGGCGTTGCGGGCCACCGGGATCGGGGCGACCGACATCGACCACGTCGGGATCGCCGTCCGCGACCTCGAGGCGGCCGTGGAGCACTACCACATGGTGTTCGGGTCCGAGCCCGTCCACCGGGAGACCATCGATTCCGACGGTGTGCGGGAGGCGCTGTTCGCGGTCGGGGGCTCGTTCGTCCAGCTGCTGGCGCCGACCGGGCCGGACACGCCGGTCGGGCGGTTCCTCGAACGGCGCGGTGAGGGCGTCCACCACGTGGGGTACCGCGTGCCGGACGTCGCGGCCGCGCTCGGGCATCTGCGGGAGCACGGCGTCGTGCTGGCCGACCAGCACCCCCGGCCGGGATCCCGCGGGACGACGGTTGGGTTCGTCCATCCGAAGAGCTTCGCGGGGGTCCTGGTCGAGCTCGTGCAGGAGGAACCCTCCCCGTGACCTATTCCATCGTCGCCAGGGACCGCGACACGGGCGAGCTTGGGGTCGCCGTGCAGACGCGGTGGTTCAACGTGGGCGCTGCTGTCCCCTGGGCCGAACCCGGCGTCGGGCGCGGCGGCGACGCAGTCGTTCGCCGAGGTCTGCTACGGGCCCAAAGGGCTGGCCCTGATGCGCGAGGGCGCAACGGCGTCAGGGGCGCTCGACCGGCTGCGGAGCGGGGACGGCGGCGAGGCCCGCCGGCAGGTGGCCTTTGTGGACGCGAGCAGCGGGGTCGCGGTGTTCACGGGCTCGGGCTGCGTCGCCGAGGCGGGCGACGTCACCGGCGACGGCGTCAGCGCCCAGGCGAAGTTGGAACCCGGAGAGACGCCGTGACGACGACCCTCAAGGCCGACGCCCGCGCCCGCGTGGAGGCTGCGCGCGAGTCGCTGCTGTCGCTGTCCCACCGCATCCACGACGAGCCCGAGCTGGGATACGAGGAGGAACACGCCGCCGGGTGGCTGTGCGATGCCCTCGACGCGGGGGGCCTGCGGGTCGAACGCGGCGTCGCCGGCCTGTCGACCGCGTTCGCCGCGCGCGCCGGTTCCGGGCCGCTGCACCTCGCCATCTGCGCCGAGTACGACGCCCTGCCGGAGATCGGCCACGCCTGCGGGCACAACGTGATCGCCGCGGCCGCCGTCGGCGCCGCCCTCGCACTCGCTCCGATCGCCGACGAGGCGGGGATCACCCTGACCGTGCTCGGGACGCCGGCCGAGGAGGGAGGCGGCGGCAAGATCGTCATGCTGGAGGGCGGCTCGTTCGACGGCGTCCACGCGGCGATGATGGTCCACCCGGCGCCGTTCGAGATGCTCGAGTTCCCCGTGATCGCGGCGACGTCGTTCGACATCCGGTACACGGGCAAGGCGGCGCACTCGTCGGCGTTCCCCGAGCTCGGGATCAACGCGGCGGACGCGTTCGTCGTGGCCCAGACGGCGATCGGGCTGCTCCGTGAGCACATCCGGGGCACCGACCGCATCCACGGCATCGTGACCAAGGGCGGCGACGCCCCCAACGTGGTCCCGGACGACGCGACCGGGCTGTGGATGGCCAGGTCGACCACACTCCGCGAGCTCGAGGACCTGGTGCCGCGGGTCCTGCGGTGCTTCGAGGCCGGGGCCCTCGCGACCGGGGCCACCCTCGACATCACGCGGTACCCGCCGTACGCCGAGATGCTCCACGACGCCGGCCTGCTCGAGGCGTACCGGGCCAACGCCGAGGCGATCGGCCGGTTCTTCCCGGATCTGGGCGAGGCGGCGAAGCGGGCGAGCGCGTCGACCGACATGGGGAACGTGTCCCTGCGGATCCCGTCGATCCACCCCATGATCGGCGTCGATGCCGGGGGCGCCGTGAACCACCAGGCGGAGTTCGCGGCCGCCTGCGCGACCCCGTCGGCCGACGAGGCCGCGATCGCGGGTGCCGTCGCGATGGCGTGGACGGCCATCGACGCGGCCGCCGAAGGTCCGCTCCGTGACCGGCTGCTGGCGAACGGCGCCTTCCGGGCCGGAGTCTGAGCGCCGGCGTGGGACACGCGGACGAACGCGACGCCGACACCGGGCGGAGGTTCCGGGGGCTGCTCCTCGACTACGGCGGGGTGATGACCACCTCGATGGCACGCGCGTTCGCCGCGTTCGCGATGGAGGCCGGCGTGGATCCCGCGCGGTTCAAGGCCGTGATCGACGAGGCGTACGGAGGCGGCGATCCGCACGGCATGGTGGCGGGGGTCGAGCGCGGAACGACCCCGCTGACCGAGTTCGAGCGGTGGCTGGCCGAGCGCCTCTCCCCCGGCGCCGCCCGGCCGGTGGAGGCCGAGGGATTGAAGGAGCGGCTGTTCGCCGGCATGGAGCCGGACGCGGCCATGGCGGCCGCGGTCGCTCGGGCCCGGACGCACGGCATCCGGACCGCCCTCGTGTCGAACTCCTGGGGCGAGTCGGGCTACGAGCGGGACCGGCTCGGGGAACTGTTCGACGCGGTGGTCATCTCGGCCGACGTCGGGCTGCGCAAGCCCGACCGGGAGATCTTCCTGCTCGCCGCGGAGCTGATCGGCCTCCAACCCGAGGAGTGCGTGTTCGTCGATGACCTCCTGCACAACGCGGACGGGGCCCGGGCGGTCGGGATGGAGGCCGTGGTCCATCGCAGCGCGGAGTTCACCATCCCCCGCCTCGAGGGGCTGTTCGGAGTCACCCTCGACTCCACCGGGTGAGGGCGGTCGCCTTCGCGTCGCTGGCGGCGGCCTGCTCGCGCAGGCGGGCGTCATCGGGGGCCTGATGGCCTGAGCGCCGGGTCGTGACCCGGGCCCCGGCGGGAGCGGAGGGCCCGCCGATTCAGTCCTCTGGCAGGTCGGTGAGACCCTCGGCCGGCGCGCTGACCAGCGCGGCCATGTTGCCGTCCGAGTGGCGGTTCTCCCGCATCAGCTGGTGGGCCTCGTCGATCTCCGTGAACCCGAACGTCCGCGACAGGCAGGGGTCGATCCTGCCGTCGACCACCAGCTGGTTGAACGCGAGGGACTGCTCGTCGTTCGCGAAGTGGGACCCCTGGAACCGCTTCTGCCGCATCCACAGGTACCGGAGGTCGACGACGGCGTTGTACCCGGTGGTCCCGGCGCAGATCACGACCATCCCGCCGGTGTCGCACATGAAGATCGACGTTGGGACGGTGTCCTCGCCGGGATGCTCGAAGACGATCTTGGGCGACCGCTTGTCGCCGAGGGCGTCCCAGAAGGCCTTGCCGAACGCCTTCGCGCCGTCGAACCACGACTTGAAGGCCTCGGTGTCCTTCCAGTGCGGAAGCATCCCCCAGTGCTCGAACTCCCGGCGGTTGATCGCGCCGACCGCGCCGAGCTTCTTGCAGAACTCCGCCTTGTCCTCGCTCGAGACCACCGCGACCGGCTTGCCGCCGAGCACCTTCACGATCTGGATGGCCATCGACCCGAGCCCGCCGGCGCCGCCCCAGATCAGGACGGCGTCGTCCTCGTGGACGGTGTTGGGGGGCCACCCCATGAGCATCCGGTAGGCCGTCGCTCCGACCAGGGTTGGGGCGGCGGCCTGCTCCCAGGTCAGCTGGGGGGCCTTCGGCATGCACTGGTGGGCCTGGACCTTCGTGAACTGGGCGAACGAGCCCCAGTTGGTCTCGTATCCCCAGATCCGGTACGAGTCGTGGAACCCCGGGTCCAGGCCGTCCTCGATCTCCTTGGCCTCGACGTCCCACTGCCCGCAGTGGACGACCACGTGGTCCCCGACGGCCACGTTCTCCACCTTGTCGCCGACCGCGTAGACGATGCCAGAGGCGTCCGAGCCCCCGATGTGGAACTCGGTCGGCTCGCCGAACTTCCCGTGCACCCTGGTCACGTCGACCGGGATGCCGAGCGCCGCCCACACGTTGTTGTAGTTGATGCCGGCGGCCATCACGAGCACGAGCGCGTCGTGCGAACCGGTCTCCGGGACCTCGATGGCCTCCACCTCGAACGCGTCCTTCGGCTCGCCGAACCGCTCGGGGCGGATGACCTGCGCGTACATGCGCGCCGGCACCTCGCCGAGCGGCGGGATCTCACCGATCTCGTACAGGTCCTTGGGCATCTCGGACTCCTTCGGAACTCGCGGCAGGGCGGTGGCGGAGCGGAATAACCTACCCGAGAGTAGGTCAGGCAAACGCGACAGACAACCGGCCGGACCTACGGCTGCGGCGCGAGCCCGCCGCGGCGCGGCCGGAACGTCCCGCTGAGGTCCTCGGCGGCGAACCCCCCGGACGCCTCGCCGGTGGTCGCGTAGCGGTACAGCGCGGCGTTGAACACGCCCGACATCGCCGAACCGACGGCCGCCAGCAGCCCGATGCCGAGGATGCCGAAGGCGACGCCGACCCAGGGCGAGGCCGCCGCGAGGGCCACCGCGACGGCCATCACCGGGAGGGCGATGAGGAACATGGCGAGCCCGATGCCAATGGTGCCGGTGAACTGCTCGCCCCACCGCTGCCGGAACAGCTGCGCCGAGCGCTTGACGCTCGCCCCCACGCCGACCGGTTCGAACAGCAGGACCGGCACCACGAAGAACGTGACCACGCTCCAAGCGGCTCCTACGAACGACAGGACGATCCGCCCGATGATGCCCGTCCGCTCCGCGAGGGCCCGGATGACCAGGCCGACCGTGGCGGCCACGACCGCCCACGCGAAGATCTTGCCGAGCTTGGAGTTGGCCACCCGAAGGCCGTCGCCGAGCGTGGGGTCGCCGCCCTCGAGACGCTTGGTGGCGGCGCCGATCACGGCCGCGTTGAAGTAGATCGCGATGAAGTACGTCACGACGTAGAACGCGAACGCCAGCACATAGAACGCCGGCGAGACGTGCTGCGGTCCGTCGCCGTTGGTCGAGTGGAACAGCCCGGCCGCCCACCCGATGCCCCCGAAGCCGACGGCCGCGACGACGATCAGGAGGAACGACACCACCGGGAGCACGAGCAGCTCCCGGTCCTGCTGCAGAACCCGCCAGCTCGCACCGAGCAACCGGAATCCCCTGGAGATGCGACCCATGCCGTTCGACCTCCCCGCGCCGCGGGCGCGCCTTTCGGACGTCGATTGTCTCACCGGGCGCCCGCGGCCGGGGCTCGCCCGGCGGGCACCGCCCACGCGTGGCGCCGCGCTGCCGGGCAGGTCGCCGCACGGGGGCACCACGCGCAGTGCGGTCCGGCGGTGAGGTCCGGCTCCGCGCCCCCCAGCAGCTCCGCCGCGGCGGTGGCCGTCTGGACGACCCGGTGGGCGGCGAGGTCCAGCGTGGCCTCCGTGACGTCCTCGGCCTGCCACTCCATGGACTGCAGGAACACGCTGGCCACCCGGTACGGCGGGCGCCCGAACATGAGCGTGCACAGCAGGGCGTAGAACCGCATGTCCTCGGCGTGGGCAGGCCGTGCTTCCCCGGTCTTGAAGTCGATCAGCAACCGCTGGCGCCGGCCGAGCACCAGGTCGAGCCGGCCGGAGAGCACGACCAGTCCGCCGGCCACACGGGTGCGCAGGGACTGCTCGGACACCGGCTGCCACCCCCGCCGGATCGGTGGGAAGAGCTCCCGGAACTGCGCGAGCGAAGCGGCTGCGTCGGCGAGGCGTTCGGCCCGGTCGAGCGCGTCGAGCCCGTTCCAGTGCACGGCGAAGCCGGGATCCTGCTCGATCAGGCGTGCGGCGGAGCGCTCGACCACGCTTCGCACGTCGACCGCCCGCTCCACCGCCACGTCGAGCTGGACCGCGCGATGCATGAGCGTTCCCGCCGCGCTCTGCGCGGAGTGGGTGAACTCATCGCGTTCGCCCCGGAGCGACGCGTCGAGCATCCCGGGACACCGGGCGAACTCGTCCATACGGCCCTTGGTCAGCCACAGGGGGTCCCCGATCGACAGGCCGGCGAGGGCGTCGTCGATCCGCGACCGAACGCGGACGGCCACGCCGGGCAGCGGTGCCGAGTCGGCGGCGTCGCCGGTCCCGATGAGTTCCCGGAGCGTTCGCCGCTGTCCGTCGGTCAGGTCCACGGCGGGGACGCTACCCTGCCCCACCGACACCCCACTTCTGCGAAGGAGCGACGGCCATGCGCGTGTTCCCATCCAACGACGGCAGCGCCGCGTTCGTCCGCCTCGAGCGCGGCGACGACCTGCTGGAACAGCTGAACGCGGCCGCCGCGGAGCTCGGGTTCGAGGCCGCGACGCTCCAGATCGTGGGCGCGGTCGAACGGCTCGCCGTCGCCTACTACCGTCAGGACACACACGAGTACGAACGGCACGAGCACGACGCGCCGCACGAGATCTCGGGCGGTGTCGGGAACGTGTCGCGCAAGGACGGGAAGCCGTTCGTCCACATCCACGTGACCGGCAGCGGCGCCGACGGCACGGCCGTGGCCGGACACCTCGTGGAGGGGACTCGGGTGTTCCTGATCGAGGCGTACTTCCGGCGCCTCGACGGCCCGGCGCCGGTCCGGGAGTTCGAGGACGACCTCGGGCTCTTCGTCTGGCAGTGACCGGGGAGCCGGTCGCCGCCGACGACGTCCTCCGGGCGCTGGCCGACCCGGCACGGCTCGCCGTGGCCGGCGCCCTCGCCCTCGGGCCGCGGACCGCCGAGGAGGTCGCGACGACCTGTTCGGTGCCCGTGGCCAAGGCGAGGCGGCACCTGGCGCGGCTCACGTCGGCGGGGATCGTCACGGTCGACGACGACCGCCGGACCTACCGGCTGGATGCCGACGCCCTGCGGTCGATCGCCCGCGCCTCCGCGCCATCCCGCGACCCCGGCCTGGCGCTCGGCGCGGCGGACGACGCCGAGGAGGCGGTCCTGCGGCAGTGGTTCGTCGGGGGCCGGCTGAAGGGAATCCCGGCGAAGCGTTCGAAACGCCTGGTGATCCTCACCCGGCTGGCGCTCGAGTTCGACGTCGGCGTCCGGTATCCCGAACGCGACGTGGTCGAGGTCCTGCAGCGCTTCCATCCCGACCACGCGTCGCTCCGGCGGTACCTGGTGGACGAGGGCCTGCTCTCGCGCGACCACGGCGAGTACTGGCGGAGCGGCGGCCCGGTCGAACTCGGCGAATGAACTCCACCGCCGGTTGCATTCCGCTCGGCGGCGCGCATACCGTTCGCCGCCGGAGGTGATGGGACATGTCATTGCTGAACGCACCACTGCACGCGACCGTCGCCGTCTCGGACATCGACAGGGCGCGGGAGTTCTACGAGCAGACCCTCGGATTCACCCCGGACAGCGTGAACCCCGGCGGCGTCTTCTACACGGCCGGGAAGGGCACGCGGTTCCTGCTGTACCCGAGCGGCGAGGCCGGGACGAACAGGGCCACCTACCTCGGGTTCGAGGTGCCGGACATCGAGGCCGAGGTCCGCGACCTGAAGGGCCGGGGGATCCGGTTCGAGCAGTACGAGGGCTACACGAACGACGACGGCATCGCCGACACCGGACCCGTGCGGTCCGCGTGGTTCACGGACCCGGACGGGAACATCATCGGGATCGTTCAGCTCACAGGGTGACGACCGGGCCCGAAGGCCGCAGAACCCTCCGGCGCTAGACTCCCCGGACCATGTCGACCACCGAGGAAGCATCCAAGCACCACCCGCAGGATCCCGCCGGCAACGCGGACGGCGAGCGGCGGCGCGAGCCTCGTCCCGTGGCTGAACGCATCGAGGAGCTCCGCCAGCGCAGAGAAGAGTCGCATCAGCTCGGGGGCGAGGAGGCGGTGCGCAAGCAGCACGCCCGGGGCAAGCTCACGGCCCGCGAGCGCATCGACCTGCTGCTCGACAAGGGCTCGTTCGTCGAGACCGACCCCCTGACCCGCCACCGGGCGCACGACTTCGGGATGGAGCGGCACCGGCCGTACACCGACGGCGTGGTCACCGGCTGGGGGACCATCGACGGCCGGAAGGTCTTCGTCTTCTCCCAGGACTTCACGATCCTGGGCGGGTCGCTCGGCGAGGTGTTCGCCGAGAAGATCTGCAAGATCATGGACCTCGCCGCCGCGACCGGGGCGCCCGTGATCGGCATCAACGACTCGGGCGGGGCGCGGATCCAGGAGGGCGCGACCTCGCTCGCCGGCTACGGGTACGTGTTCGACCGGAACGTGCGCTCGTCGGGCGTGATCCCGCAGGTCTCGCTGATCATGGGACCGTGCGCCGGCGGCGCGGTGTACTCCCCCGCCATCACGGACTTCGTGTACATGGTCCGGGACACCTCGTACATGTTCATCACGGGGCCGGACGTCATCAAGACCGTGACGGGCGAGGACGTGACGTTCGAACAGCTCGGCGGCGCCATCACGCACAACTCCCGCTCGGGGGTGGCGCAGTTCCTCGCCGAGGACGAGGAGGACTGCCTCGCACAGGTCCGGTTCCTGCTGTCGTTCCTGCCCTCGAACAACCTCGAGGACCCGCCCGCGTATGCGCCGGCTGAGGACTCCGACGCTCGCGACGAGTCGCTGAACGACATCGTGCCGGCCTCGCCGCGCGAGGCCTACGACATGAAGTCCGTCATCCAGAAGGTCGTCGACGATGGCGAGTTCTACGAGGTCCACGCGCTGTACGCGATGTCGATCGTCACGGGGTTCGCGCGGCTGGACGGACGCTCGATCGGGGTGATCGCGAACCAGCCGAAGGTGCTGGCAGGGACGCTCGACATCGATTCCGCCGAGAAGGGTGCGCGGTTCGTGCGGTTCTGCGACGCGTTCAACATCCCGCTGCTCGTCTTCGAGGACGTGCCGGGGTTCCTGCCGGGGACCGCGCAGGAGTACGGTGGGATCATCCGCCACGGCGCCAAGCTGCTGTACGCGTTCTCCGAAGCCACGGTGCCCAAGATGACCGTGATCACGCGCAAGGCATACGGCGGCGCGTACGTCGTCATGAACTCGAAGCACCTGCGCGCGGACGTCTGCTACGCGTGGCCGACCGCCGAGATCGCGGTCATGGGGCCCGAGGGCGCCGTGAACATCGTGATGCGCCATGAGATCCAGGCGGCCGAGGACAAGGAAGCCAAGCGCCGCGAGCTCATCGCGGACTACGAGGACAAGTTCGCCAATCCCTACATCGCGGCCGAACGCGGCTACGTGGACGACGTGATCGAGCCGGCCGAGACGCGCTCACGGCTGATCCGGTCGCTCCGGATGCTGTCGACCAAGCGCGAGGCCGTTCCGCCGCGCAAGCACGGGAACATCCCGCTGTGAATTCGTCCGGCTCCTCGCGATTCGAGCTCCCGGGCGGGCTCTCGCCGCAGGAGGAAGCGGCCGTGCTGGCGGCGTTGGAGCAGTACTTCGCCGACGCCGAACCCTCGGCACCGGACGCGTGGACGATGGCCGGGCGGCTGGACGGGACGGGCATGGGCGCCCTGCAGGCGCGTCACGCGGGCGCCGGCGGCTGGCGGTCGGCGGCCCGAACCACATTCGCCCGCACCGGCGTTCCACCGTTCCACGGCCGCGGCGACGCGAGCTGAGGGGAGCGGCGCCGGTCCGCCGGACCTCAGCGAACCCGCGGACCGGAACGGCGCCCCGCCACGCCGTCGGCCGCGATCTCGGGTGCGCAGCGTGCCACCGGGCGTGCGGATCGTTCACCATAGGCGCATGGACGACGACGGCCTGGACCACGATCGGCCCCTGGACGGTGAGCCCCAGGGTTCGGCACGAGCGGACCTCGCCGACCTGACCAGTGAGATGGGCCCGCCGATCGAGCTCGGGACGTTCCCCGTGATGGACGCCGTCCTGCTCGCCGGTCGCCTCCGTTCGCTCGGCATACCCGCGATGTCCGAGAGCGACGTCAGCGACGCCCCCTATCGAGTCGTGGGCGACACGAGCCGGGTGTTCGTGCGCCCGGAGGACCTCGAGCGGGCCCGGAGCGAGGTGCGACGCGTCGAAGGGCGCCCGGCCGACGAACCATGAGTGACGCGTCGGTGCTCCCCCTCGACGGCGTGCGCGTGATCGACATCGCCACGGTGATCGCCGGGCCGGGGACGACCGCCCGGCTGTCGGACTTCGGCGCGGACGTGATCAAGGTCGAGCACCCGGCGCAGGGCGACACCGCTCGGAACCTCGGGTGGAAGTCAGGGGACGTCTCGCTGCTGTGGAAGCACGTCGGCCGGAACAAGCGGCCGGTCACGCTGAACCTGTCCCGGCCCGAGGGGCAGGACCTCCTGCTGCGGCTCGTCGAGACCGCGGACGTCCTGGTGGAGTCGTTCCGCCCGGGGACCCTGGAGCGCTGGAACCTCCCGCCCGATCGCCTCCTGGAACGCAACCCGAAGCTGATCGTCCTCCGCACGAGCGGGTTCGGACAGACTGGCCCGTACGCGCCGCGGCCGGGGTTCGGCTCGCTGGCGGAATCGCTGTCCGGCCTCGCGCACATGACGGGGTTTCCCGACGGGCCTCCGGTGCTGCCGGCCGTCGCGCTGGCCGACGAGGTGGCCGGGCTGATGGGGGCGTTCGGCGTGATGGTCGCCCTGTACCACCGGGACGCTCGAGGCGGGGCCGGTCAGGTCATCGACCTCTCGCTGGTGGAGTCGTTGTTCAGCCTGGTCGGACCCATCGCGGCGGTGTACGACACGCTGGGCGTGATCCCGGGGAGGATCGGCAACCGCATCGTGTACTCCGCGCCGCGGGGGGCGTTCCGGACCAGGGACGGGCGGTGGGTCGCCATCAGCGGGACCTCGCAGTCCGTGGCCGAACGCATCCTCACCGTGATCGGCCGCCCCGAGCTGATGCAGGACCCCCGCTTCGCGACCAACCAGGCCCGCCTGGCGAACGTCGAGGCGCTCGACGAGGTCATCGAGGCCTGGTTCGCCGACCACGACCTCGACGACGTGCTCCGCCTCATGGAGGAACACCACGCCGCCGCCGCCCCGATCCTCGACGCCGCGGGCATCGTTGCCGACCCCCACTACGCCGCGCGCGAGACCCTGGAACGCCACGCCGACGACCAGCTCGGCTCGGTGCTGCTGGTGAAGCCCCATCCGCGCCTGTCGGCGACCCCCGGTCGGGTGGCCCACCCGGGACTCCCCGCCGGCGCGGCGAACGACGAGGTCTACCGCAAGGAGCTCGGCCTGACCGGCGACGAGCTCGACGACCTCCGCGACCGGGGCGTGATCTGAGCCGTGGCCGCCGTGAAGACGCCCGGCGCCGTGGACGGCCGCGAGGCCGCGGTCCGGGCGTTGGCCGACGAGGGCGCGTCGGCGCCGCGGTTCTGGGGGAACCGCCCCGGCGACCGTTACGGCCGGCACGACCACGGCTATCACAAGGTCCTGTTCTGCCTCGAGGGCTCGATCGTGTTCCACACCGACGACGGCGACGTGGGGCTCCGGCCGGGCGACCGGCTGGACCTCGACCCGGGAACCGGCCACGCCGCGACGGTCGGGCCGGGCGGCTGCGAGTGTGTGGAGGCGACCCGGTGACGAGCGTCGCGCTCCTCGTCGACCAGCTGTTCTCGCCGGCGCCGGGCGGCGTGGGGACCTACGTGCGGAACCTCCTTTCGGCCCTGGCCCGCCAGGACCCGTCGGTGGACGTCCGGCCGTTCCACACGCGGCCCGCGACCAACCCCTCGGCGTCGGACGAGGTGCTCCTGCGGCGGTTCGGCACGGTCGAGCTCCCCGGCACGTTCCGGTCGCTGTACCCCAGGTGGAACCTCACCGGCCGTCCCCCGCTGCCCGCGCCGCTCGGTGACGCCGACCTGGTCCACGCCACATCGGCGGTGGCGGTGCCCCCCGCCGGGGACGGCCAGAAGCTCGTCGTGACGGTGCACGACCTGGCGTTCCTGGCGGTGCCGTCGTACTTCCCCCGCCAGTGGCGGCAGGTGTACCGGACCGGCCTGCGGGCCACGATCCGCCGGGCGGACGCGATCGTGACGCCGTCGCGTTCGACCGCCGAAGACCTGCTGTCGCGAACGAAGGTCGACCCCTCCAGGGTCCACGTGATCCCGGAGGCCGCCGCCCTGCCCGCCTCCGACATGGACCCCGAACAGGCCCTCGCCCGTCTCAAGGTCCCCCGCCCGTACATCCTGTCGGTGGGGACGCTGGAACCGAGGAAGAACCTCGTCCGGCTGGTTCGGGCGTACCGCCGGGTGGCGACGACCGGCATTCCCCATGCCCTCGTCCTGGCTGGGCCGCTCGGGTGGCACCGCCAGGCCCTGATGCGCGAGCTCGCGTTGGCCGGCCCCGGCGACATCGTGCTGACCGGGCGGGTCACCTCGGACGACATCGACGCGCTGTACCGCCGGGCCGACCTGTTCGTCTACCCCGCGATCTACGAGGGATTCGGGCTGCCGGTCCTCGAGGCCATGGCCCGGGGCGTGCCCACCGTGACCTCGAACACGACGTCGCTGCCCGAGGTGGCGGGGGACGCGGCGATCGGCGTGCATCCCGGTTCGATCCGCGAGATCGCGGCCGGGATGCAGCTCGTGCTCGACGACCCACGGACGGCCGAACGCCTGCGCGATGCCGGGCGCGTCCGCGCGGAGCGGTTCTCCTGGGACGAGGCGGCGCGGCTCACGCTGCAGGTCTACGAGAAGGCGCTCGGCCGATGACGCCCGATCTCAAGGTGTCGCTGATCGCCACCGTGAAGGATGCCGCCTCGGAGATCGGTGAGTTCCTCGAATCGGTCGCGGCCCAGACCCGTCCGCCCGACGAGGTCGTGATCTGCGACGGCGGCTCGATCGACGGCACCGCCGAGATCCTGCGCGCGGCCGAGGACGTGACCGTGCTCGCAGAACCCGGCGCGAACATCGCCCGGGGACGGAACCTGGCCATCGCCGCCGCCACCCACGACGTGATCGCCGTGTCCGACGCCGACTGCGTGCTCGACCCAGGTTGGCTGGCCGCGCTGCTCGGAGCGATCGAACGCGGAGCCGACGTGGCCATGGGCGCCTCGGAACCCCTCACCCGGTCGCTGTTCCAGGACCTCGCGGCCGCGATCGCGGTTCCCGACCGGTCGGAGCTCCGAGAGGAGCGGTTCCTGCCGTCGTCCCGGTCGGTGGCGTTCCGGCGGGAGGCGATCGAGGGCGCCGGCTGCTACCCCGAGTGGCTTGACATCGGCGAGGACATGTTCGTGAACCACCGCCTGACCGCGCTCGACATGCGGATGGAGCTCGTCCCCGAGGCGGTGGTGCACTGGCGGGCCCGCGACGACCTCCGCGGGCACTGGCGGCAGTACCGCGCCTACGCGGAGGGCGACGCGCTGGCCGGGATGCATCCGAGACGGCACCTGCTGCGGTTCGCCGTGTACGGCGGGCTGGCCGCCGCCCTCGCGTCGCGCGACCGGAGGGCGATCGCCGCCGCGGCGGCGGGCGGCGTCCTCTACGCCCGGAAGCCGCTGCTGCGGGCGTTCCGCAGGCTGGACGGGCCGGGCTGGAAGGCGGCCGCCGCGGTCGGCGTCCCCGCCCTGATGGCGGTCACCGACGTGGCGAAGATGACCGGCTACGTCCGGGGGCTGGCGCGCCGCGGCTCAAGATCACCCGGAGGCCGGTCGAAGCCGGAGTTCTGATGGGAGATCGCGGCCCGCACCGGGGGGGCGGCTTCCTCGAGCACGACGAGCGCCATGGCCGAGGCGCCCTGCCACCGGCCGAGCCCTTCCGCCCCGATCAGCCGTCGCCGTTCGATGGCGTGGATCCGTCCACGCTGATCCCGCCGCCGCGGCCCGACACGGCTCCCGCGGCGGTGGAGCAGGGCGTCCGCCGCTACGTCCGCCGGCCGGTCGCACGGCACATGGCCCTGCTGTTCGGAATCCTGCTGGTGGGCGTCGCGCTGGGCCTCGCCACGACCATCGGCCAGAGCCGGGAGGTTCTCAGCCACGATCGCCTCTTCACCGGGAACTCCGGCGTGAGCTTCACGATCGCCGGGATCTTCGCCCACAACGCGCTGATCGTGATCGTCCCCCTGCTGCTGTTCCCCATCCTGTTCTGGGGCCCGGCCGGATCGCTCGCGATCACCGGCTTCGCCGTCGGGCGGCTCGCCGGACTGTGGCAGGCCCTGCACCTGCCCAACGGCGCCCTGATCCTCGCGTTGGTCCCCCACGGCCTGATCGAGATCCCGTCGTTCCTGCTGGCCGGCACGATCGCCTGGCGGCTCGGCGCGGCGTCGTGGGACTTCCGGCACTTCGGCGGGACCTGGTGGGGCCGGACGCGGCCGGCGATGCTGGCCGCCCTGCCCTTCGCAGTGGGCGCCGTCGCCGCGCTCGCGGTCGCGGCGGTCATCGAGGTCAAGGTCACCCCGGCGCTCGTCCACGCGGCGTATCCGGACCTGTAGACCGGATTCTCCGAGCGCTCCCTGGGTAGCGGCGTTCCGCGCGGCCTGCTCGGAGCGTTCGGCCTGGGAACCCTCCCGGCCACGGTGCTGCACTTCGCCGGCGTGCAGGCGGCCGCGACGATCGCGGTCCCCAAGACGACCGAGTCGCCGCCGGCCACCGAGTGGCCCAAGCGGGAGCTCGCGATCGAGACGCTCCACCACCTCGTGTACGCGGTGGCGGCCGGGGCCGTGTACGCCTGGCTCACCCGTATCGAGCGGAAGTCGTCCGAGTTGGACTAGCCGACGGCTTCGTCGGCGTCGAGCCCGAGGCCGAGCAGCCGTGCGGCGTTCCCCTTCAGGACGGGCTCGGCGGCACCCTCCGGCAGCCCGAGCCCCTCGAACTCCCGGAACCACCGGTCGAGGTCGATGAACGGGTAGTCGCTGCCGAACAGGGTCTGCCGGTTCAGCCGCTTGCCGATCTCGCGCTTGACCTCGGGAGGCAGATACCCGGGCGCCCACCCGGAGAGCTCGATGTACACGTTCGACGCGTGCAGGGCGATGGCCAGGCATTCCATGAACCACGGCCACCCGAAGTGTGCCGCGATCAGCGTGAGCTCGGGGAAGTCGGCCGCCAGCGAGTCGAGGAACCCCGGGTGGGAGTACCGGATCTTGGTCCCGCCGGCGCCCGGTGTGCCGGCCCCGATCCCGCAGGTCCCCGTGTGGAACAGGCAGATCAGGCCGTGTTCCTCCGCGGCTTTCCAGATGGGGTAGAACCGCGTCTCCCCCGGGTCGAACGCCTGCATGGTCGGATGGATCTTCAGACCCTTCATGCCGAGGTCGGCGACCCGCTTGACGGTGTCGACGGCGTCGGCGGTGTGCGGGTCGACGCTGCCGAACCCCATGAGCACGCCGGGGAACTTCGCCGACAGGTCGGCGAGCCAGTCGTTCCCCATCCAGCCCCGGCCGGTGACCGACTCGTCGTCCCAGTCGAGCACCACGCCCAGGATGTCGCGGGAGGAGTATTCCTCGGCGACGTCCTCGATCGTCCTGCGGGGGACCCTGGCCCGGAAATACGCCTCGGTGGCCGGGAGCAACGGCCCGATGGACTGTTCGAGCCACTGGTCCATGGGCAGGTGGACGTGGAGGTCGATCGCCTTGGGCATCGGGACCGCGCTACTTCTGCTCGCCGCTCGTGTAGTCGTAGAACCCGCGCCCGGACTTCCGGCCCAGGAACCCCGCGGCGACCATGCGCTTCAGCAGCGTCGGCGCCGCGTACAGCGGATCCTTGAACTCGTCGTACAGCACGCCGGAGATGTACAGGGCCGTGTCGAGCCCGATCAGGTCGAGCAGCGTCAGGGGGCCCATGGGATGGGCGAGGCCGAGGTGCACGGCGGTGTCGATGTCCTCCTTGGTGGCCACGCCGTCGTCCAGCATCTGCACGGCGCTGTTCAGGTACGGCACCAGCAGGAAGTTCACGATGAACCCCGCCCGGTCCTTGCTGAGCACCGTGGTCTTGCCGATGCGCTCCCCGTAGGCGCGGGCGAACTCGAGCGTCTCGTCCGAGGTCTGCAGGCCCCGGATGACCTCCAGCAGCTTCAGCACCGGCGGCGGGTTGAAGAAGTGCATCCCGATGACCCTGTCCGGCCTGGTCGTCCTCGCCGCCAGCTCGGCGATGGGGAGCGACGACGTGTTGGTGGCCAGCACGACCTCGTCGCGGGTGATGTCGTCGAGCTCCTGGAACAGGCCCAGCTTGATGTCCAGGTCCTCGGTGGCGGCCTCGATCACGAGGTCCACGTCGGCCATGACCCGGAGGTCGGTCCCGCCGGTGATCCGGCCCAGGATGGCGTCGCGGTCGTCGGCCGCGAGCTTGCCCTTGTCGACGGCCCGCCCCGTGGACTTCTCGACTTTCCCGCGGCCCTGGCCGACCTTCTCGTCGGAGATCTCGACGAACACCACGTCCTGCCCGGACCTGGCGATCACCTCGATGATCCCCGACCCCATGATCCCGGCCCCGATGACCCCGACCTTCTTGACCTCGTCAGCCTTCATTCCAGCCTCCAGTGAGCTCGAGCAGGCGTCCATGCGGACAACGCGCCGAGCAAGGGTAGTGGCGGGGCCGAGCACTCGGCAAAGCAGCCAGACCGGGTTTCGCTATCCTCTCCCGCCGTATGCCCACGGTCGTGTCGAGAGACGGGGTCGAGCTCGCGGTCGAGGTGGTCGGCGAGGGGTCGCCGGTCATCCTGCTCGCGCACGGGCTGACCGGGAACCGCAACGAGCTCGCGCTGTTCGCGCCGTTCCTGCCGGGGACGAAGGTCCTGATGGACTTCCGCGGCCACGGCGACAGCGAGCGGCCGCCGGCGGGTTCGTACACGTTCGACCACCTGGCGGGCGACGTCGAGGCGGTCTCGGACGAGTTCGGCGTGACGGTCGCGGCGGGGGCGTCGATGGGCGCGGCCGCCACGCTGCGGGTGCTCGAGTCCGACCCGGAGCGGTTCCGCAAGCTGATCATCCTGCTGCCGGCCCGGCTGGAGGTGGGCGACGAGACGTACATGCGACTGTCCCGCATGGCGGACCTCCTCGAGGAGCACGGGCCCGAGCGGACGGCCGAGATCGTGATCGCCGAGGAGGAGGGGGCCGGCTCGTTCGACCAGTTCCCGGCCTCCAAGGACTACCGGCGGGCGGCGATCCTCGCGATGAACTCCGACGGCGTGCCGAGCGCCATCCGGGGGGTCATCAACGACCAGCCGGTGCGCGACCCCGAGCGGATCCGGGCAGTCACCGCGCCGACGCTGATCATCAGCCAGGAGGGGGACGCGTTCCACAGCACGGCGGTCGCCCGCGAGCTCGAGGACGTCATGCCGAACGCCGAGCTCGTGATCCTCCCCGACCAGCACGCGCTGCTGCGGGAGATCCCCTCGCTGATGATGATGGTCCACAACCTGCTGGCGGACTAGCCCCCCGAGGGGTCAGCGGCGCGTGCACCACTGCACGTCGGTTCGGTACGGCAGCCCGAACCGCTCCGCCCGCGGCCCGATGCGAGGGTCCTCGTCCAGCAGATGGAGGACCAGCTCGCGGATGCGTCCCCGTTCGTCGTCGGACATGGCGGCGATGAAGCTCGTCGACAGCACGCGGTCGACGGCCCCCGCGCGCGTCGTCGAGTGCTCCCACTCGAACGTCCGCGTCTGCAGCGCGGTGAACAGCTCCGCGCGGTCGAACGCCCGCCGCCACGCCATGCTCCGGTGGCTGGGCACGTCGCCCCGGAGCGGGTCGATCGCCTTCGACAGCGCGGCCCAGAACGCCGAACGCTCCTCGTCGCGGACGTTCCAGATCAGCGCGAGGGTCGAGCCCTCCCGGAGCACGCGATGGAGCTCGGCGAGGGCTTCGTTCGCCCGGAACCAGTGGAACGCCTGCGCCACGACGGCACCGTCGACCGAGGCGTCGGCCAGCGGGATCGCCTCGGCCCTCCCCGCCAGCACCTCGACGTCCGGCAGGTCGGCCGCCAGGGCCGCACGCATGGCCTCGACCGGCTCGACCGCGACGATCTCGGCGCCGGTCGGCACGAGCAGCCGGGTGAGCTTCCCGGTCCCCGCGGCCATGTCGAGCACCCGCCGGCCGAGCCTAAGCCCGAGCCGGTCCGCCAGGAGCGCCACCGCCTCGTCGGGATAGTCCGGCCGTCCCCTGCGGTACGCGTCGGCCGCCCGCTGGAACCCCGTGGCGGCGGCCGGATGGACGCCCCCGACCGGTTCGACCTCGGTCACGGGACCTCGCGCGGATCGGGCCCCTCGTACCGGACGTTCTTCCAGCCGATATCGCGGTACGGGCGCTCGCGGGTCTGTTCCTCGTGGACGTGGGCGACCAGACCAGGCGCCCGACCGATCACGTAGAGCGCCTTGCCCAGCGCCGGGTCGAGGCCCAGCTCCAGCAGCAGGGCGGCCATCGCGCCGTCGACGTTCATCTTCAGGTCCCGGCCGCTCGACTCCTTGAGGGCGGGCTCGAACGCCAGCGCCAGCTCGCAGAACCGTCCGCGGAATCCGAGCTCTCCCGCCACCTCGAACAGCCGGCGGCCCCGCGGGTCGGGCTCGTGGACGACGTGGCCGTAGCCCGGCACACGTCGGCGTTCCTCCGCGTAGCGGGCGACCATGAGCCGCGCGGCGTCGGCGGCGTCCCGATGCAGATCGTCGGCCTCGAGGAGCATGTCGGCTCCCTCCTCGACGGCGCCGCCGTGCACGTCGCCCAGGGCGAGCATCCCTGCCGCCACGCCGGCCTGCAGCGGCACCCCGGACGAGGCGACGAACCGCGCGGCGTCGACCGACGGAGCGACGAGGGAGTGGTCGGCACACGACACGAGGAGCGCCTCCATCATCCGGCCCTCGTTCCCCTTCGGGAGGTCGCCCGAGAGCAGCAGGAACGTCACGTCGCCGAACGACCGGGTGCCGATCAGCTCCATGAGGTCGTAGCCGCGGATGCGGACCTCGTTGGGCTTGACCTCCGAGATCCTGGTCCGCCAGAACGCGTCGCGGTTCGCCATGCGCGCGTGAGGCTAACAGCGCGGCGGGATCCGTAACGAGTTCGGAACGGCTGCGTGCGAGCATGAGCGCCGAACCGCATGCCATCCACGGGAACACGCACCCAGGCTCGGCGTCTGGCGACGAGCATCGCGATCGCCGTCGGCATGCTGCTCGTCGTCGACCTGGTGCTGCGGATCGAGACCAATGCGGTCGGCGACTCCGTGCTCTCGACGATCCAGGGCGCGGTGACGCCCGTGACGCTGACCGTGCTGGGCGCGCTGGTGGCGTCGAGGCGGCCGGCCAACCCGATCGGCTGGCTGATGCTCGCCGGGTCGCTGCTGGCGGCCGTCGACGGGTGCGCGAAGCTCCTGGCGGTCAAGGGCCTGCTGGACGGCGCGCCCCCGGGTGGCTGGGTCCGGTGGCCGGCCTGGTTCCAGAACTGGTCCTCGATCCTGCCGATCACCGTCGTCGTCCTGATCTTCCTGCTGTTCCCCGACGGCCGGCTGCCGTTCCCCCTGGCCCGATGGGCTGCCGGGTCGCTCGTCATCGTCCTCGGCTCACTCATCGTCCTCACGGCGCTCGACCCCTCGCGGATCGAGGTGACGCCCGGGCTCCCGCACGTGCCGAACCCCACCGGCATCGCGCCGATACGGGGGTTCGAGTCCGGCTCGAGCGCGCTCGGCGCGCTGTGGTTCCTGCTGGCGATCCCGCTCGCGCTGGCGCTCGCCACGCTGATCGTGCGGCTCCGACGTTCGGGGGGCGCGGGACGCCAGCAGCTCACGCTGGTCGTCTACGCCGCGGGCGCATCACTCCTGGTGATCACCGCCGGCGTGATCCTGGCGACCACCGCCCAGGAGCGCGGGACGTCGGTGGTCGTCGGCGACATCGTGATCGGGCTCGGCACCAACGTGGGGCTGGGCCTGGTGGTCCCGGGCGTCATCGCGATGACGATCCTTCGGCACCGCATGTACGACGTCGACCGGCTGGTGAACCGAACACTGGTCTACACGCTGCTGAGCGTGGTGCTCGCCGCCCTCTACGCCGGGCTGGTCCTTGGGCTGGGGACGGTGACCCGCTCGCTCAGCGACCGGTCGAGCCGCGGCGTCGTCGTGGCCACCTCGACCCTGGCCGTCGCGGCCCTCTTCCGGCCGCTCCGCCGGCGCGTGCAGTCCGTGATCGACCGGCGGTTCTACCGGCGACGGTACGACGCGGCCCAGACGATCCGGTCGTTCGCGTCGAGGCTGCGGACGGAGGCCGACCTCGAGGTGGTGCGGCGGGACCTCGTCTCGGTCGTGAGCGAGACCATGCAGCCGGTGGCGGTCTCCGTGTGGCTCGGACGGCCCCCCGTCGTGGGTGCGTCACACGGGCGCGACCTCGACCCGATCCCGACGCCGGACGTCTGACCGAACGAGGATCCAGGGGCGGCGATTCCCAATGACCTCGCCGGGCATCGCGCTCAGGCGGCGCCGTTGCGGCCGAGCAGGTCGGCGATCTCGCCGATCATCGCGGTGAGGTGCTGATCCTTCGGGGTGAACACCCTCGCGATCCCGATCGAGCGCAGCTTCTCCGCGTCGTCGTCGGGGATCACACCGCCGACCACCACCGGCGTCTTCGAGACGTCGACTCCGTTGCCCCGCAGGCGATCCAGGATCTCCGGCACCAGTAGGTTGTGCGCGCCCGACAGGATCGACAGCCCGATCACGTGGACGTCCTCGTCCGCCGCGGCGCGGGCGATCTCCTCCGGAGTCAGGCGGATGCCCTGGTAGACGACCTCCATTCCGGCGTCCCGCGCGCGGACGGCGACCTGCTCGGCCGCGTTCGAGTGCCCGTCGAGGCCCGGTTTCCCGACCAGAATCCGCACCCGTCCGACGCCGAGCCGCTCCGCCGCAGCCGCGACCCGACCGCGGACGTCGTCGAGCTCGGCCGCCTCGCCCCCGCCGACCGTGCGCCCGGTGACGCCGGTCGGCGCCCGGTACTCGCCGAACGTATCGCGCAGCGCCTGCGCCCACTCGCCGGTCGTCACCCCGGCGCGGGCCGCCTCGATCGAGACCGGGACGAGGTTGTCCCCACCCTCCGCGGCGCGGCGAAGGGCGTCGAGCGCCGAGCCGACCGCCGAGTCGTCGCGCGTCGAACGCCACCGCTCGAGCCGGTCGAGCTGCTCGGCCTCGTCGGCCGGGTCGGCCCGCTCGAACGCCCCGTCGTCCATGTTCTCGACGAGCGGCGAGGGCTCCGCCTCGGTGTAGGCGTTCACGCCGACCCACGTCCGTTCGCCGGACTCGATCTCGCGCAGCCGGACGGCGTGCGCTGCGACGAGCCGTTCCTTCATGTAGCCGAGCGCCTCGACCGAGCCGCCCCGATCGAGCACGCGCTGGAGCTCCTCCTCCGCGCCGGTCGCGATCCGGTCGGTGAGCTCCGACATGACCGTCGAGCCGGCGAACAGGTCGCCGTGCTCCAGCAGGTCGGTCTCGTAGGCCAGGATCTGCTGCGCCCGCAGGGACCACTGCTGGTCCCAGGCGCGTGGGAGGCCGAGCGCCTCGTTCCACGCGGGGAGCTGCACCGCCCGGGCCCGCGCGTCGGCGGACATGGTCACCGCCAGCATCTCGAGCAGGATGCGGTAGACGTTGTTCTCGGGCTGCAATGCGGAGAGGCCGAGGGAGTTCACCTGCACCCCGTACCGGAACCGCCGCATCCGCGGATCCTCGACGCCGTACCGCTCGAGGGTCAGCCGGTCCCACAGCAGCGCGAACGCCCGCATCTTCGCCGTCTCCTCGACGAACCGGATGCCGGCGTTGCAGAAGAACGAGATCCGCCCCACCAGCGCCGGGACGTCCTCGCCGGCCACCTGCCCCGAGGAACGGCACGCGTCCAGCACGGCGAACGCGTTGGCCAGCGTGTACGCGACCTCCAGCACCGGGTCCGCCCCGGCCTCCTGGAGGTGGTACGAGCACACGTTGATGGGGTTCCATTTCGGGGTCTCGCGCAGCGCCCAGGCCACGAGGTCGACCGTGAGCCGCATCGACGGCTCCGGCGGGAACGCGTACGTCCCCCGCGCCAGGAACTCCTTGAGGACATCGTTCTGCGTGGTGCCGGCCAGCTCCGACCGCTCGGCGCCGTGCTCGTCGGCCACCGCGGCGTACAGCGCGTACAGCCACACGGCCGTCGCGTTGATGGTCATCGACGTGTTCATGTCCTGAACGGGGATCCCGTCGAACACGTCGCGCATGTCGCCGAGCGAGGTGATCGGGACGCCGACCCGGCCGACCTCGCCCCGGGCCATCTCGTGGTCGGAGTCGTAACCGGTCTGCGTGGGGAGGTCGAATGCGACCGACAGGCCGGTCTGCCCCTTGGTCAGGTTCCGGCGGTAGCGCTCGTTGGTCACGCGGGCGTTGCCGTAGCCGGCGTAGGTCCGGAAGATCCAGGGCTTGTACCGGTGATGTTCGGCCATGTCGCTTTCGGTGTGTCGGGCGCCCTCGCGGAAAGGGACGAGGTGGAGCGAGTATACCGCCGGCACTTCGGGCCTCTTGTCGGGGGGCTCCGCCCCGACTTCCCCCCCGAAATGCCGCGCGACCTGCGAAAACGCCTGGGCCGGGTGCGCTCAGCAGACCTCGTTGAGGTACGGGTAGGGGTCGATCGCGCTCCCGATCACGGTGACCCCGTAGGCGCTGCGGTACGGGTTCGAGGGGATGACGTTCGGGTGCCACTCGAAGTGGTCGTGAGTGGGACCACCGGCCGCGTCGCCGGTGTTCCCGACGTACCCGATGATGGTGCCGGTCGTCACCTGGCCGAGCGTGCCGTACCGCACCAGGTGGGCGTTGTACGTCCAGCCCTCCGCCCCGTGGACGATGACGGCGTTGCCGCCGAGGCCGTTGGGGTCGGCGCTCGCCTCGCCGTCGAACGTGGCCCTGATGGGAGTTCCCTCCGGTGCGAGGATGTCGTTGCCGGCGTGCTGGTGGTAGCCCCCCGCGTACCGCGGCGCCCCGAACGAGTCGCCGTAGGCATGGGGCTGGTCCACGGGGCAGACGAACAGCGGTCCAGGCCCGTCGTTCGGCGTGGGGCCGCCGTGCGTGGCCGCGCGCGCCGCGGCGAGCTCCTCCGCCTTCAGCTTCTTCTTGTATCTCTCGACGAGGGCGGTGGCCCGTGCCCGGTCGGAGCTCAGGCTCTCCACCAGCGTGGTCTGCTGGTCGACGAGCTGCTGCTGCGCGTTGAACTTGGCGTCGAGGATCTTCTCCTGGTCGTTCAGCGCCGTGATCGTCTGGGCCTGCTGGTCGAGGAGGCCCTGAAGGTCGCTCTTACGGGCGGCGAGGGCGTTCGCCTGGTTCCGGACGTCGGCCGCGAGTGTGGCGTCGTCCTGCGCGAGCCGTCCGATGAACTCCACGCGGTCGGACAGGTCGCCCAGGTTCTGCGATCCCAGCAGGAAGGTGAACTCCGCGGCCGGGCCCTCCTCGTACGCCTGGCGGGCGCGGGCGTTCAGCTGGTCGCGGACGCGGTGGTACCGGGCCTTGGTCACCTCGTAGGCCTGCCGGATGGCGACGACCTTGCCCTCCAGGATGCCGTACTGGGACTGCGCGGCGTCGATCGCCTCCGCCGACTGGTTGAGGTCGGCCTGGGCGGCGTGGAGCCTGGTCTGGAGCGCGTCGAGCTGCCCCTGCTCGCGGTTGATCTTGGCGACGAGGTCGTTCAGCTCCTGCTCGGCCTTCGCCAGGCTCTTCTTGGTGTCGGACGGGTTGCCGGTCGTGCCCGGGCTCTTGCTCGGGTTGGGGGCGGCGCCGGACACGGGTGCGAACACGCCGAGCGACAGCGTCAGCGCGAACAGCGGGACCAGGGCGCGCCAGAGCACGCGTGATCTGTTCCCCGAACGGTGCGTTTCGAACGTTCCCAAGCTCTCTCTGCGTCGACCCCCCCGATCTCGACCTTGAGCCTACGAGCCGGCCGAGTGCCCGCACAGCGTCCCGCGGCGGCGCGGGAAACGCAAGCACCACCCGGCCCGCAGCGGCCCGGGCGTCAGTCCATGTCCGGGCGGGGAGGGGCCGGGGCGTGCCCGGGGCCCTCGCCCTCCGGCTCGTCCGCTCCGTCCTCCGGAGCCGGCCCCGCAACCCCCTGCGGCTGCTCGCCGTTCGGGTGCTCCGCGTGCCCGTTGGGGAAGCCGCCGTTCGATCCCGGCAGCGCGGGTTGGAACGGGACCGTCACCGTCGGCATCGGGATGCGGACCTTCGCGTGGCCCTGGTGCGCTGCCACCGCCGCGACGTGGTAGTCCTCCAACGAGGCCACGAACTCCTCCGACGCGTACGGCGTCCCGTCGAGGATCGGACCCCTTCCGCCGCTCGATGACGGCGGTCACGTCGTCGCCGGTCACCGTCTTGTTGGTCTCCAGGGCGTGCGCGACCGCCAGGATCTCCGCCCGGTTGTCCCGGAGCATGGCCTCGGTTCGCTGGTACAGGTCGTCGAGCTTGGTCTCGATCCGCTCGCCGAGGCTGCCCTCGAGCAGGTCCTCCTTCTTCTCCTGTCCTGCGCCACCCCCGGGCTTGCCGCCGCCCCCGATGCCCACCTCGTGGGTCACTCCGTGGGAGGCGATCGTGGTCCCCATGCCCCAGTACCCCTCCATGAACGTGGCAAGGCGCGTGGCGGTCTCCAGGTCGCCGGAGCACCCCGACGACGAGTCGCCGTCGAAGAACAGCCGCTCCCCCGCCAGCGACGCCAGCGAGGTCATGACATCGGCCTCGTACTCCGAACGCCACCGGGTGAACTGATCCTCGGGCGGGATCGAGGCGACCATGCCGAGGTACGTGCCGCCCTTCTCGATCGTGGCGATGTCGATCGTCAGGTGGTGCCGGACCCGGTACGCGACGACCGCGTGGCACGCCTCGTGCACGGCGACGCTGTGGCGCTCGCGTTCGATGTACTCGACGTCCTCCGGCGGACCGAGGTCCTTCAGCTGCTTGGCCTTGATCACGTTCTCCCAGGTGATGACCTCCCGGCCGTCGCGGAACGCGTTGATCAACGACTCGTTGACGATGTCCTTGATCGTCGCGCCCGTGGCGTACGGCGTGATCGTGGCCAGCTTGTCGATCTGCTCGGACGTGAGCTCGTGCGGGACCTTGTCGAAGTACCCCTGGTAGGTCCGGACGCGCCCCGCCTTCGAGGGGTAGCCCACCTTGTAGATGCGGTCGATCCGGCCGGGGCGCAGCAGGGCCTCATCGAGCGCCTGGGGCATGTTCGTGGCCATCATGATCAGGATCCGGTACTTGGGCGGGGGCTTGGGCCGCATGCCGAGCATCCGGCGGATCTTCCGGTTGAAGAACCCCCGCGGCTTGGACAGCCCCTGGATCTCCGACAGCAGGGCCTGCAGCGTCCCCATGCCGCCGCCCCCCATGCCGCCCATGCCGGCGATGATGTGGTTCCGCCCGCCCGCGTCCGGGGCCGGCGTCCGCTGCATGGTCTCGCGCATGAGGAACGCCTGGGTTCCCTGGTCCAGCCACGCCACGCCGTTGCAGGAGGCGCTCGAGCTCCACGGCGCGGGCGTCATCGGTCCGCCCCACGCGCCGGGGGGCATCAGCTGGCCGCGGTTCCCCAGCGCGTCGGCCTCGTCGAAGAAGGCGATCACGCCGCCGTACTTCAGCGCGATCTTCCGGAGCTTCCGAAAGAGCGACTTCACCTTGAGGATCCCGACGCCCATGAACATGTTGATGAACGCACCCGGGTCGACGAACACGAAGGGCTTGCCGGTCTCGCCCGCCACGGCCTCGGCCATGAGCGTCTTGCCGGTGCCGGGCGGCCCCCACAGCAGGATCCCGCCGGGGACGTAGCCGCCCTTGGCCTCGATCGCCTCGGGGTTCTCGAGGAAGACCATGTTCTCCTTGACCCGGTTGAGCACGGCGTCCTGGCCCCACACGTCGGTGAACCGGGTCTTCACGTCGTCCGGGAAGTACACGTCCACGCCGCCGCGGGAGAGGAAGTAGAACAGCGCGACGAACTGCAGCAGCAGGATCCCGACGTAGATGAACAGCTGGAAGATCAGCGGGAGCGCCGCGATGATCCGCGCCGGGAGGGTGAACAGCGCCGTGAATGCCGAGACGCCGAAGATCTTGCCCAACACGAAGCTGACGATCGCCAGGAACACGACCCACTTCAGCGCCCGGGCGACGCGGTAGCGGTTCCAGGCGTTCATCTTCCCCGCCCGGCGGTTGAGGCCCCCGAAGACCCTCTCGGTGAAGAACCGGTAGTACCCGGCCGAGTGCTCGCAGATCAGGTAGTGGATCTGACGGAGCGCCTCCAGCGCCAGCAGCACCAGCAGCCAGATGTTCGCCCGAAGGGCCTGCTGGAGCGCGTTCCGGACGCTGATGCCGACGCTGTCGCCGCTGATCGCCGAGACGCCCTGGTTCTCGACGTAGGTGTTCCACACCAGGAACGCGAGGACGATGACGCCGAGCAGCAGGAACTTGACCCGGTCCCACCAGGCCATCGGCTTGCGGGTGGTGCGCTCCTCGCTCGCGTGGCTGGGGCGCGGCTCACCCGCCGGGCTCATCTCGGGGGGACCCTCCCGGGTGGCGAGGCCCGTCTCCGGGTCGGTCGTCATGTCAGGTCTCCTTCACGGAATAGGATCGCGCCACCTCGTCGATGACGTTCCGGTTGCGTTCGTAGCAGGTTGCGGCGCATGAGATCACCAGCAGGTACAGCTTGTGGTTGCCGGGATCGAGGATGCCGATCTGGTTGACCATCAGCGCGCCGTTGGCGGCGGAGATGTCGCCGATGCCGCCCGTGACGTCGAACACGTCCTGCTCGCCGTACAGGCCGCCCGCGAGCGAGATGTCCTTGTGGCTGACCACGTCGCCCTGGTCGTTGTTCACCAGCTGGTCGATGGGGAACCGGGCGTTGCGAATCGACGCCAGCGAGAACTGGTCGCGGGTCTGGGGGCTCAGCTGGCGCACGTAGGCCAGGATCACCGGCTGCTCCGGGACCCCGCTCAGGACGTGGCCGAGCGTCGGCTTGGTGGCGGCGTCGAATGCGGCGAGCCAGTTGAACGTCTTGGCCGACGGCGTGCCGTCGAGCCCGATCGCCTTCAGGATGACGTCCCCCGAGTACGAGGCCCACGACGACGGGACCTTCAGGAACACGTGATCCCCCTGGCTGCCGACGTACGTGTAGCCGCTCCCCCCACAGGAGGACAGCACCAACGACAACCCGACGAGGATCGCCGGGAGCGTGAACCGGAGCCCGCGCCGTCGTGGGGCGGCGTTGGACGGGAGCCGCATGGCCATCATTATGCGAGGAAGTACGGTCGTGGGGTACCCCAAGGCTCGCCCGGCTTCACAGCTTCGTGCCCGGGAGCCCGAGTTCCCGGGCGATCAGGATGCGCTGGACCTCGCTCGTCCCCTCGCCGATCTCGAGGACCTTCGAGTCCCGGTAGAACCGCGCCACGGGCAGCTCCTCCATGAACCCGTATCCCCCGTGGACCTGGACGGCGTCCCGCGCGGAGGTCACGGCGATCTCGCTCGCGTACAGCTTGGCGATCGAGGCCTGCGTCTTGTACGGGCGGCCCCGGTCCCGGAGCCACGCCGCGTAGTACACGTACATCCGGGCGGTCTCCACGGCGACCTTCATGTCGGCCAGCGTGAACTGCAGCCCCTGGAACGCCCCGATGGGCCTTCGGAACGCATGGCGGTCGTTCGCGTACCTCACGCTCTCCTCGAGACAGCCCTGCGCCAGACCGACCGACAGCGCGGCGATCGCGATGCGGCCGTCGTCGAGGATGCGCAGGAACTGCGCGAACCCCTTCCCCCGCTCGCCCAGCAGGTTCGCCTCCGGCACCCGGCAGTCGGTGAACGACAGCTCGTGGGTGTCGGAGGCGTGCCAGCCCAGCTTGCGGTACGAGGGACCGACGGTGAACCCGGGGGTGTCCTGGGGGACGACGATGGCGCTGATCTCCTTGTGGCCGCCCTCCTCGGTGCCGGTCACCGCGGTGATCGTGCACAGGCCGGTGATGGACGTCCCGCTGTTGGTGATGAACGCCTTGGAGCCGTCGATCACCCACTCGCCGCCCTCGAGCCTCGCGGTGGTCTTCGTGGCACCGGCGTCGGAGCCGCCGCCCGGTTCCGTCAGCCCGAACGACCCGAGGATCTCGCCGCGGGCCATGGGGGGCAGCCACCGTTGCTTCTGCTCCTCCGAGCCGAACTCGAAGATCGGGTTGGCGCCGAGCCCGACCCCCGCCTCGAGGGTGATGGCGATGGAGGAGTCCACCCTGGCGAGCTCCTCGATGGCGATGCAGAGCGTGAGGAAGTCGCTGCCCTGCCCGCCGTACTCCTCGGGGAACGGGAGCCCGAACAGCCCCATCTCCCCCATCTGCTTGACGATGTCCATGGGCAGCTCGCCGCGCTCGTCCATCTCGGCGGCCCGGGGCGCCACGACCTCCTCGGCGAACTCCCGCACGGTCGCCCGGAAGTCCTGCTGCTCCTGCGTCAGGTCGAAGTCCATGCGGATCAATGTACCGCCGGCACCTCGGTGCCATTCCTCGAGGGAATCGTCCCGCCCCCGGGTCGAGGTCGAACATCGGGTTGCCGGGGGATGCCACAATCTCGCCAGCCGACCGGGAGGAACGCGTGGCCGCACCCAACGAGATCGTCGACCAGCTCGCCGGTTCCGTTCTGTTCTCCGACCTGACCCGGCCACAGCTCGAGGAGGTCGCGCACTCGATCGAGGAACAGTGGTTCTCCGAGGGGCAGCGCGTCCTGCGGCAGGGATTCACCGGCAGCGGCCTGTACTTCATCGTCGAGGGCGAGGTGGCGGTCGAGATCGACGGCGAGGAACGGGCCCGGCTCGGCCGCGGCGAGTACTTCGGCGAGGTGAGCGTCCTGCTCGGCGAGCCGCCGGTGGCCGACGTCATGGCCATCGGGCAGCTGCGGGTGCTGGTGCTGCCCGAGCCCGATGCCGAGTCCTTCCTGAAGGCCCACCCCAGCGTGATGTTCCGGATGATGCAGGCACAGGCCCGGCGGCTCCGCGCGGCCAACCAGTTCCGGGGCTGACCCGGCGGCTCCCAGCATGACTCCCGATGACGCGAGGCCGTTCCCTCCCGGCTCGTATCCCGTCGTGGTCGTCGGGAGCGGGCCCGGCGGGGTGCAGACCTCGTACTGCCTCCGCCGGCTGGGCGTCGACCACGCCGTGATCTCGGCGGACGAGGAGCCGGGAGGGATGTTCCGGCGGTTCCCGTTGTTCCAGCGTCTGATCACGTGGACCAAGCCGTACGCCCCGGCCGAACGCGGCACCCGTGAGTACGAGCGCTATGACTGGAACTCCCTCCTCGGCGAGGAACCCGCACACCGCGCCGTGCTGCCCCCGCTGATGGACGGCACCTCGTACTTCCCGTCGCGACCCGAGATGGAGGCCGGCATCCGGCGGTTCGCCGAGGTGGGCGGCGTCCGGGTCCGGTACGGGTGCGCGTGGGAGCGGACGAGCCGCGACGAGGCCACCGGGGAGTTCGTCCTCGGGACGAACGACGGCGAGTACCGAACCCGGGTCGCGATCTTCGCGATCGGCATGACCGAGCCGTGGACCGCGCCCATCCCCGGCCTCGACCGGGCGACGCACTACGTAGACGTTCGCCCTGCGTCCGAGTACGCGGGCAGGCGGGTGTTCGTCGTCGGGAAGCGGAACTCCGGCTTCGAGATCGCCGACGGGCTGCTGCCGGTGGCGCGTCAGGTGATCCTGGGCTCGCCCCGGCCGGCCAGGCTGTCGATCATGGTCCACTCGACCGCCGCGGCCCGCGCCCGGTACCTCCAGCCCTACGAGGACCATGTGCTGGCCGGCGGCACGCTGGTCCTCGACGTCTCGATCGACCGGGTGGAACCGCTCCCCGGCGGCGGGTGGCGGGTGATCGCGGCGGGGACGACCCGGCCGGGGGACTTCGTGTTCGACGTGGACGAGGTGATCGCGGCGACGGGGTTCCGGACCCCGCTGCGCGACCTGGCCGACGTCGGCGTGGCCGGGTTCTACGACGGCGGACGACTCCCGCGCCAGACGCCGTTCTGGGAGTCGCCGACCGTGCCGGGAATCTACTTCGCCGGGAACGTCACCCAGGGCTCGATCGGCATGAAGAAGTACGGCACGCCGTCGAACTCCGCCGCCGTGCACGGGTTCCGGTACAACGCGCGAGTGCTGGCCGAACACGTCGCCGCGACGCACTTCGGCGTCGAACGCGAACGCCCGCCCGTGGCGCCTGGCGAGCTGATCGGGTACCTCCTCCGCGAGGCCACCACCGCGCCCGAGCTGTGGAACCAGCAGTCCTACCTGGCCCGCGTGGTGGAGGCCGACCCGGCCGTCGGGCCGGTGGACGGCGGGATTCGCCCGCTGGAGGCGTTCGTCGACGACCGGCGCGGTGTGGACGCGGTCGCCCTCGCCGTCGAGACGGATGGCACCGGGGACATCCACCCGGCGGTGTACGTTCGGCGCGGCGGGCGGGTCGACGAGCACCTGCTCCCCTCCGATCCGCAGCACGACTTCACCGGGGGCGAGCACCGGGCCCAGCTGGAGGCGGTGCTGGGCGACCTGGCGGGCTGAGGCTGCGAACGGAGGAGGACGGGACGATGGGCGTGCACCTGAGCGACGACGAATACCGCAGGATCTACGGGGAGACGAAGACCATCGCGGTGGTGGGCGCGTCGTCCAACCCCGGCAAGGCGGCGTACGGCATCCCCGCCTACCTCGCACGAGAGGGATACCGGATCATCCCCGTCAGCCCGCGGGGCGGGGAGCTGTTCGGCGAGCCGGTCCGGGCAACGCTCGCGGACATCGGCGAGCCCGTCGACGTCGTCGACGTGTTCCGGCCGGCGCAGGAGACGCCGGACATCGCGCGGGAGGCGGCCGCCATCGGGGCGAAGGTCCTGTGGCTGCAGGAGGGGATCCACTCCGACGAGGCCCGGGGCATCGCCGAGGACGCCGGAATGACGTTCGTCTCCGACACGTGCATGGGGCACACGCACTGGAACCTGTTCCACATGCACGACCGCGAGGAGGTCGAGGGTCCGTAGCGGGTTCAGGCGCTCGCGGCCGTCCCTCGGAGCGCCTCCAGCACGAGGTCGGGTTCCTGCACGAACTGCACCCAGCCGGCCTTCTCGAGCGTCACGCGCGCCTCCTCGGCAGCCGCTTCGCCGCCGACGGCGTCCGGCCCGAACAGTCGCGACACCCACCACGTGGTGGTGGCGGTCTCGTTGCGGAGACCGTCCGCCCGCGCCACCCGGAGCAGCGTCTGCGCGCGCTCGCTGGCCGCGTCCAGCGCGCCCTCGACCAGCAGGAGCAGGACGTCGGACATCAGGAAGGAGTTGTTGAACGCGCGGTCGTCCGGATCCATCGAGGCGATCGCCTCCGTGAGCTCGGCGCGGGCCCGGGCGAACTCGCGCTTCATGACGAGCACCAGCACCAAACGGTCGACGGTCCACGTCTGCATGGTCCGCTCGCCGAGCTCGTTCGACATCCGGATCGTGTCGCGGAGGTCGCGTTCGGCTCCGTCGAGGTCGCCCATCAGCCGCCGGATGGTGCCCCGGTCGCTGAGAGCGCTGGCCTCCTCCCACCTCGCACCGAGGTCACGGAACGTCCGCATGGCCTGCTCGGCGTACCGGTGGGCATCCTCCAGCTCGAGCATCCGCCGGAAGGAGTTCCCGATCGACTGCTGGGCGACCGCGATCGTGAACGGGTCCCGCATGGCCCGGCCGAGCTCGAGCGCCTCACGGGCCAGGCCGAGGGCCTCCTGCTCGTCGCCCACGGGCGAGATCACGGACGTGAGCGAGGTCAGAGCCCTGGCCTCCGCCCACCGGTCGGCGTCGGGGTTCGCCCGGGCCAGCCGGAGCGCGCTTTCGAACATCGACCGCGCCTCCTCGTAGTCGCCCCGCCAGTAGGGCTCCCACGCGGCCATCAGCAGGGTCCGGGACATCGCCCACGGGTCGTCGAGCTCCTCGGACGCCGCCAGGGCGCGATCGAACAGCTCGGCGGCCGCGTCGGGACGGGCCCGGACGTTGAGCTCGATGTCCCCGAGGAACCGAGAGGCGTGCGCAGCGGTCCACACGTCGTCCTCCCCGACCTCGAGGGCCCGGGCGAGCGAGGCCGCCGCGTCGTCGAACCGGCCAAGCCAGTACAGCGCCTCGCCGCGCGTGGACAGGATCCTGGCCTCGCGGGTCCCCCACGACCCCTCGTCGCCGGCCAGCGCCAGGGCCCGGTCGTACAGGTCGATCGCCGTTCGCGACTCGATGCGGTACCGGGCCACGTCGCCTGCGCGCGCCAGCGCGACCACCGCCCGTTCGGCCAGGGAACGGTCGTGGGGGTTGAGGTCGAGCGCCGCCGCGGCCGCGTGCTCCAGGTGCCACGCCACGCCCTGTGGGTGCCGGTCGATCGTCCCGGCCTCTTCCATGCGATCGACGATCCCCACGTGCAGCCGGACGCGTTCGCGCTTGGGGAGGCTCTCGTACGCCACGTCGCGTAACAGCTCGTGCCGGAACCGCCACTCGTCGGGCCGGTCGTGGTCGCGCACCAGGAGCTCGGCGTCCTCGAGCGTGGCCAGCACGCCGTGGTCGGCCGTCGCGCCGACCAGCGAGAGCTCCGATTCCTGAAACGACAGCATCGAGAACGCCGATGCCCGGCGGAACAGGTCGCGGGCGTCGTCGGGCAGGTGGTCGATGCGGGACGCCACCACGGCCTGGACGGTCGGGGGGAGCAGGTGGCTGTGCGGCGCGCCCTGAGCGTGCTCCGCGTGTTCGTCGAGCATCATCCCGGTGGTCTCCACGATGAAGAACGGGTTGCCGCCCGTGTTCGACGCGATGCGGGCGGCGGTGGCGTCGTCGATCGACTCCGCGGCCACTCGGGTCAGCTCCTGCGCGTCCTCGAGGGGAAGCGCCTCCAGCCGGAGCGATACCGAATCCGGGTGCGAGCCCCACGTCGGGCGGACCTCGAGCAGCGAGTCCCGCGCCACCGCGACCACCATCACGGGCAGGTCGGAGGCTCCCTCGAGCAGCTGGTCGAGCACGTCGAGCAGCGCCTGCCGGGCCACGTGGAGGTCCTCGAACACCATGACCACCGGTCCCCCGTTCCGGACCATCCCCTGCAGGAAGGACAGGAACCCCGCCCGGAGCTCGGCGGCGCGGTACCGCCGGCCCTCCCGCGCCGGCTCGGTCAGGCCGAGCGCGATGCCGAGGCGGGCGGCCGTCTGTTCGACCTCGCTCGCGTCGCAGCATCCGGCCACGACCTCCTCGAGCCGTTCGCGGAACTCCTCGTCGGAGGCGTCTCTGTCGAGCCCGAGCTCGCGGCGGAGCATCTCGGCGATGGGCGCGAACGCCGGGTCCTCCTCGAACTCGCCCGACCGGCCCTGCAGGACCCTGACCTCGGACGGCAACTGCACGAGGAACTCGTCCACCAGCCGCGACTTGCCGATGCCCGGTTCGCCGAGCACGGTGGCCAGGCAGGCGTGACCCGATTCTCGAACGCGATCGAAGGTCTGCTCCAGCAGGACGAGCTCGGCGCGGCGGCCGACGAGCGGGATCGTCCGGCGGTGCGACCGTGCCGCCAGCCCCTGCACCGGCCACCCGTGGATGGGCCCGCCGAACCCCTTCGCCGCGACGTCGCGCTCCTCGCCGAACGCCACCGTGTGCCGGACCAGCTGCCGGGTGGTCTCCCCCACCAGCACCTCGCCGGGCTGGGCGGCCTGCTCGAGCCGCGCCGCCAGGTTGACCGTGGCGCCCGAGATCAGCGGGCGGATCGACGCTCCCGACCATCCGGTGGCCTCCGGCCCGGCCGCCACCGGGCCCGAGTTGATGCCCACGCGCACGCGGAGCGGAACGGGGAGGTCGAGGCGCTCCCCCAGCCGGGCCGTGCGGTCCCGGATGAACAGCGCCGCCCGCACGGCCCGAAGCGCGTCGTCCTCGTGCGCGTGGGGCACGCCGAACACGGCCAGCACCGCGTCGCCGACGAACTTCTCGGTCCGGCCCCGGAGCGACGTGAGCTCGCGTTCGACCATCTGGAAGTAGGCCGCCATGACCTCGGAGAAGCGCTCCGGGTCGAGCATCGCCGCCAGCTCCGTCGACCGGACCACGTCGGCGAACAGCACCGTGACGACCTTCCGCTCGGTGATGCCGGACTGGCCGGCGACGGCCACGGCGAGCTCGCCCGTATCCGCCTCGAGCGGGCCCACGGGCGCGCCGCACGTCGGGCAGAACCGGGCCCCCGCCGGGAGCGGATTGCCACACCAGTCGCAGAGTTCCACCGGCTCAGCATACGAACCCCCGGCGACGCGACGGGCCCCTCGGACGCCGCTCTACCGGCCCACGTACTCGATCAGCTGGACGGTGTTCCCGTCGGGATCGGTGAACGACCGGAACCGGGCGAACCCGGCCACCTCGCCGAGGTGGTCGCCGAACCGCACGCCCCTCTCCTCGAGGGCCGAAACGGCCGTGTCGAGGTCGTCGACACGGAACACGGCGGTGGCGCCGCCCATGGTCACCGGGTGCCCGTCGAGCACGCCGTGGAGCGCGAACTGCACGGGCCCCGCGTCGAACAGCGCCCACTGGGCGCCGTCCTGGCGGAGCAGCCGGAGCCCCACGACGTCGCGGTAGAACGCCACCGCGCGATCCATGTCGCGGGTCCAGTAGTAGACGTGGTCGAGCGGACGCGATGCGCCCTCGGAGGTCATGCCCCGAGTTCTAGCACGCGAACGGGGACGGGACCACGGCCCTGCGGGCCGCCCGGTCCCGTCCCCGTCGCCGAATCCTCGGGCCGGCTACCCGACCGAGACCTTGGCGTACCCGAGCGTGACGTCCGTCCCGATCGGGATGTTCGGGTTGTCCTCGAGCACCTGCAGATGAAGCTCGCGGACGATCACGAAGTTCCTCCCCTTCGTGACCTGGTACAGGGTGAGCTTCCCGAGGCCGGGGATCTCGATCACCGTGTTGGGGTCGGGCGAGCCGGACTGCCCCTGGCCCTGGACCACGAGGCCGCCGAGGTGCGAGCCGCTCGTGTCGAACGTGATCCGGCCGTTCTTCCGCTGGATCTTGACGTCGGACTTCACGAGGTCCGCCGTGATCTGGCCGCCGCCGAGGTCGACGTTCGCGATCTGCGAGCTGGTCTCACCCGACGTGACGAGCCGGCCGACCGTGCCCCTGGCCGTGTTCGTGACGGTGCCGAGCACGATGGGCGCCGGCAGGCTCTCCGCCGCGCCGCTCTGCGAGATCAGGTGGCCCTTGGTCCCCGCGCACGGCAGGTAGGTGGTGAACGAAGGCCCGGACTCCGCCGTCTGGTCGACGGAGACGCTCGAGCCCCAGGCGCGGCCGCCGAGCGGACCGGCCGTGTGCTCGAGCCGGCTGAGGGCGTGGGCCTCCACCATGTGCGTCCCCACCGGGATGCCCTGGTCGTTCGGGTGCAGGACGTCCACCGTCAGCATGTTCACGAACTGCGCGGCGACCCCGTTTCGGATCGAGTGCGCGTGCGCGAACAGCGTGACCCTCCCCAGACCCGGCAGCGGGATGGTCCGCGTGGTGGGTGGCTGGTTGACGGCCTGGCCGTTGATCGTCAGGTCGACGAACTGCGACCCCGCCGTGCTGAACGAGTAGTGGCCGTTGTCCAGGGTGGTCGCGCTCACGGCCTTCATGGTGTCGGCCCGGATCACGCCGCCGAGCATCGACAGGCCGTGCACGATCGAGGTCTCCTTCGCGGTGTCGGCGCCGCCGGAGGAGATGGACCGCGCCGTGTCGACCACGGCGCCCGTGTGGAACGCGCCCTGCGGCGCGTGCACGGCACCGACCTCGTTCCGATAGGTCCGGCCGGGAACGGTGGTGCAGGACAGCGTCACGGGAGCGCTCCGACCGCTCTTCAGCGCCTGGTCCTGCACCATCATCGAACCCCATGCGTCGCCGTGGTACAGCGTCTTCGTGACGGGCGCCCCGCCGGCGCCGGGCGAGCTGGCCGCCGACGCGGATGCGGCAGGCAGGCCGACGGCGAGCAGCAGTGCGAGCGTGGCCATCACGGCGATCCGGGAACCCCGGGATGACGTCGTCGGTACGGACATGCGAGGCGTACCTCCCATATGCGGGCGGTCGAGTCGATCCCCCTCGGCGCGTCCACTGCGGCCCCCCGCAATTCAAGGCCCTCGCGGGTCGCGCACCTTGGTCTCGCGGAGGGTCGGACAGGCCGCCGTCCGCGTGCGACGATCGATTCCCGCGCGCCGGGGAGCCGAAACGTGTGACCAGCGGAAATGGGCCGACCGGCGGAGGGCGGCCCCGGGGCGGGGAGGCGGCCGGGGGCCGCCGATCAGTCCTCCGGAAGCCCGATCCCCGGGTACCGCCCGTCGAGCGGCGGGAGCATGTGGGAGGCCACAGCCCGGAACACCCGCCCGGTGGGGGTGTCCGGGAGGGCGGCCGGGTCCTCGGGCAGCGGGACGTCGACGCGGAGCATCGGGCCATCGTGGTGCATCTCCGCGCCCAGGCCCGCGAACAGCTCCTGCACGGCGTCGTTCTCCTCGAGCACGTAGGCCCGGAACGTGCGGATGCCGTGCGCGACGGCCGACAGCCCGAGCACCCCCAACAGGATGGAACCGAGGCCGAGGCCCTGGTGGGAGTCGACCACCGTCACCGCCGCCTCTGCCACCGTGGGCTCGCCCGGCAGGCGGACGTACCTGGCGACACCCAGCCCCGCCTCCTCCTCCGCGGACGGGTCGAGCGCGACCCACGCCATGTGGTCGTCGTAGTCGATCTCGGTGAGGTACCGGAGCTGCTCGTCGCTCAGGCGCCGGACGGGCGTCCCGAACCGCCGGTACCGCGACGCCTCCGACAGACGGGCGAATCCGTCGATCAGACGTTCCTTGTCACCGGGCAGGATGGGCCGAACGACCACGACCAGGCCGTTGCGGAGGGTGAACCGCGTCGGCGGCTCGTCGGCACCGAGGTCCCCGTCCATGAGACGGCATGCCCGGGGCGCTGCCCGGGCCTACCCGCTCCCGAGCAGCTTGGCCTTCTGGGCCTGGAACTCCTCCTCGGTGATCGCGCCGCGGTCGCGGAGATCTGCGAGGCGCTGGAGCTCCTGGGTCATCGACGGCGCCGCTTCCTGGCGCACCCCGCCCTGCATGCGCATGGTGAACGTCTCGGCGTGCTCGTAGATGACCTTCTGTGTGCGCTCGGGATGGCGGATATCGCTGAACGTGTTGGTGCCCTGCTCGCCGGCCGACTCGAGGATGATGTCGCCCGCGCCGATCATGCGCTCGAACACCCCCTGGTGGAACCGGACGTTCTGGATGCGGTCGAGCGGGATCTCCATGGACGTCTTCGAGATCAGGCCCTGGCGGTGGATGACGCGTTCGTTCGTCACGACGAAGTGGGCGGTCCCCCACTTGATCACCCGGCGGAGGCAGTACCACAGCAGGATGACCGTGCCCACGAGCAGCCCGCCGTAGAACAGCGTCTGGTGGACCACCTTCGAATGGGGCAGATTCGAGACCAGCAACGCCCACCCGGCGACCACCAGGATGGCCACCACGATGGGGCCGACCAGGGCGATCCAGTGGGGGCGGAGGTCGAGGATCATCTCCTCGTCGGTCGTGAGCAGTCGCTTCGGGAAGGCCATGGCGCGGACCGTAGCGCGGTCCGAACCCCTGGGCAAGCGACTCAGCGCAGGTGCTGGATCTCGCCGAACCCCACCGTGACGCTGCGGCCGCCGGCCTCGACGACGAGCGCGCCGTCCACGTCCACGTCCCTGGCCGTTCCCTCGACGACCGCACCGGCGCGCGTGGTCGCCCGGACGCGCCGCCCGAGCGTCGAGCACACGCCGCGGTACCGCTCGACGACCCGTTCCGCGAAGTCGCGGCGGCGCCCGCCGTGCCCGTAGTCGCTCCACAGCTCCGCCAGGAAGAACCCGAGCAGTTCGACGGGGTCGACGCCGGGAAGCGCGCCCGCGCCCTCGACGTCGGGGGCGGCGCCCAGGTTCACGCCCACGCCGAGCACGACGTGCTCCACCTCGCCGCCGGAGATCCCCGCCTCGGTCAGGATTCCCCCGACCTTGCGCTCCCCGACGAGCAGGTCGTTCGGCCACTTGCACCGGACCCCGGTGGCGCCCGCCTCCGCGCACGCGCGCGACATCCCCGTGCCGGCGAGCAGGCCGAGCAGCGCGGCCCGATCGGGGGGCATGTCCGGGCGCAGGACGATCGAGCACAGCAACGCCGAACCGGGCGGCGATACCCAGGTCCGGCCGAGGCGCCCCCGCCCGGCCGTCTGGTGGCCGGCCGCGACGACCGTCCACTCCGGCGCCCCCTCCCGGGCGAGCTCGATCGCCGTTGCGTTCGTCGACCCGGTCTCGTCGAAGTAGTGGACGGGGGCGTCCGGAACCTCGGCGAAGCGCATGGCCCCCCGGATCGTCTCGACGTTCAGATCGGCCATGGGTCCCTCGATCCCGCGCCCGCCCCGCCATTCTCGCAGGCGGGCCGGGCCGGTAGGCTTCCCGGTCGTGAGCGAGCCCCGGGTCCTGATCGCCAACCGCGGTGAGATCGCCGTGCGCGTCATGCGGACGTGCCGGGAGATGGGCATCCCGACGATCGCCGTCTACTCGGAGGCCGATCGGTCGGCGCTGCACGTCGACATGGCCGACGAGGCCTACGCGATCGGCCCCGCGACGCCGTCGCAGTCCTACCTCAACGTCGGCACCCTGCTCGAGGTCGCCGCCAGGGCCCGGGCCACGCTGGTCCACCCCGGGTACGGGTTCCTGTCGGAGAACGCCGACTTCGCCCGGGCGGTCACGGAGGCCGGCCTGACGTTCGTGGGGCCGCCCCCCGAGGCCATGACGATGATGGGCGACAAGTCGGCGGCCCGACGAGCCGCCGAGCGCATCGGCGTCCCCGTCGTCCCGGGCACCCCGGACCCCGTCGACGTCGAGCAGGGCGCGAAGGAGGCCGAACGGATCGGGTTCCCGCTGGCCGTGAAGGCGGCGTTCGGTGGCGGCGGCAAGGGCATGCGCGTCGTGCACGCTCCTTCCGAGGTCGGCGACGCCCTCGAACGAGCCGCCCGGGAGGCCGGGGCGTACTTCGGCCGCCCGGAGGTCTACCTCGAGCGGTACATCGAGGTCGCCCACCACGTCGAGGCGCAGATCCTGGCCGACGCCCACGGCAACGTGTCGTTCCTCGGCGAACGCGACTGCTCGTTGCAGCGCCGGTACCAGAAGCTCGTCGAGGAGACGCCCTCGCCGGTGGTCGACGAGGACCTCCGGGGCCGCATCGCCGAGGCGGCGCTCGCGATCGCCAAGGAGGCGGGCTACGTCAACGCCGGCACCGTCGAGTTCCTGGTCGAACGCGACGGGTCGTTCTACTTCATGGAGGTGAACGCCCGCCTCCAGGTGGAGCACCCCGTCACCGAGATGGTCACCGGGCTCGACCTCGTCGCGCTGCAGATCGCGGTGGCGCTGGGCGAGAAGGTCGAGGTGTCGCCGTCGCCGCGCGGCCACTCGATCGAATGCCGGCTGAACGCCGAGGACCCGTACCGCGACTTCCTGCCGGGACCCGGGCTGATCACGGGGTTCCGCACGCCGGGCGGGCCGTTCGTGCGGACCGACGCGGGGTTCGCGCAGGGCAAGGAGATTCCGCGCGACTACGACTCGCTGTTCGCGAAGCTCGTCGTGTGGGGGGAGGACCGCGAACGGGCCCGGCGCAGGATGCTGCGCGCGCTGGGCGAGTTCGGCGTCGAGGGCGTGCCGACCACGATTCCCTTCCACCGGTGGGTGCTGGACACCGAAGAGTTCCGAACGGGGACCCACCACACGCGGTTCGTGGAGGGCGCCCTCGAGGCGACGACCCTGCCGGAGTTCGAACGCCCCGACCTCGGGAACGCCCCGACGGCCGCCGCCGGCGAGCTTGCCGTCACCACGGTGGTGGTCGAGGTCGAGGGCAGGCGGATCCCGGTGAGGATCCACGACGAGGCGAAGCGGTCCGCGCCGAAGGCGCCGTCCACGGGCGGTGGTGGCGGCCAGCACGCCGGGGGCGACGCCATCGCCGCCCCCATGCAGGGCACGATCCTGCAGGTGCTGGTGGAGGCGGGCGACACCGTGGAAGCCGGCCAGGCCGTCTGCATCCTCGAGGCCATGAAGATGGAGAACCACATCCAGTCGGCCCGGGCCGGGACCGTGGCCGAGGTCCTGGTGAAGCCCGGCGAGGTGGTCGACACCAATCAGACCCTGGTGGTCGTCGACGGCGCCGAGGAGTCCTGAGCGCGGTCCCTTGACCGCGGCCCTCCCGCTGCGCCAGCATGCGCCCGGAGCAATGCAGGCGAAAGCCCGGAAGGGGCGTTCGCATGACCTCACCACTGACGCTCACCACACCGCTCGGTTCCGACGCGCTGTTCGTCGCCGGGTTCACGGGAACCGAGGGGATCTCCCGGCCGTTCTCGTTCGACCTCGACCTCCGGGCCCTGAACTCGGCGCCGATCCCCTTCGAGCGGGTGCTCGGGCAGCCCATGACGCTGGCGATGACAAAGCCCGGTGGCGGGACGCGGTTCTTCTCGGGGTTCTGCAGCCGGTTCTCGGCTGGCGGCCGGGACGCGAGATACACCTCCTACCGGGCGGAGCTCGTCCCCTCGCTGTGGGTGCTCCTGCGCCGGAGGAACAGCCGGATCTTCCAGGGCCAGACGGTGATCCAGATTCTGGCCCGGGTGTTCACCTCGCTGCCCGAGGGCTCGTTCCGGTTCCGCCAGGAGGGCAGCTACGTCCCTCGCGAGTACTGCGTGCAGTACCGCGAGAGCGACTTCGACTTCGCCAGCCGGCTCATGGAGGAGGAGGGGATCTTCTACTTCTTCGAACACTCGGGCGCCGGGCACCAGTTGATCATGTCGGACAGCCAGTCGGCGTTCGCCGTGGTGGGGGCGCCGGCCGGCGTGACCTTCGCCCCGACGGCGCCGACGACCCCGGACTCGTCCACCGTGTTCGATTGGGAGAAGTCCCAGGAGGTTCGCTCCGGCCGGGTGACCCTGTGGGACAACGACTTCACCCTCCCCGGCGACCACCTGGAGGGCGACGCCGTCACCCAGGACGCGGTCCGGGTGGGGGCCGTCACCCACCACCTGCGGGTCGGGGGCAACTCCTCGTTCGAGCTGTACGACTACCCCGGGGGCTACGCGAAGCGATTCAACGGCGCCGGAGCGGCCGGCTCCCAGGAGCACGCGGCCGCGGCGCAGGCGGCGCGCATCCGGATGCAGGAGGAGGCGGCACAGGCCATCGCCGTCGACGGGCTGTCCGACTGCCGGCAGTTCACCGCGGGACACACGTTCTCCCTGAAGGGGCACCCGTTCGGCAACGGCAAGTACGTGCTGACCAGGGTGACGCATTCGGCGAAGGTGACCGGCGACCCGCGCTCCGCGACGCAGGCCAAGTTCGCCTACCACAACTCGTTCGACTGCATCCCCGTCGGGCTGCCGTTCCGGCCGGTCCGGACGACGCCGTCCCCGGTGATCCCCGGGACGCAGACCGCCGTCGTGGTGGGGCCGGCCGGCGAACAGATCCACACCGACCAGTTCGGACGGATCAAGGTGCAGTTCCACTGGGACCGCCAGGGCAGGAACGACGAGAACAGCTCGACGTGGGTCCGGGTCGGTGCGCTGCACGCGGGCCAGGAGGGCGGCTTCACGGTCGTTCCGCGGATCGGTCAGGAGGTCGTCGTGAACTTCCTGGAGGGCGACCCCGACCAGCCGATCGTCACCGGCAGCGTCTACGACCCGAACCACCCGCCGCCGCCCGGACGTGGAGGCTGACATGGATGGTGACCGGGACCGGAGGCCCGAGCGGCCCACCCGGCGGAACGCCATCCGCCGCGGGCTCCTGGCGGCCGGTGGGCTGATCGGGCTCGGCGCCGGCGCGCGCACGGCTGCCAATCGGTCGGTCCGCGTGGCCGGGACCACCGACATCACGCTGTACGCGCCCGACCTCGCCACACCGACGGCCCGGTCCGGCGAGGCGCCGGCGGCCCGCTCGGAGGTCCTGGACGCACCCGAAGGTCGACCGGTCGGCGAGGTCCACGTCGCGGTGGTGCCGGTGCTCGGCCCCGGGGCGAGCTCGTCCAACGCCGATCGCATGGAGTGGCACACGTTCCACCTGCAGGGTGGAACGATCCTGGGCGCCGGGTCGGCCGGCACCGAGGGAGGCGCGTTCTCGGTGATCGGCGGGACGGGACGCTTCGCGAACGCCCGAGGGACCTACGACCTGCGCCGCGTCCCCGGCGGCGCCGAGTTCGTTCTCCGGCTGGAACGCCCCGGCGTCTAGCCCGTCCCCACGTCCGTCGTGTGGCTCACGCCGGGTTCGTCCTCCGCCACGTGGCGGTCGAGGAAGTCCCGCACGGTGTCCACGTAGGCGTCGCGTTCCTCGACGAACGTCATGTGGCCGCTGTCCTCGAACACCCGGAGCTCGGCGCCGGGGATGCCGGCGGCCATGAGCTCGGCGGCCCCCGGCGGGCACGTGCGGTCGAGACGGCCCGCCAGCACGAGCACCGGGTGCGAGATCTCCCCCAGCCGGTCCTCGAGCTCGATCCCGCCGTAGCCGGACGCGGCGAACAGCTGCAGGATCCGTGGCGAGTACCGGGCCCCGGCCGTCTGCTCCTCGTACTCGGCGATCAGGGGCGACCGGGGGTCCCCGAAGTGCCACGGCATCTGGTCGTGCATGATCGACGCGAAATCCTCGGGTGTCTGCACGCTCGACTCCCGCTCCCAGGACCGACGGACCTGCTCCCGGAGGTCCTCCGGTTCGAACGCCGCCAGCTTGTCGTCGAGGTCGGCCAGCCACCGGATCGACCCCACGCCCGACGACACGATGGACTGCGAGGCCTGACCCGGATGATCGACGGCGTTCTGCAGCGTCACGAACGCCCCGTAGGAGTGCCCGAGCACGGCGTACCGCTCGTACCCCAGCGCGCGGGCCAGGAGCACGACGTCGGCGGCGTGCTGGGGCAGCGTCCACGTGGAGTCGGGCGAGTCCATGGAGCGGCCGTTCCCCCGCTGGTCCACGAGGACCAGCCAAAACCGGTCCCCCAGCGGGTCGAGGTAGTCGCCGAACTCGTGGTGGTCGTCGCCCGGCCCGCCGTGGAGCACGAGCAGCGGATACCCGTCGGGCGCGCCGCGCTCGACGATCCACAGCTCGGTGTCGCCGATGCCGACGAAGCGGCCCCGGTCATCGTCGTGCACGGCCTCAGGGCCCCTTGGGGGCTGGGCGGCCCCACGACTCGCGGCCGGTGAGGCCGATGCCAGTGTCCTTGAGCTTGTAGGTGCGGTTGAGCTGGACCAGGAGGGCCGTGAGCGGCTCGACCACGCGCGCCATCGACAGATCGCCGGCGTCGGCCCACGCCAGGTCGGGGATGTCCTCGACCAGCCCGCCCACGGTGGCCTTGGCCTCGGCGTCGGCCCCGCACAGCAGCACGCAGCCCTCCATCGGCCGGTCGATGTCCTGCAGGAGGTCGCCGCTCACCGTCTGGAACCCCGACACCAGCCGGGTCCGGCCCCGGCCGAGCAGGGCCTCGGCCTGCTCGGCCGCGCTCCCGTGCCACGGCCGGACGACCTGCCACGGCCGCCCGCCGACGGCGGTCGCCAGCGGCGACGTGCAGTCGCACACGATGCGCCCCTCCGGGATGTGCTCCTTCAGTCCGCGGAACGTGTCCGCCTGCCCGCCGTACGGCACGGTCACGAACAGCACGTCGAGGTCGGGCGTCGCTGCCAGGGTCTCGTTGGCCACGCCGTCGACCGGCGCGTCCGCGCCGAGCTGCTCCCTCGCCCGCGCGGCGGCGTTCTGGCCCTTCTCCAGCAGCCGCGACCCGATCGTCACGTGGTGGCCGGCCCTGGCCAGTCGCAGGCCCAGGCCGAACCCTTCGTCGCCGGTTCCTCCGACGATCCCGACCTCCACTAGACGAGCCCGACGATGTCGCGCGCCGTGAACTTCTGGATGCAGGTCTGGGCCGCCAGCTCCCCGTACAGGGCGCGCGCCGCGTCGACCGTCCGCTGGGCCGCCTTCTTGAACGAGGTCTTCGGCGTGAACGAGAACTGCGCCTCCAGCACGATCGTGTTCGTCTCGTCCCGGCCGAGCGCCAGGTTGATGTCGTGCAGCGCGGCCGACCAGATCTCGCCGTTCAGGTGGACGTCCTTGCGCGGGCCGTAGTCGGCGAACGTGTGGTCGGTGTCGACCCGGCGCAGGCAGTGGGGCGTTCCCGACGTGTACGACGTCGAGTCCCAGTCGGCGATGCACGCGAGCGGCGTCTTCGCCGTGTCCGGCGAGTCGGACTGGGACATCGTGAACGCCCAGTAGTCGCCGAACCCCTCGCCGATCGACCCGGCCGAGTTGTTGCTGCCGAAGTTCGGGACCTGGTCGTCCTGGATGGCGTGACCGTACTCATGCCAGGTCACCTCGTTGTCCTCGGCGTCGTCCACGCCGCCCCGGCCGAGCGTGATCTTGTCGCCGTGCGGGTCGTAGAAGGAGTTGTCGTACCAGACGCCGTCCGGGCGGAGGTCCTGGGGTTCGTTGTTCACGTCGGTGAACCCGAGCGACTGGATGTACTCCTCCGCGGTGGTCACGTCGTAGTAGGCCATCGTCTGCTCGAACTGGCGGTGGTTTCGGGTGTAGATGAACTCCCCGGTCGGCGAGAACGCCTGCACCCTCGGGTTCATGATGTTCGTCGCGAAGTCGCCGTGGAGGTAGCCCGAGCCGTCGAGGTGCGTCAGGGTCACCGTCGTGTAGGCGGGCTGCAGGTCGGCGATGTCCTGGTTGTTCTGGTCGGTGAGCGACTCGTCCTGCAGGGCCACCACCGGGTTGGGGTCGAACACCTGTCCCTCGGCCGTCTTCACGAGCGAGCGCGTCGACAGCACCCGGCCCGTGGTCGCGTCGACCAGGGACTGGTACGTGCCGTGCCGGGTCGCCGCGTACACCGACCACACCAGACGGGCGTGGGCGCCGGGCCGGATCGCGAGGTTGGCGCCCGCCGGTCGGGCCGCGAGGTTGGAAGCCGTGGTGACGGCCCGGAGCGCCGACTGCGTCGCCCGCGCCGAGCTCACGACTGCCTTCTGCGCCACCCGGCCGCCAACCGCCAGCCGCCCGTCGTCGACCGTCACGGCTCCGGTCCGGGTGTTCACGTGGCGGACCAGGTAGCCGCTTAGCACCGGATGGCCGTCGAGGGTCTGTTGGTACCAGGTGTGGGTCCCGAGCAGGGAGTGCTTCACGACGACCAGGCGGAGGCCGTCGGCCGGTCGGTTGCGGGTCGCGCCGGACGGGACCATCCCGGTGACCGACAGCAGCAGGGCGACACCCACCAGCAGGGCGAGCGAGCGAACGGCGCGCACGGGCGGCTCCTTTCGGGTCCTTCGGAAGCTTCGGATTCGCAGGTCGTCGAGGGTATACGAACGGACACTCGGCCGGGGGCGGGGGCCCGCGTGGTGAACTGGGCGGCGTGTTCGCCGCCGACCTCGTCACCGACCTCACGGAGATCGCGGTCGGCGTGAGCTGCCTGGCGTCGGCGCCGTTCGCGTGGCGACGTGCGCGGTGGCTGGGCGTGCTGCTCGCGGCGGCCGGGGTGGCGGCGGTGGTGCACGCGGTCGTGTCGGTCGCGGGCTGAACCGCCGGGTATCGAGGCGGCCTCAGCCGCCGCCGCCGACCTCGTCGTACTCGTCGTCCTCGACCGGGGTCGCCATGTGGCCGCGTTCGTCCTCGATCTGCTGGTGGAGGTCGTCCGCCCACTCCCTGATCGACGGCCACATCCGCCAGAAGTTCTCCTTGGCCGTCTCGCCGAAGTTGCGTTCGGCCTCGTCGGGCGTGAGCTTGCGCGCGGTGTGGTCGAGCACGAACACCGCCGTTGAGAACCCGTACTCGAGCTGCTCGTCGCGTTCGTCGGCCATGGGCCGGACCTCCCTCACTCGCGTTCCAGCACGACCAGCGTGTCGCGTGCCCGACGAACGATAGGCCGTTCGGGGTCGGGGAGCGATCGGAGCCACTCGATCACCGGGACGACGTGGGCGTTCCACCGCTCGTCGTCGACGTCCCACAGGTACGACTGCGAACGTGCCTCGAGCGCGTTCGCGACGTCCGCGGGCGAACGTTCGAACTCCCAGGCGTGCTCGACCATGTCGTGCACACGGAACCCGGCCGCGGGCGCGAGCTCGGCCACGCGCTCCGCCGAGTCGTCCCGGCGACGGTCGGGGTCGAGCGCATGCTCGATCGCCTGCGTCCGGCGACCGATCTCGTCCTCGGGCTGCTGGCCGCCGCCGGGCATCACGACGTACCGGCCGCCGTGCTTGAGCACCCGGGCGACCTCGTGCAGCACGCCGGGCGCGTCGCCGACCACGTGCAGCACCCAGACCGACATGGCCTGGTCCACCGATGCGGTGGGGACGGGGAGCCGCATGGCGTTCGCCCGTGCCACGCGATTCCCGAGCCGCTCGCGCGCCTTCGCCAGCATCGCCGCCGACAGGTCCATCCCGACGAACCGGAACCCCCGCCGGACCAGCGCCGCGGCGAGGATGCCCGTCCCGACCCCCACGTCGAGCGTCAGCCGCGCGGGGTCGAGGTGCGGCCCGATCGCCACGGCGAACCGCTCCGCGCGCTCCTCGCCGCCGCGGGTGACGTCGTAGGTCTCGGCGACCCGGTCGAACACCACGCTCGGGCGGCGGTTGCTGGCCATGGAGACCGACCCTACCGCCCGAGACCGACACGACGGTTCCCCTCTGGCGAAACCGCAGGTCCGGGGCTACGATCGCCGGCCATCCGATGACGACCTCGGGCACGCACCCGCGACGGCGAACCGTGATCGCGATCCTGGCGACGCTGGGCGCCCTCGTCGTGACGGCCGCTCCCGCGGTCGCCGACCCGGGCCAGCTGGACGACTCGTTCGGCTCGGGTGGGTTCCGGACGGTCGAGTTCGCCGAGGAGTTCGCGGGGGCGAACGACGTGGCCGTCCTGTCGAACGGCAGGATCCTGCTGGCCGGGGGCGCGCGTTCCAACGTCGCGCTGGCGCGGCTGACCGCCGGCGGCCAGCCCGACCCGGGCTTCGGCTCCGGCGGGTCGGCGATCGCGGACGTGTTCGGGGGGACGGTCACGGGCATGGCGGTCCAGTCGGACGGGAAGATCGTCGTGGCCGGCTCGGTCACGACCCCCGACGGGAACCACCTGGTCCTCGCGCGGTTCCTCAAGGGCGGGAAGTTCGACCACACCTTCTCCGGTGACGGGAAGCTGCAGTTGCACTTCGGGTTCGGCGACGTCGACGGCGCGGACGTCGCGATCCAGCAGGACGGCAAGATCGTTGTGGCCGGGGACGCCGACGAGACCAGGCCGGGGTTTCCCGGCGACATGGCGGTGTTCCGGTTCACGCCGACGGGCGCGCTCGACCGGACGTTCAACCTCGACGGGTCGAGGATCATCCCGTTCGGGGCGTCGTTCGGGGGGTTCGCGAGCGCGGTGGCCATCCAGGGCGACGGGAAGATCGTCGTAGCGGGCACGGAGCCCTCGCCGGGCGGCGACCTCGCGATCGCCGCCGCCCGCCTGCTGCCCGACGGGCGGCTCGACGGGACGTTCGGCTCGGGCGGCCGCACGCTCGTGAACCCGACCTCCGGTGACGACATCGGGCTCGGGCTGGTCATCCAGCCGAACGGCCGCATCGTGATGACCGGCCTGACCGAGTTCTTCCAGCCGAACCAGCAGGCCGTCACCGTCCGGCTCACGGCGGGGGGCGCGCCGGACCACACGTTCAGCGGGGACGGGTTCGACGTGTTCACGCCGCCGTCGGGGACGACCCAGGGTCAGGACGTCACATTGGCCGCCAACGGGAAGGTCGTGGTCGCCGCGACGGCGAGCGTCCCCGGCGGCGGGCAGATCGACCTCATTCGGTACACCTCCGGGGGGCAGCTCGACACGGGGTTCGGAACGGGCGGCCTGGCGGTCGTCGACGACGGCACCCACAGTGACCGGGCGGGCGCACTGGCCATCCAGCCGAACGGGAGGATCGTCGTGGTCGGCTCGGCCACTTTGGCGGGGAACCGGGAGTTCCTCGCGGCGAGAGTGCTGGCGGCATGAGGCGGCGCACGGCGCTCCTCGCACTCGCCGCGGCGGCGGCCCTGGTCGGCATCACCGCCGGCCCGGCGGCGGCGTCGCCCGGCGGCCTCGACCCCTCGTTCTCAGGGGACGGGCAGGCGTTCGTGCAGGTCTCCAGCCAGGCGAACGACGAGGCCAACGCGATCGCCGTGGAGCCCGACGGCCGCGTCGTCATGGTCGGCCGCGTTCCCGCCCCCGACAACGCCGACTTCGCGGTGGTCCGGCTGAAGCCGGACGGGTTCCCGGACCTCACGTTCAGCGGGGACGGCCGGATGACGTTCAGTGCCGGGGACGACGCGCTGCGCGTCGTCGCCGTGGAGCCGGATGGGAAGGTCGTGGTCGCCGGTCAGTCCGACCAGAACGGGCTGCTGGTCGCCCGGATCACGCCGGCCGGTGGTCTCGACCACTCCTTCAGCGGCGACGGCAAGGTCGGCAACACGACGGTCGACACCGGCGACGCGCTCGCGGTGGAGCCCGACGGCCGGATCGTCGTCGTCGGGGACGTCTTCGATACGAACACGTTCGGCGTGCTTCGGTTCACCGCCAACGGGAAACCGGACCACACGTTCGACCACGACGGGAGGCGGATCCTCGCGATCCCCGGCCCGAACAACCCCCGTGTGACCGACGTGGCGGTCGACTCCCACGGACGCATCGTGGTGGCGGCAGGAAACGGCAACGCCGGCGACAGCGATCTCGACGTCTTCCGGCTGCTCCCGAACGGCGCGCTCGACCATTCGTTCTCCGGGGACGGCAAGGTCGACCTCGACTTCGGCCAGGACGACGACGACCCGTTGGTCGCGATCCAGCCGAACGACGAGGTCGTGGTCGGCGGCACCTTCACTGCGCCCGGGAACGACGAGGCCATCGGCGTGGTGCGCATCGCCGCCGACGGTGACCTGGACACGACGTTCGCAGGCGACGGCCGGCAGATCGTCGACCCTACCTCGGGACCGGAGGAGCTCAACGGGCTCGCCCTGCAGCCCAACCGCGCCATCGTGATGACCGGCCGGTCGGCCGATTCCGGCGACACGCAGCTGTTCGTCGTCCGCCTCAAGCCGGGCGGGAACACGGACCTCGCGTTCGGCGGGGGGGAGGTCCTGTTGAACCCCACCGCCGGCGGCGACGATCCGGCCGGCGTGGCGGTGGGTGCCGGGAAGATCGTGGTGGGCGGAACGGCCGACGACGGGTCGTCGCGGCTGTTCTACGCGGCTCGGCTGTTCGAGTGACCTCAGTGGGTCGGGTGGTACTCCCCGAACACGCCGCGCAGCACGTCGCTCACCTCGCCCAGCGTGGCCCGGGCCTTCAGCGCGTCGCGCATTGGATACAGGAGGTTGGCGTCGCCGCGTGAGGCCTCGTCGACGCGGCGGAGCGCCTCGTCCACCGCGGCCTGGTCCCGTGACGCGCGGAGCTCGCGGACGCGTTCGACCTGCTTGCGGACCTCGGCCTCGTCGATCGTCTGGATCTCGAAGGCCTCGTCCTCCTGTTCCGCGAACTTGTTCACGCCGATCACGACGCGTTCGCCCGACTCGACGCCTTGGTTGATCCGGTACGCGACGTCGGCGATCTCGTCCTGGTAGAACCCGGCCTCGATCGCCCGGACGGCGCCCCCCATGCCGTCGATCTTCTCGATGTACTCGGAGGCGCGCTGTTCGATCTCGTTGGTCAGCGACTCCACCAGGTACGAGCCACCGAGCGGGTCGGCCGAGTCGACCACGCCGCTCTCGTAGCCGAGCACCTGCTGGGTCCGCAGCGCGATCTTCACGGCGTGCTCGGTGGGCAGGGCGAGGGCCTCGTCGAACGAGTTCGTGTGCAGCGACTGCGTCCCCCCCATGACGGCAGCGAGCGCCTCCAGCGTCGTGCGGACGATGTTGTTCTCCGGCTGCTGGGCGGTGAGCGTCGCGCCGCCGGTCTGCGTGTGGAACCGCAGCATCATGCTCTTCAGGTCCTGGGCGCCGAACCGCTCCCGCATGATCGTCGCCCACATCCGCCGCGCGGCCCGGAACTTCGCGACCTCCTCGAAGAAGTTCATGTGGCACGCGAAGAAGAACGACAGCCGCGGGCCGAAGTCGTCGATCGAGAGGCCCGCGTCGAGCGCGGCCTGCACGTACGCGATGCCATCGGCCAGCGTGAACGCCACCTCCTGCACCGCCGTCGAGCCGGCCTCCCGCATGTGGTAGCCGGAGATGGAGATCGTGTTCCACCGGGGGATGTGTTCGCCGCAGTAGGCGAACAGGTCGGTGATCAGCCGCATCGACGGGCGCGGCGGGTAGATGTACGTCCCCCGCGCCGCGTACTCCTTCAACAGGTCGTTCTGGACGGTGCCGCCGATCTGGTCCGGACCCACCCCCTGCTCCTCGGCCACCAGCTCGTACAGCAGCAGCAGGATCGCGGCGGTCGCGTTGATGGTCATCGACGTCGTGACGCGATCGAGCGGGATCTCGGCGAACAGCCGCCGCATATCGTCGATCGAGTCGATCGCGACGCCGGTCTTGCCGACCTCGCCCTCGGCGCGCGGGTGGTCGGAGTCGTAGCCCATCTGCGTCGGGAGGTCGAACGCCACGCTGAGGCCGGTCTGGCCCCGGTCGAGCAGGTACCGGAACCGCCGGTTGGTGTCGTCGGCCGTTCCCATGCCCGCGTACTGGCGCATGGTCCACAGCCGGCCGCGGTACATCGACGGGTAGATGCCGCGCGTGAACGGCGCCCGCCCGGGCTCGCCGAGGTCGCGTTCGGGCTCGAACGCGGCGTCGGGGCCATAGATCGGTTCGAGCTCGATCCCCGAATCCGTCACCCGGCGATCCTCTGGCATCGTCCTCGAAGGGTACCGCCCGCCCCCCCGGGCCGGTCGCGGCCAATCGGCCTCCATCCGCAGGGGCACGTTTCCCGTGTGGGTCGGCAGGGGTACCCCTTGAAGGATGCTTCGACGCCGCCCTTCCGACGCGGGCTCGGAAGACGAGGCGAGACGACGGCAGCCCGATCCGCGTCCGACCCTCGCAGCCCACGCGCCCCCGCGGCGCCCGCTGACCCCGGCGGACGCCCCACCGCTGCCCCCCGCTGGCGCGCCCCCGCCACCACCCGAGCGGGCGGGCCCGTTCGCGCGCGCGCTCGCCTGGGTGGTGGTGCACCTGCGGTTCCTGTTCGTTCCGGCGTGGATCGCGGCGGCCGTGCTCGCGACCATCTACCTCCCCGGGCTGAATGAGACCGAGGCGTCCTCGCTCAACTCCATGGTGCCGAAGGACTCTGCGGCACTCGCGACCGAGGCCACGATCGTCCGGAAGTTCGGGTTCCCGCTGTTCTCGCGGGTGCAGATCGTGCAGCGGGATCCACGCGGCCTGACGACGTCGACGCAGGCCCGGGCGATCGGGCGCGCGGCCGACCTCGACCGCGGGCTCGAGCGGCTCAAGTACCAGAACATCCTCGGCGCGATCCCCGTGACCAACGCCGGGAAGCTCCTTCCGGGGTCGCGGGAGAACTCGACCACGGTCGTGACCTACCTGTTCGTGAAGCCGTCGCTGAACATCTTCGCGCAGCGCCAGATCGCCCAGGACTACGTGCAGCGCGAGGTGAAGCGGCCCGACGACCACCTCGTCGGGGTGACCGGAGCCGTCCCCGCGCGGGCGGACGAGGGAGACCTGGTCATCTCCGGGCTGCCGTGGATCGAGATCGCGACGGTCGTGCTGATCGCGCTCATCGTCGGGGTGCACTTCCGGTCCATGATCACGCCCCTCGTCACGCTGGCCGCTGCGGGGGTCGCGTATGCGGTCACCATCCCGATCCTCGTGTACCTCGGGCAGAAGACGGGGGTGACGGTCCCGCAGGAGATCGAACCGCTCGTCGTGGTGCTGCTGCTCGGGATCGTGACCGACTACTCGATCTTCTTCCTGTCCGGAATGCGAACCCGGCTCGCGGAGGGTCGGCCGGCCGTGCAGGCGGCGAAGGCCACCACCGGCGAGCTCGCCCGGATCATCCTCACCGCCGGCATGGTGGTCGCGGCCGCGACGGCCGCGCTGCTGGTGACGTCCCTGTCGTTCTTCCGGGCGCTCGGGCCGGGACTCGCGATCACCGTGGTGATCGGGCTGCTGGTGTCGGTGACGTTCGTGCCGGCGCTCATGGCGATGTTCGGCCGGGCGCTGTTCTGGCCGACCATGCCGAAGCGAGCCGACATGGCTTCCGCCTCGGACGTCGCGGGGCCGGTTCCAGTCGACACCGAGGGTGCGGCGGCGGCGCCCGAGGAGCCGGTGGTGCGGGGCTGGCGGGGTGCGATGGTGCGCGGCGTGACCCGGAAGCCCGTCGCCGTGGTGGTCTCGGTGGTGGTGATCGGGGGGCTGATGTTCGCGGCGAGCTTCCTGCGGAAGACGGGCCTCGGGGTCAGCCTGCCCGACGAGCTGCCCGACGACTCGCAGGCGTCGGTGGCGGCCGCGGCGGCGACGCAGGGGTTCGCACCGGGCATCACCTCGCCGACCGAGGTGCTGCTGCAGGGCCGGGGAATGGATTCGCGGACGGCGCAGGTCGCGCGGCTGTCGGCGTTGATCCAGCGGGAGCCCGGCGTGGCCGGCGTGATCGGGGCGGGAACCCTGCCGCCGCAGGTGACGCCGGCGGTATTCGAGTCGCGGGACGGAACGGCCGCCCGGCTGGTCGTGATCCTCGGCGCGGATCCGCTCGGGTCGTCCGGTCTCCATCTGCTGGGGAGCCTCGAGGCGCGGATGCCGACGCTGCTTCGACAGGCCGGGCTGTCGGGGGTGACGGCGGGGTTCGCCGGAGACTCGGCGCTGGCGTTCGAGACCGTCCGGCACACGCTGGACGGGCTGTGGGCGATCGCGCTCGCCGCGCTCTTGGTCGACCTGGTGCTGCTGGCGATCTTCCTGCGGGCGCTGATCGCGCCGCTGTACCTGCTGGCGGTGAGCGCGCTGGTCGTGGCAGCGGCGATCGGGCTGACCACGCTGGTGTTCCAGGTGTGGCTCGGCCATCCCGGGCTGACCTACTACGTGCCGTTCGCGGCGGCGGTGCTGCTGGTGGCGTTGGGATCGGACTATAACGTGTTCGTCGTCGGGCGCATCTGGCAGGAGGGGAAGAGGCGTCCGCTCCTGGACGCGATCCGCGTGGCCGCGCCCCGAGCGAGCCGGGCGATCGGCGTGGCCGGGCTGGCGCTGGCCGGCTCGTTCGCGCTGCTGGCCGTGGTGCCGCTCGTGCCGTTCCGGGAGTTCGCCTTCTGCATGGCGGTGGGCGTGCTGATCGACTCGTTCCTGGTCCGGACGCTGCTGGTGCCCTCGCTGATGACGCTGTTCGGCCGGTTCAGCCACTGGCCGGGCATGCCGAAGCCCTCACTTCCCGAACCGACGCCCAAGGAACCAACCGAACCGCGCGACGTCGAGACGCAGGCGATCGCCTGAGCAGCGCCGGTCCGTCTCAGCGCGCACTCGGATGGAACCCTGATGTATCGCGAGGTGGACCCGAGATCAGGGCGTCGGTGACGAGGGGCTCGGCGTCGGCCAGTTGCAGGGGTCGACCGGTGGCGGGAGCGGTTGGAAACCCGGCACGCTGGCTGGCACGGCGCCGCTGGGATCGACCGCCGACACGCTGGTCGGCACGACCTGGCGGCCTCCGTCGCACGCGTAGATCACGGCCATGAATCTGCCGTCGAGCGGAACGACGTCGAACGAATCCCCGGTGTTGAGCGTGATGTGAATCGTCCAGCCCGGATCGGGAACGGTGCTGCCGTTCACCGCGTGCAGGAGCCGCCCGTCCCAGGTCGTGCCGGCGATCGACACACCCAGGTAGGGACCCGAGCAGCCGCCCCCCATGCTCGGGAATCCCGTCCCTGCGGCCAGGTCCCGAACGTGGATCTCGCAGCTCGTCGGGTCCATCAACCACGCCAACTCGCCCTCCGGCGCTTCGACGACCAGTCGGCCGCCGTGCAGCGCGGCCGTCTGGGGCGGGCCGTCGTTCGCCGGAACGTCGATCGGGATCGGCCCCGACGACCCGCTCGGAACCGACGAACTCGGACCGGTTGCGATCGGCGTCGCAGATTCGCCGCTCCCCAGCTCCGTGACGAGCAGGCCGATCCCGACGGCCGCGACCACCAACGCGACCACCGCGGCGACGATGCGGTTCCGGATCGGTGGCGACGGCAACGGCCGGGGCTGACGTCGGGTCGCCTCGTCCCACACGTCCGGGGCGGGCGTCTCGTCGACCCGGCGGAGCAGCTCACGGATCTCAGGCATCGTTCGCCTCCAGCGTCGATCGGAGTTGGTTCGGGCCCGCCGGAGATGAACCGCCATGGCGGGAGCGGTCGATCCGGTCAGCGCGGCGGCCTCCCGCAGCGGATACCCGGCGTAGTAGTGCAGGACCACGGCCGCCCGCTGCATCCGCGACAGGTCGCGCAGGAGATCGAGGAGCTCCACGGTCGGGGTGGGCACGTCGGCGGCCCGCTCGGGCGGAGCCTCGGAACCCCGGCGTCGCAAGTCCTGCATCTGCCCCGATGCGATCCGAACCGCCGCCTTCCACACCCACGCGCGCGGCTGCCGGATCGCGCCGCCTCTCGCGAGCGCCTGGGCGAACGCCTCGGCCACGGCGTCCTCGGCGACGTCCGGACGGCCACATCAGCAAGACCGCACGCCACAAACGGGCACCTTCCGCCCGGTACCAGCGTTCCAGCGCCTGCCGGGACGCGTCGGTGATCGGATCGGTCACGTCGGTCATGCTCGCCGATGAAGGGACCGACGGCGTCCATTCGATGAACACGGCAGGACCAGATTCCACGCGCTCGCTCGTCGGCTTCGGCTGTTGCGCGTGGCTCTCCGTGTCCCCAAGCTTGACCCGCCATGGGCGATCGGCGCGACGACGTGTTCGGACGAGCGGCCGAGCTGGCCGCCATGGCGGAGTTTCTCGACGAGGTCGCCGAGGGTCCGATCGCGCTCCTCCTGACCGGCGAGGCGGGATTCGGCAAGACCACGATGTGGCGGCGCTGCCTGGAGTCGGCCCGGGAGCGCTCCTGCCGCGTGCTCGGCTGCCAGCCCGTCGAATCCGAGACGAAGCTCTCGTTCGCGGCGCTCGGCGACCTGTTGGGCGACGTCGTGGACGAGGTGGATCTCGGCCTGCCCCCACCACAGGCCCGGGCGCTCGACGTGGCGCTGCTCAGGGCCGAGCCCGGGAACACGCCGTCCGACAGTCGCGCCGTGTCGCTCGCGGTCCTTGCGGCCGTTCGGCTGCTGACCCGCGACGGCCCGGTGATCGTCGCCGTCGACGACGCCCAGTGGCTGGACGCTCCGACGGCCCGCGTGCTCGAGTTCGCGTTCCGGCGACTCGAATCGGAGCCGCTCGGGGTGATGACGACGCTCCGATCGGGTCACCGGGCGCCCTTCCCGCTGGGGCTCGAACGGTCGCTCCCGGAGCATCGGCTCCGAAGGATCGCCCTTGGGCCGCTCTCCGTGCAGGCGCTCGGCCAGCTGCTGCGGAACCGAGTCGGCGACGTGCTCACCCACTCCCGGATCGGCCGGCTCCACGCGATGTCGGGTGGCAACCCCTTCTTCGCCCTGGAGATCGCCCGTGCCATGGCCCGGGGGGACGCGCCGGTCGCCGGCGAAGCGCTGCCGGTCCCGAACAGTCTCCGCGAGCTCGTCCGCCAGCGGGTCGTGGCGCTGTCTGACCGGGACCGCGATGCGCTGCTCGTGGTCGCCGCCCTGTCTGCGCCGACCGTCACCGCCATCGAACACGTCCACGGCGCCGGAACCCCCGAGGGCCTCACGCGCGCGGTGGAGGCCGGCCTGATCGAGGTCGACCGCGACCACGTGCGGTTCTCGCACCCGATGTTCGGCTCGGCCATCCTGTCGGAGGCGCCGCCGGAACATCTCCGCGAGCTGCACCGCCGGCTGGCGGAGATCCCCGACACGAACCCGGAGGAGCGGGCCCGACACCTGGCCATCAGCGCGGCGTCCCCCGATCCGGACGTCGCCGCCGAGCTCGACCGGGCCGCCCGGGAGGCGGCATCCCGGGGCGCGCCGGACGCGGCCGCCGAGCTGTGCGAGATGGCCATTCGGCTCACCCCCGCGGACCGAGCCGATGAGGTGCTCGAACGAACCCTGGAGTCCGCGAAGCACCACGTGGCGGCGGGCGACGCGGCCCGGGCCCGGGTCCTGTTGGAGGCGGCCGTCGGGGAGTCGCGTCCGGGGCCCCGGAGGGCCAGGGCCATCCTGTTCCTCGGACTCATCCGGCCATCCGACGACAGCTGGAGCAAGGCACTGGAGCTGTTCGCTCAGGCCCTGGACGAGGCGGGAACCGACAACGCGCTCCGCGGCGGGATCGAGCAGGGGCTCGGGTACGCGCACCTGTTCACCGGGGACACGGCGGCCGCCGAGCATCACGCCCGCGCGGCGCTCGAGCTCGCGGAGCTGGGTGGCAACGACGGCCCCATCGCCGAGGCGCTCGAGTTCGTGGCCTACGTGGAGTTCGCGCTGGGAAAGGGGTTCCGGCGGGACCTGCTCGATCGGGCGGTGGAGCTCGAGTCCCGCTCGCCGGACCACTGGGTGTGGGACGAGACGAGGCCGACGTACACCCTGGCCCAGCTCCTCAAGTACACGGACGAGTTCGACGCCGCCCGGCCGCTGTTCGAGGACATCCTCACGGGCGTCATCGAGCGGGGCCGCCCGCACTCCGCCTCGTGGCTCCACTTCCACCTGGCCGAGCTCGAGTGCTGGGCGGGGCGATGGGACATCGCGGAGGAGCACGCCCGGCAGGGAGTCGAGGCGGCGCTGCAGACGGGCGAGACCGCCCACTACCGGACCTTCTCCCTGTACGCGCAGGCGCTGGTCGCGGCGCAACGGGGCGACGTCGCGGCCGCGCGGGAGACGGCGAACGAGGGCCTGACGGTCGCGCAGCGGTCCTCGTTGGTGACGTCGCAGATCCTGAACCTGTCCGTGCTCGGGTTCCTCGAGCTGTTCGAGGGGAATCCGGGTCTGGCCCGCGACCGTCTGGCGCAGGCGTCCGAGATGGCCGAAGCCATGGGCACGCAGGAGCCCGGCCTCCTCAGGTTCGTCCCCGACGATGTGGAGACGTTGGTCGCGCTGGGCGACCTGGATGCGGCCGCCGCCCGGCTCGAGCCCTTCGAGGAACGATCCCGGCGGCTGGACCGCGCCTGGGGGCTGGCGACCGCGGCACGGTGCCGGGGGCTGCTCCTGGCCGGCGCCGGCGACCTGAGCGGCGCGCTGACCTCGCTCCAGCAGGCGCTCGTCCACCACGAGCGCGTGCCCGAGCCCTTCGCCAAGGCGAGAACCCTGTACTCCCTTGGCCGGATCCAGCGGCGGGCGAAGCTCAAGGCCGAGGCAAGGGAATCGTTCGAGCGCTCGCTCGAGATCTACGGCCGACTCGGCGCCCGGCGATGGGCCGAACGGGCCGGCAGCGAGGCCCGACGCATCGGCATCCGGAGCGAGGGGCCGCTGGCCCTCACGGCCACCGAGGAGCGGGTCGCGACGCTGGTCGCGGAGGGCCGGACCAACCGGGAGGCCGCGGACGAGCTGTTCATGAGCGTGAACACGATCGAGTGGAACCTCACCCGCATCTACCGGAAGCTTGGGGTCCGTTCACGCACCGAGCTCGCCGCGAAGCTCCGCGACGGTTCGTAGCCGGACCTCCACGGACCCGGACCCCGATCTCCATGGGTTTCCGTGGTTCCACGGGACCCGGGCCTCCCTAGGGTCGGCTCGACGGCCGCGACGGGCGGCCCGAGAGGAAAAGGGGGCACCGATGAGCACACGGATCCGAGAGCAGGCACCCGCAGCCCTTCAGCGCACGCCCGAGCGGAAGAACCGGGCCTGGTGGATGGTCGGCCTCGCGGTCCTCGTCGCAGCCGGCGCCGCGATCGCCCTGTGGCAGGTGACGAGCGGCAGCAGTTCGCCGACGAAGAGCCCGGGACAGAGGGCCGTGCATGGTTCGGGGATCGTGACCGGCACCGGTCCGGATCTGGTGCGCGTGGCCGAGCAGTCGGCCGCGGACCGGCTCGTCACGGGGACCGGCCCGGACCTCGCCACGCTGGCCGACCAGTATCTGGCGCAGCAGTCGAACGGCCAGGTCACCGGGACCGGCCCCGACCTGACGATCGTCGGCCGGCAGTCCGAGGCGCACGCGATCCGGATGATCTCCGGGACGGGTCCCGACCTGGCCCGGGTCGCCGGAGATCCCCCGCCGGCCATCACCGGGACGGGCCCCGACCTCTCGAGGGTCGCCAACCGGTGAACCCTGCCACCGGCGGAAGGAAACCGGAGGGCCGGCGCCGCCGGCCCTCCCTTCGCGTCACCGGTGTTCCCCGGTGATCCCGTTCAGCCGGTACACGGGCGGCACGGCGTCGAACGGACCGGAGCACGTGATGGCCCGTTCCGGCCCCGGGTGCTCGATCTCCACGACGACGGAGTAGGTCCCCGCCGCACGAACCCGGAACCGCGCGATGTCCCCCTGGTCGCGCATCCGGGTGCGCCCGAGCAACACCACCTCGTCGAGGCCGAACGCATCGAGCTCCTCACGGAGGAACGACTCCGCCGCCTGGATCGCGAAGCCGTACGCGCACCGGCCGCGGTAGTTCTCCCGTGTGATCTCCCCACGGTCGAACCGCGAGACGACGTCCACGGCGTCATCCGGTGCGACCCGGCCCAGGTACACCCCGGCCGGCAGGCAGACGACGTTCGGCGCGAAGCGGTCGCCGCCGATGTGGCTCACCTCCCACACCCGGTCCCCGAACGCCTGGTCCAGCACGTTCGCCACCGGCCGGCCCCGTTCGCTGCAGCACACGTCGTGGCGGCCGTGCGTGCAGACCAGGTAGACGGGTTCGGCCTGCTCGATCCCCAGCCCCAGACGGTTGCCGCCGTGCATCGGCGAGAGCTCGACGTCGAGCAGCGCCTCCGGCCCCGGCAGGTGCGCGCGTTCCAGCCACCGAGCGTCGACCCCCGCGTGCGCCGCGTAGACCCGGATCCCCTCCTGGACGTGACGGCCGTGCCGGCGGATCAGCACCACGCGGACCCGGTGCAGGCGGGACTGGACCCGCAGGTGCGCTGCCACCACGGACGGCAGCCGGCTGTCGCGAAGCGCGCGCCGACCCCAGGGCCCGGGTTCCTCCACCAGGAGCCAGTCGACGACCGTCGAGGCCGTTCCGCGAAGCGATTCGCCCAGATCGAGCGAGATGGCCGAACAGCGCTGCGGCGAGATCACTCCGCGAACTCGAGCAGGCCCTCGCGGACGAGCCGCCGCGCGAGCACCAGCCGGCCGGGTTCGTCGAGCCCCGGCAGGTCCCACGGCCGGAACGGCTCGCCCACGGCGCGACCGGCCACGAAGCGGACGGCCGGCTCCACCCGCAGCGGCATCCGGAGCTCCCGGTCGCCGAGGAACGCGACCACCCGATCCACTTCGACGCGCACCTCGCAGAACGTCGCCGCCCGCCGCCGCACCGGCGACGAGTCCTCCAGCGACGGCAGCCGGACCAGGTCCACGAGGGAGCCGCCGAGCGACGGAGGCCGCGTCGTGAGGAACGACCGGATCCGCCGGTCGGCCACGGCCTGCGCGTCGACGTCGTCCAGCCGCCGCTGCAGGTCGGCCAGGCGCTCCTTCACCGCCGTGGCGAACCCATCCGGGTCGCGGTGGTACCCGGCCGGCAGCGCCTCGGCGAACGAGGGGTCCGTCCGCAGCCCGTCGAGCACCTCGCCCATGAACTGCCCCCACGTCGAGGTGAGGATCCCCACCGTGAGGTGCCCCGACAGCACGGTCTGCGTCGATGCGGCGTGGGGCGTTCCCACGGGGAGGTACATCGCGTCGCCGGGCGACATCGTCACGGACAGGACCGGTTCCTCGTCCGGAGAAGGCTTGTCCGAACCGAGCGGCCGGGGAGCCCACACGTCCCACTGCTTGCGCCCGAACGACTGCAGGACGAACACGTCGTGCGTGTCCTGGTGCACGGCCAGCCCCTGCGACCCGGGCGGCGTGATGTACGCGTTGACCTGCGCCGGGTGGCCGAGCGACGACTCCAGCTCACGGCAGAACCGGCCGAGCGCCGGCCAGTATCTATGGAGCCCCTGCAGCACGAGCGTCGCGCCGTCGGCGAACCGCTCGAGCATCCGTGCCGGGTCGGCCATGCCGGTGACCGGCTGCGACCCCGTTCGACCCGACTTCGTGTAGCCGGAAATCGGGAGCGTCTCGCCGTTCTTCACCAGCCGGAACGCCGGCAGCCGGAGCGAGGACTCCGTCAGCAGGCGGTCGACGTCGGCCAGCGAGAGCAGGTCGTCGAACGCACCTCCGCCGGAGCGGTGGACCGGCTGACGGCCCCAGGCGTCGGCCAGGAACGCCGGAACGTCACCGACGCAGCGCTCGAGCGCGCCTTCGGTCATGCGGCGCGTGGCGCCTCGGTGCGGCTACGAGTCCGTGCCGTCCGAGTCCCCGGAGTCGGTCCCGTCGGCGTCCTCGGTGGCCGTGTCGGTGCCGTCGGAGTCCTGGACCGTCTGGTCGGTCTTCGGGTCCACGGAGTCGGTGTCGTCGGCGTCCTGGCGGTCGGTGCCGTCGCTGTCGCTCTGGTCGACCGTGTCGGTATCCGCGCTGATCGTCGCGGCCGGCGATTGCCCGGTGGAGACCGTCTGGATCTCCTCGTCGGTGATGGTCGTGTCGGTCGGTTCCATCGCTGCACCTCCGGGTCGTGGGACATCGGAGTCTATGCCAGCCTCGCGAGGGGCGCGTTCTCAGAAGCTGAACTCCGGGGGGAGCGGCGCCTGCCCCGCCTGCGCGCGCAGGACGTTGTACGCCCGGACGAACGCGTCCTTGTCCGGGTCGGTCGACGCGGCGCGGTGCGCCTGGAGGGCATCGAGCGCCCGCTTGGCCGCCCCGTCCCGATGCGCCAGGTTCGCCGTGACCAGCCGGAGGTAGTTCCGGTCGTCGACGACGGCGTCCTGGAACGAGGTCGCGAGCAGCTGGTTCACGAGCCCGGCCTCGGGCGGCACCGACCACGCCGTCACCCGCCGGACTGCCGAGAGCCGTTCGGAGATCACGTCGTCAACGGCCGCCACGTCCCCGGTCGGGTCCTTGGGAGTGCCCGAACCCGCGTCCACCACGGCCGCGACCAGCCGCTGCCGGGCCTGCCCCGACTCGGCGAGCAGGGCGTCGCCGCCCCGGAGGTACGCCGTCAGGGCCGGGGGGGTGCCGGCGGACCCGGTCGGTGATGGCCCGGTCGTCGGGCTCGTCGAGACCGTGGGCGGGGGCGGCGTGGGGGTGGGCCCCTCGCCGCCCGTGGAGCTCCCGGTCGCGTTGAGCACCGCGTACAGGCCGAGCGACAGGATCGCGACGACGACGACCGCGGCAGCGAGCCACGGCCAGCGCCGTCTCGGCGACGCGGGGTCCCGACGCGGCCCCACCACCGTGGTGGCGCCGCCGAGTGAAGGTACGGGAGTCGTCGGCGCGTCGGAGAAACCCGGCCCGGTCGTGAATCCGGCGCCGGCGGGCACGGGCGGCGGAGCGATGATGGTCGCCCCTCCCCCCGCCACGGCGGAACGCGCCGCCTCGACCATCCCCGTGCACGTGGGGAAGCGCCCGGCGGGATCCTTTGCCATCGCCCGCGCCATCACGGCGTCGAGCGCCGCCGGCAGTCCCGGCCGGAGCGACGAGACAGGCGGTGGCGGGTCCTTCAGGTGCGCTGCCAGCACCTCGGCGTCGCTGTCCCGATGGAACGGCGCCGCGCCGGTGAGGCATTGGTGAAGGACACAGGCCAGCGAGTACTCGTCGGTGCGGCCGTCGACCGGCCTGCCGGAGGCCTGCTCGGGCGATGCGTAGTCGGGCGTTCCGACGAAGATGCCGGTCCGGGTGAGGCCGGTCGGGGCGCTCACCCGCTTGGTCAGGCCGAAGTCGGTCAGGTAGACCCGTTCGGGCTCCGGACCGGGACCCCCCTCGATCAGCACGTTGGCGGGCTTGACGTCGCGGTGGACCAGCCCGGCCGCGTGCGCCGCGTCGAGCGCCTCGGCCAGCGCGCCGGCGATCCCGAGCGCGCGCTGCGGGTCGAGCAGCCCCTCGAGCTGGAGCACCGTCCGGAGGTCGAGGCCCTTCACGTAGCGCATCGACAGGTACAGGCGGCCGTCGGCCTCGCCGGCGTCGTAGACGGGGATGATCTGACGGTGGTCGATCGCGGCGGCGAGCTGGGCCTCCTGCGTGAACCGCTCGCGGAACTCGGCGTCGTCGGACAGGTCGGGGTTGATGACCTTCAGCGCGACCCGCCGGTCGAGCGCGAGCTGCTGCGCCAGGTACACGACGCCCATGCCGCCCCGGCCGAGGACCGACGCGACGCGATATCCCCCGAGCTGGGTCCCTGGAGGGAGGTCGGCCATCGTAGGGAGTTCTACCACCCGTCCGCCGCCGGAGACCGGCCGATGCGACCCTGCGAGCGCCCGCGATAGTGTCGGCGCGCACACCGAATCAGGAGGAGCCGGACGTGGACATCGTCAACCCCGCCATCGAGGACTACATGCGCACGCTGCAGGAACGCCACGACGAGCCGGTCCTTCTGGAGATGGAGGCCGAGGCCAGAGAGCGGGGATTCCCCATCATCGGGCGGCTGTGCGGCGTGACGATCGAGCTCCTGGCGCGGTCGATCGGTGCGAGGCGGGTGTTCGAGCTGGGAAGCGGCTACGGGTACAGCGGGTACTGGTTCAGCCGGGCGGTCGGGCCGGACGGGGAGCTCCACCTCACCGACGGCGACCCGGAGAACGAACGCAGGGCCGCCGACTACCTCGGCCGGGCCGGCCTCGACGGACCGGTCACGTACCACGTGGGCGACGCGCTGACGTCGTTCGGGGAGGTCGAGGGCGGGTTCGACGTCGTCTACTGCGACGTCGACAAGGACGGCTACCCGGGCGCGTGGGACGCGGCGAAGGAACGGATCCGCGTCGGCGGCCTCTACATCTGCGACAACGTGCTGTGGTCGGGGCGCGTCACCGACGACCCCTCCGTCGAGGACAACCGGCCCGAGCTGACCGAGGCCATCACACGACACAACGCGGCGATCGCGGCCGACGAGCGGTACGTGTCGACGATCGTTCCCACGCGGGACGGCGTGTTCGTGGCACTGCGAACCACCTGAAACCCCGCAGGTTTCACGGTTCTTTACCTCGGGAATACACGGCCCGCGGGCGCGGAACGTGCGGCTCGCCGGCGTGCAGCACCGAGGGGGAAAGGAGCCGTTTGACCGCCCGCAGCGCGTCCTGACCACAGGTCGATCGGCAGGCAACCCAGTCGTCCGCAATCCACGGGAGGAGCCGTCGTGCGCACCCGTGTCCTCGTTCTGGTGGGGTCCGTCCTCGCCGCGTTGTCCGTCGCCGCCGTTCCGCCCGGGCAGTTCGCCGGGTCGTTCGCCTCGGGTGGGCTGCGTTTCGCCGCTCCCCCGTCGAGCGGTGCCGCGAAGGCCGGTCCGATGGCAGCCCAGCAGACCGTCACACCTGCGGGCGGGTTCGGCACCCTGTCGGTCACCCAGGTCGGACCCAAGCGGGGGGGCGGCGAGCCGTCCATCGCGAGCGGCTCCGGGGGCAAGCTGTTCGTCTCGTATCCGGGGAGCGGGATGAACTTCTTCCGGTCGACGAACGACGGACGGACCTGGATCGAGGGCGCGACGGAGGCGGACACGCAGAGCGGCGACACGTCGGTCAACGTCGACTCGACCGGCGTGGTCTACCAGTCGAACCTGAACGGCATCGACCTCAACCCGGACGCGCTCCAGGGCGTGGTGTACCGCTCGACCGACCAGGGCGATCACTGGACCAAGGGCGGGGGGTTCGTCACCAACTCGAACTCCACCAACCAGCCGTTCTTCGTCGACCGGCAGTGGGCCGACGCGTACGTCCCGCCGGGGAGGGCGTCCGACCAGGGCCTCGTCTACTTCACGTACCACGACTGGGGCCCCAACCAGATCTGGGTGAACGTCTCCACCGACGGCGGAAGGACGTTCGGCATCCCGCAGGACGTCATCACGTCGCCGCAGGCGCAGGCCGACTCGTTCTGCGACACGATCCCGGGCGGCATCAAGGTCGTGCAGTCCGGGCCGCACGCCGGTCGGGTGTACGTCGCGTGGCTCGCCGCGAGCGCGCCGACCGACGAGGTGACCGGCTGCAACGTCACCCAGCTCGACACGTTCCACAGCGTGTGGCTCGCGACGTCCGACGACCGGGGCGCCACCTGGACCGACCACCTGATCTACGACGGTGGCTTCGGCCACGACGCGAGCGGGCTGTTCGCGGACTTCACGCTCGACGACCGGGGGAACCCTACGTGGCGTTCGCCGACAACCTCACCGGCGAGTGGGACATGTACGTGATGGCCTCGTTCGACGGCGGAGCGACATGGAACGGCAAGGCCGATAGAACGGGCGTCCCGTACAAGGTGAACGCCGACGGAGGGACGCACTTCTTCCCGGCCGTCGCGGTCGGCGACCCGGGGATGGTCGACGTCGCGTACATCCGAACCCCGACCGTGATCCCGGTGAACCCCTACGGCAAGCCCACGCCGGGCGGCGGCGCCGGCGACTCGTGGTACCTGTACATGGCGCAATCGACCAACCTGCGGGCCGGATCGCCCACCTGGAAGGTCGTCCGGGCCACGCCCGGTACCATCCACGTCGGCGACGTGTGCACGCTCGGCATCTTCTGCATCGACTCGACGACCGGGCTGCCGGTGAGGGCGCCAACCGCGACCTCCTCGACTTCATCGACATCGCGGTCGACCCGCGGGGGTTCGCCCATGCTGCCTACACGGCCGACCAACCCCTGCCGGCCGGCCCGAACGGCATCTTCAGCGCGAACCAGGTCGACGGACGTCCGTCTACCCGCCGACGATCGGGCTGGCCGGCAGCCACCCGGGGTCGGGCGCGTACACGACGACGGCCACGTTCGTCGCGCAGACCTCGCGGATGGCCGTCGGGACCCCGGTGAAGTTCTCGCTGGGGACCCAGAACGTCACGGCGCCCGTCGGACCGGGCGGCGCAGCGACGGCGCGATTCGCGCTCAACCAGCACCCGGGCACGTACACGCTGAGCGCGACCGCTGCCGGCGTCTCGGCCTCGGCGCCGTTCACCGTGACGAAGGACGGGACGACCATGACGGTCGCCCGGACGTCCACAACGTTGCAGGCCACGCTGGCGGCCGCCGGCAGCGCCGCGCGGGTGGCCGGGCGGGCGGTCGGCTTCTTCGTCAACGGCACGAAGGCCGGCACGGCGCTCACGAACTCGAACGGCGTCGCCGTGCTGAACAGGACGGTCGCGGCGCACAGCACGGTCCGGGCCGTCTTCGCCGGCGACGCCTGGTTCACGGGACCGTCGGCGACGACGACCACCTGACGCGGCTCTGGACCGGCGGCCGCCGGGCTGGGACACTCGTGACATGCCGCAGGCCGTGTGGACGGGGACGCTGTCGTTCGGGCTCGTCTCGATCCCGGTGAAGCTGTATGGGGCGACGTCGCCCCGCGACGTGCGGTTCCACCAGTTCGAGGGCCGAACCGGCAGACGCATCCGCTACCAGCGGGTGGCGAACGCAGACGACATGCCGCTGTGGGAGGGAACCCGAATCCGCCCGGACGAGGGGCCGCAGCCTCCGACCGCCCCTTCGGCAGGACGGACCCCGGATGAACCGGCGGCCATCGAACCCGAGGTCGAGCCCGCAGGGTCGGTGCGCGAATCGCGCGAGGAACCGAGCGCGGTGGCGTTCGAGGACGTGGTGCGGGGGTTCGAGGTCGATCCCGGACGGTTCGTCGAGGTCACCGCCGAGGAACTGGAGGAGCTCGCCCCCGAGCCCAGCCGGGAGATCGAGATCGAGGACTTCGTCCGGCTCGACGAGATCGACCCGGTGTACTTCGAGAAGAGCTACCACGTAGTGCCGGCACGGGGCGGCGAGCGGACCTACCGGCTGCTGGTCCGGGCCATGGAACACGCCGGGTTCGTGGCGATCGCGCGATTCGTGCTGCGGACCCGCGAGCACGTGGCGGCGGTCCGCCCGACCGGCGGGTTCCTGATGCTGGAGACGCTGTTCCGGGCGGACGAGGTCCGCGATCCCGCGACCCTGGGCGTCGCCGTCGTCGACGAGCCGGCGGACCGCGAGGTGGACGTCGCCGTGCGGCTGATCGAGGCGCTGACGACCGACTGGGACCCCGCCCGGTACCCGGACGACTACCGCGAGCGAGTCCTCGAGATGATCCGGGGCAAGGCCGGCCCGGCGCCCGAAGCGTCACTCGAGCCGGCCGTACCGGGCGAGGAGCCGGCGGTGTTCGACCTCATGGAGGCGCTGAAGCGGAGCGTCGAGGATGCTCGCCGGACCCGCGCGCGGTCGGGGCAATCCGACGCGAAACGCCGCCGTCACAGCGGCTGACGCCGGGGGCCGCGGCCGTCATGGGGTGCTCACGTGCGCGAGCACGCCGTCCAGCGAACGCGGGACGCGGTCGAGGTCGAGCGCCTCGACCAGCAGCGGCGCCGTCTCGACCTTCCGGCCGCTGTGCACGCCGAGGAACCGGCGGAGCTGCTGTTCCACGGGCCGGTCGCGCCACTCGGGCTGCTTCCGGAAGGTCCGGAACATCCCTGCCTCACCGCGAGCCTCGATGACTCCGATCACCGCCGCCGGGCCGAGCGCGCGGATCAGCTCGTCCTCGAGGTCGGCCTGGCACACGAAGAACCCCAGGCGCTCCATGTCCTCCCGGGCGAGGTCCGAACCGAGACCGGCCCGCTCGAGCGCCCGGCGATAGTCGCCCTCCTCCGCCTCGTCGCACAGGCCGGCCAGCCGAACCTCCCGCCCCGCCGGGCCGAACGCGCCGAGGAATCTCCGGATGTTCTTCGATCCGCCCATGGCGACGACCGAGATCCGCTCGGCCGTCAGGTCGATCCCCCGGCGGCGGGCGAGCGCCTCGAGGGCAAGGCGGTCGCTGACGCCCTCGACCAGGACGACGGCGGCGGGCGGCGGCTCCGGGACGATCTCGCCGGCCGTGCGGTCCGTGGTCTCCACGAGGACCACGGTACCGAGCGGTCAGCCGGGCGGCTGGCAGGATGGACAGAGGTACACGACGCGCTCCCCGGGGTCGTCGCCCTGGACGATGCGGACGATGAGCGTGGCGCACCGGCGGCAGGGTTCGCCGCCCCGGCCGTACACCCACAATCGCTGGCCGTCGCGCCTGTTGCCGGTGGTGACGCGCTCGAACCGGCCCCGGTTGGCCTCCATGACCCGCTTCGTCAAGGCGACCATGGCGGCCGGGTCGCGGACGGCGCCCGCCGGCGTGCGTGGGTCGACGCCTCGCAGGAAGCAGATCTCCGATCGGTAGACGTTCCCGGGGCCGGCCATCACCCGCTGGTCGACCAGCGCGTCGCCGATCGGCCGGGCGGGGTCGGCGATCAGCCTCCGTATGGCCTCGGCCGGGTCCCAGTCGGGGCCGAGGACGTCCGGGCCGAGGTGGCCGAGGCGTTCGGCCTCCGACGTCGTGGGCCAGATCTCGAGGACTCCGAGCCGCGAACCGACCGCAACCCACGCCGCGGTGATGAGCACGACGCGGACCTCGTGCCACCGGCCGGACGGGCGGCGGCCGTTCGGCACGACGCGCCACTCGCCGTCCATCTTCAGATGGCTGTGGATGGTGTCGCCCCCGACGCGCATCAGGATGTGCTTCCCCCGCGCGTCGACGCGCTCGACAATCCGCCCGGAGAGGTCAGCCGCCGCGAGGGTCGGGACCCGGAAGTCGGTCGACGTGAGCACCCGGCCGGCCAGCCGTCCGTGGAGCCGCGACGCGAGCTTCGCGATCGTGTCGCCCTCGGGCACGCCGCGTTCACCCGCGGAGCCGCAGGCCGCGTGGCGAGAGCGAGAACCCCGCTCCGGCCAGCACCTCCGCGAGGGGCGAATCGAACACCCCCGCGCCGTCGGCCCGTTCGACCGTGAGGCCGCCGACGATGCCCTCCTTGACGGCGAGCGACAGCGCCTCGGCGGCGCGTTCCAGCTCGTCGTGCTCCTCGGTGAACGACAGCACGGTCCGGCCGCCGCGTTCGACGTAGAGCACCGGCGACCCGTCCACCAGCACGACCACCGCACCGGCCTTCCGGCCGGGCCGGTGGCCCTCGCCGGGGCGGTCGGGCCACGCCAGCGCGGCTCCGTAGGCCTGCGCCGGGTCGCACGCGGACAGCACGAGCGCCTCGGGCTCGCGGGGGCGTTCGGTGAGCGCGCGGAGCCGGTCCACCGCGCCGGGCAGGGCGAACTGCGCCCCGCCGAGGCCCTCGACGTAGTATCCGCGCCGGGCCCGGCCCGACTCCTCCATGGCCTTCAGCACGGGGTACACGGCCGCGTACCCGCCCGTGACGCGCTCGGCCGCGGCGGCCGGGCGGGTCAGCACGCCGTGCCGGGCGAGCAGCTGCCGGGCCTGCGCGTGCAGCCGTCGGGTGGCGTTCTCCTCCCGGTCGGGAACTGGGTACCACCTGCCCGCGGCGGCCGGCGGACCCATCCGCGTGGGGAACGCCGGCCGGCTCCGGCCCATGCGGCCGGTGGGACGCCGCCTCCGCTGCCGGGCCCCGCCCGATAGCAACGACCGCAGCGGCGCCAGGGTGTCGTTCGTCGCCAGCCCGGCCCAGACCAGCTCCCACAGCGCGAGCACCGCCTCGTGGTCGTCGAGCGACCCGACGTGGTCGGCGAGCTGTCGGAAGAACATCGCCCCGCGGCCCCGCAGCCCGTCGAGGAACGACGCCGCCAGCGGGGTCAGGGCGTCGAGATCCGCGCTCGGTTCCGGGAGCAGCTCGAGTGCCGCGTCGGCCAGGTACAGGGCGACCCAGCCGTCGTCGGCTCCGATCGCCCCGTGGCCGACCCACACCGCCTCGCCGGCCGCGCACAGCTCGTCGAGCGCGGCCGGCCGGTAGCCGGGCAGCCGGGTCGCGAGCACCTGGCGTTCCAGCACCGACGCGGGGACCGGCACGCCCTGGAGCTGCTCGACCACCCGGAGCACGGCGTCGGGATCGCTCCGGAGACTGGCCCCGCGCCCGATCCCGTGCCACGCGGGGAGGAACCGCGCCAGGGCGGCCTGGGGGACGGGCTCGGCCTCCCTGCGCATGGCCGCGAGAGACCGCCGTCGCAGGCGCCGCAGCACGTCGGCGTCGACCCACTCCTGTCCGCCGCCCTCCGGGCGGAACTCCCCCCGGACGACGCGCCCGGCCTCCTCCAGCCGGCGCAACGCGTCGCGGACCACCGCGACGCCCAGCCCGAGCCGCGCGCCGGGTTCGGATTCGCCGAACGGCCCGTGGGTGCGGGCGAACCGGCTCACCAGGTCCCGCACCGGGTCGTCGACCGGCTCGAGGAATGCCTGCGGGAGGCCCGGCGGCAGCGCGGCGCCCAGGGCGTCGCGGAACCGGGCAGCGTCCTCGGCGGCGATCCATCGTTCCTCGCCGGCCACGCGGATGCGGACGGCGCGTCGCTCGCCCTCCAGCTCGTGCAGCCAGGTCGGGCCGAGCGACGGGTCGACCACGCGGTCGAGCACCTCCTCCGTGGAGAGGTCGCCCAGCATGCGCAGCAGGTCGTGGACGCCGTCCCGGTCGCGGGCCTTCCAGTCGTCGGCGAGGCGCTGGAGCTCCAGCTCGAGGTCCTGCAGGACGCCGGGATCCACCAGCTCGCGGAGCTCGTCGCGGCCGAGCAGCTCGGCCAGGACGCGGCGGTCGAGGGTCAGCGCCTGGGCGCGGCGTTCGGCCATCGGCGCGTCGCCCTCGTACATGAACGCGGCCACGTACCCGAACAGCAGCGACGAGGCGAACGGCGACGGGATCGGCGTGTCGACCTCGACCAGCCGGATCTCGCGGCTCCGGATCGCCCGCATGAGGTCCTTCAGCGACGGCAGGTCGAACGCGTCCTGCAGGCATTCCCGGAACGTCTCGAGGATCATCGGGAACGACCCGTACCGCGCGGCCACCTGGAGCAGCGAGGCGGAGCGCTGGCGCTGCTGCCACAGCGGCGTCCGTCGCCCCGGCGACCGTCTCGGCAGCAGCAGGGCGCGGGCGGCGTTCTCCCGGAACCGCGACGCGAACAGCGCCGAGCCGCCGACGGCGTCGGTGACGAGCTCCTCGATCTCCTCGGGCTCGAAGAGCACGGAGTCGGACGGTGGCGCCTCGTCGGCCTCGGGCAGCCGGACCACGATGCCGTCGTCGTCGACCATGGTCTGGACCTCGAGGCCCAGGCGTTCCCGGACACGCCGTTCGATTGCCTGCGCCCACGGGGCGTGGACGCGCGCGCCGAACGGCGAGTGGACACAGAGTCGCCAGTCCCCCAACTCGTCGCGGAACCGCTCGACCACGATCGTCCGGTCGTCGGGCAGCACGCCGGTGGCGTCGCGCTGCTCGGCCACGTACTGGACCAGGTTGTTCGCCGCGCGCTCGTCGAGCCCGGTGCCCCGGAGCCGCGCGAGCTGCTCGGTGCCGTCGAGGCGAACGAGCTCCCGGATGAACCCGCCCAGGGCGCGCCCGAGCTCCGCCGGCCGCCCCAGCGAGTCGCCGTGCCAGAACGGCATCCGTCCGGGGAGGCCCGGTGCCGGTGTCACCAGCACGCGGTCGTGGGTGATCTCCTCGATGCGCCACGACGACGTCCCGAGGACGAACACGTCTCCTGGCCGCGACTCGTACACCATCTCCTCGTCGAGCTCGCCGACCCGCGGGCCCTTCTCGGCGGCGATGAACACCGGGAACAGGCCACGGTCGGGGATGGTGCCGCCGCTGGTGACGGCGAGGCGCTGCGCGCCGGGCCGCCCGGTCAGCTTGCCCTCGATTCGGTCCCAGTTCAGCCGGGGGCGGAGCTCCGCGAACTCGTCGCTCGGGTACCGGCCGGAGAGCATGTCGAGCACGCCCTCGTAGGCGCTTCGCGGGAGGTCGGCGAACGGCGCCGCGCGGCGGATCGTCGTCTCGAGCTCGTCGACGTCCCGGTCGTCCATCGCGACCATCGCGACGACCTGCTGGGCGAGGACGTCCAGTGGGTTCCGGGGCATCTGGAGCGCCTCGATGGCGCCCGCTCGCATGCGTTCGACGACGACCGCGCACTCGACGAGGTCGCCCCGGAACTTCGGGAAGATCACCCCGCGGCTGACGTCGCCGACGCCGTGGCCGGACCGGCCGACCCGCTGGAGCCCGGAGGCGACGCTGGGCGGCGACTCGACCTGGATCACCAGGTCGACGGCGGCCATGTCGATCCCGAGCTCGAGCGACGAGGTCGCGACGACGGCCGGGAGCCGGCCGGCCTTGAGCTCCTCCTCGATCAGCAGGCGCTGCTCGCGGCTGACGGAGCCGTGGTGGGCCCGTGCGATCTCCTCATCGGCCAGCTCGTTCAGCCGCGTGCAGAGCCGTTCGGCCAGCCGCCTCGAGTTGGCGAACACGATCGTCGACCGGTGGGCCCTGATGAGCTCGACCAGGCGGCGATCGATCGCCGGCCACACGCTGGCGCGCTCCTCCGCGTCGGAGATCGGACCCGAGGTGCCGCTGAGTCCCCCGATGGCGCTCGGACCGAGCCGAACGAGCTCGCCGTCGTCCTCCTCCTGTCGTGCTTCGAACGGTTGCGATGCCGATGCCGCCGGGTCGCTCATGTCCTCCAGCGGGACCTCGACCGACAGCTCCCACCGCTTGTGCGCGGGCGGGTTCACCACGGTCACGTCGCGCCCGGTCCCCACGAGGAACCTCGCCACCTCGTCGACGGGCCGCACGGTGGCCGAGAGCCCGATCCGCTGGGCGCCGCCTTCGGTTGCGATGAGCTCCTCCAGCCGTTCGAGCGACACCGCGAGGTGCGCCCCCCGCTTGGTCCCGGCGACGGCGTGGACCTCGTCGACGATCACGGTCTCGACGCTGCGGAGCGTCTCCCGCGCTTGCGAGGTCAGCAGCAGGAATAGCGACTCGGGCGTGGTGATGAGGATGTCCGGCGGCTTCCGGGCGAACCGTCGTCGCTCCTCGGCAGGCGTGTCGCCGGTCCGCAGGGCCACGTCGATCGCCGGCCCCGGAACATCGAGCCGCGTCGCCGCCCGCTGCAGTCCGGTGAGCGGCGAGCGAAGGTTCCGTTCGATGTCGACCGCGAGCGCCTTGAGCGGCGAGACGTACAGGACGCGCAGCCGGCGATCGGGCGCCGATGGCGGCTGCGAGGCCAGCCGGTCGATCGCCCACAGGAACGCGGCCAGCGTCTTCCCCGACCCCGTGGGCGCGACCACCAGCGTGTGCCGCCTAGAGGCGATGGCCTCCCACGCGCCCACCTGGGCCGGCGTGGGCTCGGCGAACGCCTCCCCGAACCACGTCCGGGTGAGCGGCGAGAACCGGGCCAACGGCCCGGCGTGAGCAGAGGAAGCCTTCCCGGCGGGTTCGGTCATCGGTGGAGTCCATCGTACGGCGGCCTGCCGACACGCCCGGATCGGGCGGAATGGCTCGCACGCGGAGGGATTCGCTTGCCCGGACACCCTCGCCGTGATGGAGTCCGCTCCGCCATGACCACCGACCGGGACCGGAAGAGCGACGCACGGCGATGAGCGCTCTCTCCGTCGGCCAGACCCTCGTCGACGTGCTCGGCTACGGCCTCGCCGTTGTGGTGGCGCTGTTCTTCCTGTGGATCGTGCTGGCGAAGCTGCGGTTCCCGCCGGTGGTGAAGGCCATCGCCAGGCTGAACGCCAAGCGGACCAGGCGGAACCAGCGGATCGCCCAGTCCCTGGGAATGCAGTTCTCGAACACCGACGAGTTCGGCCTGCTGGACATGCCGCTCACCCTGATGTCGTTCGGAACCCACCGGTGGATCAACTCGGTGATCTACGGCAGCTACCGGGGGCGGGACGTGTGGCTGTTCCGGCTGTACTACCAGGTCCCCGGGGGCCGGTACGGGCCGTCGCTCATGACCCATCGTGCCGCCGTGACCCGGATCGAGGCGGCGTTCCCCCACGTGCTCGTGTACCGCCACACGCTGTTCTCCGGCGGGGAGGACGTCCGTGGCGCCCAAGAGGTGACGTTCGACAAGGAGTTCGACGAGGAGTACCGGGTGCAATCGACCGACCGCGGGCTCGCAGCCGAGCTGCTCGACGCGAACGTCCGCCGGTGGCTGCTGGAGCTGGACAAGCACTGGCGGTTCGAGATCTCCGGGCCGTGGGTGCTCGCCTATCGCTATGGGCGCTCGGAGAAGGCCGACCCCCACGAGGTGTTCGAGGTGGTCTCGGACTTCGCCGACCGCTTGCCGTGGATCCTCCTGCAGCAGCACCCCGCGGGGAGCGAGCCCGACCCCGACCCGCTGCGGGTGGGCCCGCCACCCCTCACCGACACGCAGCGCCGGAACCAGAAGCGGTGGTCGCGGGTCATCGTGGCGGCTTCGGCCCTGTTCATCGGGGGCATCCTCGCCGCCGGCGCCGTCGGCGCGTACCAGAACTCCCGCGAGCCGTGCGGGGAGGCGTGCGCCGGGCCCACGGTGTCGATCCCCCAGCCGTCCGTCGACGTCCCGACGTTCGCCCCGCCGTCGATCGTCCTCCCCTCCCCCAGCCCCACACCGACCCCCACGGTCACCGCGAGCCCCCGGCGGGCGATCGTCCTGCAGGGGACCCTGCCCGGCGAGGAGCTGACCGTGACGTTCCTCGGCCTGGTGGTCGCGCCACAACCGACCGTTCCGCCCGGCCAGCCGCCCGTGCCCATCGTCGTCGGCGCGCACTTCGACATCCGGGACACCGGCACCCGTCGCTACACCGACTACCCGGCCAACGGCATCTCGCTGGTCGACGCGTCCGGGCACGGTGTCGCCCCACAGATCCTCGACACGTTCACGCCGGGGTTGCACACCATCCACCTCGACCCGGGCGAACACGTGCGCGGCTTCGTCACGTTCCGGTTCCCGGCCACCTACCGGCCGGCGGCCGTGCTGTTCCGGACCAACTCGGGGTTCGGGCCCCAGACGGGCCGGTGGGAGCTCCGCTGAACGCGTGAACGGCCTCTCGGAGGGGAACCGGTAGACTCCGGCGCGGTCGTCGCCCACGAGCCCGCGCTACGCTCGAAGCCGCGACACGCGCTGGAGGAACCGCAGTGGCCACCAAGAGACGGGCATCCTCGTCCGGCGAGTACGGGCGCCTGTACCGCGGACGCGAGGGGCAGTGGGCGTGGCTGCTGCACCGGGTCACCGGCGTGGGGATCATCCTGTTCCTGTTCGCCCACGTGGTGGACACCGCGGTGATCGGATGGGGCCCCGAGGCCTACAACCGGGTGCTGTCCGTGTACCACAACCCCGGCGTGCAGCTGCTCGAGCTGGTCCTCGTGGGGATGGTCATCTACCACGCCGTCAACGGCGTCCGGATCATGCTGGTCGACTTCTGGCCGAAGGCCTCGCTGTACCAGGCGCGGCTGTGGTACGGGACGCTGGTGATCGTGATCGGCGCCATGGTGCCGGTGGTGTGGGTCATCGGCCGGTCCGTCATCAGGGACCTGTGATGGCCGTCTCGACCGAACGCCGCAGCCGGTTCAAGGGGCCGACGGTGCGTGGTGCCGTCACGGGCCGCGAACGCCCGGCGGGCGGCTACGAGCTGGGGTCGTGGCTGTTCATGCGCATCAGCGGGATCCTGCTGCTGATCCTCGCCGTCGGGCACGTGTTCATCATGCACGTGGTCGGAGGGGGCGTGGGGCGCGTCGACTTCAAGTTCGTCGAGCTGCGGTGGCAGAGCCCGTTCTGGCGGACGTGGGACTGGCTGCTGCTCTCGCTCGCGCTCCTGCACGGCGTGAACGGCCTCCGCGTCGTGGTCCTCGACTACGTGCAGCGGCCCGGCGCGCGGTTCGCGCTGACGTGGTTCTTCACGATCGTCGGCGTGATCCTGTTCGCGCTCGGCACGATCATCGTGTTCTCGTTCAACCCGGCGAGCTTCCCGCAGACGTGACGGTCACCCACACGTACTCGACGGTCATCGTGGGGGCCGGCGGCGCGGGCCTCCGAGCCGCCATCGAGGCCGCCGGCCACGTCAACGTCGCGGTGATCTCCAAGCTCTATCCGACACGATCGCACACCGGCGCGGCGCAGGGCGGGATGTGCGCGGCCCTCGGCAACGTCGAGGAGGACTACCCCGAGTGGCACGCGTTCGACACGGTGAAGGGCGGCGACTACCTCGTCGACCAACCGGCCGCCGAGCTCATGTGTCACGAGGCCATCGACCGGGTCATCGAGCTCGAGCACTGGGGGTTCCCGTTCAACAGGACGCCCGAGGGGCGGATCGACCAGCGGCGGTTCGGGGGGCACACGCGCAACCACGGCGAGGGGCCCGTCCGGCGGGCCTGCTACGCGGCCGACCGCACCGGGCACATGATCCTGCAGACGCTCTACCAGCAGTGCATCAAGCGCGACGTCCGGTTCTTCAACGAGTTCTACGTTTTCGACCTGCTCATGGTGGACGGGCGATGCGGCGGCGTCGTGGCCTACGAGCTTGCCACCGGCGAGCTGCACGTGTTCAGGGCGAAGGCCGTGCTGTTCGCGACCGGCGGCTACGGGCGCATCTTCAAGATCACCTCGAACGCCCACGCGCTGACCGGCGACGGGCCCGCGGTGGCGTATCGGCGGGGCATTCCGCTGGAAGACATGGAGATGTACCAGATCCACCCCACGGGGATCTACAAGATGGGGATCCTCATCTCCGAGGCCGTCCGCGGCGAGGGCGGCATCCTGCTGAACGGCGAGGGCGAGCGGTTCATGGAACGCTACGCCCCCACGATCAAGGACCTCGCGCCCCGCGACATGGTCTCCCGCGCGATCTACCAGGAGATCCGCGAAGGGCGCGGCATCGGGGGCAAGGATTTCGTCCACCTCGACGTCCGCCACCTGCCCCGGGAGGTCATCGAGACCAAGATCCCGGACGTCACCGAGTTCGCCCGAATCTACCTGGGGGTGGAGCCGACCACCGAGCTCGTCCCGATCCAGCCCACCGCGCACTACGCGATGGGGGGCATCCCGACCAACGTCGAGGGGGAGGTCGTCGTGGGCCCGGAGGAGACGCCGGTGCCGGGCGTGTTCGCGGCGGGCGAGTGCGCATGCGTCAGCGTCCACGGCGCCAACCGGCTGGGCACGAACTCCCTGCTCGACATCGTGGTGTTCGGCCGGCGTGGCGGGCACTCGATGGCGCAGTACGCCCTGGGCGTCGACGAGCCCGAGCTGCCGAAGAAGGGCTCCGAGGAGCACACCGTGGCCATGCTCGACCGGATCCGTCACGGGTCCGGCACCGAGCACGCCGCCGACATCCGGGCCGACCTCCAGCGGCACATGTTCGACCTGTGCGGCGTCGTGCGGAACGCCGAAGGCCTGACGCAGCTCCAGGGCATCCTGCAGCAGCTCCGCGGCCGGTACGAGCTGATCGGGCTGGAGGACCGAGGGCAGCGGTTCAACACCGAGCTCATGGAGGCCGTCGAGCTGGGGTTTCTGCTCGACATCGCCGAACCCGTGGCGAACGCCGCACTGGCCCGCGACGAGAGCCGGGGCGCGCACTACCGCGAGGACCACCCGCTGCGCGACGACGACCACTGGATGAAGCACTCACTGTCGTACCGGCAGGAGGACGGGTCGATCGAGCTCGACTACAAGGACGTGAAGCTGGGACCGTACGTGCCGATGGAACGGAAGTACTGATGGCGGCGGAACCAGCGGCCCGGGGACCCGAGCTGGGCGACGTGCTCGAGGGCTCGGCCGAGGCCGAGTGGAACGAGGGCCCGCCGCGCGAGCCCGGCGCCAAGCGGCGGGGCGGCCCGGAGGTCACCGGCAAGGTCAGCCTCACGATCCGCATCAAGCGGTTCAACCCGGAGGTGCGCGAGGACCCGTGGTGGGACGAGTTCGTCATCGACGCCGAACCGTCCGACCGGCTGCTCGACGCCCTGCACTACGTGAAGTGGTACCGGGACGGCTCGCTCGCGCTCCGCCGATCGTGCGCGCACGGCATCTGCGGTTCGGACGCGATGCTCATCAACGGGAAGAACGAGCTGGCGTGCAAGGTGCTGGTGAAGCAGGTCGCGCCGCGGGTCACCGTCGAGCCGATCCGAGGGCTCCCGGTGCTGAAGGACCTCATCGTCGACATGGAGCCGTTCTTCGCGGGCTACCGGCGGGTGCTGCCGTTCCTCATCAACGAGGAGGGCGTGTCGGACCGCGAACGCCGCCAGTCACCCGAGGAACGTGAACGGTTCGACGACACCACCAAGTGCATCCTGTGCGCGGCGTGCACGACGTCGTGCCCGATCTACTGGGCCGATGGCGAGTACATCGGGCCTGCGTCGATCGTCAACGCGCACCGGTTCATCTTCGACTCGCGCGACCACGGCGCCGACGAACGCCTCGAGGTCCTGTCGGAGAAGTCAGGTGTGTTCCGGTGCCGGACGACGTTCAACTGCACGGACGCCTGTCCCCGGGGCATCAAGGTCACCAAGGCCATCCAGGAAGTGAAGCGCGCGATCCTGTTCGACCGCTACTGACCTGCGCCGCCCCCGAGTGACATCTCACTCGCCTGGCGCGCCGTGTTGTCGCGGCGCAGAATCTCGGGTGCGAGAATTGGTTCTGGTGACCCCAGTGCGTGGCCGATCCTTGATCCGCCCCATCATCGTCTACCTCGTCGCCGCCACGCTCTTTGTCGGGGCTCTCCTGTGGGCGATTCGTCTCCCCAGCATCGTGAAGGACTCAGGCTTCAACAACTTGACGCTCACCGACACCCGTATCCCCCTTCGCCTCGTCATCGCTGGAGGCGGCGCCCTCCTTGCTCTTGCGATCGCCAAGCGCGCTCGTCCTCGGAAGAGGGTTCCCTGGCCCGAGGACCAGTAGCTCGTTTGGCCCAAAGTCTGCCCTGATGACATCCTGCGAAGACGCTGGCGTGGTCCGCCGACATACCTTCGGAACGTGCGGCGCACCGGACTCTCGGTGACCGTGGCGGCGCTGCTTGTCGCACGCGGACACGCTCCGTCCGGACCGCTCGCGTCGCCAAGCACGGCATCAGCTCCCCCGACGCTCCGGCGCACTCTCCTGCCGACCACCATCGAGGTGCTTCCAAGCCCCAGCCCTCTCGTGCGGGTCTTTGACGGGCACGGGAACCCGGCGGTAGAGGCGCTCCCATCTTCAGGGCTCACCCCGGCGATCTCCGGGAACGGCGGTTGACAGCCCCCCGGATCACATGCCGAGGGGGCGTCACCCCGTCCTCCGTCGTCGCGGATTTCGGCATGCTCGAAGTGATCGACATGGCCATGCATCTCCTTCGAGTCCGGTCGCCGAACGATGCAAACACCGAGCACTCCCCCAGCGTGGGATGGTCGTGACGACCGGCTGAACCGCCACGGGATGGCGCGCCAGACCTAGCGCGCGTTGCGGGAGGTTCAGCCGGGGCGGAACGTGGGCAGACCGTCGCCCGCTGTGGAGAGGACGGTGGCGTCGCGACCGGTGAGCTCGGCCAGCCGGGAGGAGAAGTCGTTCCAGGCGTGGCGGTCCCAGGACTGGACGACGTCGACCACGCGGCCCTCGCTGACCAGCACGAACGTCGGCACCACACGGATGCCGTAGGCCTCGGACACGTCGTATGGCGGGGGGTCGGGCGTCGACTCGAACGACCACCCGTACTCCCCCGCGAACGCCGAGAGCTTCTCGGCCGGATCCTGCCCGATGCCGGTCACCGTGCCCGGGTGGGCCGTCTCGAGCTGCTCAGAGATCGGCGCGGCCATCTGGCAGACCGGGCAGGTCACCTTGTAGAAGTAAAGCGCCTTCGCCGGGACGTCGAGATCCACGCCCGGTACGGGCGGCGCTCCCGAACCGACCGTGATCACGCTCATCGTGCTGCACAGGGTACGAGTCGAGCCGGGGATTCGCCGGCGCCGCAGCGGAGCCGAATCCCGACGCCGACGCGTCGGCGTCGACTCGGTTGCACCCGGACGGGCGAGGGCGCAGCATCGCGTCTCGAACCGCATACAAGGGAGGGGTCATGTCCCATCGCGTTCCCCCACGGCGTCGCCGCCTCGTCTCCGGTGCACTGGTCGCTACGATCGTCTGCTGGCTGGTCTCAATGCTCGGGCCACCGGCCTCCGCAGCGCCGATCCACGTCGACTGCGACGCCGGGGGCAATCTCCAGACCAAGATCGACCACGCGCCGGGCGGTGCCACCATCCTGGCGAAGGGGACGTGCAAGGGTCCGTTCAGCTTCGCGTCCAAGGGCCTCACCATCCGAGGCAACCCCACGGCGACGCTCGACGGACGGCACCTGGGCTCGACGCTCTCGATCGACGCCGACGGCAAGACGGTGCGCCTGATCGACCTCACCGTCACGGGCGGCTCGACCACCGGCCGCGGCGGCGGGATCTTCGTGCACGGTGGTGAGCTCCACCTCGTGCGGACGATCGTGAAGGGGAACAGCGCGCTCGGCGACGACTACTCCTACGGCGGCGGGATCTCGATCGAGGGCTCGGGCGCGCTGACGCTCGAGGACAGCCGGGTCGCCGGCAACCGAGCGCTGACGGCACCGGGCTCGGGGTTCGCGTACGCATACGGTGGCGGCATCGACTCGTCCGTTCCCGTCACGCTCACCAACTCCACGGTGAGCGGCAACACAGCACGAGCCGTCTCGAACGACATGTTCGCGTACTCGTACGGCGGCGGGATCGAGGCGGGCTCGGTGGACACGCACGGGTCCACGATCGCGAACAACGCATCGCGGGCCACGGCGCACGGCCAGTTCGCATACGCGTACGGAGGGGGCGTGGAGTCCGGGACGCTGATCGCCCGCGACTCGTCCGTCACCGGGAACCGTGCGGTCGCAGTCTCCGACAGCGACTTCGCACAGGGCTACGGTGGCGGGGCTGACCTCGAGAGCGGCTTCGACGTGATCTCGACTTCCACCTTCGCCGGCAACCACGTCCAGGCGACGGGCGGCGACTACGCGACCAGCCAGGGCGGCGGGAGCTACAGCCTCGGCGGCCTGACGCTGGACCGTTCGTCGTACACCGGGAACACGAGCGTCGCGGCCGGAGGCGGCTCGTTCGGGGACGCCTACGGCGGGGGCCTCGTGCACGACAACGGCGACCTGATCCTCAAGCGCTCGACGGTGAGCGGGAACTCCGCGTCCGGAACCTCCACCTCGGACGCCGCTCAGGGGGCGGGCGGGGGCATCGCGGCATACCAGGGCCTCAAGCTGACGAACTCCACCGTCGCCGGGAACTCGGCGTCGGGGGCGGCGGCGCCGGGGAGCGGGAAGACGGGCGCCGGGATCGGGGGCGGGATCGAGGCGACGGACGCGACGTTCAGTGCCTCGACGGTCGCATCGAACACCACTTCAGCCACGGGGGACATCGTCCAGACGACGGGCGGCGGGATCGCTGCGAAGACCCTCGCGGCCGGGGCGTCGATCATCGCGGGGAACCACGCCGCCACCGGCCCGGACTGCAACGTCACAACGACGACGACGAACGGCTACAACCTGGTGGTGCACCCCTCGACGTGCCTGCCGGCCCCGGCCGGGACCGACGTCACCGGGCAACCGGCACGGCTCGGGCCGCTTCGGGACAACGGCGGCCCCACCGAGACGATGGCGATCCCCACGTCCAGCCCGGCCTTCGACGCCATCCCCAAGGCGAAGTGCGCAGTCCCGTTCGACCAGCGCGGCCGGCGGCGGCCGCAGGGACCGCGGTGCGACATCGGCGCCTACGAACGAGCCGTGCCCTGACGACCCGAGGGCTCAGCCCGAAGAGTCCCGGCGGTCGGGTGGACCGCCGCCGGATACCCGGCCGCCAGCGCCGCGACGGTCGCCGGCGGCGTCAGCACCTCCACCTCGGCCGACCTCGCCATGGCGACCGGCGCCCCGTACCCGTCGAACGACCAGGGAAGGAGCTTGCCGCGCCACCACAGCCCGACGAGCCCGTCGTGGCGGACCATGGCTCCGTCCGGCAGCCCGCCCAGGCCGGCCCGGGAGGTCTGCTGGCGGCGGGTACGTGACTCGACCCGCTGGCGGTGGAGCACGGAGTCCATCTCGGACGCCCGCGGCCGCTCATCGAGCCCCCGAGCGACGCGCCAGGCCTCGACGAACGCGTTGAAGTCCTCACGCCGGCAGTACGCACACGGCCGATGCCCGGCCGAGAGCGCGGTCGCCTCGTCGAGGAAGAACAGCGCCGTCCACCTCCCCGGCGGCATGGGGTCCCGGCGGACGCCCTTCCACTGGAGTCGGCACGCGATCCACATCTTCGAACGCCACCGCGCCACGCCCAGCGTCCCGTCGGGCCGGTGAATGCACCCACGGTTCCCCATCAGGGTTCCCCGGGCGTCGACAGCGACGATCTCCTGGGTGGCCGTCACCCGGTTCTGCAGCGGCACCCGCACCACCGACTACCAGATCGTTCGAACCGGATACGAACGGAGGCGCTCGTCGGCGCTCACGAGGACGAGCTGTTCACGGATCGCCTGAGCGACGAGCATTCGATCGAACTGATCCCCGTGGACGGCCGGTAACCCTGCCGCCTCGAGCACGTGGGGCAGCTCCACTGCGAGCGGGGTGAACCCATTGAGCTCGAGCTGCTCGGGGATGACGGCCGCCGGCGGTCCTCCCAGCTCCAATCGGCCCGCAGCGACCTTGATCACGATCTCCCAGACGCTCGCTGCACTGACGTAGACGTCGTTCTTCTCCGCAGACAGGTCAACCGACGGGATCACGGCTTGCGTTCGAACGCGCCCTCGTCGCAGGCCTGACCCTGGGGCCGGCTGATCAGCCGCTGATCCTTCTGCACCAGTGAGTGACAGACCGCCGTGGGGACCTTGTTCAGGGCCGGGCTGCCGGCGAGCAGGGCGACGGTCCTGGTCGGCCCGCCGTGGTCGGCGAGCGACCCGAGCTTGGGTGCGGTCACATCGGACTGGTCGGTCCCGGCCGCGCCGAAGGTGCAGTTGGTCGTCGTTCCCAACAGGTTGAACCCGTTCGACTGGAAGGTGCCCAGGCAGTTGGGACCGGGCGCGCCGGTGTTCAGCGCGAGGACGGTCGCCTCGAGCGTCGTGGCGGTCCCCACCTCGAGATAGAGCCCGCCCCCTCCGGCGAAGGTCGACCCCGTTCCGGAGACCGTCGCGCCGTTGCGGATGATGGTGGTGAACCGAATCCCGAGGGCGTGGTCGACGACCTGGATCCCTCCGCCCGCCGAATCGGAGTTCGGGCCGTCCGCCGACACGTGGTTCCCGGCGATGGTCGAGTTCGTGACCATGTCGGTCGTCGTCGACGCCCCGTTCTCGAGGTCGACGCCGCCTCCGAGGGCCTCCGCGGAAGCCGCGCTCGCGGAGGCGGTCGCCGCATTGCCGCTCACGGTGGACATCCGAATCACGAGGCGGCCGGATGACCCGATCTCGATGCCCCCACCCCCGGCGCCGGCGCCCGAGCTGTCCGAGTCGGCGTCCGCCGTGTTGTTCGAGATCGTCGATGTCGTGATCATGGTCGCGCCCCCGGACGTCGACGCGATGCCGCCTCCGCTCGCGCCGCCCGCGTTGGTGTTGGAGTGGGCGTGCACGGTGTTCCCCGAGAGCGTCGAGTGGTTGAGCGTGAGCGACCCATGAGCATCGATGCCGCCCCCCCTGGCCGTCGCCTTGACTGCCCCGGTGGCGGACAGCGTTGAGTTCAGCACCTTCACGGCGGTGAGCTTGGCCACCTGGCTCCCGCTCTCGAGATAGACGGCCCCTCCCCGCGCGACCGCCGAGGCGGTCACCGCCGTCGCCGAGGTCTGGTTCCCGTCGAACGTCGTCCCGGTGATCCTCACGATGCTCGTGCCGCCTCCGCCCGACCCCGTCGTGACCTTCAGCGCGCCCGCGAGCGCGTCGACCTCGTGCGTGCCGCCCGATGACGACGCCAGGGCCCGGTTGTCCGCGAACGTCGAGTCCGTGATGGTGAGGTCGCCCGGCTCCTGCTGCCAGAGGAACGCTCCGGCCTGCGCAGACGGGCTGTCCGCCGCGTTCGCCGACGCCACGTTGTTCCGGAACGTCGACGAGGTGACCGCCACGGTCGTGTTGTACGCGAAGAAGGCACCGGCGTCTGCCTCGGCCAGCGACGCCATCGACACGGCCGTCGCCTTGTTGCCGCGGACCTGGCTGTTCGAGATGGTCAGCGATCCGTTCTGGATCTCCCCGGCGCCCGCCTGCGCGACCGCCAGCCCGGACCCGGACGACACCGAGGTGTTGTTCAGGAGCGACGAGGACCGGATGACGACGACGGCGCCGCGCGCGTAGATCCCGGCCCCGACCGCGGTCCCCCCCGCCGCCTGATTCCCACGCACCGTTACCTTGTCGAGCGTGAGGAGCCCGCCGCCCTCCTGGTCGATCCCCGCGCCCTTCCCGGCCAAACCGCCTGTCACGACGAGCGACCGCAGGTGGACGGACCTCGCCCCGGTCACCGTGAGCGTGCTCCCGCCGCTGCTCCCGTCGAGCGTGGCCGTCGGGCTGCCCTTGAGGGTGAGGTCCTTGGTGACGGTGAACTGGCCGTGGCAGGTTCCGGAGAGCAGGAACGTGGTCCCCGTCGCCGCGTTGTTGAGCTTCGGTTGCAGGGCGGCCTGGTCGCAGTTCACGGAGATGGTCTGCGCCGACGCGGCCGGGACGACCAACAGCACCGCGCCGAGCAGCGCCGTCGTCGCGACGGACGTGCGAATGACCCGGCTCATGGCCCGGCTACGGTACCCTCCCCGTCCCCCGGCTGCGACCCAGTTCGTTTCGACCGCCCCCACCGCCTCGCCAGGCGCCGGATCGGATCGTAGCGCTGGTCGGCAACGCGTTCCTTCAGCGGGATGATCGCGTTGTCCGTGATGTGGATGTCCTCTGGGCACACCTCGGTGCAGCACTTCGTGATGTTGCACAGGCCGAGTCCCATCCGCTGGCGGAGCAGCTCGCGACGGTCGGACGTGTCGAGCGGGTGCATCTCGAGCTCGGCGTACCGAACGAAGAACCGCGGCCCCGCGAACGCCCGCCCGGTCACGTGCGGGTCGCGGATCACGTGGCAGACGTTCTGGCACAGGAAGCACTCGATGCACCGGCGGAACTCCTGCACCCGGTCGATGTCCTCCTGCTGGACCCGGTAGTGCCCGTCGGCCTCGGTCACCGGGTCCTTCGGCCGCGGCGTGAACGCCGGCACCCGCTGCGCCATCTCGTAGTTGAACGAGACGTCGGTGACGAGGTCCTTCACGACCGGGAACGCCTTGATCGGCGCGACGCTGATCGGCTCCCCCTCCGGGAACAGGTTAATCCGGGTCATGCACATCAGCCGGGGCATCCCGTTGATCTCCGCGCTGCACGATCCGCACCGGCCGGCCTTGCAGTTCCACCGGACGGCCAGGTCGCCGGCCTGGGTGGCCTGGATGCGGTGGATGACGTCGAGGACGACCTCGCCCTCCTGCGCGGCCACCCGGAACTCCTGGAAGTCGCCCTCGTCGCGGTCCTCGCCGCGCCACACCAGCATGGTGACGTCGTCTGCAGCCATCGCTACTTCTTCTCCTCGAACAGCGACCTGAGGTCGTCGGGCATCTGCGGCAGCGGCAGGTGGTCGATCACCAACGAGTCGCCCTCCTCCCGGACGCGCACGTTGACCTTGGTGAACTCGGGGTCCGTGCCGGGGAAGTCGTCGCGGGTGTGGCCGCCCCGGCTCTCCCGGCGCTCGAGCGCCGCGCGCGTGATGCACTCGGAGACGGCGAGCATCGGGCCGAGGTCGAGCGCCAGGTGCCAGCCGGGGTTGAACTGCCGGTGGCCCTCCACAGCGACGTTCGCGGCCCGTTCCCTGAACGTCGCGATCTCGTCGAGCGCCTGCTTCAGCTCGGTCTCCGTCCGGATGATCCCCACCAGGTTGTGCATGCAGTCCTCGAGGTCGCGATGGATCGAGTACGGGTTCTCCCCGCGGTCGCGGCCGAACGGCTCGAGCGCCCCGGTCGCGACCCGGTCGACCTCGGCGTCGTCGACGGCCGGCTGCCCGTCGAGCCCCGCGGCGTGCTCGGCGGCGCCGATCCCGGCCCGTCGCCCGAACACCAGCAGGTCGGAGAGCGAGTTGCCGCCCAGCCGGTTCGACCCGTGCAGCCCGGCCGCCACCTCGCCGGCCGCGAAGACCCCGGGCACCGTCGCGGCCGCCGTCTCCGGGTCGACCCGGACTCCACCCATCATGTAGTGGCACGTCGGACCGATCTCCATCGGTTCCCTCGTGATGTCCACGTCGGCCAGCTCCGTGAACTGCTGGTACATGCCGGGGAGCTTTCGCTTGATGTACTCCGGCGACCGCCGGGAGGCGATGTCGAGGAACACGCCGCCGTGGTCGGTCCCTCGTCCGGCCTTGATCTCGGAGTTGATCGCCCGGGCGACCTCGTCGCGGGGTAGCAGGTCGGGCGTGCGCCGGACGGTCTTGTCCTCATACCACCGGTCGGCCTCCTCCTCGGTCTCGGCCGTCTCCGCCCGGAACATGTCCGGCACGTACCGGAACATGAACCGCTCACCCTCGCGGTTCTTCAGCACGCCACCGTCGCCCCGCACGCCCTCGGTGACGAGGAGGCCGCGCACCGACGGCGGCCACACCATGCCGGTCGGGTGGAACTGCACGAACTCCATGTCGATGAGGTCGGCGCCGGCCCACAGCGCGAGGGCGTGGCCGTCGCCGGTGTACTCCCACGAGTTCGACGTGATCCGGAAGGCCTTCCCGATCCCGCCGGTGGCCAGCACGACGGCCCGGGCCTTGAGGACGAGGAATGCCCCGCTCTCCCTGCGATAGGCGATGGCGCCGGCGACGCGGCCGTCCGCAGGGTCCTGCAGCAGGCGGAGCACCGTGCACTCCATGAACACCTCGATGCGCTCCGAGACGGCCTTCTGCTGCATCGTGCGGATCAGCTCGAGCCCGGTGCGGTCGCCGACGTGCGCGAGCCGGGCGAACCGGTGCCCGCCGAAGTCGCGCTGCAGGATCCGGCCGTCGGCCGTCCGGTCCCAGACGGCGCCCCACTCCTCGAGCTCGTAGACCCGCTCGGGCGCCTCCTGCGCGTGGATCTGGGCCATGCGCCAGTTGTTCAGCATCTTGCCGCCGCGCATGGTGTCCCGGAAGTGGACCTGCCAGCTGTCATCCGGGTAGACCGTCCCCAGCGCGGCCGCGACGCCGCCCTCGGCCATGACCGTGTGGGCCTTCCCCAGCAACGATTTGCACACGATCGCCGTGCTGGCGCCGCGGGCGTGCGCCTCGACGGCCGCGCGCAGCCCGGCCCCACCCGCCCCGATCACCAGGACGTCGAACTCGTGCGTCTCGTACTCACCCACGGCTCAGTCGCTCCTAGAACAGCCTCGGGTCGGTGATCGTCCCACTCGCCACCAGCCGGACGTACAGGTCGGCCAGCGCCACGCTGAACAGCGACGCCCACGCCCACCGCGCGTGGTGCACGTTCAGCCACGACACGCGCCTCCACAGGGCGTGCCGCACACGGTGCTTCGAGAACTGGTCCAGCCGCCCCCCGACCAGGTGACGGCACGAGTGACAGGACAGCGTGTATCCCCACAACAGGAACACGTTCACCCACAGCACGACCGTGCCGAGGCCCAACCCGAACCCGTCCGGGAAGAAGAACGACTGCACCGCGTCCCATGTCAGGAAGACCGGGAACGGCAGCGCCAGGTAGAAGGCGTATCGGTGGACGTTCTGCAGGATCAGGGGGAAGCGCGTCTCGCCGGTGTACTTGAAGCGCGCGTCGCGGACGGCGCAGGCGGGGGGCGACCACCAGAACGACCGGTAATAGGCCTTCCGGTAGTAGTAGCAGGTCAACCGGAAGAACAGGGGGAACGGCAGGATCAGCAGCGCCGGCGACCACTTCCACCAGTTCCCGAAGATGCCCGCCGTGGCGTGCTGGCACGAGGTGGCGAGGCACGGCGAGTAGAAGGGCGACACGTAGGGGTCGGCGTAGTAGTTCGCATTCTGGAACGCCACCCACGTCCCGTAGACGACGAACCCGCCCAGCACGAGCGCCGTGACCAGTGGGAGCGCCCACCAGTGGTCGGTGCGGCCGGTCCTGGGACCCCGGGGCCCGCCGTAGCGTTTGACCTCGCGGCGGGAGGACCCGTCGAGGACGTCGCCGAGCGAGACCTGCGACACGGGGCGCGGACCTCCCGGCTACCCCCGCGCGCCCGCACGGGCGCGCGGCGACGTTCCACGGACCACCGGCATGGCCGAAGCATAGTCCGAAGCATTGACCCGGGTCGGAGCGATCGAGTCCGGCAAGAAGGAGGGCGATCGACCGGTGGCTCGCGGGCATGGCGCTCGACAAGCTCATCGACGACGGCGCCACGCTCACGGGCGGCGACCCGCACGTCGACCAGACCGACCGGCTCGGGGCCCACATCAACTGGGACATCGACGACGCGTACAACACGCCGGGCGGTCCGCCCAACGGCGGCGACTTCGTCCGGCTGCGCGACGGCGGCGGCGGCTACCTGACGGAGATACGGGGCGTTCCGGAGAATCTCCGCCTCCACCCGGCCGGTTTCGGCGACCGCCCATGTTCACCACAGGCCGTCTTCGAGTGGCGGTCGACCTCTGCCGCGCAGGCGATCAGGACGGAATCTCGATGTCCCGGAAGATGTGTTCGCGCACCTCGGTGATCGCCTGATCGAGCTCCGCGACCGCCTGCTCCATGGCCTTCCTGGCTCTCGGGTCGGTGGTGTTCGCCGCGGCTCCCTGAAGGTGCAGGCCGATCCCGAAGAGGGTGTGGATCATCACGGCGTTGACCTCCATCGCGATCGCCTCCCGGTCCACCAACAGCATGAGGAACTCTTCGTGCCGCCGGATCAGGAGCTCCGCCTGGGTCGTCTCCCGAGCGTCCCGAACCGAGGCCAGGACGCCCCGCGCACCGCCGATCCTCGCGGGCGACAGCTGGATCTGCACCGATATCTCACTCCCGTCCTTTCGGAGGAGCCTGGTGTCCAGTGCGGTTCCCATCGCCCGGGTCCTCGGTTGAGCCGAGAAGCGCATGCGATCGCGCTCGTGCATCGTCCGGAGCCGTTCGGGAACGAGGAGGTCCACCAGCATGCCGAGCAGCTCCGCCTGCCCGTATCCGGACATCTGCTCCATCCGCGCGTTGGCGTAGCTGATCCTCCCTCCGGTGTCGCACATGAGCAGGCCATCCGGCAGGGCTTCCAGGATCGAATGTGCGCCCTCGAAGGCCGCGAGCGAGGGCAGCCGAACAACCACCGCACTCATTGGACCCTCCTGGCTCGTTGGAGCTCGGGCGACGCGCAACAGCTCCAGCTACAGGGCCGAACCTGGGCAAGGAGTCGGGTCGGGCCGCGGGCTTGCGAGACAATTGCTGCTGTCGAAGCATCGTTGCTGAGCACGCTGCCTCCTCGGCCTGCGGCCACCCGAAAGCGACCGAACCTGTGCTCGACCGAGGAGTGGGGTCACGATGGCGAAAGCCATTTGCTGGGGCCTTGCGCGACGACACCGTAGCACGACGTGGAAGCGATCGGGTGCCCCGGTGTCGTCAACGACATCGGGCCCACCGGGCTGCACCGGCCCCAAGATGGCGGGACCACCGTCCCCTTTCGAGGGCGGGCGCCCGGCTAGTGTCCCGAACGTCGGACCCAGCCCGCACGTGCCCATCTCCGCGACACGTGGGGCTCATCGGGAGGTCGTCGGACGACCTCCGGAGGGTGAGCATCGTGAACCGGTCCAGGAACCCTCAACCGTTCGGTCGGCGCATGCTCGGAGCGGTCGCGGCGCTGGTGACTACGACCGTCGTCGTCGGGATGTCAGCCCTCCCGGCCTCGGCGTGGGCATCCGCGACCGCGGCCGCTGGCGGGGCGCGCGCGTGCACCGCCGCCTGGTCGATCCTGCCGAGCCCCAGCCCCGGGACGAGCAGCGGCAACGTCGGAGCCGAGCTGCGAGGGGTCGACGGCGTCTCCGCAAACGACGTGTGGGCCGTCGGCGCCAAGGGCCTCGACCCAGCCGAACGCGCCAAGCGGACCGAGGCACTGGCGATGCATTGGAACGGCAGCGCTTGGGTCAGCCGTCCGGTCCCGACGGTGGAGGGCGCCTACTCGGAGCTCGTCAGTGTCGCCGCCATCACGGCGAACAACGCCTGGGCTGTCGGATTCACGAGCTCGCCTCCACCGATCCCCGGGCCGGCCAAGTCCAACCGCGGCCTGATCCGGCACTGGAACGGCAAGAGCTGGACCACGTTCGAGAACCCCCTCGGCGCAACGAACAACGAACTGCTGTCGGTGTTCGCCCTCTCCGCCTCCAACGTCTATGCCGCGGGCTTCGTCGGCCTGGACGGGGGCCCGACCCAGAAGCCATTGGTACTGCACTTCGACGGCAGCGCCTGGAAGCAGGTGACGGTCAAGGTTCCCGCGAGCGGCAACGCCGGGTTCCTGGCGATCGGCGCGTCCGCGGCCGGCAACGTGTGGGCGGTCGGCTGGCGGGGGCCGTTCCACGGGAACGACCAGCCGTTCGCCGAGCGCTACGACGGCAACGCCTGGCGCATCGCGTCGCCGTCTTCCCCGGCGAAGGGCTGGCTCGGCGCGGTCCGCGTCTTCGGTCCGGCGAACGCGTGGGCGGTCGGGGGCGAGGGATCGTACATCTCGACGGCGACCCTGGCCGAGCGCTTCAACGGCACCGCGTGGAGCAGGGTGAACACAAAGGGCGATTCGGACGCGATGCAGGCCTTCAACGGCATCGCGGCGGAGTCGGCCTCGAGCATCTGGGCCGTGGGCGTCACGGGCCCAGACCCGATGGGGGCGTCCATCCTGATCGAGCACTCGACGGGGACCGACTTCTCGCGCAAGCCGAACCCGCCGACGGGAGATACTGCCGGCCTCAATGCGGTGGTTGCCGTGGGGACACAGCAATTCGCGGTTGGCATCCAACGCTCGAAGCCGCCGCTCCCACCGGGAACCTGGGGCACCCTCGTCCTTCGGCGCTGCGGCTGAGCAGCACCCGCGCGTTCGGCGTGATCACCGACAGCTCCGCGCCCTTGGGCTCCGCCTTCGGCTCGGACACGGTCACGGTGTTCGTGGCCTGCACGATGGCCGAGTGGATCCCCTGCATCGTCTCGTCGGTGGTGGTGATGCTCACGCCCCGAACCGGCCCGCGGAGCCCTGCCTCGTATTGGGCGAAGGAGAGGGCGCCCGCGACGCCAGCCGACATAGCTGCCCCGCTCCCCACGCTCCGCGGTGCCGCACCCGAGGCTGGCGAGCACGGCCGCCTCGGGCACCACAAGGGGGCGGCTCCTGCGGGAGCCGCCCCCCTTCTCGTAGCCTGGGGCCGTGGCGCACGCGATCACCCTGATCCCCGGGGACGGCATCGGCCCGGAGGTCGCCGAGGCCACTCGGCTGGTGCTCGAGGCCACGGGGGTGGAGTTCGGATGGGACGTCCAGGACGCGGGCGCCGCCGTCATGGAACGTGAGGGAACGCCGCTCCCCGACCGCGTCCTGGACTCGATCCGCCACACCCGGATCGCCATCAAGGGGCCCATCACCACGCCGGTCGGGACCGGGTTCCGCAGCGTGAACGTCGCACTGCGACAGGACCTCGACCTGTTCGCCGCAGTCCGGCCGTCGCGGTCGCTCCCGGGAATCCGCTCGCGCTACGAGGGGTTGGACCTCATCGTGGTGCGAGAGAACACCGAGGACCTGTACGCCGGGATCGAGTTCCAGGAGGGCTCCCCGCACACGGCGGCCCTGCGCGCGGAGCTCCGGCGCGACGCCGGCTACGAGCTCCGCGAGGACGCCGGAGTAACCATCAAGCCCATCTCGGTCACCGGCACGCGCCGGATCGTGCAGTTCGCCTTCGACCACGCCCGGCGGAACGGCCGGCGGAGGGTCACGCTCGGCCACAAGGCGAACATCATGAAGTTCTCGGACGGGGTGTTCCTGCGGACGGCCGCCGCCGAGGCCACCGCGTACCCGGACATCGAGTTCGAACAGATGCAGGTCGACGAGCTGGCCATGCGGCTCGCCTGGGACCCGAACCAGTTCGACGTGCTGCTGCTGCCCAACCTGTACGGCGACATCGTGAGCGACCTGTGCGCGGGCCTGACCGGCGGTCTGGGCCTGGCGAGCGGGGCGAACCTCGGCTGGGAGTACGCGCTGTTCGAACCGGTCCACGGCAGCGCGCCCGACATCGCCGGCAAAGGCCTGGCGGACCCCGTGGCCATGATCCTGTCGGCCGTGATGCTGCTCCGGCACGTCTCGGAGCGGGCGGCCGCCGACGCCGTCGAGTCCGCGGTGGTCCGTGTGCTGGAGGATCGTCGTGCCGTCACCGCCGACCTCGGCGGCACGGCCTCGACGATGGAGATGGCCGGGGCGATCGCCGGCCGGGTCCGGGAGGCCTGAACCATGGCCATCGAGATCCGGGAGGCCCGCCCTGACGAATACGAGGAGGCCGGCCGCATCACCGCCGACGCCTACCGCGAGTTCGCCACGCCCGGCCGTGCTGGCTGGGACGAGTATCTGGTTCGCATCGCGGACATCGCCGACCGCGCGGATCGAACGACGATCATCGTCGCCGTCGAGGACGGAGGCGTGCTCGGCACCGTGACCCTGGAGCTCGAGGGGCGAACCGACGGGGGACGGGGTGGCGACGAGTCCGATCCGTTGGAGCCCGGCGAGGCCCACGTCCGCATGCTCGGCGTCGCGCGGGATGCCAGGGGCCGCGGGGTCGGGCGGATGCTGATGGACGCGTGCATCGATTGGTCACGAGGGGCCGACAAGACCGTGCTCACGCTCAACACGACGGAGCGCATGAAGGTCGCGCGGTCGATGTACGAGTCGATGGGGTTCCTCCGGACCCCGGACAGGGTGTTCCCGGACGGGTTCGTCCTGCTGGGCTACGAGATGCCGCTGGACGGGAACGCGGCGGCCGCCGGGGGCTGAGCCGGGGGGCTACTCGGGCCGGTCGATCACGTGGACCGCGATCGTGCCGCCGCCGCCGCACTGGTTGCGCATCGCCACCTGGCCGGACGTCGTTCCGTCGGCGCTCGCAAAGTTGAGCTCCGCGTCGTTCGGCGCCTCGAAGTCGGTGGACGTCAGCGTGTACTTCGCCTGGTCGAACGCCTGCTTCCACGCGTCGTAGACGCTCTGCACGTCGCCCTTCGCGAATCCATCGGCGATCTTCGACGGCCCGGCCGTGGCGGTCGCGGTGAAGGTGACGCCGCTCGGCACGGGGAAGTCCGCGGGCAGGCCGGTCGTCGCCACGGCAGGTCCGGCGCAGGTTGCGAGCGGGCTGCCGGTCGCGTCGGCGTCGGCGTCCTTGCCCTCGTCCTTCTCGCCGCCGCACGCCGCCAGCGCCAGCGTGACCGCCGCGAGAACGGCGACGACGGCGTGCAGGTGACGGTTCCTCATGAGCGCGCTCCTTCCGGGGCAGGGCGGACGCGCTGGGCATTCTAGGTGGCCCCCGCAGGGACGCTCGACCGGCAACGTGGGAGCGGCTCCCGAAGGAGCCGCTCCCATGTGCTGCCGGAGGCTCGCGTCGCCTAGCAGGTGTTCGCGAGGTCCCCGCTGTTGAAGTTGTTGTACCGGAGGACGATCCCGCCCGGAGCCGGGTAGGGCGTCTGCAGCAGCGGACCGTACTGGGCCGTGGAGTCGGTCCCGTAGTCGTAGGACGCGCCCGCGATGAACGGACCACCCTCCGCCCACTTGCAGCCTCTGCTGTTGACCGTCCCGTAGATCGGGTAGAACTGCGCGCCCGCGGGCGGGTTGACGCAGTCCGCACCGGTCGTCCGGTCGCAGAACGGCGGGTTGAACTGGGAGTCCGACGCCTCGATCCGCGGAAGGTCGGCCTCGAAGGCCACCGTCGGGTACGGATCCTGGCCGTCGTTCGTCATGGCGCTCGAGAACAGCACGGGCGTCATGTGCTTCGCGTGGTCCGCCACGGGGTCGGGGTTGGTCCCCGGCCAGTCGTTCTGGTACGACGGACCGTCGAAGTCCCCGTCGTCGAAGAAGCACCCGTTGATCTTGACCACCGTCGAGAACGAACCGGGGACGCAGAAGTTGTTGTCCTGGTCCTCGTCGATGCCGCCCGGGTCGTCCACGCTCGTGCCGTCGCAGTTGAAGTCCTGATCCACGTGCGTGCAGTGCTCGAAGTGCCCGATCTCGTCCGAGTACGCGATGTTGTACGTGTGCGCGGACCAGGAGTTCCCGCGCGGATTCCCCGTCGAGTACATCGGGTGGAAGGCGTACGGCTTCATCTTGCAGGTCTTGCTCCCCGGCCGGTACAGGATGTGGCCGAAGCCGTTGTCGATCGACGCCGTCATCGATCCGCTCGCGCCGGACGTCTGGTCGTCGAGTGAGATCTTCAGCCCGTCCGGCGTGTCGAACATGTGGATGTGGATGCGGTCGCCCGGGTGCATCATCAGGTCCTTCGAGTAGTCCGGGGTCACCGCATCGAGGTTCGGATTGTCGAACGTCCCAGTGTGCAGCGGGTTGGCCGGGGCCTGGGAGACGCCACTGCGCGTGATGTACGCCCAGTTGATCGGCTCCTCGCCGCCGAGGATGTAGTTGAAGCAGTCGAGCGTCCCGAGCTTGTTGGTGTTCTGGTTGAAGCTCAGGCTGTCGATCGTCATGGCCGCGCAGTACTGGTGCGCGGAGCAGCCGAACCCGGTGAACTGCGGCACGTAGCCCGGCCCGTAGAACTGGAGCTCCATGTACGCGTTCCCGGGGTGCTTCCCGATGTAGCCGGGCGCGTTCGGGTCGGTGTTCACGAGGTCGTTGGCGTCAGTATCGGGAACGCACTTCTTGTGCGTGTACTCGGGCGCCGACTCGCTGTCGCACAGGGTCATCCCGAACCAGAACGTCGGCCGGAGCTCGAAGTTCCAGACCCCGCCGGTGCCGTCGTTCTGCGGCTTCTGACCGGGCGGGTCCTTCGGGAGCCGGATGCCGTACGAGACGTCGTTGCCCGAGCCCGGCTCGTCGGACTTGAACAGGACCGACGGCTCGTCGTGGCCGACGTAGTCGTCGCCGATCGTGTCGTAGGTGTCCGTGCACAGCGAGAGGTTGCTCTGGCAGAACGGCTCGTCGTAGCCGGCCTCGACCTCTTTCTTGAACTGTGCCTCGGCCCGCGCCACACGGCCCTGCTGGGCGGTCCGGCGCGTCGTCTTCGCCGAGTGCACGGTGCTGGCATTCACCGCATTGGTCGCGAAGACGACCATGCTCGCCAGTGCGAGCGTCATCAATGCGATCCGCTTCAAGGAACCATCCTTTCGTCGGGTTGACGGATCCTCCGGTCGAGATCCGCGATGCGACCGGCCAGCCGGCGGCAGCCGCCCACGCGTTGCGACGCCACGGGGCGATGGCGGCCGATGCGGTGCAGCGACCCTTGCAGTTCCCCCTTTCTGATGGTGTGCGGGGCGCCCGTGAGGGGGCGGACCGGGCCGGATGGTACGCCGGTTCCGGCGGTCCGTGCAATTCGCGAACCGGGGCAAACCGGGCGCGGCCGTCCCCCGAGATACCCACGCCTGGGACCGAACGACGAAGGCCCGGCCCCCGTCCGGGGGCCGGGCCTTCGGTACCGCAGCTGTGGTGCTGCTACGAGGCGAGGTCCAGGGTCCACACCCCGCGGCCGTGCGTGGCCGCGACCAGCGTTTCGGAGCCGGGCACCATCGTCAGGTCGGTGGTGACGACCGTCGGCATGCCCGTTCCGAGTGGCGCCCAGGTTCCGCCGCCCGCCTGCTCGTAGACGCCGGTGTCGGTGCCCACGATCAGGTTGGTGCCGTCCAGGATCGCCGACGACACCGGCGCGTCCGGCAGGTTCCCGGAGATGTTGGTGAACGTCGCGCCGCCGTCCGTGGACTCGAACACGTGGCCGAGGCCCGCGTTCGGGATCCAGTTCCGCGAGAACCCGGACTGGGTGACGTAGATGTGGTTCTCGTCCGACGGATCCTGGACGATCCGGGTGATGTAGCGGTTCGGCAGCCCGGAGGCGGTCAGTGCGTGGAAGGTCCCGCCGACGTTGGACACCAGACCGCTCGCGAAGCCCGAATCGGTGTTGAACGCCGTCGGGTTGCACCCTCCGCACCACGCGTCGTAGATCGTGTCCCCGTACACCGACACGGCGCTGCTCGTCTTCGGGGACCCGAGGTCGTACAACGCCGACCAGTCCGCCTTCACGGTGTTGAACCCGTTCGTGCTCTCCCAGATCTTCCGGCCAACCGTGACGATGTGGCTCGAGTCCGTCGGGTCCATCGCGATCGGGGAGACGAACATCGGGCTGGGGTCACCGGGGGAGATCGTGGTGTAGGTCATCCCGCCGTTGTTCGAACGGTAGATGTTCATCACCACGTAGGACCCGATGATGTTCTGGGAGTTCGAGGGGTCGATGACGCCGTCGGCACCGTCGCCCCCGGCGATCTCGTCGAATTCCGGGCTCCCCGAGTACTTCACGAACCCGTTGTCCTGCAGCCCGCAGATCACGGTGCCGTCGCCCGACGCCGCGGCGCTGTAGCACTGCGCCGTGGACTGGTTCGTGTTCTTGTTGCTCCAGTTGTCGTTGCTGAAGCCGGGGCCCTCCTGCCGCCACACGCCGCCGTCGTTGCCGGCGTACAGCACGGGGTTCCCGCCGATGACGCCCCAGTCGGCTGCGTGCTGGTCCGGGTGCGTCGTCGGGAACAGGCCGGTGGCGCCGTTGTTGCACCACGGCTCATGCGTGGGGTCCGTGTAGCAGAAGTCCCAGTACCGGCCGATGACGTTCCACGTCGAGCCGCCGTCGGCCGAGTTCCAGACCTCCTCCAGGCCGACGATCACGTCGTCGGGGTTGGTGGGGTCGATGCTGACGTATTCGTTGTACCAGGCCTGGATCCCGGGACGGTATCCGCCGCCGACGTGCTCGTCGGTGAGCGCCGAGGTCTGGTTCGCCGCCATCTGGTCGGCGGACTCGACCTCGGTCCACGGCCCGCTCGGGCCGGTGGTGGACTTGTACACGCCTTTGAACACGGTGTCGCCGCCACCGTTGAACAGGTCGGCGCTCTGGACGGCCGCGTAGATCAGCCCGGGCTGGCCGGGCGTCGTGGCGAGCGCGACGCGCCCGATGTCGCTCTGGTCGTCGAACCCGGAGGGCGATCCGAGGTCGGTCCACGACTTGCCGTTGTTGTTCGAGACGTAGATCCCGTTGGTGGACGCCCCGCCACGCCAGCCGACGGCGGCGACCATCTGGTGCCCGGTGTAGGTCCACGTCACGTCCGTGACGAACGCCTGGAACGAGTCCGGGACGCCGGGGGCCAGGACCAGGCTGAACGTGTTCCCGTGGTTGTTGGAGCGGTACAGACCCTTGTTCGTCGCGACGAACACGAGCTTGCCGTTGCCCCTGGTGGCGATGCGGAAGATCGTCAGCCGGTCGAAGGTGCTCCCCGAGACCCGGTGGAACGTTTGACCGGCGTTCGAGGACTTGTAGAGCCCGTAGCCGTAATACGAGTCGGCGTTGGTGTTCGCCTCACCGGTCCCGACGTAGACCGTCTTGTGCTGGCCCGGAGGGATGGCGATGGCTCCGATCGACTGGGACAGGAGCCCGTCGCTGACCGAGTGCCACGAGTTGCCGCCGTTGGTCGACTTCCACACTCCGCCGTCAGCGCCGCCCGAGTAGACGACGTTCGGGTTGCGGGGATCGACCGCGAGGGCCGTGACCCGTCCGGTCGAGACGCCGACGCCGGCGCCGTAGTTGCTCCACACCGGGTCGTGGTAGGCGGGCGGCTCGCCGTTGATCGGCGCCGGACCGAGGTTGGTCCATGCCGCCGCCGAGACGGCTGACTTCCCGCTGCCCCGCAACGACCCGGCGTTGGACTGGATCACCCTGCTGCGGCGCAGGGCGGCCTGCAGGGCGCCCGACGGGAGCCGCTTGGCCGGGTACATCCGCTGACCGTAGAACCAGTTGGCGTACCCCGACATCGGGTCGCCGACCTTCTCCTCGACGCCGGAGGCGCCCGGCGGGGCGTCCGGGTCTCCGGCGACCGCGGCCGGCTTGTGGTTCGCGGCGCCCTTCGCCGCAGCCGGCCCATGCGTTGCCGGGATGGTGCGCAGTGCGACGACGGAGACGGTCGCCAAGACCAATACGATGACCGCGATTCCGGTGTGCCGCCATCGGCGTACAGCCACGATGCCTCCTTCCGAAACGACGGATCCACACGCCGCCGGCACGGACCTTGGAACCCCCACCCCCCAGTGGCGTGAAAGCCCCCGGCGTCCGTGGCCGGAAGCCGGGAGAACTTATACCGGGGTTACTTATCCGGGCAATACGGCTGGTCAGCGGACCGCACCGGGTTCCAGGTCGTGATGAATGTGGCACGGCCGGCCAGGACTGCTCTCAGCCGGCGGCGCGCTCCTCGCGGGCCGGCCGCAGGATCTCGCCGGACGCGAGGACGACGCCGTCCTCGCACTCGGCCTCGACCTCACCGGAGCGGAACTGCTGCTCGTACAGCCGCGCATACAGCCCGCCCCGGTCGAGCAGCTCCTGGTGCGTTCCGCGCTCGGCGATCCGGCCCTGCTCGACCACGAAGATCACGTCGGCGGACAGGATCGTCGAGAGGCGGTGGGCGATGGCGATCGTGGTTCGCCCGTGCATCAGCGGGCGGAGCGCCTCCTGGACGAGCCGTTCCGAGGTGGTGTCGAGCGACGACGTCGCCTCGTCGAGGATCAGGATGCGCGGGTCCTTGAGCACGACCCGGGCGATCGCGAGGCGCTGCTTCTCGCCCCCCGACAGCTTGTAGCCACGCTCCCCGACCACCGTGTCGTAGCCCTCGGGGAGCTCGGCGATTCGGTCGTGGATGAACGCCGCCTTCGCGGCCGCCTCCAGCTCCTCTTGGGTGGCATCGGGCTTGCCGTACAGGAGGTTCCGCCGGACGGTCGCGTGGAACAGGTACGTCTCCTGCGTGACGATGCCGATCATCTCGCCGAGGGACGCGAGCGAGATCCTCCGCACGTCCGTGCCGTCGATCTCGACGGCGCCCTCCTGCACGTCGTACAGCCGGGGGACGAGGTACGTCATCGTGGTCTTCCCGGCGCCCGACGGGCCGACCAGCGCGGCGAGCTGGCCGGGCTCGATCTCGAGGTCGACGTCGTCGAGCGTCCACTCCCTCGTGGCCGAACCGTCGCCGTCGAGCTCCCACGCCACCCATTCGGGGGCTCCCCGAACCTCCGCGGCGGCCGCGTCGGTCGCCTCCGCCGCCAGGTGCTCGGCCGGGCCGGGTTCCCTGGGCTCGTCGTAGCGGAACCGCACGTCCCGGAACCGCACGCGGCCCTGCAAGCCCTCCGGCGGGATCGTGACGGCGTCGGGCGCGTCGGCGATGTCGTGGGGCATGTCCAGGTACTCGAAGATCCGCTCGAACAGCGCCATGGACGATTGCACTTCGACGCTCACCTGCATCATCGAGCCGAGCGGGAAGAACAGCCGGCTCTGCAGCGTGGTGAATGCGACGATCGATCCCGCAGAGAGGGTCGTGCCGCCCAATCCGGTACCGCCGCTGTTCAGCACCAACCCCGCTACCAGGTACACCAGCGCCGGCGTGATCGAGAAGAAGATCTGGACCAGCGCGAAGAAGCTCCGGGTGATCATCTGCTGGCGGATCTGCAGCGCGGCCAGGCGTTCGTTCTCCCCGCGGAACCGTTCGATCTCGAACCGCTGACGGCCGAACGACTTCGACAGCAGGATGCCCGACACCGAGAGCGTCTCCTCGGTGATCGCGGTCATGTCCGCGAGGGACTTCTGCGTGTTGCGGGCGACCGCCTGCCGGGCCCGCCCGACGCGCACCTGCCACCACAGGAAGAGCGGCAGCATGAACAACGACAGGAGGGTGAGCTGCCAGGAAATCACGAGCATTGCGACGAGACTGCTGATGATGATCACGACGTTGGCCAGGATCGTCGACGCGGTGTCGGTGACCACGGACTGGATGCCACCGACGTCGTTGGCCAGGCGCGACTGGATCTCGCCGGTGCGCGTCTCGGTGAAGAACCGCAGCGGCATGTGCTGCAGGTGGGAGTACAGCGAGTTGCGGAGGTCCTGCATGACCCGCAGCCCGACCACGTTGGCCAGGTAGGTCTGGCCGACGCCGATCACGCCCGACACGATCGGGATGAGGATCATCAGCCCGACGAACACGTACAGCAGGTTCATCTGCGGACATGCGTTGCCGTCGCAGTTCCCCGGCGGGTTGCCGAACAGCGCCTTGTCGAAGATCGCCTTGATCAGCAGCGGGTTGACGACGCCCAGCACGGACGTGACGAAGATGGCGACCCCGACGACCGCGACCTTCCCCCTGTAGGGCTTGAACGTCGCGACGACGCGCCTGACCGTCTTGCGGTCGATCGGGTGCGCGTCCTCGTCGGGGAGCGCGCCGAAGTGGTAGCCGCGGCGGGACATCGAGCCAGGATATCGCCGGGTCGCGTTACCCCGACCTCGATACGGAAGTTCCCCGGCCGCTTACCTGCTCGAGCGGGCCCGCCGGGACGTGAGGGCGGTCACGACCCAGACGACGAGGATGGAACCGATCGTCGCCCAGATCCATTCGTGCTGGTGGAATCGCTCGCCCACCAGGCCCCTGCCGATCCCCCAGCCGAGGAACGCCCCGGCGACCCCGACCGCCATGGTCCCGAAGAACCCCAGCCGGTGCCGGCCGGGCACGACCAGCCGGCCGATGGCCCCGACGACGAGGCCCATGATGAGGATCCCGACGATATCCATGCCGTATCGAGCATACGCAGGCGCGGCCGTTACGTGGCCCCGATCTCGCGGGCCCGGACGAACACCCGGTCGAGCATGTCCGGCGTGAGCTTGCCCGTGAAGGTGTTCTGCTGGCTGGGGTGGAACGAGCCGAGCAGCGTGAGCGGCCCGACGGCCGCCTCGGCGAGATGACCGAACGGCGGTCGCGGCCGCGTCGAGTGGCCGAGCGCCGCCAGCGTCCGCAGCGCGCCGTCCCACGCGAACGCACCCAGAGCGACGATCGTGCGCGCGTTCGTCAGCAGCTCCAGCTCGCGGACGAGGAACGGCAGGCATGCATCGCGCTCGGCCGGCGTGGGCCTGTTCGCCGGGGGTGCGCACCGCACGGTCGCGGCGACGTACAGGTCGTCCAGCCGGAGCCCGTCGTCCCGGCGCACGGACGTCGGCTGGTTGGCGAAGCCGGTTCGGTGGAGCGAGGCGAACAGGAAGTCCCCCGACCGGTCGCCGGTGAAGATCCGGCCCGTGCGGTTGCCACCGTGCGCGGCCGGAGCCAGGCCGACCAGGACGACCCCCGCCTCCGGGTCGCCGAACCCCGGCACCGGCCGGCCCCAGTAGGTCTCGTTCGCGAAGCGCGCGACCTTGGTCATCGCGACTTCCTCGCGCCAGGCCACCAGGCGCGGACACCTCCGGCAGGCGACGATCTCGCGCTCGAGGCCGGCGAGCGACCGGGCCGCCCGGTCCGTCACCGTCGTTCGGCGGGCGCAGGGGGCGTCGCGGACTGCCCGCGACGCATGAATCGGATGACCCCGAGCTCGTTCGTGAACCCCCACCGCTCGTAGAACGGCACCAGCTCAGGCCGGCAGTACAGCTCGAAGTGCGGCACGTCCCGCAGCTGCGGGTGCCCGACGACCTCGTCCATCAGCCGCGCGCCGAGCCCGGTGCCGCGGTACCCCGCATCGACGATCACGTCGAGCACCAGTGCCTTGTACACGTAGTCGGTCAGCACCCGGGCGAAGCCGGCGAGCGCGCCGGTCTCGTCGTCGACGAACCCGACGATCACGTCGCTCCCCTCGAGCATCCGGCGCACGTCCTCGAGGTTCCGGCGGTGGGTCCACCATTCGTTCAGGTACAGCCCGTGGAGCTGTTCCGGGAGGTCTCCGTCCAGCCGGTCGACCCGGCGCATCGCCATCTGCGGAGCTAACCGGCGGGCTTGGGCTCGGGCCGGCCGGGCTGTTCGCCGACCGTGCCGCGCTTCGGGACCATCACCTTGCGGCGGAAGTACAGAACCTCCGTGCCGTCCTGGTTGTAGCCGCGCGTCTCGACGGTGACGATCCCCCGATCGGGCTTCGAGCCGCTCGGCTTCGCGTCGAGCACCGTCGTCTCGGCGTACAGGGTGTCGCCGTGGAACATCGGCGCCCGGTGCTGCAGCGACTCGACCTCGAGGTTGGCGATGGCCTTGCCGCTCACGTCGGGAACGCTCATCCCCAGCGCGAGCGAGTACACGAGGTTCCCGACCACGACGTTCCGCCCGAACTGCGTCTGCGTCTCCGCGTAGTGCGCGTTGGTGTGCAGAGGATGGTGGTTCATCGTGATCATGCAGAACAGGTGGTCGTCGTACTCGGTGATGGTCTTGCCCGGCCAGTGCCGGTAGACGTCGCCAACCTCGAAGTCCTCGAGATACCTGCCGAACACGCGCGCCTCGCCCATCGGTTCGTTCCTCCTCGGAAGGTTGCCCGCCCCGATGCTAGCGGCCATCCGATCCCCCCAAGCTCCGGCGCCCGGGCCCCTCCCGGCTGCCGCGCGAGCGAGCAGTCGGGAGGTCGGGACCCGTCATCGCGCCCGCAATGATCCGCGTTGGCTCTTCGCCACGTTGACCCGCCCGGCCTGCGGCCCGAACGGGACGATCCCGAGCAGGGGTCGGGCTCCCGGATCCGGCCCGCGACCCCTGGTCCGATTCCGCTTCGTCGTGTCCATGTTCCGCCTCTCGCGATCGGTCCTTCCCTCGTCAACCCACCGCCGAGCGCCCGTTCTTCCGGGCCGGGGACCGGCCGAGTGTGCTGTTGGTCACGTGGGGGCCGAGCATGGGTCGAAAGCGCACCTCGCCGCAGTGGCCTTCCCCGAGGAATCAGTTCAACGACGGGTCGACCGGCATCGTGGCGAGCATGGCGTACTGGCCACCCTTGCGGCGGAGCACGGCACTCCACAGCGCCCCGGGCTCCGCGGTGAACGGATCGGACGGGAGCGCGGGCTCCACGATCCAGCCGCCCTCCGCCGTGAGCTCCATCTCGAGCTGTCCGGGCCCCCAACCGGCATAGCCGGCGAACACACGCGCCCGGCGGACGCGGTCGGCCACCTCCTCCTCGACCTCGCCCATCAGGAACCCGATCGAGTCGAACGCGATCAGCCCGGCGTCCTCGAGGCGTTGGAACTCCGCGAGCACCACCGCGGCCTGCGGCTGCACCGGCCCGCCCTGGAACAACGCCTCGTCCGCGCCCACCAGGCCGGCGAGCGGCGGCGCGGCGTCCTGCACCGACACCGGGAGCACCCTGTTGAGGATCACCCCGAGCGCCCCCTCCTCGTCGTGGTCGCCGATCAGCACGACCGAGCGGGCGAAGTTCGGATCGAGCAACGCCGGCCCGGCCACCAGCAGCTGGCCCCGGAGCGACTCCACCCATCGGACGCTAGCAGCCGGGCGGGGCCCGCATCGCCGCCATCTGGATCAGCCCGCGATCGCGCCCAGCTGCTGCATCAGGCCCATCAGGTCGACGACGTTCCAGTGCTCGACGACCTGCCCGTCCCGCATCCGCACGATGTCGATCACTCGGAACGACACGTCGCGGCCGGTGGGCGGGATGCCCATGAACTCGCCGCGGTGGGTCCCGGAGAACGCCTTGTACGTGACGACCTTGTCGTCTTCGGCAACCATGTCGAACACCTCCGCCCGGAAGTCCGGGAACGCCGACCGGAAGCCGTCGAAGATCGCCTTGACGCCCTGCCGGCCGGACGGCACGCCCGGGAACGGCGTGTGGTCCACGACGTCCGCGGCGATGACGTCCTCGAGCGCCCGCTCGTCGCCCCTCGTCTGGTACTCGTCGACCATTCGCCGCATTCGCGCCTGTTCTCCCGCGTTCCCATTCCCGCACCTCCTCGTCCGGTGACGGGAAGAGGCTGACCGGCCACCGACGGCCGGACATCGGGCGGCAGCCCCATGCCGATGTCGCCGGTCGTCGACAGGCCGACCAGCAGCTCGGCCAGGCGGAGCCCTGCGGTCATGACCGGATGCTGCGCGCCGCGCGGACGACAGGCAAGCCGCGTGCGTCGCACGCCCGCTGCTTGCGGCGGCCCGTGTGCGCGCTTAGGGTCGCAGTCGGTGGGGCCCGCGGCCAGAACCGAGAGGAGGCCGTCGTGGAGAAGCCGTCGCTGGTGCAGCGGGCGATCGTGGAAGCGCTCGGAACGTTCGGGTTCTTCTTCCTCGCGTTCATGGGGATCGCCGCCGCCGTGTCGATCACCGGGAGCATCGGGAGCGGCGGGATCGCGGCCGGGTTCGGGCTCGGCCTGATGCTGATGATCTTCGCGTTCGGCCACGTCTCGGGCGGGCACTTCAACCCGGCCGTGTCGCTGGGCCTGGCGTTCGGCGGGCAGTTCCCGTGGACCGAGGTCCCGGTCTACTGGGTCGCCCAGCTGGTCGGCGGGATCGGAGCGGCAGCGCTGGTGCGGGGCCTGTTCACCTCCCAAGTCGCCAAGGCGATGGTGAACGTGCCCGGCCAGGGCATCGAGAACAGCACGGCGTTCATCCTCGAGATCATCACGACGCTGCTGTTCGTCGTCGTGATCCACGCGGTGGCCACCGACACGCGCGCCCCGTGGCAGGGGATCCTGGCGCCGGTCGCGATCGGCGGGTTCATCTTCACCGCCCTGACGGTCGTCGGCCCGGTCTCGGGCGGGTCGTACAACCCCGCGCGGTCGATCGCGCCGGCGCTGGTCGCCGGGAGCTGGAGCGACATCTGGATCTACATCTTCGGTCCGCTGATCGGCGGCGCGGCCGCGGGCGTGCTGTACGGGCTGCTCCGGAAGTGGCAGCGCGTCCCGGAGGTCGAGGGCATGGCCGACCCGGACCGGGGCAAGGCGTCGGCCTGAGCGTCACACACCGGCGACCGGTTCGAGATGCACCCGTGCACCGGTAGCCGGTGTGCGTCGTCGATCAGGCGAGGTCGAAGCGGTCGAGGGTCATGACCTTGTCCCACGCGGCCACGAAGTCGCGCACGAACTTCTCCTTCGAGTCCTCGCACGCATAGACCTCCGAGATGGCCCGCAGCTGTGAGTTCGAACCGAACACGAGGTCCACGGCGGTGGCGGTCCACCTGACCTCGCCGGTCGCGCGATCGCGCCCCTCGTACTCGTTCTCCTCCAGGGCGGATGCCTTCCATTCCGTCCCCATATCGAGCAGGTGCACGAAGAAGTCGTTGGAGAGCGCCCCGGGCCGCTCGGTGAACACGCCGTGGGCGGACCCTCCGGAGTTGGCATTCAGAGCCCTCATGCCGCCGACGAGCACCGTCATCTCGGGAGCCGAGAGCGTCAGGAGGTTGGCCCGTTCGACCAGCAGGGTCTCGGGCGGGAGCTTCTCTCCGGCCCGGAGGTGGTTGCGGAATCCGTCGGAGGTCGGTTCGAGCACGGCGAACGAATCGACGTCGGTCTGCTCCTGCGAGGCGTCCGTGCGTCCCGGCGCGAACGGGACCGTGACCTCGTGGCCGGCGTCCCGTGCCGCCTGCTCCACGGCCGCGCAGCCGCCCAGGACGATCAGGTCGGCGAGGGAGATTCGCTTTCCGCCGGACTGTGCCCCGTTGAACTCCTGCTGAATCCGCTCGAGCGCCTGCAGGACCTGGGCCAGCTCGACCGGCTCGTTGACGTCCCAGTCCCGTTGCGGCTCGAGGCGGATCCGCGCCCCGTTGGCCCCGCCCCGCTTGTCGGTGCCCCGGAAGCTGGCCGCCGACGCCCATGCGGTCCGGACCAGCTGGGAGATCGACGGCCCCGACGCGAGGAGCTTGCCCTTGAGGGAGGCGACGTCGTCCTCCCCGACCAGCTCGTGATCGACCTCGGGGACGGGGTCCTGCCAGAGCTGCGGCTCCGGGACCCACGGGCCGAGGAGGCGCGAGACGGGCCCCATGTCGCGGTGGATGAGCTTGTACCACGCCCTGGCGAACGCATCGGCGAGCTCGTCCGGATGCTCGTGGAAGCGCCGTGCGATCGGCCCGTAGATCGGATCCACCTTCAGCGCCAGATCCGTCGTCAGCATCATCGGGGCGTGCCGCTTCGACGGATCGTGGGCGTCCGGCACGGTGCCCTGGGCCTCGGGATTCGTGGGCGTCCACTGCTTGGCGCCTGCGGGGCTCGTCGTCAGCTCGTAGTCGTAGTCGAACAGGTTGTCGAGGAACCCGTTGTCCCACTTCGTCGGCTCGTTGGTCCACGCGCCTTCCAGCCCGCTGGTGATCGTGTCGTCGCCCTTGCCGGTGCCGAACGTGTTGCTCCAGCCGAGGCCCTGTTCCTCGAGGGAGGCACCCTCGGGTTCCGGACCGACGTAGCTCGAGGGGGCGGCGCCGTGCGTCTTCCCGAACGTGTGTCCACCGACGATGAGGGCGACGGTCTCCTCGTCGTTCATCGCCATACGGGCGAACGTCTGCCGGATGTAGCTTGCCGCCAGGTCCGGATCCGGGTTGCCGCCAGGCCCCTCCGGATTCACGTAGATCAAGCCCATGTGGTCGGCGCCGAACGGCCCCTGGATCACCCCGTCGTCGGCGTGGCGCTCGTCTCCGAGCCAGGTGTCCTCTGAGCCCCAGAAGATCTCCTCGGGCTCGTAGATGTCCTCCCGCCCGAAGCCGAATCCGAAGGTCGTGAACCCCATCGATTCCATCGCGCAGTTGCCGGCGAAGACGATCAGATCGGCCCAGGAGAGCTTTCGGCCGTACTTCTGCTTGATCGGCCAGAGCAACCGGCGGGCCTTGTCGAGGCTCGCGTTGTCGGGCCAGCTGTTGAGGGGGGCGAAGCGCTGTGCTCCCGTGCCGCCACCCCCCCGCCCGTCCTCGATGCGATACGTGCCTGCCGCATGCCAGGACATCCGGATGAACAGCGGCCCGTAGTGGCCGTAGTCGGCCGGCCACCAGTCCCGCGATGTCGTCATCACCTCGAAGACGTCCCGCTTCAGCGCCTCGAGATCAAGGTGCTCGAACTCCTCCGCGTAGCGGTAGTCCTCGTCCATCGGATCGGACGGGCGCGAATGCTGGTGCAGGACCGAGAGGTCCAGCCGATTCGGCCACCAGTCCTTGTTGGTCCTGGGCCGATCCGCCGTGGGGGTCGGGGATGGGATGACCGGGTTCTCGCTCTCGCTGCCGTGCTCGGACACGTGAATCCATCTCCTCTCTGGCTGCCGCCGTCGGACGGCTCGTCACCGTGCTGTCTCGTCCTCCCGGGGTTGCATCGTTGCGGCAGTCACCGCACAGCCCCCAGAAGGTCACCTCGGCCTCGTCGATGACGAAGCCCTCCGACGCGGATGGCTGCAGGCAGGGGGCAGCGCCCACGGCGCAATCCACGTCGACGATCGTTCCGCAGATCCGGCACACGCCGTGGTGGTGGTTGTCGCCGACCCGCGCCTCGTACCGCGCGGGGCTCCCCGCGGGCTCGATCCTTCGGAGCAGTCCGGCCCGGACGAGCGCCGCGCTGGCGTCGTAGATCGCCTGGGTGGAGACGGCCCCGATCCGCGCTCGCGCGGACACGGCCAATGCTTCGACGTCCGCGTGGGGATGCTCCATCGCAGCCCGAAGGACGGCGAGGCGCGGCGCGGTGATGCGGAGGCCCGCCACCCTCAGCCGGTCGGAATCGTCCATCGGCCCGGGGGTCATCGGCCACTACGCTCGAACACAAGCCTGGGGTTTGTCAAATCTTGGAGTCGATCCGAACGACGCAGGCCATGCCGGCGAAGTTCACGACGCGGGAACCGGGCCCCGGCTCGACCTCGACGCGGATCACGCCGGACGAGACCGGGAAACTCCCTCGATTCCGGCGTGGTGTTGCGCTAGGGTCCACCGATCGTTGACCGCCCCGGAAGCCGGGGTGTCGACCACCAGGGAGAGTGCGCGGGCCGCGAGCCCGACGCGAAGAGGGGGGACGCGTGGGCGAGAAGGGCAACGCCGAGGTCATCGCGCAGCTCAAGGAGATGGCCAAGCAGCAGGAACCCGGTTTGCGCGACCGGGTCATGCAGCTGTTGGGCGACTATCAGACACTCCAGGGCCTCTCGACGGGCGACGACGAGGAAGAATCCGACCCCGCGGGCCCACAGGCCCCGCAGGCTTGATCGCCCGGCCGAGCGCACGGCTTCGGACCGGTTCCCGAGGCCGTGCCACGGAACCCGTTTCGCTCGTCGGCGTCGAGCAGGAGTACCGGGTGCTCCTCGACGGCCAACCCGTCGACTTCCGGTGGGTGATCGGACGGCTTCCGATCGACGGGATGCGGCTCGACCCCGGCGACCCGTTCGCCCTGCGCTGCGCCTGGGGCGGGATGCTCACGGCCGACGACGCCGAGGCGGAGATCGCCATCCCGCCGGTGGCCGTCGAGCGGGGGTGGACCGCCGCCGTCGAGCGCCTGCTCGGTGTCGGGCTCCGGGAGCTCGCCGGCGCGCTTCCGGAGGACTTCGCACTCGAGGGCTATTCGACGCACCTCTCCTTCGCCATGCCGGACTCGCTCAACGAGCGCGCGTGCCGGCTGCTCGTGACGCGGTTCGGCGCCACGCTCATGCTGATGTCCGGGATCGACTCGACGCCGGGGATCCTGGTGCGCCCCAGGCCCACCAGGACCGAGCTCGGGCTCGAGCACACGGACGGGGCCTTGCTTCGCGCCGTGTCCACGTTCGCCGCCGGAGCCGCCCGTGTGTGCGCGGCGGCGGCCGCGGGCGACCGGACCGCCCGGCGGTCCCTGCCGCCATCCCTGCGCACGCACGTCGAGCCGGCCGTCCGCAGGTACGGGTTCTACGTCGACCGGACGGCCTTCGGGGGGGACCTGCTCCGCGACGCCCGGGACGCCCGGCTGCGCGGCCGCACCGGTCGCCGGCTCAGCGGACAGCAGTCGCTGGAGGCAGCGTGGGAATCGGCCCGGCTCGGCCTCGTGGGGGCCGACGCCGCCGACGTCGACCTCCTCGACGCGATGATCGTTGGAGCCCTGCCGCTCCCGGCGGAGGGCCTCCACCTCCCGGCCGGCGTGGAGGCGCCGAGCGGCGACCTGGCGCCGTCCTCGCCCTTCGGCGAGGCGCTGCGCCCCTACGAGAGCAGGTCGGTTCGGGTCCGCCCGCTGCTCGTGACCTGGGACTTCGTCGTGTTCGAGGCCTCGAGCCGGGGCGGGGTGGCGTTCGCCTGCATCCCCCGCGATCACCTGCAGGCGTTCATCGGCGCTCTGCACCGTGGACGGGTCGACGGGCTCATCGAGGAGTTCGTCGCCTCCGATCGGGCACCCCGGTTGCTCGCCGACCATGGGCAGACCGACGAGCCGGGCCTGTACCACGCCGTGGGCGACCCCGGCCGCCTGGTCCCTCCGGAGCGTGAGCCCGGCGGCCGCGGCGGCACGGCCGTCCCGGGGGGCCGCCGTGCGAAGCAGCAGGGCGGGCGGGCCGAACGCCCGCAGAGCGTCCCACCTCCGCCGCCGCCCCCGTTGGCGGCCCCGACGCCGCGGCGTGCCAGGCGTGGAGTGCTGGTCGGCATGGTCGCCGCCATCGTCCTGGTCCTCGCGGGAGTTGCGGCGTTCGCCCTCAGCCGGGGCGGTGGCTCGTCGACCCCGGTCGCGGCGCCCGGCTCGGGACCGTCGGCGGTCGCGTCGGGATCGACCGAGCCCACCACCCTCCCGGCCACCAGCGCGGCCGTGGTGCCGCCGACTCCGGCGTCCCCGGCGGACACGCCGACCCCGACGACCAACCCGTCACCGAGCGAGACGGTTGCCCCGCCGACCGGACTCTCCGGCGTGTACAACGTCGCCGTGAAGGTCGCGCACCTCGGCTCGAAGATCGTCGGGGTGCACGTCGGCCAGACCCGCAACAGCAGCTGGCTGCTGTCGACCGACTGCACGTCCCGCCCCTGCACCCTCAGGCTCATCGGCGAGAGCCGGACCGGTTCGAAGATCGACGCGGTGGGGCCGTTCCTCGGCCGGACGGTACGGGGCAGCGCCGATTCGCCGCTGCAGTGCCAGGAGGTCAACGGGCGCGTGCTGTTCGACTATGACCTGACCAGCGGGCCGTTCGTCATCCACGTGACGAACGTCGAGCGCGTCAACAACATCCCGCAGGCCACGACGTTCGAGGGATCGTTCCACTTCACGTGGGTGCCGCCAGCGGGCCAGGCCAGACCGGGCTGCGAGAAGACGGACGAGACCGACACCGTGGTCGGCACCATCCGGAACGCACCGGTCCCGACGCCGCTTCCCTCCGGGGCCGCGACGCCGCCCGTCACCGACGCCGCGGTGATCGGGACGTGGGACACCACGCTCCACGCCGAGTCGGTGCAGGGCATCGAGGGCAGGAAGGCGGGCGACGACTTCCAGCGGCTGTACTCGTTCCTCCCGAGCTGTCAGGCCGGGACGGGCTGCGAGATCACCCTGATCCGGGAGGCCGGCGACGGAATCGTGAAGCAGGAGCTGAAACCCGGTCCGAACGGTTCGTACGCCCAGATCTTCCACACGACGGTCACGTGCACGACCGGGGAGGCGAACTACTTCCAGAAGCTCGAGATGAAGGTGAAGGAGGCCCGGCTCGTCGCCGGCGTGTGGCGGGCCACCGGGATGACGGGGGTGTTCGAGACACGGACGACGCCGAAGCCCGGATCGTCCGGGTGCACCCGCTCCCACGAGCTCGACCGGATCACCAGCACGGCGCAGATCTGACGCCGTCGGGACCAGCGGCGGAGCTGTCGGCCGCCGCGGGTCAGCTGACCTTGAACCGCTCGAGCAGCTGCCGGCTGATCACGAGCTTCTGGATCTCGCTCGTGCCCTCGCCGATGAGCAGGAACGGCGCGTCCCGGTAGAGGCGTTCGATCGTGTACTCCGCGCTGTAGCCGTACCCGCCGTGGACGCGCAGGGCCTCGGTCACGATCTCGTGGCAGGCCTCGGTGCAGAAGTACTTCGCCATCCCGGCCTCGAGGTCGCTGCGCTCCCCCGCCGACTTCTTCTTCGCAGCGTTCATGAGCATCAGCTTCGACGCCTCCAGCATCGTGCCCATGTGCGCGAGCTTCTCCTGGATCATCTGGTGCTGCGCGATCGGCTTGCCGAACGCCCGTCGTTCCTGCGCGTACCGGATGGCCTCCTCGAACGCCCGCGTGGCGAGCCCCACCGCCCGCGCAGCCACGTTCACCCGGCCGACCTCGATGCCGTCCATGATCTGGCGGAACCCCAGCCCCTCCTCTCCGAGGAGGTTGGCGGCGGGGACGTGATGGTTCTCGAAGACGAGCTCGGTCGTCTCGACGCCGTGGTAGCCCATCTTCTCGATGTTGGGCGGGATCGTGATGCCCTCGAACGAGTTCGCGTCCGGCTTCTTCTCCACCATCAGGACGGACATGCCCTTGTGGGGCGGGTCGGCCCTGGGGTCCGTCTTGCACAGCAGCACGACCAGCCCGGCGCGGAGGCCGTTGGTCACCCACATCTTGGTGCCGTTCACGACGTAGTCGTCGCCCTCGCGGACGGCGCGGCACTGGATGGACTGGACATCGCTGCCGGCGCCCGGTTCGGACATGCTGAGCGCGGCGCGAAGCTCGCCGGTGGCCATCCGCGGGAGCCACCGCTGCTTCTGGTCCTCGCTGCCGTGCTGCTTCAGCAGGTAGACGGCCATGAAGTGCGTGTTGAGGATCCCCGAGAGCGACATCCATCCCCGGGAGAGCTCGACGCCGGCCATCGCGTAGGTCATCAGGTCGAGCCCTGCGCCGCCGTACTCCTCGGGGACCGTGAGCCCGAACAGCCCCAGCTCCTTCATGCCCTCGACGATCTGTTCGGGGAACTCGTCGCGATGCTCGAGCTCGTCGGCGACCGGGATGACCTCCTTCTCGACGAAGTCCCGGACGGTCTCGACGATCGCCCGCTGCTCGTCGTCGAGCGGGACGAGGCCGGTCTCGGATGCGAGCGTCGCCATCAGCCCTCGTCCTTCGGCTTCGTGAAGTCGTCGAGGGTCTGGACGCGGGACATGCCGGCCGCCCGTCCGCGTTGCGCGACCTGCTCGGCCATCTTCCGGGACGCCTCGTCGATCATCTCCGTCCCGAACATCACCGCCCCGGTGAGCTGCACGTCGGTCGCGTGCTCGTAGGCCTCGAGCATGGCCTCCGCCTTGTCGAACTCATCCTGCGTCGGCGCGAAGACCTCGTTCAGCACGTCGATCTGCCCCGGGTGCAGCGCCCACTTGCCGTCGTAGCCGAGGGCTCGGGAACGGAGCGACATCTCGCGGAACCCGTCGAGGTCCTTGATCACCAGGTACGGCCCGTCGATGACCTGGAGCCCCGCGGCACGGCCGGCGATGAGGATCGTCATCAGCACGTGGTGCCAGTGGTCGCCGGGGTAGTTCGGCATGGGCAGACCGGCGGTCACGGTCGGGAGGCCGAGGGAGGCGCTCATGTCGGCCGGCCCGAAGATGATCGTCTCGGCGCGGTCCGACGCGTGCGCGATCTCGTGGACGTGCTGCAGGCCGGTGGCCGTCTCGATCTGCAGCTCGAGCCCGACCCGCTTGTCGAGCCCGATGGTGTCCTCGATCTGGCGGAGCAGGTGGTCGACGAACATCACCTGCCCGGCGTCCTGGACCTTGGGGATCATCAGGCAGTCGATGTGATCGCCGATGTTCTCGACGATCTCGACCACGTCGCGGTAGCACCACTTCGTGGAGACGTCGTTGACGCGGACCACGACGGTCTTGCCGGTCCAGTCGCCCTCCTTGACGGCCTGGACGATGTTCTGGCGGGCCTCCTCCTTGGCGCCCGGCGCCACGGAGTCCTCGAGGTCCATGAACACCTCGTCGGCGGGCAGGCCGGGAGCCTTCGAGAGCATCTTGGGTGAGGAGCCGGGCACCGACAGGCACGAGCGCCTGGGCCGGGTCACACGCGTGGTCATGATCCGTTCCTTTCGCGGGTAGCGGTCCAAGCGATGCTAGTTGCCCGCATCCACCCCCGTCACGGACGGCAGGCCCACACGGTTCGGGACGTCGGGTCGCAGGCTCGGCCGACGGCCGGGCGCCGCTACGGTGGCGGTGCGGGCGGGGAGCAGTCCGTTGGCGTCGCCGAGCGTGCGACGTCGCGTTTGCCGACGTTCGCGCGGTCGTTCCCTGGGCCGCCGAAGACGTGGTCCACGAAGCCGTCGCCCCGGTCGTACAGGCAGATCTCCGAGCCCGAGCCGCCGTACAGGCGGTCGCGGCCGGTCCCGCCCCCCAGCTGGTCGTTGCCCGGGCCGCCGAAGATGCGGTCGTCCCCCTGATCGCCCGCGATGTGGTCCTCGCCCCGCCCGCCGAACACGACGTCGTCGCCCGGGCCGGCGCCCACGTACAGCGAGCTGCCGTCGCCCAGCCAGATCCGGTCGTCGCCGCCGTTCGAGAAGATGAACGCCCCGGAGCCCCCGCCCGTGTGGATGCGGTCGTCGCCCGGGCCCGTCGTGACCCAGTCGCCGCCGCCCCGGCCGAAGATCACATCGTTCCCGCCCTGATCGGCGCAGATCACGTCGGAGCGTGGCGTTCCGTGGATGACGTCGTTCCCCGACGTTCCCTTGATCGTGCACGGACGGAACGGAACCGCGCCCGCAGGGGCCGCCGGGACGACCAGCACCCAGGCCGCGAGGAACGAGACCGTGCCGAGGAGCGCTCGAACGATGCGCACGGAAGGGATCCTACGGCGGCGTTCGCTCGTGCAAGGGGTCATGTGGCCGACACACGGGGCTCAGGCCGTCGTGAACTGCAGCTCGCCGGCGTCGGCGGTGAGCGCCATCGTGAGGTCCGACCCGTCGACCTTGAACGAGCTCACCGTCCCGAGCAGCGTCACGAACTGGTCGCCCTGCGACTCGGCGCCGCAACCCACGAGCGTCGAGGCACCAGGCTTGATCGTGAGCGAGTCGCCGCTCGTCGTGTAGCTGCCGTGGACGCTGTTGCAGTCGGCCTTCGCCTGATAGGTCCCGTCGTCCGCGAACGTGATCGTGTAGTTCTCGGGGTCGGGGACCACGAACTGGTGCTTCGGCTGGTTCAGCGTGCCGGAGCCCCACTGCCAGGTCGGGCCGACCAGGTCGGAGTTGCTCGAGTCCGAGCTGCACGCCGCCAGGCCCGCCACCGTCGCGACCAGGATGACCGCCACCGTCGCTCGCCGCATCGTCGTTCGCTCCTCGCTCCTCGCTCCTCGCTCCTCGCTCCTCGGCGAACTGGCCGATCATGCGGCGGCGACGACCCCCGGCATCACGCCGGTGGCATGAAAGCCCGGCCGGGCTTGCAGGTGGTCAGCCCCCCAGCGCGCGGTCGAGGAACGCCAGCACCACCGGGACCTGCGAGGCCGCGTCGAAGTCCATCAGACACCCACCGTGCGGCTGCGGCGCTCGAGCAGCACCACGTCGCGCCAGACGTCGCCGTGTCGGCCGATCCGTTCGCGCCGTCCCACCTCCCGGAAACCGCACGCCCGGTGCAGGGCCAGCGAGGCCCCATTCTCGGCGAGCACGCCGGCCTGGAGCGTCCAGATGCCGGCCAGCTCCGAGTCGGCGATCAGCCGGTGGAGCAGCGCCCGGCCGACCCCCTGTCCGCGTGCCTCGGACGCGACGTAGATGCTGAGCTCTGCCACCCCCCGATATACCGCGCGCTCGGATACCGGCGACAGCGCCACCCAGCCCAGCACGCGGCCCTCGGGCTCGTCCCGCGCGACCAGCCGGCACTCCCGCAGCCGGGCGCGGTTCCATGCGTCCCAGGTCGGCGCGTACATCTCGAACGTCGCCTTCCCGCCGGCGATGCCCTCCTCGTAGATCTCGCGGACGGCCGGCCAGTCCTCGGGCCGCATGGCCTCGACGACGACTTCGGCGTTCACGCCGGCTTCGAGGCCTTCAACGAGAAGAACAACGGCATCAGCCCGTCGAGGTCGGCCGGCAACCGGTGGGTGCCGTCCTCGTGGGACTCGAGCCCCGGCGTCGGCCACTCCAGGAACGGGAACTCGTGGAGGAACTCGATCCACAGCCCGGCCCGGGCCAGCCCCGTCACGATCTCGCCGAGCGAGTGGTTCCAGCCGTATTCGTTCTTCGACGTGATCTCGGCGTCCCGGTCCGCGTACGACCCCTGGACCTCGAACGCCAGCGGCTCGTCGTGCGACCAGTACGGATACCGCAGCACCGGACGGTGGAAGTCGACGTCGCCCTCGTCCTCGAACACCTGCAGGAACGGATGCACCTCCGTGACGTAGAAGAACCCGCCCGGCGCCACGAAGTGCGCGGCGACCTCCGCCCACCGTTCGATGTCGGGCAGCCAGCCGAGGACTCCACGTGAGGTGTAGACGACGTCGAATGCCCCCTCGAGCCGCGATGGCAGGTCGTCCAGGGTCGACTCGACGAAGGTCGCGGGGACGCCGAGCTCCTCCGACAGGCCACGCGCGATCTCGAGCGCCCGCGCGGAGAAGTCGATGCCGGTGACGATCGCTCCCTCCCGTGCCCACGACAGCGTGTCCAGGCCGAAGTGGCACTGCAGGTGGAGCAGACTCTTCCCGACCACCGGGCCGACCTCGTCCACCTCGTAGGCGCGGAGCTTCGAACGCCCCCGCTTGAACTCCTCGACCCGGTAGAACTCGGACCGGGCGTTGACCTCGGCCCACTCGTCCCACAGGGCGCGGTTCGACTCGAGATACGGATCGTCCACGACCACACCAGCTTCGCAGAACGGGCAGGCGGCGGACCCGTCAGGTTCGGGCCGGCGACACGGCCTCGAGCAGGCGGCGCGAGGTCTCGGTCACCTCACGCACTGCCTCCTCGAACGCCTCCGCGTTCTTCTGCGAGGGCACGCGATAGCCGCTCACCTTGCGGACGTACTGCAGCGCGGCCTCGTGCAGCTCCAGCTCGGTGGGCTGGCCGTCCTGCTTGCGAAGGACCTTGATGCTTCGGCACATGGCGACCAGGCTACGTCAGCCGCGGGCCCGCTTCGACGCCGCGAGCGCGCTGTCGGCGAGGACGTCGAGCCCCTCCTCGAGCTGGTCGTCGGTGATCACCAGCGGAACGAGGTGCCGCAGCACGTTGTGGTACGGCCCGCACGTCACCGGCACGACGCCCCGTTGCAGCGCCTCCCGCACCAGCGCGCCGGTGAACTCCTCGGCCGGTTCCTTCGTCTCGCGATCGGTCACGAACTCGACGCCGACCATCGCGCCCAGCCCGCGGATCTCACCGACCTCCGGGATCTCCTCCGACACGTGCTCCCACCGCGCGCGGATCGTCTTGCCCACGGTCTCGGCGCGCTCGAGCAGCCCCTCCTCCTCGATCACGTCGAGCACCGCGAGCGCGGCCGCGCAGGCCACCGGGTTGCCCACGTAGGTGCCGCCGATCGCGCTCGGTCCGGGCGCGTCCATGATCTCCGCGCGGGCCACGACGGCGGAGAGCGGATACCCGTTCGCCAGCGACTTCGCGAGCGTCACGATGTCGGGTTCGAAGTCGAACTGCTCGCTCGCGAGGAAGGTGCCGGTCCGGCCCGTCCCGGTCTGGATCTCGTCCGCGATGACCAGGATGCCGTGGCGCTCGCACAAGGCCTTCAGTCCCGACAGGAACTCGCGAGACGGCACGACGAACCCGCCCTCGCCCTGGATCGGCTCGACCACGACGGCGGCGACCGTGGACGGGTCGACGACCGTCACGAACCCCCGCTCCAGCGCGTCGAGCGCCGCGCGGCCGGCCTCGTCCGGGTGGGCACTGCGGTACGGATACGGGAACGGGAACCGGTACACCTCCGCGGCGAACGGTCCGAACCCCGTCTTGTACGGCGAGTGGCGGCTGGTGAGGGACATCGTCAGCAGGGTGCGGCCGTGGAACCCGCCCTCGAAGCAGATCAGCGACTGGCGCCCGGTCGCGGCCTTGGCGAACTTCACCGCGTTCTCGACCGCCTCGGCGCCGGCGTTGAACAGCGCCACCTTGCGGTCGCCCCCGCCGCAGTACCTGACCAGCCGCTCGGCGAGCTCGACGTACTGCTCGTACGGGATCACCGAGAAGTCGGTGTGCGAGAACTTGGCGGCCTGCCGCTGCACGACCTCGACCACCTTCGGGTGGGAGTAGCCGACGATGTGGCATCCCAGGCCGCCGGAGAAGTCGAGCATGGTGTTGCCGTCGACGTCGGTGAACGCCGCCCCGTGGGCCTCGGCGATCACGGCCGGCGCATGGAGCTCGAGCGCGTTCGGGACGACCCGTTGCTTCCGCTCCATGAGCGCACGCGAGCGCGGGCCGGGCAGCTCCGTCACGAGGTTGATGGTCGACACGGCGAGACCTCCTTGCGTTCCCCCAGTACGCGGCCGCGGGGGACGACGTCAGGCACCCGGAGGCGAACCCGCCCGGGCGATACCCCGCCCGGGCAGGCTACACGTCGCCGCTGTCCACCCGCACGTGCCCAAGCGAACAGATGCGGGAGCGGCGTCACAACAGATGGGTGGAGACGCCGGCCGGCTCCCCCCCGCCGTCGCCCTCGAACTCCTCTGCGATCTCCTGCGAGGCCCTCGCGCCCACGGGCACCGCGTTGACCTCCACGCCCGCCTCGGCCGCCACCGCGTCGGCGGCGTGCGCCTGGACGAACGCCTCGGTGCGCAGCGGCTTCTCCTTCAGCAGGAATGCCAGCGCGAGCGCCAGCACCGCGAGCGGCAGCGATGCCAGGAACACCGTGTGGAGCGAGTGCGCGAACGCGAGGCGCTGGTCGCCCGGCGTCAGCCCGTCCTTGCCGAGGCCGGCCAGCTCGTTGGCCAGGCGCGTGGCCAGGATCGTGCCGAACGCCGCCACGCCGAGCGTCCCCCCGATGGACCGGGAGAACTGCGTCGTGGCCGTGGCCGTCCCCATGTCCTCGCGCCGGGCATCGTTCTGCACCGCCAGGGTGTAGGTCTGCATCATCTGGCCGATGCCGACGCCGATCACGATCATGGCCCAGATGGCCTGGCCGGAGGTGGCGTCCACCGTCAGCCGGGAGAGCATCCAGAACCCGACCAGGCAGAGCGCCGACCCCAGGATCGGGAACACCTTGTACCGCCCGGTCCTCGTCACGATCTGCCCGCTCAGCACGACCGAGGCCACCACGGCGAGCATCAGCGGGATGAGCACCACGCCGGCGTTCGTCGCCGAGCCCTGGATCACGTTCTGGACGAACACCGGGATGTAGATGATCGTCCCGAACATCGCCGCGCCGATCACCAGGCTCGCGACGTTCGACACCGCGAAGACCTTGCTCCGGAACAGGTGCAGCGGCAGGACGGGCTCCTCGGCACGGCGCTCCACGAAGACGAACGCCACGAACAGCGCCGCCGACGCGACGGACAGCAGGATGATCGTCGACGAACCCCAGCCGTAGGTCACGCCACCCCAGGTCGCGACGAGCAGCATGCACACCACCGCGGCGGCCAACACGGTCGCGCCCAGGTAGTCGATCTTGTGCTCGCGCCGTGTGAACGGCAGGTGCATCGTCGTGGCGATCACGAACAGCGCCACCGCCCCGATCGGGATGTTCACGTAGAAGATCCACCGCCACGACACGCTGTCGGTGAGCCATCCGCCGAGCAACGGCCCGATCACCGAGGACAGCCCGAACATCGCCCCGGTGAACCCCTGGTACCGGCCGCGTTCGCGCGGCGAGAACAGGTCGCCGATCACGATCAGCGCGAGCGGGATGATGCCGCCGGCCCCGAGGCCCTGGATGCCCCGGAACAGGATCAGCTGGCCCATGTTCTGGGAGAGGCCCGACAGCGCCGAACCCACCAGGAACACCGAGATGGCGAAGATGAACAGCGTCCGCCGCCCGATGAGATCGGACAGCTTGCCGTAGATCGGCACGGTCACCGTCGACGTCAGCAGGTACGCCGTCACGACCCACGACAGGTGCGCCCCGCCGTTGAGGTCCTTGACGATCGACGGCAGCGCCGTGGCCACGATGGTCTGGTCGAGGGCGGCGAGGAACAGGCCGAGCATGACCCCGCCGAACACGATGAAGATCTGGCGCCGGGTCACTCCCGCACCTCCGATCCGGTCTCACGGGCCCGGAGCTCGTCCGCGATGCGCCCGAACAGGCGAACCAGCTCGGCACGCTCGGTTTCGGGCAGGGTCACGAGGATCTCCTTGAGGAAGTCGCACCGGGCGCTGCGCATCCGTGCCAGGGTCGAGCGGCCCTCGGCCGTCAGGCCCGCGGTGACCAGGCGGCGGTCGGCCGGCGAGGTCCCCCGCTCCACCAGGCCGGCGGCGGCGAGGCGGTCGACCAGCCGGGTGGTCGAGCTCTCGGACAGCCCGATCCGCGCCGCGAGGTCGCTCATCCGGCACTCGCGGTCGGCGAGGAGGTCGATCGCGGCCAGCTCGGCGTGCGACAGCTCGCCCTCGGGCCCCTGATAGATGCTCGAGCGGAGCTTCTTGTTGAGGAGGAACCGGATCACCTCGGACCAGTGGGCCTCGAAGTGCTCCGCCTGCTCCATCAACGAGCCGCCGTCCGCCGGGCGGCGTTCGATGGTTGCATTGCGAGAAGTTTGCATCGCGCAAGTATTGCAGCGCGGAAGGACATCGTCAAACCGCCTCTCGATGAGACCCGCGCCGATCCGCGAGCTCGGTTTGACAGATGAGTGAGTGCTCACTCAAAGTGAGTGAACGCTCACTCTCCGACTCGGGAGCGCAAGGAGTCAGTGATGGCGAGAACCCTGCAGGCGCAGCCAGGCGCCGGGACGACCGACGCGCCGGACCCGCGCCGGTGGTGGGTCCTGGTGGCGATGGTGTTCGGGCTGTTCATGCCCATGCTCGACAACCTGGTCGTGAACGTCGCGCTGCCGACGATCCAGACCAAGCTCTCCGCCGGGGTCTCCGGCCTGCAGTGGATCATCGACGCCTACACGCTGACGTTCGCTTCGTTCATGCTGACCGGCGGCGCGCTCGGGGACCTGTACGGGCGCAAGCGGTTCTTCCTGTCGGGGCTCGGGGTGTTCGTCCTCGGATCGCTCGCCTGCGGGTTGTCCCAGAACATCGAGCAGTTGATCGCATTCCGGGCCCTCCAGGGCCTCGGCGCCGCGATGCTGCTCCCGGGGACGCTCTCGATCATCACGGCGACGTTCAGCGGCAGGGAACGCGGCGCCGCCATCGGCATCTGGGCGGCGATGTCCGGGCTCGCGATCGCGGTCGGGCCCCTGATCGGCGGGTTCCTGGTCGAGCACGTCTCCTGGCAGAGCATCTTCTTCATCAACGTGCCGATCGGCGTGATCGGGGCGACGCTGGCATTCGTCGTGGTCCGCGAGTCGCGTGACCCGACGAAGTCCCGCCGGCTCGACCCGCCCGGCCTCGTGACCGGGACCGCCGGGCTGTTCTTCCTCGTGTACGCGCTCATCGAGGGGAACGCCCGCGGCTGGACCGACGGGCTGATCCTCGCGGCATTCGGCCTCGCGGCCGTGCTCCTGGTGGCGTTCTTCGTGATCGAGTCCCGGCGCGAGTACCCGATGCTGCCGCTGCAATTCTTCAGGATCCCGACGTTCGCGGCGTCGAACGTGGTCGCCGCGGCGGTGTTCTTCGCCCTGTTCGGGACGACGTTCTTCCTCTCGCTGTACCTGCAGAACGTGCAGGGGTACTCCCCCGTCGGCGCGGGCATCCGGCTGTTCCCGTTCACCCTGATGATCCTGATCATCGCGCCGCTGGCCGGGCGCCTCTCGGACCGGTTCGGCTCGAGGTGGTTCATGACGTTCGGGACGCTGACCCTGGCCGTGGGGCTGGCGCTCATGACCCGGACGCAGCCGGACTCGTCCTACGTCTCGGTCCTGCTGCCGGCGATGATCGTGATGGGCGCGGGGATGGCGATGACCATGTCGCCGATGACGGCGGCCGTGATGGCCAGCGTGCCCGTCCGGCGGGCGGGCGTCGCGTCCGCGGCGACGAACACCAGCCGGGAGCTCGGCGGCGTGTTCGGGATCGCGCTGCTCGGCGCGGTCGTCACGTCGGCGTTCAAACGGGACTTCCTGGCGAAGCTGCTGGGGTTCGGCGTGCCGTCCTCACAGGCGCACGCGATCGTCGACAAGGCCGGGTCGTCGGGCGCCGCGTCCGGGCACGTCCCGCCCGGGGCGCCCGCGCAGGCGGTCGCCGCCGTCAAGGACTCGTTCACCCACGCGATGCACCTCGGGCTCTGGATCGCGGTCGGCTTCGCGCTGCTCGCGTCGATCGTGTCGTTCGTGTTCGTGCGGAGCCACGTCGGGGAGGGGCAGGATGGCGCGGGAGGCCACTGAGCCGGCCACTCCCGGGGCAGCCCGCACCGGGACCACCCGCGAAGAGATCGTCCGGGCCACCGGCGAGCTGATCGCGGAAGGTGGGTTCATGGCCGCGACGACCCGGGCCATCGCCCTGCGGGCGCGGTGCGCGGAGGGCAGCATCTACCGGTACTTCCCCGACAAGCACGCCCTGCTGCACGCGGTGATGATCGACCGGTTCGAGTCGTTCTTCGTGATGCTCGAGGAGCTGCCCGGGGAGGCCGGGTCGGGGTGGATCGCGGATCACCTCCGCCGCGTCGCGCTCGAGGCGCTGGCGTTCTACCGGGGGATCGCCCCCCTGGTGGGCGCGCAGCTCTCCGACCCGAGGCTGATGGCCGAACAACGCGCCGCGTGGGAACGGGAGGCCGGCGGCCCCATGCGGGCCATCCGCGCCGTCCGCGAGTACGTGGCGGCCGAGCAGCGCCTCGGCCGCATCGACCCGGATGCCGAGCCCGACCTGGTGGGTCGGGAGCTGCTCGGCACGTGCTTCGCCCACGCCATCCTGGACTCGCTGGTCGGCGAGGAGGGCCGGGCGGTCGACCGCGCCGGCCGGGCCCTGGACGACGAGCGGTACGTGCGGCTGCTGGTGGAGACGATCCTGCGGGGCGCCGGGCAGCCATCCGCCGGCCACGCGTCCGCGTGAGCGGCGCGACGCTCGAACCGGTTCCCCCCTTCGACTTCGGGCTGTCGCTGCGGTTCGCGGAGGGCTTCCGGCCGGGGTCCGGCGAGCAGGTCATCGATGGCGGCCGGCTGTGGAAGGCGTTCCGGGTGCTGGGCTCGACCGTGGCCACGAGGGTCGAATCGTCCGGCGGCGTCGGCGCCGATCTGACCGAGCCTCCACGAGCGCCGCCCGATTGGTTCGGGAACGCTGGCGTGAGGTGGTGACATCGTCACTGCCACGCCCTCCGGGGTCAGCGCCGCAGGCGCCGCCAGGCGCGTGCGGCGTCCTCGAAGGCGTCGAGCGGCACCATGAGGTCCTGCAGCGCGAACATCAGCGCGTCGAACGGCAGTTCCTCCGGGGTCTCCAGCCGGAACCGCTCCGCCGCGGCCACGGCCTCGTCGAGCGCCGCGTCGCAGGCCGTCCATTCGGACCCGGTCTCCGGGCGGCGCCACCCCGGCATGGTCCGCCGGGCCTCAGCCAGTCCGTCCTCGTAGCCGGCGAGGGCGTCGCCGAGCGGCCGTCCGGGGGCTCGGGCGCTCGGGACGGCCGAGACGAGGTCCTCCTTGGCGCGTTCGACGCGGGCGAGCGTCGCCTCGAAGGCGGTCTGCGCGTCCTCGAGGTCGGAGGGGATCCGGCGGCGTCGAAGCATGGGGCGGGCGATGGTACCGCCGCGGGGGCCAGTCCTCCCCACGGGCGGGCGAAAACCGCCCTTCGCGGCCCTCCCGTAGAATTCGCCCGATGTCCGACGTGGTCACCATCCACATCCCGGCCGACACCGCGCACGTGGCGCTGCTGCGCGCGGCGGCATCGGCACTGGCCGCACGGATGGACTACCCCATCGACCGCATCACCGAGCTCCAGATCGTCGTCGACGAGGTCTGTTCGCGGCTGATGGCCGTGAGCGAGTCGCCCGCCCGGATCACGGTGGAGCTCCGCCCGACCGACGGCGGGATCGACCTCGCCGCCCATACGGAGGGGCCTCGGCGCGTCGGCCGGGAGCTGCTGTCCGAGTGGTCGCGCGTGATCCTGGAGGCCATCGCGAAGGACATCCGGCCCGAGATGGAGGACGGACGGACCTCGCTCGCGCTGCTCGTCCCCCGGGCGGGGGGGTGACCTCCACGATTCGCAGGGGGGTGCCCGACCGGGATCACGTGAAGGAGCTGTTCGCGCAGTTTCGTGCGACGCACGATCCCGAGGTCCGCCAGGAGCTCATCGAGCTGCACCTGGGGCTGGTCGAGTACCTGGCCAGGCGGTTCGCGGGACGGGGCGAGCCGCTCGAGGACCTGGTTCAGGTCGCCACCATCGGCCTGATCAAGGCCGTCGACCGGTTCGACCCCGACCGGGCCGTGGAGTTCTCCACGTACGCGACGCCCACCATCGTCGGGGAGCTCAAGCGGCACTTCCGCGACAAGGGGTGGGCGGTTCGGGTTCCCCGCCGCCTGCAGGAGCTCAACCTCCAGCTCGGCGAGATCACCGGGAAGCTCTCCCAGGAGCTCGGACGGACTCCCACGGTGGCCGAGATGGCCGAGGCCGCCGGCACCACCGAGGACGAGGTGCTGGAGGGCCTGGAGTCCGCCCACGCGTACACGCTCACCTCGCTCGACGCGCCGACCGGCGACGAGGACCTCGCCCTGCGCGACCAGATCGGGTCGGTGGACGAGACGATCGAGCTGCTCGAGTACCGGACCAGCCTGACACCTCTGCTCGATCACCTCCCCCCGCGCGAGCGGACGATGCTCTACCTGCGGTTCTTCAAGGGGATGACCCAGAGCGAGATCGCCGACAAGCTGGGCATCTCCCAGATGCACGTCTCCCGGCTGCTGGCGAAGACGCTGAGCACCCTCCGCGAGGGCCTCGAAGGCTGAACGAGCGCCGCGGCTCAACCCCGGAACGTCCCACGGCGCCGCCTGGACAGGAATCCCTCCCGCGCGGCCACCCCCGCCGCCGGGTCGTTCGTGGCCACGGCGTCCACTCCCTGGGCCAGCAGGCGCGCGAACGGCTCCCGGTCGTCGACGACCCAGGTTCCCACGAGCATCCCTGCGTCGTGCACTTCCCGGACGAACGGTTCGCCCGCGTCGAGGAGCGGCATGGCATTCGGAAGCACCCATCGGTGTCCCGCCTCCCTGGCGTACACGAACGCCGCCCGGGGATCCATCGCGCCGATGGTCAGGAACCCCGTCGGGATCGACGGCTCGAGCTCGCGGCAGCGCTCGATGGAGAGCCAGTTGAACGAGCTCACCAGCACCGGCCCCGAGAAGCCGCTCGCATCGAGCTCCCGGAGGCACGCCTCGACGACGGCCTCCTTCGGAGAGTCGAACGCCGGCTCCCCGGGGATGTTCTTGATCTCGACGTCGACGCCGACCCGGCCGGACAGCAGGTCGAGCACCTCCCGGAGCGTGGGGATCCGGCCGCCGCCGGTGAGCTCCATCACGCGAAGGACTTCCAGGGAGAGCTCGTGCACGAACCCCTCCCCCTTCGCCACCCGCGACACCTCGGGATCGTGGATCACGACCGGCACGCCGTCCGCTGACAGCCGGACGTCGAACTCCACGACCTGGGCCCCCACCGCCACCGCGGCGTCGAATGCCTCGAGGGTGTTCTCCGGAAATGCCGCTGATGCCCCGCGGTGCGCGACGACCAACGGGTGATCTTCGAAAGGGAAATCCACTGCGACCATTGATTCCGCGAAAGGACCGTCAGTATACTCGCGCCCTTGCCGCGCCCCGGTGGGGGAACCGGAGCCCGTCGCGTTGCACAACGGGGGGAGCCACGATGGACTGGGTCCACTACGCACGCTGTCGGGACGAGGATCCCGAGCTCTTCTTCCCCGTGGGGACGACCGGCCCCGCAGCACTGCAGGTCGATGCGGCGAAGCTGGTGTGCGCCGGGTGCATCGTCCGCGACGACTGCCTGGAGTGGGCCATGGCCACCGGCCAGGACGCCGGCGTGTGGGGCGGGCTGTCCGAGGACGAACGCCGGGCGCTTCGCCGGGCCCGGCGGCGGAACCGCGCCCCCCACCTCCTGCCGGCCGGCTGAGCCCATCTTCCCCATCCTCCGCCCGGCAGCTAGACTCGCTGTCGTCTCCGGCAACGCCCCGTCTCCGGTGGAACCCAACCCATGTCGACCCGTTCACTTCCCCCGGGCGAGGCCCTGACCGAGGCCGAAGCCACCCGGAACCGGCTGCGGTTCCTGTTGGAGGCCAGCACGGTGCTCGGCTCGTCGCTCGACTTCGACGACAGCCTGAGCCGCCTGTCACGCCTGGTCGCGGCGACCATGGCCGACGTGTGCCTCGTTGACGTCGTCGAGCCGAACGGCGCCCTCCGCCGCGCGGCCGCTGCCCGCACCGATCCCGACGGCCGGCCGTCGGTCGACCACCTCTTGGGGCCGGCCGCCGATCCCGACCCGCGAGCCCGGTGGCGCGGGTGGTGGCCACGGGGGAGATGGTTGCGATCGAGGAGCTCACCGAGGACGAGGCCCGAGCCCTCGCCGGGGGGGAGACCGGGCTGGGGTTCCGTTCGTCACTCAGCCTCCCGCTGGTGGGCCGGGGCGCACCCTCGGCGTCGCCACGCTGATCTCGACCTCCGACGACCGTCCGATCGGCCCGGCCGAGGTTGAGCTGGCGGTCGACCTGACCCGCCGGGCGGCGCTCGCCGCCGACAACGCCCGGCTGTACGGCGAGCGGACGCGCGTGGCCCGGGCCCTGCAGGCCAGCCTCCTCCCTCGCGAGCTGCCGGACGTGCCGGGGTTCCAGGTGGCGGCGCGGTACCACGCGGCCGGCGAGGGCAACGAGGTCGGGGGCGACTTCTACGACCTGTTCGACACGGGCGACGGCGGGTGGGCGGTCGTGATCGGCGACGTGTGCGGCAAGGGGCCGGAGGCGGCCGCCGTCACCGGACAGGCCCGGTACACCGTCCGCGCCGCCGCAATGCGCCAGCGCCGCCCCAGTCGGATCCTCGACACGCTCAACGAGGCCCTGCGGTTCCAGCGGGACGACGCGCGGTTCTGCACGGTGAGCTTCGTCCGCATGAAGCTCACGGCGTCCGGGGCCCGGCTCACCGTGGCCTGCGGCGGCCATCCCCCGCCGGTCATCCTTCGCACGAACGGCCGGGTCGACTCAGTGGGCAACCCGGGGACGCTGCTCGGGGTGTTCCCCGACCCTGAGCTCGACGACGTCATGGCCGACCTCGGGCCCGGCGACGCCCTGATCCTGTACACGGACGGCGTCATCGGAACGCCCTCCAAGGGCAAGGTCATGGCCGAGGAACGCGTGGCCGACATGCTCGCACCCCTCGGCGGCCGGAGCGCCGTCGAGATCGCCGAGCTCCTGGAGCACGCCGTGCTCGACTTCCAGGGAGGAACGCTCCGGGACGACGTCGCGATCCTCGTGCTCCGGGCGGTCGGCTGACGGCCGAGCCGGCCGCTCCCGAGCCGAGCAAGCCCGGCCCGCGATGCCCGATTTTCCCGGAACGGACAGGAATAGCCTCCGTACGCTGGGGAACCATAGCCGGGAGGATGCCCGCATGGAAGCAGTGGAAGCGCAGATGACCGAGCGGTCGATCGAGCTGGACGTCCGGCTCCCGACCGGCGCGACCGCGCCCTCCTCGGCGCGCGCGCTCGTCGGTGGACTCCGCGAGCGCCTCGCCGACGACGTGCTCGACGACCTGGTGCTCGTCGTGAGCGAGGTCGTCACGAACTGCGTCCGTCACGCCGGGCTCGGACCCGGCGACGACATCAGCGTCCATGTCCGGGCGACGTCGTCGGGGGTACGACTGGAGGTCGTCGACCGGGGCCGCGGATTCGACCTTCCGGCGATGTTGGGGCACGACCCGGCCCACCCGGGTGGCTGGGGCCTCTACATCGTCGACCGGCTGGCGGACCGGTGGGGGGTGGTCCGGGATTCGGGCACCCGGCTGTGGTTCGAGATCGACATCGGGCCGGACGGACGCCGCGCCGCGTCGGTGACCTGATTCGATCGGTCGCTAGACCAGGCTGGACGGACAGAGGTCGTTCACCGGGCAGTCGGCGCAGAGCGGCTTCCTCGCCTGGCAGATCCGCCGGCCGTGGTCGATCAGCACATAGGTGAAGTCGAACCATCGATCCTGCGGAACGAGCTTCATGAGGTCCCCCTCGACCTTGTCGGGGTCGTCCTGCTTGGTGAACCCCAGCCGCTGCGCGACCCGCCGCACGTGGGTGTCGACGGCGATGCCGACCACCACGCCGTAGGCGTTGCCGAGCACGATGTTCCCGGTCTTCCGGGCCACGCCGGGAAGCCTGAGGATCTCCTCCATCGTCTCGGGGATCCGCCCGTCGAACTCCTCGACCAGCATCCGCGAGGCGCCGCGGATGGACTTCGTCTTGTTGTTGAAGAACCCGGTCGGGTGGATGTCCTCGGCCAGTTCGGACTCGGGCACCTTCAGGTAGTCCTCGGGCGCCCGGTACTTGTCGAACAGCCCGCCCGGCCCCTGGGTGACCATGTTCACGCGCTCGTCGGTGCACTGGGCGGACAGGATGGTCGCGACGAGCATCTCGAGTGGATTGGAGAACTTCAGCGCGACGTGGGCATCGGGGTAGGACTCGGACAGCCGCCGGATGATGACGGGCGCACGCCTGGAGATGGGGCTCTTCCGTGTGAGCGGCTTCTCGACCACGCTCAGCGACCCTCGAAGTCCGGCTTGCGGCGCTCCCGGAATGCGCGGATGCCCTCTTGGAGGTCCTCGCTGGCGAACGCCTGCGCGGCCATCATGTCGAAGTCGGCCACGCGGTGGCCCTCGGTGAAGCGATCCAGGCCGAGGTGCCCGAGCACCACGCCGATCCCCCGCTTCGAGCCCTGCACGGACAGCGGCGCGGCCTCGGCGATCGTCGCGGCCAGCCGGCCCACGCAGGCGTCGAGCTCCGACTCGGGCACCGCCTGGTTGGCCAACCCCCACTCGGCCGCCTGCGCCCCCGTGATGGCCCTCCCGGTGAACAGGATCTCCCCGGCGCGCTTCGGCCCGACGGCGAGCACCAGACGCTGGATATTCTCGAAGTTGATCAGGATGCCGAGCCGCGCGGACGGGACGCCGAGCCTGGCGTCCTCGGCCACCACGGCGAGGTCGCACGCGATGGCGATCTGGCACCCGGCGCCCAGCGCCGCCCCCTGCACACGGGCGATCACCGGCACCGGATGCGTGGCGATCGCCGTGAGGAGCCCCTCGAACGTCCGACCGTAGTCGAACTCCCCGGGGCCGCTCCGCATCACCTCGAGCTCCGCGAAGTCCGCGCCGGCACAGAAGTCGGGCCCGTCGCCGGCGAGGACCACGACGCGGGTCTCGTGGTCGGCCGCGAGGCCGCCGAGGGCCTCGACCAGCTCCTCGATCATCTCGGTGCTCACCGCGTTGCGCTGCTCCGACCTGAGGAGCGTGACGCGGGCGACCGGCCCGCCGCGTTCGACCCGGGTGAGCGCCATCGCCCGGCTACTCGACCACCGCGATGACGTCGCCCTCCTGGACGACGCCGCCCTCCTGGACGCGGACCTCTTTGACGGTGCCCCCCGCCGGCGACTCGACCGGGATCTCCATCTTCATGGACTCGAGGATCACGAGCGGGTCGCCTTCGGCCACAGGGTCGCCCGAGGCCACCAGCACCTTCCAGACGTTCGCGACCATCTCGGCCTGGACGTCCACCTACGCGACCTTCGAGCGGTCGGGCTCCGCGGGGAGCGAGAGCAGCTCTCGGGCCTTCGCGGGTTCGGCCACGTCGCGGCCCTGCAGCCGGACGATCGTCGCGGCCGCCTCGACCAGGTCCCCGTTTGACGACGCCATCTCGCCCGACGGCAGGTAGAAGTTGTCCTCGAAGCCCACACGGACGTTCCCGCCGAGGGCCGCGCTCGCCGCGATCATCGCCCACTGCTCGCGGCTGACCGCGATGACGCCCCACGTCGAGCCGTCGGGTACCACGCTCGACATGTGCGCGAGGTTCCGGGCGGTCGCCTGGATCCCGCCGAGCACGCCGTGGATCAGCGAGAACTGCACCGGCGGCCTGATGACGCCCATGTCGACGAGCGGCACGACCGACTCGACGTGGCCGACGTCGAAGCACTCGCACTCGGGCTTCACGCCGGCCTCGTTCATGCGCTGGAGCAGGAACACGATGTCGTCGAAGTGGTTCTCGAACACGAAGTTGAAGACGAATCCCTTCCGCTTCGCGCTGTACTTCGCGTAGTTCATCGAGCCCATGTTCAGCGCGCCGATCTCGGGGCGCAGGTCCGTGATGTGCCCGACCCGTTCGGCCATCGGGAGGCCCACCCACCCGGTCGAGAAGTTGACGATGATGTCCGGGGTCTCGGCGAGGACGGCCTGGGTGATGGCCCGGTAGTGCTGGGGCTGCACCGTGGGCGCGCCGTTCGGCTCACGAGCATGGATATGGACCATCGATGCGCCGGCGTCGCGGGCCCGGCGGACCTCCTTGGCGTACTCCTCGGGCGTGTACGGGATGCCCCCGCACTGCTGCTTGTTGGCCACCGCCCCGGAGACGGCGCAGGTGATGATGCAGGCGTCGGTCATGGTTCGCGGGTCCTCGCTCGGTCCGGTTGCGCCACCGGAGGGTACTGCACGGGGCCTCGCCGTCGGCCCGCTCTCCGGGTCGGGGCCAGAGCGTCGAGGAGCTCGTCGTTCGGGGGGTTGTCGGCGACATCCTTGTTTCGGTGCGCGTAGCGGATGACGCCGGAACGGTCGATGACGAACACTCCGGGCATCTGGCGGTAGTCGTCGCCGGAGAGCTTCGCGACCTCCACGTCGCGGGTGAGCAGGGCCCGCGCGTAGCGCAGGATCAGCTGGGGCCCGAACAGCTGGCGGTTCGAACCGCGCTCCAGCCCGTACGCGCGGTAGGCCTCCTGGGAGGGATCGGACAGGCATTCGAACGGGACGTGGCGCTCGTCGCAGAAGAGCTGTGCGCGCGTGTGCGGGCCGAGCGCGATCAGGCTGATGATGGCGCCGGCCTCGGCGAACCGCTCACGGTCGTCGCGCAACTGCACGACGTGCTCCTGGCAGAACGTTCAGCCGAAGTGCCGGAGGAACACAGCCACGAGCGGCTTCCGGCGCCACCGGGCCGACAGCCGGACGTGACGGCCGTTCGTGTTCGTCAACGTGACGTCTGGCGCGGGATCGCCCACGCGCGGTCGATTCGCCATGGCGTGCCGAAGGATACGCGCGGAGCGTCAGCCCGCCTGTTCCAGCACGCCTTCCGCGGGCGCCGGGGCGGCGACCCGTCGACGACGGCCCGGCATCCGCGTGACCACCAGGCCGGCGACGACCATGAGGCCGCCCACGATCTGCTCCGGGTGCAGCGTCTCCCCGAGGAAGATCACGGCGAGCACGGCCGCCACCACCGGGACCGCGAACCCGTAGGGCGTGGTCCGGGCGATGCCCCGGCGGTGGATCGCCCAGTTCCACAGCGCGTACGCGAGGTAGACGGGGCCCACGATCGCATAGAGCATGATCAGCCAGTCCGTCGCGTTCAGCGCCCCCCAGTCCTGGTGCACGGCCGCCGGGAGCCCGACCAGCGCCACCAGCCCGCCGCCCACGGCCAGCGTGTAGGCCATGAGCTCCCGCGGGGGGTACCGCTTCGAGAGCGGCTGGTTGATCACACCGTAGGCGCCGAACGCCGCCGCCGCGCCGAGCGACAGCAGGTCGCCCCACGTCGCCGACCCGACCGCGTCCCACACCCGCAGGAACACCACCACGCCGAGGAACGCCACCGCGATCCCGAGCATCTGCCGCCGGGTCGGCCGCTCACGTCCGAGCACCCATGCGAACAGCACGGAGAACAGCGGGTGGGTCGACACGAGGATGGCGCTCGCCACCGCGGTGGTCCGGTCGAGCCCGAGGATGAACAGCATCTGGTACGCGAAGTAGCCGGCCAGCCCGGAGGCAACGATCGTCGGGATGTCCGCGCGGCGGGGACGGATGCGCGATGACGCGAACGCCACGACCGCGATCGCGATGACCAGGGTCGCCCCGAACCGCACCGCGGTGAAGGCGACCGGGTCGACGTTCCTCCACGCGACCTTGAACGTGGAGAACGTCAGCGCCCACATCAGGACCACGAACATGAGCGCGGCGTCGACCCCGCCGTTCGATTCGCGAGACGGTCGCTCCATGGTCATCTCCAAGACAAAACGCTCGGGCGGCTATTCCCGTGAGACTGCTGCGGTCCCGCCCGAGGCGCGTTCCCATTCTGCGACGATCCGCCGGATGCACGACCGACTCCGCGCCGACCTGCTCACCGCGATGAAGGCGAGGGATGCCGTCGCGGTCTCGGCGATCCGTTCGGCGCTCGCGGCGATCGGGAACGCGGAGGCCGTCGACACGCCGGCGATCCCGGCCCCGGACGGCGGGGGTCCGCACTTCGCCGGATCCAGGCCCGGGCTCGGCGCGGCCGAAGCGCCCCGGCGTGCGCTGAGCGAGGCCGAGGTCGACGCGATCCTCCGGGGGCAGATCGACGAACGACGCGCCGCGGCGTCCGGGTACGAGCGGCTGGGCGACACCGAACGGGCGGCGAGGCTTCGCGAGGAGGCGGAGGTCCTCGCCCCGTACGTCTCCAACCCGACCGACGGCGAGGATCAGCCTGCCGAGGACGACTCCGGCGGGGTCCAGTCCGCGCGCCGGCCGAAGAACGCCAGGTAGCGGACCTGCAGCGGCGCGCCGACCGGGACGTCCACGTCGGGGCCGAGCGCGCCGGCCGCGCGGAGCTCCGCCTCCATCGGACGATACCCGTCGAGCGCGACCTGCATGCACTCCTCGTCGAGCTCGACGTCGGCTCCGATCCCCCTCGCGAGGTCCCAGTTGTGGACGACGAGGTCGTTCATCCGCTCGAAGCAGTAGACGGTGGCGGGCGTCCTCCCCCGCGAGAGCTGGACGAGACGGTCACCGGCCCGGTCGAACGCGTCGTTCGCCTCCTCGATCCCGCGGAGCGTCGTCCCGACCGGGTCGTCGCCGAGCACGTCGCCCTCCAGCGTGGGGGCGACCTCCCCGAGATCCCTGCCGTCGACGAGCGGAGCTATCCAGAGGTCGCTCCACGTGATGTGGTGCAGCAGGTCTCGCACGTCCCACTCGCTGCACGGCGTCGGGTCGTGCAGCTGGTCGTCGTGGACCTTCCGCACGGTTGCCGCGAGCGACTCCCCTGCCCTGCGGTGCAGCTCGTGCATCTCGGTCATGCCGGGAACTCCCTCCCCCTTCGGAATGCCGGACGCTACGCCCTGCCGGACGCTACGCCCTGCCGGACGCCGCCGACAACGGCGTCTGGGTTCCAGGCTTCAGAACGGTGTCGGGATCCCCCGCGGCGGCAGGTTGGGTTCGGCGTAGCCGCGCGCCCTCTGGCGCTTGGGCAGGGTGATCTCCCTGGGCTCGAGCGGCTCGTATGGCACGACGCTCAGCAGGTGACTGATGATGTTGAGCCGGCCGCGCTTCTTGTCGTCGGTGTTCGCGACGTACCAGGGCGCCCACGCCGTGTCGGTCGCCGCGAACATGGAATCGCGCGCCCGCGAGTAGTCGTACCAGCGGCCGTAGGACTTCAGGTCCATGCCCGAGAGCTTCCAGATCTTGCGGGGGTCCTCGATGCGACTCTCCAGGCGCCGGGTCTGCTCGTCGGCACTCACCTCGAGCCAGTACTTGATCAGCAGGATCCCGGAGTCGACCATCGCCCGCTCGACCTCGGGCGCCAGCTCGAGGAACCGCTCGGTCTCCTCCGGAGTGCAGAACCCCATCACCGGCTCGACGCCGGCGCGGTTGTACCAGGACCGGTCGAAGATCACGACCTCGCCCGCGGCCGGGAAGTGCTGCATGTAGCGCTGGATGTACATCTGGGAGCGCTCGCGCTCGGTCGGCGCCGACAGCGCGACCACGCGGAACACGCGAGGGCTCACGCGCTCGGTGATCCGCTTGATCGTGCCCCCCTTGCCGGCCGTGTCGCGGCCCTCGAAGACGATGCAGATCTTGGCGCCGCTCGCCTTGACCCACTCCTGCATCGCGACGAGCTCGCCGTGGAGTCGGCGCATCTCGCGCTCGTACTCCTTCGTCTTCATCTTCGGGAGGGGACCGGTCTCGGCCGGCCGGGCCGCGGTGGCGGCACGCCCGGAGCGGCCCCTCACGGCCTTCTTGCCTTCCTTGCCCTTCTTCTTCCTCTTCTTGTCGCCCTTCTTCCTACCCACCGGTCCCAACCCCTTTCGCACTGTGAGCGGAGTCCGGATGCGCGATCGAAGCGGCACCTGAACCGATGTGTGTCGGGAATGCCGGGTGGTTCCCGTCCCCGCTCACGCCGAACCCCCGACCATGCCGAGATCCGCCTCGAACGTGAATCCCGACGGGTGCTCGGCCCACAGACCATCGGCGAGGAGCGCCGCCCGCCCTGCGCCGATCACGCGCCAGGTCGTTCCGTCCCCCACGACCGCCGTATCCTCGTCGATGGCGAGCAGGCGGCTGTCGCTCGGCACCGACGCGATGATGGTCTGGCGGAGCCCCGGGACGTAGGTGTCGAGCGCGTCCCAGTGCGGCCCGAAGTACATCTTGGAGAACAGTCCCAGCCCGACCCGCCAGAAGTGCGCGCTGGTCGGGTCGTTCGACGAGCTGTCGGGCGCGACCTCCCCGATCGCGGCGATCCCGGCGCTGCACCCCGCGTACGTCAGGCCCCGGTCGAGCCCGCGCTTGACGGCCCGCCAGAACGGCGTGTCGACCAGTGTCGCGGCCAGGTACGCGGGGTTGCCGCCCGAGAAGTACACGACCGCGGCGTCGTCGAGCCTGGCGATCAGCTCCGGCCGCATGGCGTCGTCGCGCTTCTTGAGCGGCACCACCTCCGCAGCCACGCCGGCCGCGGCGTAGTGGTCGACTCCCATGCGCCCCCACCGATCGAACACCCGGTCGCCCTCGGGCGCGCTCGCCGTCGGCAGGATCAGCACGCCCTCCCCCGTGGCGCCCTTCAGCATCCACTCGTCCACCTCGGAGGTCCACGGCAGGAACTCCCCCGACCCCAGCAGCGCGAACCGGCTCACCGCAACCCCCCCGGGCGGAGCTCGCGGTCGAGCCTCGCCCCGATCTCAGCCGTCACGTCGACGACGGTCTCCACATCGCGGGCCTCCGTCCGGAAGTTCACCAGACAGGCGCGCAGGACGAACCGGCCGTCGAGAACGGCGTTCGAGTAGAAGACCCGCCCGTCGAGCTGGACCTCGGTCATGATCCGCCGGTTCAGCTCGTCGAGGTACCGCTCGCGGTCGTCGGGCGGCGACTCGGGAAGGTCTGCGGGCACGTACCGGAAGCACGTGATCGACAACCCGACCGGGCAGGCGAGCTCGAAGTTCTCCCTGGACGCCACCAGCGCACCGAGGTACCGCGCGAGCTCGGCGTCGTGCGAGATCCGCGCGCCGTACGCCCGCCGGCCGTGGGCCAGCAGCGACAGCCAGATCTTCAGGGACTGGAACCCCCGGCTGAACTGCGGCCCGAACATCCCGAGGTCCAGGCCGTGCCGCGTTCGCTCCTTGTCCTCCTGGACGTACGCCGGCAGCACCCCGAACGAGTCGACCAGCCAGAACAGGTCGCGAACCAGCACGCACCCGCCCGAGTGCGGCGTGTACAGCCACTTGTGCGGGTCGAACGCGATCGAGCTCGCGCGCTCGATGCCGGCCAGGAGCGGTCGGAGGTCGTCGCTCAGCACCGCCGGCCCGCCGTACGAGGCGTCGACGTGCATCCACAGCCCCTCGCGCTCGCAGCGCTCGGCGATGTCGGGGAGGGGGTCGATCGCGCCGGTGCCGATCGTTCCAGCCGTGGCCACGACGGCGATCGGCGTGATCCCGGCCGCCCGGTCGCGCGCGATTGCGTCCTCCAGGGCCGTCACGTCCATCCGGAGGTCGCGGTCGACGGCGACCTTGCGCACCGCATCCATCCCCAGGCCGAGCATGTCGGCGGCCCGATCGGTGACGACGTGGACCTCTGCGCTCCCGTAGATCGCGACCGGCCCGGCGCCCGCGACCCCCTGCTGGCGAACCGACAGCCCGGCCTGCCGGTCCCGGGCCACCTTCAGCGCCACGAAGGCCGCCATGGCGCCGCCCGACACGACCAGCCCCCCCGACCCTTCCGGCAGCCCGAACTCCCGTGCGAACCACCGGGTGAGGTGCAGCTCGATCTCCGTGGCCGCCGGGGCCAGCCGCCACGCGCCGGCGTTCTGGTTGAGCCCCGCGGCGAGGAGGTCCGCGGCCACGCCCGGGGCCGTTCCGGGGCCGCTGATGTACGCCATGAAGCGCGGGTGCCCGGGCGACATCGACCACCGGAACGTCAGGTCGCGGAGGTACGCGGCCAGGTCCTCCTCCGGCATTGGGTCCTCGGGCACGGGCAGCGCGACGGCCGCGCGCACCTCGTCCTCCCCCGCCGCGTGCGCGACGGGCAGGTCGGGGAGGCGTTCGAGGTATTCGGTCCACAGGTCGAGCGCCCGCTCCGCGAAGGCCCGTGCCCTCCCGGGATCCCAGTCGAGATCGGGAACGGGCGGCGGGGGCTCGGGCCGGTCGGGGGGCGGCGGCTCGGAGCTCATCTCGATTCGGCCAGCCGGAACATCTCGGACCGGTGCGCCCGCCGGAAGAAGTCCCGGCCGAACGCGTTCATCATGCCCTCGACCTGGCTCTCGTGGGCGTCGATGGCGAGGAGCTTCTGCTCGAGCTCGTCGTCGCCAAGCTCGTACACGATCGCGAGATCCTCGAGCGGGGCGACCGGCGGCGTGTCGTCCGACATGAACACGTTGAACCGGTTCATCACCGGGACGAACTCCGCCGCCCACTCCGGCGTCATGCATGCGTAGTACAGGCGCGCGCCCGGCCTGGCCGCCCGCCGGAACGCCTCGGTGGCCCACGCGCAGGTTGACTTGTGGTCGGGGTGATCGGTCATCCCGTCCGGGCCGAACGACAGCACGGTGTCGGGGTCGACCTCTTGGAGGATGGCCTCGACCTTCGCCGTGGCCTCGGCCTGGTCGGCTTCCGCGCAGGCGCCGTCGTAGTAGTCGAGCCAGCGGTGGTCGGTCACGCCGATGATCTCCATCGACCGCATCAGCTCGGCCTCGCGCACCTTGCCCATCGTGGCGGTTGGCCACCGTTCCTCGTCCCAGGACCCCTCCTCGCCCCGGGTCGCGGTCACGCAGGTCACGCGGCGGCCGTCGCCCACGCCACGCGCCATCAATCCCGCGGACAGATAGGTCTCGTCGTCGGGATGGGCCCATACGCCGAGGATCGTTCCGAGGTCCTCCACCTTCCCTCCCCTGCTCAGGTTCCGAGCGGATTCTGGCCGGAAACGGCCCGGGGCGCGTTCACTCCGTGAGCAGACGGCGCACGAGCACGCGGGCCTCCGCCGGAGTGAACGTCAGGGTGGCGTCGCCGGTCTCGAACTCCGCGCGGGACACGCCCGGCGCGCCGGTGTCGGCGAAGTACCCGTTGGTCCAGATGCCCTCCTCGCGGGCGATCCGGAGGGAGGCGGCGAGCAGCTCCTCCTTCGGCCGCCGGAACACCAGGTGCATCATCGTGGTCTGCGGCGGGTCCGGGACCACGTCGAGGCCGTCGACGTCGCGCAGGGCGTCGGCGATCGCCACCGCGTGCGCGCGGTATTCGGCGATCCGGGGGAGCCGCAGCCGGAGCACGTGGAGCGCCGACGCGGCGTTCGGCCACATGCCGTAGAGCGTCCCGCCGTGCCGGCGCCGCCACACGCGGGCCTCGGCTATCACGTCCTCCGCTCCGGCGAGGATCGAGCCGGGCAGTCCGCCGAGCTGCTTGTAGAACGAGACGTACACCGTGTCGAACGGCCCCGCGATCTCGGCGAGCGAGCGACCGTAGAAGTCGCCGCACCCCCAGAGCCGGGCGCCGTCCATGTGGACGGCCGCGCCCCGGGCCCGCGCCCACTCGGTCTGCGCGACCAGGTCGTCCCACGCGGGCAGCTGCCCGCCGAGGTCCCGCTGGGGCAGCTCGAGCAGCAGGGCAGCGGGTTCCTCGCGGACGGATTCGAGATCATCGAGCGTGATCAGCCGTTCGAACTCCCCGACCGGCCGGCCGTACAGGCCGTGGAGGCGTTCGAATGCGCCCTCCTCGTGGTGGGCGAGGTGACAGTGCGGATGGAACAGCACCGTCCGGCGGCCCCGCCGGTCGGCGTGGACCCGCAACGCGATCTGCTGCGCCATCGTCCCGCTCACCATGAACACGGCCGCGGGCTTGCCGAGGAGCGAGGCCACCTCGGCCTCGAGCTCGGCGACCACCCCGCCCTCGCCGTACTGGTCGGGCTCGGCGTCGGCGGGCACCTCAGCCAGGTAGCTCGCGGCGTCGCGGCTCCCATGCCAGACGAGCGACCTGGCCGCGGCCCTGCGGAGGCGCCGGATCTCCTCATCGGACGGCGGCGCGGTCGCCCGGCCCTGGTCGGACGGCGGCGCGGTCGCCCGGCCCTGGTCGTTCGCGTCGGGTCCTTCGGTCACATCGTTCCCTTCGATCGATCGGGCAGCATCCACACGCGGTCCCGGCACACCTCCCGGAACCCCATCCGGGCGTAGACGCCGAACCCGAGCTCCGACGCGCCGAGCACCGCGACCTCGTACCCGCGCTCGCGCCCCTCCGCGACGGCGGCCGCCGTGAGCGCCGCACCGATCCCCCGCCGCCGCACGTCCGGCGCGGTCGCCACGTTGTAGATCCCGGCCACCCCGCCCGCGAGCATCAGCCCGGACGACGCGACGGCGCGGCCGTCCAGGGACCCGACCCATCGTACCCACCGCGCATCCGGCCCGTACCCGACCCGCGCGGCCAGCGCGTTCATCGCGTGCTGCTCCGGAGCCCGCATGCCGAACCCGGCGGTCATCGCCTGCACGAACCCCGCGTGAACGCCCTCGTCGGTTGCGCGTTCGATCCGGAGGCCCGGCGGCGTCTGCGGCCACTCGATCCGGTCGATCCGGACAGCCATCCACGGCATGGCCTCGTCGAACCGCCACCCGTGCGCCTCGAGGTCGCCGCCGGGGTCCTGCGGCGTCGCGAGCGGCGACACCCACCACAGGGCGGGAACCCCGTGCTCGCGGAACGCGGTCGTGCATGCCCGGGCCGCGTCGGCGACCTCGTCGGGCCCGAGACGGATCCTGTGCACGTTGTTCGCGAACGCGACCTTGATCTCCGGGTTGATCGTTCGGACGAATCCCGCCGTGTCGGTCACCAGACCGTCCTGGACCTCGGTCCACCGGACCGACAGCTCGCTCTGATGCCGCTCGATCGCCCCGACCACCTCGGGCGTGGCGGCGTTCGCCGGGACCACGGCGGCATCGCTCAGACCGGCAGCACCCCGTGCTTGCGCCAGGGGCGTTCGACGGTCTTCGTCGCGCCCATCTCGAGCCCGCGGATGATGGCGGCGCGAGTGTCCTGCGGTTCGATCAGGTCGTCGAGGAACGACCACCCGGCGGCGATGTACGCGTTGATCTGCTCGCGGACCATGTTCACCATCTGGTTCCGCATGGCGTCCTGGGCCTCCGCGTCCCCGGCGGCCTTGATCTGCTTGCGGAAGATGATGTTCACGGCGCCCTCGGGCCCCATCACGCTGATCTCGGCCGTCGGCCAACCCACGATGTAGTCGGGTTCGTAGGCGCGGCCGTTCATCACGTAGTACCCGGCGCCGTAGCCCTTCCGGAGCACGACAGTGACCTTCGGCACCGTCGCCTCGCTCACCGCGAACAGCATCTTCGCGCCGTGGCGGATGATCCCCTGTTTCTCCACGGCGCTGCCGACGAGGAACCCCGGGCAGTCCATCAGGAACACGAGCGGGATCCCGAACGCGTCGCACAGCCACACGAACCGCGCCGCCTTGTCGGCCGCGTTCACGTCGAGCGCGCCCCCGAGGAACATCGGCTGGTTGGCCACGATCCCCGCGGGCCGTCCGCCGAACCGCGCGAACCCGGTGACCAGGTTCCGGGCCCAGTCCGGCTTCATCGGGAAGAACTCCCCGTCGTCGGCGATCTCCTTCACGACCTTGCGCATGTCGTACGCCTGCCGAGGGTTCGCCGGGACGATGTCGAGCAACGCCTCGCACACGCGGTCGACGGGGTCGTGCGATTCGACCGCGGGCGGCGGCTGCTGGTTGTTCGACGGGAAGTAGCCCAGGTAGCGCCGCACGACGTCGATGCACTCGCGGTCGTCGGCGACCTCGAGGTCGGCCACGCCGCTCACCTTGCAGTGAACGGACGAGCCGCCCATCTCCTCGGCGGTCACGTCCTCCCCGACCGCGGCCTTCACGAGGTGCGGGCCGCCGAGCGCCATGTTCGACGTTCCTTTCACCATGGGGACGAAGTCGGCGAGGCCGGGGATGTACGCGGTGCCCGCCGCGCCCGGACCCATCATCGCGGCGACCTGCGGCACAACGCCCGACATCACGACCTGCTCCCGGAACAGGTCCCCGGTTCGCGCGAACATCGACCCCGCGGCCTCCTGGATCCGGGCGCCGGCCGAGTCGATCAGCCACACGATCGGGATGCGTTCGCGGAGCGCGAGCTCGCGCATGCGCGAGGCCTTCAGCTCGCCGACCATCCCCATCGACCCCGCCATGACGGTGAAGTCGTACGCGATCACGCAAACGCGCCGGCCGTCGATCCGCCCGACGCCGGTGACCACCCCGTCCGCCGGCGTGAACTTCCCCTGCATCTGCGGACTCGACGACTGGTGGTGCGCGAGCAGCGAGAACTCGCTGAACGACCCGTCGTCGAACAACACGTCCAGCCGCTCCCGGACTGTGAGCTTCCCGTCCCCGTGCTGGCGTTCGACACGCTCGGACCCCCCCATGCCGCGGAACTTCTTGCGCTGCTCGCCGAGCTTCTCGGCATGCCCGCGGAGATCGGGCCCCTCGTACGTGTACGTGGTCGCGGGCTTCGGGGTCTCAGGATCCTTCGGCGCTTCGGCCCCAGGCCGCGGCCCGGCGTCGGTGTCGCCCATCGGCGATGAACCTCCTCGGGGCCCTTCGCCGGCGACCGAACGCCGATGCCTCCCCGGGCCCGCTCGCGCCCGAGTCTACGTCCGGAGCGCCACGGCGAACCCAGCACGACCCCCGGCCTTCGACCACCCAGACTGGGATTGCCCGCTCGTGATCCAGCGACAGGGGGGATCGGGTGGAGATCGGGGGACATGACACGCTCATGGGGGCGGTGCTGATCGCGGCCGGCGGGCTGACGGTCGCCTCCACGAGGGTGAAGAGAAACGCGGTCCGGACACTCGCCCTGCTCGGAGCCGCCGCGACCATCGTCATCGGGGTACTGCTCTTCTTCCACCTGGCCTGAGCCTCGACCGCCCGCCCGTTTCGGACTAGGGTGGCCAGGGGAGGCTCTCGGTGGGATTGCGGGATCCAGGGGCGTCGGTGGAGCCGACTGGGGGCAGCCCGACTCTCATTCGCGAGCCCGGACGGCATCGGTCATGAGGGGTCGAACCGCGCACCTGGCCGAGGCGCCCACGGCCCCCGCCGATGGGCAGGTCCTCATCGACGAACCGCCCCAGCCGAGGTTCGTCCGGTCGCCGGTCGACCTCCTGCGGCTGCTGGTGGCGCTCGGACTCACGCTGATCGGCGTCCTGTTCGCGCTCGCGGCGAAGGACGTCCTGCGGTCGGTCGACCTGGACGTCGCCCGGCTGTTCGGGAAGCTGCCCGACACCCTCGAGCGGTTCCTCATCGGTCTGATCGGCCTCCTCGCCCTGGTGACCCCCATCGTCGTGGTCGTGCTGTTGCTCATCCTGAAGCGATTCCGCCTCCTGACGATGGTCGTGTTGGCGGGCGCCCTCGGGTCGGGCCTGATGTGGGCCGTCGACCAGTTCGTCCTCACCGCCGCCACGCCGCCGCTGGTCCAGCACGTGCTGCAGCGGCCGTCGTGGGTCGTGGGGGCCGGGTTCCCCGACGCCGTCTACCTGGCCGGCGCGACCGCGGCGGCGACGGCCGCGGAGTCGTGGTGTTCCCGCGCGTGGCGCCGGACACTGGTGGTCACGGTCGCCGCGATCGCCCTGTTCCGGATCGTGTCCGGAACGAACCTGTCGGGCGACGTCCTCATCGCGATCGGCGTCGGTGTCGTGGGCGGCTCGGCGCTGTTGCTCGCGCTGGGGTCGCGCAACCGGCGCCCCCGCGGAGCGGCGATCGCCGCAGCCATGGCCAGGAACGGCACGCCGCTCCGGGAGCTCCACCTTGCCGACGTCGACGCGCGGGGATCGACGCCCTACTTCGCGGTCGGGACCGACGGCGCGCCGCTGTTCGTCAAGGTGCTGGGGCAGGACGAACGGAGCGCCGACCTCCTGTACCGGGCCTACCGGTTCGCCCGGCTGCGCGACGTCGGCGACGAGCGGCCGTTCCAGTCGACGCGCCGCGAGGTCGAACACGAGGCGCTCGTGGCTTTGAAGGCCGCGTCCGACGGGATCCGCACCCCGACCCTCCAGGCCGTCGCTGACGTGGACTCGGACGCGAGCCTGCTTTCGTTCCAGCGAATCGAGGGCGCGTCGCTCGACCGCGTCGCCGACGACGACCTCACCGACGACGTCGTGCGCGGCGTCTGGACGCAGGTCGCGCAGCTCCGGACGCACCGCATCGCCCACCGCAACCTCAAGCTCACGAACGTCGTCCTGGCCTCGGACGGCCAGCCATGGCTGATCGACTTCGGGTTCGCGCAGCTCTCGGCCCCCGACCAGGTGCTGCGCGGCGACGTCGCCGAGCTGCTGGCATCGCTCGCCCTACGAACCGGGGCGGAGCGGGCCGTGACCGCGGCCGTCGACGTCCTGGGAGCCGACCCGGTCCGCGACGCGCTGCCCAGGCTCCAGCTGAACAGCGTCAGCTACGCCACCCGAACCGCGATGGCCGGACGCAAGCCGCTCATGAAGGAGCTCCAACAGGCGGCCGCCTCGGCGGTGGGCGTGGAGAAGATCGAGCTCGAGGACCTGCGGCGGGTTCGGACGAAGAACGTCGTCACGGCCGTCGGCCTGGGGCTGGCGTTCTACTTCCTGATCCCCCAGCTCGCGAACCTTCCGAGCCTGTGGCAGCAGGTCCAACACGCGAACTGGATTTGGGCGTTCTGGTCGCTCGTGGCCTCGATCGCCACCTATGTCGGGGCGACGATGACGCTGATCGGGTCGGTTCCGGACCGGATCCCGGCGTGGCCGGCGTTCGAGTCCCAGCTCGCCGGGTCGTTCGTCAACCGGATCACGCCGGCGAAGGTCGGTGGCATGGCGACCAACATCCGGTTCTTGCAGAAGCGGGGCATGGACCCCGCCGTTGCCATCTCGGGCGTCGGGCTCAGCCACCTGGCGGGGTTCGTCACCTACATCCCGCTGTCGATCGTGTTCATCCTGTGGGGGCGGCGCGCCGGGGTGGGCTCGGTGCACCTGCCGTCCGGCACCGCGATCCTCGTCGGCCTGACCGCCATCCTCACGCTCTCCGGCGTGGTGATGCTCTTTCCGTGGGGCCGGAAGCTGTTCCTGGGCAAGCTGGTTCCGATCCTGCGCCGGTCGCTGCACGGCGTCGCGGAGGTCGCGAAGCGGCCGGTGAAGGTGCTCGCGCTCTTCGGCGGCTCCATCTTCCTCACCCTCACGTACATCCTCGCGCTGGTGTTCGCGATAGAGGCCTTCGGAGGAGGCCTGCCGGTGGCCACGATCGGCGCGGTCTACCTCGTGGGCTCGGCCGTTGCGACGGCCGCGCCGACGCCGGGCGGGATCGGCGCGGTGGAGGCGGCCTTGATCGCCGGGCTGACGGCCGCCGGTCTCGACAAGACCGTCGCCGTCCCGGCGGTGTTCCTGTTCCGGCTCACGACGTTCTGGCTCCCGGTCCTCCCGGGGTGGATCGCGCTGACCGTGCTCGAGCGGAAGGATGAGCTCTAGTTCCGGCTCAGCGGCCCTTCCACTCGGGCGAACGCTTCTGCAGGAACGCGCTCACGCCCTCGGCCACGTCCTCGGATTCGAGGTTCACCGTGAGCATCGAGTGCAGGTACGCGAGCGCGTCGTCGAACGACATGTCCTGCGACCGGTAGAACGAGCGCTTCCCCAGGGCGAGGATCAACGGCGACTTCGAGGACAGGTCGGCGACCAGCGACTCCACGGCCCCGTCGAGATCGCTTCGGGGAACCACACGGTTGACCATCCCCCACCGCCCGGCCTCCTCGGCGGTGACGCGGCGGCCGGAGAGCATCATGTCGAGCGCGATCTTGCGGGGGACGTTCCGCTGGATCACCGCGCTGATCATGTACGGCCACAGGCCCAGGTTGATCTCCGGCGTGCCGAACTCGGCGTCGTCGGCCGCGATCGCGAGGTCGCACGCCAGCATCAGGCCGAACCCGCCCGCCAGCGCGTGCCCGTTCACCCGCGCCACGATCGGCGTCGGGCATTCCTGCATCGATCGGAACAGCCCCGCGAGCGCGCCCCGGGCGTCGTGCTGCGCGACCCGGGAATGCTCCCCCGACATCCCGCCCAGGTGGCCCCCGGCCGAGAACGCCCGCCTGCCCGCGCCCGTGATCACGGCCACCCTGGCGGCGTCGTCCTCGCCGACGCGCTCGACCGCCTGGTGGAGCCCGGCCACGACCTCCGGCGACAGCGAGTTGCGCTGTTCCTCGGCGTCGATCGTCACCCACGCCGCCGTCCCGCGGACCTCGTACCGAACGTCGCCGGCCATGCTGCCGCGAACCCTACTTCCCGAGGAACGACGTGTCGTACATCCCCGAGGTGAAGCGTTCGTCGTCGAGGATGCGCGCGTGCGTCGGGAGGTTGGTCTTCAGGCCCTCGATCACCGTCCCGCGCACCGCGTGCCGCATGGCCTCGATGGCCGCCGCCCGGTCGTCCTCCCGCACGACGAGCTTGCCGATCAGGGGGTCGTAGAACATCGGGACGTCGTCCCCGTCGTCGTACCCGAAGTCGGCCCGGACCCCCTCCGGCAGCCGCATCGCGGCGATCGTTCCGGGCGACGGAAGGAACGTCCGGGAGTCCTCCGCGTACACCCGGCACTCGATGGCGTGGCCGTCCCGGGCCGGGGTCCCGTCGAGGGAGATCCCCTCCCCGGCGGCCACGCGGAGCTGCTGTTCGACCAGGTCGAGGTCCCCGTGGCACGTGAGCTCCGTGACCGGGTGCTCGACCTGCAGGCGGGCGTTCACCTCGAGAAGGAAGAACTCCCCCGCCGGGGACACGACGCACTCGACCGTCCCCGCGCCCGTGTAGCCCAGCGACCGCATCGACGCCACCGCCGCGTCGCACATCTCCCGGCGCAGGTCGTCGTCCAACGCCGGCGAGGGTGTCTCCTCGACGACCTTCTGGTGGCGGCGCTGGACGGAGCACTCGCGTTCGTAGAGGTGCAGGCACCGCTCCGCGTCGGCCAGGACCTGGATCTCGACGTGGCGGGCGCCCTCGACGTAGCGCTCGAGGAGCACGGCCGGGTCGGCGAAGAACCGGGCGCCGCGCGTCGACGCGGTCTCGACGGCCGCGGCCAGCTCGCCCGGGTCGCGGGCCACGCCCATCCCGATGCCGCCCCCGCCCATCACGGCCTTGACCATGATCGGGAACCCCACCTCGTCGGCCGCCCCCACGGCAGAGGGAACGTCCACGAACGGCCCCGCCCCCGGGAGCACCGGGAACCCCGTCCGGGCGAACGCCATCCGGCACGCGACCTTGTCACCGGTGAGTTCGAGCACGTCGGGCGACGGGCCGATCCACGCCGGCCCGGCGGCGGTCACCGCCGCCGCGAACCTCGGTGACTCCGACAGGAACCCGTATCCGGGGTGCACGGCCTCGGCGCCCGACCGGAGCGCGGCGTCCACGATCGCGGCGGGGTTCAGGTAGGACGCGGGTGCCGGCGACTCGCCGATGGGCTCGGCCGCGTCCGCCTCACGCACGTGCCTGGCAGCGCCGTCGACCTCGCTGTAGACGGCCACCGAGCGAATCCCCAGCCGGCGCAGCGTCCGGATGACCCGGGAGGCGATCTCCCCCCGGTTGGCCACGAGCACGGTCCCGAACATGCGTCCGCGAGCCTACCCGCGGGCGCGAGGACGGTGCTTTGGGGCCGCCGGCTGACGGTGCGGCGGCCCTCAGGCTCGGGACTTGTTGGGCGTGAGACGCTTGCCGCGGTAGTTCGGAAACACCACCTCGGCATGCTGCCAGCACATCTCCGAGGTGTTGTAGATGGACAGTTTGGTCGTACAGCCCGGCTCCGCACAGGTACGGCCGGCTCCTGTCGGCCTGCTGGGCGGGGGCAGATGGCCGGGACGGGTTCCCTTCATGCGTCGTTCCTCCTGCATGACCGTTCGACGCATGGGCGGCGGGGGTTCGTTCGACCGCGTGACCGGAGGTCACGAGATCGCAACACGCGGGCGGAGCCGGGACGCGGATCAGGCCGTGGTGGTCGGCCCGTGCTCCTCCTCGATGAACATCCGGATGCGGACCGAGAGCGTGTCCGGTACGGCCTGGTCCATCGCGCACTTGCGCGCGACGATGGCGCGCAGCCGCTGCTGGAAGTCGGCGCGCTTCGCGCACGGGCTGCACGTCCGGAGGTGGAGCGCGATGAACTCGCTCCGCTCCTGCGGCAGCTCGTGATCGAGGTAGGCCTCGACCTCCCTCAGCACCTCGTCGCAGTCAATCCCTGACAAGTCCTCGCTCCCTTACCTTGTCCCACAACATCTTCTCCAGGGATTTCCTTCCGCGGTGCAACCTCGACATCACGGTTCCGATTGGGATGTCGAGGATCTCGGCGATCTCCTTGTACGCGAATCCCTCCACGTCCGCCAACCAGACGGCCATCCGGAACGCCTCCGGAAGCGCGTCGAGCGCGGCCTGGACGTCCTCGTCGGGCATGCGCTCGAGGACCTGGGCCTCGGCCGACGCGGTCTCGCCACCGCCCGAGCCGTCGGCCAGGTGGTCGTACAGGTACCAGTCGGGGATCTCGTCCTCGAGCACGGTCAGCGGCTGCCGCTGCTTCTTGCGGTAGGCGTTGATGAACGTGTTGGTGAGGATCCGGTACAGCCACGCCTTGAGGTTGGTCCCCGGCGTGAACCCGGAGAAGCCCCGGTACGCCCGCAGGTACGCCTCCTGGACGAGGTCCTCGGCGTCGGCGGGGTTGCGGGTCAGCCGGAGCGCGGCCGAGTACAGCTGGGGCATGAGCGGCATCGCGTCGCGCTCGAACCGCTCGCGGCGCTCCTGCTCGGTCTCCTCCGGAGAACCCGTGGGGAGCTGCTCAGCCTGACTGGTCAACGACCTCGACTCCGTGCCATCCCGTCGCCCCACTGTACTCCGGCGGTCTGACGGCGGACGTCTGGGTCGCCCCCGTCCCGTCCGTGGCGCGCACGACGACGTTCGTCTGCGCACCCGGTCTCGGAGCGAACCGGTATCTCCACTGGCGCCACGTGAACTCCGACAGCGGGGTCTTGAGGTCCGCGTCGGCGAACGAGTGGCCGCCGTCCGTGCTGACCTCCACCCGGGAGATCCCCCGGTCACCGGCGAAGGCGATCCCGGCAACGATCACCGAACCGTCCACGCTCGAGCCGTCCCTGGGGGTGTCGATGCGGGACATCGTGCGGACGACGGCCTCCTTGATCCAGCCCCGCACCACCCAGTAGCCCGCGAACGGCTGGTCGACGACCTCGATCTTCCCCAGCCACTTGGGCTGCTTCATCCCGTAGTAGCCGGGGACCAGGATCCGGGCGGGGAACCCGTGCGCCCGCGGGAGCACGTTCCCGTTCATCCCGTACGCGATGATCGTGTTCGGGGACATGGCGTCGGCGACCGGCACCGAGTCGGCGAACCCGTCCACCGACGTCGACACCACCTCGAGGGCGCCGGCCTTGACGCCGGCTCGCCGCAGGAGGTCGCGGAGGCGGACGCCGATCCACCTGGCGTTGGAGATCAGGTGCCCGCCGGTCTTGTTGCTGATGCACTCGAGCGTCATGACCTGCTCGATGGCCGGCATCGATGTGAGCTCGTGGTAGCTCAGGGCGAACGGCCGGTCGACCAGCCCGCCGATCTCGAGCCGCCACGTCGCCCGGTCGACGTCCGGGAAGAACAGCTCCTCGTTCACCACGTAGAACCGGCCGTTCGGCGTGATCTCGGGCGTCAGCCCGGCGATCCCGGCGAACGACGCGTCCCCGGGCGCCGCGGAGGGAACCGGGGCGGGCGAGACATTCCCCCGCGTCGAGAGCCGCGTGTTGCCGGGATCCGGACGCCGGAACACCAGCCGGCCGAGGTTCGCCCAACCCACGAGGAACGCCGCCCCGCCGATCCACATCGCCCGGACCACCTCGCGCCGGGTGACGTCCGTGTCGCTGGCGACCCGACCGGCCGTCACGCGCTGGAAGGCCCGCACGCCGAACCACACCGAGGCGGCGAAGATCGGGATCAGGGCCAGGGCGTACAGGAACCGCCCCACGTCGCCTGGCGCCGGCCGGAAGGTGAGCACCGCCACCAGGTACAGGGGCAGCGCGAGGACCGCGGCCGCGAGCATGGTCCGGCCGCCCAGCCACCGCCGCACCGCCGGGAGCGCCAGGCCGAGCAGCGTTCCGGCGATCACCAGCCCGAGCCCGGAGCCGACCACCGCCGCCGGGCGGGCGCCGTGCTGGAGGTTGTCGATGAAGAAGGCGTCCACGCTGCCCGGAGCGCCCCGGATGACCGCCTCGGCCACGGCGACCGGCGGGAACGGGATGGAGGGGATCAGGGTGTGAACGATCGCCGAGATGGCCAGCGCGGCGGCGGCGCTCACGAGGCCGGCGACCGCGCCGGCCCCAGGGCCGGCGCGGTCCTCGGGGGAACCCGCCGGGGCAGGCGGCGGCCGCCGCCGTGGGTGATCGACCTTCCTGCTCACGGGCCTCCAGCCTCCGTCCCGACCCCGTGGTCCCCGCGCCCGGGCCGTCCGTTACGCACTGCGACAAATCTGAACGTTCACAACAAATTCGAACATCGCGAGGCTTTGGATGGGGGGTGTGTTCGCGAAACCCTGTGGGAAGATGGCTTCTTCATGGCCGACGACAACAGGAACAAGGGAGCCCGCCGAGGCGGGTTGCCCGGGTTCGACCTCGGCGGGGGCGGCAACGGCTCCCCCCAGGACCGCCAGCGCCGGACTCGGATGCTCATCTGGATCGTCGTGCTCGTGGTGGTCGGGTGGGTGCTGTTCCAGAGCGTCAGCTCGCCCTCGCAGGCCGTCACTTACACGCAGATGCTCGGGTACATCGAGAAGGGTCCCGGCACGATCACCGACGTCGTCGTGACCGACACCTCGATCACGGGCACCGTCCATCACCCCGACGGCTCCTCGGAAAGCGTGGCGGCCTCCCGCCTGGACTCGGACCAGTCGATCTTCCCGCTGCTGAACAAGAGCAAGATCTCCTACGAACAGAAGCCGCCGAGCGGCTGGCTCTCCTTCGTCACCCAGCTCGTGCTGATGCTGATCCTGTTCGGGGCCATCTACTTCTTCCTGTTCCGCCGGATGGGTGCCGCCGGCGCCAACGCGTTGAACCTGGGGAAGAACAAGGTCCGAATCTACGACCGCAAGGAGATGAAGACCACGTTCTCCGACGTGGCCGGCGTCGACGAACCGGTCGAGGAGCTCCGCGAGGTCGTCGACTTCCTGAAGAACCCCAAGAAGTACCAGCGGCTCGGGGGCCGGCTGCCCAAGGGCGTGCTGCTGCTCGGGCCCCCGGGGTGCGGCAAGACGCTGCTGGCCCGCGCGGTGGCCGGCGAGGCCAACGTGCCGTTCTTCTTCATGTCGGGCTCTGAGTTCGTCGAGATGTTCGTCGGCCTCGGCGCAGCGCGCGTCCGGGAGCTGTTCCAGCAGGCCAAGGAGAAGGCGCCGGCGCTGGTGTTCCTCGACGAGATCGACACCATCGGCAAGGGCCGAATGGGCGGGATCGGCGGCTCGATGGGCTCCCACGACGAGCGCGAGCAGACGCTGAACCAGCTGCTGGTGGAGATGGACGGCTTCGACTCCTCCCGCGGCGTGATCATCATGGCGGCGACGAACCGCCACGACGTGCTCGACCCGGCGCTCGTGCGGCCGGGGCGGTTCGACCGCCAGGTCGTGGTGGACCGTCCCGACCTCCGGGGCCGCGAGAACATCCTCAAGGTGCACGCCCGCGGCGTGGCGCTCTGTCCGAACGTGGACCTGCACGTGATCGCGGCGCGCACGCCGGGGTTCACTGGCGCGGACCTGGCCAACGTGGTGAACGAGGCCGCACTGCTGGCGGCCCGTCGGGAGAAGGACTGCGTCGAGATCGTCGAGCTCGAAGAGGCCATCGACCGTGTCGTGGCCGGGCTCGAGCGCAAGAGCCGCGTCATCGGCGAACGCGAGCGCGAGATCGTGGCCGTCCACGAGATGGGACATGCGCTGGTCGCGCTCAACTCGCCGACAGCGGACCCGGTGCACCGGGTGTCGATCATCCCGCGCGGCGCGGCGGCGCTCGGCATGACGATGCAGCGCCCCCTGGAGGACCGCTATCTGCTCACCGAACCCGAGCTGGCCGACCGGCTGGCCATCCTGCTCGGCGGCCGCACGGCTGAGGAGATCGCGTTCAAGCAGATCTCCACCGGCGCTGCGGACGACCTCAAGCGCGCCACGGACATCGCCAAGGCCATGGTCGTCGAGTACGGCATGAGCGAGACGATCGGGCCACTCGCGTACGGCAACGACGGTCGCAGCGAGCTGATGTTCGGGCAGGGCCCGCAGTACTCCGGCACGATGGCCGACGCCATCGACAAGGAGGTCATCAAGCTCGTCACCGAGGCCCACCGCCGGGCCAACGAGATCCTCGAGGAGCGCCACGAGATGCTCGATCACCTGTCGAAGCTCCTCATGGCCCAGGAGGTCATCGAGGGCATCGACCTCGAGGCCTACGTGAGTGGCACCCGCCCGATCCCCGACCCGAGCAGCGTCTCGCCGAACGGCCACGCCGTCACCGAGGACATCACCGGGCCGGCCATCACGGCGTCGCCGTCCGAGTAGACCCGCACCATCGCTTCCGATCGTCCAGCTGTTCCGGTTCGGCAGCCGATGTGGCATGGCCCCAACCTCTCACGGGCCGAAGCCCGGGGAAGCGCATTGGGTTCGGACACGAGCGAAGCGGAAAAGTACTCAATCGGCGATGGAACACCGTATCGACGTCATCACCTTGGCGGTGAGCGACCTGGAGCGCGCGCTCGCCTTCTACCGAGGGCTCGGCCTGGTGTCACGCGGCGTGACTGCCACCGAGTTCGCGGGCGACGACACCAACCCGGCCGGCGCCGTCGTGATGTTCCGGCTCGACGGCGGACTGATGCTCGCCCTCTACCCGCGCAGCGAACTCGCCAAGGACGCTCGGATCCCGCCCGGGCCGGCGCAGAGCGGGGAGTTCAGCCTCGGCCATCTCGTCGCAAGCCGGACCGACGTCGACGGGCTCCTCGCGCAAGCCAAGGCAGCCGGCGCAACCATCACCGATGAGCCGCACGATCGCGCGTGGGGCATCTACTCGGGCTACTTCCGCGACCTCGACGGGCACCTCTGGGAAGTCATTCACAACCCGCCACGAACCGCCAACGACGGCTGACGCGTCGAATCAGTCGTTGCGCTGCGTGACGCACAGGTCGAACCGGCCGCGGAACCGGTCGAGGAACCGGTAGAAGTTCCGTTTCGACAGACGTTCGCGTTCGGCCTCCGGGATCGACGACCACACGCGGTGCTCGTGGCGCCCGACGGGGACGGGCACGACCACCGCGCGGAGGCCCCGGTCGCGGATGCGGAACGACAGCTCGATGTCCGCGGCCCGATAGAAGCGGAAGCCCGGATCGAAACCCCCGGCTTCCACCAGCACGTCGCGCCGGAACGCCATGCAGTACCCCTCGATCGCGTCCACCTCCGGCCCGTCGGACGTCCGGAACTCCCGGAGGTCGTCGGTCACGATGCCGAACGGCCCGGCGACGCCGACTCCGGGATCGTCGAGTGCGCGGGCCAGCGGGGTGAGGATGTCGCCCTCCGGTTCGATCGAGCCGTCCACCGCGACCACGATCCGCGCATCGGTCGACGCGAGGCCGGCCGCGCGGGCGGCGCCCCATCCGTCACCGGGGTCGACGGCGACCACCGTCGCCGCCCCCGGCCACTGCGAGTCGGTCACGCCCACGGCGTCGACCACCACGTGTTGGACGGCCAGCCCGGCGTGGTGGCGGTCGAACGCCGTGATCCCCCGGACCACGTCCTCGGGCCACCCCTCGACCACCCACTGCACGCTGAACGCGGCGGTGGTCGCGTTGGCGTCGGCGGCCTCATGGAGCTCGAACCCTCCGGCCACGTCGACCACCTCGAACCCCAGCTCCCGGATCCGGTCGCGGAGCGCGTCGGCGGCGGCGTAGTCCCTCGCTGCCCGGCGCTCGGCGCGCTCGTCCGCCAGCCGGCGGGCGCGGGCCCCGGCCTCCGGATCACCCACCGGCGTGCCGCCGCACGAACTCGAGCACCGCGGCGTCCGACTCCGCGGCGCGCTCGGAGTGGTAGAGGTGACCGGCGCCGTCGATGAGGTGGAGCTCGGCCCCCGGGATCCCTTCGGCCAGGACGCGGGCGTTCTCCACGCTCACCAGGCGGTCCTCCGTGCCGTGCAGCACGAGCACCGGCACCCCGATGGACGGGAGCCGGTCGTACACGTCGAACTCCTGCATGGCCTCCCACTGCCGCCGGCCGGCGAGCTGCGACTGGGGTTGCTGCGCGCCGGTCGCGAGGTCCTCGGCCACGTGCTCGGGATGGGCCTCCGGGAACCCCGGCGCGTACAGGGCCATCCACGGGCGGTCCTTGGGCACCTTCGAACGAACCGGCGCCACGTGCGACCCCCCCGGATGCGTCGCGGCGACGATGAGCGAACGCACCCGCTCGCGGTGGGTCAGGGCGAGCCCCATCGCGATCATGCCGCCGAACGACTGTCCGTACAGGTGCGCCGACTCCACGCCGACGAGGTGCAGCACCGCGACTGCGTCCTCCACGAAGGTCCACATCGTCACCGCCTCGCCGGGGGAGTCCGAGCGGCCGTTTCCCCGGAGGTCGAACGCCACCACGAACAGCTCCTCCGCGAGGACGGGGATGTTCCTGCGCCAGCCGGGGATGTCGCCGCCCAGGCCCTCGATCAGCAGGATCGGCTCGCCGTCTCGGGGCCCGTGCGTCTCGTAGTACAGGCGGCAGCCGTCGGGCCGGGTCAGCTCCGGCACGCCGTCAGCGCTCCCGGACGGGCGCCCCGGCCGCCGCGCCGTCGACCCTCGCGTACGAGCCGCGATGGAACACCAGGGGCGGTTCGTCCGCCTGCTCGGCACGGAGCACGTGCGCCAGGAAGATCGTGTGGTCCCCACCGTCGAACGCCGCCTCCACGCGAGCCTCGACCCACGCCGACGCGCCGTCGACGAGCGGCAGCCCGTCGGCGCCCTCCCGGTACGGGACGCCATCGAATTTGTCTTCCCGCTTCTGCGCGAACCGCACCGCGAGGTCCGGCTGCCCCGCCGAGAGCACGCTCACCGAGAACTCGCCCGCGGCCTCGATGCAGCCGTGGGTGTTCGACGAACGGTCGACGCACACGAGCACCATGGGGGGCTCCAACGAGACCGAGGTGAACGCGTTCACCGTGAGCCCGCAGACCCCCTCGGGCACGTGGCGCGTGCCCACGATCGTGACGCCGGTCGGGTACCGGGACAGGACCTGACGGAGGTGCAGCGGATCGACGCCCATCGCCGCCTTGAGTGTACGAACGGCGCGGCGGAATCCCCGTCAGCCCGCGGCCGGCGCGAACGTCTCGAGCAGCAGCTCGTACGTCGAGCGGAGCCGTTCGGGATCGGGCCCCACCCAGGCGCTCCCCAGGATCACGCGGTCGACGACGCCCTCGAACGCGCGGAGCCGCTCGCGGGCCTCGTCCGGCGTGCCGGCCACCGCCAGGTGCTCGACGAGGGGCATCGCGATCTCGGCCATCGCCGCCAGATCGCCCCGCACATACGCCTTGCGGAGGGTCCCGACCAGGTCCTCCCGCCCATGCATCGCCAGGACGGGCGCGTACGTCCGGGTGGTCGCGTAGAACCCCAGCTGCAGCGCGGCCTCGCGGCGGGCGAGATCGCCGTCGGGGTCGACCTGCACGACGAGGTTGGTCGTGACGCTGATCTCCGACGGGTCGCGGCCCGCCTCAGACGCCCCCCGTTCGATCGCCGGGCGGAGCACCTCGCGCACGTACTTCGGACTGGTCATGGGGTGGCCGGAGACGCCGTCGGCCACCCGGCCGGCCGCCTCGGCCATCCTCGGGTTCACGGCGGCCAGGTAGATCGGGATCCCGCCGGGCGCCGGCCCCGCGCCGGGGAACGGCGCCATGGTGATGGAGTAGAACCGCCCCCGATGCTCTGGCGGCACGCCGCCGAACGAACCGAGGACGGCGCGCACCGCACCGACGTACTCGGCCATCTTCGGGGCGGGGTGCTCGAAGGCGACGCCGAACCGCTCCTCGTTCACCCGCTTCACCTGCGGGCCGAGGCCGAGCACGAACCGCCCGCCCGACAGCTCCGACAGGTCGCGGGCGGTCATCGCGGTGATCGCAGGGCTCCGGGGGAACGCCAGCGCGACCGCGGTCCCGACGGTGATCCCCGAGGTGGCCTGCGCAGCCAGCGTGGCCTGCACGAAGGCCGTTCGGGCAGTCTCGGCGACCCACACGCTCTCGAATCCGGCATCCTCGGCCCGCCGGGCCAGGTCGGGGATGCCGGCGAGCTCGCCGCCGACGACGATCCCGAGGTCCATCGAAGCGGCAGGGTACCCGGACATCGCCGCGTCCACACCGCCCCGGGATGTGAGGTTGGCAGGCCCGCCCCGAGTGGGTAGGAATGTCCGGATGCTCACCCGGGACCTCGCCCTGGCGGGCCGGTACCGCATCGACCGTGAGGTCGGACGCGGTGGCATGGCGCACGTCTACCGGGCCACCGACACCGTGCTCGGCCGCGTCGTCGCGGTCAAGGTGCTGAACCCCGGCTCCGCGTCCGACCCGTCGTTCGTCGAGCGGTTCCGCCGGGAGGCGCGCGCCGCCGCCCGCCTCAATCATCCCAACGTGGTGGCCGTGTTCGACACCGGCTCGGACGGCGACATTCACTTCATCGTGATGGAGCTCGTGGAGGGGCGTTCCCTGGCCGAGGTGCTCGCCGCGGACGGACCCCTCGAGCCTGCCCCCGCGGCCACGATCGCGGAGGGCATCGCCGACGCGCTGTCGTTCGCCCATGCGAACGGGTTGGTGCACCGCGACGTCAAGCCCGCCAACGTCATGCTCACGTCGGCGGGGCAGGTCAAGGTCATGGACTTCGGCATCGCCCGGCTGGCGACCTCGAACACCATCACACAGGCCTCGACGGTGTTCGGCACCGCCGCATACCTGGCGCCGGAGCAGGCCCAGGGCCTCCGTGTCGACGGGCGGGCCGACGTGTACGCGCTCGGGGTCGTGCTGTACGAGATGCTCGCCGGACGGGTGCCGTTCCGGGCGGACACCGCGCTGGCCGTCGCGTCGAAGCACGTGTTGGAACGGCCGGAACCGCCGTCCGCCGTCCGCCCGGGCATTCCCACCGGCCTCGAGGCGGTCGCCTTGCGGGCGCTCGAGAAGGACCCCGGCGACCGTTACCGGAGCGCCGCGGAGATGGCCGCCGCGCTGCGCGCCTCCGCCTCGAACGCATCCGCGACCGCGACCGGCCCGGCCGGCGAAGGCGGCGCGGTCGCGGTGGGTTCGCCGGCCGAGCGGACGGCCGGGGGGCACGCGACCGCCGTCATGTCCGACCGCGCCGAGGTCCTGCCGCCCACCCGCCGCGGCACCCACGCCGCGCCCCGCCGGCGCGGCCGGTGGGTCGCGCCGGTCGTGGCCCTCGCGGTGCTCGGGGCCGCCGTCGCGGTCCTGGCCGCGGCGATCCTCGGCGGAAATCCGGCTCCGAAGGCGCTCGGAAGCCACTCGAATGGCGTCGGCGCCCCGAGCCACCACGCCTCGCCCGTGGCGGCGCCAAGCGCTCCCGCCACCAGCGCCCCGCCGGCCACCTCCGGGCCCGGCTCCTCCACCGTCGTCGGCCCGGCTACCGCGGTGGCGTCGGCGATTGAAGCCGCGGTGGCGTCGGGCTCGATCGACGACCACACGGCCGCAGACCTCCAGCATTCGCTGGAGCAGGCCGTGGAGCGGTATGCCCAGCACGGCGACCTGGAACACGCGCTCCAGGACATCGCCTCGGCCAAGGACCACCTGGCCAAGGACGTCGAGCACGGCGCCGTGACACCCCAGGCCGCCGTGGTCATCGGCACGGCGTTCGACCAGCTGGCCGCGGCGATGCAGTCCGCGCCGCCCACGTCAGGGCCGGGGGGCCAACCGGGGCCGCCCGACCACCACGATCACGGGCACGACCACGGGAACGGGCAGGGCGGGGACGGCGGCGACTGAACCGACTACGTGGCGGCCTGCGCCTTGGTGACATGACGGAGCCGGGCCGCAACCACCTCGAGGAGCTTCATAGCGATCGAGGGGTACTCCATGAGCAAACCCCGGAACACCCAGGCCGTCACCCCCAGGAGACGGATCCGGGTCGAGGACGTGACCGTAGCGGTCCGCGGCCCCCGGTCGAGCAGCGAGATCTCGCCGAAGAAGTCGCCGGCCTTGAGCTTCGCCAGGCCCTTGCCGCCCCGGCTCACCCTTGCCTCGCCCTCGAGCACGAGGAAGAACCCGATGCCGCGGTCGCCCTCGCGGGCGATCACGTGGCCCTCGCGGTGTTCGACCTCCTTGCCGGCGCGGACGATGGCGTCGAGCTCACGGCTGGACAACCCGGAGAACAGGGGAACCTTCCCGAGCTGCTGGCTGATCTCCCGAGTGCCCACCTGACCTCCTCCACTGCGGTATCGGACGGCCCCGGCGGCCGGTCGCGCGATTCTAGCCGTTCCCGCAACCCCGTTTTCGTCCGGGCCCGTCCCCGTCGCCGCCGCGCGTCAAACGGTTTCCCGCGACGCGACCCGGGTATCCCCGGAACGGAACCCCTAATCCGAAAGGAGCATCATGCTGCTGACGATCGTGATCGTGGTCCTCGCCATCATCGGGCTGTTCGCACTTCTCGGCCGGGGCCGGTTCTGGGGCGCGCGTCGCTACTGACGCTCCCGAGGGATTCGGGTCCGCCCGGAGGGTGGTGAGGGCCGACCGTCGACCTCGACCCGGCCCGGGCGCCTACCGCGTGTAGGCGCCGTCCGGGTCGAGGTCCTCCCGGATCAGGCGGAGTTCCTCATCCGTCGGCGCCGGCGTCTCCACGACGTCGTCGGCCACGCGAAGATGCCATGAGGTCTGCTCGCGGACCTCGTCGACCGTCACACCCGGGTGGGTCGTCGCGAGCACCATCTCGCCGCCCTCGAACCGGTAGGTCCCCAGCCCGGTCACGACCGCCGACGGCCCCGCTCCCAGCCACGACGAGGGCCTGTGTCCGTCGACGAACCCCGGGCTGGTCGTGAAGTCGATCCGTTCGACGAACGATCGCTTGGACTGCGGCATGATCACGAACACCTTCCGCGCGTTGATGGCGATCTCGCACGCGCCGCCCGATCCGGGCAGTCTGACCTTGGGATGGCCGTAGTCCCCGATCACGGTCGTGTTGACGTTGCCGAACCGGTCGATCTGCGACGCGCCCAGGAACCCGACGTCCACCAACCCCCGCTGGAGGTAGAAGGCGAACAGCTCCGCCATGCTGGTGATGGCGACCGCCCCGGTGGCGAGCGTGGGGTCGCCGATCGACAGCGGGAGTCGGGCTGGCTCCGCCCCGTACACGCCGGCCTCGTACACCAGCTGGATGCCCGGGGAGACGGTCCGCTTGGCCAGGTTGCAGGCGATGTTCGGCGGCCCGACGCCGACGAAGCACACGCGTTCGCCTCCCAACAGGCGGGCCGAGGCGACGATCATCATCTCGGTCGCGGAGTAGGCACGCTCCGCCGTCGCCTCGCTCACGAGCCGCGCTCCACCCGGTCCTGGACCTCGCGGAGGCGTTCGGCCACCACCTCCAGCAGATGGACGGCCACGCTGGGGTTCTTGATGAGGAACGGCTTGAAGTACATGGTCTCGATGACCATGGCCTCCACCGGCTCGGAGGCCACGACGGTTGCCGAGCGGGGCTTCTTCGCAAGGAGGCCCATCTCCCCGGTGAAGTCGCCCGGTTGCAGGGAGTGGGTCGTACCGCCGGCCTCCACCGTGGCGGTCCCGGAGAGCAGGATGTAGAGCCCGCCGGTGTCATCGTCCTTGCTCACGATGTGTTCGCCCGGCGCGAACGACCGGCGCTGCCCGATCCCCGCGATGCGATCGAGGTCCTCCGGCGTGAGGTCCTCGAAGAACCGAACCCGTCGCAGTGCCTCGACGTCGTCCGGCAGGTCGTCCATGAAACCGTCGCCTCCCCTGGTGATGGCTGCTCGGATCGATCCTATCGAAGCGCTCACACCTGGCGATGCCGGCCCGCCGGTAGGGTGTCGGCGTGGCGCGGAAGGAGGAGTTCCTCGACCTCGACGGGATCGAGGTGAAGGTCTCGAACCCCGAGAAGGTGTTCTTCCCGCAGGCCGGGATCACCAAGCTGCAGCTGGTCGAGTACTACCTCGCGGTCGCCGAGGGGGCGCTCCGCGGCGTGCGCGGCCGGCCGATGGCCATGAAGCGCTACGTGAACGGCGCCGAGGGGGAGTTCTTCTTCCAGAAGCGAGCGCCGGAGTCGCGGCCGCCGTGGGTCGAGACCGTCGAGCTGGCGTTCCCGTCGGGCCGGACTGCGAGCGAGGTCGTCGTGTCGAGCTCCGCCCAGCTGGCTTGGGTGGTCAACCTCGGCTGCATCGACCTCAACCCCCACCCCGTTCGCGCGGACGACCTCGACCACCCCGACGAGCTCCGCGTCGACCTCGACCCGATGCCGGGGATCGAGTGGGCGCAGATCGTCGACGTCGCGCTGTGCGTCCGCGAGGTCATGGAGGACCTCGGCCTGACGGGGTGGCCGAAGACGTCCGGCTCGAAGGGATTCCACGTCTACGCCCGGGTCGAACGGCGGTGGACGTTCCCGGAGGTCCGCCGCGCCGCGCTGGCGCTGGCCCGAGAGGTCGAACGGCGGGTGCCAGACATCGCGACCAGCAAGTGGTGGAAGGAGGAACGCCACGGCGTGTTCCTCGACTACAACCAGAACGCCAAGGACCGGACGGTGGCCTCGCAGTACTCGGTTCGCCCGACGCCGGATGCCCGCGTGTCGGCGCCGCTCGCGTGGGACGAGGTTCCCGGGTGCGACCCGGCGGCGTTCACCGTCGCCACCATGCCCGAACGGTTCCGGGAGGTGGGCGACCCCTCCGACGGCATCGACGAGAGCGCGGGGTCGCTCGATGCGTTGCTCGAGCTCTCCGCGCAGCACGAGACGGCCGGGTTCGGCGACGCGCCGTGGCCGCCGCAGTACGCGAAGGCCGAGGGCGAGCCGCGCCGCGTCCAGCCCTCGAAGCGCAGGGCCGGCGGCGAGGACGCGCCGCCCCCCGAGGGCGTCGTGCCGCCCCCCGCCCCCGGCAAGTCCGCCGGTCCCACCGGCCGCCGGCGCACCACCAAGCCGCTCATCGAGATCGCGCGGGCGGAGACCCAGGCGGAGGCGCTCGAGGGTCTTGAGCGGTGGAAGGCCAAGCACCCGGAGGCCGCCGCCGCCCTGCACCCCGCCGACGTGCTGGTCGACGCCATGCGGGGCCGGTTCACGGCCTGGTACCGCATCCGGGTCAACCTCGAGCACGTCCCCGAGGCCGAACGGCCCGGACAGGCGGCCCTCGAGGTCGACTACGACCCGTGGGCGGGGTTCACCGGTCCCCTGCCGCCACGCTCGCCGAAGCCGACGGTCCCATAGGCCCATTCCAAGCCCGCCCTCGGTTGACATGTCGAGCACTCACGATATATCGTGATCCCTCGAGAGCGGTCGCCAATAGGCGGGACCAAGGAGGAACGAGATGGACGAACGGGTGTATTTCGAAGGACATCCCGGCCGGCAGTGGCGCCGGCACGGCGAGGCGGTGGCCATGCATCACGGCCACCGGCACGGGGCTCGGTGGGGCATGGGGTTCGGCGGCCAGTGGGGTCCGGGCGGGTTCGGCCCCGGCGGCGGGTTCTTCGGACGCGGTCCGAAGGTCGGTCGGGGCGACGTCCGCTCCGCCATCCTCGTGCTGCTGAACGAGTCCCCCATGCACGGCTACCAGATCATCCAGGAGCTCTCGTCGCGGTCGGGCGGGGTGTGGCGGCCGAGCCCCGGCTCGGTCTACCCGACCCTGCAGCAGCTCGAGGACGAGGGCCTCGTGCGGGGAGAGGAGGCCGACGGGCGGCGGGTGTTCCACCTGACCGACGAGGGCAAGGCCGAGGTCGCCCGGCGCGGCGAGGACCAGCCGGCGCCGTGGGAGGTCGGCGGCGACGACACGGGGCCGCTGATGGACCTCCGCAAGTCGGGGTTCGGGCTCGTGTCGGCCGTCATGCAGGTCGCGCAGACCGGCAGCCCGACCCAGGTGGCCCGGGCGACGGAGATCCTCAACGACGCCCGCAAGCGCCTGTACGCGATGCTCGGCGAGGACGAGCCAGCGAGCGACGCCACGAGCTGACGCCGGGGCGCGAAGAAGTCCGCCGGCCTGTCGAGAGCGACCGTCGCCGTTCGTCGTCAGGGTGCATGCGCGGGAACCGAAGACCGCGCGGGAGGAGGCTCCAGATGGCGGACTTCTTGCTGGTCTACCGGGGCGGCTCGATGCCGGAGACCGAGGAGGAGCAGGCCAAGGTGATGGACGCCTGGACCTCGTGGTTCGGGCAGCTGGGCGGGGCGCTCAAGGACGGTGGGAACCCGTTCACCCCCGAGTCGCGGACGGTCTCAGGCGACGGGAGCATCTCGGCGACGACGACCACCCCGCCTGCGACGGGGTACTCGATCGTCGAGGCCGACTCGCTCGACGCGGCCGTCGACCTGGCGAAGGGCTGCCCGGTCCTCGGCGGCGGCGCCAGTGTGGAGGTGTACGAGACCTTCCCGGTGATGTAGCCGGCTCCGGCCGAAGGAACGCCGAAGCGGGCGCTCCCCCATCGAGGGGGCGCCCGCTTCCGTCGTTGCCCGAGGCTCAGCTCTGCTCGGGAGTCAGTGCCTTCTCGAACTCCTGCAGCACGTCGTTGGGGAGGTCGGTACGGACGATGTGCCCGCCCAGGGGGCCGACCGCCTCGAGCACCTTGGCGCGGTCGTTCGCCCGCCCCAGCGCGAGAACGGCGGAGGTCCCCGGCTTGAGCCGTTCGGCGACGCGCTTCTGGAACTCCCGCGTGATGCCGTCGTCGCTCCGCCGGGCCGCGAACGCCCCGACCCCTGCCCCGGCCGCGAGGCCGACCACCGGGACGGCCAGCAGCGCGCCGATGACCACGCCCCACAACGCCCCCTTGGCCGCCGTGTGGCCGGTCTGCCGGTCGACGGTCTCGACGATCCTGACCTTCCCCTCCTCGTCGCACGCGATCCCCACCGCGTCGGTCAGGACCAGGTCGCCCGATTGCTGCAGGTCGCGCATGACGCTCAGCAGCTCGGCGGCCTTGGGTTCCTCGTCGTACACGATCGCAACGAGGTAGCCCTCGGCCTGCCAGGCCCGTTCCCCTCCCGCCGGCATGTCGTCGAAGGACATCTGCGTCTCCCTCCGGGTTCGTTGGCTTCGTCCGGGTGCCAGGCTGATCCGAACCCTGCCTCCCGTCATCACCCCGAGAGAACGATTCACCCGGGTGATCGCCCGGCCGGGTGACGACTCGGGCCGGCGCCAGCCGAACACTGTCCCCGTGGGCACCCGCCGTGGATCGCCGGGCACCGCCTGCCGGGCCGGACGGATGAACCCTCGTCCGGACCGGCGCGTGAGGGCCTACGCCGCGGCCTCGGTCCACGTGCCCTCGAGGATCGCTGCTCGATCCCCACAGGGATCGTGGCCGACCGGATGGAGCACGAGCCTTCCGCCATGGATGGCGGAGGACCAGGCCGAGATGGGATCGGTGTCCTCGCAGAAGCCGCCCGTATCGCTGTTCCCGATCGGTGGGTGCGCGATCGTCGGCCGCATCTGCAGCCTTCCCGAAGCGCCATCCACGACGTCGAACAGCGCGGTCCCGTCGTTCGGATCCCGGAGATGCCATCCCTCGGAGTCGATCCGGAGCTCCCATCGACCCGCGGGCGGCGGCTGATCCGAGGCGGCCTTCTTGACGTCGGCGGTCGTCACGACCCGGCTCCACGTCCCCGCGAGCGCGGATGGCGGCGCCGGAGCCCCCGACACGGTCGCCCGGACCGTGTCGGTGGCCTCCTCCTCCCCGGACGCCCCCACGGCCTTCGTATTGAACGTGTGCGGTCCGGGCTTCAGGAAGGACGTGACCAGCCAGTTCCCGTCGTTGCCGTAGTCGTAGGGCGGATTGTGCTCGACCCAGGCCGGCTGCCCGTCGATCAGGAAGTCCACCTCTTCCACCGCCGACGAGCTCGGGTGGGCCGTCCACCTGATCCGCTGGGGCAGCGTGGTACGCCCGTCGAGCGTCGAGGTCACGGACAGGGTCCCGGCCGCCGGACCGGAGGTGGGCGAGCCGACCGGCGTGGGGACGACCGGCGTGGACGTCCACTGCACGCCGCCCAGGAACCGCTGGAAGATCGACAGCGTGGAGTGGAACGAGGGCGCCTTGTCGTTCCATTCGATGATCACGGTCTGCCCCTGGACGGGAACGATGACCAGCCGCGCCGGGTCCTGCAGCTTCGGGGCCGACGGGACGTTCCCCACCACCAGCATCTCGCCAATCTCCCGATTGATCGGCGTGAACGGGTCGGCGTTCGCCATCGGCATCACGTTCCAGCAGGTGGCGCCCGCATCCGGGTAGTACGTGCAGGTCGGCGGGTCCACCGCCTCGATGTCGATGGACGTGCCCCTCAGCCCTCCCACCCTGACCGGCGAGGGGCCGCCGATGACCTTGTAGTGCGGGTCGTGCTGCAGGAAGCTCACGAGATCCGGCGTGGAGACCACCTTGTCCTCCCGCCCGGGAGCGATCACCTTGCCGAAGTAGTCGAAGACGTAGGCGGTCTCGTTGATCCCGCCGGTGAAGCGGGCACCGGCGTTCATCTGGATGAGACCTCCGGTGGAATCGGCGGTATTGATGTAGAGGGTCCATTGGTCGGGGAGCGTGATCGACAGCGGAGGGTTCTTCATCGCCGTGACATACGTTCCGGGCGTCACCGGCATCGGCTGGTTCACGACGATGGGGAGTGTCCCGACGACGGGGGGCGGGACGGCGCTCGGAGACGCGTCGGTGGGTGGTGGTTCGCTCGGCTGGTCGACGGGGCTCGGAGAGGCCTTGCCCGGTGGTGTCTGACTGGCCTGTGAGGCGGAGCCCGAAGCCGGCGGGGTGGATGTTCCCTGGGCGGAGCCCCCGGATCCCGACGTGCAGGCCGCCAGGACGACCATGAACACCGTGAGCAGCAGGCGGGGCGGGATGAAGCGTCGCATCTTCACTCCTCTCGAGACGTTGCATTCCTCCACGGACTCGGGCCATGCCCCGTTCGGCCGTCGATCGCGACATGAATGCGCTCGCCCTTGGGATCGTGAAGATTCACGTTCCGGCTCGCCGCGCATTCATGCTGTAGCCGGATGAACGAGATCGAGCAGAGACACGAAGGGGCCCGGTCGGTCGCCGCCACGTCGGATGACGCGGCCGCGTCGAAGCCTGGCGGCAGCGCGCCGGAGCCCGGCGTTCCCCGGTCACGAGACCACCTCGAATCAGCGATGGAGGTCGTGGCGGACTTCGAGTCGTTCTACGAGATCGAAAGCGCCCGGCTGTTCGGCGCACTCTGCCTCATCTGCGGCAACCGGCACGACGCTGAGGAGCTCATGCAGGAGGCGTTCCTGAAGGTGTGGGAGCGGTGGGACGTCGTCCAGGGTTTGGCGAGCCCGACCGGCTACCTCTACCGCACGGCGATGAACGCCTTTCGGATGCGTCGGCGCCGCATGGCGGTTGCCGCTCGCCGGGTCGTGCGCCGCCAACCCCGTGACGACGTGTTCGACCAGGCGGAGAGCCGGTACCTTGTGGACCAGGGCCTCGCACAGCTCACCCCCCGCCAGCGCGCCGCGGTCGTGTTCACCGAGCTCCTCGGCTACAGCAGCGGGGAGGCCGCGGAGTCGCTCGGCGTCAAGCCGGCGACCGTTCGAAAACTCGCGCAGCTCGGGCGCGACGCCCTGCGCCGGACCTTGGGAGATCTCCATGACTGACCTCCGCCACGTGCTTGCCGATCGGGCCGCCGATCTCACCCCCACCCGCGGCGGATTCGACCGGCTGGTGCGGATGCGCCGGCGGCGGCGGCGGAATCAGCGCGTCCGCGCTGCTGTCGTGGCCCTGGCCATCGCAGCGCTCGGAATGTGGGGGGTGGTCGTCGCGATCGGGGCCCACCAGACGCCCCCTCCGCGACCCGCGGTCGATCCCCTGTCAGGGAGTTCTGCCCCGCGCCTTCGGCCGACCTGGACCGCCGCCATCGAGCGGAACCAGTCGGCGGCTCCGGCCACCTCCGGAACGGAGGTCTACGAGGCCCAGCCCCACGACGGGCTGGCAGCGTTTCAGACCGTCTGCCGAGTGGCGAGCTGCGCCCCCCGATGGCGAGGGCGGGTGGCGGTCGCTGCGGTGTCGTTTCCGAACAGTCCCGCGGTGGGCGACGGGATCGTGGTCGTGGCGACCGACGTGCTGACCGCGTTCCGGCAGGCCTGCGCAGTCGACGGCCGCGCGTGCGAGCCGCTGTGGACCACCGAGCCCGCAGCGGACAGGATGCCGCTGTCCACGCCCACGATCGCGGGGGGGCAGGTGTTCGTCGGGGCGTCGGACGGAACGGTGCGCGCGTACTCGGTCACCTGCCGGGGCGACGGCGGGGTCTGTGCTCCCCTCTGGACCTCGCGCACCGGAGCCTCGCTGGCGTTCTCGCCTCCCGCCGTCGCCGACGGCGTGGTGGCGGTCGTGTCCGACCGTCTGTACACGTACCCCGAGGACTGCACCGCGAGGTGTCGCCCGCTCTGGACTGCCGATCTCATGACCGGCCAGGAGCGCCGAGCCGGTCACGGCATCGGGCTGACTGCGCCGGCCGCCGGGGATGGACACGTCTTCGCCGTGGACGGCAGCATCCTGCTCGCGTTCGACGCGACCTGTCGCTCGGACGGGGGCGTGTGCCGTCCGTCCTGGAGGTTCGTCGAGCCCGCCGGCGACTACCTGTCCTCCCCCGTCGAGTCGAAGGGCCAGGTCTACGTGGCCGCTCGGAGGCTGTTCGCGTTGCCCGTTGCCTGTCGGGTCGACGGGCACGCGTGTCTCCCCACCTGGAGGAGCGGCACCGCCGGGATCGCCATGTCGATGCCGACCGCCGGTGCCGGACTGGTGACGGTCGCGGCCGACCGGGTGGAGGTGTTCCGGGCCACGTGTGGGAGCGGCGGTGCATGCCGTCCGCTGTACGAGAGCCCGGTGGTCACGCCCGGAGTTCCGCTCTCGCGGCCCGCGGTCAGTTCGGCGGGGGTCTTCGTGGCCACGGAGGACGGCCGGATCGTCGCGTACCAGGTGCCGCCGACGCCGTCCCAGGGGAGCGGTTGACCGTGAGACCGCCGATCACGCCAGCTCGCCGACGCGCCCGAACCACGCGTCCCTCGCCCACTGGGGCCGTTCGCATTCCCTACCCTTGATCCGTCCGGGCCGAACGTGGAGGCGGCATGGAGCAGGTCGACTACGACGCACGCCTGTACGCCGTCTATGCCGCCGGCCGGCAGATCTCGCCCGATGCGCTGCAGACCTGGATGAACGCGTTCGCTCGCCACCTGCCGGAGAGACGGCCACTGGTCTGGCTCGACCTGGGCTCGGGCACCGGCCGCATGACCCCCTCGTTGGCGAATGCCTTCGGCGGCCCCGTACACGGAGTCGAGCCGTCGGACAAGATGCGTGCGCAGGCCCTTGCCCACGCCGGCCATCCCGCCGTCAGGTATGCGGCCGGGTCCGCCGAGCACATCCCGTTGCCGGATGCCTCCTGTGACGCAGCCCTGCTGTTCTTCGTCTGGCACCACGTGGTCGATCGGGGGGGCGCCGCTCAGGAGTTGCGCCGGGTCGTCAAGCCGGGCGGCAGGCTCTTCGTGCAGGCGAACTTCTCCGACAGGATGCCCGATGTCTGGTGGTTCCGCGTCGTTCCCGAATGGAGGAACGTGGACGCGGCGCAGTTCCGGTCCGAGGAGGAGGTGATCGGTGACTTCGCCGGCGCCGGGTGGGCGCACGTCGCTCGCGATGAGGTCACCTGGCTTCGCTCGGCGAACCTGGCCGAGGACTTCGAGAGGCTGAAGCTGCGTTCCGTGTCGGTCTTCGAGCACATGAGCGAGGAGGTCGTCGATGCGGGCTTCGCCAGGATCGAGGCGGCGCTGCCCTCACTCGGCGACGGGCCGCAATTCGAGACCAGCCATCTGCTCGTCTTCCAGCGCGAGGACCGAACGTCGGTGGGCAGCCGAGTCGGTGGTGTCGCTCAGGCGAACAGCTCCCCGAGCAACTCGGGGTCGATGGGAATGGGGGCAGGTCGGTAGGCCGGCGGCTGCGTGCCCATCAGCTCGCGCACCAGGAAGTCCCAGCTGCGCTTACGGACATAGTGCAGGCAGTCGATGAACAAGTGCTCGGCCCCGGGCACGATGAGCAGCTCGAAGTCCTTGTCGGCGGCGACGAGCCGGTCGGCCAGCCGCAGGGTGTGGTCCGGGTGGACCTGGTCGTCCATCTCGCCGTGGATGAGCAGCAGCTTGCCGGCCAACCGGTCCGCGATGTCCTCGTTGGAGGCACGGGCCCAGGCCTCGCTGTTGTCCGCGCCGTCGTAGGCCTCCACGAAGCCCTGGTTGAAGTGGCGGGCGTCGTGCGAGCCGCCGAGGGCGACTCCGGCCTTGTAGACCTCGGGGTGCTCCAGCATGGCCCGCACGGTGGCGAACCCGCCGCCGGAGTGGCCGAAGGCGCCCACCCGGTCCAGATCCATCCATGACCGGGTCGCCGCCAGCTGCTGCAGCGCGGCGACATGGTCGGCCAGGCAGCCCGCGTCGGCCAAGTGGCCGTACGAGGCGTCGTGGAAGGACTTGCTCCGTCCCGGGCTGCCCCGGCCGTCCACCGCGACCACCACGAAACCCAGCGCCGCGATCGGTTCTGCGTCGAGGCCCATCCCGCCGGGGTCGAAACATGGTTCGACCCGGGCCACGTGCGGGCCGGGGTAGATCGTGTCCACCACCGGGTAGCGCTCGGCGGGGTCAAGTCCCCTTGGCCGGTACAGCACTCCGTAGATGTCCGTCACCCCGTCGGCGGCCTTCACGCGGAACCGTTCCGGCGGCGTCCAGCCCGTGGCGGTGAGCTTGGTGATGTCGGCGCGCTCCAGCTCGACCAGCATCCGACCGTCCCAGTCGCGGACGCGGGACACCGGCGGGGTGTCGACGGTGGACGCGGAGTCGACGAAGTACTCCTGGTTGTCCGGCATGGTGACGACGTGGTCCAGCGCGTCGTCGGTGACCTTGGCGAAGCCGGAACCGTCCAGACCCACCCGGCACACCGTCCGCCGGTACGGATCCTCGTCGACCAGCCCGGAGGCGGTGAAGTACACCACCCGCTCCGCCACGTCGACGCGCAGGATCTGCCGCACCGCCCATTGCCCGGAGGTGACCTGCCCGAGCAGCTCGCCGGTGTGCAGGTCGTACCGGTACAGGTGGCCCCAGCCGTCCCGCTGCGAGTACCACAGCACCTCGTCGGCCAGCACCCGAACGATCGGCGGCTCGAGCATCCACTGGTTGGGCTCCACGCGGGTGGCCCCGGTCTCGCTGAGCACGGTGGTGACCTCACCGGTGGCCGGTTCCAGCCGGTGCAGGGTGAGCGTGCGCAGGTCGCGGGGCTGGCTGAGGTAGTACGCCGCGGAGCCGTCCTCCGCCCACCACGCCCACTTGATCATGATCGGCGAGAACTGCGACATGAGCAGCGGCTCCGCCTGCGCGGTGACCATGGTGCCCGCCTGCACGTCAAGGACGACCAGTTCGGCGCACGGCACCTGCTCGTCCCCGGGGTAGGCGTACCGCTGGGTGCGCAGCATCGGGGCGCCGCCGTCGGCGGGCCTGGCCTCCACGAGGTGGGTCTGCCGGACGCCGCGCTCATCGGTCCGATGCGCCAGCACCTTCGTCGAGTCGGGCGACCAGGCCACCGCTGGCGGCAGGTATGGCAGGCCGAACTTGCGCAGCAGGGTGGGATTGCCCGTGCAGTCCGGGCCGGGGCCGTACCGATATTCGGGCTCGCCATCGGTGGTCAGCGCCCACTCGCGGCCGTCGGCCAGCGAGCGCGCCCAGAGGTCGTTCCCCCGGCGGGACACCGCGACCTTCTGGTCGGGTGACGGCACCTCCAGGGGGTTGCCCGGCGGCGTGAACTCGGCCCGCTCGCATGCGTAGCTGTCCAGGCGGCAGCGCCAGTACTCGCCGAACGCGGCGAACTCAACGGCGTTCCCGGCCAGCTCGATGGCCCGGAACGGCAAGGCCTCAGGGTCGACCTGTTGGCCGGAGGCTGCGGCAAGCGCGGCGGCGAGCCGGGCGTGGTCGAAGGCCGGCTCGCGGGTGCCCGCCGCCGGGTCGACCAGCTCGAACCGCCTGCCAACGCCGTCGCTCACCGCGTACCAGAAGCGGCCTCCGTCGATCCACTGCGGCCTGACCTTGTCGCCGATGACGAGCTCGCCGGGGCGGGCGGGCCGGCGAAAGAGCTGCTCCGCGACCAAGTAGTCCTGAGTGGTGTTCATCTGTTTCACCCCTTCTCGGCCTGTTTTGAGCATGTTATGCCATGTGAGCCACCGCGGCAGGCCGCGATGAGGCACGGGAGGGCTCGGGTGAGGGCGCTGGCCGTCTCGCGAGCCGGATGGGGCGACCTGGCCCCGGTGCCGAGGGGCGGGTGGACGATGACACACCCGTCGCCGGGCTGGTGACTGACGCTCGGAGACAGTTGGAGAAGAGTTGAGGGCGGCTCCCGAACCGGAAGCCGCCCCCATACGCTCCTGACCTGCGGTTTTCTTCGTCGCGGGGGTAGGATTTGAACCTACGACCTCTGGGTTATGAGCCCAGCGAGCTACCGGACTGCTCCACCCCGCACCGGGATGGTAGCAGACCCGCCCGGGCTACTCCCCCACCCGTTCGACCGCCGGCTCAGGTTCCGGTGGGCGATGGAGCCGTGGTCGCGCCGGTGCTCGGGGAGGTCCCCGGCGACGGCGTCCCGCCGGCGGAGCCGGACCCGTTCGCCAGCGCCTGCGCCTGCGCGATGTCGCTCTCGGCCGCCTGGATCTCCTGCTGGTACGTCCCGAGGTCGCCGGCCTTCAGCGCCGTATCGGCCAGCTGGAAGTGCCGCGCGGCATCGTCGAGCAGCGCCTTGATCTGGTCGCTCACGGACCCACCGCCATTGTTCCCGCCGCCGTTGTTCGGCGGTGGGGCCGCGCTGAACGAGTTGGCCAGCGCCGTGTCGAGCGTCGTCCCGAGCCCGATCGTGTTCCCGTGGAAGACCACCACCTGCTTCAGTTGCGGGAACGTCTGGGCCCCCTGCTGGCGCCCCTCGACGAACACCGGCAGCACGTACAGGAATCCCCTGTCGATCGGGATCACCAGGAAGTTCCCGAACACCACCTGGGAACCGCCTCGCGACAGCAGGGTGCGTTGGGCCGAGAACTGTGGGTCCGCGTTGATCTGGTTGAACACCTGTTGCGGCCCCTGGACGTTCTGTCCGGAGGGGAACTCGAAGCTCACAAGCTTGCCGTAGTCGACGGGGTCGGACCCGGCGGCCATCCAGGCCACCATGTTCTGCCGGTCGGCCGGGGTGAAGGGCAGGATCAGCTCGAACTGCTCCGTCGTGCCGCCGGGCACCAGCATCTGCACGTAGTACGGAGCGAGCTCGCTCTTCGCGGCGGCGCTGGGGTCGCCGGGGAGCTGCCAGAAGTCCTGCTTGCCGTAGAACACCTGCGGGTCGGTGACGTGGTAGTTCGCGAACTGATTCGCCTGGACGGTGAACAGGTCCTCGGGATACCGGAGGTGCGCCCGGAGGTCGGGCGACGCGTCGGAGAGCGGCGTGAACAGCGACGGGAACACGTGCGACCACATGTTCACGATGGGGTCGGTCGGGTCCGCGACGTAGTACGTCATCTGCCCGCTGTAGGCGTTCACGACGACCTTCACGGAGTTCCGGATGTAGTTCGCGGATCCGGTGAGGTGACCCGATCCGGTGAGTCCGCTCAGCGAAACGCTCTGCGAGTACGGGTACAGGTTGGACGTCGTGTACGCATCCTGGATCCATACCAGCTGGCCGTCGACGATCGCCGCGTAGGGGTCGCCGTCGTACTTCAGGAACGGGGCCGGCTTCGGGATCCGCTCCGACAGCGAGCGGTTGATCAGCATCCGGCTGTCGTTGTGGATCAGCCCGGAGATCAGCAGGTTGATGTCCTTGAAACGCCAGGCGAACAACAGCTTGCCGAGGATGCCGCCGACCTGGATTCCACCCGACCCCGTGTAGGTCGGCGCGTGCTTCTGCGAGGAATCCGACTGGTAGTCGAGCTCGTTCGCGCCGCTGTTCACGACGACGTAAGGGACGTCGGAGATCTCGCCGAAGTACACGCGCTGGCCGTTCCCGGAGAGCTGGAAGTCGGGCTGGTCGGTCACCGGCGGGATGTCCTGGACCAGGAACGCGGGGGCCCCGATCGACGACGAGGTGTTCACCTGGCTCGCCACCGCCGCGAACCCGTGCGTGTAGACGAGGTGCACGTTCTGCCAGGTCTTCCCGCCCTGCGGGATGCCGTCCTGGCTGACCTCGCGCGCGGAGAGCATGACGACGCGCTGGTCGCCGCTCACCTGGTACCGGTCCACGTCGACGTCGTTGAACTCGTAGTAGCTCCGGATGCGCTGCAGCGACTGATAGTTCTTCTTCAGGATCGCGGGCGACCACAGACGGATGTTCTGGATGGTCGCGGAGTTCGAGGCGACCTGGGGCTGCGTGAGGTCCAGCGAGGGATTCACCGCCGTTCGCGAGATCGCATCCAATCCGAACGCCGTTCGCGTGGCGGCGATGTCGGCCGAGATGTACGGCTGCTCCCGCTGGAACTCCTGCGGCTCCACCGAGAACTTCTGCACGGCCGCCGGGTAGATCGCCCCGATCACGACCGCCACCAGTGCGAGCAGCCCGATGGCGATCGCCGGCGCCGCCCACCCCCGGAACCGGATGTTCACGAAGAACACGATCGCGCAGATGATCGCGATGACGAGGAGCGCCGTGAGCGCCGGCTTCTGCGCGTGGATGTCGGTGTACGACGCGCCCTCGACCACGCCACGCTTGCTGAACAGCAGGTCGAACCGGCCGAGGTAGTACCCCCACGCCTTGACCAGCATGATCAGCCCGAGCAGCACGGACAGGTGGGCCTTGACCTGCGGCGTGACCCGCTCGGAGGTGGCCTGGAGCCGGATGCCGCCCCACAGGTAGTGGGCGATCGCGACCAGCACGGTGATCCCGACCAGCGCCGAGAACAGCCACCCCTGGACGAAATGCAGGAACGGCAGCTTGAACACGTAGAAACTGATGTCGCGGCCGTAGACGGGATCGGTCTTGCCGAACGGCGCGCTACCGGCGTGCCGCCACATCTGGAACGACTGCCACTGCGACGACGCCCCGATGCCGACGAACAGCGCGATGACGAACGCCACCGCGGGCAGGATCCACTTCGCGTAGGGCTCGATGGCGACGCGGTACCGCTCCACCACCTCCTGTTCCGGCGTGAACGTCCGGAACGGCGGCACCAGGCGGCGGACGATCAGGAGGTTCGCGTACAGCAGCGCGAAGAAGATGACGCCGAACAGCAGCCCCAGCAGGACCTTGGTCCAGAACACCGTCCAGAAGACGCTCTGGAACCCGACCTCCTTGAACCACAGCAGGTCGATGTAGAACCCCGACAGGACGTTCAGCGTGATCACGAGCAGCGCGATCACGGCGACGACGATCAGGATCCAGCGTCGACGGCGCGTCACGATTCGTTGGGCCACTCCGAGCTCCAGGCCGGCCGGGGAGGGCCCAGCCTATCACCGGGGCCCCGGTTTCCCGGGTCCCCTCAGCCGCGGTGGCGCAGGTAGCTCAGGGCGTCCTGGAACGACGAGATCGGCACGAGCGGCAGGTCGCCGGCGACCTTCCTGGCGTCGAGGTAGTTCTGCCCCCTGGGCACGAGGAACACGTCCGCGCCGGCCCGTTCGGCCGCGACGATCTTGTTCTGGACGCCGCCGATGGGCCCGATTGTGCCGTCCGGAGCGATCGTGCCGGTCCCGGCGATCGTGCGGCCGCCGGTGAGGTCGCCGGGCGTGAGCAGGTCGTACATCCCGAGCGCCCACATCGTCCCGGCCGACGGGCCCCCGATGTCACCCGAGGAGATCGACACGTCGAACGGGAAGTTCGGCACGGTGGAGATGCCGATCAGCGGTCGCTTCGAGCCGCCGCACGGCCGCCGCGTGAGCACGACGTGCGTCGTCTGGCCGCCCGCGGACACCCGGAAGGTGACGGGCGCGGTGGCCGGGATGGCCCTGATCACCCGTTCGAAGTCCTGCTCGCCGCCGATCTCGCGGCCGTTCACGCGCTGGATGAGGTCGCCCGGGAACAGCCGGCCGTCCGCCGGGCACGTCTCGCCGGGTGCCGTCTCGGGGATGCTCTCCACCAGGACGCCGGGGCCGCGGCGCTTCGGGTAGTCCTCGAGCCGGGAGAGCACCACGTACGTCGCGTCGATCTTGCTCTGGTCCATCTCCGAGACGGCACGCTGGTCGGCGTGCTGCTGGGTCTCCCCCGGGAACACGAGCGCTGACTCCGGCAGCACCGTCTGGGCCGGGTCGAGCCAGGCGTTCACCAGGCCGCTCAGCGTGAGCGGCAGGAACGACACGGACGTCAGCACGAACTTCCCCTCCGACTGGTACCGCGTCGGGCCGGTCACGTGGATGAGCGGCTCCACCTCACGAGCCGGGCCCGGCCCCTCCGAGTAGTACGGCAGGGGCACCACGAGCAACGCCACGACGAGCGCGGCGATGGGGATCAGGGCGAAGACGCGGCGCGACACGGGGAAAGGATGCTACGGAATCAACCTGAAATTCGGATGTGCCGAACTACAGTGATGACGTGCTGATCTGGATGATCGTGGTGCCGCTCGTGGTGGCCGGGGGGACCTCGCTGTTCCTCGTCCGGCGCGAGGCGGCCGCGGCGGCGGCCGGGACCGCCCTCAAGCATCCCCCGCGGGCCGCGGGGTTCGGACTCGGCGGGCAGCCGGTGCCGGTCGAGTCGAACGGCGACGCCGGCCTGAAGACGCTCCTGGAGCCCGACTACTACCGCCCGTGGTGGCTGCGGGTGCTGCGGTTCCTCGTGCTGGCCGTGCTCGTTGCGATCGTGGCCGCGATCGTGGCCGGCGGCATCTACGAGATCGGCAGGTGGGTCGGACAGTCCCTGAAGGACTTCGTCACCAAGGGGTAGGCCCCCGGCGCTACGCGCCCCGCGTGAACAGGAACGACGACCGGTACTGGCTGAAGTGCTCGAGCATCCTCCCCGCGCCGAGCACGACCGTCTCGAGCGGCGCCTCCGTCACGTGGACCGGCACCTCGCACTCCCGGGCCAGGCGCACCTGCATCCCCTTCAGCAGCGATCCTCCCCCGGTGAGGAACATCCCGGTCTCGAGGACGTCGTGGGCGAGCTCGGGCGGCGCCTCCGACAGCGAGTCGCGGGTGGCCTCCATGATCAGCCGAACCGGCTCCGCGAGGGCCTCCCGGACCTCCTCCTCCGTCACCTCGACCGCCTTCGGCATGCCGGTGGCGAGCTCCCTGCCGCGGACCCGGGCCGTGGGGATCCCGGCCGTCGGGTAGGCCGAACCGATCGCCATCTTGATCTGCTCGGCCGTCCGCTCCCCCACCGCGATGCCGTACACCTTGCGCACGTGGGCCTGGACGGCCGCGTCCATGTCGAACCCGCCCACCCGCACGGCCTTCCCCGTGACGATGCCGCCCATCGACACGACCGCCATCTCGCTGGTGCCCCCGCCAACGTCCACGATGAGGTTCCCGATGGGCTCGTGGACCGGGAGGTTGGCCCCGATCGCCGCGGCGAGGGGTTCCTCGACCAGGGCCACGTCGCGCGCGCCGGCCATCTCGGCCGCCTCCTTCACCGCGCGGCGTTCGACCTCGGTGATGGCGCTCGGGACGCAGATCAGCACGCGCGGCTTGGGGAACCGCCCCACCCCCACCCGGCGCAGGATCAGCCGGATCATGTGCTGGGTGATGTCGAAGTCGGTGATGGCACCGTGGCGGAGCGGGCGCATGGCGACGACGTTCCCGGGGGTCCGTCCGATCATCTCCCAGGCCTCGTCGCCCATCGCCAGGACGTCGCCGGAGCGCGTGTTGAGCGCGATGACCGTGGGCTCGTTGAACACGATCCCGTCGCCCTGCCGGTAGACGAGCGTGTTGGCGGTGCCGAGGTCGATCGCCAGGTCGCGTCCCATGCTCAGCCCCCCCGCACCCAGTACGACTCGCCTGCGGTGAGAGCCTCTTTCTTCCAGATGGGGACGTCGGCCTTGGTGCGTTCGATGCCGTGGCGGCACGCGTCGAACGCCTCGGCGCGGTGCGGGGCCGAGCACGCCACGACGACCGCGACGTCGCCGATCGCGAGGTCGCCCGTCCGGTGCAGCAGCGCGGCCCTGCGGACGGGCCACCGCTCGAGCATCTCGGCGGCGACCTCGCCCATCCGGCGTTCGGCCTCCTGCTCCCACGCCTCGTACGTGAGGCCGCTCACGCCGCCGGCCTCGGAGTGATCGCGGACCGTCCCCACGAACACACACGTGCCTCCCGAGGCCGGATCGGCCACCCACGCGAGCGCGGCGGCGGGGTCGAGCGCCTCGGACGTGACGCGGATCAGGACGCGGTCCTTCGGGTCCTCCATCCCGGCAGTCTATCGGCGGGGTCCCGGCCGGCGGCTGAAGGTTGGGGAGGAACCCGGCGTCCGCACCGACAAACCCGCGATGCTCCTTACAATGACGACGATGTCATCGGACCTTCCCGAGCCCTCGCCGAACAACCCGTCCGGGGACCCGTTCTCCGACATCCCGCTGTTCCGCGAGATCCAGCGGGTGCTGATGTCGAGCTCCGGCCCGGTGAACTGGGAGCTCGCCCGGCAGGTGGGGATCGCCGTCTCGGCGTCCTCCGGCGAGGACCCGGGGCCGGGGCCCGACGACCTCCGGTCGTTCGAGGAGACCGTCCGAGCGGCCGAGCTGCACGTGGCGCAGGTGACCGGCCTGTCCCAGCCTCCGGACGTGGTGAAGGTCGAGGTCGTCCGACGGGCGCAGTGGGTGGACGCGGCCATCCGTGGCCTGAAGGACCTCGTCGAGCCGGCCGCCGCGCGAATGGGCGAGGCGTTCGCCACGATGCAGCAGCCGGAGGGCGAACAGCTCCCGCCGATGGCCGGGGCCGTGCTCCAGCAGGTGGTTCCCCTGCTGCTCGGCGCGCAGGCGGGGACGGCGTTCGGCGTGCTGTCCCAGCGCGCGTTCGGCGGGTACGAGGTCCCGGTTCCCCGGACCACCGCGTCGACGCTGTCGTTCGTCGGGCCGAACGTCGCCGCCTTCGAACGCGACTGGTCGCTTCCGGGCGTGGAGTTCCGGGCGTGGGCGGCGCTGCGTGAGGTCGTGTTCCGGTTCGAGTTCGCCCGGCCCTGGGTCCAGGACCACCTGCTGGCGCTGCTGCGCGACCACGCGGCCAACCTCTCGGTCGACATGGGCCAGCTGATGGAGCGCCTCCAGGGCCTCGACCCGATGAACCCCGAGGCGCTGCAGGACCTCATGCGCCAGGGCGACGACCTGCTGACGCCCCAGCTCGACGACGAGCAGCGCCTGCAACTCGCCCGCGTGCAGTCGTTCCTGGCGGCGTCGAAGGGCTACGCCGAGCACGTGACGCGGGTGGTCGGGCACCAGATGCTCCAGGCGTCCGACCGGATCGAGGAGGCCGTCAAGCGCGGCAGGGAGGGCGAGGCCGGGGATCCGGTGTTCGAACGCCTGCTCGGCGTGGAGATGAGCTCCGAGCGGTACGAGCAGGGCGAACGGTTCTGCGCCACCGTGACCGAGCTCACCGACGATGCGACGCTCGCGAAGATGTGGGACTCGGCGGAGTCGCTGCCCTCGCGCCCCGAGCTGGAGGAACCGCGTCTCTGGCTCGCCCGCATCGCCTGACGTGGTGCGCAGCCCCCCTCGGCTATCCTGTCGCCGCCATGCCGGTCGGTGAGCTCGTCTTCGCCAACGTCGTCGACCAGCGGCTGTACGCGGCAACCGGCCGCGAGAGCCCGCCGGGGATCTACGTGCTGTCGCTCCCGGGCCGGGCGCTGCCGTTCACGATCTACCGCGCATGGAAGGTGCCCACGGGGCTCGTCGCCGAGGAGGTCCGGCTGACGGCGCCGTCCGGCGCCACCGCGTTCCGGTGGGGACCGACGCCCCGGCGGATGCGGGGCTCGATGGACCTCACCATCGAGGCGGACCTCGTCGAGGACGCCGTGCTGGGCGAGGCCGGCCGGTACGCCGCGTCGTTCATCCTGGACGACGAGGTCATCGCGGACATCGAGGTGCCGGTGTACCTCCAGGAGGCCCCCACGGCGCTCCCGAAGCACGTCGAGGACGGGCTGAAGCGCTCCGACGTCATCTGGGTCGGGGTCCCCAACGGGCGGCGGCCCATGCACGGTCTGTTCCGCAAGCGGCCCGGCCGGCCCGGCCCGCTCACGATGGTCCCGGCGTGGTTCGCCTACAAGGGCGGGAAGATCTTCCTCCTGTCCCAGCGCCGACGCAGCCCCGAGGAGCAGACCATCCCCGGTCTCGAGGGCGCGCACGAACTCACCGTGGTCACCAGGCGGAAGGGGCGGGACACCTCGCTCGACGAGTTCCCGGCGACCGTGCGGATCCTCACCGAGGGCCCGGAGTACGAACAGGCGCTCGGGGTGCTGGCCGACCGCCGACGGAGCCGCGTGGGGCCCCCTCAGGACTCGATCGAACGGTGGCGGACGAACGCCGTCGTGGCCGAGCTCACGCCGGTCGTGTCCCTGTAGCCAGCCGCGCGCCGTCGCGGCGCGATCGGGCCGTCCCGGTCAGTCGTCGCACATCCTGCTCGCGAAGCAGGAGGGCGACCCCCCCATGAACAGGAGATGCCGCCACGTGAAGACGTTCATGACGCCGGTCTTCGCCAGCCCCTCCTGGTCCTGGAACTGCTTCACGGCCGCCTCGGTCCTGGGACCGAAGTGGCCGCCCACCACCGCGTCGTAGAGGTCCAGGAAGCTCAGCGCTCGCTGGACGACCTGCACCGCCGGCCCGGCGTCGCCCCGCCCGAGCTCCACGGCCAGCTTGGGCCAGGTGGTCTTGTCGACGACCCCTGTGACGTGGATCCCGCGAGCGTCCTGGAACCGCTTCACGGCCTTCTCGGTACCGAAACGGAAGTGGTTGGACAGCGCCACGTCGTATCCGCGTTCCCGGAGCAGCGCCTGCACCGCCCGAACCTTCAGGCCCGAGTCGCCGCGCTGGACGGTGACCCACGGCACCCACCCGGCCGAGGCCGGCGTCGCGAACTGGACCGCTCCACCGAGCAGGACAGCCACCATGGTGAGGACCATCGCACCTCGAGCCCACGTCCGCATCGCAGATCACTCCTTCCGGCGGGGGCCGCCCGGGCAGGGGTGCGCCGGACCGGCCCGGCCACGGGGAGCGCGCCCGGAACCCCACCTCACCGGCAGTTCAACACCGCCGAGGTGCCTGAGTCGCTCCGGTCGGCCCGGTTCGTGCGGGACCCTCCGAGGCTCCTCGCCGGAGCGGGATTCAGGCCATGGGACGGCCCAGCGCCTCGGCGAGCGCGGCCAGCTCCGCGCCCAGCGTCGCCACCTCGTCGGGCGTGAGAGCCTGGGGCCCGTCGCACAGCGCTTCGCTCGGGTTGGGGTGGACGTCGATCATGACGCCGTCCGCGCCGGCCGCCAGGCCGGCGCGGGCCATCGGCGCGACCAGGTCGTGTCGACCCGTCGCGTGCGACGGGTCGACGATCACCGGCAGATGGGTCTCCATCTGCGCGACGACCATGCCGGCCAGATCGAGGGTGTTCCGGGTCGCGTTCTCGAACGTCCGGATGCCCCGTTCGCACAGGACGATCTCGGAGTTCCCTTGCTGGGCGACGTACTCCGCCGCCATCAGCCACTCCTCGACGGTGGCCGAAAGGCCCCGCTTCAGCAGCACCGGCTTGTGGACGCGGCCGACCTCCTTCAGCAGGGCGAAGTTCTGCATGTTCCGGGTGCCGATCTGCAGGGCGTCGGCGACCTCGGCCACGTGCTCGACGTCGCCGGCGTCGACGACCTCGGTGACGACCGGCAGGCCCGTCTCGGCGCGGCACTCGGCCAGGATCTCGAGGCCCTGCCTGGCGAGCCCCTGGAACGCGTACGGCGAGGTCCGGGGCTTGTACGCCCCGCCCCGCAGCACGGTCGCCCCCGCCTTCAGCGCGGCGTGCGCTGCCGTCAGGGCCTGCTCCCGCGTCTCGACCGCGCACGGCCCGGCGATCACCGAGAACGTCTCGTGTCCGATCCCGGCGTCGCCGATGTGCACGGTCGAGGTTCTCGGATGCAATTCGCGGGCGACGAGCTTGTAGGGCTTGCCGACCCGGACGACCTGCTCGACGCCCGGGAGCGTCGCCAGCGGCAGCGACAGGAACGACTCCGTGTCCCCTACCAGCCCGATGATCGTCCGGAACTTCCCCGGGGAGACGAACGCGTCGCCGCCGGCCTCACGGACGCGCTCCACCACCCGTTCGACGTCGGCCTCCGCCGCGTCCGACCTCATCACGACCACCATCGCGACCTCCTGCTCGGCCGGGCCGGCCCCGGGGCTTGTGAAAGCGAAAACCCCGGGCTTCCTGCCCGGGGTCCCTGGTCGGTGCTTCTCGGAACAGGTGACTACGCCGGGCTGCGCCCCGCGAAATACCACCATCCGAAGAAGAACCGCTGTTGCATCTTGCCGATGATTGTGCCTGAGTGAGAGTCGGAGCACAACCCCCAGTTCCCGCCGCTTGCAGCCGCCGGCCGGCATCGGTGAGGATGCGCCGGTGTCGCTCACGGTCGTCGACCATCCGCTCGCCCAGCACCTGCTGGCGTCCCTGCGCGACTCGCGGACGCCGCCGCCGCTGTTCCGGACGCTGACCAAGCGCCTCACGCTGGCGCTCGTGCTCGAGGCCGTGCGGGGCCTCCCGACGAAGGAGCAGCCGATCCAGGGCCCGCTCGAGGACTCGACCGGGCAGGTCATCGAGGCCGACCTGGTCGCCGTGCCGATCCTTCGCGCGGGCCTCGGCATGCTGGAGGCCGTCACGGAGCTGTTCCCGGAGGTCGCCGTGGGCTATGTCGGGCTGGAGCGCGACGAGGCCTCGCTGCTCCCCCAGTCCTACTACCGGAAGATGCCGCCGCTGGCGGGCCGGCAGGTGCTGGTGCTCGACCCGATGCTCGCCACCGGTGGGTCGGGCGCGGCCGCCTGCGCCGCGGTGAAGGAGGGGGAACCGGCCGGGATCCGGTTCGTGTGCGTGGTCGCGGCCCCCGAGGGCGTGGCCAAGCTCGAGCAGGAGCACCCGGACATCCCGATCTTCGCGGCGTCGCTGGACCGGCAGCTGAACGACCGCGGCTACATCCTGCCGGGGCTGGGCGACTTCGGCGACCGCCTGTTCGGCACGGAGGGGTAGCCCCACCCTGCGGAGCCGGGGCAGTCGCCGCGCGTGCCGGGGCGCGTATCACCTTGTGCCGACCTCGCTTGACCGAACGGGACCGAATCCGAAAGACTTGCCGCGCCCTGAGGGCCGGGTCCGGCGGGGGGTCGGCTGGGGCGTGGGGAAAAGGAGGGGCAATGAGGAAGCTGGCTCGACCGCTCGCGCTCGTCGCCATGCTGGCGATCATCGCGGCGGCCTGCAGCAAGAACACCCCGACCAACAGCGGGCCCACCACAGGGACCACAACGGGAACCACGACTGGAACCACGACGGGCCCGACGACTTCGGGCGGGTCCACCACGGTGGCGTCCCCGACGGGCGAGCCGGTCAAGGTGGGCATGGTCTACGACATCGGCGGACGCGGCGACAAGTCGTTCAACGACTCCGCGGCGGCCGGCCTCGACAAGGCGAAGCAGGACTTCAACGTCGAGAGCAAGGAGCTGCAGCCCAACTCCGGCGGCACCAACCGGGCCGACCTGCTGAGCCTGCTCGCCAGCCAGGGCTACCAGCTGGTGATCGGCGTCGGGTTCCTGTACGCGCCGACAATCGGCGCGGCGGCCGTCCAGTACCCGGACGTGGACTGGGCCGACGTGGACGGCTTCATCGACCACACGACCTGCGACACGTGCAAGGACGAGACCCCCGACGGGAACCTCACCTCGCTGCTGTTCGCTGAGAACGAGGGCGCCTACCTCGTCGGATGCGCGGCCGCGCTCAAGTCGAAGTCCCACCACGTGGGCTTCATCGGCGGCGTCAACATCGACCTGATCCAGAAGTTCCAGGCCGGATACGACGCGGGAGTCGAGAAGTGCGGCCCGGGCACCAAGGTCGACCACACCTACATCAGCCAGCCGCCGGACTTCTCCGGGTTCAACGACCCGGCGAAGGCCCAGACGATCGCCCAGGGCATGTACCAGGACGGGGCGGACGTCGTGTACCACGCGGCCGGTGGTTCGGGCGCCGGGCTCTTCGCGGCGGCCGAGGCGTTCTCCAAGCAGAACAACACCCACGTGTGGGCAATCGGCACCGACTCGGACCAGTTCCTTTCGGCACCGAAGGACCAGCAGCCCTTCATCCTCACGTCGAACCTCAAGCGGGTGGACGTGGCCGTCTACGAGACCATCAAGAACTTCGTGAACGGCACGTTCAAGGGCGGGATCCAGACCTTCGACCTGAAGGTCGACGGAGTCGGGTACGCCACCTCCGGCGGGTTCGTCGACGACATCAAGTCGAAGCTCGACGACCTGTCCGACCAGATCAAGAGCGGCCAGATCAAGGTCCCGGCCACGCTCAAGGGCTAGGAACCGGACTCGTCAGGCAAGTTGCGTTGATGGACGGGCCCGAGGAAACTCGGGCCCGTCCGCTGTCCGGAGATCGCAGATGACCGACGTCGCCACACAGGCTCCAGCGGTTCGGCTCGCCGGGATCACCAAGCGGTTTCCCGGCGTCGTGGCGAACGACGACATCAACATCGAGGTCCGGGCCGGCGAGATCCACGCGATCGTCGGGGAGAACGGCGCCGGCAAGTCGACCCTGATGAAGATCCTCTACGGGATGCAGCGTCCCGACGAGGGCACCATCGAGGTGAGCGGCCGGGCGATGCACTTCCGTTCGCCGAAGGACGCCATCGCCGCCGGCATCGGCATGGTCCACCAGCACTTCATGCTGGCCGACAACCTGACCGTCCTCGAGAACATCGTGCTCGGCTCCGAACCGCACACCGGCCCCCTTCTGGACTTCGGGACCGCGCGCAACCGGATCAGGGAGCTGTCGAAGACCTACGGCATGGCGCTCGATCCGGACGAGCTGGTCGAGACCCTCTCGGTCGGCGAGCGCCAGCGGGTCGAGATCATCAAGGTCCTCTACCGGGGCGCGCGGATCCTCATCCTCGACGAGCCGACGGCCGTCCTCGTCCCGCAGGAGGTCGACGAGCTGTTCAAGAACCTCCGCGAGCTCAAGCGCGAGGGCGTGACGGTCATCTTCATCTCGCACAAGCTGGACGAGGTGCTGGCGATCGCCGACCGCATCACGGTCATCCGGGGCGGCAAGACGGTGAAGTCGGTCGACCCCGGCGAAGTCACGGCCCACCAGCTCGCCGAGCTCATGGTCGGCAGCGAGCTCCCGAGCCCCGAGACGCGCGCCTCCACGGTGACCGACAACGTCGAGCTGTCCGTGCAGGACCTCTCGCTCCGGGCGGCTGAACGGTGGGAGCTCCAGGACATCTCGTTCGAGATCCACCGGGGCGAGGTGGTCGGCATCGCCGGCGTGGAGGGCAACGGTCAGGCTGAGCTCGTGCAGGTGATCATGGGCCTCCGCACGCCGGAGCAGGGCCGGATCGAGCTGTCGGGTACGGACATCACCCATGCTTCCACCCACGCTCGCCGCAGCGCCGGGATCGGCTACATCCCCGAGGACCGCCACGAGATGGGCCTCCTGCTCGAGGCGCCGCTGTGGGAGAACATGATGCTCGGGCACCAGGACAAGGTGCCGTTCGCCAAGGGCGTCTGGGTGAACAAGGCGGGGGCCAGGCAGCGGACCGCCGACGCCATCAAGGAGTACCGTGTGGCGGCGCCGAGCGTCGACGTCGCCGCCTACGCGCTCTCGGGCGGCAACCAGCAGAAGCTCATCGTGGGCCGGGAGATGATGGCCCAGCCGAGCCTCCTCATCGCCTCGCAGCCGACGCGCGGGATCGACGTGGGAGCGCAGGCCTCCGTGTGGGAGGCCATCCGCGCCGCTCGCCGCCAGGGCCTCGCGCTGCTGCTGATCTCGGCGGACCTCGAGGAGCTGATCGGTCTCTCGGACACGCTGTACGTCATCTACGGCGGCAAGCTGGTGGCCAAGCTCGACCCGAACTCCGTGACGCCTGCGGAGCTCGGGTCGTACATGACCGGAGCCCGCAATGCGGAGCAGGGCCCGGCCGGGGACGGACAAGCCCCGACCGCCCCGACGCACGACGGCACCGTGCGGGCCGCGGAGGAGGGCGTAGGCCTCGCCCCGCCCGATCAGGCCGGGGGCGGCCTCGCCCCCACCGAGCCGGCTCCATCCGGTGAGCATTCGGGGGTGGAGGACGAATGAAGTGGCGCCGGATCGTCTCGAGCGTGGTCGCCCCGATCGTCGCGCTCGTCGTCGCGCTGCTGGTGTCCTCCGTGGCCCTGCTGCTGATCCACAAGAACCCCGTCGACGCGTTCAAGTCGATGGTGCTGTACGGCAGGCAGCCCAACCAGCTGATCTCGATCGTGAACGCGTCGATCCCGCTCTACCTCGCCGCCCTGGCGGTCGCGATCGGGTTCAAGATGAACCTGTTCAACATCGGGGTGAACGGCCAATACCTGCTGGCCGCGCTGTTCGCGGCCTGGGCCGGAACGTTGATCAGCCTCCCGGGCCCGCTGCAGATCGCCTGGATCATGCTGGTGGCGATCGTGGTCGGCGCGCTCTGGGCCGGGGTCGCCGGCGTCCTGAAGGTCGCCCTCGGCATCCACGAGGTCATCGCGACGATCATGCTCAACACGATCGCCGCCGGCCTCTCGGCGTACCTGCTGTTCAACCACTTCCGCCAGCCGTCGACGACGGCGAACCTCACCACCCAGACGCCGTTCCTGCCGCACAACGCGAACTTCCCCGTCCTGGTGAAGGGGGTCCCGGAGAACCTGTCCGGATTCGTGATCGTCGCCGCGATCGTGGGGGTGATCTTCTACGTGCTCGTGTGGCGGACGCGGTTCGGCTACGACCTGCGGGCCGCCGGAGGGAACTTCCAGGCCGCCCGGGTGAGCGGCGTGAACCCCGGCGCGATGATCATCAAGACGATGTTGATCTCCGGCGCGATCGCCGGCCTGGTCGGGATGACCCAGCTGCTGTCCTTCGACCACGCGTACACCCTGGACTTCGCGGCCGACCTGGGATTCACCGGCATCGCCGTCGCCCTGGTGGGGCGGAACCATCCGGTCGGCATCGGGGCGGCAGCGCTGCTGTTCGGGTTCATCCAGATCTCGTCGCAGATCCTCGACTTCAACGACATCCCGAAGGAGATCTACCTGATCATGGAAGGCGTGATCATCCTCGCCGTCGTGATCACGTACGAGATCGTCCGGCGGGCGGTGGAGCGCCAGGAGGTGAAGGCCGCGGCCGAAGCGACCCGGCGATTGGCCGAGGCCAGCGCGGCGGAGCAGCCGGAGGGGGTGCCGGCCTAGATGGCGATCGTCGAACGCCCCATTCAGCCGCTCATCCCGGCAGGGCGCGGACTCGACCGGTTCATCCCGCGCAAGTACCAGACGCTCGCACTCGGGATCGGGCTGTTCCTGATCCTGGTGTTCGTGCGATGGGTCGGGGACGTGCCCGACCTGACCTCCGGAAACCTGTTCAACGCCACGCTGATCCTGATGCTCCCCATCATGCTGGCCGGGCTCGGCGGCCTGTGGTCGGAGCGGACCGGCGTCGTGAACATCGGCCTCGAGGGCATGCTGATCATGGGGACCTGGTTCGGGGCGTGGGCCGGATGGCACTGGGGCCCGTGGGCCGGCGCGCTCGGCGGAGCCATCGGCGGGGGGCTGTTCGGCCTGATCCACGCCATCGCGACGGTCACGTTCGGCATCGACCACATCGTGTCCGGCGTCGCGATCAACATCATGGCCCTGGGGGCGGCGCGATTCCTGTCGGCGGTCGCCTACGCCGATCCGGCGACCGGCGGCAGCGCGACGCAGTCGCCGCAGGTCGTGGGCAACATCGGGACGTTCAGTGTGCCGTTCATCTCGAACTGGATGGGTGCGCTGGAGCGCCAGAAAATCCCCGTGATCTCCGACATCGCCGGGCCGATCCACGGCATCACGACCGACATGAACTGGCTCACGCTGATTGCGCTGTTGATCGTCCCGTTCTCGTGGTTCGTCTTATGGCGAACGTCGCTGGGACTGCGGATGCGCTCCGTCGGCGAGGCGCCCGCCGCCGCGGAGTCGCTCGGGGTCGGCGTGTACCGGATGAAGTACATCGGCGTCGTCATGTCCGGGATGCTCGCGGGGTTCGGCGGCGCGGTGCTCGTGCTCGAGTCCGCCAGCATCTACCGCGAGGGCCAGACCGCCGGACGAGGGTTCATCGGACTCGCCGCCCTGATCTTCGGGAACTGGCGCCCGGCGGGCGTGCTCGGAGCGGCCGGGCTGTTCGGGTACGCCGACACCTTACGACTGAGGAACCCCGACTCGCCGCACGGCCTCATCCTGTTCGTGGCGATCCTGCTGGCGTTCGTGTTCGTGTACATGCTGGTCCGACGGAAGTGGATCCCGGCGGCGGCCGCGGGCTTCATCTGCGCTGGGGCGTTCCTGTCCTACACGACGACGAAGGAAGTCCGGCCGGAGTTCCTGTCGTTCACGCCGCACCTGGTCACGCTGCTGGTGCTGGCGTTCGCGGCGCAGCGGCTGCGGCCGCCCGCAGCCGACGGGAGACCGTACCGGCGCGGCCAGCAGATCTGACCACGCGGTCGCGCCGTCGCGCTAGCGTGTTCTTCCGTGCTCGATCCCGCCCTCGCCGACGAGCTGCAAGGCATGGCCCTCGCGGAACAGGAGGCCCGCGCGGAGCTGGTCCGGCGCGGCGTGCTCGACCAGGGCCACCCGCTCCGGGCGCTGCACCTCCGCCACGCCAACCGGCTGCGCGAGGTGCTCGACTCCGTGGGGTGGCCGGGCGTCCCGATGGTCGGGACCGACGGCGAGCAGGCGGCATGGCTCGTGGCTCAGGAGTGCGCCGCGGTCGACATGCCCCTGGCGGAGCGGTGCATCGAGCTGCTGGGGGCCGCCGTTCGGGCGGGCGACGCCCCGGCCCGCCACCTGGCGATCCTGACCGACGAGGTGCGATGGCGCGAAGGCCGGCCCCAGGTGTACGGCAGCATGTACGTCGTGGACCCCGGCTCCCAGACCGTCGTCCCCTGGCCCATCGAGGACCCGGACGGCGTCGACGAGCGCCGGGCGTCGGCGGGACTTCCGGAGCTCGCCCGGCACACGCGGTCGCTCCAGGAGCGCCACCGGACCGAACGCGGCCTGTAGCCAGCTCGCATCAAGGGGTGGGGGTGACCTCGCCCCCGCTCTCCGTGGCCGCCGCGTCGTAGTGGGTGCCCAGCGCGTGGAACCCGTGGTATCGGATGGTTCCGAGCTCCTTCGGCACCAGCGGGTCGCACGTGACGATGCCGTCCCGCACCTCGATGCCCAGGATCAGACGGAGCCACAGGAACGGGGCGGCCGTGGCCCAGGCCTGTGGGCTCGATGCCGTCGGGTACCGGACCGGGAACCGGCTGGACCGGCGCTCGAAGCCGGCGAACACCTCGGGCAGCCGGAACTCCTGGTGCGACGAGGCGAGCAGCATGGCGAGGGCGATGCGGTTGGCCTCTTCGCGGAACCCGGCCCGGTACAGGCCGGCCGAGATCAGCGAGTTGTCGTGGGGCCAGACCGTCCCGCAGTGGTACGAGATCGGGTTGTACCCGGGGTTGTCGGCGGCCAGGGTCCGGACGCCCCATCCCGACCACAGGCGCTTCGAGAACAGCTGCCGTACGACGTCGTCGGCGCGCTCCGGCGGGACGATCCCGGTCCACAGCAGCTGGCCCATGTTCGAGGTGATCGAGTCGACGACCCGCTTGCGGCCGGGCTCGGTCCCGGCCAGCCCGATCGCGTAGAACCCGCCCTCGGCGTCGACCCAGAAGTCGCGGTTGAACCGTTCGTGCAGGTCGTCCGCCTCGGCGCGCAGGCGGGCGGCCATCTCCGCGTCGCCCCAGACGCGTTCGGCCAGCTCGGCCAGTCGGCGCTTCGCGTCGTACACGTAGCCCTGGACCTCGCAGAGCGCAATCGGCGGCTCGGCCGGCACGCCCTTCGCGTCCAGGATGCCGAACGTCGAGTCCTTCCAGCCCTGGTTCCGCAGGCCCTGGGGCGACCGCGTGCCGTACTCGACGTACCCGTCGCCGTCGCGGTCGCCGTACCGGTCGATCCACTCCAGGGCACGCAGCGCGTTCGCCCGCAGCTCCCGGACGCAGCTGTCGTCGCCGGTGACCGTCCAGTACTCGTGCAGCAGGATCAGCCACAGCGGGGTGGCGTCGATCGTCCCGTAGTACGGTCGATGGGGCTTCAGCCCGAGCTGCGTCAACTCCCCGAACCGGATCTCGTGCAGGATCTTGCCGGGCTCCTCGTCCTTGAACTCGCTGACCTCCCTGCCCTGCAACGCGGCGAGGGCGTGCAGGGCCCCGCGGGCCAGCTCCGGACCCACCAGGAGCGACTGGAACGAGGTCACGATCGTGTCCCGCCCGAAGATCGCCATGAACCACGGCAGCCCGGCGGCCGGCAGCGAGTAGTCGTTCCCCTCGACCTGGGCGTGGAGCCGGAGCGCGGCGAGGTCGACGATCGAACGCTGGTACAGGTGCTCCAGGAAGTCGCTCGCCGTGTGCAGCCGGGGGACCTCGTCCTGCCACTTGCGGAGCACGCGGCCGGCCTGGCGTTCGGTCTCCTCGAACTCCTCGTGCACGGGTTCCAGCGCGACGTCCGAGTGCACGAGCGACACGTCGATCCTGGTGCGCCATACCTCCCGCGGCCCGAGGTCGAGCTCGAACACCAGGTCGTCGCCGTCGACGGCGCCCGGCACGCTCGACCGCACCGTGGTCGTCGCGCCGAACCGTTCGTGGACGTAGTCGAACACCAGCTGGCCGGCGCCGTCGTCGTGCACGGTGCGCGTCGAGCCGCCCTTGCGGAACTCCTTCATCTTGACCTCGAACAGGTCGGCGAAGTCGGCGCCGAACGACAGCCGGAGCTCTGCCGTGACCCGCACCGGCGCGTGGCTGGTGACCTCGATGCGCTCGTGCAGCCCGCCCCCCACGAACCGGTGGCGCGCGATGCTGAGCGACCGGGCCGGCAGCCCGGGCAGGTCGTCGTTCGTCAGGAAGAACGCCGCTGAGTAGTAGTCCACCTCGGACGAGGTGAGCACGACCGGCGAGGCGCCGTTCACCGTCAGGATGAACCGGTTGAGGTAACGGGTGTCCTCGTGGAACAGCCCGCAGACCTGCTCCGCCGTCACGTCGCCGCGGTAATCCGACAGCATGAACGTCGACCCGTCGAGCACCTGGATGGTCGGCAGGTCCGAGCCGAGGCCGCCCTCGGGCATCGCCGACCTCAGGCCTCCGTCACGCCGAGGTCGTGCAGCCGGGTGAGTGCCTGCTGCTCGAGCTGCGCGTTGCCGATCTCACGGGCCGCGGCGAGGGCCTCCCGCAGGAACCCCTCTGCCTGGCCCCGGCGGAGCTCCGCCTGGTCCTCCCGGGCGTACTTCAGACGCTCGTCTGCCTTGACGATCAGCTCCCAGATCTCGCCCGGTTCCACCTCGAGTTCGCCTCCGCTCGTCCGTTCACCGCCCACGTCCCACGCGGCGGGCGCCACGTTACTGATTCGCCCGGCGATTGGGCTAGCCTTCGACGGCTTGACAGAGGAGCAACCGACACGCTCGGGAGGAGGAACGTGGACGGCGACGACGTCTCCGAGGCGCTCGACCCCAGGTATCTCGACGAGCTCCGCAACCGCGTCGCCAGCTCGCCGTTCCACCGGTGGGCTGGGATGGAGCTCGTGTCGGTCGGCGACGGCCGGGCCGAGGTCGCCATGGACCTCCAGCCCCACCACTTCAACCCCCAGGGGATCGTCCACGGTGGCATCACCGCTGCGATCGCCGACACGGCCATCGGCCTCGCGCTGCGGTCGATGCTGAAGCCCGGCCTCACGCACCGGACCGCGCAGCTCAACGTGCACTTCGTGGCCAAGGGCGAGGGCACCCGGATCGTCGGGCGGGGCCGCTCCGTGCACCTCGGGCAGCGGATGGGCTACGGCGAGGCCGAGGTGGTCGACGGCGAGGGCCGGCTGCTCGCACGGGCCAGTGCGACGTTCATCGTGCTGCCCGCGCCGGGAGCGTTCTGAGCCCTCGGGGGTCGGTCAGTCGCCGTCGCCCTCGTCGCCGGGCTCCGTGGCCGGGGCGGAGGGCGTGGCGCCCGGCGACGGCAGCGGCGGGTAGCTGTGGGGCTGGATCGAGAGCCCGCCGTCGGCGATCTGGATGCCCAACTGCTCGATCGAGTAGCGGAACTTGCCGCTGATCGACGCCCCGGGACCGCGGAGCGGCGCCAGCCCCACGCCACCGTTGGCCAGCGTGCCCTCGAGGATGCCGGGGCGGAACCGGCCCCCGATCTCGCGGTCGATGATGACGCGGAGCATCACGGCGGCCCGGTCCTCGACCGAGGTCACCCACTGGTCGGGCACCGTCGCAGTCCGCCCGCGGTCCCAGCCCGACCCGATCATCAGGGAGTCGCCGACGCCGTGGATGACCCCCGACGCGCCGCGCGCAGCGTCCCCAGCCACGGCGAACACCACGTCGGCTCCGTTGCCGACCAGCCGGCGCGCCGCGCGCTTGCCGGCGTCGGGGTCCGCCACCGAGCCGGCGAACAACCCGCGCTCCGTCGCCGGGTTCCATCCGAGCAGCGCGATGGCCAGCTCGCGGTCGGCGTTCAGCTTGGCGACGCCCGCGGCGAAGCCCTGGAGCATGCGGACCACCTCGGGGACCCGGACGCCGCCGAACGAGCCGACGATCCCCGTCCGGCTGATCCCCGCCGCCAGGTAGCCGGCGACGAAGGCCGCCTGCTCCGGGTGGAACCGCACGACCGTGACGTTGGGCAGGAACTCGGGCGACGTGCCGCCGATCAGCGCGAAGTGCGTTCCGGGGTGCGCGCGGGCCGCCGCGACGGTGGCCGCCCCGGCCTCGAGGCCACTCGTGGCGACGAGATCGCAGTCCCCCGCCACGAACCGCTCGACGGCGCGGGACATGGCCGCGACGCCGTCGACGACCACGATGGAACCGGTCGTGTCGAGCTCGCGATGGGCCTTCCACAGCGCCTGGGAGAGCGGGATGCGGAACCGCGCCCCGTCGGCGCCGGGGGTCCCCACGGCCACGCACACGCGCGTGCCCAGGCCGAGCGTCGACGTGGGGTGGGTCGCCGGTTCGCCCGACCCGGACTGGACGAGCACGACCACGGCCGCCGCGGCGATCGCCGCGGCGGCCGCGGCCGCCCCCAGGACACGGAGCGGGCCGGAGCGCCTGCGCTCCGGCCCGCCGGTTCCGCTCACGTTCGGCTCAGTACTCGACGTCGATGTCCTTCAGCGCCGTGGGCAGCTGTCCGAGCACGCCCTGCAGCTGCATGAGCTTCATGAGGTCGCCGGAGACCCGGAGCTTGCCGCTCATGTACGCGGCGGTCCCGGTGAGCTCGTTCTTGTTCAGCGCTGCGGCGGTGTCGTAGTCCTGCGTGATGGTCGCGTCGGGGGTCTCGATGTCGCCCATCCCGAGGTCGACCTGCCCCCCCTCGAGCTTGAACCAGTACTTGGTCTCGCCATCGGGCCCGTTCACGACCTGCTGGATCCGGGCGCTCATGTTGCCGGCGGCGGACTTCACCGCGTCGCTTCCCTGCAGCGCGGTCTTCACCTCGCTCGCCCACTCCTCGGAGAGGAACTTCGGCATGACTGCCTCCTTGATCGACTGGACCGGGGGAGTATAGCCCGGTGGTCCCGGGCTGACTGACCGCCGGTCAGTCAGGTCCTTCCCCGCCCGCGGGGGGCGCAAACAGCCCCGGCTGGAACAGGTGCAGCACGTCGTTCAGGAACCGCACGGTGGGCGCTCCCTCCTCGCCGTCGAGGTCGAACGTCGTGATCGAGCTGTTCTCCGGCAGGAAGAACATGTCGTGGTGGACCCCGAGGACGTGGCCCGTGTAGGCGTTGACCACGCCGCCGTGAGCCACCACCACCACGTCCCCGTCGGGGTGCGCCGCGACCATCCGATCGACCGCCGGGACGACCCTCGCGCGGAGCTGTTCCACGGTCTCGGCGCCCGGAGCCGCGCTGAACATCGCCTCGAACTCCCTCGCCCGCCGCGCCACCTCCTCGCTGGCGGCCAGGATCTCCTCGAACGGGACGCCCTCCCATTCGCCGATGAAGACCTCGCCGACGTCCTCGTCCTGCACCGGCTCGACGCCGGCGGCCCGCGCGTACGGGCCGACCGTCTCCAGGCATCGCAGGAACGGCGAGACGTACACGCCGGCCGGCCGGCGCATCGCCAGCAGGCGGGCGGCGAGGTGGTCGGCCTGTTCCCGGCCCTGCTCGCCGAGCGGCGGATCCCACTGCCGCCCCCGGGGCGAGGTGCGGAATCGGTCCCGCGCGTCGAAGTCCACGCGCCCGTGCCGGATGAGGAACAGCCTCCGCCCGCTCACGTGGGCCGGGGCCTCCTCGTCCTCGCGAACGCCTCCACGTCGTCGCGCCGCCACACCCGGCCCGAGGCGAGCAGCGCCACGGGCTCGGGGAAGGCTCCCCGCCCGAGGTAGGTGAAGATCCGCCGCTTGTCCCACCCGAGGATGGCCGCGGCCTCGGCCACGCCGACCAGGCGGGGTTCGACCTCGATGGTCAGCGTCGCGGCGCCGGCGGCGGACCGCAGCCGGCGGACGCATTCCTCGCGGCTGGAGGCCGAGACCTCGGTCGAGCCCGGCAGGCGGGCGCGCCACCGGCCACCGGCCTCCCACATCTCGGCGCGAACCTCCCCCACGTCCTCTCCACCCTACCGGGAGGCCGGACACACGGAAGGGCGGGAGCCTCGCGGCTCCCGCCCGGCCTTCGGCACTCCCCTTGCTCAGGACGCCCGGCGCTGGCCCTCGTGCACGCCCTCGGCGAACTCCTCGACGATCTTGGCGCAGAACGCCGGGAGGTCGTCGGGCTTGCGGCTCGTGACGAGGCCCCGGTCGACCACGCACTCTTCGTCCACCCACGTCGCGCCGGCGTTGATCAGGTCGGTCTTCACACTCGGCCAGCTGGTGACGGTCCGCCACGTCGCGACGTCCGCCTCGACCAGCATCCACGGCCCGTGGCAGATGACGCCTGCGGGCTTGCCCGCGTCGAAGAACGCCTTGAAGAACCGCACGGCGTCCGGGTCGGCCCGAAGGAAGTCGGGGTTGGCCACCCCCCCGGGCTGCACGATCCCGGCGTAATCGTCGGGGTTCGCATCCTTCGCGAGGACGTCCACCGTGAAGGCGTCGCCCTTGTCCATGTGGTTGACGCCCTGGATCTCGCCCTCCTTGATCGAGACGAGCTCCGGCGTCCCACCCGCCTGCTCGACGGCCTTCCACGGCTCGGTCAGCTCGACCTGCTCCACGCCTTCGGCGGCCAGGAACGCGATCTTCATGCCCTGCAGCTCGTTCGCCATGGTTCGCCTCCTTGGGTGGTCGGAGCCTTCCCTACCGACCTACCCGCGAAGAGGAGGGACAAACAGGGCGAATGGCGTGGCCCCCGGTGCCCGGTGCTCAGGGGCCGCGGTGGAGGCGGAGCTCGCGGCGCCAGCACTCGGTGTGCCAGTGGCGGCGCTCGTCGGGATCGTCGTTCGGGACGACCACCAGGTGGCTCACGCCACGGCGGATCTCGTGGTCGCAGCCGGGGCAGCGGTAGACCTTGTCGCCGGTGACCGCCCGGACGTCCGCCCAGCCCACCAGCGCCCATTGGGGGGCGGCCAGGCGGGGTCGCGATGGCGGTGGCGGGCCCGCGCGTTCGCGGGCCGAACGGTGCTTGCGGGGCATCCGGCCGCCCTCAGATCTGCGCGCCCTGCACGAAGCGCGCCGCCACCGAGCCGAGCAGCCGGCCGGTCTCCTCGTCGGGCGTGCGACGGCCCTTGACCCGGAACGAGTGGTCGCCGCCCTCCACCCTGTGCAGCTGGGCCCACTGGCCGAGCCGCTTCACGGTCGCCTCGAGCAGGTCCCACCGCGCAAACGGGTCGTCGGTCCCCTGCAGGAACAGCATCGGGACGTGCACGTCGCCGAGGTGCGCGTCGCGGATCTTCTCCGGCTTGCCGGGCGGGTGGAGCGGGTAGCCGAGGAACACCAGCCCGTTCACCGGCATGCCCTCGGCCGCGGCCATGGAGGCGATGCGGCCGCCCATGGACTTGCCGGCCGCGAAGACCTGCCGGTCGGTGGCCCGTGCGTGCGCCGCGTCGGCGACCGCCCGCCACGTGGCGACCAGCACCTCCGGCCGGTCGGGTGAGCGCCGCCCCTGCTCCGAATACGGGAAGTTGAACCGCAGCGTGTCGTACGCGGCCGAGTTGAGCGCCGCGCAGAAGCCGTCGAGGAGCTTGGTGTGCATGTTCCCGCCGGCGCCGTGCGCGACGCAGACGATGGCGCGGGCCGCCGGCACCTCGACCCACAGGCCGGTCACGGGGCCCTTCGGCGTCTCGATCTCGATGCGTTCCCCCGGCAACCCGATCCCTCCGCGGCCGCGTGGCTACAATCGCGGCCCATGGCCTTCCACCTCGGCACGTCAGGGTACGCGTACGACGAGTGGAAGGGCGTGTTCTACCCCGACGATCTGAAGAAGAAGGACCAGCTCCGGTACTTCGCGTCGCGGTTCGACTCGGTGGAGATCAACTACACCTTCCGCCGGCACCCCAGCGAGAAGACCCTCGACGGGTGGGTCGAGCAGACGCCGGAGGGGTTCCTGTTCACCATGAAGGCGCACCAGCGGATCACGCACTGGAAGCGGCTGGTCGACGTGAGCGAGGACGTGGCGTTCCTCCTGGAACGGGTTCGGCGGCTGGGGGGCCGGCTGGGCGTGATCCTGTTCCAGTGCCCGCCGACCCTGGCGTTCGACCGGGATCGCGCCGAGGCGTTCCTCGACACGCTCCCCGACGGGGGGCGGTACGCGATGGAGTTCCGGCATCCGTCCTGGGAGGACGCGCGGCCCCTCCTGCTGGAGCGTGGCGTGGCCTGGTGCACGGCCGAGACAGATGACCACGCGACCCCGACGGATTCGTTCGAGCCCTTCTGCTACCTGCGGCTGCGCAAGGAGCGGTACGCGGACGACGAGCTGCGGGCGTGGGCGGCGCGAGCGCAGATCGGTATCGACGGCGGGCACGACGTGTACTGCTATTTCAAGCACGAGGAGAAGGGCATCGGGCCCCGCTACGCGGAGCGGATGGCCGAGCTGCTCGGCCGCCCGGACGGCGAATCGGTCGCGTCGTCGGCCTCGTGATCCAACGACCCGGCCGAGCCTGGGTCAGGTGCGTTCGAACGCCAGCGGCCTGAGCGTGCGCCCGTTGCTGTACTCACCGACCGCCCAGACGTCTTGTGCGGAGTCGGCGTCCACCGCGAAGAGCGTGTTGAGACCGGCCCTTGGGTTCGGGCTCGCCACGACCCTCCACGACGTGCCGTTCCAGTGCTCCATCAGCGTGCGGGTTGGACTCGTTCTCGTCCTGGCCTGAACGCCGACGGCCCAGGCGTTGGTTGGTGAGATCGAGGCCACACCGGAGAGGCTCTGACCGTACCCGGACGGCGGATCGGGGGTGGGGACGACCTTCCACGCGGTCCCGTTCCAATGTTCGGCGAGCGCGAAACCCCCGTTGGCCGTCCCGACCGCCCACGCGTCGGTCGCGGAGTTGACCGACACGTCCTGCAGGGAATCGTCCGGATCGGGATGGGGGCTGGGCTGTACCTTCCAGCGGGTGCCGTTCCACCGTTCGATCAGGGCGCGGGAATGCGCCCCGACGATGAACGACCCCACGGCCCACACGTAGCTCGACGAGACGGCCGCCACACCGGCGAGCCCGCCGTCGCCCGGATTCGGAGCCTGCTGCGTCTTCCAGGAGGTTTCGTTCCAGCGTTCGATCAGTGGCCCGCCGCCCGAGGCGTTGCCGATGTTCCCGACGAACCAGGCGAGACACGACGACACCACCGTCACGTCCACGGCGGCCGCGCTGCCCGCACCGGCGTGCGGTTGCCCGATGCTCCTGCACGTCGCGGACGACGCGGGCGAGGGAACGCCGACGAGCCCCCCGAGGACGACCACGACCGCCAATCCGCGCACACACCGAGTCAGCGAACGAACCACGCCGTGCCCCTCCCCTTCGGTCGAGCGGTGATCGTGGGCGACGAGCCCCCGAGTCAAGCGAAGAAACCGAGCCCCGACGCTCGCGGCGAGTGTTCGACCCACCGATCGCGGGGGCGGGGTGACTACGAAGCGATGTGCGACGTGAGGGCCGCGATGACCTCCCGTTGGTGCTCCTCGTCCTCGATCTTCCGGCCCACGACGTCGCGGACGTAGAACGCGTCGATCACGCGGTCGCCGTACGTCGCGACCTTGGCGACGTGGACGTCGAGCTGCAGGTCGGTCAGCGTCCGGGTCACATCGAACAGCAGCCCGATCCGGTCCGGCGCGGCCACCTCGACGATCGTGAAGAAGTCGCTGCCCCGGTTGTCGACCGTGACCTTCGTCGTGATGCCCGGGCGCGGCGCCGGGTAGTACGCCCGCTTCTCCGCCACCCGGTATTCGAGCGACAGCCGGCCCTCGGCCGCCTTGCGGAGCGTCGCCCGGAACTTGCGCCACCGGTCCTCGTCCACGTCGCCGTGGAATGCTCCCTCCACCTCGAACAGGTCCATCGCCACCCCGTCCTCGGTCGTGAACACCTGCGCGGACAGGATCGACAGGCCGGACAACGCGAGCGACCCCGCGATCCGCGCCAGCAGGCCAGGCCGGTCCCGCGCGACCACCGCCAGCGCGTAGGTCCCCGGACGGGCGCCGGGTTCGTGGAGTGCGCGGACCTCCACGGAGCCGAGCGGCGAGTTCACCATCGGGAAGTGCCGAGCGGCTCGTTCGGGCGGGACCGCGAGCAGGTATCCGCGCGGCATCCGGACGAGGAATCGCTCGATCTCCCCGAGCGGCTGGCCGCGGAGCAGATCCCGGATCGATTCCGCTCGTTCCGCCAGCCGCGCGGCGGCCTCGTGGCCCATCTCGCCGCGCTCCAGCGCGTGCTGGACCTTCGCCACCAGCTCGCGGACCAGCGTCGCCCGCCACGGCGTCCACGCGTGCGGCCCCGTCGCCGTCGCGTCCGCCACCGTCAGCAGGTACAGCGCGGCGAGGCGTTCCTCGGTCTCCACGGTCGCGGCGACCGACAGGATCAGGTCGTCGTCCTGGAGGTCCCGCCGCGTGGCCGTGTCCGAGAGCAGCAGGTGGTTCGCCACCAGGAACAGCGCGATGTCGCGCGTCTCGTCCGTCAGACCCATCGCGTCCAGCAGGGACGCCGCGATCGATGCCCCGGCCGCGACGTGGCCGCCGTGGCCGGTCTTGCCGATGTCGTGCAGCAGCGCGCCGAGCAGCAGTCCGTCCACCTGATCCCCCACCGCGGCGGCCGCGTGGGACGCGACCGGATCGTCGGGGGACGTTCCCCGCAGCAGCGCCCCCACCCCGCGCAGCGCTTCCAGGAGGTGCACGTCCACCGGGAACCGGTGGTACGGGTCCCGCTGGGGGCGGCACCGTACGGCCGACCATGCGGGCAGGAACCGCTCCAGCAGGTCGGCCCGGTCGAGCGCCTCCAGCGCGGCCACGCCCGCGTCGCCGGCGCGGAGCATCTCGATGAACGCGTCGCGCACCGGCTGCGTCCACTCCACGACGTCCGGCAGGTCGGCCGCATCGACCATGTCGAGGTCAGCCGGCGCCACCGAGCCGTCCCGCGAAGCCGCCTGCCCGAACGCCGCGATGACGGCCTCCGGCGTTCCCGTGACGCCCGGCACCGCGGCGCCGAACGCCGACGACCCCCGCGCGACCCGGTCGAAGGTCTGCTGCAGCACGAACTCGACGTCGCGGGCGTGCTCGAACACCGCGCGCATCAACCCGTCGGGGGCCGACAGGCCGGGCTCGTCGATGAAGCCCAGCTCGGTCGCGAGCTGCGGCTGGAGGTCCTGCCGCAGCACGTCGAGCTTCTTCCCGGCCTCGAGGTGCAGCGCGCTCCGAACCCGCACCAGGTACTCCTCGGCCGCCTCGACGGACTCACGCTCGGCCGCGCGCACAAACCCGGCCGACTCCAGTCCACGCAGCCCGCCGTCGCCGGCCACCGCGGGCGCCAGCCACCCCAGCGTGTGGATGTCGCGCAGCCCGCCGGAGCCCTCCTTGACGTCCGGCTCCAGCCGCTGCGAGGCGGAGCCGAACCGGCGGAGCCGTTCCGCGGCCGCATCCCGCAGCCGGTCGACGAACCCGGTCCGGGGCTTCCGCACCCAGTCCCACAGCCGGTCCTTCAGCGACGTGAACACCGCCGGGTCGCCGTCCAGCAGCCGTGCGTCGAGCATCGCCGTTGCGGCGTCGAACCGCTCGGCGGCGAGCGCCATCGACTCCTTCACCGTCCGAACGCCGTGTCCGACCTCGAACCCGGCGTCCCACAGCGGGTACAGCAGGCGCTCGGCCAGCTCGCGCACGACTCGTCCGTCGCGCAGCTCGTGCAGGAGCAGCAGGTCGATGTCGGAGGCGGGCTGGAGCTCACGACGGCCGTACCCCCCGACCGCCACCAGCGCCACGCCCTCCGGCACACCGGCCGACCGGAACAGTCGCACGAGCGCCTCGTCCACGAGCTGCGCCCGCCGGCGGGCCGACCACCGACCGTGGTGCCCCCGCGAGTACGCGCGGTCGAGCGACCGCAGCCCCTCGACCAGGCGAACGACGGACGCCGGCCCCCCGGGAGGGACCGGCGCCGTCTCGTTCGCGACCGGGGTCTCGTTCACGCTCACGGAGAAGTCGCGACGAGCACCGGTCAGATCGCGTCCGGGCCGGCCTCGCCCGTTCGGATCCGGTAGACCTGCTCGGCGGGCAGGACGAAGATCTTCCCGTCGCCGATCTTCCCGGTCCGCGCGGTCTTGAGGATCACGTCCACGACCTGCTGGACCTGGTCCTCGTGGGCCAGCACCTCGATCTTCACCTTCGGCACGAAGTCCACCTGGTACTCCGCGCCCCGGTACACCTCGGTGTGGCCGCGCTGCCGGCCGAACCCCTGCACGTCGGTCGTCGTCATGCCGTTGATGCCGACCGAGCGCAGCGCCTCCTTCACCTCGTCCAGCTTGAACGGCTTGATGATGGCGGTGACCAGCTTCAACTCAGCTCACTCCTCGTGTGCCGCGCCGGCCGCGACACCGTCTGCAGCGTCCCGCACGATCGCGGACGCCTCCACCACCGGCGACTGCACCAGGGAGCCGCCCCGATCGGTGAACACGTAGCCCACCTCGGCGTGCTGCGACAGGTCCAGCCCGGCGGCCTCATCCTCGTCGGTCACGCGGAGGCCGACAAGCTTGTCGCTGATCTTCAGCAGCACCATGGTCATCACGAACGAGAACACCAGCGTGACGCCGACCGCGACGGCCTGCTTGCCGACCTGCGCGAGCGAGCCGTTCGCCCCGGCCGGGTTGATCGCGATCGACGCGAACACGCCCGTCAGGAGCGCGCCGACGATCCCGCCGACCATGTGCACGCCCACGACGTCGAGCGAGTCGTCGTAGCCGAGCCGGAACTTCAGGTTCACGGCGAAGAAGCAGATCGCCCCGGCCGCGAGGCCGATCAGGATCGCCGGCATCGGCCCGACGAACCCCGATGCGGGCGTGATGGCGACCAGCCCGGCCACGGCGCCGGACGCCGCGCCGACCGTCGTCGCCCGCTTGTGCTTGATCCACTCCGGGATCAGCCAGCCGAACACCGCCGCGGCGGTCGCCAGCTGCGTCGCCACGAACGCCGACCCCGCCAGGCCGTTCGCCCCGAGGGCCGACCCCGCGTTGAACCCGAACCACCCGAACCACAGGATCGCCGCGCCGAGGATCACCATCGGCACGTTGTGCGGCCGGAACCCCTCGGTCCCGAACCCGCGCCGCTTCCCGACGTAGATCGCGGTGGCCAGCGCGGCGACGCCGGCGTTGATGTGCACGACGGTGCCGCCGGCGAAGTCCAGCGCCCCGAGGTGCCCCGCGCCCAGGAACCCGCCGCCCCACACCCAGTGCGCGAGCGGCGAGTACACGACGATCGACCACAGCCCGAGGAACAGCAGGTACCCCGAGAACTTCATTCGCTCGGCGAACGCGCCGGTGATGAGCGCCGGCGTGATGATCGCGAACATCATCTGATAGACCATGAACACGCTCGACGGGATCGTCGGCGCGAGGCTCATCGGGTTCGCGCCGACGCCGTGGAGGCCGAGATAGTTCAGCCCGCCGATCAGCCCGGCGTGATCCGGGCCGAACGCCAGCGTGTAGCCGATCACGGCCCACGCGATGCTGACGAGGCCGAGCGCGACGAAAGACTGCATGACGGTCGCGAGCACGTTCTTGGCGCGGACCAGGCCTCCGTAGAAGAAGGCCAGGCCGGGCGTCATGAACATGACGAGCGCCGCGGCCGCGAGCATCCACGCGGTGTCGCCGGAATTCACCTTCACGATTCCCTCCTTGCGGGTCGGACCGACTTCGCTGACGTCCGATTTCTATGGGAGGGAGGTTGCGCGACCGTTTCCCGGTGGTTTCCGGCTCGTTAATTCGGCCGCGTTCGTGCTCGACGACGAGCGAGGGAGCCGGCTGCGAAGCCGGGTCACCGAGTGACGACCGCGCCGGTCTCGGCGGGCGCGCCGAACAACGCCTTCCGGTCGACGGCCTCCTCCTCCGCAGCTGCGGCCGCCACGCCGCCGTTCAGCCCGAACAGCCGCTTGCGCCACAGCAGCCACGCCAGGATGGCGATGTTCACGACCAGCGCCGCGACCCGCAGGAACGTCTGCTTGTCGACCAGCTCCTTGATCTCGAACGGCAGGAACCCGGCCGTGGCCACGGCGGTGAGGTACTCGGCCCACCGCTGCTCCTTCCACAGGCCCACCGCCTCGACGCCCTCGACGATGCAGTAGGCACAGGCCGTCACGATCAGGATGACGAGCGTCCCCTTGCTCAGGTGGAGGATCCGTTGGAGCTCCCGGTCGATGATGCCCTGCGTGGCCCCCTGGCCGGTGTCGCCGGTGACGCGCCCGATCAGATCGGACGCCTGGTGCTTCAGGTCGGCCAGGTTGGTCTCGACGAGGACGAGCAGCAGGGCGAGGAGCCCGAACAGAAAGCTGTGCAACGCCCGGTCGATCGCGATGATCCGGATGATGATCGCCTCCCGGAGCGGTTTGCCTCGCCGCGGAAGCTTCAACGTCGCGAGCGGCGGCAGCGTCTTGCGCACCGGGTTGGCGGGCGGAGTGGTGGCGATCCACACATCGCACCTCGTGCACCGGGCCATGCGCCGGCCGTCCGGGAGGTCGACGCCCAGCCCGGCGTCCTCCGGGCGCAGCTCCTCCACCAGCGCCGCCGGCGTGACGTGCCCCCGGCGCGAGCACACGAACGTCTCGGGATGCCACCCGAACAGGTGGGTGCGCTGCCTGCGTTTCCCGCCGAACACTGGTCCCCGAACCTACCCGGCCGCGGCCTTCTTCCTGGTCCTCGTGCCGGCGGACGCCGACGAGGTCTTCGCCTTCGCGCTCGAGCGCTTCGCGGGCTTGGAGGTCTTCTTGGCGGCGTCGACGCTCGCCTTCAGGGCCTCCATGAGGTCGACGACCTTGGCCTCCTCGGCGGGCTCGGCCACGACGATCTCCTCGCCGTTCGCCTTGGCCTCGACGATCTGCATGAGCGCCTCGCGGTACTCGTCGGTGAACTCCTCGGGGTTCCAGTCGCCGGAGAGGCTCTCGATGAGCGCCTGCGCCATCTGGACCTCCTGCGGGCGGAGCTTCACTGGCTGCTGGAGCTCGTCGAAGTCGGCCGCGCGGATCTCGTCCGGCCAGTACATGGTCTCGAGGACGAACACGTCCCCGGCGAACCGCAGCGCCGCGAGGTGCTCCTTGTCACGGAAGCTGACCTTGGCGATGCCGACCTTCGACGAGTCGCTCATGGCCTCGCGCAGCAGCGTGTACGCCTTGACGCCGGTCTCCTCGGGGACCAGGTAGTAGGTCTTCTTGTAGTAGATCGGGTCGATCTCCGAGATGTCGACGAATTCCTGGATGTCGATCGCCCGCGAGGACTCCACGGGGACCTTGTCGAAGTCCTCGTCGTCGAGCATCACGTAGTGGTCCTTCTCGATCTCATAGCCCTTGACGATGTGATCGAACGACACCTCCTCGCCGTCGATCGAGCAGACGCGCTGGTACTTGATGCGTCCGCCGTCCTTGTCGTGGAGCTGGTTGAACCGGAGCGTCTTCTCCTCGGTCGCCGGGAACACCCGGATCGGGATCGACACGAGCCCGAACGAGATGGCCCCCTTCCACATGGTCCTCGGCATCCCTGGCCGTCCTTTCGACTTCGGTCGCCGCTGCGGGCACGCGGAGGAATCGATTCTACGCGGGCCGGTGGCTCCGACCTGCGCATTCGTACCCCATGCCAACGACATGGACTCGGACCTGAACCCGAACTCATCGCTCACGTCGTGTCGAGCTCGAGCAGATCGCCGTCCGAGACGACGTGTGTCCGCCCGACCCGCTGTCCCGGGTGCCGGGCCGACGGACCCCATACCCGCGCGGATCCAACCGTCTCGGCGAGCTCGTTGTGGAGCCCGGCGGCGACATCGCGCACCGTGGCGCCGTCGTGCAGCGCCATCGGGTCCTCCTCGGTGGAGCCGGGCCGGCGCGTCCGGACGGTGATCAGGCCCGTCAGGGCCCACACGGCTTCCCGGAACGCCTCGAGCGATCCGTCGTCGAGCACGGACACGGCCACGACCGCCACACCGGGGAACCTTTGCGCGAGGCCGTGAAGCGCGCCAGGCTCCGCTTCGTCGAGCTTGGTCGCCGCGAGGACGGCCGGCTTCTCGATCCCCGCCTCGGCCACCTCGCGCCGGACCGTCTCGAGCGCGCCGGGGTCGGCCGAGGCGTCGTGGCAGAACACGATCGCGTCGGCCTGACGGAGGACGCCCAGCAGCGCCCGGCCCCCGCCGCGGCCCTCGTTCGCGCCCTCGATGAGCCCGGGGATCTCGACCAGCTGGACCAGCACGCCGTGGATCCGGGTGAGCGCGGGCACCGGACGGACCGTGGTGAACGGGTAGTCGCCGGTCTTGATCTGGATGTCGGACAGCGCCTGCAGGAGCGAGGACTTGCCGGCGTTCGGCGGGCCGACCAGCGCGACCTGCGCGACGCCCTCCCGGCGGACGGCGATCGAGTCGCGGTGGACCACCTTCGACCGCATGCGGGAGCCCTCGATCTCGGCGTTCACCCACTTGCGGATGTCGGCGTACGGCCCGTTCCGGTAGTCGGGCAGCTCGGCGAGCACCGCGCGCAACTCGCGGATGCGCTCGGAGCCAACCTTGCCGACCAGTCGTCGGCGGATCAGTTGCATCTGGACCCGGTGTGGCATCGGCATCTGGCGACCTCCCGTGTGGCTGGAGCGGGAGGCACCGCCGAGGTGCCCTGGATCAGGGCAGTCGGAAGTGCGCCTGCCCGCTGCTCCCCTGTGCGCTCGTCGTGGGAAGCAGCGGACTAGCCGTTCTGCCTGAGGACCTCGTTCCTCCACCGGATGATCCGGGACATGCTGAAGAGGGTACCCGGGCGCGGCACCCATCGCCAGCAGGGCGCGCGAGCGACGATCCCGGCCGGATGTGGCATGGTTCTCGCTCCATGCTGCCAGCCCCTGAGCCAGGTCCGGGGGAGCCGTGAGCGTCGCCGCTCCCCGACCGGACGCGCCCCTGCCGGCCCGCAGGCTGACCGCCGCCGAGCTCGGTCCGGCCGCGTCCCGGCTGGGGTTCCTGCTGCGGTCGGGATCGCTCGAGGTCCGGATGCCGGATGGTTCGCGGCGACTACTGCGGGGGCCGGCGCCGGGGCCGAGGGCGGAGATCGTGCTGCACGGGCCCGGGCTGCTCGGGCGGTTGCTGCGTGGCGGCGCGCTCGGGCTCGGCGAGGCGTACGTGGACGGGGCGTTCGACTCGCCGGACCTGCCGACGTTCCTCGAGCTGATGACGCGGAACGTGTCGTCCTGGCTCGAGACGCCGGCCGGACGGCTCCGCGAGCCGGTTGCGCGGGCCTGGGATCGGGTTCGCGCGCAGCCACGGGGCGCTGTGCCGTCCATGCGCGGCCACTACGACCTGGGCAACGAGTTCTACTCGCTGTGGCTCGACGACTCGATGACGTACTCGTCGGGGGTGTTCGAAGACAGCGACGAGACGCTGGAGGCCGCGCAGGCGCGGAAGTACCGGCTGCTGGCCGACGACGCGCGGGTGGGGCCGGAGACGCACGTGCTGGAGGTCGGAACGGGGTGGGGTTCGTTCGCGATATTCCTGGCGGCCGAACGCGGCTGCCGTCTCACCACGTACACGATCTCGCGGGAACAGGCCGAGTTCGCACGGCGGGCCGCGCTTGCCGCCGGGGTCGGTGACCGCGTGGACGTCCGGCTGGAGGACTACCGCTCGATCACCGGGGAGTTCGACGCGGCCGTCTCGGTGGAGATGATCGAATCCATCGACGAACGCCAGTGGCCGGTGTTCCTGCGGACGGTGTCACGGTCGCTCCGGCCCGGCGGACGCTTTGCGCTGCAGTCGATCACGATGGCAGAACGCCACTTCGCGAACCACCGCCGCCACCGAGACTTCGTGCAGACGTACGTGTTCCCTGGAGGCATGGTTCCGGCGACGTCGGTGCTCCGGCGCCTCTCCGCCCAAGCCGGGTTCCGGTGGGAGTCCGACCGCGAGATCGGATCGTCGTACGCGCTGACCCTCGCAGAGTGGAATCGCCGGTTCACGGCCGCCACCGACCAGGTGGAGGCGCTGGGGTTCTCGCAGCGGTTCCGCCGGATGTGGACGTACTACCTCAGCTACTGCGAGGCGGGCTTCCGAACCCGCTGGATCGGCGACCAGCAGATCTCACTCGTCCGGTCCTAACTACCATTTGCGGTATGCCTCGACGGGGGGAAGCCGGGACCTCGCCCGAGCCGTTCACCGTGAAGTTCTCGAAGGCGCTGCCGGCGGAGAAGCGCGGGCAGTACTGGTGGCTCACGGAGGACGGGCGCGAGCTTCGGCTGTCGAACCTCGACAAGATCTTCTGGCCCGAGGAGGGCTACACGAAGGGTGACCTGGTCGCGTACTACTTCAACGCGGCCGAGTTCATCCTTCCGTACCTCGCCGGGCGGCCGCTGACCATGAAGCGGATGCCGAACGGCGTCACCGGGTCGTTCTTCTACGAGAAGTCCGCGCCGTCGCACACGCCCGACTGGATGCGGCGGTGTCCGGTCGAGGGCGAGGACGAGAAGGGCCGGCCGAAGCGCATCGACTACCTGATGGTCGACGACACGGCCGGGCTGCTGTTCATGGCGAACCTCGGGTGCATCGAGTTCCACCCGCTGCACTCGCGGTGCGACTCGTACGAGTTCCCGGACTACGCGTTCTTCGACCTCGACCCGATGGAGGCGCCGTTCGAGGACGTGGTGGTCGTGGCGCGGCACGTGAACGCGGCGCTGCAGGCACTCGGGCTGGAGTCGTTCCCGAAGACGTCCGGCGCGACGGGGATGCAGGTGTACGTACCGTTGGAGCCGCGGTTCACGCACGACGAGGTGCGGGAGTTCGTCCGGCTGGTGGGACAGGTGATCAACCGTGCCGACCCCGACCGCGTGACCATGCAATGGGAGATCCGCCGCCGAACCGGCAAGGTGTTCATCGACCACAACATGAACCGGTCCGGGGCGAACATCGCCGCCGCGTACTCGATGCGGCCGGAGCCCGGCGCGACCGTCTCCACGCCGCTGCGGTGGACCGAGGTGAAGGGCGGCCTCACGCCCTCGAAGTTCCGCATCGACAACGCGTTCACGCGATGGAAACGGGTCGGGGATCTGTTCCGGCCGGTGATCTCCGAACCCCAGGACCTGGGGCCGGCGATGAAGGCGCTCGGGGTCGACCTGTCGAAAGCCCCGGCCATGCCGGGCGTGATCCAGCGCGATCGCGGCCGGATGCGCTCCCACGTGCCGAACCCACCACCGCCTCCGGAACCGCGGGCGCCGGCGAAGCAGCGTGGCGTTCGTTCCGGCACGCCGCGGACGGTGGCCGCGTCGGCGCCCGCGCGGCGGCGGGAGACCAGCGAGGAGGTCATCGCGCGGTCGAAGGACCCGAAGCTCGGCGAGTACCTCCGCCGCCGCGACCTCGAGGCGACGCCGGAGCCGGGTCCACGCGTCACGACGAAACCACGAGGGGACTCGTTCGTCATCCAGAAGCACCGGGCGACGCGGCTGCACTACGACACCCGGCTGGAGCGCGACGGGGTGCTCGTGTCGTGGGCGGTGCCGCGCGGCCTGCCCGTGAAGAAGGGCGAGAAGCACCTCGCCGTGCAGACCGAGGACCACCCGCTCGAGTACGGGGCGTTCGAGGGGCTGATCCCGGAGGGGCACTACGGTGCGGGGCCGGTCCGGATCTTCGACGCGGGCACGTACGAGACGCTCGAGTGGACCGACAAGAAGGTGACGTTCCGGCTCCAGGGCGACCGCTACCGGGGGGCCGAGTTCCACCTCGTGAAGACCGCGACCGACTGGCTGGTGTTCCTGGCCCGGCCCGAGGTGATCCCCGAGGGGCTTGTACCCCGGGGGGTGTTTCACCCGATGATGGCCGAGGGCGGCTACCAGCCGTTCGACCATCCGGACTGGTCGTTCGAACCGAAGCTCGACGGCGTGCGGACGCTGATCGAGGTCGACATGGACTCGACGCGGCTGGTGTCACGGAACGGCCGCGACCAGACCGCGCAGTACCCGGAGCTCGCGACCGTGCACGAGTACGTGACGCAGTTCTCGGCGGTGCTCGACGGCGAGATCGTCGCGATGGACGAGGGCCGGCCGTCGTTCGAGCGGCTGCAGCAGCGCATCAACCTCCAGGCTCCGTCCGACATCGAGAAGGCCCGGCGGAAGATCCCGGTCGAGGTGTACGTGTTCGACATCCTGTGGCTCGACGGGCGCGACCTGACGCGGCTGCCGCTGGAGGAACGCCGGGAGCTGCTGGAGCCGCTCATCGTGCCCGGCCACCGCGTGCTGAAGACGCTGCACGTCGACGGCGAGGGCGTCCCGCTCTCCCAGGCCGCGCGGGCGCAGGGGTTCGAGGGCGTGGTGGCGAAGAAGCTCGGCACCGTCTACCGGCCGGGCCGGCGCAGCAGCGACTGGCGCAAGATCAAGCTGCTGAACCGTCAGGACTGCGTGATCCTCGGCTGGACGCCCGGCCAGGGGGGGAGGTCGAACTCGTTCGGCGCGATCCTGGTCGGCGCCTACGAGGGAGGCGAGCTGCTGTGGATCGGCCAGGTCGGAACGGGCTTCACCGACCGCGTGCTCGCCGACCTCATGTCACGCCTGGAACCGCTGCGGCGGCCGACGCCGCCCATCGACGACCCCGAGCTGAAGAGGTCGAAGGGCGCGAAGTTCGTCGAGCCGGAGCTCTGCTGCGAGGTCGAGTTCCTCGAGATCACCAGCCAGAACAAGCTCCGCGCCCCGAGCTACAAGGGCCTCCGCCCCGACAAGTCCCCCGACGAGTGCGTGCTCGAACGCCCGAACCGCGCGCCCGTTCGCAGATAGCGAATCAGTACAGGGCGACTTCCATTCGCCCGCTCTTGTGGCCGACGACCACCGCGGAGACGCCGGATGATCGGTCGAGTCTCGGGGATCGGCCGGGCGGCGTGTCGGAGGCATGCTGCACCCTGGAGATGTTCCCGGCATGGAGGAACGGATTGGCGAGCTGGACCGACCTGACCACCGGGCGCCGGCGAACTCCCGTGCTGGCGGCCAACTTCGAGGCCGCCTTCGCGCCGCTCCGGCAGGACCGTGGCTGGTGGCCGGACACCAAGCGGCATTCAGCGTGGGTGCTCGTGCGCGTGCGCGAGCTGGGTCCGGAGCGGTTCGTGACCGATCGCGTGCTGCGCGGGTGGCTGTTCGCCGCGCTCGGGGAATGGGGCGCCAGGCGCGGCGGCGAGATCGACTCACGCCGGTTCGCGAGGAAGCTCACCGCGCCCCGGTTCGTCCAAGCGCTGGGCGAGGCTCGCGACCTTCGAATCAGCCGGTTCGACCCGAACCGCCACGGCGAGGTGCTCCTGCGTCTGTTCCAGGGCCTGGACGGCATCAAGAGCTCGCAGGCGCAGCTCGTCGCCACCTCGAAGGCGCTGTACCACCTGCTGCCCGAGCTCGTGGTGCCGTTCGACGGCGTGATCACCTGCGGATTCTTCGGCTGGAATGCCTTGCCGGCGCGAGCAGAAGGCGAATGGCTGGCCGAGGTCTATGCGCTCCTCGCGGGCGTGGCGACGAAGGTCGGGCCCCGGCGGCTGGACCGGCTCGGCACACCGTCGTGGCCGGTCGACCCGGCCGTTGCGGCTGCGCTCCGTCTGGGCCAGGCCCGCGTCATCGACTTCGGCCTTGAGGGCTACCGGCGTTCGTCCGGCGAGCCCTGGTACGTCGCCTGACGCGACGAGCTCGTCCACGGAAGAACGTCGGCCTCGATCTCCAGCTCGACGGCGATCTCGTACGCGATCGGACGCCGAGCTACCGTGGGTCGAAGCCGGCGCGGGTGAGCATCGCGCGGGCTTCGGTTTCCTCCATGCCCCCGTCCACCAGCTGCCGGAACAGCCGGGCCGGAGCGAGCTGGTGCCCGCACGACGGACAGAAGGCGAACGCGTCCTCCAGGGAGGACTCGCACCACGGGCACACCTTGAGGTCGGCCGGCGCCACGCGCTCGACCCCCGCGTCGGCCAGGGCATCGATGTAGCCCTTGCCGTAGTCCCACTGCACGTAGTCCTCCTCGCGCGGCTCGAACGCGGGCTCGTGCATCTGGGGCTCGCCCGTCTTCAGCATGTGCTCGAGGTTCTCCTTGAGCAGGTCCCAGTCGTAGTAGTGGTTCGATCCGCAGTCCGGGCAGGCGATCACGACGCCGCGCACGCCCTGGGGCTCGAACACGACCCGCATATCCAGCAGGTCCTCGAGATCGGACTCGATGTCCTCGCGCTCGCGGGGGTCGAGCTCGCGAGGCTCGTCGTCGTCGCCCTCGTCGTCGGACGCACGCGAGACGTCGTCGGGGTCGAGGTCGTCGTCGTCCGGGCGCAGATCGTCGTCGTCCATCACGCCTGCTCCGCGTCTTCCTGTTCGTCCTCTCGGCCCGTCCGGAACGCGAACGTCCGGAACCCCTCCGCGTACTCCATGCCGGCCACCGCGCCCAGCTCGGCCGCCCGCCTCCGCACCCACTCCTCGAACGGCATGTTCTTGACCTGGGACGCGTGCGCCGCCAGCGCCTTGAGCTTCACGTCGATGGTCTCGGTGATGTCGACGTAGGTGTCCGCCTCCTCGCTCCCCAGCCACAGGTTGGGGACCTCGAACGGCTCGAACCCCTCGTCGAGCAGCTCCGCGAACTGCACCCGCGTCGGCGCGTCGGGCATCACAGCGCACAGGGCGGCCTCGCCGACCGCCTTGTGGTCGGGGTGGTTGACGTAGTCGCGGCCCTTGTTCCACACGCGGGAGGGATCGGGCGCGACCAGCACGTCGGCACGCCGCCGTCTGACCTCCCGCGCGACGGCGCGCCGCAGGTCGAGGTCGCACGCGAGCTCCCCGTCGACGAAGCCGAGGAACGTGAGCGACGTGACCCCGAGCACCTCGGCCGCGGCCTCCATCTCACGAGCCCGGATGGGCCGCATGAACTCGCGGTCCTCCCCGGGCGTGTTGGATCCGGCCGAGCCGTCGGTGGCGCACACGTAGTGCACCTCGGTCCCCTCCCCGGCCCAGCGCGCGACGGTTCCACCGAAGCCGAACTCGGCGTCGTCCGGATGGGCGAACAGGACCAGGGCGCGCGCGAACTGCATGTTCGATCCAGCCTACCGGATCGTCCCGACACGCCCGATCCGCCACCCGGGCAGCCCATCGGGGTCGGGGTCGGGGGGAGTCACCCCGACCCGATGGGCGCCGTCCTACGCCCGGAACGAATCCGACTCCGAGTGCTCGGCCGGCCGGGCGGCGATCGCCGCGACCACCGCCTTCCCGTCGTCCCGCCACAGGCGGTGGACGTTGAACCGCATCTCCTTGCCGGTCGCCGTCCGGTACCGGAACCTGCTCCAGATCGAGTTGTCCATGTCCACGCCCGACAGCGCCGCCGACCCGATCGGGTCCGCCCACGCCACGCCCTGCGGACGGCCCGTCGACACCGAGCCCTTGATGAACAGCACCCGCCGGTCCGTGACCGCGATGAAGTAGTTGCGCTGCCCGCTGAACATCCCGAGCAGGCCGCCCAGCAGCCACGGGCTGGCGCCCGACAGCGCGAGCGTCTGCGCCCGAACCTGCTCCCCGGGCTCGAGGGCCTCCTGAACTGCCTGACCGAACTGCTGCTTGATCTTGTCCTTGCTGATGGCCATCCGGCCTCCTTCCCCGATCGCGTGCGGCAGCCGGGCGCGGATGGTGCCCGGCTCCAAACGACGGTGCTGCGCGGCGGCCGCCGGTCGCGTCCGGGCCGCACACCGGGTCCGAACCGACGACGCCCGGTCTACGGCCGGGACCGCGGCTCGGTTTGGTGAAGCTCGTCACCTCGCGGGAGCGGTTCAACCCCCGGGGCCGGACGGTCGATGGAATCAACCGGGAGCACAGGCTCATGTTCCGGACACGACATCGCCGACGGTGGCACCTCGGCCTGGTGGGCAGGTTCGCCCTGGCCAGCATGGTCGTGTTCGTGCTCATCGCGCTCGCGGTGTCCTTCATCGCCTCGCGGGAGCTGGCGCGCCAGGCGGAACACTCCGCCGAGTTCCACGCGGAGTACGTGGCCGACCACGTGATGAAGTACGCCCTGCTCGACGTCCGCCCAGACGGCACCATGTCCACGCCGTTCACCGGCAGGGCGTACCACCGGCTGGACGCGCTCGTCCGGACCCGGATCCTCGAGGCCCCCGTCGAGCGCGTGAAGGTCTACGCGCCCTCGGGCGTGATCATCTACTCGGACGAACCGCGGCTGGTCGGGATGCGATTCCCGGGCGAGCCCGACGAGAAGACCCTCCGCGGGGAGACCGTCAGCGAGGTGACCGACCTCGACGAGCGGGAGAATGTCTTCGAACGCTCCCTGGCCAAGCGGCTGTACTCGACCTACCGGCCGATCCACCTGCACGGCAGCGAGACCGGACGGCCCGACGCGGTCGTCGAGATGTACCAGGACTTCAGCTCGATCTCGGCGGAGGCCGGAGCGTTCTTCCGAAGCCGGCTGTTCTCGTTCGGGATCGCCCTCGTCGTCCTGTACGTCGCGCTGCTGCCGATCGTGCTGAGCGCGTCGCGGGCGCTCCGCCGCCAGAACATCCAGCTTGAGGAACAGGCCCGCCGCCTCGAGCAGCTGCTCGCCACCGAGCAGCAGTCGGTGGCCGAGCTCCGCCGGCTGAACAAGATGCAGAGCGACTTCGCGGCGGTCGCCTCGCACGAGCTTCGGACGCCACTCACCGCGATCCTCGGCTACGTGAAGACGCTCCGCCGGCCGGAGTTCGAGGGCGATCCCGTCGCCCGCGCGGAGTTCCTGGGAGCGATCGAACGGCAGTCCGACCGCCTGTTCCGGCTCATCACCAACATGCTCACCGCGGCGAAGGTCGAACACCACGAGGCCGTGCTCGTGCTCGGACCGGTGCCGCTCGCCCGGATCATGGAGGAGGTCGCCGAGGGGTTCCACGACTCGGCCGGCCGCCTGGTGGTCCGGATCTCCGAGGATCTCCCGCAGATCGAGACCGACCGCGTGCTGCTGGGCGAGGTGCTCGCCAACCTCGTGGACAACGCCCTGAAGTACTCGGCCGCCACCACGCAGGTGGTCGTGGGGGCCGGGGTGGACGGGGCACAGATGGTGATCTCCGTGCAGGACTCCGGCGTGGGGATCGCGCCGGAGGAGCTCGAACGGGTCTTCGACCGCTTCTACCAGAGCGATCAGTCGGCCACGCGGCGGTTCGGAGGGGTCGGGTTGGGACTCCACCTGGTGCAGGAGTTGGTGCGGACGCTGAGCGGGACCGTGCAGGTGGAGAGCGAGCACGGCGTGGGGACGACGTTCTTCGTGCGGCTGCCGATCAGCCATCCCGCATCGTCCACCGGCGGTCGGACAGCGCCGGCACCGCCGGTGCCGGTCGGCCGCTGAGCCGCGGGATCAGATCCGCCAGCGAACGCGCAGCCATGTGCGCCGCCCGCACGACGGGCAGCGCATGAGCGACGGATACCGCTTGACGAACAACAGGTGGAGCGACGGGATGCCCAGGCGAAGGAGGTCCCCGGCCGTGACAGGCGTCTCGCGGCGGCAGGCCGAGCACTCCACCAGGAACGTCCCGAACAGCGGCTGTTCGCGGCCGGAGCCGGAGGAGTAGAGGGCGGCCCGGCCGAGCGGGTCGCGTTCGGTGGACCCCGGGTCGGACGCCTCGGCTGCGGCGCTCTCGATCGTGGGCGGGCCACCCCGGGGGCGGATCCGGTCGAGCCCCACGCGCCCGGCGCCGAGCCGGCGGCGGGTGGACGTACGGGTCACCCGCACGGTGCGGCCGGTCTCCCCCCGATCCGAGGCCCCGGGATCCCCCGGCGATTCCCCGGGTTCGCTCGGCGCGTCGCCCTCGGGGGGCGTGTCCACCTCGTCGACGTCGAGGACGATCTCGTCGTCCTCGTGGCGGGCCCCGGGTTCGGGATCGGCGGCCCCGCCGCCGATCCCGATGTGCTGGAGCGGCTGGGCGCTCCGACGGCCCGAGCGCCGGCGGCGCCCGCCCTCCGTCTCCCCGGCGCTCACGACGCGAGCTGCCTCGCCAGGTCGCGGTAGGCGTCGGACCCGGGATGGGAGGGCGCGTACCGCAGGATGCTCCGCCCGTCCCGGGGCGCCTCGGCGAACCGGATGCTCTTGCGGATCGGCGGCTCGAGGACCGGGAGTCCGTACCGCGTGCCCACGTCGGCCAGCACCTCCTTCGCGTGGTTGGTCCGGCCGTCGAACATGGTCGGGAGGATGCCTCGGACCACGAGGCCCCGGTTGGTCAGCCGGCGGACGTCGTCGATGGAGGACAGGAGCTGGCCCACCCCGCGGTGGGAGAGGGTCTCGCACTGCAGCGGGATGACCACCTCGTTCGCCGCCGTGAGCGCGTTGATCGTGAGCACGCCGAGTGAGGGCGGGCAGTCGAGCAGCACGAGGTCGTAGTCGCGGAGCTCGTCGAGGATCTGGCGGAGAGCGTACTCGCGGCCGGTCCGCGTCAGCAGATAGGCCTCGGCGCCGGCGAGGTCGATGTTGGCCGGCAGCAGCGCGAAGTCGTCGTCCGGGACGTCGACCACGGCCTCGGTCGGACCTGCCCGGCCGACCAGCACGTCGTGCACCGTTGGCTCGAGGTCGTCCGGCTCGAGCCCGAGGCTGAACGTGAGGCAGGCCTGGGGATCGAGGTCGACGGCCAGCACCTTGCGGCCCTGTTCTGCCAGTGCCGAGGAGAGCGCGGCGACGGTGGTGGTCTTGGCCACCCCGCCCTTCTGGTTGGCGACGGCGATCACGCGGCTCACGGTGCCGGCCGTTCTACCGCCGGGCGACGGCGGCAGCAACCCCACCGCATGTCAGTCCCCCGGGTCGGCGAAGTCGAGCGACGCGAGCGTGGCCTCCGCGCGGTCCAGGACCAGCGTGAGCCACGCCGGGTCCTGCGGACCGGTCTCGTCGTTCGCGGGATACATGAACGTGTTCAGCGCCTCGGACGAGCCGAGCACGATTCCCCGCGTCGCCAGGTAGTCCACGATGGCGAACTCCCAGGTGAACAGCGCCGTGCCGTTGCGGTACACATGGACCGAGTACGTAGCGAAGCGGTTGGGGCGGGCGCGGTACAGGACGTGTGTCTCCCGCCGTTCGGCCCGTTCGAACCCGTGCCCGGCGAGCGTCTCCTCGAAGGTCACCCCGCAACCCTACCCGGCGGCGGCAACCCCCCCGATCCCCGCCCGGACCTCCCGCACGCCGAACGGCAGCGGCTCGATGCCCTCCGCGCCGGCGGACGGCTCGACGACGCCAGCGCCGGCCCGCGCCCGTGCCACCGACCCGCGCGCCTTCCCCAGCTGGCTCCTCATCTCGTCGGCGCCGTTCGACAGCATGGTCGCGGCGCGGGCGACCTTGTTCTCCAGCACACCCTCCACGACCTCGAGCACCGAGCACACCTCGGTCAGGCAGGCCTCCATGTCCCCCGCCGAGCCGAACCGCGCCACCAGGCTGTACAGGAACAGCAGCACCGGAAGCGCCGACGAGTAGGGGACGATGACCACGCCGCGGCCAAACGCCTCGGCGTGCGCGCGGCGCAGCACCGCGTAGGCCGCGTCGGGGATGGCGGCTACCGCCACCGGCGCGGTCAGGGCGGGGTCGAGGTACTGGGCGACCTCGCGGGCCCGCGCGATCACGACGCGTTCGACCTCGCGGACGATGGCCTGCCGCCGGGTGGGATCTCCTGCCGCCGCCTCGAGGGCCTCCAGCTCGCGGACCGCCGTCCACTTGGAGTCCACCGGCAGCCGCCGCCCGTCCGGCAGGAGCAGCCCGTACTCCACGACCTTGCCGTTCACCCGGAAGTCGCTGACCAGCATCCCGGGCGGCAGCTCGGCGAGGTGCTCCCGGAGGACGTTCTCCCCCGCCCGGCCCTTGGACGAGCCCCCCGCCAGCACCGTGGCCAGCCGTCGGACGACCTCGGCGTGCTCGCCCTCGCGGGCCCGCCGCTCCTGGTCGCGGATGCGGAGCTCGTCCAGGGCGTGCCGGGCCGCGCGCATCTCGGCGGCGAGGCGTTCCTCGCCGGCGTCGCGAACGCGGGCGCCGTCCGCCAGCCGCCGGATCTCCGCCGACTGGGCCTCGATCCGGGCCTCGAGCGCGGACGCGGCGAGCACGCCCTCGTGCGCGTGCCGGCCGCGCGCCGCACGCTGCCGCAGCGCGAGCACGAACCCGGCCGCGAGGCCGGCGCCGAGCCCGATCAGCGCGATCCCGATCTGCTGCATCGTTCCTCCTCGAAGGGGCTCCTCGAAGGGCCGAATTGCATCGTGACACGAGGGTCCGACACGAAGGGAGGAGGCGACGACTCGAACCGTGGAACGGCGAACCGGCTGCGTGTAGCCTGCGCCCATCGCGGCGAGCGCCCGTCCGTCCACTCGCCGCCCGGCGCGGAACGGGAGCGGATCGAGACGGCCACGGACACCGGGGCGAAGGGCAAGGCCGCCGCCCAGTCGGGCGCCTCCCGGTTCGACCCCCGCACGTGGCGGGCGGCCGACATCCGGGTGTTCTCCTCGGCGAGCGACGCCTCGCGGGCCCGCCGGCCGACGGACGTCATGCTCCTCATCGCGAGCGTCCTGAGCATCGCGCTGTTCACGATCGTGGCCCCGGGCCCGACCGGGTTCGACACCGCGGCCACAAAGCTCGTGGCCGTGCTCCCCGGGCTGTTCGGCTGGTTCTGGGAGACCTCGTACGACCTGCTGATCGGATGGGCGCTGTTCATGGTGGTCGCGGCGCTCGTGTTCCGGAAGCGCAAGCTGCTGCTCTGCGAACAGGTCGTCGCGGGCGCCCTCTCGTTCGTCACGGCGGCCCTCATCGGCCTCGCGACGGGCGCCACCTGGTCGGAGCTCGTCCACGCCCTGGGGTCGTCGCAGCCGCCGGCGGTCTTCCCGGCGGTTCGGTTCGCCCTGACCACCGCCGTGATCGTCACGGCGTCGCCGCACCTCAGCCGGCCGCTCCGCTACCTCGGCCGGTGGGTGCTCTTCGCTGGCTCCCTGGGCGCCATCGCCGTGGGGATCGCGACGCCGACCGGCGTGGTGGCCGGCCTCGCCATCGGCATGGGGGCCGCGGCGGTCGTCCACCTGGTGTTCGGCTCGCCGGGGGGCCGGCTCCCTCCTGAACAGGTGGCCGCCTCGCTGCACGACCTCGGCGTCGCGACGACCGAGATCGAGGACGCACGGCTCCAGCCGGGCGGGGCCCAGCTCACCACCGCGACCACCACGGACGGCCGCCGGCTGCTGGTCAAGGTCTACGGGCGGGACGCATGGGACGGACAGTTCCTGACGTCGGTCTGGTCGCGCGTGTGGTACCGGGACGACGCGCCCTCGCACGGCGCGTCCCGCACGCAGCAGGTGGAGCACGAGGCGTTCGTCACGCTCCTCGCGGAACGGTCGGGAGTCGCCGTCCTCCCCGTCATCGCGGCCGGGCTCGCGACCGGCCGGGATGCGCTGCTCGTGATCGAGGGGCGGGGCCGGCTCCTCGTTCAGGCCCACGAGCCCGTGGGCGACGCGTTCCTCGCGTCCGCATGGGCCGAGCTCGGTAAGCTCCACGAGGCCGGGATGGCCCACGGCCAGATCGACGCGTTCCGGCTGGCGGTGCTGCCCGGGGGCGGCGCGGCGTTGCTCGACTTCGCCGACGCCCGAGTCGCGGCCACCGATTCGTTCATGCTGGCCGACCAGGCGCAGCTCCTCGTGACGGCGGCCCTGCAGACCGACCAGGATCGCGCCGTCGCGGCCGCGGAGGCGGCGATCGGGTCGGAGGGCCTGGCGGCCGTGCTGCCGTTCCTCCAGGCCCCGGTGCTGACCCGGCCCACCCGGCGGGCCCTGCACGATCGCGACCTGGACCTCGACGCGCTGCGGGAGGCCGCGGCGAAGGCCTCCGGCGTGGAAGTCCCCAAGCTCGAGCCGATCCGGCGCGTCACGCTGGGCTCGGTCCTGATGATCGTGCTGGTCGTGTTCCTCGCCTACACGCTGATCTCGGCCATCTCGGGCGTCGGACTGCAGAACCTCGTCGACGAGCTCGAGAGCGCCAGCGGACCGTGGCTGGGGATCGCGCTGGCGCTCTCCCCGGTCGTGCTCGTCCCGCAGGCGTTCGCCTGCATGGGTGCGACGGAGCGGCCCGTCCGCCTTGGGCCGCTGATCGCGCTCGAGAGCGCCATCCAGTTCATCCAGCTCGCCGTGCCCAGCTCGGCCGCGCGGATCGCGCTCAACATCCGGTTCTTCCAGCGAGCGGGGGCGACCACGACGGCCGCGGTGGCCATCGGTGTCATCGACGGCGTGTCCGGGTTCATCGTCCAGATCACGCTGATCCTGCTGATCACTCTGTCGGGCCTCGGGAGCCTCAACCTCCGGCCGGAGAGCTCGAGCGGATCGGTGCCGTGGACCCTGATCCTGATCGCCGTGGCCGTGTTGGTGATCGCGGTCGCGGTCGCGCTGATGATCCCCAAGGTCCGGTCGATGATCCGCGCCCGCGTGGCCGACAGTCGCGTTGCCCTGCAGGTGTTCCGGTCGCCGACCAAGGTCGCCCTGCTGTTCCTCGGGAACCTCGCAGCGCAGCTGCTGTACGCCCTGATCCTCGGGCTGTGCCTGCGGGCGTTCGGGGCGCACATCCCCTTCGCCGACTGCATCCTCGTGTACACGGGGGTCGCGCTGTTCGCCGGGTTCATGCCGGTCCCCGGCGGGATCGGCGTCGCGGAGGCCGCCTACACCGCCTGCCTGGTCGCGCTCGGGGTCTCCCACACCGTCGCGCTGGCCACGGCGCTCACCATGCGGGCGGTCACGTACTACCTGCCGCCGATCTGGGGCGGGTTCGCCATGAAGTGGCTGCGCAACCACTCCTACGTCTGACGTCCGTTCGAACGTCCCCGCGGAGTACCATGCGCCGCATGTCTGACGACGACGCCACCACGGACGAACCCGAACCGGCACCCGAACCGGAACTTGCGACGGAACCAGAGCCAGAGCCAGAGCCAGAGCCTGAACCCGCTCCCACGGAGCCAGATGAGGCTGCTGCGCCCACTCCTCCCAAGCTCGTCGCGGGGGTCGACCTCGGCGGCACCAAGATCCAGGCGGTCGTCCTGCGCGACGAGGCCGTCGCCGGCAGCTCGCGCGTCCCGACGCCCCAGACCGGCGCGCCGGACGTGATCGCGGCGATCGTCCAGGCCGTGAAGGACTCGCTGACGCAGGCCGGCGCCTCGATCGAGGACCTGGGGGCGGTCGGCATCGGCACCCCCGGCGAGATCGACGCGGCGCGGGGCGAGGTGGCGCTCGCCAACAACGTCCCCGGCTTCGTCGACCCGCCGGTCCCGCTGGGGCCCGTCGTCTCCGAGGGCCTCGGGAGCATCCCCGTGAAGATCGACAACGACGTCCGGGTGGCCATCCTGGGGGAGTTCCACCGGGGGGCCGGGCGCCCGTACCAGAACTTCTTCGGCGTCTTCGTCGGAACGGGGGTCGGCGGGGGGCTCGTCCTCGACGGCAAGCTCCGCACGGGGCGCGGCGCGGCCGGTGAGATCGGCCACATGGTCGTGAAGCCCGGCGGCCGGGAGTGCGCGTGCGGGCGGAAGGGCTGTCTGGAGGCCTACGCGGGCCGGGGCCGCCTGGAGGTCCGGGCCCGGGAGCTGGTCGAGAAGGGCCACAAGACGGACCTGTTCAGGATCATGGAGAAGAAGGAACGGACCCGCCTGTCCTCCGGCGTGTGGGCCGAGGCGCTCGAGAGGGGCGACGACATGGCGAAGGAGCTCATCGACGACGCCGTGTGGGCTCTCGGGCTGGCGCTGGCCTCCGCGCAGAACCTGCTCGACGTGGAGGCGATCATGCTCGGCGGCGGGCTGGGCGACCGGCTGGGGGTCGCGCTCGCCAACCGGGTGGCCGACGCGATGCTGCCCCACCTGTTCGTCCAGGATCACCCGCCGACGATCCTGAACACGGAGCTCGGCGACTACTCGGGCGCGGTGGGCGCCGCGGTGCTGGCCGGCGGCTGAGCCTCCGGCGGTCCGTCGGGCTGCCCGTCCCCTGCGACCGCAGCCGCGCTCGCGGTTGCGACGGGCTCACGGCCAACCGGTTCGGCGGCCGACGCGGCCGGCTTTCGCCCGCGGCGCCGGCGATCCAGCAGCGCCAGTCCGACGATCGAGCCGATCGAGATCAGGAACAGCAGCCAGTACGCCGGGTAGGGGACGTACTGGATGGCGATCACGTGGCGCCCCGGGCCCATCTCCCGCCCGACGAAGCTCGGCGCGACCATCTGCGGAGGCACGGTCCTGCCGTCGACGGTCACATGCCACCGGGGGTCGAACGACTCCCGGAGGATCACCATGGCGCGTCGGTTCAGCGACACGGTCGCCTGGAACCGGCCGTTCTCCGGGTCGACGGCCTCGCTGAGCACCTTCCCGGCCGGACCCGACGCCGACTCGCCCTCGCGCAGGGTCGGCGGCGCCGCCGGCGCGCCGGCGAAGGCGACCGTCGGATACCGCCCTTCGCCGATGAGCGCCGACTGCAGGAACGGCTGCATCTGGGTCCCCAGGTCGGTCCGGTCCGCCTCGATCGGTGCGATGGCGTCCACGACGCCGAAGTACCCGGGGGCGGACGGCACCTCGTACAGCGTGAACCGGCCCCGCGTCATGACCCTGGTCGCGGGGACGAGTGGTCCGGCGGTGGACGGTTCGATGATGTACCGGACGTCGAACAGCCGGTAGTGGGCCAGGGTGGCCGAGTCGAAGTAGTGCGTCACGCTGGACGAGAGCGACCAGGTCGGCCGGTTGAAGCCCACCGCGTCGGTGAGCGAGTACAGCAGCTCGATGTCGAGCGGCACGAACCCGACCATGTACCCGCGTCCCCACCCCGAGCCCTGCCCGGCGAACAGCCGGCCCGGCCCGAGCGACTCCGCCCTGGCCACCAGCGCCTGGACGTCCGCGCCATCGGTGGCCTCGGCGTCGCGCTGGCTGGCCACCCACGAGAACTGCCGCGCCGCGTAGACGCCCCGGTCCGCGAACGCCGGCCCGATCACGGCGATCGCCAGCACCACGACCAGCCCGGCCGCGACGACCGGCCGCCACCGGCCGGCCGCGTGCGCGCGGAACCGCAGGGCGAACCGCCGGATGGCGCCGCCCGCCCACACCGCTCCCACGCCGGCGAGGACGATCCCCGCGAGGTGCACGCCGAACAGGTACCGACGCAGGAACAGGTCCCCGCTCCCCGGCAGCACCTTGAGCGCCGCGCCCCAGGTCGGCCGCCCGAAGAACAGCAGCATGCTGAGCGTCCCCGCCGCGAGGACGGCCCGGGCGCGTTCATCCCGGCGCCACCGGACGCAGCACACGATCAGCCCGATGCCGGCCAGCACGGTGACGACCGGGATGCGCTTGTTGTCGAAGATCGCGCCGGACACCAGCCACGACAGGATCTTCCACGCCCCGAACGAGTCGTAGGCCGGGTTGCCCCGGGAGAACGGGTCCTGGGTGGTCCACCGGGCATCGGTGAGGAGCGGGACGAGCATCCACGCCGCCCCCAGGAGCGCCCCGGCGCCGACGATCGCGGCGCGGCCCACCCGCCGCAGGAACTGTGACGGCCTGATCAGCACCCACACCCCGATCACCAGCAGCGCGAGGTATCCGGTCAGCAGGTGGGCGCCGATGCACAGGGCCGTGACCAGCGCGGCCGGCCAGTACTTCCCGCGCCCCGAGACCGCGCGCCACGTCAGGGCCCACGAGAACGGCAGCAACCACATCCCCCACAGCTGCGTGTACAGGCCGTAGCCGCCCCATGTGTAGCTCGTCCACTCGTAGCCGAGGCTCGGCTGGCTGACGATGAGCGGCGACACGACGGCCGCCATCGCGGCGACCCACGGTTCCCATTCCAGGAGCCGGGTGCTGGCGTAGATGCAGATCGGCCACAACGCGAGCAGCAGGTACGTCAGCCAGTGGAACGCCCCCTCGGTGCCGACCACCGTCCCCGCGGCGCCGGTCACGATGGCCGGGAGGCTCTGGTAGTGATGGAACCGCGAGGACCCGAGGTCGAGGTACGGGAACCATCCGTCGAACGGCAGGTGGCCCTGGCTGATCCGGAGCTCCGCCCACCGGGCCATCGACACGTGCACCGAGCTGTCGTTGGCGTAGGTGGTCGTGTAGGCGTTGGGATGCAGGGCCCACAGGTTGAACACCACCGTGAGCCCCACCAGGATCAGGGGGAGCCTCGCCACCCACGGGTTGGGCGGGCCCGGGGGAGCCTGGCGGTCCTCCGGTTCCGGCCGGTCGGTCGCCTCCGGCGGCTCGCTAGCGACGCCGCCCGGCTGGTCGTGGTCTTCCGCGGGCGGCGACGCGCCGTCGCCGGCGGGGTCGGCGACCGGGGCCGGCTGCGAACCGGTCCACCGTGCATGCGTCGACCCCTCGTTCGTCACGTTGGCTCCGATCGGATGGAGGGCCGGGCGCGCCCGCGCCGCGGCCTCCGGTCGTTCAGCATAGAGCCCACTCGCCCGCTGGGGGCGGGTTGCGTCCGGGCCAGCCGAACCGGCTGCCCACCCCATCGTCAAGCGGGCCATGGCGCCCTTGTACCAGCGGGGCGCGGACCGTCGCTGCCGTCTCGCGGCCTACCGCCGAGCCACCCGCCGGATGATCCGCCCGACGTCCCGGAACGACGGCAGCGCCCGCCGGGGATCGATCAGCGGGCCGACGTTGCGGAGCACGACGTGGCGGAGGCCCACCGCCGCGTACGACTCGACGCGGGCGGCCAGCTGCTCCGGCGTGCCGTGGTCGAACGCGGCGTGGAGCACACCGAAGGGCACCTCCCCCATGTGGTGGCGGACCTCGTCGGGATCGAGCCGTGAGGGGATGTAGTCGACGACCCCGCGGAAGCCCGGCCCGAACGGATGCTGCTCTCCCTCGCGTTCCCAGAGCGCGGCCGGCATGACCAGGGCGCCCAGGCGCATGGCGTTCGACTCCAGGAGATGGTGGGCGGCGTCGTGCGTGTCAGCCGTGACGACGGTCATCTCGTAGGACGGCGTGAAGCCCGCCATCGAACGCCCCGCCTCGAACCCTGCGCTGCGGATCTCCCGGAGGTGGTTCGCGTACTCCTCCGGCTCCATCTGGTGGGTCGGGAGCCACCCGTCGCCGTACCGGCCGGTCAGGCGGAGCGTGCGCGGGCCGTGCGCCGCGACCCACACCGGCGGGTAGGTCCCGCGGTACGGCCCGAGCCCGACCACCGCCCGGTCCAGGTGGAAGAACCGCCCCTCGTACGAGACGTAGCCGCGCGAGGTCCACAGCAGCCGGATCAGATACAGCGCCTCCTCCAGCCGGCTGACCTGGCCCCGGAAGGAGAGACCGTACGGCTCGACGTTCTCCCGCTCCCCGGCGCCGATCCCGAGGACGAACCGCCCCCGCGTGAGGTGGTGCATCGACAGCGCGGCCTGGGCGATCTCGGCCGGGTGCCGGCGGATCGACTCGGTCACCGCGGTCCCGAGCCTGGCCTTCCGGGTCCGCCCGGCCAGCCAGGTGAGGAACGTGAACGCGTCGAAGTTCTCCTCGGGGTTGCGGATGAGCCGCGCGCTCGGGAACGTCGCACCGTTCCACAGGCCGAGCGGGACCAGATACATCCAGTGGTCGGGCGCCCAGAACGAATCGGCTCCGGCCACCTCCAGCCCGCGCGCGATGGCCGCGACGGCGGCCGTCGGCGGCCGCCCGAGGATCTGCACCCCGACGCCGATGCCCATCTGAACGTCGAACGCTACACGCGCTGCGTCGCGGCCGCGCTCAGGCGTCCCGCGGCAGGAGCCGCGACGCGAACCGCGCGCCCGGGTTCATCCGGGCGAGATGCTCCCGTAGGCCCTCCCCCGCCGCGATGGCGCCCCGCTCCCCGGCCGCGGCGAGGCAGTCGAGGATGAACAGCGCGGTGGTCGTGTGATCGGTCAGCTGCGTCCGGCGGCACTGGCGCCAGTTCCACCGGCGGCAGGTGACTCCCCGGTCGTCGCGCCACACGACCTCGCCGGGCTCCGGTGACTCGACGACCGGCTCGCCCGCCGCGACCGTGTCGAACTCCTCGTCGCCGGCGGAGCGCACCAGGCGGGGCGGGCCGGCGTAGCGGTCGAGGTCCTCGCCGCCGACCGGCACGACGTGCATCACCGAGACCGCGTTGTAGACGTCGGTCAGGCGGTTCACGCGGGGCAGGCCGTCCGGCGCCCGGCGCAGCAGCGCCTCGACGCTGTTCCGGGTCCGCTGCGGCTTGGCGCCGAACGCCCGGAACGCCGCACGCCACTCGTCGACGTGCTCCAGGTCCTCGATCCGCCGGCCCTCCACGGCGTCGGCCGCGTCATGTTCGGCCCGGGTCAGCAGGGCGTCGCTCGGCGCATCGGACGGGCCGCCGGTCAGCCCGCCTGCCGCGACGAGCAGCACGACGTAGTCGGGGCGCAGGGCGAGGACGTCCGGCGAGACCTCGGCCCCAGCGAGGGCGGCCTCCGCCCGCTCCCACGCCCCGGTCACCGGGCGACCGTGCGGCCGAGGAAGTCCAGCATGGCCCGGTCGAACTGCGTCGGGCGGCGGGTCGGGACCAGGTGGTCCGCGCCCTCGATCACGACCGGCCCCTCGGCGTGGGGGATGCGTTCGGCCAAGAGGTCCGCGATCGCCAACATCTCGGGGATGTCCCGGTCGCCGACCACGACCAGGGTGGGGGCGGTGACGTCGCCGAGACGTGGCTCGAGCGGCTCGGTCGGCCAGGTCTCGAGCTCCTCGGGGATCGTGAGCGCGTGGGCATTCTCGTAGCCGATCTCGCGGATGAGGTCGTCGGAGGGCTCGCCGAGCGTCAGCACCCATGGCGACATGTCGAGCTCGTGCGCGCGGTCGAGTTCGCCGGCCTTCACCGCGTCGTCGACCTCGTCCCAGATGGCCCGCATCCGCGGCGACCAGTCCGGGTAGCCCGGGATGCCCGATCCGGCCAGGATCAGCGCGCGCACTCGGTCGGCGTGCTCCGTCGCCACGCCCAACGCGACCGCGCCACCCTTGGACGAACCCACGAGGGCGGCGCGTTCGATCTCCAAGGCGGCGAGCACCGCGACGGTGTCGTCCAGATCCGAATAGGGCCCCTGCGGCCGTTCCGATTGCCCGAAGCCCCGGAAGTCGAACCGCACGCCACGGAACCCCGCGTCGGCCAGCGAGACCATCTGCGCGTCGAACATCCGCGAGTCGACCAGCCCCGAGTGCAGCAGGAGCACGGGATCGCCGCCGCCCCGCGACTCGATCCACAGCCGGCCGCCCGTCGCGACCTCGACCAGCCCGGGCAGCGCGGCCGCTCCGGTCACGGCAGCGTCCCCGCGGCGACGTCGCCGTTCTTCAGGACGAGCAGGGGCGTCGCGAGGAGCGACACCTCGTCGAGGGGCTCGCCGTCGTAGAGGACCACGTCACCGGCCTTGCCGGCCTCGATCGTGCCGACCTCCGGCACGCGCAGCAGGTCGGCGGCATTCGAGGTCGCCGCCTGGAGCGCCTTGAGCGGCGTCAGGCCCCACTCGACCATCCGCTCGATCTCGAGCGGCGCGCTCCCGTGCGGGTTGAACGGCGTCCCCGAGTCGGTGCCGCACGCGAACCGCACGCCCTCCCGAACCGCCCGCCGGAACGAGTCCCGCAGCCACGACAGCACCTGCAGCCCCTTCTCGACGGCGTACCCGGCGACCTCGTCGGCGTTGTCGACGATGCCCCGGAGCGCCGAGATCGTCGGGACGTGGAACGTCCCGCGTTCCTTCATCATCCGGGCCACCCCCACGCTGATCTGCGAGCCGTGCTCGATCGAGTCGATGCCGGCCCGGACGGCGTTCTCGATCCCCGCCGCACCGATCGCGTGCGCGGCGATGCCCCGGTTCCACTTGTGCGCCTCGTCGACGGCCGCTTGCAGCTCCTCGAACGTGAACGCCGTGAAGTCCACGCTCACGCCGGGGGTGAGCACCCCGCCGGTCGCGACGACCTTGATGGCGCGGGCCCCGCTCCGCATCTGCTCCCGGACCGCGCGGCGGACGTTCTCGGGGCCGTCGACCTCGTACGCGAACACCCCGTGGCCGTGTCCGCCGGTGATGGTGAGCGCCCGTCCCGCCGCGACCACCCTCGGCCCCTCCGCCAGGCCGTCGTCGATCGCCCGGGCGACCGAGCACGCGTAGGCGGACGGGCCGCCGAGGTCCCGAACGGTGGTCGTGCCCCGCTCCAGGTGCTTGCGGCCGTTCCGCATCGCCTTGACCGCAGCCAGGGCATCGTTCCCCGCGACCTGCTGGCCCTCGCCCTGGAAGTCCGACCCCCCGTCGAAGCAGAGGTGGACGTGGCAGTCGATCAGGCCCGGGGTCAACGTTCGGCCGGTGCCCTCGACCTCGTGCGCGGCGCGCGCGGCGCGGGGCGCCCGGCGGTGCGGGCCGACCCATTCGATGCGCCCGCGGGCCACCAGCACGCCAGCGTGGCTGCGGACCGTCCGGCCGTCGAACAGCTGGATCCCCGCGAAGTACGTGGCCACTACGCGCCCGCCGAGGCGCCCGAGCCGCCGGCGACCACCCCTGCCGCCCGCCGGAACGGCGACGCCGGCGGCCGGTACACGCGCCCGCGGTCGCCGAACAGCTCGTCCATCCGCCCGGCCAACTCCGACGCGGTCCACCGCTGGTCCCGGTGCAGCGAGGACACGGGATGCCAGCCCTGGTACAGCTCGACCAGCCCCCCCTGGATGCCGAACACCTGCCCGGTGATGCCCAGGGCGGCGTCGGAGGACAGGAACGCCACCAGCGGCGCGACGTTCTCCGGAGCCAGTTGGTCGAACTCCCCCTCGGCCGGCGCCGAGATGTCCCCGAACGTCTTCTCCGTCATGCGGGTGCGGGCGCCGGGCGCGATGGCGTTCACCCGGACGCCGTACCGCTCGAGCTCCATGGCGGTGATGTACGAGAACGCCGCGATGCCGGCCTTGGCCGCGCCGTAGTTCGACTGCCCCGCGATCCCCAGGATGCCGCTCGTCGACGACGTGTTGACGATCGACGCCGCGACGTCGTCGCCGGCCTTGGACCGGTCACGCCAGTGCGCCGCGGCCTCGTGCGCCACCAGGAAGTGGCCCCGCAGGTGGACCTTGATCACCGCGTCCCATTCCTCGACCGACATGTTGAACACCATCCGGTCGCGGAGGATCCCCGCGTTGTTGACCACCGCATCCAGCCGGCCCCAGGTGTCGATCGCCAGTCGGACGAGCGACGCGGCGCCGGCCGGTTCGCTGATGTCGTCGAAGTGGGCGACCGCCTCGCCGCCCGCCGCGGCGACCTCCTCGACCACCCGGGAGGCCGCGCGGGGGTCGGAGCCGGTCCCGTCCCATTCGCCGCCGAGGTCGTTCACCACGACGCGGGCGCCCTCCTCGGCGAACAGCAGCGCCTCGCCCCGCCCGATCCCGCGGCCCGCGCCGGTGATCACGGCGACCTTGCCATCCAGCACACCCATGCGAACGGTCCTTTCGAACGACGAACGGCGGCGGCGCCGACCAGCGGACGCACGCCGAACGGTACCGGAATCGGCCGCACCCGCCGGAGCGTGGGCCGGGCGCCGGCTCGACTCCCTTTACATGCGTTTATCCCTTCTCTACAGTGGCTGGCCAGCGCCCGGCCGCGGGGGGGGAGCCACATCGTTCCGTGAGGATCGGCACATCCCGGTCGTGCGCGCCACCGGAGAATCACCTATGGGGAGGAATGACTCGATGCGATCCCGGATCCGCGCCGCACTCGCCCTGTCAGTGGTCGCGCTCGTCGTGGGTGCGATCGTCCCGGGGTCGGCTCAGCTGGCCAGCGCCTCGAAGCCGACACCCGCCACCGCGGATCCGCTCGCGATCCTGCGATCGACGGCGAACCAGCTCGGCATGGGCGACCCTGACCTCCCGCCCGTGGGACACGAGATCGATCCCGGGACCTACCTCCGCCTGCGGTCCCATCAGGAGGCGCTCTACCGTGGCGCGCCGTTCACGCTCCCGTACAACGCCCGCATCCCGGCGATCCGACGTTTCGAACGCCAGAGCACCCAGCGCACCAAGTCCAGGTCCGGTCCGGCGTGGACGGCGATCGGGCCGGCGCCGCTGCCGAACGGGCAGACGAGCCCGACCAAGCCCGTGAGCGGACGGGTCACCGCCATCGCGGTCGACCCTTCGGACGCGAACACGGTGTACGTGGGCACGGCGCAGGGTGGTGTCTGGCGGTCCACGAACGGCGGCACCTCGTGGAAGGCGCTCATGGACAACGCCGACTCGCTCGCGATCGGCTCGCTCGCCCTCGCGCCGAGCGACCACACGATCCTGTACGTCGGCACCGGCGAGGGCAACCTCTCGGGCGACTCCTATGCGGGCGTCGGCCTGTACCGCATCAACAACGCGAACGGCGCCTCGCCGGCCCTGCACGGCCCGTTCGAGACCCGTATCGCAGGAACCGGCACCACCGCCGGCAACGGGCACGCGTTCAACTTCCTGGCCATCCAGGGCATCGCGGTCGACCCGGCGAACGCAGACCGGGTCTTCCTGTCGGCGACGCCGGGCGGCATCGGCACGGCCGGCGACTGGGTGTGCTGCGCGAGCCCCTCCGCCGACCCCGGCCTGTACCTGACGACCAACGGGACGGGCGCCACCCCGCAGTTCACCAAGGTGAATGGTGGCCTGCCGCAGACGAGCGGCTCGTTCTTCCCGGCCTCGACCGACGTGACGTTCATGCCCGGCAGCTCGACGACGCTGCTCGTCGGGATCGAGGACATCGGGTTCGGGACCTCGTCGAGCAACGGCATCTGGCGCTCGACCAACGCGAACAACCCGACCCCGACCTTCAGCCAGATCACGCTCCCGAGCAGCGTGTTCAACACGCGGATCGCGACCGGGCCGTCCAGCACCGTCCTCGTGGGCGCCGAGACGTCCTCCGGGGGCCGTCTGTACAAGTCCACCGACAGCGGCGCGACGTTCCCGACCACGCTCACCACGGCGAACGGGTTCTGCGGCGGCCAGTGTTTCTACGACATGGCCCCCGCCATCGACCCGAGCAACGCGAACAAGATGCTGCTCGGCGGCTCGGCCGACTCAGGCGGCGCGAACGTCCTCATGCGGGCCACCGACGGGACGAACTTCTCCTCATCCGACGCCGGCCTGCACGCCGACTCCCATGCCACCGCGTACGCGCCGGGCAACTCCTCGATCGTCTATGCGGGCGACGACGGCGGCATCTTCAAGAGCACCAACGGCGGGGCCGCCTGGTCGAGCCTCAACAACTCGTCGTTCTCGGCGACGCAGTTCGAGTCCATCGCGGTCCACCCGACCAACGCGAACTTCACGATCGGCGGGACGCAGGACAACGGGACGGCATTCCTCCAGGCGAACAACACGTGGACGCGGGCCGACTTCGGCGACGGCGGGTTCTCGGCGATCGACCAGAACGCGACGAACACCACGAACGTGACCATGTACCACACGTACTTCAACCAGCAGAACAACCTGGTCGCGTACGCATTCGTCACGTCGACCGCGACCGCCCACGACGGCGCGTGGGGGACCCGCGGCTGCGTCAACGGAGTGACGACCCAGAACAACATCTCGTGCTCCGAGGCGCCACTGTTCTACGCGCCGGTCGAGCTGGGACCCGGGAACCCGAACACCATCTACTACGGGACCAACCTCCTGCACCGCTCGGCCGACGGTGGCGTGACGAACCCGGCGGTCAGCCAAAGCTTCGGCGGCGGGACGACCGGGAAGATCAGCGCGATCGGGATCTCCCCCCAGAACGACAACGTTCGGGTCGTCGGCCTGAACGGCGGCGGGATCTTCGGGACGACCAGCGGCTCGAACTCGCTCTCCGACCTCGACCCCGGCGACACGATCCCGAACCGGTACGTGGCCCGTGTGGTGGTCGACCCCACCAACTCCCACATCGCGTACGTGACGATCGACGGGTTCAACGGCGGGACGGGGGCGAGCCAGTCGCACGTGTGGCGGACGTCGAACCTCAACGCCAGCCCGCCCACCTGGACCGCGAAGAACTCCGGGCTGCCCGACGTCCCCGTCAACGCGATGGTGATCGACCCGAACGACCCGACCCACCTGTACATCGGAACCGACGTCGGCGTGTACGCCTCCACCAACAGCGGCGGAAGCTGGACGCCGTTCGGCACCGGACTGCCGATCGTCGCGATCTTCGACATGGCGATCGCGCGGCCTGGCACCGCGAACGAGGTGCTCCGCGTGGCCACGCACGGCAGGGGGATGTACCAGGCCGCGTTCGGCGGCGGTGGCGGCGGCGACCTCACCAAGCCGAAGGCGGGCCTGACCGCCCCGAGCAAGACGGTGAACATCTCCAAGAACATCACGCTCAAGTGGAACGCGTCGGACAACGCCGGGGGCAGCGGCCTCGCCAACGTGGACATCCGCGTCAAGAGCGCGAAGTACAACCACGCATTCGGGTCGTTCACGCAGCCGGCGAGCCTGCAGCACCTCACCGGGACGTCGCACGGGTTCACCGGCGCGGCCGGGACCTCGTACTGCTTCTCGGTGCGGGCCCGGGACCACGCGGGGAACCTGTCGGCGTTCAGCGCGCAGAAGTGCACGATGATCCCGGTCGATGACAAGACCATGAAGGTGGGCTCGGGATCCTGGACCCGGAAGTCCGGTCAGGCGGGCGCGTTCCTGGGGACGCTCTCCACCACCTCGGCCCACAACGCGACGCTCAAGCTGAACGGCGTGCACGTCAGGCAGCTCGGCGTGCTGGTGAAGAGGTGCTCGGCGTGCGGCGCGTTCTCGATCACGTTCGCCGGCAAGACGTTCACGGCGAACACCGCCGGGTCCGGCTTCGTGGTGTTCACCATCCCGACGTCCCCCTCGGTGAAGACCGGGAACCTCGTGGTGAAGGTCACCTCGACCGGGAAGCAGGTGCAGATCGACGGCGTGGCAGCGCCGCAGACCGGAGCCATCACGTTCGCGAAGGCGGCCGCGATGCACCGGGTCCGCTGACCGCGCCCGGTCGTCCGCTCAGGGTGTGAACTCGCTCCCCGATGGGGCGGTGGCGTCGGGAGCACCCGCGCCCGGCGGCACGATGCCGGCGCCCGGAGGCGGTCCGATGGACCTCCCCGCCGTGGTCGCGGCAGGCGCCGGAGCGGTCGTCGGCTGGAGGTCGCGCACGTAGCGCAGGGCCCGCGTGACCGTCGCCGTGACCCACGCGCCCTCGGGAACGCGCACATACAGCTCGCGGCGCACCCGCCAGGCCCGGATCCGGTCGGTCGACCCGTCGTCGACGGCCAGGTAGTACTGCGGCTTGTCCTCGCTCCCGTACCGCCGGGCCCGCAGGATCTCCCCCGCCACCTGCCGCTTCGCGAACAGGTCGAACGCCCCGCGCAGGAGCTGGATCCCGGCGGCGACTGCCACCACCACCCCGAGCGCGAGCGCGGCGATCTCGCCGATCGTCAGGTTGTCGGCCTGGCCGGCCGGGCCGGTGTCCGCCAGGCGCTCGAGCTGTCCCGACAGCACGAACAGCCCGAACGCCGCCGCGCCGGCCACCAGCGACAGGAGCACGATCGTTGACGGCTTCCGCCCCCAGCCGGGCGAGGCGACGTTTCCCGGGTACACGACCTTGACCTGCCGCCAGTGCCCGCCCACCGAGCTCCAGGCCCGGTGGTCGCTCTCGGCCCCCATCGCGATCGGCCGAGCCGCGCCGGCCGCCTGTCCCATCGCCGCCCCGTACCCGAGGTACCGCTCCCACGTGATCACGGCGGTCGGCGGGAGCGTGTCGAACACCGAGTCATGCCGCAGGTACTCACGCACGCCGAGCCACCGCGCGGCCGCCTCGACACCGGCGGGGGTCGACCGCTGCCGCCCGCTCCCCCACAGCGCGCCGGTCAGCGCGACCGCGAAGACCGCGAAGTACAGCGCGCCGTACAGCGGCACCGCGATACCGAACAGGATCGCCGGGACGAACGCGGCGACGGAGACCACCGCGCGGCCGGCGGCGTTCCACATGTCCTCGGACAGCCCGGCGTCCTTGGCGTCCCGGACGACCTCCTTGCGGAACCCCTTCCACCACCGGTCGGCGGCGTCGCTCGGCCCGGTGGTGAGCGCCTGGGTCGGCACCACCCCGTTCGACGCCTTCGAACGCAGCAGCGTCATCACCCGGCGTTCGTACGGCGTCAGCGTGGAGTCGTCCTGCCTGCGGATGCGGCACTGGAACTCCCCGGGCGCCACCTGCTGGAACTCGACGAACCCCCGCGCCGCGAGGTCCAGCAGCGTGGCCGGGACCGCCTCCGGCGTGGGCTTCCAGCTGCTCGTGAGCATGTTCGCGATGGCCGGCGTCTCGGGTCCGAGGTCCATCGTGGCGGGGGCGGGTTCGGGGTCGTCCGACCGCCGGAGCACCCGGACGATCAGCACGACCAGCAGCCAGGCCACGCCCGCGATCGCGCCGGCCACCAGCAGGGCCCGGCTGACCACGTGCAAGGCGGGATGCTCGGTCGAGGTCGCGACGTGGAGGAACGACACGGCGGCGAGGGACATCGTCGCGCATGGTCGCCGACCGGCGCCGTGTCCGCAACGCGGATCGATCTCTTTCTCCGGGCCCGGCCCCGGCATACACTCGCGGCTCCGCGACGACTGGAGGACTTCGCTGTGGACCACGAACAGGGTCACCACGAGGAGGAGGGCGAGCTCCACGCCCGCGAGCACCACCTGATGGCCGAGGGGGTCGAACAGGAGCTCCACACCGAGCCCGTCCCCGAGGAGGTCCTCACGGTCCCGGCGCAGGGCCTCGAGCAGCGTCCGCAGCCCCAGAAGCGCGTGATCATCATCGGCGGCGGCGTCGCCGGGCTGGTGGCGGCCTTCGAGCTGATGCGGCAGGGGCACGAGCCGCTCGTGCTCGAGGCGCAGCATCGCGTCGGCGGCCGCGTCTACACGCTGCGGCGCTGGGCGCCGGGCCTGTACATCGAGGCCGGTGCCATGCGCATCCCCCGCGTCCACGACCTCACGCTCGAGTACTGCAACCTGTTCGGACTCCAGCTCCGGCCGTTCGTGATGGGCAACCCTCGCGCGCTCGTCTACGTCGGCGGCGAGAAGATGACGATGGCCGAGGCCGACCAGCACCCCGAGCGACTGCCGTTCGAGCTCGAGGAACACGAGCGCGGCCGCACGTACAGCGAGATGTGGAACGAGGCCACCGCCGAGGTCCGCGAGCTGTACGAGCGGGAGGGCCACGACGCCTTCGAGAAGATCCTCGAGGAGTACGACCAGTACTCCATCCGGGAGTTCCTCCAGATGCGCGGGTTCTCCGAGGGCGCCATCGAGCTGTACGGCGTGCTGTCGTTCCGCGAGCAGAACATGAACGCCGCCGTCATCGAGCAGCTCCGCGAGATCGTCGGGCGGTCGTTCGAGGACATGCAGGAGATCGTCGGCGGCACCGACACGTTGCCGCGGGCGTTCTACGAGCACGTGAAGCACTACGTGCGGTTCGGCGCCGAGGTCAACGCGATCGAGCAGACCGACCACGACGTCACCGTGCACTACCGGAGCGGCGGCAACCGGTTCAGCGTGAACGGCGACTACGCCATCTGCACGCTCCCCTACCCGGTGATGCGCTCGATCGAGATCACGCCGGCGCTCTCCCGCGGCAAGCAGAAGGCCATTCGCGAGCTCCACTACAACTCGTCGACGAAGATCGTGTTCCAGACCCGGTCGCGGTTCTGGGAGCACGAGCCACTCGGGATCGTGGGAGGGACCACTGCGACCGACCTGTCGATCCGCCGCATCGTGTACCCCTCGTTCAGCGACCCGAACGAGGAGCGCGGGATGATGCTCGCCTCGTACACGTGGGGCAGCGACGCGCTGCGGTGGTCGTCCATGGGCGAGGAGGACGCCGTCGAGCAGGCCATCGAGGACGTCTCGAAGATCCATCCCGAGATCGTGAACGAGTTCGAGCTCGGGGCGATGCACTGCTGGGACACCGACCCCTATGCCGGCGGCGCGTTCGCCCTGTTCGAGCCGGAACAGGAGACCGAGCTCCAGGCCGACATCACCGCGCCGGAGGGCCGCATCCATTTCGCCGGCGAGCATTGCTCGCTGTACCACGCGTGGATCCAGGGGGCGCTGGAGTCGGGCATCCGGGCGGCCAAGACCATCCACGAGGCGCCGATGGTGATGGAACCCGCGAAGGACTGACCGTGGCGGACGATGGGGAACGCCAGCAGCACCTCCGGGAGCACGAGCTGATGGCCGAGGGGGCCGCGCAGCCGGTCGTGACCGAGCCCGTCCCTGAGGAGACCATGGGCGTCGCCCAGCACGGGCTCGACCGCCTGCCGGGAGCGCGCAAGCGGGTCGTCGTCATGGGCGCCGGCATCGCGGGCCTGGTCGCCGCGTACGAGCTGAAGCGTCAGGGCCACGACGTCGTGGTGCTGGAGGCCCAGAACCGGGTGGGTGGGCGCGTGTTCACCTGCCGGGAGTTCGCGCCGGGCCTGTACGCGGAGTTCGGCGCGATGCGCATCCCGCGCAGCCACGACCTCACGCTGAAGTACTGCGAGCTGTTCGACCTGCCCATGCGGCCGTTCGTGATGGGCAACCCGAAGGGGCTGGTCCACATCGCGGGGCAGCGGATGACGATCGCGGAGGCGGAGGCCCACCCGGAACGGCTGCCGTTCGACCTCGCACCGCACGAGCGCGGCAAGACCGCCGACGAGCTGTGGGCCCACGCGATCGCCGACATCAAGCAGCTGCTCGATCGCGAAGGTGACGCGGCGTGGGAGGAGATCCGCGCGCAGTACGACCGGTTCTCGCTGTACGAGTTCCTCGAGCACCGTGGGTTCTCCGAGGCCGCGATCGAGTACTACGCGGTCATGAACTTCGTGGAGACCGACCTGAACAACGCGGTCATGGAGGTGCTCCGCGAGGATCTCGAGGGCGCGTACGTCGACATGCAGACGATCTCAGGCGGGATGGATCAGCTGCCGAACGCCTTCTTCAGGGAGCTGGAGCAGGAGGTGCGGTTCGGGGCCGCGGTGCACGCGATCGAGCTCCGATCGGACGGGGTCAGCGTGCACTTCAAGACCGAATCCGGGCGGTTCCACGTGAGCGCCGACCACTGCGTGTGCGCGCTGCCGTTCCCCACGCTCCGGACGATCGAGGTCATCGGCGGGGAGTTCTCGCACCAGAAGCGCAAGGCGATCCGGGAGCTGAACTACCACGCGTCGACCAAGGTGCTGTTCCAGGTTCGACACCGGTTCTGGGAGTCCGAGGACGGGATCGTCGGCGGAGGCGCGACGGTGACCGACCTGCCGATCCGGCGGATGAACTACCCGCCGTCGGATCCGCACAACGAGCGCGGCGTGCTGCTCGCGTCGTACTCCTGGGGCCAGGACGCGCTGCAGTGGGGGGCGATGGATCCGGAGACGCGCCTCGAGGAGGCGCTCGACGACGTGGCACGGATCCACCCGCGCATCCGCGAGGAGTACGAGGTGGGAACGTCGCACGCCTGGTACGGCGACCGGTGGGCGCGCGGGGCGTTCGCCCTGTTCGCGCCCGACCAGCAGACCGACCTCCAGGCGGCCATCGTGGCGCCGGAGGGCCGCATCCACTTTGCCGGCGAGCACTGCTCGCTGTATCACGCGTGGATCCAGGGCGCGCTCGAGTCGGGGATCCGCGCGGCCAGGGAGGTCCACGAGGCGCGGGTCACGGCCGAGGCCTGATCGAACACCGCCCGAGGGACTCCGAAGGTCCTCCTCGACGGCGGTCCATCCGCCATGGCGGCCGGCCTCGACGGACGCCAGACTCGGACGGGAGGTGAACGACATGTCGTCAGAGCTCCGTGAATACGCGCGTCCCTTCCACCCGACGCCGCCCGAGGACGACCCCCGGGTCCGGGCGGCTCACAAGAGGGCCGAGGAGAAGCAGGGCCTCTACATCCACCTGACCATCTACGCGCTCGTGAACCTGGCCCTGCTCGTGATCAACCTGATCACGCACTCGCAGGGCGGCGGCTGGTGGTGCTACTGGCCGCTGTTGGGATGGGGCATCGCGATCGTCATCCATGTCGCGACGGTGTACATCAGGTTCTTCTCCGAGGACTGGAAGGAACGCGAGACGCAGCGGATCCTCGCCAGGGAACGTCGCAAGCCCGCCTGAGCCACCCGTCGCTCAGGCGTTGCCGGCGGCGAGCGCGCGGAGCGCGTCGAACTGCAGCGTGGTGGCGATGAGCGTGGTGACCCCGGCGTCGCGCCAGATCGTCATTCTCTCGGAGATGCGCTCGGGCGGACCGACCAGCGAGACCTCGTCCACCAGCTCGTCGGGGACGGCGGCCGCAGCCTCGCCCTTGCGACCCTCGAGGTACAGGTCCTGGATCGTCGCGGCGGCTTGCTCGTAGCCGTACCGCTGCGCCAGCGAGTTGTAGAAGTTCCGCCCCCGCGCCCCCATCCCGCCCACGTACAGCGCGAGGAACGGCTTCACCAGGTCGCGGCACTGCTGAACGTCGTCGCCGACGAACACCGGCACCATCGGCGCGATGTCGAAGCCCGCCGAGTCCGGGTCGCGACCGGAACGCCGAAGCCCCTCGTCCAGCCACTCGCGGTACATCGACATCCGCGCCGGCGAGAAGAACGTCGGCAGCCACCCGTCGGCGATCTCCCCGGCGAGCGCGACGTTCTTCGGTCCGATCGCGGCGAGGTAGATCGGCAGGTCCGGCCGGAGCGGGTGCACGATCGTCTTGAGCGGCTTGCCCAGCCCGGTCGTCCCGGGACCGTCGGCCGCGGGGATCGTGTAGTACTCGCCGTCGAACTCCACCGGCTTGTCGCGCCGCAGGATCGCCCGGACGATCCCGACGTACTCGCGGGTCCTGGCCAGCGGCTTCCCATAGGGCGAACCGTGCCACCCCTCCACCACCTGCGGACCGCTCATCCCGAGCCCCAGCCGGAACCGCCCGCCCGAGAGATGGTCGAGCGTGATCGCGGTCATCGCGGTGGCCGCCGGCGTCCGCGCGGGGATCTGCATGATCGCGGTCCCGAACTCCAGCCGGGAGGTCCGCGAGGCCACCCAGGACAGCCAGGACACGGCATCCGAACCGTAGGCCTCGGCGCTCCAGATCGAGTCGAACCCCAGCCGTTCAGCCTCCTCGACCAGCGGCTGGACGTCCACGGGCTGCGCACCCCAGTAGCCGAGGTGCAGCGCGAGCTTCATGGCCGCCCAGCTTAGCGGGCGGGTCCCCTCAGCAGGTGAAGTGCAAGACCGGTGTTCCGCTCCGGCGAGTGTCCGGGTGTTGGCGTGGCTGTTCGGGAGCTGGCCGACCGTTGCATGCGAACCCCCCCGTGTGTCCCCCGCGACCCGATGGCTCGCCGAGCCCGGGCCGGAACCTCCGCCAGAGTATGGATCGTGGCGGGCCGTCGTGGCGTCCCCGGGTTGCGTTAGGCTCCGCGCTGGCCGGCGCTCGGGGGACGGGGAAGGCCCCCGGGCCCGGCCGATCTCCCAAGGGGGTCCGACCGTTGCGCGAGATCGTCCAGGACGCCGTGCGTGCCGCGATCGCGGCGGGCGCCGGCTACGCCGACGCCCGCCTGGTCGAGGAGGACACCGAGTCGCTCACGGTGCGCAACCAGGAGATGGAGGGCATCGACCGGTCGCGTTCCACCGGGGTGGGCATCCGGGTGCTGGTGGACGGCTATCTGGGCTTCGCGGCCACGGCGAGGACGGAGGCCGCGGACGTCGCCCGCACCGCGAGGCTCGCCGTCGAGATCGCCCGCGCGGCCTCCCGGCTCCCCCGCGACCCCATCCGCCTGGCCGAGGTCGAACCCGTCGCCGCAACGTGGTCGAGCCCGCTCCAGGAGGACCCGTTCACCGTGCCCCTCGAGGAGAAGGTCGCGCTGCTCATGGAGGCCTCGCGCCGCATGCAGGGCGTCGACGGCGTGGCGTTCGGCGAGGCCAACCTCGACTTCTTCCGGCGGCACTCGTTCTTCTGCTCGTCGGAGGGCGCGCTGATCGAGCAGACCGTGACCCATTCGGGCGGCGGCATCGAGGCCACGGCGATCGGCGAGGGCGAGATGCAGCGGCGGTCGTTCCCGAACTCGTTCCGCGGCCACATCGCGGCGGCGGGCTGGGAGCACATCCCGCGGCTCGGGCTGGTCGACGAGGCCGAGCGCATCGGGCAGGAGGCCGCCGATCTGCTTCGCGCGAAGGACTGCCCCAGCGAGACGACCACGCTGATCATCGACTCCGGCCAGGTCGGCCTCCAGGTGCACGAGTCGATCGGCCACCCCACCGAGCTCGACCGCGTGCTGGGCATGGAAGCGGCCTACGCGGGGACGTCGTTTCTCACCCCCGACGACCGGGGGAGGCTCCGGTACGGAAGCCCGCTCGTCACCGTGGTCGCCGACGCGACCATCCCCGGAGGGCTCGGCACGTTCGGCTTCGACGACGAGGGCGTTGCGGCGCAACGGGTCCCGCTGATCGAGAAGGGCGTGTTCCGGGAATTCCAGTCCAGTCGGGAGACCGCCGCAGTCCTCGGGGAACGGTCGAACGGGACGATGCGCGCGGACGGGTGGGGCAACCTTCCGCTGATCCGCATGACGAACATTAACCTCGAACCCGGCGAGGGCTCGCTCGAGGAGATCGTCGGCGACACGGCCGACGGCATCCTCATGTCGACCAACCAGTCGTGGTCGATCGACGACAAGCGCGTCAACTTCCAGTTCGGCTGCGAGATCGCCTGGCGGATCAGGGACGGCAAGCGGACCGAGCTCTACCGCAACCCCAACTACACGGGCATCACGACCGAGTTCTGGGGCTCGTGCGACGCGGTCGGCGGCCGCGAGGAATGGGTGCTCTGGGGAACGCCGAACTGCGGCAAGGGCCAGCCGGGCCAGACCGCCCGGGTGGGGCACGGGACGCCGCCGGCCCGGTTCCGAGGAGTCCAGGTGGGGGTGCGCTGATCGTGGAACCCATGGGAGCCCACGCCGCCCGGAGGGTCCTGGAGGCCGCGGTCGAGGGGGCCGGCGGCGCTGCGGGTGTAGAAGCGCTCCTGTTCCACGAGTGGGGCGGCCTGACGCGGTTCGCCGATTCCGCCATCCACCAGAGCACCTTTAGGGAGGACGCCTCGCTGCGGGTGCGGGTGGTGCGCGACGGGCAGGTGGCCGTGGCCTCGACCAGCGAGCTGACGCCCGAGGGCGCGGCCGGAGCGGCGGGCAACGCCCGCGAGATGGCCCAGGTGGCATCGCCCGACCCCCTGTTCCCGGGGCTGGCGCCGATGGCGGCCGTCCCGGCCAAGGACGCGTACGACGAGGCGACGGCGACGGCCACCCCGCAGCAGCGTGCGGAGGGCGTGGCCGCCATCGTCGCCCAGGCCTCGAACGGGTTCCGGGCGGCCGGCTCGTACGAGACCGGCGGCGCCGAGATCGCCCTGCTGAACTCCGAGGGGCAGTTCTGCCACGGGCCGACCACCCAGGCCGCCGTCACCGCGCTCGTCAGCGGCGGCGACGGCGGCGCGGGCTACGTCGAGGCCTGGTCGGTCGGCGCCGGCGGGCTGGACATCGAGGCCATCGGGCGCCGGGCCGCGCAGAAGGCCCGGGACAGCCAGGCGCCACGCGACCTCGACCCGGGAAGGTACGAGGTGATCCTCGAGCCGGCCGCGGTGGCCACGCTGGTGGCGTTCCTGTCCTTGTTGGGGTTCGGGGGCCGCGCCCTGGCGGAGGGGAGGTCCTGCCTCACGGGCAAGGAGGGCCGGCGGGTCGCCGCGGCGTCGATCTCGATCGCCGACGACGTGTTCGCCCCCGGCATGCCGGGGACGCCGTTCGACTTCGAGGGAACCCCCAAGCGCCGCGTGGAGATGATCCGGGACGGCGTGTTCGAAGGCGGCGTGTACGACCGGCGGAGCGCGAAGCAGGCGGGCGTCGAGTCCACCGGCCACGCCCTGCCGGCGCCGAACCCCGAGGGGCCGTTCCCCCTGAACCTCGTGGTCGCGCCGGGTGACGCGTCGGTGCAGGATATGGTGGCGTCGACGAAGCGCGGGCTGCTGGTGACGAGGTTCCACTACTCGAACATCGTGCATCCCATGGAGTCGGTGATCACCGGAATGACCCGCGACGGCACGTGGCTGGTGGAGGACGGCGAGATCGCGCACCCCGTGAAGAACCTCAGGTTCACGCAGTCGATCCTGGAGGCGCTCGCCGGCACCGAGCTCGTCGGCCGGGACACCGAGATGGCGAGCGAGTTCTTCTTCTCCGCGTCCCGCGTGCCGGCCCTCAAGCTGTCGTCGTTCCACTTCACCGGCCGCAGCGACCACTGACCGCCGGCTCGAAGGTCAGGGACCGCAGAGCCCCGACGGCGTCGACGAACCGCAGGTGTTGTGTCGCCACATGTTCGCGGTCCCCGCGGTGCCGGAGCCCGCGCTGTCGTCCTCGATGTCCGGCCCGCCGTTGCCGGTGGCGGTGAGGAACTTGAGGAGGTTGCCGCTCGACGAGTCGTCGACGGCGACCCCCTGCAACACCGCACCGGTCGACTGGACCCCCACGATCTTCGCGCCGGTCGTCCCGAACAGCCACACGTCGATGTCGTTGGCGCTGACCGTGTCGTCGCGTAGGTAGGTCTTCCCGGCGGAGGGGAACAACAGGATTCCGGAGCCATTGGTCCCGATACCGGTGAACTCGTTCTTCGTGACGGTCGTGTCGCGGATCTCCGCCTCGGCGCCGTTCGCGACCTGGATCCCGTTCTGCGCGATGGCGGCCGTCGGCCCCGACCCGGTGACGGTCACCCTTCGGACGAACGCGTGGGAGCCCGCCATGTCGACCCGGATGCCGCCCTTCTGGTAGTCGTCGATGACGTCGTCGGTGATCACGGCGTCGCCGGTGGTCGCGTCGACGTTGCGGCCGACCAGGATGCCCCACCCGAACTGACAGCCGCCGATCGGTTCGGCCCGGATGCCCGTGATGTGGATATTGGAGAGGAACGCCTTCCCGTCCCCGTCCACGCGGACCCCGGACACGAGCGCGCCGCAGGACTCGGTGTCGGGACCCGCGATGGTGAACCCCGCGACCCGCACGGGCCGCGATCCCGTCACGCGGACGATCGACCCGGGGGCAGCCATGGGGTTGGGGGCGGCGATGGTGACCACGCCGTTCGCCCGGAGCTTCAGGCCGCTCCTTCCCGGGCCCACCGACACCTGCTCGGTGTACGTGCCGGCGTTCACCTGGATGTTCGTGCCGGGCCTCGCCGCATCGACGGCGGGCTGGATCGAGCAGAACGGGACCGACGACGTCCCCGGTCCCAGGTCCGAGCACGAGCCGTTCGCCTTGTCCACGAACAGCGTGGTCGCGGCGGACGCGATGCCGGCCGTTCCCAGGATCGACCCGGCGACGAACGTCGCCGCGAGGCACGCCGCGAGCCTGCGGTTCATCCGGTCCTCCCTTCGCCGAGCCGTGGACCGGCGGGCATGTGCTCCCGGCGAGCTCCTCCCCCGGAGGTCCCGCACGACGTGCACCGGACCGTGTTCCCTGTCTGGGCATCCTCATCGCTCCGGGCGTTCCGGGCATCCCGGGCATTCAGCCGACCCCCGTTCTCCCCAACCGGGCGCAAGCGCGGTGGGAGCGCGTCGTTGCTCCTGCGGGAGGCTGCCCGTACCCTTTGGCGGGAGGCTGCCTGTGATCTGCGCGTCGTGCGGGACCGAGAACCGTGCAGGGCGGAAGTTCTGCTCGGCGTGTGGATCGCCACTCGCGCTGATCTGCGCCGCCTGTGGGGCCGCAAACGAGGCCGCGGACCAGTTCTGCGGCGAGTGCGGGGCGGCGCTGGCCGCAGGCGTCGCACCCAAGGCGGCGCCGGCCGCCTCCGCGCCCGCGGCGGTGGCCATGACTCGGGAACGACGGCTGGTCTCCGTGCTGTTCATCGACCTCGTCGGGTTCACGACGCTCTCGGAGCAGCGGGACGCCGAGGAGGTTCGCGACCTCCTGTCCGACTATTTCGAGACCGCGGAGCGGCTGGTCCTGCGGTACGGCGGGACCATCGAGAAGTTCATCGGCGACGCGGTGATGGCGGTCTGGGGGTCGCCGGTCGCGCAGGAGGACGACGCGGAACGGGCCGTCCGCACCGCCCTCGACCTCGTCAACGCCGTTGCCGAGATCGGCGAGGCGAACGGGATCCCCGGCCTCCACGCCCGGGCCGGCGTGCTGACCGGCGAGGCGGCGGTCACGCTGGGCTCGGAGAACCAGGGGATGGTCATCGGCGACCTCGTGAACACCGCCTCCCGCATCCAGTCGGTGGCGGCGCCGGGTGAGGTGTTCGTCGGGGAGGCGACCCGGCGGGCCACGGAGGCGTCCGTCGTCTACGAGGATGCCGGGATCCACGAGCTGAAGGGGAAGACAGAACCCCTGCCCCTGTGGCGTGCCCAGCGCGTGGTGGCCGGCCGGGGCGGCGCGCTGAAGTCCGTCGGCCTCGAGCCGCCGTTCGTGGGCCGGGACCGCGAGCTCCGGCTGGTGAAGGACCTGTTCCACGCGTCCGCCGAACAGCAGACGGCCCACCTCGTGTCGGTCGTCGGGATCGCCGGCATCGGAAAGTCCCGGTTGTCGTGGGAGTTCTTCAAGTACATCGACGGCCTTTCGGACACGATGTACTGGCATCGTGGACGGTGCCTGTCCTACGGCGAGGGCGTCACCTACTGGGCGCTGGCGGAGATGGTCAGGATGCGCGCCGGGATCCTCGAGGCAGAGGACCCGGCCTCCGCCGTCGAGAAGCTCCGCGCGTGCGTCGAGGAGCACGTCCCGGATCCGGAGGAACGGCGCTGGGTGGAGCCCCGACTGGCCCATCTCCTGGGACTGGAGGAGCGGACCCCACGTGATCGGGAGGACCTGTTCGGGGCGTGGCGGCTGTTCTTCGAGCGGCTCACCCAGACCTACCCGACGATCCTCGTGTTCGAGGACATGCAGTGGGCCGACGCCTCGCTCCTCGAGTTCGTCGAGTACCTCCTCGACTGGTCACGCAACCACCCGCTGTTCGTCCTGACGCTCGCGCGTCCCGAGCTGGCGGAGCGTCACCCGACCTGGGGCGCGGGGAAGCGGAACTTCACCTCGCAGTTCCTCGGTCCGCTGCCGGCGGAGGCCATGGAACGGCTCCTGTCGGGCCTCGCGCCCGGGCTGCCGAGCGAGCTCACCGAGCGCATCCTCGCGCGGGCGCAGGGCGTGCCGCTGTACGCGGTCGAGACGGTTCGGATGCTGCTCGACCGGGGGCTGCTGGTGCGGGAGGGCAACGGATACCTCCCCACGGGCCCGGTCGAGTCGCTCGAGGTGCCTGAAACGCTCCACGCCCTGATCGCCGCCCGTCTCGACGGGCTCAGCCCCGAGGAACGCCGGGTGACCCAGGACGCGGCCGTCCTCGGCAAGACGTCGACGAAGCCGGCGCTCTCGGCTTTGTCGGGCATGACCGAGGACGACCTCGAGCCGGTCCTGGCCTCGCTCGTCCGCAAGGAGATCCTCAGCATCCAGGTCGACCCGCGGTCGCCCGAGCGCGGTCAGTACGGGTTCCTTCAGGACCTCGTGCGAACCGTCGCGCACGAGACCCTCGCGAAGCGGGAACGGAAGATCCGGCATCTCGCAGCTGCGGAGCACCTCGAGCGCGCGTGGGCCGGAGAGGAGAACGAGATCGCCGAGGTGCTGGCGTCGCACTACCTCGAGGCGTACCGGGCCGCGCCGGAGGCGGACGACGCCGAGCAGATTCGGGCGCGCGCCCGGGCGACGCTGGTCGGCGCCGGGGACCGGGCGGCCTCGCTGGCCGCCGGCGACGAGGCCCAGCGCTACTTCGAGCAGGCCGCCGGCCTCACGGACCATCCCGCCGCAGTCGCCGACCTGTTGGAACGGGCCGGGAGGATGGCCTGGATGGCCGGCCGCGGTGAGGACGTCCGTCGGCTGCTGGGCGATGCGATCGCCCGGTTCGAGGAGGCGGAGCTGCCGCACGCTGCTGCCAGGGCATCGGCGCGGGTCGGCGAGGTCGAGTTCGCCGAGGGCCACCCCGACCGGGCGATCGAGCGAATGGAGCGGGCGTTCGCGGCGCTGGCCGACGAGCCACTCGATGAGGACACGGCGATGCTGGTGGCGCAGATGGGACGCGTCCTGTTCTTCGTCGGCCGCGTAGACGACGCGGCGGAGCGCATCGAACAGGCCCTGGACGCCGCGGAGGCCCTCCAGCTCCCGGAGGTGCTGGCACAGGCGCTCATCACGAAATCGCTCGTCATGTGGAGTCGCCAGCGGCGGGAGGAATCCGGCGTGTTGCTCGGGCACGCCCTGCAGGTCGCGCTCGACCATGAGCTCCCCCAGACCGCACTGCGGGCGTACCGGAACATGGGGGCGAACCTCGAGCAGTGGAACCGGTACGAGGAGGAGCTCGAGCTCGTCGAGGCGAGCTCCGACCTGGCCCGGCGGTACGGAGACCGCCTTTACGAGCTCGCCCACAACGTCGGCGTCATCGGCCCGTTGATCGAGCTCGGCCGATGGGACGACGCCCTTGAACGGCTCGAAGCCGCGCAACAGACGCCGGAGATCACGTCGTTGATGACGGTCTACATCGAGTTGCTCCCGATCGTGTTCGTCTACTGCCAACGGGGCGAGTTCGATGAGGCCGAGCGAATCCTCGCGCGCCCGGAGGTCCTCGACGAGTCGGACGACTTGCAGACCCAGGGGCTGTACCGCGCCATGCGGGCGGTCCTTCGGCAGTCCCGGGGCAGCCACGACGAGGCGCTGACCGACGCCACGGCCGCTCAGCACACGTACGGGGGCGGCTCCCAATGGGACTCCACGACACTCGCCGTCACCGTCGAGTCCGCCCTGGCGCTCGGCGACCTCGACGGGGCCGCTGAGCGGCTCGCAGCCGTGGAGGCCATGCCCCCCGGCCACGTGCCGCCGGCGCTGCGGGCCCAGTGGTCGAGGCTTTCGGCGCTCGTCGCGGCGGCGCGCGGCGACCGCGACCGGGTCGAGCAGGGGTTCAAGGCCGGGGCCGGGCTCTTCCGCGAGCTGGGCATGCGCTTCTGGCTGGCGGTGACGCTGCTGCAGCACGGCGAGTGGCTCGGTGCCAGCGGCGGCACGGACGAGGCCGGACCCTTCCTCGAGGAGGCGGCCGAGATCTTCGAACGGCTGCGCGCCCGCCCGTGGCTCGAACGGATGCACCGCCGGGCACCCGAGCTGGCCACGGCCGCGTCCGACGGAGGGATCGACACTCGGTGACCTGTCCCGCATGCCTGGCCGACAACCGGCCGGGACGGAAGTTCTGCGTCCGGTGCGGCACGCCGCTCGAACGAGCCTGCGCCGTGTGCGGCGCGCCCGCCGAGGCGGACGACGTCTACTGCGGCGAGTGCGGCTCCCCGCTGGCGACCGGCAGGCCGGCGGCCGCCGGCGGGCGGACCGCTCCCGCCGGCCCCGCCCCGCCGGCCGCCCTCGCCGCATCCGAGCGACGGCTCGTCACGGTGCTGTTCGCCGACCTGGTCGGGTTCACCTCGCTCTCGGAGTCGCGCGATCCCGAGGAGGTCCGCGAGCTGCTCTCCGCGTACTTCGACACGTGCCGGCGGCTGATCGAGCGGTACGGCGGCACCGCGGAGAAGTTCATCGGCGATGCCGTCATGGCGGTGTGGGGGACGCCGGTCGCGCAGGAGGACGACGCCGAACGGGCCGTCCGCGCCGCGCTCGAGCTCACCGAGGCCGTCGCCACCATCGGGCGCGACGCCGGTGCGGACGACCTCAAGGCGCGCGCGGGCGTGCTCACCGGCGAGGCGGCCGTCACGATCGGCGCGACAGACCAGGGCATGGTGGCCGGGGACCTCGTGAACACGGCCGCCCGGATCCAGACCGCCGCGGGCCCCGGGCAGGTGTTCGTCGGCGACTCCACCCGCCGGGCCACCGACGCGTCCGTCGTCTACGAGGACGCGGGCGTCCACGTCCTCAAGGGCAAGTCCGAACCCGCCCGGCTGTCCCGCGCCGTGCGGGTGGTGGCCAAGGTCGGGGGCGGCCTGCGGAGCGAGGGGCTCGAGGCGCCGTTCGTCGGCCGCGACCGCGAGCTGCGGCTGTTGAAGGACCAGTTCCACGCGACGGCCGAGGAACGCCGCGCCCACCTCGTCTCGGTGACCGGGATCGCCGGAGTCGGCAAGTCACGCCTGGGATGGGAGTTCTACAAGTACCTCGACGGGCTGGCCGGGACGGTCCGGTGGCACCGTGGCCGGTGCCTGGCCTACGGCGAGGGCGTCACGTACTGGGCGCTCTCGGAGATGGTGCGGACCCGGGCCGGCATCGTCGAGGGCGGGGACGGGGCGTCGGCCCGCGAGCAGCTCCGCGGGGCCGTCGAGGAGACGTTCGAGGATCCGGAGGAACGTCGGTTCGTCGAACCTCGCCTCGCGCACCTGCTCGGTCTCGAGGACCACGTCGCCCGGGACCGGGAGGACATGTTCGCCGCGTGGCGGATGTTCTACGAACGCCTGGCCGACGAGATGCCCACGATCATGCTGTTCGAGGACATGCAGTGGGCGGATCCATCGCTGCTGGACTTCCTCGACTACCTGCTCGACTGGTCCCGGGACCACCCCCTGTTCGTCGTCACGATGGCGCGGCCGGACCTCATGGAACGCCGGGCCAACTGGGGAACCGGCCGGGGCTCCACGTCCGTGTACCTGGAACCGCTCTCGGAGGACGACATGGGGGAGCTGCTCGAAGGGCTCGTCCCCGGCATGCCGGCCGAGCTCCGCGAACGGATCCTGCGGAGGGCCCAAGGGGTGCCGCTGTACGCGATCGAGACGGTTCGGATGCTGCTCGACCGGGGAGCGCTCGTGATGGAGGAGGGCGCGTACCGCCTCGCCGGCGGCGTGCTTCCCGACCTGGACGTGCCGGAGACGCTCCAGGCGCTGATCGCCGCCCGCCTCAACGGGCTGTCGTCGGAGGAACGGCGCCTCGTGCAGGACGCCTCGGTGCTCGGCAAGACGTTCGCCCGGGACGCCCTCGCCGCCGTATCCGGCATGTCGGAGGATGCGCTGGCGCCGCCGCTGTCGTCGCTGGTGCGCAAGGAGGTCCTGTCGATCCAGTCCGACCCCCTCTCGCCCGAACGCGGCCAGTACGGCTTCCTGCAGGATCTGGTGAAGGCCGTCGCATACGAGACGCTCAGCCGGAAGGACCGGAAGGCCCGGCACCTCGCGGTGGCCGAGCACCTGGTCGCGACATGGGGCACGGACGACCACGAGATCGTCGAGGTCGTAGCGTCGCACCTGGTCGAGGCGCTCGATGCCGTGCCCGACGCGGACGACGCCGGGGAGATCCGGGCCAGGGCGAAGTCGATGCTCACGCGGGCGGGCGAGCGCGCGGCATCGCTCGCGGCGGGCGAGGAGGCGCTCCGCTACTTCGCCCAGGCGATCCAGCTGGCCGAGGGGGATCCCGACCGGGCCTCCCTGCACGAACGGGCCGGCCAGATGGGGGCCATGGCCGGGCTGACCGACCAGGCCACGCGCCACTTCCGGGAGGCCATCCGGCTGTTCGAGGAACTCGGCCTGGACCACCCCGCCGCCCGGGTGTCGGCCCGGCTCGGGGACGTGGACGCGGGTGAAGGTCGCCTGGAGGAGGGTGTGGCGCGCATGCAGCGCGCCTACGACGTCCTGTCGTCCGACCCGCCCGACAAGGACCTGGCGCGCCTCGCGGCGCAGCTCGCGCGCCTCCGGTTCCTTCGGGGCGAGATGTCCGAGGTGGGTCCCATGGCAGAGGTGGCGCTCGACATCGCGGAGAAGCAATGGCTCCCCGAGGTGCTCTCCGAGGCAACGAACACCAAGGCCGTCGTCGCGATCTGGTACGACCACCCTGAGGAGGCGTTCGCCCTCTTCGAGCACGCCCGGAAGCTCGCCCTCGACACCGACGTCCCGTCGGCGGCACTCCGCGCGTACGGCAACCTCGGTGAGTCGCTCGCCCGGCGCGACCGCCTGGAGGAGGCGTACGACACGTACCGGGAGGCGATCGCGCTCGCTCGGCGGGCGGGCAACCGCCAGTGGGAGGGCTACATGACGATCGAGATCTCCTACGTCCAGATGCTCACCGGCCGGTGGGACGAGGCGGAGGCGGCGTCCGCCGAACGGCGTGGGGCACCGGGCGAACCGGAACGGGGAGCGGCCGACACGTTCCTGTCGTCGATGCCCGAGATCTACGCGGCACGGGGCGAGGTCGACCGGGTCGCCGCCATGGTCGAGGACTACCGCCTCACGACCGCGGACGACGACGTCCAGGGGCAGGGCGTGCTCAGGTGGGCGAACGGATTGCTGGCGCTCCTGCGCGGGGATCACCGGACGGCGCTCGACGAGGGATTGGGCGCCATGGCGACCCGTGCGACGCTCGGACTGGGATTCCAGGGAGCCAAGCAGGGGTTCGTCCTCGCCCTCGAGGCGGCCCTGACCGGCGGCATGCCGGACCAAGCCGGGGAGATCATGGGGCTGCTCGACTCGCTCCCCCGGGCGCAGGTGACCCCCTACTATCACGCCCACCGCCACCGGATGCGCGCCCGTCTGGGGGCCGCGCAGGGCGACGCCGAGACCGCCGACGCCGGGTTCCGGGCGGCCATCGGGATGTTCCGGGAGCTCGGCATGCGTCCCGCCCTCGCCATGGCCCAGGTCGAGCACGCCGAATGGCTGGTCGCCCAGGGTCGGGACCGGGACGCCCGGCCGCTGCTCGACGACGCCCGGCCGGCGCTCGAGGCGCTCCGGGCAGGGCCCTGGCTGGAGCGCCTGTCGGCGGCCGAGTCCCGGGCGGGGCTCACCCGCGTGTCGAGCGCCGGATAGCATCGCCGGCCGATGCCCCTCGGGATCGTTCTGCTGCTGCTGGCCGCGGCCGCCCTGGTCGCGGGCTCCGCCCTCGCCGGGAGCGGCGCCGCGTCGGCGGTCGGATCCCGGCTGCCGGCCGCCCCGGTCCGGTCGGTCGTGGTCGGGCTGGGCGGCGCCCTGGTGACCACCGTCGTGGCGGTGGGACAGGGCCGGACCGCGCTCGCCTCCGGCGTGCCGTTCGGGGCCGCGATGTTCGTGCTGGCGGCGGCGTTCGGGGCCGCCGCGCTCCTCGGACGTCGCAGGGTCGAGGTCCGCGAGCCGATCCTGTACGCGGCGCCGGCCGCGGGGATCGTCCTCCTCGGACTGTCCCTCGCTTCCGACCGGTCGGTCAGCCGGTGGACCGGCGTCCTGCTCGCGGTGCTGTTCGTCCCCTATCTGCTGTGGGTGCTCCTGGAACCCGACCACGGACGCGCGCAGGACGGCCCGTCCGGCCAGCCCGAGACCCCGGCGGCGGTCGGAGCGACCGCGGGGGCGACCGGCGGGGCGATGACCGGATGGCTCCGGGCCCTGTCGGGGGCGGCGGTGCTCGTCGGCGGCGCGTTCGCGCTGTCGCAGGGCGCCACCCGGGTGGCGCTGCACGGCCCCCTCACCCCGGGATTCGCCGGCGCCGCGATCGCGGGCTCGCTGTCGGCGCTCCCGTTCGCGCTGCTGGTGCTGTTCCCGCGGCGGCCGCATGACGACGCCGACCCCGGCGAGGGCGCGATGACGGCCCTGGCGGGCCTGATCTCGCTGGTGCCGGGCGTCGCGGCCATCGTGCGGCCCTTCGAGCTCGACGGGCCGTCGGCCGCGTGCGTGCTGGCCGTGGCCTTGCTGTACGCGGTGGCGGCCGCATGGATGCTCGTGCGCGGGCGGAGCGACCGGGTCATGGGCGCGGTGGTGCTCCTCGCCTACGCCGCCTGCCTTGTGGTCGCGGGGTCGCTGTAGGCTAGCCCTCGTTCCCGCCCCCCAGGAGGTCGAACCATGCAGGTCGGCGACATCATGACCCGTGACGTGAAGACGGCGAACGCGTCGGACACCTTCGCCGACGTGGCCAGGACGCTGCACGACAACCGGATCTCGTCCGTCATCGTGACGGACGAGGGGCGGCCGGCCGGGATCGTCACCGAGCGCGACCTGGTGAACGTGGTCGCCGACGGGGTCGACCCCCGCGAGGAGGCGGTCGGCGGACGCATGACCCGGGACCTCGCCACCGTGGAGTCCCGCACCGACATCGCCGACGCCGCTGCCCTCATGGCCGAACGGGGCATCCGCCACCTCCCGGTCGTCGACCGGGGCCAGCTCGCCGGGATCGTCTCCATCCGGGACCTGACCAACTGGGCCGTCGAGGAGCTGACCGCGGGCCACGAGCTCCCCGACCTCGAGCGCTCCCAGGCGGCCCTGGCCGCCCACGTCGAGGTCAAGCGGAACGAGTAGGTGCGCGCAGCGAGGTTCGCGGGCCCCGGCCTGCCCCTCTCGGTCGAGGAGGTCCCGGACCCCGTTCCCGGATCATCGGACGTGGTCGTCCGAGTGGAGGCATGCGGCATCTGCGCGTCCGACCTGCACTTCCTCCACGGTGAGATCCCGCTCCCCGTCCTGCCGCCGCTGACGCTCGGCCACGAGCCCTCGGGCGTGGTCGAGGCCGTGGGGGACGAGGTCCCGGTGTGGCGACCCGGCGACCGTGTCTCGGTGGCCGCCGGGAGGGCCTGCCTGCGATGCCGGAACTGCGCGACCGGCCTGCTGGAGGACTGCCGGGCGCCCCGGGTGATGGGCGCGCACTACGACGGTGCGTTCGCCGAGCTGGTTTCGGCGCCGTGGTACGCGCTGGCGAAGCTCCCGGACGAGGTTCCGTTCGAACACGGCGCGATCGCGTGCGACGCGGTGTCGACGCCGTATGCGGCGCTGCTCGACCGCGGCGATCTCCGTCCCGGCGAACGGGTCGGGCTGTGGGGCATCGGCGGCCTCGGGACCCACGCCGTCCAGATCGCCCGCCTCTCCGGCGCGTCGTTCATCGCGGCCGTCGACCCGATCCCGGAGGCCCGGGAGCGGGCACTGCGGCTCGGGGCCGATGTCGCGTTCGACCCCTCCGACGACGTCCCGAACGCCATCCGCGATGCCGGCGGCGGCCGAGGCCTCGACCTGGCGCTCGACCTGATCGGGAAACAGGCGGTGGTCCGCCAGGCCATGGCGTCGTGCTCCCGGCGGGGGCGCGTCGTGGTGGTCGGACAATCGTTCGAGCCGCTCGACCTCGGGCCGCTCGCGCTGGTGTCGTTCCTGGGGCTGTCGATCCTCGGACACCTCGGCTACTCGAAGCGCCACCTCGAGCAGGTCCTCACGCTCATGGCGAGCGGCCGGCTCGACGTGTCCGGGTCCATCTCGGACCGGCTGCCGCTCGACCGGATCCAGGAGGGCGTCGACCGACTCGCCTCCAAGGAGGATGCGCCCGTCCGGCTGCTCGTGACGCCCAACGCCGCCTGAACCACCCGCTCAGGGCGCGCAACGCTCCGGCCGATACCTGTCGCAACGGCCCGGCGCAGGCTGCGGCCCGAAGGAGCGGCCCCACCAGATGGACGACCACGACCGGCCCAGGGTCATCGAGTTTCCCGTGCACCGTCGGGGGTCGCTCGCCGACACGATGAGTGGGTTCCCCGACCGCGAGGACGGCCCCCCGACGGAGGCCACCCGGCGAGAGCAGTCGCTCTCGCTCGTGGTGGCCGAGCTGCGGGGACATGCGGCCGTCGCATCGCAACGAGGAGGCCCGGCCGCCGCCGCGGCGGTCGAGGCCGCCGTGGCCTCGTCCGTCGACGTCCTGCGATCGTTGGGCGGCGATCAGGTCGCCGTGGGCGGAACGGCCACCCAACCGGTCGTGTGGGCCGAGTTCTCCGGCGAGGCGCACGCCGCCACGGCCGTCACGGCGGCCGCGTCCGTCCGCGACGCGCTCGACGGCGACGTCCGGCCCAGCATCGGGATCAACTCGGGGCTGGTGGTGGACACGGTGATCGAAGGGTCGGTTCCCGTCGCCTATCGGGCGATGGGGACGCTCAGGATGTTCGCGGTCCGGCTCCACGAGTTCGCCGGTCCGGGCGAGGTGTACGCGGCCGAGGCGACCATCCGAGCCCTGTCGCCGGGGACGGCGACGTTCCGGCCGATCGGGCCGGTACGGACCAACGCGGGGGGCGAGACGTCCGAGGCGTTCGCGCTGCTGGAGGTGGTCAAGCCCGCCCGGTCGGCGGGCTCGGCCTGAGCTCTGACGGGTCCCCGCCCTCTCCCGCTGCCCGGCGGAACGGCTCCCGTGGGTGCTGGAGCGACCCCAGCTGCACGATGTCGCGGGGGAAGAACAGGCCCACGGTCCAGTCGAACACGATCCGGACCTTCCGGCTGGTCGTCGGCATCCGGAGCAGGTGGTACGTCCGGTGCAGGAACCACGCCGGGAACCCCCGCACCCGGATCCCGAGTGGATTGGCAACGCCCCGATACAGGCCGAGCGAGGCGATCTGGCCGAGGTTCCGGTGCCGGAACGGTTTCGGCGCCTTCCCCCCGTTGACGCGGAGCAGGTTCTTCGCGAGGCGCCGCGACTGGAACAGCGCGTGCTGCGCGGTGGGCGGGTTGATCCCGCCGCGGCGCACGTCCGGGACCGCCGCACAGTCGCCGCACGCCCACATGCCCTCGACGCCCCTGACCTGGAGGAACTCGTCGGTGGGGAGCCGCCCCGCCTGGTCGACCGGGAGCCCCGACCGCGCGGCGAGCGACTCGGCCTTGACGCCGGTCGTCCACACAAGCGTGTCGGCCGGGAACTCCTCCCCGTTCGACAGCCGGATCAGCCCGTCCTCGGCCGACTCGAGCCGAGTGTCCACGTACACTGCGATTCCCCGCTTGCGCAGACGCGCCGTGGCGTACTCGGACAGGCGTTCGCCGATCTCGGTGAGGATGCGGGGCGCCGCCTCCACCATGGCCCACCGCATGTCCTCCGGCCCCAGCATCGGATAGAACCGCAGCGCCGAGCGGGCCATGTCCTCGAGCTCCGCCATGGCCTCGACGCCGGCGTATCCCCCGCCGACGAACACGAACGTCAGCGCGCGTCGCCGCCGCTCGGGATCGGTGCTCTCCGCGGCGACCTCGAGGCAGGACAGGACGCGGTTCCGGAGGTAGATGGCCTCGGTGACCGTCTTGAACCCGACGCCGTGCTCCGCGAGGCCGGGGACGGGAAGGATGCGTGAGTGCGACCCGGCGGTGACCACGACGACGTCGTAGGGCAGCGTCGCCTGCGAGCCGTCCACGTGGCGGACGGACGCCTGTTTCGCGTCGTGATCGAGGTGGACGACGTCGCCAGCGACGAACCGCGTCTTCTTCAGCACCTGGCGGAGCGGCACCACGACGTGGCGGGGCTCGATGTTCCCGGCGGCGGCCTCCGGGAGGAACGGCTGGTACTGCATGAAGTTCTCGGGGTTGACGAGCGTGAGCTCGATCCCCCGCCGCCTCGCCCGCCGCTGCAGCCGGCGGCCGATCAGCATCCCGGCGTAGCCGCCTCCCACCACCAGCACGCGCGTCATCCGCGGCAGCACCTCACCGTTCGACCGTACACGGGCGCCTCGCCCGCGGGCACGTCGTCAGATGTGCTCCAGCGCATCCGGCAGCTCCGCGAGGGACGCGACGGCTGCGTCCGGCATCGCGAGCTGTTCCTCGGTCGGTTCGGCAGGCGCCTCGCCCCGGAGAACCCACACCGTCGCCATGCCGGCCCGCCGGGCGGGTTCGATGTCGTAGTCGAGCCGGTCGCCGGCCATCGCCGAACGCGACGCCTCGGCGCCGGCCACCGACAGCGCGTGCTCGAAGATCCGGGGGTCGGGCTTCTCGACGCCGAGGTCCTCCGACACCGCCCATGCCTCGAAGAACCCGACGAGGCCGTCCCGCTCGAGTGCCGCCCGAACGGCCGACTGCTGGTTGGCCACGACGCCCAGCCGGTAGCGCGACGACAACTGGTGCAGCGCGGGGAGGACGTCCGGGTACAACGAGTCCGGGTGGTACTGCCACCTCGTGGACGCGAGCGTCGTGACCTCACGGACGTCGGCGCCCTCTCCGAGGAACCGCCGCGTCAGCCGGCCCTTGAACGACCCCCGCTGAGCCGCGCGGCAGCGTTCGTACTCGGCCTCGTACTCCTCGTCGGTGAACGTCGCCCCGAGTTCGCGAAGGGCGTCGCGGATCGCCAGCCGGTACGGCTCGTCCGAGTAGATCGGCCCCCCGATGTCGAGGAACACCCAGTCGAGATGGATGCTCACGTTGCGAGCAGGCTACAGAGCCGCGGCGCCGCCGGACGGGGTTCGTCCTACCGGCCTGCGGCGGCCCTCAGCCGGGCGAACGCCTCGGGGTCGGTGGTCACCGTTCCCAGCGTGATCGGCTCGTCCGGGCGGCCGTGGAAGTCGCTCGCCCCGGTGGCGATGACGCCGAGCCGCCCGGCCAGCTCCCGGTAATGGATCCGCTGTTCGGGCGTGTGGTCGGGGTGGTCGGCCTCGAGCCCGGCCATGCCGCCGGAGGCCATCTGCTCGATCAGCTCCTGCGGGACCGATCGCTGGCTCGCCCACATGCCGGGGTGCGCGAGCACGCACACGCCGCCGGCCGCCCGGATCAGCGCGAGCGCGTCGAGCGGGTGCAGCGCGTGCTTCTGGACGTCGGCTCGGCCCCCGTCGGCGATGAGCTCCTCGGTGAACGCGTCCCTCTCGGTCGGGACGACGCCTGCCTCCACGAGGGCCCGGGCGATGTGCGGCCGGACGATGTTCTTGCCGCCGGAGATCTCGCGGACGCGTTCGAACGAGATGGGATAGCCGAGCGCCTGGAGCTTCTCGACCATCATCTCGCCGCGGCGGAACCGGTCGTCCCGCAGGCGCCGGAGCTCCGCGACGAGCTCGGCGTTCGCCGGGTCCGACCAGTAGGCCAGGACGTGGATCGACGATCCCTCGTACGTCGCCGAGAACTCGACCCCGGGGACGAGCTCGATACCGGCCTCGTCGGCGGCCGCCCGGGCCTCGGCGAGCCCGTCGGTCGTGTCGTGGTCCGTCAGGGCCAGGACGTCGAGCCCCAGCTCCGCCCCGAGCAGCACCACCTCGGTGGGGGTGCGCGTCCCGTCGGACGACGTCGAGTGCGCGTGCAGGTCGATCCCGGCCATCGGAAACGCTACCCCGGCAGGAGCTTCCCGAGCTGCCTGCAGGCCTGCTCGATCGACGAGGGGGACACCGTGCCGCCGGTGGGGGTCACGGTCCCGATGAACCGGTTCGGCAGCGTGATCGATCCGGTGGTGCGGCTGCTCCCGGAACCGACCTCGTAGGAGACCGCCTGCCCGTCGATGAAGTAGTCCCCGGCCTTCAGCGCCTTGAACAGCACGACCAGGCGCGCGGCGCCGTGGGGAGGGATCGTCGCCCCGGCGACCGGCCGCAGCGGCATCGCCTGGCACGTCCCGTCGATCTTCGCGGTCGGCGGGTAGCTGCTCCAGACCTGCACCGGCCAGTCGTCCTTCTTCGGCACCGGCGTCACGTCGATGTGCTCGACCTTCACCACGGTCCCGATCCCCTTGGGCTCCGTGAACGTCACCTTGCGGAGCGTGACCGGGGAGTCGCTCTGGCTCCGGAGCAACACGACCGCGTTGGTGAACTCCTGGCCGACGTGCGCGTTGGCCGGCGTCGAGTTCAGCTGGTCGAGGAGGAGCGCGGGCCGGGCGACCGGGCCGATCTTCTGGGCGCCGCACGCGTCCAGGGCGAGCGGCAGCATCGCCAGCGCGGCCACCACTCTCAATCGTCGGTGCATCCCTGCGGGAACCCTCCGGCCTCGCGATCAGAACGCGTTCTCGCCCGTGAGCGCGCGTCCGATGATGAGCTTCTGGACCTGGCTCGTGCCCTCGTAGAGCGTGGTGACCCGGGCGTCGCGCAGGTACTTCCCCACAGGGTACTCGTCGATGTAGCCGTAGCCCCCGTGGACCTGGACGGCGGCGTTGGCCGCGCGCACGGCGACCTCGCTCGCGTACAGCTTGGCCATCGAGGACTCCAGGCGGTGGTGGTCGCCCCGGTCGGCCATGGCGGCCACGCGCCAGGTCATCAGGCGCGCCGCCTCGACCTCTACGGCCGTATCCGCGATCAGCTCCTGAACCAGCTGCTTCCGGGCGATCGGGACCCCGAACTGCACACGTTCCCCCGCGTACTTCACCATCGCCTCGAGGCAGCCCTGCCCGATGCCCACCGCGCCGGCCGCGAGGGACATCCGCCCGGTGTCGAGCGCGCTCATCGCCACCTTCATGCCGTCGCCGACGTCGCCGAGCCGCCGGGAGTCGTTCACCGCGACCCCGTCGAACGACACCTCGGCCGTGTCCTGGGCCCGGAGGCCGAGCTTGCCCTCGATCCGGGTCGCTGCGAACCCCTCGCTCTCGGTCGGCACCAGGAAGGCGGTCACGCCCCTCGCGCCGGGCTCCGGACCGGTCCGGGCGAACACCAGCGCGAGGCCGGCCCACGTCCCCTGGGTGATGAACATCTTCGAACCGGTGATCCGCCAGCCGTCGGGGCCGTCGCGCTCCGCCCGGGTCTCGAGCGACCCGGCGTCCGAACCGGTCCCCGGCTCGGTCAGGCAGAAGCACCCGAGTGACTCGCCGCGGGCCAGGCGGGGCAGCCATTCGGTCCTCTGCTCGTCGGTGCCCCACGTGAGCACGGTCTTCGCGACCAGGCCCACGTTCACGCTGATCAGGCCCCGGACGCTCGAGTCGGCCTTGCCGATCTCCTCGACCACCAGGCAGTACGACAGGTTGTCGAGCCCCATCCCACCGAACTCCTCCGGCAGCGGCCCGCCGAGGAATCCGACCTCAGCGAGCTTCCCGACGATCGAGCGGTCCATCCGCTCGGTGCGGTCCCACTCCCGCGCATACGGGACGATCTCCCGATCCGCGAACTCCCGCGCGGTCGCCCGGACCAGCTCCTGTTCCTCCGTGAGCCGGACGTCCATCAGCGCGGGGCCCGCCGGACGAGGTCCGGGGTGATGTCGTCGACCGAACGGCACCCCGCGATGGCCATGCACACGTCGAGGTCCTGGGCGAGCAGGCGGAGCACGCGGCGGACGCCGGCTTCGCCCGCGGACGCCAGCCCCCACAGCACCGGGCGCCCCACCATGACGGCCCTCGCGCCGAGCGCGAGGGCCTTCAGCACGTCCGATCCCCGCCGGACGCCGCCATCCACGTACACCTCGCACGGCCCCGACGCGTCCACCACCTCCGGCAGGGCGTCGAGGGCCGCGATCGTGCCGTCGAGCTGCCGGCCGCCGTGGTTGGACACGGCGATCCCGTCGATCTCGGCCTCCGCGGCCAGCGCCGCGTCCTCGGCCGTGAGGATGCCCTTCAGCACGATCGGCAGGTCGGACAGCGAACGGAGCCAGTCCACGTCGTCCCACGTCACCGCGGGGTCCTGCTGGCTGCGGACGTAGGCGGCCAGCCCGGAGTCGCCCGGGCCGACCTCCGGCAGGAACCTCGCCCCGACGTTCGACAGCCCGACGCCGGGCGGCGCGGCGAAGCGGTTCCGGCTGTCGCGGTCCCGGATGCCGAGCACCGGCGTGTCGACGGTGAGCACCAGCGCCCGATATCCGGCCGCGACGGCGCGCTCGACGAGCTCGGCCGTCAGGGCCCGGTCGCGGTGGACGTACAGCTGGAACCACCGGGGGGCGTCGGGCGCCGCGGCGGCCGCGTCCTCGATGGTGGAGGAGGCGATCGTGGAGAGCACCATCACCGTCCCGGCATCGGCGCACGCCCGCGACGTCGCGACCTCGCCCTCGGGGTCGGCCATCCGCTGCAATGCGGTCGGCGCGGCCAGGATCGGGAACGCCACCGGCGTCCCCAGCACCGTTGTCGACGCGTCTCGCTCGGAGACGTCGACCAGCACCCGGGGCCGGAGCACCCACCGGTGGAACGCCTCGCGGTTCTCCCGCAGCGTCCACTCCTCGCCCGCCCCGCCGGCGAAGTAGTCGAACGACATGCCGGGGAGGCGGTCCAGGGCGAGCGCCTCGTACTCGTCGATCGAGACGGGCGGGGACTCGTCGCTCGCGACCGCGTGCGCAGCCGGGGCGCCGCCCGCGTCCGGGTCGGGCGGTTCGATCGGCCCCTCCGAGGGCACGGAACCGCGCACGCCGGTCACTGGCGGATCAGGACCTCCACGTCGCCCTCCTTCCTCGGGACCTGCACGGAGGTCACGTCGCCCATTCGCGTGAACGTCATGTCGACCCGCGCCGACCCCACGCGCATGCCCAGCACCTGGAACTGCTCGAGCCAGGCGGGGAGGCTCGGCCGGTGGACGTACAGCACGCCGTTCGGAGCGTCGGCAGTGATGCCGCCGTAGGACCGCATCATCAACAGCGGCGTGCCGGTCGCCCAGGCCTGGGGCCGGCACGCCACCGGGTACTGCACCGGCTCGGGGACCTGGTCTCGGGAGAACCCACAGAACAGCTCGGGGAACCGCGCCAACGGGAAGTGCGCCCCCGCGAGCGAGACCTGGTCCAGGACCCTCATCGCCTCACGGTCGAACCCGTACCGCTTCAGCCCGTGCGCGATGAGGGCGCAGTCGTGCGGCCACACGCTCCCGGTGTGGTAGCCGATGGGGTCGTAAGCCCGCTGCCGGGCGGCCAGCGTCCGGACGCCGTAACCGGAGGACAACGCCGGCGACAGCAGCTTGCGGACCACCCGGACGGCCTTGTCCTGGTCGGCGATCGCGGACCACAGCGCGTGGCCGGGGTTCGACGTGATGGTTGCGACCTGGCGCTTGTCGCCGTCGAGGGCGAACGCGTAGTAGCCCTCCTTGTCCATCCAGAAGTCCCGGTTGAACCGCTCCTTGAGGTCGGCGGCCTCCTTCTCAAGGCGTTCGGCCAGCCCGTCGTCGCCCAGCACGCGGGCCAGCTCGGCTCCCCGGAGCTTGGCGTTGTACACGTAGCCCTGGACCTCCACGAGCGCGATGGGGCCCTTCGCCTTCGTGCCGTCCGGGTGGACGACCGCGTCGTGCGAGTCCTTCCACCCCTGGTTGTCGAGCCCGTGCGGCGCCACGCGTTCGTATTCGACGAATCCGTCCCCGTCGCGATCGCCGTAGCGGTCGATCCACTCCAGGCAGGCGAGCGCGTTCGGCCACAGGCGCTCGAGCGCCGCCCGGTCGCCCGTCCACGCGTATGCGGACGCCAGCACCATCACCCACAACGGCGTGGAGTCGATCGCGCCGTAGTACGGCGTGTGCGGGATCTCGCCGGTGCCGGCCATCTCGCCCACGCGGAGCTCGTGGAGGATCTTGCCGGGTTCCTCCTCGCGGTCCGGGTCCTCGACCCTCCCCTGGAACGCCGCGAGTTTGTCGAGCGTCGCCCACGCCAGGTCGGTGTTCACCATCAGGCACTGGTACGCCGTGATCAGGGAGTCCCGGCCGAACAGCGCCGAGTACCACGGAACCCCGGCGTCGATCGACGGCCGTCCGTCATCGTCGTCGCACAGGAGCATGCGGAGGTCGAGGACGGCCCGGTCGAGGAACGAGGACAGCTGGGTGTTCGACGTGCGGAAGCGGGTGCACCGCTTGCGCCAGTTCGCGTACTCGTGCTCGAGCCGCTCCCTGGCCTCCCGCAGCGGGCGGCGGACCGGCACCGACTCCCCGACGGCCGGCTCGATCTCGACCATGACCTCGGCATCGCCGCCGGTGGGCACCGCGAGATCGAAGCGGGCGAACCCGGCCTCGAGGCGCGACGGCCGTGGTGAGAACCGGATCGCGGTCGTACGGCCGACGCCGTCCAGCCCCCGGTAGCCCAGGCGGACCTCGTGGCGGTCGACGTGAGGCTGCTGGACCTGGCCACGGCGCTCCCGGACCTGGCCCCGGACCTCGAAGATGTCGAGGAAGTCCGCGCCGAACCGCAGCTCGAGCCGCACGTCGCGGTCGGTCCTCCCGAAGTTCTGCAGGTGGATCCGCTCCAGCAGCGTGTCGCCGAGGACGCGCTCCCGCGAGAGCGCCAGATTCTCCCTCACCGCGTGCCCTTCGGCGTCCGTCGAGACGAATGGGTACGCGAGCTCGACCACCTGGGCGTAGTTCCGGGCCACCGACGAGTGCAGCACGAGCGGGCTCATGCCGTTCATCGACATCTCGAACCGGGACAGGAACCGGGTGTCCCGGTGGTACAGCCCCAGGGCGGCGGTGTTCCCCTCGGGGACGTCGCCGCGCTCGTCGCACAGCAGGAAGCTCGGCCCGTGCTTGACGACCTGGACGTGCCGGATGTCCACCGCGGGGACTCCCGACGTCGATCCGTCCCCGGCTTCGGGTTCGGCGGGTACGGCGGGTTCAGCGGGTTCAGCGGGTTCAGCGGGTTCAGCGGGTTCGGTCGCTTCAGTGGCGGATTCCGTCATCGGCGTCCCATCGTAGAACGCCCTACTCGACGACCGCCTCCGGCACCGCCCGGCGCCGGCCCTGCGCCGCGATGGCCACGTAGATCCCGGTCAGGACGATCGCTCCGCCGACGACGGCCGACCACGACGGGACCTCGCCGTAGAAGGCCAGCGCGAGCAGCGTCGCGCCGACCGGTTCGCCCATGATCGCGATGGCGACCACGGTCGGATCCAGCCACCGCAGGAGGTAGTTGAAGACCGTGTGCCCCAGGATCTGCGGCACGAGCGCCATCAGCAGGAACATCAGCCACGTCTCCGGGGGGAATCCCACGACCCGCGAGCCCGAGAGGAACACCGCCGGCACGAGCAGCACCGTGCACGTTGCGTACACGACCGTCACGTACGGCACGAGCGACAGGTCCTGGCGGAGATTCCGGCCGATCAGGAAGTACCCGGCGGCCGTGACCGCCCCGATGATCGCGAGAAGATCGCCGAACGCCGCCCTCGCGGAGACCGCGACGTCGCCCCCGGTGATGACGAGCGCACCGGCAAGCGCGACCGCGATGCCGGTGGGCGTTCCCCGCCGGAGGCGCTCCCCGTACAGCAGGCGCCCCCCGAGCGCCGTCCACACCGGCTGGGTCGTCACCAGCACGACGCTCGCGGCCACGCTCGTGTACTCGAGCGACGTGATCCACGTGGCGAAGTGCAGTGCCAGCATGGCGCCGGCCGCGAAGGCCAGCCCCAGCTGCCTGCGGGTGAGCGATCGGAGCTCGGCACGGTGACGGCCCAGGGCGAACGGGAGCAGGAGGAGCGTCGCGATGCCGTTGCGGTACAGCGCGATCGTGAGGGCGGGCGCGTTCGCCTCGCGGATCATCACCGCGGAGAACGACACCGCGACCACCCCGAGGGCCAGCAGGGGCGCGTCGAGTGAAGCCGGGAGGGCGCGGGCGGCCGGGTGTCGCTCGGACATGGGGCAATTATCGTGAGGCCGCGATGACCGAACGCCACACGTCCGAAGGAGCCGGGAAGGGGTGCCGATGGCCCGTGTGACCGTCTTCGGGGCGGGGACCATGGGGACCGCCCTCGCCATGCACTCGGCCCGGGCCGGGGTCGACACCGCGCTCTGGGCCAACCGCTTCGACGGGCGAGCCCTGGAGGGCATCCGGAAGGAGGGCAAGCATCCCGGGCTCCCCGAGCACGTCCCCGCCGCGCTGGTGGTGCACGGTCCGGAGGAGCTGGACGTGGCGGCCAAGGATCTCGAGGTCGCGGTGCTCGCCGCCACGTCGGACACGACGCGAAGCATGATCGGCATGGTCCGGGAGGTGCTCGAGGAAGCCCGGTTCGTCGTCTCACTCGCCAAGGGCGTGGAGACGACGACCGGCATGCGCATCTCCGAGGTCGTCGCCGAGGAGGTCCCGGGACGCGTGTTCGTCGCCGTCGCCGGGCCGTGTCTCGCGAGCGAGCTGGCCAGGGAGGCGCCGTCGACGGCCGTGTGGGCGTCGGCATCCGTCGCCGACGCCCGGGCGGCCGGCGAGCCGCTCGTTCGCCCGGCCTACCAGGTGGCGTTCACGGACGATCTCGCCGGCGTCGAGTACTGCACGGTGGCCAAGAACGTCGCCGCGATCGGGATCGGGATCCTCGACGGGCTGGGCAAGCTCGACAGCGAGAGCTACCGCAACGCCAAGGCGGCGCTCTTCACGGTGGCGTTCCGCGAGGTCTGCGAGCTGGTCGAGGCGCTCGGCGGCCGCAGGGAGACGGCGATGGGGCTGGCGGGCGTCGGCGACATCCTGGTGACCGGCTCGGGCGGCCGCAACCGCCTGTTCGGCGAGCTCATCGGCGAAGGCCAGGACCCGGTCGCCGCACGCGAGCAGCTGGAGGGCCGGGGTATGACCGTGGAGGGGGCGGGCTCCGCGCGCGACGTGCGCGGGCTGCTCGAGCGGTGCGGCCTGCGCCTCCCGTATCACGAGGCCATCGATCGGATCGTGAGCGAAGGCGACGACCCGCGGCGGATCCTCGAGGCCCTCGTGTGACCGGGCGCATCGGCGACCACGAAAGGTGGACGAGATGACCGAACGACCGGACCGGAACCTCGCGATGGAGCTCGTGCGCGTCACCGAGTCGGCGGCGCTGGCGGGCGCCCGGTGGGTCGGCCGGGGGGACAAGGTCGCGGCCGACCAGGCCGCCGTCGACGCGATGCGCCTCATGATCGACTCGGTGTCGATGGACGGCGTGGTCGTGATCGGCGAGGGCGAGAAGGACGAGGCGCCGATGCTCTACAACGGCGAGGCCGTGGGGAACGGCTCCGGCCCCGCCGTCGACGTCGCGGTGGACCCGATCGACGGGACCCGGCTCACCAGCCTGGGGATGCCGAACGCCCTCTCGGTGATCGCGCTCGCCGAGCGGGGCACCATGTTCTTCCCGGGCGCCGCGGTGTACATGGAGAAGGTCGCCACCGGCCCCGAAGGCGCGGACGCCCTCGACATCACGGCGCCGCCTGCCGAGAACGTCCGGCGCGTCGCCAGGGCCAAGGGGGTTCCGACGGAGGAGATCACCGTCGTGATCCTCGATCGCGACCGGCACCAGGACATGATCCGGGAGGTTCGCGAGGCGGGGGCCCGGGTGTTCCTGGTGACCGACGGCGACGTGGCACCGGCCATCGCGGCGGCGCGGCCGGGGACCGGGGTCGACATGCTGATGGGCATCGGCGGCACACCGGAGGGGGTCGTCACCGCCGCCGCGCTGAAGTGCCTCGGCGGCGGCATCCAGAGCCGGCTGTACCCGCGCGACGACGGGGAACGGCGGGCCCTGATCGACGCAGGCTACGACCTGTCGGCCGTGCTCTCCACCGACGAGCTGTGCACGGGCAACGACGTATTCTTCGCGGCGACCGGGATCACCGACGGCTCCCTGCTCCGGGGCGTCTCCTACCAGCACAACGGTGCCACCACCTATTCGATGGTGATGAGGTCGCGTTCGGGAACGGTCCGGTACATCGAGGCCCATCATGAGTGGGAGAAACTGGAGCGATTCACAGGCGTTGCCTACCGGCCGTCCGCTGCGTCCGAATAGTCGTTTCGTACAACGTCCGACGAGAACCCATTCACATTGGGTTGGTTCAGGCGCATCGCAGGGGTTAGGCTGCGCCCCGGACGGAAAGGAGCAATGCATGGGCGAACGAACCATTCTGGTCTGTGATGTCTGCGGACGTCCCGCGGTCCAATCGGTCACCATCAAGGTGGGCCGTCAGAACTGGACCAAGGATCTCTGTCAGGTGCACATCGACGAATTGACGGCCGGCGCTCGGAAACCCCGCCCGGGCCGCCGCCGCGCGGTCGTCGCCGCCGGCGACGCGGTCGCACCCCGACGCCGGGGACGCCCCCCCAAGAGCGCGTCCGCGTCCGGCGGCGCCCCCAAACGGCGCGGCCGTCCACCCAAGGTCCGCCCCGAGACCGAGGCATCCGAGCCCTCGGCCTGATCACCGCTCAAGGGCCCCGGCGCCCGTGGCCGGGGTCCGCCCGCGATCCCCCTCACCCCGGCAGTCGGTACACCCCGGTCGACTCCTTGACCACCACGCCGTCCCGGACCCCGCCGGCCAGCGCCGCCAGCAGCGCCCTGCGCACGTCCCGTTGCACGAACGGATCCAGATAGCCCCGCTTCAGCGCCAGGTCCTGGATGGCCGTCCAGTGCAGCGACCGTCCCTCCTCGCCGAGCACCCGCACGGCGGCGTCGATCGGCTCGAGGGGACCGCCCCGTCCAGCCGGGTCGCTCACCGCACCCGGGGAATCAGCTCGGCGGCGACCAGCTCCACCCCATCCCAGTCCGGGACGGCGAACGGCACCCCGGCCGTCGCGACGATCATCTCCTCGACCCCCAGCTCGCCGAACCGGCCGACGAGATCGGCCGCCTCCTCGACGGTCCCCACCAGCGCGCCGTTCGCGAACCGGTCGAGCGGCTCACGCAGGCCGCCCGGCGACCATCGCGCGAGCGCCTCGTAGCGGCGTTCCAGGTCTGCCCGGTCCCGGCCGATCAGCGTCGTCAGCCCGACCGACAGGCGGAGCGTCGCCGGGTCCCGGCCCTCCTCCTCGCAGATCCGGCGGACGTCGGCGACCCGGGCCGCGTAGTCCTCCAACGTCCACCGCCAGACCGAGTTCCATCCATCGGCGTGCCGAACGGCCATGCGGAGCGCCCGGGGGCCGCCCTTCGCCCCCACCCAGACCGGCGGGCCCGGCCGCTGGACAGGTTCCGGCCGGTTGAACGCCCCGTCCAGCCGCACGTGCGTCCCCTCGAAGGACGCGGGTCCACCCGAGAACAGCATCCGCAGCGCCCGGAGTGTCTCCTCCAGCAGCCCGAACCGCTCCCCGACCCCACCGAACCCGTATCCGAAGGCGTGGAACTCCTCGGCGTACCACCCGGCGCCGACCCCGAGCTCGAACCGGCCTCCCGACACCAGGTCGACCACGGTCGCCATCTTCGCGAGCTGTCCCGGGTGCCGGAACGGCCCCAGCACGAGGGTCCCCAGCCGCATCGCCCGAGTCGCCGTGGCCAGTGCCGCCAGCGAGGTCATCGGCTCCAGCGACCCGCGCAGCTCGTCGCCTCCGCCGTACCGCGCGAGCGACAGGAAGAAGTGGTCGCTCACCCACCCCGAGTCGAACCCCAGCGCCTCCGCACGGACCGCCGCGTCGCGCAGTCGCTCGTGGGACACAGGTCGCCCGTCCGGGAACGAGAAGTCGTAGTGCGGCAGGGCCAGTCCGACGCGCATCAGACGGTGTGCCTCACAGGTACCGGAGGACGTCGGCGGCGCCGGTGAGCTCCGTGTCCCGGGGCACCCGGATGCCGTTCGGGACCTTGAGCCGGGGATACACGGAGACGTTCCCGGAGAGGTGGACACCGGCGTAGACGGTCACCTCGTCGCCGAGCGCCACGTAGTCCTCGATGACGCTCGGCGTGGCCTGGTGCGAGCGCACCTCGGTCATGGAGCCCACCACCACGTTCGACAGGCGTGCGCCCGGTCCGATGATCGCGCCGTCGCGGATCTGCGAGCGCGAAAGGAACGCCCCCTCCCGAACCTCGACGTCGTCGTCCAGGTTCGACTCGGAGATCACCACGCCGGGTCCGATCTCGCAGAATCGCCCGATCCGAACGGACGGGCCGATCGTGACGAGCCCCTCGGCGAGCTTCTCGGACAGGGTCTTGCCGGTGAGCGAGTCGCGCATCGACAGCGACTCGGGCGCGATCCACACGTGCTGGTCGGGGTCGAACGGTGGCGGCAGCAGTCGCCGGACCGACTCGAAGTTCCCGTGCAGGGCGTCGACCATGGTGTCCACGAAGTCCTGCACGTTGCCGAGGTCGCCGATCCGGCGGACTGTGTGGGCGCGGACGGGGTAGCCCCGTTCGACGAGCCACGGGAGCAGGTCCTTGCCGAAATCCAGGCGAGCGCGCCGCATCGCGGCGACGTCCGGGTGCCCCGCGACCTCGCGCAACACCCCCGAATCGACGAGGTAGAACCCCGCATTGGTGAGCAGGGGGAGCCGGTCGAATTCCTCGGGCTCGTGCACCGCAAAGTGCTCGCGAAGCTCGGCGAGCGTGGGTTTCTCCGCGAATTCCAGGATCTCGCCGCCGGGATTGGTCAGCACGACGCCGTACTTCTCCGCGACCTCGGCCGGCGCACGGGTCATCGCTGCGATGGTGACGGCGGCGCCCGACGCGAGGTGGTCCTCGAACATCGGCTCGAGATCGAAGTCGATGATGGAATCCGTCGGGAATACGAGCGCCGGCCGGGCCAGGTCCCAGTACTCGAGCATCCGGAGCGTCGAGTCGGCGCTCCCCGTCGACAGCGCGTCGTACTTCACGGGCGAATACTGGACGTCGACGCCCAGATCCTCCCCGTACCCGATCATGACCTTGATCTGGTAGCGGTTCTCCTTGCCGTGGGCGACGATGTAGAACTCCTTCATGCCCTGGTCGGTGAGGATCTCCATCACCCACCGGATCAGCCGGCGGCCGAGGAACGACATCGCCGCCTTCGAGCGCAGGTACCCGGGCGCCTTCAGGGTGAGCGGCCGGGCCCGGACCCCCTGGCCACCCGCGAGTCCGATCCCCAGGACCTCGGACCCGATCGACATGCTCCGATGATAGTCAGGCCCGCCGCGCCGGGCGCCCCGTGGTCGTGAACGATTCGTGGAGCTGCGATGGCGCTCAGATGGCGCCGGGGTCGCCCGGGTCGTCGCTGCCCCGGCCCCGGCCGTCCCGCCTCGGCCCTCCGGGTCCCCACCGCCGGCGCCGGCCGAACAGGAGCGGCAGGATCAGGAACGTCACCCCGATCAGTCGGGGGGCGATCACGATCCCCGCGATGACCAGGGCGGCGGTGATCGCCATCCAGGGCTCGATGACCGGCCGGGTGCGGGGGACCGCGCCCGGCGCATCGGGGTCGAACGCCCCACCGGTCTGCCGGGCGGGGGTCCGGCCCTGCTGGATCGCCCACCATCCGGCGGCCGCGGCGCCCGCGAGCGCCGCCACCGCGATGCACACCGCAGCCGGCGACCATGCCGCTACCACCCTCCCACGGTAGCGCACCCGGCCGGTTCCACTACGATGCCGCTTCCGACCCCGAGCGAGGAGCGGAGCCCATGGAGCCCTGGAGCATCGAGTTCGCCGGAAGGATCGACGAGCACACGATCCACAGCAACGCGCTCGAAGGGAACGCCCTCGGCGACCCCGCCGACCGACCGCTGTGGGTGTACACGCCACCCGGCTACGGCGACGAACCGGACCGCCGGTACCCGGCGATCTACGTGATCCAGGGGCTCACGGGTCAGCTCGACATGTGGCGCAACCGGCCCGCCTTCCGGCGGAACTACCCCGAGCTGATGGACCAGGCCATCGCGGGCGGCGAATGCGGGCCGGCGATCATCGTGTACGTCGACTGCTGGACCAAGCTGGGCGGGTCGCAGTTCCTCGACTCTCCGGGGACCGGGAACTACCACACGTTCCTGTGCGAGGAGGTCGTCCCGTGGGTCGACGAGCGGTACCGGACGCTCGCCGGCCCCGAGCACCGTGGGATCCAGGGGAAGTCCTCGGGCGGCTACGGAGCCATGGTCACGCCCCTCCTTCGGCCCGACCTGTTCGGCGGGCTCGCCACGCACGCCGGGGACTCGCTGTTCGAGGTGTGCTACCAGCCGGAGTTCCGCGAGGCCGCCCGGGCGCTCCGCGACCACTACCACGGCTCGTACGACGAGTTCTGGAGGGACTTCCGGTCGCGCCCGGCCATGAGCAGGGAGGCCGACGGCGTGCTGCTCAACGAGTGGTGCATGGCGGCCTGCTACTCGACCGACCCCGACGGGACGGTCCGGCTGCCGTTCGACACCGGCACCGGTGAGCTGGTCCCCGAGGTCTGGGAGCGGTGGCTGGCCTGGGACCCGGTGCGGATGATCACGAGCCGGGCGGACGCGGCCCGCTCGTGGAAGGCCGTCTACATCGACGCCGGCAAGCGCGACGAGTGGTATCTCGACCTCGGCTCGGAGGCGTTCAAGCGGCAGTGCGACGCGCTCGGCGTGGAGGCGTTCCTCGAGCTGTTCGACGGCACCCACATGTCGATCGAGTACCGCTACCCGAAGGGAACCGCCTACCTGGTCGGGCGGCTGTCGGCGTAGGTCGGGCTACCCGACGCTCGTTGGCGTGGCGTAGGCGTCCATCGCCGTGCCCGTCAGCACGACGTGGCCCCGCCCGTCGGTGACCACCACCCGCGAGAACTTCTTCAGCGACTCGGGGAACTGGTTGAACAGCGCGACGCCGCCGCCCGTGTCGGGGTCGGCCTGCCCCACGGCGAGCACGGACCCGTCCGGAGCCTGGATCGTCGCGCCGTAGGGCCCGCCCTTCGGGTCCAGGCCGCCCACGTAGACCAGCACCCAGTCGTCGCGGTGCGGCGAGAGGAACACCACGGCCTTGCCGCCACCGACCGCGTGGAGCTCGGGCGTCAGCTGGACCGTGCGAAGCACGTCGCCCGGCTTCGGCTGCTGCCCGCTCGTCAGGTCCTTCAGCAGCTGCGAGAAGTGCCGGCTCACCGTCTCGGCATCGCTCTTCGAGGCGTTCTGGGCCTCGCGAGAGCTCTGGAGCTTGGCGGAGGTCGCCCACCACCCCAGGCCCATGAAGAGGGCGAGCGCGGCGGCGAGCGCGATGATCGTCCGGCTCCGGGCCCGGCCCCGGCGTCCCCTCCCGCCCCCGGACGCCGTCCGGATCTCCCGGACGACGTGCTCCTCGAGCGCGCGGGGGGGGTCCGCCTGGGCGATCGACATCCCGGCCACGGCGGCGCCTCCGGCCAGCTCCGCCGCCTCCTTCCGGCACCCGGCGCACCACGCCAGGTGGCGTTCGACCGGCTCCAGCTCGGGCGCCGGCAGCAGCGACAGCGCGTACTCGGTCAGCCGGTCCCGAACGTCGACGCAGTCCATCTCCGGCGGTTGCTCGGCCTGGAGGCCCTCCGTCGGGTCACCGACGACGCGCACCTAGAACTCCTTGCCCTCGTTCAGACGGCGCAGCTTGATGAGCGCCGTGCGCAGACGGGTCTTCACCGTGCCGAGCGGGATGCCGTCGGACTCCGAGATCTCCCGCGCCGTCTGCCCGGCGAAGTACGCCCGGACCACGAGCATGCGTTCCGCGTCGGACAGCGATGCCATGGCCCGCCGGGCCGAGTCCCGTTCGAGCACCGGCTCCACGTCGGACTCGGTCACCCGCTCGGGGACCTCCTCGACCAGCACCAGGCTCGGGCGTCCGGCGCCGGTCTCCCGGCGGAGCCGGTCGACGGCGAGGTTGTGCGCGATGGCCATCAGCCAGGTCGACAGCCGCCCCCGGGACGCGTCGAACCGCGCGGCCTTGCGCCACGCCGTCACGAACACGTCCTGCGTGAGCTCCTCGGCCGCCTCGGCGCCGCCGAGCAGCCGCAGGCCCAGGCTGTACACCGGGCGCGCGAACCTCGCGTAGATGGTCCGTACCGCCTCCTCGTCCCCGCACAGCAGGCGCTGCACCAGCGCCTGCTCCTCATGAGCGCTCAGGGGACCCGCCGACTCGAAGATCATCGGGAGCCCCCTCGCAGGGGTATACGCCAGGGGACGGGCCCCCGGCTTGGAGCGACCCCGGCGGACGAGTGCGGCATCTTCCAAGTATGCGCCCCCCGGCCGGACCCTGTCGCCCCACGTTCGACGTCGACGAGCAGCGGGTTCGGAGCGAGCGACTCTCCTTCCGCGATGCCCCCGGCGGTGCGAAGATGGGGCGTCATGCGGGGGTTGCGACGGATGGGGGCGGTGCTCGCGGCGGCGGCCGCGCTGTCCGTCGTGAGCGGCGCCGCCCACGCCGGCGGCAAGGAGATCCTGCAGCTCGAGCTGAAGGGCGTCGTCGACCCGTTCACCTCGGGGTACGTGACCTCCGGCATCCAGTCGGCCGTCGACGACCACGACCAGGCGGTGCTGGTCACGATCGACACGCCCGGCGGGCTGGACTCCTCGATGCGGAAGATCACCGAGGCCATCCTCAACTCGCCGATCCCGGTGATCACCTACGTGTCGCCGTCGGGCGCTCGAGCCGCGTCGGCGGGCGCGTTCATCCTGCTGTCCGGATCCGTGGCGGCCATGGCCCCGGGCACGAACGTCGGGGCGGCGCACCCCGTCGGCGTCTCGGGCGCGATCGAGAGCCAGAAGGTGCTGGACGACGCCGTGGCCTACATCCGTTCGATCGCCGACGCGCGCGAGCGCAACGCGGACTGGGCCGAGAGCGCGGTGCGTGACTCCGTGAGCATCCCGGCCGAGGAGGCGCTGCAGCTGGACGTCGTCGACGTGATCGCCGCGGACGTCCCCACGCTGCTCGAAGACCTCAACGGGAAGACCGTCCCGGTGGCAAACGGCCGAACCGTCACCCTCGACACCACCGGCGCCACCGTGACGCCGGAGCACATGGGCGTGATCGCGAGCCTGCTGCACGGGCTGCTCTCGCCCGACCTGGCGTTCATCTTCTTCTACCTGGGGATCGGCCTGCTCGTGCTGGAGTTCGTGCATCCGGGGATCGGGCTCGCGGCGGTGTTCGGCATCCTGTGCCTGGCGGCGGCGTTCGTGTCGTTCGGCGAGCTGCCCGTCCAGATCCTGGGGGTGGTGCTGCTGATCGGCTCGGTGATCTCGTTCATCCTCGAGCTGAAGGCGCCCGGCGTGGGCATCTTCACCGTGGTCGGCGTCCTGCTGCTCGTCGCGGGCGCACTGACGCTGTTCGATCCCTCCGTGCCGAACGCGCACGTGTCGTGGGTGGTCATTGTCCTGGTCGCCGGGCTGATGGCGGCGTTCTTCGGGCTCGCCCTCGCGGCGCTGATGAAGGCACGACGGTTGCCGGTGCGGATGCGGACGCGCGCGCTCATCGGGCAGGTGGGCGTGGTCACGACCTCGCTCACCCCGACCGGCGTCGTCCTCGTCGCGTCGGAGTCGTGGAGCGCCGTCTCGACGTCCGGCCCCGTCCCGGCCGGCACCCGCGTGGTGATCGTGGACGTGGACGGGCTCCGCCTGAAGGTCTCGCCGGCGTCGTCGGCCGACGGCGGGCCGACGGTGCCCGACGCGGACATCCCCGTGTCGGAACGCTCCAAGCAACTCGAGCACGGGACCGCCTTCGACCGGGCGGAGCCCCGCCCGACCTAGCCAAGGGGGAAGCCAACGTGGTCGCAGCATTGATCGTCGCCGGAATCGTCCTGATCCTGGTCCTGCTCCTGCTGACCCAGGCGCTCCGGGTCGTCCGCGAGTACCAGCGGCTCGTGGTGTTCCGGCTGGGCCGGAGCATCGGCCTCAAGGGGCCCGGGCTGGTGATCCTGATCCCCATCATCGACAAGCCGGTCTGGGTGGACCTCCGCGAGCTGTACCTCGAGATCCCCCACCAGACGGCGATCACCAAGGACAACGCGCCGATCTCGATCGACTTCATCATCTTCTACAAGGTCGTCGACGCGCAGATGTCCGTGCTCTCCGTGGGGAACTTCGCCGGCGCCGCGCAGAACATCGCCGCGACGACCCTGCGGTCGGTGGTCGGCGACATGGCCCTCGACGACGTGCTCGCCAAGCGCGCCGAGATGAACGAGGTCATGCGGAACAAGCTCGACGAGGTCACCGAGCGGTGGGGTGTCAAGGTCACCAACGTCGAGATCCGGGAGATCATCCCGCCGCCGGCCGTCCAGGAGGCCATGACGCGGCAGATGTCGGCCGAACGGACCCGGCGCGCCGTCGTCACCGAGGCGGAGGGCTCCAAGCAGGCCGCGATCACCGTGGCGGAGGGCAACAAGCAGGCCGCGATCCTGAACGCCGAGGGCGACCGGCAGGCCGCGATCCTCCGCGCGGAGGGGTTCGCCCTCGCCCTGTCGAAGATCTTCGACGTGGCCCGCGGCGTCGACGCGAACACCATGAGCCTGCAGTACCTCGACGCGCTGAAGCAGATCGGCTCGTCGCCCTCGACCAAGTTCGTGGTGCCGCTCGAGGTATCCGAGCTGCTGTCCGGCCTCGGCGGGATGTTCAAGGCGTTCGGCAACGGCAACGGCGCCGGACCTCGGGGGAACGGCGAGTTCAAGCCCGCGCCGGAGCCGGTCGCGGAGCTGGCCGCCGCGCCGCCCGAGCCGCCGGCTCCGCCGGCGCCCGAGCCGGCCTCGTAGGGACCCCGGCCCGCTACGCCGCCGGCGTCACGCCGGCCTGTTGCAGCATGAGCTGGAAGTCGTGCCGTTCGGAGGCCACGCTCACCGCGTCGTCGAGCGTCACGCGGCCGTCCCGCACGAGCGCCAGCAGGGCCTGGTCGAACGTCTGCATGCCGTAGTAGGAGCCCTGGGCGATGACCTCCGGGATCTCGGAGGTCGCGGCGGGCTCGACGATCCGCTCCGCGATCCGACCCGTGTTGACCAGGACCTCCACGGCGGGCGTCTGGCCGCCGTCGGTCGAGGGCACCAGCCGCTGACTGACGATGCCCCGCAGGGCGCCCGCCAGGGTGATCCGGATCTGGTGGTGCTGTTCGGCCGGGAAGAAGTCGACCACGCGGTTGACGGTCTCGGTGGCGTCGACGGTGTGCAGCGTCGACAGGACGAGGTGGCCGGTCTCGGCGGCCTGCAGGGCCGCGCGCACGGTCTCCGTGTCGCGCATCTCGCCGATGAGGATGACGTCCGGGTCCTGGCGGAGCGCGGCGCGGATCGCCGTGAGGAACGTCTCGGTGTCCTGCCCCACCTCACGCTGGTTCACCGAGGCCTCCTTGTCCGGATGGAGCACCTCGATGGGGTCCTCGATGGTCACGATGTGGACCGGCCGCGACAGGTTGATGTGCTCGATCATCGCGGCGAGCGTGGTGGTCTTGCCGGAACCGGTCGGGCCCGTGACCAGCACCAGCCCGCGCGGCTCGTCGGCGAGCTGCCGCACGATGGGGGGCAGCCCGACCTCCTCGATCTCCGGGCCGCCGATCCGGAGCTGGCGCATGACGAGGCTGCACGAACCGCGCTGGCGGAACGCGTTCACCCGGAACCGCCCGACGCCCGGCATGGCGTACGCGAAGTCGACCTCGCCGAGATCGTCGAACCGTTGCCTCCGGGTGGCCGGGACGATCGCGTCCACGAGCGCCTCGGTGTCCGCGGCGGTGAGCGGCGTACGCTCGATGCGCCGGAGCCGGCCGCGGACCCGGATCCGGGGCGGCGAGTCGACCTTCACGTGCAGGTCCGAGCCTCCCGAGTCGACGAGCGCGCGGAGCCAGCCCGAGAGCTCGGACCGCTCCCGGGCCCGGCCCGGCGTCGTCGTCGTCACCACCTCGTTCATCGCAACCTCCTTGGGCGCGGGCACGTCCGGCCACGCGAACCGTCTGCAGTTGTCCAGCCGGTGGATCATTGCGCCGGCTGGTGTTCCCCTCGGTTCGCCGCGGGCCGGTACTCCGCCCTCGGTGGACGGATCCGGCGCAGCAGGTGCGCCTTCACCCCGCCGCCGTCGTCCGTTCCGAGTGGCAGCGTCTCCACCAGCCCCTGGCAGGAGCGCCGGGCCGACTCGGACATCAGGATCTGACCGGGGGCCGCCGCCTCGCGCAGACGGTGGAGCAGCACATCCGGGCCGCCGACCGTCATCGCGACCCCGCCGGGGCCGGACCCCGCGACGCCGGCACTGATCGCTCCGACCACCTGGAACTCGTTCTCCGCCGCGCGCTGCACGCGACGCACGGCGGCCAGCACCTCGCACGCCGCGTGCGCGGCCCGCATTGGCGCATACTCGCCGTCGAAGCGGGCCTCGACCACCGGCCGGACCTCGGTGCCGGTGACCGCCACCTCGGCCCTCGCCGCCGTCAGGACCTCGAGGGCCGAGATGACGCAGCGGTTCACCACCATCTCGGCGACCTCGGGCGTGATCCGCGAACCCGGACGGGCCTCCCGCCTGAGCTCGAACAGCAGCATGCCCACGTCGTGGACGGTTTCGGGCGCAGCGGCGCCCGGGGTGGTCGGTACGGTGCTCGCTTCCATCTCGACCCTTATCGACGCCGCTCGGAGGCGACTGAACACGACGGATGGCCGAGATTGCCCCGCCATTCGCCGCAGGGAGTGGGCCGAACGACCGAGCCGACGATGGGACGGTTCAGGCCGGCCGGCCGGGACGAACCGGCTCGGCGGCGCCCGCCACCAGCCGGCACACGGAGCGCTCGGCGAGCGGATGGAACTCGCGCAGGACGTACGGCGGCTGCAGGCTCGAGAGCATGCCCTCCACCAGCCCGCGGTGGACCGAGCACGCCAGGTCGCGGTGGTCCTCGACCAGGTCGCGGAACGGACAGTCGCGCAGCGCCACCTCGACGGACGCCCGGCCCCGCCTCCGGAACCGGGGGTCGAACCCCGCCGCGGCCATCGCCTCCTGCAGCAGGGCCAGGTTGCGGGCGGCGGCCAGGCGGACGCCCGGACGGGGGCCGGACCGGATCACCAGGTACCGGCCCCATTCCTCCGCCAGCGCCCGGGCCCGCTCCGTTCCGCGCTTGCCGGCGACCAGGGGAGCCAGGATCTCGGCCAGCAGGCGGTAGTCCCTGCCCTCCGTGGCCGGCGCCTCGACGGCCGTGTACAGGGTCTGGGGCCGCCCCACCGCCCTGCCCCGGCGGACCTCCCTGGCGACCAGCCCGGCCTCCTCCAGCCGGCGGAGGTGGGGCCGGAGCGTGTTGGGGTGCAACGACAGGCGCCGGGCCAGCTCGCGCACCGAGACGGCGCGGCCCGAGAGCCCGAGGTAGCGGTACAGGCGGAACCGCGTGTCGTCGGCGAGCGCCTTGTGGATCTCGAGCGAGCGGTCGCCGGCCACTCAGGCCGCCCGCGGGTCAGGCGGTCGTATCATCAAGTTCGAACTTCGCACGGTTCCCACGGTTCGAAACAGGATAATCCGCAGCTACCCACGAGGAGCTTCGTTCGAATGGTCACCGAGGAACAGGTCCGACAGGCGCTCCGGAAGGTCAACGACCCCGAGATCGGCAAGCCCATCGAGGACCTGGGGATGCTCCAGGCCGTCCGCGTGGACGACGGGACCGTGACCGTGCAGATCCTGCTCACGGTGGCCGGGTGCCCCCTCAAGGACCGCATCGACAGCGACGTCCGCGCCGCGCTCGCGCCCCTGGAGGGAGTCCGCCACGTGCAGGTGCTCCTCGGGGAGATGACCGGCGACCAGCGCGAGCAGATGGTGACCCAGCTCCGCGGCGGCGCAATGCAGCAGCAGACGTTCTTCACGGACGGGAAGACACAGGTCGTGGCCATCGCGTCGGGCAAGGGCGGCGTCGGGAAGTCCTCCGTCACGGTCAACCTGGCCGCCGCGCTCGCGGCCGAGGGCCACCGGGTGGGCGTGCTGGACGCCGACGTGTGGGGCTTCAGCGTGCCGCGGATGATCGGCCTATCGGGCCAGCCGGTGGGGTTCAACAACATGATCCTGCCCCTCGAGGCGTACGGCGTGCGGGTGATCTCGATGGGGTTCTTCGTGCCGGAGGACCAGCCCGTGATCTGGCGGGGACCCATGCTGCACAAGGCCGTGCAGCAGTTCCTCGGCGACGTCTACTGGGGCGAGCTCGACTTCCTGTTGTGCGACCTCCCGCCGGGCACGGGCGACGTCTCGCTGTCCATGGCGTCGTTCCTGCCGGGGGCGTCGATGCTCGTGGTGACCACGCCGCAGGAGGCCGCGCGCCGCGTCGCCGAGCGCGCCGGGCAAGATGGCCGCGCAGGTCCGGCAGCGCGTCGTGGGCGTCATCGAGAACATGTCGTGGTTCGAGTGCCCGCACTGCGGCGAGCGCGAGCTGGTGTTCGGCGAGGGCGGTGGGCAGGAGGCGGCGGACACGCTCGGCGTGCCGCTGCTCGGGCAGGTGCCGCTGTACCCGCCGCTGCGCAAGGGGGGCGACGAGGGCCGGCCGATCGTGGTGGCCGACCCGGACTCACCGGCGGGGCGGGCGCTCCGCGAGGCGGCCCGGCAGCTCGCGAAGAGCCTGAAGACCGTGGTCGGCAAGCCGCTCAACCTGATGGTGGCGCCGGGCTCCGGTGGCGGGAACGGCAACGGCCACGCGGGGCACGAAGGGCACGACCACTCGGCGCACGCGCAGGGCCACCAGCACTAGCGGGCGCCCGCGGGCGCATCAGTTCGCGGGGCGGCCCTTGACCGACCTCGCGGCGATCCACGGGATGGGGGCCTGGAAGATCCAGCACAGGAACAGCGGCACGTAGGAGTGCGTGGCCGCGGCCAGGGCGACGACCCCCACCGTGACGGCGACCAGCGCGACGACGACCCACAGCGCGGCCCTGCGGCTCACGGCCCACCCCCCGGCTCGCGGGGCGGCGCGAAGTGCGTCGTGGGCACGTCCGCGCCCGCCGGCGGCGAGGCGCCGACGGCGAGCGGCTTCGGCCCCGGCCTCGGACGGATCGCCCACACGAGCAAGGTGACGACGGACGCGGTCACGACGGCGATCGAGGTCCACTGACTGCCCGTCAGCCCGAAGAACCGCTTGTCCACGCGCAGGAAGTCCGTGATGATCCGCACGCTGCCGTACCAGATGGCCCAGGTCATGATCATCACGCCCTCGCGTCGGGGCTTGCGGTTCATCACGATCAGGAGGAACAGCAGCAGCAGCGCCGTGCTCACGAAGTCGTACATCGCGGTCTGGTGAACCCCCACACCGTGCCCCAGCACCTGGCCGTCGGGCCCGACGAGGGTGGCGCCGGTCTTCGTGATCGTGAGGGTGTGCGAGCCCTGCAGGAGCGTCTCGGTACACACCCCCGGCCGGCTGGTGCAGTCGAAGCCCGAGAGGTTGCCGCCCCCGTAGCGGAACGCCCACGGAGCGTCGGTCGGCTTGCCCAGGTGGTCCCCGATGATGAGGTCGCCGATCCGCCCGACGAACACACCCAGGGCCAGCCCGACGCCCGCGTTGTCCATCACCTGGAAGAACCGGTAGCCGTGGCGGCGCATGATCGGATAGGCGAACGCCACCGCCCCGGCGATCCCTCCCAACAGGGAGATGCCACCCTTGTAGATCGCGAGCATGTCCCCGATCCCGTTGAACTCGGAGTAGTGCGCGATCACGTAGAACAGCCGGGCGCCGACGATGGTCCCGATCAGCGCCCAGAACAGCATCGACGACATGTGCTCCTCGCGGATGCCCCGGCGGGGGCAGTCCTTGAGCACCCACACGGAACCCAGCAGGAATCCGAGCGCGATGCCGAGCCCGTGCGGCGAGAGCGCGAACTTGCTCCCGAAGTGGATCCGGTCGAGCACGGGCCAGCTGAGGGAGGCCAGGAGGGAGGTCATCCGGGCGCCGAGTCTACCGGCCGGGGAGGAGCTCGCAGCGGCCGTCCGGCGAACCGCCCGCCGCGAGCCAGGCCTGGCCGACCGCCCGCCCCAGGAGCAGACCCGCCACCACGTCCGACGGATAGTGCACGCCCAGGTAGACCCGGGACACGGCCACCAGCCCGGTCAGGCAGCTCACCGCGGTCCGTTCGGCCCGGGAGAGCCCCAGCTCCTCGCCCGCGACCGTGAGGAACGCCAGGATGACCGCCGGGTGCGAGCTCGGCCACGACGTCCCGGGGGGGCGCCCGATGAGCAGACGCACCACGTCGGGCAGCCGTTCGTACGGACGCATCCGATCGTAGATCTGCTTGAGTCCCTGGCCCAACAACCACATGGAGCCCGCGGCACCCGCGCCCAGGAGCGCCGCCCGGCGCCGGCCCCCCACCGCGAGCACAACCGCCGCCGACGCCGACCCCGTGATCGATCCCAGCTCGGTGAGCCTTCCGAAGAACGCGTCGGCGGCCGCGCCGTGGCCCCGGTTGACCGCGCGGAACACCCCGACGTCGGCGCGGTGGCCGCGGCGGGTCGAGGAGGCGAACTCCACCAGCAGCGCGGCGCCGGTCAACAGCCCGGCCTCGCGGAGCCGGTCGCCCCTGGAGCGGGCGGGACCGTTCGGTGACGGGCCGGCGGGATCGGTCATGCGGCCCGCATTGAACCGCGCCCCGCGTGGGCGGGACAAGGTCGCGCCGGGGCGCTGTGCGAGAATCCGGCGCAGCCGATCCGAGGAGGAACCCGTGCGCAGGGAGCACCGGGGGGGCGACGACCCGGAGGACCCCCGCCGCCGCGACCATCAGGACCGAATGCACGAGCTGCAGCGGCATCGTCAGACCAGGGCGGCCAAGTCGGTCGTGCTGCTGGTGCTCATCACGATCCTGGTGCTGTTCATCGTGTGGAACGCCCACCAGGTTCGGGTGAGCTTCGTGTTCCTCACAGGCCGGATCGGGCTGATCTGGGTGATGTTGACCTGCGCCGTGATCGGCGGGGTGGTGGGGTTCTTCATCGGTCGGCCCGGGCGGGCGTTCCGGTTCGGGCACGACGACGACGACGAGAGTGACTGAGCCGGCTCGGACTACCCGGCCCGGCGGCGCCGGACCATGTCCTCGATCTGTCGCTTCTGGGCCATGACGCCCCGGCGCAGCACGACGCCGGGCCCGCCGGTGAGCTCGAGGCCCTGGGTGGCGAACGCCGCCAAGCCGCCGCCCCGGAAGTGGTACTCGACCTCGTGCTCGAGGAGCGAGCGCCGGCCGCCGCCGAGGGGGCTCACGATCGTGTCGACCGTCGCGTCGAGCAGGCCCCGGAGCCGGATCCGCGAGCGTTTGGGGGGATCCATCTCGAGGACCTCCGCCTCGACGGTGCCGCGGACGCCGAACATCCGGAGCTCGGTCGTGTACCGGTCGCCCGTCGACAGGCCGTCGTCGGGAACCCCCTGGACCGCAGAGATGTGCCGGTCCCATCTCGGAAGGTTCCGGGGGTCCGACACGACGGTCCACACCTCCTCGGGTGTGGCCTCGATCTCCATGTCGATGCTCACGTGCCCCATATCGGTCCCCGCTGGCCTCCGCCTGAAACCCGACCGCTCGCGTCGAGCGTCACCGTATCGCTGGTCCATCCCTTCCACCACACGAGCCGCCGGGGGCGGATCCGAACGAGCGCCATGCCGTCCGGAAGGGCCCCGGCCCGCTCGACGAGGCGTTCGGCGGACCTCCGGCCCGACCGCAGGCGCGAGAGCACGTGGATGGACCCGGCCCCGCGGACCAGCACCCCGGTCATGTCGGCGGCCCGCCATCGGGAGGCGTGGTCGACCGTAAGACCGACCGGCGCGTCCGGGCCGGCCTCGGCCAGGGCCAGCGAGCGAGCGTCGGCGGCCGCGTAGAGCACGCCCCCGTCCTCGACGAACAGCGCCGGCAGCACCACGGGGCCGTCCCCGCCCTCGATGGCCAGCGCGGCGTGGCCGCCGCGCTCGATCCCCTCGGACACCTCGTCGGGGACGAGCTGGAGCGGCGAGCGAGCCGCCCGGCCGGGGCGGAACGAGCCGTGCGAGTGGACCGCCTCCCCCATGACGCCCCACGTGGCCGGCGGCGCGCCCCAGTCCTCGATCACCGCGGCGGCCTCGATCGAGAGCTCCGCGAACACCCGCCCGGGGGGCGTCCACGACAGCGGGACCCGGCGGGCATCCACCGCGTACCCCCCGAAGAACCGGGCGTTCCGCTTGGTGAACGCCGCCGCCGCTGCAGTCAGGGTGGGCAGCTCGAGGGCCGACGCCAGCCACGTGGCCGGGTCCAGGAGGTCGTGCAGCCGGACGTTGCCGACGAAGGAGACCGAGTGGTCGCCCGCCCGGACCAGGCCGGCCACGCGGGGCCGGATCCGCCAGATCCCGCCCTTCACGGTTCGCCGCGCCGTGGTCACCCACATGCGCGAGGCGAGCATCGCGTAGACGAGCGGCGTGACGTGGGGACCGGCGCGCGTCCCGACGGCGAGGTAGGCGAGCGACCCGTGGTCGAGCACCGCATCGACCTGCGGCGGGATCGGCTTCACGGGGACCCCGCCGGCGTCCGGTTCACCCGCGCCCCCCGCGGGGTCTCGGCCGGGGCGTCAGGTCGATCGCGTGCTCCAGCGCGGCCGGCGGCGGCGCGAGGACCATCAGCCCGGTGAACACCGCGTGCGAGCAGATCGGCGACAGTACGCCGCCGGTCCACACGAACAGGATGGACCACAGGCCGCCCCCCACCACCGCACCGGCGACCACCGCGAGGTTCCAGCTGAACGCGCACACGGCGACGTATCCCGCCAGTGCGATCGCGGCGCCGGCGACCGCGGAGCCGACGGCCTCGGCGAACCGGCCGCCGACGAGGCCCCGCCAGAACAGCTCCTCGCCCGGCACCGACAGGCCGACCGCGACGCCGAGCGCCACCGGCAGGGAGACCTGGTCGCGGTTCCCGTAGATGGCGACCGTCTGACGCCGGAACCGTTCCCAGGCGGACGCGATGGCGACGAACACCCGCGTCGCCGCGTAGAGGACCAGCCCGGACCCCAGGCCGACGACCACGGAGGCCGGGATGGAGACCTTGGGGGTCAGGTGCTGGCGCCCCGTGAACAGCGAGAACAGGCCGAGCGCGCCCATCGTGACGCCCATCCCGATCCAGATCGATATCCGCCCCGCGCGGACCTCGCGCCACGTCCCCACCTGCCCGACCACCCCGGCCGCGATCAGGATGGTGACCGGCTCGAGCGTGGTCAGCACCGACCCGCCGCTCACGGGAGGAACCGGATCTTGGCAGCCAACTCGGCCGTGAACCCGGTGATCACGGCGAGGTAGAAGAACCCCGTTGCCGCCTGCACGGCGCTCGGTCGTTCGCCCTTCAAGGTGGCTCGGATCATGACGGCGATCAGCCCGGTCACGGCGACCATGCCGATCGCCACGTACGATGCCACGCCGGCCGCCGTGAACAGCGGGCTCAGCGCCCGCGAGGTGCCGGCTCCCCCGAACCCGCTCGCCAGCACGGCGACGGCTTCGAGCACCACCGCCACCAGCAGGGCCACCGTGAACCGGTTGATGGGCTTCCGCGTAAGCCGGCGGTCGGTGAGGTACCAGTGGCCGAGCAGCAGCCCGTCCATGACCGCCCCCATGAACGCCGCGCCGGCCAGGAGCTGGAAGAACGCCACCGCCTGCCCCCGGTCGGCGGTTCCCGACAGGGCGAACAGCCACGCGACCGACAGCGGCACGGTGAGGAACCCGATCACCCGGGCCGTCCGTTCGAGCCGGACGTACAGCAGCACGACCCAGATCGCCGTCGCGGCCAGGACGGCGAGGGCCAGCCACCAGGACCAGTCCCCCGCCGTGGACGGCGGCCGGCGGGCGGCCGCGATCGCGCCCCACGAGGAGAGCGCGAGCACCCCGAGGACGATCCCCGAGAGCTTGAAGAACCCCCGCCGGACCTCGTTCCACAGCGGCGAGCAGAACAGCAGCCAGATGCCGCCGGCGACCGTCTCGGCGAGTACCAGGGCGAGGACGCCCGCGGGGCCCCTCAGCGCCGGCTCCGGGCGCTCGTGGCAAGCTGCTGGTCGGCCATGTCGGCCACCAAGCGTACCGGCGGCGGGTGCCGTCGCCGGCCGAACCGGGAGCGAACGCGATGGTCACCGAAGAACGCTGGGAGCTCGAGCCGGGACTCACGGGCCGGGTCGCCGCCCGAGTCGACGAGGGCCGGACGGCCCGGTGGCTGGGATCGGGCGACGTCGACGTCCTGGGCACGCCTGCGGTGGTGGCGCTCGCCGAGGCGGCCGCATGCGCGGCGGTGGCCGGGAGGCTCCCGGCCGGGAGCACGTCGGTCGGTACCCGCGTGGAGCTCGACCACGTCGCGCCCACGCTCCCAGGCCGTGTGGCGACGGCGTCGGCGACGCTCCGTTCCGTCGAGGGACGGACGCTCGAGTTCGAGGTGTCGGTGGAGGACGACGCCGGCGTCGTCGCACGGGGCCGCCACGTCCGGGCGATCGTCGACCGGATGCGGTTCCTCGAGTCAGCTCGGGCGCGGGGCCATCCCGGCGACCAGGCCGCCCCGGACCCGGTCGCGGGGAGCTGACCCCCTTACGATGGCGACGCCGCGGCCGTCGACCCCGCGGTCGGCGACGGGGTGGAACCGGCGCTCGCCGGCGGGCGGTACCAGTCGGAGACGTCGCTCCAGCGCTGGTGGCCGCCCGGACCCGGCGCGGAGCCCAGGTCGATGTTGAGGTCGGCCACCTGGAGGTCCTTGCCGGTGGCCGGGTCGATCTCGATCAGGGCGAGCGTGCCCGGAGCGGTCCAGTCGTTCTGACTCCGGAACACCACCAGCAGCGTCCGTCCGTCGCGCGCCCATCGGGCGGTCTCGTACGCCCCGTTGCCGGGTGGTTCGATCTTGGTCCGCGTGCCGGTGTCGGTCCGGATGACCCAGAGCGCCCGGATGCTGCCGAAGAACTTCGACTCCCGGCCGTTCGCGATCGACGTCGCCGCCAGCCATCGCGCATCGGGCGAGCAGGCCGGCCACGCCCACGAGCGGATGTAGTCGTTCGTCAGGTTGTGGAACCGCCAGTCGGGCGGGCCCGTCCGCAGGACCTGCTTGCCGTCGGAGAGCTCCGGCTTGCCGCCGCCCGAGATCACGACGTCCCGCCCGCACGGCGACACCAGGTCGCGGTAGGGAAGCATCGAGTCCCACACGTTCTGCCAGTCGCCGCCCGCCGCGGGGACCGTGTTGAGGGCCCGGCCGGCCTGGTGGCGACCCTCCCTCGACAGCGGCCGGGACCAGAACAGGATCCAGTTCGAATCGGGGGTCCACGCCGCGATCTCCGGGCTCGGTCCGCTCGTCTGGAACACCGTGTGCGTCACGAACGTGTGCACGTCGACGACGGCGATCCGGCCCGGGAGGTCGATGGCCACGAGGGCACCGTTCGGGCTCCACAGGACGTGTCCGGCCCGCCCGGCGCTCGGGGCGAAGACGGCCTGCGTCTTCCCGCCGGGCCGGGCCACGGAGACCCCGCCGTTCTTCGTGACGAACGCCAGCCGCGCGCCGCGCGGCGACCACGCCCAGGAGGGCGTGCCGCTCGCGACGCTCACCGGCTTCCCGCCGGTCGAGCGAACGTAGGAGAGACCGCCGTACGCCAGCCATCTCCCGTCCGCGCTGAACCGCACCGGCGCATCGGCACCCGTCGGCACCAGGACCTTCTGGCGGCAGGTCGGGAGGTCCACCACGCGGAGCGCCCCCGATTCCACCCAGGTCACCTGCCCCAGCGACCGGAAGTCGGGGAACCCCGGCGAGCGGCAGCCGGGCAGGGGATCGAGCGCCGAGGCCGTGGCGGAGGGCGCGACGGTCGCCGCCGCCTCCGGACCGCGCAGCCACTTCGGCACCTCGACGACCGCGAGATACGTCGCCCCGGCCGCCACGGCGATCAGGATGAGCGCGAGGAGGGTGTGCAGACCGGTCCGACGACGTGCCGGCTTCCTCGCCCACGGACTCTGCTGCATCCGACCGATTCTCCCCCCGACGCCAGCGATGGAACAGGGAGCGCGGTCAGACGCCGAGGTATCGAGCCGCGAGCACGGCGTCGATCGGGACGCTGGGAAGCGAGGTGTGCTCGGTGCCGACCACGACGATCTTGTGGGTGGCGTTGTTCAAGGCCACGCCGGTGCCCTCCGCGTCGTCGTCGAACGCGGTGAGCACCCCGCCGCCGTGGAACCCGGCATCGAGGCTGCCGTTCGAGTTCAGGCGGGCCACCGCGAACTCCTCCGACTGCCCGGCGGAGATCCCGGCCACGACGATCAACCCGTCCGCCTGCACGGCGATGTCGGACGCGAGGTCGTCGCGGGAATGCCCGCCGCTCACGAACCCGATCGGGACGATCCCGTCCCCGCCGCCGAACGATGTGTCGAACGCGCCCGACCTCGTGTACTTCTCGACGACGATCTGGCCCTTGGCCGCGCCGGAGCTCGTGGTGCCGGCGGCCAGGATCCGTCCGGTCGACGGGATCGCGATCGCCGCCAGGCCGCCGCGCACCGAGGTCGCCCGGACCATCTTCCCGCCGTGGCCGAAGGCGTCATCCGGGTCGCCCGACTTCGTGTACGCCGCGAAGGCCATGTCGTGCGAACCGGACCCGGGGACGAGCGTGCCTCCGGCGACGATGCGCCCGTTCGTGGGATCGACCGCGACGGTCGTCGCCCGGGCCGGCTGGGCGAAGGCGGTCCGGTCCGAGCCGTCGTTCGAGAAGGCCGGGTCGGGACCGCCGTCGGCCAGGCGCCGCACGACCAGGAGCTGCCCGTCCGACGTCCCCACCACCACGATCCTCCCGTCGCCCTGGAGCGCGACGTCCTCCCCGGTGCTGGACGAGCCGACGCGGAGGAGCTGCAGCCCGTCGTCGGAGAACGAATGGTCGAGGGAACCGTCGGGGTTGAGCCGGAGGATGGCCATCGCGAACCCGGAGTCGCTCTGCCGGACGCTCGTGCCGACCACGACGATCTTGCCCTGACGGATCGCGACGGCATTGGCGAAGTCGGTGCGGTGCTGTCCAGTGGAGATGTGGGCCACCCCGTCGTTCGAGAACGTGTGGTCGAGGGTCCCGTCGATGTTGAACCGCAGGATCGTGATGTGCCCGTGGCTCGACCCAACGGCCACGATCCTGCCATCGGGTTGGATCGCGACGTCCGCCGCGCCCCCGGTGCTGCTGACGCGGACCTTCCCGTCATGGCTGAAGGTGTGGTCGAGGTCGCCGGGCGAGGCCGACGCGGGCAGGGCGAACACGGCCACGAACGCGACGGCGATGGGGAACGCGAGGACGGCTCGACGCGTTGCCACCGGGCACCTCCTTGTGCTGGGGGGAACGCCGATGCTAGGTCGAGCGGCGGCCCCGGGCAAGGGGCCTCAGTCGAGGGGAGGCAGGTCGTCGAGGCTCGGTCCGGAGGGCGACGTGGGGTCCGACCCCGGCGGCCGGTCTCGGCGGTATTCCTTCATTCGCTTCGGGTAGCCGACGCGGGCGGCCTCGTAGACGGGGACGCCGAGCGAGCGAACCGAGCGTTCGTCGGGGACCGTGAACCGCCGCCACTCTCCGTCGTGCGCCACGAGCACGACCGTCATCGGCTGTTGCATGGTGCGCGGTTCGACGTAGGCCTCGACGCCGGCGCGCGCGGCCGCGAACTCCTTCATGCCCTTCACGTCGACGTCGCTCGAACGAACCTCCCCGGCCCGCCGCCGGAACAGCCCGCGCCGGGGCTTGCGCGGCATCCGGAACCGATCGTCGTCGCCCGCTCGCATGGCCGTCTCGATCCTACGGCGTGTCGCGGGGAAGACGGCTGCGACCGCGCTCGGGCGCCACTACGAGGGCTCCGACGTGATCATCGGCTCGGGCTTCCCGGCCTGCGCCGCCAGCTTCGAGCAGTCCCGGGGCTGCAGCACGAGCGGCTTCAGGATCTGCGCGGGGGACTTCGAGAAGTTGAACGCCGGCACGGTGCCGTTGGACCCGAGCAGGTCGTTCGCGGCGGGGTCGTTCGGGTCGGTGGGGCTGTCGGGGACGCGCTGCTGGGGAAGCGGCGCCACGCCCGCCCAGTGCTCGATGAAGTTCAGGACCGAGTCGAACGACATGACCTGGTGGTTCACCGTCCACCGGGCCCACGGGGACATGATGATCGCCGGCACACGGGGGCCCAGTCCGTAGATGTCCGGGTGGGGCGGCGCGACGTGGTCGTAGAAGCCGCCGTCGTCGTCCCACGTGAGGATGACCACGGTGCTGCTCCAGTACCTGCTTCGCATCACCGCGTTCAGCATGTTCACGGTCCAGTTCTCCCCGCCGCAGATGCCGCCGGGCGGGTGATCGGAGACCCCCAGCGGTGGCGTCAGCCACGAGACCGCCGGAAGGGCTCCCGAGCTGAGGTCGTGCAGGAACGTGTCGGGCGTGGCGACGTGCGAGCTGTGGACGAAGTTGGTGTAGTCGTACTGGACCTGGTACTCGGGCCGGACGTACGCGTTGGCGCCCAGGTACTCCTTCCACGGGATCGCGTTCGGCTTGTGCGTCGACAGCTCGTGCGGCAGCGAGACGAACGACGGGCTCGTGCACGCCGGCGAGCGCTCGTACCAGAACTGCCGGACCGAACGGGGGTCGTTCGCCTCGACCGACAGGACGTCGGGATCGTCCGGCGCGATGCCCTTCTTGAACGAGAGGTCGCGCTCCGATGGGTCACCGCAGAACTGCCTCCCGGCCGTCGTCCCCTCCTGCGACGAGTTCTCGTGGTCGACGAACCCGTCGCTCGAGCCCCCGATCGTCCACAGGTGCTCGACCCCGGACGGGCCGTAGATCGGCGTGAAGAAATGGTCGGCGAGCTCGAAGTGCTGCGCGTACCACCAGTAGTTGGGGATGCCGACGAAGCTCGGCGGGGCCGGCAGCTTGGGCGGCCGCTGGTACTGCAGGTAGCTCGGGCACTTGTTGGTGGAGCACCTGTAGTTCGGCGAGCTCGTGTACAGCTTGTTGAAGCAGTCCATCCGGCCGTTGTCGATCGAGACCAGCCCGCCGATGAAGTCGTGCTGGATGTCGGGCGCGCGATCGGGTTCGGGGAGCAGCGGCAGCGTGTGCTTGATGCCCGCGCCGCAGGCCGCCCCGGTGGTGGCCCCGTCCGCGCCGGGGAAGCGCCCGAACATCGAGTCGAACGACCGGTTCTCCTTGGTGATCCAGATGATGTGCTTGATGTGCTGCCGCGCCGCCGTGATCGTGGGCGTGACGCGGAACCCGCCGGCGCCGGCGGTCCCACTCGCACCGGGGCGGGGAAGCAGGCTCGCCGAGGCGAACGCAGCGACCACGGCGATCCCGGCGACGACCGCGCCGGGACGCACGGAACGGTGGAAGGGTCGGTCGGGGGGACGGAGCATCCGTCCGATGAAACCCGACCGGGCCCGGTTCCGTCAACGAACCCGGTGGGGGCTCGTTCCGTCGACGAACCGGTGGAAGCCCGGTTCCGTCGACGAACCCGAGCGACGCTCAGCCCAGGTACGAGCTCCGCTGCATGAGCGTCGGGTCCACGATGACGTTCACGCACGCGGCCACCCCCGCGTCGAAGGCCCGCTCGAGGGCCGGGCGGATCTCGTTCGGCTTCTCGACGCGTTCCCCGTAGCCGCCGAGGCCCTCGACCATCCGCTCGTACGGCGAGTCGCCGAGCTCGCTGGCGGGGGCGTTGCCCTGGCCGTACAGCGCCTCCTGCGCCACCTTGATCTGCCCCCAGGCGCCGTCGTTCCCGATGATGCCCACGAACGGCAGCCCCTTGCGAATCGCGGTGTCGTACTCCATGGCGTTGAGCCCGAACGACCCGTCGCCGTACACGATCGCGACCTGCTTGTCGGGATGGGCGAGGCGCGCGGCGATGGCGAAGGAGGGGCCCACGCCCAGGCAGCCGAACGGGCCCGGGTCGAGCCACTGGCCGGGGCCGTTCGCCGGGATGATCGATGCGCTGATCCCCACGATGTCGCCGCCGTCGCCGACCACGATCGCGTCGGGATCGAGGAAGTCGCGGATCTCCCTGGCGAACCGCTGGGGGTGGATGGGCACGGCGTCGGACTCCATGCCCTCGCGGGCCCTGGCCTGGAGGCGCTGTTCCTCATCACGGACCTGATGCGTCCACTGCCGTTCCTCGGCCCGGCCCGCGCCGGCCTGCAGGAGCTGCTCCATGACCTTGCCCGGGTCGCCGACGATCCCGACGTCCACCGGGCGGTTGCGCCCGATGTGCGTGCCGTCGACGTCGACCTGGACCACCGTCGCGTCGGGGCTGATGTTGCGCCGACCGAACCCCAGCCGGAAGTCCCAGTCCACGCCGATCGCGAGCAGCACGTCGCACTGCTGCAGGGCGAACTTCCTGGCGCCCGCCATGTACGAGGGGTGGGTCGGCGGCAGCGAGCCGCGGCCGAGCGAGTTGAGGAACACCGGGAACTTCGTGGCGTCCGCCAGCTCCCGCAGCGCCTCGTGCGCGCCCGCCCACCGGACGCCGCTGCCGGCGAAGATCACCGGGTGCTCGGCGCCGTCCAGCAGCCGGGCGGCCTCCGCCACCAGGTCCGGGTCGCCGAGCGGACGCGCGGTCGTCCGCGAGTGGAGCGGCGCCTCCACGCCGGACGCCGAGTTGAACTGCACGTCGAGGGGCACATCGAGGAACACCGGCCCCGGGCGTCCCGACAGCGCGTGCCGGAGGGCGGTCGTGGTGAAGTCGCCGAGCGCCCTCGTGTCGTAGCAGGTCTTCGCCCACTTGGTGATGGAGCGGACCAGGCTCACCTGGTCCATCTCCTGCAGCGAGCCCATCTCGAACTCCATGATCGGGTTCTTGCCCGAGAGCACGAGGATCGGCGAGTTGGCGTAGAAGGCGTTCGCGATGCCGGTCACGGCGTCGGTGAGGCCGGGCCCCGCGGTGACGGCGGCGACTCCGGGCTCCAGCGTGAGGCGGGCCCATCCGTCGGCCGCGTGGGTCGCGGCCTGCTCGTGCCGGAAGTCGATCACCTCGATTCCGGCGTCGACGCAACCGTCGTAGATCGGGGCGATGTGCCCGCCCGAGAGGGTGAACAGATACCGGACCCCCTCGTTCTTCAATGCCTCCGCGATAAGGTGTCCGCCGTGTCTGGGCTTTTCCATCGTCGTCCTCGCAGGGGAAACGGGGCAGATCCCACTGTACCCGGGGCCTCTGCGGGCAATGCAAACGCACCCAACGCGGCTCCGCTCGCCAACGACTGGCGCACGTACGACACCGTGGCCGACACCTACGAGCGCGTCCACGGCCGGCGGACGGGCGCGATCGCCGCGGACCTCGTCGCGATGGCCGGCGTGGTGCCGGGGCAGCGCGTCCTCGACGTCGGGACCGGGACCGGTGTGGTTGCGGCCGCGGCGATCTCTGCCGGCGCCAGGGCGGTGGGGGTCGACCCCTCGATCGAGATGCTGCGGGTGTGCCGGGAGGCCCGTCCCGACGTCCCGGTTGCGGCCGCCGTGGCCATCGACCTGCCGTTCCGCGACGGGACCTTCGACGCGGTGATGGCGGGGTTCGTGCTCTCGCACTTCGTCCACCTGGACACCGCGCTGTTCGACCTGATTCGGGTGACCCGCCCGGGCGGCACGATCGCCGTGAGCACGTGGAGCGAGACCGAGGACGAGTTCCAGCGGACCTGGCGCGAGCTGGTCGAGGACGTGGCCACGCACGAGCTGCTGCAGGACGCGGCGACGCGCGCCATGCCGAACGAGGACCGGTTCCGGGACCGCCACCGTCTGGAGGAGGGGCTCCGGGACGCGCACCTCCACCCCGTGCGCGTCGAGGTGCGCGAGTACCGGTTCCAGATGTCGCTCGACGACTACGTCGACGGGCGGACGACCGCGATGTCGGGGCGGTTCCTGCGCGACATGCTGGGCGACGAGGCGTGGGGGACGTTCCTCGAGCGGGCCCGCGCCGTGTTCCGCGAGCGCTTTCCGGACCCGCTCACCGACTTCCGCGAGGTCAACCTGGCGGTCGCGACGAAGCCGGCCGACTACACGTCGGCGAACACCCAGGGCCGGGGACGGTAGGGCTCCCGGCCTCAGCGATCGGCCTGTCCGGGCGGATCGGACTCGCCGGTCCCCCAGAACGCATCCGTCGCGGCGGCATCACCCGGGTGGACCCATCGCTCCGCGATCCGCCCGTCCTCCGAGAACCGGAACACCTGCACCGCCCGGTCCCGCAGACGGCGACCCCGACGCTCGCCCGAGACGTCGAGGATCGCCACGCCGTGGCGTTCGTTGACCAGGATGTCCACCGGGCGAACCTCCACCGAGCCCGCGCTCAGGTCGAGGGCGCGTTCGAGATAGCCGATCACCGCCTCCCTCCCGGCGTAGTCCCCGGAGAGCAGGTGCCGGCCGGGGGTGTGCCAGGCGACGTCCTCGGTCAGGAGCGCACGGATCGCGGCGAGGTCACGGCGAGCGAAGGCGGCGAAGGCCGCCGCGAGAACGTCGCGGTTCGGATGGTCCGCCGTCGAGGAAACCGTCAGTCGCTCCAGGACTCGTCGCCAGCATAGACGTCCCCAGGATGCAGCCCTTGCTCGGTGACCCCGAGAACGTCGTGGATCTCGAGCGTGAAGGTCCCACCGGTCAGCCCGAACACCTTCGCGAGATTGCCGAAGACCTCGTCCTTCCCCCGGAAGTCGCCCGCGAGCTGGTGGCGACCGGGCGCTACCCGTTGCGGACGAGCTCCTCGTTCGGATGTGTCATCGCGGCCTCCCCTGTCGACGGAACCGGTCGGCGCGGATTGTGCGGCCGCGGCGGCCGAAACGGCAAGGGCCGGCGCGGAGGGGAGCGAGCGGCCTCCGGGTGAACACACCGCAGGGTCGAGGCGGCGATCGATGAGCTCAGCGGAGGTCGAGGCGGCGGAACGACTCGGCGTGCTCGACGCCGACGAGCTTCCCGGCCTCGGCCGCCTCGAGGGGCAGCCACTCCTCGAAGAAGCCGAGCATGTCGCCCTCGACCTGGCTGGCGTGCGCGGCGAGCGAATCGAGCTTCGTTCGCATGAAGCCCGAGATGTCCTCGTGGTGGTTCGGCTCCGTCGACCACGAGAGCCAGATCTCGGGAACGTCCCACGGCTCGAGTCCTTCGGCGATCTGCTCGGCGAAGAACTGGGGGTTGCCGGCGCCGGGGAACACTGAGTCGCAGGCGATCGCACCCGCAGCGCGATGGTCGGCGTGATTGATGTAGCGGTTCCCCATGAACCACGTGGTGGGGTCGCACGACAGCACCACCTGCGGACGGAGCTCGCGGATCCGCCTCGCGACGGCCGCCCGAACGCCGTGGACGTTCTCCAGCTCGCCGTCCGGCGTCTCCAGCATGCGCACGTCCTTCAGGCCGAGCGTCCGACCGGCCGCGGCGGTCTCGGCGGCGCGGGTGCGGGCGAGCTCGTCCGGGTCGTGCCCGACCACCTGCGAACCCTTGTTGCCGTTCGTCAGGATCAGCAGGTGCACGTCGCGACCCTGCGACGCCCACTTCGCCATCGTGCCGCCCGCGCCGATCTCGGCGTCGTCCGGATGGGCGAAGACGCCGAGCACCGGGCCGGTCGGGGATTCCTCGGTCATGGGCCCGATCGTCAGCGAGCGCCCGCGCGGGCGCCGGAACGGGTTCGCGGCGCACGGGCCGACGACCCCGCCTTCGCGGCGGCCTTCGCCTTCGCGGAGGACTTGGAGCCCGTGCGAGCCTCGCCGGCCGCGGCCGCCGACCTCGGGCGCGGGACGGCTGCGGACGCGGCGCTGCGCGACGCCGGCCTGGCTCGCGACGACTCGGCGGCCCGGTCGAGCACGTAGCGGACGATCGTCCGCGCCGGGGAGCCGGTCGCGCCCCGGGGCCAGTAATCGCCGGACCTCTCCCAGAAGGCCGTGCCGGCCACGTCGAGGTGGCACCATGGCGTATCGCCGACGAACTCCGAGAGGAACAGCGCGGCCGTGATGGCGCCCCCATAGCGGTCGCCGATGTTCTTCACGTCGGCCACCGGGGACTCGATCTTGTCGCGGTACCGCCGCCAGAGCGGCAGCTCCCATCCCGGCTCGCCGACCGCGTCGCCCGCCGCGATCACGTCGCGAATGAGCCGGCGATCGTTCCCCATGACGCCCCAGATGTCCTCGCCGAGCGCGATCATGCACGCCCCGGTGAGCGTCGCCGCGTCGATGATGACGCGGGGGTTCTTCTCGGACAGGTAGGCGAGCGCGTCTGCCAGGATGAGTCGTCCCTCGGCGTCGGTGTTGAGGACCTCGGAGGTCCTGCCGCCGCGGTGGCGGAGGACGTCGCCCGGCCGAAGCGCCGAGCCGCTCGGGAGGTTCTCGCTCGACGGGATCGCCGCGATGACGTTGACCTTCGGCCTCAGCTGGGCGATGGCGCGCATGGCCGCGAGCATGGCCGCGGCGCCGCCCATGTCGGCCTTCATCCACTCCATGCCCTTGGCGTCCTTGATCGACAGGCCCCCCGAGTCGAACGTCACGCCCTTGCCGGTGATGGCGATCGGGGGGTCGCCCTTGCGCCCGCCGTCGTAGGTGAGCTCGATCAGGCGGGGCGGGTTCACGCTCCCCTGCCCCACCCCGAGGACCCCGCCGAACCCGCCCTTCTCGAGGTCCGCCTTGGTCCAGATCTTGACCTCGAGCCCGGTGTCCTTGGCCATCGCGCGAGCCTCGTCGGCGAGGAACTCCGGCGTCGCGGCGCCCGCGGGTGTGTTCACGAGATCACGGGCCCAGGCCACGCTCTCGGCGACGACCTGGGCGCGCTTCGCGGCGTCGGGCTCGTTCACGCCGAGCAGCGTCACGTTTTCGAGCCGGGAGCGCTCGGGCAGATCGGCCTTCGAAGCGGAGGACTTGAACCGGTCGAACCGGTACGAGCCGAGGAGGAGCCCCTCCACGACGGCCTGGACGGCCTCGGCCGGCGGCCGGGCCGCCCTCGCGAGCGTGGTCGCCACGGACTCGAACCGAGTCGTAGCTCTCGCGGCCCGGCCGGCCGCGCGCCGAAGCGTGTCGGGCCGAACCTCCGCCCGCTTCCCCAGGCCGACGAGGAGCACCGTGCGCGCCCCGAGGCGCCCCAGCGTCGGTACGGCGAGGGTCTCCCCGAGCTTGCCGCGGAGGTTGTTGTCCGCGTACGTGGCGACGAGGTCCGCCCCGAGGGCCTTGCCCACCTCGGCCACCCCCGGCCCGGCCTCGGGTCCCTGGAACACGGGAAGGATCAGCGCGTCGGCGGTGGCCTCCGCTGCGGACGTGGTGGCGAACCCGAACTCTGGCATCCCTGGCTCCCCTCGAAACGCGTCGAGAACTCGCGGGCGGAGTGCGGCAGTGTATCGCGAGGGCGATTGTCCTCGGGCACGACCCGCCTGGGCGCCCGAGCGGCACGACGGCGGCCCGGGGCACCGCCCGCGATCGTCGGTACGCTTCCGGCCGCCATGGATGCCAGAGACCTGCGCGACCTCGTGCACTTCGATCCCGACGCGGCGGCCACGCACGACCTGTTCGAGACCGAGCACCTGTGGTCACAGCTCATCTGCCTCGAGCGCACGCAGCGCGTGGGACCCGTCGGCGACCCCACCTCGGACGCGCTGTTCGTCGTGGTCGCGGGGGAGGTCGTGATCCAGGTGGACAAGGGCCGCAAGCGCGTCAAGCAGTGGGCGGCGGTCCTCGCCCCCGCGGGTGGCGAGGTCACCATCTCGAACGCCTCCACCGAGCCCGCAGTGATCCTCGTCACGGCCGCCCCACCACCGACCCCCGCCGCGGAGCCCGGCCCGAACCACAACGGCTCCGGCCCCGCCTGAGCCCCGCCGCGAACCCGCCCGGACCCGCCCGGACCCGCCCGGACCCGCCGCTCGGTCCTACGCCCGCGAACCCGCGCGCCGCGCCCGCCGGCCCGGCCGGTCCAGCACCAACAGGGACAGCCCCAGCGCCACCAGGAAGCTCGGCACGCTCGCTCCGAGGGCCGAACCGAACAGCGGGAACGGCAGGCCCAGCCACGAGTGGAACACCGTCCGCACCCCGTCCTCCCACCCCGGCAGCGCGGTCGGCACGCTCCACTGATACAGGAGGAACCCGGCCACCCACGGCATCAGCGCCCGCCACCGGAACCGCGGCAGCGCGTCCACCGCGAACAGGTCGCCGGGCCGGTTCCGCAGCAGGAAATGGTCCGCCACGAACACCCCGAACAGCGGCACGAACACCGACCCCAGCAGGAACAGGAACTGCTCGTAGTTCCCGACCGCGAGCGACGGCCGGCCGCCCAGCCAGGCGGCCAGGCCCGCACCGAGCACCGCCACGCACAGCACCGCCGGCCGCTGGCGGATCCGTTCCGACAGGTTCTGCGACGACACGGCGCTCGAGTAGATGTCGGCGAACGCCTCATCGGTCTCCCCCACCAGCAACGCCAGGAGCACAACCCACCCGCCGGCGAGCGACACGATCGCCGACCCCAGGTCCCCAGGCGTCGCGAACGACGGCAGCCCCGCCGCCAGCACGAGCAGCGCCCCGAGAGCGTAGAACCAGGCGTTCCCGATCGCGTACCCGGCGAACGTCCCGAGGGCGCCCGTCACCCCTCGCTTGGCGAACCGGTTGTAGTCGGCCACGAGCGGCAGCCACGACACCGGCATGACGATGACCAGGTCGACCGCCAGCAGGAAGTGCCCGGGGAACCCGCCCTTGCCCGGCGCGTTCCACATCGCCGAAAGGTCACCCCGCGTGAGCAACCGGAACGTGATCCACAGCCCGACCGCCCCGATCACCCACGCCCCGAACCGCTCCAGCCACCGCCGGATGACCACGATCGGCCCGCCCAGCGCGAGCGCCGTGCACACCACGGCCACGATCGCGAGCCACACGCCGTACCCGAGGTGGACCACGCGGTTGGCGACCAGGCTCATCGCCCACAGCTCGAACCCGGTCCACCCGACCAGCGTCACGACGTTCAGCACGGTCGGGACGTACGACCCCCGGACGCCCAGCACCGGCCGGAACAGCACCATTCCGGGAACGCCCGCCCGCGCCCCGGCCACGCCGACCAGCGCGAGCGGGATGCACCCGAGCACCGAGCCGACGACGATCGCCAGCAGGGCCGCCGGCAGCCCCAGCGCGGGGACCAGCAGCGCCCCCGTGAGCATCACGAGCAGGCCGATCGACAGGTCGGCCCACAGCACCGCGAGGTCGAACCCGCCCAGCCGGCGCTGCTCGGGCGGGACGGGACGGATGCCCCAGGTCGGCGCCTCCCGCTCGAGCGCCCGCTCGAGCCGTTCCGCCGCGGTGGTCATGGTCGCAGGCCTCCCTCCGCCGGCATTACCCGGTTCAGGTTCCTGGGGTCGCCGCCCGCACAGGCAGCCTCTCAGCCCGGTCCGACCGAGCTCCCCCGACGACCTCGAGCGTACCCCACCCCGGCCGGGAGTACGCTCCCGCGCCATGGACTACGAGGAGCTCACCTACGAGGTGTCGGACGGCGTGGGCTGGATCCGGCTCAACCGACCCGACAAGCTGAACGCCCTCACGACGCGGCTTGCGCAGGAGGCGCTCGACGTGCTGACCGGCGCGCGGGAGGACGACGCGGTCCGCTGTCTCGCGATCACCGGCGAGGGGCGGGGGTTCTGCGCCGGGCAGGACCTGACCGAGTTCCTGGGCGACGCGCCGGCCGGAGGAGGCACCACGCTCGACGTCGCCGAGCACCTCCGGTCCGGCTACAACCGGATGATCGCCGCGATCGTCGATCTGCCGAAGCCGGTCATCGCGGGCGTGAACGGGGTCGCCGCCGGAGCCGGCCTGTCGCTCGCACTGGCCTGCGACCTCCGGATCGCGAGCGACGCGGCGCGGTTCCTGCAGGCGTTCGTCAAGATCGGCCTTGTCCCGGACTCCGGCGGGAACTGGCTGCTCCCCCGCGTGGTCGGGTTCGCGAAGGCCCTCGAGCTTTCGATCACCGGCCACACGATCGACGCGGCGGAGGCGCTCCGGATCGGGCTGGTGAATCGCGTCGTCCCGTCCGACGGCTTCCCCGCCGCGCTTGGGGAGGCCGCCTCGGCGATGGCGGCGGGCCCCACGGCGGCGATCGGCGCGACCAAGGCACTGATGGGCGAGGCGCTCCACCTCGGCCTGGCCGAGACGCTCGAGCGCGAAGCCGTCGAACAGGCCCGCCTCGCGGGGTCGCACGACTTCGCGGAGGGCGTGGGCGCGTTTCTCGAGAAGCGCCCGCCCAGGTTCAGTGGCGGCTGACCGGGCCGCCGGCTCCACCGGGCGGGAAGGTTCTCACGTCGCCGGGCGTTTGACGGTACCGTCCGACCAGCGAACGAAAGGCACGGCGTGGACGCCAGGCGGCGGTGGACGATGGTGGCCGCGGTCCTCGGGTCGGGGATCGTGTTCCTCGACTCGACGGTGGTCAACGTCGCCCTCCCCCAGATCGGCAGGGATCTCCACAGCTCGCTGTTCAGCACGCTCGAGGCGCAGAACTACGTCTACAACGGCTACCTGCTGACCCTCTCGTCGCTGCTGATCCTGGCCGGGGCGCTCTCCGACTACTACGGCCGCCGCAGGATGTTCGCGCTCGGGCTGATCGGGTTCGGGGCCACGTCCCTCGCGTGCGGGCTCTCGTGGAACTTCGAGTCGCTCATCGTGTTCCGCCTGCTGCAGGGGGCTGCGGGCGCCCTCCTGGTGCCGGGGTCGCTCGCGATCCTCAACACGACGTTCTCCGGCGAGGAACGGGGGCGGGCGTTCGGCATCTGGGCCGGCGCCTCGGCGGCGACGACCATCCTCGGTCCGTTCGTGGGCGGGCTGCTCGTCCAGGGCATCTCGTGGCGGGCGGCGTTCCTGATCAACATCCCGCTCGTCGCGCTCGCCCTGTGGGCGACCCTCCGGCACGTCCAGGAGTCGCGCGACGAGGACATGTCGCCGCATTTCGACTGGTGGGGCTCGGTGATCGTGGCGCTCGCGGTCGGGGGGCTCGCGTTCGGGACGATCCGGGGGCAGCAGCAGAACTGGAAGGACCCGATCGCGTTCGTCTCGCTCGGCGTCGGCGCCCTGGCCACGATCGCGATCGTGCCGTACATGCGCCGGCGCGAGCACCCGCTGATCCCACTGTCGCTGTTCCGCTCGAGGAACTTCTCCGTGACGAACATCTCCACGCTGGTGATCTACGGCGCGCTGTACGTGACGTTCTTCAACCTCGGCCTGTTCGTCCAGGGAACGCTGGGGTACGACGCGGCGGCCGCGGGGATCATGGGCGTGCCGGGGTCGATCTTCCTGGCGCTGTTCTCGACGCGGGTGGGCCGGCTCGGCGCCCGGTACGGCCCGCGGGCGTTCATGACGGTCGGCCCGCTCGTGATGATGCTCGGGGTGCTGTGGTACACGCGGGTCCCGGCCACGAGCGCCGCGTGGCGGTTCGGCACTGGGCCCGGCGCGTCGATCCTCCCGCCGGGCGACTACGCGGTGCACTTCCTGCCGGGGCTCCTGCTGTTCGGCATCGGCCTGATGATCATGGTCGCGCCGCTCACGACCGCCCTGATGACGAGCGTGCCCGAGCACAACTCCGGCGTCGCCTCGGCCATCAACAACGCGATCTCGCGGGTGGGACCGCAGCTGGCCGGCGCGCTGATCTTCGTGGCGATCGCCACGAGCTTCTACGCCGGCCTCGCTTCGCGGGTGCCGGGCCTCGACCCGTCGAACGAACAGGTCCGCAAGGCCGTCGCGCCGCTGAACCGGCCGAAGGCCAACGTGGTGGTGCCCGTCGACGGCCACACGGTGAAGGGCGCGACCATCGTCTCCGAGGCGGCGGAGGCGTCCACGCACGCGTTCCACCTGTCCATGATCATCGGGGCCGGCCTCCTCCTGGCCGGCGCGATCGTGAACGGCGTCGGCATCAGGAACCCGCCCCGGGCCCGGATGGAAGGGCACGGCGACGAATCCGTCGCTTCCGCCGGCGGAACGCCCCCGCCGCACGACGAACGCGAGCCGGCGCACGAGGAGATCGGCGAGGGGGTGGTGGCGGGCACCGAGGCCCACGAGGAGCTCCATGCCAGCGGGGCGGAGCACCATAACCACATGTGCGTTCCACATCCCATGGCCGGGACGCCCCTGCCGGAGGCCCCCGAGGGCGCCCGCCCGCCGTGAGCGGCGACGCCGGCGAACTGCTGGACCTGCTCGACTGGAAGCGGCGGGTGTTCGACCTGTACGCCCGGGTCCGCGCGATGGCCGTCACGGACCCCGAAGGCGCCTGGCGGCGGTGGCGCGACGTTCGGGACGACCTGTTCCGGACCCACCCGCAGTCCCCGGTCCCGGCCGAGGCGCGGGCAGCCTACCCGGGGGTTCCGCTGTTCCCGTACGACGCGGCGTACCGCGTCGCGGGCTCGGTGGAGCCCGCGGAACACGAGACCCTCGAGATCGGCGCCAGCGACGGCGGGGCCTACCGGTTCACGCGGTTCGCCGTCGTGCGGTTCGACCTTCCGGGCGCGACCGGGGCGCTGACGCTCGACGTCTACTGGCTGGAGGGCTACGGCGGGGGACTGTTCCTTCCGTTCCGCGACGCGACGGCCGGGCGCGAGACGTACGGCGCCGGGCGATACCTGATGGACACGGTGAAGGGATCCGACCTCGGCGTCACGGCGGACGGCCGGCCGGTGCTGGACTTCAACTTCGCCTACAACCCGTCGTGCTCGTATGACCCGCGGTGGTCGTGTCCGCTGGCGCCGCCGGCGAACCGGCTGGCCGTGGAGATCCCCGCCGGGGAGCAGTACGTGGCGGGGGCCGCCCCGTGAGGGACGACCCCCGTCGCGTCGTTCGGCCGCTTCGCTAGCTGGACGCGGGCTGCGCCAGATCGCTCACCGTGGTGAGGCTGAACTGGTCAGCGATGTCCTTGGTCACCACGAACACGTTCTGGTCGACGGCCGGCGAGAAGTCGAGGACGTCCACCTTCTTCTTGGCGAGCAGGCCCGTGAGGATCTGCTGGTTGTTGTCCGGATCGCCGGACACCTTGGCGCTCGAATCCTGTGCGGTCGCCTCGCTCGCGAGGTACTCGGGCTTGAGGTCGATGTTGCCGTTGAACAGCGCGGTGTCCGAGACCTTCCGGCTCTCGAGGTCGAGCTGGTAGGAGACGTTGCAGCCCGCCTTGGCGAGGGCCTGGCCGTACATCTCGGCCACGATCCTGCTCTCGCCAAACGCACCCGAGACGCCGACGGTGATGTCGCCGCTGCAGCCGCTCGTCGTGCCGAGCAGGTTGTGCTGCGTCAGGAACCCCTCGGCCACGTGCTTCGGGTCCTGCTGGCCGATGTCGACCTGCTTGTTGAGCGTGAGCATCTCGTCGGTGGTGAGGGCCGCGCTGATGGCGTTGAGGATCCCCTTGATCGCGTCGCTGTCCTTGTCCGAGCGGATCACCGGGACGATGTTGTCCGATGCCTCGAGGTGCTTGTCATCCTGCAACACCACGAACGTGGGGTCGTATACGGAAGTCGAGAACAGCTCGCCCACCTGCACGGTGCCCGCCTTCAGCGCCTGGACCGTGATCGGCCCACCGAAGTCGGTGGTCTTGATCGACTTGAAGACGATGCCGTAGAGGTCCTTCAGCCCGATCGCGCAGAACTTGTTGGTGGCGCAGTCCGGAGGTGCGCCGAAGACGAACGTGCTGGCGAGCGTGGGCCCGGTCGTGCTGCCACCGCTCGTCGTGGCGCCGCTCGTCGTGGCGCCGGTCGTCGTGGCGCCGGTCGTCGTGGCGCCGCTCGTCGTCGCACCGGTCGTGGTGCCAGTGGTGCCGCCCCCACCCGACCCTCCGCACGCCGCCCCCATGAGGGTGATGGCGAGGAAGGCCGCCCCGAGGGCGAACATGCGGGGTTTCCGCATGGGTATCTCCTCCCGTCTGTCGTGGGGCATCGCGTCGCCCCCCCAACTGGATGCGCGAACCCTATCAGGGCCCCGTGACACCGTCGGCGACGGCCGCGCGCCGGTCCTGTCTCGACCGCGTCCTCGGTGTTACAGCTCGTTCGAGCGCCGCGAACAGCAGTTCCGTGACGATCGCGAGCGTCGCCACCAGGATCGCGCCGCCATAGAACTGCGGCTCCTGCCCCTGCTGCGCAAACCCCCCGTTCAGGAAGCTCCCGAGCCCGGCCGCGCCCACGAACCCGGCCAGCGTGGCCGTCGCCACCACCGTGACCGCCGCGGTTCGGAGCCCGGCCATGATGAGCGGGGCGGCGAGGGGCATCTCGAGCCCCCGGAGCACCTGCAGCTCGGTCAGGCCCATCCCCCGCGCCGCCTCGACCGTGTCCGGGTCGACCTCCTGCACCCCCACGTACGTGTTCGTGAGGATCGGCGGGATCGCGAGGAACACCAGAGCCACCGCCGTGGGGAACATCGAGAGCTGCAGCGACGGCGCCAGGCTGACGGTGGCGAAGAAGATCAGCACCACCAGGCCGTAGGACGGGATCGCCCGGCCGATGTTCGCGATCGCGACCGCCAGCCAGGTCCCCCGGCGCTTGTGGCCGACGTACAGCCCGATCGGGATGGCGATGGCCGCCGCGATGGCGACGGAGATGGCCGACAGCTGGACGTGGTACCAGAGCTGCGACGCGATTCCCGGTTGGAAGTTCACCTCGTGCCAGTTGGAGGCGGTGAAGATCCACTGGATGGCGTCGACGAACGTGTTCATCGGGTCCTCGCGAGCCTCGCGACGTCGCGGGTCGCGACCTCGGTTCGGGCGCGGCGCCTCGACCAGGGCGCCAGGGCGCGGCCGAGTGCCAGGAGCAGCGCGTCCGCCGCCAGGGCCAGCCCGATGCACAGCAGCACCCCCACCCACACCGGAGGCAGGAACAGGGTCGTGATCCCGGAGTTGATGAGCTGGCCGAGCGCGCCCTTGCCGATGACGAACCCCACCGTCACGAGCGCGATCGTGCTGACCGTGGCCAGCCGGATCCCGGCCATGATGGCCGGAAGCGCCAGCGGCACGTCGACCCTCCACAGGATCTGGCGGTTCGAGTACCCCATGCCGAGGGCCGCCTCGCGCACGTCCGCATCGACCGATCGCAGGCCGACGACGAAGTTCCGGAGCAGGATCAGCAGCGTGTAGATGACGAGCCCGACCTCGACGGTCAGATACGTCAGCCCGGTCGCCGGGATCAGCAGGATGAACAGCGCGATGCTCGGGATCGTGTACAGGAACCCGCTGGCCCACACGAGCGGCGGGTACGTCCGGGGCCGCCGATAGGCCAGGATCGACAGCGGGAACGCGATGAGGACGCCGACCGTGACGGCGATCACCGCCAGCAGCGCGTGAATCCCCAGGAACGTCAGGATCTCGTGCGGGTGGTCACCGAGCCACTGCCAGAAGCTCGGCGGCTTGATCTCCTGCCCGATCACCGCGTGGATCGCCAATGCGGTCACTGCGCGATCTCCCGGGTCAGGTGTTCGACGGTGAGGATTCCCAGGTATCGCTGGCCCTCGCTCACGACGACGGCGACGTTGGTCTCGGACGTCACGATCGAGTCGAGCGCCCTGCGCAGGGAGTCCTTCGCGGTGACGTAGGCGCTGAACCGGTGGGGCTTCGTGTCGCCGACCGTGGCCGCGCCGTCGAGGTCGGATCCGTCGATCCATCCGAGCAGCTCGTCGCCGTCCACCACGCTCACCCAGCCCATGCCGCCGGCGGCCATCGCGCTGCGGGCCTCCTCGGCGGACGCGGCCGGCGCGACGACCGGGCCGGGTTCGACCTTGATCGACGAGACGGGGATCAGCGCCAGGCGCTTCAGGCCCCGGTCGGCGCCCACGAAGTCCTCGACGAACGGGGTCGCCGGGCCGCGGAGGATCTCCTCCGGCGAGGCGAACTGCTCCACGCGGGCGCCGTTGTTGAGGATGGCGATGCGGTCGGCCATCTTGATGGCCTCGTCGATGTCGTGCGTCACGAACACGATCGTCTTGCGCAGCCGCCGCTGGATGTCGAGGAACTGGTCCTGCAGGCGGGCCCGCACGATGGGGTCGACGGCCGCGAACGGCTCGTCCATGAGCATCACCGGCGGGTCGGCAGCGAGCGCGCGGGCCACGCCCACGCGCTGGCGCTGTCCGCCGGACAGCTCGGCCGGGTACCTGCGGAGCAGCTCGCGGTCGAGGTCGAACACCTCGACCAGCTCGTCGATGCGCTTCTCGACGCGGTCGTCGTCCCATCCGACCAGATTCGGAACCAACGCCATGTTCTCCGCGACCGTGCGGTGGGGCATGAGACCGATGCTCTGGATGACGTAGCCGATGTTCCGGCGGAGTTGCACGGGGTTCTGCCGCAGGACGTCGGTGCCGTTGACCACGATCGAACCGGACGTCGGTTCGATGAGCCGGTTGATCATCTTCATCGTGGTGGTCTTGCCGCACCCCGAGGGGCCGACCAGGACGACGGTCTCGCCCTCCGCGATCTCCAGCGAGAGGTCGTCCACGGCGGCGCCGGCCGCGGCGCTGTCGTAGCGCTTCGAGACGTTGTGCAGCGAGATCATCGGTTGGGACATGGTCCAGCCTCGGCGTCGGGAGACCGGCCTATTCGACCACAGCCGCCGCGAGGGGAGGTCCGGGACGGCAGGGGGCGGAGTCCGGATGGCCCGTGATCTGGTCGCCGGTGGCGGTCACTTCGGCTTGAACGCCTCGAAGGGGTTGCGGCACGCCCGGCAGAAGTGGGTGGTCCGGCAGAGGGTCGGGCCGAACGCGCTCTCCTGAACGGTGTCCTCGCTGCCGCAGAACGGGCACACGGCGGGTGGCGCCCCCGTCCTGCGCAGCGAGGCGAGCGGGACGAACATGGTGCCCGCCACAGCGGGTGGCGGGGGTGTGAGGCCGTAGCCCCGCAGCGCCTCGCGGCCCTCCGGCGTGACGCGGTCGCTCGTCCACGGGGGCGAGTACACGAACCGGACCTCGACCCGGCGGCCGGCGGCGGCTCCGTCCACGGCGGTCGTGACGTCCTCGCGGATGACGTCGAGGGCGGGGCAGCCCACGAACGTCGGCAGCAGGTCGATCGTCACCGCGTCGTCGGCGACCTCGACGCGTTCGACGATGCCGAGGTCGGTGATCGCGACCGGCGGGATCTCGGGGTCGTGAACCCCGGCGAGGGCCTCCCACACGGCGAGCTCGACGGCGCCCGCGGTCTCCGCGGCCTCCGGTCGGGTCACCACGTCGCCCCCGGGTGCTCGCGATACAGCCTCGTCATCTCGTCCCACAGCGGCTCGAAGTCCTCGGAGTGGTGGCCGTGCCGGCCGCCCGCGCCGGCGAACGCGCCCTCGTGCGCCCACCGCCCGTCGCGGCGGACGATCCCAGGGACGGCGAGCTCCTCGGCTCCGGCCTCGATCTCGCCGGTCGACGTCGGCACCATCTCGCCGCCGATCGGCCCGTGGTGCTCCAGGACGTAGTCGAGCGACACCGACTCGAGGTCCCGGCCGAGCCGCTCGAGCCACTCGCCGAGCAGCTCCTCCGACGTCCGTGGCAGGACGCCGTCGGCGACCAGCTCGGGTTCACCGGGGAGCGGTTCGAACAGCGCGATCGCCTCCCCCACCGCGGCGACGAACCCGTCGGCCAGCTTCTGCCGGCCGGTCTGGGGTCCGTTCGCGAGCCGTTCGAACCAGGCCCGGGCGTGTTCCAGGTGGTACCGCTCCTCCAGCCGGATGACCTCGGTGAGCTCGGCGAGCCCGGCCCACGACGACCCAGCGACCGCGGCGAGGCGCACCTCGTCGGCCGTGTCGTACAGGTAGTGCCGCGCGAGCGTGTAGCCCCAGTCGCGGTTGGGGCGTTCGGTCAGGACGGCGTTGCGGTACTCGCTCGCCGAACGACCGAGGGCCAGCGAGTCCTCGTCCCGCCCGGTGGCCTCCTTGGCCAGCCCGTACAGCAGCCGGGCGTGCGCCATCTCGTCCTGGGCGATCGAGGAGAACGCCAGATCCTCCTCGATGTGCGGGGCCCACCCCGTCCACTCCGAGTGGCGGTGGCCCATGATCAGCTCGTCGTCGGCCAGGGCGAACAGCAGCTCGAGGCGCGGGTCGTCCATTGGTAGTCAGGGGCGCGGTGTCCGACGAGCGGACCCGTTTCCCCATCCCCCTTTCAAACCGTGCGTGCGGTTTTCCCGCACACGGCTTACCGATGGTCCTTGAGACATCTCTACGCGGCTCCTGGGTAGCGAATGGTCCCACGTAACCGGTGCAGGCCGTGGTCCCGGAACCAGTCGCTCGTCCACATCTCGAGGTGGCGAGGCCGGACGTTGCGCCCCACCCGCCGAAGCAGGAGGCGGCGGAGCCGGCGCTGCACGTACCGGTCGATGGAGACGAACTTGTACGTGGCGTTCCCGGTGCGGAAGTAGTTCCCCCATCCCCGGAGCACGGGGTTCAGATCCCGGATGACTACCCGGATGTCTGACACCCCACCCCGGTTCCGGCCGGTGAGCTCGCGCACCCGCTGCCTCACCCGGTTCATGGCCCTCGCCGAGGGCCACCGGTGCAGGTAGTACCGGCGGATGCCCTGCTCCAGCAGGCGCCCCGAGACCCGGGCCTGGAAGTGACAGCCCAAGAAGTCGAAGCCCTGCCGGCCTTCGCGGAGGTCCACCTTCCGCGTCTTGTCCGGGTTCAGGCTCAGGTGAAGCCCGGCCAGGGTCGTCCCGACCAGGCCATCAGCCCGTTCCAGCGCGTTGGGGGTCCGGGTCATGACCACGAAGTCGTCGGCGTAGCGCACCATGACTCCGAGGCGTTCCCCGTCCCGTGCCCAGGCCCTGTCCAGAGCGTCGAGGTAGATGTTGGCGAGCAGAGGGGAGATCACTCCCCCCTGGGGGGTCCCTGCGACCGGCTCGCGGAGCCTCCCCTCCTCCATCACCCCTGCCTTGAGCCACTGGCGCACCAGCTTCAGCACCCGGCGGTCGGACACCCGCCTCCCCACCGCTTCGAGGAGCAAGTCGTGTGAGATCTGCCCGAAGAAGTCGGTGATGTCGGCGTCCAGGGTGAAGACGTAGCCCCGGATGAAGGCGACCCTGATCTGCTCCAGGGCCTCGGTGGGACTGCGACCGGGCCGGTAGCCGTAGGAGACGGGCGAGAAGTCCGCCTCGAAGATCGGCTCCAGCACGAGCTTGGTCGCAGCCTGGACCACCCGGTCTGAGACCGTCGGGATGCCGAGCGGACGCGTCCGCCCGTCTGGCTTCGGGATGTACCGGCGGAGCACGGGGCTCGGCCGGTACCTGCCCGCTCGAAGGACCTGTTGGAGCTCTCGGAGCATCCGCTCCACTCCGTAGGCCTCCACGTCCGCGAGGCTCTGGTGATCGACCCCCGCGGCTCCCCGGTTCGCCCGGACCCGCTGCCACGCCGCCCACAGGACGTCATCCCTGTGGATCCGGTCGTACAGGGCGTGGAAGCGGCGGCCAGGTGACCGCTTGGCTGATGCCTGGAGCCGGCCTTGGAGGCGTCGCACTTTGTCACCGGAGGGTGCCCCGATGGGGTGGTTGGGCCGGGGGGTGACCCCGGCCATGCCCTCGCGCGTACCTCCTTGGCCGGCGTGACCAAAGTAGGGGTCCTTCCCTCCCGCCGGGTTGTGCTGCCCGGCGATCGGCGGTACTACGACCCCCTCGGACTCCCGCTGCCCTCCGCTTCGTTTCGCCGTCGGCTTATGGAAGCGGTCTTTGCCCGACGCAGGCGGGGCAGACGGGCCTCTCCTGTTCCGAACCGAACCGTGAGCACGTGCCGTTCCCCGTACCCCGGGGAGACCTGGCGCGGATGGTCCGGAAGTCCTAGCGCCAGACGTGGCCTTCGCCGTGACATGAGCGGCTCGGCTCTCCCGTTGTGAATCTGACGAGGCTGCAGGATTCACTTGATGTTGCGGCCCGCGCTCTTGCTCCCCCCAGAGGGGCTCTTGACGCCACGCTTCGACCGGACGCCTCTCGACGCCGGCCGGTGGCCTGCTACCAGGCGCTCCGGCGCTTACCTGGGCGGGACTTGCACCCGCTGGCTCGGTCCAGCTTTCAGGACGCGACATGGAGACGATGCTAGCGCCGCCCGGGTTCGATCAGCCGGCCGTCGAGCACGATCGCCGTGGGTGCGTCGAGCACGGACAGGTCCTCACGCGGGTCGCGGACGTACGCCACGATGTCGGCGCGGGCCCCCTCCTCGATCCCGGCCAGCCCGAGGAACGTCCGCGCGTCCCACGAGCCCGCGGCCAGCGCCGCCTCGGCCGGGATCCCGCAGGAGGCGAGCAGCGCGATCTCCTCGCGGACCCGCCCGTGCGCGATGACCACGTCGGTTCCCGCAAGAAGGATGACCCCGGCTTCCCATGCGGCGTGCACCACCTCCCGGACCGATCGGTGCGCCACGTCCGTCCATTCCCGATTCTCAGCCGTGGCCCGCGCCGGTGGCGAGGAGAGCACCGCGCCCACCGTCGGCGTGAGCGCGAGGCCCCGGGCGGCGATCGTCGCGAGGGAGGACTCGGACGCGAAGGTGCCGTGCTCGACCGAGTCGCATCCTGCGGCGACGGCCATCTCGACCGTCTCGGCCAGGATCGCGTGGACGGCGAGCCTGCCGCCGGCTTCATGAACCAGCCGGGCCGCGTCGGCCAGGGTCTCCGGCGGGAAGCTCACGCTGCGCCCGGCGTCCGTCCGCCAGTCGCCGACGACCTTGGCCCAGCCACCGCCCCCCGCTCGGAGCTCCTCGACCGCGGCCTCCGCAAGCTCGTCGTCGCCGACCTCCCGGGCCCACCCCGGGACGAACCGCCCCCTGCCGGCGAGCCATCGCCCGGCGGTGAGGATCCTGGGCAGGCCCTCCCCCTCCAGCGTCGCGGTGACATCGGACACGGCGCCGGGTTCGCGGACCAGGAGCACGCCGCCCTCGACGTGGTCGCGTGCACGGGTCATCACGTCCGGGTCGTCCGCCGGACCGCCGTCCTTTCCCACCGTCAGATGGGCGTGCGCGTCGACCAGCCCCGGCGTCAGGATCACGTCCTCGGCCACCGTGCGAGCGTCCGCCCCCGATCCATCGAACGACACGAGGCCGCCCGGACCCACGAAGACGTCCCGTTCGACACCGTCGGGGAGGACCGTGCCCCGGAGGTGTAGCCGGGGTTCGGTCATGGCTCCGGTTCGGTGTGTTCCGCTGCACGGACGCGGCCGGCCGGCGGCCGGGGGTGGTCGACCACCATGCCGCGTTCGGCCATCTCGCGGGCGACTCGCTTGAGCTTGCCGCCGACCCCCGCGTAGGCCTCCTGGCGACGGTACGAGTGGTCGGTCACGCCGCCCAGGGTCTCGGCCGCGTCGGGACCGACGTGGAGCTCGGCATCGCCGCGGCGGCGAACCGCATACGCGACGCCCTCCTTGTGGCGGAAATGGGTCTCCCGGGCGAGCACCAGGGCCATGTCCGCGTCCGGGGCCTTGACCCCGCCGACGACGACGAAGTCGTCGTCGGCGGTGCGCTTCCCGAGCACGTCCCAGACGTCCACTGCGTGGTGAGTGTAGAGCGGGCCCTCGCAGCTACGCCGCGGCCGGGATGCCGTCGAACGCCTCGCGCACCCACGCGTGGACGTCCCACATGGCCTTGCGGTACAGCAGGCGGGTCTGGGTCATCGGGCCGTTCCCCTTCACCGTCGTCCAGAACTCGTCCCAGTCGACCCACTCGCCGTCGTCGCCCCAGGCCCAGTCGCCGGCCGCCTCGTCCCACCGGAGGTCCTCGTCGGGAACCGTGATGCCGACGTCCCACAGCTTCGGGACGTACGTCGAGAAGAACTCGCTCCGCAGGTCCTCGTTCGAGCGCGTCTTGATGCCCCAGTACAGCAGGACGTCCTTCGCGGGGTTCGAAGGAGGGCCGTAGAAGTGCATGATCGGGCGCCACCACCGGTTCACGGCGTCCTGGAACATCCCGCGCTGCTCCGGCGTGCCGCTCACGAGCTCGAGCGCCAGGTCCTCCCCGTGGCGGAGGTGGAGCGACTCCTCCGCGCAGATGCGGCGCATCGCGCGGACGTAGGGCGCGTACGACGAGTCGAGCAGCGCCTTCTGCGTGACGAGCGCGGCCCCGTCGATCAGCCACCCGATCACCGCGACGTCGCCCCAGGTCTCCGTGGGGTAGTGGAAGACGTTGTGGAACTTCGTCCGGCCGTTCACCAGGTCGTCGAACATGGCCTCGCGCGACTTCCCGAGGTCCTCCGCGACGCGGTACAGGATCTGGCCGTGCCCGACCTCGTCCTGGACCTTGGCGGTGAGCGACAGCTTGCGCTTGAGGGTCGGCGCCCGCGGGATCCACTCGCGCTCCGGCAGCGCCCCCATCACCTCGGAGTTCGCGTGCATCTCGATGAACTTCAGCGCGGCCGCCCGGTACTCGTCGGGCATCCAGTCGCCGGCCTCGATCTTCTCCCCGGCGTCGATGCGCCCCTTGAACGCCGCGACCTTCTCGTCGTAGGTCATGTCGTCGGACCTCCGCGTTCCATCGTACCCACGGGGAACGCCGGCCACGGATTCCGAAGCGCCAGTCTCTCGACCGCGGGTCACCGAAGGAGCTGCCGGAGCGCGTCGAGCTCGGCAGCGAGGGCCCGTCGCCCCGCGGGCGTGATGCGGACCCAGGTCCGGGGTCGGCGGCCCTCGTACCCCTTCTCCACCGCCACGTACCGGGCGTCCTCGAGGACCTGCAGGTGCCGGGACAGGTTCCCGTCGGTGAGGTCGAGCGTGTCCCGCAGGAACCGGAACTCCACCTGTCGCGCCTCCCGCAGGACCACGAGGATCCCCAGCCGGTTCCGCTGATGGACGACCTCGTCCAGCTGCCCGACCGGGTGGCTCATCGTTCGCGGAGCGCGGCGATCCCGAACCCCAGGCCGCCGAGCAGCAGCGCGACGCCCGGAACGATCACGCCCGAGGCCGGATCGTCTGCGGAGAGGCCGGCCCACCGAAACAGGTTCCCGATGTCGTACAGGTTCGCCAGGAGCGCCAGCCCGAGGAACCCGGCGCCGAAGGCGGCGAGGGCCGGGCTGCGTTCCACCCACGCCAGCACGAGGAACCCGATCGCCACCGGCAGCAGCGGCGTGAGTCCCCGGATGGCCAGGTCGTTCGACCACAGGAACGTTCCGACCGAGGTCGGGAGGCCGAGCGCGTGGAGGTCGGCCGGCGACGAGATCACCAGGAACGCGAACAGGGCGAGCCCAGCCACGACGTACGGAGCGATCCTCCCGGCCACGCCCTTGCGGCCCGCGCGCCACCGGAGGAAGGCTGCCGTGGCGACGTAGCCGAGCGGCAGGGCGATCAGCCAGTACCAAGCGGGCGCGCTCCCGACGAGGTCTCCGCCCAGGTACCCACCGACTGGTCCGAGGTTCCGGAACGTCAGGCCCGATCCGGCCGGCGGCCATGGGCGATAGAACGGCGCAGCGCCCAGAACGACGATCCCGAACAGCACCAGCGGGAACCAGATCGCCCGCCGGGCGCGGCGGGTCACACGCTGGACCCGTCCGACGTCGGCGACCAGCCCGGCCGCCTCGGACCGTCCCATGCTCGTTCCCATCTCGAACCTCCGAAGACCGCTTCGTTCGATGACACTTTGCAACACAAAGTGATTGGTCGTCAAGAGAGAGTCGCGACGTCGATGACCCCCTGCCCGCGACGTTCCTACAATCCGCACATGGCGGCATGCCCATCCTGCGGGTTCGACAACGTCGAGGGCGCCCGGTTCTGCTCGTCGTGCGGGACGGCGCTCGAGTCCGCTCCGGCGAGGCGGGAGCGGAAGTTCGCCACGGCCCTGTTCGCCGACCTCGTCGGCTCCACGTCGCTCGCCGAACGGGAGGACCCCGAGGTCGTCCAGTCGCTCGTGGGGCAGGCCTTCGACCGTCTGGCCGTCGAGATCGACCGCTACGGTGGGCTGCTCGAGAAGTTCATGGGCGACGCCGTGCTCGCGGTGTTCGGCGTGCCGCAGGCGCACGAGGACGACTCCGAACGCGCCGTACGGGCGGCGCTCGAGCTGCAGGCGGTGCTGTCGGAGCTCAACCGAGGGTTCGCGGCCGAGGGCCGGCCGACGCTGCAGATGCGAGTCGGCGTCGAGGGCGGCGAGGTCCTGGTCGACATCGAGCGGGCATCCGGGCCTCGCGACCGGATGCTCACCGGCGACGCGGTCAACACCGCCAGCCGGCTGCAGTCCGCCGCCGAGCCCGGTCGGGTCGTGGTCGGCCCGGCGACGTACGCCGCCACCAAGGGGGTCATCGACTACCGCGAGCTCCATCCGCTCGCGTTGAAGGGCAAGGCGGAGCCCGTGCCCTCCTGGGAGGCGCTGCGGGTGAAGGCCCGGCGGCGGGGCGAGCGAGCGCCCCTCGGGCTGGAGGCCCGTCTGGTCGGCCGCGACGAGGAGCTCGCCGTCCTGACGCAGACCCTGCAGCGGGTGGAGCAGGAGGGCCGGCCGGCGCTCGTCACCGTCCTGGGCAATGCCGGGGTCGGAAAGTCTCGGCTCACCTGGGAGTTGCTGAAGGTCCTCGAGGACCTGCCCGGGCTCGTGTTTTGGCGGAAGGGACGGTGCCTCGCCTACGGGAACGTGTCGTACTCGGCGCTCGCCGAGGCCGTGAAAGCGCAGTGCGAGATCCTGGAGGACGACCCGCCGGAGGCCGCCGGGGCCAAGGCCGACGCCGCTGCCCTCGAGCTGTTCGGCGACCTCGAGCTCGCACCGCACATCCGCACGCTGGTGGGGGCGCCGGTCGAGCGAACCTTCGCCCGGGAGGAGCTGTTCGAAGCCTGGCGGCGGTTCCTGGAACGCATGGCCGCGCGCTATCCGCTCGTGCTCGTGCTCGAGGACATCCACTGGGCGGACGAGGGGCTGCTCGACTTCGTCGACCACCTGGCGGACTGGGCGCAGGGCCCGATCATGGTGCTGACGATGGCGCGGCCGGAGTTGCTGGAGACCCGGCCGTCGTGGGGCGGCGGCAAGCGGAACTACGCCGCGATCTTCCTCGAACCGCTCACGGAGGAGGAGTGCGAGGCCATGATCGACGACCTCCTGTCCTCGGCGCTGTCGAAGGAGGTCCGGCAGCTCGTCGCGGAACGGAGCGAGGGCAACCCGCTCTACGCGGAGGAGATCGTCCGGATGTTCATCGACCGGGGAGTCCTGCGGGCGGCCCGGGCCACGCGGTGGGAGCTCGCGCGGCCGGTGGAGGACGTCGAGATCCCGCGGTCGATCCAGGGCCTGATCGCGGCGAGGCTCGACTCGCTGCCGACCGAGGAGAAGTCGATGCTGCAGGACGCGGCGGTCGTCGGACGCACCTTCTGGCTCGGTTCGATCGCCCGGCTGGCCGACGTCGAGGCCGGCCTCGCGCGTCAGGTGCTCGGCAGGCTGCGGGTGAAGGAGATCCTCATCCCCCGAGAGCCGCCGACCTTCTCAGGGGAATTGGAGCTCGCGTTCCGTCACGTGCTGATCCGGGACGTGGCGTATGAGTCGCTGCCCAAGGCGACCCGCGCCGAGAAGCACGTGCAGGCCGCCGGTTGGGCGGAGGAACGGGCCGGCGAACGCGCCGAGGAGATCGCCGAACTGCTGGCGACCCACCACCTGGCCGCCGTCGGCTACCTCGACGAGCTCGGCGACGAGCCCGCCCGCGTGGAACGGGCGCGGGCGGCCTACCGGTGGGCTGCCGTCGCGGGCGACCGCGCCGCCCGCCTGGGGCAGCCCGTGGAGGCGGCGCGGTGGTACCGCGCGGCCACCAACCTCGCCCCAGACGTCGGCCTGGGCGACGCCGAGCTCGCCGACCTGTGGCTGCGGCAGGGGAACGCCCTGTTCGGTGTCGGCGAGGTCCCGGAGATGCAGGCGGCCTACGAGACGTCGCTTCGCCACGCGCTCGCGGCGGGTGACGACCCGGCGGCCGGGCGGGCCGAGATCCGCCTGGTCTTCTCGGCGATGACGTCCGGCGACGACGCCGGCGCGCTCCTCCACGCCGAGCAGGCGGTGGACCGGCTGGAGCCGCTCGGGGACTCGGTGGACCTGGCCGACTCCCTGCACTCGCTCGGGTGGCTGCACTGGCGGCGGGGCCGGCTGGACGCGGCGGAGGAGCCGCTCCGGCGAAGTGAAGCGATGGCCGAGCGCGTCGGAAGCCTGCCGGTGCTGGCGGCGACGCTCAGCACCCTGGGCATGCTCCTGTCGAACGAAGGGCGCGCCGAGGAGGGGCTCGCCGCCATCGAGGAGGGCTTCCGCATCGCCAAGGAGATCGGCGACCTCCAGCTGATCCTTCGCAACTGCAACAACCTGCCGGCGATGCTGCACGACATCGCCCCTGATCCCGAGCGCCAGCTTCGGATCCTCCGTGAAGGGCTGGAGCTCGCGCAGAAGGCCGGGGTTCGCGATTCGCAGTCGTGGATCCTCGGGTCCCTCTCGGACGAGCTCGGCGAGGAAGGCGACCTCGAGACGGCGGAGGCTCTTGCCCGAGAGGCCGTCGACCTGGCCCGTGCGATCGAGAACCCCGTGCTGGTCGGGCTGCGGGCCGGGGCGGGCGCCTGGGTCCTGCTGGCCCGGGGGAAGATCGACGAAGCGGAACGATGGTTCCGCGAGGCCGCCGAGATCGAGGCCGCCAACCCGGAGCCCCAATCCAGGATTCCCCTGTTCGCGGTCGAGGCGACGCTCGCGACGGTGCGAGGAGATCGCGCCGGCGCCCTGGCCCTGCTCCGGGAGGGCGCCGCGTACGCGAACCGGACCGAGCACGGCTCGCTCGAGTGGCTGCTGCTGGAGCTGATCCGGTTCCTGGTCCCGGAGGAACCCGACGAAGCCCTGTCCGCGCTCGCGCGCCTGGAGCGCTCGGCGGCCGCCCGGGGACTCGCCCGGCCGTACTTCCTCGTCGCGAGCGGCCTCGTCAAGGAGAACCCGGTCGAGGCGATCGCCCTGCTCGAGCGGGGCGCGTCCGAGTTCGAGCGCCTCGGCCGCAGGATCGAGCTTGCCCGCTGCCTGCTCGACCTCTCCCGCGCACAGGCGTCCGTGGGCCGGGACCCTCGACCGGCGGTCGGACGGGCGGTGGAGCTGCTGCGCGCGTGTGACGCGCAGCTGTACCTCACCGAGGCGGAGTCGGCGCTCGTCGCGCTCGGAGGGACCTCCGCATGAGGATGGGTACGATGGCCGTGACCTGGCAGGAGGGCGTTCGACCATGACTGACAGCTATCAGCTCGTGCTGGGCGGCGGGCTCGCCGACGCCGCGTCCGGCGAGACGTTCGCCTCGATCGATCCGTCGACCGGCGAGACGTTCGCCTCGGTCGCCAAGGCCGGCGCCGGCGACGTCGACCGGGCCGTGGCCAATGCCCGCGCGGCGTTCGACGAGGGGCCGTGGCCGCGCATGAAGGGGCGCGAGCGGGCGGCCGCGCTGCTGAGGGTCGCCGACCTCGTGAAGCAGAACGCCGCCCACCTGGCGGAGCTCGAGGCCCGCGACGCCGGACACACCATCCGCATGGCGAAGAACGCCGACGTCGGCATGGTCATCTCGACGTTCCGGGCGGTGGCCGAGCTGGCGGCGCGCGAGGACGACGAGGAGGCCCTGCCGCGGAACCCCGGTTCGTACAACTACCTGCGCCGCGAGCCGCTCGGCGTGTGCGCCGCCGTGACGCCGTGGAACTTCCCGATCCAGATGGCCGCGTGGAAGGTCGCCCCGGCCATCGGCGCCGGCAACTGCGTGATCCTCAAGCCGGCCTCTTTCACGCCGCTCACGTCGATCGAGCTCGGCCGCCTGTGCCTCGAGGCCGGGATCCCCGAGGGCGTCGTCCAGGTCCTGCCCGGGCCGGGCACCGCGGCCGGGGAGACGCTGGTCGCACACGAGGGCATCGACAAGGTGGCGTTCACGGGTTCGACCGAGGTGGGGCGGCGCATCATGCAGCTCGCCTCGGGGACCATCAAGAAGTGCACGCTCGAGCTCGGCGGCAAGTCGCCGTCGATCGTGCTCGATGACGTGGACACGGACTACGCCGTGGACGGCGTGCTGTGGGGGATCTTCTTCCACTCCGGGCAGGTCTGTACGGCCGGCTCGCGGGCGTTCGTCCAGCGCTCGATCCACGACGACTTCCTCGCGGAGCTCGTCCAGCGGGCCGAGTCGATCAGGGTGGGGCCGGCGATGGACCCCGCGTCCGACGCCGGCCCCGTCGTCGCGCAGTCGCAGCTCGACACGATCGAGCGCTACGTCGAGATCGGGCAGCAGGAGGGCGCGAAGCTGCTCACCGGCGGCGAGCGCCCGGCCGGCCTGACGGAGGGGTACTTCTACCGGCCGACCATCTTCGCCGGTGACAACTCGATGAAGATCGCCCAAGAGGAGATCTTCGGGCCGGTGCTCACGGTGATCCCGTTCGACGACGATGCCGAGGCCGTGCGCCTCGCGAACGACTCGATCTACGGGCTGGGCGGCGCGGTGTGGAGCGGCAACACGCCCCGGGCGGTCAAGGTGGCCGAGGGCCTGCGCACCGGAACCGTGTGGATCAACGACTACCACATGATCAACCCGAAGTACCCGTTCGGGGGCTACCAGCAGAGCGGCCTGGGCCGCGAGCACGGCCGCGTGGGATTCGACGAGTACCGAGAGGTCAAGCACATCCACGTCGACCTGAACGGACAGGACCGCTCGCGCCACCCGTGGTGGGACATCACCGTGCCCAAGCCGCAGCAGCCGTCGCCGCCCGGTCCGGACGCGGCCGGTTCGAAGCCGGCCGGCTGACCCTCGCTTCCGTCAGCGACCGAGGACGAAGGCGAGCATCTCGGGGAGCTGCTCGTCGAGCTCGGGCGGCATCGCGTGACCGCGTCCCGCGATCTCCGTGAGGCGGCACCCGACCCCGGCCTCGACGAACGCCGCGTGGGCGGCGAGCACGCCCGCTCGGGCGAAGTCCCGGTCCCCCGTCACGAACCAGACCCGGAGCCCGCCCTCGGCTGCCGCCGCCAATAGCGGCGCGAGCTGCTCGAGCGACGCGCCCGCCACCGCAATGACGCCCGTCACCGATTCGGGCTCGGCCCGGAGGGCGCACCACAGCGCCACGCGCGCGCCCTGCGACAGCCCCGCCAGGGCCACCCGCTCGACGCGGTGGGTCTCCCGGATCGTCGCCAGGTGGCCGGCCAGCTGCCGGGCCACCTCTGGCGGATCGGGCCAGTGGAACATCTCCCCGCCCGGGAACGCCGGCAGCGGCGACTGCGGCGCGGCGACCACCGCGCCCGATCGGATCGCAGCACGCCAGTGGGTCGCGAACTCGGCCGCGTTGCCCGAGCCGCCGTGCAGCGCGACCAGGAGGGAGCCGTCCGGCGCGTCGGGTTCGTCGAGGACGAGCTCCGGACGGCCCGCGGCGTCGGCCGCCGCGACCCGCCGCACGGATTCCTCGACGACCGCCACGAACCGGGGATCGTCCTGGAGCGGCAGGAGGTCCGGGTCGGCCAGCAACTGGTCGGGCCGCCACCACTCGCCGCGCTCGATGCCCCGCTCGAACACCGCGATCGCCTCGTCGGCCTGGCCCATCACGGAGCGCAGGCAGCCCACCAGATACGAACGCATCGCCGACCGGCCCGGTGAGGCGGCCCGGACGCCGAGCACGACGGTCAGCGCGTCGTCGTACCTGCCGTCCGCGTACAGCTCGAACGCTGCCGCCACGGCCTCGTCGAACGTTCGGCCCTGGTCTCCCATCTCGTCCGCAGCCTACGGCGGACCCCGAGGGTCATGCGGAGGAGCGGAGCGCCGGCCGGATCGGGTGATGACCCACGCCGGCTCGGTCAGACCCCGTGTTCGGCCGCGACCTCGCCGGCCGCGACTGCCTCGGCCAGACGGTCGTGGTCCCGTTCGTTCTGGTCGGCGTACGCCTGGGAGAACCGAGCGATCGCCCGGTCGAAGCCCTCGCCACTGCCGAGGTAGGCCGCGATCGCGAGCCGATCCCCGGAGCGCGCGTGCGCGCGAGCCATGGACCACCCGCATGCCCTCGTGTACGCGTGGAGGCCCGACTCGCTCATCGTCGACAGGTCGATCGACGCCTTCCAGTCCCAGAGCTGACGGATGTAGAAGTCGCGTTCCCTCCCGTCGAGGCCGACGCTCCGCTGCCAGCCGAGGAAGACGTCGATCGCCGCCTGCGAGAGCCGCTGTCCGCGGACGACGCGCTCGCCGTGGTTCCGGTACTCGCTCGCACCGAGGTGGGGCTCGAGCACGGACGCCTGCGCCTCCTTCATCTGCAGCACGAGGGGGTCCGTGCCGCCCCGGCCCACGAGCAGGAGCACCCAGGCCCGGGTGCCGACGCTCCCGACGCCGACGACCTTGCGCGCCATGTCGACGAACCGGTAGGTCTCGAACAGGAAGCGTCGGTCCGGCGCGAGGCTCGCCGCGTATGCCTCGAGCGCGGCGCGCACGATGTCCACGTCTCGGCGAGCGTCGTCTGGATCCACGAGTTCCTTCAGCGGGACCAGCAGCGGCGGGACGCTGCGGAACCGCAGCTCGCCGTCCACGCGCTCGGTCAGCCTCGAGACGGCTCGCAAGCTGGTCTTGCGGCGCGCCTCGGCAAAGGGCTTCGCGAACAGGATGCGACCCTTCTTGCCGAGCCTCCCCCCGAAACGATCGACGATCTCGCCCGCATCGAGACGGTCGTACCAGACATCGAGGTGGCTCTCGCCCGCGAAGCCACGCATCCCGATGCGGTACTCCTTCACACAGTCGAGCACGAGCGATCGGCGGCGGTCCGCGGGCAGCCCGATGTCGCGGCCCGCGATCTCGACGCTCGCGGCCATCCGCTTGACATCCCATTCCCACGGTCCCGGCAGGGTCTCGTCGAAGTCGTTGGGGCCGAAGACGATCCGGCGATCCTGCGCCGCGAAGCCTCCGAAGTTCGAGATGTGGGCGTCGCCGCAGGCCTGGACGACGGTCCCCGAATCGGGCGTCGTCGCGAGGTCGGCGGCCATGATCGCGGCGGCCCCACGGTAGAACGTGAACGGCGAGACGAGCATGCGCCCGTACCGGATCGGAACGAGCTCCTGCAGCCGTGAGGCGGCCTGGGCCTGGAGGACCGACACGGGATCGGGCCGGTCCGGTGCGGGCACCCAGTCGCCGTGCGCGGATCGCTGTGTGACGGCCCGGGCCGCTCGTCCACGCTCGGCCGACTCTCCGGACCGCAGCCTCGCGCGCGACCGAGCATGAGGATGTCCCCGGCCGGACCGGGCCTTCGTCGAGCTCGGAGCAGCGTCTGGCATGCACATGGCAGCTTGAGGGAACGCGCCCGCCTCAGCAATCGATCAGCGCGGTACGGAGGCTCGCGAGCGAACCACGCATGAGATGCTGCATCACCGGCCGGTAGGCGGCCAGCGCGAGGGCCCCCAGCAACGGCACGCCGATCGAGAGGCGTTCCTCCCAGGTGAACCGCGTCCCGCGCTCGTCGCCCCTCGCGACCGGCGCGAGGCGCCACTCGCCGATGCCGTGGACGAACGAGCCGCGCTCGATCCGCAGCAGGCGCGGCGGCTCCCAGGCGACCACCTCCAGGCGCTCGGTGAACGCGGGGACGTTCAGCACGCGGGTTCGAACGGCCACCACGACGCCGAGGCCCTCGCGGTGGGTCGTGAGGACGTCGACGCGGTCGGCGTCGCGCATCCACTCGGCCTGGCGCTCCCAGTCGACGACGAACGCCCACGCCCGTTCGATCAGCACGGGCAGCACCGTCGAGGCGGTGACGATCACGGCGCGACCCGTTCGCCTTGACATCTCTCCGGACCGGATATGAAACTCCGCGGGCGTCCGTCGAGGGGAGGATCGATGTCCGGCTGGGGAGTCTTCTTTCTGTTCGTCCACATCCTTGCGGTCCTCATCGCGTTCGGACCCACGTTCGCGTTCCCGCTCATCGGGGCGATGTCCGGGAAGCACCCGCAGCACGCCATGATCCTCACCGAGCTCACCGAGGTCATCGAGAAGCGCCTCACGATCCCGCTCGCGATCGTGGTGCCGCTCGCCGGGACGGGTCTCATCTACGCGAACCACATCGACCTGTGGAAGACCGGGTGGCTGGTCGTGGCGATCGTCCTGTACATCATCGCGTTCTTCTTCGCGATCCTCGTCGAGGCGCCGACCGTGACGAAGCTCCTCGGGCTCATGAAGTCGATGCCCGCACCGCCCGCCGGGGGGCCGCCGCCGGGGGCGGGCGCCGGCTCGGGCGAGGGCGGACCGCCGGCCGGTGGACCGCCGCCCCAGATCGCCGCGCTGGTCAAACGGGCCCGACTGGGCGGCATCTTCCTCACCGTGCTGATCGTCGTGATCCTGTTCATGATGATCTGGGGCACGGAGCACGAGGGCGTCACGACCACGTCGCTCCTGATCCCGGCGGTGCTCGGCCGGCGCCTGGTGCGCCGCCCCTCAGCCTGACGCGACGGCGTCGTCCGCGCCGCGGACGACCGCTCCCCCGGAGCCGTTGGCACCGGGACCGACCGGCGGCGTCGCCTTCGGCTTGGTCTCGGGGATCGTGGCCAGCAGGATCGCGGCCGCAACGCACGGCAGGGCGCTCACGGCGAATGCGGCGCTGAACCCGAAGCTCGATGCCATCGTCCCGGCGAGGAGCGGCCCGATCGCGTACCCGAGGTCGCCGACGAACCGGTAGACGCCGATCGCCGCCGGCTGCAGGCGGGTCGGCACCACGTCGGCCAGCATGACCGACTGCGGGACGCCGCCGAACCCCGACGCGACGCCCATGAACACGAGCGCCACGACGAGCATCCCGACCGACGCGACCTGCCCGGTCAGCACCACGACGACGGCGATGGCCACCATCGACGGCAGCAGCACCTTCTTGCGCCCCAGGCTGTCGGTCAGGCTCCCCGCCGCGAACAGCACCGCGAACTCCGCCACCGACAGCACCGCGAACACCAGCCCGATCTGCAGCGTCGACAGGTGGAAGGAGTCGTGCGCGAACAGCGACAGCAGGGTGGAGATCACGCCCGCGGAGAACCAGAAGTACGCGGCGTTCGCCACGAGGACGGTGACGAACGTCCGGCTCCACCGGAGGTCCCGCAGCCTCGGCCGGGGGCCGGTGTGGACCGGACGGACCGGGTCCCGGACCGTCCGCGCGTACATCACCGCCGCCAGGAAGCAGGCGGCCGCGTAGAACCACAGCGGCCCGGCCAGCCCGAAGAAGTGCGCGACCACGCCGCCGACCGGATTCCCAAGGATGACCCCCACGTTGAGGGCCCCGTAGAAGATGCTCATCACCCGGCCCAGCCGGTCCGGGGGCGCGCTCCGCAGCAAGTAGGACATGAGCCCGGCGAAGAACAACGACGAGCCCGCGCCGCCGGCCGCACGGAACGCGACGAGCAGCGGGAAGTTCGGGGCCAGCGCGGCGGCCGCGGAGGAGACGCCCACGACGACCGCGCCGGTCGTCACGATCCGGCGTTCGCCGAACCTCGTGACCAGCGGGCCGGCCACCAGGTCGAAGAACAGCCGGGTGAACGCGAACGCGGAGACGAGCAGTCCGACGGCGTCGTAGCCGACGTGGAACGACTTCGCGTACAGCGGCAGGACCGGCGACAGGATGCCGAACCCGAGCATGACGACGAACGTCGCCACGACCACGACGCGGATGTCGCGCAGCGCGAGGATGTCCCGAACGCCGCGGATCGAGAGCGCCTCACGGATGCGGACCCGCGCGCGAACCCTCTCCCCCTGCGCGTCGCCCACGCCGGCAGTGTACGGTCGGCCGTCGACCGCACCTCCCGCACGCAACCGGCCGAGCGGAGCACCGGATGAGTGGGACCACGAACGCAGACACCGGCGCCCTTCGCGCGACCACCGTGGCCACCTTGACCGGCTCGGACGCCCCACGGCAGGACGGGGAGCTCGGCTCGCCGGAGGTTGTGCGCGACGGCGTCGTGGCGTGGGCGAACGGGGTCATCACCTACGCCGGTCCCACGGATGGATACGGGGGCCCGTCGCCCCGGCCGCCGGGCGACGTCGCGGTGGTACCGGGGTTCGTCGACTGCCACACCCACGTGCCGTTCTTCGGTTGGCGGGCGGACGAGTACGAGGCGCGGCTGGCCGGGCGTTCGTACCGCGACTTGCACGGCGAGGGCGGGATCTCGCGGAGCGCACGGATGCTGGCCGAGGTGTCAGACGAGCAGGTGCTCGAGTTCTGCCGGCCGCTGCTGGCGGAGATGCTCGCCGCCGGGACCACCGCGCTGGAGCTGAAGACCGGGTACGGCCTGTCGGTCGACGCCGAGCTCCGGCTGGCCCGGCTGGCCCGGACGCTGGCCGGCGAGGTGCCCCAGACCTGCACGGTCACCCTGCTGGCCTGCCATGCCCTTCCGGTGGGGATGCAACGTTCGGACTGGGTTCGGATCGCGTGCGAGGAGCTGATACCGGCGGCCGCGGCACAGGGACTGGTCGACGCCGTGGACGTCTACGTCGAGGACATCGCGTTCTCCGTCGAGGACCTCGAGCGGGTGGCGGCGGCCGCAGACACGGCCGGGGTCCCGATCCGATGCCACGCAGATCAGCTCGGCCACTCGACCGCGGCGGAGGTGGCCGTCCGGCTCGGTGCGAGGAGCGCCGACCATCTCAACCACACGGGGCCGGGGGGAGTCGCCGCCCTCGCCACCGCCGAGGCCACCGTCGCCACCCTGCTCCCCGCGTCGACGTTCACGCTTCGCGCGCAGCCGGCGCCCGCCCGCGAGCTGATCGAGGCCGGGGCGGCCGTGGCCATCGCAACCGACTTCAACCCGGGAACCTCGCCGGTGCTGTCCATGCCCGAGGTGATCGCCATGGGCTGCACGCTGTACGGCCTGACCACGATGGAGGCGTTCACCGCGGCGACCGTGAACCCGGCCTGGGTGCTCGGGCTGCACGACCGGCTCGGCACGCTGGAACCCGGCAAGCGGGCGGACTTCGTCGTGCTCGACTCGGCCGACCTGGCCACGGTCCCCTACCGCCCGGGCCACAACCCGGTCCTGCAGACCTGGATCGGCGGCCGCCTGGTCGCCGGCCGTTAGTCGAGCGGCCCGACCTCGGCCTCGACCGCCGCCACCAGCCGGCCCGACCAGACCAGGTCCATCGCGGCGGCCGTGTCCAGACGAACCTCGCGGTCGGCCTCCAACGACGTAACGACCTCGCGAACGGCAGCCAGCGCCGCGCGGGTCCCCGCCGCCGGCTCCAGCGGCGCGCGGAGCTCGAGCGCCTGGGCCGCCGCCAGCGCCTCGAACGCCACGACGGCTTCGGCGTTCGCCACGCACTCGCGCGCGTGGCGGGCGGCCGTCATCCCCATGCTCACGTGGTCCTCCTGTCCCGCCGACGACGTGATCGAGTCCACGGAGGCGGGGTGCGCGAGCGTCTTGGATTCGGACACCAGCGACGCGGCCGTGTACTGGACGAGCATGTAGCCGGAGTTCAGCCCGGATTCCTGCACGAGGAACGGCGGCAGGCCGTTGGAGAGCGACGGGTCCAGCAGGCGGTACAGGCGTCGTTCGGAGATGCTCGCCACCGGCACCACCGACATGGCCAGCGCGTCGAGCACCACCGCCACCGGCTGGCCGTGGAAGTTCCCGCCGGAGAGCACCTCCCCGTCCTCGGGGAACACCACCGGGTTGTCCGACACCGCGCCCATCTCCCGGACCAGCACCGAGCGGACGTGGGCGAACATGTCCCGCGCGGCGCCGTGGACCTGCGGCGCGCACCGTAGCGAGTACGCGTCCTGGACGAGATGACCGGACTCGCGGTGCGACGCCGTGATGCCGCTCCCGGCGAGCAGCCGGCGGAGGTTGGACGCCGACGCGGCCTGACCGGGATGCGGCCGCAACTCCTGGAGACGTTCGTCGAACGCCGTGTCGGTGCCGAGCAGCGCCTCGACGCTCATGGCCGCGGCGACGTCGGCCGCCTTCGCCAGCGCCTCCGCACGCGCCAGCGCGAGCGAACCGATCGCCAGCATCCCCTGGGTGCCGTTGACGAGCGCGAGCCCCTCCTTCGGCAGCAGCGACAGCGGCTCGAGGCCGGCCGCGCCGAGCGGCCCGGCGGCGTCGACCGGCCCGCCGGGCCCGAGCAGCTGCCCAAGTCCGATCAGCGGGAGCGCGAGGTGCGCCAGCGGGGCCAGGTCGCCCGACGCGCCCAGGGAGCCCTGCTGCGGCACCGCCGGGATCAGGTCGCGGTTCAGCATCTCGACCATGCGCTCCACGACCAGCGGCCGAACCCCCGAATGCCCGAGCGCCAGCACGTGCGCCCGGAGCAGGAGCATGGCCCGGGCCTCCTCCCGCGTCAGAGGCGGCCCGACCGCCGTGGCGTGCGACCGGACGAGGTCGAACTGCAGCTGGGCGGCCTGTTCCGGCGCGATGCGGACCGTGGCCAACGAGCCGATCCCCGTGGTGACGCCGTAGACGGTCTCGGCGGATGCCACTTTCTCGTCCACCAGTGCGCGGGACGCCCGCATGCGATCCGCCGCGGCGGGCGAGAGCTCGACCCGTTCGCCCCGCGCGACGGCCACCACGTCGGCGACGTCGAGCTGCTCCCCCACCCGGACCGGCATCAGGCGCGGAGGCTACGACCGGGGCCGATGCCGCGGCAACCACTCGCAGGGAGAACACTTCGCGGATCCGAAACGTCGCAGAACCCTACGCCGGTGAGCGCGGGGCGACGGTACCAGCACCTCAGGTCAGATCGAAGGGGGAGCTTCTTGGGCAATGACTCCGCGGCGGCGCAAACCACAGCGCCCCGTGAGTACGGGGCCTCGGAGTTGACCGGGCTCGGCTGACGTGGTCAGACCCTCATGAGCCGAATCATGAGGTTGCCCCTCCGCGAGCTGGGAGAAGGAGAACGATGATCACCGTGATAAGGGGGAAGAAGACGGCCAGCAGCCCCCACAAGAGCGGACTGTGACCCTTTCCCCTGGCGATCGTCATCGTCAGGGTCAGGAAGATCACCCAGAACGCGACGATGATGATCCACCAGAAGAATGCGAACGCAGCTACCATCTGCCCTCCCCGTTACCCGCCCGAGTTTGCCCGAGCCCAAACGCTCGCACAGCAACTACAGCAGAACAAGGCCAGAACTGGCTCACCACCCTCTCAGTAGTCCTTTGCCAGCGTCGGCCGTCGTGCAGGGGGTCGCTTGGAGGGCGACGGCCCGGCGCCGTGGCAGACCTTCCACTTCCGGCCGGATCCGCATGTGCACGGGTCGTTGCGGCCACGCATCGCATCCTGGGACGCATACCTCTGGACGAGCTCCGCCGGCGCGCGATCCGCCCGCAGCAGCTCGACCATGGCATCCATGGCGGGCCGGATGTGCCCGAAGAACGCCTTGTAGCTCGGGCACAGGTAATGCAGCCCCGCCTCGCCGTCGGGCGTGGTGGCGAACCTATCCTTGGGGCAGCCGCCGTGACACGCGAACCGCACGTCGCACTCCAGGCAGTACCGGGGCAGCGAGTCGCGTTTCGCGAGGCCGAACTCGCGCTGCTGCGGCAGCACGATCAGATCGATCATCCGATGCTCCCGGATGTTCCCGAGCTTGTACGCGGGCTCAACGAAGTGGTCGCAGGAGTACAGGTCGCCGGTGTGCTCGAGGGCGAGCGCCAGCCCGCACGTCTCCGAGTGCACACAGAGACCCGGGGGCTCCCCGTACCAGTTCGCCAGGGCCACGTCGAACATCTGCACGTAGACCTCGCCGATGTCGCGTCGGACCCACTCCTCGAATACGTCGATCAGGAACCGCCCGTACCCCTCGGCGGTCACCGAGCGCTCGGTGACGAGATTCCCCTTCTGCACGTACAGGGGGCGGTCCCTGGCTCGATCGCCCCAGCCGACGTTGGCCAGCGGCAGCGTCTCCGGTGTGGCCCGCTCCACGATCGGGATGAACTGCATGAACGACGACCCGCAGTCGTCGCGGAGGAAGCGGTAGACCTCCCGACCGCGATCCTGGTTCTCGGAGTGGACCGTGGTGAGGGCGTTCCAGTCGACGTGGTGCCGTTGGAGCACGTCGAGGCCGGCCATCACACGTTCGAAGCTCCCCTTCCCGCCCTTGTCCACGCGGTAGGTGTCGTGGATCTCGCGGGGACCGTCGATCGACAGGCCGACGAGGAAGCGGTTCGCGGCGAGGAACTCCCCCCACTCGTCGTCGAGCAGGGTGCCGTTCGTCTGGATCGTGTACGTGATCCGCTGGCCGGGGCCCACCATCCCCTCGGCCAGCTCCACCGACCGCCGGAAGAACGGGACCCCCATCATCGTGGGCTCACCGCCCTGCCATGCCACGGTGACCTCCGGGCTGTTCGCGTGCGCCTCGATCAGTTGCCGGAGGTACAGCTCGAGCAGGTCGTCTGCCATCCGGAAGCGGCTCCCCGGGTAGAGCATCTCCTTCGACAGGAAGAAGCAGTACGTGCAGTCCAGATTGCAGATCGCGCCGGTCGGCTTGGCGAGCAGGTGGAAGGCCGGGGGCGCCCCCGGGGGCAACAGGGGCGAGGCGGCGCGATCAGCGACTCGACTCATGGAGAGAGCGTAGGCGTTGCGCCGGGGGGCTGAATCAACTCGATCGGATGAAGTCGCCATCGGGACCGGCGGCTCCATCTGGGTCCGTCGGTACGCTCAGCCGCCCGAGCGGATCATCAGGATGACCGCACCGATCCCGGTCACCACGACGGCCCCGGAGATCAGATACCCGAGCAGCGGCCGAGGGAGCGGCGTCCCGTCTCGCAGTGCCCGGCCGATCGCCTCCCACCGGCGCCGGGCGAGCGCCGCCGTGACGATGCCGGCCAGGGCGAGGGTGACCCCGATCAACAGCCGTGCCCAGGTCACGCCCTGCGCCGGCAGCACCCGCTCCGCGGCGACCCCGGCAGCCACCAGCGCGAGCCCGGTCCGGAGCCAGGCCAGGTAGGTACGTTCGTTCGCCAGGTCGAACCGGGGGTCGTGGCCCCACTGATCGCTCACCGGCGTGTCTCCTCTGCCGGGGCGGCGCTGCCCGGAGTGTCGTCCCGACCTCGGGCGGGCCCGATGCGATCCCAGGCCGACCAGGACCCGAGGGATCGCTCATGCACGCGTGCTGTCAGCCGATTCCACTCCCCGAGCGGATCCGGGGCAGGCGCGGACCGCGCCGCCATGGCCAGGTGCCTTCGATCTCGACCTCGAGGGAGAAGCTGAGGAATGTCCTGATGAGCACGATGATGCCGAGGACGGCCACGTTCTCGAGCGTGGGCTGGACCGCGACCGTCCGGATGAGGTCTGCGGCCACCAGGAGCTCGAGAGCGAACAGGACGCTCCGGCCGAAGTAGGTCCGGATCACGCGGTACCCCTCGTCGAGGCTGCGTGAGCGGACGAACGTGGAGATAGAAGCGATCAGGGCGGCAACGAGCCCGATCGCCAGCACCGCAACACCGAGGGCTTCGAAGCCCTTCGAGATCCCGTCCATCGCCTCCGTGAAGGTCACTCAAGGCCCCCGGCCGTGTGGAAGGGCATCGTCACCCGCATGTGATCGTCTCGCATCGTCTGCCCCTGGTTCCAGGCTGATCATGACGGGTGAGAGGTCCAATCGCGCTCGAGCAGACCGAGCGAAGTGCCTGACGAGCGTTCCCCGCTACAACCCGGTCTGGGCATCGAGCCGCCCCGACTCGACCGCTCGCACCAGGGCCTCGAAGTCCCGCTCGTTCTGGTCGGCGTAGCGCGTGGAGAACTCGGCGATCGCGCGGTCGAACACGTCGCCCTTCCCCAGGTAGGAAGCGATCGCGATCCGGTCGCCGGAGCGGGCGTGCGCCCGGGCGAGGGTCGCCCCGCAGATCCGGGCGTACGCCGTCATGCCCGGCACGACCATGACGTCGACGTTCGCGGAGCCCTTCCAGTCCCGAAGCTGCCGAATGTAGAAGTCCCGTACCTTCCCGTCGATCCCCGTCACCCGCTGCCAGCCGAGGAAGATGTCGCTCGCCGCTTGCATCAGCCGCTGGCCGGCGACGACCCGCTGACCGTGGTTCGCGTAGTCGCTCTTGCCCACGAACCGCTCCAGGACCGAGGCCTCGGCCTCCTTGGCCTGGAGGAACAGCGGGTCCTGACCGTCGCGGCCCAGCATCAGGAAGATCCAGGCCCGGGTTCCGACGCTCCCGACTCCCACGACCTTGCGGGCCGCGTGGACGAAGTGGAACTCCTCCAGCAGGTGCCGCCGGTCGGTCTCCAGGGTGCGCCGGTACTCCCGGATCAGGTCCCGGAAGGATCCCTCCGTCTCCTCGCGCTCCGCCCCGGGTGGAAGGAGGTCCTCGATCGGCATGATCAGCGGGGGGTCGCCTGTGATCCGCCGCTCGCCGTCGACCTCATGGGTCATCTTGTCGAACGCCTGCATGCTGTCGCGGGTCCGGGCCTTGGCGACGGTCTGCTTCGTCGTCTTGATCTGCTTGGCTCCCACCTCGGCCCGAAGCCTCTCGATCAGCCGACCGATCTCGATGTTCGCGTACCACACGTCGAGGTTGCGCATGGCCGCGGCCTGCTGCATCCGTTCCCGGTACTCGCGGACCCCCGCCACGACGACCCCGGCGCGGTCGGCGGGGGCGAACCCCCGATCGCGCCCGGCGATCTCGAAGCTCGCGGCGAGTCGCTTGACGTCCCACTCCCACGGACCGGGGAGGGTCTCGTCGAAGTCGTTGATGTCGAACATCATCTGGCGCTCGGGAGAGGCGAACACCCCGAAGTTCGACAGGTGGGCGTCGCCGCAGAGTTGGGCGTTCAGCCCGGAGCGCGGGGTGGGCGCCAGGTCGGACGCCATGATCAGCGCGGCCCCCCGATAGAAGGTGAACGGCGAGACCAGCATCCGCCCGTAGCGGATCGGGACGAGCTCGGGGACGCGGGTCTCGGCCTGCTCCTCGAGCAGCGTGATCGGGTCCGGACGGTTCGCCTCGGGCTCCCAGGTTCCGTGGCTCGCCCTCGGGACCTCGTTGCGGGCGGCCTTGCCCCGCGCGATCCGTTCCGCCGGGCTGAGGTGCGCGAGCTTCCTGGCGGAACCGGCCGGCGACCTCGCACCCCAGCCGGGGGCAGCGCGCGTCCCCGGAGCACCTTCCTTCGCAGACTCCATGTTCCTCGAGGCACGGTCGACGTCGGACGTGGCCACGGTTCCCTCTCCTTCGAAGACACTGATGGTGTCGGCCGGCAGAGCGGCACGACGGCGCTTCAGTCGCGGGCGAACGCCGCGACGACCTCCTTCTCCAGATCGACCCAGGGATCGCCGGCAACGTCGATCGTCACCCTGTGGATGGTTCCGCCGGTGAACGCCCACGGCGCCGCGCCCGGGAGGTCGTCGGTCACCGGCTCCCCGCTGTCCCTCCCGACGTTCAGCCCTTCCCCGGTCAGCGAGAACTTCCCGGGCTGGGTCTTGATCTTGCTCTCGCCGACCGCCTCGTCGTCGATGTAGAGCCTGAGCACCCCCTCGGTCGGCATCGAGGCGCCCGTCTTCTCGAATGAGGCCGAGAGCACGTGGCGACCCGCCGGGACGGGCCCGGTCGACTCGACGAACTGCTCGAAGATGCCGACCCAGTTGTAGGCGTACTTGAGCTTTCGGCCCCTGATGTACAGGGCGTGGCCGCCGAAGCGGGCTCCCTGCGCCATCAGGACGCCCTGCGCATCGGCCGAATCGATCGTCACCTCGGCGGAGATCGCGTACGAGCGGTTGCGGATGTTCGGCGCAACCGACTCCGGAATCGACGCGGTGTCGGGGTAGTACACATAGCGATCCCGTGGCGTGGCGAGTTGCGGCCGCTCCACCATCAGGATCCCCAGCGCGTCACGGGACTCGAGCGGCAGAGCGCCGTGGGCGCCCGCCTCCGTCCACCATAGCGCGAGGAGCTCCTGCAGCTTGTCGGGGTGCTGCTCCGCCAGGTCGTGGCACTCACTCGGGTCGGCCTCGGTGTCGAACAGCTCCCACCGCTGCGTCGCGAAGCCCCCCCAAGCGTTGGGTGCCGCCGGCGTCACCGTGGCCGCCTTCCATCCGTCGTGGTAGATCGCCCGGGTGCCGAGCATGGAGTAGAACTGAGTCGCCTTGCCGTTCGCGTCCGCGTCGGCCAGGCTCGCCGCGAAGCTCTCACCCTCGAGCGGGTGCTGCACGTGGCCGTTCACGGACTCGGGCATCTCGATCCCGAGGCACTCGTAGATCGTCGGCGCGATGTCGACGGCATGCGTGTACTGCCGCCGGACGCCGCTTGCGGTGACCCCCTTCGGCCAGGAGACGATCATCGGGTCGGCCGTTCCGCCCTGGTAGCTCGAGTAGCGCTTCCACATCTTGAACGGCGTGTTGAACGCCATCGCCCAGCCCGTCGGGTAGTGGTTGTACGTGAGCGGGCTGCCGAGCACGTCGAGGAACGGGAGGTTCTCCTCGATCGGGTCGGGCAGCCCGTTGAAGAACTTGTTCTCGTTGACCGAACCGTTCGGGCCACCCTCGCCCGAGGCGCCGTTGTCGGAGACGAGCACGATCATCGTGTTGTCGAGCTGGCCCGACTCCTCGAGGTAGTCGAGCAGGCGCCCGATCTGGTGATCGGCGTGGCTCAGGAAGCCGGCGAAGACCTCCGCCATTCGGCAGAACAGCCGACGCTCGTCGTCATTCAACGAGTCCCACGGCCGGACGGTGTCGAGCTCCGGCCACGCCTGGCCCGTCGCGCTCGTCTGCTCCGCGTAGGGGTTGATCGGGGACAGCTCGGCTCCCTCGGTGATGATGCCGAGCTTCTTCTGGTTCTCGAACACGATCTCCCGGTAGGCCTCGTAGCCCATGTCGAAGCGGCCCTTGTACCGGTCCGCCCACTCCTTCGGCGCGTGGTGCGGAGCGTGCGCGGCGCTGGGGCAGTAGTAGAAGAAGAACGGCTTGTCGGGCGCGATCGCCTTCGAGTCCCGGATGAACTCGATCGCCTTGTCGGTGATGTCCTCGCCGAAGTGGTAACCCTCCTCCGGGGACTTCGGCTGGTCGACGGGGTGGTTGTCGTAGACCAGGTCGGGGTACCACTGGTTGGTCTCAGCCCCCAGGAACCCATAGAACCGTTCGAAGCCGCGGCCGATCGGCCACTGGCGCTTGGAGGAGGCGAGATTCATCTCGTCCTCCGCGGTCAAGTGCCACTTGCCGACCATGTAGGTGTTCCAGCCGCGCTCGCCGAGCACCTCGGCGATCGTGGCGCACTCGAACGGGATGTGGCCGTTCGCGTTTGGGAACCCGGACGACGCCTCGGTGATGCACGCCATCCCGTTCGTCGTGTGGTGGCGGCCGGTCAGCAGGCAGGCCCGGGTCGGCGAGCACAGCGCGGTCGTGTGGAAGTTGGTGTAGGTCAGCCCGCGGTCGGCGATGCGCTTGATGTTCGGCGTCTCGACCAACCCGCCGAACGGCTCCATCGCCGAGAAGCCGACGTCGTCGAGGACGATGAACAGAACACTCGGGGCACCCTCAGGGGCCATGGGTTGCCGGTACGGCTCCCAGTCCGGGGTCGAGTCCTTGATGTCGATGTTGATGGTGCCCTGGAAGGGTTTCGTCACGACCGCGTCATCTCCTCTGGGCGACGGCTACGCCGATTCAGAGGCAACGACACCTCTCCGTGAGCCCGAGGTTCATCGTACAGGTGGGCACTACCCCAGAACTGAGGTGTCGGAGGCGCGCTCTGGGGACTCGGGAGCGCCGGTGCCCGAATCGCACGTTCCCTGAAGTTGAGACGTGCGCGTCGCGCCAGCTCTTCGCGCGGAGCCCCCGAGATCGGCATCGACGACAGGCCCGGACCATGATCGGTTCCGAAGGCCGGCACTCGACCGTTCTACTGTCGAGCCATATGGGCCCGGAGCTCGGCCTCGGGATCCACGATCAGCTCTCCGCCCACTTCCACCGTCACCTGGTGCAAGCCCCCGGTGAACTTGAACGGACTCGCGTAGTCGTCGGTGACGGGTGATCCGGGGTTGAGGCCGCACGCGAGCGCGCCCGGGTTCAGCATGAACGGCGTCGTCGTCGGCGCTTCGGCGTTCCCGACCAGGGATCCGTCGACGTACAGCTGGAGCCTGCCCGGCGCGCCCTTCCCGTGCGGCATGTCCGGCTCGCCGGTCGGCTCGAACTCGAACCGAAGTGTGTGCCGCCCGGGTGGGACGACGTCGGCCGACTCCACCTTGTAGAGGGCCCGCCCGACGTAGTTGTGCACGTACTGCAGCTTCTCGTCCTTCATGAACAAGGAGTAGCCGCCGGCCGCCGTGCCCTGGCAGATCAGCACCCCCTCGGCCCCGTGCTCCGGGATCTCGACGTCGGCGGTGATGCTGTGCGGCCTGTTGAGCACCCGGGGTCCGGCGAAGAACGGGACCATCTGCGTCCCGGGGCGGTAGGTGTAGCTGTCACGGGGGACCGCCACGAGCGGCTTCTCCGCCACCATCCGGGCGAGGCCGCTTCCGTCGATGGGCATCACCTGGTACTTCCCGGCCTCCACGTACCACGTCGCGATCATCGCGATCAGCCGGTCGCGGTGATCTTCGGCGACGTCGTGGTTCTCTGCGAAGTCCTCGGCCACGTGGTACAGCTCCCATCCGGTCGCGTCGAGCTTCGACAGCGTCTCCGACGAGATCGGGTTGCCGAACCCGGTCCCGGCCTCGGTGAACGATGGTCCCGGCCACGGGCACACGGCCCGCCACCCGTCGTGGTAGATCGCACGGTGCCCGAGCATCTCGAAGTACTGCGTGCCGCGCCGGCTCTCCGCCCCGGGGTCGTCGAGCGTGTGAGCGAAGCTCACCCCGTGCAGGGGGGACTGGGTGACTCCCCTGATCTGCGCGAGAGGCTCGATGCCCAGCAGGTCGAGCACCGTCGGCATCATGTCGATGATGTGCGCGTACTGCGTGCGGACCTCGCCCCGGGCCTTGATGCCCTTCGGCCACGAGACGATGAACGGGTCGCTGGCGCCGCCCCGGTAGGTCTCGCGCTTCCACCGGCGGAACGGGGTGTTGCCGGCCCAGGTCCAGCCCCACGGGTAGTGGTTGAAATGCTTCGGCCCGCCGATCTCGTCGATGACCCGGAGGCTCTCCTCGAGCGGTTCCTGCGCGTTGTTGAAGAACTGCGCCTCGTTGGTCGTACCCGTCGGCCCGCCCTCCGCGCTGGCCCCGTTGTCCGAGATGACCATGATCAAGGTGTTGTCGAGCTCGCCGGTCTCCCGCAGGAACTCGAGGAGGCGACCGACCTGGTGGTCGGTGTGCGTGAGGAACCCGGCGAACACCTCCATCATCCGGCTGTACAGCCTTCTGGCGGGCTCGGGCAGCGAGTCCCAGTCCGGGACGTCGGGGTCATGCCGGGACAGCTCGGCGTCCGCGGGGACGATCCCCAGCTCCTTCTGCCTCGTGAACGTCTGTTCCCGATAGGCATCCCAGCCGCGGTCGAACACGCCCGCGTACCTGTCCGCCCACTCCTTCGGGACGTGGTGGGGGGCGTGCGTCGCCCCGAAGCACAGGTGCAGGTAGAACGGTTTGTCGGGGTCGATCTGCTTCGAGTCGGAGATGAACTCGATCGACTTGTCGACCAGGTCCTCCGAGAGGTGATAGCCCTCCTCCGGCGTCTTCGGTGGCTCCACCTGGTGGTTGTCGTAGACCAGGTCCGGATACCACTGGCTCGTGTCCCCGCCGAGGAAGCCGTAGAACCGCTCGAATCCCCGTCCGAGCGGCCAGCGGTCGTAAGGCCCGGCGGCCGTCTCCTGGTTGCTCGGGGTGAGGTGCCACTTGCCGACCATGAACGTGTTGTAGCCGTGCCCGAGGAGCGTCTCGGAGAGGAGTCCGTTCTCGAACGGCAGGATCCCGTTGTAGCCCGGGTAGCCCGATGCGAGCTCCGTGATGGCGGCCATGCCGTTCGCATGGTGGTTGCGGCCGGTGACGATGCAGGAGCGGCTCGGCGAGCACAGGGCGGTCGTGTGCATGTTGTTGTAGCGGAGGCCGTCGGCGGCGACGGCATCGAAGTTCGGCGTCTCGATCGGGCTGCCGTAGCACCCGAGGTTCCCGAACCCCGTGTCGTCGAGCACGATGAACAGCACGTTCGGCAGGCCCTTCGGCGCTCGCACGGGGGCCGGCCACGCGGGACTGGACTCCTCGGCCGTCCGGCCGATCACGCCGGGGAACGCGGCTCCAGCCTCATACTCCACGATCGTCATGGTGGTTCCCTCCTCTGGGGTGCGCCGCGCCCGATCCCGGGCACCGCACTTCAAGGCTGCGCCCGTATTCCTCGCCGGGCATCGTCCGAGCGGGGTGAATTCGGCCATCGGGGGGCGGACGACCCGGACGGGAGCCGGTCACGCGGTGAGCGCCCGGTCGAGGAAGCCGCTCACCCGCGACTCCCATCGCCCGGGGGCGGTGGCCAGGCCGTCGGTGTGACCGGCGCCCGGAACGACCCACAGCGAGACGTTGGCCGGCGAGGCCGAACGCAGCCATCGGCCGGCGATGCCCTCGTCGGGCACGCCGCCGGCGGCGATGAGCAGCACGGGTCGTGGAGCTGCCGCCCGGACGGCCTCGCGCAGTGGCATCGGCTCGGGCGCGCCGCTCAGCAGCCCCGCGGCGTTGTACATCACCCAGTCGATGCTCTGCTGGATCCCGCCGCGGACGCCGTAGCGCTCCAGCCATGCGTGGTCGGCCGGCTGCATGCCGGTGACCCCCTCGCCGACGACCGCCCGGAGCCGGGGGTCCGAACCGATGGCGGCGACGGCCTGCTCGCCGCCCATCGACATCCCGACCGCCCCGATGCGGCCGTCGCGGACGTCGGGGCGACCGGCCAGGTACGTCACCGCTGCCGCGACGTCGCGCTCGCCGTACCACCCGAGGTCCATCGGCGCGCCCCCGCTCCCGCCGTGGCCCCGCGTGTCGAGCAGCAGCACGCCGAACCCGTGCCGGGCCAGCACGACCGCGTGGTCGAGCACGGCGGTCCGGTTCGACCCGGCCCCGGGCAGCAGCACCACCGCGGCGCCGTTCGCCGACGGGACGTACCAGCCCGACAGCCGAACACCGTCGCTCGTGACGACCGACGCGTCGACGTAGGCCAGCCCCCGGTCCGCCGGGGTGACCGACCCGAGGGGCGTCGGCGGGCGATTCGTCGCGTCGACGGCCATCGTGAGCGGGAACAGCACATAGGCGAGGACGAGCATCCCGGCCGGCACGGCGAGCAGGCGCCACCATCCGTGGAGCGCTCGGACGAGCAGCGCCGCGCCCCACCCGAGCATCCACAGCCCGGTGACCAAGACGACGAGGCCGGCCACGCTCGTCACGACCGGCCCGGCCTTCACCACGTGCACCGCGCCGATGCCGGCGCCGGCGACGGTCCCGGCGATGCCGAGCGCGAACGCCGTCCCGCCCCGCCGCAGCGGGCCCGGACGCCGGACCGCGATGACGCCCGCCGCGGTCACCGCCACGACCACCACCATCCGGACGGCCCGCCACAGGGGCGACCCGGATCCCATGAGGAACAGGAACGCCGCCCCCTGCACGACCACCAGGCCGGGCAGCACGCGGGGCGCACGCGCGGTGCTCGGCGGTCCGGCGTGGGCGACCGGGGTGGCCGTGTCACGGGTCGCGACCGACATCGCGAATCCCCTCCTCGCCTGCGTCGAAGCTGCGCACGCCGCTGGTGCGACGGACCCGAGCCGGCGCCGCAGGCCCGGCGGCCGGCTCGACCCCAGTCTCCGGAGCGCCGCGGTGCGCGGCCACGGGATGGGGTCCCCCCGCCGACGGGCCGATCGCGGCAAGCGGCATCGCCCGGTCGGAGGGCAACCGGACCTGGCCACGTCTGATAGACAACAGCCCTCATGACGCTCGTGACCGCGGAGCTGGTGTTCGCCGAGGACCGGTGGGAACGCCGGCACGGGTTCGTGCTGCAGGGCGGCATCGTCCTCGCGGCCGGGGCGCCGGGCGAGCTGGCGGAACGGTTCCCCGACCACGACCGCGAGGACTGGGGCGACGTCGCCGTCGTCCCCGGAACGGTGAACGCGCACGCGCACTCGTTCCAGGCCCTGCTGCGGGGATACGGCGACGACCTGTCGTTCATGGGCTGGCGCGACCGCGTGCTGTACCCGTTCTCCGAACGGCTCGACCGGGAGGGGATCAAGACCGGGGCGGTGTTCGACTTCACCGAGATGGTCCGCCACGGCATCACGACCGTCGTCGACTTCTTCTACCTCCACGACCGGGGGAACGAGAACGACCTCGCGGTTGTCGAGGCGGCGCGCGAGGTCGGCGTGCGGCTGGTGCTCGCCCGGTCGATGTACGACTGGGCCGGGGCGCCCCCCCGATATCTGGAGACGCCCGACCAGGCCCTGCGGAACGGCCGCGACCTCGCTGCCTCGCTCCAGTCGGACCGGCGGGCGTTCGTGCAGCCCGCGCCGCACTCGATCCACGGCGCGAGCCCCGAGATGATCCGCGCCGGCGCCGCGCTGGCCGAGGAGCTCGAGTCGCCGTTCCACATCCACGTCGCGGAGGGCCGGTACGAGCGCGAGCTGTCGCTGGAACAACACGGCCTGTCGCCGGTGAAGTTCCTCGACTCACTCGGCGTGCTGAACGAGCGCGCGATCCTCGTCCACTGCGTGTGGGTCGACCCCGAGGACCTCGACCTGATCGCCGCCCGGGGCTCGAGGATCGTCCACAACCCCGGGGCGAACTCGTTCCTCGGCGACGGCATCGCGCCGCTTCGCGAGATGCTCGCGCGGGGCATCCCGGTGGCGCTCGGCACCGACGGCGGGTGCACCAACTCACGGCAGAGCGTGTTCGAGGAGATGCGCATGGCCGCACTCCTGGCGAAGGCCGTCGACGCGAACGGCGAGGCCATGCGGGCGGAGGACGTCCTGATCGCGGGAACGGCGCGGGGCGGCGAGGTCCTGAACCTCCCGGTGGGGCGGATTGCGCCGGACCACGCCGCCGACCTCGTGGTGCTCGACCTGTCGTCGCTCAGCCTGCAGCCGGCCGCGACCGCCCCGAAACAGGTGGTCTACGCCATGCAGCCCGATGCGATCGCGCGGGTGTACGTCGCCGGCGAGGTCGTCGCCGAGCACGGCAACCCAACGGGGGTCGACGTGGGCGACCTCCGCGCACGCATCGCCACGGTGACGCGGAACTGGGCCACGCTCTGAGCGAACCGCAATCGAGTCGATTGCCGTTGCCAAACTCTAGAGATATGGAAGATTGAATCACTAATCTTCTCATCCTCCAGAGGATGAGCTATTCTTCCAGCATGTTGCCGTACGACGTCTCAGCGGTACGGCGCCTCCTCGATGAACTCGACGACTGGCGTGAGGCCCTGGACCATCGGGGCTCGCTTCCGCGCGCCTGGGCTGATCGGCTCCGACGGGACCTCGAGGCGGAGGCGGTCGCCGCATCCACGTCGATGGAGGGAGTCCCCGTCACCGTTGAACAGGTCCGGCGCATCCTCGCGGGCGACGATCCATCGGAGGTCAGCGACGAGGACGCCGACCTGGTCCGCGGGTACCGGGACGCCATGAGCTTCGTGTTGCGGCGGGCGGACGACCCCGGGTTCCACTGGGATCGCGAACTCATCGTGGGACTCCACGACCGCGTGCTCGCAAGGCGGTACTCGCTCGGCGCGGGCCGACTGCGAACCAGGGCCGCCTACGTGGTTGACCGGGCGACGAATGAGGTCATGTTCACGCCTCCCGATCACGAAACCGTCCCGGCGTTGGTCGATGCCATGTGCCAGGAGATCGACACCCAGCCGCACCCGGCGCTCGCCTCGGCCTGGACACACCTTGCGACGGCCGCCATTCATCCGTTCGGCGACGGCAACGGGAGAACCGCTCGCGTGCTTGCCTCGCTCGCGATGCATCGCGGTGGATTTCAGCTGCCTGAGTTCACTTCTCTCGAGGAGTGGTGGGGCCGGCACCTCCCCGACTACTACCGGCTGTTCAGATGTCTGGGGAAGGAATTCGACCCCGCCGTCGACGTGACGCCGTTCGTCGTGGACCACGTGAGGGCCCAACTCCAGCAAGTGCGGGCCCTCGACATGCGACGCCAGGTGCAACAACGGCTCTGGACGGCGGCCGAGAACGTCGTGCTCGACGCGGGGCTCCCACGTCGGCTCCTCGAGGCGGCCTGGGACGCGTTCTTCGGTCGAGAGGTCACGTCGCGCTACTACCGGTCGCTGACGGACGTCAGCCCCGCGACGGCCGCGAGCGACATGGCCGCGGCAGTCGCCTCGGGCCTCCTCGCGGCGCGGGGCAAGGGCAGGAGCCGCCGATACGTCGCTGGACCCCGGCTCTATCGGTCGATCGGGAACCCGCTCGACATCCCGACCCCGGAAACGGACGCGGATGCGAGAGCCATCATCATCACGAGGCTCGGGGAGCAGGTCGCCGAGGAGGGAAAGCGCCGATGGCAGCTCGATCAGCGAAGCGCATCCCCCGGCTCGGTGGACGGAGCCGCCGGGAGCTGACGTTCGATCGACTTCGTGTCGAACCACGCCTGCTCCCTCGAGATGAGGCCGTCGCGAAGCTCGAACACGTGCAGCAGCCGGAACGTGATCGACCGCCCGCGGCCCTCGACGGGCAATCCGAACGGCGCGCCGTGGGCGATCGCGGTCACCTCGGACTCGTCGATCACCAGGCCGGGCCCGTACAGCCGGCGGACCGTGGTGAACCGGTGCTGCCCGACGATCCGGTACAGGTCGCGGTAGAAGTTCGCGATTGCCTCCCGCCCGAACAGCACCATGGTCCCGTCGCCGTCGTGCTGGGCGTCCTCCGTGAAGGTGGCCGCGATCGCGTCGACGTCCTCGGCCTCCTCCGCCCGGAAGTGCTCGTCGATCAGCCGGTCGACGGCCGCTCGATCCTCGATCACGACGCGTCGCCCTCCCGCCACGGCAGCCGGACGCCGCGCTCGGCCGCGACCTCCAGCGCCCGGTCGTATCCCGCGTCGGCGTGCCGGACGACCCCCATCCCCGGGTCGGTGGTGAGCACCCGCTCGAGGCGGGCGGCCGCGTCCCACGACCCGTCGGCAACGATCACCATCCCCGCGTGGATCGAGTACCCGATGCCCACCCCGCCGCCGTGATGCACGCTCACCCAGTGCGCCCCGGCGGCGGTGTTGATCAGGGCGTTCAGGATCGGCCAGTCGGCGATGGCGTCGCTGCCGTCGCGCATCGACTCGGTCTCCCGGTACGGCGACGCCACGCTCCCGGCGTCGAGGTGGTCGCGGCCGATGACGATGGGCGCGGACAGCTCGCCGGTCCGGACCATCTCGTTGAACCGCAGCCCGGCCCTGGCCCGCTCCCCGTAGCCGAGCCAGCAGATCCGCGCCGGCAGCCCCTGGAACGCGACCCGTTCCGCCGCCATCCGCAGCCACCGGTGCAACCTCGAGTCGTCCGGGAACAGGTCCATCACCGCACGGTCGGTCTTGGCGATGTCTTCAGGGTCGCCGCTCAAAGCCGCCCACCGGAACGGCCCCTTCCCTTCGCAGAACAGCGGCCGCACGAACGCCGGCACGAACCCCGGGTACGCGTACGCGCGGTCGTGCGCGAGGCCGCCCTGCTCGGCGCCGGCCCGGAGGTTGTTGCCGTAGTCGAACACCACCGCGCCGGCCTCCTGGAACGACACCATCGCGTCGACGTGCACGGCCATCGACTCGTGGGCCCGGGCGATGTACCGGTCGGGCTCGTCGCGTCGCAGGGCCGCCGCCTCCTCGAGCGAGAGACCGGCCGGGACGTAGCCGCCCAGCGGGTCGTGCGCCGACGTCTGGTCGGTCACGACGTCCGCGCGGAACCCCCGCCGGACCAGCTCGGGGAGCACGTCGGCGGCGTTGCCCAGCAGGCCGATCGACACCGACTCGCCGGACGACCGGGCATCCTCGACCCACCGCAGGGCCTCCTCGAGGTCCGTCGTCTCCCGATCGAGGTACCGCGTCTTCACGCGGCGTTCGATCCGAACCGGATCGACCTCGACGCACAGCGCGACGCCGCCGTTCATCGTCACCGCGAGGGGCTGCGCGCCACCCATGCCGCCCAGCCCGGCGGTCACGGTGACGCGACCACGAAGCGACCCCCCGAAGTGCTGCGTCGCGCACTCCGCGAGCGTCTCGTACGTCCCCTGGAGGATGCCCTGGGTCCCGATGTAGATCCACGAGCCCGCCGTCATCTGCCCGTACATGGTCAGGCCGGCCCGTTCGAGCTCCCAGAACGTCTCCCAGTCGGCCCACTTGGGCACGAGCATGGAGTTCGCGATCAGCACCCGGGGCGCCGAGGGATGTGTCCGGAACACTGCCACCGGCTTGCCGGACTGCACGAGCATCGTCTCGTCGTCGCCCAACTCGCGGAGCGTCCGGACGATGGCGTCGTACGACTCCCAGTTCCGCGCGGCCTTGCCGGTCCCGCCGTACACGACCAGGTCCTGCCACCGCTCGGCGACGTCCGGGTCGAGGTTGTTCATCAGCATGCGCAGGGCGGCCTCCTGGGGCCACCCCCGGCACGACCGCTCGGTGCCCCGCGGGGCCCGGATCTCCCCTCGTTCCACGGGGTTCCCTCCTCCGGCGTCGGAACTGATGCGGGCACCGGTCATGGTAGGGCACGCCCATCGGACCTCGCCCACCCATTCGACGGAATCCCCCACCCCTCCCGTCCCGGGTCGGGTACAACTGTTGGATGCGAATTTTCGGACGAACCCTCGCCGCAGCCGCCCTGCTCTGCCTGACCGCGTGCTCCCCCGCGTCGGCCCGGACGAACGCCACCGCGCACGCCCGCACCGACCCCTTCAAGGCCGCCCCGGTCGTGACCGGGCTGAACCAGCCGGTGACGTTCACGTTCACGCCGGGCGGCAACATCTTCTACGGGGAGAAGTCCACCGGGCAGATCCGGATCCTCAACCCGTCCACGCACGCCGACCACCTGTTCACCACGGTCCCACATGTCGTGAGCCAGGGCGAGCAGGGCCTGCTGGGGCTGGCCCTCGACCCCCACTACCCGAAGCAGCCGTTCGTGTTCGCCTACGCGACGCGGCACGTGAGCGGGGGCGAGAAGGACCAGATCCTCCGCATGAAGAACGTCGACGGCCACGCCCGGGACCTCCACGTGATCTTCAGCTCGCAGACGGTGTCGGGGCAGTACCACGACGGCGGGCACATCCTGTTCGGGCCGGATGGGTTCCTGTACGCCGTCCAGGGCGAGGCGCACGACTCCTCGAACGCGCAGGACCTCTCGGTGTCGGCCGGCAAGATCCTGCGCATGACGACCACCGGCGCGGCCGCCCCCGGCAACCCCGGGTTCGCCGACAAGCTGATCTGGTCCTACGGCCACCGGAACTCGTTCGGGATGGGATTCGACCCGCAGACCAAGCGCCTGTGGGAGACCGAGAACGGCCCGGAGTGCAACGACGAGATCAACCTCGACGTCAAGGGCGGCAACTTCGGCTGGGGCCCGCGCGAGAGCTGCGGCGGCACCGCCCCCAACGACACGAACAACAGCGGCCCCAAGCCCCGCCACCTCCCCAGGACGTTCTACCCGTCGACGATCGCACCCACCGGCATCGTGTTCTGCCAGGGCTGCGGACTGGGCCCGGGGACCAACGGCCGGTTCCTGTTCGGCGACTGCAACACGGGGCACATCCACCGCGTCACGCTCTCGGCCAACCGCCAGAACATCGTGTCGCAGTCGCTCGTGCTCGCGAACGGCAGCTGCGTCTACTCGTTGGAGCGTGGCCCGGGCGGCAGCATCTACTTCAGCGACTCCGGCGGCGACATCTCCAAGCTGGTCCCCCGATAGGTCCGGCGGTCCTGGCCGACCCCCCGGCCGGTCGTGGACAATAGGCTGGCCGGGCAACCACAAGGAGGGCGCGCCGCCATGGAGGTACTGGACTCGTTCCTCGACGCGGTCGGGAACACCCCGCTCGTGCGGATCCGGCGCGTCGCCCAGGGCGTGAAGCCCACGATCCTCGCCAAGCTCGAGATGCTGAACCCCGGCGGCAGCGTCAAGGACCGCATCGGCGTCCGCATGATCGAGGCCGCCGAACGGGCCGGGACGCTGAAGCCGGGCGGCACGATCGTGGAGCCCACGTCGGGGAACACGGGGCACGGCCTGGCCATCGCGGCGGCGATCCGCGGCTACCGGTGCATCTTCGTGATGCCCGACAAGATGAGCCAGGAGAAGGTCTCGCTGCTGAGGGCGTACGGCGCGGAGGTCGTGATCACCCCGACGGCGGTCGCGCCCGAGTCGCCGGAGTCCTACTACCGGGTGGCCGACCGGCTGACCGAGGAGATCCCCGGCGCGTTCCAGCCCAACCAGTACTTCAACCAGGAGAACCCCCGGGCGCACTACGACACGACCGGCCCGGAGATCTGGGAGCAGACCGGGGGGCGCGTCGACGCGTTCGTCGCCGGCGTCGGCACCGGGGGCACGATCACCGGGACGGCCCGGTACCTCAAGGAACGCAATCCGGAGCTCCTCGTCGTGGGCGCCGACCCCGAGGGCTCGCTGTACTCGGCGGAGCCCGGCGAGGAGGCCCGGCCGTACCTCACCGAGGGCATCGGCGAGGACTTCTGGCCGGAGACGTTCGACCCGAAGGTCGTCGACCGGTGGGTGAGGGTCTCCGACCGCGACGCGCTCCTCACCGCCAGGGCCATCACCCGACAGGAGGGGATCCTGGTGGGCGGTTCGACGGGGACGGCCATGGTCGCTGCGCTCACCGTGGCGCTGGACCTGCCCGACGATGCCGTGGTGGTGGTGCTGTTCCCCGACACCGGGAGGAACTACCTGTCGAAGCTGTACAGCGACACATGGATGCTCCAGTACGGGTTCGTGGAGCGACCCGAACGGGCCCGCGTCGAGGAGGTCCTCTCGGCGAAGCCCGACGGACTGCCGGCGCTCGTGACCGTCGGGGCGCACGAAAAGGTCCGCCAGGCCGTCGACCGGCTGCAGGCGCACGGCATCTCGCAGGCGCCGGTGGTCCGGGACCCGGACACGGCCGAGGTGTCGGCGTTCGTCGGCTCGGTCCAGGAGCGCGGGCTGCTGGAACGCCTGTTCCGCGACCCGGACGCCCTGCAGGCGGACGTGGCCGAGGTGATGGCGCCGCCGCTGCCGATGGTGGAGTTCGACGATCCCGTCGACGTGGCGTTCTCCACGCTGCAGTCGTCGTCCGCCGTGCTGGTGACCAAGCGCGAGCAGGTGCTCGGGGTGCTCACCCGGACGGACCTGCTCGAGTTCCTGGCGCACCGGCGGTAGCCGGGAAGAGAGGGGGTGGGGTGCGGTCGCTCGGGATCGACGTCGGCGTGACCAAGGGCCTCGACCTGGTGCTGCTCGACGACTCGCTGCGGCCGGCCGAGACCGCGCGCCGGGTCGAGCCGCAGCACCTCGCCGACCTCATCGGCGACATGGAGCCCGACGTCGTCGCCATCGACTCGCCCCCGTCGTGGGGCGTGGGGAAGGGGTCCCGCCGGACGGAGCGGGCCCTCCGCGAGTTCGGTATCCAGTCCTACGGGACGCCGGCGGCCGGCGAACGCGACGACCACCCGTTCTACGCGTGGATGAAGGTGGGGTTCCGGGCGTTCGAGGAGGCGGCGAAGGCGGGGTTTCCCCGGTACGGCGGCGGCTCGGTCCGGGGCCATGCCATCGAGGTGTTCCCGCACGCCACGGCGGTCACGCTCTCCGGCTGCGTGCCCGCGCGCTCGGTGCGCAAGCGCGAGTTCCGGGAGGCGGTGCTTCGGTCCCAACGCGTCGAGACGAACGGCCTCCGCTCGATGGACCAGGTCGACGCGTGCCTGGCGGCCCTCACCGGGCTGCTCGCGCTGCGGGGCCGGCACTCCGCCCTGGGCGACCCCAAGGAGGGCGTGATCGTGCTGCCGGTGAGCTCGCTCCCGGCGCGGCCGTTCCGGCGGTGCGCGGAACAGCGCCGCGCCGACGACCAGCCGAGGTTCCCCGGCATGACGCCGTGCGGGTGCGGCGACCCGGCGTGCCGGGAGATGACCAGCCGGGAGTTCGCGCCGGGGCACGACGCGCGCCGCAAGTCCATGCTGTGGGCGACGGCCCGCGAGGGCCAGCAGGCGGTCGACGAGCTGAGGAGACGGAAGTGGGAGCTCCCCCCGGAGATGCGATGAACCCCGACGACGAGGCGGCCGGCGAGGCCTGGCGGTTCGAGACCCGCGCCATCCACGCGGGGCAGGACCCCGAGCCGGCGTTCGGCGCGGTGAACGTCCCGATCTATCAGACGTCGACGTACGCCCAGGATTCGGTGGGCAAGCCGAAGCGGTACGACTACGCGCGCGGGGGAAACCCCACCCGGGAGGCCCTGCAGTCCGCGCTGGCCTCGCTGGAGGGCGGGGCGAGGGGGTTCTCGTTCGCCTCGGGGCTGGCCGCGGAGACGACGCTGCTCATGCTGCTGAAGCCCGGCGACCACGTGCTGCTGGCCGACGACGTGTACGGCGGGACCTACCGGCTGCTGTCGAAAGTGCTGCGGGACTGGGGGCTGGCGTTCGACACGGTCGACATGACGAACCCCTCCGCGGTGCGGGACAGGATGCGGGACGAGACGCGCATGGTGTGGATCGAGACGCCGTCGAACCCGCTGCTGAAGATCGTCGACATCGGGGTCACCTCGGCCATCGCCCACGAGGCGGGCGCGTGGTGCGTGGTCGACAACACGTTCGCGACGCCCTATCTGCAGCGCCCGCTCGACCTCGGCGCGGACGCCGTCGTGCACAGCGTCACCAAGTACCTGGGCGGGCACTCCGACCTCGTGCAGGGCGCGGTGGTGCTGAACGACCTCGAGGCGGCCGAGCGCATCGCGTTCATGTCGAACGCCATGGGCGCCGTCCCCGGGCCGATGGACTGCTACCTGGCCCTCCGTGGGGTGAAGACGCTCGCCGTGCGCATGGAGGCCCACTGCCGAGGCGCACAGGCCGTGGCCGAGTTCCTCCACATGTCCGGAATGGTCAACCAGGTTTACTATCCCGGCCTTGCATCGCATCCAGGCCACGACGTCGCTGCGAAGCAGATGCGCGCGCCCGGCGGCATGGTGTCGTTCCGGGCCGGTTCGGAGGAACGGGCCCGGCGGATCGCGGAGCGGACGCAGCTGTTCTTCCTCGCGGAGTCCCTCGGCGGCGTGGAGTCGCTGATCGAGGTCCCCGGGCCGATGACGCACGCCAGCGTGGCGGGCTCGCCGCTGGAGGTGCCCACCGACCTCGTCCGGCTCTCCGTCGGCATCGAACACCCCGACGACCTGGTGGCCGACCTCCGCCGGGCCCTGGCGTAAGGCCGCCCGGTTCTGCCCGCCGGACGTGATGCCGAGGGCTCAGCGCGACAGATTGCGGTCGCCCGGGTCCCAACGCATGCTCATCCGCGGACCCGGAACGTCACCGTGGCCAGCACCCGGGGCTGGAACGGCCCATGGTCCACGGCGACGAACTCGGCCCGCAGCTGGTGTTGCCCCGGTGAAGCTGCGATCGAGACCTCGAGAGCGGTCGTCATCGAGTGGAGGGAGCCGTCGAGATACAGATGGATGTGTCCCTCGTTCGGCACCAGCCGGAGGGAGGTGAACGGGACGACCTTGCCACCGTCGAGGTGGAGTTCCACCGGGATCCGCGCGGGATCGCCCCGAAACACCTCGTCATCATGCGGCGACACGATCTCGAGCCGGGCCGCCGTCGACGGTCGACCAAGGGACGGACGCGCGCCGAGGAGGAGCGGAAACATCGTGGCCACGGCGAAGCAGCCGAGCGCGATCACACCGAGGCCAATCGCAGGAGCTCGGTGCCGACGGGGAGACGGACGGCTGAAGAACCAGTAGGCGCCGTAGGCGGCGCCGAATCCCGCGAAGAACAGAGCCACCGCGATGAATGCGGCAGGACCGGGGATCCCCGCGTGCGCCACCATGGCCGAACCGGAACCCAGCGCCATTCCACCCCCGAGTATCCGGCCAATGATGGCACCGGCGCGACCGGTCGGTGAATCGCGGACGGGCGTGCTGCCGTGTGCCGATGAAGGCGGGTCAGGCCCGGAGGCGACCGATCTCGCGCCGCTCGGATCCGACGGCTGAGGCGAGATGGTCGTTGTCGTCCTGACCCCGCACGAGGCTGGGAATCGTCGGCTCGTCCCCCGACGGGTACCCTTCGTGACGCGCTTGGGCCAGGGAGATCTCATGGATGTCGGGTTGCGCTGCCCGCCACGCTGACGGCGCGGCTCCTTCGCGGAGCGCCGACGCGAATCGTGCCCCGAGGACCCCGAGGCCCGCCGCCATGAGCCCGGCCTGGATCCAGTCGCCAGTTGAAGACGGATCGATCATCTCGCGCCCCTTCCTGATCGTGGACACGAGCAATGGAAACCGCCGAGGATGGGAATCCCGTGGGAGCTTCCGGGGAGGTGGATCAGCGTTCGTCGGCGACGAGCTCAAGGACCCGGACGCGTCGCAAACGGATTCGATCAGCCGGAGTCGATGAGTCGGTCGAGCGCGGAACGCAGGTTCGTTTCGTCGACCCGGCCGGTGATCTGGTAGGCGATCCGTCCGTCTGTCCTGATGACGAGCGTCGTGGGGATGCCGAAGAGCCCATACCGGCCCGCGAGCTCGCCGTCACGGTCGAAGACACTTGGATACGGAATGGCCGCTCGTCGCTCGAAGGACCGGCCGGCCGGCAGAGCGTCCCGATGATCCACACCGAGGAACCGGACCCCCTGCGACCGAAATGCGATCCAGGTCCTCCTCAGAAATGGAGCCTCCTCGCGGCACGGGGGGCACCAGGAGGCCCAGAAGGTCAGCACGAGGGGGTGCCCCGACAGGTCGCCGAGGGAGATGGCCCCGGTCCCGGCGAGGCTCGGCAGGGTGAACCCGGGTGCCGAACGATCGACCGGGACCGGTCGCGCGGCATAGTCGGCGACGTCGATCTCCTGCGCCCTGCCTCCCGTGCCGAGCACCGAGACAGCGACCACGAGGAACGCCACCGGCAGTGCGAAGGCCGCCGCCACCCGAAGCCACGGGCGCGAGGCGTGCATCGGCGCGCCCCGAAGGGACGACCGCGGCGCGGCGCCTTCTCTCACGACGGGGCCTGATCCCGAAGCGGTTCACGAACCGACGGGGTGGACAGGGATCGCGCGAGTCGAGCATCGGCCCGCTCCGCCGCGCGCTCGTCCCGCCGCATCCAGTCCAGCAGCACGAGGGCCATCGCGGGCATCATCAGCAGGAGGGAGCCCTCCCACATGATGGCCCCGCCGAGGTGCTGGTCCGCGATCGGCGAGACCCCGACCGCCGCGCCGGTCGTGGCGTAGGGCGCGTACAGGACGTGGTTCGCGACCGAGATGGAGAGACCGAGGATGGCCATGGCCGGCATCGACAGAAACATCAGGAGCAGCCGGCTGGGATGCGAGAGCCGCGCGGGGTTCGGGTCGAGGCCGACCAGTGGCCACCAGAACAGCAAGGCGGTCGCCAGGAAGATCAGGTGCTCCAGTACGTGGATGCCCTCGTGTTGGAGCGCGGCGTCGTACAGGGGGGGCAGATGCCAGATCCACATGGCGCCGACGAATGCGACCCATCCGAGCATCGGAGCGCCCACCACCCGCATGATCCGGCCGTGCAGGAAACGCCGGAGCAGACGGCGTCCTCCGGTGGGCGATGCCGCGAGCGCCAGCGTGACCGGAGCCCCCAGCACGAGGAGCGGTGCCGCGACCATCGTCAGCAGCACGTGCTGGACCATGTGGACCGAGAGCAGCGAACCGGCGTAGGCGTCGACGGGTGAGAGGAGTGCCACCGCGATGGCCGCCAGCCCGCCGAGGAAGCAGGCGACCCTCCGGGCCGGGAACAACGTGGCGCTCCTGGTCCGCCGGACGCGGCTGGTCGCGCCGACGTAGACGGCGGCCACCCACACGAGGCCCGCGATGACGATCGGATCGAACTGCCATGACCAGATCCCCGGTGGCCCCCCCGCCTTCGTCGCCACGTGAGCAAGGAGCGAAGGAACCGGCATCAGGCGCCCCTCGCCGGCCTTCTCATCCGGCGGGTGATGCGCCGCTAGCGGTGGCACCGGCGTGCACGGGGGCGCCGCCGTGAACGCCGGCGGATGGGACGATGAGTTCGAATTCGCTCCCATTCCCGGGCTCGCTGCGGACGGCGACCGAGCCCCCATGGGCCTCCGCGACCGCTTTCACGATCGCGAGCCCGAGGCCGACGCCGCCTCCGTTGCGGGTCCGGCCGGGATCGGAGCGAGCGAACCGGTCGAAGATCAGGCCGAGATCCTCGGGCGCGATGCCGGCCCCCGAGTCCGCGACGCCGATGATCGCGCTCCCGTTTCGTCGCCGGACCGAGATCGAGATGGCGTCCTCCGGGCGGGTGTGCTTCACGGCGTTCTCGATCAGGGCATCGAGGGCCAGCGCGAGCCGGTCGGGATCGGCGTCGACGGTGACGTCCTCGAGGTCCCCGAGGGCCCATCGGCGCTGCACGGGCGTCCACCGGTTGAGCGCGTCGAGGACGATGGAATCCGCGTCGACCGGCACCCTGCGGAGGAAGTCCGTGTGCTCCGAGGCCGCCAGGATCAGCAGGCGATCGGATAGCCGGCGGAGGCGCATGAGCTCACCGACGATCACCCCGACGTCCTGCGACGCGATCGGATCGGTGGTGCTCTTCTGGATGAGCTCGGCGTGGCCCAGCGCCACGGTGATGGGGGTTCGGAGCTCGTGCGACGCGTCCTGGATGAACCGCCGTTCGCGATCGAGGATGCGCCGGTTCTCCTCGTTCATCCGCTCGAGCTGTGAGATCGCGATGACGCGCCGCCGCGCGTGCCACACCATCGCCAGGAACATCGCGGACATCAGCGGGACCTCGGTGAACTCGTAGATGGACTGCGTCCCGTGCGCGACGTCGACGAGAATCAGACTTCCGGTGAGCACGCAGACGCCCGCCAGCACCAGCAGTGTCGTCCCGACCGGCCACACACGGAACCCGTACAGGAACGTGAGGCTGACCCAGATGAAGTGGAACGGGACGGTCTCCCACGACTCGAACAGGAGCATCGTGACGAGGTTCGCGATCGCGAACAGGACCCAGGCGACGTCGATCCATCTGGCGTCCCGCAGCGGCCAGGATCGCTCAGTCGCCATCGATCCGGTAGCCCTCGCCGCGCACGGTGACGATGACGTCCGCCCCGAGCTTGCGCCGCAGCCGGGCCACGTAGACGTCCACCACGTTCGACGCGCCGTCGAAGTAGTAGCCCCACACAGCCGACAGCAGACGCTCCTTGGAGACCGTGGAGCCCGCGTTCGTGATCAACTCCCGGAGGAGGAGGAACTCGCGTGTCGCGAGCGAGACGGCGCCCGAGCCCGAATCGGCCTGACGGCGGATGAGGTCGAGCCGCACGCCGTTCGCCGAGATGGTGGTGGCGCTCGGTTCCACGATGTGGCGGAGCCGCGCCCGAACCCGGGCCAGGAGCTCGTCGAGGACGAACGGCTTCACGAGGTAGTCCTCCGCCCCGAGCTCCAGGCACCGCACCTTCGACCGCGTCTCGCCGACGGCCGAGAGCACGATGATCGCCTGCTCCGGGCGCTGGTCCAGCAGGAGCCGCAGGAGCGACACACCGTCGAGCTCCGGCATCAGCAGGTCGAGGACGATCACGTCGTAGCGGAACCGGGTCGCGAGACTGAGGCCCTCGATCGCCCGCTCGGCCGTGTCGACGTCGAAGCCCTCGGCCCGAAACCCCCGAGCCACGAAGGTGAGGATGAGCGGCTCGTCGTCGATCAGGAGGATGCGCGGAGCCGTCGTGGCCGGTGGATCGGCGTGGAGACCAGCTGTTCGCGACACCTGCATGACTCGCCCCCCGGAGATGACGGGAGTAGGTATCGCACCCGGTTCGCACGCCGTCAAGCCGGCGCCCCGGTTGATGACAATCCGTTCATCAACGATCGAGCCGCTGCGGGTTCTCGGGGCCCATTCGTGACAGTTCGTTCATGTGCCTCCCAAGCGTCGAGGCGCCCGCATCGACTGTGGTATTTGAGGACCCGCCACGCGGACGGGGCCGGTTCCGCCCCACATCGAGCGCCGTGGCGGGGAGGGGCCCATGCGACGAAGGGTCTGGTCAGGGAGCAGGCTCGTACGAGGGGGCGGCGCGGCACTGGCCCTCGCATCGATGCTGGTCGTGCTGGCCCCCGCGTGCAGCAGCGGCGGTGACAACACCGCCCCCGTCTATTCGGCGTCGGCCCAGAAGTTCCGGTTCAACGGGTTCCCGACATCGATCCCCAGCGGGAACATGACGATCAACTTCTCGAATCGCGAGAACCTCCCGATCACGCACGAGATGATCCTGCTGGCCCTGCCCTCGGGGCAGAGCAAGGACGACGTCATCGCGGATGCGAAGCAGAAGGGTCCCGACTCCGAGGGCGACTACCTGTCGTTCGGCGAGATCGGCGAGGTGAGCACCGGGAGCACGAAGGCGCAGACGTTCGACCTTCCGCCGGGGAGCTACATGTTCGCCTGCTTCGAACAGGGCAACCTCGGCGACCCCGGGGCCAAGGACAAGGTCCATGCGGCCCGGGGAATGGTCTTCACGTTCACCGTGACGTAGGTGAAGGCTCGAGGGTGGCGGCGGTTCGCCGCGTTCGGCGCGGCCGGGGTCCTGCTCCTGCTCACGTCGTGCGCGGCGTCGGGGGCGACGGAGCAGGCGCAGAAGGTGCATCGCCTGTACCTGATCATCCTCGCCCTGGGCGGGTTCGTGTTCGTCCTCGTCGAGGGCCTGCTCCTGTGGTCCATCGTGCGGTACCGCAAGCGCGACGACTCGCCGCCACCTCCCCAGACGCTCGGTTCGAACCGGGCCCTGGTCGGTTTCTTCGCCTTCGGAGCGGTCATCGTGGCCGTCCTGTTCCCGTTCGGGGAGCAGACGCTGAATGCCGTCCTGCAACAGGAGCCGCCGCTCGTCAACCTTCGGATCGAGGCCTTCCAGTGGGAGTGGACGGCCTTCTACCTGAACGAAGGCATCTTCACCACCGGGCACACCCTCAAAGAGCCCATGGTCATGGAATTGCCGGTCGACGAACCGGCCCACATCACCCTCATCTCGAGGGACGTGATGCACGAGTTCTTCATCCCGGACTTCCTGTTCATGCGCAACGCCATCCCCGGGCATCCCAACACGTTCACGTTCACGCCAAACAAGATCGGGACGTTCCAGGCCCAATGCGCGGAGTACTGTGGTCTGTGGCACTCGCGGATGACGTTCATCGTCAAGGTGGTCGCGCCCGCCGACTACGCAGCCTGGGTCAAGGACAAGACGCTCAAGGGGATCGGGGGCAACTGCACGCCCAAGGGCACCAGCGTCCACATCACGGCGAAGAACACGACGTGGAACACGAACTGCATCGCGATCACCGCCGGCTCCACCCTGTCGCTGACCATGACGAACGAGGACGCGGGCGTCGAGCACAACTTCGGGATCTGGCCGAGCATCCAGGACGCCATCGCCAAGAAGGGCCAGCTGTTCCAGACCGGCAAGTTCCCCGGCGTGGCGACCAAGAGCTTCCAGGTCCCGGTCACGGGGACGCTGAAGCCCGGCCGCTACTACTTCCAGTGCGACGTCCATGGCGTGGCGATGGCCGGCGCCTTCATCGTGGCCGGACCGGGAGATTCAGGGGGACCGGGGGATTCGGGGGGAGCCCGTGACCCTGATGACGCGCCCGGTTCGTTCCGGAGACGACGAGAGGGAACCCGATGGCCGTCACTGAGGCGAAGCCGAAGCCCGTCGCCCCCGAGCCCCATCGCCGCTGGGTGCTCGAGTGGCTGTCCACCACCGATCACAAGAAGATCGGGATCCTCTATCTGTTCAATTCCTTCGCGTTCTTCGTGATCGCCGGGATCCTCGCGCTGCTGATGCGGACCGAGCTCGCCCAGCCCGGGTCGCAGATCCTCTCGGCCCACGCCTACAACCAGGTGTTCACCGAGCACGGGACGCTGATGATCTTCCTGTTCGTGTTCCCGACGCTGGCAGGGTTCGGCAACTACTTCGTCCCGCTGCAGATCGGGGCGCTCGACATGGCGTTCCCCCGGGTCAACGCGCTGTCGTTCTGGCTGCTCCCGGTCGGTGGGCTGACGATCCTCTCGGGATTCGTGGCCAAGGGCGGGGCGGCGGCCGGCGGATGGACGAGCTATGCGCCGTTGTCGAAGCAGCTCGGAACCGGCGAGGATCTGTGGATCGCCGGCCTCCTGCTGGTCGGAACGGCCTCGATCCTCGGCGCGATCAACTTCATCGTGACGATCCTGCGGATGCGTGCACCGGGCATGAGCATGATGCGGATGCCGATCTTCTGCTGGGCGACGCTCGCCACATCCCTGCTGGTCGTGCTCGCCACTCCGGTCGTGACCGCCGGCCTGGTCATGCTGTTCGCCGACCGCCACCTCGGCACGTCGTTCTTCGACGCGGCCAGGGGCGGGAGCGCGCTGAACTGGCAGCACGTCTTCTGGTTCTTCGGGCATCCCGAGGTGTACATGCTGGTCCTCGCGGCCTGGGGGATCGTGAGCGAGATCCTGCCAGTGTTCTCGGGCAAGCCGCTGTTCGGCTACAAGGGCGTCGTCCTGGCCTTCCTCCTCATCACGGCGCTGTCCTTCAGCGTGTGGGCCCACCACATGTTCGTCACGGGCGCGGTGGAACTCTCGTTCTTCAGCATCACCACGGAGCTGATCTCGATCCCGACGGGCGTGCTGTTCTTCAACTGGCTGGGCACGCTGTACCGGGGACAGCTGCGATTCGAGCCGCCCATGCTGTTCGCCCTGGGCTTCGTAGCGATGTTCCTCATCGGGGGCATCGACGGCGTGTGGATGGCGTCGCCCGCGATGGACTTCGCCATCCACGACACGTACTGGGTGGTGGCGCACTTCCACTACGTGCTGTTCGGCGGCACGGTCTTCGGGATCATGGCGGGGATCTACTACTGGTTCCCCAAGATGACCGGCCGGATGCTGTCGAAGCGGCTCGGGCAGTGGCACTTCTGGCTCCAGCTGATCGGGTTCAACCTGACGTTCTTCCCCATGCACGTCCTCGGACTGAAAGGGATGCCGCGGCGGATCGCGGACTACGCGCCCAACCGGGGATGGGGCTTCTACAACATGCTCGCCACCATCGGGGCGTTCGTGATCGCGATCTCGATGGTGATCTTCTTCGTCAACGTGCTCACCACGCTCCGAAAGCCGAGGACGGCCCCCGACGATCCATGGGGCGGGAATACGCTGGAGTGGGCCACCACCTCGCCCCCGCCCGCGCACAACTTCGACCGGCTCCCGCCGATCACGTCCGTCCGCCCGGTCCGCGAGGCCCGGCTGGCCGCGGCGGCCGCCGACAAGGGAGCGGAGTCGTGAGCGCCGCCGAGCTGGCCGCCGACGCCCGCGCCTCCCGGAGGACGAGCAGCCCCGTGTTGGCGATGGTGCTGTTCGTCGCGTCCGAGGCCATGTTCTTCGCCGCCTTCTTCGCGATCTACGCGATCAGCTACTCGACGCAGTCCTCGTGGCCGCCGAAGAACGTCACGGTGCCGTCGATCGGGATCCCGACCGCGATGACCGCGCTGATGGTGGTGAGCAGCCTGACCATCCACCTCGGGGTCCGGGCCATCCGGCAGGGTCAGGATCGCGGCCTCACATCGTGGTTGGGGGCGACGGCCGCCCTCGGCCTGGCCTTCGTCGTGCTGCAGCTCCTGACGTACCAGGACGTCGATTTCGGCATCCGGTCGGGCATCTACGCCTCGCTGTTCTACATGATGACCGGCATCGCGCTCGCCCACGTCGTGGGGGGCGTCGTCTTCCTGGTGATGGTGGTGGTGCGGACGGTGACCGGCCGCTTGTCGATGGTCCGGGAGGAATCCGCGGAGGCGGCCGCCGTCTACTGGCACTTCGTCGTGGTCGTCTCGGTCGCGATCTACGTGGCCTTCTACCTGCTGGTCACTCTGCACACGAAGGGCCCGTGATGGACGCGGCCGGGGGGATGGGTTGGTGAGCGTGTTCGGTCGGATCGCGTTGGGACTGGCCGCCTTCCTGATCGTCGCCGGATTGGTGTACGGCATCACCAGCCACGAGTGGATGGGCGCCATGCTGTTCGTCCTTGCCGCCGCCGGATTCGCGTTCATCGGCGTGTTCGTCCGCCATTCGGTCCGGGAAGCCGCGGCCGCCGAGACCGATGCGAGCCACGAGGAGCCACACGTCGGGCCGACGATCTGGCCTTTCGTGCTGGCCGTCGGGGCCTTCGGCTTGGTGCTGGGGGCCGCGGTGAGCCCATGGGTTGCGGTTGTGGGAGCGGCGCTGTTCGTCGTCGCCGGCATCGGCTGGTTCCTGGACGTGGGCCGCCAGTGGAGTCATGACCGGCACCGCTGAGCGCCCTGGCGCCGCGGGCGGCCGGGAGCCGCGTCAGCTCCGCAGCAGCAGGATCACGGCGCCCAGGACCATGGTCGCCAGGACCGTCAGGTAGACGATGGCGTGGTACTGGGAGGGGCTGGGGCTCGGGAGGTCGGCCGGATTGCACCGACGGCAAACGGAGCGCCCCGCCGGGACCGTGATCCCGCACCGAACGCATCGATCGTACATAGATCGCATCTCGGGCCGGACTCTACTCCTCCCGACGCCGTCCGAACAGCTCGGTCCGGGGGGCCCGGGATCGTGAGCGTCGAGGCGACCCAGGAGCGTGCCCGGGGACGGTGGAGCGCCGCCGTCGCCGACTACGTGGCACTGACGAAGCCGCGGATCCTCTCCCTGTTGCTGCTCACCGCGGGGTGCGGGTACCTGGCGGGGTCCCGCGGCCTGGTCTCCCCGGGGGCCCTGATCGCGGTGATCGGCGGGGGGGCGCTCGCCGCCGGGGGAGCCAACGCGATGAACTGCGCCATCGATCGCGACTTGGACGGCCGGATGCGACGGACGCGCGAACGTCCCGTCGCCTCCGGGCGCCTGGCACCCTCCCAGGCGGTTCGGTTCGGGCTCCTCCTGAACTGCGCCGCGGCCGTGTGGCTGGTTGCGGCCGCGAACCCGCTTGCGGCCGGCCTCGCCCTCGCGGGATCGGCCTGGTACGTGCTCGTCTACACGATGTGGCTCAAGCGGCGGTCGCCCCAGAACATCGTCATCGGCGGAGCCGCGGGCTGCTTCCCGCCATTGGTGGGGTGGGCGGCGGCGACGGGCGGACTCGACGGCACCGCGCTCGCCCTGGCGGCCGTGATCTTCCTGTGGACGCCGCCACACTTCTGGGCTCTCGCGACCCTGCTCCGGGACGACTACCGCAGCGCGGGCGTTCCGATGCTGCCCGCGGTGGCTCCGCCGGCCGAGACCGCGAGGCGAATTCTCCGGTACGCCGCCGCCACCCTCGCCGCCAGCCTCCTCCCGGTCGCGTGGGGCGGGGCGGGCCCCGTGTACGCCGTCGTGGCCGTGCTCGCGGGGGCCGAGCTGCTCCGGCGCGCCGGGGCATTCCGCCGGGATCCGGCACGCGCGACGGCCGCGCGTCTGTTTCACTACTCGCTGGTCTATCTGGCCGTTCTGTTCGCGGCGGTGGTCGTCGACCGCGCCCTCTCCTGACCGAGGCCCACCCGCATCGTTCGGGTGGGCCTCGAGGCGCCGTTGCAGCGGATCAGATGAACTACTTGATCGTGATGTGGCCCGCCATGCCAGTTCCGTCCGGATGCCCGTGGAACTTGCAGTAGAAGACGTACGTGCCCGGCTTCAGCGCGGCCCCTGGCGCGTCGAGCTCCATCGTCTTGCCCGGGTCGAGGGTCACGTCGACCGGCGTCCCGTCGATCGTGAACGTGTGCGCGACGTTGCCGTCGTTCTCGAGGTCGAGCTTCTGGGTGTTCTTCGCGATGATGCAGCTAGGCGTGAAGGAGAATTCCTTCTGCGTGACCTGGAAGTCCGGGTCGGCGGACACGTCGGAGCAGTTCGAGGCGCTCGTGGCGCCGGTCGTGTTGTCGTTCCCGCCGCCGCCGCCGCTGCTGCACCCGGCCAGCACCAGCCCCGCCACGAACAGCATCGCCATCGTCTTGCGCATGCAGATTCCCTCCCGATCCTCGTCCTCGGACGCCGCGGCGTGAAGCATATGTCACCGCCGGAGCCGACGGCCGCTTCCTGGCATACGTCCCGGACGGCGGTTCGGATGGCGACCCAGCCGGGCGGAGACCGGTCGAAGCAACGGAACCCGGGCCTGGTTCGAACCGTAGACTGCTCGGCATGGCACGGGCAGCGATCGAACCGAACGACGCCGCACGCCGGCGGGTGTCCAAGCCGCCCGACGAGCGCCGCGAGGACCTGCTCGAGGCCGCGCGACGGGTGTTCGCCTCGAAGGGCCTCCCGAACGCCACGATCTCGGACGTCACCGAGGCGGCCGGGGTGGCCAAGGGGACGTTCTACCTGTACTTCGACTCCAAGGAGGCCCTGCTCGGCGCGCTGAAGCAGCGGTTCGTCGACGACCTGGTGGCCCAGGCCCTGCGCCTGTACACGAGGGTCGGGCACGACGACTGGTGGTCGCTCGCGGACGTGACCGTGGAGAGCATGATCGACTTCCTGCTCGAGCACCGGGACCTCATCCAGGTGTTCGCGCGGGACGGGTTCCAGCCCGAGTCGGCTTCGCTGTTCGGCGAGGCCTCCGGCAAGCTCCGGAACATGTTCGCGGCCGGGATCAAGGCCGGCATGGAGGCTGGGGCGTTCGAGGTCACCGACCCCCTGCTGACCGCCACGTTCCTCGACCACGCGATCCACGGGACGGTCGAGCACGCCGTGCTGTACGAGGGTGGGATCGACCGCGACTACCTGGTGGCGGGGGCGCGGGACCTCCTCCGGCGCGTGCTGGGTGCGCGGCCCGGGACCTGACGTGCCGCGCCGGCTGCTCGCGGCCGCAGCCGCGGCGGCGGCCGTCGCGCTCCCCGCGCGGCCGGCGTTCGGTGCCGGTGCGACCCCCAGCGGCGACCCGGTCGTCACGACCGTGGTCTCCGGCGCGGACTTCCCCACCAACATGGCGTTCGCCCCCGACGGGCGGCTGTTCTACACGGAGAAGGAGACCGGGAACATCCGCATCGTGCAGGACGGGAACCTGCTGCCGCAGCCCTTCGCCACGCTCCCCGTCCAGGGTGGCGGCGAGAGCGGGCTCCTCGGCCTGGCGCTCGACCCGGACTTCGCGCGGACGCCGTTCGTGTACGTCTACTACACGTCCTCGGCCGACGGGCGGAACCACATCGCGCGGCTCGAGGCGTCCTCATCCGCCCCGAACCGCGGCGGCTCGCCGGAGAACCTCCTGACGCTCCTTGCGGCGACCGGCATCCACAACGGCGGCGACATCCTGTTCGGCCAGGACGGGAAGCTGTACGCGGTGGCCGGCGAGACCGGCGACATGGCGCTCGCTCAGGACCCGAACAGCCTGGGCGGCAAGGTGCTCCGGCTGAACCCCGACGGCTCGATCCCGTCCGACAACCCGTTCGGCCCGCAGAGCTACGTGTACTCGCCCGGCCACCGGAACTCGTTCGGGCTGTGCGTGAACCCGCAGGACGGCGACCTGTGGGAGACGGAGAACGGCCCATCGAGCGACGACGAGATCAACCGAATCCAGGCCGGGAAGAACTACGGCTGGCCGGACCATCTGGGGCCCGGCGGCGCGCCGCGGTTCGTCGATCCGGTCCTGACCTTCCACACCGTGATCGTCCCGACCGGGTGCGCGTTCTTCGACCGGCCGATCTCGGCGTCCTCGGTGCGGCCCCATCCCGGTGGCCAGCTGGTGTTCGGCGACTTCCACGGCGACCTGCACTCGGTGCTCCTGCGGGCGCCGGAGAACCGCACCGTGGAGCGCCAGACCGTCGAGGCGCACTTCCCGGTGGGCATCATCGACGCCGAGGTCGGGCCGGACGGCGACCTGTACGTCGCGACGCAGAACTCCATCGTGCGACTCGCGCCGGGGAACGGCATCCCATTCACGCCGTCCGGGCCGACGACGCCGCCGCCGGTCGTGTCGGGTGCGGGTGGGGGCGGCGGACTCGGGGCGGGCACGATCGTGCTGATCGTCGCCGCGATCGTGCTGGTGGTGGACGGCGTGATCGTGGTGGTGGTGCGGCGGCGGCGTCGCCTCGGGGCTACCCGGAGGCCGCCGGGCGCTTGAGGTAGGCGACCAGGGAACGCCCGCCCTGCGGGTTCTCGATCTGGAGCACGCTCACGAGCTCCCACCCGTCCTGGCCGAACGTGTTGAGGATCTCCCCCGGGTTGTGTTCGAACAGGGGCGCGACGAAGTACTCCCAGCGCTGCATCGTTCCTCAGCCCTCCCGTTCCACGCGTTTGCGGGCCGTGCGGATGCACACGCCCATGATGACGTCGAGGCCGCCCTCGATCCCGATGCGCGCCGCCTCGTCGTTGACGATCCCGCTCTGAAGCCACAGCACCTTCGCGCCGATCCGCACCGCCTGCCGGGCGATCTCCGGCGTGGCCGACGGCCTCCGGAACACGTCGACCACGTCGACCCTCTCCGGGACGTCGAGCAGCGTCGGATAGGCGCGCTCGCCGAGGACCTCGGCCTCGTCGGGGTTGACCGGGATGATGCGGTACCCCTTGGACTGGAGGTACTCGGCGACGTCGTATGCGTCGCGCAGGCGGTCGTTCGACAGACCGACCACCGCGATCGTCCGGGCATCGCCGAGGATGGCCCGGAGCTCGCGCGTGCTCGGGTCGAGCGGGTCGAGGACGCCGACGTGCTCGGGCGCGCCCTCGGGCCAGTCCCGGCCCGTGTACTCGCTCGGGCCGGTCGGTTGGTTCACGCCGCCGGCGCGTGGAGCATCCACGGGGCCTCCTTCCGGATCAGGTCGAGGAACCCCTTGAGGATGTGCCCCGTCGCCCCCCAGATCACCTTGCCGTCCACGTCGTAGGCGTGCCCGGTCCAGATCCTTCCGTCGTGCTCGTGCTGGACCTGGCGCTCGATCTCGGCGAGCCGGGCGAGGGGCGCCTCGATGATCGACTCGATCTCCGTGGGGCTCGGGACGTACTCGGGACGCTCCCGGAGCAGCCCCACGAACGGCACGATCACGATCTGCGTGACGAACGTCGGGAGCGGGGGCAGCACACCGAGCAGGTCGACGCTCGCGGGGTCGACGCCGATCTCCTCCTGCGCCTCCCGGAGCGCCGTCGCGGCCAGGCCGTCGTCGCCCGCTTCCGGCATGCCGCCGGGGAACGAGATCTCGCCGGCGTGGCGCGACAGGTCGGCGTGTCGCTCGGTGAACACGAGCGACAGGGGCTCGGACCCGGCGATCAGCGGGACCAGCACGCCGGCCGGACGGCCGAGCTCCGGCGGCAGGACGGCGGGCTGTTCGGACAGGATCGCCCGGAGCGAGGCGGCGACGTCGTTCGTGGTCACCGAGCAATGGTAGTGCCCCCCTTGGGTAGGGTTGAGCGCGATGGCGCGGGAGCGGTTCGACGTGTTCGTCGTGGGCGGCGGCGGGGCCGGCTCGGAGGTCGCCTTCTCGCTAGGATCGCGCGGCCGCAGGAGGGTGGCGATCGCCGAACGCGACAAGCTCGGCGGCGAGTGCAACCACTACGGGTGCGTGCCGACGAAGGCCATGCTGGCGAGCGCGCGTGTGGCGGCGAACGCGCGGGATGCCGGACGGTTCGGCGTCCGGGTTCCCTCGGTGGAGGTCGACTTCGGGGCGGTGATGGACCGCGTCCGGCGGATCATCGCCGCGCAGTCCGGCGAGGGGCCGAAACCGTTTGAGGACCTCGGCATCAAGGCGGTCATGGACGAGGTCCGGCTGGCCGGTCCCCACGAGCTCGAGGCCGCCGACGGGACCGTGTTCGAAGCGGACCGGATCGTCCTCGCCACCGGGAGCGAGGCCGTCGTCCCCCCGATCGACGGGCTGGCCGACGGGCCGTACTGGACGAACAAGGAGGCCATCTGGTCGCCGTCGGAGCCGCCGGCGTCGCTCGCCGTGATCGGGTCGGGGGCGATCGGCATCGAGTTCGCCACGATCTACGCACGGTTCGGCTCGCGCGTGACCGTCCTGGAGTCGGCCCCGCAGATCGTGCCGAACGAGGACCCGGAGGTCGCATCCGCGCTGCGCCCGTCGCTGGAGGCCGAGGGGATCCGGTTCCTCACCGGGGTGGAGATCACCTCGGGGTCGCACGGGCCGGACGGCTGGCGGCTGCGGGTCGACGGCCACGACGACGTGACGGCCGACGAGGTCCTCGTGGCGACCGGGCGCCGCCCCTGCCTCGACGGGCACGACCTCGATGCGGCCGGGGTGTCGCTCGACGACCGGGGCCGGCCCGTGCTGGGCGACACGCTTCGGACGACCGCCGAGGGGATCTGGGCGTGCGGGGACGCCACCGGCGACCTACTGTTCACCCACGTCGGCGACTACGAGGCTCGGCTGGTGGTGGCCGACATCGTGGGCGAACCCTGGAAGCGCGACTATCGCGTGATCCCCCGGGTGACGTTCTGCGAGCCGGAGGTGGCGAGCGTCGGCCTCACCGAGCCGGCCGCGCAAGAGGCCGGCCACGACGTCCACTGCGCGATGGCCGAGCTCCACGAGAACGAACGCGCGGTGATCGAGGGGCACCCGACCGGGCTGGTCAAGGTGGTCGCGGACGGGCCGTCCGGCGAGATCCTGGGCGGGCACGTGGTCGGCGAGCACGCCGGCGAGCTCATCCACCAGGTGGTGGCCGCGATGGCCGGGCGGCTGCCGGCATCCGCGATCGGGGACGCCGTGTTCGCGTACCCGACGCTGTCGGAGGCGGTGCGGTGGGTGTTCCGCGAGCTGGCCGGCATGGAGGAACACCACCGGGTCGAGTCCATCGCGGACTGAGCGCCGCCCGTATCATTGGAGGCGATGAGCACCTCGACCTCCGAGACCACGCCCGTCCTCGTCGTCACCGAGCCGGCCGCGCGGCGCGTGCGCGCGGTGGCCGAGCGCGAGGGCCGGCCGGACGCGTTCCTACGGATCCGGATCGTTGCCGGCGGCTGCGACGGCTTCGAGTACGAGATGGGGCTCGAGGACGGACCCGTCGAACACGACCAGGTGCTGGACCAGCACGGGCTGCGGGTGCTGATCGACCCGCGCAGCGCGCCGATCCTCCAGGGCTCCACGCTCGAGTTCCACGACCTCATGCTGGGCGGCGGCCTCAAGGTCGTGAACCCGCAGGCCACCCACGAGTGCACCTGCGGCAAGTCGTTCGCGATCTAGCGTTCCCATCGATCGACGACGCCGTTCCCGGCGTGCCTCGCACCGTTGCCAAACGGACCGCCCGGCCGCATGATCTCCGCTCCGAACGAAGGAGGACACGTGCGCGGGCGGATGACCGTTGCCCTGATGGCGCTCACGGTGGTCGCGCTCGGCCTCGTCGTGACGCCGGCGTCGGCCGCCACGATCGCGGTCCACTGTCCCAGCCAGAGCCTCCAGGCCAAGGTCAATGCCGCGGCGCCGGGCTCCACGCTCTCGATCACCGGGACCTGCCACGTCAACGCGACGATCAACAAGGACCTGACGCTGCAGGGCAACCCGACGGCCACCCTCGACGGCGACGACCTCGGATCGACCATCACGATCTCCGGGACGCCGACGGTGCACCTGACCCACCTCGTGGTCACCGGCGGCCGGTCGGCGCAGGGCGGGGGCATCGACATCGCGGGCGGCACGGTCACGCTGCTCCACGTCACCGTGCAGGACAACCTGGCCGAGGGGTCCTCCGCGCAGGGCGGCGGCATCTACAGCGCGGGCACGGTGAAGGTCGTGCAGTCCACGATCGCGCACAACCGGGCGGCCGCGTCGGCGAGCGGCGGCGCCGCGAACGGCGATGGCGGCGGCATCGAGTCCACGGGCCACCTCACGGTCACGGCGTCGACGATCAGCTCGAACCGGGCGACGTCGAACTCCACGGGGAACGGAGGCGGATCGTTCGGGGGCGGCATCCTGGTGCAGAGCGGCGTCCTCACGGTGACCTCCTCGCACCTCACCGGCAACCACGTCGAGGGGACGTCCGACACGAACATGATCCAGGTGGGGGGCGGCGCCATCGCCGACGTGGCGGCCGGGTCGTCGGTGACGATCACCGGATCGACGTTCGACCAGAACGCCGCCGTGTCGGTGGGCCACAATTCGGCCCCCGTGAGCAGCTTCGGCCGCGCGGCCCTGTTCGCGGTGAAGACCGCCACGGTGAAGACGTCCACGTTCACGGGGAACTCCGCCGCCTCGGCGTCGGACAACGACGACGCGGAGTCCGAAGGGGGCGCCCTGGACGCGATCATGGGGTTGAAGGTGACGCTGACCGGCCTCACGGTTCGGGATTCCACGGTGAGGGCGCACGGCGCGGACACGGTTCGGGCCGTGGGTGGCGCGTTCGAACTCCAGGGCACCGTGTCCATCGCGAGCTCATCGATCGCCGGCAACTCCGCGGATGCCGAAGGAGGCACAACCCTGACGGAGGCCGTCGGGGGCGGCATCCATGCTTCGGTCGGAGCCAAACTCACCGTGACCCGCACCACCGTGGCGGACAACGACCTGCTCGGCCGGTCCCCATCGCCCCAGGCGTTGGCAATCGGCGCCGGGATTGCGTCCGAGGATCCGACGGTCGTCCAGCGGACGACCGTCAGCGGCAACACGTCCAGAGCGGTCGCCACCTCCGCCGTCACGCCGGCCGCCGCCTCGGAGGGTGGGGGGCTGTTCATGTCAGCGGGCCCGAGCACGGTGACCGACTCGACCATCGCCGGGAACCTCGCGAGGTCGACCGCGCCAGCGGCGGGGACCTCGGTGTCGGTCGGCGGCGGCATCCTGTTCCAGGCGAGCTCGAGTCTCACGCTGCTGGCCACCACGCTCGCCCGCAACGTGATCGAAGGGTCGGGCGGGACGGTGTCGGCCGCGGGCGGATGGATCTATGCGAGTGTCGGCACGACCACGTTCCACGCCTCGATCCTCGAGCTCAACATCGCTCCGACCAAAGCGGACGGCCCGAACTGCGCAAAATCCGTCACGTTCCAGTCGGGCGGGCACAACCTGCTCGGGACCACCTCAGGGTGCATGTTCGCCAAGCTGTCGAGCGACAAGGTGAACGTGGCGAACCCGGGGCTCGGCCCGCTCGCGCACAACGGCGGGCCCACGGAGACGATCGCCTTCACCAACGCGAGCCCGGCGCGGAACGCCTTCGCGCCCCCCTGCCCGGCGGCAACGGACCAGCGGGGCGTGCACCGGCCCCAGGGCCCGCGCTGCGACATCGGCGCGTTCGAACGCTCGTAGCGGCTCGGGGGCCGGCGCTCAGCCGGCCCGGCGGAGGAGCTCCCCCACGTTCGCGTGGTCGGCGCGGCGCTGCACCCGCATCGCTCCCAGCCACGCCAGGGCGATCACGACGACGGCAACCACCGCAAGCGTCGGAGCCGGGACGTCGAACAGCGGCCCCGGCGGCAGCGCCGGCAACGGGTCGACCTTCCCGTGCACGATGAACGCCGCGGTCGTGGCGAACACCGCCCCGATCACGTAGGCCGCCGCCAGCATCCCCCCCAGCTCGAGGGCGATCGACCGGCGGTGCTCCCGCCGCCCCAGCCCCATCCGCCGGGCCAGCGCGTAGGTGACCTCGCGCTGCTGCTGCCGGGCCTGGAGGTACAGCACCGCGCCCAGCACCGACAGGACCCCGGCCAGCGCTCCGAACGTCTGAAGCAGCCCGAACGTCCACGTCAGTGCCAGGAACCCGGGCGACGTGCGCTGGGCGTTCGCGGTCACGAAGAACCCCGGGTCGAACCCCTCCCGCTGCAGGGCCGGGACGATGTCGGCCGGATCGCCCCGCGCCCACAGCTGGAACGTCGGCCCCAGGCCGGACGAGCTCGGGTCGGGGGCCACGTCCTCCAGCCGCCTCCGATCGACCACCAGCGTCGGCTCCCCCCGGACCACGCCCGGGAACACCTGCATCGACGAGATGGCCCGCACCGGGACCTCGGTCCCGGCGATGGACAGCGACGCGCCCCGGGGCAGGCGGGTTCCGACGGCGATGGCGGGCAGGGTGCCACCGGCGTCGAGCGCGCGCAGCGCCGGCGGAGGGCCCGAGAACGGCGCGATCCAGGCGGCCGCCCGGGAGAACGAGGCCGGGTCGACCGCGATCAGGTCCACCTGCGTGCCGCCCGGGTCGAGCGTGGTCGCCGACAGGATCTCGACGGGCGTCCAGGCGAACGGAGGATGTCCGCGCACGCTCGGCAGGGACCCGGTGATTGCCGTGACGTCCGTGCCCACCGACAACACGGCCTTGGCGGCGGCCGTTCGCTGGACCGAGGCCGCCAACACGTTCGAGTACGTCAGGATCCCCACCGCGATCGCCCCCACCAGCACGAGGACGGAGACCAGCCGCGGCGACCCCGCCGCGCGAGCGGCCGTCAGGAACACCCACGGCCGCCGCCGCGCCGCCACCGCCCGTACCTTCGGGAGCAGCCGCCGGAGGACCCGGACGGCGATCCCCGCGGTCGCCGCCACGAACAAGAACGGGAACGCCAGGACCAGCAGGTCCAGGTGGGGCGGGGTCGTCACCTCCGTGGGTCCGACGGTCCCGGTGCCGCGCGTCAGGATCTCGTAGCCCGAGGCCGCCGCGAGGGCCAGGAGCGCGAGCTCCCACGGCGGGCGGGAGCCGGTGCGGCCCCGGACGCGGCGATCGGGCGAGTCGAGCCGAACGGCCACCGCGGTGAACGCCCCCACCACGAGTGCCGCGACGGCCGCCGCGACGCCCACCCGGACGCCCGCCCCCGAGACCGCCGCCCGGTCGACCGGCCCGCCAGGTCCGGTCGCCGCGGTCAGCGCCCCCGCCAGGGCCAGGCCGATCGCGGCGCCGAGTGCGGCCGGGAGCAGGGCCTCGGCGGCCGTGCGCAGGCCCAGGGCGACGGGGCTCGTCCCCCGGGCGGTCAGCAGGCCGAACTCCACGCTTCGGCGCCGGGCCAGGAACATCCCCGCCGCGCCGGCCAGGATCAGCGCCGCCAGCTCACCGGCCAGCGAGATGGCCTGCACGGGCTGGGTCGTCGTGGCCACCGTCTGGTCGGCCTGTTCGACCAGGGTGGGCAGCGCCGATTCCACGTCGTCGAACGCCGCGTACAGGGGCGACTCCGGCTCGGCCACGCCGTCCTTGATCGACGTGATCGCCGTCGCCACACGGCGGGCCTCGCGCAGGCTCAGGCCGGCCGGGACCGGCGCCTCCACCTCGAGCGTTCCCCGGTCGGTCAGCTGCCGCTCGGTGTCGAGAAACGGCCGGAGGTCGCCGAGCAGCGGTGGCGGCGGGAGCTCGTCGGGGTCCCCCAGGGGCGGCGCGACCCGGGACAGCACGGGCGACCAGAACGCCGGCACGTTGTACGGATCGATGTCGCGGTAGATCCCGGCCACCCGGACGGGCGTGCTGATGCCCTCGACCGACACCGTCGCCGTCGAACCCGGGTGCAGGCCGAGCGGCTTGGCCGCGGACTCGCCCACCCACAGGCCGTTCGAGCCCTTCCCGGCGACGACCTTCACGTGGTCCAGGAACCCCGTCCGGGTGAGCATCTGCACGTTCACCTGCCGCTTCCCGACCTGGAGCGTGGCGTTCGGGGCGCCGAGGACGGTGACGACCGGCGGCGCCAGCGGCAGCTCGCGGAGGCCGTCGTCGAGCAGCGAGATCCGGAACGCCGTCCGGTCCCAGGTGAGCGGGATGTCCACGGTCGCCCGGACGCCCGACGGCGCACCGGTCGCCTCGTTCGTGCGCTGGGCCACGGCGGCGTTCCCCGCCGAGGACACCACCAGGGGACCGGTCGCGGCCGCGATGCCGACCACGGCGCCGGCGCCGATCACCGCGACCAGCACCGGCGGGAACCGCCGGAGGCGCACCAGCGACCGGGCGAACGAACCCGGCAGGGCCCGGACGGATGCCGGCTTCATCGGTGGGGGCCTCTGCCCGTCACGACCGCATCCACAGCAGCGGGACGCCGGACGACGTGAGGGTCCCGACCTGCCGCCCATTCGTGTCGATCAGCGCCACGACGTTCAGGCTCCTCGCCATCGCGAGCACCTTTCCGTCGGGAGCCCAGCTCACCTGGTCGCTGTCGCGCGAAATCCCGACCTGCTGTTCGGCCCCGGTGTCCGGATCGAATGTGAACACCTCGCCGGCCGGCAGGAACTCGAGGAACGCCAGCAGCCGCCCGCCGGGCTGCCACTGCATCTTGCCGAACTGCGCCGTGCCGAGGGGATCCACCAGGGGCGCGCCGTGCTCGCGCCACACGACGATGGCGCTTCGCGACGCGTCCCCCACCGCCACGGCGATCCCGGGTTCGCCCCACGCCACGGCGTCCAGCGACTGCGGCGCCACGTTCGACCGCTTCAGCTCGGGGACGTCGCGGAACCGCAGCACCTCCCGCGGCGTGCCGTCCGGCAGGTCCATGACGGACAGCCCGCCGTGCGAGACGAACGCGACACGGTCGCCGTCGGGCGAGATCGCGGCCGCACACGCCTGCCCGATCGTCCGCCACGCGGTGGGCGCCGCCAGGTCGAGGACCCGCATGTCCCCCGGGCAGCCCCAGGTGAGCGCCGTGCCGGCCGTCACCTGGAACCCGGTGACGCCGGCCGCCGGCGGCCCGATGCGCTGGGGCCGAACACCGGGACCGAGCAGGTACAGCTGGTTCTGCGACCGCTGGCCGAACGACAACGGCATGCCGTAGAACCGCCCATCCGGGCCCGGCCAGCCGTCGACCCAGCTGCCCCGCACGAGCGGCAGCTGAATCTGGCGTTCCCGGTCGGTCCTCGGGTCGAGCGAGGTCACGTTGACCTGGAACCGCCCCGACAGGACGACGATCTGCCCGGCCGGGTGATACGTCGGGCCGGTGGTCGCCCGGGGCCCGACCCCGCCACCACCGGTGCAGGATGCGGCGAGCAGCGCCGCCATTCCGGCCGACGACACGAGGGCGCGCCGGCGAAGCCGCTCGAACGAGGGTCCCATATCCCATTTGTACGACATGGGGCGCCCCTGCGGTTCCTATACGGGCGAAACGACGCGGACGGGGAAACGGGAGCACGGGAGCCGGACCCGCCGCCGAGGCCGGCTCCCGTGCCGGTTCGTGGGCTAGGAGACCAGGAGCTGTCCCACCATGCCCAGGCTGTGGTGGTACTCGCAGTGGAATTCGACGGACCCCGACTTCGGGAATGTGATCGTGACCGTCTTGGTCTCCCCGCCGTCGATGTCCACGTCGACCTTCTGGGCATCGATCGTGAAGTTGTGCTCGGTGCTGCTCTCGTTCTTGAGCGTGAGCGTGACCTTCTCGCCCGCGGTGCCCTTCATGGTCGTGGGGTCGAAGTAGTAGTCGTCGGTCTCGATCGAGAACACCGAGCGCCCCGCCAGGTCGGCCGATCCGTGGTCGTTCGCCTTCTCCCCGTCGATCGTGGTCGTCCCGCCGCCGGACTCGCCGGACTCGCCGCTGGTGGCACCAGTTGTGGCCGCGCTCGTCGCTCCGGTGGTCGCTCCGGTGGCGGCCCCGGTCGTCGTGCCCGACGGCGACGAGGACTTGGAACAGGCGGCACCGACCAGCATCACCGCCACCAGCAGGAACATCGGCAACCGTCGCATCTGCACCTCCTCGCTCGCTCTCGGACGGGGGTACTACGGCCGGCGCCGCGGATCGGCTTGCCGGCCGGGCGGGTTGCGTCATCGCCGAAAGGGCCAACGGCGGGGGGCCGGGTGCTCCCCCCGGACCGGGGACGCCCTCCCTATACTTCCGCGGGCATGCCGTCCTCCGCCGACAAGACCCAGTGGCGCGACCTCCACCACGAGGTGGTGACCTCCGGCCTGTGCACCGGGTGTTCGGCCTGCGTGGTGGTCTGTCCGTTCCACGTGCTCGGCTACGACCACGACGACGGCACGGGCCACAACGGGCCGTACCGGCCGTTCCACCTGGAGGAGGGCGCCGAGGACCACTGCACCCACGGCGACCGCGGCTGCGACATCTGCACGCGGGCATGTCCGCGGTTCCGGGAATGGGAACCGGAGATCGACCGGATGCTGTTCGGGAGGACCCGGTCGATCGAGGAGGTCATCGGCGTCCACCAGTCGATCGTGCTGGCCCGCGCGGCCGACCCCCGGGTGCTGGCGGTGGGCCAGGACGGCGGGGTCGTGAGCGCCCTGCTGATCTGGGGCCTCGAGCACGGCGAGATCGACGGCGTGGCCACGTCCAAGCTCTCGGACTCGCGGCCGTGGGACGCCGAGCCCGCGATCGTCACCGACGTGCCCGGCGTGCTGGCGACCGCGGGTTCCCGCTACACGTACTCGGCCAACCCGCTGGCGCTGATCGAGGGCGCCAAGCGCGGGCTGTCGAGCATGGCGCTCGTCGGGATGTCGTGCATGGCTTCCGTTACCGGCGCCATGGAGGCCCGCCGCGTCGCCAAGTGGCGCAAGAAGATCGCGTGGACGTTCGGGCTGCTCTGTTCGAAGTCGTTCATGTACGAGGGGCTGATGGACAACAAGATCCACGGCGAGCTCGGCGTGAAGTACGAGGACATCGCCCGGATCAACGTGAAGGGCAAGGTCATCGTGTACACGACCTCCGGCGACGTGCACGACGTGTCGCTGAAGGAGGCCCGCCAGTGGACCCGGCCGGGGTGCACGATGTGCCCGGACTTCTCCGCCGAGCATTCGGACATCTCGTTCGGGGGGCTCGGCCAGAGCGAGGGGTGGACGCTGACGATCATCCGCACCGACCGCGGGCTGGACATCTGGCGCCGCGCGGTCGAGGCGGGCGTGGTCGAGTGGCGGCCGTCGGAGGAGGACCCAGCCGCGATCGCGCTGATGGAGAAGCTCGCCGCCAAGCAGCGCGAACGGTGGCCGGTCGACTCGCTGCAGGAGGCCTGGACGCTGCCCGGGGCCCTCCCGTCGGCGAACGGTCAGGCCGCCGCGCCGGCACCGGCCGCGTCCGAGTAGCTCGCCCAACCGGCGACCCGGGCCTCTGGTCGCGTGCCCAGGGACGACGAGGTACGAGTTCAACCCGGGGACGTGGCCGTACCGCGACGCATGGGGCCGTGTCGGTTCAACTACCGCTGCGCGTTCGACGTCGACATCGGTCGACGCGACGCACGCCTGGGCGGTCGGCACGAACGGCAAGATCACCCGGTACACGGCATCGACGACGGGGCGACCATCCCGCGCTAGTTTGGTCGCGATGAACGTCGGCGTGGTGTTCCCGCAGACCGAACTGGGCGGCGACGCCGGCGCGGTTCGGGCCTACGCGCAGCGGGTGGAGGAGCTCGGGTACGCGCACCTGCTCGCCTACGACCACGTGCTGGGGGCGGACCCGGGCGTGCACTCGCCGTGGAACGGGCCGTACGACGTCCACACGACGTTCCACGAGCCGTTCGTCATGTTCGGGTTCCTGGCCGGGATCACGACGCTCGAGCTCGTGACCGGGATCATCATCCTGCCGCAGCGCCAGACGGCCCTGGTGGCGAAGCAGTCGGCGGAGGTCGACCTGCTCACCGAGGGGCGGTTCCGGCTCGGCGTCGGGCTGGGGTGGAACGCGGTCGAGTACGAGGCGCTGGGGAAGGACTTCTCGAACCGGGGCCGGCGGATGGAGGAGCAGATCGCGCTGCTCCGCCGGCTGTGGACCGAGCCGTCGCTCACGTTCGGCGGTGAGTTCGAACGCGTGACCGGTGCGGGCCTCGCACCGCTGCCGGTCCAGCGGCCGATCCCCGTATGGATCGGGGCGCAGTCGCCGCGGGCCTACGAGCGCGCCGGCCGGCTCGCCGACGGATGGTTCCCGCAGGTCCGGCCCGGCCCCGAGTTGGACGAGGCGAGGGGGGTCGTCGACCGGGCGGCGGCCGGAGCCGGTCGCGACCCGGCCTCGCTGGGTATGGAGGGGCGCGTGACGTGGCGACCGGGCGACCTCGACACGTTCCTCCGGTACGTGGAGTCCTGGCGCGAGGCCGGGGCGACCCACGTCTCGATCAACACGATGCGCGTCGGCCTCGAGGGCGCCGACGGCCACCTCGCCGTCCTGGAACGGGCAGCCGACGCCCTCGAGCTTGGCCGCTGAGCCACGCGTCAGGAGCCGGCGGTCAGGTCCGACTGCGCCTGCTCGAGGGCCCGCCCCGCGTCCTCGAGCTTCGCGGCGGCGTTCTCGGCGTCCTTCGTCGCTCGTTCGGATCGCTTCCGGAGGGTCGCGAGCTCGCGTTCGACCCGGTCCACGTCCGCGGCCAGCGACTTCGCGTGGTCGCGAGTCTCGGCGCCCCGCTTCCGGGCGGCCATGACGGCGTCCTCGGCCCTCGACACCTTGGCCTTGGCGCGCTCGCGAACCCGCCGTGCGGCAGGAGTCTCGGCGGCTTCAGCCTCCGAGTCGATCTCACCCTCGTCCGTGGCATCGTCGGTTCCGGCCCCTCTCGACGGCGCCGCGCGGCCGCCGAGCAGCACCTCGAACCCCGACACGTCGCCGAACCCGGCCGGGGCATCCGCCTCCCTGGCCAACCGGCCCGAGCGAACCAGCTCGCCGGTGGCCTCGTCGGTCGACGCCGCTTCCAGCGTCGACCGGATGGAATCGATGTGCGACGCCGGGCTCCGCCCGGCATCGCGGAACACCTTCGACGCCTCGTCCACCAGCTCGGCCACGACCGCGCGCCGCCGCTGCGTCGCCTCGCGCAGGGCCTTCCCGGACCCCGAGAGCGCCGCCCGCTGAGCGTTCCGGAGCGACGCCCCCGCGTCGAGGAGCTGCTCGACGAGCTTGGGCTGGCGCCGGGACAGCTGGTTCACGGCCCATGCCACCGCGGTGGGCCTCTTGAGCGCCTTGACCTGGTCCGACGCCGCCCGGTCCCCGCCCGCCCGAAGCTCCTTCGCGGCGGCGTTCCGCTCGGACGTGAACTCGTCGGGATCGAGCGAGTACAGCCGGTCGATCACGGCTTCGACGTCGATCCCCTTCGGCACGCCGCGAGTCTCGCACAGGACCGGGCCTTTCCCTCCGTGTCCCCCTAAGGTCTGTCCCCCAAATCGCCGATAGGAATCGACATGACGGAGGAGGCGCGGCCCATGGATCACGAAGACGTTCAGCGGTTCACGAACGAGTACATGCAGTTCATGCGGGACGTGCACGAGATGGCGCAGAGCGGTGAGGCGCGGAGGTCGTCGCTGCGATTGGCGCTCGACGACTTCCTCGGCGTCGACAGCTCGGACCTGCCCGTCGTATCCGACGCCTACGACACGTTCGAGCACGTGAACGTCCAGGTCGCCCTCAACGCGTACCTGGAGGGCGAGGGTCGATCCCACGAGCTCATCGGGATCGCTGGCGGCTATCGCCACGACGGCACGTTCTCCGACCTGCTGGAGGTTCCCATCCAGCGCTCCGGGCGCTCGGCGTCTGTGGAGTACCGCACCCTGCCGACAGGCCCGCACGACTCGATCCCGTGCATCATGTTCGCGCTGCTGCTGATCACCGACGCCGAGCGCCGCGTCGCCGTCCTCCTCCGCGCCCCGAACCCGAACCACGGGATGCGCTCGGGGATCGAGGTGGAGGCGACGTCGACCGACGAGGCGTGGTCGCGGGCGTTCCTCGCGGAGCTCCGCGCGCTCACCGTCGAGCTCAACGTCTTTCGCGGCCAGGTCATCACGTTCGGCCGGGGCGACGAGTACGACCACCGGTCGGCCGGCCCGATCGTCTTCTTCGAACGGCCGGACGTGCGGAGCGACGAGGTGATCCTCCCCGCGACCGCGAGCTCCGCGATCGAGGCGCAGGTGTTCGGCATCGAACGCCACAAGGTACGTCTCCTCGCGAGCGGCCAGCACCTCAAGCGCGGGCTGCTGCTCCACGGGCCGCCGGGGACCGGCAAGACGCTCACCGTCCGCTACCTCACCGGCCGGCTGACCGGGCACACGGTCGTGCTCCTGGCCGGGGGGAGCCTCGGCCGGATCGGCGCCGCGTGCGGCCTGGCGCGGCTGCTGCAGCCCTCGGTCGTGGTGCTCGAGGACGTCGACCTCGTCGCCATGGAACGCACCTACAGCGGCGGTCCGATCCTGTTCGAGGTCCTGAACCAGATGGACGGCCTCGAGGAGGACGCGAACGTCGTGTTCCTGCTCACCACGAACCGCGCCGACCTGCTCGAGCCGGCCCTCGCCGCGCGGCCGGGCCGCGTCGACCTGGCGATCGAGATCCCACTCCCCGACGCCGACGCGCGGCGCCGGCTGGTGGAGCTCTACGGGCGCGGCGTGGACCTTCGGCTCGCCGACTCCGACCGCGCGGTCGAGCGAACGGCCGGCGTCACGGCCTCGTTCGTCAAGGAGCTCATGCGGAAGGCGTCGCTGCTGGCCGCGCTGACCGCGGGCGACGAGGCCGCCGGGACGATCGTGGTGACCGACGCCGAGGTGAACGCCGCCCTCGACGAGCTGATGTCCGAGGAGACCTCGCTCACCCGCCGCCTCCTGGGCGGCGCGCCGGCCAACGCCTCGCCGCGCCCCGGAACCGAGTGGCTCGCCACGTTCGACCCCCGCGATTCGAGCGCTGGCGGCGGTGTCTGGACCTCGTACGACGAGGAGTGATGCGAGCCGTCATCCGGCGGCTGGCCGGTGACACGTTGCGATGCCCATGCGGAGGATCCCGGCTCCGGTCCCCACGTACAGGGAATCCCCGAGCGCGACCACGTTGCCGAACTCGCCCCTGCCGCCCGTCATGCTCCGCGGGATGGCGAGCGCCGTTCGTCGCTCCGTGCGCGGCATGGCGCAGGCGAGCTGCGGTTCCTCGGGCGGCCCGTTCAACAGCCACAAATGATGACTCGCGTAGCTCGCGGCCACGTTCTGGTAGCCCTCGAACCCGGTTCCGACCGCTCGGAGGTCGCTCCGCCGATCGAACTGGACCGCCCCGAAGTTCCCGGTCGCTGCGGAGATCCACACGCCGCCTCGGGTGGGAGCGAGGAGGTTGGCGGGGAAGCCGAACAGCGCCTGCGGGGCCACGAGGAGGAGCCGTCCGGTTCGGGCGTCGCGTTCCTGGAGGGGCTCCTCGTCCGCCTGGTCCGTGGGGGTCGCGGCCACGTACAGCCTGGTGCCTGTCGGATCGACCGCGACCTGGCGCCAAGCCCGACGATCCGGAATTCAGACCTCACGCGCCCGGCCACCGGATCGATCAGGTAGAGGCGCGATCCGGCGACCGCCCACACGCCGGCCGCCGACACGGCCACCGATACCGGAGGGCCCGGCAGGTGGACCGCTCGTTCTCGCCGGAGCGTCTCGGCGTCGAACCGCCACAGGAACGACAGCGACGCGCGAGGGACGACGAAGCCCGGGTCGGTGTTCGGCGTGGCCCACACCGACCCCCCGGCGATCGCCAGCTGGTAGCCGCCCCGGAAGATCGGCCCTCGCGTGAGGTCGCCAGTTGACGGGTCCCACCGGATCACGCGACCACGGTTCCGCCCGACGGCCTCCGTGGCGAACAGCACCCCGCCGGAGACCACGATCGGCCCGATCGTGCCCGGCGTCGACACCGCGAGCCGCAGGCCGGGGGGACGAACACCCACGATCGGCGGGCGCCTGCGACGCCGCCGGTGGTGACCCTGCGGGGAGCCGCTCGGCGACGGGCTGGGCGATTGGCTCGGCGTGGCGGAGGGCGAGCTCGTGGCGGAGGGCGAGCTGGTCTGCTCGGCCGGCGTCCTCACGTGAGGTGACGCGGCCCGGATCACGACCGTCCGGGACGTGCAGGCAGCCGCGAGGAGAGCCATCGCGAATGCGATCAGGCGTCTCCCGTCCACGATCGCCGATCGTGGCACGGCGGCGGCCGTTCCGCCCGCGTTACCCGCGGTAGGCCGCGAAGGGCATTGCGCTCGGGCGATCGCGGCGGCGGGCCGGGATCGCCGACACGTTCTCCGGGCGGACCTGCGCGGCGGCCAGCGACTCGCGGTACCGGCGGAACACCTCGCGGCGTTCGTCCTGAAAGATCGTGAGGCCGGCGAGCCCCGGCAGCTCCTGGATCGTCGCGTCCATCTCCCGGGCCACCGCCAGGCCGTCCGCATCGCCGAACAGCGCGATCACGACATGGTCGGTCTCCGCCTGGGGCCGGACGCCGGTTCCGACGGTCGCCCACACGTGCTGCAGCGCCCACCGGACCACGGTCCGGGCCTGCTGCGACCGCGCCAGCCGCATCCGGGCCTGCGAACGATAGAACGCGAAGTGGCGGCGTTCGTCCTTGATGATCGCCTGGAGGAGCTGCACCAGGATGGGGTGCTCGGTCGTCGCGATCAGCCGGTGGTAGGAGTTCAGGGTCGAGAGCTCGTTGGCGGCCCCCCACGTCATGTGCACGGCCACGAAGTCCTTCACCAGCTTCGAGCCCACCATGCTCCCGATGTGCGACCAGTACCCCTTGCTCCCCAGGAGCTCGCGGATGCGGGTGTTCCGCGCGTAGCGCGTGGGGAACGGCGAGTCGCCGAACACCCGCTCGCCGTCCGGCCCGAGGTCGTAGCCGGCCTGGCCGAGGAACCGGCTGAACGCCTCGCCGTGCCACAGCTCCTCGTACACCCAGCAGGCCAGGAACGCCGTGACGTCGGGCTCGTTCGCAGCGCGCGTCGCGAGCAGGTCGCGCAGGAAGATGACCGTGTGCGTCTCGATGTCCATCATGTAGGCGAGACAGCGGGCCTCCGCCGGCGCCAGCGGGTAGTCGCGCACCCGGTCCCACTCCACGCCGGTCAGGTCGACCTTCTTCGACGCGCGGAGGTATCTGTCCAGATCGAATTCGTCCATCGTTGGACCTCCCCACCCTGTCGGGCGGATTATCTCCCTCTGGAGCTTCGGAGCGCGAGGGAACCCGGATCACCGCGTCCGGGCGGCCGCGGGCTGCGTATGCACCGCGGGAGGTGTCGATGAGCGAGCCGAACGGACGCACCGGCGTGGTCGGGAACCGCTTCTACCGGCTGGGCGCGTTCGCGTTCCGGCGACGGTGGCCGGTCCTGGTCGTGTGGTTGGTGGTGCTGGTCCTGGCGATGCCGTTCCTCAAGCAGCTCTCCGGGCGGCTGTCCCAGGGCGGGTTCGAGGTCCCCGGATCGCAGTCGGACCAGGTCAAGAAGGCGGTCGAGGCCGACTTCCACCAGTCCGAGCTGACGGACTCGCTGGTCCTGCGGTCGACCTCGACCTCCGCCGCCGCGTGCCCGGCCACGAATGGAACGTCGCCCGCCGTCGCCCCGTGCCCGTTCGCCGACGCGTTCCACCGCATCGCGTCGGCGCTCGCCGAGCCCACCTCCGACGGATTCCACGAGGTCATCGCGGTGGCCGACCCGTTCGCGGCGCGGCCGGCCACGCCCGGCACCACGGCGATCTCGGCCGACGGCCACCTGCTCACGGCGCGGGTCAGCCTGGCCGGGACGCAGAACGACGCCCTCAAGTACGCCAAGGAGATGCAGGCCCGGGTCGACGCGATCGTCGCGAAGGACCCGAACTTCTCCGGGTCGAACGGCGAGGCCCTCCTCACCGGCGCCGGGCCGTTCTACCGGGAGTTCTCTGACACGACGACCGAGGACCTCAGCCGGGCCGAGGAGGTGGCGTTCCCGATCACGCTGGTGATCCTGCTGCTGGCGTTCGGCGGGCTGGTCGCCGCCGGGATGCCGCTGCTGATGGCGCTGTTCTCGCTGCTGATCACGTTCGGCGTGGTGTCGATCATCGCGGCCACCACCACCGTGTCGATCTTCACCGAGAACATCGCCTCCATGATCGGCATCGGGGTGGGGATCGACTACTCGCTGTTCATCCTCACGCGGTACCGGGAGGAGACCCGCCGCGGCCGTCGACGCGACGAGGCCGTCGCGCTGGCGATCGGGTCGAGCGGCCAGGCGGTGTTCGTGTCGGCCCTGACGGTGGTCGTGGCGCTCGCGGGCACCCAGCTGGTGCGCATCCAGGCGTTCAAGTCCATGGGGTGGGGGGCGATGATCGCGGTCGCATTCGCCTGCGCCGCCGCGCTGACGCTGCTGCCGGCTCTGATCGGGCTGTTCGGCAGGAACGTCGAACGCCTCCGCATCCGGCGCCGGCCGTCCGGCGAGCACCGCCTGTGGCACCGATGGGCGATGACGGTGATGCGACGGCCGTGGCCGTTCCTGGTCGCGTCGACCGTGCTGCTGCTGATCCTGGCCATCCCGGCGCTGCGGATGACGCTGGGGTCCTCCGGGCCGTCCATCCTGCCGGCCGACTCCATCCCACGCCGGGCCGCCGAGCTGGTCGCCGAGCCGCCGCCGCGGGGATTCGGCGAGGGCCAGATCGCGCCAGTCCAGATCCTGGTCGTGGACCCGCAGGGCGTGACGAAGCACGGGTTCCACGTCGTGTACGCGCTGACCGGGCAGCTGCAGCGGTTCGGCGAGGTGGTGCGAGGCGGCGTCCACTCGATCGCGAACCTGGCCGGCAACACCGAGGCCGAGGCGAAGGGGTTCGTCAACGCGCCGCTCGCGGCGAGCGCCGTGAAGTCGTTCGTGGCGGACGGCGGCAGGGAGACGCTGCTGCTCGTCGTGACGCGCCACGGCGCGCAGTCCGCCCAGTCGAACGCCCTGGTCGAGCAGATCCGGTCGCTGATCGCGCGGACGGCGCCGCCGGGCGTGACGGCGATGGTCGGCGGCGACCCCGGGCTGAACGTCGACATCAACCACGCGGTCGGCAGCGCGCTCGTTCCGGTCGTCGCGCTGGTGATGCTGCTGTCGTTCCTCGTGCTGATGGTCTTCTTCCGATCGCTCCTGCTGCCGCTGAAGGCGGTGCTGATGACGACCGCGTCGGTGCTCGCCGTCTACGGGGTGCTGGTGTTCGTGTTCCAGGACGGCCATCTCCAGGGACTGCTGGGGTTCGACACGGCGGGGCATCTCGAGTCGTTCCTGCCCCTGTTCCTGTTCTGCATCCTGTTCGGGCTGTCCATGGACTACGAGGTGTTCCTGCTGGCGCGGATCCGGGAGGAGTACCGCAAGACCGGCGACAACACCGAGGCGGTCGGGTGGGGACTGGAGCACACGGCGTCCATCATCACCAGTGCCGCCGCGATCATGATCACCGTCTTCGGGGCGTTCGCGCTGGCCTCGCTGGTGCCGATCAAGGCCATGGGGTTCGGCCTGGCGATCGCGGTGCTGATCGACGCGACCCTGGTCCGCCTGGTCCTCGTGCCGGCGACCATGCGGCTGCTCGGCAACTGGAACTGGTGGATCCCGCGCTGGCTGGACCGGGTCCTGCCGAACGTCTCGATCGAGGGCTCGGGCGAACCCGAAGAGGAACGGGTCCCCGCGAGGGTCTAGCCGGTCGCACCCCAGGCCGCGACCACCGGGTGGTCCTTCTCGGTGGGGCCGACCTGGGCCGCGCCGCCGGGCGAGCCGATGCCGCTCACGTTGTCCGAGAAGAACTCCGCGTTGATCGGCGTGAACTGCTTCCACTCGGCGGGCACGTCGTCCTCGTAGAAGATCGCCGTGACCGGGCAGACAGGCTCGCAGGCGCCGCAGTCCACGCACTCGTCGGGCTGGATGTAGAGCATCCGGCCGCCCTCGTAGATGCAGTCGACCGGGCACTCGTCCACGCACGCCCGGTCCTTCACGTCGATACAGGGCTCGGTGATCGTGTACGTCATCGGATTCTCCCCTTTTCCACCGTGTCGGCCGTGGAAATCCAGTCTACCCTTCGAGCCCGCGCGCGCAAGTGTCCGCGCCGGCTATGGCTGGAGGGCCGGGGAGGGCGCGACGGCCAGCATCGTCGCCATGATCGAGGACGGCGTGTCGAGCACGGGCACGGGGTAGGCGACCGGCAGGGCGGCGCCGGCCTCGCGGAACTCCTCCAGCCGGCGCTTCGCCGCGCCGGCGTCCCCCAGCAGGCACAACGCCCGGACGAGCTCCTCGGGAACCCGCTCCGGGTGGCCCTGTTCCATCGCGGCCGCGGCGGCGCGGGCGGCGTCGCCGAGGCCCGACGCCTCCATCTGCCTGCGGTAGTGTGGCGCCGAGGCGTACTGCCCGACCATCGACCGGAGCGCCCGGACGGCCAGGGGTTTCTCCGCGCCCAGGCAGCCCCGGACGTACACGGCGATCGTGGGCGGCTCGCGGCCTGCCAGCGACGCGGCCTCGGCGACGATGGCCGACGCCCGGCGGACCCGCTCGGGCGGACACCAGTTGAGGAGCACGCCGTCGGCGACCTCGCCTGCCAGCGCGACCATCCGGTCCCCCAGCGCAGCCAGCCACACCTCCGGCGGCGACGGCGGATGCACCGACAGTGAGAACGGTTCCCCGGCCTCGGGGTCCTTCGCCTCCCGGCCAGCGAACGCGTCGCGGAGGAACGCGACCGCCCCTCGCACGCGTTCCAGCGACCCCGGGCCGGGCTTCCCGCTGCCGAGCCCGAGCACCAGCCGGCCGGCGGTTCGTTCGTGCGCGGTGGCCGCCGCCATGGCCAGCAGCGGCAGCCGGCGGGACGTGAGCGGGACCACGCCGGCGGCCAGCCGGATCCGGGACGTGTGCGCGCCCAGTCCGGTGATGGAGGCGAGCGAGTCGCGGAAGCCGGGAATCTCGGGGAAGAACGCCGCCTCGAACCCGGTCTCCTCCGCGGTCTCGGCCAGCATGGCGAGCTCCCGCCAGGGCAGCGGGTCGCGCAGGGCCACCCCGAGGCGTTGCCGTTCCGTCATCGCGTCTGCCATGGTCCCAGGCGATGGCGATCCGGTTCGAGACGGCCGACGGCTGCTCGCTCGAGGGGGAGCTCCGGGCGCCGGACGGCGAGCCCCGCGGAACGGCGGTGATCGCGCACCCCCACCCGCTGCACGGCGGGAGCAAGGACCACCCGCTGCTGTGGAACATCCGCAACGACCTGGCTTCGCGGGGGCTGGCCGTGCTGGCGTTCAACTTCCGGGGCGTCATGGGGTCGTCCGGCCGGCACGGCGGCGGCGTCGACGAGGTCCACGACCTCCGCGCCGCGATCGGGCGTGTCCGCGAGGAGGCGGGTGACCCGACCGCGGTGGCCGGGTGGTCGTTCGGCGGGAGCGTCGCCCTTCGCGAGGCGATGGACGACGACCGCGTCGGGGCGCTCGCGCTGGTGGGGTTCCCCGTGAACGACCCGCTCGGGCTCCCGCCGCCGCCCGACCGCGAGACGATGGCGGCCTTCGACCGGCCGGTGCTGTTCGTGTCGGGCGAGGCCGACCAGTTCTCGCCGGTGCCCGACCTCCGACGGCTGGCCCGGCGTCTTCCCCGCGGCGAGGTCGAGGTGATCGCCGACACCGACCACTTCTTCTGGAAGCGCGAGCGCGAGGCCGCGAAGCTGATCGGCGAGTTCGTCGGCCGCTCCATGCTGTCTTCGTAGGGCGACATCCGGAGAAGGTTTCGCGCAGGTGATCTTCGTCGGGACCAGCGGCTGGCAGTACCGCGACTGGCGGGGGTCGTTCTATCCGGAACGCCTCCCCCAGCGGCGGTGGTTGGAGTTCTACGTGACGCGCTTCCCGACGGTCGAGGTCAACAACACGTTCTACGCGCTGCCCAAGGAATCGACGTTCGAGAGGTGGCGCGACGAGACGCCGGACGGGTTCGTCGTCACCGTGAAGGCCAGCCGGTACATCACGCACATCCGGCGGCTCCGGGACGCGGCCGACTCAGTGGAGCTGTTCTGGTCGCGAGCCAGGCTGCTCGGCGACCGGCTCGGGCCCGTGCTGGTCCAGCTGCCGCCGCGGTTCGGCGACGACGTCGATCTGCTGCGGGCCTTCCTGGGCCTGCTGCCGAGGGGGATGCGGGCGGCGTTCGAGTTCCGCGACGCCTCGTGGGAGTCGCCGGAGGTGTACGACGCCCTCGATGCGGCCGCCGCCGCGTGGGTGATCCCCGACCGGCCCGGGTGGCGCGTGCCGACGCCGGTCACCGGGGGGTGGAGCTACGTGCGGTTCCACCAGGGCGGGCACGGTCCGCGGGGGTCGGACTACACGCGGGAGAAGCTCCGGCGGTGGGCCGACCGCGTCGCCGACCTGCCAGCGGAGCACGTCTTCGTCTACTTCAACAACGACCAGGGCGGAGCGGCGGTCCGGGACGCGGCGACGTTCATGGAGCTCATGGGCGAACGCGGCCTCGAGGTCGCCCGGCCGGCCGCTTCGGGCGACGACGGCCTCTTCACCGACGACCACGGCCGGACGGGATAGGGTTCGTCGCGATGCGCCGGATGATCGCCGCATTGGCGCTCCTGGCCGCCGCCTGCGCCCCCGCCTCCGCGCTCGGACTCCGGGGCGGGACGTCCGCCGGAGCGGGCCCATCGGTTTTCGTGGTCGGCTCCATCGTCACCGTGCGACCGACCGAGCACCCGGGCGGCCGGCCCCAGGCGACCATCACCGCGGCGCGGAACGAGTTCGAGTCGTTCCAGGTCGTGGTCGAGGCGGGCGCGCACCCGTTGACGGGCGTCCGCGTGGCGCTCCGGACCAGCCTCCACGGCCCGGGCGGAACGATTCCCGCCCGGAACGTCACGATCAGCCGGGAGGCCTACGTCGACCTCCAGCACCCCTCCGACCTCGAGGGCGGAACCGGCCGGTGGCCGGATCCGCTCATCCCCTCGGTGGACCCGTTCTACCGCGTGCACCGCAACGCCTTCCCCGTCGACGTCCCCGCGGACGAGAACCGCGTCGCGTGGGTCGACGTGCTCGTACCGGTCCACCAGGCACCCGGGGCCTATCAGGGCGCGATCGCGGTGACCGCCGGCGGCGGGTTCGACCATGTCGTGCCCGTCCATCTCACCGTGCTCGACCTCGCGCTGCCGTCGACCTCCACGCTGCAGAGCGCGTTCGGCATGGAGTGGAACGGCGAGTGTCTCGCCCACACCGGCGGCAACTGCTTCGCCAACGAGGCCAAGGAGTGGCAGCTCAAGTCGCTCTACGTGCGGGCGGCGCTCGAGGACCGAATCTCGATCACGTACCCGGCGTTCCAGCCGCCGAGCGGGGACGGCGCCCCCGGAAGCGAGTCCGCGTACTTCCGCCGGTACATCCTCCCGCTCCTGCAGGGTCGCTCACCGCACGACCCGGCAGGTCTGTGGACGCCGGTGCGGCTCCCCGGCGCCCGGCTCACCGACATCCAGGTCGACTCCGACCCCTCGCAGCTCGCCGACTGGAAGCGCGAGGCGGCGTCCGGCGGGTTCACCGGCCGGGCGTTCTGTACGCCTGCGACGAGCCGAACAACGACGCAGGGGCCTGGGCCGGCTGCAAGCAAGCCGCCCGCGGCGCCCACCAGGTGTGGCCGGGGCTGCGCGTGCTCGTCACCGGGACGATCCGGACCGCGAAGCGGTTCGGCGCCACGTCGCTGGTCGACCTGCTGGTCCCGATCATGAACGAGCTGGACGACAAGCCCGGCGCCAGCGACTACTCGGGCAACCAGCGGCCGGGCTACGACGCGTTCGACACCGCGCAGCCGGCCAACGAGGTGTGGTCCTACACCTCGTGCGAGAGCCACGGCTGTTCGGGCGACCCGGGGAGCGACCCGTACTGGGCGGGGTGGCCGTCCTACGTGGTCGACCAGCCCGGGTCGGAGCAGCGAGCGATGGGGTGGTGGCGTTCGAATACCGAACGGCCGGCGACCTGTACTTCGACACCGACTACGACCTGACGACGGCCTGGACGGACGAGTTCGACTTCGGAGGGAACGGCGACGGGACGCTGTTCTACCCCGGCCGGGCGTGCCCGAACGGCGTCGGATGCGTCGGCGGGACGCACGACATCCCGATCACGTCGATCCGCATGGCCCGCATCCGCGACGGCCGCGAGGACTACGAGTACCTGCACTTCCTGGCCACACACGGCAGGGGCCGGCGGGCGATGCAGATCGCCCGGGGGCTGTTCCCGACGCTGTACGAGACGCACGTCTCGCAGGCGAAGCTGGATCAGGCGCGAGGCAAGCTGATCGCGCTGATCGACCAGGTGACGTCGAACTGAAACGCCGCGGTGCTACGAGTGGTACACGAGCACCCGCGTGCCGATCGGCATGCGGTCGTACATGAAGATCGCCGCCCAGTACGGGATGCGCGCGCACCCGTGGCTCGCCGCGTACTCCGGCACCTCGGTCCACCCGTGCACCGCGCGGTTCCCGTCGAAGTAGCTCGGGTAGTACAGGTGCCCGATGCTGAACCCGGCCACCTTGCGGTGCACCTCGAACGAACCGTCGTGCGTCGGCGTGCTCGGCTTGCCCGTGGACGTGTGCAGGATGTTCGTGATGGCGCCGTTCTGCACGGTGTAGATCACCTGGCGCGACTGGTCGATCTCGACGTGGAACCCGGCGCCCGTGTCGCGGGGGTGCGGAGACAGCGGTGACGCCAGCCGGCGCCACACGGTCGCGTCGACCGTCCAGGTTCGGTCGAGCCCCTGGACCTTGCGGAACGCCATCACCGAGTCGCCGGTCACCGAGTCGTAGGTCTGGTTCACGTTCGTGATGAGGTAGTGGAGCTGGGCGAGGCGCCGTTCCAGCAGGAAGACGGCCTGTCCGGTCGAGCCCCGCGCGAGCGACGGCAGCGGCGTGGTGACGCGCGCCGTGTCGGCCTGGCCCCGGAGGCTCGACGGCGTGTCGTAGACGACGTGGGCGGAATACGTCCCGGGCCGGTCGACGGGCACCGTCAGGCGGAACGTGCTCGACGCCCCCAGCTTCACCGTTCGCAGGGCGATGCGAGCTCCGTCGCGGAACACCGCCACGGTGATCGGCGCGCCGGAGTCCCACGGGACGACCTGCCCGCTCACGATGGCGGTCCCGAACAGCAGCACGGCGGAGATCGACGCGGCCACGCGGGGCCGGGCCTGGAGCGGGATCGCGTTGCTCCGAAGGTGCTGCCAGGTGGCGTGGACGTACAGCGTTCCCCGGGGCGCGTAGTCGAACGCGAACTTCCCGAACTTCAGGGTCTTCGTCCGCGCGAGGATCGAGCCGTTGTGGTCCCGGAGCTGGACGGGCTGGCCGACCGTCCCCGGTGTGAGCTTGCCGGCCAGGTGCACCGCCCCGCCGTAGTCGACGACGGTGCCGGACGGGGCCGAGATCTCGAGCGTGTGCTTCGGCCCCGCCGACGCGGGCAGTGCGGCGCCGACCATGGCGACGAGGACCGCCGCGAGGACCGCCAGGATTCGAGCTCGCATTCCCCCACCTCGTTCCGTCACCCGGACTCGGGCGGCCCGGGGCGACCAGGGTACCGGCCGGAGGCCGTCTTCACTCCGTCCGGATGTCGAACCGGACGCCCTCGCGCTCCAGCTCGGCCAGGAACTCCTCCGGCGCGAGCGCGGCCTCCGGCGGATGCACGCCGGCGGGGATTCGCCCCTCCGCCAGCCACCGCGCGGTCACGGCGATGGGGATGGAGGTCCCGAAGGCCCCGCCGCCGATGCCCTCGGGCTGCGGCTCGAACCGCGACCTCCCCAGGAATGTCACCGTGCGGCCGTCCTGCGTCCCCCGCACGACCACGTCGAGGAACTCCACGTCGCGTTCCGGTCCCTCGCTTCGCGGCAGCCGGCCGAGCACCGCGGCGAGGACCTCGCGCGGGACGGCCTCGCCCGCAGACGTCGGGACCGGCTCCCGCGAGGCCAACCCCAGCTCGATGAACAGCCGGAACCCGCCGATCACCTCGGGCGGCAGCGCCAGCCGCCACCGCACGTCGCGGATCCCCGGGATCGACGACGGGAGGGTCGCGATCTCGGAGTGCAGCGTGTACACGGCCTCCATGCGCCCAACCGGTTCTGGGAACTCGTACTCGATCGCGCCGGTCCCAGCCGGGACCTCCTTGAGCGTGCCGTCCTCGAACACCATGGCCGGCATGTCCAGCTCGTCGAGGATCGTCTCCGCCGAGTACGGGACGGCGAACCCCGCCGAATCCGGGTCGACCGACCCGTCCACGATGTCGACCGACTCCACGGAGTCGAGCCGCCCGGCCGCCAGGCGGGCCATGACGTTCGACAGGCCGGGACATGCGCCCACGCCGACGACCGCCGGAACGCCCGCGTGCCGGAACTCCCCGTCGAGCTCGAGCTGACGCCGGGTCATGTGGAACAGCCCCCCGAGATCGACGTAAGGAACCCGCGCCCCGAGCGCCGCGCGCATCGCGTCGAGGTTCAGCCGGTAGGGGACGCACACAGCCACCGAGTCCGAACCCTCGACCGCGGCCGGCGCGAGCCCCTCCGCCGGAAGCCCGTCGGCGGCACCACGCCCCGCGGCCGCGACGACCGCCTCGGCCCGGGCCCGGTCGGCATCGACCACGCGGAGCTCGACCTCGTCGTGGCGCGCCAGCAGGCGGGCCACCGATCCGCCCATCGCACCAGCGCCCAGCACCGTGATCCGCATCGGCCCCGCAGTATGACGGGCGCGGGACGGCGCTGACTCGTCGCCGGTGACCCTCACGTGATCGCCCTGTGGCAAGCTCCTTCCCATCCGAGCTGAACGGGACTGCGTGGGATGGCCATTGCCGTCAACGTCGACAACTTCACCCGTGCCGAATCCAACCGGATGTTCGCGTCCTTCCTCGCCGACGCGGGCGGCGTCAACCGGTTCCTGCACCATCGGACCCCGACCCCGGTCGAGCACCAGCCGGTGATCCGCATGAACCGCGACACCCTGTACGGCGCGGCGGTCGTGGACATCTCGGAGGGCGCCACGCTCGCGATCCCGGACCCGGGCGACCGCTACGTGTCGGTGATGGTCGTGAACCAGGACCACTACATCAACCGCGTCTTCCACGACCCGGGCGAGCACGATCTGTCCGCAGACGAGTTCGACACCCCGTGGGTGGCCGTCGCGGCCAGGATCCTGGTCGACCCCGCGGACCGTGCCGACGTGGCCGCGGTCAACGCGCTGCAGGACCGGTTCGTCCTCGAGGCACGGTCGTCCAGGCCGTTCGAGATGCCGGACTACGATGCGGCGAGCCTCGACCGCACGCGGGGCGCCCTGCTCGAGCTCGGCAGGGGCCTGACGGGGTTCGACCACGCCTTCGGGGCCCGGGGCGACGTCGATCCGGTTCGCCACCTCGTCGGCACGGCGGCCGGGTGGGGCGGGCTCCCCGACCACGAAGCCCGCTACATCGGCGTGGAGCCGGGGCTGGCCCGTCGGTGAGTACCGGCTGACGGTGCGGGACGTGCCCGTCGGCGGGTTCTGGTCGATCTCGGTCTACAACCGGGACGGGTACTTCGAGCCGAACGAACGGAGCGCGTACAGCGTCAACGACCTCACGGCGAAGCGGAACTCCGACGGCTCCGTAACGGTCCACTTCGGCGGCGACGACGACCGGCCCAACCTGCTGCCGATCATGGAGGGCTGGAATTACACGGTGCGCCTCTACCGGCCGCGGCCCGAGGTGCTCGACGGATCCTGGACGTTCCCCTCGGTCGAACCGGCAACGCCGCTGTGATCGGCGCGACGGAGAAGTCACTTGCTGATCACGTGTGGGAACTCCGGGACGACCTCTCGGCGAAAGGGGCAGATGCGGACGCATCTGCTCCTCGGTCCGCTCCGCGATCCTCAGGCATCCCTGCCCACCGCGAGCGCGAGGTTCGAGTAGATCAGTGCTCTATTCGAACCTACCGAACGGCAGCTTCGCCACGCGCCTTCCGGAGGGCGTCTTTGGTACTGCAAGTGCGGGTTCTCCTCGAGCGGCTAAGCGAGTAATGATTGCCGCGATGCCCACGTGCCGTCAGTGCTCTTCCCCGCTCCCCGAGAGCGCCCGGTTCTGCCCGATCTGCGCCGCACCTGTCGGGCGAGAGCCTGCCGCTCGGGAGCGAAAATTGGCGACAGTGCTCTTTGCGGACCTGGTCGGATCAACGTCGCTCGGCGGCTCACTGGACCCGGAGCATACGCGGGACATGCTGGATCGCTTCTACGACGCGATGGCCGCGGAGATCGCGCTCGGGGGCGGGATCGTCGAGAAGTTCATCGGTGACGCCGTGGTCGCCGTGTTCGGCGCGCCGACAGCACAGGAGGACCACGCGGAACGGGCTCTGCAGGTTGGGCTGTGGATGCAGGCCCGGCTGGTCGAGCTGTTCGGTGAGCAGTTGGCGCTTCGGATCGGAGTCAACACCGGCGAGGTCGTCGTGGGCCGGCCCCGCGAGGGCAGCTCCTTCGTGACCGGCGACGCCGTGAACGTGGCCGCCCGGCTGGAGCAGGCTGCCCGGCCGGGCCAGGTGCTCGCCGGGGAGCGGACGGCCGCCCTCGTCGGCGGTGCCTTCGAGTTCGACGACCCCACGACCGTTGAGGCCAAGGGGAAGCTGGAGGGCGTCCCGTGCCGCCGGCTCATCCGCATGGTCGCCCCACGGCGCCCTCGCGGCGGCCGGGGCCTGGGGACCGCATTCGTCGGGCGCGACCGGCCGCTGGCGGCGTTGCAGGGTGAACTTCAGCGGAGCATCCAGGAGGGGAGGCCGCGGGTGGTCACCCTGGTCGGCGAGGCCGGGCTCGGCAAGACGAGCGCCCTGCGCGAGTTCCGGTCGCGACTCCACGAGGATGTCCGGTTCCGGCTCGGCCGCTGCCTGTCCTACGGGCGCGGTGTCACGTTCAGCCCACTCGCGGACGTGCTGCGATCGGAGCTCGGCCTTCGGGAGGAGGATCCCCGCGAGGCGGTACTCGCCCGTCTGGGCGGCCGCGAGATCCTGGCCCTCACGCTCGGGCTGGACGTGGCCGGCGAGCTCGATCCCCGTGCCGCCGGACAGCGACTCCAGGAGGAGTGGGTGAACCTGCTCGACGGGTTCGTCAGCCAAGGCCCGATCGTGCTGGCCGTCGAGGATCTGCACTGGGCGGCCGAGCCCCTCCTCGAGCTGCTCGACCGGGTCCTCGACGAGGTGGCCGGCCCTCTGCTGCTCCTAGCCACGGCCCGCCCCGGAGGACCGGCGCTGCGCACCACCGGCGAATCGGTGGGCCTCGAGCCGCTCTCGGACCAAGAGGCGGAGGAGATGCTCGACCGGGTGCTGGGCGCCCCGCTCCCGGCGCCCGCCCGGGAGCTCGTCATCGGACATGCGGAGGGCAACCCGTTCTTCCTCGAAGAGGTGCTCGCGGAGCTGATCGACCGCCGGCTGCTGGAGCGACGGAACGGCGAATGGGCCTTCCAGGAGGGCGAACGTGGCCTCGGGATCCCCGATTCCATCCAAGGGGTGCTGGCGGCGAGGATCGACCTCCTCACATCCCCGGCGAAGACCGCCCTTCAAGCGGCCGCGGTGATCGGCCGTGCATTCAGCCCGCCGGCCCTGGCCTCGCTGGTCGGGTCGGCAGCCGAGTTGAGAACGCTGGTCGAGCGGGGGTTCGTCAGGCCGACCGAACCCGAGCTCGTCTTCAAGCACGCCCTGACCCGCGAGGTCGCCTACGGCAGCCTGCCGAAAGCCGAGCGCGCCCATCTGCACGCTTCGTACGCCGTCTGGTTGGAGGAGCAGGAAGCGGGCGACGTCCGCGCGGGCACGCTCGCCTACCACTACGCCGAAGCGGTGAACCCCGAGATCGCCGAGCTGGCCTGGCGGGACCGGGAAGACGAGGCCGGGCACTTCCGTGCCAAGGCGCTCGAGTGGCTCCGACGGGGGGCCGACCTGGCGATCGGGCGGTTCGACCTCGGCGAGGCGCTCGCGCTCCTCCACCGCACGGCGGACCTCGCGCCCGGCGATGGCGGAATCCGGCACGACATCGGAAGAGTCAACGCCCTCAAGTTCGACGGAGAGGCCTACTGGGAGGCCATGCTTCAGGCGATCGACCTGACCTCGAAGCCTGAACCGCTGGCGGATCTCTACGGGGAACTCGCGTTCGAGACGACGATGCGGGGGGCGATGTGGAAGCGGCGCCCGGACGACGAACTCGTCTCGGGTTGGATCGGGAAGACCCTGGAACTGGCCCCACCGGGGAGCCGTGCGTTCGCGTGCGCGTCGATGGCGAAGGGGATGCGGGAGGACGACGTGCCGGCGACCGAGCAAGCGATCTCGATCGCCCAGCGGCTCGACGACGTGGAACTGCTCTCCTTCGGCCTGCACACCCTCTTCGCGATCGCCCTCGTCGCCTCCGAATACGCGTCCGCGTACGAGTGGGCGCGGAAACGGCTCGCGGTCGCGGACCGGCTCACCGATCCCGACCACCTTGCCGTGATCCAGTGGGAGTCCTCCACGGCGGAGCTCGCGCTCGGACACCTCGACGAGGCGGCCGCCTACGCTCGGAGGCACGACGCGATCGGTGCTCGGCTGAGTCCCCACCATGCCGTCCACGCAGTGGGCAACCTCCTCACGGTGGAGGAAGCCTCGGGCAGGTGGGACGGGGTTCGCGACATGCAAGGGCGCGTGGAACGCGCCGTTGCCGAGAATGCCGACACCCCGTGCGTGATGAACGCGTGGTGCCTGCTCGCGTGCGCCGCAGCGTGTGCGGAGCTCGGTCTCGACGCCGAGGCGCATCGGCTCGAGGACGCCGCCAACGCCATGGGCATGGAGGGGTACGAAGTATGGCTCGACCCTCCGCGTTCGCGGCTGGCCATCGTTCGAGGCGATCTCGATGCCCTCGGCGGGATGATCGAGGAGTCGCACAACTGGCTCTGGCTCACCTGGCGCCATTTGGACGGCGCGGTCACCCGCATGGATGCCCTGATCGCTCTCGGCCGGCTTGAGCAGGCGGAAGAGCAGGCCACACGACTCCTCCTGCCGGGGACGTACCTGGAGCCGTTCGCGCTCCGAACGCTCGGAGTCGTCCGCCGAGACCCCGGTCTGATCGCCCAGGCCGTGAAGCGCTTCAAGGCACTCGGGCTGAACTGGCACGCCGCAGAGACCCGCGAGACCCTCCGTTCCGCCGAGCGCACTGCATGGGCGTGACCGCTCGAGGCGATCGGTGCGTGCGGACCGCAACCTTGTGGGTCCCGAACTCCCGTCACCCGTCGGGCGTGACGGTGGCGAAGAATGGCTCGAACAAGCCACGATTCAAGACAGGCCGGCGTGGTGTACCGAGTGGCGCCGAACCAGTGGCTACAGCGGGACGTTCGACAGGACCATGATCCGCGGCTCGGTCATGGACTCCATCGCGTAGCGCAGGCCCTCGCGGCCGAACCCGGACTCTTTCCACCCGCCGTACGGCATCTGGTCGGCTCGGAACGCGCTCACGTCGTTCACGATCACGCCGCCCACCTCGAGCTCGCGGTGCGCCAGCATCGCCCGGTCGATCGACGACGTGAACACCCCCGCCTGCAGCCCGTACGGGGAGTCGTTCACCAGCTCGAGGGCCTGCTCGAACGTCTCGTACGTCTCGATCGTGACGACCGGGCCGAACACTTCCTCGCACCGCACCTTCATCTCGGGCTTGGTGCCGGTGAGGATCGTCGGCCAGTACAGCGGGTCCTCCCGCTTGCCGCCGGTGAGGATCTCGGCGCCGCCACCCACGGCCTCCTTCACCCACGCGTCGATCCGCTCCAAGGCGCCGTGGTCGATCACCGGCCCCACGTCGGTCGCGGGATCCAACGGATCGCCCGTGACCAGCTGTTCGACCTGCTTCACGAGCTTCGGGACGAACTCGTCGTGGATCTCCGACTGCACGAACACCCGCTGCACGCTGATGCACGACTGCCCGGCCTGGTAGAACCCGCCGAACGCCAGCCGCGCGGCCGCGTGGTCGAGGTCGGCGTCGCCGTGCACGATGACGCCGGCGTTCCCGCCGAGCTCGAGGGTCGTGTGCTTGTGCGGGTCGAGTGACTTCAGCCGCCACCCGATGCCGCTGCCGGTGAACGAGAACTTCGCGAACCGCCGATCCGCCACCAGCTTCTCGGCCCGCGAGCCCGAGACCGTCAGCACCGACAGCATCCCCCCCGGGAGATCCGTCTCCGCCACCACGTCGGCCAACAGCAGCGAACCGAGCGGCGTCTGGCTCGCCGGCTTGATCACGATGGGCGCCCCGACGGCGAGCGCGGGCGCGATCTTGTGCGCGACCAGGTTCACCGGGAAGTTGAACGGCGTGATCCCGACGACCGGCCCCACCGGGAACCGTCGCACGATCCCCGCCCGCGACCCCAGCGAGGCCTCGGTGTCGAGCGACAGGAACTCGCCGGTCCAGTGGCGGGCCTCCTCGGCGGCCCACCGGAACGTGGACACGGCGCGGGTGGCCTCGACCTTCGACCACTTCAGCGGCTTCCCGCCCTCGCGGGCGATCGCGTCGGCGAACTCGTCCAGACGCTCCTCGATCCGGCGAGACACCTGCATGAGCGCCTCGGCCCGCGCATACGTGGGCAGGTGCCGGTGCTCTCGGAACGTCGACACGGCGGCCTGCACCGCGTCCTCGACGTCGTCGTCGGTGGGGACGCTGAGCTCCGCCACCACGCTCTGGTCGAACGGCGACCGGACCTCCAGCCTCCCCTCCCCCGTCCGCCACTCCCCCGCCACGTAGAACGGCTTCACGGCCATGGCCTCATCACTCCCAACCGAGCCGGGTCATCCGGCTACCGGACTAGTCCAGCGACGCCATCACGTGCTTGATCTGCGTGTAGTCCTCCAGCGAGTACATGGACATGTCTTTCCCGTAGCCGCTCTGCTTGTACCCGCCGTGGGGCATCTCCGGCGAGATCATGAAGTGCGTGTTGATCCACACCGCGCCGAACTGGAGGCGCCGGGCGACTCGCAGCGCCCGCCCGACGTCCTTCGTCCAGACGGACGACGCGAGCCCGTAGTCGATGTCGTTCGCCCACCGGACGGCCTCGTCCTCGTCGGAGAACCGCTGAACGGTGACGACCGGGCCGAACACCTCGCGCTGGATGATCTCCGCGGTCTGCTCGACGTCGCTCACGACGGTCGGGCGGTAGTAGAAGCCAGGCCCGTCGATCTCGGCTCCGCCGGTCGAGACCGTCGCCCCGTAGCCCCTGGCCCGATCCACGAAGCCGGCCACGCTCTCACGCTGCCTCGCCGAGACGAGCGGCCCGACCTCGGTCTGCTCGTCCTCGATGTCGCCGACCACCAGCGAGTCCACCGCCGGGACCAGTGCCGCGAGGAGATCGTCGTGGATGCCTCCGCCCGCGAGCACCCGGCAGGAGGCCGTGCAGTCCTGACCGGTGTTCGTGTAGCCGGCGAACTTCAGCGACTCGACGACCTTCTCGACGTCGGCGTCGTCGAACACGACCACCGGCGCCTTGCCGCCCAGCTCGAGGTGGACCCGCTTGACCGTGCCGGCCGCCGCCTCGGCGATCTTCTTGCCCGTGTCCGTGTCCCCGGTGACCGAGACGAGGCGGACCACCGGATGCCGGGTGAGCCGGTCGCCGATGACCGAGCCCCGGCCCGTCACCACGTTCAGCACGCCGGGCGGGAGGATGTCCGCCGACAGCTCCGCCAGCCGCAGCGCCGTGAGCGGCGTGATCTCGGCCGGCTTCAGGACCGAGGTGTTCCCGCCGGCCAGGGCGGGCCCGATCTTCCAGATGGCCATCATCAGCGGATAGTTCCAGGGGAGGATCCCGGCGGTCACGCCGAGCGGCTCGCGCCGGATCATGCTGGTGAACCCCCGCTCGTACTCCCCCGTCGACTTGCCCTCGAGCACACGGGCGGCGCCGGCGAAGAACCGGAGGTTGTCGACGATGAACGGGATGTCGGCGCGCGAGACCGCGATGGGCTTGCCGACGTCGATGGACTCGAGATGGGCGAGGTTCTCGGCGTCCGCCTCCATCGCGTCGGCGAGCTTCAACATCGCCGCGCTCCGCTCCTTCGGCGGGGTGTCGAACCACACCTCCTCGTAGGCCTTCTGGGCTGCGTCCACGGCACGGTCGGCGTCCTCCGCCGTCCCGATCTGGACCTCCGCGACCGGAGCGCCGGTCGCGGGGTTGATCACCGGCTCGCTCTCGCCGGTCGCTCCGTCGACCCACTGGCCCCCGATGAACATGCGGTGCTGCTGCGCGGTCGTCGTCATGTCTGCGCGTCCTCCCTCGCGTCCTTCGCGTCCCGAGACCCCGAGTATCCGACTGAACCACTTCCCGGTCGAACCGCCGGCATGCCGAATGGCGCGGTGCGGGCTGTACGGACGGGACAAGCCCTCCCACCGGGTCGAGACCTTGGACGGATCGGACAACCCCGGATGGGGTGCGCCAAAGGTCAGTCTTGTCCGGTCCGTTTCCGCCCCTACCGTGGTGGCTGCCGGGAACACTCGTGTCGCAGCTCTCGGTGACCGACGCCTCCGGCGGCGACACGGGGACGCTGTTCGGTTGGACGCTGTACGCGGGTTCTGAGCGGGTCGGCCGCCGGCCGCCTCCCGACCGTCAGGCGTCGGCGGCCATCAGCTCGCGGGCACGGAGCGCGAGCCAGAACTCCATGCGGTCGAACGAGTTCGAGAGGTCGCGGCCGGTGAGCTCCTCGATCTTGCGGACCCGGTACCGCAGCGTGTGCCGGTGCACGTACAGCTCCGCGGCCGCCGTCTCCCATCGGGCGTTGTGCTCGAGGAACGCCCGCAGCGACTGCAGCAGCTCCCCGCCGTGCCCGGCGTCGTACGCGTCGAGGGGCGCGAGCAGCGAGTCGGCGTACGCGCGCAGCACGTCGCCCTCGACCATGGACAGCAGCAGGCGGTAGGTCCCGAGGTCCTCGAACCCGGCCGTGTCCCACTTCTCCAGCCGGCACACCTGCAGCGCGTAGCGGGCCTCCCGCAGCGAACGCCCGACGTCGGCCGGCTCGACCAGGCTGCCCGCGCCGATCCGGACGTGCTCACCGACCCGGGACTCGAGCTCCTTGCGCAGGCGGTCGAGCTCGCGGGCGGTCGCCTCCGCCACGAGCGCGTGGACGCCGCCGGGGTGCGGCGAGATCAGGAACCCCCCGTCGATCCGCGACAGGACGTCCTCCGCCGCCCGCGCCAGGTCGTCGGGTTCGCCGCCCTCCATCGAGAGCACACGCGTCTCGCCCCTCAGCCCGAACCGGGCCAGGCCCTTCACGGCATCGGCGGCCGAGAGCCCCCCGCCGGCGAGCGAATCGAAGAAGTCTCCGCGAAGTCGCCGTTCGGCCTCGGCGACGGCTCGGCCCTTCGCCGTATCGATGGCGAACAGCGCCAGTGCCCGCGAGGCCACGGCGCGGTCGATCTGGGCGAGCGGGTCGGGCTTGCCGATCGCCAGGAACGCCTCGACCCGTCCGTGCGGGCTCACGGGCTGGATCCAGACGTGATGGCCCTGGTCGACGAGCGTGAGGCTGAACCCGCTCCCCTCCGGCCGCGACTGGCGGAGCTCCTCCCAGACGCGTTCGGCCCGCTGCTTCGCCGCACGGCTCGTCGACGCGACCGGCCGGCCGTGGAGGTCGAGCAGCAGCGCCCACCCCTTGATGGCGTGCGCCAGCTCGTCGGCGATCCCCTCGACCCCGCGGTCGTCGAGCACCGCGCGGGTCATGGCGTTCTGCGCCTCGGACGCCCGCTGCAGGAAGTCGAACTGCCCCGCCACGACCTGGGTGAACACCGCCTCGGTGATGGCGATGAACGGCACCTCGTACGGCACCTCGAACATCGGGAACCCCAGCGACTCGGCCGCGTCGACGAGCGCCTTGGGGACCTTGGTGTGCGAGAAGCCCAGGCCGAACCCCAGCCCTGCCAGGCCCGCCTCGGAGAGCTTCTTGACGAATGCCCGCTGCCGCGCCGGCGTCCGCCCGATGCCCATGCCGGTCGTGAGCAACAGCTCGCCCCCCTTCAGCCAGGCGCTGGGGTCCTCGAGCTCGCTCACGTGGGCCCACCGGATGACCCGGTTCAGCCCCTTGCGGCCCGCCACCAGCCGGAGCGACAGGCCCGGGATGCGAAGGATGTCCACAACGGTGAGCGCCACGCGCGGATTGTACGAGATGTACAAAACGAAGGGAAGCCCGGGCCCGTTCGACCCTGTGACTCCGAGGCGCTGGCCGTCGGCCCCGGAGGCCGCCCGGGGCCGGCAGGCGTACAGTGGGACGGAGCGTACAAACTCGGTTCGGGGATTTGGGACGCTGGACGTCCTGACACCCCCGGACGGCGAACGGCACACTCGCCCGCATGGAACAGCAGCGTCGAATCGTCACCGAGATCCCGGGCCCGCGGTCCCGCGAGCTGCTCGAACGGCGCGCCGCCGCGATCCCGGCCGCCGTGTTCAACACCGTGCCGGTGTTCACCGCCCAGGCCTCCGGCGCGGTCGTCGAGGACGTCGACGGCAACCGCCTGATCGACCTCGGCGCCGGCCTGGCCGTCCTCAACGTGGGCAACTCGTCGCCTTCGGTCGTGGAGGCCATCGTCCGGCAGGCGGAACGCTCCACGCACACATGCTTCCACGTGACGCTCAACGAGCCCTACCTGGAGCTCGCCGAGCGGCTGAACGCCCTCACGCCGGGCGACCACGAGAAGCGCACGTTGCTCGTGAACTCCGGCGCCGAGGCCGTCGAGAACGCGGTGAAGGTCGCCCGCCACGCCACCGGCCGCAGCGGCGTGGTGGCGTTCGGTCACGCCTTCCACGGCAGGACGATGATGGCGATGACGCTGACCGCGAAGGTGGCGCCGTACAAGCTGGGGTTCGGACCGTACGCGCCCGAGGTGTACCGGCTGCCGTTCGCCTATCCGTACCGCTGCCCGGCCGGCGCGTCGCCGGAGCACTGCGGCGAGGCCTGCGCCGAGCGGGCCATCGACGAGATCGAACGACACATCGGCCCGTCCCAGGTCGCCTGCCTGATCGTCGAGCCGGTGCTCGGCGAGGGCGGGTTCGTCGTCCCCGGAACGGGCTTCCTGCCGGCGCTCCACGAGTACTGCGCGAGCAACGGCATCGTGTTCATCGCGGACGAGGTCCAGTCCGGCATCGCGCGGACCGGGAGGATGTTCGCCATCGAGCACGAGGGCATCGTCCCGGACATGGTGACAACGGCGAAGTCCCTGGGCGGCGGGCTGCCGATCGGCGGCGTCACGGGACGGGCGGAGCTCATGGACCACGTGCACGTCGGTGGGCTCGGGGGGACGTTCGGCGGCAACCCGCTTGCGTGCGCAGCCGCGCTGGCCGTGCTCGACCAGATCGAGTCCGAGGGCCTGCTCGATCGGGCGAACCGCGTGGGCGAGATCGCCATGCGCCGGCTGCGCGAGATGGCCGAACATCACGAGGCGATCGGCGACGTCCGGGGCCGTGGAGCGATGGTGGCCATGGAGCTCGTCGAGGACCGGTCGACGAAGGCGCCGGCCAGGGGCATCGCCGGGCGGATCATCGAGGAGTGCTACCGGGAGGGCGTTATCGTCCTCAAGGCCGGGACGTACGACAACGTGATCCGGTTGCTGCCGCCGCTCACCATCGACGAGGCTCTGTTCGAAGAGGGCCTCGACGTGCTCGACAAGGCCGTTGCGGCCGCCTCCGCGTAGCACGCTCACCCTCCGTCGGGGGTCGCTGAAGCCCTCCGGGGACCGCTGCTAGGCTCGATCTCCATGGCCCAGCCTCGGTCCGAACGGCGCGCCCGGGCCCATACCGGCCCGACCACGGAGCCGGCCCGCGACCGCCGTCCACCGGAGCCGGGGTCGTTCGCCTCGGTGGAGGCGGCCCGCGTCGAGGAACAGCGTCTGGCCGAGGAGGCGGCGTCCCGTTCCCGGATCGCGCGCGCGAAGCGCGCCGTCCGCGGCCTCACCGTCGACACGCGGCCCCTCCGCGAGCACCGCGACTTCCGGCTGCTGTGGTTCGGGCAGCTGATCTCGGAGACCGGCCACCAGATGACGCGGGTGGCGATCTGGATCCAGGTGTTCGCCATCACGGGCTCCGCCGCGGCCGTCGGCCTGACCGGACTGATCGAGCTGGTGTTCTTGATGGCGGCCGCGATCCTCGGCGGGTCGATCGTCGACCGGTTCGACCGCCGCCGACTGCTGCTACTGACGCAGGTCGCGTTCGCGGGTTCGTCGCTGCTGCTCGTGGCGAACGCCCTCGGGTCCAGTCCGCCGGTGTGGGTCGTCTACGCCGGGGCGGGACTGGCGGCCGGGATCTCGGGGATCGCGTCGCCGACGATGACCGCCATGGTGCCGCGGCTCGTGCCCCGCGGGGAGCTGCCGAACGCGCTCGCCCTCAACCAGGTGATGTGGAACACCACGATGATCGTCGGACCGGCCGTCGGCGGCATCATCGTGGGCCAGGCGGGCGTGCAATGGGCGTATGCGATCGACGCCCTGACGTACGTCGCGACCATCATCGCCGCCCTCCTCATGCGCCCGATGCCGCCGGCGGAGGGGTCCCGCAACGTCTCCGGCATGGACGCGATCAAGGAGGGGTTCGCGTATCTGAAGGGCCGTCCGGTGCTCCAGTCGACGTTCATCGTCGACCTCGTCGCGATGATCTTCGGGATGCCGCGGGCGCTGTTCCCGGTGCTCGCCGTGCAGGAGTTCCACGGCGGGGCGGAGATCGTCGGCGTGATGGCGTCGGCGCTCGCCGTGGGGGCGTTGCTCGGCGCACTCACCGCCGGGTGGGTGGGGCGCGTGCGGCGGCAGGGGCTCGCCGTGCTCGTGGCGGTCGGCCTCTGGGGCGCGTGCATCGTCGGGTTCGGGCTGGCGACGGGATCCCTGTGGCCGGCGCTGCTGTTCCTCGCTGTCGCCGGGGGGGCCGACGTGATCTCGGCGGTGTTCCGGGGGTCGATCCTGCAGCTCTCGGTTCCCGACCGGCTCCGGGGCCGCCTCTCGGCGATCCACATCCTGGTGGTCACTGGCGGGCCCCGGCTGGGGGACTTCGAGTCGGGCATCGTGGCCGCGCTGTTCACGCCGGTGGCCTCGGTGGTCATCGGTGGTGTGGCGTGCATCGCGGGCGTCATCGGGCTGGGGGCGGCGGTGCCGCAGTTCCGCAGGTGGCGAGTGGGCGACGCGACCTGACCGCCCAGGCGTTTTCGGCGCGGCCACGCTATCGTGCCGACCGTGATTGCCCTTGCTCGGCTGCGGACCGCGCAGCCGACTCGGTGAACGGCCGCCGACCCCGCCGTCGCCGACCGTGGGCCGCGCCGTTCTTGGCAGCTGCGGTGGGCCTCTTCGTGCTCGGAACCTCGGCGCCGGCGTCGTCGACCCCGTCGACCCCCTCGCCCTCGAAGGCAGCCGCCCCGGCCAGGAACGCCGCGAAGGAGGCGGCATCCGCGGCGGAGAGAGCCCAGATGGAGGCTGCTGCAATCGCCCAGCAGCGGGTCGTCACGAGCCTCCGACGCGACCTGCGGCACCGGCTCGCCGTGGCGGCCGCCGCCAGCAGGGCGGCGGCCGCGGCTGCCGCGGCGACGGTATCCGGCGGCCAGCCACCGCCCCCCGAGCCCCCGCCTCGCTCCCGCCCCACGCCGTCGCAGCAGGAGATGGACGCGGTCGTCGCTTCGGTCTGGGGTTCCGGGGCCGCGGGTTTGCGGGCGCAGCGCATCGCCGACCACGAGAGCGGCGACGACCCGAACGGCCGCAACCCTCCTCGGGGTCGGCCGGACTGTTCCAGCTGATGCCGTTCTGGTGGGACGGGAACCGTTCGGGTGGCGGTTCGATCCCTACGATCCGCGGCAGAACTCCGTCCACGCGCACCTGCTATTGGAGCGGGACGGCTGGGCGCCGTGGACGACGGCGCAGTCCTGCGCCTGAGCCTACGCGAGCCGCCAGGCCTCGCCGGCCAGACCGATCGAGGCGAACAAGGCCTCGGCCTCCTCCGCGGAACGCCTGCGGAAGGTCGGTTCAAGACGATCGCGGTACCAGGCGTCGGCGAGCGCCCACATCTGCTGCAGCCCGAAGACGGCCCCAGGCTCCCGGCCGCGTTCCTCGCACCAGGCCCGCACGTGCTCCTCCGACCGGAAGAGCTGCATGGTTCCTCAGGTGGCGCCGATATCGTCGTACCACCGCGAGGCGGGGATGTCGAAATGGACGGTGTCGGCTGCACCGGCGGAGATCTCGCGGTCGCGAACCTCGACCTCCAGCGGCTCGCCGCAGTCCCCGCACGGCGCTCGCACGGCACCGGTGCCACCGAGCATCGCCACCGCGCCGAGCCCGTCCCAGATGCAGTTGGCGAAGTGGCCGCGACCGTCGACGGTCGCGGTGGTCCCGGTGGGAATGGCGGACAGCGGGTGGGCCATCCAGATCTGGAGCGTGCCGGGATGCAGCTCGATGGCGTGGGAGGCGACGAGCCCGCGATACGTGTCGGCCACCCTCGCGGTTTCGATGCCGAGCGCATCCGCCGTCTCCTCGACGGTCGGCGCGCGGCCCGTGTCGAGCAGCGTTCGCATGACGTGCAGCCGGACGTCCACCGCCGATACCCTGGCACACGATGGCAGGCCTCGACGACGACGAGATCCGCGCGGCCCTCGGGGACCTCCCCGGATGGCGGTTCGAACGCGGCGAGATCTTCAAGCAGTACAGGTTCCCCACGTTCATGGAGGCCATCGCATTCATCGACCGGCTGGCCGAGGCCGCCGACGAGGCCGACCACCACCCCGACCTCGAGAACCACTACAACCGGGTCCGCGTGGCGCTGCACACGTGGGACGAGAACGCAGTGACGGACAAGGACGTCGCGCTGGCCCATCGCATCGAGGCGGCGTCGGTGATGGAGCCCGGGCACTGAGGGCTCGGCGCCGGTCCGCGACACACGCACGCGCACGTCGGGGTTGAACCGCCGGGCCCTTCAGCTCTGGGTGATCGAGGCGTCGTCGGCCGTGAAGCAGTTCCCGGGGGGAGCGCCCGAGACGTACACGTTGAAGTCCAGGTTCGAGCCGACGGACTGGACCGTGTAGTTCACGGCGATCTGCTGCCAGGCCGTCGTCAGGGTGAACTGGGCCACGGACTGGCCCACGAACGTGCCGTTCAGGTATTCCCGGAACCGGATCTTGACCGTGGTCCCCGCGGTGGGGGCCTGGACCCAGATGGAGCCCCGGTAGGTCCCGGCCGTCGTCGTCTTGATCCAGTTCGGGGAGTCGTTGAGGTTGCACTCCACGTTCCCCGACCCGGTGTTCGCGAGGGTGGCGGCCCAGCTCCCCGAATGCCCGCCCGAGACCCGCGTGAGGGTCACCCCCGATCCGCTCCCGGCCCAACCGGTGGTGTTGGTCTCGAACCCGGGGTTGCCCACCAGGTTGGTCCCGACGGGGTTGGCCACCGTGACCTGGGAGGTTGCCGAGGAGAACAGTCCCCCGGTGTCGGTGACGGTGACGGTGACCGTGTACGAGCCGGCCTGCGTGTAGGTGTGTTGGGCGGTGGCCCCGGCCTGGGGCCCCACCACGGTCCCGTCGCCGAAGTCGAACCGGTAGTTGGCGATGGGGGTGGCGTCGGTATCGGTGGAGGCCGAGGCGTCGGCGGTGACCGGCAGGGGGGCGTTCCCCGACGACGGCGTGACCGTGAGGGACGCGTTCGGGGGATTGTCGGGCGGTGGGGAGTTCGACACGTCGACCGATGCGGTGGCGGTGGAGGACAGTCCCCCGGTGTCGGTGACGGTGACGGTGACCGTGTAGGAGCCGGCCTGCGTGTAGGTGTGGTGGGCGGTGGCCCCGGCCTGGGGCCCCACCACGGTCCCGTCGCCGAAGTCGAACCGGTAGTTGGCGATGGGGGTGGCGTCGGTATCGGTGGAGGCCGAGGCGTCGGCGGTGACCGGCAGGGGGGCGTTCCCCGACGACGGCGTGACCGTGAGGGCCGCGTTCGGGGGATTGTCGGGCGGTGGGGAGTTCGACACGTCGACCGATGCGGTGGCGGTGGAGGACAGTCCCCCGGTGTCGGTGACGGTGACGGTGACGGTGTACGAGCCGGCCTGCGTGTAGGTGTGGTCGGCGGTGGCCCCGGCCTGGGGCCCCACCACGGTCCCGTCGCCGAAGTCGAACCGGTAGTTGGCGATGGGGGTGGCGTCGGTATCGGTGGAGGCCGAGGCGTCGGCGGTGACCGGCAGGGGGCGCTGCCCCGACGACGGCGTGACCGTGAGGGACGCACTCGGGGGATTGTCGGTCGGGGGTGCAACGGTCACCGCGGCCGTTGCGGTCGATGGACGACCCGCGGTGTCGGTCACCGTGACCTTGATCGTGTACGAGCCCGCCTGCGTGTAGGTGTGCGAAGCCGTGGCACCCGCCTGCGGCCCAATGACCGTGCCGTCGCCGAAATCGAACGTGTAGTTGTCGATCGGGGTGGCGTCGTCGTCGCTCGATCCCGATGCGTCGGCCGTCACGGTGAGGGGAGCGTTTCCCGAAGCGGGCGTCGCCGAGAGGACGGCCGCCGGGGCGGAGTCCGTCGCGGGCGGAAGGCCGATCGTCACCGAGTCGATCACGGAACCGGTATCGCACGTCATGTCGTCCTTCGACGACGATGGACCGCAGATCGCGTCGACGGTCATGCTCGTGTCCGTGACGTCGACGCGGAGGTGCTCGAAGTGCATCGCCCGGTACACGGTACGGGGATCCGTCCCCTGCCAAGGCGTCTCGAGCGTCGCCCCGCCCCCGCCAGCCGTGATGTTGATCACGCCGTGGATCGGCCGGAACCGCTCGTAGTCGTGCGAGTGACCGTTCAGGTTGAGGACGTACTTCGTGTACCGGTCGCCGAGCGCGCTCTGGATCGTGGCCATCGTCGACTCCCCGGCGTGATTGCCGGTCGAGTACGCGGGACGGTGGCCGAAGGTCACGATGAAATGGATGTTCGGATCGGCCTGGGCCGCCGCCATGAGGGGATCGACCTTCGTGTACCACTCAGGCCAGGTGGTGGCGGTGTACGGCTCCGGGTAGGAGATGAACCGGACGCCTCCGGCGTCGAACCACCCCCAGTCCTCGCCGCAGCAGCCGAGTGAGGGGGCGCCGGGCGACGCGTGCTGATTCGGGATGTCGAATCGGCCCTTGTAGTTGCGGAGGTCGTCGTTCGCGGTCTCGTACTCGTGGTTCCCCCAGGCGGCCATGTAGGCGGCGCTCGTGCTCCAGGCCATGACGTCGTTGAAGTGCCGGTCCACGGCCGCCAGTCCGTGGCTCTCGCCGTACGTCAGGTCGCCGGCGGCGAGCACGAACGCCGGATTGTCGGCCGCGATCTGAGCCTGGGTCGTCGCGACGGCCGGATAGGTGAGGGAGTCGCCGATGTCCGCCTCGACGTCGAACCGGACGGGACCGGTGGGCGGCGTGGAGAACGTGGCGTCAGGGGCTCCCCCGACCGAATAGTGATACGTCGTCCCGGGGTCGAGGTCCCTCAGCACGACCTCCCAGAACGGGCCGCTCGATGAGTACGGAAGCGGATCCGGCGTCGAGGCGGTGGCCGTCTGCCCGTACGCGGCGGTCGGGCCGTAGCGGATCTGGCTGGGGCCTCCTCGCCAGTCGAGCGCGACGGACGTGGGCCCGAGGTACGTGTAGTGGAGCTCGTCGACCGTGGCCGCCCCCGCCGTCACCCGGGCGGTCGCCGTCGAGGACAGTCCCGCGGTGTCCTTCACGGTCACCGTGACCGTGTACGCCCCGGCCAGCTGGTACGTGTGTGCCGCCGTCGGTGCGGGCTGCGCGCCGGTCGACGTCCCATCCCCGAAGTCGAAGGTGTACGTGGCGATCGGCGTGTCGTCGGGGTCCGTCGAGCCGGACGCGTCCGCGGTCACGTCGAGCGGCACGCTCCCCGCGGTGGGGGTCACGGTCAGGGCCGCTGTCGGCGGGTAGTCGGAAGGGTGCACCGTCACGGGGGCAGTCGCAGTCGACGACAGACCACCCGTGTCGACGACGGTCACCGTCACCGTGTAGGAGCCGGGCTGCTGGTAGATGTGGGTGGCCGAGGCATCCGCCTGGGCAGGCACAGTCGTCCCGTCGCCGAAGTCGAATGCATACGTGGCGATGGGCGTGAGGTCGGTGTCGGTCGATGCGGACGCGTCGGCGGTCACCTGGAGTGGAACCGGCCCGTCCGCCGGGCTCACGTTGAGGGCGGCGACGGGCGGAAGATCGAACTGGTATTCGAAGGCGCCCCGGTCGTCGTACCGGCGTGGACCCACGCCGATGTTCGCCGTCGCGGGGTCGTCCACGCGGGGGTTGTCCTCGATGTCCGTGGCCTGCTCGTTCGGCGCCGCCGAGCTCGCGGAGTCGATGGCCGGCGAGCCGGCGAGCAGGTGGAAGTCGCCGGTCGAGGGGGATTTCCAATGGGGGTCAGCCTGGATGCCATGGAGCTCCTGCCCACTGCCGGTGGTGTACGCGGCGAGGGATGTGTAGCTCTTCGACCCCCAAACCATCATCGTCCCCGGAGAGGTGAGGTTCACGACGTCGTAGTCGACGGTGGTCCCGCCCGTCGACTGGGCGTCGACCCGGATATTGCCCTTCGCGCCGGTGCCGGTGAGGCCGTTGTCGACGCTGATGTTGTTCGCCACGGTTGCGCCCGTCGAGGCCGCGGTCCCCTTGGCGCCCTCGATATTGATGCCGGAGTTCGCGCTGTTGTTGACGGTGTTCCCCACGATGAAGACGCCGGTCGAGTTCAGGACGTCCACGCCGTGGTCGCCGTTGCCGTAGGACAGGTTGTCGACGACGACCGTCCCGGTCGCCCCGTTGTAGAGCTGGATCCCGGAGTCCTCGTTCCCGTAGGTGATGTTGCGGTCGATCAGGTTGCCGCCGCTGCGGTCGTCGATCCCGACTGCACCCCGCGTGTACTTGCGGGCGTTGGCGAACGACAGATTGTTTCGGACTTCGTTTCCGGTGGATGCGTACGCGATGTAGATGCCCGAATCCGAGTTGTGATCGACCGTGTTCCCGGCGATCAACGACTCGGTGGTGGCGTTCAAGTAGATGCCCTCGGTGGTCTGACCCTGGATCGGCTGCCCGCAGGCGAACACGTGGAGTCCAGTCACCGTGAGATGGCTCGACTGCTTCAGGTACACGCCGTACTGCGTCGTTCCCGTGACGTTGAAGCCCCGGATGGTGATCCACTGCTTGTTCGCCACGGTGAAGGCGTGCAACAGTCCCGAGATGGTGACCGAAGCCCCGGGTGCAGGCTGGTACACGATCGGCGACGACTCCGTGCCCGAGTTCTTGGGAGTGACGTTCTCCGTGTAGTTCCCGGCGGCCACTTGGACCGTTTGTCCCGCGAGCGCGACGTTCGCCGCGGCGCCGATCGTGCAGTAGGGGATGCTCTGCGTCCCCCCCAGTCCGGTGTTCGAGCAGTTGGGGTTGTTCTGGTCGACGTACAGGGTCGCGGCGACTGCCGAAGCGGGCACGACCGAGAGCATCAATCCCGCCAGGATCGAGATGACCGCCGCAACCGCCGGAACGCGCCGACGGACGCGCGTCTGAGTTGCGCGGAGCACCTGTACGGAATCCCCCCTCGAGAACGAGACCTCGGTCGTGCACCTCGGTCGTTTGCGGTAGCCATGAGACCCCGCCGGACAGTTCGGGACATCCGACGGGGGGCGTAGGTATCCTGCCCCTCGCCACGTAGGGGGAGTGCACTCTCCGGCGCCGTTCCAGCGTCCGTCACCAAGCGGGCGGAGGACGAGCGCGGTGAGGGCGGCGGGCCCTTCAGCTCTGGGTGATCGAGGCGTCGTCGGCCGTGAAGCAGTTCCCGGGGGGAGCGCCCGAGACGTACACGTTGAAGTCCAGGTTCGAGCCGACGGACTGGACCGTGTAGTTCACGGCGATCTGCTGCCAGGCCGTCGTCAGGGTGAACTGGGCCACGGACTGGCCCACGAACGTGCCGTTCAGGTATTCCCGGAACCGGATCTTGACCGTGGTCCCCGCGGTGGGGGCCTGGACCCAGATGGAGCCCCGGTAGGTCCCGGCCGTCGTCGTCTTGATCCAGTTCGGGGAGTCGTTGAGGTTGCACTCCACGTTCCCCGACCCGGTGTTCGCGAGGGTGGCGGCCCAGCTCCCCGAATGCCCGCCCGAGACCCGCGTGAGGGTCACCCCCGATCCGCTCCCGGCCCAACCGGTGGTGTTGGTCTCGAACCCGGGGTTGCCCACCAGGTTGGTCCCGACGGGGTTGGCCACCGTGACCTGGGAGGTTGCCGAGGAGAACAGTCCCCCGGTGTCGGTGACGGTGACGGTGACCGTGTACGAGCCGGCCTGCGTGTAGGTGTGTTGGGCGGTGGCCCCGGCCTGGGGCCCCACCACGGTCCCGTCGCCGAAGTCGAACCGGTAGTTGGCGATGGGGGTGGCGTCGGTATCGGTGGAGGCCGAGGCGTCGGCGGTGACCGGCAGGGGGGCGTTCCCCGACGACGGCGTGACCGTGAGGGACGCGTTCGGGGGATTGTCGGGCGGTGGGGAGTTCGACACGTCGACCGATGCGGTGGCGGTGGAGGACAGTCCCCCGGTGTCGGTGACGGTGACGGTGACCGTGTAGGAGCCGGCCTGCGTGTAGGTGTGGTGGGCGGTGGCCCCGGCCTGGGGCCCCACCACGGTCCCGTCGCCGAAGTCGAACCGGTAGTTGGCGATGGGGGTGGCGTCGGTATCGGTGGAGGCCGAGGCGTCGGCGGTGACCGGCAGGGGGGCGTTCCCCGACGACGGCGTGACCGTGAGGGCCGCGTTCGGGGGATTGTCGGGCGGTGGGGAGTTCGACACGTCGACCGATGCGGTGGCGGTGGAGGACAGTCCCCCGGTGTCGGTGACGGTGACGGTGACGGTGTACGAGCCGGCCTGCGTGTAGGTGTGGTGGGCGGTGGCCCCGGCCTGGGGCCCCACCACGGTCCCGTCGCCGAAGTCGAACCGGTAGTTGGCGATGGGGGTGGCGTCGGTATCGGTGGAGGCCGAGGCGTCGGCGGTGACCGGCAGGGGGCGCTGCCCCGACGACGGCGTGACCGTGAGGGACGCGTTCGGGGGATTGTCCGTCTGGGAGCCGGGCTGGTACTCGTAGGCACCGCGATCGTCGTAGGTTCGGGGTCCGATCCCCGTGTTGGGGGTCGCCGGGTCGTCCACCCGAGGGGCCCCGGCGAAGTCAGTTGAGGGCTGATGGGGGGCCCCGGAGTCCGCGGAGTCGATGGCGGGGGACCCCGCCCGCAGGTGGAGGTCGCCCGAGCCCGGGGCGACCCACCGGGGATCGGCCTGCTGGCCGTGGGATTCCTGCCCGGTCGCCGACTGGAGGGCGGCGAGCGAGGTGTACTGGGTGTTGCCCCACGTGAACATGGTCCCCGAGGAGCTCAGGTTCACCAGGTCGTGGTCGATCCTCGTCCCGGAGGTCGAGTTGGCGTCGATGCGGACGTTGCCGCGGGTCCCGAAGCTGTGCAGTCCGTTGTCGACCGAGATGTTGTTCTCGAGGGTCGCGCCGCTCGAGGCCGAGGTCCCCTTGGTGCCCTCCACGTTGATCCCGGCCGTGGTGTTGCCGTACACGGTGTTGGACACGATGACCTGATACGTCGAGTTGAGGTCGTCGATGCCGTGGTCGCCGTTGTTGAAGCAGACGTTGTCCACCACCACGCTGCTCCCGCCCCCGTTGTAGAACTGGATCCCGGAGTCCTCGTTCGAGTAGCTGATGTTCCCGGCGACGGTGTTGCCGGGGCTCCGGACGTCGATGCCGGGGGCCGCCCGGGTGTACTGACGGGCGTTGGAGAAGGTCACGTTGCCGCTGACGAGGTCGTTCGTGGAGCCGTTCGACAGGAAGATCCCGGCGTCGGTGTTGTGATCCGAGGTGTTCGCGAGCACGAAGGAGTTGCTCGTGTTGCCCAGGTAGATGCCCTTCTTCGTGGACCCGCTCACCGGCTGGCCGGCGTAGGAGGTGTGGCTGTTCTTGATCGTGACCGCGTTCGAGTTCGAGGCGTAGATGCCGTTGTTCCCGGTGTGGCTCACGGACGCGCCGTCGACGGTCACGTTGGACGAGGAGTTGGTCATGTAGATGCCCTGGTCGCCGGCGCCCGTGACCGTGGCCCCGCTCACGGTGACCGCGGAGGACCCGCTGACCTGGATCCCGCTGCTGTTCGTGGCGCTCACCGTGACGTTGTTCACCTCGACGTTGGACGACGACGAGGTGACCTGGATGCCGTAGCCGGACGAACCGGTCACGGTGAACCCGTCGATGACGATCCAGGTCCTCGACGACGCCTTGATGCCGAACGACCCGCCGGAGATCGTGACGGAGGCCCCCGGCGCCGCGGTCAGGGTGATCGGCGCCGACGAGGTCCCGGAGTGCCCCACGGTGACCCCGCCCCCGTACGTGCCCGAGGCGACCAGCACCGTCTGGCCGGCCACCGCCTTGGAGGCTCCGGCCACGATCGTGCAGTACGGCTGGGCCTGTGAACCCGGTCCGGAGTCGGTGCAGGCGGGGTTGGAGCGATCGACGTACAGCGTCGTCGGAGACGCCCCCGCGGGAAGCGCCGACAACGCGATCACGATGAGGGTGGCGATCGCCACCGCCGTGCACAACCGGGATGCAACTCGTCGATCGACACCCTGCCGATCAACACGAATCTGCTCCCGGCGAAACACCTGTGCGGCAACCTCCTTGGGGAAGGAGTTGAGCCCGCTTTATGTAACTCCGTCCGGCGTGGCCAAAGCAACCCTTTTGTCGTCGTAGATTCGCGCCTTCGAGAGCGTAGTTTGATTACGCACCCCCAAGAGATCATGCCGGGAATCCTCTGGAAGCCCTGCAGCCCGTGGGAGGTCATCGGCTCGGCGCGCACCGTCCCCAGGGATGCGCCCGAATTTCCCTGCAGACCATCCCGTCGCCATCCCCGGGATCATCGTCCGGCTTGGGTGAACCGGTGAGGACGGACTCGGGCGGCGCCGGCGTCCGGTCGGGTACACGGCGCACGGAGACTTCTGGCACACCTTGAACCAGGCTCGCTCCAGCAGTTCGTCAGCGTCTGCACGGCCCGCCTGGACTCCGGAACGATCTGATCCCATACACGACTGTTGCCGTAGATCAGATACCGCGTTCGGCGCATCTCCGCTGGCGCTCCGGACCGTAGGGTCGTTCGCATGAGCGCTTCCTCGCTTTCCAACACACCCCCGCGCAGCGTGGCCATCTCCATCGTCGGGGCGGGCCACGTGGGGCTCGTGTCCGGTGTCGCATTCGCGGCGCTGGGACACCGCGTGCGCGTCCTGGACATCGACCGCGACCGGATCGAGGCCCTCCGGCTCTGCAGGGTTCCGTTCGTGGAGCCTGGACTCGATGCCCTGCTGGCCCGCGGCCTCGAGCGCGGCACGCTGTCGCTCCACGTCGATGCGGCGGAGGCACTTCCCGACGCGGAGGTCATCTTCATCTGCGTCGACACGCCGAATGCCGGCAACGGAGCCGTGGATCTGCGCTCCATCGTCGCGGCGGCGCGGGACGTCGGGCGGCACGTTTCCTCCGGAGCGCTGGTCGTCAACCGGAGCACGGCTCCCGTCGGCACCTCGGACTACGTCCGATCGATCGTGGAGGAGGAGGCGGGGACGTCGGTCCGGGTGGCCGTGAACCCGGAATTCCTCGCCGAGGGCACCGCGGTCCGCGACTTCATGGTCCCCGACCGGATCGTGTTCGGCGTGTCGGACCGAGCGAGCCACGAGCTCCTCTCGGCCGTGTATGCCCCCATCGTCCATCGGGCGCTCCCGGACGACGTCCCCCGCGAGATCCGCGAACGGGCGACGCAGACGGGAAACCCGGTCCCGGTGGTGGCCGCCGATCCTTCGACGGCCGAGCTCACGAAGTACGCGGCGAACGCGTTCCTCGCAGTGAAGATCTCGTTCATCAACGAGATCGCGTGCATCGCGGAGGAACTCGGCGCCGATGTCGACCAAGTGGCGACGGCGGTGGGGCTGGACCGGCGGATCGGCCCCTTGTTCCTGCGCGCCGGCATCGGGTGGGGTGGGTCCTGCTTCCCGAAGGACGTGCTGGCGCTGCAGGGAATGGCCGAGACCCGGGGACTGCACCCCCGGATGCTGGTGGCGGCGAACGAGGTCAACCGGCATCAGCAGCTGTGGGTCGTCCGTCAGCTCCAGCGCCACCTCCGGAGCCTGGTGGGCCGCAAGGTCGGCCTGCTCGGATTGAGCTTCAAGCCGGGCACGGATGATCTGCGCAACGCCCCCGCCATCGACATCGCGGCCGAGCTCACCAGGCTCGGAGCCCGGGTGCGGGCCTTCGACCCGGTGGTGGGCGAGGTCCCTCCGCATCTCGACGGCGCGTTCGAACTGGCTCCTTCGGTCGAGGCGGCGGCCCGTCAGGCGGATGCCCTCGTCCTCGTGACCGAGTGGCCCGAGTTCGCCGAGATCGAGCCGGTCGAGCTCCGGCGGCTGGTTCGGGTGCCGCTCGTCCTCGACGGTCGCAATCTCCTCGATCCGGATCGCTACCGGGCAGCCGGCTTCGTGTACGTGGGAGTCGGCCGGGCAAACGACCTGATGCCGACGCCCGATGGACCCGCCCTGGCGACCTCACCGGCTTGGGACGGAAGAACCGCAATCGCAACGGGCGCCCCCGTCAAGGCGGGTCACTCGGACTGAGCGGTCCCCGATCCGGTCCGCTGCGCGAACTGTCGGCTCGCACGACTGAACCGGTGCTCGATCCCGCGAGCCCTCCGGCTACGTCTTCGTGAAGGTGGCGCGGCTCCTGACGCCGCCGATCGGAGTCCTCACTGTGATCTTCCCCGTCCGGGCCGAAGCGGGAACTCTCACCCTGATCGCCGTGGTCGAGATGACGCGGAAGCTCTTCGCGAGCGAACCGCCGAACCGCACCGAAAACGTGTGTCGGAATCCGACGCCGTGGATCGTGATCAGGGCTCCCGCAGGAGCGTGGGTCCGGGAGAGGCTCGTAATTCCCAGTGTGACCCTGAGCGGAACGGCGCTCCGCACGGTTCCGTCGGACGTCACCACGGAGATGGGCCCGGTCTGGGCGCCGTTGGGGACGCGCACCCGGATCCGGTCCTCCAGCGGCGGGTCGAGGAGCGTCCCCCGGAGCGTCCCGAACAACACGCGCCTCGCGCCTCCGAGGCTGGCCCCCGAGATTGAGATGACCATGCCCGTGGGTCCGCTGGTCGCGACGAACCCCGTGATCCGTGGCTCGCTCTGGACGGATCCGCCGGAGCCCGTCGGCCGGTACTCGTAGGCACCGCGATCGTCATAGGTTCGGGGTCCGATCCCCGTGTTGGGGGTCGCCGGGTCGTCCACTCGAGGGGCCCCGGCGAAGTCAGTTGAGGGCTGATGGGGGGCCCCGGAGTCCGCGGAGTCGATGGCGGGGGACCCCGCCCGCAGGTGGAGGTCGCCCGAGCCCGGGGCGACCCACCGGGGATCGGCCTGCTGGCCGTGGGATTCCTGCCCGGTCGCCGACTGGAGGGCGGCGAGGGAGGTGTACTGGGTGTTGCCCCACGTGAACATGGTCCCCGAGGAGCTCAGGTTCACCAGGTCGTGGTCGATCCTCGTCCCGGAGGTCGAGTTGGCGTCGATGCGGACGTTGCCGCGGGTCCCGAAGCTGTGCAGTCCGTTGTCGACCGAGATGTTGTTCTCGAGGGTCGCGCCGCTCGAGGCCGAGGTCCCCTTGGTGCCCTCCACGTTGATCCCGGCCGTGGTGTTGCCGTACACGGTGTTGGACACGATGACCTGATACGTCGAGTTGAGGTCGTCGATGCCGTGGTCGCCGTTGTTGAAGCAGACGTTGTCCACCACCACGCTGCTCCCGCCCCCGTTGTAGAACTGGATCCCGGAGTCCTCGTTCGAGTAGCTGATGTTCCCGGCGACGGTGTTGCCGGGGCTCCGGACGTCGATGCCGGGGGCCGCCCGGGTGTATTGACGGGCGTTGGAGAAGGTCACGTTGCCGCTGACGAGGTCGTTCGTGGAGCCGTTCGACAGGAAGATCCCGGCGTCGGTGTTGTGATCCGAGGTGTTCGCGAGCACGAACGAGTTGCTCGTGTTGCCCAGGTAGATGCCCTTCTTGGTGGCCCCGCTCACCGGCTGGCCGGCGTAGGAGGTGTGGCTGTTCTTGATCGTGACCGCGTTCGAGTTCGAGGCGTAGATGCCGTTGTTCCCGGTGTGGCTCACGGACGCGCCGTCGACGGTCACGTTGGACGAGGAGTTGGTCATGTAGATGCCCTGGTCGCCGGCGCCCGTGACCGTGGCCCCGCTCACGGTGACCGCGGAGGACCCGCTGACCTGGATCCCGCTGCTGTTCGTGGCGCTCACCGTGACGTTGTTCACCTCGACGTTGGACGACGACGAGCTGACCTGGATGCCGTAGCCGGACGAACCGGTCACGGTGAACCCGTCGATGACGATCCAGGTCCTCGACGACGCCTTGATGCCGAACGACCCGCCGGAGATCGTGACGGAGGCCCCCGGCGCCGCGGTCAGGGTGATCGGCGCCGACGAGGTCCCGGAGTGCCCCACGGTGACCCCGCCCCCGTACGTGCCCGAGGCGACCCGGACCGTCTGGCCGGCCACCGCCTTGGAAGCTCCGGCCACGATCGTGCAGAACGGCTGGGTCTGGGAACCCGGTCCGGAGTCGGTGCAGGCGGGGTTCGAGCGATCGACGTACAGGATCGTCGGGGATGCACGGGCAGGAAGGGCCGACAGCACCGCCGTCACGACCCCGACGAGCAGCGCCGACCCGCCACGACGGGCGAGCGAACGACGAACGCCCGGGCGTGAACCCGGATCTCTCATCGCATTCCGATCGTCCATGTTCTGCGAAAAGTGGTGTTCAAATTCCACCAGATCGGTCGCCAGCCTCGCAGCCTCAGGCGACGTAGATTCCACCGGAAATCCAGCGTAGATTCTGTACGTTATTCGGAAGACCGGAGTTCGGCCGGTCCCCGCGCGGCAGGCGTCCTCCTCGGCGAACGGCTTCGGCGGCAGCGTAGAAAAGATGCCGCGACGGGGGGGAGCCGCGCACGGCCACACAGCCATCACAATGACGTAGCAAGCGCAGAGGACCGCATGCCAGATCTGGCCGAGACCATCCGAGCTTCGAGCATCGCACTGGTCGCACTCGTCGTCGTTTCGGTAGCCGCCGTCGCCGTGCTCTCCGGGCGCAGGGTGCGAGCCGGCGCCGCGCCGCGCGCCGCCACGGCGCGGAGCGCGATCGACGTCGGCCTGTTCGCGATGATCATCGCTGTGTTGCTGGTCACATTCGCTCCAACCGGCCAGTATGAGGCGCGACAGCTTCATCTCCTCCCCTTCGCGGACTTCGTCTCCACGGCGTCCTCGCAGGGGGTGCTCGACGCGGCCTCGCAGGCGATCGCCAATGTTGCCCTCTTCGTCCCGCTCGGTTTCCTCGTCCCCGCGAGATGGCGCCGCTTGGACGGCTGGGCCAGGGTCCTCGGTGCCACAGCATGCTTCTCGGCCGCCATCGAGGTCCTGCAGTTCGCGTTGGGATCAGGACACACCTCGAGCATCGACGATGTCGTGTGGAACACCCTGGGCGGTCTGCTCGGATATTCGCTCCTACGAGGCTTCCGGCACATCCGCCGCCGGTCGACGTCCCGCCCGAGGGCGAGCCTGGGCCGGGCGTCCGGCTGAGATCTCCTCCGCCGGTCGCCGGCGAAGGTCCCCCACGGCTCTCCAGTCCCGGCTAGCATGCTCGCGGCGAGGAGGTTGCCGGTGGATGGATTCCGCGCCCGCGGGTTGCTGGTCGCGGTGGCGATCGTCGCGGCCCTCATTGTCCCGGCGACCTCTCCGGCCCTCGCGGACGTCAGCGACTCGGCCGGGTGGATCTCGATCTGTCCCTTCTCGCACCGGATGCAGGCCGACCCGATCGTCTCGCCCCATCAGATGTCGATGCACCTGCACGACTTCTTCGGCAATCGGACGACCGACGGGGACTCGACGCTGAAGTCGCTGCTCGCTGGCTCCACCACGTGCTTCATGAAGCGCGATCGGGCTGCGTACTGGACCCCGACGCTGGAGCTCAAGCCAAACGGGAAGCGGATCCGCCCCAGTGATGCGAATTTCTACTATCGGGTGATCACTCGACCGGTCAGTGCGGTTCGCCCGTATCCGCCCGGGCTGAAGGTGGTTGCCGGGAACCACGCAGCGACCGCTCCCCAAAGCACGAGCATCGTGTACTGGGGGTGCGGCGACGGCGGCCCGAGCGAGAGCTTCAACCACCCGGTCGACTGCGGGGACGGATGGGTCAACGCCCATGTCAACTTCCCGGACTGCTGGGACGGGCTGCATCGCGACAGCGCAGATCACATGAGCCACATGGCGTATTCGATCGATCGGAACGACGACGGCGCATACTCGTGTCCGGGCAGTCACCCGGTCGCGGTTCCTCGGCTCATCTTCGCCCTCGAGTGGCCGGTTCACGACGGCCGGAAGATCACGCTCGCGAGCGGCCCCTACTTCACTCTGCACGGGGACTTCTTCAACGCGTGGGAGCCCGCGAAGCTGCGCGCGTTGGTCGTGAACTGCATCCGGGCCGGGAGGGACTGCGGCAAACCCGGCACCTGACCCAATGAGACGGGATGAGCGCGTCGACGGCCAGGGACCATCCGATGTCTCGGTTCGTCTCAGTTTGGAATTCCTCTTCGGATTGGGGGGCCGATCACGCCCGCGACCGGAATGGGCAAGCGCTTCCAGAGCCGGACACCCCACTCCAGGCGACCCGCAGCTTCCGAGGGCAATCCCCCGTCCGGAAAATGATGCCAGTGCAGCTGATGCTGGTCCGCCCCCCACTCCAGCTTGAACCGGAACGGCCCCGATCCAATCGACGAGCGCCCGAAGTCGAACGTGGGAATGCCGCGCTGAAGCGCGTGGCGCATGGCATCCCAGTGCAGCAATTGGTTGGCCCCGTCGGAGAGGTACCGTCGGAACGCGGCAAGCCACGGGATCGAGACGGAGCTCCGGCCGAACAGGAGCATGCCCGCCCCGGCCAGCTCGTCTCCCGACCGGATCAGGATGATACGGGCTCGGTCTCCCAAACCGGTCATCAGCTCGTTGAAGAACCTCTTGCTGTGGACGGGCGATCCCAGGTCTCGCATGCTCTCGGCGTGTACGCGGTAGAACTCGCGGAGCGACTCCGGTCCGTGGATGGACGTCTCGAAGCTGGCTCGTTGCGCTTTGCGAATCTGACGGCGCCGCTGGCGGGAGAGCCTGCCGAACAGCTCGTCTTCGTCGGCACCGAGGTCCATGCGAAACGCGACCTTCTCCAGCGAGCTCGGGAGTCCGATCTCGCGATCGGCCACATGTCGAAGCTCCAGTGGCGCTCGCGTGTGCCGTGAGAGTCCGATCGCCGCGTTCGTGAGAGCGAGGTCGGCGACGGGGCTGTTCGACGTGCAGAGGCCGCCATAGTCCATGAACGGAATGGAGACCAGGTGGCGTCCGAACAGACGACTCTTCATGAGAAACATGGGCAGGACTCCGACGAGATCCTCGCCGGCAACGGCCGCCAGGTAGATGGGCGTATGCCCGTACGCCCGTTGGATGATGTCGCGCCAGGCCCACACATGCAGCGCTGTCTCGTCTGCGGCGGCCTCCACGAAGCGATCCCATGACCGGCCGTCGCTCCACTGGACGACCCTGACCCCGGCGTCCCCGTGAGCAAACACGGGATCGTCCTGCGCAAGCAGCTCGTCGGTGCTCAAGCCAGCCCCTTTCCGAAGATCGCGAGGACCTGGCGGAACAGGATCTGCACGTCCCGCGCGAGTGACATGTCGTCGAGGTAGCCGAGATCCAGGCGGACCCGGTCGTGCAGGATCGTCGAGACGTAGAAGCCCTCGGCGTCCTCGGTCGCGGCCAGCAATGCCCCCTCGTCCATGTACGCGAGGGTGGAGGGGCCGGCCAGCCCCGGACGGACGGACAGGACCCGGCGTTCCTCCGGTGTGTAGAGGGCCACGTATTCCGGAGTCTCGGGGCGGGGTCCGACGAGACTCATATCTCCTCTCAACACGTTGACGAGCTGCGGCAACTCGTCCAAGTACGTGGCCCGAATGAAGCGGCCGACGGTGGTCACCCGAGGGTCCCCGGTCGCGCTCAGGTTGGGAGCCAGCCGGTCCGCGTCCACCACCATGGAGCGGAACTTGAGAATCGTGAACTCTCGCCCGCCTTTGCCCACCCGGGTCTGCCGGTACAGGATCGGCCCTCGGGACCCGACCTTCACCGCGATCCCGATGGCGAGGGCGAGCGGCAGGGTCACGATGACGAGGACGAAGCTCACGAGGACATCGAAGGACCGCTTCACCACGATGATGCTCACCACGACCAGGCGTCGGCGCCACGTCCCGAGCGGACGACTTGGCGGACCAGCATGAACGGCTCAGCCGCGCCCACCCCCGCGGCCACGCCATGGCGGCGCGCCGTGGCCTGCAGCGCCTCGTAGGACCGGGGATGCGGATATGGGCGCATCTCGTTGGCGAACGTGGCTTCGTAGTGTCTCATCGCCTCGAGCTTCTGGGGCAGCGTCGAGGTGATGTCGACAAAGACATTCGGGGCAAAGACACTTCCCGGAAAGGGAGGAGCCCATTCGGTGGATGACGCCGTCTCGTAGCAAAGGAGGCGCTCGACACTCGAGCCCTCGACCGGCCGCGCCGCGACAAGGGTGGCCTGGAACGCCACCCGATGATCCTGGTTCGCGTCCTGGTTGAAATGCGTGAGGACCACATCGGGCCGTAGCTCTCCGACCCATTTCTCGATGGGGGTGATGACCTCCAGGAGAGGTACCGCGTCGAGTCGCTGATCAGGGAGGCCGCAAAACTCGACCCTGCTGACCCCGAGGACGTCTCCCGCCCTGATCGCGCACTCTTGTTGCTGATCGATGTGATGGTGCCTCGCGGTCACGCCGTCGGTGAGGATGCCGACCCACACCTCGTGCCCCCGAGCGGCCAGGCGTGCGATCGTCCCTCCGGCTCCCAGCGTCTCGTCGTCGGGATGCGCAGCGATCGTCAGGATTCTCATCTGGACACCTCCGTGACTCGTTCGCGGAGCACCGGAGTCTCCGGAGCCCACCGTGGAGCGCGTGTGATGAACCGGAAGAACACGAGCAGCGCGGCTGTGGCGGTGAGGTACGCAAAGCACGACGCGATCGCCGCGCCCATGACTCCGAGGCGAGGGATGAGCAGCAGGTCGAGGACGACCGTCACCACCAGCCCGACCCCCTGCCCCAGCGAGTTGAGGCCCGGACGCCCCGCGCCCAGCAGGTGCGCCGTGGCCACCGCTGCGAGCCCGCCACCGGACAGCCCGACCAGGAGGACCCATGTGGGGCCCACCGCTTGGCGAAACTGCTCGCCGTACACGGGGGCCAACAGGAACGTGGCGGCGATGCCGATGGGGATCGCGAGCGCGAGTGGCACCCAACCGGTCCGCCGCATCATCTTCCGGGCCTTGGTGGCAGCCACGTCTTCGTTGTCGCGCGCATACGATGGGTACAACACGTAACTCACGGCGAGATTTGGGAGACGGAGGAGCTCGGCGAACCGCGAGGCGATCGCGTAGATGCCGAGCGCCGACGGTCCGACCAAGCCCCCGACGAGGGCGAAGTCCAGTCGCCCGTTCAGCAGCAGCGTGATGCTGCCGATCTGCGCCCGGAAACCGTAGGCCATCACCTGCCGGGCGAGGGCGATCGAAGGTCGACCCGCACCGCGGAAGAATCCCCGCCGGGCCAGCCGGACCCACCCAGGGCCAGCCGTGCAGAGGTCCCCGATCGGCAGTGCGACCACAACGGCGACCGTCGGCTCGACGCCGAGCGCGAGGAGCACGAGGAAGCACGGGAGGAACGCGATCTCCTCGAGCGCGATGATCCGGTTGCTTCCCTTGAGGTCGTCAAAGCCCTGAGAAGAAGCCTTCGCCGTCGTTTCGAGCGATTGCGTGAAGACGGAGACGCCGGCAAGCGCCACGAGGGCAGGACTCAGCCCACGGAGCAGCGTGTTGGCGATCACCGGCGCCAGCGCGACCCACACCAGGGCGCCTACCACCCCGCTCACGACGCAGATGGCGAAGATGGTCGACCGGTAACGGGGCTCGTTGCGAGAGGGCCCCGCCAGGAAGTACGGCGTCGCCCCGTACAGCCCGAGGTTGAACAGCACGCCCATCAGCCACGGGAGCAGGCGCAGCAGCACGAACACGCCGACCAGGGCGGCTCCACCGGCGCGCGCCACCACGAGACTCGAGATGGTCAGCGCGGCGAGGGCAACGACCCGAGCCGCCAGGTTCGCGGCGATCGGGCTTTGCCGCTTGTCCGCCGCGACCTGCCGGACCCGAGCAAGGCCACTGGTCACGCCGGCACCTCTTCCTTCCAAAGCCATCCCGAGCCGACCGGACCGGCCAACGCGCGGACCGCGGAGCGGTAGCCGGCTCGGAAGGCGGGATCCGGAAGGGACATGGCCTCCTCAGCCAGGAAGAGCGGGAAGAAGACCGCGTTGGCCGCATGGGGGATCTCCAAGCGGTCGAGCGCCGCGAGCACGTGCCGGCGCACCAGCTCGGGGAACCACCCGGAACCGAACCACGCGTACCCGATGCCCGAGAGGTTCCGCCAGTCTCCGTAGCGACGCCACGCCGCAGCGATCCGATTGCGCTGCGGGTGGCCGACCGCGCCGCCTCCCGGATCCGGGGCCGCTCGGTCCAAGTACATGGCGTAGGACGTCGGGAACTTGTAGATGTCCCGGAAGGGGGGACGGGCGAGGTCCCCCCGCTCCCAGTCGATGAGCCCGGAGACCCGGGCGTCGGCCACCATGAGGTTGCCGATTGAGAAATCTCCGTGGGAGACGACGAGCGGGACCTTGGCACCGTAGAGGACGAGAGCGCGGTCCCGGACACGCGAGAATACCTGGTCCTCCTCCGGACTCCAGCCGATTTCGCGCCGGTACTTGTCCACTACGGCTTGAACCCACAGCTCGAAGGCCCCGTCGCCGAACGTGAGGGTCGGGAACGTGGTCTCGCGATGGAACCTCGCAAGCCAGGACCCGGCCAGGGTGAAGTCGTCCTGGACTTGGCGGGGATCGGCCACGTGGCCCGGTGAGTAGTAGGCGGTCCGCATCGGTCGCCCAGAAAGCGGCGAAGTGACGAGGACGAGGCGTCCCCTGATCCGGTCGAGGCCGAGCACCTGGGGCACGTGCGTCCGGACCCACGGCGATCCCACCGCAGAGAGCTGGGACAGGACGAAGTGCTCGACCTGGAGCGCGGCCTCGCCAAGTGGTCCGCGCGGGAACTTCGCCACCGCTCCGGGGGACCCGGTTGCGTCCAGGAACACCACGGTGATGTGCGCACCCGGATCCCGATCCGCTCCAACGAGGATGCCGTCCACGAGCGGTGGCGAGCTCGGTCGGAGGTCCGGCCAGCGTTCGTCGAGGGACGAACGGATCGCCCCGATCACGCCGACCTCCGCGCCACGATGGCGAGCGCTGGGGCGAGCTGCACGCGGGTCCTCGTCGGGACAGCAAGCGCCGTCGAGCGCATCGTCATGAGCCCCCGACGGACGGCTCGGCCGGCCCATCCGCCACCGAACTCGGTGTACGGCAAGAACAGGTTTCGGAGGAAGTAGTCCATCTCCTGGCGCCGATCCGCTGGGACGAGGTATGCGGGACACCGGTGGTCTGGAAGGGGGAAGAAGCGCTGCACGTTCCAGGCGCCTCCCGGCACCAGCGATCGGCGCACGGATCCTGGACGGACCGAGCCCGACGCGAACGGACGCCCGGGGAACAGCGCGTTGGCGAAACCCGCGTAGAGCCACCCCCCTCGCTCGACGACATCGGCCAGCGTGCGGAGCAACACCGCCGGCGAGCCGAGGACGCCCGCCCAGGCTCCAACGTCCGGCACTGCCACTGCGGGGAAGGACCGCCGGGAAAGAGCACCACGCAGGGACTCGGGGGTCCGATCCGGGACGGTCACTCCCGGGAATCGCTCTCCGTTCATCGGAAGGAACAGGAGCCCTTCGGGTTCGTCTGGGACGACGAATCGCCAGTTGAGAGCGCGGGCGTCCGGCCGATCATCCATGGGCGACAGCTGTCGAGTCGGGGCTCCGAGCCGGCGACCCGGATCCGAGCGACACGAGGCGGGTGGTGGTCGTGTCGGCGAGAGCCGGGGGCACCGCATCCACCGGTCTGAGGCCGAGCTGCTTGCTGTACACACGGTCCAGCCCGCCGCACATGAACGACTGAGCGAACAGCGAGCGGACGAACCCTTGGCCCTGTCTGCCCATTCGCTCGGCGTCGTTGGGGTGACGCAGCATCCAGAGGACGCCGTCGGCAAGGGCTCGAGGATCACGCGGGGGGGCGAGAAGTCCGGTCGCACCGGGCACCACCACGTCGAGGATGCCGTCCACGGCGGTGGCGACCACCGGCCTTGCCGTCGCCATCGCCTCCGTGAGGGAGCGACCAACGCCTTCGTAGAGGGACGAGACGACGTAGACATCGAACGTCGATGCCAGCGTCGGGGCGTCGGCCCGATACCCGGTGAATGTCACGTCGACGCCGAGGTGTGACGCCTCCGCGATTGCCTCTCGTTCGAGCGCGCCCTCGCCGATCCAGACGAAGCGTGCATCGGGGCGAACGTCGGCCACATGCCGGGCCATTCGAACGAAGTCGAGCGGAGCCTTCTGGTAGTCGATCCGTCCGACGGTCCCGATCAGCGGGACTCCGTCGGCGATCCCGAGCTCTCGTCGCGCGGACGCGTCGGCACCTGTGGGGATCTTGTCCAGCGAAACGGCCGACGGCACGACCGCCACCTTGCCCGGCGACGCGACGGCGGACTCGACGGCGTCCCGGGCGATCTGGGGGGCAACCGCCACGAACGCATCGGTCGCCGGCCGCAGCAACCGCTCGAGGACGAGATACGCCCAGCGTTCCGCGCGCCCCATGTCATCGCCGAAGGTCGCCTCGTCCGAGATCCGCCACCAGGGGTCACGACCGTGCAACGTGTACACGATCACCGGGGTCCGACTCACGAGCGCGGCCAGACGACCAAGGAAGCCGCCCTTCGCGTTGTGAGTGTGGACAACCGTGAATCGTTGCTTGCGAATGAGGCGGACGAGGCGCAGGAACACACGGAGGTCGTCCGCCGGCGACACCTCCCGGTGGAAGTTCGGCAGCTTGACCGTCTTGACGCCAGCCTGCTCGGCAAGTTCCCACAGCGGTCCTTCCTCGGAGCCCACCACCCAGACCTCGTAGCGGTCCCGATCCATCCCGGTCGCCGACAACAGCGTGTTGCCCCCGGCGCCGGCCATCAGCTTGGTGACGACATGCAGGACCTTGATCCGTGCACGTGCTGGCTGCGCCGGGAGCTCGTCGTCAGCGACAACTCTGGGTGGCGCTTGCCGCCACTCAATGGACATCGAGTCGTTCCTTGGATCGTGCCCATGTCACCATCGCGGCGAGCCCGTCTGGAAGCGGGGTCCGGGGTGAGTATCCGAACGCCGCTGCCGCGATCTGAGTGTCCGCGGCCGTATGCCGGACATCGCCCACCGCACGCGAACGGCGCGTGACACGGATGTGGCCGCAGAGGTCCTGCACCAGCCCCAGCACGGCATTCATCGATGTTCTGGATCCGCCGCCGATGTTGGCCACTCCGCACCAGTCGGATGCGGCGGCGGCTCGCATCGCGCGGACCACGTCCGCAACGTAGGTGAAGTCGCGGGTCTGGGAGCCGTCCCCGTAGAGCTCGAAGTCTGAGCCGGTGATCGCCGCTCCGATGAGTCTCGAGAACGCCATATCCGGACGCTGGCGGGGGCCATACACGGTGAACAGCCGGAGCGAAACCGTCTGAACTCCGAAGCTGGTTCGATACAGCTCGCAGAGGTGCTCCGCAGCGAGCTTCGTCACTCCATACGGGGAGACCGGCCGCGGCAGGAGGTCCTCGGGCGTCGGGTAGGCCTCTGCATCGCCGTACACGGACGAGCTCGAGGCGTAGACGAACTTCGCCAGCCGTCGGGCACGACAGGCCTCGAGCAACCGCTGCGTCGCGAGCACATTGTGGTGGACGTACTGAGAGAACTCCTCCCCCCACGAGGCGCGCACCCCGGGCTGGCCGGCGAGATGGAACACGACGTCGACCCCCTCCAGCAGCGACTCCAACGGCATCGTCGCCAGGTCGCCCTCGACGAACTCGAGCGACCCGTCGTCGGTGAGGTGGTTGAGGTTCCGTTCCTTGACCGACCTCGGGTAGTAGTCCGTGAAGGCATCAACCCCCACAACCTTCTCGCCGTCGGCGAGCAGGTCCTCCGCTAGGTGCGAGCCGACGAATCCTGCGATCCCGGTGATCAGCGCTGTCATGCAGCAACACCCCCTCCTGCGGCGGGCTGCCTGGCCCAGGCATAGAGGCCTGCCACCAGGCCGAGCAGTGTCCAAACAGTTCGATCATGCAGAGTCTCGTGGGTGACGCTGAAGATCGCCGGTATCGCCAGCGCACCAACGAGGTAGGCCGGGGTGGGGATCACTGCGCGGAACGGGGGCACAAGGCGGCGCCCGTCGTGGATTGCGGCCGCGCGCAAGATGACCGCGCCAACCAGGACGAGAACCCCCAGCAACCCCGCGACTCCCCGCTCGACAATGGCCGCCACGTAGTCGTTGTGGGCCTCCTTCGTGTACGTGGCCTGGATCTCGCCGAGCGCGGCCTCGGTGGAGCTGGGACCCCGTCCCAGCACCCCGCCAGTGAGGTAGAGGTTCGTCGTTTCGCGCGCGAGAACCTCACGCTCTGAGGAGCTCTGCTGCCCTCTCCCGATCGAGTTCCTGATGTAGGTGTTGGAGCTGTCGTGGGCGTCGCCGAGCAGGTTCGTGGTTCGAACGGCGAGCATCAACGCCGTCGAAGCCAGGACCACCAGGGCGGTGGACCCGATGGCCACGACGGCGCCGTGGCGGTGACGGACGATCAGGATCGACGCCACCAGGACCCCGCCGGCCAGTCCGGTGATCGCTGCAATGGACCCGGTCATGACGACGGCAAGGAGCAGCAGAACGACCAGAGACGCCCGCACGAGCCGGTGGGCTGGCCACTGGCCGGCCAGGACGACCATGACCGAGACGGCGAAGTACAGGCCGGCCCCGTTCTGCTCGCCGAACAGGAACGCCGCCCGGCTGCTCCCCGCCGAGATGCCCGCGATCGCATCGATCCCGGCGAGCACCCCGATCACCATGAGCATCGCGCCCACCGCGCTCGCCACCACCCATGTCCTCAACACGATGCGCAGGACTGCAGGGGTTCGGATCACGTTGGCGACGGCCGCGGACCACCCGAGGAGGAAGATGTCCTGCACGATGGAGAGGATCCCGATCGTCGGGAACGGGCCGAAGAGTGCCGCGAGCGTCCCCGCCCCCGCCATGATCCACACGGGGATGGCATAGGGGACGCACACGCGGACCCCCGTCGACGCCAGCCACACGAGCGCCGTGATGATCGCCCCGAGGATGATCGGGTCCACCGGCGCGAGGCCGCCCGGCCCGATCGGGGTCAGCACGGCGAGGAGGGCGACGCAGGTCGCGATCGCGATGGTCGAGACCGACAGCCGCTCCCGGAGGACGGGGACCTGCCCGAGCGGGCCGGGCTCCCGGGAGATCACGATCGAACCACCCCGCCTCGAAGCGCTCTGCAGGCCCCGGGCCCGAGGGGGATACTCCCGAACGTGACTCATGTGAGCACCGCCAACGGGCGGAGCCGGGCGACCGGGCGCAGTAGGCGGTTGCCCCGCAGGATCGACAGGGCGGCGTCGACGCCGCGGTCGTCCAGGTGCGGGACTTCTTCGGGAGCAGCGTCGGAGTACCTGAAGCGTAGCGTCGACCGGCCCCGCGGATCCCGCCCCGACCGGCCGAGCCGCTCGAATTCCGCCACGAGGGTCCCGGCCCCGTGGCAGGCGGAATAGAGGCTCCGTTCCGAATCCTCGCCCGCCACCGCGATGTAGGAGGAGGTTCGATTCGTGCCGGGCACCAGCACAGCCTGCCCCACCCGGCCAAACGCGGTCCCGGGGGCCATGCGCTCCGCGGGGTACGCGCGGCAGGAGTTGTGCCGGTGGACGACCGCCGTGTGACCGTTGACTTCCTCCTCGTAGATCGAGTTGTGGGGTGAATCGACGACGAGGCGACTTCCCTGGGCCCCGAGCGCGGCACGGGCGGCGTGAATGAGCCCGGCGTACGTCGCTCCACGGAAGGCGAACCCGTAGTTCATGGCCGCCGCGTTGGCGAGCAGGGCCCGGCGGCCCTCATCGCTGTGCCGGGGGACGGTGGTCCCCGGCCGGAAGTACAGGGCGATCCGCTCACGCAGCTGTCGCACGGACCGTGCGGTGGTCAGATGGGCAAGCGGCTTGGCCACCATGAGCTGCATCCGGAGCGGGAGCGAGAGCTTCATCCGCTTGGCGAAGATGCGACCGACCTGTCCGGTCAGCTGCCCCCCGCCGGCGTGGAACTGTATGGTGGTTTGACCCTCCTCGAGGCCGAGGGTCGCCGCCGTGGTCGGTTCCAGGATCTCCTCCACTACCTGGAGTTCCACGAAGTGGTTGCTCGGGCCGATCGAGCCGAACCGGAGCCTCGACGTCTGCCATGACGGCCAGGGCAGCTCACGCCGCAGGCGGGAGGCCCCGCCATAGCGGTCGACGTCCAACCGGCCCCCCTCTTCGATCCGCTCCAGCGCCTGGGGTTCGAGCCCGTAGCGATCGACGGCGAACTCAGCGCCCTCCGCAGCTGCGCGCAGCGTCTCGGCCGTCGTGAGCTCGTACCGCCACCCAGGCGGGTGCGGGTACCGGTTTCGTACCGTTTCGAAGAAGCGGCGGATGGCCGTCGCGGTGGGCGGATTCGCATCGAGTGCGATCAAGGCCATCCCGCAGTTGACCGATGCGCTCGTGAACATCGGCCGGATGGTGTCAACAGTCGCGACCGCGATGCTCGAGGGCATCTCCATGTCCGTCTTGTGGTGGAAGTCCGGCAGCACCACCGCGGGGGCAGCTAGGTCCACTTCCCGGACGTTCCCCCGAAGATGGGCGAGCGCAGTCGAATCAGCGGGTGCCTCGATGCTGTCGAAGACCCTGATCGAGTCCTCGGCGTGGTCCCCCACCTCCGATGCAATGAGCGTCATGTCCACGCGCCCACCTCCGGTTCCGAGACCAGGTCGGCGATCCGCACGTCGTCCACCGACGGAAGCTCGATCTCCGCGCATGGCAGGCGCGACGTCAACGCCGAGGCGACGTCAGCGACGGGGGGATGCGATGGGCCGATCCCGGTGCCGAGGGCCAGCGTGGCTGCCAGGGGCCAGTACCGTCTGAGCTCCCCGGCCATGTAGGTCGATGCGACCAGCTGGCGTCCCGCAGCGGTCGGTTCGATGGGTCGTGCCCGGTGGGTTCCCCCCCGCCGGAGGACCACCACACGGTCCGGCCGCAGCTCCTCCACCCTGTTCGGGAGTCGGGTCTCTCTGCGGCCATGCGGCATGGCCCGGCCGCTCGCCCCCTCGGCGCGGACCGGCTCGACGAGCCCCCACACGTCGAGCCCGTCGCTGACGGACACGTTGTCACCCGTCGCCCGGCCACCAAGGGAGACCTCGCGAAGGATCAGGGACGTCTTGCCGACGCCGCTCGTCCCGACCAGCAACGGCGTGGTGCCGTCCGCGGACACGGCAGGCGCGTGGACGGGGGCACGTCCCCGCGTCGCCGCCCACCAGAGGGCGGGGTACTGGACGAGAGCCGCTCTGGTGAGAAGGCGGGCCCGGGCGGGCAGCAGGACCGAAGCCGCCCGGGTCCGGACCGGCGGACGACGCCGGAACGTGAAGTGCGGAATCCCCGACTCGACGACAACGAGCATGTCGAGGCCAGACGTGCACACGTCCTCGACGACCACGCGCCCCCCCCGCTGCCACGAGTCCCTCGAGAGCCGCACCCACCCGCGGGTGTCGAACGGCAGACGCGAGTCCTCGACGCGTACGACGACCGTGGGCTCGACGCCGGGCATGGCCTCCGCGATGGTTCCGTCGGCGCATTCGCGCACCACGGCCGCCAGGTCGTAAGGCTCACACTCGACGGCCAGCTGCTCCCCGGCCGTGCGAACAACGCCGCGGAGCGGCGAACCACGTCCCACTGCAACCCTCACCCGATGCCGCTCGCGGCCAGACTCTTGGAGCCTCCCGCCAGTGCCTGCGAGGATTCCCCTTCCGCCAGGGCCTTGACGTTGCTGTACCGCGTCTCGGTGTAGTCCCGAACCTTGCCCGAGAGGATCTCGTCGCGGATCTCCGCGACGCCGTCGGCGATCGTGCGCTGCGGCGCGAAACCGAGCACGTTCCGAATTCGGTCAAAGGACACGCGGTAGTTCGCCTCCACGTCGTTGGGCGCCCGGACATTCACGCGGGTCCCCGGCACCTCGGCGGAGATGATGGCGGCGACGTCGGCGAGTGTGTGGTTCTGCTCGTCGGACCCCACGTTGAATATCTGGTACGCGACCTGGGGCTCAGGTGCCTCGAGGCACGCAAGGATCGCGTCCGCACCGTCCTCCACGTGCAGGAACGGTCGCCACTGGTCCCCCCCGAACAGCGTGATCTCGCCCTCGGTCACGGCCTTCGCCGAGAGCAGGTTCACGACGAGGTCGAACCGAGCCCGCGGCGACGCCCCGAAGAACGTCCCGAAGCGAAGCACGATGGGTGCGAACGCCCCGCCATTCATGGAGATGAGCATCTCCTCGGAGTGCATCTTCGTCCTGGCGTAGACAGACACCGGGGCGAGAGCGGACGCCTCGTGGAGCAGGTCGTCGGAGGCTCCGTAGACGCTACAGGTCGACGCAAAGACGAACCGGCGGATCCCGAGCCCCCGCGCCACCGAGGCGAGCGTCCTCGTCGCCTCCAGATTGATATCGACCGCGAGCTGCTCGTCGAGGTCGCAGGCGGGGTCTCCGACCAGCGCGCCGAGGTGCACGATGGCGTCCGCTCCCCTGGCGGCGGACACGACCGCCTCGAGGTCGCGCAGGTCGCCCCTCACGACGTCGAACGAGGGATCACCGAAGAGGTCGCGGATGCCCTCGTCGCCGTACATCAGCGCATCCATCACGGTGACCCGATAGCCTCGGTCGAGGAGACGGCGAACCAGGACCGATCCCACGTAGCCGGCGCCACCGATCACGAGGACGCGGCGGATCCGGTGCCGTGACCTCGTGCGCCTCGCCGGCAATGATCGGTCGGCGGAAAGAGACTCCCCTTCAAGCATGGTCATGCGACACCTCCTGGGGCCGGGAAGTGGCGGAGGGGTACCCGTTCGGCGCGAGATCCCGAAGTTCAGCGATCGTCGCGCAGACGCGCTCCACTTCCGATTCGAGTAGCGTGGGATACAGCGGTAGGGAGAGGATTCGGGGGAACACCGTATCGGCGGTCGGGCATACCGGTTCGTCCGGACGATCTCCCGATGCGGCCTGCATGTATGGCATCTGGTGCACCGGAATGAAGTGCACCGAACAGTCGATGCCTCGCTCGGACAGCGCCGCCATCAACGAGTCGCGATCCATCCCGAACGATTCGGCGACGCGCACCACGTACAGGTGCCAGGCGTGGGTCCCGTCGGTCGGCCGGGCAGGCAGCTCGATGCCCTCGACGCGGGAGAGTCCCTCGTCGTAGCGGGCAACGAGCTCCCGACGGCGTTCCTGCCAGGCGGGGAAGTGCCGGAGCTGCGCCCGACCGATGGCCGCCTGGATGTCGGTCATGTTCGCCTTCAGCCCGGGGGTCTCGACCGTGTATCGCCAGTTCGAGCCGGGCATGTAGCGCTTCCAGGCATCCTTGCTCATGCCGTGGAGTCGCGCCCTGCGAATGGACTCGGCGATCTGGGGATCGGCGGTCGTGACCATGCCTCCCTCACCGATGGGGAGGTTCTTGGTCGCGTAGAAGCTGAAACACGTCGCGGCCGAGGTCGAGCCGATGGGGCGGTCCCCGACCCGGGCGCCGAGCGCATGCGCAGCATCCTCGACGACGCGGTCGAGCGGCAGGCCCGCGGCCTCCGCCATCTCGACGACCTGAGCTGGTTGCCCCGCGAAATGAACGACGGTCATCGCGTCGACCCCTCCGACCCGGCGCACAGCGGCCGCCGTGGCGTCCGCGCCGGGCATCAGCGTCTCCGGATCCACGTCCACGAGGACGGGTCGCAGGCCGGCGTGCAAGATCGCGTTGACGGCTCCACAGAACGTCATGGTGGACGCGAGTACTTTCGAGCCCGGAGCCAGCCGGAGGGCCCGCAGGGACAGTTCGATCGCCGCGGTACACGAGGACACCGCAACCGCCTCGGGGGCCGAGACGAACTGCGCGAATTCGCGTTCGAACTCCGACACCTCCGGACCCGTGGTGACCCATCCCGACGTCAGCACACGGGCGACCGCGTCACGGGCCTCCGCCGAGATCTCTGTCCTCGCGAATGGGACGCGCGCGAGGGGCAACTGGACCTGGTGATCGAGCTTCACGACAACTCCTCCTGCAGTTCACCGTCGGCGTCGAGCGTTGGCTCGTCTTCGTGGTCTCGTCGTCGCCCGCCGACCCCCAGGCTCAGCAGGCGGCGATGCTTTCGGTAGGCGACGACGCCGACCAATGGCCATCCGGAAAGGACGTGGAAGTTGGCGGCGGTCACGAGGTCGGCCCGCCGGACGACGGCTGGTGTCACCAGGACGAGCCCGACCCGGGCGAACCCATTCGGAGATACGGTGTCGGCGAGGGCCACGCCGACGGAGGGCATGCCTGCATCGCGCCGCCCCGCCACTGCCGTGCCGCCTCGCCGCACGCGCGAGTTGCGGGCTCGAACCTGCGGCTGGACCGTGCCAACGGAGCCGGGCGAGCTCTGACGCCACCTCCAGCTCTCGCGGAGCTGCATCGCGAGCATGATCAGGTCGATCGACGGGTCCGTCCCGAACAGCTCGATCCGATCGATGCGCGCGTTGCTGGCGGCCAGCCCCAGTTGGGGGGCCAGCTCCGCGACCTCCTCCGGGAGAGCCTGGTCGGGCGGGGCCGGGAGCTCACCGAGGACCGGGGCCCCCATCTCCTTGGCGATCGCTTCGGCCCCCACGACGGACGGGCGCAGAGCCTCGATGGAGGCGGCCACGCCGACCCCCAGCATCAGCCCGAGGAGTCCCCCCAGGGCCAAGTCGGGAATGCGGCGGTTCGGTGCTGCCACGATCGGAGCCTCGGCCGGGTCGAGCAGCGAGGCCTGCGGTCGAAGCGCGTCGCTGGTTGCGATCGTGGCCCGCTCAGACTCGAGCACGACCCGCCGCTGGGAGAGGTAATCACGTGTCTGGGCCAGGTTGTCGCGCTGGCTCCTGAGCGCCTGCTGCTGGGCGGGATCGGTCGTGTGCGCGATCCTGGAATTGAGTGCGTCCAGCTTCGAGTCGGCGTCGACGATCTGCCGCGTCAGGTCGTCGATCTGGGAGTTCAGGTCGTCCGTGATCTGGTTGACCCGACCCGTGCTGATGGCAACCCTCGACTGGATCACCCGTTTGGCCAGGGCGTTCGCCAGCGCTGCGGCGACCCGCGGGTTCGTGTCCGTCACTGTGAGCTCGAGCACCCCGGACGTCCCGAGCGCCCCGACGGCGATGGCGTGCTTTGCGACATCCATCACGTGCCGGTGGGCGCCGATTTGGCGGAGCGCCCCCGCCACCTCGGCGGGCCCGGTCGCGATCGCCCGTGCCGTGTCCGCGATCGCTTGTGACTCGGACGAGCTCTGCGGATCCGGAGTATCGAGCACGAGCCTCGCGGAAGCCGAGTACTCGGTGTGCTGGTTCAGATGGAGAGCGAGCCCTCCCGCCATACCGAGGAGGACGAAGAACACGATCAGGAAGAAGTGATGACGGAAGATACGGTTGGTGGCTTCGTTGAGTTCCACGGATTCACACGCTCCTTGCCGCGCTCGGGGCCAGTTCCGGGGAACGTCCCAACCGGGAGTGGGCGGACCGGGCCCGCCCTCCAACACTCCCCTGCGCGGGCCGCGGGACCAGCCTGTGCCCCATCTCGAAGTCGTTCAGCATCTCGGCGACTCCGTCCTGCATTGCGAAGGCCGCTGCAGCCAGCCGCGAGTGAAGCCCCAACTTCGTGAGGACGTTCTGAATGTGTGTGCGCGCTGTCTGTGGACTGATGAACAGACGCGTTGCGATCGAGGCGTTGTCCCCTCCCGCAGACAACAGGGCCAAGACCTCACGCTCTCTCGGCGTCAGCCGCGCCAGCAGCCGGAGATTGTCCTGGCGTTGCCGACCTCGCCGGACCATGTACTCGACGAGCGGTCCGAGCATGTCGGGGGCGATGTACGTCTGGCCCCTCGCGACCGTCCGGGCCGCATGGATCAGATCCGGGAGTGCGCAGTTCTTGGTCAGGTAGCCCGAGGCGCCTGCGAGGAGGGCATCGACAAGGTCCGACTGGTCACCGTCGTCGCTGAGGAACACGACCCTGGTCTCATCGACCAGCTCCCGCATGTTGGCGATCGCTCGCAGTCCCCCCCCGTTCGGAAGTGTCCCCGTCAGCACCGCCACGTCGGGTCGGTGCCGATCGGCCTCACTCAGCGCACTCGGTGCATCGGCCGCCATCGCGACCACGACGAGATCGGACTCGCGTTCCAGGGTCGCGCGGACAGCTTCCCTGAACAAAGAATGCTCGTCGGCCAGGATGATTCGAATCTCCGACCGATCCAATCCGACGACGCCTGTCATGCCTCCCCCGAGTGAGTCGATTGCGCAAGCGACCCTCTCGCACGACGCCAGAGCGCGCATGCGCAGCGCGTCGTATTTGGACTACGTCGTTTGCCCGAGGGGTCGCTCGATGAGGGGACGGACTGCCGCGGGAACCGCGGTCAAGCGCTCTCCGACCCTCGCATCCCCCGATGGCGGGACGGGGGCGGCACGATGCCGTGCCGGACCGCAAATGCGACGGCCTCGAGTCGTGAGTGCACCTGGAGCTTCATGAGAATGCTCTGAATGTGGGTCCGGACGGTGTGCGGGCTGACGCTCAGGTCTCGCGCGATCTGGACGTTCGAGTAGCCTTCAACCAGCAAGGCAAGGACCTCGCGCTCGCGAGCCGTGAGGTGCTGCGCGAGCATCTGCGCCGCGTCGTCCTTCGACGCGCCCCCGGCGACCGAGCTCGCGAACCTGTGCGGGAGGACGACCTGCCCTTCGACGATGGCCTGGATCGACTGGACGAAGGTGGGCACGGAGACGTCCTTGGTGAGGTATCCGTGGAATCCGGCCCGGATCGCCCGCCGTGCCGTGCCGGGGTCGTCCATTGCGGTGAGGACGACGATCCTGATCTGCGGCCGCATCTCGAGGATCTCCCGACCAACTGAGAGACCGCTCCGGTCGGGCAGACCGAGGTCGAGGAGCACGATGTCGGGTTGCTCCCGCTCGATGGCAGCGATCGCTTCCGCCCCGGTCGTGCACGGTGGGGGCACCTCGATGCCAAGGTCGATGAGGCTCATCCGGATGACGTCGGCGAACAGCGCGTGGTCATCGACGAGCAGGATTCGCGTCACGACCCGGACCCGGCAACCGGCAGTTCGATGGTGAAGATCGACCCTCGGCCGGTGGAACGGACGAAGATGCGACCGCCGTGCGCTTGCACCACCTTCCACGCGATGTAGAGCCCGAGCCCGGCCCCCGGGAGGCCGGCTGCACCCGAGCGACCCCGGACGAATGGGCGGAAGAGGATCCCCTGCTCGGCGACGGGAATCCCCGGACCCGAGTCCGACACGGTGATTGCGACGCTGCCTCGCCCGGGCTCAGCCCGAATCTCGATCCGCGCGTCCGTCGGGGTGTATGCCAACGCATTGCGGATCAAGTTGGCGATGGCCGAGGACATCGATGCAGCGTCGACCATCACGAAGAGGCCGTCGAGGTCCCGGACCACGATGCGCGAGGCATCCCATCCCCTGGACGCCGACGCGCACGCCTCGAGGACGATGTCCCGGACACGCGTGGGGGAGGGGAGGATCGCCTCCACGTCCGAAGCCCATCGCAGCACCTGCCCCACGTCGCGCGACAGCTGATCGAGCTCCCGCACCGATCGCGTCAGCAGGGTCCGCGCATCCGGTGACTGCGGCTCAAGAAGCGCTCGCTCCACCGCGGCCCTCGCCGCAACGAGGGGCGCGCGGATCTCGTGCGCGGCGACCGCCACCGCGTCCACGATCGCATCAGGGGTGCTCGCAGGGGGATCTTCGATCGGCTGCGTTGTCTCGATCAGGAATCGTCGAATCTCTCCAAGCCGTCCCGACACCGCGGGCGAAGCCCCAGCGACGAGCACGAGGATGTTCTCGGCATCGATGGCGTCGGCCTCCCGATGGCCGGCGGTCGTCGCGAATCCTTCCAGCAACGCCGACCGTTCCGCTGACGACAGCCACCGCCACGGGCGGACCCGAGAGAGCCGGATCGCCAGCGACTCCTCACCCGACTGAGGATCGAATCCGACGGTCCCAACGAACGAGAGCTCCTCGTTCGGGGCCTCTGCGGCCCAGGCGGCAGCCGGCAGGCCAAAACAGCCGAAACAGTAGTCGAGCGCCTCTACGGCCACGTTTGAGCGCAAATCACCCGGAAGAGGAAGGTCGACGGCGTACCCCGTCTCCCCCGGGACCGCTGCACCGCGGACAACTGAGATTGATGCCACCGTCCCCCTATCCGACCCCACTTCGTGTGGAGCTCTCGATCAGGCGCACTCAATCGCCTCCGGACGCTCCCCACAACCCAAGTATCAGCGTGTGACGCGGGAATCGTAACCGCAGAATGCGGTTTTCCACAAGAGGGAGATTCAGGAACAATGTACCGAAGTGGGGCAAGGCGCACCTGGACGAGCGCCGGACGCACGAGATTCCGTGGTCCTTCTACTCGCGGCCCGTCCGGCCGCATCACGATCCGCACGATCGATCTTCGTATCTTTCCTACGTGGGGGCCCACAAACTGGAATTGGCTCACGAGCGGAAGTAGGCTCAGGCATCCAATGGCTACCAGGGGACGGGCTGGAGGACGCGTGTCGAGGATTGCACAGGAGGTGGGCCGTGAATTGAGATATGCCCGCCTCGTACGTGGATGGACGCTGAAGGACGTCAGCAGGCACTCCAAGGGCCGCTTCAAGCCGAGCGCACTCGGGGGATACGAGCGGGGCGAGCGAGCAATCACCCTCGAGCGATTCTGCGAGATCGCGATCCTGTATGGAACGCCCCCGGACGTCATGCTCGCGGCGGCGCTCGAGCCGTCGGGGGCGCTTCGTCCCCAGGACATCGTGATCGACCTCACGCGCATCGACCAGCTGAATTCCGAAGAGCGAGACGCCGTCGATGCCCTTGTGCAGTACGTCTCAGCGCAGCGCGACCAGGCCCCCGGGGGTCGGATCCGGCTACGGTGGGGAGACCTCGTACTCCTCGCCGAGGCGGCGTCTCTTCCGCCAGAAACGTTGATCGCGCGCCTTCGCCCGGCGCTCGTCCGTCTCGCGGCCGAATAGTCAGGCTGGCCCCAGTCCTCGTCGGTGCGGGCCGGTCTGGCGGTGCGGGTCGAATCGTCCTCGCAGTCGGTGGTGGTGAGGGGACCTCGTCGATCCCCCCTGGCCAGCTGGAGCCGCTGAGGACTACGCGTGGTGCTCGCGGGGAGTCGGCGTGTTGCCGAGCGGCCGGAGCACCAGCTGGTCGTGGGGCTCGACAACGTCGACCAGCCCCTCGATGCCTTCCTCGACGAACAGCACGAACCCGTGCTCGCTCACCTCGCGGTCTCCCGGCTCGGGACGGTCGGTCAGCGCGAACTTCACACCGGCGCCGGCCCGCGAGACGCGCACGCGGGCATCCGGGTTGAACCGCTGCGCGGCCTCGTGCGAGCGCCGCAGGATGTCGACCGCCCAGTCGCTGAACTCGAGCACGGTCCCATCCTACGGACTCCTCGGGACTCGGCCTCCGGACGGCCATGGGGCGCGAGGATCAGCCCGCTTCAGTCGGCTGCGCGTCCGGTTGTCCTGGTTCTGCGTTGCGGCGCATACTTCCCCGGGCCCGAGCGCCCCGCCATGACGAGACCCGAGATGAGACCGATGAGCGTGCCCTTATGGCCTTCGCGCCCCGACGCCGCGCCCGGAGCATCTGGCGCTTCTACCGGGCTGAGCAGCGAACCCTCCGGCAGGGTCTCGCCGCGCTGCTGCTGTCCACGGGTGCGGGGCTCGTCGCGGGCATCGTGCTGGGTTCGATCAGCGACACCCTGAAGCTCCTCCCTTCCCTGTTCATCCTCATCCCCGCAGCCGTCGGCATGAAGGGGACGATCTTCGGCGCGATCGGCGCCCGGCTGGGAACGGCGAGCGCGGCCGGTCTGTTCGAGGTCACCAGGGAACGCAGCGGCGTCCTGTACCAGAACGTCTTCGCCGGGACGATCACCACGTTCTCCTCGTGCCTCTACCTCGCCGCCCTGGCGCGGCTGTCGGCGCTGGCGTTCGGCCTGCCGTCGATCTCGTTCCTCGACTTCGTGACGATCTCGGTCGTGGGGGGTGTCCTGGGCTCGGCACTGGCGATGATCCTGACGATCGGGCTGTCGGTGCTCTCGTACCGGCGGGGATTCGACCTCGACTCGGTGTCGACGCCGATCGTCACGGCGTCCGGCGACATGGTGACCATCCCGTGCCTGTTCCTGGCGACGTTCATCGTGCGGGTGGGATGGGTGAACGCCGTCGTGGCCGGCATCTGCATCGTGGTCTGCCTGTACGCGACGGTCCGCGGCGTGCTGACCGACCTCCCGATGGCCCGGCGGGCGATCCTCGAGATGACCGGCGTGATCCTGCTGACCCCGCTCCTCGACATCCTCGCGGGGACCGTCGTCGAGCCGCGCATCGACCACTTCACGGCGTTCCCGGGGCTGCTCGTGATCATCCCGCCGCTGGTGTCGAACGCCGGGGCGCTGGGCGGGATCCTGTCGTCGCGGCTCTCGTCGAAGCTCCACCTCGGTCTGATCTCCACCAGGATGTGGCCCGAACGCCTGGCGTGGGCGGACGCCTCGCTGGTGATGGCCTCCGGCCTCGTCGCGTTCGCGCTGGTCGGGACGCTGGGGTTCCTCTACGGCGTGCTCGTGCACAAGTCCCTGGGACCGGGCGTGATGATCGGAGGAACGGTGCTGACCGGCGTGATCACGACCCTCATCGCGATCCTGGTCGGGTACTACGTGGCCGTCCTGTCCTCGCGGTTCGGCCTCGACCCCGACAACCAGTCGGTGCCGATCATCACCAGCGTGATGGACCTGGCCGGCATCATCACGTTCCTGCTGGTGCTGTCGCTCCTCGGCGTCGGGATCCGCTGATGGCTCCTGAGCAGCGGGGATGGACGCGGTCCGCGTTCCTGTCACTATTCCGGGTCACGACGCATGGCTGACGACGAGAGACCGAAGAACGTCAAGGAGCTGCTCGTCGAGGCGAAGGACGCCTCGGAGCTCATGGTGGACCTGGCCTACGCGGCGGTCTTCTTCAACGAGGACGACCTGGCCGAGGAGGTCGAGGAGCTCGAGGAGCGCATGGATGCGTACCTCCGGCGCCTCCGTGAGGTCGCCATGCTCGCCGCGCGTTCCCCCGAGGACGCCGAGCAGATGGCCGGCGTCCTGCACATCGCGGCTGCCATCGAGAAGATCGGCGACGCCGCCTCCGACATCGCCCGTGTGGTCCAGGCCAACCTCGGCATCCCCGACGAGCTCCGGCCGGACCTCCGCCACGCCGACGAGGTCACCGGCCGGGTGCGCGTGCGCGACGGCGCCGAGGCCGTCGGCCAGTCGCTCCGGGAGCTGATGCTCCCGAGCGAGATCGGCGTGTGGCTCCTGGCCGTGCGACGTGGCGCCGACTGGGAGTTCGGCCCTGGGCCGGACACCATCGTGTCCGGAGGCGACGTGCTGGTGTTCCAGGGTCCCGAGGAGGCCGCGAACCTGCTCCGGAAGATCGTGGGCGCTCCCCCGCTGCCGGTCGCGCCGGAGCGCGAGACCCCGGCGCTGACCGACCTCGACCGCGCGGTCGACATCCTCGTCGAGATGAAGAACTCAGCCGAGGTGGCGGTCGGGCTCGCCTACTCGTCGCTGCTGTTCAACGACCCCGCGCTGGCTGCGGAGGTGTCCACGCTCGAGGCCCGAAGCGACATCCTCCACGACGAGCTCGAATCGTGGGTGCTGCGCTCGGCGCCGGAGGCGCGCAAGCCGGAAGAGCTCCGGGGGATCCTCCGCCTGGCGCAGGCCGGCGAGACGATCTTCGACGCGGCGCGCGACATGACGTGGTCGGTCGAGCACGGCGAGGAGCTCCACCCGGTCGTGGCCATGGCGCTCGAGGAGACCGACGAGATCGCCAGCGAGGTCGTGGTCGAATCCGGCTCCCCGGCGGACGGGCACTCGCTGAAGGAGCTCGCCGTCGAGACCGAGACGGGGATGTTCGTGCTGGCCGTGCAGCGCGGGCGGCGGTGGGTGTACCGGCCCCGGGCGGGGTTCGTCCTCGAGGGGGGCGACCGCGTGATCTCGGTGGGGCCGGAGGAGGGGGCGTCGGAGCTCCAGGCCATGGCGACGGCGCCCGCCCGGGCCTTCTCCGCCGGGCCGTAGTCCCCTTCCGCTACCGTCACGGAACCATGGACATGCCGGTCCGGCTGGGCGACAAGCTGCTCGCGTGGGCGTCGGTGCTCGACGACAACACGATCGAGCAGGCCCGCGTTGCCTCGCGCCTGCCGATCGTCCCCACCCACGTCGCTCTGATGCCCGACGCGCACCTCGGAATCGGGGCGACCGTCGGTTCGGTGATACCGACGGAGGGCGCCGTGATCCCGTCGGCCGTCGGCGTCGACATCGGGTGCGGCATGATCGCCGCCCTGACCTCGCTCACGGCGTCGACGCTGCCGGACGACCTCGAGCCGTATCTGGTCCGGCTGAACGAGGTCATGCCGGCCGGTCTCGGCAAGTGGCACGCGTCCGCGAAACCGGCCGCCGAACGGTGGTTTGCCTCGAACCCCTGCCCGGTTGCCCTGACCCAGAAGCAGGAACACACGATCGTCGTGCAGTTCGGCACGCTCGACAGCGGCAACCATTTCCTCGAGGTCTGCCTCGACGAACGCGACGTCGCATGGGTCGTGCTGCACTCGGGGTCGCGGGGGATCGGCAACCAGCTCGCGCAGCACCACATCTCGAAGGCCAAGGAGATGGCGAAGACCGAGGGGACGCCGCTCGAGGACCCCGATCTCGCGTACTTCCTCGAGGGACCGCCGGCGTTCGAGGAGTACATCGCCGCGATGCTGTGGAGCCAGGCCTACGCGTTCGCCAACCGGGCCGCGATGATGGACGCCGCGATCGCGGAGCTTCTCGAGGTGGCCGGCACGGGCCGCGAGATCGACCGAATCAACTCCCATCACAACTTCGCCGTCCGGGAGCGTCACGACGGCCGCGACCTGTGGATCACGCGGAAGGGCGCCGTACGGGCCCGGGTCGGCGACCGCGGTGTGATCCCCGGCTCGATGGGCGCGAAGACGTTCATCGTGCGGGGGCGGGGCAATCCGCTCTCGTACAACTCGTGCGCGCACGGCGCCGGGCGCCGCATGTCCCGAACCGCCGCTCGCAAGCAGATCTCCACCGACGACCTGTCCGCGGCGATGGAGGGCCGGGTGTGGCTGCACGCGAGCGCCGAACGCCTCGTGGACGAGGCGCCCGCCGCCTACAAGGACATCGACCGGGTCATGCGCGACCAGGCCGACCTGGTGGAGGTCGAACACGAGCTCCACCAGGTCCTCAACTACAAGGGCGTGTGAGGAGTGGACGAATCGCTCGCTGCGACGATCCAGGAGGTGGCCGCGAACGCGTGGCCGGCGTCGATCGTGCAGATCGTCGACGGATGGCGGCTTCGGGCGACCGCAGGGGTCGAAGCGCGGCGTTCGAACTCGGTGCTGCCCATCATGGACGGAGGACGCGTCCCGCTCGAGGCGAAGCTCGCCCTCGTGGACGAGTTCTGCGAGGCGCACCGGATCCCCACCCGGTTCGAGGTGTCGCCGGCGGCGGTCCCGAAGGGGCTCGACGACGTGCTCGCCGCTCGCGGGTTCGAGATCGAGCTCGAGATCGACATCCAGGTCGGCGACCTGGCCGAGGTGGCATCACGGTCCTCGAGTCGTGGTGGTCCTGACGTCCGAGTCGAGGAGGAGCCGGACGAACGGTGGCTCGACACGATGCTGGGCGTGACGGCGCGAGGAGAGCGGGAGACGTTGCGCGACGCGGTCCTCGACCGCATCGCGCCGCCCGCCCGGTACGCGTCGGTTGCCGACGGCGATCGGACGATCGCCGTCGGCATGAGCGTCCGCGAGCGCGGGTGGCTCGGCATCTTCTCGATGGCGACCCTGCCCGAGGCGCGGCGCCGGGGCGCAGCCCGGGCGATCCTCCACGCGCTCGCGTCGGACGGCCTTCGCGGGGGCGCCACGCGCGCGTACCTCCAGACCGACATCGGAAACGCCGCCTCGCACGCGCTGTACGAGGGCATCGGGTTCTCCACGGCGTACCGGTACCACTACCGGGTTCGACGCTGAGATCCGGGCCTGCCGGCTACGACGCCATGAACGGCACCGCGCCCGGCGGGAACACCGACGGCGTGCCGTCGAACACCGGCCAGTCCGACTTCAGCCCCGGCGCCAAGCGGGCCTCCCACTTCCACAGCGTCCGGACCACCCGGGCGCCGATCGCGTTCATCAGCGTGACCACGTCGGTCTCGCCGTCGAAGGTCGAACCCGGCAGCACAATCCCCCGGACCGCGATCCCCGCGCCGTCCGCGAACGGCCGCGACACCGTGAACCGGCAGAGCGTCGCACCGACGTGCATCGGTCCCGGCCGCGACAGCCATTCCAGCTCGCTCACGTCGAGGCTCGGATCGCGGATCACCAGCTGGGGCGTCAGGACGAGCGTGGCGCTCACCCGCGGCGCGAGCACCTCGTGGCGTTCGATCGCGGCCAGGCGGTCCAGCTCTGCGAGCTCGTCCGCGTCGCGATAGGGCTGGTCCTCCTCGAGCATCGCGCGATGCTCCGGCTCGAGCCGCGAGAGCCACGGGTGACCGGAACGGAACGCCTCCGGCGACGCCGCCACCGGGAAGCGAACGCCCGCGTCGGGGGCCACCACGCCGTCGTTCCGCACGATCTGCCACGCCAGGTGGTCGAGGGCCGACCGCAGGCCGTGCACGACGCTTCCCAGGCGCGCGCCGAGCCGCGTCGGCAGCTTCGGCACGTACCCGGCCGTGTACAGGTACCGGTACGGCTCGCGTTCGGGCTCGGTCTGCAGGCGGATGGGGTCGGTCTTGAACACCACGAGATGGTCCGTCTGGTAGGCCTGCAGCTCACTGTGCGCCAGCTGGACCTTCGCCAGACAGCCGTCGAGGTCGAACGGAAACGGGGATCGCCAGGACATGGGCCCTATTGTGGCGGGGGATCCCCACGGAACAAAGCACCCGACCGCAATTGCCCCGAAGGTCGTCACCCGGGCTGGGAACGACGCTCCCCGGGCAGCACCTCGAGGCGGCGCAGGCCGGCCGGCTTCGAGAACCGGACGTCCTCGTCGGTGAGCCGCAGCTCCTCGACCTCGGTCGCGCCCCCCGAGCGGAGGAACTCGATCATCCGGTCGACCAGCCACTCCGGCGCCGACGCGCCGCTCGTCACCCCGACGACCTCGGCCCCCGCCAACCATTCCGGCAGGACCTCGGTCTCGTCGTCCACGAGGAACGCCGGCGTCCCCGCCTCCTTCGCCACCTCGGCCAGGCGGTTGGAGTTCGACGAGTTCACCGAGCCGATCACGAGCACCACGTCCGCCTGCCGCGCCAGCGCCTTCACGGCGTCCTGACGGTTCTGAGTCGCATAGCAGATGTCGTCCTTGGGCGGGGCCTGGATCGCAGGAAACCGCGAACGCAACACCGCGATGATCTCGTTGGTCTCGTCGACGGAGAGCGTGGTCTGTGTGAGGTAGGAGACGTTCGACGGGTCGGGGACCTCCACCGTCCGCGCCTCCTCGGGGGAGCCGACCAGGATCACGCGGTCCGGCGCCTGGCCCGACGTGCCGACCACCTCCTCGTGCCCCTCGTGGCCGATCAGCAGGATCGTCTGGCCCTCGCGGGCGAACCTCCGCGCCTCGAGGTGCACCTTGGTCACCAGCGGGCAGGTCGCGTCGATGACGGACAGGCCGCGCGCCTCGGCGTTCGCGTAGACGGTCGGCGCGACCCCGTGGGCGCTCAGCACCACGAGCGCGCCCTCGGGCACCTCGGTCTCATCGTCGACGAACACCGCGCCCTTGCGCTCGAGGTCGCGGACCACGTGCAGGTTGTGCACGATCTGCTTGCGGACGTACACGGGCGCGCCGCGCGCCTCGAGGGCCTGCTCGACGGTCTCGACCGCGCGCTCCACGCCCGCGCAGTACCCGCGCGGGGCCGCCAGGATCACCTTCCGAACCACGCCTCCATGGTACCGACGCGCGGTTCGCCGCCGGTTGCGGACCGTGACGAATGCTCAGGTACGAACCGGCCCGCCAGGCGAAGGCAGCCCCTTCACGGCGGCCCGCACGTCATGCAGTGAGGCGACCACGACGGTCGCACCCTCCACGGGCCCGTCCGTTACCGCGACCACGCGCAGCCACGGCCACCGTTCACGGACGGCGGCGACGACGTCGGCGGCGAACCCCCCGGCCACGACCAGCACGTGCGCACCGCGGTCCTCGACCTGCGCCACGGCGTCCTGGGCGTTGGTCGCCCCCGGCGTCAACTCCCAGTCCGTGCCCACCGTCGCATGCTTCAAGGCGACGAGCGATTCGCGGTCGGGCGCGACGCACACGACCAGCAGGGCGCGGCACACTTCAGCGGACGCCCTTCGAAACGGAGCGGGTCACGTCAGAAGTAGTCCCGCTTCTTGAACATGACGTACAGCGCGACCGCCGCCCCCGCCATCAGCGCGAGCGCCCCGTAGTAGCCGAGGTGCCATCGCAGCTCGGGCATGTTCCCGAAGTTCATCCCGTAGATGCCGGCGATGAGCGTCGGCACCAGGATGATCGACGCCCACGCCGTCAGGCGCTTCATCACGACGTTCATCCGGTTGGAGATCTGGGAGATCAGCGCCTCGAGCGCGGACGTCGCCAGGTCGCGGATGTTGTCGAGGAACTCGATCGTCCGGATCACGTGGTCCTGGATGTCGCGGTAGTACGGGCCGAGCGCGTCGGTGACGAATCCGGGCTGCTCCTGCATGAGGTCGATCACCTCGCGGAGCGGCATCACGAGCCGACGGAACTGCACCACCCGGCGCTTCAGCTTGAAGATGCGCTCCTGCACGTCGGGGACCGGCTCGTCGGCGAACACCTCGTCCTCGAGCTCCTCGCCGATGTCCTCGAACCGCTCCACGATCGTGAAGTAGCCGTCCACGACCTCGTCGAGCAGCGCGTACAGCAGGAACCCCCCGCCCTCGTGCGTGAGCTCGGTCTGGCGGTCCCACCGCTTCAGCACCTCGGTGATGTCGAACACCGGCTCGTAGCGGATCGTGATGAGGAACCGGTGCCCGGCGAACGCGTGGATCTCCGAGTCGACGAGCTCGTCCTCGGGGCCGAGCGACAACCCGTGCATCACCAGGAAGAAGTACCCGTCGTACACCTCGACCTTGGGGCGCTGCCCCCGCACGCGGGTGTCCTCCATGGCCAGCTCGTGGAGGTCGAACTCCTCCTGGATGAGCGCGAGCTCCTCCTCGGTGGGGTCGGCGAGGTCGAGCCAGACCCGGGCGCCCGCCTCCTGGATGAGGTCGCTGACCGTGGTCGGGTCGAACGCCTCCTCCTTGAGCACGCCCTCGCGATAGTGCCGGCACGTGATCATGTCGTCGCGAGGGTAGCGCACGCTCACCCGCATCTCTACGCTCACGGCCGTCGTGCCGAACGCTCCCGAGCGCTACTTCGCCGCCGCTGACGGCGCCCTGCGGGGAACGCGGCGGACGTGGTGGGGCGCCGTCGTCGCCGACGACCGGTTCCCCCACCTCTACGACCTCAACCACGCCAAGGTGAGCGAGGCCGTGGCCGACCTCACGCTGACGGAGGTCGTCGAGGAGCTCGAACCGTCGCTTTGCGCGGCCGGCTCCCGCCACCTGCAGATCGTGCTGCTCCGGCCGGACGCCGCTCCGGGCCTGGTCGACGAGGCGGTGGGAGCCGGCCTCCGTTCCTCCGACGACACGGTCATGCAGTTCGCGGGCACCGCCGACGGGGATGCGAACGACCGGCGCGTCGAACGCGCCGACCCCGGTCCCGAGCTGTGGGAGGTGCTGGAACGTAGCTACCGGGAGTTCGACGTCACCCATCCCGAGGTGACCGAGCAGCTGCTCCGATGGAACCGTGAGGTGCTCGCGCCCCGGGGCCGCCACTACTACCTGGCCCGCCGCGACGGGCGGGTCGCGGGCATCGGCGCGCTGCAGGTGGCCGACGGGATCGCGTACGTCGACGACGTCGTGACGTTCCCCGAACACCGGCGGCAGGGCGTCGCGTCGTCGATCGTCCGCCGCATCGTCCGGGACGCCGCCCGATCCGGCGCCGAGACGACGTTCCTGCTGGCCGACGACCCCGGGCCGATCCGCCTCTACCGGACGCTCGGCTTCGAGGAGACCGGCGCGATCCGGACCCTGCTCGGCCCGGCCCCGTGGGTCAGCGGCGGGCCCGCCTGAGGGGCGCGCCCGGCATCGGGGCGGGCTTCCCGAGGTGGAAGCCCTGTCCGAAGGCGACGTCCAGGCCACGCAGGGCGTCGAGCTCTCCGGCCGTCTCGATGCCCTCGGCGATCAGGCCCGCGCCGATGTCGTCGGCGAAGGACGTCAGGGCGGAGGCCAGCGCGCGGCGCGCGGGGTCGGTGTCGACGTGGCGGGTGAGGCCCATGTCGAGCTTGATGAGGTCCGGCGACAGCCGGAGGATGTGCTGGAGGCTGGCGAAGCCTGCGCCGGCGTCGTCGATGGCCAGCCGGCCGCCCCGGGACCGCAGCTCCGCGAGCACCGCGTTCAGCTCGTCGTAGTCCTCGACGCGGGCGTGCTCGCTGATCTCGAACACCACGTCCTCGAGGGGTTCCTCGGACATGAAGATCGGGAAGCTCGGCGAGACCGCCGTCTCCGGGGAGATGTTGATGGCCATGTAGCGGTCGCCCCCGAGGTGCTCGCGGCCGGCCAGCGCGGCCCGCGCCGTGGCCAGCTCGAGGTCGATGCGCATCCCGACCTGGGCGGCCTCCTCGAACCACACGTTCGGTGGCCGGAGCGGCTTGCCGCCGAACCGCGCCAGCGCCTCGACGCCCACCACCTCGAGCGTCCTGAGGTCGACGATCGGCTGGAACACCATGGTGATCCCGCCGCCCTGGACCACGCCGCGCATCAGCTCGCCGCGCTTGCGGCGGAGCTCGGCCTCGTGGTCGTGGAGCTCGAGCTGCCCGACCAGCTCCCGGATGACCTGTCCGGCGACCCGGGTCGAGAGCGCGGACTCGCCGCGGGACGCCAGCCGGATCGCGTCGACGATGTCGTCGGCCGGGGCGCCCTTGACCAGGAACCCCACCGCGCCGGCCTGGAGCATGCCGATCACCGTGGTCCGGTCGTCGTGCGCCGACAGCGCGAGGATGTGGGTCTTCGGGAGCTGCTGAAGGATCTCCGTGGTGGCCCGGGGCCCGCCGCCGCCCGGCATGCGGACGTCGCACAGCACCACGGCGGGTTTGGTCCGGACGGCCACCGCGATCGTCTCGTCGGTGTTCGCCGCGGCGCCCACGACGTCGATGCCCTCCTCCTCCGCCAGCAGGTCGGAGAGGGTCTCGCGGACGACCGGGTCGTCCTCGGCGATGAGGACCTTGATCCGTTGCACGGTCATCGATCTTCGCACGCCACTTGTGTCGCTCCGTGGAGCGAGGCCCAGGAAAACGAGCCTACGTCTTGGCGAGCGCCCTGCTGATCACGAGGCGCTGGATCTCGGACGTCCCCTCGAACAGCGTGAAGATCTTGGCGTCCCGGTACCACTTCTCGACCGGGAAGTCCCGGATGTAGCCGTAGCCGCCGAGGACCTGGATGGCCTGCTCGGTGACGCTCACCGCGACCTCGCTGGCCTTGAGCTTCGACATCGAACCCTCGGCGTGCTCGAACGGAACGCCGTTGCGGGCCATCCACGCGGCGCGGAGCGTCAGCAGTCGGGCCGCGTCGATCTCCATCGCCATGTCGGCGAGCTTGAACGCGACCCCCTGGTGCTCGATGATCGCGCGCCCGAAGGTCTGCCGTTCCTTCGCGTAGTCGCGGGCGAACTCGAACGCGGCCCGGGCGATCCCGAGCGCCTGCGCCGCCACGGACGGCCGTGTCATCTCGAACGTCTTCAGGGCCGCCGACGATCTCGGCTCCGTGCGGGCCTTCTTCAGCTTCGCCTCGAGCTTCTCTGCGCCCCCGAGCACGTTCTCGAGCGGGATGCGGCAGTCCTCGAGGAGGACCTCCGCGGTATGCGAGGCCCGGATGCCGAGCTTGCGCTCCTTCTTGCCCTGGCGGAGCCCCGGCGTGTCCGGGCCGATGAGGAACGCCGCCTGGCCCCGGTGGCCCAGCGAAGGGTCGACGGTCGCCACCACGATGTGCACGGCAGCGATGCCGCCGTTGGTCGCGAACACCTTCTGGCCGTTCAGCACCCACTCGTCACCGTGCCGCTTCGCGGTCGTGCGCAGGGCGCTGACGTCGGAGCCGGCGTTCGGCTCGGTGACGCAGAACGAGGCCACCGCGGGCTCCTCCGGCGTGCCGAACATCTTCGGGGCCCACTCGCCGAACTGCATCGGCGTGCCGCTGTAGGCGAGCGCCGAGAGCGGGAGGCCGGTGCCGAAGATCGAGAGGCCGATGCCGGCGCACCCCCAGGTCATCTCCTCCATCACCACGGGCAGCATGATGCCCGTGGTGTCCTGGGCGACCATCTCGAGATAGAACTCCGGCCCGTACAGACCGATCTCGGCCGCCTTCTTCACGACGGGCCAGGGGAACTCCTCGGACTCGTCGTACTCCGGCGCGACCGGCCGGATCTCCTTCTCCGCGAACTCGTGGGCCCACTTCTGGGTGGTCTGCAGGTCCTCGGTGAGCTGGAAGTCCATGCCCGTCGTCTCCTCGCTCCGCGCCGCCCCCACGGGGTGCGGCCGTGCCATGCTCGCGTTCCGGCCGCCGACCCTGGAGAATGGCGGGCGTGCCTTCCCACGATCCCCGGCCTCTCGGAACCTACCTTTGGGTAGGTTACCGATGAGTAGTATAGCCGCCAATGGCCGCCGGTAAACCCACCGCCGTGCCCGCCGGCGCCAAGCGCAGGATGCGCGGCCCCGAACGACGGGCCCAGCTCCTCGCCGTCGCACGCCGGGTGTTCGGGCGATCCGGGTTCCACGGCGTCTCGATGGACGAGGTGGCCAAGGAGGCCGGGGTCACCAAGCCGATCCTGTACGACCACTTCAACTCGAAGGAGGACCTGTACATCGCCCTCCTCGACGCGGACGCGTCATCCCTCGAGGAACGGGTCCGCTCGGCCCTTCAGGCCCGGACCGGGAACCGCGAGCGCATCGAGCGCTCGTTCCAGGCGTACTTCGACTTCGTGGACGAGCACGCGGGCGGGTTCCGGCTGTTCATGCAGGAGACGATGGGGGGCGAGGAGATGTTCCGGTCGAAGGTCCAGGAGGTCCGCGACCGGATCGTCCGCGAGGTCGGCGACCTGATCGTCCGGGAGTCAGCAGGCAAGATCGAACGGCGCGATGCGGACATAGTGTCCCTTGCGCTCGTGGGTATGGTGGAAACCGTGGCACAACGCGACCCGGGGGGCCCGCGGTCCGAACGAAGTCGTTCGGTCGACACCCTCGTGCGTCTCGCCTGGCGGGGCATCACCAACCTGACGATCTAGCCGTGGCCGTCACGAGCCAGCGAGTCGCCCTGCCCGAGCCGCCCAAGCCCCGGCACAGGGGGCGCATCCACCAGTTCGCCTCGTTCGTGTCGATCCCGGCGGCGATCGTCCTGTTCGTCCTGTCTCCCGGCCCGAAGGCGCACGTGGCCACGGCGATCTACGGCCTGGCGCTCGTGAACATGTTCTCCACCAGCGCGATCTACCATCGCCGGACCTGGACCGAGCGGGGGCGCCGGCGGATCCAGGCCCTCGACCACTCGGCCATCTACCTGCTGATCGCCGGGTCGTACACCCCCCTCAGCCTGCTCGTGCTGAACGGCTGGATCCGGATCGCCCTGCTGGTGACGGTGTGGACGTGCGCCGCCGTCATGATCGCGTTGAAGCACGCCTTCCCCGGGCGGTTCGTCGCGCTGGCCGGGGTGATGTACATCGTGCTCGGGTGGGCGGCGGTCGCGGTCTCGCCGTCGTTGTTCCGCGGGATGACCGGCCCTGCCGTCGCGCTGATCATCGTGGGCGGGGTCCTCTACACATCGGGCGCGATCGTCCTCAACCGCCGCTGGCCCGACCCGAACCCGCTGGTGTTCGGATACCACGAGGTGTGGCACGTCTTCATGACGAGCGCCTCGACCTGCCACTACACGGCGATCCTGTTGACCGTGCTGGCGTTGCGGTAGCCGGCTACGCGCCTCCCTCGCGCTCTCCGCGACGGTCGCGGATCAGGCGCCGGAGCGGGATCGCGTACCAGACGAACGCCATCGCGAGGAGCGCCGTGCCGCCGACGATCGCGGCCGGTGCGGCGCCGAACAACACGTCGGAGATGACGTACATGGCTGCGGCGGTGGCAATGGCCAGGAACGCGGTCCCGGAGATGGCGAACCGGTTCGCCGCGAGCAGCAGCCGTTCCTTGTCCCCTTGCCGGAACGTGATGCGGTGGTAGGTCGACGGCGCGATGAGCAGGACGACCGAGATCGCGGTGGCGATCAGCGCGACGAAGTACACGTCCCTCTGGAGGTCGGTCATCCGGGAGTAGCCGTTGGAGAAGGGCACGGTGAGCAGGAACGCGAACAACACCTGGACGCCGGGGAGCACCACGCGAAGCTCGTTCAGGAGCTCGATGAGCTCCCGGTTGCGCCGCTCCCGGTAGCCCTCCTCGCGGTCCCGCGGGTCCTCGTGCCCCATCGAGCGGGAGCCTACTCGCACCCGATGCGAGCGGGGCGGGCGAAGGCGGCCGGCGAGCTCCCGGGGGACGAGGACCCCGTTCAGCTCGCGTTCGAGCTGAACGCGCTGCTCATGCAGGCGAACTCGAGCTGGGTGATGTTCCGGGATCGGACGGCCATCGAACGGGTGCGCCGCGGGATCGACCGTCGCCCTCGCCGCAGCGGCGCGCTGACCCTTCGCTACCGCACGACGACCCGGCGGCCCCGGACCTCGACTCCCTCCGCGCGCAGCCGCCGGGCCTGGACCTCCTCGTGGCCGGGCACCAGCCGGCCGGTCGACGTGACGACGCGCCACCACGGCAGCCCCTCGGACGACGCCACGACGTTGCCGACCGCGCGGGCGGCGCCGGGGTGGCCGACCTCCTCGGCGATCTCGCCGTAGGTCACGACCTCGCCCGGCCGCAGCCGCCGCAGGGCGGCCACGACGAGCGCCTCGAACGACCCGGAGGACGAGGCGGCTACAGGTTCCCCCGCTCTTCCTGCTCCCGCTCGATGGCGAGGAACAGCTCCTTGAAGTTCCCGAGCCCGAACCCCTTCGAGCCGTGGCGTTCGATGACCTCGTAGAACACGGTCGGCCGGTCCTGGACGATCTTCGTGAAGATCTGGAGAAGGTAGCCCTCGTCGTCCTGGTCGGCCAGGATGCCGAGCCGCTCGATCTCGCGATGGTCCTCCTCGACCTTGTCGATCCGGTCCCACAGCGCGTCGTAGTAGGTCTGGGGCACGCGGGTGAACCGCATCCCGCGCTGCCGCAGCGCGTCGACCGTCGAAATGACGTCCTCGGTCGCCATCGCGATGTGCTGCACGCCCGGCGAGCGGTAGAAGTCGAGGTACTCCTCGATCTGCGAGCGCTTCTTGCCGGGCGCCGGCTCGTTGATCGGGAACTTCACCCGGCCGTTGCCGTCCCACATGACCTTCGACATCAACGCGGTGTACTCGGACGAGATCTGGTCGTCGCGGAAGTGCATCAGCTGCCCGAACCCGAGGATCCGCGCGTAGTACTCGACCAGCTCGTTCATCTTGCCGAGCTCGACGTTGCACACGACGTGGTCGATGGCCGTGATGCCGACCGGCGGTCCGTCGTCGGGGATCGGCTCCTCGGCGCGGTATCCGGGCAGGAACGGCCCGGAGTAGTTCTCGCGCTCGATGAACGAGTGGATCGTGTCCCCGTAGGCCTTGATCGAGGCGCAGACGACCTTGCCGTGCTCGTCCTCGGAGACCGTGGGTTCCAGGACCCCGACCGCACCGCGCCTCGTGGTCTGCTCGTACGCGTCGGCCGCGTCGGGCACCCGCAACGCGACGTCGCGGACGCCGTCGCCGTGTTCGAACGCGTGCTTCGCGATCGGGCTCTCGGGGCCCATCGCGCCGGTAAACACGTACCGGGCCTCGCCGGACTCGAGCACCCACGACGCGCGGTCGCGGACCCTGGTCTCGGGCCCGCTGTAGGCCGTCACGTGGAACCCGAACGCCTTGGTGTAGAAGAACGCCGCCTGGCGGGCGTTCCCCACGTAGTACTCGACGTGGTCGATGCCCATCAGGGGCATGAAGTCCTCGGCGGGCGTCGCCTGCGTCGCCTCCGTGTCGGTCATTCCCTCACCTCCTGCGGTGGTCCCCAGCAGTCTAGAAGCGCCGGGCGGCGAGGACCGTCACGTGCCCCCACGTGCCGGCGAGCTCCCTGCCCTGCTGCACGCGCCGCTCGAGATCGCCGCTCGCGAGGTCCCGCCGGAGGCGCTCCAGGCCGGCCCAGCGGGAGGGTTCGTCCATGCGCTGCCAGTAGCTCGTGTTGCGGAGGTTGCGTTCGTCGGCGATGAGCGCCGCGTCGGTCTGCAGGGCCGAGAGCGAGCCGTCCTCCATTCCCTCGTACGCGAGCCGCCGCGCGGTCACGCCGGCGAACCCGGCCTCCTCGAGCATGGCGACGTGCTCGGCCTCGGTCTCCCGGACCTCTCGGTGGATCGGGTGGTCGAAGTACTCGTGGGTGAACAGCGGCACGAGGTTCTCGCGGGTGAACACCTGCATGACCAGCGGACCCCCGCGGAGCACACGGCGCACCTGGCGCAGCGCCCGGACCTTCGCATCGTGGCCCCCGAACAGGTGGAACGCCGACACGACCGTCGCGCTGTCGAACGATCGGTCGCGGAACGGCAGCGCCGCGCCGTCGGCCGCGACGCACGATCCGGACGGGAGCTTGGTGGCGGCGCGCGCCAGCATGGCCGGCTCGGCGTCGGCCACCACCACCCTGAAGCCGTCGGACGCGAGCGGCGCCGCGTAGTTGCCGGTCCCGCCGGCGAGGTCGAGCAGGCGGCGACCTGCAGGTGGACCGAGCGCCTCCCGCAGCGCGGCCAGGATGGTGGGGCTGGCCCGGCGGGTATCGTCGTAGGTCCTCGCCTGCTCGGCGTAGTTCCCCGGACGCATCCCCGAGACCTTGTCACCCCGGCCCGGTGGGCACACTGGTCCCGGGTCTGAAGGGATCAGCCGTTGGCCGGCTGGGCCGCGCGACGCTGCAGCTCGGCGATCACCTCGGGCCACCGGCGCCAGTCGAAGATCAGCGTGCTGGAACGGATCAGCCCGTTCTCGACCGTGACCAGCTCGCCGCACAGGACCGGCCCCACCGGCGTGTCCGTGACGAAGTCGTAGAGGACGAATGCTCGGTCGCCCTCGACCACGATGTCCCGGATCTCGTTGCGGACAACGATGGGAGCGAGGTTCCGGAACCCCTGAACGAACGCCTCCCGGCCGGTCGTCTCCGTCATCACGGTTCCGCCGAACGTGGCCTCCGGGTGGACGAGCTCCTCGAGCCGGTCGATCCGCCCCTCCCCCGCCGCCGTCACGTACCCGCGGACCAGGTCCTGCACCGTTCCGCCCATCGTCGCGCCCCTTGCTTCGGATGTCGTTGTTGCGCTTGAAACTGTAAAGCGATTCACTTGTATCGGTCAAGTTGATAGGATCACGACATGCGCTCCTACGCCCAGTACTGCGGACTGGCGAGGGCGCTCGACGTCGTGGGCGAGCGGTGGTCGCTCCTCGTGGTGCGGGAGCTGCTCGAGGGGCCGCGACGGTACAACGAGCTGCTGGCCGGCCTGCCGGGGATCGCCACGAACCTCCTCGCCGAACGACTGCGGAGCCTCGAAGCGGACGGCGTCCTCCGCCGGCACGATGACGGCCGCTACGCGCTCACACCGTGGGGGCAGGACCTCCACGAGGTCGTGTACGCCCTAGGACGATGGGCCGGGCCCCTCATGGCCCGCCCACGAGGCGACGACGCGTTCCGGCCCCTGTGGCTGCGGCACATGGTGATCGCCAGGTTCGAAGGCATGGATCCCCTCCGCCGCGACCTCACGGTGGAGCTCCGCTGCGAGGACGAACTCATGACCCTGATCTCCGCCGGCGGGCGGGTTCGGCTTGCCCCCGGTGCCACGGAGGGCCCGGACGTGACGATCACGGGCCCCACCGACGCCGCGGTCGGGCTGCTGCTCGGACGGATCTCCCGAGCCGAGGCGGAGGCCCGCGGCGTGACGGCAACCGGGCAGGTCCGGCGCCTGCGGGGCCTCCGGCCACGCGGAGAGCGGCCGGCCGCGGAGCGTCGGTCCGGGCCGGTGCCGGGCACCGCCGGGGACGCCGATTCCACGGTCCGTGTGGTACCAATGCGGAGGTGACCACGCCGCCGGGGACGCGTTCATGAAGCTCAAGATCAGCCAGCGCTCTGACGAGTTCTTCGACCTGTTCGCCGAATCGGCGAGCAACCTTCGGACCGCGACCGAGCTGCTCCAGGACCTGATCGAGGACTACAACGACGTCGAGGTGAAGGCCCGGCGCATCCAGGACCGGGAGCACGAGGGCGACGAGATCACCCACGGCATCGTTCGCCGGCTGAACACCACGTTCATCACGCCGATGGACCGCGAGGACATCTACGCGCTCGCGTCGGCGCTCGACGAGGTGCTCGACGCGATCGACGCAGTGGCCGACCTGTTCGTGCTCCACCGGATCGAAGCGCCCCTCCCCGAGATGAAGGCCCAGGTCGACGTGCTGCTCCGGGCGGCCCAGCAGACCGAGGAGGCGCTCCGGGTGTTTCCCAAGATGCAGCGCGAGCGTCTCGAGCCGTACTGGAGCGAGATCGAACGGCTGGAGCGGGAGGGCGACCGGATCTACCGGCGGGCGGTGGCCGACCTGTTCTCCGGCGACTACAAGGCCATGGACGTCCTCAAGTGGAAGGACGTCATCGACAACCTCGAGGAGGGGGTCGACGGGCTCGAGGACGTGGCGAACATCATCGAGTCCACCGTGCTCAAGCACGCCTGACACGCCCGGAGGTCAGGACCGGTCCGTTCGCTCCCCCGCGTGCCGCCGGCGCCTTGCCTTTGCCAGCTCCTCCGCCGAGAGCAGCACGGCCCAGAACAGGGCCAGCCCGATCATCGCGAGGTTCACCCAGCGGAACTCCGCCGGGGTCGGGGCGATCAGCAGCGCGCACACGATCGCGCAGCCCAGGAAGAACAGTGGCCGCCGCCCGACCAGGCGCGTCACGACAGCCCCCGGACGATCTCCTCGACCAACCACGAGATCACGAACGCTCCCGGGATCGTGAGAATCCACGCCCACACGACCCGGCCGGCCACCCCCCACCTGACCGCCGAGAGCCGCTGCGTGGTGCCGACGCCGACGATCGCTCCGGTGATGGTGTGCGTGGTCGACACCGGGATCCCGGCGTGCGCCGTGAAGAACAGCGTCGCGGCGGCCGCCGACTCCGCGCTCATGCCCCCGACGGGCTGCAGCTTCGTGATGCGCGCACCGAGCGTGTGCACGATGCGCCACCCGCCGAACGCCGTCCCCAGGGCGATCGCGGTCAGGGAGGTCACCTTCACCCACCACGGGACCGCGGCGTCGGCCGGCAGCCGGTGCTCCGCGATCAGCAGGGCCAGGATCACCCCCATCGTCTTCTGGGCGTCGTTGGTCCCGTGTCCCAGGCTGAAGGCCGCCGCCGACACGAGCTGGGCCCGCCGGAACACGCGGTGCAACCGCTCCACCCGCCGGTACCGGTGGACCAGCCACAGGACCCCGACCAGCACGGTGAACGCCAGCAGCAGCCCGATGATCGGCGACAGGACGATGAACACCGCGATCTTCTGGATGCCCGAGGGGATCAGCGACCCCCACCCCGCCTTGGCGACCGCCGCTCCCATCATGCCGCCCACGAGGGCGTGGGAGGACGAGGTCGGCAGCCCGAACAGCCACGTGATCACGTCCCACGCGATGGCGCCCATGAGCCCGGCGAGCACGACGCCGAGGGTGAACACGTCCGGCTGCACCACGCCGGTCGCGATGGTCGCCGCGACCTTGGTCCCGAGCAGCAGCGCCGCGAAGTTCCAGAACGCCGCCCACACCACCGCGAGCCGAGGCGAAAGCACGCGGGTCGACACGACGGTCGCGATGGAGTTCGCCGCGTCGTGGAAGCCGTTGAAGAAGTCGAAGGTCAGGGCGACCAGGATCACCGCGACGACCGCGAACAGCTCCATCAGTCGTACTTCACGTCGATCGACTCGATGACGTTCGCGATGTCCTCGCAGCTGTCGAGGGCGGCCTCGAGGTTGTCGAGGACGTCCTTCCACTTGAGGACGTCCATCGCCTTGAACTCGCCCGAGTACAGCCGGGCGACGGCCCGGCGGTGGATGCGGTCGCCCTCGTTCTCCAGTCGGTTGACCTCGATGACGTGCGGCATGACGTCGTGGTCGTCGCGGAGGCCCTGCACGGCGATCAGCGTCGCGGCGCCGGCCTTCCGCAGGACGCCGGCGAGCTGTTGCATTTCCGGAAGCGGCTCGGCGATCCGGTGGAGCACGATCAGATCGGCGGCCGCCCAGACGGCGTCGAGGATCTCGTCGAGGCCGGAGGCGAGCGAGAAGAGGTCCTCGCGGTCGAACGGCGTGACGAACGTGACGTCGAGCCGCTGCACGATGGCCCGCGTCAGGTCGTCGCCGTGGTGCTCCATCTCCCGGATGCGGAGGCTGCGGTCCTCGGCGTCGGTGAAGTCCTCCGCCAGGATGGCCAGCTCGGCGGTGGCGGCGACCAGGTTGGCAGCGGACTCGTCCAGCAGTTCGAAGAAGATCTGCTCGCGGGGGATGACCTGGAATGGCACGCGTTCACCTCGGCGTCACATCGCGTTCACATCGGCGCCGGGAGGCTAGCGGCCGCCCGCGAGGGATGTCCAACGGACGGCGGCCCCGACCACCAGGAACTTCACCGGTGGTTCCAATCGCCGACCCGGAGCATTCACCGGAGCGTTCCGTTGCACCCGCATCAGGGGCACGGCCCGGACTTCTCGACCCCATGTACTGGGGCTCGCGGGGCCGAGGGGCCGTCCCGGGAAGAGGAGATTCCCGTGCAGAAGAGACGATCGGTCTCGGTCGGCGTCTCGGTCGTCGCCGTGGTCGCCATCACGGTCCGTCGCGACGCGCTGGGCCGCGCCGCGTTCGAGGGTCTCGGCATCCTGCCGGACGGCACCAGCTACATGGCCGAGGACGACTCGGGACTCGGCCCCAAGAACGGCGGCCCGGGGAACATGTTCTTCAAGTTCGTGCCGTCGACACCGTTCACGGGCAGCGGACCCATCACCGACCTCGCGCAGTCGCCGTACGCGGCCGGGCGTGTACGGGCTGCGGGTGGGAACAAGCGGCACGAACTACGGGCAGGGCCGTGAGTTCGGGATGGGGCAGTGGATCCCGCTCGCCGGAGGTGCCAACCCCGACCTCGAGAACCAGGGCCTCGCCGCCGGGCTGACCGGCTACTACCGGCCTGGAGGACTCGGATCTCGATCCGGGCGCGTTCAGGGGGGGAACGTCCGGGTGTGCACGCCCTCCACCGGCGACGAGACGCATCACCTGTACGGAGAGGTCGTGTGCTTCACCGACGGCACCGTCGAAGCGGCGGAGACCAACACGGCCAGCCCGGAGATCCAGCCCTTCGAGATCGGCGGCACCAGCCAGGGCATCAACATGCCGGACAACATCGATTTCCAGCCCGGCACGAACAACGTCGTCCTGAACGAGGACGGCGAGACCACGTTCGAGTTCGACCACAACAACGACATCTGGGACTGCCTTCCGGACGGCCAGGATCAGGATCTCCTGTCCGACGGGTGCGTTCGCGTCGCGACCCTGAACGACCTGACGGCGGAGTGGACCGGCGGCATCTTCGACGCCACCGGCACCCGGTCCTTCGTCAGCATCCAGCACAACATCATCGGCGAGGCGACCATCCTCGAGATCACCGGCTGGGAGTAGGGACAGCGAGTCCAGGCCCGCGCGCGGAGCACCGGAGCCCGGCCGTCACCAACCCCCGGCCGGGCTCCGGGCCCTCCCGCTTGGCCAGGATCGAGGCGCTGCGCCGCTCCGATTCTTCGAGACCGACCCCGTCTTCTGAACCGCCGCCCCCGATCCCCTAGGCTGCGCGGGTGCATCCCGAGCCCGGGCCCGATCAGGTCCGCGTCGTCATCGGTGACGTCCATGCCGCCCCCGGCGGCCTCGAGGCGCTCCTGCGTGAGGTCGGCGCCATCGACGAGGAGGGGAACCGCCTCGACACCCACTTCGTCGCGCAGCTCGGGGACCTGCTGCACCTCGGGCACCGAACCGCCGAGGCCGACCTCCGGACGCTCGAGCTCGGCACCCGGTGGATCGACCTCCAGATCCTGGGCAACCACGAGGGGTTCTACGCCTTCACCCTCGAGAGCTGCTGGTGGGCCGGCATGGCGAGCCCCGACCAGGTCCACCCTGACGTCCTGTCGACGCTCCGGGCGCAGGCCGCCGAGGGCCGGTGGCACCTCGCGGCGACGATCGACGGCTGGTTGCTCACGCACGCCGGGGTCCACCCTGCCTACCAGTCGGAGCTCGGGGACGGGGAGGCCACGGCGCTCGAAGGACTCATCTCCCGGTTCGCCCAGCGGCTCGCCGACCATCAACGGATCCCGGTGATCGACTGCTCGGGCCCGGTCCGCGGGTACGACCCCGCGCCGGGCGGCGTGCTGTGGTGCGACCTCACCGAGATCGAGCCGGTCGCAGGGGACAGCCGGCTGCGCCAGATCGTCGGGCACACGCCGCAGGCTGCCCCGCGAACCGTGGGTGAGCGGCTGTGGGCGGTCGACGGCGGCGGCGGCAGGAGCGGAAGGGTGTCCGCGCTCGTTCGCCATCCGGGCGACGACGGCTGGACGCCGGTGGCGGTCGACGCGCCCGACCCCCGGGTGAGCTGATGGACGCGCCCCAGAGCGGGATCTTCGCCCTCGGCACGGCGTCGCACGCCTACCTCGAGTTCGGCCTTCGGGAGGGCGCCGACGGGCAGCAGCTCGTGCGGGCCGTCTCGGCGCTCCGCGAGCCGAGGACCACCATGGGCGGGGTCAACCTCGTCGCCGGATTCCGCCCCGACCTGTGGCGCGCGGTGGCTCCGGACGACATTCCGCTCGGCGTCAGCGGGTTCGACGAGCCCGTGATGGGCTCCGGCGGGTTCACGATGCCGGCCACGCAGCACGACGCGGTGCTGTGGTTGTCGGGTAGCGCGTACGACGTGGTGTTCGACACCGCCCGGGAGGCGATCGCCGAGCTCGCGAAGTTCGCCTCGGTGTCCGAGGAGACCTCGAGCTGGCCGTACCGGCACGACCGTGACCTCACTGGGTTCATCGACGGCACCGAGAACCCGACACTGGTCGACGCGCCCGACGTCGCGCTCGTCCCCGAGGGATCGCCCGGTGCGGGCGGGACCGTCCTGCTCCTCCAGAAGTGGGTCCACGACGCCGCGGCATGGGAGTCGCTCCCGGTGGCGGACCAGGAACGCGTGATCGGACGCAACAAGGCCGACAGCGTCGAACTCGACGACCGCCCCGCGGACTCCCACGTCGCCGTGACCGACCAGGATCGGTTCGGCAAGATCTTCCGCCGGAACATGCCCTTCGGAACCGTGACCGACCACGGCACGATGTTCGTGGGGTTCAGCGCCGAACAGGATCGTCTGGCCCAGATGCTCAGGAGCATGGCCGGCGCGCTCGACGGGCCGCCGGACGCCCTGACCCGCTTCACCCGTCCGGTGACCGGGGCGTACTACTTCGTCCCGTCCATCCGCGCACTGGCGAACGCGTCGACGGGCCCGGCCGCAACGAACGGCGTGGCCCCGCCGGAGGCCTGAGACAGTTGTGTCGACAACCCGTTTGCCTCTCGATGGGGAGTCCCGATAGGGTCGCGCTCCGTACCGACGCATTGCCCGAGAGGGAGGCCACCCCATGCCGGACGCTCGAGCGCCGCACCGAACGACCGATCCTCTCGAACGAATCCAGACCGACCTCGCCCGGGAATTCACCGACGTCGACCGGAGGACGCTCGCCACCGTCGCCAGGGAAGCGTTGGCCCGCTACGACGGCGCGAAGATCAAGGACTTCGCTCCGGTCCTCGCGTGGCGCGACGCACGCGACCGCCTGCGACAGCGTCAGGCGCCGGCCGCCGGCTGACTCGGCCCAATACCGTCCCGAGCGCCTCGCCGGGGCGCAATTCGCACCGCTCGAACCGCCGGAGAACGCCCGATCACCCATCGTACCGATGATCGCCGGCCGAACTGGGCTTCCTGAGGCCACCGGCAGGTGCGTCCGCCGTGGGGACTACTCGTACAGCTCGGTGAGCTCCGCTGCGGAGCGCTCGACCCCTTCGAACCGACGCGCCCGTTCCTCGGCTGTCATGCCCTCGAGGACGGCGCCGAACACCTCCTCCGCCTGGGCGAAGTGCCCGACGAGCAGCGCGTGGATCCCGTACAGCACTCGCCGGAGCTCGTTCTGGATGTCGTGGTCCTCGCCGGCCTTCAGGCGGGCGTGAACGGATTCCAGTTCGTCGGTCAGCCGGCCGAGTTGGACATGGCACTGGTTCATCGCGAGCGACGTCTCCGACCCGTTGGTGGCCTCGCGTACTGCTGGGAACATCAGCCGTCCCTCGGCCACGGCATGAGGAAGGAGGCGGTGGGCGAGGAAGCCGTGGATCTCGTCGGTTCGCGAGATCAGGGATTCCCTCGGAACACTGCCGACCGAGTCGGCGACCGAGCGAACGGATTCCAGCCACGGCAGGAACTGCTCGTGCTCCTCCCGCACCGTCTGCGCGCTCAAACTCATCACAGCCTCCTCGCCAACGGGGATCCCGGCACCGCCACGCTAGCCTCGGCGCCTTCTCGGCCACACCGTCCATCGGCCCGGGACGAGCGGGGCCAATGCCGCCGCCCGTGCGACCAGGGCCCCACGTCCCGTGCTCAGGCCGGGACCGGCGCAAGCGGAGCCGCGCGAGGTCGATGCCCGAACTGCCGGATCGGCGACGGTGATCACCGGCGAGCACCGGATTTCGGGCGGCCGGAGGAAGGCCCGAGGGCCTCGGGCCCAACGACTGGTGCCCCACACCGGTCCAGTTGGACCATTGATTCAGAAGGACGAAGGAGGACGAGATGACGACGATCACGACTGCATACCGCGGAGACATGAACTTCGAGACTGTCCTGGGGACGCACCGACTCCTGGTGGACGTGCCCGCATCCATGGGCGGACACGACCGCGCGCCAACTCCACCCGAGCTCTTCGTTGCGTCGCTCGGCTCGTGCGTCGCCGCCTTCGTGGCCTCCTACTGCGAGCGGACCGGGCTCGATGACAGCGACCTATCGGTGGACGCGAGCTACGAGAAGGTCGAGAACCCCACGCGCCTGGTGAATCTCAAGGTCACGATCAAGCTCCCAAACGCCGAATGCGGTGATCGGGTGGCAGCTATCCAGCGGGTCGCGGAGCACTGTCCGGTTCACGAGACGGTCGCATCGTTCTCGGGGGTCACCTTCGAGATCCTGGACCGTGGCCGCCTGGCCGCCTAGGCTGCCGGCGCCACGGCGCGGCGTTCGGGGACGAGGTCGTGACGGCGTCTTCGCGTCCGGCCCAAACATCCGTTCCTCAGCTCCTCAGGCGCTCCCGAGCACGATGCCGAGCACGATCATGCACACCACCCCGAGGGCCACCGCGACGAACCGCCAGTCGCGGGCATAGGCCCACCCCGCGGCGAGCAGCAGCGCCCGGAGCACCGGCGTCACGGTGAGGATGACCAAGCCGAGCGCCATGAGGCCGCTCGGGTGCACTCCGGTGACGAGGCGCCAGATCTCGCCCGGCCGAACGGGGTGCGCCCGGAGCCGGCTCCGCCCGATCGCGAGGCCGAGGCCGGCCGCCATGACGACGCACGCGACGAGGACGCCGGTGCGAAGGACCGTCGCCACGATCCGCCGCTCGAGGCCCGGATGCGGGCTCGTCGGGCGGTTCGGCTCAGACATGCCACACCCCCGCGGCCGTGAGCGCCATCTGGACGGCGATGACGAGCAGGACGACGCCGAACGCACGGGCCAGCACCGTGGAGCGAACCCGTCCCGCCAGCCTCGTCCCGAGCACAGCGCCCACGGTCACGCCGAGCGCCACCGGCGCCGCCACGAGCGGCTCGAGGAGGCCCCGCCCGAAGTAGATGACGAGGCTCGCGGCCGCGGTGACGCCGATCATCATGTTGCTGGTGGCTGCCGCAACCCGCAGCGGAACGCCCATCGCCAGCGACATGACCGGCACCTTGAGGAACCCGCCGCCCACGCCGAGGAGCCCGCTCACGTTCCCGGCGACGAACGACGCCCCCAGCCCGAGCGGCAGGCGTCGCACCGCGTAGCCACCACGTTCCCCGGTCGATTCGTCGGTCGTGTACCCACCGAGACGGCCGATGTCCTCGCCGCCGACCCGGCCGGTCCTCGGAGCGTCGGCCCGGGTGCGCAGGCCGCGTCGCAGCATCACGACGGCGGTGAACGCGGCGAAGGCCGAGAACACCCAGAGCACGGCGTCCTGCGACACGAGCGCGGCCGTCAGGCCGCCGGCGATGGCGCCGGACGTGGTCGCGAGCTCCAGCGTCATGCCGAGCCTCATGTTCGCCAGGCCCCGCGCCACGTAGACACTGCTCGCCGTCGACGACGTCCCGACCACGGCAGCGAGGCTCGCCGCCACGGCGACCTGGGCCGGCTCTCGGAAGCCGAGCACCAGCACCGGAACCACGAAGATGCCGCCGCCGAGTCCGAGCGACGCGCCGAACGCCCCCGCGATCACGCCAGTCGCCGCCAGCAGCACCAGCTGGGGGACGTCGAGCGTCACGGTTCAGTCGACGAACCGGTACCCGAGGCCCCGCACAGTCACCAGGTGCCGCGGATGGTGGGGGTCGATCTCGATCTTCTGCCGCAGCCGCTTCACGTGGACGTCGAGCGTCCTCGTGTCGCCGTAGTAGTCCGCGCCCCACACGTCCTCGATCAGGAAGTCCCGCGTCAGCAGGCGCCCCTTGGCCAGCAGGAACGCCTCCAGCAGCTCGAACTCCTTCGGGGGCAGGGTGACGAGCCCGCCCGAGACGCGGACCTCATGCCGCGGCACGTCCAAGACCACCGGGCCGCCGCTCAGCAGCTCCACCTCGCCGTCGCCGGTGCCCATCCCCGCACGCCGCAGCTGCGCACGCACCCGCGAGACCAGCTCGCGCATCGAGAACGGCTTGGTCACGTAGTCGTCCGCGCCCAGCTCGAGCCCGGCCACCTTGTCCGACTCCGCACCCTTCGCCGTGAGGATCACGATGGGCACGGTCGACTCGGCCCGGATGATTCGGCACACGTCGAGGCCGGAGAGCGACGGCAGCATGAGGTCGAGCAGGACCAGCGAGGGCCGGTCCGACCGGAACCGCTCGATGGCGACCGTGCCGTCCGGGGCGACGGTCGGACGGAACCCCTCGCGTTCCAGCGTGTACTCGATGCTCTCGGCGAGCGACGGCTCGTCCTCGACGATCAGGACGCGGGCGCCGACGGGCGTTGCCGGTTCACTCGTCGTCGTCGTGCGAGGCGTCGGTGAACTCACGGAACTCTCCGGTCAGCAGGAATCCCACCTGTTCGCCGATGTCGACGGCGTTGTCCCCGACGCGCTCGAGGTGCCTCGCGACGACGTTCATCCGGATGCCCCACTCCAGCCCGGCGGGGTCGCCCCCGGCGAGCGTGAGCACCTGGCGGTACATGTTCCGGTTGATGACGTCGACCGGGTCATCCATGGCCGGCAGGCCGAGGCACTCGTCGAGATCGCGGCGCGACAGGGCGTCCATGGCCACGCGGACCATCTTCGTCACGATGTCACCCATCTCCTGGAGGTGGGTGAGGATCTGTTCGTCTGCGGGCAGGTCGGTGGTGGCGACGGCCATCTTCGCCACGTTCACGGCCTGGTCGCCGATGCGCTCGAGGTGCAGGTTGATGTGCAGGATGGCCGAGACCAGCCTGAGGTCCGACGCCACCGGCGTCTGCAGTGCGAGCACGCCGAGGATCCGGTCCTCGATGTCGAGGTAGCGCCGGTCGATCTCGTCGTCCCGTTCGACGACCCGCCGGGCGAGCTCCACGTCGCGGTGGACGAGCGCCTCGACGGCGGCGCCCACGGCCGCGGCGGCGTCCTCGCCCTCGGCGAGCAGCTCGTGCTCGAGGTCGGCGAGCTCCTGGTGGAAGCGGTGCCTGGTCTCCTGCATCAGCCGAACCGTCCCGTCACATAGTCCTCCGTCCGCTGGTCCGACGGCGACGTGAAGATCTGGTCGGTCGGCCCGAGCTCCACGACCTCGCCGTTCAGCATGAACATGGTCCACTTCGACACCCGCGCGGCCTGCTGCATGTTGTGGGTCACGATGATCACCGTGTAGTCGGTCCGGAGGTCCTCGATGAGCTCCTCGATCCGCAGCGTCGACGCGGGGTCGAGCGCCGAGGCCGGCTCGTCCATCAGCAGGACGTCGGGCTCCACGGCGAGGGCCCGCGCGATGCACAGACGCTGCTGCTGGCCGCCGGACAGCCGCGCGCCGGGGTCGCCCAGGCGGTCCTTGACCTCCTCCCACAGGCCCGCGCCCCGCAGGGCTCGCTCGCCCCGCTCTTTGAGTTCGGACTTGTCCCGGCGGCCGAGGAGGCGCAGGCCGGCGGTCGCGTTGTCCATCACGCTCATCGTGGGGAACGGGTTGGGCCGCTGGAACACCATCCCGATGCGCCGGCGCACCTCAGCCGGGTCCGCATCGGAGGCGTAGATGTCGTTGCCGTCGAACAGGACCTTGCCCTCGACGCGGGCTCCCCGGATCTCCTCGTGCATGCGGTTCAGGGTGCGGATGAACGTCGACTTCCCGCATCCGGACGGCCCGATGATGGCGGTGACCGCGTTCGCCTCCGCGCTCATGTTCACGTTGATCAAGGCCTGGTTCGTGCCGAACCAGGCGTTGAGGTCGGACACCTCGATGCTCATCAGCGGGTCCTTCGCTGCTGCCTGATCGAGATCAGTCGTGCGGTGATCGATAGCGCAAGCACCCCCACCAAGAGCATAAGCGCCCCTCCCCAGGCCAGCGCGTGCAGCTGCTCGACGGGCGAGCCCGCGTAGCTGTAGATCCGGAGCGGCACGGCGTCCGTCGGCTGCGTGATGTTGTAGTTGATGAAGTCGTTCCCGAGCGCCGTCAGCAGGATGGGCGCGGTCTCCCCGAGGCCGCGGGCCACGGCCAGCATGATCGCCGTGAAGATGCCGGCGCCGGCGGTGGGCAGGACGATCCGGAGGATGGTCTTCCATCGCGGGACGCCGAGCGCGAGCGAGCCCTCGCGGAGCTCCTGCGGGACCAGCTGGAGGATCTCCTCGGTGGCCCTCGAGATGATCGGCCACATGATGACCGCGAGCGACAGCGCGCCGGCCACTGCCGAGAACGATCCGGTCGCCACCACGAAGATCGACCAGATGAACGCGCCGGCCACGATCGAGGGGACGGACAGCAGGATCTCGGCGGTGAACCGGATCCCGCTCGCGAGGCGCCCCTTGCCGTACTCGGACAGGTAGACGGCCGACAGCAGCCCGATCGGAACGGAGAACAGGATCGCCATCCCGATCATCAGCCCCGACCCGATGAACGCCTGCGCGATCCCGCCGCCCGGCTCGCCGGGGATGGCCGGTTCCTTCGTGAAGAACGCGACGTTGATCGCGGACCAGCCCTTCACGATCACGAAGCTCGCGATGAACAGCAGCGGCAGCAGCGCCAGGCCGCCGGCCGTCCACATCACGACGGTGAACACCTGGTCCTTCCGCCGGCGTGAAGCCGACAGGCCGATGTTGCGAGGCAGTGTCCGGATGCCGAGCGCGCTGCTCATCAGGCCTCCCCCAACGCGATGCCGGTCCCGGCGAGCTCGTTGCTCTGACCGAGCTTCTCGGCGGTCCGGCGGACCAGGACCCGCGACAGAACTGCCATCAGCAGCGCGATGACCATTAGGACGATGGCGAGCGCGAGCAGCGAGGACTTGTGCAGCCCGGCACTCGACGCCTCGCGGAACTCGTTGGCGATGACCGCCGGGATCGTGTAGCCGGACGAGAACAGGCTCGCGTGGATGCCGAGGCCGTTGCCGATCAGCATGGCCACCGCGATCGTCTCGCCGAGGGCCCGACCGAGCCCGAGGGTCGTGGCGCCGACGATGCCGCTCCGCGCCGCCGGGAGGACGGCCATCCGCATCGTCTCCCATCGCGTGGCGCCGAGCGCCAGCGCCGCCTCGCGCAGCTCACGGGGGACGACGGCCACCACCTCGCGGCTCACCGCCGTGATGATGGGCAGGATCATGACCGCGAGGATCACGCCGGCCGCGAAGATGTTCCCGCTGGCTGCCGGGTGCTGGAACAGCAGCCCGATCCCAGGGATCTTCCCGATGGTCTTGTCGAGGAACGGCTCGACCACACGGTCGATCCACGGGAGCATCACGAACAGCCCCCACAGCCCGTACACGATGCTCGGGATCGCCGCGAGCAGGTCGACGAACACGGCGAGGACGTTGCGGACGCCGCCCGACGCGGTCTCGTTCAGCAGGAGGGCGAGCATGATCGCGACCGGCACCGCGAGGAGCAGCGCCAGGACGGAGGTGACCACCGTCCCGAAGATGAACGGCAGCGCCCCGAAGTTGTCGGTCACCGGGTTCCAGTGGGTTCCCGTGAAGAACTTGAACCCGAGGTTGGCGAAGACCTTGCTCCCCCCGTCGGCCAGCACGACGACCATGACGACCAGCAGGGCGACCAGGCCCAGCCCGATGACCAGCGTGGTTCGGCGGAAGACGAGATCGGCGAATCGGGAACGCCCCCCGAAGGGCGTTCCCGATTCCACCGACCCCTTGGCTCGGACGGCCATGCGCTCGGCTCCTCCGCCCCGATCCGGCTAGGAGCTGGACCCGCCCTTGACCGTCGACGACGGCGCGAGCGTCTTGCCATTGAATTGCAGCTTGCCCATCTGCGCCAGGTCATCCGACGCGACGGTGTCGGGCAGCGGCGCGTAGTTCAGGGCCTGGACCTTGGTCTGCCCGTCGGTGAACGCCCAGTACAGGAAGTCCACCAGCGTCTGGGCCTTGTCCTTGCCGAGCGGCGTCAGGTCCTGGTCGATCAGCAGATAGGTCGTGGATGCGATCGGGTAGGCCCCGGCTGCGTCCGAGTCGAGGACGTTGGTCGTCGCGGTGATGGGCAGCTTCAGGCCCCCGCCGGCGGCGCTGATGGAGTCGACCGAGGGCGTCAGGTAGTCCGACGCAGTTCTTGCCCTTGACCTCGGCGACCCCGAGCTTCGTGGTCACCGCGTACTGGTATTCGACGTACCCGATCCCACCCTCGGTCTGGCTGAGGATCGCGGCGACGCCATCGTTGCCCTCGCCGCCGTTGCCGACCGGCCACTCGACGGCCTTGTCGGCGCCGACCTGCGACTTCCACTCGGGCGACTCGAGCGAGAGCCAGCTCGTGAACACGAACGAGGTCCCGGACTCGTCCGAGCGGTGTGCCACCGTGATCGGCGTGTCCGGAAGCTGCACGCCAGAGTTCAGGTTGGCGATCCGGGATCGTTCCAGTTCTTGACCTTGCCCAGGAAGATGTCCGCCACCGTGGGGCCGTCCAGCTTGATGCGGGTCGGTGACGTCGGGGAGGTTGTAGGCGACCGCCACGCCGCCCAGCACCGTGGGGAACATCCAGGATCTTGCGGCCGTTGAACGCCTGCACTCGTCGGGTCCTGCAGCGGGGCGTCGGAGGCGCCGAAGTCGACGGTCTTCTTCTGGAGCTGCTCGATCCCGCCGCCCGAGCCGATCGCCTGGTAGTTGATCTTCGCGCCGGACTCGACGCTGCTGGAACTCCTTGAACCAGCGCCTCGTACACGGGGTCGGGGAACGTCGCCCCGGCGCCGGTCATCGAGGTGCCCTCGAATGACCCGCCGGCACCGCTGGTGCTGCCCCCACCGCCGTTGTCGTTGCCGCCGCATGCCGCGGCCACCAGCGCGAGCGCCAGCGGGCGCCGCCGACCGCGGGCGAGATGCGCCTGGTGCGCATGAGCGTCCTCCTTCTCGTCGACATCCGTCCGGGAGGCTAGGAGCGGGACATGGCCACCCTGCGTGGCCACGTGAACGCGGCCGTGAACACACGCATGGCCGGCGGCGAACACGTGTGACAGGAATCTGTACGAGCGCGCAGCGGCGAGCGTGTGCCCAGCAGGCTTGGTCGGTCGCCAGCCCTTCGCCGGGAGGGGCCTGCGGGGACATCAGGCCCCTCCCGGGGAGACCGCCGGAGCGGCTCGCTCGGGCTTTGGGGAGGGTGGCAACCGTTCCGGTCGCTTCCCCGGGTGGTCGCGACGCCGCACACCCTATCCCTGGATGTGAACGCCCCGACCCCGCAACGTGGCCGCGCGATGAACCTTTGGGGCTCCTGGCCGGACCGTTTCAAAGGCGGTCTCAACTCCCTCCGTCTGGACCCCGGCCACTGATGCATCCCTCAGGCGCTCCTCGCCAGGTCCCACACGATCTTGGCTGCGACGAGCCACAGGACCACACCGATCAGCCGTTTCAGCTGGAGGCTCGAGATCTTCGTGGTCATCATCCGCGAGCCGACCAGGGAGCCCCCGGGTGCTGCGGCGGCACTCACCCCCATGAGGATGCCGTCGAGGTGACCGACGGAGATACGCGCGAGGAATCCTGACAGCGAGGAGAACACCACCGCCAGGCTGGTGGTCCCCACGGCCACCTTGGCGTCGAGGCCGGCGCCGTTCAGCGCGGGGAGCACGATGTTCCCTCCCCCCACGCCGAGGAGCCCACCCAGGAAACCCGCCGCGCCCCCTACGCCTACGCCTACGGCCAACTCCGCGGGACGACCGCGCGGTCTCACGCTCGCGCTGCGCCGGTAGAACAGCATCATGGCTCCGGCGAAGACGAGGAACCCGGCGAACAGCCCAAGCAGGACGCTCGTGTCGATCCGCGGCCCGACACGTGCACCGAGGGGCGCGAGCAGCACCGCCGCGATGGTGATCGGGACACCGATCGTGAGGTTCACAAGGTGCGCGCGCCAGTACGTGGCGCTCGCGAACGAGAGGCTGACCACGTTCAGCAGCAGCGCCGTCGACGTGGCGACTTCCAGCGGGACGCCCAGCCAGTAGAAGATCGGGACGAACAGGAACGCGGCACCGAGGCCGGCCATGGCCATGATCCCGGAGAACACGAACACGATGGCCCCGATCGCCACGTACAGCATGGGTCCGCCTCCGGGGCTCAGGCCGCGTATCCGGAGCAGTCCAGGCAGAGCTGCTCGCCGTTCACGATCCGCATGTACGGCTCTGCGGTCAGCTCGTCGCACTTCCCGCACACGGCGAAGCGGACGACCTCCTCGACGGGGCGCCAGCCGGCGGGGTCCACCGGTCCGGTGGTGAGAACCTCGCCCTCCGGTGCGCCCCAGATCAGGTTGACCAACTCCCACTGCTCCGGCTCGGGGATGTCGCCCGCCGGGACTCCAGCGGCCCGCTTGCGCATGAACGCCGAGTCGCGGATCTTCGCCTGCAGCGTGGGCCGGTATGACACCCGCACCTTGCGGTCCGTCGCCGTGTCGATCAGCGTCACCGCCAGCTTGCCGCGGTGGGACTTCTCGATGTTGCCCTTCCCGAACGTGCACTGGGTGGCGTGCTGAACGCCGTCGGCGAAGCACATCGCTCCGTGGTGCTCCCCGATCTCCACGATCGCGTGCAGAGACTTGCCGCCACTCGGCTCGACGCCCAGGGCCCGAAGGGCAGCGAGGCCCGCCCGCACACCCACGGTGCTGGCCCAGCACCGGTGCCCGTGGAACGCGAACAAGCCTTCCAACGGTCCTCGATCTTCCATCAGCCTCTCCTTCCGCCCCAGCGGCCCTTCCGACCTGTCAACGTTTCTTGAAGGGACGAACTGAACGATGCGTCCGCGCGCTCGCATGCGGTGAGGCCGAACGGCCTGCGGCCTCCGGGCCGTGGAGCGGGAAGAGGGGCGCCGAAGGCCCTGAGCCGGCCGAGTGTGGGACGGGCTCATGTCCGGTGGGGGATGCCCGACAAGGACCGGCCCGCGCATGCCGGGACTTCAGGCCCCTCCCGGACCCGATCAGTCCGGTTCAAGCTCGGGCCATGAACGATTCAACGATCCTTGAACGGTCACCGACCCAACTGGCCAGAGGGTTCAACGCACTCGGAGACCCCGCCCGCCAGGCGATCCTCGCGAAGCTTCGAACCGGGTCTCGCTGCCTGTGCGAACTCGAGACCGAACTCGGACTCGCCTCGAACCTGCTCTCGTACCACATGCGTCTGCTGCGGGAAGCGGGCCTCGTCAGCAGAACCCGTCGGGGACGCCGCGTGCACTACCGGTTGGAGCCAGGCGGCCTCGACCGCCTGAGACGAGACCTCGAGTGGCTCGCACGAGGGGAGGGGACCTCGCGCTGAGTCCTTCTCGTTCCACCAGTGGTGACGACCGGAGCGTCGTCGCCCGCCTGTCGGCCCTCGACCGGTTCCTCCCGGTGTGGATCGCGCTGGCCATGGCCGGAGGCCTCGTGCTCGGAACGCTCATCCCCGGCCTGAACGACGGCCTCGACCACCTTCGCGTCGGCACGGTCTCGCTGCCGATCGCCGTCGGGCTGCTCGCGATGATGTACCCGGTGCTGGCCAAGGTCCGCTACGAGGACCTCGGGCATATGAGCGACGACGGGGTCAGCAACCGGGCCTTCTTCGGGGTGTCGCTGTTCCTGTCGTGGGTCGTGGGGCCGCTGCTCATGTTCGCGTTGGCCTGGCTGCTCCTGCCCCACGAGCCCGCGTACCGGACCGGCGTCATCATCGTCGGGCTCGCCCGGTGCATCGCCATGGTGCTCGTATGGAACGACATCGCGCTCGGCGACCGGGATCGGGCCGCGATCCTGGTGGTCTTCAACGCGATCTTCCAGGTCGTGGCGTACTCGCTCCTCGGCTACTTCTACCTGACGCTGCTGCCCTCCTGGCTGGGGTTCGACACCCAGGGGTTCGAGGTGGGGATCTGGGAGGTCGGGCGCACGGTGCTGGTCTTCCTGGGGATCCCGCTGACGGCCGGGTACCTGACACGGCGGGTCCTGATCGCCCGGCGGGGGCGGGAGTGGTACGAGGGCCGGTTCATCCCGAGGATCAGCCCGATCACGCTCTACGGGCTGCTGTACACGATCGTGCTGCTGTTCGCCATCCAGGGCGACGAGATCACCTCGAATCCACTGGACGTCGCCCGGATCGCGCTGCCGCTGCTCGCGTACTTCGCGGTCATGTGGATCGGGGGCTTCGGCGCCGGACGGCTCATGCACCTTCCGTACCCACAGACGGCGGCCATGGCGTTCACCGTGGCCAGCAACGACTTCGAGCTGGCGATCGCCGTGGCCGTCGGCGTGTTCGGCGCGGTGTCCGGGCAGGCCCTCGCGGGGGTGGTCGGCCCGCTCATCGAGGTGCCCGTCCTGATCGGCCTTGTCTACGTCGCCCTCTGGCTGCGTCGGCGGCTCCGGTGGCCGCCCACCGCCCTGGACCTGCGGGATCGAGTTCGCGCGGGTGAAGGCCACGGGCTGCTCAGCGAGACATCCGACAGGGCGCCGGCACGAGCGGCCGCGCCGTCGTTCACGAAGGGAGCGTGAGATGGAGTGCCTCGACTGCATCCTGAGCGAGGGCCGGCCGACTCCGGCCGTCGGTATCTGCGTCGACTGCGGCGCGGGGATCTGTTCGCACCACGCAGTCATCGTCGAGCACCACCTCACGAGGCCCGCCGCCATCATGCGGGAGATCCCCGTCGAACCGGGCGCGCGCCTCGTCCGGTGTGAGCAGTGCCACGCGGCGCATCAAGCGATCCTCCGGAGAGGCGAAGGTACTCAGAGAGTGCCCGGTCCGCATGAGCGTCGTCACCCTCACCCCCTTGCCGCGGGCGCCTGATGCAAGTCAGCGTGGGGGTACTGGTTCGAAACTCCGCCGGCCAGAACGCCCACCGAGCCCCCCAGACAAGGCGCTCAACCAAGTCCCCGACCCTGCGCTCGGTGTCGTCGCGGATCCCCCGGACGTCTGCGATGGGCCGTCGGGACGGGTTCTCGACGTCCCAGTCGACGTAGCGAACGCCCGGGAAGACCGAACAGGCTTCGCGCCCCCCACTGTGACTACCAACCACCATCGACATCCCCCGAACCTGGCGGCAGGCTACGCTCCCGCGAGCCATGCCCGACCATCCCGTCGCCGTCATCGACATCGGATCGAACTCCGGCCGGGTCGTCGTCGTCCGCGTGTCGGACGAGGGCCATCTCCAGATCGTGGCCGACGAGCGCGCCCCCCTCCGGCTGGCCCGCGACCTGTCGACGCTCGGCCGCCTGGGTGACGAGGCGATCGACCGAACGGTGCTCGCGTTGCGGGACTTCCTCGCGGTGGCCCGCGGCGCCGGGGCGGTCGACACGGTCGCGGTGGCCACGGCCGCGGTCAGGGAGGCCGAGGACTGCGACGCGTTCGTGGACGCGATCCACGACCGGACCGGGCTCGACGTCGATGTCATCGACGGCGAGCGGGAGGCCGCATACGCGTTCCTCGGCGCGGTGCACGGGCTGCCGGTCGAGGACGGGCTGCTGTTCGACATCGGCGGCGGCAGCCTCGAGGTGACGCGGTTCGCGGACCGGGAGCTCACCCGCGCGTGGACGCTCCCCCTCGGGGCGCTCCGCGTGTCGGACGACTTCCTGCCGAGCGACCCCCCGACGGAGGCCGAACGCGATGCCCTCTCCCGGCACGTGCGCAGGGTGCTGAAGGACGCCGGGATCGGCAAGACCGCCGGTGGCGGGCAGGTCGTCGGCACCGGCGGCACCGTGCGGAACCTGGCCCGCATGGACGCGCGGCGGCACCGTTCGTTCATCCCGCATCTCCACGGCTACCGGCTGCCGGCCGAGCGGCTGCGGGAGGTGGCCGAGCAGCTGGCGGCCAGGAAGGTGGAGCGGCGGCGTTCGCTCTCCGGGCTGAACGAGGACCGGGCCGACTCGATCGTCGGCGGCGCCACGACCGTGCTCTCGATCATGGACCTCACCGCCGCGCAGGACCTGCTGGTCTCGGGTCAGGGACTGCGAGAGGGCGTGGCCCTGACGGTCCTGGGGATGACCACGTCGAGCCCGCTCGCCGTCCGCCGGGCATCGGTCTCGGCCCTGTGCGGGCGGTTCGGGACGTGGGACGCGGAACGGGCCCGCCGCCGTACGCTCGTGGTCGAGCGGCTGGCGGCGGACCTCGACCCGGAGGCCGACCCCGAACAGGTCGAGATGCTCGCGCACGCGGCGACCGTCCTCGACGTCGGTCGTTCGGTCGACTACTACGACCGCTACGGACAGGCCGCCCGCACGGTGCTGTCGGCCGACCTGATCGGGTTCTCCCATCGCCACCTGGCGATGCTGGCCGGAACGTGCCTGCAGGCGGCCGGGGAACGCCCGGCGGACACGTTCCACGCGGAGCTCGGGAAGCGCGACCAGGCCTGGACCGCCAAGGCCGGCGCCATCTTGGCCGTGGCCGACGAGGTCGAGAGCCGAACCCCGGCCGGTGAGCAGATCGCCATCTCGTGCCGGGTCCGGCCGCGCGGCGTGGTGCTCTCCGCCCCCGTCCTGTCGGCGTGGCGGCCGCGGGCGGTCGGCGAGCGGTTCCAGCGGGCGTTCCGCCGGCGGCTCGTCATCGAGGAACAGGCCTGACCCGTCGGGTGGGCCGCTCAGAGCCCGCGCAGGATCCGGGGCGTGGCCAGCCACCGCAGCCAGGCGGTCCCCGGCCCCGGCTCGCCGTCGACGCCGAGACACGCGACGCCGCCCTTCTTCATCTCGATGTCGACCCCGCGGTGACCTGCCCCCGAGAGGAGGTACGAGGCGATCTCGGAGAGGCCCGGCTCGTGGCCGACGAGGGCCACCCGCGCGGCTTCGGCGTGGGGCGCGAGCGACAGCACCGCCTGCGAGGCCGGACGGTCGGGCTCGAGCTGCGACCAGGCCTCGGGGGCCGGCCACCCGATCTCCTCGTGCAGGATCTCGGCCGTCCGCCACGCGCGGGCCAGCGGGCTCGAGAACATCGCGTCGGCCTCCGCCGCGACCTGGCCGAGGCCGCGCGCCGCGCGGCGCATGCGGTCCTCGCCCTGCTTCGTGAGGGGCCGGTCCCGGTCGTCGGGCCACCGTGACGAATCGCGTTCGGCCGCGATCGCGTGCCGGACCAGCAGGACCTCCACCGCGGTCACTCCCGCGCTGCGGCGAGGCCGGGGGCCGGCGACACGCCGCCGGGAGCGGTCCCCGCGGCCCGCGTCCGAACGGCGCGCCGGGGAGCGGGCGCCGGCCGGAGCGAGGGTGAACGGGGCGGCGCGTCGGCCACCTCGCGTTCGCGCCGCTCGTCGAGGACGTGGCGGAGGCGCTTCCAGGCCTTGCCGCGGATGCCGGCGTACACCCCGGGGAACGCCTCGCGAAGCTCCACCGCCCGCCGCTCGTACCGCTCGTCGATGCGCCCCAGCAGGAACACCGCCCGCGGCGGGAGCCCCTCCTCGGCCATCTCCCGGAGCCTGGCCATCGCCACCTGCGCGTCCTGGTGCTCGCCGAGGCAGTCCTGGACCTCGACTAGAGCGGCGACCAGGCGCTCGGACTGCTTGGGGGCGAGCGGCGTCAGGAACTCAACCGCGTACCGGAGCCGCTTGCACCGGATCCGCAGCGCGTGGAAGTCCTCCGGCGGCGACGACGGCCGGGTGGCGTCCCCCCGCTTCCGGACCGGACGGTACCGCCGGCGGACGAGGTCGGGTGCGGCGACCGTCGCCGGCATCCGCGAGGCCGGCGACCGTCGGAGCGGACCTCGCTTCAGCAGCTCGGTCATGCCGGTGACGGTTCGCTCGTACCGGCGGGAGTCCAGGGCCACCAGCATCCGGGCCCGGGCCTCCGCGTGGCGATGTTCGAGTCGTTCGACCAGCGGCCGCAAGGCTGCGACGTCGTCGTCGGACATGTCGCGTTCCCATTCGCCGAGCTGTTCCAGCTGGACGTCGAGGTCGCGCACCTCGCCGAGGACGCCGGCCACCCACTTCAGCTCGTCGCGGAGGCGCCGGCTCCGCACGGGCAGCGCCTCGCGGAACAGCGACATGGCCGCGCGCAGCCGCCGGGTCGCGACGCGCATGTCGTGGACGCCCTCGGGGTCCTCGCCGAGCCGTGCCGCGGGCTCGCGTTCGAGGAACGTGGCGAAGTGCCGCCGGAGCACGCCGAACGCGAGCTCCCCCACGGTCATCTGCTCGTCCACGGCGGTCGAGCCGAGGTCGTCTCGGGCCGGCGGGACCAGCCCGGCGGCCAGCAGCCCGGCCTGGAACTTGGACGCCGTGGCCGGCCGCAGGCCGGCCGACGACCGCAGCTCGTCCACCAGCGGAGAGACGGCGTCGACCGCCGCGGGCTCGACCTCGATCTCCACGCGCTGGAGGCGGGCCGGCCGGCCCCGGGTCACCGGGATCGTCGTGTCGTCGAGCGAGAGCTCGCCCACCCTGGTGCCGTCCACGGTGACGGCGAAGGTCTCCCGGCGGTTCCGGATCTCGAACAGCTGCCGCAGCCGTCGCCGGCCCGCCAGCGCCCGGACGGAACGCCCGACCTCGCCGGGAAGCGCCCGGACGGCCTCGAGGTCCGGCGCCGACAGCCGCTCGGTCAGCTCCCGGCGGTCCCGAAGCCCGTCGGCCAGCGTCCCCCTGGACTTCATCGTCGCCTCGGAACGCCGGCCGGCGGTGCGGATGCGGAGCGTCGCGCCGGCCCGGTGCAGCCGCCAGTCCTGTGTGTCGAGGTACTGGTCACGGATGGACACGGCGCCGGTTCGGTTGATCGCGACGCTGCCCCGGGGACGCTCGGCAAGGAACCGTGCGACGGGGCGCAGGTCGACGGCGTCGAGCTGCCATTCCACCTCCCGGTCCCGCGCCATGTCCGCCACGATAGCAGCGCCTCCGGCGGGGCCGGAGCGGGCTAGACGCGGACCGGATCGAGCTCCATCTCGGCCTGCTCGGGCACCGGCGGGGTGCCGGGCGGAGCGAGGATCACCTCGCTCAGGAACTGCCCACGGAGCCGCTCCAGGAGCGACCGGGCCCGGCGGCAGGCCTCGGCGACCCCCGCCGTCGATCCGGCCCTGGCGAGCGCCGCTGCCACCTCGAGCTCGGCCACGACGTCCACGAAGCGGAGCGGCTGGGTCGGGGCCGTCGGCTCGGCGAGGCAGACCTGGCACGTCCCGCCCACGACGCTGCCGGCGGACCGGCAGTCGGGGCAGTCGCGACGGACGTCCATCTCGATCGGACGGTAGCCCCGGGACGTGGCGGGACCACCACACCGGTGCGAACGGAAAACGAACGTTGGGGCGCAGGCCCTCCCGCCCTTCGGCACGGAAACTCCACGCATCCATACCGGCCACCGGGCTCCCCGCCCGATATGGTCCACGAGCCGGCGACCGGGCGGAGGAGGCCGCGTGCTCACATACCTGCAGGCGATCGTGATGGGGGTGACCCAGGGGATCACCGAGCTGTTCCCCATCGCAAGCCTGGCCCAGGCCGTGATCCTGCCCACCGTCCTCGGGTGGGACAACCTGGCGAACGCCCAGGCCAAGCCGGAGTCGTTCTTCCTCGCGTTCCTCGTCGGGATGCACGTGGCGACGGCCACCGCGCTCCTCATCTACTTCCGGAGCGAATGGCGCAAGATCATCAGCGGGTTCTTCCACACGCTGGGCGCCGGGGCGAGGGAGCGCAGGGCGCCGTGGTCGGTGATGCGGACATCCGACCAGCGCCTCGCCTGGCTGCTCATCGTCGCCACCATCCCGGCCGGGCTCGCCGGGGCCCTGCTGGAGCACGTATTCCGGGTGGTGTTCGCCAAGCCGCTGTTCGCGGCGGTGTTCCTCATGGTGAACGGCCTGATCCTCGCGATCGGGGAACGGTTCAGGAGGCGGGCGGAGGTCAAGGCGGTCGCAGCAGCGCACGGCACCTACGAGGGAACGGAGTTCCGCCGGCTCGACACGCTCGAGTTCAAGGAGGCCCTCATCATCGGCGTGGCGCAGATCTTCGCGCTGATCGCGGGCATCAGCCGCTCGGGCATCACCATGGTGGCCGGGCTCGTGCGAGGCCTGTCGCACGAGGACGCTGCGCGCTTCTCGTTCCTGCTGGCGACGCCCATCATCCTCGCGGCCGGCGTCTACAAGCTGCCGGACCTGCTCGGGCCGCTCGGGAACGGGATCCGCGGGCAGGTGCTGGTGGGCAGCATCGCGGCGGGGATCGCGGCGTACTTCTCGGTCCGGTTCCTGATGAAGTACTTCGAGACGAAGACCCTGAAGCCGTTCGCGATCTTCTGCCTCGTCGAGGGGGCGATCTGCACCGCCGCGTTCCTGCTGGCGGGCAAGGGCTTCTGAACGAACCCACCATCCGGCGGGCGTTCGTACACTTGCGCTTCATGGGGGCGGCCACGCCGTGACGGCGCTCGGATGGCTGGTCGCGGCGGTCGCGACGCTCGTCGCGGCGGCCGTCGCGGTGGCCCTCGCCCGGCAGCGCCGTCGGATGGCCGACGCCGCCGCCGCAGCCGCCGGCCACGTGGCCGAGCGCGACGCCCGGGCGGCCGACCTCACCGAGCGGATCCGAACGCGCGAGGAGATCCTCTCGACCATCGGCGACGGCATCGTCCTGTTCGCACCCGACGGGCGCGTGGCCTACGCCAACCCCGCCGCCCGGGCCCTCCTGGGGCGGCGGTTCGCCTCGGCCGGCGAGGTCACGCCGGAGTCCCTGCGGGCCGCGGTCTCGCGCGCGGGCACGCTCCCCGCCGGGCAGGCGCCCGCCCTGCCGGTGCAGGCCGAGTTCGAGACCGGCGGGCGGATCATCGAGGCCTCCGCCATCCGGGCCGGGGGCGGCGCCGTGGTCGTCGTGGCCCGCGACCGGACCGCCGAGCGTCAAGTCGAACGGGTCCGGCGGGACTTCGTCGCCAACGCGTCCCACGAGCTGAAGACCCCGGTCGCGTCGATCCAGGCCCTCGCGGAGACGCTCCACCACGCGGCGGCCGACGACCCGGCCGCGCAGGAGCGGTTCCTGCAGCGCCTTGAGCAGGAGGCCGTCCGGCTGACCCGGCTGGTCGGCGACCTGCTCGACCTGTCGCGCCTCGAGGGCGGGCTGGGCGAGCCGGGCGCCGTCGACCTGACGCGGGTGCTGACCGAGGAGGCCGAGCGGCTCCGGCCCAGGGCCGAGGGCGCCGGCCTCCGGCTGGTCGTCGACGCGCCGGCCCCGGTCGGCGTGCTGGGCTCGGAGAGCGACCTGGGGCTGATGATCCACAACCTGCTCGACAACGCGATCCGGTACAGCCCGGACGGAGGGGAGGTCCGGGCGGCGCTGGCGGGCCGCGACGCCGACGCGGAGCTTCGCATCACGGACACCGGGCTGGGCATCCCCGCCCGGGACCTGGACCGGGTGTTCGAACGGTTCTATCGGGTCGACCCCGCCCGCAGCCGCAGCACCGGCGGCACGGGCCTCGGCCTCGCCATCGTCCGGCACGTGGCCGAGTCCCACGGCGGCGTCGTCGAGGTTCGGAGCGTCCTCGGGGCCGGATCGACGTTCGTCGTGCGCATCCCACTGGCCGAGACCTCCGGGCCGCCGGCCGCGGCGGTCTCGTAGCGCGGCGGCCCCGCGGCCCGGCTATCCTCGGCTGCACCGATGCCGCTCCTGCTGCTCATCCGCCATGCGCTCACCGAGGCCACCGGCCGGTCGCTCACCGGCTGGACGCCCGGCGTGCACCTGTCCGAACAGGGCCGGGGGCAGGCCCGCGCGCTCGCCGAGCGGCTCACGCCCGTCCCGATCGCGGCCATGTACTCGAGCCCCCTGGAACGCTGCCTGGAGACGGCGGAGCCGGTCGCCGCCCAGAAGCGCCTGTCCGTGACCCGGGTGGACGACCTCGGCGAGGTCCGGTACGGGGACTGGACCGGGCGCACGCTCGCCCAGCTCACCCGGACCCGGCTGTGGAAGACCGTGCAGAGCGCCCCGTCGAACGCCCGGTTCCCGAACGGCGAGAGCCTCCTGGAGGTGCAGGGGCGGGCCGCCCGAGAGGTCGGGCGCATCGCCGCGATGCACCCCCGCGGCGTGGTGGCGGCGTTCTCGCACGGCGACGTCATCCGGCTGCTGCTCGCGCACTTCAGTGGGGTGCACGTGGACCTGTTCCAGCGGCTGGTCGTCTCCCCGGCGTCGGTGACGGCGATCGCGCTCGGCGACGGTGTTCCCCGAATCCTGAAGGTGAACGACACCGGCGCGGTGGCCGACCTCATCCCTCCGAAGCCGCGCCCCCGGAAGATGGGAACATGACCGCATGACCTCGATGGACCTCGACCCGGTCGACCGGATCACCGCCGGGGCGGTCGGGCCGCCCGGTCAGCGGACGTTCTACCTCCAGGCCCGCAAGGGCGACGACGTGGCGACGCTCATGGTCGAGAAGCAGCAGGTCCAGCTGCTCTCGGCCTCGATCCTCGAGATCCTGGCGCGGGTCGGCAAGGAGACCGGCGATGGCCCCGACGAGTCGGCGATGGCGCTCGAGGAGCCGGTCGAGCCGATGTGGCGGGCCGGCCGGCTGTCGATCGGCTACCTCGAGGACCGCGACCTCCTGCTCCTCGAGATCCACGAGCTGGTGCCGGAGGAGGACGAGTCCGAGTCCGAGTCCGAGTCCGACGAGTCCGAGGGCGACGAGGACGACGGGCTTCCCGGGGCGCCGGCGGAGGCGGTCCAGGAGGCCGTGGTCGAGGAGGCGGTGGCCGAACGGCTGGAGGCCATCGAGGAGCTCGAGGACCTGGAGACGCCCGACACGATCGAGGCGATCGAGGCGATGGAGGCCATGGAGGCCGTGGACGAACCGGAGGGCGAGCGCGTGCGGATGTTCGCCACGCGCGAACAGATGCTGTCGCTCTCCCGCCACGGCGCACTGGTGGCCTCCCGGGGCCGTCCCACGTGCCAATTCTGCGGCAACCCGATCGACCCCGAGGGGCACGTCTGCCCGGCGATGAACGGCCACGGCAAGATCGACCGCTCGGACCGGTGAACCCCTCGAAGGCCCTCACCGAGGGCTCGCTGGAGGTGCTCGGGCTGCTCCCCCGCTCCTCCAACTCCACGTTCCTGGCCCGCGCCCGTGCCGACGGAGACGAGGAGCTCGTCGTGTACAAGCCCCGCCGGGGCGAGGCGCCGCTGTGGGACTTCCCCGAGGGAACGCTCTGCCAGCGGGAGGTCGCCGCATACGCCGTTGCGCGCGCGCTCGGGTGGCCGGACGTCCCGCCCACCGTGCTCCGCGACGGTCCGGCCGGGGAGGGGTCGGTGCAGCTGTTCGTCGAGTTCGATCCCGCCCAGCACTACTTCACGATGGCCGAGGAACCGGACCGGCAGGACGAGTTCCGCCGCATCGCGGCGTTCGACCTCATCGTGAACAACGCCGACCGGAAGTCGGGCCATTGCCTGTGCGCCAGCGACGGCGGCCGCGTGTTCGTGATCGACCACGGCGTGAGCTTCTCGATCGAGCCGAAGCTCCGCACGGTGATCTGGGAGTTCGCCGGCGAACCGATCCCCCCCGAGCTCCGCGAGGACGCCCGGCGGCTGGCCGAGGCGCTCGCGGACGGGCCGCTCCGCGACGAGCTCCGGCCGCTCCTCGACGACGACGAGGTCGCCGTCACCGCCCACCGGGCGCTCGCCGTGGCCGGGGCCGAGCGGTTCCCCCATCCCACCGGCGGGCGCCCCTATCCATGGCCGCCGGTGTGATGCGCCGATCTCACGCCGGCCGCCCCCCGAGCGTTCCGTAACGTGATGGAACGAACCGCCATCCCGCCGTTCAGCGTGTTCCTCGAGGAGCACCGTTCGATCGTGTACCGGTTCCTGGCGGCGACGGTCGGCCGCGACCACGCGGACGACTGCTTCCAGGAGACGTTCCTGTCGGCGCTGAAGGCGTACCCGCGCCTGCGGCCCGACTCGAACCTCCGGGCGTGGGTGATGGCGATCGCGACCAACAAGGCGATGGACCACGGCCGGCGCCTCCAGCGGTCCGCCGTGCCGGTGGCCGACGTGCCCGAGCGGGCCGCATCGCCGCCGGAGGACGACGGCGCCGACCCCGAAGTGTGGGCGGCGGTCCGCGGGCTGCCCCCGCTCCAACAGGCGGCGGTGGTCCAGCGATACGTCCTGGACCTGACGTACGCGGAGGTGGCCGAGGCCATCGGCACGTCCGAGGAGGCCGCCCGGGCCAACGCGTACGAGGGCCGAAAGAAGCTCCGGGCAGCCCTGGGAGGACACGAACGATGACGAACCCCGACACCTTCGACACCGCGCTCCGCCGCCTCGACGTCGACGCCCGGTCGCTGGCCGCCGCTGCCGCGCTCACCGACGCAGCGCGCGAGACGGGCCTCCTCGACGTGGCCTACGCCACCGTGGACTCGCCGTTCGGGCCGCTGCTGGTCGCGACCACGCGGCGGGGCCTGGTCCGGCTGGCCTACCCGAACGAACCGGCCGACGACGCGCTGGACGAGCTCGCCGCGTTGGTGTCGCCCCGGGTGCTGGAGGCGCCGGCCTCGCTCGACGCCGTGCGGCGCCAGCTCGACGAGTACTTCGAGGGCGACCGGCGGCGGTTCGACACCAGGATCGACTGGTCGCTGACGAAGGGATTCACCACCAGGGTGCTGCAGGCCACCGCGCGGGTGCCGTTCGGCTCGGTCACCACCTACCGCGAGGTCGCCGGAAAGGCCGGCAACGACCGCGCCTACCGCGCGGCCGGCAACGCCCTGGGCTCGAACCCCATCCCCATCGTCGTGCCCTGCCACCGGGTGCTCCACTCGGGCGGGGGCCTGGGCGGCTATACGGGCGGGCTGGAGCGCAAGGAGTTCCTGCTTCGGCTGGAGGGGGTCCTGGCCTGATCCCGGGGTAGGTTCAGGACATGAACCGAACGGAGGCGCAGGTGCGGTTCGCCGAGGCCCGCATGGCGCACCTGGCCACGGTCGCCCCCGGCGGCCGGCCCCACCTCGTGCCGTGCACGTTCGCCATGCTCGGCGACTGGGTGGTCACGGCGATCGACGAGAAGCCGAAGCGGACCAAGGCGCTGCAGCGCCTGGTGAACATCCGGTCCGATCCGCGGGTCGCCGTGCTCGTCGACCGGTACGCCGAGGACTGGACGCGGTTGTGGTGGGTGCGGGCCGACGGCACGGCGGTGATCGAGGAGGAGGGCCCCGACCGCGAGGCGGCGATCGGAGCGCTCACGGCCAAGTACCCCCAGTACGTGGCCCAACCACCCACCGGCCCGGCGATCGTCGTGGTGGTCGACGCCTGGCGGTGGTGGTCGGCCGGGCCCGGAGCCGACCCCTAAGCGCCCCGCTCGCGCCGGACCGCCCGGGTGACCGCGGCCAGGGCCTCCGGCGGAACCAGCAGGGACACGTCCCCGCCCGCACGCGCCAGCTCCCGGACCGCCCGCGACGAGATCGCGGCCACCTCGGGGTCGACGTCCAGCGCTTCGACCAAGGCGGCGTGCCCCAACGAGGCGGCTGCCGCCAGCGCGGCTCCCGCGTCCTCCCCGGCCCGCACGGCGTAGCGAACGTCGGCCGCGCCGAACAGCTCGCCGAGCGCCGCGTCGGGCTCGTCGTACCACCGCGGGTCGAACAGCTGGGCCAGCTTGTCCGAACCCAGGACGACCGAGATCGCCGCGCCGGGGAACCGCTCCCCGGCGGCGGCGACCTGGTCGGCCAGGAGCCCGTGGGAGCAGAGCCCGACCGCCAGGCCCGGTCGTCCGTCGCAGACGGCGGCGAGCACGCGGAGCCGTTCGGACTCCGACAGCAGCGGTCCGGCGACGCCGGATTCCTTCGGCAGCGTGCGGACGGAGTAGGTGAGGACGACCAGCTCGGCGTCCCCCGAGGCGGCACGGGCCAGCTCGAGGTGGGCGTTCGTCACCGGGTCGAAGGACCCGGCGAGCAGCGCGACCGAGGCCGGGCCGGCCTCGCGGTCCGGCCACAGGACCAGCCGCGGGTCCTCGCTCGACCGCAGCTCCGCCAGCACCGTCGCGGGGTCCATCGGCCCGTACCATGGCACGAGGCCATGACGGCGTGGGACGAGATCGAGACGCTGGCGCGCGACCGGACGATGGGCGCGGCCGAGACCGCGGATCGCGCCGCCCGCGTGCTGCCCGATATCCCCCCCGAGGAGCTGGCGGACGCCGTGGAGGCCCTCCTCGCCGGGCATCCCTGTATGGCCCCGCTGTGGCGGCTCGGCAACGCGGTGCTCACGGCGAAGGACACCGCCGCAGCGGCGCAGCGGTTCCGTGACGAGATGGCCGGCGACTCGACGGCTGCGTTCGCCCTCAGCCCGGCGTTGCCCGGGCGGATCCTCACGATCTCGTCGTCCGCGACCGTGGTCGAGGCGCTCACCGTTCGCAAGCCCCGCACGGTGGTCTGCATGGAGTCGCGCCCCGGCGGCGAGGGACTGTCCATGGCCGGGGTGCTCAGCGCCTACAGCGACGTGGAGGTCGTGAACGACGACCTGGCCATCGCGGACGTCCCCGCGGAGGCGGTCCTGATCGGGGCGGACGCGGTCACGCCCACATCCGTCGTCAACAAGGTGAAGTCCCTGGAGCTGGTGCTGGCCGCGGCCGCGGCGGAGATCCCCCGCTTCGTCGTGGCCGGGAGCGTGAAGCTCGTCCCCTGCGAGCTGCCGGTTCCCGAGCTGTTCCAGGCGGTCCCGCTGGAGCTGTTCACGGCCATCGCCCTGCCGGCGGGGCTGCTCCAGCCGGCCGACGCCGCGGCGCGGGCGGCCGCCGCGCCGATGCACCCGGCCCTGGTGGCGCTGGCGGGCAAGCTCGAGGCCTGATCCCCCGAGCAAACCGAGGGCCGCTGTTACGATCGACGAGATGGAGCCTGAGGCCCCCTCCCAGGGGGCGACGTTCGAGACCTGCTACCGGCACCCGCACGAAGTGACCGGGGTCCACTGCACCCGGTGCGGCCGTCCGATCTGCCCGGAGTGCATGATCCCCGCGCCGGTCGGCTACCAGTGCCCGGAGTGCGTGGCCGAGGCCCGCAAGGCGTTCCGCCAGGGACCCGTCCGGCAGATCCGACAGGTCCGGCAGGCCTCCCTGACGAACATCACGCTCGGAATCCTCATCGCCATCTACCTCGTGCAGGTGCTGACCGGCCAGGGACTGGGGCTCGGCCTCACCTCGAGCGGTGCCGACCCCCTGGTCGTCCACGGGGGGATGCAGCCCGCGAGCGTGGCCGCCGGCGACTACTACCGGCTGTTCACCGCGATGTTCCTGCACCTGTCGCTGCTGCACATCCTGTTCAACGGGTGGGCCCTGCTGATCTTCGGGCGGTTCGTGGAACAGTCGCTCGGCCGGGCGGCCTTCGCCACGATCTTCCTGGTGGGTGGACTGTGCGGGAGCGTCGCGAGCTACCTGTTCGGCCCGCCCGGCGTGGTATCGGCCGGGGCGTCGGGGGCCATCGTCGCGCTGTTCGGGGCGTTCATCGCGTACAACTTCCGCCGGCGCCACGACCCGATGTCGCGCTCCAACCTGATGTCGGCGGTCATCATCATCCTGCTCAACCTGTTCCTCACCCTGGGCGAGAGCGCGATCGACTGGCACGCGCACCTCGGCGGGCTCGTCGGGGGGCTGGTCCTCGGCGCGGTGTTCGACGGCTTCGGGCCCCGGCGTGCCCGCAACGCGATCCGGGTGGGGACGGTGGCCGTCCTCCTCGTCGTGCTGGTGGGGCTGGTCGGGTACCGGACTCAGGCGCTGCACTCCCAGTTCGGTTCAGCGCAGCTCGAGCTCGGAAGGCAGTGCCTGCTCCACCCGAACCTGCCTCCGTGCCGCTGAATCCGGCTCGCTACTGCTTGGCGTCCCCGAAAACCTCCTTCTACTACCTCTCTCGACCGATGCCGATCCCGCATCGAACCGGACCCGGGCTCCCGTAGCCGCCCGTGATCCCCGTCATCAGGTAGACGACCTTGGTCTCCTGCGCGAACTCGAAGGTCGACAGGCACCGAGCGCTCACGTCACGACATTCTTCCGGTACGAGCCCGAGATGACGTTCGACCGCCCGGCGGCGGCAACGTGGTGTGGGTCAGGTCAGCCGGATCGTTCAATAGTGGAGACTGAGCGAAGATCAGGAATGTGCCTCGAAGATGAGTGCGAGTATAGACATGTCGAAGGCCGATGCTGAGATCGCGAACATCGGGACCGAGGCCTGCCCAGATCGGAGGTGGGGTGGATGTTGGAGTCGGCCAGCACGCACACGATGATCGCGGTGAGCGATCTCGACGTCGCCAGAGAGTTCTACGGCGGCAAGCTCTGGCTCACAGCAAGCAATGATCGGCCGGGGAGGATTCGGTACGAGACTGCTGCCGGGACCTGGTTCTTGGTCTACCAGTCTGAATTCGCCGGGACCGCGAAGAGCACCTGCATGAGGTTCGAGGTCGAGGACGTCGATGTCGCCGTCGGGGAACTCCGTCGTCGCGGAATTGTGTTCGAGGAGTACGACCTACCCAAGGTGAAGACTGTCGACGGCATCGCCACGCACGAGAGCGGCGCACGCGGTGCTTGGTTCAAGGATCCGGATGGCAACGTCCTCCAGATCGGCGAATACCGGTGATCCGAGCCTTGTTTGGTTGACGGGCTGGGTGGTGCGCTCGGGTCTTGGCGGCCCTAACCCGTACCCGGCGCCCAGAGGCTTCGGATCGGCCTCCCTGAAAACCTCTTTCCACGACTCGCCTCGACCTTCTGATCGAGCACGGACTGGACAACGAGCCGTCGTCCGTCCATCGAGTGGGTGATGTCGACACGGTCAATAACACCCGTTGTCGAGGCCGCTTATCCCGTGGGTGGGCTCGTCACCCAAGAGGGGGGTCGGTTCGACCAGGTGCTGAGCGGCAAGGCGTCAACGTGACGGCTCGCGACCCCGTGACATCGCTCGTCAGCTCTTCCCGGCCCCGTGGCCAACACGCTCACCCCGGCCCGCTGCGTTCCAGCCCCCCTCCGTCTCCTGCACCGATTGGACCACGCTGCGATCACTCGGGCATACGAGACAGGGTCAAAGGTCCCCTCCGCATCGGGCATTGGACTTCACGTGCTCCAGGTCCACCTGCCAGGCCGGATCAGGCTGGCGCGAGAGCGCCAGACCCTCCGACCGGTGCGGCGGGCCACTTCGAGTACGGGGGCATGGGAACGCCCCTGGTCTCGATGGCGACGTGCATGAGGAAGTGGCCTCCCACCGGCGCGATCGGGCTGAACGTCAGCATGTAGGCGATGCTCAGGAACCCACACACGATGACGGGCATCACGATCAGCGGGGTCCCCCGGAACTCCCGGTAGCCAAGGTGGTGAATCCAGATCACCACGAGACTGGCGGCGACGGCCAGCGCACCGGAGCCAACGGCCCCCACAGTCGTGTCGGTCCACCCCAGGAGGTAGAACGACTGCCACGCGGCGAGAACCGGCAGCACCGACAGGAGCACCCCTTCGGCAGCCCCGTAGAGCAGCCCCTCCCACGCGACCTCCTCCGACCTGCGGACGAACCCTCGATGCGCCGGGTGAGGCATCCCCCTGCGGTTCGCGGCCATGGCGATCGCTCGGACGGCCAGACCACCACTCACTACGGCCCCGACGAGGCCCCAGCCCCAGTACTGGGTGAGGAACGCCACGGCGTCGGTGCCGCTCCAGGCCAGATAGCCGTACGTGAGCAGGGCGGTCACGACCATCAACGCCGCCAGGTACGCGGCTCGGGGCACATGGGCAACGTCGGTCAGCACCCACGACACCAGGAACGCCACCAGCGTGATGATGCCGAGCGCGGAGAACGTCATCCACGCCGACAACGACGGATCGGGAACCGGCATTCGGTCATCCCTCCTTCAGGTGCACCTGGGCGGGCCTCAAGCTGCTCGGAGTGCGTTCTGCTGTGCACGGACCGCAACCCGCGCCTCATGGCGGTCGGCTTCACGGCCTGCCCACTTCACGCCGAACAGGTAGTGGAACGTCAGTCCGATCCCCCATCCGATCAGCGGGAAGAAGAACCACAGGAACTCGGGAACGACGAGCAGGTTCACCGTGATCAGGATCGCGTTGACGATCACGTATGAGGTCGCATCCACGATGAAGCCGCGCCGACCGTCCACCTGCTGCAAATCCCGTTCCGCCTGCAGGTAGCCCTTCAGATCGACCTGGGCACCTTCGGGCATCTCGATCACCTTCCCCCAACCTCAGACACCTGAATGGAATCTAGCGGGGAGGTCGTGACGAACCAGGGCCAAGAGGCACTGTCAGTCATCGCCGTTCAGCGTGAGCCCGGCCCACAGGGGCGGCACGACGAAATCCCGGGCCATGACCAGGATGTCGACAGGACATTGAGATGAGGACTCGGTCCCTCCTTCGGCGAGGTGTGCATTGCACTCAACAACCGTGCAGGCAGCCGCCAGATGGCCGGTGCCGCCACTGCGAGGAGGCACGTCCCGCTACTGAAGTTCGGCCCGGATCTCGTAGCGAATCCCCGGAGCCAGGCAACCGTAAAGCAAGGCGTGTTACAGCTTGGCGTCGCCGATCCCGTAGAACTTCCCGCCGCGGGCGCCGACCCACAGCATCCCGTGCCACACCGCCGGCGTGGACTCGATGCAGCCGGACAGCTGCACGGTCCACAGCGGCTTGGGATGGCGGGGGTCGGAGATGTCGTAGTCGTGCAGCACGCCCCCGCAGTCGCCGATCACCAGCTGGTCGTCGATCGTGACCGGCGACCCGTTGACCGGAGGCTGGATGTAGGTGTCGGAGATGACCTTCCCGGACTTCGCGTCGACCGCCAGGATGTGGCCGTCGCTCCCCGGCGCCCACACGACGCCCTTGTACAGGGCGACGGTGCCGAGCAGGCCGCCGTCGGGTCCGGTCCCGCCCATGTCCACCGTCCACACGACCGGGTTCTTCGGCCGGTGGGGGTCGAGCTTGATCAGGTTGCCACCGACCGCCTCGTCGCGCGCGCGGGAGCGGTTGGGGTCGTTGAACGAGAAGTGGCGCCCGACGTAGAGGTCGCCCTGCTGGTCGATCACGATCGAGGCGTCGGTCTCGTCGCCGTCCCAGAACTCGAACACCTTCTTGTAGTGCGTTCCCCCGTCGAGGATGTCGGAGATGTCCCACCCCTGGACCAGCCCGCCGGAGTTCGAGAAGTACACGACGCCCTTGAAGAACGCGACCGAGTTCTCGATCGACACGTCGTCGTCGCCCACCTCGCTGATGAACTCCGACGAGAACCCCGGGACGAGCATCAGGATCTTCGGGTCGACCTGCACCAGGTGGTGGGCGTCGTAGTGGCGGTTCAGCTTGATGACGTAGAACCACGAGTTCTCGCTGCCCTCGAGCAGGTAGTCGCCGAGCTGCAGCGCGGCGCCGTCCCAGTCGTTGTTCCACACGGGGTTGGAGACGCTCGTGTCGGCGTTCACCGACCACAGGGTCGTCGGCTTTGAGCGATCCATGGCCACGATGCGGAAGTTGTTGTCGCGGGACCCCGCGTAGTACAGCGGGTAGCCGTCGGCGTCACTCGTGGCCGAACCCTTGGCGAGGTCGCCGGTGACCAGGTCGGGCCGCATGGGCTCGCCGGTGAGGCCGTTCCAGAAGTGGTAGTGGTCGTCGTACGCACCCTCGCGGATCTCGATCTTGCCGTTGGGGTGGACGATGACGTTGGGCTGGCCGGTCCAGCCGGTGCCGCACCAGGTCTTGGTCCCGTCGATGCCGGTCGACTGCGAGCACATCCCCCCGGACTGCGGGTACTCCCACAGGACCTTGGGGTGCTTGGGGAGCGGGCCCTCACCGTAGTAGTCGCGGGTGGCGTTCCCCCGGAACGTCACGAGGCCGGGAAACTTCGTGTTGATGGCCCCCGGGGTCGTCGGGTCGTCCTCGGTCGAGGCTGGCTTGGGGGAACCGGTCCCGGAGGGGCCGTCCCCGGTCGAGCCGGAGCCGGTGGGGCTGCCCGAGCCACCGTTCGCCCCCGAGGTCGAACCGTTCGTGGTGCCGCCGGCTTGCGGGTGCTTGCCGTCGTCGTTCCCACCGGTCAGGGCCTTGGCGCCCACGACGACGCCCGCCACGAGGATCAGCACGAGCATGACCAGGCGGAACGGGAACCGCGGCGGGCGGCGGTGCCGCGAGGGCACGCTCCCGCGAGAGGGCGGAATCGACGACGGACGGCGAGCGGGTGGAGACGGCATCTCGGGATTCCGGAAGATCGTACCGGCCGCACGGCGGTTTGGAGGGAGCCCGCCGCTCCGCCCGTCAGTCCGGGAGGCTCGCGATGAAGGTCGTCAGCGCCTCGGCCGTCCGGTCGGTGGCCTCGAACTGCGGCACGTGCCCCACCCGCGGAAGGATCAGCAGCCGGGCGTCCGGTAGCTCCTCGGCCAGCTTCGGCGCGAGGCGAACGGGAACGAGGCGGTCGGCCGTTCCCCACACGATCTGGACGGGGACCCGGATGTGGCGCATGCGGGCCCAGAACGGCTTCGGCGCCTCGGTCAGGATGTGCCGCAGCGAGTCGAAGAACGCCATCCGGGCCTGCGGCGTCCGGTAGATCCGGATGAACTCATCCGCCGCGACCTCGTAGCCGGACTCCGGCATCGCCGAGGGGTCACCGAGCAGCCGGCGGACGGCCGCCTTCATCCACCGTTCCCGGAGCGGGAACGGCAGGGCCCCCACCTCGGTCGGGAGGATCCGGGTGAACCCGAGCACGTACCGCACCCGGAACCCGGGCACGGCCGGCGAGAGGAGGCCGAGGGCGCGGACCCGGTCGGGCGAGCGAACGGCCAGCTCGAGGGCGACCCGGCCGCCGAGCGAGTTGCCGATCACGATCGCGTGCTCCACGCCGAGCGCGTCCATCAGCTTGCGGACCACCCGCGCGTACATCCTCGGCGTGTAGTCGGTCGCCACCGGCTTGTCGGACTCCCCGTGGCCCGGCAGGTCGGGAACGACGAGGCGGTGCGACGGTGCGAGCGCCGGGACGAGCGGCAGCATCGACATCTTCGTGCCGCCGAGCCCGTGGAGTGCGATCACCGGCGGGCCCTCCCCCACCACGTAGGCCGAGACGTTGACGTCGCCGGCCTTCACCTCGACCTGGTCGATGTCGAGCGGGCCCCGGGGGCGGCCGTGCGGTTCGAACAGCGACTGCAGCCGGGCGCCGAGATCGAGGTTCCCCCGCAGGGTCAGCCGCCGGGCGAGGAACGCCTCCATGCCCGTCGTCCGGCCGTCGTCGAGGGCGAGCCACGTCTCGCGGTCGGCGGCGATCCGAGCGGCGGCGTCCGGGCTCCCGCCCTGACGGACACGGCACGCCGCCCCGGCGACGGTGATCGTGTAGACGTCCTCGTCGACGGAGAGCTCCCATTCGGCCGACAAGCCGTTTGCGGCCTCCTTTCGGAAGCGGCCGGGAAGGGACAGGACGCGGGTTCGTACCTCGTCCTCGGGGGGGGTGTCCGTGACTGGGATCGTTCGCTGGGCCACGTTGGAACCAATGCTACCTCGCGTCGGGACCCGACCGGCCCTCCGTTCGTCCATTCCTTGCGTCCGTTCGGGCATTGGTATGGACGGCCTCGAGGGCTTACGCTCGCGAAATGGGCTATGAGCCGCGGCAGAAGGATCTCGTCCTGATCCTGGCGCGCGACATGGCGGCACGGCTGGCGACGCCGATGTTCATCGTCGACGCGGTCGGCACACTGGTGTTCTTCAACGAGGCGGCCGAGACCCTGCTCGGGCAGACGTTCGCGGACATCGGCGAGGTGCCGGCCGACCACTGGGCGGAGACGTTCCGGTCGGTTGAGAGCGACGGGACGCCCATCGCCCGCGAGGACCTCCCGATCGGGATCGCGCTGCTGGAGGGGCATCCCGCCCACCGGGAGCTCGACCTCATCGCCGCCGACGGCGTCCAGCGCCGCCTCGCCGCCACGGCGATCCCCCTGCAGCGGCACCCGACCGAGACCGTTGGCGCGGTCGCGCTGTTCTGGGAACGTTCGCCGGCGGACGGCGGCGGGGCATCGGGAACGGAGAGGGAACCGACGGCGTGAAGGCCAAGGTGTGGGGATGCCGGGGTTCGCTGGCCGCGCCGGGTCCGGACACGATCCGGTACGGCGGGAACACGTCCTGCCTGGAGATCTCGCTCGACAACGGGGCCGTGCTGGTGCTCGACGCGGGAACCGGCGCCCGAGCGCTCGGCCTGAAGCTCGCCGAGCAGGCTCCCAAGCGGATCGACGTCCTGCTCACGCACCTGCACCTCGACCACCTGGAGGGGCTGGGGTTCTTCACGCCGCTGTGGACGAGCGCGTCCGATCTGCACATCTGGGGACCGGCCTCGCCGCTCAAGTCGCTCGAGGACCGCATCGCGACGTATCTGTCGCCGCCGCTGTTCCCGGTGCACCTGTCGGCGATCCCGTCGCATCCCACGTTCCACGACACGCCGGAGGACGAGGAGTGGGAGCTCGCCGGGGTTCGGCTGTCGGCGCAGCGGATCTCGCATCCGGGGCCGACGGTCGGCTACCGCGTCGAGGAGGGCGACCGTTCGCTCGTCTACATGCCCGACCACGAGCCCGCGCTCGGGATCGGCGACCTCCGCAGCGTCTCGCCGGAGTGGCTGTCGGGGTTCTCGGCCGCGTTCGGGGCGGACGTGCTGTTCCACGACTCGCAGTACACGGAGGACGAGTACAACCACAAGGTGGGATGGGGGCACTCCTCGACCGAGCACGTGGTGACGTTCGCGCAACTGACGAAGGTCCGGCGCCTGTTCATGACGCACCACGACCCGCTGCACGACGACGACGAGCTCGACGCGATCCTCGTGCGCGCGAAGGAGCTCTGGAACGGCAACGGCGCCGGGCACAACGGCAGCGAGATCACGCTGGCCTACGAGGGCATGGAGGTCGAGGTCTGACGTGGGCCCCGGGTCCGTCAGCCGGTGAACCTGATCTCGCTCAGCAGCGGCAGGAACCAGTGACGGGTGAACGCCTCGCTCCCCGGCGGGATCGACAAGGTGAAGAAGAGGTACGCCCGACCGGCGTGCACCACGGTGGCGCTGATCACGAACGGACCGCCGGGTGGGGGGCAGTGTCCTTGCTGGAGGACGGCCGGCGCGCCGCCGACCGTCGTGGTCGTGGCCGGCGGCATCTGCGCGCTACACGGGTGGACCTTCGCTTTCGCCGCGCGGGCGGCGGCGGCGAATTGCTGCAGCGTCTGCCCGGTCGGTTCCCCGAAGGCGTAGGCCTCCACGCCGTGCGGGCCGTCGAGGACGTCGACGGTGGGATCTCCGTTGCCGGGCGATCCGGTTCCGTCCCACACCTTCTTCGCGTCCGTCCCCGTCCAGTCGGTTGACCTGACCGTGTAGTGGTAGCTGGCCGAAACGAACGGCTGCGTGGGCGATGCGACGGTGGTCGCCGGGACGGTCACGCCGGACGTCGCCGGCGGGGTGTCGGGGACGGTCGTGGTTCCCGTGCTCGTGCCCGCCGTCGTCGCCGAGGACGATCCCGCGGTCGCGCCGGATGGACCCGTGGACGGACTGCAGGCGATCAGCAGTCCGGCCATGGCCACGAGCACGGCCGGGAAGCGGTGAAGGCGCATCGGTGACTCCCCTCGACTCATCTGAGTCCTTCGAACGAACCCCGGCCCGTGGTATCTCGAGGACTCTAGTGTCCTGAGTCCGAAATCCGTTGAGCATATGCGGCAACGGATTCGAGGATCTGGTCGGCGGACTTCGTCCACACGAACGGCTTGGGATCGAGGTTGTAGATCTTGAGGTAGTGCCGGATCGCATCCTCCAGCTCCCGGGTCGACCGGTGGGCGCCGCGTTTGATCTGGCGGCGGGTCAGCTCCGCGAACCACCGCTCCACGAGGTTGAGCCAGGAGGAGCCGGTCGGGGTGAAGTGGAGGTGGAACCGGGGGTGGCGGGCCAGCCACCGCAGCACCGCGGGGGTCTTGTGGGTTCCGTAGTTGTCCAGGACGAGGTGCAGATCGAGGTCCGCCGGCGTCTCGGCGTCGATCGCCTTGAGGAACCGCAGGAACTCCTGGTGGCGGTGGCGGCGGTGGATCCGGCCGATGACCTCGCCGGTGGCCATGACGAGCGCGGCGAACAGCGACGTGGTGCCGTGGCGAACGTAGTCGTTGGTCCATCGCTCCGGGGTCCCCGGGCGCATCGGCAGGATGGGCTGGGTCCGGTCGAGCGCCTGGATCTGGGACTTCTCGTCAACGCACAGCACCAGGGCGCCATCCGGCGGATCGAGGTACAGCCCCACGATGTCGCGGACCTTCTCCACGAACTGGGGGTCGGTGGAGAGCTTCCAGGACTCGCTCCGCCACGGCTGCAGTCCGAACGCCCGCCAGATCCGGGCCACGGTGGACTGCGACAGCCCCACTCGCTTGGCCATGTCCCTTGAGGACCAGTGGGTGGAGTCGGTCGGCTTGGACTCGAGGGTCTTCACCACGACCTCCTCCACCTTGTCGTCGGTGACCTTCCGGGGGGCCCCGGGCCGGGGCTCGTCCAGGAGGCCCTCGACGCCTCGTTCGACGTAGCGGGCCCGCCACTTCCCGACGGTCTGGGGCGTCACCTCCAGTTGCCGGGCCACCTCCCGGTTGGTGGCGCCCTCGGCCGATCGCAGGACGATCCTCGATCGCAGGGCAAGGGCCTGCGACGTGGTGGTCCGGCGGGTGAACCGCTCCAGCACCTGCCGGTCCTCCTCGCTCACCGCGAGCTCCTGGAGCGGTCGTCCTCGGGCCATACCGCATCCTGGCACGACGCGAGCCATGCCTGGGGACATCCTCGTGAACATCCTGTGAACTTCTGACTCAGGACACTAGGCGGTCAGGGCTTGCGGGAGCATCCGTGCTGTCACGGGCGGCTCGGTGCGGGCAGTGTCTTACCGTCGCCGGACGTCTCGTTCCAGAGGCGGAGCGCCGGGTGTCCGTGTTCCTCGCCGAGGCGGCTGAGGCTCCCGGCATCGAGGGCCAACAGGCCGGCCACCCAGATGTCGAGCCCCAGATACCGCGTCGCCAGCGCCCGCAGGCCGTGGCCGTGGCCGAACAGCAGGATCGGCTGCGGTTCGTCGGCGAGGTCGAGGAGCAGCCCGTCCATCCGGGCGGCCATCTGCTGGGGCGACTCGCCGCCGGGGCACCCGTCGCGGAACAGCTCCCATTGGGGCCTGGTCGCCCGGATGTCCCTGGTGGTCAGGCCCTCGTACTCGCCGTAGTCGATCTCGCGGAGGCGTTCGTTGACGCGGGCATCGGGAAAGGCGGCCAGCCGGGCGGTCTCCCGGGCGCGCCGGAGCGGGCTACTCATGACGGTGCCGAACTCGACCTCGGCGAGGCCTCGGGCCATCGTCCGGGCCTCCTCCTCGCCGTCGGCGATCAGGGGCAGGTCGGTCGAGCCCGTGTGCCGCCCCGAGCGAGACCACGCCGTTGCGCCGTGTCGCGCGAGCCACATCTCCAACATGCCCATCGCCCCCTGCCCCGATCGAGGACCGAAGGTTACGTGCTCGGACGCAGCATCCGGCACGTCAACCGGCCGGCAGCGGTCTCGCTTGTTGTAGGTCTTCTCGCAAGCATGAGAATCCTGTTTCTCAGGAACGTCCCCGGCGGTAGCGGGCCAGGGCGAAGCTCGGGCCGCCGACGTCGGAGCGACCCCCGGCCACGATGCGGCCATTCGACTGGATCGCGACGCTTGTGGCCCACTCCGTCAGGTGCGGGAACCTCGTCTGGACCTTCCCGCCGGCACCGAACGACGTGTCGAGCCCCGCGTTCGGTTCGTATCTGACGAGCGCGAAGCGCGGTGCGCCGCCGGTCTCCGTGTACCAGTTCGAACACCCGACGGCGATGATCTTGTAGTCCCCCTGGACGGCCAGACGCGAACACTCAAGCGAGATGCGCTCACAGGACCAGCCCCCCACGGCAGAGTCCGACCCGACCTGGGGCGAGGACAGGGCCGTACGTCTCGCTCGCGACGGAACGGTCGATGGCCCGGCCCTGCAGAGGGGTCCCCCGTGGTGCCGGTGGCGCTTCAATCCGGTAGCCTGAGCGACTCTATCTCGAAGCGGGGTTGTCCACGCGCTCACGAATCCTCCAGGGAGCTGCAGCCATCGGTTGTCTGATGGCCCTGGCCGTCACGGTTGCTCCCGCCTGGGCGAGCAAGGCCAATTCCCCGCACCGAGTCGCCTGGACCACGTATGGCTTCGACGCCGCTCACACCGGGTTCAATCCGAACGAGACCGTCATCACGCCCAAGACGGCGCCCTCGCTGCATCTGCGATGGGGCAGGGATCTGGGCTCGGCGGTCCTCGCGCAGCCTGTGGTCGCCACCGGGGTACGGATCGGCGGCCGCTCGCACAGCGTCGCATACGAGGGGACGGAGGCGGGCAGGTTCGCGGCGATCGACGTTGCGAGCGGCAAGGTCGTGTGGTCGCGTCGCCTCGGCTTCGTGAAGAACGCTTGCGAGGATCTGCCGAACAACCAGTACGGGGTGAGCGGGGCGGCGGTCATCGACCCCACCTCGAAGACCGTGTACGCGGCCGGAGGCGACGGCTCCGTGCATGCCATGGCACTCGCCTCGGGACACGAGCGCAGCGGGTGGCCGGTCACCGGAGTGTTCGATCCTGTCCAGCTGCATTCCTACGGTGGCCTGACCCTGGATACGAAGACCCAGAAGCTGTACGTGGCCTTCGCGTCCTATTGCGACATCGTCCCCTACCACGGGAACGTCTCGGAGATCGACATCGCCTCGCGGAGTGTCGAGCGGCGATTCTTCCCGGCGGGACGGCATGTCGATGGCGGAGGCATCTGGGGGCCTGGTGGAGTCTCGATCGACACCGCCACCCACCATGTCTTCGCCGCGACGGGCAACGCGCTCACGACACCCGAGTCATACCGATACTCGGAGAACGTCGTCGAGCTGTCGTCCTCGCTACGAGTGCTCGGGGCGAACTACCCGGGGTTGAGCAACGCCGAGCCGGACAGGGACTTCGGGGCAACCCCGCTCCTGTACGACCCCCCAGGGTGTCCGGGGCTGATCGCCGCCATGAACAAGACGGGAGAGCTCTTCCTCTATCGACAGGGCCACGTGTCCGACGGTCCTTTTCAGCGCATCCAGGTCGCGGCGAACGACATCGATCCTGTGTTCATCGGGATTCCCGCGTATTCCCCTCTCACCAACATGGTGTACGTGACGAACCCCCTCGACTCTCCGGGTGCGACGTACCGGCACGGCCTGGTGGCCTTCCGAGTGCGACCCGATTGCCACCTGTCGTTGGCGTGGCAGCGAACGTACGGCGGTCAAGGGCTCCCAGTCCCCCCACCGACCGTGGCGCGCAACATCGTGTACACGGCGGACGGGGTGGGCCAGACCGTCCGTGCCTTCGGGGCGGACGGGGGCAAGCTGCTCTGGAGCAGCGGGTCGACCATCGGGGGACTGGTGGATGGGGCGCCCACCGCGGTGAACGGGAACCTGCTCGTTCCGTCCTTCGACGGCAAGCTGTACTGCTTCGGGGTGTGACGCTCTCCGATCTTGCGCCCCGTCAGGCCGGGCGGTCGGCCGGACGGGCATCATGCTGTCTCAGCCATTCCAGGTGAGGTCGACGTCGACCATGATCAGCTCAGATTCGGCGTTCGGGGCGATCTCGATCGCGGACTCGTCCCGGATGCGGGCGGCCGAGCCGGTCACCATCCGCTCGCCGTCGACCGTGACGTCGCCTTCGATGACGTAGAGGTAGAGGCCGCGGTCGGGGCCGAGCTCGTACCGCACGGTCTCGGGCGGCACCAGCCGCGAGACGAACACACGCGCGTCTCCGTGCACCTTCACCGCGGTCCCGCCCTCGGGTGAGATGACCTCCAGGAGGTTGCCGGTCCGGTCGTCGATGTCGAACACGCGCTGCTCCACGCCGGGAGTGAGGCCCTGTTGGCTCGGCATGATCCACATCTGGATGAACCGCATCGGTTCGGTCTCCGAGCCGTTCTGCTCCGAGTGGTACGCGCCACTGCCGAGCGTCATGCGCTGCACGGAGCCTGCCGGCAGGTTGCCCGGATCGCCGCCGACGTCGTCCTCGTGGCGGAAGGTCCCCTCGACGACGTAGGTCAGTCCCTCGATGTCGCGGTGCGGGTGCATCGGCCAGATCGCGCCCGGGATCAGCCGGTCGTCGTTGAACACCCGGAGGTTTCCGAACCCCATGTACTCGGGGTCGTGGTACGAGTCGAACGAGAAGTGCCACCTCGCCCGGAACCACCCGCCCTCGACGTCGGAGATCTGGCCGTCGTTCCGGATGTCGATCGTCATCTGCATCCCTTCGCCCGACCCAAGGAGAGGCGGAGCCGCTCCCTCTGCTATCCGCCGCTCGGCCAGCGTTCCACGACGACAGACGGAATACGAAAATCCCCGAGGCTGGCGGTCGCTACCCTCGCCCCGACGCCGACGGCGGCTGCCGCGATCAGGGCGTCCGATTGGGAAAGGGTCCGCCCCCGCCGTGCGAGCGTGCGCCGCCACCAACCGGCGAGGCGACCTTCCGGAATGCCGAGCGGGGCAACCACGAGGCCCGCCAGGAGCTGTTCGAAGTCGGCCTCCTCCGCCCTCCGGATGCCGCGGGAGACCTCCTCGATGTTCACGGCGCATACAAATGCGTCGTCGCCACGAACCCAGATCTCCGTCAACCGACGGCGCACGGCTTCACTCCCCCGCAGCCAATCAACGAGCACGGTCGTGTCGAGGAGGATTCCGGACACTCAGCCGACACGACGCGGATCCGCGCGCCGTTGCTCGTGGACCCATACGGCCGGATCGTCATCCCATTCGTGACCGTGATCGGATATCGAGCCGAACGCTCGGTTCAGGGCCTTCCAGCGACGCTCCCGCTCGAGCGCACGCCGAGTCGCCTCGGCGATGAACGTGCTCCTGCCCCGCGGACCGGTCAACTCGTCGAGTTCTCGCACGAGGTCGTCTTCGAGAACAACGTGAACTCTCATGTGCCGAGATTAGCACACAGACCGGCACACACCAACAAAACCGCAGGGGCAGCTGGAGACCCGAGGGGAGACCGCGATGGAGGCTGTTCAGCTCAGCCCAGCGAGCCAGTCCGCGGCGTCCTTGGCGTGGTACGTGAGGATGAGGTCGGCGCCGGCCCGGCGGATGCTCGTCAGGATCTCCAGCGTCACCTGGCGCTCGTCGATCCAGCCGCGTTCGGCCGCGGCCTTCACCATCGAGTACTCGCCGCTCACGTTGTAGGCGGCCATCGGGTGGCCGGTCGCGTCCTTTGCGGCGCGGATCACGTCGAGGTACGCGAGCGCCGGCTTCACCATCACGATGTCGGCGCCCTCGTCGACGTCGGCCTCGACCTCGCGGACGGCCTCCTCGAGGTTCGCCGGGTCCATCTGATAGCCACGGCGGTCGCCGAACTGGGGGGCGCACTCCGCGGCTTCCCGGAACGGCCCGTAGAACCCCGAGGCGAACTTCGCCGCGTAGGCCATGATCCCGACGCGCTGGAACCCGGCGTCGTCGAGCGCCTCGCGGATGGCGGCCACCTGACCGTCCATCATGCCGCTCGGCCCGACCATGTCCGCCCCGGCCTCGGCCTGCGCGACCGCGATGCGCCGGTAGCTCTCGAGCGTCCGGTCGTTGTCGACCTCGCCCTCGGCGGTGAGCAGGCCGCAGTGACCGTGGTCGGTGTACTCGTCCAGGCAGAGGTCGGCGACCACGACGCAGTCGTCGCCGAGCTCGTCGCGCAGAGCGCGGAGGGCGAGCTGCGCGATCCCGTCCGGGTTGTGCGACTCGCTCCCCTCCGCGTCCTTGTGAGCGGGAACCCCGAACAGCACGAAGTTCCGAACCCCCCGCGACGCGATGTCCACGGCCTCCTTGCGGAGCGACTCGATCGTGTGCTGCGAGTGGCCGGGCATCGAGGAGATCGGCGCGGGCTCGGCGATGCCCTCCTTCACGAACAGCGGCGCGACGAAGTGCCGCGGCGTGAGGTCCGTCTCGCACACCATGCGCCGGAGCGCCTCACGCGCCCGCATTCGACGGGGCCGGTGGTCGGGAAAGCTCATCGCCGGAAAGTGTAGCCCTGCCCGTGATCACGTCAGCGGTTCGGCGCTGCGAACGACCCGTCGGGTCCGGGTTCGAACGGAAGCACGGCGACCACCGCGTCCCAATTCAACGGACCGTAGACGTGCGGGAACATCTCGTCCGGCGCGTCGGTGCCGGGTTCGAGGCGCAACTCCGAGGAAAGGCGGCTCGGGTCGATCTCCAGGAGCACGAGCCCGGTCCGACCGGCGTAGAACGCGTCCGCCACGCGGGCGACCTGGTCGCGGAACGAGCAATGGATGAACCCCTCGCCGGTGAGCGACGGGTCCTCGTAGGACCCGGACGACCGGGCCGCGTCGGCGGCGGTTGCCGGAGTGATGTGGAAGATCGGCGGGCTGTTCGCGAGCGCCGACGCCACCGCAGCCGACAGGCCCTCCATCGTGTGTGGATCCGCGACCGCGGCCACCACGAACCCCTCCTCGCGCGCGGCCCGCGCCGTGACCGGTCCGATCGCCACCGCCGGCACGTCCCGCAGCGACGTGAGCGACGCGAACCCCCGCACCGTCGAGGCGCTCGTGAACGCGACCGCGTCCACCGTGTGCGCGGCGAGCGCCTTTGCGACCTCGTCCGGCATCGTCGCGGACAGGCCCGTTCGATACGCGACCACACGTACCGGCGTCCAGCCCTTGGTGCGCAGCACGTCCTCCAGCCCGGGAGGCGCGATGTCCGCGCGCGGCAGCAGCACCCGCCCCCGCCCGGCCGGGAACTCGGCCGCCAGCGCGTCGGTCGTGTGCGGGTCGGCGACCAGGTGCACGTGGAACCCGGCCTCCAGCAGCGCCGCCGCCGTGGCCGGGCCGACCGCGGCGATCATCGCGCGGATGCCCCGCGGGAGGTCGAGGGCGTCCATCCGCTCACACACCGCGTCGACCGCCCTCGGGCTCGAGAACACCACCCAGGCGAACCCCCCCTCGCTGAGGTCCGCGACCGCATCGTCGAGCGGGCCGGTGTCGCCAGCGGGCAGAATCTCGATCGCCGGCGCTTCGAGCACCGCCGCCCCGGCGGCCCGCAGGAGATCCGAGAGCGTCGACGGCTCCCCCGCCGGCCTCGTCACCACGACGATGCGCCCCTCGAGCGCGCCCACGGTCAGCGCAGCTCCTCGAGGATGGCTGCGGCCCCGCCGGCGAGCAGCGCGTCGGCCGCTTCGCGCGCCGCGGTCTCCGGAGCATCCGCCTCGGCCGACGCGCGAACGGGAGAGGAGCCGTCCGGTCGCAGCACCACGGTCTGGAGGCGAACGAGCCCGCCGTCCACCGTGGCGTACGCCCCGAGCGGCAGCGCACACCCCCCGCCGACGAACCGCACCAGCGCGAACTCCGCCTCGAACGCCAATCGCGACTCCCGATGGTCCGACGCGGCCACCGCGTCCCGCGCAGGACCGGCGTCGCGCGTCTGCACCGCCAGCGCGCCCTGCCCGGGCGCGGGCACCATCTCCTCGGCCGACAGCAGTGAGGCATGCGCCGGCGAGATGTCGAGACGAACGAGCCCCGCCGCCGCCAGCACCAGCCCGTCGACCTCGCCCGCGTCGAGCTTCCGCAGCCGCGTGTCGACGTTCCCCCGGATCTCGACCACGTCGAGGTCCCGACGCGCCGCGCGCAGCTGGCCGCGGCGTCGCAGCGACGACGACCCCACGCGTGCGCCCGGCGGCAGCTCCGGACCGCGCCGGACCAGCATGTCGAACGGCGACGCCCGTTCGGGCACCGCCGCCACCACCACGCCATCGACCTCCTCCGCCGGCAGGTCCTTGGCCGAGTGCACCGCCAGGTCGACCTCGCCGCGCCGTAGCGCGTCGACGATGTCGTTCACCCACAGGCCCTTCAGCCCGGCCGGCGAGGCGGCCGCGTCGGCCGGCGCGCCGAGGTCGCCGCGCGTCGTCATGGGGACGATGTCGACGTCGTGCCCCCGGGTCGTCAGCAGCGCCGCCACCTCGTGGGCCTGGGCGAGCGCGAGCGCCGACCGGCGCGTCCCCAGCCGAAGCGGCGCCACCGGAACCGCTACAGCGCGTCGCCCACGGCGTCCGCGAGGGGCTTGCGGACCCCGGTCAGGAACGGGATCTCCACGCTCGTGAACTTCCTGGCTTTCGCGTCGCGGAGCCGGCGGATGCAGTCGACGATCTCGGTCAGCTCGTCGGCCTCGAACGCCAGGATCCACTCCCAGTCCCCGATGCCGAAGTTCGACGTCGTGTTGGCCAGCACGCCCGGGAACTCGCGTCCCATCTCGCCGTGTTCGCGGAGCAGCGCGGCGCGCTCCTCGCGAGGGATCAGGTACCAATCGTGCGACCGGACGAACGGGTACACGTTCAGGTAGCGCTTGGGCGGCTCGCCCTTCATGAACGCCGGCACGTGATCCTTCGCCACCTCCGGCGGCCGGTGCACGCCGAGGAACGCATGCGTCTGCTCGACCCCGCGGCCGAGCGGCGTCCGCCGGAACTCCGCCAGCAGCGCCTGCACGTCGTCCGGCGAGCGGGCCACCCACCACATCATGAGGTCGGCGTCCGTGCGGAACGCGACGGTCGAGTAGACGCCGCGGACGTGCACGCGTTCGTCCCATTCCTTGAACAGCTGCTCGGCCTCGTGCGTGATGCCGAGCGAATCCGCGCCATAGACCTCCGGCTTGGCCCGGAACGCCGGGTAGTACGCGTAGGTCGGGCGGTCGTCGGCGGCGCTGCCGTTGGCGTCCGCGACCGCACCTGCGGCTGCGGCCGCGATCGCGGCGTCGGCGCCCTTGTTGGCCTCGGTCATGTGCTGTCCTCCTCGTCGACATGATCCCGGATCGCCGCGGCGACGGCCCGCACGAACGCCGGGTCGTCGTTCGGCATCTCGGTTCGCTCCAGTCGGATGCGGGCCTCGCGGGCCAGCTCCTTCGCCTCGATGTCGAGGTCGTACAGGATCTCGAGGTGGTCGGAGACGAACCCGGCGCTGCACACGACCACCGCGGGGAACCCCTTCCCGGCCAGCTCGCCGATCACGTCCTCGACGGGCGGTCCCCACCACGGGTCCGGCGTCCGCCCCGCGCTCTGCCACGCGATCGTCACGTGCTGGGCCAACCGGAGCTCGCCGCTCACCCGCAGGGCGGTGTCCTGCAACTGGCCGAGGTACGTGCACGCCGCGGCGCACCGGTCGGCGACGCAGCGCAGGCACCGGTGTGAGCCGTCCTCCACCGTCCGAACGGGCAGCGAGTGGGCCGAGAAGATCACCGCCGCCTCGCCCCGTTCGTCCGGCGGCAGCCGGTCGAGCGCCTCGCGCACCCGGCCGGCGAGGAACGAGACAAACTCCGGCCGGTCGTACCACTGCCGGACGAACGACACCGCCGGACCTCCGTCGGCCGCGACGGCCTCCTGGACGCGATCCACGTAGGTCTCGACGGACATCCCCGACCAGTGCGGCGCCATCACGACCCCCACCGCGCGTTCGACGCCCTCCTGGCGCATGCGCGCCACGCCCTCCGCCACGAACGGCTGGGAGTGCTTCATCCCGAGGTACGACCGGAACCGTTCGAACCCGGCCTCCTCGTTCAGCACACGGACGATGCCCTCGGCCTGCCGGGTGGTGATGTCGAGCAGCGGGAACCGGTTGCCGATCGCCTCGTACCGCCCCTTGAGGTCGGCCAGGTGCTCGGGCGTCGGCGGGCGTCCGCCGCGGATGTCCGTGTAGTACCGCTCGACGTCGTCGGGCCCGGACGCCGTGCCGTACGCCATCACCAGCAGCCCGATCGGCGTGGTCATGCCGAAGGCACCGTCCGTTCGTGCACCATGTCCACGACCGACCGCAGCGCAACGGGATCGGTCGAGGGCAGCACCCCGTGGCCCAGGTTGAACACGTGACCGGCCCGGCCGCCCGCCGCGTCGAGGACTTTGAACACGCTGCGCCGCAACGACTCCGGGGAGGCCAGCAGCGCGGCCGGGTCGAGGTTCCCCTGGACCGCCACACCCTCGCCGACCCGCTTCCGGGCCCGGTCGAGCGGCGTTCGCCAGTCGACGCCGACGACGTCGGCCCCCGCGTCGCGCATGGCCTCCAGGAGGTGGCCGGTCCCCACGCCGAAGTGGATCCGGGGCACACGTTCGACCCCGGCGAGGATCCGCGAGGAGTACGGGAGCACCTGCGAACGGTAGTCGTCCTCCGACAGCGCGCCGACCCACGAGTCGAACAGCTGCACCGCCGACGCCCCGGCCTCCACCTGCGCCCGGAGATACGCGAGCATCGAGTCCGCCAGCAGCGACATCAGCCGGTCCCAGGTCCCCGGCTCGGACCACATCAGGGCCTTCGTCCTCGCATAGTCGCGCGACGGGCCGCCCTCCACGAGGTACGACGCCAGCGTGAACGGGGCGCCGGCGAACCCGATCAGGGGACGGTCGAGCCGATCGACCGACTCGCGGATCGCGTCGAGCACGAACGGCACGTCCGCCCCCGGCTCCAGCACGCGCAGCCGGTCGAGATCGGAGGCCGAGTGGACCGGCGCCTCGATCACCGGCCCCCGGCCCTCGACGATGTCGAGCGAGGCCCCCATCGCCGCGACCGGGACCATGATGTCGGAGAACAGGATCGCGGCGTCCACGCCGAGCTGCTCCACGGGGAGTGCCGTGACCCGCGACGCGAGCTCCGGCGTCCGGCAGATCTCCAGGATGCCGTGACGTTCGCGCAGCGCACGGTACTCGGGCTGGTACCGCCCGGCCTGGCGCATGAACCACACCGGGGTTCGTTCGACCGGCTCGCGCCGGCAGGCTCGCAGGAACGGGTCGTCCATCGGTCCGGCCATGGTAGCGACGGCGGCCGGGAAGCGGTCCCCCTATGCTCCGGTGATGCGGATCAACCTGATGATCGAGGGCCAGGAGGGCGTGACCTGGGACCAGTGGGTCGCCCTGGCCCGGGCGTGCGAGGACGGGGGGCTGGAGGGGCTGTTCCGGTCGGACCACTACGCGACGATCTCGCCGTTCCTCGAACGGGGGTCGCTGGACGCGTGGGCCACGCTGTCGGCGCTCGCGGCCGTCACGAAGCGGATCCGGCTGGGGACGATGGTGTCGCCGGCGACGTTCCGCCATCCGTCCGTGCTGGCCAAGAACGCGACGACGGCCGACCACGTCTCGGGCGGCCGCGTCGAGCTCGGCCTTGGCGCGGGCTGGTACGCCGACGACCACACGCGGTACGGGTTCCCGTTCGCCGACACGGGGGCGCGGATGTCCGTGCTCGGCGAGCAGCTCGAGATCGTGCACCGGCAGTGGTCGGAGGAGTCGTTCTCGTTCCGGGGGGAGCACTACACGCTCGAGGACTGCCACGCCGAGCCGAAGCCGGTCCAGCGGCCCCACCCGCCGATCATCGTCGGGGGGACGGCCGGGAGGGCGACGGCGCGGCTCGCGGCTCGGTGGGCGGACGAGTACAACACGACGTTCGCCTCGCCCGAGGAGTGCGTGCGACGCCGGGCGGTCGTGGCCGACGCGTGGGAGGCGGCCGGGCGCGACCCGGCCACGCTGCGCTTCTCCCTCATGACAGGGTGCGTGGTCGGCGAGGATCGCGCCGACGTCCTCCGCCGGGCCGGGCGGGTGGCCGAGCGCCGGGGCCGGAGCGCCGGGGACGGCGAGGCGTTGCTGCAGGAAACGGACCGGGGGTGGATCGCCGGGACCGTCGACGAAGCGCGCGAACGGCTCCGCGAGTTCGAGGAGGCCGGGGTCGAACGGGTGATGCTCCAGCACCTCGCGCACGACGACGTCGGGATGGTCGAGCTGATCGGGCGCGAGCTGGTCCCCGCGTCGGGTTAGGCCGGGTTCGACCGGACGTCGCGGAGCATCGCGCCCAGCGCGTCGACGGCCTCCTGGCGGACCTCCGCGGACGGGTCCTGGCCTGCCACGTCGAGCAGGGCCCTGGTGGCCGCCGGACCGCCGGCCCTCCGGAGCGACCGGACCGCCTGCCGCCGGACCACCGGGAACTCGTCGTTCAGCAGTCGAGTCAGCACCTCGACCCGCGCCGGGTGGTTGCGGAGCTGATCGATCGCCTCCATCCGGACGAACGGATCCGGATCCGCCAGGCGCTCGAGGCTCGGATCGGACGCCGGCGCCTGGGGTTCCGGCGGCGCGGGACCGGCCGGCGTCACCACGGGCTCGAGTGGCGGAGCCTGCGGCCGGCCGGGGGTCGTGACGAACACGCCCGGGTGCACCTCGCGCTCCTCGGGCGGACCGAGCGGCGGCTTCGGCCGGGGCCGCTCCAGCGGCTCGGTGCGGAGCTGCTCAGGCGGCGAGGGGACGCGCGGAGCGGGTTCGGCAGGCTCGGGTGTGCGGGGCCGCGCTGGGAGCAACGTCCCCGGGTGGTCGGGGTCGTCGAGCGCGTCCGAACGCCGCGGCATCGCGGGCGCGCGCGGCGCGGCCTCGGTGCGCGGTGGCGCGGACACGGTGGGCGGGACCTGCTCGGGCACGGGCGGCGGGCCAGGCTCCCGCGGCACCGGTTCGACCCGGGCGGCGGCCGGGCGCTCGGCGGCGACCCCGTCCCGGCGCGGGAGCGGGCTCCGTTCCTGCCCCTCGCGCCTCTGGACGGCGACCTGCCGTCGGGCGGCCACGAGCTGGTCGAGCGCCAGCCGGCTGGCCCTCGAGGCCCGCCAGGCGGCGACCGATGCGACGACGGCGGCCAGCGATGCGATCACGGAGACGACGACGAGGGCCCAGGTGGCGCCGTCGTCGAGCACGACCCTTGCGGTCAATCCGGTCCCTTCCGGTGGCAACAGCGAGGTTGCCGAGCGCCCGCGGAACGGGTTCGGCGTACCCGGATCAAGGTACCCGCAGCCGGGGGAGGCTTCATCGGTCCATGAGCCGTTTTCTGGGCGCACGTTCGCGCTTTCCGCCCTAGGTCCGGCGCCGCTCCCGTCGGGTCCGGCGCCGACCGGTCCGCGGTGCGCTCGGCTGCGAGAGACTGTCGGGCGTGACCGAACGGCACCGAAGCGACGCCGGCCGGCCGGCCGGCCGGCTGGACGGCGAGACGAGCCCCTACCTCCTGCAGCACGCCCACAATCCGGTGGACTGGTACCCCTGGGGCCCCGAGGCCCTGGAGCGGGCGCGTCTAGAGGACCGGCCGATCCTCCTCTCGGTCGGGTACGCGGCCTGCCACTGGTGCCACGTCATGGAACGCGAGTCGTTCGAGGATCCCGGCACGGCTGCCCTCATGAACGAGCACTTCGTCGCGATCAAGGTGGACCGGGAGGAACGACCCGACGTCGACGCGATCTATATGGACGCCGTGCAGGCGATCACCGGGTCGGGCGGGTGGCCCATGACGGTGTTCTGCACTCCGGACGGGGAGCCGTTCTACGGAGGAACGTACTTCCCGAACGAGGACCGTCACGGGATGCCGTCGTTCCGCCGCGTGCTGACCGCGGTGGCCGAGGCGTGGCGGGACCGTCGCGACGAGGCGCTGCGCCAGGGCCGGGCCCTCGCCGTGGCCATCGCCCGGCAGGCGCAGGTTCCGGCGTCGGAGGAGCCCCTCACCGCCGAGCTCCTGCAGACGGCGTTCGCCGGACTCGGGCGGGCGTTCGACCCGGCCTGGGGCGGCGTGGGTGCCGCCCCGAAGTTCCCCCAGCCGATGACGTGGGAGTTCGCGCTGCGATGCCACCTCCGCGGCATGCCCGGCACCGCCGAGATGGTCCGGCGGACCCTCGACTGCATGGCCGACGGCGGGGTGCACGACCAGGTCGGAGGGGGGTTCCACCGCTACGCCGTCGACGGCCGGTGGCACGTGCCGCACTTCGAGAAGATGCTCTACGACAACGCCCAGCTCGCCCTGCTGTACCTCCACGGGTGGCAGGTCCTCGGCGACGAGCGGTACCGGGCGGTGTGCGCCGGGACGCTCGACGCCCTCCTCCGCGAGATGCGCCACCCGGACGGCGGGTTCTTCTCCTCGACCGACGCCGACTCCGAGGGCGTGGAGGGGAGGTTCTTCGTCTGGTCGTACGACGAGCTCGTGGAGGTTGCCGGGCCCGCCGTCGCCGCGTGGTTCGGCGCCTCGCCGGCCGGCAACTGGGAGGGGACGAACGTCCTGTGGACTCCCCGGCCGCCGACCGAGGTGGCCGCCGAGCACGGGGTCACGGCGGGGGAGCTCGCCCGCCTGGTCGGCGAGGCCCGGCCCCGGCTGCTGGAACGCCGCGACGGGCGCGTCCGCCCGGGGACCGACGACAAGATCCTCGCCGGCTGGAACGCCCTGGCCATCCGGGCGTTCGCCGAGGCCGGTCGCGTCCTCGGCGAACCCGGATACCTCGATGCCGCGGTGGCGGCCGGGGAGTTCGTCCTCCGGGAGCTGCGGCGGCCGGACGGCCGGCTGCTCCGGACGTGGCGGGAAGGGCGGGCCGGCGGCCCCGCCTACGGCGACGACGTCGCCCTGATGACCACCGCCTGCCTCACGCTGCACGAGACGACGCTCGACCCGCGGTGGTACGCGGAGGCCCGGACGCTGGGACGCGACCTGGTGCGGCTGTTCCTCGACGAGTCGAACGGCGGGTTCTTCCAGACGGGAACGGACGCCGAGGCGCTCGTGGTCCGGCCGAAGGAGCTGTTCGACAACGCGGTGCCGAGCGGGAACTCGGCCGCGGCCGAGGCGCTGCTCCGGCTCGGGCTGCTGGAGGGCGATGGCGAGCTGGAACGGGCCGGCGTGTCCGGGCTGCGCCTGGCCCGGGAGGGCATGCAGCGCGCACCGACGGGGTTCGGCCACGCGCTCTGCGCGCTCGACCTGCACCTGTCGACGCCGCGCGAGGTGGCGATCGTGGGTCGGGCCGACGACCCGGCGGCGCGGGCGCTCGCCGGCCGGGTGTGGTCGTCGTTCCGGCCGAACCTCGTCATGGCGGCCGGCCCGCCGGGAGCGCCGGGGATCCCGCTGCTGGAGGGACGGGGCCTGGTGGACGACCGCCCCGCGGCCTACGTCTGCGAGCGGTTCGCCTGCCGCCGGCCGGTCACTGACGCTAGGGACCTGGAAGCGGATCTCTCCCTCTGAGCGCCGGGCGATCGTCCGTGCAGGGTCAGCGCCGGGCGTACGTCCCGGTGAGCTCGGCGATCGGCGACTGGGAGGGGATCCCACCGAGCAGCTCGTCCACGGTCTCCCCGGCGGGGACCGGCGTGTGGGACGGAAACAGCGCGTAGAGCCGGAACCGGTACCGGTGCGGCCCGTCGCCGCCGGGCGGACAGGGTCCGCCGTACCCGGCGTTGCCGAAGCTGTTCGTTCCCTCGTTCCCTGGCACCGGACCACCCTCGGGGATCGAACCGGAGGCCGGCAGGTGGTACGCGAGCCAGTGGACGAACCCGCCGCCCGGGGCGTCCGCGTCCACGACGAGGAGCACGTAGTCGAGGCCCGGGCTCGCGCCCGAGGGGGCCCTCCAGACGACCGGCGGTGAGAGGTCCGGCCCGTCGCACGTGAACCGAACCGGGATCGTTCCCCCGTCGTGGAAGGCCGGGCTGGTGAGCGCCCCGGTCCGGTCCATCGTCGCGAGGCCCGATGGCGTGAAGCCGCTCCGGCCGGAGCACGACGCGAGCAGTCCCAGCACGGCCGCCCCGGCCATCGCCCACCGCCCGCGACGCGAGGTCATCCGAGCGCCGCCGCGAGATCGGCGATCGAGTCCAGGACGAGGTGGGGCCGCTCGTTCGAGGCATCGAGCGTCTCCCGCCGGAACTTGCCCGTCCGGACCAGGACGCCGGTCAGGCCGCACCGCTGCGCGGCCAGGACGTCGTTCTCCAGGTCGTCGCCGACCATGGCCACGCGGGGCGGCTCGAGGCCGAGCATCGAGACGCACGAGGCGAAGAACGCGGGCGACGGCTTCCCGGTGACCTCCGCCGTCGCCCCGGAGGCGGCCTCCAGCGCCGCGACGAACGGTCCACTGTCGAGCGTCGGGCCCCGATCCGTGAACCAGGAGGTGTTCCGATGCATCGCGACGAGCGCGGCGCCGCCCAGGAGCAGCCGGAACGCCGAGTCGAGGCGTTCCCACGTGAAGTCGTCGTCCGCGCCGGCCACCAGCACCACCTTGGCCGAGCCGTCGTCCACGAACCGCACGCCCTCGAGATCGTCCCGCGCGTCGCGGCCACCGACCTGGAACACCGCCGCCCCGGGGTGTTCGGTCCGCAGGAACCGGGCCGCCGCCACCGGCGCGGTGACCAGATCGCCGGCGGTCACCTCGATCCCCTCGCCGGCCAGCGTCGACGCGAGGACCGCGCGGCTCATGGTCGTGGTGTTCGTGGCGAGCAGGAAGGGAATCCCCCGTTCGCGCAGCGTGCGGACGGCGCCGGCGGCACCGGGCAGGGCGCGCCACGACACCGTGAGCACCCCGTCCACGTCGAGCAGCACGCCATCGACGTCCATCGTGCCGATTGTGGCCGGGGGCGGGAACCGGGGGCAACCGCTCGGCGTCGGCCGGCTACGCGCGCGGGCGGAGGTAGGTCGCCAGCCCCTCGTCCAGGGTCCGCAGATGGAGCCCGGGGAAGGCACCCAGCAGGCCCGAGGTGTCCGCCAGGGCGTCCCCCGTCGCGAAGTCCACCGCGTCCGGCGAGAGCGGCGGCTTCGGCAGGACCCTCACGACCGCACCGGCCGCCTTGGGCAGGACGGCCGGCACGTGGACGAGGCGCTTCCCGGGCCTCCCCAGCGCCCGCAGCGCCGCCCGGAGCACGTCGTTCATCGTCATGACGTCGGGCCCACCGACCTCGAACACCCCCGTCGGGCCGTCCGGCACCGCGGCACGCGCGACCACCTCGGCCACGTCGTCCACGAACACCGGCTGAACGCGCTGCGAGCCGTCGCCGATCACGGGCACCGCCGGCCCCCGCTTCGCGAATGCCAGGAAGCGGTTGAGCGCGCGGTCACCGGGCCCGTACACCCACGACGGGCGCAGCACGCATGCCGACATCGACGACCCCAGCACGGCCCGCTCCCCCGCCCACTTCGCCCGGTGCCACACCTTCCCGGCGTCGGGCGCCGCGCCGGCCCCCGAGACGTACACGTAGCGCCGGACGCCGGCCGCCTCCGCCGCGCGCACCAGGCGCTCGGTGCCGTGGTGTTCGAACTCCTCGAACGTGAACCCCTTCGACGGCTTCTGCACCGGGAAGGTCGGGAACGTCAGCGCCTGCACCACCGTCGCGGCGCCCGCCACCGCCCCGGTCAGCGACTCCGGCCGGAGGACGTCGCCCTCGACCAGGCGAACCCCGTCGGAGCGCCGGGCGGGCGCCGGATGTGCCGACATGACCGCGACCTCGGCGCCGTCGCGCCGGAGACGGCGCACGACCGCCGAGCCGATGAAGCCGGTCCCTCCCGCGACGAGGATCACACCCGCCATGGTGCACCAGGCGGCCGTACCACGGGCGTCCAGAAGCCGGGCGCCTCGGGAACGGTCGAGGTTCCGCCGAAGCGAAACGCTACGACGCCGCCCGCGCCCGCCGCTCGACCGCGGCCTGGTCCTTCACGCAGAAGCGCGCCGCCGGTCGGGCCTTGAGCCGGGCCTCCCCGATCGGACGCCCGCAGAGCTCACAGGTCCCATAGCCGCCCGCCTCGAGGCGCCGGAGGGCCGATTGGACCTCGACCAGCTCGGCGTCGATGTTCACGATGATCGACAGGCCCTTCTCGCGCTCGAAGCGCTCCGTGCCCACGTCGGCGGGGTGCTGGTCCGCTCCCGAGGACTCGGCGACGGCGGCCCGCTCCTCAGCCGGGTCGCCGAGCTCCTCGTACACGCCTTGCCGCAGGCGCTCCAACCGTTCCCGCTCCGCCGAAAGGAGCCGCTTCGTAGTTGCCTTGTTCGTCATCCCGGTTCCTCCCCTCGCGGGCCTCGTCCTCGGTAGGGCAGACGTGGGATACCCGATGGCGTCCCACCGAAACGCAACCAACCGTACCGAGCGTCCGACCCGTCCGGGGAAACCGGCCGTGACCTGGAGGGATGGAGGCAAGCACGAATCGACAAGATCCACGTTGAATCCAGGGGAACCAATCCCGGGTATGGACGCGTCGGTACCCGGGTCCTATCCTCAGTCACTCGTCGTCGCAAAGGGGGCTCCCCGTGCCGATCCACTCCGAAGCGGGCTCACGCACGTCCCGGCTCCGCCGGGCGGTCCTGCTGAGCGCAGTGCTCGCCCTGCTGGCGAGCGTGTTCGGAGGCGGGGCCGTGGCGACGGCCGACGCCTCGTGCCCGACGCCGCCCCCGGTGTTCCCCGTCCATGACCTCCACCACGGGATGACCGCGACGGGCACCACGGTGATCCAGGGGACGGCCCAGACGCCCTTCGACGTGAAGATCCTCGGCGTGCAGCGCGACGGCATCGCCCCCGGGATCGACTTCATCCTCGCCCAGATCACCGGGCCACAGTCGTTCCTCGACGTGACCGGCGGGATCGTGGCCGGGATGTCGGGCTCGCCCGTGTCCATCGGCGGCCAGCTGGTCGGCTCGACCTCCTACGGGTTCTCGTTCTCCGACCAGACCATGATCGGGATCACCCCGGCGGAGAGCATGGTCGACCTGTTCGGCTTCCCCGACCCGCCCCCGGCCGCCCGGGCCACCGCCTCCCGGGCCACCGCCGCCCGGATCGCCGCACCCCGCACCATCCGGCTGTCCCCCGCGCTCCGTACCGCGATGGCCCATGCGGCCGGGAGGTCGAAGGCGTCGGCGGTCCCCGGCGTCGCGCACCAGCTGCTCACGCCGCTCGAGGTCTCCGGGCTCGACCAGCGGGGCCGGGCGCTGATGCAGCGCTTCATCCGGAACCGGCTGCACCTGCCGGTCACCGTGCTCCCGGCGGCGGGGGTGTCCCGCGGACGCGTCTCGTCCACGCCGCTTTCGGCCGGCGACTCGGTCACCGCCGCGATCTCCTACGGCGACGTCACAGCCGCCGCGATCGGCACCGTCACCGCCACCTGCGGCGACATGCTCGTGGGCTTCGGGCACCCGTTCAACTTCACCGGCGCGTCCTCGTACGGCATGAGCGGCGCCAGGGTCCTGCAGGTCATCAAGGATCCCTCCTCGATCAACGGCGGCTACAAGTTCGCCGTCGTCACCGGGCTCCACGGGACCGTGGACCAGGACCGCCTCGAGGGCATCCGGGGCGTCGACGGCGAGCTGCCCACGTTCGCGCACGTGGTCTCCGACGCGAGGAACCTCGACATCCCCGGGCGCTCGCACGACGGGTCGAGCAGGGTGTCGGACAACTCGTTCATGCCGATCGTCGCCGCCAACAACATGCTGAACGGCGAGGACGCGGCGTTCGACCGGATCGGCGACGGTTCCGTGCACGCGACCTGGACCGTCCGCGGAACAGGGCCGGACGGCGCGCCGTTCACGCTCCGTCGCGACAACCGGTACTACTCGGGCGGCGACGCCACGTTCGAGAGCGTCTTCGAGATCCTGTTCGAGCTGCAGACCGTGCAGTCGGGCCGCTTCGGGACCGCGACGATCTCGAGCGTCCACACGAGCTCCCAGGTGACCCAGGACCAGCTCACGACGTCGATCCAGCAGGTGCTGGTGTCGAGCGGGCTGCAGCCCGGGCTCGCCGAACGCAAGACCCTGAAGGTCCGTCCGGGCGACACGATCCACATGCGGGTCGAGCTGCTCGACCACGGCAGCACCCAGCCGTCGACCGTGAACATGACGATCCACCTCCCGGCGCGCGCGTCGGGATCGGGTGAGCTGACGTTCGGCAACGGAGGGGTCGCGTTCGGCGGCGCCGGGAAGTCGTTCGCCGACATGATCCGGTCGATCCACAAGGCGCCCCACCAGTACGATCTCGTCGCCCAGCTCGACCTGGGCGGCGGGGGCGTCGGCGGCCCCGCCGATGCGTCCACGGCATCCCGCACCATCCACCGGCAGGTCGTGGTCCACCGGACCCGCGTCGTCAGCGGGCGGCGTTTCGTGCGCGTGAAGGTCGTGCGACCCGGTCAGCACGGCGGCGGTCCGACGCCCTCGCTCCCCCCGCCCACGCTGCCGCCGCCTCCGACGACCGCTCCGTAGTCGCGGGCTCAGCGACGCTCGAACGTCTCGTCGCTCGAGGGGGCGGCTCCGGCCGCCCCCTCGGCGCGTTCGGCCAGGTGCCTCGCGAGCGCCTCGTGGTGGTCCTCCTCGCCCTCCGGCTCGGGGAGCGGCGCCGCGCGGATCATCTTGCGGAGCATCTGCCACTCGGCCTCGAGGGAGTCGACCGTCGTCTTCTGGAGGTCGATCCGGCCGTACCGGACGTCCTCGTACGCCCGCGTGAGGACGCCGAGGCCGGGTGCGCAGTCCGGCAGGTCGGTGCGGAGCGTGCGCAGGAACTCCCCCGGCGTGACGGACGGGGACCGGGGGCGGCCCCGTTCCTCGAGCTCGTCGAGGGCCTCCGCATACAGGCGCCGGACGGTGTCCTCGGGGGCCTCGTGGCGGAGCTTCCGGCGCTTCCGCGCCTCCGACGCCCGCGCGAACAGCCCCTCGTCCTCCTGCGACGGAACCCACGCGAGCGACCGGTCGACGAGGTCCCGGGACCGCCGGCGCTGCCGCACGACGAGGTACACCAGGCCCCCGATCAGCAGGAAGAGCACGGCCACGCCGACGGTCCGCTCCCACAGCGGCACCGAGCCGGTCGGGTTGGAGCCGCCGTGGAGGTCGCGGCTCAGGCGGTGGCCGAGCTGCTGGATGTAGTCCTGGAGGCGCTTTCGGTCGACGCCGATCACCGACAGGATCCACGACAGCACGACCGCGATCACGTACGCGGCCCAGTAGACGACGGCCGCGATCCCCTCCACCAGCCACTGGGCGATTCGGTCGATCGGCCCGCGCTGGGTTCCCAGCGCCAGCCCGATGAAGGCGAGCGCGGCCGTCGCCCCGGCCAGCGTCAGCGCCACGATCCGCCACCGCCGGGCCGAGTCGGGTCCGGCGGCGGCACCCTGGACGGAGCGTTCGACCATGCGGACGCTCGCCGCCCGCGACCCCAGCGAGCCGAGGAAGAACAGCACGGCGATCGGCCACACGATGTCGCCGAACCCGACGGCCCGGGCGAACGCGATCTCGGCGAGCAGGATCCCCGCGCCCCACCCGAACGAGCCCTCGATCGGGTCCCGCCAGTCGCGGAGCGAGAGCGTCGCCACACGGATCCCCGCCAGCAGGCAGCCCGAGATGGCGACGAACGCCCCTCCCCCCCGCCCGCGTTCCACGCGACGGCCTGGACGATCCCGACGGCGGCGCAGGCGGCCGCGATACCGAAGGGCAGCCGCGGGCGGTCCCGGAGCCGCGTCCCGACGCCCACGCCCCCGGCGAACAGCACGAGGAACAGCGGGTACCAGGCCAGCGGGCCGCCGGAGGGGTCGAGGGAGGAGCTCCGCGAGATGAGCTGCAGCGGCAGGAACACCAGCCCGGCCTCGGCGATCGCCGCGAGCACCGCGGGCGCGACCGACGCCTGTGCGAGCGTGCGCTCCGGCGGGGCGGCGGGAGGGGTGTCGACGCCCGTCGCCATCACGCCCCCCGGACCCGTTCGAGCCGCAGCGAGGGGACGAAGCGGGGGTCGACCTCGAGCGGCGACACGTGCACGACCTCGGCGCCCCGTCGGCGGATGTTCTCCATCTCGTGCTGCAGCCACGGTCCCGGCCTGGGCGACACCACCACGACCGAGCCCGTCCGTCCCAGCTTCCGGCCGACCTCACGGAGCACAGGCGCGAGGTCGGAGGAGGGTTCGTTGGGCATGCGGGCCAGCGCGGCGAACACCGCCGGCTCGTGGGCCCGCGCGCCGCTCGGGAGGACCCGCAGGGCGCCCCGGCCCTTCGACAGGTGGGTGTTCGCCACGATCCCCACGCGCCACCCGGCGGCCACGGCGAGCCGGGCCAGGAAGCTCGTCCACCCGATTGTCTCCTCCGCGATGTCGGGGTAGATGCCGTGCCAGAACGGCTCCCCGAGGGAGAGGTCCATGGCCAGGAGCACGTCGGCGGCCCGCGTGGGCTCGTACAGCTTGACCTGGAGGTCACCCGCGTGACCGGTGAGCTTCCAGTGGATGCGGTTGAGCGGGTCGCCCGGCTGGTAGGGGCGGACGCCGGCGAACCGTTCGGGCTGCTCGAACATCCGCATCGCCGGCGACGGGTTGCCGAACGGCAGGCGCCGCCGCACCGGGACCGGGATGGGGATGCGCGGCTCGGGCAGCACGAGGAGGTCGTCCTCGACCTGGAACTCCCGGTGCAGCGGTGCGAGGGCGAACGGGTCGGACAGGTCGACCTCCACGACGCGCAGGTGGTACTCGCCGCGGCGGCGTGTGAGCGCCTCGAAGTCCATGACCACCTCGGCGTGGCCCCCCAGCGTCGTCCGTCGCCGGAACCCGTGGATCTGGGCCGACCCGGAGTCCCCCACCGGCTCCAGCTCCCGGGGGAGCCACACCCCGATGCGGACGAACGGCAGCGGGAGCCGCTTGCGGTTCCGCACGCGGACCCGGACCCGGACGGTCTCACCGACGAACGCACGCTCCGGTTCGAACGTCCCTTCGACCTCGACCGAGCTCCACGCCGTCTTCGTCCAGGCGGAGGCGAGGAGCGACATGGTCATCACGGCGAGGCCCCACACCGCGAGCGGGACGAACGACGCAACCGTCCCCGCGATCGCGAGGATCGCGCCGACCACCAGGGCGATGCTCCGGCGGTCGGGGGTGTCCACCTCGGCCGGCCCCCGCTAGCGTTCGGCGGCCGCGGGCCGGCGCCACTCGACCGGCACCGGCATCCCCTCGAGGACGTCCTCGAGCACGTCCTCGGCGGTCCGGCCCCGGATGCGGGCGTCGGTGGTCGGGACCAGCCGGTGCGCCAGGACGGGGCCGGCGAGGTCCTTGATGTCGTCGGGGAGCACGTAGTCCCGCCCGGCCAGGAACGCCCACGCCCGTGCGGCATCGCCCATGTGCTCGACCGCGCGGGGGCTCGCGCCCACCTGGACGTCGGCGTGGTCCCGCGTGGCCCGCGCGAGGCCCACCGCGTACTTCCGGACCGGCCCCTCCATCCGGACCGCCTCGACCAGCGCCCGGAGGTCCTCGAGCGGCGGGACGTCGGGCATCGGCTCCCGCGGGATGGTCCGGCTCGCCCGGTTCCCCTCGAGGATGCGCTGTTCCTGGTCCTCGGTGGGGTATCCGATACGGACCCGGACGAGGAACCGGTCGAGCTGCGCCTCCGGCAGCGGGAACGTTCCCTCGAGCTCCACGGGGTTCTGCGTGGCGAGCACGAAGAACGGCGACGGCACCGGGTAGGTCGTCCCGTCCACCGTGACCTGGCGTTCCTGCATGGCCTCGAGCAGCGCGGCCTGGGTCTTCGGCGTCGCGCGGTTGATCTCGTCGGCCAGGAGGATCTGGGTGAACACCGGCCCCGGCCGGAACTCGAACTCGTGCGTCTTGAGGTCGAGCACCGACGCGCCCGTGATGTCGGACGGCATGAGGTCGGGCGTGAACTGCACCCGGGAGAACTCGAGGCCGAGCAGCCCGGCCAGCATCCGGACCAGTGTCGTCTTGCCGACGCCGGGGACGTCGTCGATCAGGACGTGGGCGTCGGTGAGGATGCCGACGAGCATCAACCGGAGCGCGTCCCCCACGCCGAACAGCCGCCCCTCGATCCGCTGCGTCAGCGCGTCGACGAACGCCCTGGCATCCTCCGGCGTGGTCATCCCGCACAGGATACGGAGTCGGGGCCCCTGCCGGATTCGTCAGAGCCGCGAGCGGACCGCCCCGTCCGGACATGGTGAAGCCCCCGGCGGGAGGCCGGGGGCTCCGGGGGAAGTCCGCGCGCGGTGCGGCGCGCGCGAGCTTCCGGTCGTCCGACCGACGCGCTAGGCCGACTTCGCGGCGGCGGGCCGCTTGGAGGCGACGGCCTTGCGGGTCATCGACGCGGGCAGGAACTTCGTCGTCACGGGGCGCGCGGCGTCGAGCAGCGCGAGCGAGTAGTGACGGTTCGCCTCGAGCAGGCTCTCGGCGAACGAGAAGTACATGTTCACGACGTCCGCCGGGGCCGGGAACCTCGAGACCCAGTCCATCTTCGGCACGTCGCTCGGGATGCGGCTGCCGACGTAGTCGGCGGCGGTGGCGACGCCGGTCACCACGACGTCCTCGACCTGCTTGACGGTCTCGAGGACGCGGTCCTGCGCCTTCGTGATGGTCTCCGTGTACTCGTTCATGTGGACTCCCTCCTGGGATCTCCGCCCCGGGGGGTCCCGGGTCGGTGGTCTCGACTGCTGCGCTAAGTCTACCAAGCAAATGCTAAGAGTGTCAACCACGCCGTCGGATCAGGAGGCGTCCCCGACGAAGTCCCGGTAGACCGAGAGGAGCGTCTCCTTCTGGCGGGTGCTCAGACGCTCGTCGAGCCGGACGGCGTCCTCGACGCTCGGGGCCTTCGGCCCGTGCTCGCGATCCGGGTCGACCAGGCCGATCCGGGCGTACAGCGACTCGGCGGAGATGTTGAGCGCCTCGGCGATCCCCTTGAGCACCTCGGCCGAGGGCTTGTAGATGCCGCGTTCGATCTGGCTGAGGTAGGGGTTGGAGACCTTCGCCTTCGCCGACAGCTGACGCAGGGACATCTTGGCCAGCCGGCGCTGGGAGCGGATGAACTCCCCGACGCCACCGATCGTCCCGCGAACGCGCTCGGCCATGCATGCAGTCTACAAGCAGCCGCTTGGTACGCCAAGCATCAATGGGACCGAGCCGTCGTTCCCGGGGGATGGGCGCTACCCGAGCGGGCCGTTCCCCGGCGACTCGAGGATGTCGACGTTCGACACCCGCCACCCGGCGGACGTCTCGAGCATCTCGACGTCGACGCGGAGCCGTCGATCCAGATCTCGCCGCGTTCGGGCTTGAGCAGGCCCATGATGTTCTTGAGGAACACCGACTTGCCCGTGCCCGAGGGTCCGAGCACCAGCGTGATCTTGCCCTTGGGGATGTCGCAGGTGATGTCATCGAGGATGGTCTGCGAGCCGAACGACTTCGTCAGGCCGCGGATCGAGATCTCGACGTCCAGCGGCGCCGCTCCGTGCCCGTTCGACGAACCGTTGGTCGACGATTCGCCGGGATGCGGAAGCACCGCCGTATCGGTGGATGACACGCTCTCCCCCACGTCCTCAACATGCCGTGGTGGGCCTCGCGGTATGCGGGCTCGCGTCTTGTTTCCCCGTTCCCGGGCGAGAGAAACCACGGGCGCGTCGGATCCAAACGCGGAATCCGCAGGTCAGGACGGTTGTGGCTCGCCCGGGGGACACTCCGTACGTGTCGACGGAGTCGATCGGCGCTCGGAAGCGGGAGGCGAGGGAACGGGCCTGGGCGGCGCTGCGCGCGGCGGGCGCGGCGCGGTTCCCCGGCGTGGAGGGGCGGATCCCGAACTTCGTCGGGGCCGAACGCGCCGCCGAGCTGCTGGCCTCGACGCCGGAGTGGCTCGCTGCGGACGTGATCAAGGCCAACCCTGACGCGCCGCAGCTTTCCGTCCGGGCCCGGGCGCTCGCGGACGGCAAGCGCGTGTACATGGCGGTCCCCCGGCTGCGCGACGAGCGGCCGTTCCTGCTGCTCGACCCCGACCGGCTCACCGTGCGCCCGCGCGCAGCCGCGTCGATCGGTGGTTCGGCCAAGGCCGGGCGGCCGGTTCGTCTCGAGGAGGTCGAGCACATCGACTTCGTCGTGTGCGGAACGGTGGCGGTCAACCGGAGCGGAACGCGCGTCGGCAAGGGCGGCGGCTACTCGGACCTCGAGCTCGCGCTCCTCACCGAGACCGGCGCGATCGACGAACGAACGGTGATCGCCACCACGGTGCACGACTCGCAGGTCGTGAGTGGCCGGCTGCCCGAGACCGAGCACGACTTCCGGGTCGACCTCCTGGTCACGCCCACCGGGGTGATCCGGACCGGCCCCTCGAAGCGTCCGCCGGGGATCCTGTGGAGCCACCTGGACGACGCCAAGGTCGACGAGATCCCCGAGCTCGGCCGCCACCGGCCGGGGTGAACCCGGGGCTCAGGCGGACCGGGCGGCCTGCTCCGCCAGCTCGCGACGGAGCACCTTGCCGGTCGAGGTCCGCGGGAGCTCGTCGACGATCTCCACCGTCCTCGGCACCTTGAACGACGCCAGGTCGCGCCCCGCCGCCGCCACGACCGCCTTCGGCGTCGCCGCTCCCACCACGAAGGCGGCGAGCACGTGCCCGTACTGCCGGTCGGGGACGCCGACGACGGCCACGTCCTCGACGCCCCGGACCCGTGAGATGACGCGTTCCACCTCGGTCGGGTCGACGTTCTCGCCGCCGACCACCACCATGTCGTCGGCCCGGCCCTCGACGAACAGCCGCCCGTCGCCGTCGAGCCACCCCATGTCGCCCATCGACAGGAACCCCTCGCGTTCCTGCGGCGACTCGCCCGAGTGGTAGCCCTCGAACAGCACGTCGCTCCGGACGTGCACCACGCCGTGCCGCCCGGCGCCGAGCCGCCCGCCGCCCTCGCCGAAGATCGCCACCTCGACGCCCCGGACGGGCCGCCCGGCGGTGCGCGGGTCGGCGGCCATGTCCGCCGGCGTCGCGACCGCCACCCAGCCGCCCTCGGTCGAGCCGTACAGGTCGTACAGCACGTCGCCGAAGAACCCCCGGATCTCCTCCCGCATGTCCGGCGGGATGGTCGAGCCGCTCGCCAGCACGGCCCGCAACCCGCGGGGCCGCGGCCGGCGCCGCCGGGCCGGCAGGTCGAGGATCCGCCGCATCATCACCGGCACGAACGCCGCCACGTCGACGTCGTGGTCGCGCATCAGCCGGAGCGACTCCCGCGGGTCGAACGCGTCCGGCAGCACGAACGACGCGCCCAGCGCCGCGCCCAGCGACAGGACCAGCAGCCCGAACGAGTGGAACAGCGGCGCCGGCAGGTACACGACGTCCCCCCGCCGGAACGGCAGGGTGGCGAGCAACCCCGCGATGGCGAGCGGGCCGCTCGATCGCGCGCTCCGTGCCGCGGCCTTGGGCGCCCCGGTGGTTCCGGACGTGTGGATCACGACGGCGCCGTGCGGCCGCGGCCACGCGAGGGGGAACAGCGGCGCCGGGGACTCCGCTGCGATGAACGTCTCGTATCCCTCGCCGGTGAGGACCACCGCGGTCGTCGCCGGGATCGACGACGCGATCGGCGTGGCGTGCCGGGGGTCGGCGATCAGCACCGGAGGCCGGAGCCGTTCCAGGAGCGCCGCGAGCTCCCGTTCGCGTCCCCAGGTGTTGAGCGGCGCCACCGTCACGCCGAGCTTCTGCCCGGCGAACACCGTCTCGACCGCCTCGCGGCCGTTGCGGACCAGGGTCGCGACCGCGTCGCCGGGGCCGATCCCCAGCCCGTGCAGGGCGCGCGCCAGCCGGTTGCTGCGCTCGTCGACCTCGCACCAGGTGAGCGTCCCGTCGCGGTCGTGGATGGCGGGACGGCCGGGCGAGGCGAGCGCGTCGATCTGCGACAGGATCCCGAGGGACGCGCCCCGGCCGACCAGCCACGGAGTCACCATGCCCGCGGCCAACGCCCGGCGCGGCGTCACCAGTCCCGTTCGGGCGAGCCCGATCCCCGTCCGGGGGTCGGCGACCGACCGCACGCGGCGGGCCAGCCCCCGCGGATCGACGACGCGTCCCATGCAGACGAGTCTTCCCCCGAGTCGGCCTCCCGATTCGGGCCGGAGGGCTTGCATTCCGGAAGGCGGATGGCCGAACGTGCTCCCGCATGACGCCCCCCACCACCCCCGAGCACGAGCGCCTCTCGAGCGCCCGCGCTCCCGAGGGGCCGCTGTCGGATGCCGGCCCGTGGGCCCAGTGGGGCCCGTACCTCTCCGAACGCGCGTGGGGCACCGTCCGGGAGGACTACTCCCCCGGCGGGACCGCCTGGGAGTACTTCCCCCACGACCACGCCCGGTCCCGCGCGTACCGCTGGAACGAGGACGGCATGGCCGGCATCTCCGACATCCACGGCCGGCTGTGCCTGGCCCTCGCCCTGTGGAACGGCCGCGACCCCATCCTCAAGGAGCGGATGTTCGGCCTCACCGGCAACGAGGGGAACCACGGCGAGGACGTCAAGGAGTACTGGTGGTTCACCGACGCGCTCCCCAGCCACGCGCTGCTGAAGTGGCGGTACCACTACCCGCAGGAGGCGTTCCCCTACCGGGATCTGGTCGACACCAACCGGGCGCGGGGCAAGCTCGACCCGGAGTACGAGCTGCTCGACACGGGAGTCTTCGATCCCGGCTACTGGATCGTCGAGGTCACGTACGCGAAGGCCGAGCCGAACGACGTCCTGCTCCGGATCTCGGTCCGGAACGCAGGGCCGGCGGCCGACCGGATCCACGTGCTGCCGACGATGTGGTTCCACAACACGTGGTCGTGGGATCCGGGCTCGCCCAAGCCGCGCATCACCGTGGACGGTCAGGCGCTCCTGGGCGAGCATCCCGACCTGGGCACGTGGCGGCTCGACGGGGCTCCCGGGCCGGACGGCACCCTGCCGACGGCGCTGTGCTGCGACAACGAGACGAACGATCCGCGCCTGTTCCCCGGCTCGCCGGCGACCGCCGCGTATCCGAAGGACGGCATCAACGACCACGTGGTCGAGGGGCGGCCCACCGTGAACCCCGGCGGCGAGGGCACCAAGGCGGCCTGGTGGTACACGGCCCTGGTGGCGCCCGGCGAGACCGCGGAGTTCCACCTGCGGTTCCGGGACGCTTCGGCGCCCGACGCCCTCGGCGTCCCGTGGGACGGCGACGTGCTCCGGTCGGTCGTGCACGAGCGCGAGACCGAGGCCGACGAGTTCTACGCCACCGTCACGCCGGCCGACGCCTCGCCGGAGGAGGCCGCGGTCATGCGGCAGGCGTTCGCCGGCATGATCTGGTCGAAGCAGTACTACCCGTACGACGTCAGCCGGTGGCTGGACGGCGATCCCGGGCAGCCCGTCCCGCCCCCCGAGCGCCTCCGCGGCCGGAACACCGGCTGGCGGAGCCTCGACGCCGCCGACGTGATGTCGATGCCCGATCCGTGGGAGTACCCGTGGTTCGCGGCATGGGACCTCGCGTTCCACACGGTGGTGTTCGCGCACGTCGACCCGTGGTTCGCGAAGTACCAGCTGCTGGCGCTGACCCGCGAGTGGTTCATGCACCCCAACGGCGCGCTGCCGGCGTACGAGTGGTCGTTCGACGACGTGAACCCGCCGGTCCACGCGTGGGCCGCGCTCAAGGTGTACGGCATCGACGGGGGACGTGACCTGGCGTTCCTCGAGCGGATCTTCCTCAAGCTGCTGGCGAACTTCACCTGGTGGATCAACCGGGAGGACGCCGAGGGCAACAACCTGTTCGAGGGCGGGTTCCTGGGGCTCGACAACATCGGCCCGTTCGACCGGTCGCATCTCCCGGTGGCCGGCGAGCTCGAGCAGTCCGACGGCACGGCGTGGATGGCGTTCTACTCGCTCGCCATGCTCGCCATCGCGGTGGAGCTGGCCCGGGGGAACCGCGCGTACGACGTCGTCGTCACGAAGTTCCTCGAGCACTTCGTGGCGATCGCCCGGGCCATGAACGACCAGGGCCTGTGGGACCCCGAGGAAGGGTTCTTCTTCGACCGGCTGAGCGTCCCGGGGCAGGCGCCGATCGCGCTGAAGTACCGGTCGATCGTGGGCGTCCTGCCGCTGATGGCGGGCGTCGAGCTCAAGATCAGGGCCGCCCGGGGCGTCGAGGACCTCCGGAAGCGCTTCGCGTGGTTCGTCGAACGGCACCGCGGGGACCGGATCGGCGCCGAGGAGGTCGGCGCCATCCGCCAGTCCGCGGACGGGGAGTCGGCTTGGCTCTCCATCGTCGACGAGGAAAAGCTGCGACGGGTGCTCGCCGAGGTCCTGGACGAGGAGTCGCTGCTCTCGCCATACGGGTTGCGCGCGCTGTCCCGGCGGCACCTGGCCGACCCGTTCACCGTCACCGTCGGGGACGTCACCGCGACGGTCGACTACGAGCCCGCCGAGTCGACGTCGGCGATGTTCGGCGGGAACTCCAACTGGCGGGGCCCGGTGTGGTTCCCGGTGAACTACCTGGTGATCGAGGCGCTCGACCGGTTCGGCGAGGCACTGACCGATGGGCTCGCCGTCGAGTGCCCCACCGGGTCGGGAACCGCGATGACCCTCGGGGAGGTGGCCGACGAGCTCCGCCGCCGGCTCGTGTCGATCTTCCTTCCCGGGCCCGACGGTCGCAGGCCGGTCCACGGATGGGTCGAACGCTTCACGAACGACCCCGACTGGAAGGACCTGGTGTTCTTCCACGAGTACTTCCACGGGGACAACGGAGCCGGCCTCGGCGCGTCGCACCAGACCGGCTGGACCGGGCTGGTCGCCGACCTCATCGCCTCGCGCCGCGCCCGGGTGGGATCGAAGGCCGAGGCGCCGAGGTCGCCGACGCCCCTGAAGGCTCTCGAGCCATCGGAGCCCCTCGCGGCTCCCAAGCCGAAGAAACCGAAGAAGTCCAAGTAGCCCGTTCGCACCGCCGTTCGGGCGCGCAGGCCGCCACGGGTATCCTCGCCGCTCATGACCGATGCACAGCGAACGAACGGACCCGCCGATGTCGTGCTGACGGCCGGGCGGGTGTTCTCCGCCGGATTCTCCGACCCGACGGCGAACGCAGTCGCGATCAGGGGCGGCCGCATTGCGGCGGTCGGGACCCGTGGGGACATCCGGGAGCTGGTTGGACCGGGGACGGAGGTCGTCGACTCCCCCCGCGGGACGATCCTTCCCGGCTTCCAGGACGCGCACGTCCACCCGCCGTCCAGCGGGCTGGAGCTGTTGCAGTGCAACCTCCACGACCTCTCCGCGATCGACGACTACCTGGCGGCGGTGCGCGACTACGCGGCCGCCCACCCGGACCGGCCGTGGATCCTCGGCGGGGGGTGGTCGCTCGCCTCGTTCCCGGGCGGGATCGCGCACCGCTCGCTGCTGGACGCTGTCGTGCCCGACCGTCCGATCTGCCTGCCCAACCGCGACGGCCACGGCGCGTGGGTGAACTCGGCCGCCCTCCGCATCGCCGGGATCGACCGCGACACGCCCGACCCGCCCGACGGGCGGATCGAACGCGACCCCGACGGCGAGCCATCGGGCACGCTCCACGAGGGGGCCGCGGACCTGGTCGAACGCCGCGTCCCCGCGACCACCCCCGCCGGGTGGCAGGCCGCCATCCTCACGGCGCAGACGCACCTGCACTCGCTCGGGATCACCGCCTGGCAGGACGCCTGGGTCCTGCCGGAACACCTCGACGCGTACGTCGCGCTCGCCGCCGACGGCCGGCTCACCGCGCGGGTGGCCGGCGCGTTGTGGTGGGAACGCGACCGCGGGCTGGAGCAGATCGACGATCTGGTCGACCGGCGCGCCCGGGGACGGGCCGCGCGCCTGCGGTGCGACACGGTCAAGGTGATGCAGGACGGGGTGTGCGAGAACTTCAGCGCGGCGATGCTCGAGCCGTACCTCGGGACGGAGACCAGGGACGCGCCGGCCGCCGGGGTCAGCTTCGTCGAGGCCGGGGCGCTGAAGACGGCCGTCACGCACCTGGACTCGCTCGGGTTCCAGGTGCACTTCCACGCGATCGGCGACCGGGCCGTCCGCGAGTCCCTCGACGCGGTGGAGGCCGCCCGAGCGGCGAACGGCGTTCGCGACGCCCGCCACCACATCGCGCACATCCAGGTGGTGCATCCCGACGACGTGCCGCGGTTCGCGGCCCTCGACGTCGTACCGAACGCCCAGGCCTACTGGGCGTGCCTCGACGACCAGATGCGGGACCTGACCCTGCCCTTCCTCGGCCCGGAGCGTTCGGCGACGCAGTACCCGTTCCGCTCGCTGGTCGCCGCCGGGGCCCGGCTGGCCATGGGCAGCGACTGGTCGGTCTCGACGGCGGACCCCCTCGCGCAGATCCAGGTCGCCGTGACCCGCGTGCCCCAGGACCAGCGTGACGGGGAGCCGTTCCTCCCGGACGAACGCCTCGACCTCGCGACGTGCCTGGAGGCGTTCACGCTGGGGTCGGCGTTCGTCAACCGCCTGGAGGACGAGACCGGAAAGCTCGAGCCCGGCAAGCTCGCCGACCTCGCCGTCGTGGACCGCGACCTGTTCGGCCTCCCCCCATCAGAGGTCGGCGACACTCGGTGCATCCTCACGATGGTCGAGGGCGAGGTCGTGTACCGGGAAGACTGACCGACTACTCGGGGCGGGCCTGACCGCGTCGCGGGAAGCGGACGCTGATGTCCAGCCCGCCGGCGGGCACGGCCGTTGCGTCGACGGTGCCCCCGTGCAGCGTGGCGATCGATGAGACGAGGGCGAGACCGAGCCCGAAGCCGTCGTGTCGGACGCGGTCGTCGAGCCGGGTGAAGGGCAGGAACAGGCGTTCGACCATGTCAACGGGGACCACCGCTCCGGTGTTGACCACGCGCAGGACGGAAGTCGCGTCGTGGGCGGTCGTCGAGATCGCGACGGTGCCGCCCGCGATGTTGTACCGCTCGGCGTTGTCGAGCAGGTTGTCGACGAGCCGTTCGAGCAGCACTCCGTCGCCGGTCACCGGGGCTTCGTCGAGCGTTGTGGTCGTCGTGATGCCGTCGGCCGTACGTCCCTCGAGTGCGTCTTCGGCGACGGCGGCGAGATCCAGCGGGTCGGTGAGCGCGCGCGCCTGATCGTTGCGCGCGAGCACCAGCAGCGCTTCGATGAGCCGCTGGGAGTGATCGACGGCCTGGCGGACGTCGGCGGCCATCGACACCAGCTCGTCGCGGGTCGGCTCCGGCTTGGCGAGGACGACGTCGATCGCGGTGCGCATGACGGTCAGCGGCGTGCGTAGCTCGTGGCTCGCGTTGGCGATGAACTGCCGCTGGCTGGCGAACGCGCGGTCGAGCCGTTCGAGCATCGCGTCGAAGGTATCGGCGAGCTCGCGCAGCTCGTCCCGCGGACCCTGCAGAGCGATGCGCTGCGACAGGTTCTGCTCACTTGCCGCGCGGGCGGCCTCGGTGAGCCGGTGGACCGGCCGCAGGATGCGCCCGGCGACGATCCAGCCCGCGCCCGCCGCGAGGAGGATGACGCCGGCCAGGGTGATCAGCGAGTAGGTCAACAGGTGGGAGAGCGTCGTGCTGCGCTGGGCGGCGGCGCCGGCCTGGACGCCGTTCGTGTACACCTCGCCGCACTTCTTCATGAGATCGGAATCCACGCCTCCCCGCCGCGATGCAGCAGCGAGGCACCTCGCCAGCGCCGATCGGATCGCCGACGGGATCGTGGGTGCCGTGGTGCCGTGCAAGTTGTGCGCGACCAGCAGGTAGGTGATCACGGCCAACGCCGCACCGCCCAGCGCGAACAGCGACGTGTAGAGCAGGGTCAGCCGCGACCGGGCGCTGAAGTGGATGCTCACAGCCGGTAGCCGACGCCGACGACGGTCTCGATCAGCGGCGGGTCTCCGAGCTTGCGCCGCAGTCGCCCGATGGTGACCGCGACCGTGTTGCTGAAGGGGTCGGCGTGTGCGTCCCAGACGTGTTCGAGCAGCTCCTCGGCGCTGACCGGCGCGCCCTCCGCGGCCGCGAGGTACTCCAGCACGCCGAACTCCTTGCGGGTCAGGCTCAGCGGGTTGCCGGCGCGGCTGGCGCGGTGCCGGGCGCGGTCGACCACCAGGTCGCCGCGCCGCACGATCGCGGGCGATCCGGGTCCGCGCCGCCCCAGCGCGCGGATGCGGGCGATCAGCTCGTGGAAGGCGAACGGCTTGCCGAGGTAGTCGTCCGCACCCAGCTCCAGCCCGTCGACCCGGTCGTCGACGTCTGCGGCCGCGGTGAGCATCAGGATGCGGCTGGGCGAGCCGTCGCGCACCAGCTGGCGGCAGACCTTGTCGCCGTGCACGCGCGGCAGGTCGCGGTCGAGCACGACCACGTCGTACTCGGTGCTCGTCGTGCTCTCCAGGGCGGCCTCGCCGTCGTAGACCACGTCGACGGCGAACCCCGCGTCGCGCAGACCCTCACCGATCCGGTCGGCCAGCGCGACGTGATCCTCCACGACCAGCACTCGCACCCGCACATTGTGCGCCCGCCCAGATGACATCCGTTGAACAACCGATGTTCGGCTCGTGTCATGGGGCACACCCCAGACTCGAGAGGCCATGGCGCCGGACGAGGTTCAGCGGCGCCAGACCTTGCATCGGAACAGCTCGACCCGATCCGACCCGAGGAGGGCATCGTGAACGACAGCATCCGCGTCGTGCGCCGACCGTGGCGCGCACGGCCGCCCGCAGCGCGAACAGCGATCGCCATCATCGCCGCGGCCGCCCTGGCCCTCCTGACGGCGGCATGCAGCAGCGGCGGCGGTGGCTCGTCATCGGCCCGTTCCGCCGACGCATCGAATGCGGGAGGATCGTCCAGCTCCGCGTCAGCGGTCGCCTTCTCGCACTGCATGCGCTCGCACGGGGTGCCCAACTTCCCCGACCCCGACAGCGACGGAACGATCCCGAAGGCCGATCCGCGGCAATTCGGAGTCAGCGACTCCCAGTACCGGACGGCCAGCACCGCCTGCGCGCACCTGCTCCCGAACACCGGCGAGGTGAGCCAGTCCGTGATCCAGGAAGCGATGAACGGCATGCGGAGATTCGCCGAGTGCATGCGTTCCCACGGAGAGTCGAACTGGCCGGACCCCACCACCGATCGCGCCGGATACCCGGCCTTCTATCTCGAGAGACGGATCGACGAGAACTCGCCGCAGGTCGTTTCCGAGATCCACGCATGCCAGCACCTGGTACCGGCGACCCGAGTCGGGGGAGGCCCGGCGGGAGTGCCCATGTGTCCCGGCGATCCTCCTGGCCCCGATGCGACCAGCACATGTGGGGGACCGAATCAAGGTGGGTGACCAACTTCCCAACCCCCGAATCGTGCGCCGGCCACGGCGGGCATCGCCGCCGACAGCGCGAACCGCGGCCGTCCTGATCGTCATGGCCGCCTGGGCCCTGATGGCAGCGGCATGCGGCGGCAGCCCATCATCCGCCGGTTCCGTCGGCTCACCGCATGCAGGAGGGACGGCGAGCTCTCCGTCGGCGGTTGCGTACTCGGCCTGCATGCGCTCGCACGGGGTACCGAACTTCCCCGACCCCGACAGCGGAGGAAACCTCCCCAAGCCCGACGCACACCACCTCGGGGTCAGCAGCTCCCAGCTCCAGGCGGCCCAGCAAGCCTGCCAGCACCTGCTCCCGAGGGGCGGCGGGGCGATCGACACCGACTCGATCCAACAATGCATGTTGGCCAGCGACTGTCCCCCGGCCCTGGTGCAGCATGTGCTGAACGAGGAGCGGAATTTCGCCCGGTGCATGCGCTCGCACGGAGTGCCGAACTGGCCGGACCCCGTCATCGATTCCCAGGGGCGCCCTGTGTTCGCCATCAGCATCAGCAAGAACGGCTTCGACCCGTACTCGCCGCCGATCTGGGCCAAGGGCAACCAATGCGCGCACCTGATGCCCGGGCTGCCCGGGTTGCCGGCGGCGGTCTCGCCATGAATGGGGGAACGAGCCCGTGAAGGAGATGCGATGAGCGGGACGACATCAGCCACCGGCGAACGTCCCGAGTTCGTCGAGGCCGGTGCTCGGCGAAGACGGCGCTGGTGGGTGATCGTTGCGGCGGTGGTGGTGTTGATCGCCGCGGGCACCCTCACCGTGGTCGGCGACGTGTTCGATAGTGGCGGGGGCAACAGCAGCCCGGGCGAGAACGGGTCGGCGACCTCGTTGGCGACGGTGCAGCGCAGGTCGCTGTCGAGGCAGACGCAGTTCAACGGCACGCTGGGGTATGCGGGCTCCTCCACGGTCATGGCGCAGGCGCAGGGCACGGTGACGTGGCTGCCGAAGATCGGGCAGGTCATCCACGAGGGTCAGGTGCTGTATCGGGTGGATCAGGCGCCGGTGGTGCTGCTGTACGGGTCCATCCCCGCCTACCGCACCCTGGCCGAGGGCGCGACGACTGCGGACCGGACCGGAGCGGACGTGGCGCAGCTGAACCACGGCCTGGTCGCGCTGGGCTACGTGGACAGGTCGCTCGTGGACTCGAACTGGGATGAGTTCACCTGGGCCACCAGGGTGGGGGTGGAGAAGCTGCAGGCACACCTCGGCGTCGACCAGACCGGTGAGCTGTCCCTGGGGGATGTGGTGTTCCTGCCGACTGCCGCGCGGGTCACTTCGCTGCAGGCCGGCCTGGGCGCCCCCGCGGCCGGGCCGGTGCTGTCCGCGAGCTCGACGGCGCGGACGGTGAGCGTCGCGCTGGCGCCGGACCTCCAATCCGAGTTGAAGAAGGGTGACCGGGTCACCATCACCCTGCCGGACGGCAGCACCACACCCGGCAGGGTCACCTCGGTGGGCAAGGTCGCCACCGCCCCGTCAAATGGCTCGGGTGGACCGGGGGGCCCCGACAGCGGGCCGACGGTGCCGGTGCGCATCAGGCCGACCCATCCGAGAGCCGCCGGAAGCCTGGATCAGGCCCTGGTGGAGGTGTCGATCACCGGCCAGACGGTGCACGACGTGCTGGCGGTGCCGGTGACCGCGCTGCTCGCACGCTCCGGCGGCGGGTACGCCGTGGAGGTCGAGAGCGGCGATGGCATGCACCACCTGGTGCGGGTGACCCCGGGGCTGTTCGACGACGCGGCGGGCATGGTGCAGGTGTCCGGGCCCGGGCTGGCGGCCGGGCAGCGAGTCGTGGTGCCCGGCAATGCGTAGCGAGGAGTCCATCCAGGAACCGGGCAGGTTCGCCGGTCTCGGCCCAGCCGCTCGAGATGGATCTGCGGTGGTGCTGCAGGTGGATCGGGTGACCAAGACCTACCCGAGTGTGCCTCCGCTGACCGCGTTGCGGGACGTCAGCCTGACCGTGACTGCGGGGGAGCTCGTGGCGGTCGTGGGCCCGTCGGGGTCGGGCAAGACCACGCTGCTGCACGTGATGGGCAGCCTGGACCGGCCCACCGCCGGCACGGTGAAGATCACGGGTCTGGACCTGGCGGGGCTGTCGGACCGGCGGCTCGCGGCGCTCCGCGCGAGCCGGGTCGGGTTCGTGTTCCAACAGTTCTTCCTCGCCGAACACGCCACCCTGCTCGACAACGTCGCCGACGGGCTGCTCTACGCCGGCGTACCGATCGGGCAGCGGCGGGAACGCGCGGCCGAGGCGCTGGCCGCAGTCGGGCTCCCGGACCGGCTGTTCGCTCGGCCGACGCAGATCTCGGGTGGGCAGCGGCAGCGGGTCGCGATCGCCCGTGCCCTGGTCGGGCAACCGGCGATCGTCCTGGCCGACGAACCCACCGGCAACCTCGATCAGGGCACCGGGCAGTCGCTCCTCGCACTGCTCGAGGAGCTGCGCGCTGCCGGCACCACCATCGTGGTGATCACCCACGACGAGCGGATCGCCGCGCGCATGCCGCGGCGTGTCGAGATGCTCGACGGGCGCATCGTCACCGACACCGCCCACCCCACGGTCGGCGCGGGAGCACGCTCATGACCACGACCACCCCGCTGGTCGCACACCGGATGCGCCCGACGGATCTGGTCAGACTGTCCGCTGTGGGCATGCGCACCCGCAAACTCCGCGCCGCCCTGTCCGCGCTCGGCATCGCCATCGGCGTCGCCGCGATCGTCGCCGTGCTCGGGCTCTCCGCCTCCTCCCAGGCCGGGCTCTTGAACGAGATCAGCAGGTTGGGCACCAACCTGCTCACGGTCGCCAACGGCCAGACCCTCAGCGGCGACACCGCCGAGCTCCCGGTCGCCGCACCCGGCATGATCTCGCGGATCGGCTCGGTCACCGCCGTGGACGACACCGGACTCGTCGGCAACGTCACCGCCTACCGCAGCCCGCTGATCCCCTGGATTCAGACCAACGCCCTGTCCGTGCAGGCCACCAGCCTGGGACTGCCCGCCACGGTCGGCACCTCGGTGGCCCAGGGCCGATTTCTGAACGCCGCCACCGCACGCGAACCGGTCGCCGTGCTCGGCGCCGCCGCCGCCGGCCGGATGGGCATCGACCGCATCTACGCGGGCGAGCGGATCTGGGTCGGCGGGCAATGGTTCTCGCTGGTCGGCGTCCTCAACCCAGCCGTGCTCGCCCCCGAGATCGACTCCGCCGTGCTCATCGGTTTCCCCGCCGCGGAGCAGTACCTGGGCCTCGATGGGAACCCATCCCAGATCTATCTTCGCGCCGACACGGACCAGGTCAACGCCGTCCACGACGTCCTCGCCGCCTCCGCCAGCCCCGAACACCCCAACGAAGTCACCGTGAGCCAGCCCTCCGACGCGCTGGTCGCCCAGGCCGAGGCGAAAGGCGCGCTGAACAGCCTGTTCCTCGGCCTCGGCGCGGTCTCCCTGCTGGTCGGCGCCATCGGAGTCGGCAACGTCATGCTCATCGGCGTGCTCGAACGCCGCTCCGAAATCGGGCTGCGCCGCGCGCTGGGCGCCACCAAGGGACACATCCGCACCCAGTTCCTCACCGAGGCGATGCTCCTGGCGTTCGTGGGCGGCGCCGTCGGCGTCGGGCTCGGCGCGGCAGCGACCGCCGTCTACGCCCACGTCCAACACTGGGCCACCGTCATCCCTCCCCTCGCCTGGGCCGGGGGGCTGGCCTCCGCACTGCTCATCGGCGCCGTCGCCGGACTCCTGCCCGCCATCCGCGCCGCCCGGATGTCCCCCACCCAGGCCCTGTGGAGCATGTGAACCGAACCCGGCCTGGGTCCGACTCGGCGTAGGTTCACACCGAGTTCTTCGCGGCGACACGGTGAGGTCTAATGTCGGTCGGCACATGACCCGGGCTTGGTTGCTGACTTTCCTTCCGGGGGCGGATGCCTGCACAATGTCCGATCGACCGGGACTAGGGGGCGTGGACGTGCGAGGGAACCGGACACCGAAGAGCCGAAGCCGGGTGCGGGGGACGCGGATCGTCACGCTGATGACAGTTGCCGCCGTCGTGGCCGTCGGGTGCAGCAGCGGCGGCAAGCAGGAGCCGCAGAAGAGCGGCGCGAGCCAGCAGGTCGTGGAGGGAGGGACGCTCCGGGTCGGAACGACCAGCACGATCGACTCGATCAACCCGTTCGTGGGGTTCCAGGCGAACTCGTTCCTGGTCTGGCAGAGCATCTGGCCGTATCTCGGGACGTACGACGAGCACAACAAGGTCATCCCGGTGTGGGCGACGAGCTGGGACGCGAGCCCTGACGGGCTGACGTACACCTTCCACCTCCAGCCCAACACCAAGTGGTCGGATGGGCAGCCCATGACGGCATCGGACGCGGCGTTCACGTTCAACACGATCATCAAGTACCAGGACGGCCCTACCGGGAACTGGGCGTCCAACGTGACGAACATGAAGACCGTGGATGCCCCGAATCCGACCACCGTGGTCTTCCACTACGCCAAGCCCGCCGGGAACGCCCTGTCCCAGATCATCGGCACACCGATCCTCCCCCAGCACATCTGGGGGAAGCTCGCGACCGGCGACGCCAAGGCGCTGAAGACCGCGGCGAACGACGTCGTGACGCCGACGGACGGCCACCCGGTGGTCTCGGGGGGGCCGTTCATGCTCGTGGAGTACAAGAAGGACGACATCGCCCTGATGCAGCGCAACCCCAACTACACCCTGACCGCCAAGCCGTACATCGACGGGTTCGGGATCCAGATCTACTCCGACGAGGACTCCATGATCACGGCGCTCAAGAACGGCGACCTCGACGCCATCGAGGGCGTCCCCACGACGACCGTCAAGTCGCTGAAATCGGCGGGATTCTCGATCAACGACACGCCCGGCGTGTTCTTCTACGACTTCATCATCAACTCGAATCCGAAGAAGCCGGAACACCGGGAGCTGCTCGACCCGAAGGTCAAGGAGGCGTTCGAGTACGCCATCGACCGCCAGCAGATCATCCAGGTGGCGCTGGGCGGATTCGGAACCCCCGGCGCGAGCATCGTGCCGCCGGCGACGGGGGTCTGGAGCGATCCGAACGTCAAGCCGCTGCCCTTCGACATCGATCAGGCCAACCAGATCCTCGACTCGCTGGGGTTCCAGCGCGGCGCCGGAGGGATCCGTGTCGCCGACGGCCACCCGATGGAGTACACGGTCATCATCCCGAACTCGCAACAGGCCATCCTGAGCCGGACGTTCCAGATCATCCAGCCGGATTTCCAGCAGATCGGCGTCAAGCTCTCGCTCAAGGTCCTCGACCCGTCGGCCGCCTTCGACGCGATCGGCGCGCCCGACTACAAGTACCTGAACTTCGACCTCGCCATGTGGGACTGGATCCCGTTCCCCGACCCCAGCTACATCCTGAACGTGGTGATGTGCAACCAGTTCGGCTCCAACAGCGACTCGGGCTACTGCAACCCCGCATACGACAAGCTGTGGAATCAGCAGGCGTCCACGGTCGACCAGACCAAGCGACGTCAGATCGTGTACCAGATGCAGGAGGTCCTGTTCCATGACCGGCCCTACGTCGTCCTGAACTACCCCGACGTCATCGACGCCTTCAACTCCGATCACTGGGCGGGGTTCTACAACGAGACCGGCTTCGGGATCTTCATCAACAACAGCACGTTGACGATGAACTTCGTGCACCAGACCTGAGTGGGCGGACCTCTGCTGTCGCCGAGGTCGGTGGTGTGACTGGTGAGGCGCGCTGACTACGTCATCAAGCGAACGTTCTTCGCGTTCGTCACGATCTTCGTCGCGATCACGCTGAACTTCTTCCTGTTCCGGGTGATCCCGGGCGACGCGGTGAGCAACCTCGCCCGGGTCCCCCACGCGACGCCGCAGCTGCGCCAGGCCCTCGAGAGGGAGTTCGGCCTGGACAAACCGAAGTGGGAGCAGTACCTCATCTACCTCAAGCAGCTGGCCCACGGCAACATGGGCGTGTCCTTCGCGAATCAGGAGCCGGTCTGGAACAACCTGAAGACCGACCTGGCGAACACCCTCCCCATGGTGACGCTCGGAACGGTCATCGCCATCGTGATCGGGTTGATCACCGGAATCCTCTCCGCGTGGCGGCGGAAGACGAAGCTCGATCACGTCAGCACGAACGTGGCCATCGCCTTCTACGCGTTCCCGACCCAGTGGCTGGCGCTCGTACTCCTCATCTACCTCTCGCGGTTCTTACCGAGCCACGGGATGACCAACGACTTCCTGCTGAATCCGACGCCCTGGCAGCACTTCAAGGACGTCCTCCTCCACATGGTGCTCCCGGCCCTGACCCTCGCGCTCACGCTCTATGGTCAGTACACGCTGGTGGTGCGGTCGTCGATGCTGGAGACGCTCGGGGAGGACTACGTCCTGACGGCCCGGGCGAAAGGCCTCCCGCAGCGGAAGATCGTGGTCCGGCACGCGTTCCGCAATGCCATGCTTCCCACCACCACGTTGATCGCCTTGTCGTTGGGGTACATCGTGGCCGGCGCGATCCTCATCGAGACCGTGTTCTCGTGGCCGGGAATCGGAAGCGCCGTGTACCAGGCCGTCACGCAGCGCGACTACCCGATGCTCCAGGGGGCGTTCCTGGTCCTCACGGTGTCGGTGGTGGCGGCGAACTTCGTGGCGGACCTCCTGTACTTCAAGCTCGACCCGAGGATCACGGAGTAGCGCATGGGCGTCCGAGCGGACAGCGTGGCGGATGGGACCGGGCTCGAGGGGCCGCCGCCCCGGAGGCGGCGGGGCGGGTGGTTCTTCCAGGTCCTGCGCGAGAGCACCCAGGCGAAGGTGGGCCTGGGCATCCTCCTGTTCTTCATCGTGGTCGCGCTGCTCGCCCCGTGGCTCGCGCCGTACAGCGTGCACGAGCAGACCGGCGCGGTGTACTGCCCCCCGTCGTCGCGACATCTCCTCGGGTGCGACGACGGCGGGATCGACATGCTGTCGCTCCTCATCGTGGGCGGTCGGACCTCGCTCGTGGTCGGATTCGCCGCGACGTTCGTCGCGATGATCATCGGAGGCGGCATCGGCATCCTGGCCGGGTATCGGGGGGGATGGCTCGACGGCCTCCTGATGCGGATCACGGACTACTTCCTCGTGATCCCGGACCTTCCGTTGGCGATCATCGTGGCAGCGGTGTGGGGAGCCAGTCTCTCGCACCTCATCTTCGTGATCGCGCTGCTGCTGTGGACGACCACGGCGCGCATCGTCCGGTCGCAGGTGAAGAGCGTCCGTGAACGCGTCTACGTCAAGCGGACACGGTCGCTCGGAGCGGGCAACACGCGGATCGTCTTCCGCCACGTCCTCCCCCAGATCGCGCCGCTGCTGATCGCCAACACGGTCCTGACGGTGGCGATCGCGATCTTCGACGAGACCGCGCTCTCCTTCCTGGGTCTCGGGGACCCGAGCGCCGTCACCTGGGGGAGCATCATCGAGTTCGCGTTCCTCCGATCGGCCATCTCGGCCGGGGCGTGGTGGGCCATCATCCCGGCCGGGCTGTGCGTCGCCTTCGTGATCATGGGGTGCTACTGGCTCGGTCAGTCCATCGAGGACGCCCTGAACCCCCGCCTGAAGGTCGCGCACCTGTCGCCGAGGTCCTTCCGGCTCCGGCCGATCTCCCGCCGGGGGGAGGACGCCGAGTGACCCTGCTCAGCGTCCGTGACCTCCACGTGTGGTTCGACCTTCCCGACGGCCGGGAGCTGCGAGCAGTGCAGGACGTGGCGTTCGACCTCGACTCGGGTGAGCGCATGGGCCTTGTCGGGGAATCGGGCTGCGGCAAGACCACGACGATCCTCGCCCTCATGGGGCTCCTCCCCTCCTCGGCCTCAGTCGGCGGCGAGGTCCTCCTGGACGGCGTCAACATCCTCGCAGGGGGAGAGGAGAGTCTCCGTCCGCACCGCTGGAACGACATCGCCATGGTGTTCCAGGGGGCGATGAACGCGCTCAATCCCGTGAAGAGCGTCGAGCATCAGATCGTCGAGCCGATGGAGCTGCACCATCAGGCGGAAGGAGCCGCCGCGAGCAAGCGGGCAGGAGAGCTGCTGGAGCTGGTGGGGATCCCCGCCGGTGCGGGGGCCCGGTACCCCCACGAGTTCTCCGGCGGGATGCGCCAGCGCGCCGCCATCGCCATGGCCCTGGCCTGCTCGCCGAGGATCCTCCTGGCGGACGAGCCGACGACGGCGCTCGACGTGATGGTCCAGGCGCAGATCCTGGAGCTCCTCACGGGGCTCTCCGAGGAGCTGGGGCTGGCCCTCGTGCTGGTGACCCACGACCTTCCGGTCGTGGCGGAGATCTGCGAACGCGCCGCCGTCATGTATGCCGGGGAGATCGTCGAAGCGGGACCGATGGATGAGCTGTTCCATTCGCCGAGGCATCCCTACACGAGGCTCCTCTTCGCCGCGACGCCGGACCTGTACGGCGACGAACCGGTCCTCTCCATTCCGGGCGCGCCGCCGAGGCTCGATCAGGACATCACCGGGTGTCCCTTCCATCCCAGGTGCGACAAGGCGTTCGACCGCTGCCGGCAGGAGCGTCCCGAGTTGCGGGACGTCGCCATCGGCCACGAAGCGGCGTGCCACCTCAACGACGAGGTGTCGTGGAGCGGGAGCCGGATCGGATGAGCCGGACCGAGGGAATCCCGAACGACGATCGCGACCCGAGCGCCGGGTCGAGGGCGGCGACCGCCACCGGCGAGGCCCCGTCGCCGCCCTCCGGCCCACCGCTTCTGGAGGTGACCGACCTCCACACGCAGTATCCGGTCCGTCGCGGGCTCGTCGGGACGGTCTCGCGCCAACCACGGCGGGTCGTGCGGGCCGTCGACGGGGTCTCCTTCAGCCTCCGCAAGGGGGAGATGGTCGCGCTCGTGGGAGAGTCCGGATGCGGCAAGACCTCGACGGCGCAGACCATCCTGCGGCTCGTCGAGCCGACCTCGGGGTCGATCCACCTGAACGGCGCCGACATCACGAGCCTCTCGCAGCGCCACCTGCGACCCCTGCGCCGCTCCATGCAGATGATCTACCAGGATCCATACGAGTCACTCGACCCCAGGTTCCGGGTGCGGCAGGCGGTCGAGGAACCGCTGCTCATCCATCGCGTGGGGAACCGGGCCGAGCGTGAGGAACGGATCGTCGCCGCGCTGGAACGAGCGGGGCTCACGCCCCCCCGACTGTTCATGGACAGGTTCCCGCACGAGCTGTCCGGAGGCCAGCGCCAGCGGGTCGCGATCGCGGCGAGCCTCGTCCTGGACCCCGAGCTGCTGGTGGCGGACGAGCCGGTGTCGATGCTCGACGTCTCCGTCCGGGCGGGGGTCCTGACCCTCCTCGACGGGCTCCGACGCACGGGCAAGATGGGCGTCCTCATGATCACCCACGACCTCTCGACGGCGGCGCACTTCGCCGATCGCATCGCGGTCATGTACCTCGGCAAGATCGTGGAGCTCGGCGCGGCGAAGCAGGTCGTCCGCAACCCGAAGCACCCCTACACGCGGGCGCTCCTGTCGGTCGTCCCGAAGCGCGATCCGCGCGATCGCTCGAAGCCCAGGGTCCTGCAAGGGGAGACGCCCGATCCCGTCAGCATCCCGCGGGGGTGCCGATTCCATCCACGCTGCCCGGTCGTCGCGTCGGGCCGGGCGGCGGAGCTGGGAGAGGAATCCCGCTGCCGGCAGGAGATCCCGCCGCTCGCGGAGCTCAGCCCCGGCCACGTCGCCGCATGTCACGTGGCGGTCCGCACCCTCGGGCATCCCGAGCTCGAGGACGAGCCCGCGGACGGGTAGTGACCAATCGCGATGCGGATCGTCGAGCGCCGGATCCCGATGTCCGACGGAATCCACCTGGCGGCGACGCTCTACATGCCCGACGACGATCCAGGAGCACAGGGATTCCCGGCCGTCCTCGAATACCTCCCGTACCGCAAGGACGACGAGATGTTCGACCGGGACTACGACCTCTACTCCTACGTCGTGCCCCATGGCTACGTGGGTGCGCGCGTCGACATCCGGGGCACCGGGGCGAGCGACGGAGTCGTTCCCGACGGCGAGTACACGGAACAGGAGCAGCTCGACGGGATGGAGGTGATCGCCTGGTTGGCCGGACAGCCGTGGTCGAACGGCAACGTCGGGATGTGGGGGATCTCCTGGGGTGGGTTCAACGCCATCCAGATGGCCACGCGCAAGCCCCCGGAGCTCAGGGCCATCGTCGCGCTCATGGCCACGGAGGAGCTGTTCCACGACGACATCCACTACATCGACGGGATCCTGCACGTCGACGAGTACCTGATCATGATCGACCTGCTGAACGCGCTGTCACCGCCACCGGCGTTCCCGGTGGACGAGGAGACCCTCGCGGCCCGCTTCGACCGCGAGCCGTGGGGGCTCGTGTGGATGCGGCAGCAGCGCGACGGACCGTACTGGCGCCGGGCCTCCCTCCGGCCGCGGCACCATGGCCTCGACGTCCCGGCGATGCACATCGGGGGGTGGTTCGACGGGTACCGCGACAGCGTCCCGCGGATGGTGGAGCACCCCCGCGCACCGGCGCGGGGGATCGTGGGCCCGTGGAACCACTCGTTCCCGCACGACGCCACACCCGGGCCCTCGATCGAGTGGCGAGCCGAGGCGGTGCGGTGGTGGGACCGGTGGCTGAAGGGCGAGGAAAACGGTGTCGAGAACGAGCCTCCGCTCGCCGTGTACGTGAGCGATTGGCATCCGCCGGATCCGTCACTCGCGGAGATCCCGGGCGAATGGCGATGGCTCGACGGATGGCCGCCCTCCGGATTGCGGGAGCGGGAGCTTCGTCTCGGTCCGGACGGCGGGCTGGGCGGCGGCTCGGAGGAAGCGGCCGAGCACTCGCTGGTGAGCCTGCCCTCTGCGGGCGTCGAGGCCGGGCCCTGGTGGGGCGAGCTCACGCCGGACCAGACGCCCCTCGACCAGGCCTCCTTGGTCTACGAGACGGCCGCGCTCCCGGAGGACCTGGTGGTGGTGGGGATGCCCCGGGCGGAGCTGATGGCCTCGTCGGACGCTCCCCTCGCCCACTGGTTCTGCCGCCTGTGCGACGTCGCGCCCGAGGGGACGTCGACGCTGGTCTCGGGCGGCGGGCTGAACGGGGCGCACCGCGACTCGCCGGCCGAGCCCCGACCGCTGGAGCCGGGTCGGTGGTTCGAGCTCACGGTGGACATGCGGTTCGCGGGATGGCGGTTCCCGGCCGGCCACCGCATCCGGCTCGCCGTCTCGAACTCGCTGTGGCCCATGATGTGGCCGACGCCGTCCCGGGTGACCACGCGACTCCGGGCCGGCGGGCCGGAGTCCTCGCGGCTGGTGCTCCCCGTCCTCGAGGGACCGTCCTCGGCTCCGCCCCGGACGTTCGAGCTCCCCGAGCCGCGCCGGCACCCGCCCGGGGTCGAGGGGAGCGGCGACGGCTTCCCGCAACCCTGGTCCGTCCACACGGAGGAGGACGGCACCAGGGTCGCCGAGTGGCGGGGCGAATACCGGACGGTCCTTCCCTGGAGCACCCAGGTGGTGAAGGAGGCCATGCGCGCCCGTGTGCACGACGACCATCCCGAGCTCGCGTCGATGGAGGGTGAGGCGGAGACCGTCGTCGAGCTCGAGGGACGAACGCTCGTCTGGCGAGGCAGGCTCGACCTGTCGAGCGACGCCACGCACTTCGACTACCGCTACCGGCGGGAGCTCTTCGAGAACGGGCACATCGTGCGGGACCGTGAGTGGCACGAGCGGATCTTGCGCGACCACCAGTGACGGCTTTGTTCAGATCAGGAAGCTCCTCGGCGGCTCCTCCATCGTGAGGACCTCCCGGTCCACCCGGAAGTGGCGCAGGTCGTGTTCCGACCGGCCCTCGGTCGCGAGCTCCGCAGCGATGCGGCCGAACAGCGACGCGAACTTGAATCCGTGCGCCGCGCCGAGCAGGAGGATGACGTTCTGGCGTTCGGGCAACCGATCGATGACGAAGTCGCGATCCGGCGGCATCGTGTACGTGCACGTCCGCAGCGAGAGGATCGGGCCGGCCGCCTCCGGGAGGTGGTCCTCCATGAAGGCCCGCACCCGACCCAGGGCCGCCGCGTCCGGCTCGGCGTCCAGCCCGGCACGTGTCGTCGGTTCGCCGCCGACGTCCTGGGCCGTCTTGGGCCCGGGCTCGCCGAACGCAGGGAAGCCGTAGAAGCTCGGGTCGTCCATCCAGATCCAGATGGGGAACCGCTCCGGCGAGAACCGTTCCGGGTCGGGAGTTCCGAAGTAGACCACCTGCTCCTTCGTGATCGTGAGCGGCAGCGGACGAACCCCCAGCATGCGCCGGACGTCGTTGGTCCAGGAATCCGCGGCGACGACGAGCGTCCGGCACGTGATCCGACCCGACGGGGTCTCGAGCTCGATCTCCCCGCCCCGCGCCTCGATCGCGGTGACGGGCGACCGTTCACGGAGGTCGGCCCCATGCAGGGCGGCCAGGCGCCGGTGCGCGGCGTTGCAGCGCGATGCGGCGCACAGGCCGGCGTCCGGCTGGAAGACGGCCCGGACGTCGTCGGTCAGCCTCCACTGCGACCACCTCGCCATGACCGTTCCCGCGTCGAGCTCCTCGAACGGAACACCGCACGCGCTCATGCTCTCCGTGTAGTCGCTCATGGGGATGGCGGCGTGCTCCGGCCACAGGTCCAGGCCCCCGGTCCGGACGACGAGCCGCTCGCCCGACTCGCGCTCGACCTCCTCCCACGCGCGGTAGGCGTGGGCCGTCATCTCGACGTACCACGGCGTGTGGTACGAGCGACGGATGATCCGCGAATGGTCCTCCGAGGCGCCGGTGGTGTGCCCGAGGTCGAACTGCTCGAGCGCGACGACCTCGCCGGGCGCCCGCCGGGACAGCCAGTACGCCGCGGCGCTCCCGATCGCGCCGAGCCCGAGCACGGCGTACGTGAACTCCGTCCGCGACGGCGCGGCCGTCACCTCACGCCGACTCGGCCGTGTGCCGGTAGTACTCGAAGGCCGACATCGGGCGGTCGTAGTCGATCCGCCACTCCCCCTCCTCGACCGGCAGCTTGCCGAGCGCCTGTGCCATGGCCTTCACGTGCGACGCGACCGACCCGCAGCAGGAACCGATGTAGTTCACCCCCATGCGCACTGGCCTTGACCGCGAACGCCGCCATGGCCTGCCTCGGCAGCTGCAGCGGGTCGAGCGCGAAGGGGAACTCGGGGAGCGACGTGAAGTCCGGCGTCTCCGGACCGGTTCGGTACCCCACCGGCTGGCAGGCGACGAACCCGGGCACGGCGCGGCGCACCTCCTCCATCAGTGGCAGCGTCTGCTCCGGGCCCCGCAGGCAGTTGATCCCCACGACGTGCGCGCCCGCGTCCGCGAGCTTCCTCGCGCACTCTTCCGGAGGATCGCCCTCGTACGATGTGGCATCCCGCTCGAAGGACATCGTGACCACGACCGGGAGCCCCGTCGGCAACGCCCGCTCCACGGCGATCAGCGCCTCCCCCAGCCACGTGAACGTCTCGGCCACGACGAGATCGATGCCGGCGGCCATCTGGACCTCGAGCTGGCGGTCGAACAGCGACCGCACGTGGTCCGCGGACTTCGCATCCGAGGGCTCGTAGGCCCAGGTCAGGCTGAGGTTTCCCGCCACGAGCGCGTCGCCCTCGGCGGCGACCTCCCTCGCCACCGTCACGGCCGCCCGGTTGATGTCGTCCACCTTGCCGGCCAGCCCGACCGTCGCCAGCTTGTCCTCGCTGGCGTAGAACGTCAGGGCCTGCAGCACCTCGGCGCCGGCCCGCATGAACTCCCGGTGCAGCTGCGCCAGCGCATCGGGGTTCGTGATGCTGACCTCCGGGGTGAAGGGGCCGGCCCGCACGTATCCACGGCGTTCCAGCTCGAGGAGGTATCCACCGTCGCCGAGGACGGGCCCCTCGGCCAAGCGTTCCAGCAGACCCTTCACAGCCACTCCCTTCAGCGCGTCGGTGCCAGGGCGGGCCCGGGCCGTGGGTGCGGTCGCGCGGGCCGGGACGGGGCTCGGTCTGCCGTCATCATCTCGGCGGCTCCGGCGTGCGTCGTCCGGGAAGCGGCATCTCCCGGAGCTCGCGGACGTACGCGACGCACTCGGCCACGGCCGCGTCGAGCAGCCGGTGTCCCTTCTCCGCGGTGGCGAGGGTCGGGCTGCCCTGGACGCCGGTCCGGGAGAACGACGACCACCACGGCATGATCTTCAGCGAGCCGTCCGACCAGTCGAACCACGCGTGGTCGGTGGCCGGGTAGGACTGCTCGTCGACGGCCTTCGCCATGTCGACGGCTTCGGGGTCGATGGCCAGGTAGATGGACGTCTCGAGCTCGCAGGCGTGGGCCATGCCGCCGGGTTCGGACTCCCGGAGGTCCTCGATCGCCGCGAGGCCCTCCGGGCTGGTCAGGTAGAACGCCGCCGCCGAGATCACCTCCGGGTGCTCCACCGCGACCAGGCGGGCCGCCATCTCGGTGGGGTTCTGATTGGAGCCGTGGCCGTTCAGGTACAGGATGCGCCGGAACCCGTGCCTGGCCAGCGACGTGCCGACGTCGACGAGGTATCGGGTGAACGTGTCCCAGCCGATCGTGATCGGGCCCGGAAAGTCCATGTGGTGCGGCGAGTAGCCGTGGGGGACGGCCGGCAGCAGCACGGTCTCGTCCGGAGCCTCGGCGGCGGCCCGGCGACAGATCTCCTCGACGATGCGGAGGTCGGCGTCGATCGGCAGGTGGTGGCCGTGGTCCTCGAGCGTGGCCACCGGGATCAGGCACACCCGGTCCTCGCCCGCCACCTCGGCCACCTCGGGCCAGGTGAGGCGCCCGTACTCGAGCGGCGCAGTCCTCACGCCCCGAACTCCTTCGTCAGGTCGACCTCCTCGAACGGCGCCGTGCACGGCGTGCCGCTCCGCACCCACAGGCGTCGGTGGGCAGGGTCGCACGCCATGGCGAAGATCACCGCCTCCGGCTCGTCGCCGTCGCGTTCGACCGGGTGGCGGCAGACGTGCTCAGGGTCGCCGCGGTGGATCGCCAGGGCTTCCCGGACGTCCTCCGGGCCTTCGAACCGCCGCCGGGCCACCTCCTCCTCCAGGGCCGCGAACCGTCCGCGGCTGGCCTTGCCGGCCCGCGACCGCGCGGCCAGGTGTTCGTCCAGGTAGTGGTTGGTGTGGCAGTCGCCGCGGACGACCGCGTGGCCGGTGGCGCTCGTCTCCACGGTCATGTGCTCGCCGTTCGCGAAGGCGAACATGTGCGCGTAGCCGCCGGCCCGCCCCGGCGGCGTGGCCAGCGCGACGGCGTCGTCGGGATCGCTCGCCTGGAGACCCGACCGGGACACCACCACGCGGGGTGTGCCGAGCCCGTCGTCGCTCGCCGTGAGCGACATGATCGACTGGGCGACGCCCGCTTCGTTGATGCCCACGGCCGGCAGGCAGCTCGCCACCGTCGGCGACGCGAACGCGGGCCCGTCGTCGGGCACCGCGACCACGACGGCGCTGGTGGCGGTGTCGGCCGCGAGCCACTGTTCGTCGTGTCCGAGCCACGTCCGGTCGTCCCGGTGCACGGCGAACGCGCTGCACCGGCTGGGCGCCGCCGCACGGGCCGGTTCGACCAGCCGCTCGAGCTCCTCGAACGCGTTCGCGGCGAAGGCCTCCCACCACGGCGCGCGGGCGCCTTCGGCCATGCCCTCGATCTCGGCGACCAGCCCGGGATGGGATGCCCTCGCCGCCTCCAGATACGGGCCGAGCAGGGCGGGGAGCTCGTCGACCGTCCGGCCGCGGGCGCCCAGCCACGCGGCGGTCCCGGCGAGGCTCAGATGGATCCGGCCGGCCAGCGCCTCGCCGACGGCCCGGCCCCGCTCCCGGGCGCCCCCGCGGACCCGCACGACCGGCAACCCTCCGACGACCTCGGTCATCGCTCGCCCTCCGCGTAGGCCAGCAGGAACTCCGCCACCCCCACGATGTGCTGCCGCAGCCCGTCGACCGAGGCGAACTCGTCCGGCCCGTGCGCCCCGCCCGAGTACCCCAGCCCGCCCGAGGCCCACGGCAGGCCCATGATCCGGTCGAACACGTAGAACGGCGCGCACCATGGCGCGAGCGGGTACGGCACCGGGCGCGCGCCGAGCGCCCCGTACGACCGCCGGAACGCGTCCGCGACCGGCGAGACCGGCGGCGCCTTGGCCCAGGGATACTCGTCGGTCACGCGCACGTCGACGTGGGCGAGGTCCTGCGACTCGAGGCGCCGGCGGATGGCCGCCACGACGTCGTCCGCGTCCAGGCCCGGCACGAGCCGCACGTCCAGGTTGGCCCGGGCCGTATCCGGGATGATCGTCTTGCTGGCCGGGCCCGTGTACCCCGACGCGATGCCGGACACGTTCATGGTCGGGCGGAACAGCAGCGCCTCGAGCATCCGTTCCTTGTCCGCGGTGAACTTGAACCGCGCCGCACCGCTCTCCCGCAGGTGTTCCTCGGGGTCCCAGGTCTCGGCCAGCTCGGCGATCAGGGCGCGGTCGTCGTCGTTCGGGCCGGGCAGGCCGTCGGTGAGCTCGGGGACCAGCAGCTCCTCGCCCGGCCCGACCAGCGCCCCCAGCGCGTGGACCAGCGCCCAGGCGGGCGAGGCGATCCACGCCGCCTCGCTGGAGTGCAGCGGCTTGTCCGGCCCGCCCCACGCGCCGGACCGCGCGGACACCTCCAGGCCCAGCAGGCCCTTGCACCCGAGGATCAGGTCGGCCCGTCCGCCCTCGGGATCTCCGCACAGGTCGAAGTCGACGCCGGCGTCCGCGCGCAGATCATCGCGCCGCGCGGTGACGACGGCCGGCAGGTTCGGGCTCCCCAGCTCCTCCTCGCCCTCGACGACGAACTTGATCCCCACGGGCACCCCGCCCGTGGCCCGCAGCGCGTCGAGCGCGCAGAAGAACGACGACAGCGAGCCTTTGGAGTTCGCGATGCCCCGCCCGACGACGGCCGGCCCGGCGCCGTCGAGCTCCCGGATCTCCATGGCGAACGGCGGCGACGACCACGTGTCCTCCTCGGCCGGCTGCACGTCGTACATGCCGTACCGCAGGAGCGTGGGCGCGCCGGGCGGCCCGGGGATCTCGCCCAGGACCACGGGGTGCCCGGGCGTCTCGACCAGCTCGGTCCGGCCCCCGGCGTCCTCGATCAGCCCGAGCACCGCATCCGCGGTCTGCCGGACGCCCTCCCCCGTCGCGCTGACGGAGGGCGTGCGGCAGAGCTCCCGGATTCGTTCGAGGTAGCCGGGAAACCGGTCCGCCACGACGTCGGCCACGGCGGACCGGTCTCGGCCGCGATCAGGGGCAGGAACCGACACCGCGGGCGAGTATGGCGCGTTCGGCGCCATGTGCCGAATGTCCGACCCGTCGCATCCCCGCCCGGCCCTTGGCCGAAGCGTCGGCGGCTGCGGGACCCGGCTTCGGCACAAGGGGCCACTAGGATGCGGGGTCGTGGAGGAGTTCTCCAAGGAGGAGCTCGCCGAGCGGTCGGGCGTCCCGGTCGAGTTCCTCGACCGGCTCATTGGACTCGGGCTCCTCTCCACGGGCGACGGCTTGTCCAAAGGAGACGTCCGGAGGGTTCGTCTGTTCCGCGGCCTGGCGGATGGCGGAGTGCCCCTGGAATCCGTCGGGTCGGCCGTCGCGAGTGGAGCGTTTTCCTTCTCGTTCTTCGACGTCCCCTATTGGGGCCGGTTCGGCGGACTCACCTCGACGACGTACCGGGAGCTGAGCTCCGAGACCGGCCTCGACCTGGAGCTCCTGCGCTCCCTCCGCGAGTCGATGGGCTATGCCCGGCCCCAGGCCGACGACCCGGTGCGGGAGGACGAGCTCGAGGCACTCCCGCTCCTCGGGGCGCTGATCGGCATGGGGGTGGATTCCGCTGCGCTCGAGCGACACGTCCGGACCTGGGGCGACAGCCTTCGCCGGATCGCCGATGCCGACAGCTCGTTCTACCGCACGCAGGTCCAGGATCCGCTCCTCGCCCGGGGGCTCACCTGGTCGGACACGGTCCGGTCGGCAAGCGAGATCTCGGAGGTGATGGTTCCGCTCCTCGACCCCGCGCTGCTCGCCGTTTACCACGCGCAGTCGGAGCACACCTGGATGTCGAACATCGTGGAGGCGGTCGAGGCCACCCTCGAGCAAGCCGACCTGTACCGGAGCGACGGCCGCGCCCCGGCGATGTGCTTTCTCGACCTGAGCGGCTTCACCCGGCTCACCGAGGAGCGGGGGGACGAGGCCGCGGCCCAGATGGCCGCCACGCTGGGGAAGCTGGTGCAGACCGGCTCGCACGGAAGAGGCGGCCAGCCCGTCAAGTGGCTGGGCGACGGCGTGATGGTGCACTTCGCCGACCCTGCGTCCGCCGTGCGATTCGCCCTGGAGATGCGCGACGACATCCCGGCCGCCGGGCTCCCCCTCCCGCATGTCGGGATCGCCGCGGGGCCGCTGATCTTCCAGGACGGGGACTACTACGGCCGGACGGTGAACGTGGCGGCGCGTATCGCAGCCCACGCGACCGCGGGACAGGTCCTCACGAGCGAGGACGTCGTTCGGGTGACGACGGATCCCCTGGTGGAGTTCGCGGACGTGGGCCCTGTGGAGCTGAAGGGGTCTCGGCTCCATGCGACTGGTCGAGGCCCGCCGCCGCGCCTGACCCGGGCGCACCCGATGTGTTCCAATCCGGCGGCCCAGGGAGGAAGGAGGCGCGCATGAGGCTCGGGATCGCGAGGCGGCTGGAGCGGTTCGCCTGGATCTGTCTGGTGCTGGTCCTTTCGGGGGGGACCGCCTACGCGCTCGACGGGAAGAACACGGTGTTCACCGACGACATCGTGAACGGCGCGGTGCACTCGGCGGACATCGGCGACGGGCAGGTGCGGAGCATCGACGTCGCCGACGACTCGACGCCGTTCGCGCTCAAGGGGATCGACGTGAAGAACGACTCGCTGACCGGCGCGGACATCAAGGAGTCGACGCTCGGCCCTGTCCCGGATGCGATCTCGGCCATGGTGGGCGGGATCGGGCGATCGACGTCACTGAACGGATGCAATCCCGACGACGCGACCCTCGTCACCTGCGCGACGGTTTCTATGACGCTCCCCGCGCCCTCGCGCGTGCTCCTGATCGGTCGTGTCCGGGCGATCGCCGACAACAACCAGACCCAGGGCTACGGCTCCTGCGACCTGGGGACGAACTTCTCCGGGCCGATCACCGGCTCCTCGGTCGAGATCTACACGAACCAGAACACCCTGCAGCAGGTTCCCCTGATGACCGTGACGCCGGTGATCGGCCCCGACACGGTGTCGTTCGGCATCGACTGCAACCAGGAGGCCATCGCCGGCGGGATCCGCTACGACTTCATCTCGCTCGAGGCCGTCGCGCTGTCGAACGACTGATGGTGGCCCGGCGTCGGGCCGCTCGATAGACTCGCGCGCATGGCCGGACCGACCCGTGGGTGGAGACGGTTCCTCGAGCCGGTCCTGTCGATCGGCTCGTACCCGGGCGAGTCGGTGGGCCGCTGGAGCGGCCGGCGGGTCATGATCGTGGCCAGGGGCCGGTGCTCGCGATTCCGGCGGGGTTCGACAGCCTCAACCGGGACTACACGTGGGACGCCGTCATCACGTTCGCGGTGATCGCCGCGGCACCGGTGATCCTGCTCAGGATCAAGCTCCGCCCGCACCGGTTCGTCCTGTTCGTGAACCTGCTGTTCGTGCTCGTGTTCGGGGTGCAGCTGTCAGAGGCGGCGATGTTCGGGGGGCTGTGGCCGTCCGGTCTCTCGGTGATCTACGGGTTGATCGTCGCCCTGGGGGCGATGGTGGCGATGAGCCTCCGGGCGGCGCTGTTGTGGTTCGTCGCGTTCGTGGGGTCCGTGGGGTTCGCCGTGGCGGTTCCCCACTTCGTCGACCCGATCTACGAGCGGGCGGATCCCACGCCGCTCGCGGCGTTCACCATCGTGGTGACCGGTGTGGTCGCCCTGGCGGTCGTGGCCTACTTCGTCCGGCAGCGGGACCGGTTCCAGGAGCAGTCGGACGATCTCCTGCGAAACACCCTGCCCGACGAGATCGCCGAGCGGCTGAAGGCTCCAGCGGGACGATCGCGGACGACTTTTCCGAGGCGTCGGTGCTGTTCGCCGACCTCGCGGGGTTCACGCCGTTGTCCGCTTCGATGGCGCCGGCCGCGGTGGTCGAGCTCCTCGACGAGGTGTTCCGGATCGTCGACGGGTTCGTGGCCGAGCTCGGGCTCGAGAAGATCAAGACGGTCGGCGACGAGTACATGGCCGCGGCGGGGGTGCCAAGGCCGCGGCCCGATCACGCCGTGGCGGCAGCCGAGCTGGCGCTGCGGATCCGCGACCACTTCGGCGCCAACGACATGCGCGGGCGGCGGTTGACGTTCCGGATCGGCATCAACTCCGGCCCGGTCACGGCCGGCGTGATCGGGACCCACCGGTTCGCCTACGACCTGTGGGGCGACACGGTCAACGCCGCGAGCCGCATGGAGTCGAGCGGGGTCCCGGGGGCGATCCAGATCAGTGCGCGACCCACGCGCTGATCGCCGGGGCGTTCGTCTGTGACCTGCGCGGCGTGACAACGGTCAAGGGCAAGGGGGAGATGGAGACATTCCCGCTGATCGGGCGGCGGTCGGGACGTCCCGGCCGCGATCCGCTGAATCCGAGGACTGGACGCTCAGCAGCCGAGCGCGTATGCGACCGCCGAGCAGACGCTCCTCATGGCCGAGTCGCTCGCCCGTCCGACGTAGGTCGTGAGCGTCGCTTGCGGGACGGTGTGCAGACCGTCGCAATTGACGACCGACGGCCCGTCGAGCTCGAGTCCTCGTGATCCACGCGAACCTCGGCTCCGATGCCCCGGATCGACGTCGTGATCCGGCGACCGTGACGAGCTCACGCACGTCGAGCACCTCCGGCCGAGTCAGCACCAGGACCGGTCGCCTCATTCGACCGACCCGTGCCAACCAGACCTCGCCTCGGGTCACTCGTCGCTCCACGCTTCAGCTTCGGTCCAGAACGGGTCGGGTCGCTCGGGGTGTCGGAGGTACGCCTCCCGGTCGGACCGCGCCATGGCCGCCCGGACCGCGGCGGCGACACCCTCGCGCGCGGCGGCGGAGATGTTGATCCCGAGCTCGCGGGCCCTCTCGGCCAGCTCGTCATCCAGGGTGAAGGTGGTGCGACCCGAAGCCATAACAAGATGCTAGCAGGAGTTGATAGCTCGATGCTCGACGTTCGTACCCCCGAGGAGACCTGCACGTGTCGGGGCCGTGGTCGCCGTCGTTCAGAACGGCGTGAGGGTCGAGAGCAGCCCCGATCCACCCCCGACCGCCCCGACAGCAACGTGCAGAAATGCAGCGCGTCCAGCTCGATACGCTCGCCGCCCGTCCCACGCCGGTAGCTGCCGCCCGCGGGCCCGGACAGGTCGAGCTCGAACGGTGTCCGGGGCGCCGGTCGAGTTGCGCACGATGTCCTGCACGAACCGCCGTCGTCGGCCGACCAGACGGGTCGCGCCAGGGCCCGGCAGGGCGACCCGGTGCATCCAGGGTCCGCGTGAAGATGACGTCGAACAGGAGCCGAAGCAACTTCGGCGGCGACACGTGGAACGAGAAGGTGAACCGATCCGCCGGACGAACCGGGGACGCCTGCGTCTGGCCCGGATCGAGGCCGGAGCGGCGGCCGTGAGCCGTTCCACGATCTGCCGTGGCGTGAGCGCGGCGCGGTCCCGGATCTGGAGGTCGTTCACGGCGTCCTGTCGGTCGCCCGTCGCACCTCTCGTCGCCATCCGCTGGTGGGCGAACTCGCGGATCGAGGCGATGAACTCCGTTTGACCGAGGACGTGGGCCGCCATCTGTTCCACGTTCCAGGGGGGGCACTCCGTCTCGGCGAGCCAGTCGGCGTCGGAGAGCTCCCGAAGCTGGTCCACGTACCGGCCGTACTCACGCTCCGCGACCGCCACCGCCTCCGGTCGTTCGAGGGGCCGGACGGTGGCAACATCGACCGCCTGGCTCGCACGTCGGGACAGTGTCGCTTTCCCCCGCGCGCGTCAAGGCGGAACTCGCCCCTGCTCGCGCGTCTATCCTTCGACCCGCGATGACGCCGCGGGTCCTGTACGCGCGGAACGGGGACACCCACCGGGCGTACCAGGTGGTGGGATCCGGGACGACCGACGTCATGTCGATCCCGGGGTATCTGTTCGCCCCGCCGCTCGATGCCTGGCAGGAGCAGCCGCAGCTCGCCCGCGCGGTGGAGGACCTGTCCTCGTTCGCCCGGCTGATCCTGTGGGACCCGCGAGGGACCGGACTCTCCGATCGATTCGCCCGGGCACACCCCATCGAAGACGAGATCGCCGACGCGGTGGCCGTCCTGGACGCCGTCGAGTCGGATCGCGCCGTGCTCCTCGGATGGGCCTGGAGTGGGCTGCCTGCGATGCTCCTCGCCGCGATGCGACCGGACCGGACGGCCGGCCTCGTGCTGTTCAACTCCTTCGCGACCACGTTTCGCGCACCGGACTACCCGTGGGGCCAGACGCGGGAGGAGTGGAAGGCCGACGTCCAGGGCATCGCGATCGGTGGGGATCCGCGGTGGAGCTGGACTGGCTCGCGCCGAGCGTCCGGAGAACGAACCCTTCCGGGCATGGTGGGGCACGATGGCGATGCGGTTCGCGAGCCCGCGGGACGTCCCGGCGTACTTCGAGGTGCTCGCGGAGATCGACGCCGGCCCGCGCTTTCGCTGATCTCGTCACCGACGCTGGTGCTGCACCGGCCCGCATCGTTCATGCAGGTCGAGAACGCGCGCTACCTCGCCGAGCACATCCCGGGCTCCGTCGATCGCGAGCTGCCCGGCGCCGATGGCATCGCTGGCTGGATGGCTGGACCAGCTGTCCGCCGATCCGCGATCGTCACCGGGAACGAGCCCGAGGAGGCGTACGAGAGCGTGCTGGCCACCGTCCTGTTCACCGACATCGTCGGCTCGACGGAGATGGTCACCCGGCCGGCGATCGCGGTGGGCCAGCCATCGCCGGCTACGAGGCCCCTCCGCCCGAGAGCTGGCACGGTCGGCGGGACCTGGTCGAGCGGGCCGGGGACGGGTTGTTCGCGACGTTCGAGGGTGCGGCCCGCGCGATCCGGTGCGCGTCGCGATGCGAGACCGCTCGAGCGAGATCGGGATCGAGACGCGAAGTGGCGTCCACATCGGCGAGCTCTCCAGGCGGGATGGACGGGTCCGCGGAATCGCCGTTCACGTCGGCGCGCGCATCGCGGGCGAGGCACGCGAGGGGGAGGTGCTCGTCTCGAGAACGGTTCGAGACCTGGTGGCGGGGTCGGGGCTCCGACTCCTCGATCGGGGCGAACACCAGCTCAAGGGGATCCCCGAACCGCTCCTGCTGTTCGCGGTCGCGAATGATTGAACAGCGACGTCCCGGGCAGCGCCGCCTGAGGCCGCGATGGGAGCGGACGGTCCTACGACGGACGTCCCGGAGACCCGCTTCGCCGAGAGCGAGGAGGGATTCGTCGGGTACCAGGTCTTCGGGCAGGGGACGTTCGACCTGCTGTTCATCGGGAACTGGGCGAGCAACATCGAGATCCTCTGGGAGCACCCTGCGATGGCCCGGTACCTCCGCCGGCTGGGGCGGTTCGCCCGGGTGATCATCTTCGACAAGCGGGGCGCCGGCATCTCCGACCCGGTGCCGCTCGGAGCGCTCCCGACGCTGGAGCAGTGGATGGACGATGCCCGGGTGGTCATGGACGCCGCCGGCTCGGAGCAGGCCGCCCTGGTCGGCGACGCCGAGGGCGGACCGATGGCCATGCTGTTCGCGGCCACGTACCCCGAGCGGACCCGCGCCCTGGTGCTCGTGAACACGTTCGCCCGGCTGCTCCGGGCGGACGACTACCCGATCGGCATCCCCCGGGACGCCGCACTTCGGTTCCTCGAGCTGTGGAAGACGACGTGGGGAACACCCACCACGCTGGAGCTCTCCGCTCCGTCCGCGGCGAACGATCCCGCGCTCCGGCGGTGGGCGGCCCGGTACATGCGCCTGTCGGCGGCGCCCCTCAGCTCGCTCCGGCTGTACGGCTGGATCTTCGAGCTCGACGTCCGCTCGGTGCTGCCGAGCGTGGCGGCCCCGACGCTCGTGCTCCACCGCGCCGGGAACCGCCACTACCGGCCGCCGATGGGACGGTACGTGGCCCAGCACATCCCGGGGGCCCGCTACGTCGAGCTACCGGGTTCGGACTGGTACCCGCCGTTCGTCGACGCCGAGCCGCTGCTCGACGAGATCGAGGAGTTCCTGACCGGCGCGCGCCCCGCTCCGATGCGCGACCGCATCCTCGCCACGGTGCTGTTCACCGACATCGTCGGCTCGACGCGGCTCGCCGCCCGGCTCGGAGACGAGGCCTGGCTCGAGCTGCTCCGGGCGCACGATGCCGCCGTGCGGTCGCAGCTCGAAAGGTTCCGCGGCCGGGAGGTGTCGACCACCGGCGACGGGTTCGTGGCGACGTTCGACGGGCCGGCGCGCGCCGTCCACTGCGCCTCCGGGATCGCCGCCGCGGTCCGGCCACTCGGGATCGAGATCCGGGCGGGGCTCCACACCGGCGAGATCGAGGCGCGGGGGGACGACATCGGGGGACTCGCCGTGAACATCGCCGCCCGGGTCATGGCCCTCGCCGGGGACGGGCGCGTGCTGTTCTCCGGGACGGTGAAGGACCTGGTGGTCGGCTCGGGCATCGAGTTCGACGACCGGGGCGAACACCAGCTCAAGGGCGTCCCCGGCGAGTGGCGCCTCCACGAGGTGACATCGATCCCCTGACTTGATTCCCGTACCCAGGTACGGGGTTATGGTCGTCGGGTGAGGGTCGGCGAGGTCGCGGCTCGGGCGGGCGTGCACGTCGAGACGCTCCGCTACTACGAGCGACGGGGTCTCCTTCCGGCGCCGGCACGGGAGCCGAGCGGGCACCGGCGCTACGACGAGGAGACGGTGCGGTTCCTGCGCGCGATCAAGGAGGCCCAGGCGATGGGGTTCACGCTCGCCGAGATCACCGAGTACCTCGGCGTGTCGCGCCGGACCGCCGCGCCCTCGGAGGCGCTCCGGGTTCGGATGGCGGCGAAGATCGACGAGATCGACGCGCGCATCGCGGGCCTGCGGCGGATGCGGGACGAGCTCGCGCGCGTGGTCGGCTGTGCGTGCGACTCGCTCGACCACTGCACGTGCGGCGCCGCCTACCTGGCCCGCCGGGGCCGCGACCCGAGCACCCGGCCGTCGCTCCTGCACGTGACGAACGGGGAGAGCGCCGGCAACACGCTCCGGCAGACGGGCCTGGGTGGCGCGGTGCTGCCGTGGCAGGACGTGCTGCACGACGGGCCGGTGCCGGCGGTGGCGCGTCCGGAGCTCCTGCGCGTCCGCGCCGGGTTCCTGTCGGCGTGCGGCTGGGGGAGCCGCCGCGCCATCCTGTCCTCGCTCGAGCGGCGCGACCGGCAGCTCCTCGATGCGCTGCGCGACGGTGTGCAGGTGGTGCTGTGGTTCGAGCACGACCTCTACGACCAGCTCCAGCTCCTCGACGTCCTCGCGCTCGCGCACTCGGCCGGCTTCGCCCCCGAGCTGATCGTCGTCGACTCGTTCCCGGGGAAGCCTTCGTTCCGCGGCCTGGGTGAGCTCACGGCCGGGGAGCTCGAGACGCTGTGGCCGGAACGAAGCGCCGCGAACGCCGGGGCGCTGGCGGCGGCCACCGAGGCCTGGGAGGTCGTTCGGGCGCCGGAGCCGACCGCGCTGGCCCGGTGGGCGCAGCACGGCTCGGCGGACCTGCCGCTGGTCGCTCCGGCGCTCCTGCGGCTGCTCGAGGAGCTGCCGGACGCGGCCGACGGCCTGTCGGGAACCGAACGGCGTGCGCTGCAGGCGATCGAGGCCGGTGCGGGCACGCCCGTGGCCGCGTTCGTCGCCGCGCAGCAGCTCGAGGCGGCGCCGTTCCTGGGCGACTCGTGGTTCTTCCGGGTGCTCGCCGAACTCGGCCGTGGGGCCGTGCGCCTCGTCGAGACGGACGACGGCGGCGCGCTGCCGAAGCCCCCGCCGCTCAGCGACGGGAGCGCATTCTCGTGGCTCCCGCTCCGGTTGACCGCCGAGGGGGAACGCGTGCTGCGCTCCGCGGCGGACCGCGTCGACCTCCTGGGCATCGACCGGTGGGTCGGCGGGACCCACCTCACGCCCGAGCACACGTGGCGCTGGGACCGAACCCGGCAAGAGGTCGTCCCGCCACCCGGCGGGGCCCCCGCACGCGCCCGCTGAACGGCGGGCCTGGAGGGGGAGGCGGTTGAACGATTGCACGAGATCGGTGGAGTGTGCCCGGGTTCGGAGCAGCGGAGATCAACCCAGACCAATGCTCCTGCGCAGACGAACGGTCCGCTCGGAGAGAGAACGCATCCCGACCTGGGCGGCCAGCGCTGCGGCCGCTGCCAGCAATTCGTCCGCCCGCCGACGATCCCCGGGCCGATCCCGCGCGAGCAGCATCGATCCGTAGTCGAACCGTGTGTGCGCGAGCCAGGGACGCGCACCCATCGCCTCATTCATCTCCAGCGCGGCCTCGAAGTGAGCAGCCGCGTCGTCCCACCTCGACATCGTGGCGGCGAGCACACCGAGCCCCCGCGAGACCGATCCGGCGCAGAGCTCCGGTGGAAGCGTCGCGTTCCGCCCGTGGAGCGGTCGCAGGAGCTCGTACACGGTCGTCGCCCGACCCACGTCCCCGAGGAAGCGGCATGCCTCGGGAACCAGGTTGAGGCTGAAGAGCCACTGCATCTCGAGCGGGAACTCGAAGTCGTTTGCCGCGATCGCCTCGAAGGCCTCGCGGGCGCGCTCCTGCATCTCGAGCTGGACCAGGACGTCGACCAGGACGTACCGCCACACCGGGTAAGCGGGGGAACGGTCGGCGGCTCGCTCGACGATCTCGACCATCTCGTCGAGGCGACCCTCCTCGCGACGAAGGGCGTACATCTGGAGCTCGAACGCCATCTCCGCGTTCGCACTCTGCGCGGAGCGGCCCAGGTCGACGGCGTCCCGGATCGCCCGCTCCGCCTCGTCGAGCCTCCCGGCGAAGAGTGTGAGCTTGGCTCGGTTGACGGCCGCGAACCACTGCTGCGCCGGCTGCCGGAGCTCGTCGGCCAGGCGGCTCAACGCCCCGACCTCCATCTTCGCGTCGGCGAGGTCTCCGAGCTCGAGCAGTGCGTGGAGCCGGTAGTCGTGCCCCGCGAAGGCTCGCTCCCGGTCGTCGATCCCGCCGGCGACCGCGATCAGCTCGTCGGCGAGAGCGAGCCGCTGTTCGAGGACCTCCGGGCCCTGGTTCGCGTTGTGCCTGCCCTCGAGGGCATACGCGAGCGTGGCGGGATCGCCGATGCGGCGGGCCATCTCGAGCGCCTCCTGGCTCATGGCCTCTCGCGGCCCGGTGGGGAGCGTATCGCGGAGGGGTCCGGCCGCCAGCCGCGCGAGCAGGCGCACGCGGAGCGGGTCGTCGCGTTCCGGGAGCATGCGCAGGCCCTCTTCCAGCAACGGCACGAGGTGCTCGTCCCCCCAGGCTCGCGCCCAGATGAATCGTCCCCCGTAGCCCAGGGCGGCCCGGGCGAACTGCTCGGCCGAGCCCGCGCTCCTCGCCACCGCGGCTGCGGCGAGGAACGTCTCCTTCGCCGGCGCCTCCTCGCCCGCCCGCGCCCGGGCGTCACCGAGCGACAGCAGCAATTCGCAGCGCGAACGCGCGTCCCCGCCGTCGGCCGCGGCCATCGCGATGGCGCGCTCGTAGTACTGGATGGCGGCCGGGTAGGCGTTGAGGGCCAGCGCCCGGTCGCCTGCCTCGCGGACCGTTCCCGCGGCCCGCCTGGCCAGCTCGACGGTCGGCTGACCGGCGGCCTCCGCGTACTCGAGCGCCCGCAGGTAGTGGTGGGCGAGCATCTCCGCGTGGTCCTCCGGGCGGCCGAGCCCTTGGATCCACTCCGCCGCCGCCCGGTGCTTGTCGGCCCGCTGCGACCTCGGGATCTGCTCGTACGCGACCTCCCGGATGAGCGAGTGTCGGAAGACGTATTCGGTCTCACCGGCCACGGAGCTCCGCCGCTCGGCACGCAGGAACTCCTTGCGGACGAGGTCGTGCAGCAGTTCCTCGACGACTCGCCGCTCTCCACCCAGCGCGCCGACCCAGAACTCCCTGCCCATGACCGCGGCGTCCTGGATGAGCTCCTTCTCCGGGCGGGTGAGCGCGTCCAGCCGGGCGGCGATCAGACCCTGGACCGACTCGGGCAGCCCGAGGTTGCCTCCGCGTTCGGTGAGCATGCGGGTGAACTCCTCCGCGTAGAACGGGTTCCCGCCCAGCCGCTCGAGGAGCTCGCCCTGTTCCTCCCCGACGACCACGGGACGTCCGAGCAGGACCTCGACGATCGTGGCCGTCTCCGCGTCGGAGAGGGGCGGCAGCAGGATCGTCGCCGAATTGACCCTCCCCCCGCCCCACCCCGTGCGGCGGGCGAGCAACTCCGGACGGGTCGTGGCGAGCACGAGGATTGGAACGCCGTCGCCCCAGTCGATGAGGTAGTCGATGAAATCGAGCAGCGCATCGTCCGCCCAGTGCAGGTCCTCGAACACGACCACCAGCGAACGCTCCTCCGCCAGCGCCTCGAGGAAGCGGCGCCACGCGGCGAACGCCTCGCTCCGGCGGTCGCCCGCACCCGTCTCCACGGTCCCGAGGCCCACCAGTGGCCGGAGGTGCAGTTCGACCCAGGTCGCGTCGCCGGGCTCGGCGATGACTCGGGATACTGCCGCGCGGAGCTTCTCCTCCGTCCGTTCGGAACCGTCGGACTCCAGGATGCCGGCGTGCGCCTTGACGATCTCGCCGAGTGCCCAGAAGGTCACTCCGTCGCCGTAGGGGAGGGAGCGTCCCTGTCGCCAGTGGACAAGACCGACGTCCTGCTGGAGCCCCTGGAAGAACTCGTACAGGAGCCTGCTCTTGCCGATCCCGGGCACTCCGACGAGGGTGACCAGTTGGGCCACGTGCTCGCGGTCGACCCTCGCGAGCGTGTTCCGCAAGTGCGACAGCTCCTGGGTGCGCCCGACGAGCGGCGCGCCGGCGGGGCGCTCGGTGCCGGCCGGATGAGGTCGAATCGGCTCCCAGACGCGGACCGGCTCGACCTTCCCCTTGGCCACCACGGGAGCCGCATCGCGGTACTCGATCGCCCGACGGGTCGCCCAGAAGGTCGTCTCGTCGACCAGGATGCCGCCCGGCGGGGCTCCCGCCTCCAGACGAGCGGCGGTGTTCACGACGTCTCCCGAGGCCCCGTGCTCCCCGGCCTCCGTCCGCGCCCCGAGCGCGATCAGCGCCTCGCCGGTGGTGATCCCGATCCGGACCTCGAGCGTGCCGTCCTCTGCGATCGCGTCGCGAATGGCGAGCGCGGCCCGAACGGCTCGTTCCGGATCGTCCTCGTGCGCGGCCGGCGCCCCGAAGACGGCCATGACCGCATCGCCGATGAACTTCTCGACGGTGCCGCCGTGGAGCTCGAGCAGCGAACGGAGGCGGGCGTGGTACGGCAGGAGGAGCGCGTGGACGTCCTCCGGGTCGAGGCGCTCGGCGCGCGCGGTGAATCCCACCAGGTCGCAGAACAGGACCGTGACGACCTTGCGCTCCTCACGGACCTGCGGCGCACCATCGGAGAGCGGCGCCGCGCACGCGTTGCAGAAGCGGGCCCCGCCGGGGTTCTGCTGACCGCACCTCGGGCACGTGACCACGGGCAAGAGGGTACGACGGCGTCCGCTCGCTCCAAGCCGGTCACGCGATGCTGAAGTGTCCCCAGACGGAGGGCGTTCTCCCCCGGTCCCCGTCGGCGGTGACCCGCCAGAAGTACCCCACTCCCCGCCGCAGGGCCTTGGTCTCGAACGTGGAGGCCCGAATGCCCGTCACCTGCTGGACGATGCTGCCCCCGGCCTTCACGACGACCGTGTAGCCCTGCACGCACTCCACGTCCGTCCAGTCGAGGACGACCCGCTGACGATGCAGCGTCCTGTCCTTGGGTGCGACCAGGGCCGGTGGTCCCGGCTTCGCGGGGTACACTTCGACCGCTCCGACGTCGTCTGCCGCACCCTGCGGTCGCGGGATGCCGCGCTGGTCCGCGCTCGGAGCGCCGCTGCTGGTGCCGGCATCCAGCGTGGGACTGCCTGCCCTCGGAACGATCGTCTCCGTCGGGCCGCCGTGACGGCCCAGCGGGCCGAGCTTCAGGCCGGCGATCCCGTCGCCGGCACCGAACCCGCACGACGCGTCGTCGGACAGGTTCGAGCCACCTCCGAAGGGGGCGCTGCAGTTGGCCCCGCTCGAACCCTTGGCGAGCACGGTGTTGGTCAGGGTCACGACCGCCCCGGCATCGGCGTAGATGCCGCCCCCCGAGGTGGCGGCGGAGTTGCCACGCGCGGTGACGTTGGTCAGCGAGACGGTGCTGTCGTGGGTCTGGAACACCTCCGCGTAGACGGCGCCGCCGTATCCCTCGGAGGTGTTGCCGGCGATCGTGACGTTCGTCAGGCTGGAGGTGCCGCCCGCATACGCGTACAGGCCGGCTCCGCGCATCCCCGACGTGTTCCCGGCCAGCGTCGTGCCCGTCACGTCGAGCGCTCCGTAGCTCCCGATCGCGCCGCCGTACACGCCGGCGTCGTTGCCACGCAGGAAGTCGTCGGCCAGGAGCGCCGGGGCATCCGTCGTTCCGCTGTGGTTCTCGACGCCCGAATCCAAGCTCGCCGTGTTGGCGTCGATCACGGTGTTCCTGACGAGGATGGACGACGCCTCGTCCGGTACCGCGTCGCCCTGGAGGTAGAGCCCTCCTCCCTGGTACGCGGTGTTGGCATGGATGTGGCTGTTCCGTAGGTGGAAGGTCGCGAAGGCCTGCAGATCGACCAGCGCGCCTCCGGCGGCCGATGTGGCCGTGTTCCCCTGGATCGTCAGCCGGTTCAGATCGACGGTGTCGGGGGACGACATCGAGGCGAAGTGGAGCGCGATCCCGCCTCCGTAGGAGGCGCGGTTGTCCTCGACGACCACGTCGTTCAGCGCCAGCCTGCCCCCGCCACCCTGCCACAAGAGCCCGCCACCCTCGTCGAAGGCCCCCGCGTTCTTCCTGCCGTGACGGATGGCCAGGCGGCTGAAGGTCGTGTTCATGGCGCCGGCGAGGACCTGGAACACGCGGTCGTGGGTCACCGACCCGTTGCCGTCCACGATCGTGCGACCGCTCCCCGCCCCCTTGATCGTCACGCCGTCCGTGATGTCGAGGTCGCCCAGCACCGCCATGTCGTCGTCGCCGGGTCGCGTCAGCCGGAAGGTACCGGCCGGCACGCGGATCGTGTCCGGGCCCGCATGGAAGTTCGCCTGCATGATCGCCGCCCGAAGCGTGCACCTGCCCGCGTCGTCCCGGCAGACGCCGTTGCCGATGTCGGTGTCGGCGCGATCGGCAGTGCTGTCGACGACGTAGGTCTTGGGCGCGCGCTCCGCGAGCGATGCCGCACGAGAGCCCGGAGCCACGAGGCCCGACAACAGCAGGCCCGTGGACAGGACCGAAGCGACGCGCAGGCCGGCCCCCAGACGGCTGATCGATCGTGAGGGCATGGGGACGCGCCTCCTTGCCGGCCGGACATCCGGGTCGGTGCCCGGGTCGACGGGATGAAAGGCGCCGATTGTACGTTGATGCGACCGACTGCAACAGGCGTCGCCGATTCGTAGGTGGAATACCGTGAGGTCGACGTGACCACGTCGCGGCTCGACCTCACGCGAGCGCAGATCCTGGCGTTCCGACGGCACGCCGGCGCGCTCGACGAGCGCCTCCCCGCGGGGCCGCGCTCACTCCGGCGTGCGGCGTGGGCCGGGTTGCAGGACAGCATGCCCCGGGCCGCGCTCCTGTCGATCCACGCTCGGGTCGAGGGAACCGAACCGTCGACGTGGGACGACCCGTCGCTCGTGCAGCTCTGGGGGCCGCGGCACAGCGCGTATGTCGTCGCGGCCCGGGACCTCGCGGTCTTCTCGCTCGGGAGGCTGCCGGACGATGCCAGGGGCCGGCGGAGGGCGGAGGACCTCGCCGTTCGACTGCGTGAGTCCCTCGGGGGCGCCAGGATTCCCTACGCCGAGGCGGGGCGTGCGCTCGGCGTCCATCACAACAGCCTCAGGTACGCCGCTCAGACCGGCACGGTGCTGATCCGGTGGGACGGCTCGCGCCAGCCGACGATCTGGACCGTGCCGCCGCCCGAGCTCGATCCGCGCGACGCCCGCCTCGAGCTCGCGCGCCGGTACCTGCACGTCTTCGGACCCACCACGCCCGCGTCGTTCGCGCGATGGGCGGGGATCACTCCCCGAGCGGGCGCCGATGCGTTCGATGCGCTCGGCAGGTCGCTGAGCCCGGTCCGGATCCCGATCGGGGACGCATGGATCCTCGCCCGCGACGAGCCCACGTTGCGGGCGGGCGGGGGTCCGGCGGCCGGTGCACGGCTCCTCCCGAGCGGCGACGCGTATTTCCTCCTGTGGGGAACCGACCGCGAGCTGCTGGTGCCGGATGCCGAGCGTCGGCGTGCGCTCTGGACCTCGCGGGTCTGGCCGGGGGCTGCCCTGGTGGGCGGCGAGGTCCTCGGGACGTGGCGGCGCGCGGAGGCGACGGTGTCCCTTCAGCCCTGGCGCCGGCTTTCCCGCGCGGAGCGGGATGCGGTGGAGGCGGAGGCGGATTCCCTGCCGCTGCCCGGTGTCCCAGGGGGGATCGCCGTCCGCTGGGAAGACTGACGCGACCGGGGGGACCGATCCCAACACCGGACGGCTCGCGACCACGCGGCACACTGCCGTACCGGCCCTGCCGGTAACCCACCGCGCGCCACGCGCGCCGGGATGCCGAGTCGTGCCCCTGAGCGGACCTCCCTCGACCCCTTCCATACACGAGGCGACCGCCCGCCCCGACTACGGTTGCTCGATCACCAACCACGCCACCGGATAGGCCCCGGACACGGGCTTGCTCAGGAAGATCGTGACGGTGTGCGCGGTGGCATTGGTGACCGCCGCTTGCACGAAGACGCCGACGACGTTCTTCTGCGCCGTCGCCAGCACCAGGCTCTTGGCGCTCACCGCGACGTGCGACACGACGACCCAGGACTTGGGCTTGGATGGCGTTCCCCGCACGGTCGCGCTGCCACTGCGGCTGAACTGCACCTTGCCGGCCACGCGCAGCGCGGTGCCGTGCGAGCTCTGGGCCAGCACGCCTGCTCCGTGGGCCGATCGTCCGCGCACGCCGTTGCCCGCGCCGAAGTTCGAGCCATAGACCCCGCTGGCGCCGGTGCCGGCGTCCCCCTGCACGCCGTTCGAGCTCAGCCCCAAACCGTAGATCCCGGTCGCGCCTCCGGTCGCGGAGACGCCGTATTCGGTCCCCTCGGCGGAGACGCCGATGCCGCCGGTTCCCGTCCCCTTCGCGTGGACGCCCACGAGCCCCGTGCCGTCGACCCCAACGCTCGGCCCGGTCCCGACGACACCGATGCCACCCGCACCCTGGGACAGACCATTCACCCCGGCGGCTCCGCTGTGGGAGAAGCCGGTGACTCCGACGCCGGCCTCTGCACGCCATTCGAGGCCGCCGCCGTGGCTGGTGACCCCCGTCGCATTCGCCGTGCAGTTCGTGGTGCCCACCGTGCACGATCCGTCCGAGATGTAGGAGCCGAGCACCAGATCGCCGTCCACGCCCGCAAGCGCGACCCCCCCTGCGACGGTGGTGCAGAGCGCGACGGCAAGCGCGAAGACCGCCCCGGCCGACGTGAGACGAACCCAGGTACGCATACGATCTCCCCTCCCCGATGGAACGCCGACGTCGCACGCTGACCCCCCGCGGAGACCGCGTCAAGGCCTCGCCCCAACGGGAAACCGGCATTCGCGGCGCCGCGGCAGGCTGGGAGACGTTCCGGGCGCCCGAGCCGACCACGCTCGCCGAGCTGGCGCGGCGCGGATCGGCGGAGCTGCCGTTCCTCGGTTCGGCGCTCCGGCGACTGCTCGAGGAGCTGCTGGACGCGACCGACGGCCTGTCCGGAACCGAGCGACGGGCGCTGCGGGCGATCGCAGGCGGCGCGCGCACGCACCGGCCGCGAAGAAGGCCCGCCCAACGGGCAGGCCTTCTCGCGGCTTTGTCCGGTGGGCGTCCTCAGCCGACCGCGCTCAGGAACCCGCTGGTCGGAGTGCCGACGCCGGTCACGTCGTCGTAGCCGGGCGTGGTGTGCAGACTCAGCGTCTGGTTCATCGTGCGGAGCACGTAGCTCAACCCGGCACTGGCATCGACACCGTTGTCGAAGTTGGTTCGAACGACGGCCACCGTCGACGCCGGGTTCACGATGTCGTGGTAGGCAGGGGACCCGGCAACCGAGTAGAAGACCGGGTTCGCGAACCCGTGCGGCGCCCCGGCAGCCTGATCGGCGAGCGCCATGATGCCAGCCATGAGCGGAGACGACAGGCTCGTTCCGCCCAGACGGTACTCCGAGTACTTGACCGAGCCGTCGGGGAAGGTCTGGGTCTGGCCCACGATGTACCCGGTGTTCGGGTCGCCCACCGCGGAGATGTCTGGCACCGCCCGGCCGGTCCGGCCCTGGGCCTGGAACACCGAGTTCGGCACCACCCCCTGCTGGTAGGAGGGCTCAGCGAACAGACGACTCACCCCGCCTCCCGATCCGTAGATCCAGTCCCCCGGGGGGGTTGGGCTCCAGGTAGTTCCCGTCCAGGAGGACGACGTGGTGCCCCATCCCGTCTCGAACAAATAGTTGTTGCTCGCCCCGACCGCGAGACTCGTGCCTCCCACGGCCGTCACGAAGGGGCTCGAGGCCGGCCAGTCGGCGGTGGTGTACCCGACCACCAGCGACTCGTCGCTGTTGTCACCGGAGGAGAAGTAGATGCCGATCCCCTCGATGACGCCCTGCAGGATCGTCTCCTCTTGGGGAAGGATGTAGCCGGGTGGGAGGAGTTCGGTCGGAAAGCCATAGGATTTCGTGACGATCTGCGCAACGTGGCGATCGACCACGTAGTTCAGCGCGGCATCGAGGTCCTGGAAGTTGTTTGGAGTCCCGACATAGACGACATTCGCGGCCGGCGCCATCCCGTGCACGCCTCCACGTCAAGGGTCTCCTCGCCATACCAGCCCTGCGGATCCTGACGCTGGCCGCGCTCCGGGTGGTGGTAGGTCCCGGGTGCCACGACCTGGCTGAACTGGCTCCCGCTGAAGGTGGGGAGACCTCGATTGATCGACCACTGGTTGGCGTCCTGCACGATGGTCGGTGAGGCGTATGCGTCGATGATGGCGACCGTCTGCCCCGACCCGTCGTAGCCCGAGATCCCGTAGGCACCCTTGATCTGGGACGGGGTGTACCCGCACGGCGCGTAGGGCAGGGTCCCGGACCCGTACGGGTTGGTGAACCCTGTGGCCTGCTTCTCACCCCAGTACGTCGAACACGGCTGACCGGTGACGAACGCGGGAGCCGGCGGAGCGCCAGGCTTGGCGTCGGTGTGGACGAACTGGGCGCTGTCATCCAGCCCGATGACGCCGTCGACGATCCCGGCGAGCGCGGAGGGAACGCTGACCTGCGTGGACGGCGAGCGCACGACGAGGCCATCCGCCTTGTACATGTTGAAGGTCGTACCGAAGGCTGCAGCAGCCTGAGCGATCGTTCCCTGGGCCGAAACGTAGTGGTGGTTGGCCGGCGTATACACGATCTTGAATCCCTGACTCACCAGCCAGGACTTGACTGCGCCCACACTCGAGTCCTGCGGGGCGAACCGGGTCCGGAACTGGGCGGGGGTCAGGTAGTGTCCGTAGGAACGGCTGGAAGGGTCGGACACCGCGGCCGCCAACGCCTTGACCGCGGAGTCATTCCGCCAGCCGAGATAGACCCGGAACCCGACGTTGGCCTTGGGATCCGCAGGACCAACACGGTTCTTTGAGGTGGCCCAGGACGGCTTGCTGCCCGGAAGCGTCGAGCGACCCGGCGCCGCATTGGCGGCCACGAGGGCGCTCGCTACCAGGAGCATCAATGCCGCGGCAAGCGTCACCGTAGCTCTTCGAAGCGTCATCCGAACCTCCTTGTCCGGCTACCGTCGTTCCTGCGCGGACATGTCAGCCGCCTACGGCAGCGACACGTACTGCCCGAGGAAGCCACGAGCCGATGGCGTGTCCATCCGGTAGACCACGTTCGTGGCCCGGCACATGAAGTCCCCGGTGATCGTCGCGGCCGCCACGATGTCGGTCTCATGCGTTCCGGCTCCCAGGAAGTTCGGGCCGCCGGAATCGCCGTAGCAGGTCCCCCCGTCGCCGAGGCTCGGGTTCATCGAGATCCGCAGCCAGCTCCGGTTCACCGCGAACAGCCCACCCGTTGCGTAATAGCGGACGTCCGCGTAGTGGAACGTCGGCCCGTGGTTGATCGTCACCGACTGGGCACCGTAGCCCACCGGGGTGAACCGCCTCCTCACCTTCAGGTGGCCGAGCGATCCTGCTGTTGGCAGTTCGGCTGGCGTGATCCCGGTCACCGGGTCGTCGAAGACGACCACGGCCATGTCATACGGGTTGGACTGCGCCTGCCGATATCGCGAATCCGCGTGCCAGGTACCCCAGTGCGTCGTGCCCGTTGCGGCGTCGTACGTCGAATCGAACGTGACCGCGACCCGGGACAGCCCCTGATCGCAATGAGCGGCGGTCAGGAAGACCGAGGGGGAGATCAGCGTCCCTGAGCAGGTGGCCCACGTCCCGTCGGAGTACGCGGTCGGCGCGAGGAACGCACCGACTTCAGGATGGCGGTTCCCATCCGGAGCCCCGTTGGTGATGGCACCCGCAGGCGCAGCGAGGATCAAGATCGACGCCGCCACGGTCGCCGTGCCGAGCAGTTTCCTCATGCGTTTCCTCTCCTCCAATTGCCGGGCAACCCATCGATCATCTGGGTCGTCCGTTCGACATCAGGGCAACCGAGCGCAGAGCCCGCCTCCTCCTTCCACCCGACTCGAGTGGGAGATGGTTCATGGGGTTTGAAGACCCGCCGATCCAACCTCCCTCGACCGTCACCATCCGCCTAGATATCGCTGGGGAGTACTGGAGCGTTACGGGCGAAGGCCGATTTCGCGGCACGCGTCGGACGCGCGGGACCGGCAGGTTCCGCTCTCCTTGATCCCGTGGGCCGGCAGTACGTCGGGGCCGAGATCGGATGGCCGGTCGAGCCGTTCGCCGAACCGGGCGGCGGCTATGGCTTGTGCGAGCCCGCGTTGCCCCTGCCGGCCGAGCTGTGGCCGCCGATGTGGTCCCCCGCGGTCGTCGTGCCGTGATCGCTCTTCCCGCCGCTCGCCTCGCCGGCGGTCCCGGTTCCGCCGGGGTTCGGCGTGGTGACCGGAGGGTGGTGATCGCCAGAGGACCCGGACTCGCCGCCCGAACCCGACGGTGCGCGGTGCTGGCCCGCCTGGCTGTGCGTCGACCCCTGGGAGCCGTGCTGGCCCGCCTGGCCGTGCGTCGACCCCTGGGAGCCGTGCTGGCCCGCCTGGCCGTGCGTCGACCCCTGGGAGCCGTGGGTCGAGGACGCGGACCCGTGCTGACCCGCATGGCTCTTCCCGCCACTCGCTGCCGTCGAGATCTCGGTGCCCTTGTCGACGCCCTTCGCGGTGGTCGTCGTGGCGATCCGGGAGATCGTGGAACCCTTCCCGTCGGAGGACGTGTCGGAGTCCTGTCCGGCCTGGCTCTTCCCTTCGCTCGCCGCCGCGGAGATGGCGGCGCCCTTCGCGGCTCCGGTCGCGGTCGTCGTGTGTGCGGTGTTCGACACCACCGCGCCGAGGTTGTCGGGATGGGTGGTGGCGCCCGGGTTCGGAACCGTGATCCCGATCTTCGACAGCACCGTCGCCGCGACGCCCTGGGCGCCGTCGGGGAGCGCTCCCGCCATGGCCATCCCGGTACCCAGGAGCAGCGTCCCGGCCACGACCACGGATCCGAGCTTGAACCGCATGAAACGACGCCGGGGCTTCCTCCTCCGGATCGGGGCCGAACCACCGGGCTGCTCCTCGATCACCGCGCGCATCCCGTCGACGGCTCCGGCCTCGAGCTGCAGCTCGTGCGCCGTGGCCGGTGCGGCCAGGGCCCGGACGACCCGGGCGGCTTCGCCGTACCCGGGCGGGGCGTCGTCGGGCGGCACGGCGCCGGCGAGCACCCGGTCGGCGGTGCCGTGGTCGAGCGGCAGTCTCCTCATCTCATCGGGAAGATCGCTCCAGGTCGTCATTCCGTCACGGCCTCCCGCGACGACGCTCGTGACAGCTTCTTGAGGCCGCGATGCTGGAGCGCGCGAACGGCGCCCGGGCGCTTGCCCACGATCCGGGCCACGTCCTTCACCTGCAGGCCGCCGAGCACCCGCAACAAGATCACCTCGGCCTGGTCGGGCGGCAGCGCGGCCACGCGGCGGATCGCCTCCTCGGTGGACAGCTGTTCCATGGCCTCATCGGCCGCGTCGGCGACCGCCACCGACGGCATGAGACCGGGATCCACGGGATCGGTCCGCTGGCGGGGCCCGCCGGCGTCGGAGGTCGATCACCCGGCGCCGGGCGATCGTGAACAGCCACGCGCGGAACTGCGGTTCATCCCCTCGGAACCGACCGAGGCCGCGAGCGACGTCCAGCCAGGTCTCCGAGGCCAGGTCGTCCGCGTCACCCGGTTCCAGGACACGGAGATACCGGAGAAGCCCGGCATGGGACCCGCGGTAGAGGGCGGCGAGCGCCCACTGCTCCCCCGACGCGGCGGCCGAGAGCAGGTCTGCGAACGAACCGGCTGGGTCACAGGTCGGTCACACCACTCTCATCGGTGCCCTGTTCCGCGAAAGTTGAGCAATACCCTGAACGCTTGCAGCCCAACCCGCCCAGTTCGGCGATCCACCAGGCCGTTCGTGCGATCGCCCAGAGCAGGCGACAGTACGGTGTGGTCCCCTTGATCGGACCTTACTCAAAACCCCGGCCTTGACTTGCCAGACTGGAAGACCCGGCGTAGCATACCGAGTATGTCACTCAGTGAGCACGAGACGTGAGCGTCCGGCACGCGCTGCTGGCGCTCTTGAGCGAAGGCCCCAAGTATGGGCTCCAGCTCCGGCAGGAGTTCGAGGAGCGAACCGGTGAGGTCTGGCCGCTGAACGTCGGTCAGGTGTACACGACGCTGCAGCGCCTCGAGCGGGATGGGCTGGTTGCGTCCGACGGCACCGGCGAGGACGGCGCGCAGAAGGGGTTCCGGATCACGTCGGAGGGCGAGCGGGAGCTGGCCGTGTGGTTGCGGACGCCGCCCGACCTGTCGTCGCCCCCCCGCGACGAGCTGGTGATCAAGGTCTTGATCGCCCTTCGCGTGCCCGGCGTCGACGTGCACGAGGTCCTGCAATCGCACCGGCGGTATCTGGTGGAGCTGATGCAGGAATGGACACGACTCAAGGAGTACGCCGCCGATCGCGATCTCGGGTTCGCCCTGGTCGTGGACGCCGAGCTGTTCCGGCTGGACGCGGTGATCCGGTGGCTGGACGCGGCCGACGGCCGCATCAAGCGGGCGGAGATCGACTCGCCGGGGAGCGCTCCGTCGAGGCTGCCCAGGATTCCCAAGAAGGTGGGGGTACGGCGATGACAAGGCTGGAGCTGCGCGACGTGTCGAAGGTGTTCGGCGAGGGGCCCACCGAGGTCGATGCGCTTCGCGATGTGTCCCTGTCGGTGGACGAGGCCGAGCTGGTCGCGGTCATGGGACCAAGCGGATCGGGCAAGAGCACCCTCCTGACCATCGCCGGCAGCCTCGAGGAACCGACCCGCGGCGAGGTGCTCGTCGAGGGAGGCACATTGTCCGCGATGTCGCGGAACGACCGGGCGCGGCTCCGCCGCCGGTCGATCGGCTACGTGTTCCAGGACTTCAACCTGCTGGCGGGGCTCACCGCGGCCGAGAACGTGTCCTTGCCGCTCGAGCTCGACGGGACGCCCGCCAGGGCGGCGCGCGTCGCGGGGATGGCGGCCCTGGAGGACCTCGGTCTGGCCGACCGGGCGTCGCGCTATCCCGACGAGCTGTCCGGCGGCGAGCGCCAGCGGGTGGCGGTCGCCCGGGCGGTGGTGGGCGAGCGTCAGCTGCTCCTCGCCGACGAGCCGTCCGGGGCGCTCGACTCCGCCAACGGAGAGGCGGTGATGCGCCTCATCCGGGCGGCCTGCCGACGTGGAGTGGCGGGCGTGGTCGTGACCCACGACGCCCAGCTCGCGTCGTGGGCGGACCGTGTGGTCTTCCTGCGCGACGGCCGGGTCGTCGATCAGACCGCACCTCCCTTCGGGCCCGAATCGCTGCTGGCCCCCAGCCACACCCGATGACCACCGCCCTGCGGGCACGACCCGCGCGATCGGCGACCGGCGAGGGGGGCGCCCCGGCGCGCCGGGCCATGGCCCGGTGGGCGTGGCGGCTGTTCCGCCTCGAGTGGCGCAGTCAGGCGCTCGTGCTGGCGCTGCTGATCGTCGCCATCGCCGCCACCGTCGTCGGGCTCGGGGTGGCGTCCAACGCCTCCAACCTGAAGGCCGATCCGACGTTCGGGACCGCCAACACGATCATGACTATCCCCGGTTCCGATCCCCAGCTCGCGACGGACGTCGCGGCCATCCGGCATCGGTTCGGGACGGCCGAGGTGATCGCCCACCAACCGATCCCGGTTCCTGGCTCGGTGTCGACCGTCGACCTCCGGGCAGAGAACCCGAACGGACCCTTCGGCCACGTGACGGTGCGACTCGACGCGGGCCGCCTCCCGGCCGGCCCGGGCCAGGTCGCGGTGACCAGCGATGTGGCGACGGAATTCGACCTGCAGGTCGGGAGCCTGTGGCACGAGGGCGGCCGGACGCTGCGGGTCGTCGGACAGGTCGAGAACCCGCTCGACCTGCTGGACCAGTTCGCCCTCATCGCTCCCGGTCAGCTCAGCCGGCCTGCGCGCGTCACGATCCTCCTCGACGAAGGCCGGCAGCGCCTTGAGTCGTTCAGGCTCCCCAGCGGCACCGGCATCGACACCGCCGGCCGTGATGCGGGCTCCAGCATCGCGGCAGAAACGGTCGTGCTCGTCCTCAGCACGCTGGCGCTGCTCTTCGTCGGCCTGCTGGCGATCGCCGGATTCACGGTGATGGCCCAGCGGCGCCTGCGGGCCCTGGGCATGCTCGGCTCCATCGGCGCCACCGATCGGCACGTCCGAATGGTCATGCTGGCCAGTGGCGCGGCGGTGGGAGGCACCGGGGCGATCGTCGGCACCCTCGTCGGACTGGTGGGATGGTTCGCGTTCGCGCCGACGCTCCGGTCGATCGCCGAGCACCGGGTCGACCCCTTCGCCCTGCCCTGGTGGGCCATCGTCGCGGCCATGGTCCTCACGTTCCTGACGGCCGTCGGCGCGGCCTGGTGGCCGGCTCGTGCGACGGCTCGGGTCTCAGTCGTGGCCGCCCTGTCGGGCCGCCCGCCCCGCCCGCAGCCGGCGCACCGCTTCGCCGCCCTCGGCTCCGTCCTCCTCGGGGCAGGCCTCGTCATGCTCGCCTTAGCCCACCATCTCCCGAGATTGCCAGGCTCGTCCCCCCGGGACTCGGCCGGCTTCATCATCGGCGGGACGGCCGCCACCGCGATCGGTCTGCTGTTCCTGGCCCCGCTGGCGATCCGGGCGCTCGCCCTGCTCGGTCGACACGCGGGCATCTCGGTTCGGTTGGCGCTGCGCGACCTCGCCAGATATCAGGCGCGCTCCGGGGCGGCGCTGGGCGCGGTCACGCTCGCCATCGGCATCGCCGCGACGATCGCCATCAGCACATCGGCCACCCAGACCCCCGCCGTCGCCGGCAACCTCCCCGCCGATCAGCTCGTGCTGCACCTCACTCCCACTGCTCAGGACTTCGAGGCAGTGCCCTCGCTGAGCGCGGGCCAGCGGCAGCGGGTGACAGGAGACATCGATCGGCTGGCCGCGGCCCTCCACGCCAGCTGGGTCCTGCCCCTCGACGCGGCATTCGACCCCCGGAGCGGAACCCTCGCTCCCCAACCCGGAGGAGCCAGCCACGAGGGTGCCCAGCCCGGAGCGGGGGGCGGGGGGACCGGCGGGCATCCGACTCCCACACTGGCCAAGGTCACCAGGATGTCGCAGGGAGAGGACGTGTCCTTCGTCGCGAACCTCTACGCGGCGACGCCGGCCGTGCTCGCCCGCTACGGCATCCCCGCCACCGAGGTGGACCCGGCGAGCGACGTCCTCTCATCCCGCAGCGACCTCACCGGACTCCAGATCTTCTACCCCGGAGACCCGGCCGGTCCTGCGGGCGGAGGCGGGCAGAGCGCAGGCGACGGGAACGGCGGCTCGGGGATCGCCGACCCGAAGTTCCAGATCAACAGGAACCTGCCCGTCTACACCTCAGACCCCGGAACACTCATCACCACCAAGGCCATGCGAACGCTGGGCCTCCAGCCGACCCCGGCCGCCTGGCTCATCCAGACCCGTCACCCGCTGACCGCGGCCCAGATCCAGGCGGCACAGAAGGCGGCCGCCGACGCCGGCCTGTACGTCGAGACCCGAAACAAGCAGACGTCGCTGGCCTCGCTGCGCGACTGGTCGACCTTCGCGGGCATCCTGCTCGCCCTCGGCGTGCTGGCCATGACCGTGGGTCTCATCAGGAGCGAGACCGCGAGCGACCTGCGGACGCTGGCCGCCACCGGGGCCAGCAGCACCACGCGCCGCTTCCTCACGGGGGCGACCGCCGGTGCGCTCGCCCTGCTCGGAGCGATCCTCGGAACCGTCGGCGCCTACGCCGCCCTGATCGCCTGGAATCACAGCGATCTCGGCCCGCTCGGCCGCGTGCCAGTCGTCAACCTCGTGGTCATCCTCGTCGGGCTGCCCCTGATCGCCGCAGCGGGCGGGTGGCTGCTGGCCGGCGGCGAACCCCGTTTCATCGCACGGCGACCCCTCGAGTGAGCCGGTTAGGCCAGCATCAGCCAGACCAGCACGATCGCGCCGAGGACGACCTCGGCGATCGCACCGACTCCCGCGAGCACTGTTCCGAGGAGCCGGGCCGGGCTCAGCAGGAACGCTCCCGGGAGGATCGAGCCGACCAGGCCCCGGGACTGCCCGGCGGTCCGTACCAGCCGCACGACCGCGACGAGCGTCCGAAGACGGCCCCTCGACCGGGCGTCGGCGACCTCCCTGGCTCGCCAGCCGAGATCCTCCGCGTGGGCGCGGACGGCGTCGGGCGACTCGCGGAGGCGTTGGGGTAGTTGCGTGAGCGCCCGGACGGCGAGGACGAAGGTTCCGAGCACGATCGGCGGCAGGGCGAGCACCACGCCCAGGATGACGGCGACGGTCAGTCGGTTGCCGGCGGATACCTCGCGAACGACCGCCACACCGATCGCCGCGCCCCCGACCAGGCCGGCGATGGCGAGGATGGCCACGCGACGGCTGAACCGGCGCAGGAACGAGCTGATCCGGTCCAGAGCCTGAACGGCCCGGACGACGGCCACGTCCCGCGCCGGAGGCGTCCTCGGGGGCTCCATCGGAGTGATCTTCCCGAGCCGACCCGGAGGCATGCATTGGCTGTGGGTGCCTCGAATCGGCCCTGACTCAAACCCCTCGTTCAGGAGGAGATCGAGAGGCTCCACGGCTTGCTGAGCGGCAGACGCGCTTCCCCTGAGCGACGATCGCTCGCGAACCGGGACCCGGCCCGTGACCGAGCGCGCGCCGCGCGACCCCCGGGCCCGCGTCACCCACCACGTCTCGACCAGGGCGTGGGCCCACAGGCACGACGCGACTGGACAGCCATGCTGAGGGTGGTGCGCCCACCCCCGACCCATGAGCGAACACGTGTGAGGATCCACCTCGTGGAAGCGGAGCTCGTTGCACGTGCGGTGGCCGCGGTGAAATCACTGACCGGAGCGCTGGACCTGTCGGTCAACGATGCTGTTGTGATCCACAACTCGAACAAGCTCGCTCTCCGCCTCTTGCCGTGTGACGTCTTTGCTCGAGTAGCACTGGTCGGGCAAGAGGTCGCCGCGTTCGAGGTGGAACTCGCTCAGCGGCTCGCTGCAACTGAGAGCCCCGTCGCGGCGCTCGAGCCCCGGGTCGAACCGCGTGTCTACGAGCGCGACGGCTTCGCGATGACTCTGTGGACCTACTACCAGGCAGTGCCTCCTGACCAGGGCTCACCAGTCGAATACGCACACGCACTCCACCGCCTGCACGCGGGGATGCGAAGTGTCGAGATCGCGACGCCGCACTTCATGGAACGAGCAGCAGCGGCTGAGCGGCTGCTCACGAACCGAGACGCAACCCCCGCGCTCGCCGAGGCCGATCGCCATCTCCTCGTCAGCACGCTGCACGGCGCGCGTCGACAGATCCGCAGCCGCGGAGCTGCCGAGCAGCTGCTGCACGGCGAACCGCATCCGGGCAACCTCCTCTCCACCCAGGACGGGCTGCTCTTCATCGACTTCGAAACGTGTTGCCGTGGGCCCATCGAGTTCGACGTTGCGCATGTGCCGGACGAGGTCAGCGCGCACTACCCGGGCATCGATCTCGTTCTGCTCGAGGAATGTCGACGGCTTGTTCTTGCGATGGTCGGGGCCTGGCGATGGGACGTCCGCGATGAATTCCCGCAGGGACACCAACACGGCCGACACATCCTGACCTTGCTTCGCGAGGGTCCGCCGTGGCCGGCACTCGGTGCGCTGGCCGCCGAGTAGCGCACCGCACTCACGATCCTTCTGCGTGCGCGGAATTCGCCCTCCTGAATCGCATCGCACAGTCCGATTCGTGGCTTGAGAAAGACACGAACGGTACCAAGTGCCCGGGGTGGGACTCGAACCCACACGCCCTTTCGGGCCAGGGCTTTTAAGGCCCCTCCGGCTTCCAGATTTCGGCACCCGGGCTCATCCCGAGGATAGGCGGTCCGCGAGCCCGATGTTCCGCCCGCCCTACTCCACCCGATCGAAGCGGTACGTGCAGACCTCCCAGCCGGTGACGCGGCCGGACTCGTCGCGCTCGAGCGCGGCCGTCTCGCCAACGTAGGGTCCCGCCTCGAACAGCAGCTCGTCGGAGGTCAGGAGGCGGAGCGGCATGGGCTTCGGAGCGGCGATGCCGGGCCGCCGGGTGGTGTTCGCCTCGAGGCCCCCGTTCCGCCACCGGACCCTCAGCACGAACCCGTCGCCGTTGAACCGTCCGAGCAGGCCGCGGGCGTCGTCGGGCGGAGGCGTGCGGTCGGGCCCCGCCTTCGGCTCGAGCCTCTCCCGGCGTACCGCAGCTCCGGCCTCCTGCGCGAGCGAGGCAACCAGGCCGAACAACAGCTCGCCGTCGCCGATGTTCGTGAGCGCCACCGCGCCGACGTGGCGCTCCGGCCACGACAGCAGCCAGCCGGCGTGCCCCCACAGCCCGCCCGCGTGCCCCACCAGCACCCGGTCGCCGAACCGGAACAGCATCGGTCCCAGCCCGTGACCCTGGCGCCACGAGGCGTCGGCCATGATCTGCGGCCGCCGCATGGCCTCGATCGTCGACGTTCGCAGCGGGGAGGCGTCACCGAGGTCGTCGCACAGCAGGCCGACGATCCGGGCCAGGTCCGGCGCCGTCGAGAACAGCTGCCCGGCCGCGTCCGGCACGGGGTCGTTCGCCGTGGGTTCGGGCTCGACCTCGCCGGAGGGCGAACGCCGGTAGCCGGCCGTGATCCCCGCCCGCGGAAGCCCCCCCGGGTCGTAGGCCGTCGAGCGCATGCCGAGCGGCTCGATGATCGCGTTCCGTGACGAACCGAACGTAGGGTTGGCCAGACACGCGGGTGACGATTTCGCCGAGCGTCGTGTAGCCGAGGTTCGAGTACTTCCAGCGTTCAAGCGGCGAGAACGGCCGCTTCGCGCGCTTCAGCACGGCCAGCAGCTCGTCGCCCGCCAGGAACTCCCCGGTCCGCCACCCGGGGTCGTCGGGCGTCTCCCGCTGCAGCCCGCCGCCGTGCGCGAGGAGATGCCGAACCGTGATCGCGCGGTCAGGGAACTCGGAAACGTGCCGGCGAACCGGGTCGTCCACCGACAGGCGGCCCTCTTCCGCCAGCATCAGCACGGCGGTGGCCGTGAACAGCTTCGTGATCGACGCCAGCCGGAAGATCGAATCGGGCCGCGCGGCCCGACGGGTTCGCATGTCGGCCTGCCCGACGCCCGACGACCAGATCGGGTGCCCTCGATGCACGACCGCGACGCCGATCCCCGGCATGTCGTAGCGCTGCGCGACGTCCTCGACCCTGCCGAGCCATCGGCGCGCGGTCGCGTCGGAGATCCGGGGTCGTCCTGCGGTCGGCATGGGGCCTCCTCGAACGGCGATGAAGGGCCGATCCTAGACAGCCGGCCTCGTCATGATCGATTCGGTCCTGACCGAAGCGTCGTCGTGCTAGGTTCGAATGCCATGGACGGAGACATCGACATCTCGGTCATCGGGGCCGTGCTGGCAGACCGGAGCCGGTGCCGTGTCCTGGCGGCGCTCGGTGACGGGCGGGCGCTCCCCGCGAGCGTGCTCGCCGCCGAGGCGGCCGTCGCGCCCTCGACCGCCAGCCAGCATCTGGCGCGGCTCGTGGATGCCGGCCTCCTGTCGGTCGAGCCGCACGGCCGCCATCGGTACTTCCGGATCAGCGGGCCGGCACGACGAGCCATCGGGCGCCGACCGCCTCTCGGCGCCCGGCCGCGCGATGCGGTTCGGCCTGACCGAGGACGGAGCCGAGTTCCTCGAGCACCTCGGCGTCGACCTGAACGACCTCCCCGCGCGGCGGCCAGCCGTCCGGTACTGCATGGACTGGAGCGAGCAGCGGCCCCACCTCGCCGGCGCAGTCGGCGCTGCACTCACGAACCGCTTCTTCGATGCGGGCTGGATCGAACGAGCCGACGCCACCCGCGCCGTCCGCATCACGGACGAAGGTCGAACACGTTTCGCCGAGACGTTCGGCCTGGAAACGACCCACGACCGCAACTGAGTTCGCCGAGGGACGGCCCCGCGAGCCCTCCACGAGAGGGGCGACCTCCGCGTGGGTTGAGGAGCGAGGGAATCTCCAGGGCTCACACGCGACGCATCAGGGCCGTGCCGCCGTCTCCTTGCGAAACCACTCGACAGTCAGCCGCAGTCCCTCGAGGAACGTGAACTTCGGCTCGTAGCCCAGGACCTCGCGCGCCGCGGTGATGTCGGCCTGCGAGTCGCGGATCTCCCCGGCCCGCGGCGGCGCGTGGTTTGGTTCGGGCTGCGGAACCTCCGGCACCAGGCCGCGGATCTCGCGCAGCAGCTCGTTCACCGAGTGCCGCTGGTCGTACGCCACGTTGAACGCCCGCCCGAACGCCTCGGGCGGGGCCTCCGCGGCGAGGAGGTTCGCCTGGACGACGTCGGCGACGAACGTGAAGTCCCGCGACTGCTCGCCGTCGCCGTAGATCGTCACCGGCCCTCCGGACAGCGCGGCCGTCACGAACCGGGGCACCACCGCCGCGTACTCGGACGCCGGGTCCTGCCGCGGCCCGAACACGTTGAAGTACCGCAGCGCCACCGTCGGCAGCCCGAACGACGCGTGGAACGCCCCGAGGTACTGCTCCCCCGCCAGCTTCGACACCGCGTACGGCGAGAGCGGCATCGGCCGGAACGTCTCGTGCACCGGGAACGACTCGGCGTCGCCGTACACCGACGACGACGACGCGTACACCACTCGGTCCACGCCCGCCTGCATCGCGGCGATCAGCACGTTGAGCGTCCCGGTGACGTTCGCCTCGTGGGACGCGAGCGGCGCCGCCACCGACCGCGCCACGGACGGGATGGCCGCCTCGTGGAACACCTTCGACACGCCCTCGCAGGCCCGGGACATCGTCGCGAGGTGCGCCACCGACCCCTCGAGGAACTCCACGTCGTCCGCGACGTCGTCCAGGTTCGAGCGGCGGCCCGTCGACAGGTTGTCGAGCACGCGGACGCTGTTCCCCCGCTCCAGCAGCGCGCGCACGATGCTCGAGCCGATGAACCCGGATCCCCCGGTGACCAGGCATCGTTCCACGGAGCTCAATCCAGCCACACGGTCGAGGGACCCTCCAGCAGCTCGGCGAGCGTCTCGTCGCTCTCCCCGCCCGGCAGCGGCCGGTACGTCGGCACCACGTCCTGGAGCAGGGCGCGGATCCGTCCCGGGTCGCCCTCGGCGGCCGCGTCGGCCAGGAGGTCGACGCCGCGCTCCAGGGACTCGGGGTCGGGCTCGTGGCCGAGGTTCGCCACGAAGATCTTCTCGACGTTCGTGGACCGGGTGCCCTCTTCTGCCAGCAGGATCTCCTCCTTCAGCTTCTCGCCGGGCCGGATCCCCGTGAACTGGATCGGCACGTCGACGTCGGGCTCGAGACCGGACAGACGGATCATCGCCTCGACGAGGTCGACCACGAGCACGGGTTCGCCCATGTCGAGGACGAACACCTCCCCGCCGGTTCCCAGGGTCGACGCCTCGAGGATCAGCCGCACCGCCTCCGGGATGGTCATGAAGTACCGCTCCATCTGCGGGTCGGTCACCGTGATCGGACCGCCCCGGCGGATCTGCTCCTCCAGCAGCGGGATCAGTGAGCCCCGCGATCCCAGCACGTTGCCGAACCGCACCGCCACGAACCGCGTTCCGCTCGTCTCGTTCAGCCGGCGGACGACCATCTCGGCGACCCGCTTGGTCGCGCCCATCACCGAGGTCGGGTTGACCGCCTTGTCGGTCGAGATCTGCACGAACATCTCCGCGCCCGCCGCGGACGCCACCTCCGCCATGACCCTGGTCCCCATGACGTTGGCCGTCACGGCCTCCTGCGGGTGCGCCTCCATCATCGGAACGTGCTTGTAGGCGGCCGCGTGGAACACCACCTGTGGCTGGTACGTGCGGAACACCTGGAGCATCCGGGGCCGGTCGCGGACGTCGCCCACGACGGGGAACATCGGCACCAGCGGCGCACACCGCCGGAGGTCCAGCTCGAGGCCGAACAGTCGCGACTCGTCCTTCTCCAGAAGGATCAGGCGGCCCGGCTCCACCACCGCGATCTGTCGGGCCAGCTCGGCACCGATCGACCCGGCGGCGCCGGTGATCAGGACGGTCCGTCCGTACAGGTACTCGCCGACGCTCGTCATGTCCAAATCTGTCACCGGCCGCTTCAGCAGGTCCTCGAGCTTCACGTCGCGCACGCTCGCCAGGGTGACGCGGCCCTCGAGCATGGCCACCACTCCCGGCAGGATCCTCACCGACGGCACCCCGGCCTGCCGCGCCGACACCACGACCTCGCGGATGACCGGCCCGGGCGCGCTCGGCATGGCCACGATGACCTCGTCGACGCGTTCCTCTTTGACGGCGCGGGGGATCATCGCGCGGCCGCCGAGCACCCGGACGCCGTGCAGGTACGTCCCGTGCTTGACCGGGCTGTCGTCGATCACGGCCACGGGACGGAAGCCGCTCGCCCCGTTCTGGCGGATCTCCCGGAGCAGCTTCTCGCCGGCCCGGCCGCCGCCCACCACCAGGAGGCGCCGCGCGTCCTCGCGGCCACCGGTGGTGACCACCTGGTGGATGCGCTTGGCCATACGGATGCCGGCCACGCCCACCATCGACAGGATGAAGTCGAGCGCGAGGATCGAGCGCGGGAGCGAGGGGATGTGCAGCAGGTCGTGCAGGAAGAACACGGCCGTCCCGAACGCAGTCGTCCCCACCACCGACGCCAGGACCACCGAGATGACGTCCCGCGTGCTCACGAACCGCCAGGTCAGGTGGTACAGGCGGAAGGCCGCGTTGGCCACGACCTTCGGCCCGATGGCGATGAGGTACAGCGCCGGGATCGCCCTCCGGTACTCGGGTGGGATCGCGCCGTCGAACCGGATGACGAACGACAGCACCAGCGACAGCGCGAAGACCACCAGGTCGCAGACCAGGAAGAACAGCGTCCGCTTCGACTTGGTCGGGTGCAGGATGGCATGCGCGCTGAACGGCCCCGGCCGGTGCTGCGGCGACCCCCCGCGGGGGGTCACGGCCGCCGGACCTCCGCGATCGCGCCCTGCAGCGCCCCGGCCACCCGGGACACGTGCTCGGAGGTCATCCCCGACCAGAACGGGACGATGAGGGTTCGCGCGGAGGCGGCCTCGGTCTCGGGCAGCGGCATCGCCCGCACCGAGTCGTCGCCCGCATAGGGCGGCTGCCGGTGGATGGGCGGCTCGAAGTACGCCTTGGCCTCGATCCCCGCGCGGCCGAGCGTCGCGACCAGCCGGTCGCGGTCGATCCCCGGCGCCACCCGGACGGCCTGGACGAACCACGCCGGCCTCGCCCAGTCCGCGACGCGGGGGAGCTCGACGCCCTCCACGTCGCGGAGGGCCTCCGCGTACCACGCCGTGACTGCGGCCCGCTTCGCCAGGATCTCGTCGATGCGGCGCATCTGGGCCACCCCGAGCGCCGCCGACAGCTCGTCCAGCCGGTAGTTGAACCCCAGCCGCGAGTGGAACAGCCACGAGTCGCCGAGGCGGCGACCCTGGTTCCGGAGGCTCCGGATGCGCTCCTCCAGGTCGGGGTCCGCCACGACCGCCATGCCGCCCTCGGCGGTGGTGATCTGCTTGTTCGGGTAGAAGGCGAACGTGGCCACGTCGGCGCCGGTGCCCGCGTGGACCCAGGCGTCGCCGCGGCGGTACCGGCTGCCGAGCGCCTCGCACGAGTCGGAGATCACCGGCAGCCGCCGGGCCCGCGCGACCTCGAGGATCGCCGGGAGGTCGGCAGGGTGCCCGAACACGTCGACGGGCAGGACGCCCGCGACGCGCCGCCCGGTGCGGGGATCGCGGAGGTCGCCGCCGTCGTCCTTGCACGAGTCGAGATAGGCCTTCAGGTGCTCGGGCGACAGGCAGAGGGTGTCGGCGTCGATGTCGACGAACACCGGCTCGGCGCCCTCGTAGCGCAGGCAGTTGGACGACGCGATGAACGAGAACGAGGACGTGACCACGCAGTCGTCCGGTCCGATCCCGAGCCCCCGGACCGCGAGGTGCAGGGCGGTGGTGCCGCTGTTCGCCGAGATGCCGAACGGGAACCCGGCGAACGACGCGACCCGGCGTTCGAACTCGTCCGCCTTGGGGCCGAGAGCGAGGCGCCCGCTGCGAAGGACGGCCAGCACCTCCGCCTCCTCGTCCGGTCCGATGTCGGGCAGGGCGAGCGGGATGTGCGCGAGCTCGGCGTTCATCAGCAGCCCCCTCCGGAGTTGATCACCGGGCGCCCATGATAGTCGCGGACATCCGACCGAACCCGCAACCGGACCCGACTGTGGAACCCTCACAGATAGCCCAGCTCGCGCAGGCGCGATTCCATCTCGGCCTCATCCTCCGGCGTGGCGCCCTGCGCCTCGACCGGGGCCGGCGCGACCGGGAGCGCCTCGAGCGCCGCTCGGAGGCGCCCGTCGTCCACGTCATCGCCGTCCGTGGACCACGCGCGCTCGGCGGCATCGGTTCGGACGAGCCACGTCCGGCCGTCGGTCGCGAGCGACATCGGCGAGCGGAGCAGCGCGGCCTGCGCCGGCGTGAGGTCGTACCTCGACCCGACCTCGGCGGCCCGTCGCAGGTGGTGCCAGGCCGACTCGTACTGGGCGACGGCGATCTCCGGCGGCTCGGGATAGGGATGACCCTCCAGCCCGACAGCCCCCGCGACGACGCCGGGCAGCGCGGCGAGCGACATGCCGTCGTACACGGGCCGGGCGTCGCGCCCGACGACCGCGAGCGGGACGCGGACGAGGCGCTCGTCCAGCGCGGCGACGTGGCCGAGCCGGTGATCCTCCCCGAGGTTCTCGCCGTGGTCCGCGGTGACGACCACGACGGTGCGGTCGAGCTGCCGGTGCAATGCCTCCATCGCCCCCGCCACGAACGTGTCCACGTACTCGACCTCCGCCCGGTACAGGCGGCGGAGGGCCCTGAGCTCCTCCTTCACGATGTCGTCCACCGCTCCAACGTTGTAGGCCGCGACGAACGCGTCGCCCATGTACTTGTGGTTGAGCGCGGGCCCCTTGAACCGGTCGCGCGGCGCCAGCTCCCCGAAGCCCGGCGGCGGCAGGTACGGGGCGTGCGCCTCCATCACGTTGACGAACAGGAACCACGGCCGGTGGTCGCTTCCGTCGGCGGCCAGCTCGCGGACGTGCCGGAGCGCGTCCCGGGCGCCGAAGTCGCGCCCCCTGCGCGCGTCCCGCAGGTACCGGGCGGCGCGCTTGGCCCGTCGCCGCAGGCCGTCGGGCGCGAGATCGCGCATCCGCCAATGGTGGTCGGGCTCGGCGCCGCGCGGCGTCACCGACGCCATCCCCACCGCGTGGAACTCCTCGAACCCGAGGTCGAACCCCATCTCCTTCGTGATCCAGACGTTGGCGGACACGCCGATCGTCCGGTACCCGTGCTCCGCCAGGACGGACGGCAGCCAGCGGTCGCGATGGCGCTCGATGGCCGGGCGGAGCGACGCCAGGCGCCGGTCCTCGGTGATGGCCGCAGCTCCGGTCACCCCGTGGTCGAAGGGCAGCAGCCCGGTGAACATCGAGGCGTGCGAGGGAACCGTCCACGGCGAGGTGCTGATGGCGACCGCGGCCTGTCCCCGCTCCGCCAGCGAGTTGAACGCCGGCGTGTAGGCCTTCCCGTGGAACGGCCCGAAGTGGTCGGCCCGCGCGGTGTCGAGCACGACGAGCAGGACGTTCGGCCGTTCGCGCGCACCCACGGCGGCCGAATCTAGCAGGGCGCCCCGGCGCCGCCGCGACATGCCGGTGGGGCCGGGTACCGTGTGCGGCCGTGACCTCCTCGCGGCCGCCGTTCCCGTTCATCGTCGCCTGCGGGCGGTCCGGCACGACCATGCTGCGGGTGATGTTCGAACAGCACCCGGACATCGCGATCCCGCCGGAGTCGTACTTCCCGGTCAGCTTCTGGCGGCGGCGGGACCGCTACGCGGCGCCCGGCGGGGGCGTCGACCTGGCAGTCATCGCGGACGACCTGCTGCGCCACGACCGGTTCCTCGCGTGGCGCCTCGACCCCGGGCTCGTCGGCTCGGAGCTGACCGGCGTCGCGCCCGACTACGCCGAGGCCATCCGGCGGGTGTACGCGCTGTACGCGTCGTCGCACGGCAAGTCCAGGTACGGGGACAAGACGCCGTCCTTCCTCATGCACATGGCGATGCTGTCCGAGCAGTTCCCCGAGGCGCGGTTCATCCATCTGGTTCGGGACGGCCGCGACGTGGTGCTGTCGCTCCGCGACCAGCCGTTCGCCCCGTCCTCGTTCACCGGCGCGGCCGAGTACTGGTCGGGCCGGGTCCGTCGCGCCCGGCAGGCGGGGGAACGGCTGGGGACCGAGCGGTACGTCGAGGTTCGGTACGAGGATCTCGTGGCCGATCCCGAGCGCGAGCTCACGAAGCTCTGCGAGTTCGTCGGGCTCGGGTACACGCCCGCGATGCTCGCGTACGAGAACGTGTCGCGTATCCCGCTCACGGACAAGATGCGCACCAGCGGCGTGATCCGGCCGCCGGGCGGGAGCCGGCGTGATTGGCGAACCCAGATGACACCGCGCCAGCTCTCGGTGGTCGAGGCGGTTGCCGGCGATCAGCTCGAGGCGTTCGGGTACGCCCGAGCGAGCGGGCCGCCGTCGGCGGGCGCGAGGACCACCACGGCGACGGTCCGGACGTGGCGGCGGACCGGGGGACGGGTGGCGGGGGGTGTGGCGGCGCGGCTGCGGCGGAGGGCTTGACCGCGCCCCCGTCGAGTGCATGTCGGCGGCGATGTCCGCGAGACCCTGTCGGCGGCGATGTCCGCGAGCCATTTCGGCGGCGATGTCCGCGAGACCCTGTCAACGTTCGTCGACTTCCGAGGTCGGCGATCGATGACGTAAGGGCCTGAGATGGAGGCCATGAACGTAACCGCGTCTCGCCGGTCCACCGGCTGCACGTTGCGACGATGGATCGGCAGGCTTGGTGGACCCGTCCATTCGATCGCGACGGCCGCGCGCGCATGTCGACCATCGTTGACCTCGCATGTCACCGCTCGGCGACATGGGTCCGTGGGATCGGTGGGGGAACGTCGCGGGCTCGTGCGGCGACGCCGGCGGCGGGTAGGCCTTCGTGCGACGCACCCGGAGCAGTGCGGCCATCCCAAGGGAGAGTCGTGGCCTCGTGGTCGTCGTCGTTCCCGTCATTGCGCCGCCGGCGGCTCGGCCTGGCCGTTCCCGGGCTCGGCCACCAGCTGGCGCGTCTGCACGTCCTGGAGGTACAGGCGGAGGACCTCCTCCGCGGGGCCGTCCGCGCGGACCATGGCCCGGTCCAGGTAGATCACCCGCGGGCACAGCCGCCGGACGTCGGACAGGATGTGCGAGACGAACAGCAGCGTCTGGCCGTTCGCCCGCAGCTCGTCCATCCGTTTGAGGCACCGCCGCTGGAACGCCTCGTCCCCCACGGCCAGGACCTCGTCCACGAGCAGCACGTCGGGTTCGAGGTGGACGGCCACGCTGAACCCCAGCCGGACCTCCATGCCGCTCGAGTACCGCTTGGTCGGGGTGTCGATGAACCGCCCGAGCTCCGCGAAGTCGACGATCTCGTCGAACCGCCTCCGGATGTCCCTGCGGGTGAGCCCCAGGATCGAGCCGTACAGGAAGATGTTCTCCCGGCCGGTCAGCTCGGGATGGATGCCCGACTTGATCTCGATCAGGGAACCGACGCGCCCGCGCGTTCGAACGGTCCCCGACCACGGCAGCGTGATGTTCGAGATCAGCTTCAACGCGGTGGACTTGCCGGAGCCGTTCGGCCCGATGATCCCGACCGACTCGCCCTCGTGGATCTCGACCGACGCGTCGGCGAGCGCCCACAGGTGCTTCATGGGCTCGGCCTTCTTGCGGAGGCCGGCGCGCTCCAGCGACAGCGTGATCTCGCCGGCCAGCGTCCGCCGCTTCACGTGGCCCTTGCGCCGCGCTCCCAGGCGGTAGCGTTTCCACACGTGGTCCATCGAGACGACCGGCGCGCCCGACGCCATCGTCAGATCACGTCCGCCAGGTAGCCGTCGCGCCGCTTGTACCACCAGTACGAGAGCGCGAGGGCCAGCACGCTGAGCGCGGCCCCGACGGCGAACGGCCCCCAGTCCGGCCACTGGTCGTAGGCGAGCGCCCGGCGGAACCCGTCGATGATCGGCGCCAGCGGGTTCACGAACTTGTAGACCGTGATCGCGTTCGGATGGTCCTGGAAGAACGGCACCCGCTGCTGGAGCGTCTGCATCGAGTACGCGATCGGCGTCAGGAACAGCAACGCCTGCAACACGCTCGGCACGATGTACCGCACGTCCCGGAAGTACGCGACGGTCGCCGAGAAGAACAGCGCGAGGGCGAGCATCAACACCCACAACACGGCGAGCAGCGGGATCATCGCCAGCCAGGTCCACGTGGGGTAGTAGCCGTAGGCGATGCTCATGACGATCAGGATCGCCATCGAGATCAGGAAGTCCGCAGACGACGAGATCACCGCCCCGATCGGGAACACCTCGCGCGGGCAGTAGATCTTCCGCACGATCGGCGCGTTGGCGATGATCGAGTTGACCGAGTAGTTCGTCGCCGACTGGAACAGCGACCACGGCACCAGCGCCGAGTAGGCGAACAGCGGATACGGAACGCCGTCCGTCGTGTTCGAGAACTTCGCCAGGTTCCCGAACACGAAGCTGAACAGCACCATCGTGAGCAGCGGGTTGAGCACCGCCCAGAACACGCCCAGCGCGGCCTGCTTGTACCGCACCCGGAGATCGCGTTCGACGAGGCCCAGCACCAGCTCCCGCGCGCCCCACAGGCTGCGCAGGGCGTGGCCCATCTTCACCGGGTAGCGCTGCCTGGTCGGGGCCTCGATCGCGATGTCGTCGGTGGTTCGGGGTTCGACCCGGGGGATCACCCGGGGGACGCGGCGCTCCTCGAGGACGCCCTCGTCGAGGTCCTCCGGGCCGGGTTCTGCGATCAGGTGGCCCTCGTGGGGGGCCTTGACCGTCATGTGGCCGGCGTCGCCGTTGCCGGGCTGCGCGGCTCCCTCGCCGGGAGCGGGGCCGGAGCGGGGGTCCGGGGCCGCGGCCACTTCCCCGGGGCGCGCGGAAGCAGGCTGATCCCGGATTTCCACGACGTTCGAGTCTACACGCGCACCCTGGGCGCCCAGGATGGGCGATCCCGGCCGGGTCCTCCCGACACGCCGGATGCCACAGGTAGTCTTCGCGCCGTGCCGGAGCTCGATGCGGAACCCAGTCGGCCCTCCGACCAGCTCGTGGCGGCCGTGGTCGTCACGTACCGGCGGACCGACCTCCTCCGGGGCAGCGTCGACGCGGTGCTCGCGCAGACCAGGCCGCCCGACTTCGTGCTCGTCGTCGACAACGACCACATGGCGAAGGAGGTCGTGGCCGGCGAGCCGGTCGAGGTGTTCGAGACCGGGGAGAACCTCGGCCCGGCGGGCGGCTACGAGGTGGGGTTCCGCGAGGCGCTCGACCGCGGGGCGGCCAAGGTGTGGACGATCGACGACGACGTCGTTCCCGAACCCGACTGCCTCCAACGGCTCCTGGACGCCTCGGACGGCCGGGACGTCCTGATCCCGTTGCAGCGGAAGCCGGGGTTCGTCCGGGGGCACCCCCCGTCCTGGAACGGCGCCCTGTTCGACGCGGGCGTCGTCCGGGCGGTGGGATTGCCCAGGGGCGATCTGTTCTTCTGGGCGGAGGACACCGAGTTCTACCAGCGGATCCGGTGGGCGGGGTTCCCGATCAGGCCGGTCCCGGGGGCCTCGGTGCTCCACCTCAATCCGGAGGACCGAACGCGCGGAACGGGGCGGGATTGGCGGCTGTACTACGAGGTCCGCAACGGCCTGTACGTGCGGCTCGTGCTCCGCCCCCGGACGGCCAAGGGAACCTGGCGGGCCTGGCGGGCCGCGCTCGGCAAGCTCGGCGCGATCGTGGTGCTGGAACCGCACAAGGTGCAGTCGATCGGGCTGTGGTGGCGCGGATACCGCGACTACCGGCGGCGGCGGCTGGGCAAGGTCATCGCGCCGGAGGACTGGTCGGGCTGAGCGGGCGTCCGCCGACCGGGGTACGCTCCCGCCGACATGCCGGACCAGTTCGCCGAACGGGTCGGGCCCATCCTCCAGGGACAGCTCGAGCAGGACGAGACGCTGCGGGGGGTCGTGGCCGCGACGCTGCAGAAGACGTTCTCCGGTGGCCTGTTCGCGATCGGGGTGACCGACCGCCGGCTGCTCCTCCAGCAGCTCGACCGCAAGCTCCAGGCGAAGGAGGCGGCCGTGTCGCTGCCGCCCGAGGCGCTCGAGTCCGGCGGCGTCGAGGACGAGAGCCTCCTCGGAACCGACGACCTGATCGACACGGCGGCGATCGTGGACGCGGTCTCGGTCACGGTGCTGCTCCGCACGACCGACGGGCGGAAGTTCAAGCTGATGATGATGAAGGGTGGCGACGGGATGCTGGGTGCCCTGGCCGGCGGGCCGTCCCAGACCGAGGGCGTCCGGGCGTTGGTCGAGTGGCTGAACGCGAACGCCCCGCGCGGCTGACCCACCCTCCTCGTGGTCCACGAACCTCGTGCTACACTGGGCTCGTGAAGAACGTCACGATCACCCTTGACGAGGAGACCGCCAGATGGGCGCGGATCGAGGCGGCGAAGCGCGAAACCAGCGTGTCCCGCCTGGTCGGCGATCTCCTCCAGCGCTACATGGCGGAGGCGGAGAGCTACGACGACGCCATGAATCAGTTCCTGTCGCGGCCACCGCAACCCATCAGCTCCGCCGGCGGGCCGTACCCCCAGCGCGACGAACTGCACGAGCGTGCCGATCTTCGTTGACACGAACGTGCTCGTGTACTCCAGGGATTCGAGCGCGGGGACTCGCCGCGAACGGGCGAACTCCTGGCTGGAACATCTCTGGCGCACGCGCGACGGCCGACTCAGCACGCAGGTGCTCCACGAGTACTACGTCGTCGTCACTCGGAAGCTGCACCCCGGCCTGCCGTCGGCGGACGCGCGTGAGGATGTCCGGGCATTGCAGGCATGGCGACCGCTCGCGCTGGACGTGGCCCTCATCGACATGGCGTGGCGCGTCGAGGATCGGTTCGGGCTCTCGTTCTGGGATGCGCTGATCGTCGGTGCGGCCAGGACGGCCGGATGCGATCGGCTGCTCACCGAAGATCTCCAGGACGGGCAGGACTTCGGGGGGGTCATCGTCGTGAACCCCTTCACGAACGACCCTGCTGAATCGGGTTCGCCAGGTTGACCGGCGGCCCACCACCGCTCCGACCAGGGCGTTCGACCCGCCCGTAGAATCCCCGCCGATGCGAGCGCTCGTGACGGGGGCGGCGGGATTCATCGGTTCGCGCCTCGCCGCGCGGCTGCTCGACGACGGCCACGACGTCCAAGGCATCGACGCGCTGACGCCCTACTACGACCCCGCGGACAAGCGCGCCAACCTCGAGGATCTCCGCGGCCGGGACGGGTTCTCGTTCGACGAGGTGGACCTCCGGACGGCGCCGCTCGAGGGCGCCGTCGAGGCCGACGTCGTGTTCCACCTGGCCGCCCAGCCGGGCGTGCGCGCGTCGTGGGGGACGACGTTCGAGGCCTACGCCGGTCAGAACGTCGTGGCGACGCAGCGGCTGCTCGAGGCGTGCCGGGCCGCGGCCACGCCTCCGCGCATCGTCATGGCATCGTCGTCCTCGGTGTACGGCGAGGCCGAACGACACCCCACGCCCGAGGACGTGACGCCCCGGCCCGTCTCGCCCTACGGCGTCACCAAGCTCGCGGCCGAGGCGCTGCTCACCGCCTACGCGGCGAACTTCGGCCTGGCATCCGTGGCGCTGCGGTACTTCACCGTGTACGGCCCCGGCCAGCGCCCCGACATGGCGTTCCACCGGTTCATCAGGGCGGCCCTGACCGGCGGGGTCGTGGAGGTGTTCGGCGACGGCGAGCAGACCAGGGACGTGACGTTCGTCGACGACGCGGTGGACGCGACGATCGCGGCCGCGTCGGTCGAGGCCCTCGCCGGGCCGGTGAACGTGGGCGGGGGCGCCCAGGTCGCCGTGAACGAGGTGCTCGACGCGATCGAACGGCTGACCGGGCGGGAGCTGCGCGTGGAACGGCTCGAGGCCGCGCCGGGCGACGTCCGGCACACGTCGGCCGACCTCGCCCGGGCCCGCGCCGTGCTGGGCTACGAGCCGCGGGTCGGGCTGGAGGACGGCCTCGCCCTCGAGATCGACTGGCTCCGCCGCCGCCTCGGGGCATGAACCGCCCGGCCCGGGTGGCGTTCGTCATCAACTCGCTCGAGACCGGCGGCGCCGAGCGGCAGCTCGCGCTCACCGTGGCGGCGATCGACCGCAGGAGGTTCGAACCGGTGGTCGTCACGCTGTTCCACGCGGGGGCGTTCCGGGCGGAGGTCGAAGGGGCCGGCGTCGAGGTCCGGGACCTCGGCCTGCCGAAGGACCTCCGCGCCGCCGTGAAGGGCGTCCGTGCGCCGCTCGCCGCCCTCCGGCCCGACGTCGTCCACACCGCGATGTTCGAGGCGAACGTCGCCGGACGCCTGGCCGGGCGGCGCATCGGGGCGGCCGTGGTCAGCCACTCGACCAACACGTACGACGCGCCGCTCCGGACCGCCGAGACGCTCGCCCCCGGATGGAAGCTGCGGGCGGCCAGGCGGGCCGAACGGTGGTCGGCCCGCCGGTCGCACGCCCGGATCGTCGCCGTGGGCGACGAGGTGGCCCGGTCGGCTGCCGCGTACCTCCGGGTCCCCCGCGAGCGCGTCTCGGTCGTGCGACGGGGGTTCGACTTCGCGGCGCTGGAGGCCGGCGCGCGAGCGGCGCCGATCGGGCCGGTGTGGCCGGAGACCGGCGGCGGACGGCTGCTCGCCGTGGGCCGCCTCGCCCCCCAGAAGGGGCACCGCTTCCTGCTCGAGGCCATGCCGGCCATCGCGGAGCGGCACCCCGGCGTTCACCTGGTGATCGCGGGCGCCGGTCCCCTGGAGGCCGAGCTCCGGGCCCTGGCCGGGTCGCGCACCACGCTGGCCGGCGTCCGGCGGGACGTGCCCTCGCTGCTCGCGGCCGCGGACGTGTTCGTCCTGCCGTCGCTGTGGGAGGGGGCGGCGGGGGCCCTCGTCGAGGCCATGGCCCTCGGGGTCCCCGTCGCGGTCACGGACGATCCGGCGCTCCGCGAGGTGACGGGCGACGCGGCGGCGCTGTTCCCGCCGCGCGACCCCCCCGCGATCGCCGGGGCCGTCGCCGGGCTGCTCGACGACCCCGCTGCCGCCCGGGATCGCGCCGCGGCGGCCGTCGGCCGGGTTCGCGCGATGCACGACATCGCGGCCAACACCCGGCGTCTCGAGTCCGTCTACGACGAGGCGCTGGCCGACTGAGATCCCGTGTCCGGCGGCCGGTACGTCACGTTCGTCGCGAAGTCCCGGGTGACCGGGGCGTGGAAGGTCACCTCGCCGCTCCCGGTCTTCCAGCCGCGATCGGTCCCGGTGACGCTCGATCCCTTCGGCAGGACGAGGTGCACGGTGAGGTCCATGGCGTGCGCCAGCGGCTGGTGCTGCACGACCAGGCGGTACTCCTTGGACCCCCCCGGCAGGTTGTGGGTGACGTGCGGGATCGTGTACTCGAACCGCAGCGTCCCGGGATGCCCGGGCCAGGCCGTGATGACCTTGGTGAACACCCGCCGGTAGCCCTCGCGGTGCGAGACGAAGTTCTGGGGCCGGATACCCGGGAATCCCGCCCCCACCGCCGGGAACACCAGGGGGCTCCCCGTGTCCCCCGGGACGTACAGGCTGAGCATCGCGACGTTCAGCCCGTAGGGCTTCCACGGGCCGACGACGTAGCGGGGCTCGCCGGGCGGCGTCTTGTCGTCCACCGTGATCAGCACGTTGACCCTGGCGTCGCCGTTCTCGTCGATCGTCACCGTGTCGTCGACGGTCGTGTGGGTGAAGTAGTCGACCTTGTTGGCGTTCCGCTTGTTGTCGGTGAGGTACAGGTAGTCGCCGCCGGAGTTGTCGATCCCGTTCGACCATCCCATCTGCTCGAGCAGCGCGGTCACGTCGGCGTTCGCCGACCACAGCTGGATGCGCTTGTCGGCGATCGCGGCCGACATCGACCTCGCCAGGCCGATGACGTCGGACGGGTGGCCGAGCGCCGAGAAGGCGGCCTCCACGAGCTCGCCGGGCAGGGCGGCCTGGACCAGGCGGGGCAGCGAGTACTGGTCGTGCTCGGCGAGCTGCACGATGTTGTGCGAATCGACCGGCTTGTCGTAGCCGGGGATCCTGAACTCCCCCTGCCCCTCGAGCAGAGCGGCGACGCCTACGGGGTCGAGCGCGATGACGTCGTCGATGTGCCGGCCGGTCGCCGCCTGCACCTGCGCCGCCCACGTCGGCGCCACCATGGGGAAGTTGGGCGAGTAGTTCGTTCCGTTGTTGATCTTGGGGTTCCGTCCGGTCAGGTGGAGGTACCACCGGACCGGGCGCGGGAGCTTCACCTTGACCCCGGTCCTATGGTCGAGCTGCGTGATGGGCCCCCCGCCGACCAGCGACATGCGCCCGTCGGTGATCTGGACGATGCCCCATCCCAGCACCGCGCCACCGGTCGCCCGGAGGTCCGAGTTGTTCTGGAGCGCGAGGAAGTAGGTGCGGGGGCCGTCGGCGCCGAACATCGTCGGCAGCACCTTCACCGCGGAGAGCGCCCGCTGCCCCGCCGTCAGGGCGTCGCCGAGCTGGCCGAGCGCGTCCGTCTTCAGCCGGTCCAGCTCGCCGACGAACGGGATGTGCGGGATGGCCCGGATGTCGTCGTAGCTCGTCTGCAGCGACGAGACCAGCTCCGTGACCTTGGGGATCAGTCCCTGGATGAGCTCGATGTTCACCGTGCTGTCGTGCATGATCGACGGGCCGCCGGCGTCGGTTCCCCGGGCGGTGTCCACGACCTCGCGGCCCAAAACCAGCGCGTGGGCGCCGGAGGAGGCCGCGTCGGTCCCGAGGCGGACGGCGTCGACGGGGCGCCCGACGAACGGGAGCCACCCCGTGAGCCCGAACGTGAACCTCGCGTGGTCCACCCGGGTCTGCAGGCCGGTCACGTCCGACTCGATCCGGTCGATGCCCGATCCGGGACCGTCGGTGCTCAGCAGGTCGTGCCGCGCCGACTGCAGGGCGGGGAACAGCTGCCGGAGGTCACGCGCGTAGTGGAGGGCCTGCAGCTCCCCGTCGATGACCACGCCGATCAGCAGCAGCAGCAGGATGCTGCCGCCGATGAGCGTCCAGCGCAGCACTCGACGGCGGCGGCGCGGACGTCCCTGTTTGGGAGGGGAGCCGCCGGCGAGCTGCGTGGACGCGGCGAGGGTGTCGGAGCGCGAGTCCAAGGTGGCTGAGCTCCGAGTTTACGGCACGCGGGTTCCCTTGGGGGGTGCCCGACCGGGCCTTCGTCCCTCAGTGACCCTTGCGGAGCACCGCCGCGAGGGGGTCGTCGACGGCCCCGAGGAAGGACCACCCCATCCGCTCGGTCTTCGAGGTCGCGAGCAGCGCCTTCGTGTCCCGCCACCAGTGGGGATCGACCACGACCCCCGTACGGAGCCGGCCGCCGTAGTGGAACGCGTCCCATTCGTCGCTCCAGCCGGGGACGTTCCAGTCGACGGTTCGCTGATGGAAGCGCTCGAAGCGCTGACGCATGCCGGACTCCCAGTTCGACGCGTAGAACTCGAAGGAGTACGCCGCGTTCTTGAGCTTGGGCTTCCTGGTGATGGCCCAGACGACCTTGGCGGGCGGGCGCGACAGCCAGTCCGCGTAGATGGCCAGCAGGCCGGGGGCGACCGCGTGGATCGCGTTCCCCGTCTTCTCGTAGAACCCGGCCAGGTCGAGCACCTTGGGCGCCGTCCGGTGTCCCTCGAACGGGATGGCGACCATGTCGTACGCCTCGAACATCATCTCGGCGCCCACCACCGCGGAGTTGTGGAGGTACCGGCGCGCGAGCATCTGCCAGACCCCCCGGAACTTGGCCTGCACGCCGTCGGTCCCGGCGAAGAAGGCCTTCTCCGCCTGCACCATCTCCGCGATCCCACCGCCCGACGGGTAGAGCCACGTGGGCATCCCGACGCCACACGGCTGGAAGCTCCCGTTGGGGAGCGGAAGGTTCTGGAACGCCGGCGACCACCTCGACTGCCCGAGCGACAGGGCGACCGCGATGCCGTTCGCGTGGAAGTCCGCGATGAGCTGGTCGACCGCCGACAGGTACGCCGGGTCCCAGTGGTGCACGAGCCTGCCCGACGGCGACGTGGTCGGCGCGGTCGGCTCGAGGTTGGCCCAGCTCAGCATGATCTGCACGGAGTTCATGCCCCAGTCCTGCAGGTGCCCGGGGAGGTCGGCGGGTGGGAGGTACCAGTGACCACACTGGGGGGTGAGGTCGCCCTCTCCGCCGTACAGGGTGAGCAGCTCGTAGCTCAGCAGCCGGACGCGGTGGTGGGCCGCGTCGACGAGGGAGGTGCCGCAGGCGTGGATCCGCCCGGTGATGAGGAAGGTCTCCTTCGCGGGCGCCTGACAGGCCGGATGGTGCGTGACGCGCGACGTCCCCGCGGCCGACCGGGGGGTTGCCCCCGCCGGTTGCATCGCCGTCAGCGGGACGGCGAGGACGACCAGGGTGGCGACGAGCCTCGCGAGCCGTGTGTGGATCGTGGTTTTCCGGGCCCGGACCATTCCCCGACCTCCCTCTCTCCCTCTGCATGGGCGCCCGTCCGGCGACCCCACCTCAGCAGCGTTTCGAGCGTCGGAGGCACGAGAGGTATCGGCTCACGGGGTCCATTCCTGTAGCATCGCGAGCGCCGTGACGCTCCGTCCCTCGACCGTGGGCCGGCACCCCACCGTGGCGATCCATCGGACTCCGACGAGGCGGGGAACGGCCGCCGGGACGGCGGCCGCCGCGGCCGGCCCGGTTCTCATCACGGCCTGCGTGCTCGTCGTCCTCCAGGGGTTCGTGTTCGGGGGACGGATCTCGGCGCAGCACGTCGATCCGCTCTCGCAGGCGCTCCCCTCCCTGTGCCTCCTGAAGTCGAGCATCGCGGCCGGCCACCTGCCGCTGTGGAACCCCCTGCAGATGGGCGGCCTTCCGTTCGCCGCCGACCCCCAGTCGGGCTGGCTGACGTTCCCGGCCATGGCGCTGGCGGCCGCGCTTCCCTGCGGCGCCGCCCTCCGGGTCCTGATCCCGCTCCTGCCGATCATGGCGGGGCTGGGGACCTATGCGTTCCTCCGGGGGGAGGGGGTGTCGAGGGCCGGGTCGACCATCGCCGGCCTGATGCTGTCGCTCGGGATCGCGGCATCCGACCTCACGCTGTCGTTCCCGTTCGCCGGCGCCATCGCGTGGACCGCGATCACCCTGGCGGCCGCCGGCCGCATGCTCCGCGCGGAGACCTGGAGCCGGCGGCTGGCCTGGCTGGTGGCCGTGTCGCTGGCCTGGGGGCAGATCGCGGCGGCCCACCTCAGCCAGGGATTCGTGGTGGGGTCGATGGTGGTGCTGGCGTACCTCCTCGGACGGGGGTGGATGGACGTCCGGGCCGGCCGCCGGACCACCGGCGAGTGCGCGCTGTTGATCGCGTTGGCGGTCGTCGCGGTCCCGGCGGTCAACCTGGCGCTGTTCCTCCCGCGGCTGGCCTACCTCCCGCACACGAGCTTCGCCCTGGGCTACCCGGGGCTCGACGCCGCCGCGGCGCACATCGCCGGGCGACCGGTGCCGCCGGCCGGCGTCGGGAGCGCCGTCACCCCGCCCTGGCCGCTGAAGCTCGCCACCTCGCCGGGCGTGTACCTGGGGGCGGCGGGCCTCGCCCTCAGCCTCGCCTGGTGGCGGCGTTCCTCCCTCCGTCCGCTCGCCGTGGCGTTCGCCGCGTGCGGGGCGGCCTGCTACCTGCTGAGCCTCCGCGTCGTGGCGGCGGCGCTCCAGCCGCTCGTCGACCACCTGCCCCGGGGCGACGTCTACCTCCACGCGCCGTGGCGGTTCCGGTTCGGCGTCCTGACGGTCGTGCCGCTGCTGGCCGGGATCGGGTTCGACGCGCTCCGCGCGGCCGGCTCGTGGCGCGAGCGGGCCTGGGCGCTGGCGCCGGGCGCGGCGGTGTGGTGGCTCCTCCCCGTCGCGTTCGCCCATCCCGCGCGTCTCGTGCTGCTCGCCGCCGGGGCGGTCGCGGGGGGTGCGATCCTCCTGGCCACGCCGCGGCGATCGGTCGGTCCGCTCCTGGCGTCCGTGCTGGCGGTCGAGCTCGTGGCCGGGGCGCTGATCGGGCAGGGGTGGCGCTCGGGGCTGGTGAACACCGGGGTCGAGCCGGCCAAGGCGACCGTCCCCCTCACGCCGCTGCTGCGTCCGACGCTCTCCCTCGCCGACTACCAGACGTCCGACGCCATCGTCCGGGCCGCGCTCACGGCCGGGGGCAGGGTCGCCGCGTTCGATCCGGCCGACCGCCGGCTCGACGGCTACCAGGTCCTCCTCCCCCGCCCGAGCTCCTGGCCGCTGCTCGCCAACCAGCGCGCCCAGCTGTTCGGGCTGGAGGACGCCGAGGGGTACAACCCGGTGCAGTCGCCCCGGTACTGGAGCTTCGTCCGCACGGTCGACGCCCCCAAGCTGATCCGGTACAACGCCGCGGCGTTCGCCCGGCTGTCGCCCGTGGCGCTCGACCTGCTGCAGGTGAACACCGTGGTGGGCCCCGCGGACCTCCGTTCGAAGGAGATCGGACCGGCCCTCGCGCAGCAGGGCGGGTGGGCGATGTTCCCCGTGCGGGACCCGGCGCCGCGGGCATCGGTGATCTCGTCGTGGACGGTCGTCGGGAGCCCCGGAGCCGCGCTCCGGGCGGTCATGGCGGACGGGTTCGACCCCTCGACCCGGGCGGTGCTCGAGGCGGATCCCGGGATCGCCCCGACGTCCGGCCCGGGCGGGGGCCGGGCCACGTACGTGCAGCTCACTCCCGACGCCGCGCGCGTGGACGTGGTGGCGCGGCACCCGGCCATCGTCCTCGTCCGCAACGGCTACGACCCCGGCTGGCGGGCCACCGTCGACGGGGCCCCCACGCCCGTCATCGCCGCCGACTCCATCGACCAGGCGGTCGCGGTCCCGGCCGGCCATCACACGATCCTGCTCACGTACCACGACCCGCCGGTCGGCTTCGGGTTGCTGGGCTCCGGTCTGGCGCTCGCCGGGCTCCTCGCCCTCGCCGTCGTGCCGGCCGTGCGGTCGCGACGTCGCCGGCCGGCCCCCGGGCGGGATCAGTCCCGTCCGGTGCAGAACGGTGAGCCCGGCGGCGGGGCCGGGCCGCCGTCGAACGTCGTGACGCGGTAGACGGTCGCGGCCGGCGTCTTCACCACCTTCCGCAGGAACGGCGCCTCGGCGAATGCCCCGGTCGCCACCGGCCGGATCGGGAACGCCCCGAGCGGACCACCTCCGGCGCGGGTCAGCACGACCGCGGCCACGTGGTTCCGCGCCAGATAGCCCCGCATGCCCCGGGGATCGCGCAGGAACCTCCGCGCGTCGAGCACCGAGCCGATGGCCACCCGCAGGACGTCGATCCGGAAGTACGGCCCGGCCCCCTCGAGGACGCCCACCCGGCCGGTGGCGGCCTCGAAGGCGCCCAGCGTCCGGCGGTCCGCGAGCACCCGGCCGTCGCACGGGACGTTGTGCTCGATCCAGTCGAGCGCGGGGACCATCGAGGTCAGCCGGCGCTGCTGCAGACCGAGGCCGCCCCACCGCACGGAGTTCGGAACGAGCCACGCCACCGCGACCACGAACACCAGGGCAGCGGTCGCCCCCGGCAACCAGGCCGGCCTGCGCGCGGGTTCGCGGGGCGTTCCCCGGCGCCACAGGAGGCCCGGCGGCGACGGCCCCAGCCACAGCAGCCCGGTCTCCACGACACCCAGCACGACGAGCCATTCCACGAGCGCCGTGTAGTCGAACAGCCGCCGCTCGCCGAACAGGGCCAGCGCGTAGACGCGGTACTCGTACGAGAACGCCAGCGCAACCAGCAGAAGCCCGACGCCGAGGGCGACCGCGGCGCCGGTCGCGATCGCCACCTCCGAGGTGCCGGCGACGACCACCACGCCCAGTGCCACCGCGGCGACCGAGATCGGGATCCACGGGGAGGCGCCCGGGTCGGGCGCCCCCACCATGCTCCCGGCGAACTTCCGCACGGTCTCGGACGGTGGCCGGTAGAAGGACCCGGTGGCGGGCCGGGGCGCCTGGTCGATGAAGCCGCGGGCCAGGTACAGCGTCGGATCGAACGTGGGCGGGAGCCCGAGCTGCCGGTCCAGCTTCGCGTACACGCCGGGGTCGCCCGGACCCTGGAACCCGGAGTCCCCGGGCGCGACGAACATCAGGACGGCGCCGAGGGAGATGCCCACGCCCAGCACGAGGACGGCGCCCCGCGCGCGTTCCGCGGGCCGGCGATCCACGATCGCCCGGATCACCGCGTACAGGACGACGAGCAGGACCGCGACGGCCGTCGGGACGAGATGGACCATCGACGCCAGCCCGAGCAGGGCGCCGGCCGTCACGGCCTCCAGGATCCTGTGCTCCCCCCGCCGCGACCGCAGCGCCCGGATCGCCAGCGCCGCCGCCGCGAACGCCACGGCCCGTCCCCAGTTCTCCCCGAGGTAGAAGTTCCGGTCCATCGTGGGCCCCGGGTTCCCGAGCCGGAGGTTGGCGACGACGAGGACGGCGAGGAGCGGCGCGGTCAGCCTGAGCCCCAGCTCGCGGCCGAGCGCCACCAGCGACATCCCCACGGCCGCCGCCATGACGGCCCCGGCGGCGGCCATCGGGACGAGCGGTCCGTGGCCGAGCACCAGGCTGAACGCGGCGTTGGCCGCGTTGAGCGCCATCTTGCTGGTGCCCGACGGCAGGGTCCGGCCCCACTGCACGGCCAGCTCGGGGATCCGGTGCGCGGCCGCCACCTCGAGACCGTCCGACCAGTACCGGAGCGGGGTGTAGCCGCCGAGGTTCAGCACCGTCGGGACGAACAGGTGGGCCACGAACAGCCCGGCCAGCACGGCCAGCGCCAGGGCGGCCCCCCACGGGTCGGCCGCGAGATCCTCGCGCAGCGCGGCCGGTTGTCGGGCGAGGCCGCTCCGCAGCGCCGCCACCACGACCAGGCCCACGAGCACGAGGGCGTAGGCCACCACGAGCGCGGCGAGCGTCAGGACGTGCAGCAGGGCCAGGAGGGTGGAGATCGCGGCGATCCCGGCGAAGCCCATGGGGAGGAGCAGCGCCATCCGGGTCGTCAGCGAGAGGCGGCCCGGGCCGAACAGGGCCACGGAGAGCGCCATCCCCGGGAGCAGCACGAACCCAAGGGTGAGGAGCGCCGGGGCGACCGCCCCGTCAGTTCGGATCGCGAGCACTCGTCCTCATTCACCCGCGCTCGTCGGCGACGTCCTCCAGTTCGCGGCCCGCGTAGGCTACCGGCCGCCGGCCGGCCGGGGGTCGCCCGAATGGGACCAGTTCGCCCGACTTCGTATTGACCCGGGGCAGTTCCGTCCCTAGCATGGCCACGCCCAGGTATCGCCGGGACGAACCTCGGGGGTTGCAGACAACATGTCCATCGAGATCGGCGTCGACCCTCTGCTCGAGCTCGCGGAGCGGATCCGTTCCCAGCAGGCCCGCGTCGGCATCGTGGGACTGGGCTACGTTGGACTGCCCCTGCTGATCGCTGCGGGCAATGCGGGGTTCGAGACCCTGGGGTTCGACGTCGACGGCAAGAAGATCGAACGGCTCCGGTCGGGCCGGTCGTACATCGTCGACGTCTCGGACTCCGCGGTGGAGAGCGCGGTGTTCGGCGAGTTCTCCGCGGATCCGGTGGTGCTCTCGCGGGCCCACGTCCTGGTGATCTGCGTCCCGACCCCGCTCACGGATCGTACGCCGGACCTGTCGATGGTCCGGGCCGCCGCGGAGGTGGTTGGACGCCACCTGGAGCCGGGGCGTCTGGTCGTGTTGGAGTCCACCACGTACCCGGGGACGACCGACGAGGTCGTGCGGCCCATCCTCGAGTCCGCGTCCGGGACTGACCGCAGGAGCGGACTTCGCGCTGGCCTACTCGCCGGAGCGGATCGATCCCGGGCAGTCGATCCATCGGGTGGACAACACGCCGAAGATCGTCGCGGGCCTGACGCAGCGGTGCCGCGACCTCGCGACGTCGTTCTACTCGCAGTTCGTTCGGGAGGTCGTCACCACCAGCACGATGCGCGAGGCGGAGATGGCCAAGCTGATCGAGAACACGTTCCGCCAGGTGAACATCGCGCTGGTCAACGAGCTGGCGATCATGGCGCACGAGATCGACGTGGACATCTGGGAGGCGCTCCAGGCGGCATCGACCAAGCCGTTCGGCTACCTCCCGTTCTGGCCGGGGCCGGGCGTCGGCGGCCACTGCATCTCGATCGACCCCTCGTACCTATCCTGGCGGGCCGACCAGCAGGTGGGGCAGCGCATCGCGTTCATCGAACACGCGAACGACGTGAACAACTCCATGCCGAAGTACGTCGTGTCGCGGATCGCCGAGGCGTTGAACGACTCGGGGAAGGCGCTCAAGGGCTCGCGCATCCTGTGCGTCGGGCTCGCGTACAAGGCGGGGGTGAACGACTTGCGCGAGTCGCCGGCGATGATCGTGGCCGAGCGCCTGCTGTCGAGCGGCGCGGTGGTCGCGTACCACGACCCGTTCGTGCCGGAGGTGCAGGATCCACGGGCAACGACTCGAGTCGACGCCGCTCACGCCGGAGGAGCTCGAGTCGCAGGACTGCGTCGCGATCCTGACGCTGCACCCGGGGCTGGACGTGATGACGCTGATCCGGTCGTCCCAGCTGGTGTTCGACTCCCGCGGCGCGACGTCAGGTCTCGACGCCCGCAACGTCGTTCGCCTGTAGCGTCGTCGCGCTCGTTCGCGAACCCGCCGATCCGTTCGCGCCCTCGGGTCTCCAGTTCACTCGTTCGGCCGAAGGGATCGGCGTCCAGCCGGTTGGCTTACGGCCGATCGACAACAACGAGTCCTTGGTGGTCGGGATTGCCGCCGTGAGGAGTCCCAGCGCCTCCCTCGCAATCCGGCTCCGGACCTTGTCGAACAGGATCGAGTCGAAGAGCTCGTTGGCGACGACCTCGAACCCCGCAAGGCGCAGCATCTCCCCGCTCTCCGCCGATGTGTATTCGCGAACATGCCCGCGCCACGGGGCCGGGGCCAGGAAGAAGTCCCGGAGCGGTGGGTAGTTGGTCCTCCCCACGAGGACGCTCGCCCGCTTCCGCAGGTTGACGGAGTTGGGCATGACGCTGATGACCAATCCGCCCGGCCGCAGGATCGAACCGACGTGGTTCAGGAGCTCGCGGGGGCCATCGTGCAGATGCTCGACGACATCGACGAGGGTGACCGCGTCGACGGGTGTCGAGGGTCCGTACTCCTGCGCGGCCGTGAGGACGAGGCGAAACCTCATGCGCGCTGCCCAGTCACGCGCGATTCGTTCCGCCTCCGCACTGTGCCAGGGATCGGACCAGTCGTCGACCCCGGTGGCGTCGTAACCCATCGACGCCAACGCCGCCGGCAGCAGAGCCTGTCCGGTGCCGATGTCGACGACCCGGGCGGGCGGCGGCACGAGTCTCGTGAGCCAGCGGCCAATCACACGAAGGCGAGCTCGCTGAGCTCCCGAGCACGCGACGACAGCGTGCTCCCCCTGCCCCTCCGGCCACGGGCATTCCCGCTCGACCCGGGCGACCGCCGCGTCCACCAGGTGATCGTCCGAACCGCTTTCGCCTGAACCCGACCGATCGAACGATCGGCGGAACAGGGACTGGCTTGCTGCCATGGGAGGCGATTCTACGACCGTCGGCGGGACCATCTAGAGCCGAAGCGGGAGACACGGTCCGCAACCCCTCCTAGGATTCCCAAACAGGGGCACGAAGCAACAGAAAGTACGGGTGCACCACGGACCAATCTGATCACCATTCCGAGGGCCAGCGGCCGCTCACCGATGCGACCTCAGCGTCCCTCTGTCCGAAGGAGCACCTGGCGTGGCGTTGGGACGCGCCACGTCCGTCGCCCAGCTCGGCAGGGCGGTCGGGGTGGCGGCAGGCCGGCTTTCAGTCATGGTGCTGTCCCTCGGGCTCGCGATCGCCCTCGCCCGCATCCTTCCACCCGCGCAACGGGGCGAGTTCGCCGCCCTGCAGGCGCTCACTGGGTTGGCGGCGGTCGTCGGCAACCTCGCCATCAGCGGCTCGATCGTGTATCACGTCGGCAAGCGCATGTTCCCGGCCAGCCGGGCGTCTGGGGCGGCGGTCATCTGGGCATTCATCTCGGGGGGCATCGCCACCGCGGTGCTGATCCCGGTCGCGCTCCTCCTGCGGTCCAGGCTGCTCCCGGGGATCAGCGGATCGCTGCTGGCCCTGGCAGTCGTGCTGGCGATCCCCATGCTCGTCCGGGAGTACTCGGGCGGCGTGATGATCGCGCTCAGCCGCCCGCAGCGATATCTGCTGACACACGCAGTGCAGCCATTCGGGACCATCGTCTTCCTCGCGATCTTCGCGATCGCCGGTGCCACGACTTTCTCGCATGTCGTCTCGGCGTGGGCAATCGCCATCCTCGGCGCGGGAGCCCTTGCCGTCGTCATGTCCTTCTCGGTCGCGCACGGTCCACACGCCCCAACCCGCGCCATGGTGGTGGAGCTCGGCCGATTCGGCGCCAGGACGTACGTCGCGGTATTGACCCGCTTCCTCAACCTGCGGCTGGATCAGTTTCTGGTGCTCGCACTGGCCTCGGCGGCAACGCTCGGTCAGTACGCGGTCGCGGTCAACGTCGGCGAGCTGCTGATCCAGGTCTCCGCGACCATGCTCTGGGCTCTGTCGGGAACCATCAGCGCATCCGGGCGCGAGGAGTCGGGCCCCATCGTCGCTCAGTACTGCCGCTGGGCACTGATCGTGGTCCTCGTGGCTGCCGCCGCCGTCGCAGTGGTGGCGCCGATCGCGATACCGCTCCTGTTCGGGGCGCGCTACCGGCCCGCGATCGCGAGTGTCTGGCTTCTGCTCCCCGGCATGGTCTGCTACGGCCCTGCGCTCATCATCACCGAGTACTTCGTCGTCCAACGCGGCCGCCCCGGCAAGGCGGCGGCGATCGCCGGGTCATCGCTCGTGGTCAGCGTCATCCTCAACTTCCCGCTCGTACCCGCGCTCGGGGCGGCAGGCGCGAGCATCGCGTCGTCGATCTCCTACGGAGTCATGCTCCTGGCGGCGACCCTGATGTTCCATCGCGATTCCGGCCAGTCCCCGCGTGCGGTGTTGGGGATCACGGGTCACGACCTCAGGGCGGTGCGTCAGCTGATCCCGGTCGGTACACGCAGCAAAGCGTGAGAGGGCGGCCGGGCGATCACGATCATCGGTCTTGCGGCTCAGTCTACCGTGGCGGAGAACTTCGGTACAGCGCCTGGTCCGCCATCCGGGCGGAATCGTGATGTCCATTCCTCCCTGTCGCTGAAGATGTAGCGAGGCCGACGAACAACCAGTACAGCAGCGCCAGGGGAAACAAGCGAAAGGTTTCGTACACAGGCACCGTGGCGAGGATTGCAACAGCCATGCCGTACAGAGCCGTCCCGATGTCGTCCCTCCGCTTGCGGATCAGCTGAAGCCCAACCCAGATGAGCCAGCCGAACGCCACAATGCCCACGATCCCGGCCTCGAGCCCCAACTCGAGCGGGAAGTTGTCGGTGACCGTCACCACCAGCTGACCCTGCTCCACGCTCTGCTGGGAGGCCAGCCCGTATCCCGTGAGGATGGACGCCGGGGAGGCCAGCCAGTGCTGCTCGGCGGCGGCGAAGGACTGCGTCCGCGCCCCAATACACTGGTCTCCAAACCACGAACTTGAGTGCTGGCGATCACCAGAATGGCCGCCACGGCGATGAGCGACAGCGCCTGGCCGCGCCTTCCAAGGCGTTTCCACGAGACCACGACGAGCGCCACCGCGAAGGATGCGAGCGCCCCCCGCGAAAACGATGCCCCCATCCCAGCAAGCACGATGAGCAGCCCCAACCAAGCCCATCCCCAGTGATCCACACCCGGCGCTGGAGTGCAACGACAAACACGATCGCGGTCAGAGCGAGGAAGATCCCGAGGTTGTTGGGGTTGCCCAATGTTCCGATGGCTCGGGGTAGCGTCCTTCCGACGAGGTGGACATACCCGGCGTAGAAAGTGGTCCCGAGGCCCCAGAGCTCGGCAAGAGCGATCAGCGCCTCTGCCACGCCGAGGAATGCCAGCAGCTTCAAGGCCCCGCGCGTCTCGCTTTCGTTCAGCCCCAATCTCGACACGGCCACCGCCGCCAGCGGATAGGCGATGTAGTAGCGGGCCGTGGCCGCGATGCCGAACAGGTCGCCGCCCCAAAGGAACAGGATGCCCGCGAAGACGAGCCCCCAGATCCAGAGCGCCCGCTTGAAGCTCCGGAGCCCTTCGGAGCTCCGGTTCACCATCACCGCGGTGGCGAACAACAGCAGAAGCGGGATGTCTTTGAGGGCCTTCTGGCTGAGGGGCTCGGTCTCCAACGACGTCACCGTGTACAGCGCCGCGTAGAAGTTCACCGCGCAGGCGACGAGCAGCACCCAGACGACGAGCTCGCGTGCTCGACGGTGCAGTGCGAAGCCGGATCCGATTGCGAACCCCAGGCCAGCGAGGGCGGCGGCCGCCAGTGGGGTCACAAGCGTCTTCCCATGCTGGCACGGGAGACGTGAGGTAACGCCTCGAGCGTGTAAGTGACTGCCCGCAACTCATCCAGTTCGTGTGACACGAGGTATCCGTCACATAAGGCGCTCGCGCTCCGGCTAAGCCACGGGAATGTCGTCCGCTTGACCCCCCAGAACACCGCGAGGCGGGCCAGCAGAACGAGGCTCATCACGGCGGGCCAGGAAGCGAGCCCACGCGGGGTGGTTGTGAGCGGATACAAATGCGCGAGGTACGGCAGCGGCACGAGCACGAACAGGACCGAATAGCGGATGAACGCCACGGGGCCGACGGTCACCATGAAGACGAGCGCACTCGTGCTCGAGATGGATCGGTCAGCGACGGCCGAGACGGCCCATCCGACCGCGATGGCAGCCAGCAAGGCCAGACGATCCGGATGGCTCGGACCTCGGAGGTCCTGGTCCCCGGCCCGATGGTGAACCCCATTACAGGTCAGTGTCCACGAGGCCTTCGCCACCGGCAAGTACCCGTTCTGTGCCAAAGACCACAACGCTTCGCACATTTCGGCGGACCGGGGCTGGACCACTGGTAAGGTCCGCGACCATGGCGAGGCGGCATCGGATCGTCATCGACGTCTCTGCCGCCCGTGTGGGAGGCGGAGTGAGTCGGACCCGGGAGCTCGCAGCAGCCCTCGAGGCGGTAGCTCCCGAACACGACTACTGGTTCGCCATCGGGGACGCGGTCGCGGACCAGATCCGCGGGTGGCGGTCCGACCGGCTCCTCCTGGTTCCTCGAGCGCTGCGCTCCGTGCCGGGCCGGATGCTCTGGCAGCACACGGCCCTCCCCAAGCTCGCGGAAGATCTCGATGCCGACCACCTCATCGGACCCTTCGGCACGCTTCCCCTGGCTCGGCGGCCGAGGGGCCGTATCCATGTGTCGATCATCGTTTCGAACATCGGACCGTTCGCGCCCGAGATCACCTCGACCCTGCGCGGATATCAGGCGGCTCGGAATCGCATGCTCCGCACGCTCACCCTGAAGAGCATCGGCCGAGCCGATCGGGTGTTCGTGCTCTCCACCGCAGCCCGGGATCTGCTCACCGAGCCGCTGGCGACGAAACCGGTCACCGTGCTGCCGATGTCGCCGCCTCACCCCGATCTCCTGCGCTCCGCGAATGCCCTCGAGCTGCCCGCCTCACTGGAGGCATCTTCGCTGTTCTGCGCCGTCGGCGACCTGCTCCCCTACAAGGGCTTCGAGGACGCGATCCTGGCCCTCGGCTCGCTCCGGGCGTCCGGTACGCCGGCTTCGCTGGTCATCTGCGGCAATCGGCTCGATACCAACTACGCGAATGAGCTCGAGGAGCTTGCGCGCAGCGAGGCCCCCAGCGCGGTCCGATTCCTCCATGGGATCGGGCAGGTCCAGGTCCTCGCGCTGATGCAGCACGCCGTCGGAACAATCGTGAGCTCCAGGGCTGAGAACCCTGGTCGGGTCCCCGTCGAGGCCATGGCCGTGGGATCCCCGATCGTGAGCGCGGACATCCCGAACGCCAGGGAGAGCTGCGGCGATGCGGCGCTGTACTACGAGCCCTGCGACCATCGGACGCTCGCGAGCCATATGGCCGCGTTGCTCGACGATCCGGATCGCCGTTCGGTGTTGGCGTCGAAGGGGCTCGGCCCGGATCGGGACCCGGGACTGGACCTCGGCCACCAGGACCCTCCTCGAGGCCCTCGAACTCACCGACGCGCATGCATGAACGAAGGATCGTCCTCGTCGCGGGAGCGCGGCCGAACTTCATGAAGGTGGCTCCGGTGTACCGTGCGCTTGCATCCGCCGGGGTCAGCCCGTGCTTCGTCAACACGGGCCAGCACTACGACCTCGAAATGGCTGGCGTGTTCATCCGCGACCTCGAGCTGCCCGCGCCGGTGATCAACCTGGAGGTCGGGTCCGGTACCCACGCCAGCAGACCGCCGAGGTCATGCTCGCGCATCGAGCCTGCGCTACTGGAGGTCGCCCCGGACGTGGTCGTCGTGGTCGGCGACGTGAACTCCACGCTCGGAGCCGCAGTCACCGCCGCCAAGCTCGACATTCCGGTCGCCCACGTCGAGGCCGGCCTGCGCTCGTTCGACCGGACCATGCCGGAGGAGCTCAACCGCCTTCTGACCGACGCCATCAGCGACTCATTGTTCGCGCCCTCAGCCGACGCCGTCGAGAACCTCCGTCGCGAGGGTGTCTCGGAGGATCGGATTCACCTGGTCGGCAACGTAATGATCGACAGCCTGGAGCTCATGGTCCCGGCCACCACGGCGCTCCCCGACCTCCCCGGCCTCGAGCTGCGCGAGCGCGGCTACCTTCTGGTCACGCTCCATCGCGCGTCGAACGTCGACGAAACCACCGCACTCGACCGGATCATGGGAATCCTCCAGGAGGCGGCGAGCCGCGTCCCCACGCTGCTCGTCGCCCACCCCAGGACGCGCCATCGCCTCCGCGAGACCGGCTTCCGCACGAGCGGTGGCCTCACCGATCCTCCCGCCCCTCCGCTACGTCGAGTTCCTCTCCCTTATGCGCCGGGCGACCGGGGTCCTGACCGACTCCGGCGGCGTCCAGGAGGAGACGACGGTCCTCGGCATCCCTTGCGCCACCGTGAGGGAGAACACCGAGCGCCCCATCACGATTACCGAAGGAACCAACGAGTTGGTCGGCACCGACCGCTACCGCATCCTCGACGCCGTCGACCGGATGGTTCGAGGCGAATGGAAGCAGGGACGGCGACCGGACCTCTGGGACGGCCACGCCGGTGCGCGCATCGCCGACATCCTCGTCGAGCGGTACGGGTGAATCAGCCCTGGTAGACCGACCGCATCCAGTCGATCGTCTTCGGGATCCCGACTTCGAGCGGCACCACGGGATTGTGGTCGAGCTCGGCCCGGGCCCGCGAGCAGTCCACGACCTTGTCCTTCGTCGTCATCGGCTCGGACTCCTCGTAGGTGACGTGCGAGTCGTCGGTACCTATGTACTCGACGATCATGTCGTTCACCGACTTCATGTCGTGGAGCTCCTCGCCGCCCAAGTTGTAGACGGCGCCGGGCACGAACCTGACGGCAACGTTCGCCAGCGTCCGGCACGTGTCGGTCACGTACGTCGAGGTCCGCCGGTGGCCGAGGAAGATCGTCACCGGCTCCTTGCACATCGCCTTGTAGATGAACTTGCAGATCGCGCTGCGATACTCGCTGAAGTACTCGCCCGGCCCGTAGGTGTTGAACAGCCGAACCCGGACCACCTCCGCGCCCCACTCATCGGTCGCGTTCATCACCTGCATCTCGTTGACCCACTTCGACATCGCGTAGTCGTTGAGCTGGCGGATGGGCACCTGCTCGAGGACGTCCTCCAGCATGACGCCGTCGTAGTCTCCGTAGACCTCCGAGCTGCTGAACACGACGCTGCGAAACCCCATCTCCCGCTGGAGCCCGAGCAGATTCTTGGTGCCCACGGCGTTCGCGCGCCACATGGTTTCGAAGAAATCCTCGCCATTTCTGCGTCCGAATTCCGCGGCAAGATGGTACACGAGGTCCGGTTCACACGCCTGGACCACATGTTCGAATTGGCGGAATTCCCCCACGTCGCCGCGGTGATACTGGCCGAGGTGGTAGTGGCCCCGATCCATCAGGGTCACCTCGTATCCACGGGACTCCAGCTCGGCCACCAGGTGCGTCCCGACCGCACCCCGAGCCCCCGTCACCAGCACCCGCATCCGAACCTCCTGCGCCTCCTGAGGCTGGCTATGATACGCGGCCATGCGCGTCCTCCTGGTCAACCAGTACTTTCCCCCGGACGCGACCAACACGGCCTACCTGCTCGCCGAGCTGGCGGAGGACCTGGACGCGGCGCACGACGTGCGGGTCCTGGCGGGACGGCCGAGCTACAACGCCGAGGCCGGCGAGCCGCCGCCGGCCGGCGTTCGCGTCATCCGCGTCCGTTCGACCGGGTTCCCCCGGACGACACTCGCCGGCAGGGCCACCAACTACCTGAGTTTCCTCTGCTCCGCGCTGGTGCGGGGCATGCGGGAGGACCCACCCGACGTCGTCATTTCGTTCTCGGATCCGCCGATCATCGGCTTCATCGGGGCGTTGATCGCGGTCCGGCGGCGATGCCGTCTGGTGCAGGTCTACATGGACATCTACCCCGACGTGGCCGAGCGGCTCGGCATGATTCGCAGCCCGCGGCTGGCGCAAGCCTGGCGCGCCGCGAACCGGTGGCTGCGCGATCGCGCGGACCGCGTGGTCGCCATCGGGGACGACATGGCCGGCAAGCTCGTCGCGGAGGGGGTCGCCGCCGGCAAGATCGTCACCAACCCCAACTGGAGCGGCGACGCCCCCCCGCCCGGCGACGTCGACGCGATCCGGCGCGCCCAGGGGTGGGAGGGCCGGTTCGTCGTCATGCACGCCGGCAACGTCGGGCTGGCGCAGGGCCTCGACGCAGTGATCGACGCGGCCGCGCGGCTGCGGGACCTGGACGACGTGCGGGTCGTGTTCCTGGGCGACGGCGCGGCGCGGGGCCGGCTCGAGGCGAGGGTCCACGAGATGGGCCTCGGCAACGTCGAATTCCTCCCCCACGTCCCCAAGGGCGAGGCCTTCGCGACCATGGCCGCGGCCGACCTCCACCTGGTCTCGCTGGTGCCCGGCCTCAAGGGCTGCGTCGTCCCCAGCAAGACGTACGGGATCCTGGCCATGGGCAAGCCGATCGTGGCGGCCGTCGACGAGGGCTCGGAGGTCGACCTCGTCCTGCGGGCGGCGCGGTGCGGCGTCCGCGTGGAACCGGAAGACGCGGCGGCGCTGGCGGCGGCGATCCGGGAGCTGGCGCAGGACCCCGACCTCGAAGCGATGGGCCGGCGGGGCCGGGAGTTGTTCCTGGCCGAATACACCAGGTCCCGCGGCACGGCCCGCTACCTGGACATGCTGGCCGAGCTCGACCCGCGTCGAACCGCCCGGCAGGCCGCTGTGAGCTAGCTTCGCGTCCCGGGCCGCCGCAGGTGCCACGTCACGGTGGCCTCCAGGGCCTCGTCGAGGCCGAACGGCGGGCGGAACCCCGAGTCGAGCAGCGCGGACGGGTCGAAGTTGGTCGGCTTGCAGAACTTCTCGATCCGGGCCGCCGTGATGGGGAAGTCCACGTGGACGCGGCTGCCCACGGCGTCGGCGACCGACGCGATCGGGCGGGCGACCCCCAGCGGGATGCGCCACCTGGGCACGGCGACGCCCAGCAGGGAGGAGATCCTCCGCACCAGCTCCCTCGTGCTGATCACGGGCGTGTCGACGTAGATCGACGTACGCAGGCCCGGCTCGTCGCGTTCGAACAGGAACTCCGTCGCCGCCAGCAGGTTGGGTAGGTACGACGTCGACTTCAGCGCGTCGCCGTCGCCGATCATCAGGAAGCGGCGGCGCCGGATGGCCTCGACCAGCCGGTGGATGTTGGTGTTCGAAGGGTGGCCCGGTCCGAAGACGACGGACGGACGGATCATGGCGACGCGCGCCTGCGAGTGGGCGTCGGCGAACGCGGCAACGCACCGCTCGACCATGACCTTCGACTCGCCGTAGGGCGTTTCCGGCGCGAATGGGGCCGACTCGTCGAGCGGCGCCGCCGATGGCCCCATCACCCCCACCGTGCTGTACACGAGCCACCGGCCGACGTCGCCCGCAGCCGGGGAGTCCAGCAGCGCGCGGGTGGCCTCGAAGTTGTCGCGACGGTACACGGCGGGCGAGAGCCCCCAGTCGTCCTTCGACGCGGCGAGGTGCAGCACGCCCTCGACGCCGACGAGCGCCCGTTCCACCGTCGCCGGGTCCAGCAGGTCGCCGGGCACGAACTCGTCCGGTCGAACCGTGGCCGGTGGGCGCCGGTCCGTGCCGATCACGTGGTGGCCCCGATCCTTCAGCATGCGGACGAGGTGCGAACCGATGTACCCGGAGGACCCGGTCACGAGCGTCTTCACACGAGCCACCCGGGCCTCGAGTGCGACCCGGCCTCCGGGCGGCAGTGTACGGAACCCGGTTCCCCGGACCCGCACTCGGAGCGGTGGGCCGAATGGGCCGGGCGCCGCTCCGGGGGATGGACGGCCCCTACATTGCCCTCCATCTTTCGCCCGATATTGACGATTCGGCCTCGACGCTAGGGTACGTTGTGTCGCCGAGGGGACCGACCGAAATGGAAGCAAGGGAACTTGAGATATCTCATCACCGGCTGCTCCGGCTTCATCGGGTCCCATCTCGCCGAGGCCCTCGTGGACCGCGGCGACGAGGTCACCGGCCTCGATGACCTCTCGACCGGCAGGTCCTCGAACCTCGACGGCCTCGCCGATTCGCCCGACTTCCGGTTCGTGCAGGGCACGATCCTGGACGACGAGCTCGTCCGGAAGCTGGTCGCCGGCGCGGACGTGGTGGTGCACCTGGCGGCGGCGGTCGGCGTCAAGCTGATCGTCCAGCGCCCCCTCGAGACCCTCATCACCAACATCCGGGGCTCGGAGAACGTCCTCCAGGCCTGCGCCGACGAGCACACCCGCGTCCTGGTGGCGTCGACGTCGGAGATCTACGGGAAGAACTCGTTCGGGGCCCTCTCGGAGAACTCGGACCGCATCCTCGGCTCCCCGTTCAAGTCCAGATGGGCGTACAGCACGTCCAAGGCGGTCGACGAGATCCTGGCCCACGCGTACTGGCGGGAGCGGGACACGCCGTCCACCGTCGTGCGGCTGTTCAACACGGTGGGCCCCCGTCAGACCGGCCGGTACGGCATGGTGGTCCCCACGCTGGTGCGCCAGGCCATCGTGGGCGAGCCGCTCACCGTCTACGGCAACGGCGAGCAACAGCGGTGCTTCTGCCACGTGCACGACACGGTGGCGGCGCTCATGCGGCTGCTGGACGAGGATGCGTCGATCGGCGACGTGTTCAACGTCGGCGCGCCGCAGGAGACGACGATCAACGCGCTCGCGGAGACGATCGTCGAGATGACCGCGTCCGATTCCCGGATCGAGCACGTCCCATACGAGGTCGCCTACGAGCCCGGGTTCGAGGACATGGAACGCCGCGTCCCCGACATCGCCAAGATCACCTCGCTCACCGGGTGGCGGCCGACCCGAAGCCTCCCGGAGATCCTGGCCGACGTGATCGAGGACCAGCGGGCGAGGCTGGCGGTCGCATGAGCCCCGCCGCCGCGGCGGCCCGCTACGTCGCGTCGTTCTCGGTGGCGTTCGTGGGGACGCTCCTGCTCACGCCCGTGGCCGGCAGGCTGGCCCGGCGGTGGGGCATCCTGGACCACCCCAACACGCAGAAGTTCCACGCCAGCGCCACGCCGTACCTGGGCGGGCTGGCCGTCGGGATGGGCCTCCTCGCCGTCGGGCTGGTGGCGGCGGGGGCCTCCGGGCAGTTCCTCACCATCATGGTGTGCGCCGCCGCCATCTCCGCGATGGGGTTCGTCGACGACTGGCGCACCGTCCGGCCGTCGGTGAAGCTCGTCGTGGAGTCGGCGGCGGGCGCCGCCCTGTGGGCCGTCGGCGTGGGCGCGGGCCTGTTCGGCGTCGCCCCGCTGGACGCCGTCCTCACCGTGGCATGGGTGATCGTCGTCACCAACGCCGTGAACATCCTCGACAACATGGACGGCATCGCGTCGGGCATCAGCGCGCTGGCCGCCCTGACGTTCTTCGTGTTGGCGGCCCAGCATGGCCAGCACCTGGTGGGGTCGTTCGCCCTCGCGGTGGCCGGCGCGAGCCTGGGGTTCCTCCGCTACAACTTCCCGCCGGCGAGGATCTTCCTCGGCGACGGGGGCTCGCTGCTCCTCGGCTTCCTGCTCGCCGCGCTGGCCTTGAAGCTCAACCTGGTCGGGGTGAACGGCCTGATCCGCTCTGCCGTACCGGTGCTGGTCCTGGCCGTGCCGCTGTTCGACATCACGCTGGTGGTGATCAGCAGGACCCTGGGCCGGCGGCCGATCTACATCGGCGGGACGGACCACTCGGCGCACCGGATGGCCCGGATCGGCTGGTCGCACCGCCGGGTGGCCGGGGTCATGTACCTCATCCAGGCGGTCTGCTGCGCCCTGGCAGTCTGGCTCACCCACCTGACGCCGGCCGGCATGCTGCCGGTGATCGCCGTCGAGGCGCTCCTCGCGATCGTGGGGCTGCTGCTGCTCCTCCGCCTGGAATCCGGGCGGGACCGCGTCGTCGTCGTCGAGCGGAATGGTGGACTCCGAGGGCGATCTGGCGGATAGACTGGCCGCCGGATGAGGGCCGAACGCCCCACCGAGATGACCATGCAGACCGAACAGTCGCCCCCCGAGGCCACCGATCTGCGCACCTACCTGCAGGTGGTGCGCCGTCGGAAATGGACCATCCTCATCGTCACCGGGGTCGTCGTCGCCGCCGCGCTGGCGTTCTCCTTCCGCCAGACCCCCGAGTACACGAGCGAGGCCCGCGTGTTCGTCACGCCGATCGGGCCCGGCGCCACGACGGTCGACGCTGAACCTGGACACCGAACGCGGCCTGGCGGACTCGCTCGCAGTCGCGTCGCTCGTCCAGCAGAACCTCCACCTGGCCGCGACGCCGACGCAGCTGCTCCGGCACGTCGGGGTCTCCGTCGAGACGAACACGGACATCCTCGACATCAGCTACACCGACCCCGACCCGGCCACCGCGCAGCGGGTCGCCCAGGGGTTCGCGGACGGCTATCTCGAGTTCCGGCGGGGCCAGGCGGGCAAGCTCGCTGGACGAGCAGACGGCGGTGATCCAGCGGCAGATCAACGACGTCCAGGCCCAGCTGAAGACCATCGAGGACGAGCTCGCCCGCACGACGGACCCGTCCAAGGGCAGCTCGCTCTCCAGCCAGCGCGACGTCCTGAACGCCCGCCTCGGCGCCCTGGAGCTCCAGCTCGAGACGGTCCAGTCGTCATCCGGGAACCCAGTCGGGCGGCCAGGTCGTCCAGGCGGCCCAGCTCCCGACCTCGCCGTCGAGCCCGCGGCCGATCCGCGATGGGGTGCTGGCGCTCGTGCTCGGCTTGGCCCTCGGCATCGGGATCGCGTTCCTCCGCGAACGCTTCGACGACCACCTCCGCGGCCGCGACGACTTCGAGCAGGCCGTCCGGGCCCCGGTCCTCGCGGTGGTGCCCCGGGTTGCCGACTGGAAGAACCCCGAGGACCCGGAGCTCGTCTCGCTGGTGGCCCCCAAGAGCGCGCCGGCGGAGGCCTACCGGACGCTGCGGACCAACCTGCAGTTCATCGGGCGCTCCGACGACTTCCGGGTCCTGTGCGTCACGAGCCCCTCGCTCGGGGAGGGCAAGACGACCACCGTGGCCAACCTCGGCATCGCCATGGCCCAGGCGGGACGGAAGGTCGTCGTGATGTCGTGCGACCTCCGCCGGCCGCGCCTGCACCGGTTCTACTCGGTGAGCAACGAGAACGGGCTCTCCACGGTGCTGTCGGGACAGGACGACCTGGCCAAGGCCGTCCGGCGCCCGGACGTCGAGAACCTGCTCGTCCTGCCGAGCGGGCCGGTGCCGCCCAACCCCGCCGAGCTGCTGGCCTCGAACACCATGGCGAGGCTCCTCGAGGAGCTCCGGGCCAACGCCGACTTCGTGATCATCGACACGCCGCCGCTGCTGGCCGTGTCGGACGCCCTCGTCCTGGCGCCGAAGAGCGACGGGACGCTGTTCGTCGCCGACGCGGGGACCACGACGAGGAGCGCGATCCGCCACGCGCGGCAGCAGCTCGACCAGGTGGGGGCCCGCGTGGTCGGGGCCGTGCTCAACGACCTCGACACGTCCTCGGCGCGCTACTACGGGTCGGATTCGTACACGTACTCCTATCCCTACCGGTACGAGGAGACGACGAAGGGCTCGAACGGCTCGACCAACGGCAAGCGTCCGACCCGCAAGCCGGAGGCCGCCGACAAGGGCCTGGAGCTCCGGTAGCCGGACGCACCCTGGGCCATCGCCTCCGTCCGGGATACGCTGGTCCGTCATGATCTCCCGCAGCCGAACCCTCGCGTCCGCGGTGGCGGCCCTCGCGGTGGCGTTGGCCGTCGCCCTCCCGAGCCCGGCGGCGGCCCGCAGCGCTGCGTCCGCGTGCCGGGCGCCGGCCCGGGAGAGGTTCGTGATCACGGGTCGCGTCCACGCCTGCGGAGGCGCGCTGGTGGACGGGGCCGGTCATCGCGTCCGCCTGCTCAGCTACGAGGTCCTCACGATGTACGCGGGCGAGGGCGACCTGACCCCGGAGTGCGGACACTGGGCCGCTCCTCCGTTCGGCCTGGCCGAGCACGTCCGGCGGTGGGGCATGAACTCCGTGCAGATCGTGGTGAGCTGGGCCAACATCGAGCCGGGCCCGCCCACCAGGCTGCCCGGCGGCCGCGTCGTCCATCACTGGAACACGAGCTACCTGCGGGCCCTGGACGCCGCGATCGCCCGGTTCCATGCCCACCGCGTGGCCGTCGTGCTCACCCTCGGTCAATCGCGGTGGTCCCCGGCGTTCCGGAACATCCGCCAGCCCAACGGCGCCATCAGCGCCTGCGGCGTGGGGATGCCGAAGTGGCTGTATCCGCGCGGGGGGAGCACACGGGCCATGGTGCGGGCCGAGCGCCGCTTCTTCTCGGGGGCCGACAACGTGCAGGCGCGGTTCCGGCACGTGTGGCAGATGCTCGCGGGGCGGTACCGCCGGAACCCCGGCGTGGCGGCGGCGGAGATGATGTTCGAGTCGCCCGACATCATCGCCCAGAACTATCTCGGGTTCCCCCTGAGCCCGCGTTCGATCGCCCTCGCCGGCTTCAACGAGCGGACCGCCAGGGCCATCCACCGCGTCACCCCGGGCCTGCTGGTGATCCTCACGGACTGGCTGTCCCGCACGTCCCCCCCGTACTTCGCCCTCACCAGGAAGCCCTTGATCCGGAACGCTGCGTACTCGTTCGAGTTCTACGCGTCGACCTGGGACGCGAAGGCCCGGACCCGGTTGGCGCGCTTCCACGACCGGGCCGCATCCTGGGGCTTCCCAGCCTGGATCGACGAGTTCGACGCGTTCCACTACGGCAGGCGATCGAACCAGACGCTGCCCGTGGACCCGCACTGGTTCCGTGACACGGTGGCCCTGCTGGCCGCCGCGAAGCGGGGCCGCACCGGGTGGTCGTTCCTCGGCGCGATGGACGGACGGCTGATCCGCGCGCTGAAGACGGGACACTGAGCCGCCGGGCGCGGGCCGCGGTTTCGGCCGAGTGCGGGCCGCGGTTCCGGCCGAGTGCGGGCCGCGGTTCCGGCCGGGTCGACCCCGATATCCTGAGCCCGGTGCCTCCGCTCGTCTCCGTCGTCATCCCAACGAAGAACCGGCCGCAACTCGTCGGGCGTGCGGTCGCCTCCGCACTGGGCCAGGAGGGACCGGCCGTCGAGGTCGTGCTCGTGGACGACGGTTCCGACCCGGACGCCGCGGCGGCGGTCGCGGAGGTCGGCCGGTCCGACCCGCGCATCCACCACGTTCGCAACGACGACTCGATCGGCAACCCCGCGTCGAGGAACCGCGGCTTCGAGGAGGCCACCGGCGAGCTGTGGTGCACGCTCGACGACGACGACGAGCTCACCCCGGGCCGGCTGCGGGCGCAGGTCGACGCGATCGAGGGAGCCGACGACGTGATCGCCGTGGCCGGCGTCGAGCTCCGATGGACCGATCGCGAGCCGCTGGTCCAGCTGCCGAAGATCGACGCCGACCCGGTGCGCCTGGACGGCGACCGCGACCCGTTCGAACGCCTCTCCCCGCGGCTGTTCCTCAACACCTACCTGGTGCCGGCGACGCTGATGCGCACGGTCGACGGCTACGACCCGGTCCTGCGGTGGGGTGAGCACACCGACCTGTTCCTGCGCCTGCAGAAGGTGGCTCGGTTCGTGGGCGTTCCCATGGTCGGGACGATCGTGCACCGCGACGCCGCGCCCGGCCTGGCCCGGCAGGCCTGGGACCGCAAGGTCGTGGGCGTGTCCCGCATCCTCGACAAGCACCGCGAGGTGTTCGAACGGAACCCCGAGCTCCGGGCGATCTGGCTCGACGGGCTGGGGATGGCCGAGCTCCGCACCGGCCGGCGCGCCGACGCCCGCAGGACGTTCCGCGAGGCCTTCAGGGCGAACCCCCGCCGCGCCCGGATCCTCCGCCACCTGGTCGCGGCCACCACCCACACCGAGTCGATCCTGTGCCGGGGCCGGGCCGAACGGGTGCCCACGTGACGGGACCGCGCGGATGAACCGGGGCGGCGTGCTCGTCGTCGGGATCGACGGCGGGACGTGGGACGTGATCCGCCCGCTGGCCGAACGCGGCGTGATGCCGACGATGCGCCGGGTGCTCGACGAGGGCGCGCACGGGGAGCTGACGTCGGTCGTCCCCTGGTACACGATCCCCGGCTGGACGAGCCTGATGACCGGGGCCAACCCCGGCCGCCACGGCCTGGTGCACTGGGTTCGCAGCGACCCCGCCGACTACTGGGAGAGCCGCCGGGCGGGCCGCCACTTCACGGCCAGCACCGACCTCCGCCTCCCGACGTTCTGGGACGTGGCCGGCGCGGCCGGCAGGCGGGTGGCCGTGGTGAACATGCCGCTCACGTTCCCGGCATGGCCGGTGAACGGCGTGATGGTCACCGGGCTGCTGACGCCGGCCGGGGACGTCCCCGGCCAGTCCCACCCGGAGGGGTTCCTCGCCGACTACCCCGAGTACCGCGTCGACCTCCGTCACGCCAAGGGCCGGGAGGCCGAGGGCAGCCTCCCGCCGCTCGAGCAGCTGCTGCGGGAGATGGTCGACGTGACGGAGTCGCGCCGGCGCCTGATGACCGACCTCACCGCCGGCGACCGCGACCTCGTGGTGGCGGTGTTCGTCGGCATGGACCGCGTCTCGCACCGCGTGTGGCCCCAGCAGGAACGCATCCTCGCGGAGCCCGAGCCGTCGTGGGGCGAGCTGGAAGCGCTGCTCGCCGCGTACTACCGGTCCCTGGACTCGGTGATCGGGTCGCTGCTCGAGGCCGCCGGCCCCGACGCGACCACGCTGTTCGTGAGCGACCACGGGTTCGGCCCGGGGCCGGACCGGAAGTTCCGGGCCAACGCCTGGCTCCGCGACGCCGGGTACCTCGCCCTGCGGGGCGGGCGGGTGCAGCAGGCGGCGCACTCCCGCGGTGCGGTGAAGAAGGTGGCCAGTCGCGCGATCAGCGCCTACCGGAAGCGGGCCAGCCGCCCGGCCGAGCACGTCGGCGTGAACATGGCCTCGACGCGGGCCTATGCCGTGCCCTTCTCGTGGTGCCCGGTGTTCGGCATCGCGGTGAACGAACGCGGCGTGAAGCGCGAGGGGTCGGTCGACCCCGCGGACGTCCCCGGGCTGCTCGACCGGCTGTCGGACGACCTGACGCGGATCGAGGACCCCGATGCGACCGGGCCCGTCGTGCTCCGCGTCATGCGCCGGGAGGAGGTGGCCGACGGCCCCGAGATGGCCCGGCTCCCCCACCTGTTCGTCGAGCTCCATCCCCGGTACTTCCCGGACGACGGCCTCCGCCGGCGGGACGTCTTCGAGCCCATGCAGACGAACAGCGGCCGCCACACGCAGGCCGGGCTGCTGGGGGCGTTCGGCGCCCGGGTGGACCCGTCGTTCGGGGGGGCGGCGCGGATCGAGGACGTCGCGCCCACCGTGCTGGCGCTCCTCGGGCTGGAGCCCGCGCCCGAGATGGATGGCAAGCTGCTCACCGGTCTGGTGCGGATCACCGAACGTCTGCAGCCGGCGCCCGAGGCCCCTGCGCCGACGGCCTCCGCGGTGGCGCTCTCCGGTGACGACGAGGCGGCGATCGAACGCCACCTCCGCGATCTGGGGTACGAGGAGTAGCCGCCCCGCTCAGCGATGCGACGGCCGGGGGCCCGGCCGCGAATGGCCCCCGCCGACCAGCCCGGCCACCGCGACGAGCGGCACCTCGGTGCCGTCCTGGCGCCAGGACCTCGCCTCGCACTCGGTGCAGACCATGCAGGCGAGCTCCCTGGAGCCCGCCCTGATCACGATCGTCATCACGTCGCCGAATCCACACACGGAGCACCTGCCGACGAGGCCGGTTCCGTTGTTCGTCACGGTCCGGCAAGTACACCGGAACCGGACCCCCACCGCCTCGGACGACCGTCACCCGAACCGACGGCCGAAGGTCCCGACGGCCTGTCGTCCCCATGGGGGACACGGAGGGACGTCAGGACGCCGTGGGTGACGCCCGGTGCGACCGCGAGGGCTTCGGCGAGGGCTTCCCGGTGGCGGACGGCTTCGGCGAGGGCGTTCCGCTCGTCGAGGGCTGCACCGACGGCGACCCCGATTCGCTCGGACTCGTTCCGGGGACCACCTTGATCGTCACCGAGTTCATGTAGATGGCCTGCGTGGGACGTTCGCCGGCGATGTCCTGCTGCTGCGGCGCCTGGGGGTTGACGATCGGGAGCGCCTGGATCTTCTGGGCCACGTCGAGCCCCTTGGTGATGTGGCCGAACACCGCGTACGTGTTGTTGTCGTCGAGCAGGTGCCCCTTGGGCCCCGTGATGATGAAGAACTGGCTCCCGCCGCTGTTCGGCGATCCCGAGTTGGCCATGGCGAGCGTTCCCGGCGGGTAGGTCTCCTTGCCGGTCAGCTCGTCGGGGATGGTGTACCCGGGCCCGCCGCCGCCGGTCTCCTTCGGGTCCCCGCCCTGCACGACGTCGATGCTCGTGTCGAGCCGCGTGAAGTACTGCCCGTCGAAGAAGTGGTGATCCGCCAGGAACACGAAGCTGTTCACCGTGTACGGCGCGGTCGTCGGGTCGAGCTTGAACACGATCTTCCCGCACGACGTGTCCATCGTGGCGAAGTAGGTGTTGGCGGGGTCGATGGTGAGCGGCGGCGGGCCGTCGAACTGCGGCTTCGACGTGCCGGCCTCCGGCGGCGCCGTGGCGCCGCACGCGACCTCGGTGGTCGCGGGCGTCGGGGTCACGGTCGCTGTGGGCTTGCCGGTTCCGGGCTGGTAGGTGAGCTTGGTCGACGGCGTCGGCGCGGTGGGGGTGGGCGCCGTGCTCGGCGTCGATTGGGCGTGGTGCTTGGGCTTCGACCCCCCGGTGAAGGCGAGCACCAGCACGACGGCGACGAGGACGGCGGCCGCCCCGCCGACCGCGCCGGCCAGGATGCGCTGGCGCTTCCGACGGCGGCGTTCGGCCGCACGGCGGGCGGCGAGCTTGGCGAGCTGGCGCTCGCGGGTCTTCCGTTTCGACATCGGCGGGGAAGGTTACCGAACGAAGCTGAATTGGGTCTGTGAATCCACCGCCCGGACGCGTGCGGGAGACGGGCTACGGACGGGGCGCCGGTGACGACGATTCGGCGATCCGGCGGAGCCGGCGTCCCAGGCGGGGAGCCACGAGCAGCGCGAGCAGGAACCAGGTGGCCGAGATGACCAGCACGACCATGGATGGCATCTTCCACCCGCGGTTCGGCAAAGCAAGCAGCCGGGCCGGGTTTCTCGCCTCGGCTCGGGCGGCGCTTCCGCGCCTCAGCTCGCGGTGCGCTTCCGCGCGTCCGGCCGGCCGGCCGGCGTGCCGACGACCGTGGCCGCCGGCAGGGCGGCGGGCGCGCGCGGGCCCACGGCCACGAGCGACTTGGGCATCCCGAGGAACCGTTCGCTCTGGATCTCCCCGTCGGGGAAGAGCTCCCGCATCTGGTGCCGGCGGACCATCCACACCTCGTCCAGGAACGCGTCGCACTGCTCCTGGGTCGGCCGCTGCATGAGCCCCCACACGGTGCCGTTGCGCATGACGCGGCTCTGGACCCGCCGGGGGAGCCAGTGGATGAACGGCGTGACCAGGTGGGGCTCGATCACGAACCCCTGGTTCGGCGTCTGCACGAAGTACCGTCGGCCGACGCGGCGGCACTCCTCCGCGTAGCGCCGCTGGTTGTCGAACCGGCCGACGTGCTCGAGGACCGCGTTGCTGAAGACCACGTCGAACGCGTCGTCCCGGAACGGCAGGTTGGTCGCGTCGCCCAGGATCCACGTCGCCTGCGGCAGCCGCCGGGCCACCTTGGGCGCCTTGATGTTCAGGACGACGACCGATGGCCGGCTCCGCTCGGGGAGCATCGCCCAGTTGAACTCGGTCCCGCCCACGTCGAGCACCCGGGTCTGCGGGCCGATGCCGAACTGCCGGACGAACCGGTCCATCCGCCGGGCCCGGAACTTCGTCGACAGGAACGACCAGACCCGGTGGATCCCACCGAGGTCGCGCTGCCGCAGGGGCTCGCTCATCGCGGACCCGTCCCCCGGTCCGGGCGGAACGGGTCCGACCGGGCCGGCGTCCGTCGAGGTCACCGGCCCGGTCGTGCCGTCATCCATGCCGCTCCTCTCGTCCCTCAGCCGGTGCGGCGTCCGGCCGTCCGTCATCACCGCGCACGGGGAGGCGTCCCCGGCGCTGCGCACGTGACCGGCGCCGACACGCCCTTGGCGCTCGTCCGCGTGCCGTCGTCGGCGTTCACCTTGTAGGTGTGCGTCGAGCCGGGCGCCAGGCCCGTGTCCGTGAACGTGACGACCGGGTGCTGCCACGGGTCGGTCTCGAGCGTCGTCGTGTAGATCGGCGTGAGGCTCGAGTCCCTGAAGAGGTGGTAGGTGAGCAGGCCGTCGTCGAAATCGGTCGTCGACGTGAACGACACGGTCACCGAGCTGGAGCAGCTGGACACCACGGGCGGGGCAGGCTTGGCCGGCTGTGAGTCGGCGCCGGGTGCGAACCTCGTCAGCCCCTGCTGTCCCTTGTGGTGGACGTTGATGAAATCGCCGCCGACGAAGAGCTGCGATCCGTCGGTGGCCATGGCCTTGGGGCCGAGCGGGTTCCCGGAGGTGAACGGGAACCAGTGCCCGACGTGGCCGTCGACCGGGCTCTCCACCGTGAGGTGGTACGTGGTGGGTGGGGGCGGGCCGCCGGGGACCTTTCCCTGGCAGTTGTGCATGTGGGATCCGTCGTACAGCCAGCCGCCCAGCAGCACGAGCGACTGCGTGGCGCCGAGGCAGTCGTCGAACCACACCTTGGAGCCGTCCCGGTAGTTGACCGCGAACGTCCCGTCGAAGCTCCCCGTACCCTCGGCGCCCATGAACGCGTGGCCCGAGCCGTCGGTCACGATGGTCTTCACGGCCGAGGTCCCCGGGAGCGGGTCGTACGCCCAGGGCTCCATGGCCCCGGTGACGGGGTCGAGCGCGCCGATGCCGTGCTGGGCGACACCGTCCAGGTGGGTGAACTGGCCCCCCACGATGACCCGGCTGCCGTCCGGCGAGAGCGCGATCGCGAAGACCGCACCGTCGGCCGAGGCCGCCCACGGGAGGTCGACCCCGGTCGTCGCGTTCACGGCGGCAAGGCGCAAGTGGGCGTGGCCCTTCACCTTGGCGAAGGCCCCGCCCATGTAGACCGTGCTGCCGTCGGCGGAGACCGCCAGCGCCAGGACCGGTCCGGTCGCCCCCGGATTCCACGAGGTGAGCTTCCCGGTCGAGAGGTCGAACGCGGCGGCGTCGGAGCGGTAGACCCCGTTCACGTGGGTGAACTTGCCGCCGATGTACAGCGTCGAGTGATTGGGCGAGATGGCCAGCGAACGGATGTAGCCGTCGATCGCCGGCGCGAACGAGACCGGTGCGCCGGTCGAGGTGTTGAACGCCGCGAGATAGCTCCTCGGGACCTCGCCCGTCCCGAGCGGGTCTCCGGGCGGACGGATCGACGTGAAGTCACCCCCCGCGTACAGGACCCCGTTCCCGGTGGCCAGGGCCCACACGGTCTTGTTGGTCTGCCACATCGGGAGGTTCTCTCCTCCCACCGTCCCTCCCTGGATCCCCTGCGCGGCCTGCAGTTGCAGCACCATCGGCACCACCACCACCGCCAGAAGCGCATACATCGCACGCCGAAACGTCAATCGAGTCGACCTCCTGTTCGGGTCCCGGGGGCGAGCAGGACCATAGTGATGGACCAGGACGGTCGATGGCAATACCCGGATCGTTGGCTCCGCCGGCTCGGCCGTTCGTCGTAGCACTCGGGACGAATGCCGGGCCCGGATCAGCCCGGACGAAGCCCGGTGTCGTTCCGGTGGCCGGGCGGGCGTGACCGGACCGGCGCCCGTCGAGGTCGCCGGTCCGGTCCAGTCCTCCGCGTTCCTCCCCTGCTCAGCGGGCCGCGAAGTGCGCCGCGACCCGGGTCGACGTGAGGGCCTGGCCGTAGATCGCCACGTCGTCGATGGAGCCCTGGAACGACGAGCTGGTCGGGCTGGACGGCCAGCTGCTCAGGCTGTCGGTCCCGACCCGCCAGTACCCGTTGTAGTGCTCGGCCTGGCCGTAGTTCCCGCTCCCGTCCACGGCGTGGGAGTCGACCAGGCCACCGTCGACGTACAGGGCCATGCCGTTCGTCGGGTCGAGGGTGGCCACGACGTGGTGCCAGTTCCCGTCGTTGTACTGCCCCGGCGACGAGACGGTGGCCGCGAAGCCGTCCCACACCCCGAAGATCAGGTTGCCCGAGTTCGTCATGTAGACCTGGCGGTCGTAGTGCGAGCTGGTCCCCGTCTGGCTGCTCCCGAAGCCGACGACCTTGCCGCCCCGGTTGTACCCGGACGAGGTCTTGAACCAGGCCTCGATGGAGAACGTCTGCGGGTCGGAGAACGACTGGCTCGATGCCACCAGACCGGTCGAGGTCCCGTTGACGGCGGCCGCGGCGTCGCCGTCGGAGAGCGCCCCGGGCTGGCCGAGCGAGACCCCCGACCGGATGGTGCCGGTGTGCCCGCTCCCCGACGCGTCGGCGGCGGTGGTGCCGCCAGACGGCTCGTCCAGCCGCCAGTAGAGCGTCGGACCGTCCGACACGACGGCACACGGGTAGGCGTCCCCTGTGCTGGCCACGGTGACCGGCGCCGACACGCCCTTGGCGCTCGTGAGCGTGCCGTCGTCGGCGTTCACCTTGTAGGTGTGCGTCGAGCCGGGCGCCACGCCCGTGTCCGTGAACGTGACGACCGGGTGCTGCCACGGGTCGGTCTCGAGGGTCGTCGTGTAGATCGGCGTGAGGCTCGAGTCCCGGAACAGGTGGTAGGTGAGCAGGCCGTCGTCGATGTCGGTCGTCGACGTGAACGACACGGTCACCGAGTTGGCGCAGTAATTGCTCGAGACGGCCGGCGGCGCTGGCTTGGCCGGCTGCGAGTCGGCGCCGGGTGCGAACCGGGACAGCCCCTGCTGTCCCTTGTGGTGGACGTTCAAGAAGTCGCCGCCGACGAAGAGCTGCGTCCCGTCCGTGGTCATGGCCCGGGGGCCGATCGGGTTCCCGCTCGTGTACGGGAACCAGTGCCCGACGTGGCCGTCGACCGGGCTCTCCACCGTGAGGTGCCACCAGGTGCTCGTTTGCTGCGGCGGTCCTCCGGGGACCACCCCGCGGCAGTCGTGCATGTGGGATCCGTCGTACAGCCAGCCGCCCAGCAGCACGAGCGACTGCGTGGCGCCGAGGCAGTCGTCGAACCACAGCTTGGAACCGTCGGCAGAGTTGACGGCGAACGTCCCGTCGAAGACCCCGCCGCCGGTGCCCTCCGCCCCGATGAACGCATGGCCGGCATCGTCGGTGACGATGGTCTTCACGGCCGAGGTCGGCGGAACCGGGTCGTACGCCCAGGGCTCCATGGCCCCGGTGACGGGGTCGAGCGCGCCGATGCCGTGCTGGGCGACACCGTCCAGGTGGGTGAACTGGCCCCCCACGATGACCCTGCTGCCGTCCGGCGAGAGCGCGATCGCGAAGACCGCGCCGTCGGCCGAGGCCGCCCACGGGAGGTCGACCCCGGTCGTCGCGTTCACGGCGGCAAGGCGCAAGTGCGCGTGGCCCTTCACCTTGGCGAAGGCCCCGCCCATGTAGACGGTGCTGCCGTCGGCGGAGACCGCCAGCGCCAGGACCGGTCCGGTCGCCGCCGGATTCCAGGAGGTGAGCTTCCCGGTCGAGAGGTCGAACGCGGCGGCGTCGGAGCGGTAGACCCCGTTCACGTGGGTGAACTTGCCGCCGATGTACAGCGTCGAGTGGTCCGGCGAGATGGCCAGCGAACGGATGTAGCCGTCGATCGTCGGCGCGAAGCTCAGGGGTCCCCGGTGGAGGTGTCGAAGGACGCGAGATACGTCCACGGGAACCTCGCCCGTTCCGAGCGGGTCTCCGGGCGGACGGATCGACGTGAAGTCACCCCCCGCGTACAGGACCCCGTTCCCGGTGGCCAGGGCCCACACGGTCTTGTTGGTCTGCCACATCGGGAGGTTCTCTCCACCCACCGTCCCCCCCTGGATCCCCTGCGCAGCCTGCAGCTGCAGCACCATCGGCACCACCGCCGCCGCCAGAAGCGCATACATCGCACGCCGATACCTCAATCGAGTCGACCTCCTGATCGGATCGCGGGGCCGTGCAGGCCCCCCAAACGGGCTCTTCATCCCGAGCCACACCATGGTGATGGGCCAGGACGGTCGGTGACAATAGAACCATCGTCGGGTCCGCCGACTAGTCCGTTCGTCGTAGCACTCGGGACGAATGCCGGGCCCGGATCAGCCGGGGCGATGGGAAGATGTTCCGGTGGCTGCCCGATCGACCCTTGACCCCGTGGAGACCGTCCCGCGGCAAGGGCGGTTGCGCAGGACGGCCCTGATCCTGCTGGCGGTGGTGCTCGTCGCCTCGATCGTGGCCGTCGTGCTCCGATCGGGGTCGTCGCGCTCCATCGTCCCCGCGCACGGAGCCCTCCTCGGCGCCTACGTGCAGGCCCCGGCAGGAGCGACGTCCACGGAGGTCAGGGACACGGTGGCGGCGTTCGAACGCGGCATCGGGCGGCCCCTCGCCATCGACCAGCACTTCTATCCCTGGACGTCGCCGTTTCCGACGTGGCGGGAGCGGTGGGACCTCGCCGAGGGGCGGATCCCGATGATCACGTGGGGGCGGTTCTCGACCGCGGCCGTCCTGTCCGGGTCGGAGGACGAGCTCATCCGGGAGCGGGCCCGAGGCGTCCGAAGCCTCGGGAGCCCGGTGCTGTTCCGGTGGTCGGGCGAGATGGACGCGCCGCACTGGGCGGGGATCACCGGATCGGCGGCCGGGTTCGTCTCGGCCTGGCGGCACGTCCGGTCGCTGTTCGACTCGGAGGGCGCCGGCAACGCGCAGTTCGTGTGGTGCCCGAACGCCTCGGCGTTCGCCACGGGCCGCGCGCAGCGGTACTACCCGGGCGACGACCAGGTCGAGTGGATCTGCGCCGACGGCTACAACTGGTCGCCGAAGGTCCCGGGGGGCCGGCCGGGGGGTCCGTGGGCGTCGTTCCCCGGGATCTTCTCCTCGTTCTACCGGTGGGGGCTCACAACGGGGAAGCCCATGCTGATCGGCGAGACCGGGGCGCAGGAGGACACGCCCGGCCGCAAGGCCGACTGGATCCGGGACATGGGCGACGCGCTCCGCCACCGGTTCCCGGCGATCAAGGCGCTCGTCTACTTCGACGCCGTCTCGTCGTCGAACCACGGCGGGACGTTCGACTGGAAGATCGACACGTCACCCGCTTCGCAGGCGGCGTTCGCACAGCTCGCGACGCTCCCCTACTTTCGCCCTACCCTGCCGTCCTGACCGGGGGACGACGCCCGGCCGAGGGCGGCCTCGGCCCGCCGGCGCCGCGGACCGCTTGCCCGGGCCATTTCGGCCGACTTCCGTCCAGTCGCGCGAGCACGCGCCGATACGGACCCACGGAGGAACTCGTCCGTGGGAACCCTTTCCCCTCGGTCCACGCCCATCGCCGGTCTCCGCCCATCGATCATCGCGTTCACCCTGGCGGCGATGACCGTCGCGAGCGTGGTCGTGCTGACTGCAACCGCCAGCGCCGGGGCCGCCAGGCCCGACGTGGCCCCCGCCCACGGCGCCCTGCTGGGCGCCTACGTCCAGCCCCAAGGCGACTGGAGCATGAACGGGCAGAAGAACGCCGTGGACGCCGTCGAGCACGTCATGGGCCGCCCCCTCGACATCGACCACATCTTCTACCAGTGGACCCAGGCGTTCCCGACGTGGCGCCAGACCTGGGACGTGCAGAACGGGCGGATCCCGATGATCTCGTGGGCTCCCACCTCGTCGGCCGGGATCGTCGACGGGTCGCAGGACGCCTGGATCCGGTCCGAGGCGGACGCGGTGCGGGCGTTCGACTCGCCGCTGTTCATCCGGTGGTTCGGCGAGATGGAGGCCCCGGCCAACGCGCCCAACGCCGGGCCGCCGGCCCAGTTCGTCGCCGCCTGGCGGCGGATCCACTCGATCTTCCAGCAGGAGGACGCCACCAACGCGATGTTCGTGTGGTGCCCGGACGCGTCGGCGTTCGCGTCCGGCGCAGCGCAGTCGTTCTATCCCGGCGACGCGTACGTGGACTGGCTCTGCGCGGACGCCTACAACTGGTCGCCACTCACGCCCGGGGGCAGCCAGGACGGCGCGTGGCGGTCCTTCGACACGATCTACTCCTCGTTCTCCACGTGGGCGGCCGGGCGAGGGAAGCCACTCATGGCCGGGGAGACCGGCGCGCAGGAGGGGAGCCCGGGGGCGAAGGCCCAGTGGCTGCTCGACCTCGGGTCGATCCTGCCGTCGAAGGACCCCGCCTTCAAGGCCGTCGTGTACTTCTCGGCGATCAGCTCGTCGCGGCAGGGCGGGACGTTCGACTGGCGGGTGGACTCGTCGCCGGGCGCGCTGGCGGCCTTCGCCCAGCTGTCCCACGAGCCGTACTTCGACACGCGATCCGGCCCCGGCCCGACCCCCAGTCCATCGCCGTCGGCGAGCCCCGGCCCGTCGCCCTCGCCCTCGGCCAGCGCCAGCCCGAGCGCGTCGCCGTCGCCACCGGCGAGCCCGTCGCCGTCGGTGAGCCCGTCGCCGTCGGTGAGCCCGTCGCCGTCGTCCACGCCGACCACGACGCCGACACCGACCGGCACCCCGCCGCCGAGCGCGCCGAGCGGCCTCCACGCCGCCACCCGCATGCCGTACCAGGTCGGGCTGTCCTGGGACGCGTCGGCCGGCGCCCCGGCGAGCGCGTACCGCATCATCCGCGACGGCCGGTGGGTCGCCACGACCGAGTCGAGGACATGGGCCGACCGTTCGGTGCAGCCGGCGACCACCTACCGGTACGCCGTACAGGCGATCGACGGGTCGGGACGGCTGTCCGCGCAGAGCCGACCCACCACGGCCCGGACGCCGGGCACGCTGTTCTTCGACGGGTTCGAGCGCGGTGGGATGTCCGGGTGGAGCTCGCAGCGCGGCGTCCACGTCGGGGACGGCCCGGCCTGGCGAAGCCGGCACGCGGCCGTCCTGGTCTCCGCCCGGCACGGTGGCTTCGCGGTGCGACGGCTGACCGTGGCCCGGCGCGACCTGTCCCTCCAGGCCATGGTGATGCCGGGAGGCCGTCCGGGCCGGCCCGTCGACGCGCTGGTGGTCCGCGACGTGGCCGGCAGGTTCATCACGCGCGTTCAGGTGACGCCGTACGGCCGGCTCCGGACGTTCGTCGGCCTGCACCACCGGGCGTGGGCCCAGCCGTCCGTCCCGGCGGGCCGGTGGGTGGAGCTCACGCTCCGCGTGGCCATCAGGGGCGGGCGCGCCACGGCGCAGGTGTGGGTGGACGGGACGCGGCGGGTCCGGTTCGGGGCGAGGGTCGCCTCCCACGCGGTCCGCGCCGTCCAGATCGGGGACACTCGGCCCGGGTGGGGCTACCGCATGCTGGTGGACGACGTGCGGTGGGACCCGCGGCTCATCCCCGCGTGACCCGCCGGGCCAGCACGTCGAAGATGTCCGGGTAGAGCACCGGGCTCACGCCGGCACCGTCCGCGCTGGCCTCGAGCGCCCGGGTCGCCAGCTCGGCGAGGTACAGGTTCGCCACCAACCGGACCTGCTCCGGGGGGACGCCGAGCTCGGCGAGTGGCCCGGCGGCCCCCGACTCCGCCTCCGCGATCGCGGTCGCCACGTCCTGCGAATGGAGGTTCTGGCCGACCCGGAAGCCGAAGTCCACGACGTCGAACCCCACCGGGACGCCGCTCCGGCCGTGTTCCCAGTCGAACACGTGCAGCGTGTCGCCGACCCACGCCATGTTCCACGGCACCCAGTCGCCGTGCCAGGTCCCGAACGCCATGACCGTCGCCCCGTGGTCGGACTCGAGGCGATCGAGCGCGTCCGTCACGCCGTCGCGATGGGGAAGGTCGGGGACGAACGCGGTCCGCTCGAGGCGCCCGCGCAGCGTCGGCAGGATCGGCCCGTCGGCCAGCGGGGTCGTGGTCACGCCGCCGAGGGAGGCCACCTCGCGGTTCGCCTCGGCCGGCGGCCGCCGGTCGTACGGGCGGGGACGCCGCGCCGCGCCGGGGAGCGGGGCGGTCACCGAGAGCTCCAGTTTCCGGAACGGTCCCCGGTAGAGCAGGCGGGGGACGCGGAAGGTCCTGGGGGGGTTCGTACCCCACCGCTCCAGCATGTCGGCCTCGTTGCGGACGATCCGCTTCGTGAACTCGCTCCACCCCATCTTCACGTAGCCGAGCGGCTGCCCATGGGGGGTGAAGATCTGCATGGTCGGCTTGCGGTTGGGGCCGGGCTGCCCGACCCCGATCGCGGCGACGACGTCGTCACGGCGGAAGATCTCCCGCAGCAGCCCGATCACCGACTCCGCGTCGGTCGGCCCGGGACGCGACCGGATCTCCAGCCGGTCGCGGAACACCAGCGGGGCCAGGCCGGTCCGCAGCCCCAGCGCCAGGGCCTCCCGGGCCACCTGCGTGGTGGGCCGCCGCATGCGGCTGTACCGTCGGACCGATGCCGCCGCCGCCCGCGGGCTGGAGAGCGGGACGAGGAACCGGGGTCGCTCGGCCCGGGGGACGACGGCGAACCGTTCCACGAGGCGCCCGGAGTCGTCGCCGTCGCCGGGGAGCCGCGCCCGGAGCGGGCCGTCGTCGTCCCACAGCAGTCCGGCGAGCCAGCCGAGGTCGTCGGGCCGCCGTTCGGTCGCCTCCCGCTGCACCGAGCGCCGCGCGGACCGGTTCAGTCGTCCCACTCGGAGAGGTCCATGCCCAGCGCGGCGGCGAGCCGCCGGTTGTCCTCGGCGTACCCCGCGAGCAGCCGTTCCCGCGTCTTCGGATCAATCCCGGTCCCCCGGTGGTAGTTGTACCGCTCGAACCCCCCCGGCCGGAACGGAGACAGCCCGAGGAACCGGTACAGGGCGTCCAGCTCCGCCTCGGGGTTCGCGTCGAGGTGCTCGGTGAGCAGCACGTGGAACCGGGACGGCGGGAAGCGGTCCATCCACGCCCGGAGGGACTCCAGGTACCGGCCCTGCTCGACGTACGACTGCTGCTCGTGCGAATAGCTCACGTAGCGGTCGTCGGCCCGGATCCGGCCGGCCTCGCCCCGGAGGCGTTCCGGTTCGGCCGCGATGGCGTCCTCGAACGACAGGGGCTCGGCGCCGTGGCGGGCGCGCTCGCGGTAGTGGGAGTACGCGCGGTCGACGGGGTTCCGCAGGATCACCACGATCTTCGCGTCGGGCACGTCGCGGGCGGCCCGCTCCGCCGCAAGGGGGTGGAACAGGTAGTACGGGCTGGCCTCGCCGGCGATCGGCTGGTACCCGAGGCTCGACGCGCGGCGCCGCTGCCGGGACGCGGTCGGGAAGTGCGAGCGGTACCACCGCAGGCCCCGCGGGTAGTTCGTGTCGAAGAAGTGCACGCCCTTGATCCGCTGGCGCGCCGGGAACAGCGGCGTGACACCTGGATGGGCGAAGACGTAGCTCGCGAGCGACGTCGTCCCGCCCCGCTTGGCCCCGATGATCAGGAAGTCGGGATCCCGCCGGCGGCCGGAGGTGACGATCCCCCATTCGCGGAGCGACCGCTTGACCAGCGTCTTCGCCGCGCCGTCCGCGACGCGGGGGGCGAACGCGTCGTCCGACGTCGACCGGGGACGACCCCCGGACACGGCGGGCCGTGGACGCCCCCGGGAGGCCGCGGGCCGGGCGTCCGTCCGGACCCGGGAGGTCACGGCCGACCAGAAGGTCTTGAGCTCGAGCACCCCCCGGAGGCGCCACAACGCGAACACGTACCCGGCGCCCCCGACGAGGACCGTGGCCAGGAGCGCCGGCACCGTGGGCCCGAGGAGCGCGCGGAACACCACCCCCACCGCGCCGAAGCAGACCAGCGCCGCGGCGACGAGCGGGAAGTAGCCCGGCCCGATCGGCTGCAGACCCAGGAACCGGCGCACCTGGACGAGCGGCGCCAGGTTCTCCCACAGGATGCTGACGGCCCAGGCGATCGCGGCGCCGATGATGCCGATCCGCGGGATCAGCAGGAGGTTGAGCACGACGTTCAGGACCAGCGAGACCGCCGAGTTCATGAGGTTCCACGAGCTCTTCCCGCCCATCAGCAGGACGACCGTCACGTTGCCGGTCCCGAGGTTCACGAGCATAGCGAGCGCGAGCACGGTGAGGGTGGCGGCCCCCGACTCGAACCCGGGGCCGAACACCCGGAGCAGCAGCGGCGAGAACACCGCCACCAGGAGGTAGAGCGGCCAGGACGGCGCCATGAGCCACCCGGTGGAGACCCGGTACAGCTCCTCGGCCTGCTGCCGGTCCTGCCGGGCGAATGCCTCCCCCAGCTGGGGCCCGATCGCGAGCTGCACGGCCTGGATGGCGAACGCCCCCACCCAGATGAGCCGGCTCGCGGCCGCGTAGATCCCCGCGTCGGTGCCCGACGCCAGCATCCCGACGAACAGCACGTCGAGCCACAGGACGCCGATCTGGAACATCCCCGCCACGCCCCGCGGCGCCGAGAACCGCCAGAACGGCCAGGCGACCTCCCGGCGGGGGCGCCGTCCGGCGGCGCCGACCGCGGTGCCGGTCCGGCGCAACAGCACGACGAGCGCCACGGCCGCGAGGGCCAGCTCGACGGCGACCGGCGCCGCCCAGGCCAGGGCGACGGCGGTCCCGCCGAACCCCAGCGAGAGGGCGGCCCCCACGAGGATCGGCCGCGCCACCGGCACCCCGATGCGATCCAGGTACACGTACGGCCCCATCGACCCCAGGCCCCGCGCGCCCGACAGCACGACGGTCGACACCGCCGCGAGCGGGAGGAACGGCGCGAGGGCCCGGAGGTACTCGGCCCCGGCGTCCGCGCCGCCGTTGGTGATCAGGACGCGCGCGATCCCGGGCGCGAACGTGAAGACGATGGCCGCGAACAGCATCGCCGTGACGACGACCGGAAGCACGGCCACCGGCACCGTCTCCCGCATCTCGTGGCGGCGGCCGAGCGCCCGGAGCCCGGCCAGCGTCCGCATCAGCCCGGTGTCGGCCCCCAGGGTGGCGATCTCGGCCAGGATCAGGAACAGCGTGATACAGACGAACAGCGGCCCGGACCCGGCGAGTCCGAGGCCCCTGGTGACCACCACCACCAGGACGAAGCCGAGGATGGCGGCCGTCGCGGCGCCGACCAGGCTGAGCGACCCCGAGCGGGCCAGGGTCCCGAGGTGGTCCTGAGCGCCCCCCCGGGCCGGCGCCGGGCGGGCGCCGGCCTCGACGTCCGCCGGCACCGATGTCATGCGACCGACCTCAGCCGCGGCATCCGGATCTCCCGAACGTCCGCCTTCGACTGCTCCCGGTCGGCGACCTCCGCCCAGCCGAGCGCGGCGGCGACCATGATCACCTGGAGCGCCGAGGGCAGCTGCCCGTAGAACAGCGACTCGACGAGCCCCATCACGAGCGTCAGGTGCAGACAGAGGGCCATCGGGGACCGGAACCGCCGTGTCGTCCAGACCGCGAGGATCAGGAAGCTGATGTACAAGACGGCGCCGGGGATCCCGTGGGAATACAGCGTGTCCCACAGCTGGCCGTGCGTCCCCGCGGCGGGGAGGTTCGGGTCGGTCGACTGGAGCTCGGGAACCCCGTGGCCGAACAGCGGCGATTCCGAGAGGCCCTGGATGGTCTCCGAGTAGATCGACAGCCGGCCCTCGTTGCTCTGCGTGTGCACGGACCGGCCCCGGACCGTCGACCCGATCGAGGTGGACAGCAGCACCAGGGCGCCGAGGAGCCCCACGAGCACCAGGGTCATCAGCAGGCGCACCCGGCCCCGGCCGGCCAGCCGGAACGCCGCGTACACCAGGGCCCCGGCCAGGGTGAGCCAGGCGCCGCGGTTCCCCGACAGGAGGAGGGGGACCGGCGAGACGGCCAGCACGACCCGCATGGCGGTCCGCCGGAGCCGGGTCGCCGCCGAGAACGCGGCGATCACGGCGAAGGGCGCGGCCAGCGCGAACACCGCGCCCCACTCGTTCGTGTACGGGAACGGGGCGTCGGGACGCGCCACGGCCCGCTCCCCCACCACCAGCGACTGGATCTGTGCGAAGTGGATGTGGACCAGGGAGTGGACCCACGGGTTGGCCGTGAGGCTCTTCGGCAGGACGCGTTCCGCCACCGTCACGAGCGTGAACCCGGGGAACAGCAGCCCCACGTAGCCGCCGGCGACCACGATCGCGAAGAACCCACCCATGATGCCGGCGACCCGGTGGGCCAGCTCGCGGGGCGTGTTGAAGACGTACAGGAACAGCACGGTGGCCGCCCCGTAGACAGAGGCGCGGTAGGCGAACACGAGCAGCCGGGTCGTCGTGTCGACCTGCAGCGCGGAGAGCAGCATCCAGGCCACGAACAGGAACCACACGCCGGTCCCCCTGGGCGCCTCGATCTCCCTGCGGGTCATGAGGATCAGGAGCATCGCGAGGCCCGCGGCCGCCCAGACGAACGAGCCGATCCCCGCCAGGTACCAGATCGGGAAGAGCAGGAAGACGGCCTTCAGCGGGGCGAGGGGGAGCCCCCGCTGCTCGGCGGCCGCGGGGAGCAGCATCGCCTCCACGTCAGATCCCCTTGCCGGCCCGGTGCGCCAGCCGAAGGACGAACCCGGGCGAGACCAGGCCGCTCGCCACCGCGAGCGCGATGTACGAACGGCGCTCCCGCCAGTTGGCCCGGAAGGCCCCGCGAATCCACTCCATCGCACGGCTCCGCTCCCCCGCGCCGGACAGGAGGAATCCGATCTGGCCCGAGATCCGCGCGTAGCCCACCCGGTCGGCCCGAAACTCCGGGAAGCGCCGGATCAGCTCCTCCAGCGCCGCGGCGTGGGTGGACCAGCTCTCCGCGAAGAACGACACGGGATGCCAGTACGCCCGGACCAGCGGGCGCCGGACCACGACGATCGGGCCGTGGCGCGCCGCGCGGAGGAGGAACTCGTAGTCCTCCGCGTGGCTCCCGGGCAGCTCCTCGTCGACCAGGCCGATGCGCCCGTCGAGATCGGCCCGGCGGATCAGGAAGCTCGACGTGTGCACGTCGGCGACCCGCGACCGGAGCAGCATGCGGAACGTGATCTCGGGCCGCTCGGGGATGCGGGGGAACACCTTGCCGTCATAGTGCACGAACATCCCCGACCCCACCATCGACGCGTCCGGCCGCGCGGCGAGGGCGTCCACCTCCAGGCGGGTCTTCTCGGGCAACCATTCGTCGTCGTCGTCGCAGTGCGCCACCAGGGAGCCCGTCGAGGCCACGATCCCCGAGTTCCTCGCGCCCGCCAGGCCCGGGGTCCGGTCGTTCGGCACGGCCCGCAGCGCCCGGCCGGGGGGCACCTCGAGGTCGGGCAGCGCGATCTCGGTCCGGTCGAACACCACGACGCACTCGATCTCGCCCCGATAGTCCTGCCCGAGGATGGACGCGACGGCGCGGCGCAGCATGTCCGGACGGTCCCGCGTGGGGACGACGACCGAGACGGTCGGCGGCGCCGGGGCCGCGGACGGTTCACCGGCGGTCCGGACTTGGGGCTCGGCGTTCACCGTTCCCGGCGCCCGCGGTAGCGCGCGAGACCGACCGCCGTCATGGCCGTCACGATCTTCCGGTCCCGGGCGGGCATCCTCGACCGCCACTCCTCGTCCGGCCGGAGCGGCACGAGGCCGGTCGTGAACCGCATGGGATTCCCGGACACGGTGTGCCCGGCGCCCAGCTCGACGGATCCGTCGTGGACGAACGCCAGGTCCTGCGGGGCCGGCCGCCGGCCGGCGAACTCGAGGATCCGGGCCAGCTCCTCGCGGGGACGGCGGACGAGCGACTCGTAGCGGACCAGGTGGGACGGCGTTCCCGTCGCGGCCAGGAGGTCGAGGCCGCCGTTGTGGGCGAGCCAGTGCAGGCTGGTAACGGCGGGCGGCCAGGTGTTCATGTATCGCTCCTCGCCCACGACGTCCGGCCGTCGGACCCGCTTCGTCAGCGAATGGGCCACCCCCCGGCTGTCGCGCACCACGTGGACGGCCCGCAAGGAGACGCCCGGCACCCCCCGCACGATGAAGGCGTAGGAGGCGTGCTTGGACGAGTCCACGACGACCCGCGCGCCGCTCACAGCGCACACCGCCCGGTACAGCGGGCCGAGGATGTCGCGGAGCTCCCGGAGGGACCGTTCGTATCCGGCGAACAGCCCCGGCGCGAGCATCAGCGGGATGTTGCGCTGGCGGTCGACCTCGTGGCGGAGGGCGACGATCCCGTCGACGTCGACCGCCGACCAGGACCCGAAGGCCTCCTCGCCGACCGCCCCCCAGAACCCGCATTCGTCGAACGGGCGGCCGCAGCCGCACAGCGTGTGCTCGCCGAGTCCGCGCTCCCACAGGAACACCATCTCACCGACAGGGTGGAACCCGGCGACCTCGCCCAGCATCCGCTCGAGGAGCGTGGTGCCGCTCCGCCCCATCCCGCCCACGTACAGCACGGGGACCCTCGAACCGGCGCCCCGGTCCGTGGCCAGCGCCTCCACCAACCGGCCGAATCGCTCTGCGGTCTCGTTCGCGGCCTCGGACGACGCCTCGCTCCGGAACGCCGACGGCTCCACCAGCGCCCGGTCGAGCGCCGCCCACAGCTCCTCCTTCGTCTCCGCCCCGTGGGCCAGGCCCCGGGCGGCCAGGTATCGCGTGAACTGCACCTGGTGGTCGTCGACCGCCTCCCCGAAGCCGCTCAGGCGGGGGACGAGGATCGGGGCGTGCCCCATGCGGCGGGCCTCGGACGCGCTGGCCGTGCCCCCGTGACAGACGACGACCGTGGCGGCCTGCATCGCCTCGACCATGCCCGAGTGCGAGAGCGATTTGGCGGACGGGACCAGGCTCGGCGTGGTCGCGGTGCCGGTCTGGAAGAGCACCCTGTCCGGGGCCTCCGAGCGTTCGGCCCACTCGTTGATCCACCGCACCAGCCGGTCGAACGGCTGGTGGGCCGTCCCCACCGTGACGAAGATCGCCGGCGGGGCCGGGGCGGGCGGAGGGACCGGATCCAGCTCCGCGTCCTCGGATGCCTGCGCCGCCCTCACCATTCGAGCACCGGCCCGATCAACTGGCCCCGCGGGTAGAACCGGCGCTGCTCCTCCAGCTGGACGGCCATGAGGTCGACGAACGGGGAGCACAGGCGTCCGGACAGGCTCGGCGACTCGACCCGTTCGAAGGCCTCCAGGAAGACGGTCCTGCACCCCCTGGCCCGCCCCGCCAGAACGAACGGGACCCCGACCCCCGCCCCCGACGTCACGACGACGTCCGGCCGGTACGAGTCGATCAGCCGGACGGCGAGGCGAAGGTTCCGGGCTGCGTTCCGAATGTTGCGCGTCGTCGGGTGGTGCGCCCACGCCACGCGTTCCCCGGCCAGGAGCGATCGCGAGTGAGCCTTGTCGAAGCTGACCCACCGCCGCTCGTGCTGCTCCCACCACGGCTTCAGGCCGTACAGGGTGGTGAGGTGGCCGCCGCTGGAGGCCACGAGCAGCAGCCGCAGGCGCCGCACCGCCTCCGGGGCGATGGCGAGAACCGGTGCGACGGCGAGGCCGGGCGCCCGCTCGCGGTCGAGGACGGGCAGCGCCGAGGGGGCGACGCTCATACCCTCGCCCCGTCCGTCCGCTCGCGAACCTCGACGGGCAGGGTCCGGCCCGTCGACGGGCGCCCGCGCCGGGAGGCGTCGAACCGGAACAGCAGTCGCGTCCCGAAGGCCAGGATCCCCAACCACAGCGCCCCCACCAGCAGCCCGCCGACCACGTCCCACAGCCAGTGCCGCCCGAGGTACAGGCGGGAGAAGCCCTCGGCGAACACGAGCAGCGCGACGACGGTGAACAGGGCGACCGACGCCCGGCGCCGGAGCGGGCGGCGGACGGCGAACAGGAAGGCCGCCATCCCGAACATCGCGACCACCCTGGCGGTCCCCCCCGACGGGTAGGACCCGGTCGGCCCGATCGCCGAGACGTGAGGCGGGAAGGGCCCGTGCACGATGGCGATCAGGTAGTGCTGCAGCGCCTTGACCCCCAACACCGTCGCCACGGACAGGACCAGCGGGAGCGGGTTGTCGTACCAGAGGGAGAACCCGATGCCCACGATCACGGCGACCGGGTAGATCACGTACGCGGCGCTCCCGATCCCCGTGAGCGTGCTCATGATGCCGTTCAGCCACCCGGCCCGGTGCCCGACGAACCAGCCCAGGACGTCCTGGTTGATCCGCTCCAGGGCCGAGGTCCGGGCGAGGAATCCCACGAGCGCCCCGATCCCCAGGACCACGAGAAACCCACCGGCCATGATCCCGCCGAGGAAGACCACCCGGGCGGCGCCCGTGGTGAGCGGCCCGCGGCCGCGAAGCGGCCGCGGGACCCACGGCCCGGCGTCCCGGCCGCTCACGCGGCCGGGACGCCGGGCCAGGACCACTCCCGCGGCGACGATCGCCGCGGCGCAGGCGACGAACAGGACCACCGAGACGGCCGCGTCCGCCGCCGCGACCATCGATCCCACCTCCATACCGGACCCTCCTACTGTGCGGCCTGGTAGTGGGCGAGCACCTGCGCGGCGCTGAGCGGGATCGCGTCGATGGAGACGTCGTCGATGTCGCCCTGGAAGTAGTTGCTCGACGGCTGGTCCGGCCAGCCACCGATGTTGTCGCCGCCGACCCGCCAGTATCCCGAGAACGGCTGGGCCGCCCCGTAGTTGCCCGACCCGTCGACCGCGTGCGAGGCGACCAGCTGGCCGTCCACGTACAGGGCCTCACCGTCGCTCGGGTCGATCGTGGCGACCACCTGGTGCCAGGACCCGTCGTTGTACGAGTTCGACGACTCCACGATCGCCGGGAAGCCATCCCACACGCCGAAGATCAGCTGCCCTGAGTTCGTCATGTAGATGTGGCGGTCGTAGGCCGAGCTGTCGCCGGACTGCTGGTTCCCGAACCCGACGATCTTGCCGCCGGAGGTGGTCGTGGTCTGGAACCACGCCTCGATCGAGAACGACTCCGGGTCGTTGACCTGCGTGTTCTCGAACACGAGACCGTTGCCGGTCCCGTCGAACGACGCGGCGTTGTCACCGTCGCCGATGGCACCGGGCTGGCCGAGCGTCACGCCGGAGCCGTAGGTCCCGTCGAGGCCGTGGACGGACGAGTCGTGCGCCGTCGTTCCCGATGCCTCGCCGAGCCGCCAGTACGGAGCCGCTCCGTCCACCTCCACGAGGCACGTGTAGCTCGTGGTGGTCGACGAGGCCTGGATCCTGTACGTGGCCACGGCCGCCACCCACTGGGCGCCCGCCGCACCACTCGACGTGAACGTCGCGTGGGCGTTCTCCGTGCTGCTCAGCACGACGTACTCCGATCCGAACGACCGGTAATTCGAGGTGCCGACCGGCCCCCGGTGGTCGATCGAGGTCGCGGCGTTCCCGTGCCCGTCGTCACCGGGGCTGAGGGCGTCGATGTGGGTGCTGATCGTCGCGCCTCCGATGGCCACCTCGTCGGCCTGGGCGGTGGTGGCCGTCGCTCCTGAGTCGACGGCGGTCCCGGATGCGTCGGCGGAGGCGTGGCCGTCGAGCGGAGTCGCCTCCACGCCCGTCGCCGCCATGCCCGCGATGTACCGGGTGACCGGGGACGAGCTCCAGTGCGCGGTGATGGTGTCACCGGGGGCGAGCGCGGTGGTGATCTTGCTGTGCGCCACCGCGATCGTGGACTTGGCGGTCCCGGTGGAGGCGCGCTGCTCGTCGACCGTCCACGTGTTGCCCTTCGAGTCGTTCACGCTCGTCACCGACGACGGCAGGTTCGAGCCCACGACCACCCACGCGTCCCCGCCGGCGGAGATCGCGTGGGCGACCGTCGCGGACAGGGAGTTGCCCGCGGAGTCGCCGATCGAGTTGGCCGTGATGGCCCCCGTGTCGGGGGAGAAGGCGGCCGAGGTCGTGGTGCACTGATCCTCGGACTGCGAGAAGTCGAACGCGTAGGGGTACACGGCGACCTCGTCGAGGGAGCCCTGGAAGGAGCTGCTGGACGGCTGCTGGGGCCACCCGTTGAGGTTGTCGCCGCCGACCCGCCAGTACCCGCTGTAGGACTGGGCGAAGCCGTAGTTGCCGCTCCCGTCCACCCCATGGGTCGCCACGACGCTCCCGTCGACGACCATCGTCTCGCCGTCGGTGGAGTCGATCGAGGCGATCACGTGGTGCCAGTTGCCGTCGTTGTACGAGGCCGGCGACTCGACGATCGCCGGGAAGCCATCCCAGACGCCGAAGATCAGGTGGCCGTCGTTCGTCATGTAGACGTGCCGGTCGTAGTTCGAGGAGTTCCCCGTCTGGTTGTTGCCGAAGCCGAGGATCTTCCCCCCCGAGGTGCTGGTGGTCTTCATCCAGAACTCGAGCGTGAAGTTCTGCGGGTCGACGAACAGGGTGTTGGAGGTCACCTGTCCGGAGCTGCCGTTGAACCCGGTGGCGGTGTCCCCGTCACCGATCGGCGCGCCGGGCTGCCCCTGCGTCGTGCCCGACTCGTAGATGCCGGTGTTGCCGTTGCCCGAGGAGTCGGCGGCGGTCGTTCCCGACGACTCGTCCAGCCGCCAGTACAGCGTCGGGCCGTGCCCGACGACGTCGCACGGGTACTGGTCGGTCGTGTTCGCCACGGTCACCGCCGCCGAGGCGACCTTGGGCGTGGTGTTCGTGCCGTCGCTCGCCGTCACCTTGTACGTGTGCGACGACCCCGGCGCCAGCCCGGTGTCCTGGTAGGCGAAGTTCCGCGTCTCCCAGGGGTAGAGGTCGGCCTGGGTCGAGTAGATCGGCGTGGTGCCGTTGTCCCGGTACAGGTTGTAGTAGAGCAGGCCGTCGTCCGGGTCGGCCGCCTGGGCCAGCCCCCCCTTGGAGGACTGGAACGACACGTTGACCGTGCCGGCGCAGAACTGGCTCGAGGCCCCCGGCTTCGGCGGGTTCTTCGGCGTGGTGGTGTCGCCCGGGCCGAACCGCGTCAGCCCCTGCTGGTTCACGTTGTTGACCGCGTGGAAGTCACCGCCGACGAACAGCTGCGTCCCGTCGGTGATCATGGCCTTGGGCCCGAGCGGGTTGCCGCTCGTGTTCGGGAACCAGTGGCCGACGTGCCCGTCCGCCGGGCTCTCCACCGTGAGGTGCCACCAGGTTTTCGGGATCGACGGGGAGCCGCCCTCGACCTGGCCCTGGCAGTCGTGCATGTGCGAGCCGTCGAACAGCCACCCGTTCAGCAGCACCAGGGCCTGGGTGGCCCCGAGGCACGGGTCGAACCACACCTCCGAGCCGTCCGCGTAGTTCACTGCGAACGTGCCGTCGAAGACGCCGCCGCCGGTCCCCTCCGCGCCGATGAACGCGTGCCCCTGGTCGTCCGTCACGATGGTCTTGACCTCGGAGGTCTCGTCCACTGGGTTGAACGCCCACGGCTGGTTGACGGCCCCCGTCGCGAGGTCCACGGCCCCGATGCCGTGCTGGGCGACGCCGTCGAGGTTGTCGAAGAAGCCGCCGACGATGACGCGGCTGCCGTCCGACGGGATCGCGATGGCCGCGACCACGCGGTCGGCCGTCGGGTTCCACGGCAGGACGGCCCCGGTCGTGCCGTTCACGGCCCCCAGCCGGGTGTGGATGACGGTATTGACCTTCGTGAACCCGCCCCCGAAGTAGACGTTGCCGCCGAAGACGGTCATCGCGAGCACGGGCCCGGTGGCCGTGGGCTTCCACGTCGTGCTGAGCGCCCCGGTGCCGGTGTTGAACGCGGCGAGGTTGGTCCTGCTCACGCCGTCCACCTGGCTGAACGTCCCCCCGATGTACAGCGTCGACCCGTCGGCCGAGACCGCCATCGAACGGATGCCGCCGTTGACCGTGTGGTTGAACGTCGTGATCAGGGCCCCGGTGCTCTTGTTGAACGCCGCGATGCGGCCGCGCGCGACCTCGCCGGTGCCGGCCGGGTTGCCCGGGGGCCGGACCGAGGTGAAGTCACCGCCCGCGTACAGGACGTTGCCCGAAACGGCGAGCGCCCACACGCTCGCGTTCGTCTGCCACATGGGGGACGTGGCCCCGTTGAGGGTCCCGCCCTCGTCGGCCTGTGCGGCGGGCGACGAAGCCTGGACGAGGATCGGAACGACCAGCATCAGGCCGAACAATGCAAGCGAAATCCGGTGGCGCACGGGACGTGACCTCCTTGGGGTCGATGGACTGTTCGCCACCGCGCGGTATTCCGATGCACCGAGCCGGGCGGATCGGGCAGTCCGCTGCGAAGGCTGGGGGGAAGGACTTCTCACAGGGGTGAAGTCTATTGGGTCCTTCGACGTAGGTGAATCGGGCGTTGGGTCAGCGATTTGTGCAATACGGCCAAATTTGGTGGGTCGATCGGCCGAGCCCGGTCTGCCCGGGCCGAGAACGCTGGTTCACCTGGCGGGACGGTCGGATTCGAGTGGCACGTCCTGCAGTGAGCGTTGCGCGTGGGGCTTGCCGTTGGAGGGGACCCGAATGCCGACGGCGGTCGGTTCCGGGTCGAGATCGGCCGCCTCGTCGACGCTCGTCCTGTGCGCGTGACTGATCTCGTACATCCGTCGCCTGCTCATCTGCTCGGTCACCACGGCGCCGATGATTTCGACACCCATCTCCCCCAAGCGACTCCTGGTCTCGTGGAGCTCCCCGCGCGTGGTGTTCCCGCTGATGACCACGACGACGACGTCCACGACCGCCGCGATCGCCACACCCTCGTTCGGCCCGAGCAGGGGCGGGCCGGCCACGACGACGACATCCGAGTTGGCCTTCAGCTGGTCCACCACCCAGCCAAGGACCGGCAGCCCCCGCGTCGTCAGCACCTCCGAGGAGCGATCGGTGGCCGGGCCGCTCGGGACCACGATCAGGTCCAACAGCCCGATCCTCGTCGCGGACTCGGCGACGGAGACGTCGCCGGCCACGATGCCGCTGAACCCGACGTCGTTCGGCAGCTCGAACTCGCGGCTCAGCGAGTCGTCGCCGATCGCCGAGGAGATGCACGTCACCCTCCGGCCGGTCCACGCCAGCGTGCGGCTTGCCTCTGCGGCGACCAGCGACGTATCCGGGCCGGCGACCGGGCTCGCCATCATGAACGCGGGCCGTCCCGCCGAATGCGCGCCGATCCACCGCTCCAGCACCAGGCCCAGCAGACGATGGCCCGTCCACGAGCCCTCGGCCGGCTCCCCGCGCACCTGCTGAACCCACCGCCGGAACGAGCTCTGCGGCTGCTCGGCCGCGAGCACGGGCGCGCCCAGGATCAGCTCGATCTCGTCGCGATCCTTCGGCAGGTCGCTCATCCGGTCCCGGATGAACGCCGCGATGACGCCGAGCAGGAGGCCGAGCGCCAGCCCCTCCGCCACCATCTTGAGCTTCTTCGGGCTGGAGGGCGAGGTGGGAACGGTGCCGTGGCTCGTGACTGCGCCGACCGGCAAGTTGATGTTGGTGAGCGAGGTCTGGAGCTGGGCGAGGCCCGCCTTGAGGTTGTTCAGGAGCTGCTGGTCGTTCAGGTACTGCTTCGTCCCGGGCGTGTCCTTCGCCAATGTGTCCTGCGCAGCACTGATCTGGAGATTCTTGGTGTCGATCTTGGTCTGCAGGCCTTCCGCGGCCGATGTCGCGGCCGGCTTCACCTGGAGCGTGCGCTGTTCCACGTAGGCGTTTGCGAACGCGTCTGCCCCCTGTTTGGCGTGCACGGGATCGATGGACGCGAACTCGATGCTCACCACCAGCGTGTTGCTCGGGTTGGTCGCCGTGACGTGCTCGACGAGCTGGGAAACCGGCGCGTGCCACCAGGGGAGCTGCTCGGCCGCCGCCCGGCCGATGGTCTCGGAGGTCACCTGTGCCACCTCGGTCGCCATGCTCACCTGGGTGGCGAGGGGGCCGACCTTGTTGCCGTACTGAGACGCGTTCACCAGGACGTCGGACACCGACGTGTAGACCGGCGTCTGCATGAGGACGTATGCGTACGAGAGCAACACGCCGAGCACGAGGAAGAAAGCAACCCACCAGCCTCGCCGCCGGAGCACCAGAAGGTACTCGCGCATGTCGGTCGTGCCTGCGCGGTCGGGTGACTCGATGACGGTGCTCCTCTCGTCGGTCGGGGGGAACGATCGGGAGACCGATTCCCGGGCGGTTGCTGCATGGTACGACGAATCGTGGTCCACGGACGTCCTCCGAATGGCGGAAGTCATCCCCGACCTAGGGATCGCCCGCATCGTCCGAAGGTCGGCCCGGAGCCCCCTCAGTGCGGCCGATGGAACCAGGCCAGCTTGCCGAGAGCGACCCACGCGGATTTGGCTGCGCTCGACGTCGAGATGCGCCAGTCGAACGACCGTGACCCCTGGTTCGAACCCCCGATCGCGTCGAACCACAGCACGGCCTTGATCTTCTGGAACCTGTTCCGAACGGCATCGCCCATGGCGGTGATCCAGTCCGCCTTCCGCTGCGGCATCCCCGGGTACTCCATGGCACCGGTCTCGCCGACCATGACGGGCTTCCCTCGCCCGGCGGCCCACCGGTAGAATCGGGCGAACTCGTCGTGAAAGGACGACCAGTCGGTGGTCGCTGAGCCGCTGGGCGTCACCGGCGACCAGTTGTAGCCGTCGGCGCAGATCCAGTCGACCCAGGAGGCGCCCGGGTAGTACTTCTGCGCGGTGCCGTCACTGAAATGGAAGGCGTTGGGGCACCACACCCATTCCGCGTTGGTCGCACCCTGGGCCCGGAAGATCCCGACCACCCGCCTCCAGGCGGAGATGAACCGCGACGGCGTGCCGATGATGGAGATCTTCGTGATGGCGTCCATCTCCGGCAGCATCCGGATCAACACGGGGGCCTTGAACTTCCGTACGGCGTTCGCCCGAGCTCGGATCAGGACGTCCTGCGATCCGCTGTTGATGGACGCGGTGGTCGCGCCGTTCCACGTGTCGATGGGGATGCGCCCGTTGTGCCGGTCCCAGGTTTCTCGCCAGGTCGGGAACGCCGAGCCCCACGGGTAGAAGTGGTGGTCCATATCGAGGTGCCGGCCCATGGCCTGCTCCAGCGCGACGACGCTGGCCTTGAGCGCCTCCGCGCCGGAGGCGCCGGTGGGGTTCACATAGGCGCCCAGGTAGGTTCCGGTGGCGGGGACCCTCACGCGGAATCGCCGGGTCCCCCTGCCGGCCGCGGCGGTCGCGGTGGTCGCCAGCAACCCGAGGGCCACGACCACCACCACCACCAGTCGGCGAACCACCGCACTCCCGCAGCACCCGCTCTTCGGGCACCGCCGCACCGAACCTCAATGGATCGGCGCGCGGCAAACCCTAGGGGATGTTCGGTGGCGGCTCAAATCCCACACCCGCACGAGCGGATGCGCCGGCGGGTCGCGGTCAGTAGGAGCCCTTCCCGAGAACGATGGCCGGGATGGTCTTCGCCAGGATGAACAGGTCGTAGGAGACGGACCAGTTCTCGATGTAGAACAGGTCCAGCCGGACATATTCTTCGAACGGGAGGTCGCTCCGTCCGCTCACCTGCCACAAGCCGGTCATGCCCGGCGTGACGGTCAGACGCTCATGGTGCCAGTCCTCGTAGGTGGAAACCTCCTCGGGCAGCGGCGGGCGGGGGCCGACGAGGCTCATGTCACCGGACAGCACGTTCAGCAATTGGGGGATCTCATCCAGGCTGTACTTCCGCAGGACCTTGCCCACGCGCGTGATGCGTGGGTCGTCCGGGATCTTGAACAGCGGGCCGTTCGCATGATTGAGGTCGATGAGGGCATCCGTCATGCGGTCGGCGCCCTTCACCATGGTCCGGAACTTGATCATCTTGAAGTGCTCACCGCCTCGACCCACCCTCGTCTGCTGGTACAGGATCGGGCCTCGTGACGTCGTCTTGACGGCCATGGCGATCACCAGCCAGACCGGCATGAGGAACACGATGGCGGCCGTCGCCACCACGAGGTCGAACAGGCGCCGCAGCCTGCGCTGGGTCGTCGTCAGGCGGACCCCCTTGACCGAGACGGCGAGGAAGTTCCCCAATGGGCGGATCATGAGGCGACTGGCCAGGATGTCCGGGAGGTTCGCCGAAAGCCGCACCTCCAGCCCGCGCATCCGGGCGGCCCTCATCAGGCGGGCCAGCTCGTGGTTGGAGACGGAGGCGGAGGAGACGAACAGGCATTCCACGCCGAGCTGGTCGATGGCCTCGAACAGACTCGCCCTGCGCCCGTCGGCGGGCCCGGGCTCGTGGGGGATCCGGCTGAGGGACCCTTCCGGGTCATAGATCCCGACCGGGGAGAACCCCAGGCCCGGTGAGGAGATCATCTCGGCGAGCTTCACCCCGTCGCCGTTGCCGCTGACGACGAGCGTGCGGTAGGCGAGGCGGCCGTCGTTGCGCATGCGGCCGAGCAGCCGGTGCCAGAGCTTGCGCGTCACCAGGATGAGGATGGTGGCGATCACCCACGTCATCCCGAGCCACAGCCGTGAGAACCTGGTCTGGGCCCAGTAGGCCATCAGGGCGAGCAGGGCTACGCTCATCCCGGCGCCCATCACGAGTCGCCGGAACTCCTCGGCCGGCCACAGGTGCTCGATCTCGTTCAGATGCATGCCCTTGAAGACGATCAGGAGCCAGATCGCACCCAAGAACATCGCGGCAACCGCCTCGCGCCCGTCGACCCTGGTCCCGAACCGGCCCAGGTAGGCCAGCGGCATCGCCAGCAGCAGGCAACCCGCATCGGTGACGAGCATCAAGCGGCCCAGTCGGCGATATCGGGCCGACACCCGATTGCCCGGTGTCGTCACGACGGTGACCGGGGACGTGGATCGGGGCTCGGTGACCTTCTGAGGCAACAGGTCCACGCCGTGCGGGCGCCGTCTCGCGCTCTGCGCGGCGGCCCGCTTCAGCGAGGTTGGCACGCCTTCCCCCTCCGGGAATGCGCCGAATGCCGGACGAAATGGTCGACACACCAGGGCGTCGTCGTCTGCGACCACATCAACAAGGGGATTCGCTCCCGCTCGGAGCAGCCCTGACGCTTCCCGTCGTCGAGAGATGCCTGCTCGACGACCCCATGGCCTTCCCACGCGTCCTCCTCGCCTGAAGTCCGGGGAAGCCGGACGACGCATCCATCAGGGCCCCGCGGGCGAATCGAGCGTACGCCGCACTCGAAGTCCCGGTCAATCTCGAGGTGATGACCGAACGGCCAATTCATGTCACCCGAGCCCATCACCCGGCTTCCGGGCGCAAACGTACCGGGAATCACGGCCAATGACCTACCTCACGAGCAGTTGGAATGCGAGACCGTCCAGGATGTCGGTTTCCGAGACCACGACCTCGTGGAATCCGAGGGCCCGCATGGCGTGAATCAGGATGACGGCTCCGGCCACGATCACATCTGCACGGCCCGGCACCATGACCGGGAGCGCGATGCGTTCCTCGGCCGTCATCCCTGCCAGCCGCTCCATCGCCCGCTCGGCGTCCTCCACGGTCAGCGTGGACCGGTGGATCCGGTCCGGATCGTAGGTGTCCAGCCCGAGGGCGACCGCCTGCACCGTCGTCGCCGTGCCCGCCACCGCCACGAACGTGCGAGCGTGTCGAGCCCACTCCGGGACATCCGACAGCACGGCATCCACCTCGTGTTCGATGCGGTCGAGGTCGTTCCGCGTCGGCGGATCGGCCGGAGCCACCCGCTCCGTCATCCGGACGCTGCCCATCTGTGTCGAGATGGCCTCCCTCGGCTCGTCGTCTCCCACGACGAACTCCGTCGATCCCCCGCCGATGTCCATGACCAGGAACGGCCCGGGCCGGTCCAGCGTCCTGGTGGCCCCGACGAACGACAACCCCGCCTCCTCCTCACCGGCGATGACCTCCATGTCGACGCCGGTCGCCTCGCGAATGCCCTCCCCGAGCTCGTTGCGATTGTCCGCGTCGCGAACCGCGCTGGTGGCCGCGACCCTCGAGTTGGTCGTCCCCAGCGCCGCAGCTTTCCGGCCGAACCGGCCGAGGATCTCCAGCGACGCCCGCAGCGACTCCGGGTCGATCCGGCCGCGCTCGTCGACCCCCTTGCCCAGGCGGGTGACGACCGTGTCCCGGCACACGTCCAGGAGCGGCTCGTCGCCACCGGTTGCCGGATGCGCCACGAGCAAACGAACCGTGTTCGACCCGATGTCGAACGCCGCGACCCGCCCGGAACGGGGCTCGTCGGGATGCACCGGCGAGACGGCCGCAGCCACCACCCGCCCGATCGGGTCGTCTCCCCCGGCCAGGTGGTTCGCGTAGTGCGCGTGCAGGCACTTCACGCCCGTCCGGGTCCCGCCGACCCCGCCCCACGCCCCCGCCGGCGGGTGCTCGCGGGCCCGCTCGCTCGCGTACTCGGCGTGCGCGCGTTCGACCGACTCCCGGAACGAGTCGTCGTGGTCGAACCGTTCGTTCAGTCGGCCGATCTCGCCGGTGGACTCGAGCCGCGACACCGCCTTCACAGCCTGCGGGCACGTCAGCCAGAACAGCGTCGGGAACGGGTTCCCGCCGGGGTCGACCGGGTGGTTGCGGATGACGAGCGGGTGCGTTCCGGCGGGGCCCGGCTCGACGCATCGCGCGGCGACCTCGAAAGAGGTCGTGGGCTCGCGGCCGAGCTGGCGCGCGACGGCGTCGCGCTCGACGGCCGACAGGACGGTCAACGCACGAGGGGCCTCAGCGAAGGCCGGCTCAGCGGCGCTTGTGGTCCAGCGACCGCCGGTACTCGACCTGGCGCTCGTCGCTCGAGCGGAGGAACTTCTTCAGCTTCTGCTCGAACTCCGGATCGGACCCGCGCCGGCGCTCGATGCGCGGCTGGGGATCCTGCAGGGCCTTGATCGAAAGGTCGATCTTGCCGTCGTCCTTGATGGTGAGGACCTTGGCCTGGACGACGTCGCTCTCGCGAAGGTGGTCGTGGACGTCCCTCACGTAGTTGCGGTCGATCTCGCTGATGTGGACCAGTCCGACGCGACCGCCTTCGAGCTGGAGGAACGCCCCGTACGGGGTGATGCGCTGCACGGTCCCCTCCACGACCGCGCCGACCTCGATGTCTGCGATGTCCGGTACCACCTTTCCGCTGCTCCCCGGGGGTCTCCGGCGCCCGTCGCGCCCGAGTCCCCGGCCGGGGACGGCCAGTCTCCCACCCCCCCGAAAACGCCGTCAATATGCAACTTCGCACGGACGCCGATCCGACCTGGACGCCGCCTGGAGAAGACGGTCAGCAGACCGGTGCGCCGGCCTGGCCGTGCTTGGGGACGACGACGAACGGGATCTCCCCGGGCTTGATCATCCCGAGGCACTCGCGGGCGAACCGCTCGACGTACTCGGGGTTCCGCATCTGGGCGATGGAGTGGTCCAAGTCGGCGTTCTGCCGCTGCAGCTGCGTCACCTGCTGGTCGAGGATCCCGATCTGCGACCGCTCGTGGAGGTACGTGCGAAGCGGGTAGCTCGCCGCGAACAGCAGCGCCCCCACGACCAGCAGCAGCGCGAGCGCCCGGCCGGTGATGCGCCGCCGGCGCTGCTTGTCGGCCCGGGCCGCCCTGGTCACCGTCGTCGTCGCGCTCACGCCGAACGTCTCCGGCGGAACGCCTCCCCGCCCGCGTACCGGGCGGTCTCCCCCAGCTCCTCCTCGATCCGGAGCAGCTGGTTGTACTTCGCGGTGCGCTCGCCCCGCGACGGGGCGCCCGCCTTGATCTGGCCGGCGTTCGTCGCCACGACGAGGTCGGCGATCGTCGTGTCCTCGGTCTCGCCGCTGCGGTGCGAGACGACCACGCCGTACGCGGACTCCTTGGCCATCCGGATGACGTCGAGCGTCTCGGTGAGCGTGCCGATCTGGTTCACCTTGACCAGGATCGCCGTCCCGACGCCGGCGTCGATGCCCCTGCGGAGCCGATCGGGGTTCGTGACGAACACGTCGTCGCCGACGATCTGCACGCGATCCCCGACGGCCGCGGTGAGCGCCGCCCAGCCGTCCCAGTCGTCCTCGGCCAGGGGGTCCTCCAGCGACGCGATCGGATACTCGCCGACCAGGTCCTGCCAGTACGCCACCATGTCCGCGCTCGACCGTTCCTTGCCCTCGAGCCGGTACATGCCGTCGTCGAAGAACTCCGACGCCGCGGGGTCCATGGCGAACGACACCTCGTCGCCCGCCTCCAGCCCGGCCGCCCCGATCGCGCCCGTCAGCAGGTCGAGCGCCTCCCGCGCGGAGGCGATCGGCGGCGCGAACCCGCCCTCGTCCCCCACGCCGGACGACTTGCCCTTGGCCTTCAGCTCCGCGGCGAGGGCGTGGAAGATCTCGGCCCCCCACCGGAGTCCCTCGGAGAACGAGGCCGCCCCGTGCGGCGCCACCATGAACTCCTGCATCTCGAGCTCGTTGGTCGCGTGCACGCCGCCGTTCACGACGTTCATCAGGGGAACCGGCAGCAGGTGCGCGTTGGGGCCGCCCAGGTACCGGTACAGCGGCAGGCCGAGCGACTCGGCCGCGGCGTGGGCGACCGCCAGCGACACGCCCAGGATGGCGTTCGCCCCGAGCTTCGAGCGGTTCGCCGTGCCGTCGAGGTCGAGCAGGATCCGGTCGACCTGACGCTGTTCGAGCGCGTCCTCGCCGGCGACGGCGGGACCGATCGTGTCGATCACGTTCTCGACGGCCGCCCGGACCCCGTTCCCGCCGAACCGGGCCGCATCGCCGTCCCGGAGCTCGACCGCCTCGTGCGCGCCGGTGGACGCCCCCGAGGGAACGGCGGCCCGCCCCAGGGAGCCGTCCTCGCAGACCACCTCGACCTCGACGGTGGGGTTGCCCCGCGAGTCGAGGACCTCGCGCGCCCACACGGACATGATCTCCGGCATCGGTCCGGCGATTCTAGACCCGAACCCGGGCGAATCCGGCATCTACGACGCGACGTCCCGCCGGACGAAGGCCCACAGCGCGAGGCCGAGGAACAGCGCCGTGTAGATCGCGAACGTCACCAGCCCGAGCACGAGGTCGGTGGCCGGGACCGGCGAGCGGAACAGGTCGACGAAGGCCAGCCACCGGTGGGTGATCAGGAACGGGTGGACGGCGTGGACGCTGTCCAGGTGGTCGAGGATCTCGCTGACGATCGCCACCGCGACCGGCACGATGGCCGCGCCGACCGGCGAATCGACCAGCACCGAGGCGAACATCCCGATCGCCGCGATCCCGCTCACGCCGGCCAACACGTAGCCGGCGGCCAGCACCATCCGCAGAACCACCTCGACGCTCGACAACGACGTGCCCGATAGCGAGGGCAGCGGCCCGAACCCGAACGCCAGCCCGCCCCCGATCAGCCCGGCCACCATGAGCACCGCCAGCCCGAACGCCAGCGAGAACATCACGAACCCGTACTTCACGAGCACCAGCCGGACCCGTCCCACCGGCCGGACCAGCAGGTACCGGAGCGTGCCCGCCGACGCCTCCCCGGCCACCGAGTCGCCCGACAGCAGCCCCGCCCCGAGCGGCAGGAAGAACGGCTGCAGGATGGCGATGGACGCCAGCGGAACGAAGAACCCGTTGGTCAGCACCTGCGACAGGAACGCCGGCGCGCCCGCCCCGGCCGACCGGCCGGACAGCTTGACCGAGACCACCAGCAGGACCGACAGCGCGACCAGGCCGCCGGCCAGCACGTACGACCGGGGCCGGCGCAGCGCGCGGATCCACTCGACCCGGAACACCTACCGTCCCCCCGGCCCGTCCGTGGAGGCCGGTCCGTCCGCACGGTGCGTGTCCCCCACGAGCTCCATGAACACGTCCTCCAGGCGTTCGTGCTCGGCGACCAGCTCGCTGACCTCGACTCCGGCCCCCACCAGGGCGGCGTTCATCGACCCGGCCGTCGCCGGCGGGGCCAGGCGGACCACCAGCCGGCCGTCCTCCTGCTCACCGTCCACCGTCGCCCCGGGGAGGCCCGCCAGCAGCGCACGCGCCGCCTCGCGATCGCCCACCTGCACCCGGAACCGGTTGCCCGACGGCCGGAGGTTGGACGGCGGGCCCTCGGCCACCAGCCGCCCCCGCACCAGCACGCCGACCGTGTCGCACATCGCCTCGACCTCCCACAGGAGGTGGCTCGACACGAACACCGTGGTTCCCTCGTCGGACAGCCGGCGGAGCAGCAGCCGGATCTCGCGCATGCCGGTGGGGTCGAGACCGTTCGTCGGCTCGTCCAGCACCAGGAGCCGCGGGGACCCGAGCAGCGCCGCCGCGATGCCGAGGCGCTGGCGCATGCCCTGGCTGTAGGCCTTCACCCGCTTGCCGGCGGCCCCCGACAGGTCGGTCAGGCGCAGGACCTCGTCGATGCGGCCCAGCCGGGCGTCCCGGTCATCGCGGGGCCCGGCCGACCGGACGAGGCACTCGAGGTTCCTGCGGCCGGACAGCCCCCTCCAGAACCCCGGCTCCTCCACGAGCGCGCCGCACCGGCGGAGCGCCCGGGCCCGGGCGGCCGGGTCGGTCACGGGCTCCCCCAGCACCTCGACCCGGCCGGCGGTCGGGTGCACCAGTCCGAGCGCCATGCGGATCAGGGTGGTCTTCCCGGCGCCGTTCGGCCCGAGGAACCCGTACAGGGCGCCCCGCGGGACCGTCAGGTCGAGCCCGTCGACGGCCGCCTGCTCGCCGTACCGCTTGGTCAGGCCGGCCGTTCTGATGGCGGGGGCGTCGTCCGACGTCACCCGAGGCTCCGCCCGACCCGCTCCAGCGTCGACTGCGGCACCGCGCCGGCCAGCACCCAGGTCCCTCCTCGGCCCTCGATCGCGCGGGCGGAGAGCAACGGCCCGGACAGCGGCAGGGCCTGGTCCAGCGGACCCAGCCCGGCCACGCGGACGGCGACCACGCCGCTCCACCCGCGCCCGAACGTCCGCACGTCTTCCTCGCCGGGCAGGCGGTAACCACCCAGACCGAGCCCCAGCCCTCCGAGCACCCCCAGAGGGTCCGCCGACGACGCCCGGCCGGTCACGACGCGCGCGCCAGGCGGCGGGGCGAAGTCGAACGTGTGCGGGTCGACCGCGCCGAACCCGATCGAGGTGAAGCCCACGTCGATGGCGGCGTGGCTCGATCCACGGGGGAACACCCGCAGCGCCAGCGGGAGGTGCCGTTCGGCGTCCACGTCGACCTCGATTCGCCCGACCAGCGTCGCGGTCGTCCTGGGCTCGAGCACGAGGGGGTACGCGGGGCGCCCCGCCACCCGCGCGCCCGGTTCGACCGCGACGCGCGTGGTCGGCCGCAACCCGTCGAGCAGCCCCGGGAAGTCGTTCGGGCCGATCAGCAGGTCCAGGGGAAACAGCCCCGTCCGGACCCCGGCGGGGGCCAACCGGGTCGCCGTCAGCGTCGAGAAGTCCCAGCCCCACGCCCCGTCGCGGCCGAGGTAGAGGTCACGCTCGCTCGAGGATTCGACGAGCGCAACCCGGGCTCCCAGCGGCGAGCGCCACACCCGCACGGTCTGGTCGCCGAGCAGCCCTGCCACCGGCCCCGAGTCGAACGGCCCTACGTCGCCGAGCGACGGGAGGCCCAGGTCGAGATGAACGCCGAGCGTGCCGCTGAACGACGGGTCGGAGGCCACACCGGCGGCAGCCAGCGCGGCAAGACGGTCCGGCGAGACCGGCGGGAGGTCGACGGCCCCCCCGCCCGTCGCGGCGCGCACGCCCACGACGGAGGCCGCGACGACGACCGCCGCAGCCGCGAGCACGAGGAGACGCTTCACTCTGGGTTGTCTAGCACGCGAGCCGGTCGCCGGGGCGGGCCGTCACGACAACTCCACGAACTACCGTTCGTCCCGCGACGACCGGTAGGAGATCACCCGGACGGTCTCCACGGTGACCATGCCCTCCCCCACCATCTCGTCGAGCATGGGGAGCACGGCGTCGATCCGCTCGGGCCGGTCCACGATCTCGATCACCACCGGGAGATCCTCCGACAGCCGGAGGATCCGCGAGGTGTGCAGCCGGGAGTCCGCGCCGAACCCCTCGATCCCCCGGATCACGGTCGCCCCGGCAAGGCCCTCGCGCCGCGCCACCTGCACGATGGCCTCGTACAGCGGCTTCCCGTGCCACCGGTCGGATTCGCCGATGAAGATCCGCAGCAGACGTCCCTCGCCCTCGAATTTCACCTCACACCACCCGCCCCGCGACCACGCCGAGGTACACGGCGCCGAGCCCGGCCACCAGGCTCCCGATCCCGTTCGCCGCCGCCAGCAACACGGCGCCGTCCTCCAGCAGACGGTACGTCTCGAACGACAGCGTGGAGAAGGTCGTGTACGCCCCGAGGAACCCCACCGTGAGCGAGGTCCGGAGCCACGGCGACACGCGGAACCGTTCCGTCAGCACCGTGAACAGGAACCCCAGCACGAACGCCCCGGTGACGTTGATCACGAACGTGCCCCACGGGAACCCGCCGCCGGTCTTGCGGCTCACCGCGCCCTCCAGCGCGTACCGGGCGAGCGCTCCCGCCGCGCCCGCCACCGCGATCCCGACCCCCGTCCGCATGCAGCCTCCTCCTCGTCTCGTCCGAGGTAGGAGCCATCAGCCGGTCCGGCGGTTTTCGGGCGAGCCCCATCGCCCCCGGGCCCGGTCGTGCTGCCGGACCCGCGGCGCGAGTCTACCCGCGGGCCTGCCGGAACCGCCGCCGGAGCTCGTCCTCCGGCATGGCGGCGAGGTCGAGTCCCTCCGTCTCGGCGAGGGCCATGAACCGGTCGTACCGGCCGGCGAACCCGTTGATCGTCCGCCGCAGGGCGCTCTCCGGGTCGACGCCCATCCGCCGGGCCACCGCGGCGGTGGCGAACAGCACGTCGCCGACCTCCCCCTCCACGTTGTCGGTGGCCCGCTCGAGCTCGTCGACCTCCTCCCGGAGCGCCGCCATGGCCGCCTCGGTGGTCCGCCACTCGAACCCCCACCCGGCGGCTCGCCGGAGCACCTTCGAGGCCCGGGCCAGGGCCGGCAGCGTGGCCGGGATGTCGTCCTCGACGCCCGGGGCGCCGTCGCCGCCCTTCTCCTCGGCCTTGATGCGCTCCCAGTTCACGAGGACCTCGTCGGCGCCGGACACCGTCACGTCGCCGAACACGTGCGGGTGCCGCCGGATCAGCTTCCGCACGATGCCGTCGGCCACGTCGTCGACGTCCCACCGGCCCTCGTCGGCGGCCATCTGAGCGTGGAACACCACCTGCAGCAGCAGGTCCCCGAGCTCGTCTCGGAGGCGTTCGTCGTCGTCGCGGTCGATCGCGTCGAGGACCTCGTGGGCCTCCTCGAGCAGGTGCCGGGCCAGCGAGCGGTGATCCTGCTCCGCGTCCCACGGACACCCGCCGGGCCCCCGCAGCCTGGCCATCACCCGGACGAGGTCGAGCAGCCGCTCGCCGCCCTGCGACGAGGGGACCGGCCCCTCGGGAACGCCCTCCGGCGCGCTCACGGCCCGGTCGAGCTCGGGCCGGGCAGCGCGGTCGACGTCGAGTTCAGCGGGACGACCTGCCCGGTGGCGGGATCGAGCCTGCCGTACCGCGGGTTCACCTTCACGCCGGCGACCTGGTCGAGGAACCACTTCTGGACGGCCGGCCCGGCGAGCTCCTGCTGCAGCTGGCTCCGGACGCTCGCGTACGGGGCCGTCTTCACCGAGATCAGCCGGATGATGTGCCACCCGAACTGCGTCTGCACCGGCTTGCTGATCTCGCCCGGCTGCAGGGCCAGCGCCGCGCGCACGAAATCGGCGTCGAGCTGGCCGACCGGGATCGTCCCCAGGTCGCCGCCCTTCGCGGCCGACCCCTTGTCGATCGAGTACCGCTTCGCGAGATCGGCGAAGTTCTGCGGCGTGACCTGGGCCGAGATGCGGTCGGCCACCTGCTGGGAGCTCACGAGGATGTGCGCGGCGTGGAGCAGCGTGAACCGCGACCGTTGGCGCCGGTATTCGGCGCGCAGGCGCTGCTCGCTGACCGCGGCGTCGGCGACGGCCTGCTGGACCTTCCCCACGAGGATCTGCTCGCGGATCAGCCCCTCGAACCCGGACTCCGACACGCCGTACTGCCGGAGGAGCTGGCGGAGCTGGTCCGGCCCGAGGCGCTGCCGGACGGCGGCGAGGGTCCTTCGAACCTCGACGGGCCGAACCGCGATGTGGTGCGCCTGGGCGTACGCCCGGACGATCTGCTGCTGGATGAGGAACCCAACCGTGTACCGCACGCACGGGCTGTGGGAGGGCTCGCCCGGAAGCTGCGTCCCGCACGGCTGGCGGAGGAGCGAGGTGAGCACCCTGGCCTCCGGCACGGTCGCCTTCACCGTGTCGTCGTCGATCGCGACGCCGTGCACGTCCACCGCCGGACGCTGGAACGCGCCCCCGCACGCGGTGAGCGCAACCGCCAGCGCGAGTGCGCAGGCAGCCGGACGAAGGAGGGAACGGGATCCGAACACGGGCTCCGATTGTACGGACCCGCCCGCCAATCCCGGCGGGGAACGCGCCGCGTAGCACGGACGTGGGACCCGAACGAACGGCCGGGACGCGATGACGCACGAACGGCCCGACGCCGCGGTCCACCTCGCGTACTTCAGCGGCGTGGTCGGGGTCGGCCGGTTCCGGTGCCCCCCGGACAGCCCGGCCTGGCGGCAGGAGAACCACATCGGGGTCTGGCCGCTGGTGGCGTTCCCCGAGACGACGGTCCGGATCCAGCAGGCCGACAGGGATGCCGTCGTGGCCAATCCGAACCACGCCATGCTGTACCACGCGGGCCAGCCCTACCGGCGGGAGCTGATCGCGCCGGAGGGCGACCGGTGCACGTTCGTCGTGATCCGGCCGTCGGTGCTCACGGAGCTGCTCGCCTCCCTGGGCCGGCCGACCGATGCCTCCGCGCCGGAGTTCCCCCGCGCGGACTCACCGATCACGCCGGCGGCGTTCCTCGCCCATCGGACGGCGCTGCGCCGGATCCTCGCGTCTCCCGAGCCCGACGAGCTGGCCCTGGACGAGCTCCTCCTGGCCTCGATCCGGGCCATCGTCGCCGGGGTGGTTCCGCGGTCGTCGCGCCCCGCCGAGCGACCGCGAACCCGGACCGCCGCCGCGCACGCCGAGGCCGTCGAACACGCCAAGGAGATCCTGTCGCGGAGGTTTGCGGAGCACCTGTCGCTCGACTCGGTGGCCCGCGAGGTGCACACGTCGCCGTTCCACCTCGCCCGGGTGTTCCGTCGGGGGACGGGCCTCGCGCTCCACGAGTACCGCCGGCAGCTCCGGCTGCGGGCGGCGATCGACCGGCTGGACGGCGGCGACTCGCTGGCCGCGGTGGCGGCGGCGTGCGGGTTCGCCAGCCACAGCCACCTCACGGACTCGTTCCGGCGGGCGTTCGGGACGACGCCGTCGGCGGTCCGTGCGCTGGCGGGAGCCGAACGCCGGTAGGAGCGCCTGAGATCCGCGCCCCGGCGGGAGCCGAACGCCGGTAGGAGCGCCTGAGATCCGCGCGAGCCGAACCCGGAGGCATCCGGCGGACCCACATCACCGATCGGTGACTCGCGAGGTCGACGAACACTGACATCGACCCGGAAGAATCGACTGCGTGGGGCGACGATTCGTTCCCACCCTCACGTCCCAGCCTCGGGCCGATGTCGTCGAACGATGACATTCGAAGTCGATGAACGTCGACATGCCCTCCCTGACACTGCCCGACCTTCTCCCTTTGCGCCCAGGCCCTCGAGAGCCGGCTACTCGGGTTCGTCGTCGGAGGGCGCGTCGTCCTCCGGGGCCACCTCGACACCCGACCACTGACGGCCGGGCAGGATGATGCTCGACGAGGTGCCGACGGCCACCGCCTTGCCGTCGGCGTTCCGGAGCTCGCAGGTCGCCACCGCGAGCGAACGCCCCCGGTGCGTCACGTTCGCCTCCGCGGTGAGGTCGCGCAGGTCGGGGAAGGCCGGCCGGACGAAGTTCACCTTGAGGTCGAGCGGCGCGAACACCGACCCCGCCGGGACCGTGGTGTGCACCGCCGCGGCGAGCGCCAGGTCGACGATCCAGGCGATCGCGCCGCCGTACAGGGCCCGGGCGGGGCTGTTCAGCCATTCGGTGGCCGGCTGGACGAACACGGCCCGGCCCTCCCCGACCTCGGTGAACCGCCCACCGGTGAAGTGGTGCACCGGCGGCGCGGGGAGCTCTCCCGCGATCAGCGCCCGGTACACGTCGAGGCCGCCCATCTCGTCCCAGACCTCCTGCGGCACCGTCTGGCCGACCGGTTCCCGCTGCCACGGATCCGGCGTGGCGTACGACGGCCGGTCGACCACCATTGCGCCCGGGTCCGGCGGGTCCGGCGTCACAGGGAACGGATCGAACAGGAAGCACCGCGTGGTGCCGTGCCCCAGGAGCCGCCCGCCGGCGTCCTCCACGCCGATCTCCGAGAGCGCGACGCGGTTCCCGGCATGGATCAGCCGCGCCCGCCCGATGAGCTCGCCGCTCCGTACGGACGCGGGACGGAGGTAGTTCATCGACAGGTCGCTCGTCACGAGGAGCCGCCCGGGCGGCAGGGCGGTCGCGATCGCCGTCCCGAGGGGCGCGTCCGCGAGGAAGGCCATGGTCCCTGCCGAGAACAACCCCGCCGGCGTCTGCCACCATGGGGAGGCCGGCATGGAGAACGTCGACGAACCCGGCCCGGCGTCCACGGGGCGCAGTCCGGTCAGGTGGTGCATCGGCGGCGAGGGTGTCTTCCCCGCGAGCGTGAGCCGCATCCGCTCCAGCCCGGTGAACCCGAGCACCGAGGGGTCGGCGTACCCACCGCGAACCGGTTCCTGCCAGATGGGGACGTCACGCATCGGTGGATGTCCGGTCAACGTGACCCGGAGTCTAGTGGGCCCGGCTCGATCGCCAGGACGGCTCAGCGTCGCTGCTGGATGCGGATGAGGTTCCCCGCGGGATCGCGGAAGGCGCAGTCGCGAAGCCCGTACGGCTGGTCAACCGGCTCCTGCACGACCTCGGCATCGCCGGCCTGGAGCCGCTCGAACAAGCCGTCGAGGTCGGAGGTGGCCAGGTTGATGCTGGCGTACGTGCCCTTGGCCATCATCTCGGCGACCGTGCGGCGCTCCTCCTCGGTGACTCCGGGCGCGGCGGCCGGCGGGTACAGGACGATGGACGTGTCGGGCTGGCCGGCGGGGCCGACCGTGATCCAGTGCATCCCATGGTACTCGACGTCGGCCCGCACCTCGAAGCCGAGGGTGTCGCGGTAGAACGCCAGGGAGGCCTCCGGATCGTCGTGCGGCAACATGCTCGAGTGAATGGTGAGGTCCATGGCGGTCATGCTACGAGCGGGCCGGTGACCGGCGCTTCTCGATTCCTGATCGGTCGTGTCACCTGTTTCGCCACGCACGGCGGGATCCCCGCCATCGCGCCCGTCTCCCGGCGCCGGTATTCGCTCGGCGGCATCCCGACCAGCTCGGTGAAGCGGGTGCTGAAGGTGCCCAGCGACGAGCAACCGACCTCGAAACAGACCTCGGTGACGCTGAGCTCGCCGCGTCGCAGCAGCGCCATCGCGCGCTCGATGCGCCGCGTCATCAGGTAGCTGTACGGCGACTCGCCGAAGGCCAGCCGGAACTGGCGGCTGAGGTGCCCCGCCGACATGTGCGCGCCGCGAGCGAGCGCCTCGACGTCCAAGGGGTGCGCGTACTCCCGGTCGATCCGGTCACGAACGCGGCGCAGGACCGCGAGGTCGCGCAGGTGCTGGACGTCGGTAGGTCTGCTGGTCACCTGCGACATCATGCCATCCCGAGCCGCAGGCGCCGCCGTCACCGCGGGGGTTCAGGCGTCCTTCCACTCGGTGCGGAGCAGACCCATGAGGATCACGTCGTGTCGGCGGCCGTCGCGTTCCAGGTGTTCGCGGAGCCGCCCCTCCTCCGTGAACCCCAGCCGGCGGTACAGGGCCTGTGCGCGGTCGTTGTAGCCGAACACGTCGAGCCAGATCCGGTGGAGGTTCAGCTCCTGGAACCCGTACCGGATGGTGACCTTCGAAGCGTCGGTCCCGAACCCCTTCCCCCACTCGGCCTCCCGGCCGATCGAGATGCCGAGGATCGCCGTCCGGTGGTTCGATTCGATGTCGTAGAGGCGTGTCAGCCCGAGCAGCCGGTCGTCGTCGTTCGCGCGCACCGCGAACGACAGGCTCGAGGGCCAGTCGTCCCGCCACCGTTCCATCAGGGCGCGCGCCTCGTCGGTCGAGAGCGGGCGGATGGGCTGGTCGAACCCGAGCCGCTGGAGCTTCGGGTCGGCATGCCACGCGGCGAACTCGGCGACGTCGCGCTCGACGTCGAAGGCGTCGAGGCGGACGAGCTCGCCGCGGAACAGGTCGAGGTCTTCCGGATGCGTGCTGCTGGAGGTCATGGCGATCCCTTCGGTGGAGTGGTCGCGGTGTGTGTGGCGGCCCGCGATGCCGCCGGAGACGAAGAACGGCCGCCCTTCGGGCGGCCGCGGTCGGCTCGATCGCTCGGAACGACTAGGGCGATGCCTCGAAGGGACGACGGAGCTGCGCGGTGCCGTTCACGTTGCATCCCTCCTTCCGAACCTCGGCGTCAGGGCGAGAGTGTACGGGACCCGAGGACCAGCCGGTACTTCGATTCGGACATCTCCGGGTACGACGGCAGCGGCTGATGGCTCCCGGAGGGTTCGAACCCGCACGATCGGTAGAGGGCGATGGCCGGCTGGTTCGCGTCGGTGGCCCACAGGTTGACCACGCTGGCGCCGCGCTCGCGAGCCCACGTCACGACCGCCTCCACAAGGGCGCGCCCGGTGCCGGATCTCCGCATCGCGGGATCGACCCACATCGAGACGAGGTGCACCGCCTCGGGGTCGTCCTCCGGGTAGCCGCCGGCGAGCCCGACGAACCGGTCACCGTCCGCGGCCACGAACATCACTCCGCCGCCCGACCGTCCCCGCCCGGCCCACTTCCGCCATTCGGCCTCGGTCCGGTCGCGTTCGCGTTCCAGCGTGGAACCGAAGGCCTTCGGCGACTCGGCGAGCGCGCGGAGGCGGACGTCGCGAAGGGGTTCCCAGTCGTCCTCGGTGGTCCGGCGAATCTCCATGCTCGGCAGTGTCCCAGCCGGATGGCCAGACTTTCGACGTGGACGTCGCGATCCGTTCCGCAGTCGCCTCCGACGCAGACGCCATCGCGGCCATCCACGTCGAGGGATGGCGGTGGGGGTACGCGCGGCAGATCCCCGGCCGGGTCCTGGCCGGGCTCGATGCGGACGAACGCGCGGCGAGGTGGCGTTCGGTGCTGGACGCCGGCGACGCGGCGGTGTTCGTCGCCGAGGACGGCGCGCGCGTCGTGGGGTTCGCGGCGTGCGGCCGGTCGCGCGACGACGACCCGGCCTCCGGCGAGCTCTACGCCCTGTACGTGTCGGCCGACGCGGCGGGAACGGGCGCGGGGGCGGCGCTGCTCCGCGCGACCGTCGCGGAGCTCCGGGCGCGGGGGTTCGAGCGCGCCCTGCTGTGGGTGCTGTCGTCCAACGCCCGCGCGCGGCGGTTCTACGAACGCGAGGGCTGGACGCCGGACGGGGCAACCAAGACCGAGGACCTCGACGGGTTCCCACTGGTCGAGGTCCGGTATCGACTCGCAACCTGAGCGACCGCCGGGGGGCGGGCGCGTACCATGCCGGCAGGATGCTCCTGATCGTCGCGGCGTTGGTCCTCGCGGTGCTCATCGGCTACGCGGTGGGCGGACGGCTCCGCAACCTCGAGCATCTCCGCCTGCGGTGGTGGGGCCTCGCCCTCGGGGGGCTGATGCTCCAGGTGGCGCACTACCCGGCGAACATCGCGCACTGGCTGGCCTTCGTGATCCTGATGGCGTCGTTCGTGATGCTGATCGGGTTCGGCGTGTTGAACCGCAGGGTGATGGGCCTCCCGATCATCCTGTTCGGCCTGTGTCTGAACCTGCTCGTGATCGGCGTGAACCAGGGCATGCCGGTGACGAAGCAGGCCTTGAACGACTCGGGCCAGGCCAATCTGGTCGAGGACCTGATCCAACACGGCGGGGAGAAGCACCACCTGGCGACCGACGACGATCACCTGGTGTTCCTCGCCGACGCGATCGGCATCCCGAACCCGATCGGTCAGGCGGTGAGCGTCGGCGACATCTTCGTGTACGCCGGGCTGATCTGGACGATCGCCGCGGCTATGCGGGGACGCTCTCGGGAGACGGAGACGGCTCCGCCACGGGAAGAAGGGTCCCCCCCGAATCCTGAGGATCGTTCGAGTCCTCCCCCGAGCCACCCTCGAGCCACGAATCCGGGAACCGCACCTCGACAGTAGTGCCGTCTCCCGGCGAGCTCGTCATCTCGAACTCCGCCCCGGCGACCTGGGCGCGTTCCCGCATCATCCCCAGACCGAAGTGACCCTCCGGCCCGGGACCTGCGGTGTCGAACCCGATCCCGTTGTCCTTGATGCCAAGAACGATCCATTCGTCGCGGGACTTGAGGCTGATCGCGACGACCGACGCTCCCGAGTGTTTGAGGGCGTTCATGGCCGCCTCGCGGGCGATGTGATACGCGAGCAACTGGATGGCTGGCGGGAGCTTGAACTCGTCGACGTCGGTCGTGAACTCGACACCCGAGCCGGTGGCGATGTCGGAGACGAAGCTCGACAGCGCCTCGCCGAGACCCTTGCGGCCCAAGGGGGAACGGTGCAGGTCGCGGATGAGGGCCCGGATCATCTCCGAGGTCCGGTTCTTCGTGTCGCGGATGTTCTCGAGATCGTGCTCCGTGGTGCCGACGTCGCCGGAGCGCAGATGCCGTTTGGCGACGTCGACCTGGAGCGACAGCCGGAAGAGCAGCTGGGCGAGATCGTCATGAAGGTACGCGGCGATCTGCGCGCGCTCGTCCTGACGCTCCTCGGCCATCCGGTCGGAGAGCGAACGCATGATCTGTTCGCGCAGCTTGAGCTCCTCGTGCGCCTCCTCCAAAGCCCGAGTCCGGAAGAACATCTGCCGCGCAAGCACGAGCGGCATGAGGACGGCAGGGATGGCCCAGACGCCCACAAGTGGGTCGACGTAGAGCTTCGCTAGGACCGCACCAAAGAATCCGAGCCCGATGTAGTTGACAAGGAATTCGGCAGAGCGGCCAATCCGCATGCGCCTCATCACTTCGAGGAAACCCATGTCGTGGCCAAAGGCAACTCCCATGCCCACGAGCCCCACGTTAACCACGTAGTCAGCGAGCCCCGCCAGAAGCGCAGAAGGCAGAACAACGATCCAGGCTGCTCTCGACAGTGGTGAGCGCGTGGAAGACGAAACTGGCTGCAAGCACTGCCATCGCTACCTGCGACCGGTTGAACATCGCCTTGAGAATCGAGACTTCGCGTCTGAACTCCCTTGGATCGACCGAGCCCACGTAGGCGACCAGGGCGGCCAGAGGCGCCGGGTAGATCATCCCAACCGCCAGAAGAATCGGAAAGCCGAGGCTAACCTGAAGGCCCTTCCAAGCTGGAATCCGAACCAGCTCGACCCCGGCGACCACCGCCGTCCACAAGATCAGGTCCGCTGTCCACGGCCCTCCTTGTCGGATCAACAGGACGACTAGCAAGACGGTGGCCGATCCCGCCACCGACGCCTGATAGATCGAGCCAGGGTCGAGGCGCCGACGAGCCTCGTTCCTGGTCAGCTGTGCCATGGCTGCTCCGACCTGCCGTTGGTCTCCTCCCCAGTAGGTTCGGCCCCCAAGTCGAGAGCCTCAATCCCTCTAACGGTGTAGGCCCGGAGTTACAGTATTCGCTGTAGGTCATATGAGGGCTTGTCCCCCACTTGGGGGTCCCCCGATCATCTTCTCAGCACAACGGGACTCGCGAGGGTCCCTCTTGGACGCAAACGAAGGAAAGGAGGATACGGACATGCGACTTGTCAGGCGCATCGCCATCGCCGCGGGGTCGCTCTTGGCGTTGGTGCTTGCCGGAGGCGCCCACTGGCACCTCTAGTTCTGCCACCAGCGACATCAGCAGGACCCCCCGAGGGCTCGGGGCGACCCGGGCCCTCATTTTGGGGCCCATGCCCGGGCACTTTGCCGGACGCGATACTTCCCCAGCTCCGGCAAGTGCCTTTAGTGGCTCTAATTCTCGCGCGTCTCACTCAAGTGTGTTCACTGGGTCGGATATTTCGTAGGGAGTCGCGCGACGACCTGCGTGCCCCATCCGAGCTCGGATGCGACGTGGACAAGTCCGCCAACTTGCTTGGCTCGCTGCTCCATCATGTCCAAGCCGAAATGTACCGTTGAATCGACTCGCGTCCTGACGAATCCGGAACCGTCGTCCCGCACAATCAACCTGACCCATTCGCCTTCAGGCCTCAAACTCAAAAAGATGTTCAGTGCTCCTGAGTGGCTCACCGCATTCTCGAGTGCTTCACGTGCCACCTGATAGACAACCAGCTGAGTCGCTGGATCAGCCAACGTTGGAACGATGTCGGTATGGAACAACGCGCGGCTTCGTGTCGCGAGTTCCTCGACGAGCAGATCCAGCGTCTTACACACGCCCTGCGCTCCAACTGACGACGTACGCAGTCCTCGGATGACGGAACGCAGGATGTCCGATGCCGCGGCGGTGGCTTCGCGAAGTGCGGAACATCGTTCTCGAGTTCGAGCAGTCGTCCCGAGAGAAGATCCTGACGAATAACCTGTCCCATAAGGTCGACCCTAAAGAGCGCCGCGAGGGCGCCATCATGAAGGTCCATTGCTATCCGAGCCCGTTCGTCCCGCCTTTCCGCCTCAATCCGAACCTGCAGCTCTTCAAGCATCGCCTGTTTCGACTTCGCTTCGTGTCGCGCGACTGAAGCTTTGTTCAGTAGCGAAAAGACCTGCCTAGCCATAAGGATGGGCACCAAGCCGGCTGCGAGGCCCGCGACGCCAGAAAGACGGACAGCCGTAGCCATAAGCAGCGCGAGCGGAGCCAATCCCAAGTAGGTAACAATGAAAGGAAGGGGGGAGTCCAGCACGACTGCCTTGGCCAGCGAGGTGAACGGCACCTGGCAAGTGCGCAGGAGCTACCAGCGACACCAAAGAGACATTGATGATCACATCTATGCCGACTGCAACCAAGCAGGGAAGAATCGCACGGGGCCAGCGGTCAATGCTCCCGCCGAGCGCGTGGAACGCCAAGGCTCCGGCAAAGCACGAAAGGGCAATTTGCCCACGATTGAAGAAGTCGCGCGTCCAGCTAATCTGCCCCCGAACAAGTCGCTGATCCCAAGACCCTAGGAAGCCTAGGAGCCCTGCTGGAACTGGCCCGAGAGTCATGCCGGCCGCGAGCAGCAAGGGCATCGATAGTGTGAGGTTCACTTCATGCATGTACATAACTGGAAGAAGTTCTGCAGCGGTGACCAAGAGCAGCCACGGGAGCATCCAGGACGCCGATTCCAGAACACTGGACCAAGAGAAGACTGCCGCTGAACCCAGCACAAAGACTGCGGCGATCGTGACGCAACGCGAAAAGACAACCACGTCTCGCGGCTCATACCCAGGCAACTTCGAGTGATCGCGGGGATCTGCGACAGTCTCCCTAGCGGCCGACATCTCGAACGTTGATCATGGCCCTAGCCCCGCCCAAGGGTCAAGGGTGAAGGTGACGGCTGATCGGGGGATTTGGAGATAGCTCGAAATGACTATGCCGGGCTTCGACGTGTGAGCTCAGAGCGGCTTTGCGACCTCCGGCGTTGGTTCGGCCAGCGGAGAGGCGGGGGACTCGAGCCCCGTCATCACCTGGCGGAAGGTTCGGTACGCCGACGCCGGGTCCCAACCCGTCTTGGCTTCGACCTCGGGTACGAGCCGGACCCGCAGGTCAGCCCCAGCGGCTCGCGTGATCGCCGCCAGACGGAACCACTCCAGACTGCCCGGCTGGACGACTGATTCGCCCGTGGTCCCGGCCGCCCGGAGCGACGGGTCGTCGACCACCACCGGCGTCGCCCGGAACAGTCGGGACAGGGCACCTCGAACATCCGAGTCCTCCGATTCGATCTCCGCTCGGCGGCCGTTCCACCGCGCGGTGCCGACCACCGTCTCCGGGTCTGGCTCCCGGTAGAAGTCGGCTCGCACGTCAGAACTCCGACTGGATCTCGGGCTCACCGAGCGAGCACCACATGGCGGACGCGATCAAGGCGTTCGCCGGCATGCCGGCCGTCGCGGCCGTGAGGTGGTCGGCGACGATCGCCCGGCGTTCCTCGGTCAGGCCCTTGCGCTCGAGCACGTCCCACTGCAGGGCCATCGGATGCGGGAGGTTGCCGAGCACCTCGGATGCGGTCCTGCGGAGTCCCACGACCGCCTGGCGCCACCGGTCGTCGTCCGCGGCTCGAAGGTCACCGACGAGGAGCTCGAGGTAGTGGGGCCAACTCGCCGCTGCGACGAGCGCGTGCGGCGCCGACGTCAACCCGAGAGCCACCGTCGTGTCGTCCACGAGCGCTTCGGCTTCCTCCGACACGGCCCGCCTTCCACCGGAAAGGCCCTCCTGCCACGACGGGATGCCCCGCCTGGCGGGGGTTTCCTCCTTGCCGGTTCCCGGAATGTCCTGGCGCCGGGCGAGCACCGCCCACGCCTGCACGACCAGGTAGATCCGCGCCGCCGAATGGTGGAGCCCCTGGGCGGTCCGGACCAGCCGTTCCCGGTCGATGCCGCCCAGTTCGGTCCGGCTCCAGCCGGAGACGTCGGCGGGCCGGATCACCGAGCGGGCCGATTCCAGGGCCTCAGCCTGCAGGCGCTCGGCACCCGAGGCAAAGCTCCGCGTGATGTTCGGCCGGGTCGTCGCCCATGCCGCCGTCAGGAAGTGCGGCTCGGACGCGAGCGTCCTGAGGGCCGGGTCGATCCACCCGACCCGCAGGGTCGAGCGGACGTCGTCCAGCACGGCCGCGAGGATCTGGTCCTGCGATCGATCGGGTCTGGCGGATGGGGGGGAAGAGATGCTCACGTCGAAGTCAACCGGTCGGTGAACGTTCGTTGTTCCGCAGACGCTTGGCCAGTTCCTCCAGCATCGTGAGCACGATGCTCGGATCCTCCCCCAGCATCTTGCGGAACCGCGGTCTGGAGATGGTCAGGGTCGTGACCGGCGTCGTCGCCACCACGCTCGCCGTCCGGGGACCGCCGTCGATGAGCGCGATCTCGCCGAAGAAGTCGCCGGGGATGAGCCGGTCGAGCCGCCGCCCGCCCCGGACGACCTTGGCCTCGCCGGTGATCAGCACGTAGAAAGTGTCGCCCGGCTTGCCCTCCTCCGCGAGCGCGGTCCCCTCGTCGAACTCCTGTTCCTCGCTGAGGGCGGCGACGTGCCGAAGCTGACGCTTCGTCAGCGTCGCGAACAGCGGCACGTCGACGAGCGCCTCCGGTCCTCCTCTGGCCATGCCTGGCTCCTTCCCTCCGCAGCCCTGTTCGAATCACCGTGGCCCGACGAGTGGCCGGGTGCGCCGTCCCCGTCTCCCGCCCTGGCAGCCGCCCCTCGGCCCGGCCGATCGGGTGGATTCTGACAGGTCAGCGTCCTTCCCAACAGTCCGCTATTCCCCGAACGGGCGCCCTGCAGGGGCGAGCGATGGAGGACGACGGGACGCCCGTCGCGGAGCCCCACGACCCCGGCATCGACGAGCCGGCCAAGCGAACGGTTGACCGTCTCACGGGTGGAACCGATCAGCTCGCCGAGCTCCCCCTGGGTGAGTGGGATCGGACGGGGGCCGAGGCCGTCGGACAGCCGGAGGAGCGTGCGGAGGAGACGTTCGTCCGTACGGAGCGACCGGTCCGCGAGGAGCTCCTCCGCCTGGGCGACCCGTTCGGCGAGACAGCGGACAAGCTCGCCGCGGGCCGCGCCGTTGGACTCGACGGCGCGGCGGACCTTCTCCGCCGGAAGGCGGACGGCGACGACGTCACCCGAGGCCAGCCACGCGGCCAGGCCGAGGGGCGGTTCAGCCCCGGGCGAGACGAGCCGCTCGATCCCCACGAGCTCGCCCACGCGAGCCACCGCGATCGCCGATCGCGAACCGTCGGGACGGCTCCGCGTGGCAGTGCACCACCCGAACGCCAGGATCGCGACGATCCCGTCCGACGGCGAACCGTGGCAGGTCTCGGAGAGCACCACCTGGCCGTGCTCGAAGGTCCGAACCGTCGACCAGCCGGCGAGATCGGCGAGGACGGCCGGGTCGAGCCGGCGGAGGACCGGGGCGCGCGTGAGCCGGCCCGCAGGCGCCACCTGGCCGGCATCTCGAGGTTCGGTTGGCCTGGGCATCCCCCTCCCGCAGGGCGGTGTCGTTCGGCTCGGGAGGAGGAGCCAGAACCGTACCGCGAACCACCGACACGGACGCCGGGGGCGTCCCTCAGGCCCGCTCCTGCAGGGCGTCGAGGCTGCAACGCCGGCACAGCCTCGACCGCGGCATGGCCGGCCGGCCGCATCGCACGCAGCTCCGCTCGACCGCGAGCTCGAACCGCGCCGCGTCGCCGGACCCCGCGCGCGTGACGCGTTCCTCGCGCTCGAGCTTCGACATCAGCGCCTCGAGCTGCAGGGCGGCCGCCGGATGGAGCTCGGCCGGCGTGTCCACGTAGATCTCCGCCACGAGCTCGGCGATCGTGCGCGGGCCGGGCCCGAGGGCCTCCAGGACCTGCCCTTCCCGCATGGCCCGGTGGGCCTCGTACTCCCGGATCTTGCCGACGGCATCGAACACGGTCGGGCCGTGCCCGGGGTAGATCACGCGGGGCCGGGCCTCGCGCATCCGGCGGAGCGACTGCAGGTACTGTGCCAGATCGCCCTCGGCCGGGTCGACGACCGCGGTCCCCCGCCCGAGGACGGCATCCCCGGTAAACATCGCGCCCGTTCCCTCGGCCAGGAACGTCACGTGGTCGGCCGTGTGCCCCGGAGTGTGCAGCACGCGGAGGTTGGCCTCGCCGACGGCGATCATCTGCATGTCGCTGAGGCGTTCGGCCCCGCCCTCGGCGTGGAACGCCCGAACCCCCGCGCCGGTGATCTCCGACAGCCGCGGCGCTCCCGGCGCGTGATCGGGGTGGCCGTGGCTGACGAGGATGGCGCCGACCGAACCGGCTTCGCGCGCCACCACCTGGAGGTGGCCCTCGTCCTCGGGGCCGGGGTCGATCACGATCGCCGGGTCCCGGCCCACGATCCAGGTGTTCGTCCCCTCGAGTGTGAACGGCCCGGGGTTCGGCGCCAGGACGCGAACGATGCGCAGCACCGCCGCTACCTCCGCCACTCCGGCGAGGTGGCCGAGGCGAGCAGCGACGGCGGAGGCGGTTCCTGCTCGACCCGCAGGCGGACGACCTCGTCGACCGACGAACACCCGGCGAGGGCCTCGAGCGTCCGGTAGGTCGGCCACATGAGGGCGGTCCACAGCCCGTGCCGGGCCAGCGCGTCCCCGGGCCGCTCCCACCAGGCGAGGTCCACCTCCTCCATGTCCGGCGTGGCCGTCGTCCCGGCCGGCGCCACCACCGCGTAGAACCGCGCGTCGAACCGCACCGGGAGGATCTCCGGCGCCAGCCACCTGGCCATTTCGTGGAGGTCGTCCACCGCCGGCGGCGACGCGGCGACCATCCGGTCGATCGACAGGCCGGCGGGTCGGGGACGGAGGCCGTCGCCCGTGAGCACCAACCCCGCCTCCTCGGCCAGCTCTCGCACCGCGCAGGCCCGGACACGTTGTGCGGCGTCGCCGAACCACGCCTCGGCGCGGCGTTCGTCGTCCGGGTCCACCACACCGCCGGGGAACACGACGTACCCGGGCGCGAACCGGCTCGCGGCCGATCGACGGAGCAGCAGGACCTCGACGCCGGCGGTCCCGGGGCGGGCCACGATCACCGTCGCGGCGGGCCGCGGTTCCACGGTTTCCATCGGCGAATTCTGCCGTATTACGCTGCGGCGACGCCGTGGCACCCATGCGCCGTCGTCAGGAAGTCGATGCACCAGGACGCCATCCCCGACCCCCCCGAGCCCGAGCGGAGCATCCGGCACGCCATCGCCGAGCGCGGACCGGTCTCGTTCGCCGAGTTCATGGAGCTCGCGCTGTATGGCTCGGGCGGGTTCTACGAGGACCCGCCCGTCGGCGAACGCGGCCATTTCGTCACGAGCCCGCACGTGCACGTGGTGTTCGGCATCCTCGTCGGGCGGGCCGTTCGCGAGTGTCTGGAGACGATGGACGAGGCGGGGACGCCGTCGGTCGTCGAGGTCGGCGCGGGCGACGGAACGCTGATCGGGCTGCTGCGCGCCGCCGTGGGGGAGGAGGGGCGCCGATTCGTCGCCGTCGACCGGAGCGGCGGCGCCCGCCGGGCGATCGCAAGCCGCCATCCCGACGTCCGGGTCGCCGCCTCGCTGGAGGAGCTCGACCAGCGCGTCGAGGGGGTGGTCATCGCCAACGAGCTGCTCGACAACCTGCCGTTCCGGTGGATCCGCCGCGACGAGGCCGGCGACCTGCAGGAGGCCCTGGTGGACGCCGACGGCGGCCGGCTGGTGCCGGTGTGGCGGCCGTTCCCGCCGGAGGACCGCGAGGGGCTCGAGGCGGTTCCTTCGGAACTCGCGCCCGGCGCCGACGCCGTGCTGCCGGAGGGGGCCGTGCACTTCGTGGAACGCCTGGGGCGGATGCTCCGCAGGGGATACGCGGTCCTGATCGACTACGCGGCCGGCGCGGGGGCGGGCATCCACGGGTACCGGGGCCAACGCGTGGTGGAGGACGTGCTCCACCGCCCCGGAAGCGCGGACGTCACCGCCGGAGTCGACTTCGGCGTCCTCGAGCGGCGGGCCGAGGCGCTCGGGCTCCATTCGTTCGGGACCATCAGCCAGCGCGACGCCCTGATGGCGCTCGGGTTCGAGCGATGGGCCGAGCACGAACGCAGGCGCCAGCGCGAGGCGCAGGACCGAAGGTCCGGCCGCGAGGCGGTGGAGGCCTGGAGCGGCCGGAACGCCGCCGCGGCGCTGGTCGACCCGGCCGGGCTGGGCCGGCTCCGGTGGTGGGTCGTCGCCACCTCGGGCCTGGGCCCTCCGCCGTGGTTCGTGACGGCCCAGATCCGCGACCGGACGACATGGGGCGGTCAGATCGATCCCGGGGATCCGGCTGACCCCGGGGCGGACGGACGACTCGATGCGTGAGCACCTGGTGTTCGGAACGGATTGGATCGACGCCGAGCTGCCCGACGACGTCGTCACCGTCCCGCCGGGCGTCTCGCTCCCCCTGCCCGCCACACCGGACCTCGCGGCGGAGGTGCGCACCGCGCTCCGCGAACCCCTCGACGGCGAACCGCTGGCGGAACGCGCTCGCGGCGCCGAACGGGTCACCGTGGCGTTCGACGACCCGACCGTCCCCTGCTACGCACCGCTGTGGCCGACCGCGCTGCCACTGGTGCTCGGCGAGCTGGAACGGGGCGGCATCGCGTGGGACCGCGTCCGGCTGGTCTGCGCCAACGCGCTGCACCGGCAGTTCACGAACGACGAGCTGGCCCGCCTGATCGGCGACGACCTCGTGCGGGAGTTCGCCGGCCGGAACGCCCTCGGCTGCCACGACGCCGAGGATGCCGGCGCCATGGACCACCTCGGCGAGACCGAACAGGGCGAGCCGGTCGACGTCAGCCGGGCCGTGACGGAGTCCGACCTCACCGTCTACGTCAACGCGTCGACCACGCGGGGGTTCAGCGGCGGATGGAAGTCGGTGTGCGTCGGGCTGTCCTCCTACCGGTCGATCCGGACGCACCACTCCCCCGACACCATGAGCATGTCGCTCGAGCGGAACCGCATGCACGAGGCGCTCGACCGGATGGGCGCCGTCGTGGACCGGGAGCTGGGACCCGACCGAGTCTTCAAGGTCGAGACCCTGCTGTCGAACCCGCTCGAGATCCACCGGGTGCTGGGCGGCTCGGTCCGGGCCACCCGCGAGGAGGTCCTGCGCGTCACGAAGACGAACCAGCCCGCCAGGCGGAATCTCGTCGCGGAACGAACCGACGTGGTGCTGTACGGCATCCCCGACTGGAGCCCGTACGCGGCGTTCTCGTTCACCAATCCCCTGCTGACGCTGGTCTCGACGGGGCTGGGGTACCTCGGCGGCATGATCGAGGCGGTGGGGAAGCCGGGGTGCACGGTGATCCTCGCCACGCCCTGTCCGAACCGGTGGGACGACGAGCACCACCCGAGCTACCGGGAGGTGTGGGAGCGGGTCCTGCCCGAGACCCGGGACCCGTGGGAGGCCAGGGAGCGCTTCGAGCCGGAGCTCGCCGGGCGGGAGGACCTGATCGATCGGTACCGGACGGGGTTCGGGTTCCATCCGACCCACCCGATCATGGCGATGTACCCGCTGAAGCGGCTCCGCCACGCCGGCCGGGTCATCGTGGCGGGCGCAGAGGATCCCGCGGTCGCCCGCCACGTGGGGTTCGAAGCGGCCACGACGGTCGAGGACGCGCTGGCCATGGCCGCCGAGACGCACGGCGCGGGACAGCGGGTAGGGTGGGTGCGCTATCCGCCCGCCATGAGCCGGACCTGATCGGAAGCCCGGGGTAGGGGATGCGAGGCGGTGCCGAAGATCGAGCTCGTCCAGGGGGACATCACCCGGCAGGAGGTCGACGCCGTCGTGAACGCGGCGAACTCCTCGCTCATGGGGGGCGGCGGCGTCGACGGCTCGATCCACCGCAGAGGGGGGCCCGAGATCCTCGCCGAGTGCAAGCGGATCCGCGCCGAACGCTATCCCGACGGGCTCCCCACCGGTCAGGCCGTGGCCACCACGGCCGGCCGCCTCCCGGCGACGTGGGTCATCCACACGGTCGGGCCGGTCTTCTCGACGAGCGAGGATCGGTCGCGCCTCCTCGCCTCCTGCCACACCGAGTCGCTGCGTGTGGCGGACGAGCTGGGCGCGGAGACGGTGGCGTTCCCGGCCGTCTCGACCGGGGTGTACGGGTACCCGGTGGTGCTGGCCGCGCCGGTGGCGGTGGGGACCGTGCTGCGGGCGGACACCCGGGTGCGGGAGGTTCGGTTCGTCCTGTTCGACGGCGGCACGCTCGAGGGGTTCCGTCGCGCGCTCGCCGACCTCGACTGAGGACCCGGCGGCGTCGAATCCGACGTGGTTGCTAGGATTTCACTCGTGCAGACCGAGCTGACCACGCCGCGCGGGGTGTTCGACCACCTCGACGCCGTGACCGTGGTGGACGTCCGCGAGCCGAACGAGTGGCAGGCCGGGCGCATCGACGGGGCCGTCCACGTCCCGCTCAACGCGCTGATGTCCGGCGCCGGGGCCGACCTCGAGAAGGACAAGCCGCTCGTCATGGTGTGCCGCGTCGGCAACCGCAGCGAGCTGGCCACCCTGATGATGCAGGCCCGCGGCTACGAGGCCTACAACCTCGAGGGCGGCATGGACGCCTGGGCCCGCCAGGGCCTGCCGTTCCGGAACGCCGACGGCGGCCCCGGCGCCGTCGTCTGAGGAACCGGCGCGGGGCGCAGGAGTCCGGTTCCGACTACCTCTTGACGACGATCGTCCCCATCATGCCGTGATCCTCGTGGTTGAGGATATGGCAGTGGTAGACGAACTTCCCGACATAGTCCTCGAAGTCGATCAGGATCGTCGCCGAGCCGTGCTTCGGGATGATCACCGTGTCCTGGAACCCGTTCGCGTCGTACGGCTGCCCGTCGATCGCGACCACCTGGAAGTAGTCGATGTGCATGTGGAACGGGTGCTCCTCCCCGGAGTCGTTGATCAGCCGCCATCGCTCCACGGTTCCGAGCTTCGCGGTGTCGTCGATGCGGTTCGGGTCGTACGTCCTGCCGTTGATCGTGAAGTTGGGGAACGCGTCCGCGAAGCGCTTCACCACGGTCTTCGCGATGGGCTCGGTCCCGAGGTCGTCCTTCGGGATCAGCCCCGTCGGGATCGCCACCGGCGTTCGCCGTGCGCCCCGTGAGCGGACCGTGGCGAGCAGGGCGGCGCCGCGCTGGGTCATCGAGCCCTGGTCGTAGGGCAGCGCCCGCAGCTCGTACGTGCCCGTGGGCGGCCCCTCGACCAGCACGTCGTACCGCTTCCCCGGCGGGAGCACGAGCGAGCCGGTCGTCCACACGTGCCACACCGGACGCCCGTCCTCGGAGAGCACGTGGAACCGCAGGGGCCCGCCGGGCGTGGCCAACCCCACCTTGTAGAAGAGGTCCGCGCCGATGTTCGCGAAGCGCCACATCTGCGTCTGTCCCGGCGCGATGGTGAGGTCGGGCCGGTACAGCGAGTTGACCAGCCGGTCGGTCCTCGTGGACATGCCGGAGTCCGCGACGCGGCCGTTCTCCACGCGGATGTCGCGGAGCGCGAACAGCTTCTGGGGGACGTGCCGGATGGAGGGCGCCAGGCGTTCGATGTGGCCGACCACGATCATCCCGGACAGCCCGCCGAACACCTGCTGCTCGGTGAGGTGGTGCAGGTGGGAGTGGTACCACGCGAGGCCGGGCGGCTCCCTCGCGTCGAGCCGGAAGTCGTACGTGAGGCGCTGGCCGGGCTGGATCTCCCGGAACACGTTGTCGCCGGTCCCCTGGGGCGTCACGTGGAACCCGTGGAAGTGCAGGTTGGTGGGCTGGTCCAGGTGGTTCACCAGGGTCACGAGCAGGCGGTCGCCGGGATTGACGTACAGCGTGGGCCCGGTAAACGACCCGTTGTAGACGCGGGCGGTGACCGAGTCGCCGGCCACGTCGATGGTCCTGTCCGAGGCCCACAGCGTCGCCCGCAGCACGCCTCCGTGGCTGTGGATGCTGGGGGGCTCGGAGAACGGCCGGCCGGACTGCGGAGTCCACCGGGAACGCACCACGCCCGCCGCGACCACGGCCGTCAGCAGCACCATGACCACGACACCGAGGCCCAGGCCCGCCGCGGCCCCCCACCGACGCCCCCCTCGCTCCCCCATTCCCGTTCCTTCCGATCCGAACGCCGACCGAGGGTATCGGAGCGGCCCCGGTGCCGCCCAGGAAGGCAACCGGCTGTGCCGGCCCCCGGTCAGTCGGAGCGGCCCGCCACCAGCGACGCGAACCGCTCCGGCGACACGTTGCCGCCCGAGACGACCACCCCCACGCGGCGGCCCTCGACGTCGGGGACCCGCCCCGCGAGCAGGGCCGCGACGCCGGCGGCGCCGCTCGGCTCGGCCACGACCTTGGTCCGTTCGAACAGGAAGGCCATCGCCTCGACCAGCTCCTCGTCGCTCACCGTGACCACCGCCTCGAGCAGGTCGCGGTTGACCGGGAACGTCAGCTCGCCCGGCGTGTCCACCTGCAGACCGTCGGCGATCGTCCTCGGCACGGCGTCGAGCCGAACGCGTTCGCCGGCCGCGAGCGACCGCCGGGTGTCGTCCCCGGCCGCCGGTTCGACGCCGACGACGCGGGCGTCCGGGTTGGTCGCGCGGACGGCAGTGCCGCACCCTGCGATGAGGCCGCCGCCGCTCACCGGCGTGACCAGCACGTCGACGGGTCCGGCGTCCTCGGCCAGTTCGAGGGCGGCCGTTCCCTGGCCGGCCATGACGTCGAGGTCGTCGTACGGGGGGACGAGCGTCAGGCCCCGGTCCCGGGCGAGCGCGGCGCCGATCTCGGCGCGGTCCTCCCGGTACCGGTCGTAGGGCACGACCTCGGCCCCGTAGCCACGCGTGGCGGCGACCTTCTCGGACGGAGCGTCCTCGGGCATCACGATCACCGCCGGCGCTCCGACCAGCGAGGCGGCGAGCGCGACCGCCTGGGCGTGGTTCCCCGACGAGTAGGCGACGACGCCGCTCCGCCGCTCGTCGGCGTTCAGCAGGGAGATGCGCGAGTACGCGCCCCGGAACTTGAACGAACCCGACCGCTGGAACGGCTCCATCTTGAGGAGCACGGTCGCGCCCGTGACCGCGTCGAGCGTCGACGAGGTGACGACCGGGGTGCGGTGGGCGGCGCCGCGCAGGCGCTCGGCGGCCGCGCGGATGCGGTCGGGATCGAGCCCTGCGCTCAGGACGGGCTCATCGACGAGGAGGAGGCGGTCCCCCGCTTCGTCTTCTTGGCGGCCCGCTTCTCCTTGAGGTTGTGCTGTGCCTTCTTCTTGTCCGTCTTCTGGCCCTTGTCCTTGTTCGCCACCGTCGCCTCCTCCGGGTTCGAACGAGATTGTAGGCGGCGCCCACGGGGGGCGCGGAACCCAGGGCCGTGCCACACTGGCCCGCCGTGGAGGCGAAGGTCACGGCGATCGTGCTGGCGGCCGGCGAGGCCAGGCGGTTCGGCTCGGCGAAGCAGCTGGCCAGCGTGGGGGGACGGACCCTCGTCCAGCTCGCGATCGACGCGGCGTCGGCCGCCGGCGAGGTCGTCGTGGTGCTCGGCGCGCGGGCCGACGACATCGAGCCCACCCTGTCGCTGCCGCCCGGCGCGCGCACCGTTCGGAACCCGGAGTTCGCCGACGGGCAGTCCACCTCGCTGCGGGCCGGTGTGACGGCCGTCGGACCCGACGTCGCCGCCGTGGTCGTGGTCCTGGCCGACCAGCCGGGGGTGACGAGCGACGACGTCCGAACCGTCATCGGCGCATACCGGGCGACGGGCGCGCCGCTCGTGCGGGCGTCCTACCGCGGTGTCCCCGGCCACCCGGTGCTGATCGCCCGGACGCTGTTCCCCGAGACGATCGCGGAGACCGGGGACCGCGGAGCGCGCGGCGTGCTGGCCCGCCACGCCGAGCTGATCCACGAGGTCGCGGTCGACCGCGACCCCCCGGACGACGTCGACAGTCCCGCCGACCTCCCCGCCGGCTGAAGCGTTCGCTCCCGCGAGCGGAACGTTTCCCGACGACGCATCCCTGGGTAACACCGAAGGCAGGGAGGGGCGTCCGCGGCGCGCGGCCCGGGTCGAACCCCGGACGCCGCCCCGGGCGGACGGCTATCCGGGCCCGCAGGAAGGAACGAGCGTCACATGCGCCGAGTGCCATCACAACGTCGCACCAACGAGGCGGAACGGCAGCCGCCGCGGGCCCGATGAAGACCGAGGTCCAGCTCAACGCCCGGGCGCTGGAACACGACCTGGCCCGGGCGCTGCAGGGTGAGGTCCGGTTCTCCGACGGCGACCGCGCGCTGTACGCGACGGACGGTTCGAACTACCGGATGCTCCCGATCGGCGTGGTCAACCCGCGTTCGGTCGACGACGTCGTGGCGACCGTCGAGATCTGCCGCGACCACGGCGCGCCGATCGTCAACCGCGGCGGCGGCACCAGCCTGGCCGGGCAGACGTGCAACGTCGCGGTGGTCATCGACGGCGGCAAGCACCTCCGGAGGATCCTCGAGCTCGACCACGGCGAGGGCTGGGCTCGCGTCCAAGCCGGCGTGGTGCTCGACGACCTCCGCAACCGTGCAGAGGAACACCACCTGACCTTCGCGCCCGACCCCTCGACGCACGAGTACTGCACGCTCGGGGGCATGATCGGGAACAACTCCTGCGGCGTGCACTCGGTGATGGGCGGCCTCACCGCCGACAACGTGATCGAGCTCGACGTGATCACCGCCGACGGCACGCGGATGACGCTGGGGCGGGTCGACGACGACGAGGAGCTCCAGCGGATCATCGACGGAGGGGGCCGGCGGGGCGAGATCCATTCGCGCCTCCGCGACCTCCGCGGCCGCTACGCCGACCTGATCCGGGAGCGGTTCCCCGACATCCCCCGGCGCGTGAGCGGCTACAACCTGCCGAACCTGTTGCCCGAGAACGGATTCGACCTCGCGAAGTCGGTCGTCGGCAGCGAGAGCACGCTGGTCACGATCCTCGAGGCGAAGGTCCGGCTGGTGCACTCGCCGCCGGCCCGTTCGCTGCTGGTGCTGGGGTTCCCCGATGTGTACGAGGCGGCGGACGCCGTCATGCAGGTCATGGAGTTCGGCCCGATCGGGCTCGAGGGGCTCGACGACCGGCTGATCCAGGACATGAGGATCAAGAGGATCCACCCTGAGGACATCGAGCTGCTGCCGGAGGGCAAGGGATGGCTGGTGGCGGAGTTCGGCGGGCAGTCCAAGGACGAATCGGACGCGGCGGCGAAGCGCTGCATGCAGGCGCTCAGGAAGACGGCGAAGTCGCTGAAGCTCTACGACGACCCGGAGACCGAGGCCAAGATCTGGGAGGTCCGGGAGTCGGGACTCGGCGCGACGGCCCGCATCCCACGCCATCCGGACACGTGGGAGGGGTGGGAGGACTCGGCGGCGCCGCCCGAGCGGTTCGGCGACTACCTCCGCGACCTCCGGCAGCTGTTCGACCAGTTCGGATACGACGGGTCGTTCTACGGGCACTTCGGGCAGGGCTGCCTGCACACGCGGATCGACTTCGACATGGTCACGGCCGAGGGCATCCGCCGGTTCCGGTCGTTCATCGAGAGCGCGGCCGACCTCGTCGTGTCGTACGGGGGGTCGCTCTCCGGCGAGCACGGCGACGGGCAGTCCCGGGCGGAGTTCCTGCCGAAGATGTTCGGCGACGAGATCGTCGAGGCCTTCCGGGAGTGCAAGACCATCTGGGACCCCGACGGGCGGATGAATCCCGGCAAGGTCGTGGAGCCCTACGGCCTCACCGAGAACCTCCGCCTGGGGCCCGACTACGCGCCGTGGCACCCCGAGACCCACTTCTCCTACCCGGAGGAGGAGGGTGGGGGGTTCGCCCGGGCCACCGCCCGGTGCGTCGGCGTCGGGAAGTGCCGCCGCGAGGACGGGGGGATCATGTGCCCCTCGTACATGGTCACCCACGAGGAGAAGGACTCCACGCGGGGGCGCGCCCGGCTGCTGTTCGAGCTGATGAACCAGGACGCGATCGGGCGCAAGGGGTGGCGCGACGACGCGGTCCTCGACGCGCTCGACCTGTGCCTGTCGTGCAAGGGCTGCAAGACCGACTGCCCGGTGAACGTCGACATGGCCACCTACAAGGCCGAGTTCCTGTCGCACTACTACGAGGGCCGGCTGCGGCCGCGGACCGCGTACTCGATCGGCCTGATCACGTGGTGGTCGCGGCTGGGCTCGAAGGCTCCCGGCCTCGCCAACTCCGTGCTGAAGTCGAAGGCGTTGGGCGGGCTGATGAAGCGGCTCGGCGGGATCGCCCCGAAGCGGGAGGCGCCGGAGTTCGCCCGCCGGACGTTCACGTCGTGGTACCGGAGGCGTTCGAAGCGCGACGAGGACGCGGAGCGCACGCGCCCGGCCGTGATCCTGTGGCCGGACACGTTCAACGACCACTTCCACCCGGACACGCTGAAGGCGGCCGTCAAGGTGCTGGAGACGGCGGGGTTCGGCGTGGTGATCCCGCCCCGGCCGCTGTGCTGCGGGCGTCCGCTGTACGACTTCGGGATGCTCCCCACGGCGAAGAAGCTGCTGGTGCAAATCATGACCTCGCTCCGGCCGGCCATCCGCCGGGGGATCCCGATCGTCGGGCTGGAGCCGTCCTGCGTGGCGGTGTTCCGCGACGAGCTCAAGAACCTGTTCCCCACCGACCAGGACGCCGACCGCCTGTCCAAGCAGACCTATCTCCTGAGCGAGTTCCTCGAGAGGTACGCGCCGGGGTTCCGGCCGCCGCCGCTCGACCGCAAAGCCGTGGTGCAGCGCCACTGCCACCACCAGGCGGTGATGGGGTTCGACGCCGACGAGACGTGGCTGGCGAAGCTCGGGATCGACGCGGACATCCTCGACAGCGGGTGCTGCGGCATGGCGGGGGCGTTCGGGTTCGAGAAGGACCACTACGACGTGTCCGTGGCGGCCGGCGAACGGGTCGTGCTGCCGAAGGTTCGCGGGGCGGGCGACGACGTGCTGGTCGTGGCCGACGGGTTCTCGTGCCGCGAGCAGATCCGCCAGGGGACCGGCAGGCGCGCCTACAACCTGGCCGAGCTGATCGCGATGGCGCTCACGGGCGACGAGGCGAAGGCCGGCGCCGCCGCGACGCGAAAGGACTGATCACGAATGGCGAAGCAAATCGCATCGGAGCTGATGGTGGAACGCCTGGCCGACTGGGGCGTGGACACGGTGTTCGGCCTTCCCGGCGACGGCATCAACGGGATCATGGAGGGGTTCCGGCGGCACTCCGACCGGATCCGGTTCTTCCTCGTCCACCACGAGGAGGCGGCCGCGTTCATGGCGACGGCGTACGCGAAGGCGACCGGCCGCCTGGGGGTGTGCGTCGCGACCAGCGGGCCCGGCGGGCTGCACCTGATGAACGGCCTGTACGACGCGAAGCTCGACCACCAGCCCGTGCTGGCAATCACCGGGATGCAGGCCACATCGCAGCTGGGGACCGGGTACCAGCAGGAGGTCCACCTCGACCAGGTGTTCGCCGACCTGTGCGTCTACAACCAGATGTTCCACGCGCCGGCCTCGATCCCGGCGCTGGTCGACATCGCCGTGCGGAGCGCGATGTCCCGGCGCGGCGTCGCCCACCTGACGTTCCCCGTGGACATGCAGGAGGCGGATCCGGCGAGCTCCGGGTACGAGGGCGGCCTCGACACGTCGCGCACGCCGGCCACGGCACCGGTGTTCGACGCTCCCCACGTCGTGCCGCGCCGCGAGGACCTCGAGAGGGCCGCGGCGGTGCTGAACGAGGGAGAGAAGGTCGTGATCCTCGCGGGGATCGGAGCCCGGCACGCCACGGACGAGCTGCTGGCCGCATCCGACCTCCTGGGGGCGCCGGTCATCAAGACCCTCTCCGGGAAGATGGCCGCCCCGGACGACCACCCGAACGTGACCGGAGGGCTGGGCCTGCTGGGTACCAAGCCGTCCGAGGAGGCGGTCGACGACTGCGACACGATCTTCATGGTCGGCACGAACTTCCCGTACACGCGCTGGCTCCCCGTGGAGAAGAAGGCCGTGCAGATCGAGCTCGACCCGGTCCGGCTGGGGAACCGCATCCCGCTCGATGCCGGTCTGGTCGGCGACGCGAAGGAGACGCTCGCCGAGCTGCTGCCGCTGGTGCAGCGCAAGGAGGACCGTTCGTTCCTGGAGGGCGCGCAGGACGGGAAGTCGAAGTGGCTGGAGGCGATGGAGGCCCTGGCGTCGCCCGACCGTGACCCGATCCAGCCGCAGTACCTCGTCTCGCTGATCGACCGCTACGCGAACGACGACGCCATCCTGAACAGCGACTCCGGGACGATCGCCACGTGGGCGGCCCGGCACTTCACGATCCGCGGCGGGCGGGAGTTCTACCTGTCGGGGAACCTCGCCACGATGGCCCCGGGGCTTCCCTACACGATCGCCCACCAGGTGGCCTTCCCCGGGCGGCAGTGCATCGCGTTCGTCGGGGACGGCGGGTTCGCCATGCTGATGGCGGAGTTCCATTCGGCCGCCTGGCACCGGCTGCCGATCAAGGTGGTCGTCTGCAACAACGGGCTGCTCGGGCAGATCCTGTGGGAGCAGATGGCGCTCGGGTACCCCGAGTACGGCGTGCGGTTCCCGACCCACATGGACTTCGCGCCGTGGGCCGAGTCCTGCGGCGGGCTGGGCATCCGGGTGGAGAAGGTGGGCGATCTCGAGCCGGCCGTCCGCGAGATGTTCGAACACGACGGGCCGGCGCTCCTCGACGTCGTGGTGAACCCCGACGAGCCGCCCATGCCACCCAAGGTGACGTACGACCAGGCGAAGAAATTCGCGGAGTCGTTCCTCAAGGGGACGCCGCGCCGGGCCTCGATCACGTCGACCATCGCGCGCGACAAGATCGACCAGCTGAAGGCGTGATGGTGGTGGAGACTGAACACCAGCCCGCCCGGCCGGCGGCCGGCTCGCCTCGCATCACCCTCGTGAACCGGGGTGAGTCGTGAAGGTCGACTCCGTTCGGGTTGCCGTGTACGAGTTTCCGCTCGATGAGCCGGAGGCGGACGGCACGCTCACGTGGGAGTCGACCACGATGGTCGTCGTAGGGGTGACGGCCGGAGGTCGGCGCGGCCTCGGGTACACGTACGGGGCTGCCGCCTGCGCTGCCGTCGTTTCGGACACCTTGCGGGACGTCGTCGTGGGGACGGATCCCCTGGATGTCACGGGGACGTGGGGCGCGATGGTTCGGGCTATTCGGAACTTCGGGCGGCCCGGGGTGGTGTCGCATGCGATCTCGGCGGTGGATTGCGCGCTGTGGGATCTGAAGGCGCGGGTGATGGAGACGTCGCTGGTCGGGGTGCTGGGGACGGCGCGTGACGAGGTGCCGCTGTACGGGAGCGGCGGGTTCGTGTCGCTGTCGGACCCGCAGCTCGAGCGGCAGCTGCTGGGGTGGGTGCGGGACCGGGGGATCCCGCGGGTGAAGATCAAGATCGGCGAGGACTGGGGCCGGCGGTGCGACCGGGACCTGGAGCGGGTGCGGTTCACGCGCTCCGTGGTGGGCGATGACGTCGGGCTGTACGTCGACGCCAACGGCGCGTACACCAGGAAGCAGGCCGTGCGGGTCGCGCGGGAGCTGGTCGGGCACCGCGTGTCGTGGTTCGAGGAACCGGTGTCGTCGGACGACCTCGAGGGGCTGCGGGAGGTGCGCGACCTGGTCGACGTGGAGGTCGCCGCCGGCGAGTACGGGTACGACCTCGCGTACTTCGTCCGGATGCTGGTGGCGGAGGCCGTGGACTGCCTGCAGGTGGACGTCACCCGGTGCGGCGGGATCAGCGAGTTCCTGCGGGTGGCCGGTCTGGCCGCGGCCAACGGGCTCGAGGTCTCGGCGCACTGCGCGCCGGCGATCAGCGCGGCGCCGTGCGCGGCCGTTCCCAACTTCCGCCACCTGGAGCTCTTCGCCGACCACGAGCGCGTCGAGCACGTGGCGTTCGACGGAGTGCCCGACCCGAAGGGCGGCGTGTTCCGGCCGGACCGGTCGCAGCCGGGCAACGGTCTGGAGCTGAAGTCGAAGGACATCGAACGGTTCCGGAGGAGATGACGGTGTCGAAGTCGTTGCAGGGCAAAACGGTCGTGGTGACCGGGGCGTCGGCGGGGGTCGGCCGGGCGGCCGCGGTGGCGTTTGGCACGGAGGGCGCGTCGGTGGCGCTGCTCGCCCGAGGCAATGAGGGGTTGGAGGCGGCCGTCAAGGAGGTCGAACGCGCCGGCGGGACGGCGCTCGCCGTCCCCACGGACGTGGCCGAGGCGGCTCAGGTCGAGGGCGCGGCCGACCGGGCCGAACGCGAGCTGGGCCCGATCGAGGTGTGGGTGAACGACGCGATGACGTCGGTGTTCGCGCCGCTCTGGGAGATCGAGCCGGACGAGTTCCGGCGCGTCACCGACGTGACGTACCACGGCGTCGTGTACGGCTCCATGGCGGCGCTCCGTCGCATGCGATCGCGGGGCCGAGGCGCGATCGTCCAGGTCGGGAGCGCCCTCGCCTACCGCGGCATCCCGCTGCAGTCCGCGTACTGCGGGGCGAAGCACGCCATCCAGGGGTTCAGCGACTCGCTGCGCGCCGAGCTGTTCCACGACCGCTCGGGCGTGCACGTGACCATGGTCCAGATGCCCGCGCTGAACACGCCCCAGTTCGACTGGGTGAAGACGGCCCTCACGCACAGGGCGCAGCCCGTGCCGCCGATCTACGACCCCGAGGTGGCCGGCCGGGCCATCCTGTACGCGGCGCTCCATCCGCAGCGTCGCGAGTACTGGGTGGGCGCGACGACCGCGGCGACGATCATGGCGAATACGGTGATCCCCGGGGCGCTCGACCGGTACCTGGGACGAACCGGGTTCTCGTCGCAGCAGACCGACGAGCCGGAGGATCCGAACCGGCCGTTCAACCTGTGGGAGCCGGTCGACCGCGAGACCGATCACGGCGCCCACGGGCGGTTCGACGACCAGGCCCATCCCCGCAGCCTCCAGTGGTGGTGGACCACCCACCGGGCCCTGGTGGCCGCCGGCGCGGCCGTCGCCGGGGGGCTGGGGATCGGTCTGGCGAGCCGTCGCCGCCGATGAGGAGGCTCCTCCGGGCCGCCCGCGCCGTGTACGGCGCGACGCTTCTGGCCGTCCCTGCACGGGTGCTGCGCACGTACGGCGGCGACCCGGCCGACGGCGCGGCCGTGGCAGCCGCGCGCGTCCTCGGGGGCAGGCATCTGGTGCAGGCAGCGCTCGCCGGGAGCGATCCGGGGCCGGTGCGGCGCTCCGCCGGCGTCGTCGTCGACCTGCTCCACGCGACGAGCATGTTCGCGCTGGCCCGGGTCGACGCGGCGCGACGGCGACCGGCCGTGATCGACGGTTCGATCGCGGCGGCGTTCGGCGTGCTCGGGGCGGCCGCGGGATGACGCGCGGATCAGGCCGAGTCGGGATCGTCCGGCGGACCCGACTCGGCGGCGAGCTCGCCGACCGGGTCCTCGGGTAAGGGCGCGGGCGCGATGGGAACGGGGGCCATGGGATCCGGGCCGTACAGGCGCGGCTTCAGCCACCGCCGGACGAGGAACGCCGTGATCCCCGCCACCGGGATGGCCGCGATCACGCCGTACAGCCCGGCGATCTCGGCCCCCACGATCACGACGAGCAGCACCACGACCGGGTGGAGGTTGGTCGTCTCCTTCATGACGAGCGGCGACAGGAAGAACCCGTCCACGACGTGCGAGAGCGTCACGACCAGCAGGGCCAGCAGGACGTACTGGGGCGGCTTGGTGAGCAGCGAGACGAGCACCACGGGCGCCGCGCCGATGTATGCCCCGAACGTCGGGATCAGGTTCGCCAGCCCCACCCAGAACCCCAGCACCAGCGGGGCCGGCATGCCGACGACCACCAGCCCCACCGTGGCGATCACGCCGACGACGGCCGACACGATGAACCGCGCCCGGACGTATCCCCCCACGATGCGGTTCATCTCGTCGAGGACGTCCTGGACGCTCTGCCGGCGCTGCGGCGGGACCAGGAGCAGCGTGAACCGCCCGAACTGCGGGCGGGACAGCAGCAGCAGGTATCCCAGCAGGCCGCCGAGCAAGATGACCACGCTCGCCCGGGTGAGGCCCACGGCCAGGTTCCCGAGGTATTCGGGGGCCTTGCTCTGGTGCTGGTCCACCCAGTTCCGGACGTTCAGGCCGATCGAGTGCAGCAGCCCGTTGTTCGAGGCGATCAGGCTCTGTACCAGGCCGCCCTTCTGCAGGGCCTGGGGCGCGTTCCTCAACAACGTGGTCAGCTGGTCGACGAAGGCCCGCACCAGGACGGGGATCAGTGCGGGAATGGCGACGGCGGCCGCCGCGAACGTCACGGTCGCCCCGATCTGGCGCGGGACGTGGAGCCGTTCGAGTCCGCGGACGATGGGGCCCAGGATCAGCAGCACCACGCCGGCGACGACGAGGTACGGGAGCAGCCCGGAGAGCCGGACCAGCAGGAGGAACAGGACCCCGATGAGCAGGGCGACGCCGATTGCGGCCCACACGACCACGCCGGCCTGGGCGAACCGGCGCGACCGGCTCCCGGTGGGCAGCGCCAGCTCGATCTGCTCGGCGAACGACGTCGCCCCGGCTGGCCCATGATCCGCCACGACATGCAGTATCGACCATGGGCGGGACGGCCGGCATGAGCCCCCCGAAGGATCCGTACCCGGCGATCTCCGACTACGGGTTCATCGCCGACGGACACTCCGCGGCGCTCGTGTCGTCGGCCGGCTCGATCGACTGGTGCTGCATGCCCCGGATCGACTCGGGCAGCGTGTTCGGCCGGCTGCTCGACTGGGAGGGCGGCGGGTGGTGCGCGATCACGCCCGCGGCCGTGCGGTACGACTCGACCCGCCGGTACGTCGACGGAACGATGGTGCTCGAGACGACGTTCCGGGCGCCCGGTGGCGAGGTCCGGCTGCTCGACTGCTTCACCATGCGCCGGGCGGGATCCCGGAACCCCCATCGCCAGCTGCTGCGGATCGTCGAGGGCGTCCAGGGACGCCTGCCGATCCGGGCGGCGATCGTGCCGCGGTTCGACTACGGCGAGGTCCGGCCGTGGATCCGGCGGCACGGGGTCAAGCTCGCGACGGCGATCGGCGGGAACGACGCCCTGGTGATCTCGGGCGACCTCGAGTGGGAGGAGACCGACAACGAGCTCATGGCGTCGGCCGACGTCCGGGCCGGCGAGCGCCTCCGGGTGTCGCTCCAGTACGTGGCCCCCGAGGAGATCGACCCCGACCCGCCCGACCCCCCCGACCCGGAGGACCTCGACCGGCGGCTCCAGGCCACGATCCGGCTCTGGCGGGCGTGGTCGGCCAAGGGGCGACTGTCCTCGACCGACGGGCCCGCCGCCATCCGATCCGCGCTGGTGCTGAAGGGGCTGACCAGGGCGCCCACCGGCGCGATCGCGGCCGCCGCGACCACGTCGCTCCCCGAGGCCGTCGGCGGCGGCAGGAACTGGGACTACCGGTACAGCTGGATCCGCGACTCGTGGCTGTCCGTCCGGGCCCTGGCGGAGCTCGGGTTCGACGACGAGGCGGACGGATTCCGGCGGTTCGTGGAACGGAGCGCCGCCGGCCACGCCGACGACCTCCAGATCGTGTACGGCGTCGGCGGCGAGCGGCGCCTCGAGGAATCGACCGTCGACACCCTCGAGGGGTACCGGCGGTCGTCGCCGGTTCGCGTCGGCAATTCCGCGCACGGCCAGGACCAGCACGACGTGTTCGGCTCACTGCTCGAGCTGTCGTGGCAGTGGCACCTCCGCGGGCACTCCCCGGACGACGACTACTGGCACTTCCTGGTGGACCTGGTCGACCGCGCGGCGGCGTCGTGGTCGCGGCCCGACCCGGGCATCTGGGAGATCCGCAAGCGGCCGATGCACTTCGTCCACTCCAAGGTGATGTGCTGGGCGGCGCTCGACCGCGGGCTGCGGTTGGCGAAGGAGTGCGCGCGCCGGGCGCCGGTCCGCCGGTGGACGCAGGAACGCGACCGCATCAGGCGTTCGGTGGAACGCGACGGTGTCGACCGACGCCGCGGCGTCTTCGTGCGCGCGTACGGGACGAAGGCGATGGACGCCGCCCTGCTGCAGATCCCGGTGGTGGAGTTCTGCGCGTTCGACGACGAACGGATGGTGCGGACGACGGACCGCATCGCGGCCGACCTCGACGACCACGGGCTGCTGCGACGGTACACCGCGGCCGACGGCATGCCGGAGCGCGAGGGGGCGTTCCTGGCCGCGCAGTTCTGGCTCGCGGAGGTCTACGCGCGACAGGGTCGGATCGACCTCGCGCGGGACGCGTTCGACCGGGGAACGGCGGCGGGCAACGACCTCGGCCTGTTCACCGAGGAGTTCGACGCCTCGAGCGGGACGCCTCTCGGCAACTTCCCCCAGGCGCTCACCCACCTCGCGCACATCAGCGCCGCAGTGGCGATCGCCGACCACTCCGCGATCTGAGCCGCCGGACCGGGAGAGCGACCGAACGGCCGCTTCGGGCGGTGAAGGTGGTCGAGGCCGTCGCCGGATCTCTGCCCTGACGACCGGAGCGGCCGGCGGTTGTGGGTACACTTGTGTCTCGCCATGTCCGCACCGGAGGGGCGCTCGGCGCCGCGCACGCTGGTGCCGCGTCTCGAGCACGCGGCGCAACAGGGCCACGGGATCACGTTCGTCGCCGACGACCGGGCCGAACGCGTCGAATGGTCGCGGCTGCACGACGAGGCTCGGGCGGTCGGGGGTGCCCTGCAGTCGCGAGGCGTCGCCCCGGGATCCCACGTGGCCATGCTGGGCAGTTCCACCAGGGAGTTCGTCACGGCCGTGCAGGCGGTGTGGCTCGCCGGAGCCACCGTCGTGGTGCTGCCCCTTCCGCTCCGCCTGGGGTCGATGGAGGCGTTCGTCGAGCAGACGAGGAACCTCGTCCGGGAGGCCGACGCGACGTTCGTGCTGATGGACCCCGCGCTGTCGTCGTTCCTCGACGACGCGCGGCTGCCGGACGTTCCTGACGTGGTTCCGATCGACTCGCTCCCCCGCTCCGGCGCGGACGCCATGGAGGCCGCGCCGGTCGACCCCTCGTCCCTCGCCATCCTGCAGTTCACCAGCGGGTCGACGGCCCACCCCAAGGGGGTGATGATGCCCCACGGCGGCGTGTGCGCGAACCTCGACGACATCGCCGCCGGCGCGGAGCTCACGCCCGACGACGTGGTCGTGAGCTGGCTCCCGCTGTACCACGACATGGGCCTCATCGGGCTCCTCGGCGCGCCCATGACGATCGGCGCCGAAGTCGTGCTGGCGTCACCGCACGAGTTCCTGTCCCGCCCCGGGAACTGGCCCGCATGGCTCGCCGGGTTCCGAGGAACCGTGACCGGCGGTCCCAACTTCGGCTTCGCCCTGGCCGCCCGCGCCATGGGGCGGATGCACGGGCTCGACCTCTCGGCCGTGCGCGTGGAGGTGAACGGGTCGGAGCCCATCGATCTCGACGCGACGGCGCGGTACCACCGGGCCGGGGAGCCCTTCGGGCTGTCGCCGGGGGCGATGTTCCCCGTGTTCGGCCTGGCGGAGGCGACGCTCGCGGTGTCGTTCCCCCCGGTGGGGCGGGGCCTCGCGGTAGACGTCGTCGATTCGTCGGCCCTCGAGCACGAGGGCGCGGCCGCGCCGGTCCCGCCCGACGCGCCCGGGGCCCGGCGGCTGCCGCTGCTCGGCCGCCCGCTGCCGCACGTGTCGGTCCGGGTGGTGCACCCGGCGACGGGCGACCGGCTCTCCGAGAGCATGGTCGGGGAGATCGAGATCGCCGGGCCGTCGGTCACGCCCGGCTACTACCGGCGGCCGGAGGCGACCGCGGAGGCGATGCACGACGGGTGGCTCCGGACGGGCGACCTCGGCTACCTGGCCGGCGGGGAGCTCGTCGTGACGGGGCGGCTCAAGGACCTGATCATCGTGGGCGGGCGCAACGTGTACCCACAGGACGTCGAGCGGGCCGCCGCCCAGGTCGACGGCGTCCGTGCTGGGAACGTCGTGGCGTTCGGCGTGACCGACGCGCGCGGCCACGAACGGATCGTGGTGATGGCCGAGACCCGATCGGCCGACCATGCGTCCCTCCGCCGTGCGATGGCGGGCCGGGTGCAGGCCGCGGTGGGCCTCCCCCCGACGGACGTCGTCCTCCTCGAGCCCGGCGAGCTTCCGAAGACGTCGTCCGGCAAGCTCCAGCGCCAGCTGTCGCGGTCGCGGTACCTCGAAGCCGCCGGGCGCTGAACGCCCGCGCGGTAGATCGTGGAACTCGGGCTGTTCCTGGTCAGGCAATGCCGGGATGGACCCGGAGCTCGACGCGCCGTAGGTGGCCGGGATTCGTCTCGGACGTCGAGCCTGCGCCTACTCTTGCCTGACGATGTCGATCGAGATCTCCACCGCGGGAATCGCTCCTCTGTTCTCGAGCCAGTGTGTGGTGTTCCTGTCCTCGGGCCAGCCCACTCCCTGCCCATAGTCCGTCGCCACTCCATCACGATGGTCGGTGATCGTTCCCTGCAGTAGGTAGACGATGCCCGGCCTGTCCTTGTGGTCGTGAACCGGACCGAGGACGCCTTCAGGCTCGATGGTCACCATACGCATTCGAAGTTGGCGCCCCGCCATGCCCTCGATCTCAGGGCCCAGGTCAACCGTCGCGAGCAGCTCCACCGTGACACCTTTCGTCTGGGGTGCCGCCTGTTCGTCGCCCATCGTGCTCTCCTCTCCGTGCTTCCGGGGCCCAGACATTCAAACCCAGGGCTGGCTGAACTTGCCCACCCCCCGCCCCAGGAGACCGGTCACGCAATTCCGCCCACGCTCCAGGGCCACAACCGTCGGACACGCGACGGCCTCGTCACTTGACGGCGAGCGCGAACAGGCCGCCGAGCGCGGCGACGCCGAGCGCGAACCATGCCGCGTAGTCGCCGAGCCGGCCGGTCTGCAGCGACCGGAAGCCGATCACCGCCGGTTCGACCACCGCGGCCACGCGACGCCGCGCCCCGACCGGCACCCAGCGGTGGCGGAACAGCGCGACGAGCGCGATCACCACTGCCCCGGACGCCGACCCCAGCCCGTACGCCACCGCGGATGAGCTCGGCGCTTCGGACTCCACGTGAGGCGGCGGATCGCGCGTTCCCCGGAACACCGCGCTCGCATACGCCCGGCGGTCCTGGAACGCCGCGGCGGCGGAGTCGGCCTTCGACGACAGCCCCGGCATCAGCCCCAGCGCCAGCGACCCCGCCAGCAGCAGCGCGACCGGGATCAGCAACAGTGCCGGCGTTCGCGTTCGCGGCGGATGCGAGGAATCGTCGTCGCCCTCGACCTCGCCGGCCAGGTCGGCGCCGAACCGGTCGGGTTCGTCGGGACCCCAGCCCAGGAACACCCGCCCGGCCACCCGCAGGATGGCCGCCCCCACCACGGCCGACGTGACCATGAACAGCAGCGGCATCCACCAGTACCCGAGCTGCACGCCCGAGTCCTCGATCATCGCCTTGCCCGTGAACGTCGCGAACGGCGGCAGCTCGGCCAGCACCACCCCGCCGACCGCGAACAGCACGCCCGCCATCCGCAGCCCCCGCCCGCGCCCGCGCAGCTCCTCCTCGTCCACGCTCCCCAGCCGGTACACGATCACCCCCACCAGCAGGAACAGCGCGCCCTTCCCCATCGCGTGCCCGGCGACGTACACGCCGACCCCGCCCAGCGCGGAGTGCGTGAACAGCGCGATCCCCACCAGGAACAGCCCGATGTGGCTCACCGTCGAGAACGCGAGCATCCGCTTGAGGTGCTGCTGCAGGAAGCACATCGCCGCCCCCACCACGGCCGTCAGCACCCCGACCCCGATCAGCACCGGCCGCAGCCCGCCCTCCGACGAGCCGAGCACCCCCGAGAACGACGTCCAGTACACGCGAGCGATCGCGTACAGCCCGAGCTCCCCGAACACCGCCGCGAACAGCACCCCGACCGGGATCGGCACCACGGCGTACGCGTCGGCCAGCCAGAAGTGGAACGGCACCGCACCCGCCTTCACCAGCAGCCCGCACACGATCAGCGCGAACGCCACCACCACCAGCCCGTCGGCCGCGTGCCCGGCAAGCGCGTTCCCGATCTGGGCGAAGTTCAGCGCGCCGGTTCGCGCGTAGACGAACGCGATCCCGACGAGGAAGAGGAAGCTCCCCAGGCTGTTGATCACCCCGAAGTTGATGGCGCCCTGGAGCGGCCCGGGTTCGCGGATCTTCGACCCAGTCAGCGCGTACGCGGCGACCGACATCAGCTCGAAGAACACGAACATGTCGAACAGGTCCCCGGTCAGCGCGAACCCCGTCATCGCCGCCAGGAACACCAGCAGCAGGATCGTGTGGCGGTGTTCGTACTCCTCCTGGAAGTAGGCCGGCGAGAACATCAGCACCGCCGCCACCAGGATCGACGCCACCAGCGCCGCCCCCGCCCCGAGCCCGTCCACCGTGAACGAGATCCCGATCGCGAGCCCACCACCCTTCGGGTGCCAGCCGCCCAGCCAGCTCACGATCACGCCCGACGACGTCCCCGACAGCAGCACCGCGCACATCACCGCGCAGGCGACCGCGGTCGCGAACGCCAGCACGTCCGCCGTCCGCCGCGGCAGCAGCCACGAGAACGCCGCGATCACCGCCGCCACCAGGAGCGGCACGACGACGGGGAGCGGCGCCAGCGATTCGATCGCTCAGCCCACCAGCGTGCGGAGGTCGTTCGGGTCGAGCGTCCCCGTTCGCTTGTGGGCCTGGAGCGCGAGCGACAGCAGCAGCGCCCCCACCACGACGCCGACCACCACGTCGGTCAGCACGAGCGACTGGACCACCGGGTCGACGGCCGGCGTCCCAACCGGCACGTCGAGGAAGATCGGCGCCGTCGCACCGGTCCGGTAGCCGACCTGCAGGACCAGCACGTACGTCGCCGCCTGCACCACCGACAGGCACATGATCATGTGGACGAAGTTCCGGCTGGTCACCACGCCGTACAGCCCGACGGCGAACAGCCACACGGCCAGCGCGTACGGCAGGGTCCCGTGCACAGGCTCCGTCGTTGATTTGATCTGGTGGAGGGTGGCCCGCCCGCGCTGGACTTTCTCGATGATCTCCTGAGCGGTCTTGTGCCAGACGAACGGCTTGGGGTCGTCGTTCCAGTGACGGACCCAGGTGGCGATGGCGTCGGTCAGATCGGCCACGCTCGTGAAGACACCCCGGCGGAGCCGCTTGTCGGTCAGTTCCTTGAACCACCGCTCCACCAGGTTCAGCCATGAGCTCGACGTCGGCGTGAAGTGCAGGTGCCAGCGGGCGCGGCGGGGATGGGCCAGCCAGGTGGTGATCTCCGGGGCCTTGTGCGCGGAGAGGTTGTCCAGCACCACGTGGATCTCGAGGCGCCGGTCCACCGCGGCGTCGATGCGCTTGAAGAACCGCAGCACGTCTGAGGCGGCGTGGCTCTGCTGGTAGTCGGTGAGGACCTCACCGGTGGCCACGTTGAGCGCGGCGAACAGATCGACCGTGCCGTTGCGGCGGTAGTCATGCGTCATGGTGCCGGCCCGGCCAGGCCGCATCGGCAGGCTGGGCTGGGTCCGGTCCAGGGCCTGGACCTGCGTCTTCTCGTCGAAGCTGAACACCGCGGCGCGCTCCGGGGGGTTCAGGTACAGCCCGACGACGTCGACGAGCTTGTCCTCGAAGTCGGGATCGGTGGAGACCTTGAACGTGTCCACCTTCCAGGGCTTCAGGTGGTGATCGGACCAGATGCGGGCCACGGCGTCCTTGCCGATCCCGAACCTGCGCGCCAGCGAGCGCGTCGTCCAGTGCGTGGAGCCGTCGGGAGGTTTCTCGTGGCAGGTGACCCGGACCACCTCGGCCACCGTCCCGTCTTCCAGGGCCGGCTTGCGCCCGCGGCCCTTGGCGATGGCCCCCACCCCCGCGGTGCCCTGACCCGCGAACCTGACTCGCCACCGGCGCACCGTGTCGGAGTCCACCTCGCACCGCCGGGCGATCTCCTCGTTCCCCACCCCCTCCGCCGCCCACAGCAGTGCCTTCGCTTGGACGACCGTCCGGTGCGGGAGCGACGTCGACGACGCCAACCTCTGCAGGTCCCTGCGCTGTTCGACGGTGACCGGCAGAGCCGGAGCCGCATGATTGCCATGACGACTACCATACCAGATATTCACAGACAGACCACTAGCGGCCCCGGACCACCAGCGTCTGCTCGAGGAACTCGTACAGCACCAGCGTGATGCCGGCCGCCACCTCGAGCCCGACCAGCACGTTGAACACCGGGATCGTCCCGCCCGAGAACACCGACCCGACCTCGCCCTTGGGCAGGAAGTTGGCCATGACCGCGCTCCCGGCGACCAGGCCGGCCAGCGCGACCACCGTGAAGCCGCCGGCGCCGGTCCCTTCGGAGAGGTCGAGTGCGTGCATCGGATGGACGCTGCGGAGCAGGAGGTATCGGCCCGACAGGAACAGCAGCACGGGCCCCGCCGCCAGGACGGCCCCGCCCTGGAACCCCCCGCCCGGCGTCAGCTGCCCGTGCGACACGACGTACAGCCCGAGCAGGATGGCCGGCCCGATCAGCGCCAGCGAGGCCACGCGGACGGCGTCCGAGGTGTCGCCCCCGCTCCGCCGGTCCTCGGCCCGCGACCGCGCCGCGCCCTCGTCGCGTTCCTCCCGCTGCGACCGCAGCAGCAGCGTCACCCCCATGACCGCGGCGAACAGGATGAACTCCTCCCCCAGCGTGTCGAACCCGCGGTAGTCGAACGTCACCGCGCTCACGACGTTGGTGGCGTGGCGCTGGTGGACGGCGTGCGCGTTCAGATACCGGGCGTACTGCGACTCCGTGGTCCCGAATCCCGGCAGGCCGCCTACGCCCCACGCGAACAGCAGGACCAGGCCGGCGCCGCCGACCAGGAACATCGCGAGCCGGGCGCGCGGGCTCACCTCGGCCGGTCCCGGCCGTGCCCCCGCCCGCGCCGGCGGTCGCGCTCGCGGGCCTTCGCCAAGCGTGAACAGCACCATCGCCGGCCATGCCACCGCGCCGACCACGATCTCCGACAGCCCGACGTCCGGCGCCTGCACGACGAGGAACAGCACCCCGAGCGCCCCGCCGAAGATCGCGAACACGATGGCCTGGTGCACCGGTTCGCGCGTCGTCACGACCCCGAGCGCGAGCCCCGCCACGAGCAGCATGGCCACGGCCTGGACGGCGTCCGTGGCGGTCACGTCCGCTCCGTCGCGGAGGACCGGCGGACCGGCTCGTCCGGCCCGGCGCGCCAGTCGCCGTGTTCGCGGATCCGCGCGGCCCGCGCGGTCGCGTGCGACAGGACGGGCCCGAAGACCGCCAGGAACAGCGCCAGCAGCACGGTCATGATTCCCTGGTGGTCGAATGCCTCGACGGCCACGACGGCGGCCGCGACCAGCACCGGCGCGATCGTCGACGCCGGCCCCAGGAAGTGCACGCGGTCGTACACGTGCGGCATCAGCAGCAGCCCCAGGGCACTCACCAGCAGCACCGCGATCGCGACCCCGAGCAGGACCCCGGGCACCCAGGTCATCGCCTCACACCCACCGCTCGCAGAACCGGACGAGCGCCAGCGACCCGACGGACGACAGCACCCCGAACACCACCGCGAGGTCGATGTAGACCGACCGTTCGAACCCCTCGGCCAGCATCACGAGCGCGAGCGAGATCACGATCCCCCCGAGCTGCATGCCGAGCAGCCGGTCGAACGTGCTCCCGCGGAGGGCTCGCGCGATGCACGGGACGAGCACCAGCAGACAGGCCGCCGCCGCCCACAGCCAGACGTTCACGCGCTGCCGACCTCGCGCTCCAGCCGGGCCGGGTCCGGGGCGAGCTGGTGGGCGAGCAGCTCGTTCCGTTCGGCGTCGATCCCGACGACGACCGTGTTCGGCGCGATCGACGGACCGAGCGTGGCAAGGGCCCGCCGGGCCGACGCCTCCGGATCGTCGTCCGGCCCGTGGTCGAACGGAACCGCGACGAGGGCCCCGCGAACCTGTTTGCGGCCGGTTGCGTGCCGCCACAGCGCCGCGGTGATGAGCCAGGACTCGACGACGACGCGGACGGGGATCGCGAGGCCACGACGGAGCCATCGGAGGCGTGGCCGGAAGATGAACCGTTCCCGTTCCCGCACCGCCTCGACCGCAACCGCGGTCAGCACGGCCGCAACCGCGCCGATCACCAGCTCGGAGCCCCGGAACGTACTGGTGAGCAGGACCCACATCACCATTGAACCCAGGGCCCAGGCGAGCAGGAACCGACCCCGGGCGAGGGGCTGTGACCGCGTACGGGAGGACCGGGGCGGCATGGACGGAATGTTCCCGGCGCCCCGGGAAGGAAAACGAGCGGCGGGATCAGTCGGTCGCGGCCGGCAGGTCGATCTCGAACCAGGCCAGGTTGGGCCGTCCCCTGGTCACGCCCCACCGGCTGGCCAGGCGCGAGACGAGCAGCAGGCCCCAGCCGCCGACGGCCTCCGGATCCTGGGCGAGCGCCGTCGCGGGGTCGAAGCCCGGCCCGCCCTCGGCCACCTCCACGCGGATCGCGGAACCCCGCCGGACGACTCGGAGGTCGATGACGTCATCGGCGTCCAGGCCCCCGTGGCGGACGGCGTTCGTCACCAGTTCGGTCACCAGCAGCTCCGCCTCCGCGCTCACCCCGGGTGCGACGTCCGGCAGCGCGGCGACGACAGCCCGCCGGGCTTTGGAGGGCGCGGCGAGGGTCGCGGGCAGGCGCAGGGACAGGCCTTCGGTGGTCAGGGGCCGCCGCCCGAGGAAGGGCGGGCGGCATGGATCGACGTGGGCAGGTGGCTGGTGGGAAAGCCCGAACGGCGCGCGGCGGCGAACCCGCAACCCCGCCCGCATCGACACATCCCGTTCCCCTCCACGCTCCGGCGCCACGCGGCCGCCGGAGGACCCTCGGCCGAACGAGAGTTCATACCCACCGATCCCCCCGTGGAAACCTCCCGTCGTGGGAACGTCGGCCGAGCCGTCACGAGCGGGGGCCCGCAATAGACTCCGCACTCGAGCGAGGGAGGCATGGCGGAGACCCACGGAACGACGGGCGCCCCCGGGACGGGAGATCAGGTCGCGTGTCCGTCGTGCGATGCATCCAACCCACCGGCCAACCGCTTCTGCGGATCCTGCGGCTCGCCGCTCGAGCGGACCTGCCCGTCGTGCGGCGCTTCGAACCCGACCGGGAACCGGTTCTGCGGCTCCTGCGGCGCGGGCCTGCTCGAGGGGGCTGCCGCGGCGCCCGACCGCAGCCACGGCTCCCTCGAGACCGCACCGGAGCTCGCGGAACGCAAGGTCGTCACGGTCCTGTTCGCCGACCTCACCGGGTCGACCGAACTGGCGACGAGCATGGACGCCGAGGACCTCCGCCCGGTGCTCACGGCCTACTTCACCGCCATGGCCGACGAGATCGAACGCCACGGCGGGACCGTGCAGAAATACATCGGCGACGCGATCGTGGCGGTGTTCGGCGTCCCGGTGGCGCACGAGGACGACCCCGAGCGGGCCGTCCGGGCCGCGATCGCCATGCACGAACGGATGCCCGGGCTCAACGCCGAGCTGCAGGCCACCCGCGGCGTCGAGCTCCGGATGCGCATCGGGGTGAACACCGGCGAGGTGGTGACCGCCACCGGCATCGACCGCGAGGGCCTGGTGACCGGCACCCCGGTGAACCTCGCCGCACGGCTCGAGGCGTTCGCCCGCCCCGGCGCGATCGTCGTCGGGGAGCGCACCCACCGCGACACCCGCCACGCCATCGCGTACCGGTCCCTCGGGGACGTCACGGTCAAGGGGTTCGACCGGCCGATGCCGGCGTTCGAGGTGACCGGCGAGGTCCGGGGAACCCGCGCACAGGGGGCAGCCCCGATGGTCGGCCGCGACGCCGAGATCGACCTCCTCACGCTCGTGCTCGACCGGACGGAGCGCGAGGGCAAGGCCGGGCTCGCGACGGTGATCGGGCCGGCCGGGATCGGCAAGAGCCGGCTGGCGCACGAGTTCCAGCTCCTCGCCCGGGGCACGCCCGACCCCGGCGAACGTCGTCCGGGGACGTTGCCTGCCCTACGGCGACGGCCTGACCTACTGGCCGCTCGCGGAGATCCTGCGAACCGACGTCGGGATCATGGACAGCGACCGCGGCGACGCGATCCGGACCAAGGCGGTCGGCCCGGCTCCAGCATCGGCTGCGCTCGGACGATCCGGTGGCCACCGTCGACGTGCTGCTGTCGTCGATCGGCGTTCCCGTGGCGACCGGACCCCATCGCCGGAGCGTCGCCGGAGGTCGCCCGCGAGCTGATCGGTCGGTGCTGGCGGATCTACTTCGAATCCCTGGCTGCCGAACGCCCGGTCGTCGCGGTCGTCGAGGACGTCCACTGGGCCGACCCCTCGCTGCTCGACCTGGTCGAACAGCTGGCGCTCGCGGTCGCGGCGCCGGTGCTGTTCCTGGCGATGACGCGCCCCGACCTGTGGGAACGCCGCCCGGCCTGGGGCGCTACCGTCCGCAGCGCCGTCCGGATCGAGCTCTCGCCACTTCGGACCGAGGAGTCCGAGCAGCTCCTTCGTCATCTCCTGGGCGACGCGACGGCGCCACCCGAGGCGCTCCAGCCGGTGCTGGAGCGCTCCGAGGGAAACCCGTTCTTCGCCCAGGAACTCCTGCGGATGCTGGTCGAGGACGGCTACCTCGTCCGGAACGAATACGACTGGCGGCTCGACCGGGCGCTGCCGAGCACGCTCCCGGACACGGTCCAGGGCGTGATCGCCTCGCGCATCGACCTGCTGTCGCCCAACGAGAAGCGGGCCATCCAGGACGCCGCGGTCGTCGGCCGGATCTTCTGGGTGGGCTCGCTGCAGGCGCTCGGGACGCCCGACGCCGCGCGGGCGGTCGACGGGCTCGTGGAGAAGGGGCTCGCGTGGGAACGCGAGGGTTCGACCATCGAGGGCGACCGCGAGCTGATCTTCAACCACGTGCTCACGCGTGACGTGGCGTACCAGGGCATCCCTCGGTCGCGGCGGCAGGCCGCGCACATGGACGCGCTCGGCTGGGTCGAACGAGTGACCGCCGGCCGCGAGGAAGAGTACGCCGAGATCCTCGCCCACCACGCCGAGGCCGCGGGCGACCCCGCCAAGACCGCGCGGTACGCGATGCTCGCCGGCCACCGCAGCGCGCGGGTGTTCGCCGCCCCGGAGGCCATCCGGTGGTACGGGCGGGCGCTGGAGGCCGCCGTCCGAATGGGGGATTCACCGCAGCGCGCGGCCATCGAGGCCGAGGTTCGGCTCCGGCGGGGCGAGGCCTCGGAGCAGCTCGGGAGCTTCGCGGAGGCCGAACCCGACTACCGGTCGGCGGCGGACCGGGCCGAACGCGCCGGCGATCGCATGCTCGTCGCGCGGGCGCTCGCCGCCCTGGCGCACCTCCACTGGCTCCAGGACCGGTACGACGACGGCCAGCGGGTCCTGGAGCGCGCGCTGGAGGCCGCGCGGGAGGTCGGCGCCTCGAACCTCATCGCCAAGTCGCTCTACACGGCGGGGACGATCCGGTTCGGCCGCGGGGAGTTCCGAGAGGCGGTCGAGCTGCACCGTGAGGCGCTTCGCGTCGCGCAGGCGGCCGGCGACCTCGAGGGCGAGGCATGGGCCCGCCACGGCCTGTGCGAGACCATCTACTTCCTCGGGCCGTTCGGCGAGGCGCTCGCCGAGGGCAAGCGCGCGGACGAACTGCTCCGGCAGATCGGCCAGGAGCCGATGCGGTACCACAACCTCTACATGGTGGCGTTCATCCACACGCTGAAGGGCGACCTCGTGGAGGGAGAACGCCTCGGGCTGGAATCGCTCGAGGGCAACCTGGAACTGGGGAACCGCCGGGACGAGGCGTTCGCCCGCAACGCGGTCGGGCAGGCACGCATGCATCTGGGCCATCTCGGCGACGCCGTGGCCGCGCTCGACACGGGAATCGCGCTCTCGCGACAGCTCGACTCGCCGCGCCTCCTGTACGGCAACCTCCTGTTCCGGGCGCTCACGCTGCTGGAGATCGGAGCCTACGAGCAGTCGGCCGCGGACGTCGCGGTGTCACTCGACATCCACGAGCGGTTCGGCGGGGGGTTCTTCTACTCGATGCTGCTGGGAGCCGACGCCTCACGCATGCTGCACGAAGGCGACATCGAGGAGGCCCGCGCCCGGTTCGCGGAGGCGGGCGCCAACGTCGACGTCTTCCTGCACCGCCTGGAAAGCGGGTGGTCGGGGATCGTCGCGTGGGAGCAGTTCGGCGATCCCGACGAGCTCGAGCGGTATGCGACCGACATCGCCGCGGTCCCTGATGAGGAGTCCGTCCTGTACGCCTCCTGGGGCCGGTACGGGCTCGCGCTTGCTGCATCGCTCCGCGGCGAGCACGAGGACGCCCTGCGCATGCTCGAGCGGCCGATCGCGTACGCGCGCTCGGCGGGGGCGGCGACGCTCGCGTGGCGTCTCCACCGCGTGGCGGCGCTGGCGCAGTCGGGCCTCGGCGATGACGAGGCGGCGGCCGGCGCGCGGCGCCGGGCGGTCGAGGCGGTCCGGCCGATCGTCGCCTCGCTCCCCGCGGGGCCGCTCCGGGACGCGTTCTCCTCGCGGAAGGACGTGGCCCAGGTTCTGTCCTGGAGCGGCTGACACCTGCCGTCGGACGTTCGCCCTCAGCCGAGACGTCGATGACGGAACGTCCCGGACCAGGCCGGGAGGCCCGGAGCATCCGCCGAACGGGCGGTCGAAAGACCACCCCCGCAGCCGGGAGGAACCCCCCGTCCGACCGGCGTTGCTCTGCTCCCGATTGGAGAAGTGTTGCTGGCAACGGGCGCACAGGACAGGTGCACCGGAATCTGGTGACGGCACGAGCCCGCCCGTGGGAGTTCGAATGTCACCCTCGTCCAACCACCCGCAGTGGACGACGGCTCCGGAGGTCACGGACCTCACGGGCATGGAGGGCGGCCCGCCCGACGTCCGCCCGCCCCGCGAACGCACCGCGACCGATCAGGCGGTCCTCGGCCGGCAGGGCGACCGGTTCCGGCTCCTCGCCGAGAACGCGTCCGACATCATCTACCTGTACCGCCTGCACCCGATCCCGCGGTACGAATACATCAGTCCCTCGGTCACCCGGCTCACCGGCCACACGCCGCAGGAGCACTACGACGACCCCGAGATCACGCTGAAGATGGCGCACCCCCACGACCGGCCGCTGCTGGCCGCCCTGTTCCGCGCGCCGGGGGCGTTCGACGACCCGGTCCTGGTTCGGCTGATTCGCCGAGACGGCTCGGTGCTGTGGACGGAGCACCGCATCGCCGCCATCTACGACGCCACCGCCAGCGTGGTGGCGATCGAGGGCATCGCGCGCGACGTCACCGAACGCCGCGAGGCCGAGGACGAGCTGTGGCGGACGGTCGAGACCCTCCGGAAGACCGACGAGCAGCGCCGCAAGCTCCTGTCGCTGCTCGCCTCCGCGGAGCAGAAGGAGCGCAAGCAGCTGGCCGAGGACCTCCACGACGACTCGATCCAGGTGCTGACCGCGGCCGTGCTGCGGCTGCAGGTGGTGCGCCGGCACCTCGCCGGCGACGCTGAGCGGCAGGCCGAGCTCGACGAGCTCGAGGCGACGCTTCGGCACGCGCTCGAACGCCTGCGCCACGTGAGCTTCGAGCTCCGCCCGCCCGCGCTGGACCTCGAGGGCCTGGTGCCCGCGATCCGCGTGTACCTCGAGAAGCTCCGGGAGGAGCATGGGGTTCGGTTCGACCTCGTGGACCGGATCGACGTCGACCCGCCGCTCGAGACGCGGATCACCGCCTACCGGATCGCGCAGGAAGCCCTGGCCAACGTCCGCAAGCATGCCGACGCGCATCGAGTTCACGTCCTCGCGGAGCACTACGACGGCGGGGTCCGCGTCCGGATCCAGGACGACGGGTGCGGCTTCGACCGGTCGGCGGGAACGACGGTCCCCGGGCACCTCGGGCTCGTCGCGATGCGCGAGCGTGCGGAGCTCGCCGGGGGCTGGTGGAAGCTCCGGAGCGCGCCCGGCGCCGGCACGACGGTGGAGTTCTGGCTCCCCAGGGAGGTCGCCGGACGCTGATCGCCTGATCGCGTGGCGACCCCGAGTTCGCCACGTGCCCGCAATCCGCCGGGTGGGCGGCACCCCCTCGTCGCCCGCCCGGCGGACCCACCCCGAAGCACACGGACGCCGCCGGCGGAGCTCGCCACCGGCGGCGTTCGGGCGCCTGGGATCGATGGGTCAGCTGGTGAAGTACTGCTTGTTCGAGTAGAGCGTGTAGATGATGAACGCGTCGAGCAGGATGCTCACGATGGAGGTCGCCGCGCCCTTGGCGATGTAGATCAGCGAGATCACCGCGCCGATGGCGGCCATGACGATGCCGATCACGCGGCCGATCTCCTTGAGCCCCAGCACCTGGACGCCGGCGTAGATCTCCAGGGCCCCGACCGGCAGGTAGATGATGCCGAGCACGGTGAAGATCCCGGAGAGCCCCGAGAGGCCGAACGACAGCAGGCCCGCCAGCACCGCGAAGGCTCCGGCGATGATCAGCAGGACGCCGACGGTGGTCACCGTTCCCGGCCGCTTGCCGCGGACCGGGCCCGCGGCTGGGGGCGGGGGGTACTGGGCCATGCTTCCTCCTTCCGCCCCGTGCCGTGGATGCCGACGGGGGCTCTGACGGGGTGATCCGGGGCATCATGCGGACCGGCGAACGCCGAGTCAACCGAATCGTGACGAGATGTCCCGGCCCGTCTCCCCGGGTCAGCCCAGCAGGGCGAGCACGAGGAGCGCCTGCGCGAGGTGGTAGGTGACGATCACCGCGAGGTCGCCGTGGCGCACGGGGCGGACGAACCGCCGCCATCCGATCAGCGAATCGCTCGCGAAGAACAGCCCGGCGCCGGCGATCGCCAGGGTCGTGTGCCCGGCGTCCCAGCCCGGCCGCCCCACGGTGGCGACCGCGCTCACGACCATCGCCCCGATCGCCACGAGGTACAGGGCCACCGGGACCACCAGCCGCCCCCGGCCAGACGACCGCATCCCCCGCGCCATCCGCAGGAACAGCGGAAGTCCCACGGCCAGCACGATCACGATCCCCACGACGGTGGGGGCGAGCGGAGGCGCCGTCGGGTTGAAGGCAGCAACGTAGGCCACGTGGGCAAGCAGAAACGACCCGAGCCCCGCGACGAACAGGTCTCCGGGCAACATCAGGAACACGTCCCCGGCGAGGGAGAGCGCCAGCGCGACCAGCGTGAACGCGCAGGTGAGCGCGGGATCGCCGGGCCGCAGCGCGACCGCCGCGGCGATCAGCACGACCATCACCAGCGGCTTCAGGACGTACTGCGCGCGCTTGGCCCGCCGTGCGACGGCGACCCAGTCGCCGACCGCGACCACCATCGCGGCCCCCACCAGCCAGTCTCCCGTCTGCATCGCGGGCGGAATCTACGCCGGGGCGGAGTGATCCGGCGGTCGCCGGATCACGAACAAGGTGTCAGCCACGGCGGGCCGGGGGACGCGTCCCCCGGCCCGCCTCCATTCACCCCACGTCGAATCGCACCACGCTGTGGGCGTCCCAGTCGGTCACCCACACCGACCCGCCGGCGACGACCATGCTGGTCGGGAGGCCGATCTCCGCCGCGCCGGTCACGGTTCCCGTGGCGGTGTCGATGCGCAGCACCCGGCCCGCTCCCGCCAAATCGCGCACCGACAGCCACAGGTCGGTGCCGGCGACGGCCCCGGCCAGGATCTCGGAGACGCCCTCCAGCCGGAACACCGCGCGCCGCTCTCCGGTCCGCGAGTCGAGCCCCCAGATCGAATCCGCACGAGCGCCCCACAGCATGCCGCCGTGCTCCGCGACGGGAATGCCACCGCCGGCGTCGACGAACGTGGTGCGCGCTCCGGTCGCGGCGTCGAACCGCTCCACATCGGAGTGCTCGCTGGCCACCCACACGGCGGCGCCCGACGACACGACGCCGACGTGGAAGTCGGAGTCCGCGGACGTCCGGGCGGCGCGTTCGACCTGCAGGTTACGGCCGACGCGCAGGAGGTCGCCGTCGACGCCGACCGTCCACACGGCATCGCCCGCCCGGACGAGCTCGCAGCACAGCGGGGCCGTCGGCGCGGTGTGTTCCAGGGTTGCATTCCCCGGGTCGAGGACGCCGATGCGCCGTTCGGGCTTCGGCACGGCGTAGTGCGTGACGAACAGCCGCCCGTCCATCGCCGCGATGCTGCCGGGGTGGCGGCCGACCTCCAGGGTCCGGATCTCCCGGTTCGAACCCATGTCCACCTCCGACAGCGCCGTTCCCTCGAAGTGCGAGACCCACAGCGCATCGCCCGCCACGGCGAGCCCGGCTGCGGACCGGCCGGTGAGGCGGACGACGGCGGCCGGCCGCAGCCCAACGGGTGACGGCGACGACGAGGCGCTCGGAGGTGCGGTGGTCGGCGCCGGCGTGGGAACCGCCGTCGGAGGCGGCGGAGGGCTCGGACCTTTCCGGTCACCCGCCGAACACCCGACGAGCATGGATCCGGTCACGACGACGAACACGATCCCGGCGAACCTGCGCATCCCCACCCTCCCGTTGGAGCGGTTGTACGCAGGGAGCGCGCGCGGCGGATGGAGGTCGTGGCGCATCGAAGCACGTCACACTCGCCCGGAACGCGGTACAACTGACGCGGTCCCGCGGTCGTGCCGGCGTAGAGGCTGCGCGAACGCGGGACCGCTTTGGAAGCCACGGGGCGACGAGCGAGGAGGTTCGCACACCATGTGCTACGACGACGCCGCACGTCCGCCGCTTCCGCCGATCTCGGGCGGCGCCGGCATCGGGTCCACCCGTGACCTGGTCCTCGAGGCCGCCGACGGAACCCAGTTCGCGGCGTATTCGGCCACGGCCGCCTCCCCGGGCGGACCGGGGATCGTGGTGATGCCCGATGTCCGCGGCCTCTACCGGTTCTACAAGGAGCTCGCCGAGCGGTTCGCCGAGGCCGGCGTGCACGCCACCGCGATCGACTACTTCGGACGGACGGCGGGCGTCGCCGAACGCGACGTGGACTTCGAGTACCAGCCCCACGTCGCCGAGACACTTCCCGAGACGATCGCCACCGACGTCAAGGCCGCCGCCGAGCACCTCCGGTCGGAGGAGGGCGGCGGGGCCGACGCGGTGTTCACCGTCGGGTTCTGCTTCGGAGGTCGGAACTCGTTCAACCAGGCCGCCGCGGGCCACGGACTGGCCGGGGTGATCGGGTTCTACGGGTTCGTGGCCCGGCGCGAGGGCGAGGACAAGACGGCGCCGGTCGACCTCGCGAAGGACTACCGGGCACCGGTGCTCGGCCTGTTCGGCGGGGCCGACAAGAACATCACCGCCGGCCACGTGGAGCAGTTCAAGTCCGCCCTCCTCGTGGCCGGCGTGCAGAGCGACATCGTGACCTACGAGGGCGCGCCGCACTCGTTCTTCGACCGGACCGCCGAACAGAACGCCGCCGCCTCGGCCGACGCGTGGCGGCGCATGCTCGAGTTCATCCAGGCGAACCGCATCGCCGGCGGATCGGGCTAGACATGTAGCGAACAAACGGCCTCGCGGGACTGTTCTCCCGAGCGAGGAGGTAACTCGATGCGATTCCTGTTCGGTTCCCACAAGACACAGATGGTGACGGCCGAGGACGCGCTCCCCGGCCGCTCGACGCCGATGCCCGTACCGGAGCGTCATTTCGTGAACGGCCACACCCTCACGCCGCCGTTCCCCGAGGGGATGAAGATGGCCGTGTTCGGCATGGGGTGCTTCTGGGGCGCGGAGCGGATCTTCTGGAAGCTGCCGGGCGTGTACACGACGGCGGTGGGCTACGCGGGGGGGTTCACGCCGAACCCGACGTATGAGGAGGTCTGCAGCGGGCGGACCGGCCACGCCGAGGTGGTGCTGGTGGTGTTCGACCCCGCGGTGATCTCGTACGAGGAGGTCCTGAAGGCGTTCTGGGAGGGCCACGACCCGACCCAGGGCATGCGCCAGGGCAACGACGTCGGAACGCAGTACCGGAGCGCCGTCTACACCTACGGTGAGCTGCAGGCCAAGAGCGCGGAGACGACGCGTGACGCGTTCCAGGACGTCCTGACGAAGGCCGGCCACGGGCAGATCACGACGGAGATCCGCGAGGCGCCGGAGTTCTTCTACGCCGAGGACTACCACCAGCAGTACCTGGCCAAGAACCCCAACGGCTATTGCGGGCTCGGTGGCACCGGATTGTCCTGCCCCGTCGGCATCGCCGAGGCGTAACCCGGTTCAGCAGGAACGAGTGGACGTCTTTGTGTACAGCCGGGACGCGGCCGGAACGGCAGTGCTTCGCGGTGACGATGAGCTGCTCGAGGAGCATTGGTCGTACATGGACGCGTTCGCGGAGTCGATGATCGCCCGCGGCCCGACGTTCGCCACCGACCGCGAGACCGTGACCGGCAGCCTCCATGTCCTCGGACTGCCGAGCGCCGATGCCGCGCGCGAGTTCGTCGCACGCGAGCCGAACAACCGCGCGGGTCTCTACGCGGAGCACTCGGTCTGGCGCTTCGAGAATCTGCTCGGACGCACGATGTGGGAGTTCGTGGGCCCAGCCGACGAGCCCAGATTCCTGGTCATCGCGCGCTCGCATCGCGGTCAAGACGGCAGCGACCGGCCGGTCCAGGCGGAGAGCCTCTCGCCAGGATTGCGTGAGCGGCTGATCCTCTACGGCGCGCTCACCACGCTCGGCGAGGGCAAGTCGATCGGGGTCGCCCTGGCCGTTCAGGCCGGGGACAGGGAAGCCGTCGAGGCACTCCTCCTCAAGGAGCAGACACTCGACGTCTTCCCTGATGTCGAGATTCACGACTGGGAGTTCGGCGGCCGACGCTGACCCAGCCCGGCAGCTCCGTTCACCCCGGAACCGCGAGTGGTCCCGGCGAGCTCAGGCTGCTCGATGCGCCGAGTGGAGGCGCAGGGCGCCGGAGACGCCCTTCAGCTCGACGGCCCCGATCTCCGTGAACGTCACGGGACTGGCGTCGGTCGCGTCCATGACCTCTCGGCTCACCAGCACCTCGCCCGGCCTGGCGTACTCGGCGATCCTGGCCGCGATGTTCACGGTCCGGCCGAAGTAGTCGCCCTCCTGGAAGATCACCGGCCCCGCGTGGATCCCGACGTGGGCGGGAGGAAGGGCCATCGTCGCCGCGCTCTCCACCATGTCGAGGGCGGCCAACACGCTCTGGCCCGGGTCCGGGAAGTAGAACATCACGCCGTCCCCGAGCCACTTCACCGGCCGTCCCTGGTGTTCCTGGGAGCACCGCCGGACCATGGTCGCCAGCGTCAGGGCCAGGTTCGCCGCCGCCTCGTCTCCCCGTTCCTCGGTCAGGCGCGTGTACCCGGTGAGGTCGAGGAAGCACACCGCCGGCGGATGGTGCAGCCGACTGAGCAGTCCGGCCCGTTCCAGCGCGGCCTCGACGTCCTCGAGGGCACTCTGGCTCCAGGCGTGCTCCTGCTGGCCGTGGTAGATGGCGAGCAGCACCTGCTCGAAGTACGGGCCGATCCGGGACCCGAAGTCGGCCTGGGCCTCGAGCATCTCGGCAGTCGACATGCCCCCTTCGAGCAGCGGCAACTCGACGTCGGTGCGCCACCAGGCGGTCTCCGTCTCGGCGATCCGGCGCAGGCTGTCCGCGCACACCCGGAGCCACCGCTCGATCACGACGGGTCGGACGCCGTTCGAGAGCTGGAGCTCGATCGCCCCCACGACCGCCAGCTCGTCCTCGCGGACCCGGTCCTCCGGTCCCGGCTCGGCGAAGCCGATGGCCTCGCGAACCACCTTCAGCATGTCCATGGGGATCCCCGTGCGTTCGCTGACCTCGCGGAACGTCGTGCCGGTGACCTCGGCGAATTGATCGAAGGCGCTCGCATCCAGGTAGGAGAACGAGAGCGTTCCGTGACGGACGGCAGTTGCGAGGCCGTCGAGCGGCACGCCCGCCACGTCCAGGCTGTGCACCCACATCGCCCTGCGCACGTCGCCCTGGGAGAAGGCGTCGTCCTCCCCGGGCTGCAGGATCCCGAGATCGACCAACCGGTCGACGTAGTCGGGATCGACCCCCGCCCTGCGGGCCACCTCCTGCCGTGAGCGTTCCACCACTGGGATTCGATCGTAGCGGCTGAACTGGGACCGCCGCTCACCCGTTCGGCGTCAGGCGTCTTCGTTGCAGACGAAGCCGCCGATGAGCTTGTGCTTGCCGCAGCGGGCGTGGACGGTTCGGCCGCACTTCTTGCAGACCTTGGTGTCCTCGCCGGCGAGCGGCGTGAGGCAGATCGGGCAGGGCGGCGCCTTCGCGCAGTTGTCGCAAACGAACACCGGGAACTGGCCACTCCCGCAGCCGGGGTGGACGTTCTTGTGGCACTTGCTGCACCGCCGCGTGTCGAGCGCCGGTAGCGTCTGCATGCAGACAGGGCAGGTTCCGGTTCCCATCGGTCCGCGAATCCTACCGGCTGCCGACCGGTCTCAGCCCATCCCCCAGAACAACATCGAGTTGGGGTCGTCGGGGTCGACCCGCACCTTGATCGCGGCGCCGGGCGCGATGCCGGCCATCACGCTGTCGATCATGTACTGGGTGAACACGGCGGCGTAGGGCTGGCCGTTGGGCGGGCTCACCGTGACGCCGAACGCGATCTCCTTGCCCCCGCCGAAGTCCACCTTCCCGGTCGGCTGCAGCGAGTCGATCTTCGCCGGCATCTCGACCCCGGACTGGTTGAGCTTCATCGCGCGGGCCTGCAACGCGGCGGTCTCCTCCATGGAGGGCGCCGCGCCCCCGCCGGCGGCGCCCGGCATCTGGATCCCCATCCGTGCTGCAGCCTCCTGGGCCTGTCGCATCATGTCCTCGTAGTTCGCCATCGCGTCCTCCTTCCCTGTCAGAACGAGCCGCCGCCGGGGCGGTACTCGCTGATCGACTGCACCACGCTGACCAGACCGCCTTGGGAGGCGTTCGCCGCCTGGAACTGCGACTGCGGGCCGTAGACGAACGCCACGAACACCGCCCGGTCCTTCGTGTCGACCCCGGCCAGCCCCTCGACCGCGCCGCCGTTCGGGTACGCGAACACCTGCTCCGTCGACCCGTCCAGCCCCTGGAACGGCTGGTGCTGCACCGCCCCCTGCGCCGTCGGCGTCCCCGGGAACAGGCCCGCCCCCTGCGCCGATGTGTTCAACAGCTGCCGGGCGATCTGCGCCGGCGACTCCCGCTGCACGGACGCCGGCAGCGTCGTCAGGTTGTAGCGGAACAGCCACACGCCCTGGGAGCGGTCCGCGCTCTGCAGTCCGTCGCGGAACCCCGGCAGCGTCGAGTCCGACAACGTCCAGTCCGACGGGTGACAGCCCTCGAGGTTCACCGAACGGTCCGTGAACGGCACCAGCGTGCCGAACTGTGCCGGCGACTCCGCGGTCCCCGCGAGGTGCCCGTTCACATACAGCTCGACGCGATAGTCGGCCGTTCCGAGGCAGCGCGGCGGGATCGACTGGCTGACCAGGTTCCGCCCGGAGTACCCCGGAACACCCGGCTCCGCGGCGGGGTCGACGACGCCCGACACCTCGGGCATCCCCACCCACGCGGACCCGTTCTGGCGAAAGTACCACTCCGCCGACAGCTTGTCGGTGGTCGGGTCGTAGCCGGAGTTCGAGCTCGTCACCCAGAACACCGTCGTCGGCGTCAGCTGCACGTTGACGCCGGCGAACGTGGCGTCCCCCGACGGCCCCACCGGCTGCTGCGCCGCGAACGACCCCACCACGAACGCCTTCAGCTTCGCGACCTCGGCCGCCAGCGAGGGCTTCGCCGTCCGCACCGCCTCGAGGTCCGACAGCGCGCCCGACACCCACACCTGCTGGAACGGCGCAGCGTTCCGGAGCTGAGTCGACCCTGCGTGGAGGTACAGGACCGACTTCATGGCGTCGGTGTACGCGCCTTCGGCCTCCGGGATGTTCCCCTTGGCCAGCAGCGAGGCTGCCAGCGTGAACCGCGGCACCGGGTCGTCCGGGATCTCGGAGATGGCCCGGTGGGAGGTGTCCACGGCCTGGGCGAACGCGTCCGGCCGGTCGTGCAACCCGAGCGAGAACTCGGCCCCGCCGAGCTGCTCGAGCGACAGCCCGTTGTCGAACCCGTTCGCCTGCGCGATCTCGAGGTCCGACTGCACCCGCTCCAGCTTGTCGACCGGGATGAGGGTGGCCTCGACCTGTGACGCGCTGCCGAACAGCGTCGCGTTCGCCCGGCCGAGGTAGGCGCGCGAGAAGTCCGGCCAGGCGTCGATGGCCCGGGTGAAGTGGTCGATGGCGACGTTCGCCCCGGCGGAGTCGGTCGCCGTCTCCAGCGCCACCTCGCCCTGGGCGTACTGCACGGCGGCCTCCCGCGGGATGGTCGACGGCCTCGACAGGGTCACCTGCACCGCCCAGGCGACGCCGATCACCAGGAGCCCGACGCCGACATAGGCGAACAACCGCAGCACCTGGTCGGGCAGCGCCAGCGCGAACCCCAGCAGGAACAGGGCCACCGCGAACAGCGTGAGGATCGCCGTGTACCTCGCGGCGCTCGCCTCCCACCCGGAGTTGGTCGCGTTCGCGGCATCCTGCGCGGCCTGTTCCTCGAGAGCCGGCTGCGTCGACCGCGAGAAGAAGTGCCGCGGGAAGTCGGGGTCGTTCTGCGGGCCGTCCGAGCTGTTCGGAGACAGGGGGGTGAGCTTCTGGGTGGTGTCGGCGAGGTGGTTCCACAGGGCCTGCTCGGTCTGATAGGCCGCCTTCGCCTCACCGGCGACGAACTGGCTCTGCTGCAGGGCGTTGCCCGCCCGGCCCCGCTGGTCCTGCGACTGCAGGAACAGCTCGTACTGCACCTGGGCGTTCTGCTGGGACGACAGCAGCTTGGACATCGTGAGCGTCGCGAGGCGCTGGGCCTCCTGGCCGGCGTCGTTGCTCTTGCGGTTGGCCTGGACCTGGAGGTATCCGACCGCCGCGATGGCAAGCGACACGAGGACGATCGCCACGGTGATGTGCCGCGTGAGCGGGTGCTGGTCCTCCTCCTTGGCCGGCACGGGCTGCTCGGGCCCGGCCGGCGGCGGAGGCGTCGCGGCGGGGGGCTCCGGGTGTTCGCTCACAGCAGGACCACCAGCCACAGCACGAGGCCGACGATCAGCACGACGGTCCCCGCGACGAGGAACGCGTGCCGGCTCCGGGTCCGCGCGACCTGCGCGAGCGTGAGGAAGAACAGGGCCGCGACCAGGATGATCCCGACGCCGACGATGTGGCCGGACTTCGTGTGCTCTGACGCGGACTCGGCCTGGATCTGCTCGGGATGGAGCTGCTGGTAGATGACGTACTGGCTGATCAGGTTGTTCAGCGCCCGCCGCTGGTCGTACGTCACCGTGCCGTCGGGCGAGATCTGCGGGGTGTTCGCGAAGAACAGCGCGCCGGTGTTGCGCGCGAGCGACGCCTGACCCTGCGCCTCGGAGGCCAGCTGCGCGGCAAGCGCCGGGTACCTCTGCGCGAGCGCCTTCGACTGCTGGTCGAAGAACTGCTCCGACTGGAGCTCCTGCTGAAAGGTCCCGACGCGGCGGAGCTCCTCGGCGATGTCCGCCCGGCCGCTGGTGAGGATCTGCTGCTGTTCGAGGAACTGCTGCTGCGCCACCTGGTCGAGGTCCGACGCCCGTGTGGACGAGACCGAGGCCGACCACGCGACGCCGGCACCGGCCAGCGAGGCCACCACGATGAGCAGCGCCACGACCATCTTGTACCGGGACGACGGCGCCGGGGCGCCCTCCACGGGCGGAGGCGGGGACTCGTCACGGGTGGGTTCGTGCGGGGCGTCGCCCGCTGTGTCGCTCGCGTCCATGTTCGCCTCGATCGGGGGGCAGTCCGGGGCGACCCGGGGACGGCCGCGGCGGGGAGCGTATTGGCCTGCCGCGCCGCTTGTAAAGGCAGACCAGACCGGCGACGTCCTCGTCCGCCGACGCGATCGCTCGCGCCCGATCAGCCGATGACGTTCACCGCCCGGCCGACCACCATCACGACGATCGCGATCGCCGCCAGCGCCTCGAGCATCATCAGCAGTTTGGCCCGGGAGGACAGCGGCAACGTGTCCGTCGGGCTGAACGCGGTCGAGTTGGTGAACGACAGGAACAGGTAGTCGACGAACGTCGGCAGCCAGTCCTGCTGGCCGATCTCGTGCGTTCCCATCTGTGGGAACAGGAAGTCGGGCTCACCGTCATCCGGCTGCCCACGCACGGCCGGTCCGCCCCGGTCGAGCTCCCAGTACAGCAGCCCGAACCCGATCACCATGGTGAGCCACAGCACCGCGCCCGACCGGATCAGCCGGCCGCCGCTCTTGAGCTCGCCCGTCAGCACGGCGTGGACCAGCAGGACCAGGGAGGCCAGCACCGCGAACAGCACCACGCCGAGCAGCGCCAGGGAAGCGATCCGGACGATGCGCTGCTCCTCCGAGTCGCGGCGGGGCGCGACGATCGTCAGCGGCACCACCAGCGCCGCCTCGAGCGCCGGGATCAGCCACCGGGGGCCGAAGGAGATGGACTCGGGGAGCAGGAAGTACAGCAGGAGCGCCGCGACCACCGCCAGGCTGGCCGGCCATCGCGGTTCCCCGGGCTCCCCGCTCGCGGCGTTCCCGCTCATGGCGCCATTCTCATGGAGGTCGCCGGGCGCGCGCTCCATTTACGCTAGTCGGCCATGGAACTCCGGCGCACCGTGAAGGACCTCACCCCGGACAAAGCGCTCGCCTGGTACCGGCGCCGTCGCGAGCTCCGGATCTACTTCAACGAGCTCGGCGACAACCTGTGGCTGCAGCGGATGCAGACCCTCGACGCGCAGCGCACCGGGACACCGGTGCCGGCGGAGGAGACGGCCGGCTCGGGTGGGACGGGGCAGCCGGCCGCCTGGGCCATTCATGACCTGGTCGACCGCAACGACATCGTGCTGAAGGCCATGGAACGCAAGATCGAGGCGCTCACGGCGCGCCACGGCCAGCAGATCCGCAACCTCCGCGACGAGATCGCCGCGCTCCGGGACCAGCTGGCGACGATCCAGGACCGGCTGGACGCGCTGTCGCCGGACGCGGCGCCTGCCACTGCCGAGTAGCCGTCGCCGTGCGCATCGCCTGGTTCAGCCCCATGCCCCCGCTCGCCTCCGGCATCGGCGAGTACTCGGTACAGCTCCTTCCGTATGTCGCGAAGGAGGCGGAGGTGACCGTCGTGTCGCCGGCGCCGGGGATGTTCCGCTCGATCCACACGCCGCCGGGCACGGCCTGGACGACGCCCGGGAAGTGGATGGCGAAGCCCCAGGGCGACGAGGTCCCCGTGTACCACCTCGGGAACAACGCCTTCCACCGGTACTGCTACGAGGGCGCGATCCGCCGCCCCGGCGTGTCGGTGTTCCACGACCTCGTGCTGCACCACATGCTGGCCGACGTGCTCGTGGAACGCGGGGACAACTGGGAACGCTACGAGCGGGTCCTCCGCGACGAGTACGGCGAGGACGGCGTGCGTCTGGCGGCGCTGCGGCGCCGTCACATGGCCACCGACTTCGAGAAGTTCCTGTTCCCGCTGTTCGCGCACGTGGCCCGGCGGTCCCGGGCGGTCGTGGTGCACAGCGAGGAGATGCGCGACCGCATGGCCGCAGAGGTTCCCGACGTGCCGATCACCGTGATCCCCCACTTCGCGCCGCCCCGCCCGGCCGAGCTGGCCACGATGACCAGGGAGTCGGCCCGGAGGGCGCTGCGGCTGCCCCTGAGCGCGCCGATCGTCGGGTTCCTCGGCTACGTCACCCTGCCCAAGCAGCCCCAGGCGGTGATCGACGGGTTCGCGACGCTGGCGAGGGAACGGCCCGACGCGCGGCTGATGCTGGTCGGCCAGGACCACACGAACGGCCGCGTGACCACGTGGACCGACCGGCCGGAGCTCCGTGGGAAGGTCCGCGTGACGGGGTTCGTCGACCTGATCGAGTTCTATCGGTACCTGCTCGCGGTGGATGTCGTGGTCAACCTGCGGTACCCCACGGTGGTCGAGTCGTCCGGGACCAACGCCCGGGCGCTGGCCGAGGGCATCCCGCTGGTGGTGAGCAACGTGGGGGCCTTCGCCGAGCTGCCGGACGACGCCGTGTGCAAGGTCGAGATCGACGGCGACCAGGGTGCGGCCGTCGGGCGGCACCTGGAGCGGCTGCTCTCCGATGAGCCGTTTCGGCGGTCGGTGGTTGCGCGGGGGCGCGAGTACGCCGAGCGGCACCTCGACCCGCCGACGATCGGTCACGCGTACGTCGATGCCGCGCGGCAGGCCGCCGAACCGTCTTCCGTCCAGGTCGGCTGACTTCCCCGGATCAGGGGAACGCGGTCGTCGCCACGGCAAGGAGGAAGCGGCGACGACCGCGTTCCCGGTGCCCGCCCGGTCGTCAGGCCGCGCGGGGCAGACTCAGGGGCACGTCGACCCACGCCTCCTCGCGGCGGCGGCCCTCCACCAGGAATGCCCAGACCCCGGCCAGGACGGTCACGATGCCGCCGACGATCATCGTCCACACGATCGGCACGAAGGCGACCGAGGTCAGTGTCTGGTAGTCGGACAGGTGCTGGCCGAACGTCGCGATCAGCGACTGGAACAGCTCCATCGCGGCGGGCATGGCCTGCAGCGCGCCCGACGTCGCCGGCAGGTTCTGCTGCAGGAACGCCTGCAGGTCGGCCGGGGTCATCTTCAGCTGCGCGGCCAGGTCGGGCAGCATCTTCGACTGCATCTGCTGGCCCATCGCCCCGACGGTCGCGAGCGCGGCCTTCCCGTTCCCGATCAGCTGCGCCGTGTAGACGGGCCTCAGGTGGTCGTTCATCGTGTCGGCCGCCTGCGCCTTGCTCGGCAGGTTCATCAGCAGCGGCGCGATCACGAGCGCACCGCCGAGGGCGATGGCAACGATCGCGACCATGCGGACCGGGTGAACCACGATCCAGGTCCCCAGCCCGATCAGGGCGATCCCCGCGATGAGCAGCCCCCAGGGAACGGTCGTGGCCGGCAGGTTGCCCGTCGGGATGGCATCCGCCTTCGCGAAGTTCCCCTGCTCGGCGGCGAGCGTGTTCACCACGCCCTGGAACTGCTGCACGATCGTCGGCAGCTGCTGCATGCCTGTCGCGACGTCCGGGTACCGCTGCGCCATGAAGGCCTGGAACTGCTCGGGCGTCATGTTCAGCGCGGCCGCCAGCTGCTGGCCGGCGGGGCCGTTGAACTCACCGTTCACGGCGGCGAACCCCTGCAGGTCGCTCCGCAGCTGGGCGATCGGCCCGGACTGCATCGCCGGACGGAACCCGTCGCTCATCCGCTCGAACGCGGGCCCGACCGAGAACAGGTTGTTCGCGATCACCGACCCGATGAAGACCGCACCGACGAGGATCACGATCGCGCCGGCGGTCCGACGCATCCACGCATGCTCCATGGCCAGAACCCCCTTCCGCCGCGCTGGGCGCGGCCTCCGCCGAACGCCGCCGCCTCGGGCCGCGTTCAGGCAGCCGCGGGCGTGGAGACGAGGCCGATCCGGACCTCGGTCCCCAGCCGGAGCGTGTTGTGCACCGTGCAGTGCTCGACCACCCGCCCGAGCGCCGGCCGGCGTTCCTCCGGGAACCCGGCGGGGAGCCGCAGCCGCAGGTCGATCGACGCGACCCTGGCCGGGTGGTCCTCGCTCATCTCGAAGCCGCAGTCCACGCCCAGCCCGGCGGTCGACAGCCCATGGCGGACCAGGAACCGCTCCGCGTAGAACCCCACGCACGACGCCAGGCCTGCCACGAACAGCTCGGTCGGCGTGGGACCGGCGTCGCCACCGCCCGCGCCCTCCGGCTGGTCGACCACGACCATGTGACCGCGCACGTCGATCGCGAACCGGTCGCCCTCTTCGTGCCGGACGGAGATCACCGATGTCATCGCGTCCTCCCCTCAGATGAAGAGCGTCGTCGCGCCCTTGGCCTCGAGCAGCGCGGTGGTGGCTCCGGCCGGTTCCTCGAGGCCGTCGATGAGGTCGTCGCGGGTGAGCCCGAGGAGGTCCATGGTCATCTGGCACGGGATGAGGCGGACGCCCATCTCCTGCGCCATCTCCATGAGCTCGGTCGGCGATGCGACCTTGTGGTCCCGGGCGAGCTTCTTCATCATGGCCGGCCCGGCGCCCACGAAGTTCATCTTCGAGAGCTTGAGGTGGTCGGTGCCACCCCGGTTCATCGCGGACATCATCTTCTGCATCCAGTTCTCGCCGGTGATGCGGACGTCGTTCTTCACGAGCGGGAACAGCCCCCAGAACGTGAAGAACACCGTCGTCTGCTGTCCCATCGCGGCCGAGGTGGTCGCGAGGATGAGCGTCGGCCACATCCGGTCGAGGTCGCCGGACCAGGCGAAGATCACGAGCTTGTCCTCGGCCTCGTCCTCCGACGGCTTCGGAGCCTGGGGTTCGAGCGCGACGTCCACGTTCGGGGGCCGTTCGCTCCTCAGCAGGTCCGCGTCGATCGGTTCGATCGCGTCGAACGGGAGCTCTGCCTCCTGTTCGAGCGTCTCGCGCGATTCCTCGGTCACCCTCCTCACCTCTTCCTGATCACGTAACGGAACACGCCGTCGTCGTCGCGGGTCTGCTCGATGAGCTCGTTCCCGGTCGAACGGCACCACGCCGAGAAGTCCTGCACCGACCCGGGGTCGGTCGCGAAGACCTCGACGAGCTCGCCGCTCGCCATCTCCTTGACGGCCTTCGACGTCTTCACGATGGGCAGGGGGCAGGACAGCCCCTTCAGGTTCAGGCTCCTCGAAACGGTCGTGCTCATCGTTCGCCTCCTCGCCTCCAGGCCAGCTCCGGGATCCGGCCCTGGGGCACGGTCTCCCAGTACAGGCGGTTGAACATCCACTTCGCCCAGTGCCAGATCCGCCCGGGCTTGGGCGGGACCGGCGGGTGCTCGTAGTCGAACCGCAGCGCGGTCGCCTTGCCGCCGCCGGTCTCCAGGAAGCACATGACCCGGCCGCCGTAGTTCGCCTTGGGGGCGGTGCCCCGGACGAGCGACGCGATGCGGCTCGCCACGACCGGCGCCTCGAAGTGCGCCGTCGACCCGCTCTTGCTGATGGGCAGGTTGGTCGCGTCGCCCAGCGCGAACACCCGGTCGTGCTCGAGGTGCTGCAGCGTCGTCCGGTCCGTCGGGACCCACCCGCCGGAGTCCGCGAGCCCGGAGTCCTCGATCACCTGCTGCCCGCGGTGGGGCGGGACGAGCACCAGCAGGTCGTACTCGGCCTTGTCGCCCTCGAGCGACAGGACCGTGTTCGATCCGGGATGGACCTCCTCCACGTTGAAGAACGTCTCGAGCTCGATGCCGCGGCGTTCCATGAGCGGCTGCACGAGCTTCGAGGCCGACTCGATGGTGAACGCCCTGTTGAGCGGCGACAGCAGCGTGATCTCGCTGCGGTCGCGGATCCCCCGGTCCCGCAGGTACTCGTCGAGCAGGAACACGAACTCCACCGGAGCCGGCGGGCACTTGTACGGGATGCCGGCCACGCCGACCTTGATCCGCCCGCCCTCGAACCGCCGGAGCGCCTCCCGCAGCCGGAGCGCCCCATCGAGCGAGTAGAAGTCGAACGACCCCTCGACCAGACCGGGCACGGTGTCCCTCACGAGGCGGGCACCGGTCGCGACGACCAGGTGGTCGAACGAGATCGATCCCCCGTGCTCGAGCGCAACGGTCCCCGCTGAGAGGTCGACCTTCGCCGCGCCCTCGACCAGCAGGTCCACGCCGCGCCGGAGCAGCGTGCGTTCGTCGCGGGCCAGCCAGCGGCCGTTCGCCTGGCCGAGCGCCACGTACAGGAACCCCGGCTGGTAGACGTGCATCCCGGTCGGGTCGACCACGGTGACGTGCGCGTCCCGCCCGAGCTCCTTCGACAGCAGGTTCGCGGTCAGCGTCCCGCCGACCCCGCCTCCCAGCACGACGACCTCGGCAGGCATGGCCGCGTCACCGGGCCTTCCGGATGACGAACCGCCGGAACCCCGGCTCCTCGACCACTTCGACCAGCTCGTGGCCGGCCTTCGCGACCCAGGCCGGGATGTCGGTCGCCGATCCCTCGTCGCTCGACAGGACCTCGATGACGTCGCCGACGGCGCCGGCGCGGACTTCGCCGATCAGCGACATGAGCGGTCCAGGGCAGGCCATGCCCCGCGCGTCGATGGACTTCGTGGTGACGGTGTCGCTCATCTCGGTGCCTCCTTGCCTCGTTGCCTGCATCAACTGCCTCACACGAACACGACCGGGCCCGTGGCCTCGGCCATGAAGGCGGCCACGCCCTCGACGTCGTCGACCAGCTCGTCGAGGTCGGCCTTGGTGATGTCGAACACGTCCATGGAGAGCGAGCACGCGTGGATGCCAACCTCTCCGACCGACTTCGCCTGCTCGAACAGGTCGGCCCAGTGGGTCACCCTGCCGCGCTCGGCCGCACGGGCGATGAGGGCCTGCCCCTCGGCCCCGGCCTCCGGGGCGACACCGTGGTCCTTGCGGATCCGATCGGCCCGGAAGGCGTCCAGGCCCCAGTACTGGAGCAGCACGTTGACCTTCCGCTCCATGGCCGCCGCGCCCACCGCGAGGACGGCGGCCGCCGTCAGCTTGTCGTCGGTGCCGGAGAAGATGACCAGCGAGAGCGTGTCGTCCATCCCGTCCTCCTCGGGGTCGGTCGAGGGCAAGCGTCGCAGCGCGGTTCCTCTCCGGAATGGGTCGCCCGGCCCGGGACCTCCGGGCCGGTGGACCGGGGTACCCAGGGGGGTAGGGCATGCCACCATGTAGCCTGAGCAGCGACGACGGGAGGAGGCCGAGGTGAAGTTCGAGAGCGAGGCGGTTCCCGAGGCCCTCGACCGGCTCCGCAAGGTGGAGGGGCAGCTCGGCGGCATCATCCGGATGATCGAGGGCGGACGAGACTGCCAGGACGTCGTCCAGCAGCTCGCGGCCGTCGGCCGCGCCGTCGACCGGGTGGGGCTCCGTCTCCTCACCGGCCAGCTCCGGCACTGCATCGCCGACATGGAAGCGGCGAGGGGCGACGGCTACGACGAGGCGAGGTTCGAGCGGCTGTTCCTGATGCTGACCTAGGCCGAACGCGCCGGCTCCGCCTCGGCCGCCACGGCCGCCGGGAGTCGAACCCTGATCTCGAGGCCGCCGGTGGGCGGCCCCGTCGCGTCGACCGACCCGCCGTGCGCGTGGGCCACGGCCCGGACGATCGCGAGCCCCAACCCGACGCCGCGGTCCGACCGCACGCGGTCGCGCTCGCCCCGGCGGAACGGCTCGAACAACGCCTCGACGTCCCGGACGGGCGTGCCGTCGCCGCTGTTGGTGACGACCAGCGTGACCTCGGACCCGGTCGTCACGCGCACCCACCCGCCGGGGCTGTCGTAGCGGATCGCGTTCTCCACGAGGTTCTCGACCAGGCGCTCGAGCAGGACCTCGTCGCCCCGGACCACGGCCGGCGCCAGCGAGCGCTCGAGCCGGATCTCCCGGGTCTCGGCCTCCGCCTCGAGCCGGCCCAGCACCCGTGCCGCGAGCGTCCGCAGGTCGATCTCCGGACCGGCGATCGACGGCCCCTCCGCGCGGGCGAGCAGGAGCAGGCTGTCGATGAGGCGTTCGCTCCGCTCGGTGGCCCGCCGGACCACGTCGACCATTGCCTCGTACTCCTCCCGCGTCGGGTCGGGGTTGGCGAGGGTGACGTCGATCTCGGCGCGGATGATCGACAGCGGCGTCCGCAGCTCGTGGGAGGCGTTCGCCACGAACCGCCGCTGCCCGTCGAACGCGGCGTCGAGGCGGGCGAGCATCTCGTCGAACGTGTCGGCCAGCTCCTTCAGCTCGTCCTTGGGGCCCGGGAGGTCGATCCGTTCGTTCAGCGTGGTCTCCGACAGGCGGCGGGCCGTTCCGGTGATGGTCTTCAGCGGCCGGAGCGCCCGCCCGGCGACCACCCACCCGAGCCCGAAGCACAGCACCGCCATGCCGGCGAACGCCAGGATGGACTGGACGAGGAGCGCCTGGAGGGCGTCGCTCCGCAGGCCCGCGGCCGCCTCCCGGAGCAGTGTCTCGAGGCGCCGGTACGCGGAGAGCGGCGGCGCCGGAAACGAGAACAGCGAGTGCCCCAACCGGATCTCGATGCGCTGCTGCAGCACTGAAGGCTGCACGGTCAGGCTGCGCCGTACGAGCAGGTAGTTCGCGACCAGCAGCACCGCGCCGACCGCGAGGAACACCCCGCCGTACAGCAGCGTGAGGCGGAGGCGGACGGTCGGCCGGAACCGCGGCCGACCGGCGGGCCGGTCCGGCGAACCGCTCACAGACGGTAGCCCGAGCCGATGACCGTCTCGATGACCGGCGGTTGGCCGAGCTTCTTCCGGAGGTTCATCACCGTGACCCGGACCACGTTGGTGAAGGGGTCGGTGTTCTCGTCCCACACGCGGTCCAGGATCTGCTCGGCGCTCACGACCGCGCCGTCGGCCTCCATCAGCGCCTCGAGGACGGCGAATTCCTTCCGGGCCAGGTCCACCTGCCGCCCGCCCCGGATGACCGTGCGTGCGGCCGGATCGAGGACCACGTCCCCGCGTCGAAGGACCGGCGGGCGGGCGGCGCCCCGGCGCCGAGCGAGGGTGCGCACGCGGGCCACGAGCTCGGGGAAGGCGAACGGCTTGCCCATGTAGTCGTCGGCCCCGATGGCGAGGCCGTTCACCAGAGTCCTCGGTCCCGCCGGCCGCGGTGAGCATCAGCACGCGAGGTGGCTGGGCCCGGACGACGATCGCCCGGCACACGTCGTCTCCGTGGACGACCGGCAGGTCACGGTCGAGGACCACCACGTCGTAGGCGTTCACGTCGAGCTTGCCCAGGGCCGCCTCGCCGTCGCCGGCGACGTCGACCGCCATGCCCTCGCGACGGAGCCCCCTGGCCACGGCGTCGGCCAGCAGCTCCTCGTCCTCGACCACCAGCACCCGCACGACGGTCCGCTCCCTTCCCGTTCGGACGCGTGCCGGCCAGGGTACCCGCACGACGCCGCCCGCGAGGCGATCCGCGCGGCTGGCGATCGCTGGCCACATCGAGCATGCTCCGCGCGGGAACGGGAGGTTCGGGCTGGTCACCGTCGTCGTCGAGAGCGCGTTGCTCGGGATCGTCCTGACCGCGTCGAGTCCGATCGCGATCATGGGCGTCCTGGTGATGATGCCGTCGATGCCCCACGGCCGGCGGAGCGCGGTGGCGTTCGTCGCCGGATGGGCGACCGTGCTCCTGGCGATCGGGCTGCTCGGACTGCTCGGGCCCAGCGGGCTCGACTTCGGACAGGGTTCGACCGCTTCGGCCGTGACGTACGGGCTCCAGCTGGGGCTCGGCCTCGCCAGCCTCGCCTACGCGGTCGTCCGGTACCGGCGGATCCGGGCACACGGCAGCCCCCCGCCGCCCAGTTGGCTCGCGCGGGCCGGCCACGTCCCCCCGCTGGCCGCGTTCGGGATGGGGGCGCTGCTCCCGTACTACGTCGTCGCGCTGGCGTGCGTGAGCGAGATCCTCGAGGCGAACGTCGACCCGGGGGCCGAGCTCGTCGCCTACGCGGCGTTCCTGATCTTCACGACGGGGTTGCTCGCCTCGCCGTTGGTCGTGGTCGCGGCGTCGAAGGAACGCTCGCCCGAGCGGCTGGCGGCCATGGGGGGCTGGCTCGACCGGAACAGCGGCACGCTCATCACGCTCCTGGTCGCGATGATCGGGGTGCTCCTCGTGGCGCGGGGGCTGTTCGGCCTGCTGAACACGTGAATCGCGCTTACGGGGAATTTATCCGTCACGCGCTTTCATGGCGCGGCCGGAGCGCCTGAAGTCGTCCGCATGCGTACACGAAGGATCATGCGCCGTGGTTGGATCAGGGGCGTCGCCAGTCTGTCCGTGGCCGTGCTGCTGCTCGCCGCCTGCGGCGGGTCCGGGAAGGGGGGCGGCACGGTCTCGTGCGACGGGACGCCGCTCAGCCCGGACGCCATCCGGCTGCCGTCCGACTACCCCATCCCGGAGGCCGCCGTGCTGACCACGTCGAGCAAGGCCGGTCCCTCGCAGGTGGTCGACGGGTACTACCGCGGCACCCTGGAGCAGGCCTACCACGGCTGGAAGGACGCGTTCGAGAACGCCCACTACGCGGTGCTGTTCGACGAGATCGAGGTGACCGACTCGGAGGTCGCCTACCAGGCGGCCGACGGGACCTCGATCGGGCAGGTGTCGCTCAGGTCCGACTGCATCGAGGCCGGCCGGCAGAGCGTCCACATCACCAACCGCCCCGCCTGAGCGCGTGGCGTGGTTCGCCGGGTCCGGAAGCGGACGCCCGGGCCCGGCGGCCGCGCCTCGCGGTCAGGCGGGGCTTCGCCCGTTTCGGATCCCGGTTCCGACCGGTAGGCTTGCGCGCCACCGGCCGCCCGGGCCGCCCTCGCCGATCTGAGAAGGGATCCAGCGTCATGGGAGGTGCTCCACCGCCACCGCCACCGCCACCCTCGCCGTCCTCGCCGTCCGGCAGCCCCCAGTTCCAGGCGCCACGGGGCGTCCCCGCCCCCCAGCCGGGCGCCCCGGCACCCGGCCCGGCGGGGATGACCGGGGTCGAGGTGACGAGCGGGTTCATGAAGATCGCGTTCCTGTACTACTTCTTCAAGCCCACGGTCGTGATCGACGGCGTCCCCACCAAGGTGACGTGGGGGACGCAGTTCTTCGGGCTGCAGCCCGGTCGGCATCACGTCCAGGTGTTCTTCCGGTACATCTTCATGGACGCCGGGAAAGGGGACGTGGACCTCGACTTCGCGCCCGGGCAGGTTCGGCGGATCAGGTACCGGGCGCCGTGGTTCGTGTTCTCCCGGGGGAAGATCACCGAACTCTGAGGCTCACCCCGTCGGACAGAACCACCGGTCGTCCCGCTCGACCTCCGCGTCGGCGTCCGGCGCGGCGAACGGCACCTTGAACGTGAACGCCTTCGGTGTGGGGCCGTGGCGCTCGAGGAGCTCGAGGCGGCGCTTGGCCTCCTCGACGGTGGGCCGCGTTCCGGCGGGGATCCACCACAGCGCGAGGGACGCGGACGCCATGCGGTGGAACCACTCCCGGCGGCGGCGGAGCACGTCGAGGTGTCCCGACCGGTAGACGAACCCCCCCAGCGACTCCACGTCCCGCCACACGGACATGTTCACCAGGATGCGGTCGTCGTCGAACGCCCGGATCGCGGTGGCGTCGCCGTCCTCGGTCTGCAGGCGCCACACGAACCCCTCCGCCCCGTCGGCGAGCGCGTTGACGGGGTCGAGGTTCGCGACGAACTCGGCGAGCTGGGCGGAGTCAAGCGGCGCGGCGAGGACGGCGACGTTCACCTGGGCGAGGTGCCACCCGGACCCGGACATGGGCGGAGTATAGGTGGGGTCGCCTTCGCGGCGCCCACCGCGTGAATCAGACGTGTCGGTCGAACGGAGGGAGGAACGCAATGACGGCGATCGGCGTCATCGGGTCCGGGAGGATCGGGGGCACGCTCGCCCGGAAATGGGCGGCCGCGGGCCACGACGTGACCTTCGGCGCCCGCGATCCGTCGAAGGTCGCCGCGTTGGCGGGCGAGATCGGGGGCTCGGCCACGTCGGTGGAGGACGCGGTCGCGGCCGGCGAGGTGGTGCTGTTCGCCATCCCGGGCTCGGCGATGGCCTCGACCCTCGAGGTGGTCGGCGCGTCTCTCGACGGGAAGATCGCGATCGACGCGGCGAACAACATCCGGGAGGCCACGACCAACAACGCCGCCGCGTTCGCGTTTCACGCGCCGGGCGCCGCGTACGTCCGTGCGTTCAACACGCTCGGGTGGGAGCTGTTCGACGATGCGACCGTGGACGGCGTCCAGGTGGACCTGTTCTTCTGCGGGCCGGACGGCGAGCCCCGGTCGACCGCGGAGGGCCTGATCGCCGACGTGGGGCTCCGGCCCGTGTGGGCGGGCGGTCCGGAGGAGGTCGACGTCGTCGATGCCATGCTCCGGCTGTGGATCACGCTGACCATGAAGCACGGCCTCGGGCGGCGCCTGGCGTTCAAGATGATCCAGGACTGAACCACCGCCGGGCGCCGTGTACCGTCTCGCGCATGCGTGATCGATCCGTGCCCGAGCGATACGTGCTCCTGTGCCTGCGCGTCGGGGCGCTCGTCGAGGACTTCGTCGACGCATACATCGGACCGGCGGATTTGCGGGAGGAAGCGCTCGCCGCGGGGCCTCACGACCCTTCGGCGCTGCGCGAGGAAGCCCTGGCGCTCTTCGAGGCGACGCCGGCAGAGGACCTCGCGGAGGATCGCGTACGGTGGCTGCTCGGCCAGCTGCGCGGCCTGGAGTGCGTCACGGCCCGGCAGTCCGGCGAGGACATCACGTGGTCGGACGAGGTCGAACGGTGCTTCGGGATGCGGCCGCAGCACGTGGACGAGGACGAGTTCCGGGCGAGCCACCGCCGGCTGGACGAGGTGCTGCCCGGGAGCGGCGACCTGGCCGGGCGGTACAACCGGTGGCTGGAGGCGGCGGAGGTTCCGCGCGAGTCGACGCTCCGGGCGATCGGGCTGCTGACCGGCGCGCTCCGGGGCCGGACGGAGGCGATCGTCGATCTGCCGCCCGGCGAGCACGCCGACTTCGAACGGGTCACCGGCGAGCCGTGGCAGGCGTTCAACCAGTACCTGGGCGGGTTGCGGAGCCTCGTCCAGGTGAACGAGGACCTGCCGCGTTCGCTGATCGACCTGGTGGACGTCGTGGCGCACGAGGCCTACCCCGGGCACCACACCGAGCGGGCGTGCAAGGAGCAGCTGCTGTGCCGGGACAGTTCGAGGCTGGAGATGTCGGTGATGATCGTCTCGGCGCCGGAGGCCGTCGTTGCGGAGGGCATCGCCACGAACGCGCTGGAGGCGGCGATCGAACCGGACGGCCTCGAGGCGCTGCTCGACGAGGCCGGCGACCTCGGCGTCCGGGTCGACCCGGCGGTGGCCCAGGTGATGCACGTGGAGGGGTGGAACCTGTTCGGCGCCGGCGCCAACGTCGCCCGGATGCTGCACGAGGACGGCCTCTCCCAGGAGGAGGCGCAGGCCTATCTGGAGGAGTGGGCGCTGTACACGCCGGAGCGAGCTGCCAAGACGGTGCGGTTCCTCACGGACCCGGGGTCGTGGACGTACGCGACCGCGTACACGGACGGGCGGCGGCTGTGCCGTTCGTTCATCGCCCGAACCCCCGGCGGGTTCCGGCGGCTCCTCACCGAGCAGGTGACGGTGTCGTCGCTCCTGGAGGCCGTCGGCCGCCCTGGGGGGGATTCTGATCCCGTTCCAGCCGCCAGTATCCCGCCGAATGCACGAACAGCGCGACGAGCCCAGCGACCAGGAACGTGACTCCGGCGATCCAGTCGATGTGCCAGAAGCCCGCCACGATCCCGACGAGTGCAGCCGACTGGGCGATCACCTGAGCGACGGTCACGCTCACGGACGGGGACCGGCGTCGACGGAAGGTCTCCTGCCGGTTGACCATCAGCAGCGCGGCGAGCATCGGAATGGCCAGGGCGAACGCGATGACGGAGATCCGTGCCGACGCGTCGCGTGACGGAGCCTCGAGGAACCCCTGCACCATGACGACGGCGATCCCGATCAGGCCGCCGTAGATCAATCCGCTCTGCCGAACCGCTTCCTCACCCCCTTCGCCGGTGAGAGCCTGCGCCTTCATACGGGCCGCTTGGGCCTCCGCTCGCTCCCCCGCTTCCTGGGCTATCCGTCTCGCCTCTCGGGCGATACGGGCATGCTCTTCCGACGAGTCCTCGCTCACTGGCCACCCCTCTCGACCTGGGATCTCCATAGTGTGCATCGCCGGGGTGGGTGCCCGCCGTGCAGCAGCATCCGGAGCAACCACCGACGATCCAGGAGCTCGTGGGCGCTGCCACGCGGCGGAGGTCGACCTCGGCGCCGACCCGGGTTCTGTGTTGATCGATTCCGCGCTCGGTGACACGCTGTCGCGCCGGTCCGAATGGCGTCCCCAGAGGAACGAGGAGGTTCGCATGGCCCGTCGTCGATTGGGCGTGATCGCGGTGTTGGCGCTGTTCCTGGGCCTCGTCCCATGGCAGGCCGCGCACGCCGCGACCATCTGGATCTGGCCCGGGCCCGCCCCCTGCGACACGACGCTCCAGGCCTGCATCGACAACGCGTCGTCGGGCGACGAGGTCCTGATCGACCAGAGCGGCGCCATCCACGAGCAGGTCAAGATCGTCGACAAGAGCCTGACGCTCCAGCCCGAACCCGGCATCGATCCGGTGATCGACCAACTGATCGTGAGGACACTGAACACCACCAGCCCGGTCGGCGTCCTGGTCGCCCACGTCGACGTGGCCACGACGCTGTTCGTCCAGATCGAAGGCGGGTCCGGCCACACCGTGACCTTGGACCACGACACCGCCGTGAGCTCGGGCGCCGACCCCGGCATCTACGGGACGGTCTCCTACGCGTCGACGATCAACGTCCTGCACTCGGAGGTGTCGCAGGGGGGCTTCTACCCGGGGATCGAGCTCGTCTCGAACAATGCCAATCAGGAAGCCCTGACCTGGAACCTCGAGGGCAACCTGGTCAGCGGGAAGCTCGCGCCCATGACGCAGGCGGGCATCTACCTGAGCGCGACCGACGCGAGCTCGGTGCACGCCGACGTGGACAACAACTCGGTCTGGGACGAGGGCCAGGGGATCACGCAGGGCCAGCACGGCGGGATCGTGCTGTTCGCGCGGGACTCCGGGAACGTCGATTTCAACCTGGTCGGCAACACCCTGGACAAGATCCACGGGGCCGGTATCGACGCCGAGAACGAACAGCATTCGCCGAGCACGTTCGGGATCGACCTGTTCAACGACATCATCGCGAACACGGGCGGGCCGGCCGTTCAACTCGTGAACGACCCCGGCACCACCGGCCACTACGTCTTCCGCGGCGGGCACAACGACCTCTTCGGCGACAAGCAGCCGAACCACATGCTCGGCCAGAGCATCGGCCAGCACTTCACCGCCTCGCCGCAGTTCGTCGACGGGCCGACCGGGAGACTCCAGCTGCAGCCCACCTCGCCGCTGATCGACCAGGGCGACACGTGCTCGCCGGGCGGCGTCGCAGGACCCGACGCGGTGGGCAGGGACCGGCTGCACGGGCCCGCCATGGACGTGGGGGCCTTCGAGTTCGGCGCCGGGCCTCCGGGCGTGGTCGAGGTCGGGACCAGCGGACCGGACACGTTCTTCGACGGGCCGCGCCCGGACATCCTGTGCGGGTACGGTGGCGACGACGAGCTGTTCGGGACGAACGGCGCGGACTACGTCGACGGCGGCTTCGGCAACGACCGGCTGTTCGGCGGGCCGGGAAGGGACCGGCTCTACGGCGACCAGGGGAACGACCTGCTGTGCACGAACGACGGCGTCGGCGGCGACTACCTCAACGGCGGTCCGGGTACGGACTCGTACCGCGCGGACCCCGGCGACACGAAGGTCTCGGTGGAGAAGCTCGCCGCCTGCAAGTTCTCGTGAGGCTTCCCACGAGCCGAGGCGAGCCCCTTCGGCGTCCGGGGAGCCGAGCGCCCAGATGAGACCGGCTAGCGCGCTGGCCGCCAGATTGCCGAAGCTCTGGACCGCAGCGAGAAGACCGAACGCCGATCCCCTGAGCTCCATTGGAGCGAGTGCCGCCACCGGGGCGCTCTGGGCGGTCTCGGTGCGGACGATCCCGATCCCCGCGAGCACGAAGGCGAGACCGAGGAGAAGCAGATTCGGGCCCGGCAGGCAGGGTGCCATTGCTCTCGAGGACGTAGATCTCCGGTCCCGAACCAAGGGTGATCCCGTGTGTGCGCCGTCGTGGTCACCTCACGGCGAATGGATCGCCTTCGCGAGCGGCGGGGGCGAGGGTACTCGTATCGAGCTCCTGGCCGCTGAAGGCGATCACGTCTCCCTCCGAGGACCACGCCTGATCCGAGGCGTCGACCGGTCCAGGCGTGAGTCGAGTCGGCTCACCGCTGGGCGGACGACACGAACAGCGCATACTGGACCGCGCCCTGTCCGATCCCGCCAACACTTTGGCGGCGTTCGAACCGGCAATTCGGACAAACCGGGTAGGGGATGATCTGGTGTCGATGAGGGCCGGGGACACCCGGCGGTTGCTCCCGAAACGGCGACCCCCGCCAGGCACGGAGCCCGCGCGGCGAACAGGTTTGCCTTTCCCGAGCGACGGCGTGATCCTTCAGGCGTCGGCCAATCGGGCATTCGAAGCGTGGAGGTGATGGATGGTGGCAGAGAGGGCGGTTCCCCAGACCATCCGGATCGGCGAACCCCGAGTCTCGCAGTGGCTATTCGGGTCGCCCGGGGCGGCGTGGATCTGGCTCCTGGTCCGGATCTATCTCGGGTACCTGTGGCTGCACGCCGGATGGGAGAAGCTCACCGGGACCTCGGGAGGCACCTGGACGTGGCACGTGAGGTTCACCAAGGAGTCCTGGCTCCGCTCGACCGCGGGACTGAAGGGATTCGCCGCGTTCGCCCTCACGAACACCAAGGGCCCGAACGCCCCGGTCAACTACGGCTGGTACGCGGCCTTCCTGCGGTGGCTGGAGCACGGCGGCGGCTGGATCGCTCCGATCATCGCCCTCGGGGAGACCGCGATCGGCCTGTGCCTGTTCCTCGGGCTGTTCACCGGGATCGCCGCGTTCCTCGGAGCCCTGCTCACGACCGCATTCGGCCTGGCCGGCATCGCCGGGGTGAACCCGATCTTCCTGGTCCTCGAGGTGTTCATCGTGCTCGCCTGGCGGAACGCCGGCTGGATCGGTCTCGACCGGTACGTGCTTCCGAAGCTCGGCACGCCGTGGGAGCCTGGGCCCGTGTTCAATCACGAACAGGCGGCGGCCTCTCAGACGGCCGGGTCGGGAGGGCCTGGCGGTTCGGCGTGACCCGGGTTCACGAGAAACCGGAGGTGCTCTCGTCTGCACTGGATTGTCGAGAAGGCGTGACCGCACGGCAAACGACTCCGGCTCGGGCACCCAGAGGAACAGCTCGACGAGCCCGAGGCGGCCGGTTTCGCTCATTCACCCGCGGATTCTGGAGGGCGAACGGTCTGAGTGACCCGCGTGACCTACCGGTCGCCGCACCCCATCAATCTGGCGCGCCGACCGATGAGAGCCGGAGCGGGTCAGCCAGGGCGAGACTCCGAGGCCTCGTGCTCAGGCAGGCGCGGAAGGCGATTGCTGGTTTGCGTCGCGGCCGTCGACCGGCGATTCGACTCCGGGCCAGAGGGCGTCCCGACGCTCCCCACGCGGACCTCGTAGTGGCGCGTCCACGTCGCTCCGCACCTCAGCCACACGAACGAGTAGCTCAGATGCTCCGCTCGGACCCGCAGAGCCACTCACCCCATGCGGTGCCCGTCAACGACCCGCAGGCGCCCAGGCTCGACACCCGAAGCGCCTATCCGAGCCGAGAACCCAACCGGGCAGCATCAGCCCGCCGGGTGCAGCCGCCGCCCTCCTGGCGGCCGTGAGCCCCAGCGTGTCACGGGGCTCCCGACGTGGGCGTGCGAGGGATGGCCGACCCGCCGGTACCCCGCGGCGAGCAGCAGCGCCCCGGGAACGATTCCCCCGACGACGGCGATCGCCGCGTCGGAGGCTCCGGCCATTGTCGCCACAAGGCCCGCCACGCCGCACGCCGTGATGGCGCCGCCAAGCCACACGTAGAAGGACTGCCGCCACACGCGAGCGAGCGCGAAGAAGTGAACGCCCACCACCACGGAGACCCAGGCGACCACGGCGTGGGGTGCGTGCAACGCGAGGCTGACGACCGCCCATCCGCCCACGATGGTTGCTGATTCGAAGGCCGCCACGACCCAGAAGGGGCGACTGAAGGCCATACCCTGAGATTGGTCACTCTTGGGCTCCACGACGGCACGCCGGGTCGCGATGACGAGGCCCGCGAAGGCCGCGATCGCCAGCACCCGAAGCGCCGCGGCCACGGTCGAGGGGAGCGACCCGGCGTTGACGACCACGTAGACGAGGCCAAAGACGCCACCGATGAGCCGAAGCATCCGTGCCCTGGTAGCGGACACCGGCCTCTTCGCCGGTCCGTGGCGCACCGGCAGGTTCCCTGATCGCGATTGCCGACGGTCGGATGCACGTTGCATGGTTCCTCCCTCACATCGGATGCGCGGGCCCGGGCCGTTTCAGCAGGCGCCCTCCCTGCGCGTAGACGAGTCCGTGGTAGGCGATCGACACGACGCCCAGTGCCCAACCCAAGGCGTGCCGCCCGGCCACGTACCACGCCGCCGCGGCCAGGCCCGAGATCGCAAGCTCCTCCACCAAGCGGAGCGGCTCGGACCACCGTCCGGCCTGATGGAAGTCCACGAGGCCCCAGAACCCGAAGCCGACCACCGAGGCGCCGATCGCGAGCGCGATCCTCGATCCCGTGCTCGAGCCCGTGTGGAAGCCCCATGTCGCGAGCGCGGCGACGATCCCGAGCTCCATGAGGACGCGCAGCGACAGAGTGATCCATGTCACGGTGCCGGTATTCGGCTCAGCTCGCGTGTTCCGGCCGGCCGCTGTCACGACCGGCCCGCGGCCCGGGCAACCCTGATCGCCTCGGGCACCGAGTCGGTCCAGGGCTCCCCGTGGCCCGGAAGGATCACCTCCGCCGCCACCGGCTCGAGTGCTGCGAGCGACGTGAGGGCCAAGTCGGTGTCCCGGTTGAACCCCGATGGCATGATCTGCGGTCCGGTCCGCCCGGTGAGCGGGTTCCTGGTGACGAGGGCGTCTCCGGAGAGCAGAGCGCGTCGATCCTCGAAGAACAGGGCGGCGGTGCCCGGCGTGTGTCCAGGGGCGTGCACGACCCGGGGACTGCCCGGGACGTCGATGGTCTCCCCGTCGTCATAGCCGGAGACCTCCTGCACTGGTACGACCTTCGCGCCGCCCCGGCGGGTCAAGGAGAAGAGGGTGCGGTAGAACTCGGCGCGGAGCAGGTACTTCGCCATGCCGCCGTCGTTCTTCCCGGGCTTCCCACCCTTGGCCACGTCCACGTCGTTGTCGTGAACCCACACCGTGGCGCCGGCTGTGGTTCTGACGCGCTCGGCGAAGCCGGTGTGATCCGCGTGCGCGTGGGTCAGCAGAACGGCGCGGACATCGTCCAGCGCCGCGCCGAGGGAGGACAGCGCCACCTCCATGGCGCGCCAGTCCTTCGGTGTCCCAGCGTCGACCAGGACGAAGGCGCCTCCCTCCTCGACCAGATAGAAGTTGACGACGCCTTGCGTGACGCGGTGGATTCCCTTGGCTACTTCCAAATTTGATCACCCCCCGAATCGATGACACCCCGAAACAGATCGTGGGCGACAGGTACGGTTTCAAGCCCTCGGCCTCGGCGGATAGGAGTCCCGCTCCACGACGGCCTGTGGCCACTGGTCTAGTTCCAGAAAACCGACTGGTCGGTTCTTTCAGCCTACCATATCGCGACACGAGATCGCCCGATTGTCCTCCGACCAGAGCGAGTTCCTGCTTCGCCGGAGAGACATCATGTGCGGAAGCAGCGCGACGCTCGCGGCCGCGCAGGCGCAGATCGACCGAGTAACCGGTGCGGGCCTTGACCCTTCGGGCCCGGTGGGCGGCCATGGCCTCGTCGACGGTCCCGGCCGGGCGGCCCTTGCCGCGGATGAGGAGCTCGGCCGTGGCCCCCAGGTCACGGGCGTCGGACTTCAGCGAGCGCAGGAGGTCCTGCGCCGGTTCTCTTTGACCTGGGCCGGGTTCAGCAGCACCACGTCGAGCCCCTGGTCGAAGAGCCTTGCCTGCAGCACCTGGTGGTAGTAGCCGGCCTGCTCCAGCCCGATCTGGGTCCAGCTGGCCTCCCGATCGGCGACCGCTTGGTCAACGGCCCGGGCGAAGGTCCCGAAGCCGCGCTCGTCGAGGCGGAACGTGAAGGGGGCGACGATCACCTCACCCGAGAAGTCGCACACCAGCGCGGCCGCGGTGTGCTTGCCGACGTCGATCGGGACCGCCAGCAACCGCCCTGGCTCGACACCCCGGATGCGTTGGCCGAACGCCCGGTGCAGACCACCTCCGATGTAGCCCATGATCACCTCCTCGTGTAGAGGCTCATCAGGGTTGTTCATGCACCCTGGAGAACCTCAGGTGGTGGAACCTGGGCGAGGTGTATCAGCTCAGCCTTCGTTCGACCGTGGCGAGCAGGACTCTCGCGGGCCTCAGCGGCTTCACTCAGGTGACCACCAGGGTGTAGGGACATGACCCCGCCAGCGCATGCGTTTGCAGGGCGATCGGACACGGGAAAGCGCCATCTACGAGGCCATATCTCCCGAATTTGGAAAGCCCGTGGACGAGAGGGGACGCTACTTAAACCTACCCACCGGTAGGCTTGCTGCCCTGAATACCCTCGCCGCCAGCGGCTTCGCGGAGCGGGTCCGCCAACTGGACTCCCCCATGTCCCATTAGCGAGGCACTGCAGGGATACATTCCCGGCTCCCGGGGTCGTCCGTAACGTCGAATGACAGACGCTCGCCTGAGCGAGCCGACCCTCCTATGATCAGTCCGAATGATTGTCAGGTATTGATCCCCGAAGGGGTCGCCGGTGTGTGTCACGCGAAGGGTCGTCTTGGTCGCCGCGCTGGCAGCTGCGATCACGGTCGCGTGTAGCGGTGGACGCGGGAACTCGAGGCCGTCTTCATTCGCCACAGGCTCCGGGGTCGTCAATGGCCGTGTGGCCGTCAACAGATCGACCGTCTTCTGCGTGGACCGTCCCGGCGGGATCCGCACCTGCTTTCACTACGGGATGGATGCGGAGGTACCGGAGGGATTGAGGATGGGAGACGAGGTCACTGTGGTTCTGATCGACGGCCTGGTTGACCGCGTGGTGCTCACGATCGGTGGGCAGTAGACCCCGAGGCTGGGATGACGCGCGTCCTGCTGGTCATTGCGTCCGTCCTGATCGTCATCCTGGCCGTGGCTGCCTGGTGGTGGCACGGAAAGACGCGTTCGATCGACGTGCACCGATCCGATATTGTCAGTGTTCGCATTGAGCCGGTGCCGGAGGGTCCCCCATCTCCGATATTCGACCTGACTGGCTCCAAGTCTTCCCGTCCACTGCCTCTGATCCTGAGCGCCATCCCAATCCCGCTTCCGGGACCCGGTGTACAACCACTCGGTTGCGGCGCAGGCGGGGACCTGATCATCACTCTTCGGGACGGGCGAGTCATCACCTACGGTCCCTGCCATCGCCCCGATGGGATTCGACATCTCTGGGACCGGATGCTTGTGGTTCTCAGCCATGGGCGCTGTCACCGTCCGTGCGCACCGCCGAACTAGCTGTCACTTGAGGCATGGGCCCTGCCGTCGCTGCCGTCCTGACTCTGGGTCGTCTACGTGTCCACCCAGGCACGAGTTTGACGGTGTCGTGACCGATAACCCCATATTGCGAGCGCCAGTTCGCGGCCCTCTTGGGTCAGGGAGTCACGTAGTGGATGACCCCATAGATTCGGGTGCCGTCCTGGCACGTGATCTCCCAGACCCCTTTGTCGGGCGTGCGGCTGATCTGGTGTGCCGACACTGCACTGCGCCCGTGGCCAAGCCGCTCGCACGCATCGTCCCCGCCGAACATCACGGTGTCGCCTTCTGTGCTCGAGTTGGGTTCCCCCTTCCCCAGGTTCACGGTCGGAGCCGGGCTCGGGGAGGGTGCTGGCGGTGTCGTGGAACGGCATCCAACCAGGAGTACGGCGGCGAGCAGAACCGCAAGCGAGGCTCGTGCGATCCGATGCGCCCCTGGCATCGCCGCCATCCGTGGAGTCGGCGCCCGACGATCCTCGTGACCGACGCTAGATCGGTGGATTGCCGTGCCAATCGAGGCCGATGCAGTTGAGGCGCAAGCCAACGAGATCATGGGCCGCCCCCTTCTTCATTGGGAAAGTGAAGCCAGTACGCACCGTTCGTGTGGCCTGAGGCGGGACTTCGAACCCCGCGATCCCCAGCACCGGGATTCTTCGAACGGGCTTGCCGCTCACGGTTCGGCAATCCTGGACATTCGCGTGATGGTCGGTCCGATTCGTGATCCGGAGGCGGTACTCGAATGGACAGCCCTGCGGACTGCACGGTCCAGGCCGAGCCTGGGCTGAGCTGAGACCACGACGCCAGGAAACGGGGTCGAGAGGACTTCGGCGTGATGCGCTCCGCTGGAACACGCCGCCAGCGCGACGAGCACGGCGGCCACCCAAGGGGTCCGAGCCTGACGACCCTCAGTGACCGCGAGGCACCGCAGGGCGCCGCGGCCCCTGCGGCGGTCGAGTGAAACCCTCAACTGAACTGCCGGGCCAGGTCGAGCGCCATTTTCCGGTCCATGCCGTAGCCGACCACGTCGACCTCCAACATGGGATTCACGAACTCCCCGGCGACATCGGCCGAGAGGTCAGACGCCGGCTCGACCCAGGTCATGCTGAGGTCCGATTTCCCCTGTAACAGGAGCACGGTTCGCCCATCGACCTCGATCACCTCGCGGTCTCCGAGGTGGCACTCGACCCTGGGGCCTTCCTCGTCCGGCGGAAGCGAGAAACACCCGGGCCGCTCATTCGCGAACGACTTGAACTCATTGATCGCCGCTGTTCCGTTGGTGAGCTGCTCGGCGAGGACGAACTGTCCGAAGTCCGAGTCCGCGTACACCAGGTCGAGCTCCATGTGGGACCTGGGCACCATCTTGGGCGGCGTCATCTGGATCTTGAGCGGACGCCCGATGGAGTCGGGGACGTGGGGCGAGAAGGGAAGCTCCGGCGACTCCGGCCGATCCAGCTCGATCCCCCCGACGATCGGGTTGTTCGGATCGAACGGCACGTCGCCGGGGGGACCCTGCGTGATGATCACCGACGGGCGAGGAGTCGCGGGCTGAGGCGAAACACCGTCGGCACTAGGTTGCGTCCCGCATGCGGCCGCGGCGACGGCGACCAAGCCGGCCGCAGAGAACCATGACCAGACTCGCCTCTTCCCGACCATCGCTCCTGGCTTCTAGCACGGCCGCGTACTTCACACCATCAAAGGGCACTCGAACAAAACGCATGCGGAGGTTGGATCTGCAAGGAACCACATCTAGCCGAGAAATGGCTTCAGCAAGCCAAGCAGTGGAGGTGAGGGGATTTGAACCCCTGACCTCTGCCGTGCGAAGGCAGCGCTCTACCGGGCTGAGCTACACCCCCAAGGGTCGGCTAGCGTAGCAGAGGCACCTCCGGCGACCGGCTTCGGAGCGGCGGACGTATCCTGCCGTGGTCGTGAAGCTCGCGATCACGAAGGCAGAGATCGTCCGGGCCACCCGCGCCGAGCGCGGGCGGACGCTCGGACTGCTCCGCGCCATCGAACCGTCCCAGTGGGACGTCGAGGTGCTGCCCGGCTGGCGGGTCCGCGAGGTCGCCGCGCACCTCATCACCACGGACAGGGCGTCGGTGACCGGTTCGATCTTCCCGAAGATCCTCACCTCGTCCGAGAAGCTCGAACGCTGGAACGACAAGGTCGTCGGGAGCTACGCGGACCGGCCGATCGCCGAGCTGCTGCTGGCGCTCGACCAGTGGGGCCGGCGGCTGCTCCGGGCGGTGAAGACCGCCCCCGCGAAGGCGTTCGGCGTGCGGGTTCCGACGATGTGGGGCAGGGGCCCGGCGGGGATGTTCGCCTGGAGCCGGCCGTTCGACGAGTGGGTGCACCGGCAGGACGTCCGGCTGGGGCTCGGCATGTCGCTCGAGACGGCGGACGTCACCGTCCCCGCGGGGTTCGTGCTGGCGGCGGCCGGCACGTCGGTGCTGCCGGAGCTGAACGGCCGGACCGGCTCGATCACGATCGACCTCACGGGCGTGCCACTCCAGCCCTGGACGGGGGACCTCGGGACCGGCGAGGGCGAGTTCGTCGACGCGAAGGACGCCTCGCGGCCCAACGCGACCGTGACCGCGCCGGCGCCCCGGTTCGTCATGGTGGCCACTGGCCGGGGCACGTTCGCGGAGCTGGAGAACGACGACGTCCTCACGGTCGAGGGCGACCGCGAGCTCGCGGACGAGTTCCTACGCCGGCTCCGGGTCGTCTGACGCCTGCCGGCCCAGCACCGCCTTCGCGTGGCGGTCGAGCGCGTCGATCAGGTTCCGCTGCACGAGGGACAGCGACAGGTCGCCGCGGGTCTTCTCCATGATCGAACGGGCCACGTCGGTGGACCGGCGGAGGTTCCCGGTCATGGCGTCCGGGTAGTCCATCGTCGCGAGCAGGCCGTAGATCTCCTCCATCGCGCCGAGCATCCGCTCACTCTCCGCGACGTCGCCCGAACGCAGGAGGTCGAGGATCTCCCTCCTCGCCTCGCCCACCGCCTCGGACATGCCGTTGAGGTAGGGCGCCAACTCGACGCCGAGGTCGGACGGGGTCGGCACGTCGGCAGCGCCGTCGATGATCAGCTCCGTGAACCGGGCCTCGGTGTACTCCTTCATGGCGTCCTGCAGGAAGCCGGCCTGCGCGACGTCCGGATGGTCCACCACGGCCGCCACCCCGTCGGCGACCGCCGCACGAGCCTCCTCCATCAGGCCGGACGCACGCTCCCGATCGCCGCGGTGGAGGGCGCGGATGGAGTTCGCGCTGCTCCGGATGGCCTTCCGGGAGGCCGCCAGGGCGCGCTCCCGCGCGACCATCTTCGCGTCGAACTCCTCACGGAACCGCTGGCCCAGCGCGTCCAGATCCACGGCCGCGATGGTAGCCGGAACGGGGCGGGCGTCAGACGCCGGCGGCTTCGAGGTCCGCCGGGTCCCGGAGGCGGACGTGAACGATGTCCGACGTCCGGAGCCACCCCATCGGCCGGTCGGGACTGGGCGCCGCGGGCCCGAGCGGCACGTCCAGCCCGTACGGCTCGTCCCGGACCGGGAGCGGCCGGGCCTCCTCCTGCCGCTTCACGCTGATCAGCATGAGCACGTAGACGCCGAGCATCATGCCCACGGCACTGCTCAGGTACCACATGCCCCGCAGCGGCGGGAACATCCCGATCAGCAGCGTCAGCGCGAGGGCCTCGAGCAGGACGGTGAACACCCGGCGCCGGCGGGCCCGTGCCCGGGCCCGGGCGCGTTCACGGCGGCCGACGAAGGCCTCGCCCTTGCGGGGGGCGACGATCCACCGGCCGCCGGCCTTCTCCGTCTGCTCCAGGATTCCCATGTGGTAGTTGAACTCCTCGATGCTCGAACGCGCGCGACCACGAGCCAAGCGAGGGGGAAGCGCGTACGCAGCCAGAATGATGACCACACTGCCGGTCAACAGCCAATCCATCCCAGGCCCCCTGTCGGCCGAGCCCCGGATTCGGCCACAAGATGTGGGCTGGGAAGGGACGGTAACACAACATATGGGGGCGGAAAATCACATCCGTGAAATTTTTCCGAACAGCCGGCGAACGGGCGTCCCGGCCTGTCAGCCGGCCCGGTAGTCGCCGCTCTTGCCGCCGGACTTCGACAGCAGGCGGACGCCGTCGATCGAGGCCGACCGGTCGAACTCCTTGGCCGTGTCGTACAGGGAGAGCGCCGCGACGGACGCCGCGGTCAGGGCCTCCATCTCGACCCCCGTCCGATCGCGGGCCTTCACGGTGGCCTGCACCCGAACGGCCCCGCCGTCCGCGTCGGGCTCGACCAGGACCTCCGCCCCCGTCACCGCGATCGGATGGCAGAACGGCAGCAGGTCGGGGGTTCGCTTCACGCCCATGATGCCGGCGATGCGCGCCGCCTCGAGCGGGTGGCCCTTGCGGGTTCCCTCCCGGAGGCGTCCAACGGCATCGGGAGTCGTCCGGAGCCAGGCCTCGGCCACCGCGACGCGTTCGGTGATCTCCTTGGCCCCGACCTCGACGATGCGCGCGGCCTCGTCCGGAGCGCGGTCGGCGGCCAACTACGCCTCCATCGATCGGAACACCATGACCCGGACCTCGGAGCCCGCCGGCGCCGTGTCCACGCCGGCCGGGATCATGGCCAGCCCGTTCGCCCTGGCCACCGTGGAGACGAGGTTCGACGACGAACCGCCGGTCGACTCCGCGACCCATCCGTCCCGGCCCCGCTTCACCAGCACCCGCGCGAACTGCAGGCGGTCCTTCGGGCCGGAGATGTCGGTCGAGAGGCGCGCGCTGATCTCTGGACGCAGGAGATCCTTGCGCCCCAGTAGCTTCATGATCGCCGGCCGGACGAACACCTCGAACGAGACGAACACCGACACGGGGTTCCCGGGCAGCCCGAAGTAGGGCTTGCCCTCGATCGTGCCGAACGCCTGCGGCATCCCGGGCTGCATGGCCACCCGGAAGAAGTCGACCTCGCCCCGCCGGAAGAAGGCCCGCTTCACGACGTCGCGCTCCCCCACCGAGACCCCACCCGAGGAGATGTACGCGTCGGCCTGCACGAGATGGGACAGGATCGTCTCCTTGAGCGCCTCGGGGTCGTCGCGGACGATCCCGGCCAGGTAGGGAACGGCGCCGGCGTCCCGCAGCCCGCCGAAGATCGTGAAGGCGTTGGAGTCGCGAACCTGACCGAACTCCGGCTGCTGCCACGGTTCGACCAGCTCGTCGCCGGTCGACAGCACGATCACGCGGGGGCGGGGGTGGGCCGCCACCTGGGAGTGGCCGGAGAGCGCGAGCAGCCCCAGCTCGGCGCTCGAGAGCTTCCGCCCGGCCGGCACCAGCACCTGGCCGGCCTTGACGTCCTCGCCGGCCGGGCGGACGTTGCGCCCATCGGCGAACGGCTGGCGGACCCGAACCCGGTCGCCGGCGGCCTCCGTGTACTCGATGGGGACCACGCAGTCGGCCCCGGCCGGAACGGGCGCCCCCGTGTCGATGCGAACGGCCTCCCCGCCGCCGACCGTGGCGTCGGGGCGGCGGCCGATCCGCGCCAGGCCGACCACGTGCAGCGTGACGGGTTCGTCCTCGGACGCGCCGGCGACGTCGTGCGAACGGACCGCGTACCCGTCCATGGCCGAGGACGAGAACTCGGGGAGGTGGCCCTCGGCCACGGTGTCCGTCGAGACGACGCACCCGATCGCCTCCTGCAGCGGAAGCTCGATCGGGGCGAGGGGCTGGATGGCGGAGAGGATTCGTTCCCGGGCCTCCTCGACCGAGATGAGGCCGGTGACGGGCCCGTGATCGTGGTCATGATGGGAGCCGGCGGCGGACTGGGACATGTCCGGCAGTGTATCGGGTGGTGTTTGGGGGACGGTCGGTGGTTTCGCGTAACGGTCGGCGGCCCCGCGCCGACGGTTCCGGAACGAATCATTCGGGAGGTGCGGGGATGGACGAGTCGAAGATCGCGGAGCTGTTGCACGAGGCGGGCGAGACCCACCACGTGGTCTATCGCATCGTGGACGGCGACGACCCGGACTGGGCGAGCTGGTACGCCGGTTGGCTGATCGACCACTCCGAGCTGCCCGAGCTGCTCGGCACGACGCCGGTCCGGAGCGAGCTCGTCTGGCTGCTCGTGCAGTGCGACAAGGACTTCACCGCGAATCAGACCGGGGGCCGCTGGGAGGACGACTACGCCCGGAGGCTCGTCGAGCACTTCGCCGCGGACGCGAGGTCCTAGAGCAGCTTGCGGCGCTGGACGAAGTCGGCGAGGAACTCGCTGAACTCCTTGCCGACGTCCTCGCGGTCGACGGCGAGCTCGACGGTCGCCTTGAGGTAGTCGAGCTTGTTCCCGATGTCGTAGCGCCCGCCCTCGAACGTGAACGCGTATACGGCCTGTTCCTGCGCCAGACGGTTCAGCGCGTCGGTCAGCTGGACCTCGCCGCCCACGCCGGGTTCGATCTCCCGGAGCGCGTCGAAGATCTCCGGCGTCAGCACGTAGCGGCCGATCGCTGCGAGGTTCGAAGGCGCGTCGGCCGGGTCGGGCTTCTCCACGATCGACACGATGCGGGCGAGGTTCTCCTCCACGTACTCCGGCTGGATGCACCCGTACAGGGAGATGTCGTTCCGGGGGACCTCCTGCACCGCGATGACGCTGCGGCCGTAGCGTTCGTGGACCCGGAGCATCTGCTGCAGCAGTGGGTTCGACTCGGCCATGATGTCGTCGCCCAGGAGGACCGCGAACGGCTGGCCGCCGACGTGCGGCTCGGCGACGGCGACGGCGTTGCCCAGGCCCAGCGGATCGCGCTGCCGGATGTAGTGGATCGCCGCCCCCTCCCCGACCGTACGGAGCTCCTCGAGAAGGTCGTGCTTGCCCTTCTGGTGCAGGTAGTACTCGAGCTCGAACGCCCGGTCGAAGTGGTCCTCGATCGTCCGCTTGCCCCGGCCGGTGACGACCAGGACGTCGTGGATGCCCGCCCGGACCGCCTCCTCGACCACGTACTGGATGGCCGGCTTGTCCAGGACGGGGAGCATCTCCTTGGGCTGGGCCTTCGTCGCCGGGAGGAACCGTGTCCCCAGCCCGGCCGCCGGGATCACCGCCTTGCTGACCTTCATGGCACCTTCATCGGCCGCGGACGCCTCCTGCCGTAGCGGAACGACGGCAGCCTACCGGTCGAGCCCGATCCTCCGCTCCGCCGGTGGTGGGCGGCCGCGTACGATGCCCGGCCGATGGGCACCTCCGGAACCGACGTCGCGGATGAGAAGGCAGCGCTGCGGACCCGGATGCGGGCGGCGCGGGCCATGCTCTCCCCCGAGGAACGAGCCGCGGCCGCCGCGGCGGTCGAGGCGGCGCTGTTCGGCCTCGCCGAACTGGTCCGGGCCGGGACCGTGCTGGGGTTCGCCTCCTTCGGGTCGGAGATCCCGACGGCGGCGATCCTCGATCGCCTGGCCCGCGAGGGGAAGAGCGTGCTGGTGCCGTTCCTCGTGGACGGGCGGATGGAGGCGGCCCCCGCCGGCGGCGCGACGGTGGCGACGTCCTACGGGGCGCTGGAGCCCGCCGACCGCACCCCCGTGGACCCGGCGGCGGTCGACGCGGTCCTCGTGCCGGGGCTGGCGTTCGACCCGGCCGGCGGGCGGACCGGATACGGCGGGGCGTACTTCGATCGCTACCTGCGGCGGACCCCCCGGGAGGCGCCGAGGATCGCGATCGGGTTCGGCCTGCAGGTCGTCGACCGGGTCCCGATGGCGGCGTGGGACGAACGCGTCGACCTCGTGGTCACCGAGACCCGCGTGATCCGGTGCGCGCCGCCCCGCCGCACGTGATCCGTGGGCGGCGCGAATCGACCCGGAGCAGCGAGGGGGCTCGCGTAGAATGAATCACGATGCCCACCTACGAGTACGCGTGTCTGCAGTGCGGCGAGCACGTGGAGGTCTACCAGTCCTTCACTGACGAGCCGTTGTCCGTGTGCCCCAACTGCGGTGGGCAGCTCCGCAAGGTGTTCCATCCGGCCGGGATCCTGTTCCGGGGGTCGGGGTTCTACAAGACCGACAGCCGGTCGAAGTCGTCGAAGGGCGAAGGCGGGTCGTCATCGGAGTCGAGGAAGACCCCGGCGAAGTCGTCGGACGGAGGCGGCTCTGGGTCGTCCGGGTCGTCGACGTCGTCGTCCGGGTCGTCGACGTCGGATTCGTCGTCGTCGGGGTCCGGTGGGTCGAAGCAGCCCGCCAAGTCGTCGAAGGGGTCGTCCTGAGCACCGCAACCGTCGGGGTGTTCGGGGGGTCGGGGTTCTACTCGTTCGTCGACGCCGTCGACGAGGTGACCGTGGAAACGCCGTACGGCGAGACGTCCGCGCCCATCACGATCGGCGACGTGGGCGGCGTTCAGGTGGCCTTCCTCCCGCGGCACGGGCGCAAGCACCAGTTCCCGCCGCACATGGTCCCCTACCGGGCCAACGTCTGGGCGATGAAGGAGCTCGGCGTCGAGCGGCTGTTCGCGCCACTGCGCGGTCGGGTCACTGCAGCTGGAGTGCGGCCGGGGTCGTTCGTCGTGTGCGACCAGCTCGTGGACCGGACCCGCAGCCGGGCCGACACGTTCTACGACGGGCCGGAGACCACGCACATATCGTTCGCGGACCCGTACTGCCCCACGATGCGATCTTCGCTGATCTCGACGGGCGCCGAGCTCGGAATCCCGCTCCACGAGACGGGAACGGTCGTGGTGATCCAGGGGCCGCGGTTCTCGACCCGGGCGGAGTCGGCGTGGTTCCAGCGGCAGGGCTGGGACGTCATCAACATGACCCAGTACCCGGAGGCGCCGCTCGCCCGCGAGCTGGAGATGTGTTTCGCGAACATCTCGCTCGTCACCGACTACGACGTGGGTGTCGGTGACACGCCGCCGGTGACCCACGAGGAGGTCATCCGGGTGTTCGACGAGAACAACGCGCGGTTGCGCGACCTGTTGTTCGCGACGATCCCCGCGCTGCCCGCCGAACGCGACTGCCCGTGCGCGACCGCCCTGGCCGGGGCGCGGTTCGAGCCGTAGGGTCGTTGCATGGATGAGCTGCAGCTCATCACCGTCGAGCTCCGGTTCAAGACCCGCGACGATCCGGGCCAGCTGGCCGATCGCATCCAGGAGGCGACCGCGATGATCGTCGGGCGCGAGGAGCTCGAGGAGTTCCGGTGGCGCTCGCTCCCGCTCGAGTCGAAGAAGGACCGCCACCGCGAGTAGCTCGCTCGCCGCGGAACAGGTGTGACCCCGCTCACTGACAGCCCCTCAGGAACGCGCTAGCGTCGCGTCACCTCCTCCCCCGAACGACTCGGTGCTCGCTGCTGCGTGCGCTCGACGAAGGAGGGTGGGATGGGGAGGAAGTGGTCACCCGCATCGAAGGTCTGGGCGGCGCTCGCGATCGCGTTGGGGTTGGCGGCGTTCCTGCTGGTCCACGGGTACATCCAACGGGTGCAGGCCCTGGCGCCGGCCCTGGGACGGCCGGTTCCGGTGCTGGTCGCCTCGCGCGACCTGGCGAGAGGGACGCGCCTGACCGAGGACATGCTCCGGCGGGTCACGGTGCCAGCGAGGCTCGAACCGCCCGGGGCGATGTCGAACCCGTCGTCGGCGGATGGTCGCGTCCTGCTCGCCGGGCTCGCCGAGGGAGAACCACTGACGGTGACGCGCCTGGCGCCCGCGAGGGCCGGGCCGATCGCCGCACTCGTTCCCGAAGGGTTCCGGGCGGTGTCCGTCCCCGTCGAGCTCCCCGCCGGGTCGGTGCATCCGGGCGACCGCGTGGACCTGCTGGCGACGTTCACCTCCGGGCGGCACCACGTCGAGACGGTGGCCTCGGCGCTCGAGGTGCTGCTGGTGATGAGCTCCGCCGACGCCGGGGTCGGGGTCGGGGTCGCCGACACGGGTGGCTCGGACCTCGGAACGCTCGTGGTCCTGGCGACGCCGAGCGAGGCCGAGAGCCTCGCGTACGCGAGGGCGTTCGCCGCGATCTCGGTGCTGATCGACGGCCCAGACGCCGCCGCCTGAACTGCGTCAGACCTGCGCGGCGACCGCGAGGAAGGGCAGCGAGTGGATCGCGGCGCCCTCGTCGACCGAGGCCTCGACGGTGTAGGAGCCCGGTTCGGGGATCTGCAGCGGGACGTTCATCGCCACCTGGAACAGCTGGCTCATGCCGTGCGGCGTGCCCGGCGGCCGGCCCACCTCGAACTCGCCCTCCGCCTTGAACAGCTCCTGGTCGGCGTCCGCGGACAGGCCCCGGATGGTCAGCTTGTGACGGCGATTCGTCTCGGTCCACTCGACCCGGACCCCGGCGGCGATGGCGACCGGCAGCGTGGCCGGGTACTGCGACAGCTGCACGCGATCCCAGCCGCCACCCATCACGTAGAGCTTGGCCCCGACCACCTGCGCAGCGTCGCACAGCAGGAGGTACTCGACGGCCAGGCCGGGGAAGCCGTCCTCGCCCGGCAGCTCGCTCACGTTCCCCCGATCGTCATCTCGCTCACCAGCACGGTCGGCGAGCCCGTCGAGCCGAAGAACCGCAGGTCGTTGCCCACGGCCACGACGCGCTCGAGGACGTCGCGCAACGTGCTCGCCACGGTCATCTCCCGCAGCGGCTCGCCCAACGAGCCCCCGGTGATGCGGAGCCCCGTCGCCCCCACGGAGAACTCGCCGGTGATGGGGTTCGCCCCCGAATGGACGCCGGAGACCTCCTGGATGTACACGCCGTGGTTCGCCTGCCGAAGGAGCGCCTCGGGCGGCTCCGTTCCCGCGGCCAGGAACAGGTTGGTGGTGGAGACGCCCGGCGGTGTCCGGAACCCGGCCCGGCCGGCGTTCCCCGTCGAGAGCGTCCGCCCGCGGTGCGCCGTGTGCGCGTTGTGCAGGAACCCGGTCAGCCGCCCGCGGTCGATCAACGGCGTCCGCATCGTGGGCACGCCCTCGTCGTCGACGGGCGCGGCACCGGGACCGTCGAGCAGCCGACCGTCGTCCACGAGGTTCACGGGATCCGACGCCACCACCTCGCCGGCCAGCGACGCGAACAGCGACCGGCCCTTCTGGACCGACTCCGCGGACAGTGCGACCGCCAGCACGCCGAGGAACGCCACCGCCGCGGCCGGATCGAGCACGACGCGGAACGGCCCGGAGGCCGGCTTCGTCGCGCCGAGCAGCCGGGCCGCGCGCGTGGCCGCCTCCTCCGCGCAGGCCATCCAGTCGAGCTCGCCCGGGTCGCGCCCAAGCCGGAATGCGAACCCCGTCTGCGTCTCGCCCCCCTCCTCGGCGAGCGTCGAGGCGGAGCACCAGCAGTCGGTACGGCCGTACTCGCCCTGGATCCCGCGGGTCGAGGCGATCGCGATCCGCGAGATCGAGTCGCCGTAGGACACGTGGTCGACCTTGCGGACCCTCGGATCCGACCGGGCGGCCGCGACGTCCAGGCCGAGAGCCAGCTCCACCTTGCGCTCCGTGGCGGTGTCCACGAGCTCCTGGTGGAACAGCCCCGGGAGCCGCTCCGGGCGCTGCGGCGCCGGCAGCACGTTGTGCTCGTCCTCCGTGGAGAGCGCCGCGTTCTCGCGGGCCCTGGCGACGGTCGCCGCCACCTCGGCCACGGTGGGATCGGCCGCCCACGCGTAGCCCATGCGCCCCCCGGTGATCAGACGGACCCCGACGCCCCGGCTCTCGGCGAACGTCACCGACTCGACGTCGCCGGCCCGGGCCCGGACCTCGGTCCGCCGCGACTCCTGGACGAACGCCTCGACGTCCTCGCCGCCCTTCGCGACGCGGAGCGCCGCCGCCGTCAGGTCCGAGAGGTCCACGGTCACGCCGTCCCCCCGACCGTCATGCGCGAGATGCGGAGCGTCGGGCTCCCGTTCCCGACGGGGACGCCCTGCCCCTCCTTCCCGCAGATCCCGTAGAACACCTCGAAGTCGTCCGCCAGCACGTCGATCCCCTGGAGGATGCCCGTGCCGTTGCCGACGAGGTTGGCGCCCCGCACCGGCGACGTGACCTCGCCGTGCTCGATCAGGTACCCCTCGGTGACCCCGAACACGAAGTCGCCGGTCGCCGGGTTCACCTGGCCGCCGCCGAGGCGGCGCGCGTAGAACCCGTTCGGCGTGTCCGCCACGACCTGGTCCGGCGTGGCGCCGCCGGGGAGGATGTACGTATTGGTCATCCGGGGGATCGGGAGGTGCGCGTACGACTGCCGCCGGCCGTTCCCGGACGAGGGGACGCCGTCGTGCTCCGCCCGGATCCGGTCGTACAGGTAGCCCTGCAGGACGCCCTCGGTGAACAGGGTCGTGCGCTGGCTCGGCCATCCCTCGTCGTCGAACGAGAACGAGCCCCACGCGTTGGGCACGGTGGCATCGTCGACGCCGTTCAGCAGGGGGGTCGCCAGCAGCTCGCCGACGCGCCCGCGGTAGATCGACGACTCCTTCTGGATCAGGTCGGCCTCGAGTCCGTGGCCACACGCCTCGTGGAACAGCACCCCGCCGCCCCCCGGCCCCATCACCACCGGCATCTCCCCCGCCGGCGCGGGGACGCCGTCGAGCATCGCGACCGCCTGCCTGGCGGCCTCCCGGGCCGTGTCCGCCGGGGGGAAGCGGTCGATGTACTCGGTGCCTGCGACCAGGGCCGGACCGTGGAACCCGATCTGGAGGGCGCCATCGCGGGCGGCGACCACCTGCACGACGAGCCGGATGCGGGGCCGGTCCTCGCGGACGAGCCGTCCGTCCGACGCGGCGATCATCACCCGCTGGACCGAGTCGCCGTACCCGGCCACCACCTGGGTCACCGCGGGGTCGAACGACCGCGCGGCCTCGTCCGCATCACGGAGCCAGCCGACCTTGTCCTCGGACGGGACGCCCGATGCCGCGCGCTCGGCGGCGTGCACCACGCCGGGCTCCCGGTCCGTGAGGTCGACCACCAGGCCCCGTTCGTCGCCGCGGACCGACGCCGACGCGGCGGCGGCGACCTCCAGCAGCGAATCGCGGTCCAGACGGTTGGAGAACGCGTACCCGGTCGAGGTCCCCTGGACGACGCGGACCCCGGCCCCGCGGTCGAGGCCGCTGTCGAGCTCCTCGATCCGGCCGTCGTCCAACCGGACGCCGAGCGAGCTTCGTTCCTCGACGAACAGCTCGGCGAACGAGCCACCCCGCGCGAGCGCCGCCCGCAGCACGTCGTGGGCGAGCGAGGGGTCGACGAGATGGTCGACGGAGGACACCGAACGCCGATTCTATCGGTGCCGCGCCCCGACGCAGGACCGGTGGTCAGGCGGCCGGAGTGGGGGCGCCCACGGTGGCCCGCCGCCGACTCCCGAACCGCCATGGCCCCACGAAGGGCACGAACGCGGCCAGGATCCCCAGCTGGATCAGGGGGTTCGGTTCCCATTCGTGCACGCCGACGAGCTGAACGGCGAACACCGTCGCGGCGAGCACCACGTACGCCGCGGGGCCGGCGCCGCGCAGCTCCATCAGCTGCTCCAGCCCCCACGTCGCCATCGGCACGACGGCGACCAGCCCCAGCACCAGCAGCCGTTCGGTGTTGTACGCGAACAGCAGCTGCGTGAGCACCAGCACCAGGAACGGCACCGACCGGAGGGCGAACGACCGTGCCCGCGGGCTTCGCAGCCCCACGACGGCCAGGAGGGGAACGACCAGCCCGAACGCCGATACCGTTCGGACCAGCGTGCTCCCGAGGTGGTGCAGCCGCTTCCCCACGATGTGGTGCAGGACCGATCCGTACGTGTAGTGCGGGATCACGTTGTCGCGGATGGCCGCCGGGAACCGCGCGACGTACGCGGGGTCGGCGTTCCGTGCCGGGATCCCGACGTGGAGCGCCACCAGGACCGCGACCGCGGGCAGCGTCGCGCCGATCGTCCGCACCGCGAGCGACCGGTCCCACGGGCGCGCCGCCCGCAGCGTGTACGCGAGCGGCGCCACGAAGATCACGCTCTCCTTCGCCATGGCCCCCAGCGCGAGGCACACGGCGAACCCCACGTCGCGCCCCGACAGCGCGAGCAGCACGGCGCACGTCGCCAGCAGGAACGCCAGCGGATCGGTCAGCCAGAAGTCGAACAGCGTCCACTTGGTGGCGTACCCGACCGCGAAGTACAGCAGCAGCCCCGCGACGGCGATCGGAGCGGCGAACCCCAGCCGCCGAAGCAGCACCCACACGGCGACGCCGGTGGCCCAGACGGTGGCGATCGACACCAGCTGGAACCCGAGCTGCGCGGAGAACGGCATAACCCACACGAGCGCCGGCGCGAGCACGCGCCAGCCGTACGGCGCGATGTGGAACCCGAACGGCCCCTGCACCGCCATCGCGATGTACATGTGGTGGTCCCAGGGCAGCGCGAAGTACGGGGTCCCCGGCGTCAGGTGGTCCGTCCGGAACCACAGCAGGCCGGTGCAGAGCGCGGCGACCCCGGCCGCGAGCAGGAGGTCGCGGCGATCGACCCGTGCCGGCGGGCCGGCGAACGACCGATCCTCGAGCCGCGCCGTGGTCATGACGTTCAGGATGCGCAAGCGGCGGGATGGTGGTCAACCGACCGGGGGCCTCGCGAGCGTGCTGGCGGCGCGTAGCATTCGGCCGTGTCCGGGACCGGCGAGCGGGACTCGCCATCGGCCGTCTGGCTCGTCGGCGTCGCCCTGATCCTCGCGGCCTTCTTCCTCGCGCCGTCGGTCATCCGCGGGTACCACTTCGCGATGGGGGCCGACGCTCCCGTGTACACGTGGTGGGCCCGGCTGGCCGGCCACGACGGCCTCTCCGCGGTCGGGTCCCGGCCGGGGGTCCCCGCGCTGGCGCTCGTCGTGGGAGGGACGCTGAACCTGTCCACCACCGAGGCCGTCGCCGCGGCCGGCGTGGTGCTCCCGGTCGCGGTCGGCCTGGCGGCGGCCGGCCTGGTGGCGTGCGCGACATGGTCCAACCGGGCCGCGGTGGTCGCGGGGCTGTTCGCCGGCTGGTACTCGGCCAACCTGGCGAACGGCTACCTGGCCAGCCTGGCGGCGGCCGCCCTGTTCGTCGCCGCGCTCGCCGCCGTCGTCCGGCGGCGACCGGTTGCCGGGGCGATCCTGGTCGGCGGGGCGGCGCTCTGCCACCTCGCCTTCGCGGCCCTGGGCGCCGGGGTCCTGCTCACGGCGGTCGGGTGGGACGCGTGGTCCGGACGCCGCGCGCGCCGGTCGCCGGTCCCCGGCCCCCATGGGCGCGCGGCGCTCCGAGCCCTCGCTGGCGGCGCGGGGATCGCCGGGGTCGGGTTCCTCACGCTGTTCGCCTGGGGCGCGGGTCCGATCCCCGGCGCAGACACCTCGAAGGACGCGTTCCTCCGCCGGGCCGGTCTCACCGCCCGGCTGCACGCGCTGTACCGGTCCCGATTCGCGGGGAACTGGGTCCGCTATCTCCTGCCGCTGTACGTCCCGCTGGCCGCGGTCGGCGCGGTCGCACGGTGGAACGACGACGACGAGGACTCCCCACGATTCGCCCTGACGACGCTCCTGGCCTGGAGCGCCCTGACCGCTCTCGGCGTGGTCGCGGCCCTAATCACGGGACTGCTTCCAGCCGAGCGGTTCCTGTCCTTCGCCTTCGCGGTGCCGGTGCTGGCGGCCCTCGGGGTCGCCTGGCTGTGGGCGGCCGGTTCGCGTCGCACGTGGAGGCGGGTCGTCGCCGGCGCCGCGGTCGCGGCCGTCGCGGCCGGATCCGTGCTGGCCTGGCGGCACGCCGCGCAGTTCTTCCGCGACGACGACATGGCCGCGGCCGCGGGGGCCGCGGGGGTCGTCGCGGCCCTCCCCCCGGGGACGCCGGTGGTGTTCGTCGTGGACGAGGGCGGCCACGCCGGGCTCGACGTCCCCCGGTGGGCGAACGAGCTGCGGAGCGCCGTGCCGCCCGACCGGATCCGCGACGTGCACCTGTTCGTGGGCACGGTGGGAGACTACCTCGCCGGCCGCGCGGCCCGGACGGGAGACGTGCTCCGCGACCGCCTCTCCGAGCGGTACCTCGCGGACCTCCGCCGCGCGCTCGCCGGTTCGAACGTCCGGCCGGTCGCGATCGTGCTCCGCCCGATGAACCAACCCGGATTCGCGGCCGCGCGGGCCATCGGCCGGGCGGCCGGGCCGAGGGTGGTGGTCGTCCGGGGCCCCACGCGCACCGCGGCGGCGGCCGCGCCGCTCGCGCCGGCGCCGGTCTGGCGGATCGCGGTGGCCGCCCTCGAGTCCCTGGCGCTGATCGGCTTCGTCGGGTTCGGCTGGACCCGTGCGCTGGTGACCCGGGGCGGCGGCGCCCTCGGCCTGTGCCTGGCTACGGGGATCGCGATGCTGTCGCTCGCGGGAATCGCGGTCGACCGCCTCGGCGTCCGCCTGAGCGGCCCGGCGCCGCTGCTGGTGTCAGTCGCCGTCGGCGCCGGCGGCTACGCGCTCGCGCTCCGCGGGGGCGCCCGCGGAGCGGCCAACGACCTCCCCGCCGAGCGCCGGGTCCTCCAGCGGTAGGCGCCCCCGGGCCAGCCGGACCGCGGTCACGATCGCCCACACCAGCGCGAGCAGCATGATCGGCCCGACCACGTCGTGCCCGATCAGCAGGACGAACCCGTACTGACGTGAGGTCAGCACGGGGTTCGCGATCGAATGGGTCACGGCGAGCAGGCACGACAGCGCGATCACCACCGCGCGGCCGGTCCTCGGCAGGACCCACGCGACGGGCAGCGCCCAGGCCACGTACCAGGGCAGCAGGACCGGCGCGGCGAGGACGAACACCACCAGGGCCCACGCCCAGGCCGCCCCCTCGGCCGGCGCGGTCCACCGCGGACCCACGGCGCCGCGGGTGCGACGCACCGTGGCGACCGCGATCAGCACCAGCGCCGCGACGGCCGCCAGCGTGACCGAGACCCGGATCCCGGCCTCGACGGCGGTTCGGCCTCCGGTTCCCCACAGGTTCTCCGCGAAGCCGCCCAGCGTGGCGAGCAGCAACCGTGTGGCCGTCACCCACCCGCGATGCGTCGCCAGATCCGCCAAACCGAGGGTGGGGTTCCTGGTCTGCCAGAACGGCGCGCCGAACACCACCGCCAGCCCGAGGATGACGGCGCCCTCGAGCGCCACCAGCCGCAGCCGGCTGCCCCGCCGCCGGGCGGCGATGCTGGCCACGAGGGCGAGCGCCAGCGCCGGCCCCGCGCTGGCCTTCACCAGGGTCCCCAGCGTCAGCAGCCCGACGGCCACCAGCTCGTGCCGGGGCCAGCCTCCGGGCGCCAGCACGTCCGGCGCCCGGATCCGTTCGAACACCCCGCCCTTGATCAGCACGGCGAGCGCGCCGGCGACGCACAGCGCCACCAGCAGGTCGTTGTGCCCCCCGCCCACCGCGTACGCGACCACGACCGGGTTCCAGCCGAACAGCGCGACGGCGAACGCCGCCCGGCCCGGCGCCACCCTCCGGGCGATCCATGCGATCAGCACCAGCGTTCCGATCGCGGCCGCGCCCCCGATGAGCTTGAACGCCCACACCAGCTCCACCGGGCTGGAGATCATCCGCGCCAGCTGACCGGAGAGCATCGTGAACGCGGGCCCGTACACGGCGGGCGTGTCACGCCAGACCGGCCCGACGAACGGGCTCAGGGCGTCGTGCGGGAAGTCCCGGGGGGTCGCGACATACGGGTTCTGGTGGTACACGGCGGCGATCCGCCCGTACAGGGCGTAGGAGTACACGTCGCGCGACTCGAGCAGCGGCAACACGGTCGCCACCACCACGAACGCGACCCCGAACCACAGCACCTTGCGGGTCGACAACCGCCCGAGCCAGGCCTCCCGCAGCCCGAACACGAACGCTCCTGCGAACACGAACATGACCACGATCGAGAGGTCCGCCCGGTGGGTCCCGGTCCAGCCCTGGAGGCCCAGCGTCCCCGCCAGGGAGCCGAGCCCCTTGCCCGATCCGGCGCCCTTGAGAAGCGGCGGGGAGATGGGCGAGGGCTTCATCGCCGCCACCGCCACGAGCAGCGCCACGGCGACGAGCATGCCCACCACGGCGAGGTCGGCGGAGAGCGTCGGCCGGGTCCGGGGTGGTCGTTCGGGGAGGCGAACCCGGGACCGTTCCCGTGTCGTCGTCACGTCCGGCGACTGTAGCAGCGGGTCCGTGCCGGGGGGCCGATCGGCCGGGGTCAGTCGGGCGGGCAGACGACCTGCAGATACGGGAAGGGGTCGACGGCACCGTTCGTCCCGGCGATCTGCCGGTCGTACGGCGCGACGACGTTCGGGTGCCACTCGAAGTGGTCGTGGAACGACGTGCCCTGCGCGTCCCCCGTGTTCCCGACGAACCCCACCACCGTGCCCGCCTCACGTTCTGGTCGGTGATCCCGTAGGAGACGAGATGGGCCATGTAGACGTAGCCCTGGGCGCCCTCCACCTTGACCGCGTTGCCGCCGAGCGTGTTGGGGTCGCGCTCGACGTAGCCGTCGAACGGCGCGACGATCGGGGTTCCCTGGTCCGCGAAGATGTCGACGCCGGCGTGCGGGTGGTAGCCGCCCGTGTAGCGGGGTGCGCCGTAGCTGTCCGAGTACGACCACTTCTGCGCGACCGGGCAGATCAGGAAGGGGAACCCCTTCGGCAGCACGGTCGAGTTGTACTGCCGCCCTGCACGGTCTCCCGCGAGACCAGCTGCGCGAGGTCGAGCGAGCCGGTGGGCAGCGGCCCGGGCGTGACGTGGCCCTTGATGTCGGGCCTCCCGGGGTGCGCCCCGTCGTCGCCGTGGGGACGCGACGAGGGATTCGGACCACCGGTCGACGAACCGTTCGCGGTCGAGCCCGTCCCGGACCCCTTCGAGCCGCCGGTCGAGGAACCCTTCGCCCCGCCCGAGGAGCTACCGGACGGGTCGGGATCCTGCTTCGACCCGGACCCGGAGGTCGTCGCTGAGCCGCCCCGGCGATGCACCGGGAAGATCCTCGACAGGTCGATCGACGTCCCACCGCCGCCCCGGATGGGGTGAGGGCCCGGACCGGTCGCGCCATCCGCGACCGGGGCGGTGCCCGCGCCGGAGACCGGGCTCGACGGCGGCTGCGAAGTGGTGGCCGACGCCACCCGTTCCCGGACGACCCCCTGGTGCCGGACGTTCGGGTACTGGCCGCAGGCCGTTCCGGCGACCGCCACGGCCACGACGGCGCCGATCAGCGTCGCCGAACGGACCCGCCGGCGGGTCGGCGAGACGGCCCTCGGAGCGCTCGGTTCGGTGGTGGGGACCTGTGGGCGGGCCGCGCCCCCCCGTCCCCCTCGTCCATGGAGCATGGCGAGGGGTGGGTTCCCGAACCACCCGTCTCCGAAACCTGTTCCCTCGGGGACGAGCTCAGACGTCGAGGCGCCGGGACCACGGCGCGCGCCACGGCTCCGGGTCCTCGTACGGCGAGGTCACCCACAGCTCGTGGAGACGGACGACCTTCCCCGAGGGTCCGAACTCGAAGAACGACGCGGCGAAGAACACATCGTCCCCCTGGTCCACGCGGATCTCCGAGGCGACGAGGTCACCAGCCGCCGCCACGCGCAGCACGTCGATGTGCCACCCCTCCGGATACGCGCGGTTCATCTCGACGTAGGCGTCGCCGCCATCGAACCGCTCGCGGGAATGGGGCCATTCGGTGACGCAGTCGTCGTCGAGGAGGGACCTCGCGCCGTCCCAGTCCCGTTCCTCGATGGCCGACCAGAACGCGCGCACGGCCGAACCCAGATCCCCGGGGATCATCATCGCGGGGATCGTCGCACGAACACGCGGCTAGACGGCGGCGGACTCAGCAGGGGCGCCCGGTGCGTCGGTGGATGCCGTGCCGCCGGCGCCGGCCGGGTCGCACATCGGGCACGCGGCGAGACCGGATGCCTTCGCGGCCTCGACACTCGTCCGCCGGAGGCCCGAAGCCCCCTGGGCCAGCCGGCAGTCCGGCCGGTGGTACGTGGACGCGCCCGCGACCACGGCTCTCCCACCGTCGGTGGCCCCGGCGGCCGGGACCTGGACGCCGCGGGCCGGACCGGGCGTCCGGGCGGAGGTTGTCTGGGCCACCGCCACCGCCACCGCCACCGCCACGACGGCGAGGACGTCGGTCAGCTTCCGCCGCTCGGCGCGGATCTGGGCCACCAGGAGCAGCCCGACGGAGCCCAGGATCAGCGCCACACCGCCGAACCCCCCCGAGAGCATGTACGGGAGCTGGGCGTCGGCGGTGATGGCGTTGGTCATGCCGCTCCAGCCCAGCACGATCATGGCGAACCCGGCGACGGCCAGGACGAGCGCGACGATCTTCGCGCTCCGCATCGGCAGGCCCGTCCGCTCCTCGCCGTGGCCGTGGCCGTCGCCGTCGCCGTCGGTGACGTTCGCGGCCGGGATGGCGACGCCCCCATCGCTGGCGGCGCGCACCGGGACCGGTCGCATGGGGGCGCGCGCCCGCTGGACGAGCGGGGAACCCATCAGCTCGAGCACGTCCGTGACCCGCCGGCGTTCGGCCCGGAGCTGCGCGATCAGCAGCAGCCCGACGCCGAAGGTCAGCAGCCCGATCCCCGCGGCACCCCCGGACAGCAGGTAGGGCAGCTGGGCGGTGGCCGAGGCGCGTGAGGCGGTGGCGTTCCAGCCGAGCAGGATGGCGACGGCCCCGGCGGCGCAGAACAGCAGGGCCAGGATGCGGGTGGATCGTACCTGCCGGTCGGCGGTCACGGAGCAATCCCTCCCCTCGGGACGCGGGAATCGGCGGAATCCCTTGTACCCGTCCCGGGACCCGCTCACACTCGGACGGTGCCGGGAGGACGCCCGGATGGGAACCGCGTGAACGAACCCGCCGCGCTCGCGCGTCGAACCTGATCATGGTGAGTGCGCTCGGCACGTGGCGGCGACGAGTGGGGGGGCTCGGGGGGTTGGCGATCCTGGTCGCCACGGGCTGGGTCTACCTCTCACCGGGGGCCACGCCCACGGAGCCCCTCACCGGCGGGATCCACAAGATCCAGCACGTGATCGTGATCATGCAGGAGAACCGGTCCTTCGACTCGTACTTCGGGACGTTCCCCGGGGCCGACGGCATCCCGATGCGGCACGGCCGGCCGGCAGTCTGCATCCCCGACCCGGCCCTCCACCACTGCGTCCGTCCGTTCCACGACACGAGCGTGGTGAACGACGGGGGCCCGCACGGCGTCTCCGACTCCCGCCGCGACGTGGACCAGGGCCGGATGGACGGGTTCGTGCCGAGCGCGTTCAGCGGCCGGCAGGAGTTCTGCAGGACGGCGCCGCCCGACGACCCCCGGTGCACCGGACTCACGTCCCACGGGCTGGTGCCGGACGTGATGGGCTACCACACGGCTCGCGAGATCCCGAACTACTGGGCCTATGCGAGGGACTACGTGCTCCAGGACCACATGTTCGAACCGGTGGCGTCGTGGAGCCTTCCGGCACACCTGTGGATGGTCTCGGGATGGTCGGCCCGGTGCGCGAGCCCGACCAACCCCCTCTCCTGCCACACGGACATCGGCCTGGGGCCGCGCAACCCGCCGCCTCCCGGCGACTTCCCGTGGACCGACCTCACGTGGCTGCTGTACACGCACCAGGTGTCGTGGCGGTACTACGTGGGCAACGGCGGCACCCCCGACTGCCCGGGAAACGAGATGTTCTGTCTCACGCGCCACCAGGCCGCCGGGACGCCCGGGATCTGGAACCCGCTCCCGAAGTTCGAGGACGTCAACCAGGACGGCCAGCTCGGCAACATCGGGCCGGTCAGCTCGTTCCTTCGGGCGGCGCGGACCGGGACCCTCCCGAACGTGTCCTGGGTCGTCCCCGACCAGAGGAACAGCGAACACCCCCCCGCCTCGGTCCGGACCGGGGAGGCCTACGTCACACGACTGGTGAACGCGGCGATGCGGAGCCCCGACTGGTCGTCGACCGCGATCTTCGTCTCGTGGGACGACTGGGGCGGGTTCTACGACCACGTGGCACCGCCGCGGGTCGACGCAGCGGGCTACGGGATCCGGGTGCCGGGGCTGCTGATCTCCCCGTACGCGAGGACGGGGATGATCGACCACCAGACCCTCTCGTTCGACGCCTACATGAAGTTCATCGAGGACGACTTCCTGGGCGGGGAGCGCATCGACCCGGCCATCGACGGCCGGCCGGACTCACGGCCGTACGTCCGCGAGAGCTCCCCGAAGCTCGGCAACCTGGCCGGCGAGTTCGATTTCTCGCAGCCGCCGAACCCGCCGGTCCTGCTCGACCCGACGCCGCCGCTCCCCCCGGCGCACCCGGCCACGCACCACCACGGGAAGCGATCCAATCGTCACGGCCACGGCCACGGGCATCGCCACGGCCACGGGCATCGGAACCGGCGAACGGCGGGATGTGGCCCGCGAGCCGGCCCCGGGTGCCCCGCCACCGGGTGAGCACGCCCGCGGGTCTTTTCCCAAGCGGCATTTCAGCATTGGGCGCCCGCGGCCGATGACTATCCCGTGCAGGAACGGACGAACGGCGACCAGCCCGACGCGTTGGTGAACCTCGCGCCGGCCGACTGGGCGACGGCGGACGAGATCCGTCGTCGTCGCTTCACGGTCATGCCCGACGGGTACTCACCGGACGAGGTGCACGACTACCTCGGTCACCTCGCGGGCACCTTCGCCACGCTCCGTTCCCAGATCGTCGAGTTCCGCCGGGCGACCGTCCCCGCGGCCACTGGGCCCGAGGCTATGAGCGACCTGGCGTCGCGGATGGCCGATGTTCTTCGGGAGGCAGAGGAGCACGCGACCCAGCTCCGGCAGGAGGTCGAACAGGAGTCGACCCGGCTCGTGGGCGACGCGCGTCGGGAGGCCGACCGGATCCTCGACGAGGCCAGGAACGAGGCGGACCGCACCGTGGTCACGGCCCGTCAGGACGCCGAGAAGTCCGTGGCCGGGCACGTCGAGGCCGCCCGCAACGCCTCCGCCGAGGCGGACCGGACCATGGCGGCCGCGACGACCGAGGCCGCGAAGCTCGTCGCGGGCGCCAACGAGGAGGCGGCCCGTATCCGGGCCGGCGCCGAGGATGCGGCCGCGGCGGCCAGGGCCGACGCCGAGCGCAGGACGGCGGAGGCGCTCGAGTTCCGCGACATGGTGCTGCTCGAGCTGCGGGGCGCCGTGGAGCGCATCGCGACCGCGGCGCCGGGGTTCCCGACCGACGAGCCGGATCACGGCGGCGAGGCCCCGCCGGACCCGAGCACCCACGCAGTCGATGCGCCGCCGGCGGCCCCAGCTCTCACGAGGGCCGACAAGGACGTCGAAGCCGGCCTGGTGTCCTGAGTCCGGCCCTGGGCCGGATCGCTCATCCCCTCCCGCTGCTCCGCCTCACCGCCCGCACACCGGCCAGTCGCGCGACCAGGTCCCCCGATCGGCCGCCATCCGCATGCTGACGACGACGTTGGCCCGGGGGTCCGTCGCCGGGCGTCCCGGGTAGCCGTACTCCCCGGCCCGACGCCGCCAGTACCGCAGACTCTGCTGGAACACCCCCAGACATCCGGATCCGCCACAGCCCGTGGGGTTCAGGACCGCCGGTTCGAACCGCGACTCGCATCGCGCCACGGCGAGCGCCCGCGCCGCGCCGCCGGGGACGTTCCACACCACGGCCTCGCACGCGATCAGTGACCGGATGGAGGGGCCGGCGCCGCTGAAGCGACAGGGGTCGGGGAGGCTCCCGGCCGGAACGGTCCGGGTGGAGGTGCGGTCGACCGCCCGCGTCGCGGCGTCGGCGACGAGATCCGCGGGAACGAACGCAGTCGCCACGGACCCCGCGGTCGGAGTCCCGGAGCGGGCCGCGTTCCCCGGCGCACCGAACGCCATCGGGGCCAGGGCGACACGCGCTCCCGCCGCGAGCACCCCGACCGTGATCATCGCCGCAGCCGCCCGCCTGGCCCGACGACGACCGGCTCGCCTCGCCGCGGCCTCCGTGCCGGCTCTCGTGACCTCGGCGCCGGAGCTCGCCCACCGCGGCGGCAGGATCGGTGGTCGGTCGAGCACCCTCCGGCGAACCGGCCGCGGAGCCCTCGGCGCGCCTCCCGGTGTGGGGGCGGCCTCGAGCCGCTCGCGACGGGCCGAAGGGGAACGCCTCGGCGGGGCCGGGGGACGCCGGACCGACCCCCGCGTGGCCGTCCGCGGCCACCTGGGGGCGAGCGCCATCGTCTGTGTTCCTGCCCCGGGCATACCCTTGAGCCTTTCCCGCCGCGCCCCGCCGGGCAAACGCGCGGGTCACGGGGACCGTCCGGTCAGCGGTTGGAGAACAGCGGCACGTTCGCTCCGCTCATCGCCTCGATCGGCCCGTCGAGCAGGTCGGCGATCAACCGGGCGACATCCGCCGGGGTGAGACCCGCCCGGAGGTCGGGGTTCGCCGTGCGCAGCATCTCGGTGTCCACCGCGCCGGGGCTGAGCGAGATCGCCGAGATGCCGTGCTCGCGCCCCTCGACCGCGAGTCCTTCCATGAGCCCCACGATCCCGTGCTTCGACGCGTTGTAAGCCAGCAGCCCCGGAAACTTCTCCGTCGCATACACGCCGGAGAGCGACGCGAGCAATACGATCCGCCCGCCCCCCCGGGCGCGCATCTGCCCGAACGCCGCCCGCGAGCACAGGAACGAGCCGGTCAGGTTCACCCCGATGGTCCCGTCCCACCGGTCATCGGTCGTCTCCCCGACGAGGCCCTTGAACAGGATGCCCGCCGCCGCGACCAGCATCGAGCAGCCCCCGGCCTCGGCGGCCACCCGGAACATCCGGTCGACGTCGGCCGGGACCGCGACGTCGCCCACGACCGGCCGCACCGTCCCGGCGGCCTCGGTCGCGAGCCTCTCGAGGTCGCTGCCGGTCCGGGCGGCCGCGACCACCGTCGCCCCCTCGGCGGCCAGGTGGGTGGCGGTGGCCCGCCCGATGCCCCGGCTGGCCCCCGTCACGACGGCCACCTCGCCACCGAACCTCATCGCCCCCGCCCCCCCGCGGACGCGCCGGCCAGCTCCGTCGACAGGGTCTCGAACGAGTCCACCGACGCGTCGAGGCCGAGGTGCCGCTCCGCGTGCCGGCGGACCTCACGTCGGTCCAGCCGGGCGGCGGCTCGGACCGCCCCGACGGCCGCCTCGAGGTCGCCCTCGTCGACCAGCGACCCCGTGACCCCGTCCTCGACGACCTCGGGGAGGGCGCCCCGCCGATAGCCCACCACGGGGGTCCCGGCGGCCTGGGCCTCGGCGGCCACGAGCCCGAACGGCTCGTCCCACCGGACGGGACAGAGCACCGCGCTCGCGTTGGCCATGAGCTCCCACAGCCGTTCCCGGGGGAGGGGCGGCCGAAGGTCCGCACCGGCGGCCGCCGCGCGAGCCCGGACCTCGGCGGCGTGGCGTTCGTCGTACGGCTGGCCCACGATCGTGAGCGGCGCCCCGGCTCCCGCGGCGATGTCGATCGCGTCCACCGCACCCTTCTCCTGCGACAGCCGGCCGGCGAACAGCAGGCCCCGGCCGGACCGTGCCTGCCACGGGATCCGGCCCACGGGGACGCCCGGACGGATGACGCCCGCGATCACCCCGGCCCCGGCCCACGCTGCCCGCATCGCCTCCGAGACGGTGACCACCTGGAACGCTTCGCCGGCCGCGCCGCGCACGGCATCCGCGACGTCGCCGGCGGGCGGCAGGTGCAGCACCTGGATGGTCGGCAGGCCGAGTGCGGCGGCGGCCTCGACGGCCGGCGCGTCGAAGGCGTGCACGTGGACCACGTCGGATCCGTCCCGCTCGATCATCCGGGCCGCCGCCTCGAACGCGGCGCGGGCCGCGACCGCGCCGTCCCGATCACGGCCGTCCCCGGCCGCCCGGAACACGGTCCCGCGCAAGGATTCCGCGTCGACGCCGGTGTCCACGACGTCGACGCCGTCGATGCGCGAGCCCGACGCCGCGTACACCCGGACCTCGTGTCCCCGTCCTGTGAGCGCGACCGCCAGGTCGGCGAGCAGGGCCTGCGAGCCGCCCATATGGGGTTCGGCGATCGGCGACACCAGCGGCGCCAGCACCGCGATCCTCACCGGCGCCGCCAGCACAGCTCGCGGGGCGGGTTCGTCCCGAGGATCTCGTAGGGAACGCGGCGGGAGCCGGTTCGTTCGATCCACGCGACGGCTGCCGGCGCGAAGATCCGCGCCAGCTCCGCGGCCTCGCCGGCGTCGCGGAACTCGACGGCCATCTCCCCCGGGAACACGGCGTGCTGGAAGCCCCGCGCCACCAGCCATGCGGGGTCGTCCGCCCACACCACGACCACCAGCCCGCCGGGCCGACACGCCCGGAGCATCTCGCCCAGGCCGCTCGACGAACCGTGCCCGGGCGTCGTGGTGAACGACGAGCACGCGACGACGAGGTCGGCCTCCCCGTCCGGGACGGGGAGGCGCTCGAAGAACCCCTCCACCACGTCGACGCGATCCTCCAGGCCGCGTTCGCGGAGCCGCCCGGCGAGCACCTCCCGCATGGGGGCCGCCGGTTCGACGGCGACCAGGTGGTCGCATCGCGGCGCGAGCTCCACCGTGAGCCGGCCCGTGCCCGCACCCACTTCGACGGCGGACACCACCCGTTGTGGGAGCCACGCCATGATCCCCGGGTGGAGCCGTTCGCCGGCAACCAGGCGGTCGTACAGCGCCGGCTCGAGGCGGTACAGCAGCTCCCACCCGACGGCCGGCCCCACGCTCTCCCATGGCGCCCCGTCGAGCGGCCCGAGGAAGCGTTCGCGTTCCTCCGCCGTGAACGTTGCGAGGTCGTCGGGGCCGTACCTGCGGACGAGCCCCGGCGGGGCCTGGGTCACCCGGCCGCCCCGTCGCGGGTCCGTTCGGCGGCGTTCTTCTCGGTCTCGCGCACCGCCACGCGCCACAGGCGGGCGCCGGGGATGCGCTCGTCGAGGCGCTCCCAGATGGCGTCGACCAGGACCTCCGTCGTGGGGATCCGGCCGGCCAGCCAGTGGACGTCGGTGTTCAGGTTCCGATGGTCGACGTCGTCGAGGACGGCCTCCTGCACGATCCGGGACAGCTCGCCGAGGTCCATCACGTAGCCGGTCTCCGGGTCGACCTCGCCGCGGACACCGACCTCGAGAACGTAGTTGTGGCCGTGCCCCGACGGGTTGCTGCACCGGCCGAACACCTCGCGGTTGCGTTCGTCCGACCATTCAGGGCGGAACAGGCGGTGCCCGGCGGTGAACGTCTCGCGGCGGATCACCTCGACCGGCATGGCCGGAACGCTAGCGCTCCGCGGTGTGCCGCGTGGCGAGCGACAGGAACTCCTGGCGGGTCCGGGCGTCGTCGCGGATGGCGCCGCGGAGCGCCGACGTGATCGTCCGCGAACCGGGCTTGCGCACCCCGCGGAGGGCCATGCACGAGTGCTCCGCCTCGAGGACGACGCCGACCCCGACCGGCTCGAGATGCTCGTCGAGCCACGACGCGATCTGGCCGGTCAGCCGCTCCTGCACCTGGAGGTCGCGGGAGTACCGCTCGACCACCCGGGCCAGCTTGGACAGCCCGACGATGCGCTCGCCGGGGATGTACCCGACGTGCGCGACACCGGAGAACGGCAGCAGGTGGTGCTCGCAGAGCGAGGAGAACTCGATGTCGCGGGCCACGATCAGCTCGTCGTAGCCCTCGTCGTTGGGGAACGTCGTCGGGGTGAACTCCACCGGCGTCAGCAGTTCGGTCATCGCGGCCGCCACCCGGCGGGGCGTCTCGCGAATCCCGGGCCGCTCGGGGTCCTCGCCCAGGGCGACCAGCAGGTCGCGCACCGCCTGCTCGGCCGCGAGGTTGCGCGCCGGGTCGCCGCGTTCCGGGATGGGCTCCACGGCGCGGAGCCGGACGCCGGCAATGGCGCGAACGTCCGCTTCGGTCGTGGCCTCGTCCGGTTCGATCATCGCTGCTCCCTCGATCCTCCAACCGGGCCGGGACGCACAACATTCCTCGTCACCGGCCGAACGGGGCGTCGAAAGGGGTACGCCCGGGCGCCCCCGGAAGATGTACCCCCGGACGGCCGACTACATTGACGGCGTGCGGATCCTGTTCATCGGGGGGACCCGGTTCGTCGGCCGGCACCTCGCGGAGATGGCGGTGGCGACCGGCCACGACGTCACCGTGTTCAATCGGGGGACCACGGGCCCCGGGGCCGTCGAGGGCGCGGAGGAGATCCTGGGCGACCGCGACGGCGGCCTCGACGCTCTGGACGGCCGGGAGTGGGAGACCGTGGTGGACACGAGCGGGTACTTCCCGCGCGTGGTCCGTGCGTCGGCGCGGAAGCTGTCGGCCGAACGGTACGTGTTCGTCTCCTCGCTCTCGGCGTACTCCGACGACCGGACGCCCGGGCAGGACGAGTCCGGCCCGCTCGGGACGATCGACGACCCCACGATCGAGGAGATCACCGAGGAGAGCTACGGCCCGCTCAAGGTCCTGTGCGAACGCGAGGTCGAGGCCGCGTTCCCCGACCGTGCGCTGATCCTGCGGTGGGGCCTCATGGTCGGGCCCCTCGACTACACGGACCGGTTCACGTACTGGCCCCGGCGGGTCGCCGCCGGCGGCGAGGTGCTCGCGCCCGGGCCGCCGGACCAGCCGGTGCAGTTCGCCGACGGCCGCGACGTGGCCGCGTTCATGCTGTCGGCGGTGGAACGCCGGCTGACCGGCGTGTTCAACGTGCACGGGCCGGAGGAACCGCTGACGTTCGAGGAGCTCCTGCGGACATGTCGCGACGTCGCCGGCTCGGACGCCGAGCTCGTGTGGGCGGATCCAGAGTTCCTGCTCGAACAGGACGTCGAGCCGTGGAGCGACCTGCCGCTGTGGCTCCCCGGCGAGGAGAACGCCGGGTTCATGCAGCGGTCGTCCCGTAGGGCGATCGGTGCTGGCCTCGAGCCGCGGCCGGTCGCCGACACAGTCCGCGACACGCTGGCGTGGGACGCCGAACGCGGCTCGCCCGAGCTGCAGGCCGGCCTGCCCCGCGACCGCGAGGCCGAGGTGCTCGGAGCGTTGCGCGCACGGCCGTAGCCGCGCGAGTCAGCCCAGATACACCCACAGCGTGTCGGTGTGAGGGTCGACCGCGATCGCGGCCGGGCTCCCCGGGACCGGGAACGTGGTCGGGGTCTGCGTGTCGACGTCGATCCTCGTCACGGTGTCGTCGTCCCGGTTCGCGACCCACACGAAGTGGGTCCCGACGGCGATGCCGACGGCCCCCGAGCCGACGGAGACGGGGGTCCCGACCGCGCCCAAGGCCTCGTCGACCGGGAAGGCGATCCGGCCGGCCATGTTCGCCACCCACAGGCCCGCCGGTCGCCGAGATCCGACGCCATCTGCGTGGACCCGACCATGTCGAGGAACAGCACCGCCAGCAGGCGGCGGGGGCGGGGCGCTGGCTGCACGCGCGAAGTATGGGGACCCCGGACCCCCCCTGGTCAAGCCAGGTGCGGGCTCAGGAGGCCTGGTTCGCCCAGTGCTTGAAGATCTCGATCTTCTCCGCGGGCCAGGGGTCGTCGCAGGGCATGTCGCCGGCCTCGAGCCGCTCCAGGATCGCCTCGGCGTTCGACCGGACGTCGGATTCGCTCCAGAGGTCGAACGCCCACTCCATCTCGGTCCGATCCGACTCCCGGAACAGGGACTTGACGTCCTCGTCGAAGCTCAGCTGTGGCTCGTCGGACATGCTCGCTCGCTCCTCGAAGGCGGCGCCGACCTTCGGACCCGGCCGGCCGCCGATCGCGCCGGGCTCGCGTGAGCCTATCCGAACCGCGGGAAGGGGCGTCAACGTGTGCCGGCGGAGGGGAAGAGGAACGCCCACGCCCGCCGCGAAACCGGAACAGGCTGCACCGGGGCTGAACCCTGGACGCGACCGTCCGACGGTCCGTTGCGGCTCGCCAGCAGGTCCGCTGATAGTGTCGACAACATGCCCAGGTTGGCTGCAAATGGCGTCGATCTCTACTACGAGGACAAGGGTGCCGGCATGCCCATCCTCTGCATCCACGGGACGTCCAGCTCTGCGCTCGTGTGGGCGCGAGCCACGGACGACGTGGCCGAGCACGGGAGATGTCTTGCCTACGATCGCCGGGGCTGCTTTCGGAGCGAGCGGCCCGATCCCTACGAGACCACGGACGTGACCGAGCACACGGACGACGCCCTCGCACTTCTCCATGCACTCTCGGCAACGCCTGCCGTGGTGATCGGCCGGAGCTACGGTGGGCTCGTGGCGCTCGATATGGCCCGCCGTTTCCCCCAGGACGTGAGGGCGATGGCGCTGCTGGAGCCGGCCATGTTCGCGCTCGATCCCGAGGCGCAGGGGTGGGCCGAGTCCCTGCGTCAGCGCGTCCTCGAGTTGGCCGACCGCGACCCCTCGTCGGTCGGGGAGTTCTTCCTGCGAAGCGTGGCCGGCGACGATGCCTGGGAATCCTTCCCCGAGGAGATCAAGGACATGTTCCGCGCCAACGGTCCGGCGATCGTAGCGGAGTTGCGGGGACGAACCCTCGACCTTTCGACGAAGGATCTCGCCGGGATCCGCCAGCCCGCGCTGATCGTTTCCTCCACCGATTCAGCGGTGGCCTACCGTCGTGTGGACGAACGGCTCGCGCACGCTCTTCCCCGAGCGGAACACGTTTTCGTCCGAGGGAGCCATCTGATCAGTCCGGCAGACCCTGCCGTCCTCCGTTTCGTCGACGGCGTCGTGGGCTCGCACCTCGGGTGATCACCACTCGTTGGGTCCGGAGCGAAAGCCCGGCCCGACGATTTCGTGCGCCCGCTCCGTCCCGTCGGTCATGTTCCTGCGTCCGAGGGGGAGAAAGGGAACCGGCCCGGGACGGCCGCAAGACGGGGACAGGCCAGACCAACTCCCGAGGGGCTAGAGGGCGAACCCGCGGCGCGACGCGGGCGACCAGAGGGAGTCCGTCGGCCCGCGTTCCGGGACTCGACGGGTAGGCGGGCCACCAGCTCAGTTCATGCGGCGCTACGGGAGTCGACCGCCCTCAGCCGGAGCCCACCGCTCCCTTCGGTGTCCGCACCTCCGGCCGGGACGCCGACGTGTCGAGGTCCGGACGCAAAGGCAGGCGTGCAGGCGTTGATCGGAGAGACCCATACGAACGACGACTTCGAGGAGGCTCACCCTGTCCCGCAGGTCTTGTCCCACTCCACGCCGCCTCGGGCCTCTCGCGCCGTTTCCGTGCGCATCGGGGCGGGTACACCTGAGTTCGCCCACGCACATCAAGCCCGACACCGCTTCGGCGGGCCCGCGACAGCCCGAAAGGAGCTCGCATGCGACGCCGTCTCCTCATCGCCGCGACCGGCCTGGCCTTCGTATTGGGAACGACCGCCTGCACCGTCCAGGCCACGGCGCCCGCGTTCCACCGCACGATCGTCGCCCTGAACGCCAACCAGTCCAACAACTGGTCCGGCTACAACCAGGGAACGCTCGAGCGCGGCTCGACGTTGTTCAACTCCGTCGGGGGGACGTGGGTCGTCCCGACCGCGAGGCAGCACCGCTCCCGCGATGCCGAGGCGTCGTCCACGTGGATCGGCATCGGCGGCGGGTGCGTCGACGCCGGGTGCACCGTCACCGACAGCACCCTGATCCAGGCCGGAACCGAGCAGGACGTGGCCGCGAACGGCAAGGCCTCCTACAGCGCCTGGTGGGAGCTGGTCCCGGCGCCGAGCCTCACGATCAGCAACTTCGCCGTCCACGCCGGCGACAGGATCCACGGCGACATCTCCGAGGTCGTCGCCGACTCCGACGTGTGGACGATCACACTGAAGAACGTCACCACGGGCGCCACGTTCAGCCAGACGGTCCCCTACCCCTCGACGCACACCACCGCGGAGTGGATCGAGGAGACGCCGCTCCTGATCGGCACCGGCGGGACCGGGCTGTCGGCCATGCCGAACCTCGGCACCGTGCGCTTCACCAACGCGACGGTGAACGGGGCGGCCGCCGGCCTCAGGGCCGCCGAGCAGGTGCAGCTCGTCGACGCGAACGGCCACGTCCTCGCGACGCCCTCCGCGCCGGTGAGCCCGGCGGCCTTCAACGACTGCACGTACTCCACGTCGTGCAGCACCGCAGCGGCCAAGCGGCGCCACCGCCACCACCACTAGCGTCACCGCACGTTCGGCGACGAAGCGGGCGTTCCGGGTCGATCGGGGCGCCCGCTTCTCGTGCTTTGGTCCTCCTCCCGAGGAACGGACGAAACGGCCGCCCGCCCCTCAAGGGCCGACGCCGGGGCTGCCGATCCTCCTGCAGGGAGGAGAAGGGAGCAGTGCCCGTGTTGCGCACCGAACCGCTGGCCGAGGGCGTCGGGCTCCGACTGTCCGGCGAGCTCTCCGACGCGAACGCCCTGCTCGCGGCCGGCACGTTCGCCAACCTCGCGGTCATCGGCGGCCAGGTCACGTTGGATCTGGGCGGGGTGCCGTTCATGGACAGCATGGGGCTCGGCAAGCTGATCGTGCTCGCCCAGGGCCTGTCCGGCCGGGGCCATCTTCGCCTGGTGAACGTCCAGCCCGCCGTCATGCGGGTGTTCGAGCTCGTGAGCCCCAAGCGCGGCATCGCCGGCATGACCGTCGAGCCCGCGGTCCCGGCGCGCTGATCCGCCGGCGCCCGGACCGGGAGCGCCCGTAGACTGCCGCGCCATGCGACCGCTCCGCGTCGGAGTCCAGCTCCCCGAGGTCGAACGCGAGGTCCGATGGTCCGAGTACGCCGCGCTGGCCCGGGCGGCCGAGGAGGTCGGGTTCGACTCGATCTGGGTGGGCGACCACCTGCTGTACCGGGACGACGGGCGGCCGGAGCGGGGACCGTGGGACGCGTGGGGACTGCTGGCCGGACTCGCGGTGGCCACTCGGCGTGCGCGCATCGGGCCGCTGGTGGCGTGCGCGCCGTTCTCCCCCCCGGCCGTCCTGGCGAAGCGGGCCGCCACCGTCGACGAGATCAGCGGCGGGCGGCTGGTGTTCGGCATCGGGGCCGGCTGGAACGAGTCCGAGTTCCGGGCGTTCGGCATCCCGTTCGACCACCGGGCCGCGCGGTTCGAGGAGTCGTTCGCCGTGATCCGCCGGCTGCTGGCCGGCGAGCGCGTCACCGCGCATGGCCGGTTCGTCGAGGTCGAGGACGCGGTGCTGCTCCCGAGCCCTTCGCATCGGGTTCCGTTGATGGTCGGCAGCAACGGGCCGCGCGTGCTGGCCGCGACGCTCCCGTGGGTCGACGCGTGGAACACCTGGTTCGACCTGTACGGCAACACCGCCGAGGGGTTCGCCGCGGAGAGCGCCCGGATCGACGCGGCGTGCCGCGAGGCCGGGCGCGATCCCGCCGAGGTCGAACGGAGCGCCTGCGTGTTCGTCAGGCTGGACCGGACGACCGAGGAGCGCCAACCCGACGACGAGGTCACCCCGATCGAGGGTTCGCCCGGGGAGATCGCGGCCGCGCTGCGGGACGTCGCCGACGCGGGGGCGGATGAAGCGATCCTGGTCGTCGACCCCATCACGGAGCCGTCGATCCGAACCCTCGGCGGCGTGCTGGGCCAGCTGGACCGCTGATCAGCCGGCCGCGACCGGCCGATTCGGATCGGTGATCCAGTCCGACCAGCTCCCCACGTACAGGCGGACCCGATCGAACCCCGCCAGGCGGAGCGCCACGACGTCGTGCGCCGAGGTCACGCCCGAACCGCAGTACGCCACGACCTCGGCTGCGTCGGCGACCCCGAGCGCCTCGTAACGCTCCCGCAGCCGCGCGGCCGGCAGGAACCGCCCGGTCGCGGGGTCGAGGTTCCCGGCGAACGGCGCCGAGGCCGCGCCGGGGATGCGACCCGCGACCGGGTCGATCGGCTCGGTCTCGCCGCTGAACCGTTCTGGCGCCCGGGCGTCGAGCACGAGGGCCGCGGGGTCGGCCCGCAGACGGTCGATCATGTCCGCGTCGGCGATCGCCTCCTCCGGCCACGGCCGCGGAGTGAACGTCGCCGAGGCGTGCGGCGGGGACGGCCCGACCTCCAGCGGGCCCGGCCACGCCCGCGCCCCGCCGTCGAGCAGCACGACCCGGTGGCCGGTCGTGTCGAGCATCCACCACAGCCGCGCGGCGTTCGCGTCGCCGGCGTCGTCGTACGCCACCACCAGGTCGCCGTCGCCGATCCCCAGCCCGGACATCGCCCCGGCGAACGCCTCGGGCGCCGGCAGCGGGTGCCGGCCGGTGGTCGCGGTCTTCGGCGCGGCGAGGTCGGTGTCCACGTCGACGAACACCGCGCGGGGGATGTGCCCCTTCTCGTATGACGAGCGGCCCGATCCGTCCGGATACCACCGGACGTCGGCGACCACGACGTCCCGGTCGTCGATGTGCGCGGCGAGCCAGTCCGGGTCGACGAGCGGGCCGGTCACGACCCGGCTACACCAGGCCCTGGTCGAGCATCGCGTCGGCCACCTTGCGGAACCCGGCGATGTTGGCGCCGTTCACGTAGTTGCCCGGCGTGTCGAACTCCTCGGCGGTCTCGAAGCACTGCTTGTGGATGGCCTTCATGATGTCCTTCAACCGGTGGTCGACCTCCTCGCGCGGCCACGACACGCGCAGCGAGTCCTGCGACATCTCGAGCCCGCTCACCGCCACGCCTCCGGCGTTCGCGGCCTTGCCGGGCCCGTACAGGATGCCGGCCTGCACGAACCGCTCCACGCCCTCCGGCGTCGTCGGCATGTTGGCGCCCTCGGCCACCACGAAGACCCCGCTGTTCACGAGGTTGGCGGCGTCCTTGGCGTTGATCTCGTTCTGCGTCGCGCTCGGGAACGCGCACTCCGCCGGGATCGCCCACAGGGGACAGTGGTCGGAGGAGGGGTCGTGCGGCGTGAAGGAAGCGCCGGGGAACCGCTCGAGGTACTCGGACATCCGGCCGCGGCGGTCGTTCTTGAGCTCCATCACCCAGGCGAGCTTCTCGAAGTCGATCCCGTCGGGGTCGTGCACGATGCCGCCGGAATCGGACAGGGTCACGGGCTTGGCGCCCATGTGGAGCAGCTTCTCGACCGTGTATTGCGCGACGTTGCCGCTGCCGGAGACCAGGCAGGTCTTGCCCTCGAGGTCGTCGTTCCTCGTCCCGAGCATCTCGGCGGCGAAGTACACGGCACCGTAGCCCGTTGCCTCCGGCCGGATGAGCGAGCCCCCCCACTCCACGCCCTTGCCGGTGAGCACGCCGGTGAACTCGTTGCGGATCCTCTTGTACTGCCCGAACAGGAACCCGATCTCCCGTCCGCCCACGCCGATGTCGCCGGCCGGGACGTCGGTGAACTGCCCGATGTGACGCTGCAGCTCGGTCATGAACGACTGGCAGAACCGCATGACCTCGGCGTCGGAGCGCCCCTTCGGGTCGAAGTCGCTTCCGCCCTTGCCACCACCCATCGGCAGCGTCGTCAGCGCGTTCTTGAACACCTGCTCGAACGCGAGGAACTTCAGCAGGCCCAGGTACACGCTCGGGTGGAACCGCAACCCGCCCTTGTACGGGCCGATCGCCGAGTTCATCTCGACGCGGTAGCCCTTGTTGACGTGGATCTCCCCGGCGTCGTCGACCCACGGGACCCGGAACAGGATCACCCGTTCGGGTTCGATGGTGCGCTCGAGGACCTTCTCCTTCCGGTACCGCGGGTGGCGCTCGAGACAGATCTCGACCGATTCGGCCACCTCCCGGACCGCCTGGTGGAACTCGACCTCGCCGGGGTTGCGGGACTCGACCTCGGCCATGAGGTCCTTGACGTAGCTCCCCATCGCGGAACCCCCTTCGCGCGAACGGTTGCAGGCCTCGTCGTGGTGTGCGTCCGGCATCATGCAACGGGACAGAGCGCCAGGCCAGCCAGTTCTTCAGGAACGTTTGTCCGTTCCGGCAGGCCAAAGGTCGCCGGGCATCCGTACTCGAAGTGCATCCCGTCGGGCAGCAGGAAGTCGCCGCCCCACACGAACCCCTCGCGGTGGAACGCCCGGATGACTCGCGGGTCCTGCGTCGGCTTCGCGCCCAGCAGGTTGGTGCTCACGTTGACGTCGATCGCGGCGCCGTACGCGTGCTGGGAGATCTGGCTGGTCGACCCGCGGATCAGCCGTTCGGCGAAGCACCCGCCGTAGTGCGCGGGGTCGACCAGCCTCGACTGCCCGGCCGCTGCGATCGCCTCCAGCGCGGCCCTGAGCGGTCGGATCAGCGAACGGTTGCACGTCACGCGGCCGAGGATGGGCACCGTGGCGGCGACGATGTTCGCCCGGACCCACGCTGGGTCGATCGCGATGCCGCCCGAGGTCGGCGTCGCGGCGAACTCGCCGAAGTAGACCTTGGTCCACTCGGGAGGCATCACCCCGTCCGCCTGCCGGAGATATGCGGTCTGGGCCTGTGACCGGACGCGAACGTCGTGGCCGGGCGACGACGGGATCGCCTGCCGGACCGCTCGCTCGGTCGCGGCGGGATCGGCGTCGTGCGCGATCCGCACGAGGAGGTAATCGGCGCCGCCGCCGATGCCGAGTCGTGTGCCGTCGCGTGCCGAGAGGAACACCTCGTGGGCGCCGACCGCCTGGTCGGTCGCGACGTCCCCGATGCGAACGTGAGCGCCGCCGGTGAACTCGAGCTCGTCGTCGCGGCTGGACCGGCGGAGGGCGGCCGAGGTGTCGCTGAGGACGGCATCGCCCTCGGCGAGCGCCGCGAGCCACGACTGGTCGCCGAGCACTTGGCGCAGCACCGCAGGGTCCCCCGCCGCCGCGTCGATCGGGATCTCCGCGCCGGACCCGGCCGCCGCGCCCAGCACCCCCGGCGGCCCGGTCAGCCAGAGGGTTCCCTCGCCGACCGTCGCCACGGCGGCCACCCCGGAAACCGCCCGCACGGCCGCGACGGCCGAGGTGGGCAGCTCGCCCCGGACCCACACGACCAGGAGCCGACGGTCGCGCGCGGAGGCCGTGGGCGTGGGGATCGGCTGCGAGGGCGGGGTCCGGGGTGCCGTTGTCGGGGGTGCGGTGGTCGCAGCAGGCGCCGACGTCCCAACCTCCGCCGGGGTGCCGGCCCCCGTCCGGGACGGCGGTGCGGCATCCGCGGTGCACGCCGCTCCGACGATGGCGATCGCAGCGGCGAGCACGACGGACCTCGCTCGGCCGAACCCCGCGCTCATCGACGACCCATTGTCCGACCCCGGGGCGATCGGCGCTCGTCAGGCGACGAGCCCGGGTTGACAGGTGACTCAACGGTCACCTATTGTCCGCCCCCATGGACGAGGTGTTCCGGGCCATCGTCGACCCCCACCGGCGCCACCTGCTCGACATGCTGGCCGAACGCGACGGGCAGACCCTGGTCGAGCTCACCGCGACGCTCGAGCCGATGACGAGGTTCGGCGTGGCCAAGCACCTCGGCGTGCTCGAGGAGGCGGGGCTGGTGGTGGTTCGCCGGGAAGGGCGGCGGAAGCTGCACTTCCTGAACCCGGTACCCATCCGGCTCGTCCACGACCGGTGGATCTCGCGGTTCGCGGAGCCGGTCGTCCGGACCATGAGCGAGTTGAAGCGCGAGCTGGAAGGAGTTCCCGAATTGGCCACCGACGGCACGCACGTGTTCGAGGTGTACATCCGGGCGACGCCCGAACGCATCTGGCGGGCGATCACCGACCCGCAGGAGACCCCGAGGTACTTCTTCGAGACGACGGTCGAGTCGTCGTTCACGGTGGGCGAGGAGATCGTCCACCGGTCGCCGGACGGCTCGGAGGCGCTGCGCGGCGTGGTCCTTGAGTGCGAGCCGCCTCGCCTGCTGGTGACCACCTGGACCTCGCCGCCCAGCCCCGACACCGTCGAGCATCCGACGAGGGTCTCGTGGGAGCTCGAGCCGACCGAGGACGGCAGGGCCACTAAGCTCACGGTGGTGCACTCGGAGCTCGATCCCGAGTCCGCCCTGTACCACCGGGTGCACCGCGGCTGGTCGATCGTGCTCTCCGGGCTGAAGACCTGGATCGAGACGGGCGAACCCCTCGAGGTCGCCTGAGCCGTCCAGCAGGGGAGGTTGCGATGGATCCGATGATCGAAGGGGCGCTGGCGCAGTTCGACGAGGCGCACGCCGAGGTCGTGGCGTTCGTTCGCGACTGCGACGAACACGACTGGCGCGAGGTGGCGACCGTCGAGGGGTGGCCGGTCGGCGTGGTGGCCCATCACATCGCCGTCGGCTACACGACCGCGATGGGCTGGATCGACCGACTGCGAGTCGGCGAGTCGGTCCCCGGGAACGAGGACACGCACGACGAGGGCAACGCGCGCCACGCGGCGGAGTTCGCCTCGACGACCAGGGACCAGACCCTCGCCGACCTCGAGGCGAACGCGGCTTTCTTCCGCGAGTTCATAGTCGGGATCACGGCCGATGAGCTGCCGAAGGAGGCGGTCCACGGACCGGCCGGCGGGGTCGTGATCAGCGTGGAGCGCATGGTCGGGGCGACCGCGCGGCACCCCCGTCTGCACCTCGAGCACATGCGCGAGGCCGTCCGCAGCGA
>CAVYXG010000002.1:0-27284 GCA_963772375.1 uncultured Actinomycetes bacterium
GCTGGAGTAGCTCAGTCGGCAGAGCACCGCCATGGTAAGGCGGGGGTCGTGGGTTCGATTCCCACCTCCAGCTCCAAACCCAATCGGGGAACCAACACCCGTAGCGAAGCCTGGGAGCGCTTCTCTCGTGGCCGAATGGGAGGGGGCGAGTACACCGTGATCATCGAGATCCGAGGCCGCGACCTTCCCGGTCCAAGCTGCGGACCCACGCCGGAGGGCGGCCGGTACCCGAACATCCACGTCGGCCTCGCCAGAGGGAACGACACGATCGACCTCGTACCCGGGGACGCCGAATCGGCGCGGTGGGAGCTGGAGGTCAAGGTGAAGGACGGTCCGGACGGCGGGTTCGACTGCACTGGCCCGTCGGTGTTCGGTTCACCCGGACAACGGCATCTCGCCCTTCGATGGGTCACGGTCGCGGACGACGGGTCGACGTCGGTCTTCCGGGCCGCCAAGCTCCGCCTCGACGACATCGATCCCGGCCTCCCCGAGGAGGCCATCGACCGGGGCGGGCGGCTGGTCGTATCGCTCGGTCTGACCGACGAGCGAGGCTGGCCTCGATGCGCAAGCGTTCGGCCGCCGCTCGTCACCTGGTCGGTCGGCTGATCCCGGCGGTCGAAGAAGCATCCGCCAACGCACCCGGCCAGGTCAGACCGGCGGCGCGCTCATCCGGCGTCGCCGAACGGCGAGTCAGGCGTTCGAAGCCCGAACGAGATCGAGCGGCCCGGCCACGATCAGACGGGCCCCGGACGGTATCGTCGCCGTGATCTCGGTCCCCGGCCGGATGCCGTGGCCGCGTTCCCGGAATGCCACGACCCGGAGCCCGGTTGACGCCCACTCGGCCACGTCCGAAGCGGCCAAGGGCCGCGTGAGATCCAGGCGCCGTACGCCCATCTCCAACGCGTCCAACGAGAACGATCGCACGGCCTGCTCGTCCGTCGCCGCGCTGGCGAACGCCGTGGCCGCCGCCATCGAGGTGGAGAGCGTCGCGTCGATCCCGAGCGCCTGGGAGGCGTCCTGTGCGAAGTCCTCGTCGAACACCCGGGCCACGGTCCGGACGCGGGAGTTCACCGCTCGCGCCTGGAGGCAGATCTCGACGTTCAGCAGCTCGTCGCCCGTGACGGCGAACAGCAGCCCGGCACGCTCGAGCCCGGCCCGTTCGAGGTTCTCCCGGATCCGGGGGTCGCCCTGCACGAACGGCGTCCGGGTGGCGAGCGCGGTCGAGAAGCGCGGGTCCACCTCGCTGTCGATCGTCACCGTGGGCACGCCCATCTCGTGCAGGACCTGCTCCAACCGGTAGCCCACGTTGTCGAGGCCCGCGACCACCGCATGGCCCCGCAGCTTGGCGATCCGTCTCGCCTCACGTCGCTGCAGCCGGTCCTCGGTGACGGCCGCCGTGGCGAACGAGAACACCGCCCCCACCAGCACCCCGCTCGCGATCAGCGCGAGGATCGCGAAGACCTTCAGGCCCGCGTGGGTGGGGCTGCTCGGGTCGACGGGACCGCTGCCGAACGCGGTGAGGATCGCCACGTAGAACGCGTGCACCGCCCCGATGTGCAGATCGATCGCGAACACGAGCACCATGGTCAGGAGCACCGCGATCAGCAGGAACACGCTCGCGGCGAGCGGGCCGGTGAGGCGGCGCCGGAGCTCCCAGTGGCGCCGCTTCGCCTTGGGGAACCGGTCTCGGCCGGGTTCCGCGGCCGCCACTTCGGCGATCTTCAGAACGTGCGGCACCGGGCCGCCCACCGCGATGCGCTCGTCGGCGGCGACCTGCCGGTCGAGGTCCTGCACCGCCCGCCACGCCCCTCCGGCCGGCGCCTCGGCGAGCACCGCACAGCCGTACTTCGCCTCGATCTGCCGGACGGTGAGGCCGCCGAGCGACGAGTCCTTCGCGAGCTGCAGCCTCGCCATCGGCACCTCGGTGTCGCCGAGCCGCATGGTCTCGTCCACCTCGCCTCCCAGCCCGGCCACGACGAACGCCGGCGCCGCGAGGGCCGAGACGCTGAACGCCCGGCGGAGCTTGCCGTGGTGGGTGAGCTGCTCTGCCAGCGTCGGGTCGAACGCGCGCAGGACCAGCGGCACGTCGGGCGCGGCGGCGGTTCCGGCGACGACCGTGCGGAGATTCTCGAGGTCGTCCTCGCCCAGCGCCAGCAGACACTCGGCGCTGCCGATGCCGGCGTCCCGCATGACCTGCTCACGGTCGCCGACCAGCTCGCCGACCCGAACCCGCGGGTCGAGCAGGTACCGCAGGTCCCCCTCGTCGGGATAGGCGAGCACGGCGACGTCGTCGCCCTCCTCCAGCAGGAGCTGCGCCACGCGAACCGAGAGCCGGCTGAGGCCGCCGATGATGTACGACGCCATGGGCCCGAGCAGGGTACGCATGGACCGGCCGAAAGGGAAGCAACCGGAACATGCCGTCCCACCTGCGGGGTCGGTACACTTTCGCGGCTGGGGCCGGCCTCGCCGTGCCCGCCGCGCCGGGGCGGGGTAGCTCAGTGGCAGAGCAAGCGGCTCATAATCGCTGTGTCGGCGGTTCGAATCCGCCCCCCGCTACGCAGGTCGTCGATCAGGGAGAGATTCAGGGATGTCCAAGAAGCGCTTCGAGCGGAACAAGCCGCACGTGAACATCGGCACGATCGGCCACATCGACCACGGCAAGACCACCCTGACCGCGGCCATCACCAAGGTCCTCGCCGACAAGGGCCTGGCCGACTTCACCCCCTTCGACCAGATCGACAAGGCCCCCGAGGAGAAGGAGCGGGGCATCACCATCGCCATCGCCCACGTGGAGTACCAGACCGAGAACCGCCACTACGCCCACGTGGACTGCCCCGGCCACGCCGACTACATCAAGAACATGATCACCGGGGCCGCCCAGATGGACGGGGCCATCCTGGTGGTCTCCGCCGCCGACGGCCCCATGCCCCAGACCCGCGAGCACGTCCTTCTGGCCCGTCAGGTGGGGGTCCCCTACATCGTGGTGTTCCTGAACAAGGCCGACATGGTCGACGACCCCGAGCTGCTGGACCTGGTGGAGCTCGAGGTCCGCGAGCTGCTGACCTCCTACGAGTTCCCCGGCGACGACGTCCCGGTGATCGTGGGCTCCGCGCTGAAGGCCCTGGAGGGCGACCCCGCCTACGTGGCCAAGATCGAGGAGCTCATGGCGGCCTGCGACGCCTACATCCCCGAGCCCACCCGCGACGTCGACCGCCCGTTCCTGATGCCGGTGGAGGACGTGTTCTCCATCACCGGCCGGGGCACCGTGGTCACCGGCCGGGTGGAACGGGGCGTGCTCAACAAGATGTCCGAGATCGAGATCGTGGGGATCAAAGACACCCGCAAGACCACCGCCACCGACCTCGAGATGTTCCGCAAGCTCCTGGACGAGGTCCAGGCGGGGGACAACGTGGGGGTCCTCCTGCGGGGCATCGACAAGGACGAGGTGGAGCGGGGCCAGGTGCTGGCCAAGCCGGGGTCCATCACCCCCCACACCCAGTTCCAGGCCCAGGTGTACGTCCTGTCCAAGGACGAGGGGGGGCGCCACACCCCGTTCTTCAACGGGTACCGCCCCCAGTTCTACTTCCGGACCACCGACGTCACCGGCGCCATCTCCATGGCCGAGGGCGTGGAGATGGTCATGCCCGGCGACAACACCGAGATGGAGGTCGAGCTCATCGCCCCCATCGCCATGGAGGAGGGCCTGCGCTTCGCCATCCGCGAGGGCGGACGGACCGTGGGCGCCGGCCGGGTCATCTCCATCATCAAGTAGCCTCGAGGCCGATCAAGGAACCGACGACATGCCGAAGACCGACAACCGACCGACGATCACGATGGCCTGCACGGAGTGCAAGCGCCGGAACTACGTGACCGAGAAGAACCGCCAGAACGACCGCGACCGGCTCGAGTTCAAGAAGTACTGCCGGTGGTGCCGCGGGCACACGCTGCACCGCGAGACGCGCTGACGGCGCTGCCGGGAGTTCCCGGTGAGATCGGCCGACCGGCCGGTGTCAGCCGTCGAGCGTGCCCAGCACCGCCCGGGCGATGTGCGTGCCGATCGCGAGCGACGCGGTGGCGGCCGGGGACGGGACGTTCAGGACGTGCACGGCTCGGTCGGACCTCGCGATGAAGAAGTCGTCCAGCAGCCGGCCGTCCCGTCCCACCGCCTGCGCGCGCACGCCGGCGGGAGCGGGGAGGAGGTCGTCGGGACCGACGTCCGGGACCAGCCGGGCCACCGAGCCGGCGAACCGGGTGCGGCTGAGCGACCGGGCCGCCTCCCCGAGGCCGGTCCGCCAGAACCGCCGTCCCAGCCGCAGCGTGCCCCCGAAGGCCAGCGCGTCCCACAGGTCGCGCGCGTCGACGTTCCTCCACGTGTAGCCCTCGCGCGCCAGGGCGAGCACCGCGTTCGGCCCGGCGTGGACACCACCGTGCACACCCCGGGTCAGGTGGACGCCGAGGAACGGGAACGCCGGGTCCGGGACCGGGTAGACGAGGCCCCGCACGAGGTGTTCCCGATCCTCCCGGAGCGAGAAGAACTCACCTCGGAACGGGACGATCCGGAGGCCGGGTCGAACGCCGTCCATGGCGGCGACGCGATCGGCCTGCAGGCCGGCGCAGTTCACGGCCACGCGGGCGGAGATCTCTCCCGTCCCGGTCCGGACGACCACATTGCCGGGGATGCGGCGGAGCCCCGAGACCTCCGCACCGAACACGATCGAGCCTCCCGCGGAGCGGACCCGCCGGCCCATGGCTTCCGTCACCTCCGTGTAGTCCACGCTGGACGTGGTGGGGGAGTGGAGGGCGGCGATGCCCCGGGCGGCCGGCTCGAGCTCGTGCAGCTCCTCCGGGCCGATCCGGCGAACGCCGGGGACGCCGTTCGCAACGCCCCGGGCCAGGAGCTCCCGCAGCGCGGGCTCCTCGTCGGGTCGCGTGGCCACGATCACCTTGCCGAACCGGGCGACCGCGATCGACTCCTCCGAGCAGAACTCGAGCAGCCGCCCGACGCCGGCACGGCAGAGCACGGCCTTGGCGGACCCGGGCCGGTAGTAGATTCCCGAGTGAATGACCCCGCTGTTCCGTCCGGTCTGGTGGCGGGCCAGGGCGGGTTCCTTCTCGAGGACCGTCAGGCCGATGCCCGGGCGCGCATCCGTGAGGGCCATCGCGGTCGCCATCCCCACGATCCCGCCGCCGACCACCACGACGTCCACGTCGCCGGTCCCACTCATGTCGCGCGGTGCCCCTCCATCGTCCATGGTCAGCGCGCGCTGACCTTGCCGTGGCGAATGGCGAACGCCAGCGCCTCCGTCTTCGAGTGCACGCCGAGCTTCATGATCACGTTCTGCACGTGGGTCCGGAGCGTCGCGGGTGACATCCCGAGCTGGGCCGCGATCACCCGGGGCGGGTCGCCGTTGGCCATGGCCTGGAGGACCTCGAGCTCGCGGGGGGTGAGGCGTTCGGCCCGCTGCTGCGCCGTGGCCTGCTCGGCGCGCCGGTGGTGGAGCCGTCCCATCAGCCGGCGGCGTTCCCGGGGGCCGAGCAGGTCCATTCCCGTGGCGGCCCGGCGCACGAGGTCGCCCACCGCGGCGACGGGCTCGTACTTCGAGAGGTAGCCGGCGGCGCCGGCCTCGACGATCCGGGCGAGGGTCAGGTCCGTCTGCTCCGTGACGAGCCCGAGCACGGCGGTGTCCGGCGAGCCCTTCATCACGTCGCGCACGGCCGCCGTGGGATCCTTCCCGGGGATGTCGAGGTCGACGAGGGCGACGTGCGGCGCCAGCTTCGAGGCGGTTCCCTCCACGTCGTCGTAGCCGGTCGCGATGCCGGTGACGAGCACCCCGTCCTCGGTGTCGAGCGCCACCCGCAGGGCCTCTGCGAACATGCGGTGGTCGTCGACGATCAGGACACGGATCAGTGCGGGGGCAGCCATTCCACCGACATCGTAGGGCCCGCCGGGGCGGCGCCGAAGTTGCTCCGCCCAGTTCCCGTTCGGTACCGTAACCGGACCCCAGCGCCCCGGGGAGACCCGGCTCCTGCCGCCCGTGGCCGCAAGGAGATCCCGGGTCACCGGCGCGGCGCCCATCCGCCGCGACGAGCCCCAGGCTGATAGGAGGAAACGCGTGGCTCGACTGGAGGGCAGGGTCGCCATCGTGACCGGTGCCGGACGAGGCATCGGGCGGGCGACGGCCGAGCGGCTGGCCAGGGAGGGCGCGGCGGTCGTGGTGAACGACGTCGACCCCGATCCGGCCAACGAGGCCGCACAGGCCATCAAGGACTCGGGGGGGGCGGCGCAGGTCTCGACCCACGACACGGTCGAGCTCGGCCAGGCCCAGGCCATGGTGGCCGCCGCGGTCGAGGAGTTCGGGCAGGTCGACATCCTCGTCAACAACGCCGGCATCACCCGAGACAAGACGTTCCACAACCTCGACGACGACCTCTGGGACTTCGTCCTCGACGTGAACCTCAAGACGGCGTTCCACTCCTCGCTGGCGACCGTGCAGCACATGCGCACCAAGGCCAAGGAGGAGATGAGCACCCAGGGCCGGCCCGCGTACCACCGCAAGATCGCGTTCACGACGTCGTCGGCGTTCCTGCAGGGGAACGCCGGACAGGCGAACTACACGGCGGCCAAGGGCGGCATCGTCGGCCTCATGCGGACCCTGGCCCGCGAGCTGGGGCCGTTCCACATCAACTCGAACGCCGTCGCGCCGGGGTTCATCGAGACCCGGCTGACCGCGGCCAAGGGCGAGGGCTCGGACGTGGGGATTCCAGAGCCGAGCCGGCAGATGGCGCTGATGATCATCGCCCTCGGATACGCGGGGCAGCCCGAGGACGTCGCGAACGTGCACGCGTTCCTCGCTTCGACGGACGCCGACTACGTGTCCGGCGCGGTCATCCCCGTGACCGGCGCCATGCTGGGGGCGTGAGGCCGCGATGCCGCTGAACGCCTCCCTGATCGGCAAGACCTACGAGCAGATCGACTACACGGTCGAACGCGACGCGGTGAACCGGTTCGTCGATGCGGTCGGGGAGCAGGATCCGATCTACCGCGACCCCGAGGCCGCGAGGGCCGCGGGCTTCGCGGAGCAGGTCGCCCCGCCGACGTTCATCACGGTCATCCAGATCATGACGAGCGGGCAGGTCGTGCTCGACCAGGAGCTCGGCCTCGACTACTCTCGTGTGGTCCACGGCGAGCAGGCCTACCGGTACGAGCGTCCGCTCGTCGTCGGCGACGTCATCGAGGCCACGCCCCGGCTCGCCAACATCGAGACCAAGCGATCGAACGAGTTCCTGACGATCACCTCGGAGGTCCACGACGCGGCCTCGGGCGACCTCGTGCTCACGACGCGCTCGACGCTGATCTCCCGCGGGACGGGGGGTGCCTAGCCATGGCCGCCAAGGTGGGCTTCGACGACCTGAAGGTCGGCGACGAGATCCCCGTCCGGTCCAAGGTGGTCAGGCGCGAGGAGGTCAAGGCCTACGCCGACGCCTCCGGCGACCAGAACCCGATCCACCAGGACGAGAGCTTCGCGAAGATGGTCGGCCTGCCGGGCATCATCGCGCACGGCATGTTCACGATGGCCCACCTGACCTCGACGCTGACCTCGTGGTTGGGAGACCCGGCGGCCCTCGCGGCGATCGACGTCCAGTTCCGCGCGGTCGTCGAGATGGACGAGACCATCGAAGCGGGAGGAACCGTCGCCGAGCTCGACCCGGATGCCCGCACGGCGAAGCTGGACGTGTGGGTCCGGCTCGAGCGCGGGGGGGTGACGCTCTATCCGATCAAGAACTCGACGGCCGAGGTCCGCCTGGGCTGACGTCGTCACACGCAATCGAGCCGACGAGGGGCGGGCCGCGGGCCCGCCTCCGTCGTACGGGGGAGTTTCCTACTCGCGCGTAACCTACCGGCCGGTAGCGGAGTCGAACCGAGGTGCCGGATGGTGAGCGCCGAGCTGCTCGCGGCCTGCCGGCGGGGCGACCGCGGCGCGTTCGAGGAGCTCGTGGAGCTCACCCACCGGCGCGTCTACAGCCTGGCGTTCCGCCTCACGGGGGACCGCACGGAGGCCGAAGACGTTGCGCAGGAGGCGTACCTCCGGATGTTCCGGGGGCTGGCGGGGTTCCGCGAGGAGGCTCGGTTCGAGACATGGATGCACCGGATCGTCACGAACTGCGCGATCAGCATGCGCAAGCGCCGGGGGCGCTTCGGCGACGTGCTCGTCTCGGAGCCCGAGGACGTGCCCGTGCCGGACACCACCGCGCCGGCGTTGGCGGAGCGGGATTCGCTGTCCCGGGCGCTCGCCGAGCTGCCGGAGGGTCAGCGCATCGCCGTGCTGCTGAAGGACGTGTACGGCCTGTCGTGCAGGGAGATCGGGGAGGAGCTCGGGGTCGAGGAGGGCGCGGTCAAGGTTCGCCTGCACCGGGCCCGCAAACGCCTGCGGGAGCTCCTCGATGAGCCGGGTGAGCGGGCGCATCAGCTGTGACGAGGTCCGCGAGCTGCTCCCCGAGTACGCCGAACCGGGCCCCCGGCCGGCCGGCGCCGTCGAGGTCCACCTGGCGTCCTGCGCCGGCTGCACCGCAGAGCTCGGCGCCTACCGGTCGCTGCTGAGCTCCCTCGCCGACTACCGGGAGCTCGAGGTCGCGACGCCCGACGGGTTCCTGGAGGCGACGCTTCGAACCGCCCGCTCGGCGTCGCTGCGGGGACGGATCCCCGGGCGCGCCGAGCTCCTCGCGGCCTCGGCGCGGGCCACCGGTGCCATCCGGCGCCACGGCACGGGCGTTCGGTACGCGGCGGCCACGATCGGGGGAGCGGCGGCGGGGGCCACGGCGATCGCCATCGTGTGGTGGTCGCTGGCGCGACGGGGTATTCGGGCCGACGCGGTCTGACCGGCGGTCGCGAGCACGAGCTCCGGCCGGCCCTACTGGCGGTCGATCGTGGCCCGGGTCCCGGCTCGGGACAACCCGCTCGCGAGCGTCTGCATGGTGGTGCCGATCTGGTCCACCACCACCTCGACGTCCCGCCCGAAGCGCTCGCCGATGACGACCGCGGTCTTGTCCAGCCGATCGGCCAGCGCCGTCGCCGCCCGGGCCACGGTGTCCACGGTGTGCTTGTTCTCACGCCGGAACAGCTCGCCCAGCACGGCCAGCCGCTCGTCCATCGCCTCACTGATCTGCTGGGGCAGGGCGGCCGCGAGCTCCTTGATCGCCCGGATGGCCTCCTTCGCGGCGGCCTGCTCCTCCACGACCGCCAGGCGGTCGGCGATGGCCGTGTTGTCCGAACGGATCATCGCGGCCAGTGCGGCCACCCGGTCGTTGATGCCGCGCGAGATGGTCTCCTCGAGCATCCGTGCGGCCGCGGCCGTTCGTTCCTCGATGGCCAGGGAGGTGGCCTGCGCCCGCTGCTCCACGACGCGCATCGTCTCCGCCGCCCGCTCCTCGAACTGACGGGCGAGCTCGGCCGTGCGTTCCTCGAGCTGACGGGCGAGCTCGGCCGTGCGTTCCTCGATGAGTCGCGCGGCCGTGAGCCCGCGTTCGTCGACGAGCCTGGTGATGGCGTCGGTCCGCTGTGAGACGTTGCGGACGACGCTCTCCTCGATGCCGATGCGCGCCGAGTCGACGTGCCCGACGATGCGGTCGGCGGTCGGCGAGAGCCTCGTCTCGAGCAGCGCGTCGATGGCCTGGGTCGAACGGTCAGTGATGGACTCCTCGAGGACGCCCATCCCGGCTCGGAGCGCCCGATCGGTCACGTCGAGTCGTTCGTCGAGCTTCCGGCTGATCACCTCGACGCGCCCGTCGATCCCCTTGGAGATGAAGGTCAGTCGTTCGTCCATCTGGGTGCCCAGCTCGACGAACCGGCGGTCCATCGCCGCGACGAAATCCGCCATGCCGACCGAGACGGCCCGCAGGATCTCGCCGTGGATCCGCACGCCGATCTCGTCCACCGACCAGCCCAGCGCCGCCTGGACGAGCTCCGCCAACCTGCCGAGGCGCTCGTCGATGTCCCGCGTGGCGTCGGCACCGGCCTGCGCGGCCCGGTCGACGAGCCGGCGCCGCATGTCCTCCGACTCGGCCTGCATCTGGTCGAGGAGGTCCGCCATGCGTTCGTGGAGCCCCACCGACACGCGCTCGGAGGCCTCGACGGCCGCCTGCCGCACGACCCCGAGCCGCTCCGCGACGGCCTCGAGCTGCTGGGTCTGGCCCGCAAGCACGACATCCTGGTCGTTCAGCCGCGCGAGCGCAGTGACCTCGACGGCCGAGATGGCCTGGCCGAGCGTCCGGGCGTGCTCCTGGAGTCGCTCGTGGATCTCCTCGACCTGGTGGGTCACCGCCTCGCGGATGCGACCGTCGGCCTCGAGCATCGACAGGTCGAGCCGGCCCGTCAGGGCCTCCTCCACGCGGGCGCTCTCCGCGGCGATCACACCGTCGGTGTGACGGGCGATGCCCTGGATCCATTCGACCAGGGCCTGGTCGCGGGCGGAGAGGTACTCGACGACCTCGCCGATGTAGCCCTGGACCGCCTCGATGCGATCGGTCATGGACCGGATGTCGCCCTCGAGCGTCGGGGAATCGTCGGCCTCCTGGGCGGCAGCCTCGGTCCGGGCCGCCATCTCGTTGAACAGGGTGGACATCTCGGCGATGCCGTCGTCCAACCGTTCCCGGAGTCCCTGCGTCGACCGGCCGATGTCCTCGAGCGAGGCCTCGATCGCCTCGATGCGGCCGGTCACTGATGGGACGTCGCCCTCGAGCGTCGGGGGGTCGTCGGCCTCCTGGGCGGCAGCCTCGGTCCGGGCCGCCATCTCGTTGAACAGGGTGGACATCTCGGCGATGCCGTCGTCCAACCGTTCCCGGAGTCCCTGCGTCGACCGGCCGATGTCCTCGAGCGAGGCCTCGATCGCCTCGATGCGGCCGCCGACGGCGCCGGTGGCCAGCACGGCCGCCGCGTCGTCCGGATCGCTCACTTCGCCGAGGGCGGCGGTGAGTGCGGTGGCGGCGCGCTCCACGTTGGCGAGATTGCCCTCGATGCGAGCGACACGGATGTCGATGGCCTGGTAGCGCTCGTCGGCGTGGGCGATCAGGCCGCGAACCGCGTCGTCGCGCGAGAGGTCGCGCGCGATCTGCTCACGGAGGTCCTTCAGCCCTTCACCGGTTCCCTGCAGCGTGTCCTCGGCCGCGGAACGCATGAGCGCACGGGCGCTCTCCTCGATCTCGGACAATCCCTGCTCGAAGCGATCGAGGATCGCGCCGTGGGCCGCCCGGATCTCCGACTCGAGGTCGGGATCCGTCGCCCGAGGATCACGGCGGGCGGAAAACAACCGCCGGCGAGCGCCGCCGGGGCCGGAGTCACCGCGTGCAGTAGGCATGCGCTTCTCTCTCCGGGGCCGGCGGGAGGCGTGTGGCCGGAGTCTATGGGACGAATGAGGGATGTACACGCAACCTGATCAGCGAAATTGGTGGGACGATGGATTCCGAGAACCATGCTTTGCCGGGCCAGGGGGCTCGCCCTATACTGGTTCGGGCTCCCCTCCTCCGGTCGGACCTCCAAGCAAGAACGAAGGGGCGTAGCTCAATTGGTAGAGTCCCGGTCTCCAAAACCGGTGGTTGGGGGTTCGAGTCCCTCCGCCCCTGCAAGGGAGTGACATGAACAGGCAGACCAAGCGGCTGATGGCCCGGCAGGAGGCGGCCCAGCGCAAGTCCGCGCCGGCGCAGCGCCGTCAGCAGCCCGGCCAGCAGGAGCGCAAGAAGCGCACGCCGCCGCGGCAGTTCCTGAAGGAGGTCCGTCAGGAGCTGAAGAAGGTGAACTGGCCCACCCGCAAGGAGCTGTGGTCGTACTTCACGGTGGTCCTGGTCTCCGTCGTGGTCCTCACCATCTACGTCGCCGGGCTCGACTACGCGGTCGCGAAGGCGGTCCTCAAGATCTTCGGCTAGACCTCGAAGGGATGTCGCACAACTCCATGGAAACCTCTGAAGACTTCCGCACGGCCTCGGACGAGTCGCCCGACGCCGGCACGGACGTGCCCACCGGTCCGGACGTCTCGGCGCCCGAGGCCGCGGGCGTCGACCGCCTGAGCGAGCCCCGGATGGACGAGCCGGAGCCCGCGGACGCCACGGACGAACCGGACCCGGACGACCCGGACGCGATCCCGGCGCCCCCGGACGAGGACTCGATGCTGGCCCCGTCCGGCGACGTCGACGAGGCCGAGCCCCCGGCCGCCGACGCCGCGCCGTCCGACCGGGAGGCCGACGAGCCCGTCGAGGACGACTCCACCGCCGAGGACCTGGCCGGCGCTCCAGATGACGTCCCGGCCGCCGACGACGAGCCTTCGGCAGCGGAGCCCGGCGGGGCCGAGGACGAGCCGACCGGCGAGGTCGAGCTGGTCGAGGTCCGCGAGATCCTGGACGAGGACACAGGCGAGGTCGAGGAGGTCGAGGTCGTCGATCTCATCGTCGATGCCGAGACGGGGGAGATCGAGGCAGCCGAGGTCGTCGACGCGATCGTCGACGAGGAGACCGGCGAGGTCGAGGCCGTGGACGTGGTGGAGATGGCCGTCGATCCCGAGACCGGCGAGGTCGCCGTCGTGGAGGAGATCGCCGTGTCGGACGAGCTGGCCGAGGCGATCGAGGAGACCGAGGCGGCGGAGGAGACCGAGGCGGCGGAGGACGTCGGCGCGACGGATGCGGCCGACCGGTCCGGGGCCGAGGAGTCCGCGCCGTCGCCTGCCGAGGCCGAGGAGACCACGACCGAACGGCGGGCCGCCGCGGAGCCGGCGCCGACCGCGCAGGCAGAGGCCCCTCGCGCCCGGGACCCCTTCGGCGGGCCCGGTGACTGGTACGTCGTCCACACCTACGCGGGCTACGAGAACAAGGTGAAGGCCAACCTGCTCTCCCGGATCCACTCCATGCAGATGGAGGACAAGATCTTCAACGTGCACATCCCGATGGAGGACGTGCTCGAGATCAAGGGCGGCAAGCGTCAGGTCGTCCAGCGCAAGGTGTTCCCCGGGTACCTGCTGGTGAAGATGTTCTACGACAACGACTCCTGGTACGTCGTGCGGAACACGCCCGGCGTGACCGGATTCGTGTCGAGCGGGACCGGCACCAAGCCCACGCCGTTGTCGAAGCGCGAGGTCGAGAAGATCCTCGCGGTGAAGCAGGAGACGGAGACCAAGCCGCAGTTCCGTCTGGAGTTCGAGGAGGGCGACACGGTGCGCATCGTGTCCGGGCCGTTCGCGGACTTCAACGGGACCGTGAGCGAGATCAACGTCGACCAGTCGAAGCTGAAGGTGCTGGTGAGCATCTTCGACCGGGAGACCCCGGTCGAGCTCGGATTCGACCAGGTCGCCAAGGTATGACCGAACGAGCGCGGGAGGCCTGACCCGGGCCGCTTGCACCGCAGGAGGTGACGGAACATGGGAGGCGCTGCGAGACGCAGCCGAAAGAAGGTCCTGGCCATGGTCAAGCTGCAGATCAGGGCCGGCCAGGCGACCCCGGCCCCGCCGGTGGGCACGGCCCTCGGCCAGCACGGGGTCAACATCATGGACTTCTGCCGGCAGTACAACGAGCAGACGCAGCAGTACGCCGGCCAGGTCATCCCCGTGGACATGACGATCTACGAGGACCGCACGTTCTCGTTCGTCACGAAGCAACCCCCGGCCGCCGAGCTGCTGAAGCAGGCCGCCGGGATCGAGTCCGGGTCCGGCGAGCCCAACCGGAAGAAGGTCGGACGGGTCTCCCGGGACGCGCTGCGGCGGATCGCCGAGCGGAAGATGGTCGACCTCAACGCGAACGACGTCGAGGCCGCCATGAAGATCCTCGCGGGGACCGCGCGGTCGATGGGGCTGGAGGTGGGGTCGTGAAGCGCGGCAAGCGGTACGACAACGCGTCGGCCGCCTTCGACCGGGACCGCCACTACCTGCCCGGCGAGGCGCTCGCGCTGATCAAGCAGTTCCCGCCGGCGAAGTTCGACGAGACCGTCGAGGTGGCGTTCAACCTGGGCGTCGACCCGCGGAAGGCCGACCAGATCGTGCGCGGAACGGTGTCGCTGCCCCACGGGACGGGCAAGTCCGTGCGGGTGGGCGTGTTCGCCGTGGGCGACAAGGCGCGCGAGGCAACCGAGGCCGGCGCGGACCTCGTCGGCGGCGAGGAGCTCGTCGACGAGGTCATGAAGGGGAACATGGACTTCGACGTCGCGGTCGCCACGCCCGACATGATGTCGGCGGTCGGGAAGGCCGGTCGCGTGCTCGGCCCGCGTGGGCTCATGCCGAACCCCAAGGCCGGGACCGTGACGAACGACATCGGCAAGGCCGTGAAGGACATCAAGGCGGGCAAGCTCGAGTACCGGACCGACCGCCAGGGGAACCTCCACCTGGTGATCGGGAAGCGTTCGTTCGACGAACAGCAGCTGCGCGACAACTACCTGGCCGTGATCGAGGAGGTCCTGCGGGCCAAGCCTTCAGCGGCCAAGGGCAAGTACATCAAGTCGCTGACGCTCTCCACCACGATGGGTCCGGGGCTGAGGATCGACCCCGGGCATGTGCGGGAGATGGAACCGGCCGGCGGGGGCTCGGCCGGGGCCTGACGCCGATCTCCCGGCACTCGGCCTTCCGGGGAGCTCAGCCGTCGTTGCCGGAGGCCCGACGTCCGATGGGACCGGCAGCCCAGGTCGAGGCGAGCGGTTGGTCGCCGTTCTCGCCCTGGTCGCCCGGGGATCCCGCATCCCCGGCCGTCTCCTCGCGGCGGGCGGCCGTCCCGTCCCGATGGTCCCCACCATCGACGGCATCGTTGTCGGAGGGCGGCGCCGGAGCGGCGGCCGGGGCCCCGATGACCTCGACCGGCGGGGCCGGCGCGTCGTAGGCGGCGCCGTTCCCGTTGCCCACGGCCACCGGCTGGGGGACTGAGACCCGCTCCGAGGCGATCGGCTCTCCGCCGTTCACCACGACGGGTCGCTGGAGCAGCGCGTCGGTGTCGACCATGCGCCCCACGATCCGAGCCATCGTCCGTTCGGCCTCCTGAAGTGCGCCCACCGTCCGATGCATGATGCCGGCGGCCTCCAGGATGCCCTGGCGGAGCCCGGTGGTCGATTCCTGAACCTGACCCACCCATGTCGTGAGCAGTTCCCGATCCGCCTCGACCTCACGGCGACGGCGCCCGGAATCCTCGAGCTGCTGCTCCACGTTGGTCCGCGTGTGCTCGAGGAGCCGTGACCCGGCCTCCTGCGTCGCATTCATCACGCGGGCCATCTCCTCGCGTACCGCGAGGAGCAGCTCGTGCGGGTCCGTCGGGTCCGGCTGGTCCGGCTGGTCCGGCGTGTCGTGATCCCGGGCCGCCTGGCTGCCCGTGATGTCGGCGAGCTGGGCCTCGAGCGAGGCGGCACGAGCCTCGAACGCCCTCGCCCGATCGTCGGCCGCGCGAACCTGCTCGGCCGCGGCGGCGGCCGTCGCGTCGCGGTCGGCGAGCACCTGCTGCACGTCCTCGGGCCGAACTCCGAACAACCCGCGCCGAAGCGCCTTCTGCGTGTTCTCCATCACAGTTCGCTTTCCGGGACCGCAGGTTCGATTATCCAGATGCTGCGGTCCGACTCAACGACCTTCGGGCATGATTTCGCACTGGACCCGGTGGGATCCGGAGCCCGGCCGAGCGACCTGGAACGAGAACATCCGCGCCTGCCCCGGCCACAGTGACACCCGCGACGTGACCGCGCCGGTGAGGCCGCCGGAGGCGTCGGCGACGACGCAGAGCACCCGGCCGCTCACCCGCGCCAGGGCCGCGTTCGAGAGGGCCGCGACGACCCTGAGGTCGCCCGGGCCCGAGCTGGCGAACCCGGCCCCGTCGACCCTGATCGCCGGGGGAACGAAGGTCGCGGCGGGGCTCCACGCGGGCGTTTGGGCCCTGGCCACGACCGTGGCCGCCTTCGCCCCGGCGGGGTTGATCCGCACGTCGGTCGCCACCGCCAGGGCAAACGAGCCCGGCGCGGCGCTCACGCGCGTCGTGCGGATGGCCAGCACGTGCTTCCCGTGATCCCGGACGACGAACGTCACGTTCGTGGGTCCCAGGGCGAACCGTCTGTTGGGGTTGGTCACCCTGGTCGCGACGGTGAGCCAGGGCCCCCGCTGCGAGAACACCGGTTTGTTGAGGAACACCGGCCGCGGCTTGCCGGTCGGCGCGACCGTGGGCGCGACCGTGGGGACCGCGGTCGGAGGGGTGGTCGGCTGCGCCGGGGGCGCGGTCGGTCGACCGTGAGCCGGGGGTGGCGAACCCTGCAACGCGGGGTGGGCGTCCGGCGTCAGGAACAGCGACCTCGCGACGAGCGCGGCAGCGATGACGAGGATCGCGGCTGCCCCGGCCCGAACACGCCCTCGGCGCCGGCCGTCGGCACTCCGGATCCGAGGGGGCTCGGCGGCGTCGGGCTCGGCCTCCAGTTGCTCGTCGGTGTCGTGGGTCTCGACGGATTCTGCCTCCAGGGGCCCGGCGGCGTCGGGCTCGGCCTCCGGAACCTCGGCGGTGGGTTCCGGAACGACTGTCTCGGGTCGGGGGGGAGGCGACGGTGCGACGGCTTCGTCAGCCTGCGCGCCGGGGTCCGAACCGGACCATTCCGTCAGCGAGGCGGGGTCCACCTCGATCCACGGGGGAGTGTCGGTCTGCGGGGCGGCCACCACGTGGAGCTCGCTGGCATGGATCAGGATCCGTCTGCCGTCCTTCGACGCCCATGCGTGCAGCCGTCCGTCGGCGATGGCCCGGGTCACGGCCTCCTCGGTGGTGCCTCCGAGCAGGGCCGCCTCGGCGGGCGTCACCCACTCCGGGCCGGGGAGGCCGGAGGGAGCGCTCCGACCGGGGCCCTCGTCCGTATCCGTTCGATCCGTGGTGACCCCCATACCGGAACGATCGGCCTCGGCGGAACGGACTTGAGGACTGGTTCCGAAGTCGGTGATCGCGGCCCGGATGGGGGAGGCCACTCGGTCCTCCGGCGCGGATCAGCGCTCGGAGGACGGATGACATGGCGCCTCCATCCCGGTAGGCTTTTCGGGCCGCAGACAGCAGGGGCGCTCTCGCGCGTAATCCCATCCCATCGGGTACCTGCCGAGGCACGAGGCTTCGCACGCGTCGCCTCCGCCTGAGCTGTCGGCGGAGGCGATTTTTCGTTCCACACCGAGGAGCAATGCATGCCGAAGACCGAGAAGGTCCAGAAGGTCTCGGAGCTCGCGCAGCGCATCCGGGCGTCCGAGGCCCTGTTCATCGCGGACTACCGCGGCCTCACGGTGTCCGACGTCACCGAGCTCCGCCGGTCGCTCCGCGATTCCGGCACGAGGTTCGCGGTCGCGAAGAACACGCTGCTGAAACGGGCCGCCGGGGAGGCCGGGGTCGAAGGGCTCGACGAGCTCCTCGCCGGTCCGACGGCGGTCGCGTTCGTGGACGGCGATCCGATCCACGCGGCGAAGGGGCTCGTGGAGGCGCTCCGCCGGTTCCGGACGCTCGAGATCCGGGGCGGCTACATGGAGGGCAAGGTCCTGTCCTCCGAGGAGGCCCAGGCGCTCGCGACGATCGAACCCCGGGAGGTCCTGCTGGCCAGGCTGGCCGGGGCGATGAAGGCCGAGATGTCGCGCGCGGCGTACATGTTCCAGGCGCTGCAGTCGAAGTTCCTCTCGGTCCTCGAGGCCTACCGGGAGAAGCTGCCGGCCGAGGAGGCCGAACCCGCGGCGGAGGCCGAACCCGCGGCGGAGGCCGAACCCGCGGCGGAGGCCGAACCCGCGGCGGAGGCCGAACCCGCGGCGGAGGCCGAACCCCGGGCCGAACCGGCCGCGGAACCCGAATCGGAACCCGAACCTGAACCTGAACCTGAACCCCAAGCGGAGACGGAACCGGCGGCCGAGGCGAGCGACGACGGGGGAACCACCGAGAGCGACAACGAAGCAAGCGACGAAGCGTCGGCGGAGGCCACCGAGCCCGCCGAGATCGAAGGAGAGGAGTAACCCGTGGCGACCAAGCTCACGTCCGACGACCTGCTCGAGCACTTCAAGGGCATGACCCTGCTGGAGCTGTCGGAGTTCATCAAGAAGTTCGAGGAGACCTTCGAGGTCACCGCGGCCGCGCCCATGACCGGGATGATGATGGCGCCCGGCGGGGGCGGCGGGGCCGCCGTCGAGGAGGAGGAGGAGAAGACCGAGTTCGACGTCATCCTCCGGGCCGCCGGCGACAAGAAGATCCAGGTCATCAAGGAGGTTCGGGCGCTCACGAGCCTCGGGCTGAAGGAGGCCAAGGACCTCGTGGACAGCGCGCCGAAGCCGGTGCTCGAGCGCGTCCCGAAGGAGCAGGCGGACGCCGCCAAGGAGCAGCTCGAGGCCGCCGGCGCCAGCGTCGACGTCAAGTAACCTTCTCCGCATCCGAACTCGGACGGCCGGGCCGGTGTCGGCCCGGCCGTCCGCGTCCCCGCGTCCGGCGCGGCGCGCGGTGAACTGGGAGTGACGAGGAACATGGACGACGTCAGGACGAGGCTCGAGGCGGTGCTCGCGGAGCGCATCCTGGTCCTCGACGGTGCCATGGGCACCGCCCTGCAGGCTCGCGGCCTGGAGGAGGCGGACTTCCGCGGCGAGCGGTTCGCCGGCCACCCCCGCGACCTCCGCGGCAACAACGACCTGTTGAACCTCACCCGCCCCGACGTGGTGGAGGACGTCCACCGCGCCCACCTCGAGGCCGGCGCCGACATGGTGTCGACCAACACGTTCACCTCCACCCCGGTGTCCCAGGCGGACTACGGGCTCGAGCGCCTGGTCCGGGAGCTCAACCGGGAAGGCGCCCGCATCGCGCGCCGGACCGCCGACGCGTTCGAGGGCCGGTTCGTCGCCGGATCGGTCGGGCCCACCAACCAGACGCTCTCGATCTCCCCCCGGGTGAACGACCCCGCGTTCCGCGCGGTGACGTTCGAGGAGCTGGTGGAGGGATACGCGGAGGCGGTCCGCGGCCTGGTCGAGGGCGGCGTGGACGTCCTGCTCATCGAGACCATCTTCGACACGCTGAACGCCAAGGCGGCCATCGCCGCGGCGAAGGAGGTCGCCCCGGACGTGCCCCGGATGATCTCGGTGACGATCACGGACCAGAGCGGCCGGACGCTCTCGGGCCAGACGCTCGAGGCGTTCTGGATCTCGATCGAGCACGCCGAGCCGTTCAGCGTCGGCATCAACTGCGCCCTCGGCGCCGCCCAGATGCGCCCGTACCTCGAGGAGCTCTCGCGGATCGCGCCGATCCCGACGTCATGTCACCCGAACGCCGGCCTCCCCAACGCGTTCGGGGGCTACGACGAGACGCCGGCCACCACGCGGGACCACCTCGGGGAGTTCGCCGACGCCGGCATCGCGAACATCCTCGGCGGCTGCTGCGGCACGACGCCGGACCACGTCCGGGCCATCGCCGAACGCGTCGCCGGCCTCCCGCCGAGGCGCATCCCGGAGGAGTCACCGATCGGTCGCCGTCCCCGGTGGAGCGGGCTGGAACCGTTCGTCGTGGGCGAGGACACCGGCCTCGTGGTGGTGGGGGAGCGGACCAACGTCACGGGTTCGGCCAGGTTCCGCCGACTGATCGAGGCGGACGACACGTCGGCCGCGGGGGACGTGGCGCTCGACCAGGTGCGGGGCGGTGCCAACCTCCTCGACGTGAACATGGACGCCGACCTGCTCGACTCGGAGCGGGCCATGCCGGCGTTCCTCAATCTGATCGAGTCCGATCCCGAGATCGCCCGGCTGCCGATCATGGTCGACAGCTCGAAGTGGGACGTCGTCGAGGCCGGCCTTCGCTGCATCCAGGGCAAGGGCGTCGTGAACTCCATCAGCCTGAAGGAGGGCCCGGAGGAGTTCCTCGACCGGGCGCGGCGGGTCCACCGGTACGGCGCCGCCGTCGTCGTGATGGCGTTCGACGAACGGGGGCAGGCCGACACCACCGAACGCAAGGTCGAGATCTGCGAACGCGCGTACGGGCTGCTGACGCGGGAGGCCGGGTTCGCGCCGCACGACATCGTGTTCGACCCGAACGTGCTGCCCGTCGGGACCGGCATCGAGGAACACGACACCTACGCGAAGGCGACCCTCGACGCGATCGGCGAGATCAAGCGACGGTGCCCGGGCGTCCTGGTGTCGGGCGGCATCTCGAACCTGTCGTTCTCGTTCCGGGGGAACGACCCCGTGCGCCAGGCGATGCACGCGGCCTTCCTGTACCACGCCATCCGGGCCGGGCTGGACATGGCGATCGTGAACGCGGCGCAGCTGACGACCTACGAGAGCATCCCGTCCGACCTGCTCGAACGGGTCGAGGACGTGATCTTCGCCCGGCGGCCCGACGCCACGGAGCGGCTGGTGGAGTTCGCCGCGACGGTCCACGGGACCGCCGCCGTCGTCCGCGAACAGGACCTCACCTGGCGCGAACGGAGCGTCGAGGACCGGCTGGAGCACGCCCTCGTCCACGGCATCCTCGACTTCGTCGAGGAGGACACCGAGGAGGCCCGGCAGCGCTACCCGCGGCCCCTCGACGTCGTCGAGGGCCCGCTCATGGACGGGATGCGCGTGGTCGGGGACCTGTTCGGCTCGGGGAAGATGTTCCTGCCCCAGGTCGTGAAGAGCGCACGGGCCATGAAGAAGGCGGTCGCCTACCTCGAGCCGTTCATGGAACGCGAGAAGGAGGAGCTCCAGGCGCTGGTCACCGCGCTGCACGGGGGGCCCCGGACGGCGGCCGACCCCCACGGCCGGCACGGGCGGATCGTCATGGCCACCGTCAAGGGCGACGTCCACGACATCGGCAAGAACATCGTGGGCGTCGTGCTGGGATGCAACAACTACGAGGTCATCGACCTCGGCGTGATGGTGCCGGCCGCCACGATCCTCGACACGGCCGAGCGCGAACGGTGCGACGCGGTCGGCCTGTCGGGGCTGATCACGCCGTCGCTCGACGAGATGGTCCAGGTGGCCAAGGAGATGGAGCGCCGGGGCCTCCGGCTTCCCCTTTTGATCGGCGGCGCCACGACTTCGAAGCAGCACACGGCCGTCCGCATCGCCCCCGAGTACTCGGCGGAGGTGGTGCACGTCCTCGACGCGTCGCGCGTGGTCAACGTGATGTCGGACCTCATGGACGCGGAACGCAGGACGGCGCTCGACCGCGACAACCGCGAGGCCCAGGAGCATCTGCGCGAGGAGCACGCCCGACGGCTTGCCCGGCCGCTGCTCCCCTACGAGGCGGCGCTGGCCAACCGAACGCCGATCGGATGGCGGCAGGAGGACCTGCCCGAGCCGTCGTTCCTCGGCCGCCGCGAGGTCGAGGTCCCGGTCAAGGACCTCCGGGAGATGATCGACTGGACGTTCCTGTTCTCGGCCTGGGAGATGAAGGGCCGCTACCCGCAGATCCTCGACGATCCCGTTCGGGGGCCGGCCGCGCGGGAGCTGTTCGAGAACGCCAACGAGCTCCTCGACGAGATCTGTGGGGGCGACCTCCTACGGGCCCGGGGCGTGTACGGGTTCTGGGCCGCGCACGCCGAGGACGACGACATCGTGGTGGACACCGACGACGGAGAGGTCCGGTTCCCGATGCTCCGCCAGCAGGGCAGGTACGACGACGACCGGCCGAACCGGTCGTTGGCCGACTTCGTGGCGCCCGCGTCCTCGGGCCTGCGGGACCACCTCGGCGCGTTCGCGGTGACCGCCGGCATCGGGGCCGACGAGCTGGCCGGCCGGTACCAGGACGAGGGCGACGACTACCGCTCGATCATGGTGAAGGCGCTGGCCGACCGCCTGGCGGAGGCCTTCGCCGAACACCTCCACCTGGTCGCTCGGCGGGGTTGGGGCTACGACGACCGCGAATGGACGACGGACGAGCTCATCCGGCAGCGGTTCCGGGGGATCCGTCCGGCGTTCGGCTATCCGGCGTGCCCCGACCACCGGGAGAAGGGGCGCCTGTTCGACCTGCTCGACGCGCCGGCCGTGGGCATCACGCTCACCGAGCAGTACTCCATGCTGCCGGCGGCGTCGGTGAGCGGCCTGTACCTCGCCCACCCGGCGTCGCGGTACTTCGCGATCGGGCGGATCGGACGAGACCAGCTGGAGCGGTACGCGGCCCGCCGGGGCGACGCCGTCGAAGAGTCCGAACACTGGCTCTCGCCGAACCTCGACTGAGGACGGCCCGGTCAGCCCCGGGTGGCTCCGGGCGCCACGGGAACCGAACGGAACCACGCCACGGTCCGCCGCAGGGCGTCCTCGAGGGGGACGGCCGGCTCCCACCCAAGCAGCTCGCGGGCCCGCGCGATGTCCGGCTCCCGCTGGTTGGGGTCGTCGACGGGCCGTTCGACGAACCTGATCTCGGGCTCCACGCCGACCACGCGGCACACGGCCCGTGCCAGCTCGAGCACGGTGACCTCCTCGGGGTTTCCGAGGTTCACCGGTTCCACGACGTCCGAGTCCAGCAGCCGGAGGATCCCCTCCACCAGATCGCCCACGTAGCCGACCGAGCGGGTCTGGGAGCCGTCGCCGTGGACCGTGACGGGCTCGCCCGCCAGGGCCTGGCCCACGAACGTCGGGACCGCCCGCCCGTCGTCGGGCCGCATGCGCTCGCCGATCGTGTTGAAGATCCGGACGATCCTGGTCGGCACGCCGTGCACACGGTGATAGGCCATGGTCATGGCCTCGGCGTACCGCTTCGCCTCGTCGTAGACACCCCGGGGGCCGATCGGGTTGACGTTCCCCCAGTAGGACTCCGGCTGCGGGTGCACCAGCGGGTCGCCGTACACCTCGGAGGTCGAGGCGAGGAGGAACCGCGCCCCTTTGGCCCTCGCCAGCCCGAGCGCGTTGTGCGTCCCCTGCGCACCGACCTTGAGCGTCTGGATGGGAAGCTGGAGGTAGTCGATCGGCGACGCCGGCGACGCGAAGTGCAGCACGGCGTCCACCGTGCCGTCCACGCGGACGCCGTCACTCACGTTCTGCTCGGCGAACTCGAACCCCGGGGCCTCGGTGAGATACTCGACGTTCTGGCGCCGGCCGGTCAGCATGTTGTCGACGCAGACCACCGCCGCGCCGTCGGCGAGGAACCGTTCGCACAGGTGGGAGCCGATGAACCCGGCGCCACCGGTGACCACAAGCCGCCGCTGCCCAGAGCTCACGGGACCGGATGCTACAGTGCGCGGCTTGCGTCGACCGGTTCGGTACCGTACAAGGGGACCATGTTGGCCGAATCGAGCGCCTTCGGGCAGCGCCTTCGGGCCGCACGCATGCACGCAGGGCTCTCCCAGGGCGGCCTCGAGAACCGAAGCGGGATCCCCAAGGCGCGGCTCTCCCGGTACGAGAACGGCCACGTCCTGCCCTCGATCGACACCCTGGGCCGCCTCGCGGCCGCGCTCGGGGTGTCCGAGGCCAGCCTCCTGGGCGACCAGCGCGTCATCGTCGAGGAGTTCTTCGCGGTCCTCGTCGGTCGGGGCGTCCGCATCTACTCCCTCGAGCAGGCCGAACGCCTGGCGAACGCGGTCGCCGACCTGCTCGCCGCGGGGACGATCCCGGTGGAGGGCGCCCAGGACGTAGCGAGCGCCCCGGTCGCCACTGTCGTGGGTGCACCGGGTTCGCCGGCGGCACTCGGGGCAGCGCCCCCCGTCTGACCCTCCCACTCGGGGGACGGGGGAACGGGCCTGAGTTCGCTGGTCAACTCGGGGGTCAGGTGCTACGCTTCCGCCCTCGCCGGGTGAGGCGACGCATTTCTGCGTGCCCAGTTGACTATTCCTCGTCCCGTTCCCTATACTGCTCGTTTGCCGTGCCGTCTCCCGCCTGGCTTCGTGTTTTGCATGTCGTTCGTCCCTGAGGAGGGGAGCTTTCTTGCCTGACGCCCTGGTGCCTGGTCGTGAACGTGTCAGCTTCGCCAAGCTCGAGGAGGTGCTCCCGCTCCCGGATCTCGTGGGGATCCAGCGCGAGTCCTTCGACTGGCTGCTGAAGACCGGACTGAAGGAGGTCCTCGACGAGATCTCGCCGATCGAGGACTTCACCGAGCAGTTCCAGCTGTTCTTCGGCAACCACCAGTTCAAGGACCTGAAGCACTCCGAGGAGGAGTGCAAGGACAAGGACATGACGTTCTCCGCGCCGCTGTTCGTGGAGGCGTCGTTCGTCAACACCGTCACCGGTGAGATCAAGGAGCAGGAGGTCTTCATGGGCGACTTCCCCATGATGACCACCGGCGGCACCTTCATCATCAACGGCACCGAGCGCGTCGTGGTCTCGCAGCTCGTCCGCTCGCCGGGCGTGTACTTCGACCGGTCGATCGACAAGACGTCGGACAAGGACGTCTACCTGGCCAAGGTCATTCCCTCCCGCGGCGCCTGGCTGGAGTTCGACGTGGACAAGCGCGACACGGTGGGCGTGCGCATCGACCGCAAGCGCCGCCAGTACGTGACCGTGTTCCTGAAGGCGCTCGGGTGGACCGAGGAGGAGATCCTCGACCTGTTCGACGGCGCCCAGTCCATCCAGAACTCGCTCGAGAAGGACCACATCGCCTCCCAGGAGGAGGCGCTGATGGACATCTACCGGCGCCTGCGCCCGGGCGAGCCGCCGACGGCGGAGTCCGCCAAGACGCTGCTCGTCAACCTGTTCTTCAACGGCAAGCGGTACGACCTCGCGCGGGTCGGCCGGTACAAGGTCTCGAAGAAGCTGGGCGACGCCGACCCGAAGCTCGCGGCGCAGCTCAAGGCGCGCTTCAACGAGCTGAAGCAGAACGACAACCCGGACAAGAAGGGCTTCGAGCAGGACCGCTACCGCGTGTTCGCCGGCCTCCAGTCGGGCGAGTCGGGCGGCGGCGCGCCCAAGGAGAAGACGATCCTCACCTTCGAGGACATCCTGAAGTCGGTTCGGTACCTCGTGAAGCTGCACGCCGGCGAGGAGGGCTACGAGCCCGACGACATCGACCACTTCGGCAACCGCCGGCTGCGGTCGGGCGGCGAGCTGATCCAGAACCAGATCCGGATCGGCCTGTCCCGGATGGAGCGGGTCGTGCGTGAGCGCATGACCACCCAGGACGTCGAGGCCATCACGCCCCAGACCCTCATCAACATCCGGCCGCTCGTGGCGTCCATCAAGGAGTTCTTCGGGACGTCGCAGCTGTCGCAGTTCCTGGACCAGACCAACACGCTGGCCGGCCTGACCCACAAGCGCCGTCTGTCGGCGCTGGGCCCGGGCGGTCTGTCGCGGGAGCGCGCGGGGTTCGAGGTCCGGGACGTCCACCCGTCGCACTACGGCCGAATGTGCCCGATCGAGACCCCGGAGGGCCCGAACATCGGCCTCATCGGCTCGCTCTCGAGCTTCGGCCGGATCAACCCCTACGGGTTCGTCGAGACGCCCTACCGGAAGGTGACGAAGGGTCGGGTCACCGACCAGATCGACTACCTGTCGGCCGACGAGGAGGACCTGCACGTCATCGCCCAGGCCAACACGCCGCTCGACACCAAGACCCACCGGTTCGCCGAGGACCGCGTCCTCGTCCGGCGCAAGGGCGGCGAGGTCGACTACGTCGCGCCCGACGAGGTCGACTACATGGACGTGTCGCCGAAGCAGCTCGTGTCGGTGGCCGCCGCGCTCATCCCGTTCCTCGAGCACGACGATGCCAACCGGGCCCTAATGGGCGCGAACATGCAGCGCCAGGCGGTCCCGCTGCTGCGGGCCGAGGCGCCGCTCGTCGGCACCGGCGTGGAGTTCCGCGCGGCCGTCGACGCCGGGGACGTCGTGATCGCGGAGGAGGCGGGCGTCGTCGAGGACGTGTCCGCGGACGACATCATGGTCCGCGGCCGCACCGGCGAGCTCAAGATCTACAAGCTGCTGAAGTTCCGCCGTTCGAACCAGGGCACCTGCATCAACCAGAAGCCCATCGTGTCGGCCGGGGACAAGGTGGCGAAGGGCCAGGTCATCGCGGACGGCCCCTCGACCGAGGGCGGCGAGCTGGCGCTCGGCAAGAACCTGCTGGTGGCGTTCATGCCCTGGGAGGGCCACAACTACGAGGACGCCATCGTGCTCTCCGAGCGGCTCGTCAAGGACGACGAGCTGACCTCCATCCACATCGAGGAGCACGAGGTCGACGCCCGGGACACCAAGCTCGGCGCGGAGGAGATCACCCGGGACATCCCGAACGTCTCCGAGGAGATCCTGAAGGACCTCGACGAGCGCGGCATCGTGCGGATCGGGGCCGAGGTCAACCCCGGCGACTACCTGGTCGGCAAGGTCACCCCGAAGGGCGAGACCGAGCTCACGCCGGAGGAGCGCCTGCTGCGCGCGATCTTCGGCGAGAAGGCCCGGGAGGTCCGCGACACCTCGCTGAAGGTGCCGCACGGCGAGTCCGGCAAGGTGATCGGCGTCCGGGTGTTCTCCCGCGAGGACGGCGACGAGCTGCCGCCCGGGGTCAACCAGCTCGTCCGGGTGTACGTCGCCCAGAAGCGGAAGATCTCCGACGGCGACAAGCTGGCCGGCCGCCACGGGAACAAGGGCGTCATCTCGACGATCCTGCCGGAGGAGGACATGCCGTTCCTCCCCGACGGGACGCCGGTCGACATCATCCTCAACCCGCTGGGCGTCCCGTCCCGGATGAACCTCGGCCAGGTGCTCGAGGCGCACCTCGGGTACGCCGCCGCGATGGGGTTCACCTACGGTGGCGAGACGCACGAAGGCCCGGTCCACGTGGCCTCGCCGGTGTTCGACGGCGCGCGCGAGAACGAGATCCTCGACGCGATCCGCTCGAGCAGGCCGAACGCCGACGGCGTGAAGGTCATCGACGACCAGGGCAAGGCGCGGCTGTTCGACGGGCGCACCGGCGAGCCGTACGACGAGCCGGTGGCCGTGGGGCAGGTGTACATCCTGAAGCTGCTCCACCTGGTCGACGACAAGATCCACGCCAGGTCGACCGGCCCGTACTCGATGATCACGCAGCAGCCGCTCGGCGGGAAGGCGCAGTTCGGCGGGCAGCGGTTCGGGGAGATGGAGGTGTGGGCCCTGGAGGCGTACGGCGCCGCCTACGCCCTGCAGGAGCTCCTCACCATCAAGTCCGACGACGTGCTCGGCCGCGTGAAGGTCTACGAGGCCATCGTCAAGGGCGAGAACATCCCCGAACCGGGCATCCCGGAGTCCTTCAAGGTCCTCATCAAGGAGATGCAGTCCCTGTGCCTGAACGTCGAGGTCCTCTCGGCGGAGGGCAAGGAGATCGAGATGCGGGAGACCGACGAGGACGTCTTCCGTGCGGCCGAGGAGCTCGGCATCGACCTGTCCCGGCGCGAGCCGGCGGGGGCGGACTTCGACTAGGGTCTCGGCACG
>CAVYXG010000003.1:0-26614 GCA_963772375.1 uncultured Actinomycetes bacterium
GCATGTCCTGGAGATCGCCGATCTGCATCCGCGCGAGTCTACGAGACGACCTCCGGGGCGCTCGTTGTCCGGCCGTACGAGGCTGGCCTAGAGTGAAAACGTGCGGGCGCCGGCCCGTGCGTTCCGGCGAACTCGACCGACGGGGAGCTCGTGTGACCGGAAACGTCCGACGACGGATCCAGAGGATCGTCGCGAGCGCCCTCGGCGTTGCCGGGCTCGTCTGCATGCCACTCCTCGCATCGGCTGCGCCGCAGGGACCCGGGGTCCACGGCACCGAGTTCGTCGACGTGGTTCCGAGCAACCACCTCGCGGGGTCACCCAGCGTCGAGGTCTCGGGGAAGGGCTTCCCGCCGAACGCACAGCTCGCCGTCACCGAGTGTCTGGCGGTGTCGTCCGGCGCGGACGATTGCGATCTCTCCACGGTCGATCTCGGCGTGTCTGCCGGGGGCGACGGGACGTTCGGTCCGGTGAAGTTCACGGTGCATCCGGAGATCCAGGTGGGGAGCCGGCCGGGGACCGTGCAGTGCAAGACGGACGGATGCGCCCTCGGCGTCGGGACGTTGGACGGCACCTACGGGGGGAGCCACTGCCTGGGGTTCGGCGGCGTCTGCCACGCGGCGCCGGCGACTCCGCCGCCGAGCAGCCCGGCAGCGACCTCGCCCGCCACCTCGCGGCCGTCGACCTCGGGGGCGGGTCCGACGACCGGCTCGACCCGGCCGGCTCCCACGTCGGGAGCAAGCGGCAGTTCCGGCGGCGGCTCGGGGACCCTGGTGGTCGTCGTGGTGGTAGTCGCCATGGTGGTCGTGGTCGTGGTCGTGGTATTGGTGGTGCGCTCCCGACGAACACGGACCTGACGCCGGCCGTCCCGTCCTCCACCACCGTTCCACTTCTCCAGCCTCCGAGCCGGAGCGGCTCCGCAGACGGCCGGGCGCTGGCCCCCGGGCGCGAATGCCGGTCATAATCGCGCGGGAGGTGCCATCTGGCGATCTCGTTCCGACGGTTCCGTGCCGGGGCGCGTGGCGGTTCGCGGGGACGCGGCGGTGACCGGGACTTCCGCGGCGCCGTCGTCTTCGCCCTCGCCTACGCGTGCACCGCGGCCATCACCTATCTGTTCAACGCGATGGTCGGCAGGCGGCTGTCACCGACCGAATACGCGACCTTCGCTGCGCTGCTCGGGACCCTGCTCGCGCTGAACGGGCCCGGCACAGCCCTGTACGGCGGCGGCGCGATGTCGGCGGCCCGGAACGGGGAGATCCCCCGCACCCCGTGGCTGAGAGGCATGATCGCCGCCCTGGTGGTGGGGGCGAGCCTCGGGCTGGCGCCGGTCGACCCGACGCTGCGCGCGGTGGGGTGGTTCGCGGCAGCGGCGGCCATGCTCATGCTCGTCTCCTGGGCCCGGGGATTGCTGATCGGGTTCGGAAGGCTCGCCGTTGCGGGGGGGACGATGGTCGTGGAGGGCGTTGCCCGCATCACCCTCGCGCTCCTGCTGGTCACCGCCGGGTTCGGGCTTGTCGGGGCATCTGCGGGCCTCGCCGTCGGGGTCGCCATCGGCCTCGGACTGACCCGCGCGCTCATCCCGCGGCGCGGCGCACGGATCGCGAGCAGGGTGGCTCCCGAGGTCTGGATCTCGATCGTGGGGCTGGCGTTCGTGGGCTTGGCGCAATTCGTCGACGTGGTGGCCGTCCGGCTGGCCGGCGGACCGAGGGTGGGCGCATACGCGGCGGCCTCCTCGCTCGCCCGCATCGCGATGTACGCACAGGCGCCGGCCGCGGCATACGCCGTCCGGCGGACCGCGGTCGCGGGCGCGGATCAGGCCGTACGGAAGATCGCGCTCCTCGCCCTGGTCCCCGCGGGGATCGCCGTCCTCGGGCTGGAGCTGTTCCCCCGGGCGATCCTCGATGTCACGTACGGGGGGCGCTATCTCGACGCGACGGGGCCGGTCCGGGTGCTCACGCTCGCCATGGCCTTCGCCGGCGCGGTCACGGTGCTCATCAGCATGATGCTCGGGGCCGGTCGGACGGCCTGGGTATGGTCCGCCTCGATCTTCTCGATCGCGGGCTCGATCCTGGTCTTCGCCGCGGCGGGGACTCCCGGGAACGCTGCGGTGGCGATGCTGTTGTCGCAGAGCCTCGTGCTGGCGGTCGTCCTCGAACATGCGCGGCGGCTGCTGGCGGCGACGCGTGGCGGCGCCGGTGGGGTGCTGTTCCTCAGCTGGCGCGACACGCTCCACCCGCAGGGCGGCGGGTCGGAGGTCTTCGTCGAGGAGATCGCCCGCCGGATGGCGGGAACCGGCCGCAGGGTGACGATCTTCTGCGCCGCACACCCGAACGCTCCCCGGGAGGAAACGGTCGACGGCGTCCGATTCGTCCGGAGGGGCTCGTGGCGGACGGTGTATTTGTGGGCCGCCCTGTATCACGTCACGGGGCGCTTCGGACCGCACGACGTCGTGGTCGACGTACAGAACGCGGTCCCGTTCCTCTCGCCCGCCTACTGCGGCCGCCGGGTGGTGGTCCTCGTTCACCACGTCCACCGCGAACAGTGGCGGATCCTGTTCGGGCCGCGCGTCGCGCGGCTCGGATGGTGGGTCGAATCGAGGCTGGCGCCGTGGGTGTACCGCCGGGCCTCCTACGTCACCGTGTCGGAGGCCTCCCGAGCCGACCTGGTCGCGCTGGGGATCGACGGGTCGCGGATCCGGGTCGTCCACAACGGAGCGCGGACCGGGCGGGCGGATGCGGTCGATTTCGTCCTCCCGCGGACCCCGGAGCCGTCCGTCATCTACCTCGGCCGGCTCGTGCCCCACAAGCGGGTGGACTGGGTCCTGGAGGCCGCCGCACGCCTCCGCGGCGAATTCCCGACGCTCACGGTTCGCGTGGTGGGCCGGGGGACGTGGGAACCCCAGCTCCGCCGGATCGCGAACGAGCTCGGGATCGCCCACGCCGTCTCGTTCGAAGGCTTCGTCGACGAGGCCACGAAGCACCGGTTCCTGGCCGAATCCTGGGTGATCGCACTGCCATCGGTCAAGGAGGGATGGGGGCTCTCCGTGGCCGAGGCGGCGCTGCACGAGACGCCGGCCGTCGCGACGCCGGCGGGCGGGCTCAGCGAGTCCGTCGTCGACGGCTCCACCGGATTGCTGGGGGACGACCTGGAGGAGTTCACCGCGGCGATGCGTCGGCTGATCGGCTCGCCGGAGCTCCGGGCCACGCTCGGCGCGAATGCCCGCGCGCGGATGGAGTCGTTCAGCTGGGAGGGGTCGGCGACGACGTTCGCCGAGGTCCTCGACGCGATTCCGGTGCGGGTGAACGATGGCGCGGGCACCGTCATCCCCGTCGCCGAGGTGGAACGAACCTGATCGAATCCGGGCCGCGGACCGACGTCGCGCGAGGACGGGTCAGGCTACCTCGGTCCCGGGGAGGGCGAGCCGTATTCGAACTTAGGGCCGCTGGCGCCGGCCGAAGGGTTCTGGCTGACGACGATCAGGAAGGCCGCGAAGAAGGCGAGCAGCAGTGCGAGCAAACCCGCCAGCGTCAGCATCCGGTAGTTCATCGCGGTCGCGCCTCCGCGTCCAGACTCGTGGTGGCGAGCATAACAGGCGTTCCGGCCTCGGCGCCATCGCCGGGTGCCGTCGTCGGGTGGGGGTCGGCAACGCCGCCCGGCTGGCCGGCGGGTGGTGCCGGCCCCATCTGATCGGCCGTCGGCGTCGCGGGCGCGTGCGCCCGGCGTCGTGACCGCAGCGCCGCACCGGCGGCGAGCACCACGACCACCGCGCCCACCGCGCCGCCCGCGGCCACGGGCGCCCAGGGTGTTCGGTCGAGCTGCGGCATCGTCACGGGGCCGGGGACCCGTGCGAGTGTGAGATCGCCGGTCCGAAGCACGGGCCGCAGTCCGGCGAGCCGGGAGGGATCGCCCGTGGGGTCGGGGATGTGGAAGGCGAGGACGTATCGGATGCCGAGACCGGCGAGGCTGCCGGCGAGGGGCCCCGAGCCCCCCGCCACCGGGGCGGCGAGTCGGGACCAGGCATCCTCCCCCGGTACCGTCCGGCCGTCGACCTCGAGCGCGGTGGCGGCCACGACGTGCCGTGAGAAGTACCACCCGGCGGGCTGGTGCACCGTGGCGCCCGGGTTCCAGTCGAAGGGGAGGTACGCGTGCCAGGGCAGCACGAGGATCGCTCCCAGGGCGGAGTCCGCCCGCGTGATGCGTTCGACCCGCGACCACGAGTCGGGATAGGAGACCGTGTGCAGACGCCCGCCTGCGGCCCAGGCCAGGGTGGGGGCCATCGCGATCGGCAGGAGCGACGCCACGATGACCGCGCTTCGGGCGACGCGATCCCGGCCGGCGACGGCGAGCGCCAGCCGGTCGACTCCGAGCCCGAATGTGATCGCGAGCAGCAGCGCCCACGGGATCACGAACTTCTGCGAGTCCCGGAGGAACCCCGCCGCGGCCGAAGTCCCCGCGATCCATCGCATGAGCCCGGCCGTCGGCGGGAACCACGGCGCAGCGGCCAGCGCCACCCCGGCGATCGCCGCTGCCACCAGCCCGCGGCGGGCTCCCGTGGGCCAGGCCGCTCGGAACCGCCGGACTCCTCCGATCGCGATCACCACGATCAGGACGAACGCCGGGATCCAGGCGATCGTGGTCCGGCCCGGCGGCGCGAGGTCGCCCCGCCAGATCCCTCCGAGCGACACGAGACTCCCGAACGTCCCGAGTGGGGAATCGGATCCCGCCCGGAACAACTCGACGCCGAGCGCGGAACGCGCCGGCTGAGACGGATGGAGCAGCGCCGGCACCAGCCAGACCAGGTTCACGGCCACGAACCCCGCGATCACGCGCGCGACACGGCCACGGGGCTCGGCGGATCCGCCCGCGGACGCCCCCGGGCTGGTGCCTCGCTCCGGGGGCGGCCACATGGCCACGATCAGTGCGATGGCTCCCCCGAGCAGGCCCAGATACGGGCTGGCGAGCGTGAGGCCGGCCAGCGCCAGCACGAGCCGGGCACTCGAGCCGGGGGTTCGCGCCCGCCAGTGGACGGCCGCGGACACGGCCCACGGGAGGACCGCGTATCCGAGCAGCAGGGACCACTGTCCGAGGAGGAGGCGCTCGTAGGTCATGGGGTTCCACGCGTAGAGCACGCCCGCTGCGATACGTCCCACGTTCCGCTCCGCCGGCGCCAGATTCGCTGCTCCCAGCCCCGCCAGCATGAAGATGCCGAACAGGACGGCCTTCTGGACGACGGCTCCGCCGACGATCCACGAGAGCCCGGCGACCCACGCCTCGGTCGGGACCGTGCGGGGATAGATCCCGGACAGCCCGACCAGGTCGGCCGTGAAGTGGGGATGCGGCACGAACACCATGTCGTAGACCAGCGTGAAGCCCGGGGACAGCAGCGGCGCCACCACGACGAGGGCGAGCGCTGCCATGCAGATGCCGACCGGATGGCCGGCCACGGCTCGGCGAAGCCAGGTCACGACGCCGGCCAGGCTACTCCTGGTGGATCGCCCTGGGGGTGCCACACCGCTCCGCCGGGGGCGTGCGGCGCGGGCGCCGGCTCACGCGGGAACCGGTTTCGGCGTGGCCGCCGCGGGCGCCTTCTTCTCGGCGGCGGGCGGCTTCCGCAGGAGGAACACGGCCAGCACGGTGAGCCCGATGCCGAGGACGAGACTGACGATCGGGATCGTCACCTTGAGCATGTGGAGCTGATCCTTCGCGTTCTTCGCGTCGCTGCTCAGCTTGGCCACGGTCTCCGGCGTGTAGGTGACCTGCAGATCGGCGAGCGCGAGCACCTTCTGCCCGTTCGACGCCGCCCACTGTTGGACGTGCCGGGACCCCTTGATGATCGCCCCGGTCGTCGGCTCCACCCAGGCGAGCGTCGAAGCGTCGTACATCCGGTCGGCGGTGGCCAGACCCTTGCCCTCCGGGCTGATGTAGGAGGCCGGGATGTCGATGGTCCCGATCTTGTACGGCCCCGACTCGGACTCGAACACGTACGCCTGCAGGCCGTCGACGGTGTCCGTCCGCACGTACTTCGCGGGGAACGCCCTGTTCGCGGAGTTGTCCCACAGCGGATACGTCTGCTGCTGGGTGTCGAACGGGAACTTCAACTCGACCCCGGTGTGCACCGGCTTCTCTCCACAGCAGTGCTCCGCGTACCCCGTCGAGCGGTTCATGGCGAACACCTCCTGGTCGTAGTCGATCGACTCGCCGGTGGCGAGGACGACCAGGTGCTGCCCGTAATCGATCACGACGACATCGGAGGTCGATTCAGACGGGTCCCCCTTGTAGCGCTCGATGCTCTGCAGGGGTGTGGGGCCGAGGTACTGCAGCTTCGTGGCGCTGAAGTAGTTGCCGACCCCGTCCGAGATGACCGTGTTGTCCACGTCGGTGGGGGTCTTCTCCACGCGGGGGACCGTGTACAGGAGCAGGAACGGGACAAGGAAGATGAGCATCAGCCCGATCACGAAAGCCACGTATCCGAAGACCCGCCTCATCGACCCCCCTGTGTCGGCGCGAAGGATACCCCACGACACCCTCCGGAACGAACGTGCGCCGGGAGTCCGGGCGAGGCGGACGACGGGTTGCAGTGCCGCGTCTGCCCTGTCGCGGTGAGCGTCCTACGCCTGCGGGGCGAGCCCCGCGAGCTGCGCCGGCGACACGACGTCGAACGTTTCGCAGTTTCGCAGGACGTCGTGCCCCTGGTTGTCGAAGCAGTGGTCGAATCCCTCGCCGCCGTCGAGGATGTCGTTCCCGGGCCCTCCCTGCAGGCTGTCGGTGCCGCCCCCCCCGTCCACGCGATCGTTGCCGGGGCCGCCCGACAGCGAGTTCGAACCGACCCCGCCGACGAGGGCGTCCGCGAAGCTGGAGCCGACCGCGCCCTCGATGCTCACCAGGACGTCGGGCCCCTCGCCCCCGTCGGCGTGGCCGGGCGACGTGGCGAGATCGATCGACTCCCTTCGAGGGGAGAAGGCCCAGTCGGCGGTGTCCGAGCCGGTTCCACCATCCAGCCGGTCGGGGCCGGGCCCGCCGATGAGCACGTCGTCACCGGCGGCCCCCATCAGCCGGTCGGAGCCCGCCCCGCCTGCGAGCGTGTTCGGCCCCGGTGCCCCGACGAGCAGGTCGCTTCGGGACGTGCCCGCGGCGTTCTCCACGCCGGACAGGTGGTCCCGCACGCCCTCCGCGGTCGTGACGCCGGTCGCGAGGTCGACCGTCACCGGCCCGGTGCTGACGTCGCCGTAGGTGACGCCGTCGATGCCGGTCCCCCCGACCACCGCGTCCCGGCCCGGTCCCGGGCCGAGCACGTCGTTCCCGGCCCCGCCGAGGAGTCGGTCGTTCCCGGCCCCGCCGAGGAGCCGGTCGTTCCCGGCCCCGCCGAGGAGCCGGTCGCCGCCACCATCCCCCATCAGCACGTTGGCACCGGATGCACCCACCAGGGTGTCGGCGAACGGCGTTCCCTCGATCGATTCCACGGCACTGACCGATCCCCGCATCGCGAACCAGTCCTTCCCGTTCCCCGGGCCGGACGCGGTCCCGGAACGGAGCGACACGGTGACCCCGCCCGTCGTCCCCGCGGACGCGAAGCTCGCCGTGTCCGTCCCCGGGCCCCCGTCGAGCACGTCGTCCCCGGGGCCCCCGAGCAGGAGGTCGTTGCCCCCCTCGCCCAGCAGGACGTCGTCGCCTCCCCTCCCCACCAGGATGTCGCCGCCGCCGAGCCCGCAGATGACGTCCGGTCCGGCCGTTCCGCCCAGGATGTCCGGTCCGGGCGTTCCCGTGATCGTGCAGGCGCGGGCGGGGTCGTCGTCCACGATCGTGGCCACGGCCCACGGGTCGAGCAGGAATCCGCCGCGGGCCGCCGACAGACGCAGGCCGAGCGTCTCGTTCGGCTCGTGGATGGCGTCGGGGACGATCGGAACGGCGACCGTCCTCGTGACCACCCCCGGTGGGAAGGACACGCGCCCGGCCCGCGCCGCGAAGTCCGCAGGCGGACGGGCCGTCCCCTGCACGGTGTCGAACGCCACCGAGACCGGGGACGCCGACGGGGTGCCGAGGGACAGCCGCCACACCGCCTCGTGGTGATCGGTGCCCGTGCCCTCGGCGACGCTTGTGCTGCGCACGCCGATGACCGGGCCCGTGGGCGGCCCGACGATCGAGAAACGGCGCAGGGCCGGCGTGGAGTCCCGCGACCCACGCTCGTCCGTCGCGGCGACCGAGAAGACGTACGAGCCCGGTGGGAGGGGGCCGAGCGTGACCGCCTGCCCGCTGCACGGGAACCACGGGCTCGCGGTGCCGTTGCGGGTGAGGCGGCACTCGTAGGTCGCGAGCCTCGACTGCGAGAAGTAACGGAACCGCACTAGGTGGTTCGCCGTGGGCAGGCCCGGCCCGCTCACGATGGTGGTGTCGACCGGTGGCGGTGTCCCAAGGCGGTGGAGCACCGCCACCAGGTGGTTCCGGAGCCCCCGGTGGGCGGGATCGCCGGCCAGGTTCCGGAGCTCGTACGGGTCGGCGTGGAGGTCGTACAGCTCTTGCTCGCCGGTCCCGTACCGGATGTACATGGCGCCCGGGGTCTCCACGCCCCAGAACCCGGGCTCGCGCAGACACGGCCCGCTGATTCCGTTGCACCTCGACAGCAGCAGCGCGCCCCGGACGGCGCGTTCGCGCTCGGCGAGGAGCGGCACGAGCGACGTGCCGTCCGCGCCCCAGTGGAACCCTGCGAGATCGGCGATCGTCGGAGCGATGTCGATGTTGGCCACGAGGGCGTTCGAGGTCCTGGGCGCATCCGCTGACGTGATGGGCGGATACCGGACGATCATCGGAACCCGAACCGACTCCTCGTAGGGCGGCCCCTTCCCCTCGAGGCGGTGCTCGCCGTAGAGGTAGCCGTTGTCGGAGATGTACACGACGAGCGTGTCCCGGGCCCTGCTCCCGAGGCCGCCGAGGATCGTCCCCACCGAGTCGTCGAAGCTCCGGACCGCTCGTGCCATCACCGCGTGGTTCCGGTCGACGGTCTCGATCTCACCCGGCTCGAACGGTGGGCGACGCACGTACTGGGGCTTGCCGTCGGTGCGCGTCTCCTCGTCATATGACGGCGGGCGCAACGGCGCGACGGGCAGGCCCGCGTAGCGGTCGTCGTTCGCCGGGAGGTGCGGCGTGGTCGGCGTGTACATCGCGAAGAACGGCCGACGTGACGGGGTCGAGCGGACGAAGCTCGTGACCAGGCCGGCGAGGACGTCCGTCTGGTAGCGCCCCGGGAACGAGGTCCAATGGCCGTCGATGTTCACGTCCGGGTCGGTCAGGCTGTAGGAGGAGGGCGGCGAGCCGACGCACGCCCACCGGTCGAACTCGGCCCTCGGCGTGCAGGGCGCGCTGTTCAGGTACTTCCCGGCGAGCATCGTGCGGTAGCCTCGGTCGTGGAGCGCCTCGACGATGGTCGGGCGGCGCAGCGGGACGAAGTTGTCGTCCACGCCCGTGTGGAACTCGTGCAGTCCGGTGAGGATCTCGGAACGGGACGGACAGCACTCCGAGGTCTCGTCGTACGCGCGGTCGAAGAGGACGCCCCGGTCCACGAGGTCCGTGTACACCGAGGGCATGAGCGTCCGCCCGAACGTCGACCACGCCTGGTCGTCCGCGACGATCAGCAGGACGTTCGGCTGCCGGTGGCCCGCGGCCCGCTCGCGCTCTCCGGCCGGGTCACCGGCGGCCGCGAGGGCGGTGGGCTGGGCCAGTGCGACCGACCAGCCGATCAGGGCCATCGCCGCTATGCACCGGTGCGCGCGCCTCATGAGGGTCGAGTGTGCCACCTCGCCCGGAGGAACTGAGCCGCCGGCTCGCGTCGCGGACCTCATGCCCCCGGGCCCGGGCCGCCGTCGGCGCCCCGGCGGTCCACCACCAGCGAGCCGAGCACGAGCAGGTCCATGCGGGTGCGGACGAAACAGTCCACCGCCTCCTCCGGCGTGTTGCAGATGGGCTCGTTCTCGTTGAACGAGGTGTTGAGCAGCACCGGCACCCCGGTGCGGCGGCCGAAGGCCTCCACGAGGTCGTGGTACCGGGGGTGCTGGCTCTGCCGGATGGTCTGCACCCGGCCGGTCCCGTCGACGTGGGTGGGCGCGGGGATGCGGGCGCGCTGCTCCGGCCGCACCGGGTAGGTGAGGAGCATGAACGGCGACGGGTAGTCCTGCGTGAACCACTGGCCGACGCGGTCCTCGAGGACGACCGGGGCGAACGGCCGAAACGGTTCCCGGTGTTTCACCCGCGCGTTCAACACGTCCTTCATCTCGGGGCGGCGGGGGTCGGCCAGGATGGACCGATTCCCGAGGGCCCGGGGCCCGAACTCGGACCTGCCCTGGAACCATCCGAGCACGGCACCGTCCTCCAGGGCCGCCGCGCACAGCTCCACGAGGTCCCGGTCGTCGAGCCGCCGATGCGGCAACCCAGCCGCATCGAGCGCGGCGCGGCAGGCGGCCTCGCCGAACTCCGGCCCGAGGTAGGCGTGGTCCATCACGTAGCGGCGGGGGTTCCCGAGGACGTGGTGGTAGACGTAGGCGGCCGCCCCCAGGCTGGTGCCGCCGTCGTGGGCCGCCGGCTGGACGAACACGTCGCGAAACCCGGCCTCGTCTCGGATGCGGCCGTTCACCACGCAGTTCAGCGCCACCCCGCCGGCGAGGCACAGTGCGTCCAGCCCCGTTTCCCGCCGGAGCGAGCCCAGCATCGAGAGCTCGACCTCCTCGAGCCGGGCCTGCATCGACGAGGCGATGTTGCGGTGCCGGTCCTGGATGGGGTCGTCGGGGCCGGTCCGGCGCGGCCCGAGCCGCCGGACGAGGCCCTCGTCCCAGATGGGGCCCAGCCGGGCGGTCCCGCCGTTCCAGACCATGGGGCGGATCTCCCGCAGGTGGCGGAAGCATGCCATGTCGAGCTCGAACGTCAGCCCGCCGCGGTGTCGAAGGATCGCCCGCATCGCGTCGATCTGCTCCGGCTCGCCGTACGACGCGAGCCCCATGACCTTGTACTCCTCGCCGTAGGAGTGGAACCCCAGGTACTGCGTGATGCCCGTATAGAACATGCCGAGCGAGTGGGGGTAGCTGACCCTGCCGAGGATCCGGAGACGGCTGCCCTCGCCGATGCCCCACATCGACGACACCATGTCGCCGAAGCCGTCGAACGACGCGACCGCGGCGCGTTCGAAGGGCGACACGAGGAACGCGCTCGCCATGTGGGCGACGTGATGCTCGACGCGATGCAGTTTGGCCCGGAGCGCGGGACCCAGGGTGGAGCGCAAGGCGGCCCCGATCCGCATCTGTGCCATCGGCTCGCCGCGGCGGACTACGAGGGAGCGGCCCGCGCTCGTGCCGGCCGCGAACCGGAGCTTGGGCCACAGATTGGCGAGCGGGTTCCCGGCCATCGCGACCTGGTCGACGTCGCCGGCCCCGAGGCCCGCCGCTTCGAGGCAGTACCGGACGGAACGGTGGGGAAAGCCGGTCTCGTACTTCTGCCGGGTGAACCGCTCCTCCTCGACAGCCGCGAGGAGCTCGCCGTCGACGATGACCGCCGCCGACGCGCTCGAGTGATACGCGTTGATGCCGAGGACGACGGTCAGGGTGCCTCCAGCCGGTCGAAGGTGCGCAACCATAGCGCGCGCCCGGCGGCAGTCGCTTGTCGTGCCCCCGGGCCGCCACGACAATGGGCGGCCATGGTTGCTCGCGCCCAGACGCCCTCGCCCGGCTCGCCCCGCCGGGCCCCGGATGGGGTGGCCCGCGAGGCCCAACGAGCGGATCCCCTGTGGCAGCGACGGTAGCCGCGCGGCCGCGCCCGCTCGCTGCCGCACATCCGCCTCGGAACAGCCGGTCGCGGCTGGTGCTGTGGATCGCCCTCGCCGTGGCCATGTTCGCGCTCCCGTTCCTGTCGGCTCCGGGGAACTACGTCTTCGACACCCACGACTCGTTGTGGTTCCACCCGGCCACGTACCTCGCCCGGTCGCTCTCGCTGTGGCGGTCGACCCCGTACCTCGGGCTGGAGCAGCACGACGGGCTGATCTTCCCGATGGGCGTAACGGTGTGGGGCCTGCGGTCGATCGGGCTCCCCATCTGGGTCGTGGAGCGCCTGTGGCACGGCGGGCTGCTGTTCGTGTCGGTGGCGGGAACCGTGCTGCTGGTCGACGCCATCCGGGGGACGAGGACCGCGGTGGCACCGTTCGTCGCCGGCCTGGCCTACACGCTGACGCCGGCGACCTTCGGCTACGGACTGACGTTCACGCCGGTCTGGCTGCCCGCCGTGCTCCTCCCGCTGTTGCTGGTGGTCGTGATCCGGGGCATCGAGCGGCCCGGGCTCGCCTGGCCCGTGGCGTTCGGGCTGGTGACCTTCTGCATGGGCGGCGGCAACGGTGCACCGCAGGTGTTCGTGGTGCTGACCGCGTTGCTCCTGTTGTCGTGGCTCGTGTTCGTCGAGCGGCGGGTGCCCGTCCGGCGGGGACTGCGGTTCGCCGGATGGTCGATGCTGTTCTTCCTCGGCATGAACGCCTACTGGCTGTTCCTGCTGAGCTCGCCCGAGGTCACCAACGCGCTGAAGTTCACCGAGCAGCCGACCACCATCAACGTGGCATCCAGCGCGTCGGAGACCATCCGCGGGCTGGGGTACTGGCAGTTCTACGGGGGGGATCAGGTCGGTCCCTGGGTGCCGGCCGTCCAGCACTCGCTGTCGGGCCCCCTGCTCGTCGTCGCGTCGTTCGCGGTCCCGATCGGCGCGGTGGCATCGGCCTGGCTGGTCCGGTGGCGGCTCCGGCTGTTCTTCACGCTGCTCGCGATCCTGGCGGCCTTCGTGGCCGTCGGGCTGTATCCCGTGCGGTCACCGAGCCCGTTCGGCCGTCTCCTGGAGCTCGCCTACAACCACGTCCCGGGGGCGGGCGGGCTGCGGACCTCGTACAAGGCCGTGGCGGAGATGTCGCTCGGCCTCGCCCTGCTGTTCGGCATCGGCGCGGAGGCCGCCGGGAGACGGACCTGGTCCTGGGCGGCCGCCGCGTTCGCCGACGGGCGGACGCGGCTCGTCCGGTTCGGCTTCGTCGCCCTCGTCTCCCTGGTCGTGGCGGCGAACGCGTACCCCCTGCTCACGGGAGGCCTCTACAACCCCGAGCGGAGCATGAGCTCCCTCCCCGGGTACTGGCACCAGGCGCTCAGCACGCTCGACCGGCGGGACACGACGTTCCGGGCCTTCTTCGTCCCGTCCACGAGCTGGACGACGGCGGAGTCCACCTGGGGGGCGCTGAAGGAGCACGTGGACGCGACGGACCCTGAGGTGAACGCGGTCGACCCCGTCCGTCTTCCGGTCGAACAGCGCTACGGCACCAACCTGGTCGCCGCGGTGGAAGCCCCGTACCTCGACGGAGCCTCGCCGCAGGGGACGGCACAGCTCATGAGGTACCTGGGAGTCCGCGACGTCGTCCTGCAGAACGACATCGACTGGCGCTCGAGCCTGTCTGCGAGCCCGGCCGAGTTCGGCGCGTTACGAGGCGATTCGGACCTCGCGCCGTCGCTCGCCTTCGGCGCTCCTGGGGAGGGCATCGCCGCACCACCGAGCGGTGGTGGCGTCGGCTCCATCCGACCGGTGCAGCTGCTGACCGTCCGCGGGGCCGTCCCCATGATCCGGGCGGAGCCGGCCACTCCGGTGCTGCTGTCCGGGGACGGGTTCGGCATGGCCGAGGCGGCCAGGGACGGGCTCCTCGCGGGAGGTCCGCCCGTGCTGTACACGGGGTCGCTCGCTCCGGCGTCGCTGGGCGCCGTGCTCCGGCAGACCCACCCTCAAGTGATCGTGACCGACTCGAACCGCCGGCGGGTGTGGTTCTTCACGCGACCGCGCGCACCGAGGACCAACACGCTCCCGGCGGGAGCGACCGTCGCCGGGCGGCCGACCGGGTTCCTGCTGTTCGGCGACCGGATGGCGACGCAGTCGGTGGCGGAGTACCCGGGCCTCCGGTCGATCACGAGCTCGGGCTACGGGTCGCCGTTCGGCACCGATCCGCAGTTCCGGCCCGCCAACGCGTTCGACGGCGACCCCACCACCTGGTGGTTCGTGCGATCCGTTGCGCATCCCGAGGGAGCGTGGATCCAGGCCGACCTGCGAACGCCGGCATTCCTGTCCTCGGTCTCGGTGGATCAGCCAACGCTCACTCGCCTGCGGACGATCCGGCGGTACCGGTTGACGTTCTCGGACGGCTCGTCGGTTACCGCCGCCGCGGCCCCGGGTCGGCGGACGATCATCCGGTTCCCGGGCCGGTTCACGTCTTCTGTCCGGATCACCCTGACCAGCGTCGCCATTGGGCACGCGGGCGGCGGGCTGTCCGGTGCGGCGATCGCCGACATCGGCATCCGGGGGGTCGACACGGTGGAACGCGTCCGGGTCCCGGACGACCTCTTCCGCACGGCCGACTCGCTGCCGGCCGGCGGGCTGGAGCTGGCCCGGCTGCCGTTCGCCTACCTGTTCGAACGGGCCGGGAACTCCTATCCCGGGGCTCCCCCCGAGGAGGTCGCGATCTCGCGGCGGTTCGACGTCGCCGGCACGCGGCGGTTCGACCTCGCCGGAACCGTCCGGCTGAACGCGCTCGCCTCCGATGCGGTGATCGACCGGATCCTGTTCGGGCGGCGATCCGTCACGGCGACCTCGTCGAGTCGGTTGCTGGGGTCGCCGGCGCTCCGAGCGAGCGCCGCGCTCGACGGGAACCCCTCCACCGAGTGGGTCCCCAGCGGGACCGTGGGCCAGTGGATGGACGCGCACTTCCCGGCGCACGTCATCGACCATCTCTCGCTCGTCACCGACACGGACCGCGGACGGATCACCCGGGTGCGCGCGGTCTTCTCGGACGGCTCGTCCGTCGTCGGGTCGCCCGCGGACCCCGCGGCCGGTGTCATCGACCTGCGGTTCGCCCCGCGCACGACCTCGGGTGTCGCGATCTTCGTGGAGCGGGTGTTCGCTCCCCTCGGCCAGCCGAGGACGGTGGGGATCCGCGAGCTCCGGATCCCCGGGGTCGACCCGATCCGGGGCGACCCCAACCAGGTCCCGCCCTGTTCGTACTCGTCGATGGAGATGGACGGGCGCACCGTGCCGGTGCGCCCCGACGGCACGGTGGGCGACCTCCTCGCCGGCCGGGAGGTGGCGGTCCACACGTGCCAGGGGTTCCCGGTCACGCTGGTCCCGGGCTCGCACGTGCTGTGGGCCGGCGGCGCGCTGCAACCCGACGACCTCTCGCTGCGGACGGGGGGCGAGGTCGCTCCGATGAGCCCGCCGGCGCCCTCGGTCGTCGCCACCACGGGGGCAGGGGGCTCGTTCCGGGTCCGCGTGACGAACGCGCGCGGGCCCTACTACCTGGTCCTCGGACAGAACTACGACCCCGAATGGTCGGCATCGATCGGCGGACGGGACCTGGGGGCGCCGATCCTCCTCGACGGCTACTCGGTCGGATGGCGGATCGCCGTTCCCGGGTCCTACGTGGTGTCGGTCACCTATCGCAAGCAGCGTCTCTACGACGTCGCCCTGATCGCCACGGCGCTCTTCCTTGCCGTGGGGATCACGGTCGTGGCGACGGCAGGGATACGGCGCCGTCGGGCGACCCGTCGACGGCCGCCCCGGCCCGGCCCGGTGGGGGGAGCGGGAGCGGCTCGAGGTCCCGTCGCATCAGGATGACGCAGTTCCACATCGCGACCTCGCGGACCCCCGGGATCCTCCCGAGCCACGACAGGCCCGGCCAGTACCGCGGTGTGACCTCGCGCACGGACACGGGGCGGGCCCGCAGCCCCGCGACGACCGGCCCCACGTCGACCCGGAACAGCGTCCGGCCCGGGGCGTGCATCGGCGGCCGGCCCCGGACGGCCGTCGCCATGCGCAGGCCCACCCGGGGACCGAGATAGTGGAACGGGCTCCAGTCGTGGCCCCCGAACGGTGAGTACCAGTTCGTCCACGACAGATAGATGACCCCGCCCGGACGGCAGACCCGGACCAGCTCGTCGATCGCCCGCCACGGCTCCGCCACGTGCTCGAGCACGTTCGAGCTCATGACGCCGTCGAACGACCCGTCCGGGAAGGGGAGCCGGAGGGCGTCGGCGACGGCCAGGGGCACGATCCTCGCCTCGCCCGCACGGCGGTCCTCGATGTCGACGGCGACGGACCGGGCCCCGGCCTCGGCCAGAACGAGGGGGAGGGCTCCTGCCCCGGTGCCCACGTCGAGCCAGCGCCCGCCGCGGACCCGGACTCCGCGGCTGGTCAGATAGCGCAGGGCCAGTCCGGAGACGGCCCGGCCGTAGGCGAGCGGCTCGCGTCGGTGAGCGAACGCCAGCCGGAGGGTGCGGACCATCTCGAGGGCGCCGGGGCCGCCCCCGTGATGCCGGCCCGCGGGGCCATCCCCGCCACCCGCATAGCCGTAGCGTTGCAGCGCTCCCCGCGTGAGGGCCCTGACGAGCGTCTGGTCCCGCCCAAGCATCGCCGTCCGCCACTCGTCGTCGAGCCGGATCGGCACCCGGCCGGTCGCGAATCTCATCGGGTTCCCCGAGACGGTGTGCGAGGGGCGGAGCTGAGCCGAGCCCCCGTCGATGAACCCCAGGTCGGGCCGGTCCCCGAGCGACAGCCGGTCGATGATGCGGCGGAGCTGCTCCTCCGGGGATGTCGCGAGATCCTCGTACCGGACGCGCACGTAGGGCATGCCAATCCTACCCGCCAGCTCGGCACCGAGGTTCGTTCCCGCCCAGGCCAAGGCCGTCCGCACGGCGGGATAGCGCGGCATCATCCGTCGTTCCCAGAAGATCTCCGGACGCTCCCGGACGCGCCGCCAGGAGTACGCCACGGCCCGGCTGTCCCGGATGAGGTGCACGACCCGGACGTCGAGCGCGGGGATCGTGCGGAGCACGTAGGCGTACTGGGGATCCTTCGAGGCGTCGACGATGAACCGCGCCCCCGAGACGTCGCGGATCGCCGAGTACAGTGGCTCGAGGAACGCCGCGTACCGGGTCAACCGCCGGCGGTAGCCGGCCGGCCAGCCCCCCAGGATGATCCGGGGCCCGTTGGCGAACGCGTCGACCGAGGTCCGGACCCGCTCGACGACCAGCGGGTCGATCCGGTCGAACCCGCCGTACGCCCTCCGGACCACCTCGGTCCAGAACGGGCATTCGTGAAACGGCCGACCGCACCCGCAGAGCTGGTTCTCCCCGAACGACCGGGCCCAGACGTGCCGGAGCTCGCCGAACGACTGGAATCCGTCGATCTGTCCGAGGAGCCGCTCGAGCAGCGTGCTCCCGGTGCGCGCGTACCCGGCGATGAAGACCACGACCAGCCGGTTGTCCAGGTCCCTCACCCTCCGCCCGTCGACGAGGACCGCCTGCCCGCCCCCCGGGTGTGCCATCATCCATCCCGATGAGGTGCGATGGTGTCGTCTGCACCGCGATCCCGACCCCCCGGGCGGGCGTGAGGCCCGGGGATTCTAGCGGCAGCAGGTCGGCGGGTCGCCGGTGACGGACGAGCGCCACGGCCCGGTCCACGTCCGGCGACGTGCCGTGATCCTCTCCCTCGTCTTCCCCGTGGTGGCCTGGTTCTTCGCGTCGTGGGTCGGGCTGCTGGCGGGGCTCGTCGCCGTCGCCACGTGGTGGCTCCTGGCCGATCCCGGCCCGGTGGCCTGGGCGGTGGCCGTGGCGTGCCTGGCTGCGGCACCCTTCGCCCTGATCGTCCAGGGCCTCCCGCACACGGCAGTGGTGGGGGCCGACTTCGGAACCCGGCACTGGCTGGCGAACGATCTGGTCCTCGCGGCGCTCGTGTGGGCGGCGTTCGCGGCACTCATCGAGCTGCTGGCACTGACCGACCGCGGGGATCGCCGGCCGTGGCCGCCGTCCCTTCGGCTGCATCCCCGGGTTCGGGCCCGGTTCGTGGTCGTGCGAACGGCGGCCGAGCCGACGGAGACTCCGGCCTCAGCCGACCGCACCTGAGCTCTGCCCGTCGGTTGGTGACGGGGTGACGGCCACCACGTACCCGTACGCCGAGTACCGGCGCCATCGCCGCACCGCCCAGAGCTCCACGCGTATCACCGTGCCGATCAGGCGTTCGAGTGGCCGGATGATCCGCCGTGCGAAGCCCCACACCCAGTACACGACGTTGAACTGCCCGGTGGCCCGGACCTCGAATCCCGATCGCCGGATGTCGGCGACGAGCGTGGCGTAACGGAACCGCGAGCGCACCGGCACCGATTCCCACCGCGGCCACAGGTTCCGGGCGAGGCGCATGAGCGGGCTGTCCTCGCAGGTCTCGATGACGAGCATGGCCCCCCCGGGCCGCAGGACCCTGCGGACCTCGGACATGACGGCGATCGGGTCGGCCGCGTGGTGCAGGACGTGTGAGATGTACACGAGGTCGAACGCGCCCTCCCGGAACGGCATGCGTTCGCCCTCCGCGGCGACCACCGGCCCATCGCCCGCCGCCCGGCGGAGCAGCCCCAGCGACGTGTCCATCCCGACTACGGACCCGCCCCGCGCCAGCACCGGGAAGTGCGAACCGTCGCCGCACCCCAGGTCGAGGATCCTCGCGCCCGGCCCGAGGGACGCGAGCATTCGGCGTTCGGCGGGCAGATGGATGAACACGCGCTCGTCCCTCCCCGCCCAGCTGCTGTGCTCGTCCATGCGTCCCCGGTCTTTCTCGCCCCGGCGGCGTGCGATATCCGTCGGGCCGTCCACCCGTGGAATGATGGCAGCCCGGCCCCGACGCCACCCGAGGCGGCAGCGACCATGACCCTCTCGACGACGATGGTTGATCCCCACGGAGCCGCACCCTCGTGCGAGGCGTGCGGGCACGCCACGGCGGGCTGGGCCGTCGGGGGAGGCTGCGTGCTGTGGCGGTGCCCGCAGTGCGAGCACCTGATGCGGGACCTCGACCGGTGCCGTGCGCACGCCAGGGAGCATGCATGGGGCGGGGACGAGGGGTTCGACCGCGTCCGGACGTGGCTGACGATGCGGAACCTCCAGGACCTCCTGCCGAGCGGCCGGCGGCTCGATGTGCTGGAGATCGGGTTCGGCCGCGGCCTGCTCCTGCAGCGGTTCCTCGACCGGGGGGATTCGGTGTCCGGCGTCGATCCCGGCATGCTCGAACGCGAGATCCCCGAATCCCTCCGGCGGCGGGCCACGCTGTATGCGTCCACCGCGGAGTCGGCGGAGTTCCCGCCGGACGCGTTCGACCTCGTGTACGGCATCCACGTGGTCGAGCACCTGGAGGACCCGGCCGCGGTGTTCCGGGCCTGCCTGCGAGGGCTCCGACCCGGCGGGCTTCTCTACCTCGTCACGCCGGACGCCGCCTCCAGGGGGCTGACCCTGTTCCGCGATGCCTGGTGGAACCTCGAGGATCCGACGCACGTGCGGTTCTTCTCTCGGAGGTCCATCACGACCAGCCTGCGGGCCGCCGGCTTCGAGGACGTCCGGACGCGGACCCCCCGCGCGGACAGCATCACGCTCGAGATCGGCAGCGCGCTGCGGGCGATCGGTTGGGAGTCGGACGAGCATGGAATCCTGGGCTCACGGCTCGCGCTGCCGATGTATGCGGCCCTCCTGCCGGTCGCGGTCGCCGCCCGGCTGCTCTGGCCGGCGCTTGCGCCGAGCATGGAGGTCGCCGCCCGCCGTCCGGTTGCAGCGCATGATCGATCCGCGCTCCCCGGAAGCCATAGAATAACGCGGGCATAAGCGGGGAGGATCATGCTGATCTCGCGGCGGCATACGTTCCAACTGATTGGGTTGGGGGCAGCGACGACGCTGCTCGTGGTCGGGTGCAGCAGCGGCACGCCGGCTCCACCCGCGCCAGTGGTCGGCGGGATCGTCGGGTTCGACCAGCGAACCGCCGTCCTGAACGACTCGTCCCAGACCGGCGCCATCCCGACGGCGGACGAGTTCATGGCGTGCGGGTCGTCGACGTCCACGTTCGCGGCCGAGATCGTCACCTCCGGCCCGACGAACGCGAAGGTCCGCTACGAGTGGGGACAGGTGGTGCCCGGGGTGCAGGCCATGGCTTCGGGCAAGGTGCTCGGCCTGACGTTCGTGAAGAACGGCGACCTGCCGTTCACGCACTCGCTCGGGCCGGACATGACGTTCGGGCTGCTGCTGGACCAGCCGTACGCGCGGCTGGCGCAGGTGCTGGGGACCGGCCTCGGAGGCAACCGCCCGGGCATGCTGCACACCGAGCTCTCCCAGGACACCATTCCCCACGGCACCGACGGGAACTACCTACCGGGCTTCACCCCCGAGAACGGCGACCGAATCGCGGTCCAGGGCCCGTGGATCGTCGACTGCGGCCACGACGACTTCCACACGGAGATCCACCCGGCCACGTTCACCGCGATCGGACGGCAGGAGGGCTCCTCGACCGTCTCGAACGCGTTCTACAGCCCCTATGCGGTCTCCCAGCTGTTCACGCCCGACCCGTCGAAGGTGACGGACTTCGCCGACGCGTCCCGGTTCACGGACCCGAACACCTCGGCCTTCCCGCTGTACGTGTACCACCTGCTCGCCGGCCTCGCCGGCGCTGGGCCGGAGGCGTTCCAGGGGAACGACCGGCTGGAGTCGCACGTCCTGATCGATGCCACGCCGCACATCCCGGAGACCACCTGGTACGTCTGCGCTCCCGGTTCGAAGCCGTCGGGCGGCACGCTGTCGGTGAGCGCCGACTTCACCACCCGATCCGGCGTCAAGATCACCGTGACCCCCAACGACGACATCGGTTGCGCCCAGGCCGAGGTGTCCATCGGCTCGAACTACGCGCCGGCGTCGATCGTCCGCAATGACTGCACGCTGAGCTGGCAGATCCTCAACCAGCAGGCCCAGGCGGCGCTGCTCCTGCCCGGCCTCGACGTGCAGAAGGCCATCGACGCGCTCGTCCCGGCATCGATCGTGGACGAGGTGAACAAGGACCCCATCGTGGACTGCTTCGACCCGCTGGAGGTGCCGCAGATCACCTCGGGCCAGGGGATCAAGGTCTCGGACGCGCAGCCCTACCCGTTCTACGGCCAGGTCAAGGTGAGCTGGAAGTCCTAGCTTCCGGAGGTCGCCCCACGACTGGGCCGGGCGCCGCAGGGTCTCCCGGGACCGGCCCCTTTTCTTGCCGGAGGCGAACGGCGCATGCACACTCGTTCGCGCATGGAGCAACGCGGGATGTCCGGCTGGCGACTCGGGCCCGTATGTGCCGCACCAGGCCGGGGAAGCGACGACTGACGTGGCCGTCGATCTGCGGAACCCGAAGGGTGACCTCCGCACCGAGGGCCCTGGCGCGGGCCGGGGGCGGGCCGCCCGGCGAACGATGTGGCTCCTGCTCGCGGTCGCCCTCCTGGCGCTGCCCTTCCTGTCGTCCCCCGGACGATTCGTCTTCGACACGCGGGATCCGCTGTGGTTCTCGCCGACCGCCTACCTGTCCCACGCGCTCACGCTGTGGCGGACCACGCCGGTGCTCGGCCAGGAGCAGCACGACGGGATCCTGTTCCCGATGGCCATCGGCGTCTGGCTGCTGCGTGTGGCCGGGATGTCCGCCTGGGCCGCCGAGCGCCTCTGGCACGGGATCCTGCTGTTCACCACCGCCGCAACGACGATCCTCATGGTCGACCGGCTCCGCGGCCGACGGACCGTTCCCGCGCCGCTCGTCGCCGGCCTGGCCTACACGCTGACGGCCTACGTCTTCGGCTACGGCCTGCAGTTCACGCCCGTGTTCCTCCCCTACGTGCTGCTGCCGCTGCTGCTGCTCGTGGTCGCGGTCGGTGCCGAGCGGCGCGGGATCGTGTGGCCGGCGCTGTTCGGGCTCGTGACGTTCCTGATGGGCGGCGGGAACGGGGCGCCGCAGATCTACGTCCTGCTGGCTGGGTGGACCCTCCTCGCGTGGCTGGTGTTCGTGCGGCGCTCGGTCCCCGTGCTGCAGGGAGCGAAGTTCGTCGGGTGGTCGTTCGTCTTCTTCTTCGGGCTGAACGCGTGGTGGCTGTTCCTGCTCAGCTCCCCGGAGGTCTTCAATGCGCTGAAGTTCTCCGAGCAGCCGCCCGTGATCAACATCGCGTCGAGCGCGGCCGAGTCGATCCGCGGGCTCGGCTTCTGGCGGTTCTACGGCGGGAACGGGTTCGGCCCGTGGATCACGACGGTCCGTTCCTTCGTCTCGTCCCCGTTGCTCGTCCTCTGCGGGTTCGTCGTCCCGGTGGGGGCGTTGCTCACGGCCTGGCTCGTGCGGTGGGAGCACCGTCTGTACTTCCTGCTGCTCGCTGTCGTGGGCGTGTTCGTGGCGGTGGGCATCTATCCGGTCGTCCACCAAAGCGGGTTCGGGCACGCTCTTTTGTGGGCCTACGCCCACGTGACCGGCGTCGAGGGGCTTCGGACCACGTACAAGGTGATGGCCGAGGTGAACCTGTCCCTGGCCGTCCTCGCCGGGGTCGGGTTCGAGGCGCTGTGGGTGGCGGTGCGCCGGGCCCGGCGGCCACGTCCGGTCCGCATCGCGGTCGTGGGCCTCGTCGCCGTGGTCGTCGCGGCGAACGGGTATCCGCTGTGGACCGGCGGCCTCTACGACTCCCACCTCGGCGTGGGCGCCGTGCCCGCCTACTGGCAGCGGGCACTCGCGGTGCTGGACGCCCGCGACACGAGCTACCGGGCGTTCTTCGCCCCGGGCGCGACCTACGCCAGGTTCCGCTGGGGGACGATCAAGGAGGGCATCGCGGCGACGGACCCCAGGGTGAGCTCCGTGAGCCCGATCCGGCTCCCGCTCTCCCAGCGCTACGGGTCGAACCTCGTGGCGGCGATCGAGGAGCCCTACCTGTACGGAGCCTCTCCGCGGGGGTCGGCGCAGCTGTTCCGGTACCTGGGGGTGCGTGATGTCGTCCTCGAGAACGACCTCGACTGGCGTCGGAGCCAGACGGCGAGCCCGTCGCAGCTGCAGACGCTGCTCGGCGACCCGGGGATCACCAGGACGCTGTCCTTCGGCCGCCCCGGCGAGAACGTGGTGGACGGGCCACCTGTCGGCGGGTCGGCGCCGGGGCCGCTTCCACCGGTCGAGGTCCTCTCCGTCGACCGCGCCGCACAGATCGTCAGGGCGGAAGGGCCGAACCCCATCGTGGTGTCGGGGGACGGATACGGCATCGCGAACGCCGCGCGGAGCGAGATGCTCCCCCGGGGCGTGCCGGTGCTCTATTCGGGCGCGCTGTCGCCCCGGGACCTCGGTCGGGTGCTCCAGGACGGAATCCCGGCGTTCATCGTGACCGACACGAACCGGCGGGAGGTCTGGCAGTTCTCGGGCCCGAGGGCGCCGCATTCCTACACGCTGCCGGCGAACCACACGATCGGGGACGCACCGGTCGGGTATCTGCTGTTCGACGACCGCTCCTCGACGCAGTCGACGGCCGTGTACCCGGGCCTCACCTCGATCGCCGCGAGTGGCTACGGCGGGACGTTCGGCGAGAGCCCCCAGTATCGCCCCGCCAACGCGTTCGACGGCGATCCGGCGACGTGGTGGGTCGTCGGCACGGGATCGAATCCCGTGGGCGCCTGGATCGAGGCGGACCTCGACCATCCGAGGACACTCTCCAGCATCTCGATCTCGCAACCGGACGCGTGGTGGCTCCGGGAGATCACCGGGGTGCGCGTGACCTTCTCCGACGGCTCGTCCGTGCCGGCCCTCGTCGCCCGGGGCCGGCGGACCATCGTGCGGTTCGCCCCGCGGTCGACGTCGTCGGTCCGGATCAGCGTGATGGGCGCGAGCGCGGCTCCGGTCGGCTCGCGATTCGCCGGCGCGGCCCTGTCGGACGTCGAGATCCCGGGTCTGCACGCGGCCGAGCTCGTTCGGGCCCCGACGGACCTGTTCGATTCCGCGCGGCGGGTTCCGGGTGGGCTCGACCGTCTGGCCAGGCTCGGGATGACGTACCTCTTCGTGCGGGCCCGAGCCGCCGCCGTCGGGGCGGCGGACGAGGAGTCCAGGATCGCGCGCCGGTTCGTGACCGCGGGAACGCGCCCCTACGCACTCTCCGGGACCATGCAGCTCAACCGCTCGGCGAGCGACGCCGACCTCGACTCCGTCCTCCTCCCGCCGGGCGACGTCACCGCAACCGCCTCCAGCCGGGTGTTCGGGAACCCCGACGTCCGCGGCAGCGCCGCCGTCGACGGTGACCCCCGGACGGAATGGCTCGCGGGGACCGGCGAGCCGCAGACCCTGGCCATCTCCTTCCCCCGCCACACGGTGCGCCACGTCACGGTGACGACCGACGTCCGGCCCGGCCGGGCCGTCGTGACCCGGCTCCTCGCCGTCTTCCCCGACGGGTCCTCCATCGCGGCGGGGCCGGCGGACCCCACCACGGGTGTCATCCGGTTGCGGTTCCCGGCCAGCCGGATCGATGGGATCCGCCTCGTGGTCGAATCCACCCGAGGGTCGGGGCGCTCGCGGTACTTCGGGATCTCGGAGGTGCGGATCCCGGGCGTCGCCGAACCCAGCCACGATCCGAACGCGCCGCTGCCGTGCACCTCCGGGGCGGTCACCATCGACGGACGAGCCGTCCCCATCCGCGCAGCAGGGACCGTCGCCGACCTCCTCAGCGGGCGTGCGCTTCCCATCCAGACGTGTGACGGGTCGCCGGTGACGCTCGGCCGAGGGTCGCACGACCTGGTGACCTCGGGGGCGCTGCAGGCGGACACGATCCGGCTCGCCGCGCCGTCCACCATCTCGGCCGCGGAGCCCCCGCCCGCGGCACCGGCGATCTTCTCGCGCCCCGGATCCGGCGGGGGGTTCGAGATCCACGTGTCCGGGGCGACCGGCCCCTACTACCTGGTCGTGGGCCAGAACTGGGACCCGCACTGGGAGGCGTCGATCGACGGGAGGGACCTCGGGCCGCCGACCGTCGTCGACGGGTACTCGGCCGGCTGGAGGATCGATCGCCTCGGGTCGTACGAGGTCGCCGTGCGGTACGGGAAGCAGTCCCTCTACACGTTCGCCCTGGGGCTCACGGCCGTGAGCCTGATGGTCGTGTTGTTGATCGTGATGGCCCATGCCTGGCGACGTCGGAGGGCGCCGGCGCCGGATCCCGCCGGTCAGATCCGGGGCAGGTAGTCGCTCCAGAACCGGGCGATCTTCTCCGCCCCGCGGTTGTTCGGGTAGTAGAAGCCGGCGTAGTCCGTGTCCTGGCTCAGGGCCGAGCCGGGGTCAACGAACGGGATTCCGTGCGTCGTGGCCACGCGCCGGAGGACCGCGTTCCAGTGGGCCCGCGTGGAGTCGGGGACCCCGGGCGTGGGCAGGATCGCCTGGACGTACACGTGTGCCGCGGGGAGCTTGGCACGGATGCGTGTGAGGATCGAGTCGATCGCGATGCCGAACGCCGGGATCGGCGGGTCGCATCCGTCCGAGCCGGGACCGGGGATCATGTCGTCGGTCCCGATCGCCACGATCACGACGGTCGGCCGCGCGGCGATCACCCGCCCCGCGTGTCGGACGCCGTCGCAGCTCGCGCTAACGCCGGCGACCCCGAGGTCCGCCAGCCGCCATCCCCGCTTGGCGGCCAGCCGTTCCGGGAACCCGTCGGCATCCTGGTCGATCCCGAGCGATGTGCGCCCCTCCGCGATCGAGTCCCCGTAGACCGCCAGGAGTTGCGCGCGAGCCGCCTCGTCATCGGGGACGAGCCGGGGGGGCTGGCCGAACGGCGATTGGAACATGCCGACGTCGCGGAGATCGAGCGACCCCCTGACCACACCAATCGTGATCTTCTCCAGCCCGCCGGACAACCCCCAGGCGATCACCGTCCGCGCGAGGTGGGTGGAAGGGGTGGGGCTCCTCGTTCCCGGCGATGCCGTGGGGGCCGGAGCCGGCGTCGCCACGACGGGGGATGCCAGGGAGCCCGCCGCACCGATCCCCGCCGACGACGAAGGGGTGGTCCGGCTGGCCCCGGGCGAGGCCGTCGGGGACGCGGCGGCCGATTGGACGGCGGATGGAGGGGCCGACGCGGGTCCGGATGGTGACGCGGGCCCGGCGCTCGTTCGAATCGGGTACCCGCGCGGGCGGTCGTTCACCCGGACCGAGAGGACCGCCCCCGTCGGAACGTAGTCGATGGTGACCATCGACGCCCCCTCGACGTAGAACGACAGGGGAGTCCCCGGCGACACCGTCTGCCGCACGCTGAGGTCGCCGGCGCTCCTTCGCCGGAACCGGCCGCCGTGGTCGATCTGCCAGCTCCGGATCACCACCGCGCGGGAGGACAGGTTCGTGACCGTGAGGATGTGCGGCGCGGTGCTGAGCTCGGTGAGGAGCGTCTGCTGCGTCAGGCATTCGCAGTTGGGGAGCTTGGTCGTGGTCGTGTCGCCGCTCACGAACCCGACCGTCACCCGGAGCGTCTGGCCGTGGCCGAACGCGCTCACCCCCAGCGTGGTGGTCCCGGCGACAACGAGGACGGCGGACCCCTCCCGGCCGAGGGCGACGCCGTACGACCTCGCCGACCAGGCCCCGGAATAGGTCCCGGCAGTGAAAGCGCTGGTCGCAGTGGGCGGAGGCGGTGCATTCGAACAGGCCGGCACGACCAGGAGCGTGAGGGTGAGCGGGAGAACCAGTTGGCGCCGCACGCGCCTGAGTCTGTTGCGCGGGATGTGCACCGTCAAGGAACGGCACCGGCGCGAGGTTGCGCTCAGGGTTC
>CAVYXG010000004.1:0-659330 GCA_963772375.1 uncultured Actinomycetes bacterium
TGAGTGGGCGGTGGAGGATTTGAACCTCCGACCTCTTCCGTGTCAGGGAAGCGCTCTCCCCCTGAGCTAACCGCCCGTGCTCGGTCCAGTCTAGCGGCCCGGCTCGAGGGGCTCGCCGGGCAGACCGAATGCTTCGAGGCGGGGACCGGAATTGAACCGGTGTAGCAGGTTTTGCAGACCTGTGCCTAACCACTCGGCCACCCCGCCCGGGTGACCACCGGCCCGCGGGCCGGCGCGACCGGTCAGTGTACCGCCGGGCCATCACGGAACTCGAGCGGGCCCCGATGGAGGCCGTTCGCCCACTGCGCTCGGGCTACGCTGTGGGGGCCGTGCAGACCGACGCCCCCAGCTCGGCCGCGGTCGGGCTCACCGAACAGCAGGTCCGGGAGCGCGTCGCCGCCGGTCAGGTGAACGACGTCCCGCCCCGGTCGTCGCGCACGGTCAAGGAGATCGTCCGGGCGAACGTCGTGACCCGGTTCAACGCGCTCCTCGGCTCGATGCTCGTGGTCATCCTCATCGTGGGGCCGTACCAGGACGCGCTGTTCGGGTTCGTGCTGGTCGCGAACACCCTCATCGGCATCGTCCAGGAGCTCCGGGCGAAGCGGACCCTCGACCGCCTGGCGGTCCTCACCGCGCCCAAGGCGCGCGTGGTCCGGGACGGGATGCTGCGGGAGCTTCCGGTGCCCTCGGTCGTGCTCGACGACGTGCTCGAGCTGCAACCCGGGGACCAGGTGGTCGTCGACGGGGTCGTGCTCGACGCGCTCGGCCTCGAGGTGGACGAGTCCCTGCTCTCCGGCGAGTCCGAGCCCGTCCTCAAGCATCCGGGCGACGAGGTGCTCTCTGGGAGCTTCGCGGCCGCGGGGAGCGGCCGGTACCGCGCCACGAGAGTCGGCCGCCAGGCGTACGCCGCGCGCCTCGCGGAGGACGCCCGCCGGTTCACGCTCACCACGTCCGAACTCCGGACCGGGATCGACAAGATCCTGCGCATCGTGACCTGGGTGATCGTGCCGACCGCGCTCCTGCTGGTGATCAGCCAGCTCCGCTCGGACGTCGGCTTCGTCGAGGCGATCCGCGGCTCGGTCGCCGGGACGGTGGCCATGGTGCCGGAGGGCCTGATCCTGCTGACCAGCATCGCGTTCGCCATCGGGGTGACGCGGTTGGCCCGGCGCCGGGTCCTGGTCCAGGAGCTCCCGGCGGTCGAGGTCCTGGCCCGGGTCGACGTCCTGTGCATCGACAAGACGGGAACGCTGACCGAGGGGCGTCTCGTCGTGGAGGACGCCGTGCCGGTGGACGCCGCCCGGCCGTACGACATCGCCCTCGGGGCGCTCGCGGCCGCCGATCCCCATCCCAACGCGACCCTGCGCGCCGTCGGGCAGCGATTCACCGAGACCGAGGGGTGGCGCGCCCGTGCCGTGGTGCCGTTCTCGTCGGCCCGGAAGTGGAGCGCGGCCTCGTTCGGCGACCGGGGGACGTGGGTGCTGGGAGCTCCGGACATCCTCCTCGACGGCGGCGGCAACCCGGAAACGGCCGCGCAGGCCGCCGAGCTGGCCCGCGCCGGCCGCCGGATCGTCCTGCTGTCCCGGACGGACGAGGACCTGGACGCGGAACGGCTCCCGGGCGGGCTCGAGCCCGTCGTCATCGTGGTGCTGGGCGACCGGGTCCGGGAGGACGCCGCCCGGACGCTCGACTACTTCGCCCTCCAAGGGGTCGAGGTGAAGGTGCTTTCGGGCGACCATCCGCAGACCGTCGCGGCCGTCGCCGGCCACCTGGGGGCGAAGGGAGCCGGCGACCCGGTCGACGCCAGGGAGCTGCCGGACGACGAGGCCGCGCTGGCGGCCGCGCTCGACGAGCACACCATCTTCGGCCGCGTCACGCCCCAGCAGAAGCGCGGCATGGTCAAGGCGCTGCAGTCCCGGGGGCACGTCGTCGCGATGACCGGCGACGGCGTGAACGACGTGCTCGCGCTGAAGGACGCCGACCTGGGGATCGCCATGGGCTCCGGCGCCGAGGCCAGCCGCACGGTGGCCCAGCTCGTGCTCCTGGATTCGACCTTCGACGCGCTCCCCAGTGTGGTGGGCGAGGGCCGCCGCGTGCTCGGCAACATCGAGCGGACCTCCAACCTCTACGTGACCAAGACGGTGTACGCGATGCTGCTCGCGATCGGGGTCGGGGTGGTCGGGCTGGCGTTCCCGTTCCTCCCGCGGCACCTCACGCTGATCGGCGCACTCACGATCGGGATCCCGTCGTTCTTCCTGGCCCTGGCGCCGAACCAGGAACGGGCGCGGCCGGGGTTCCTCAACCGGGTGCTGCGGTTCACGATCCCCGCCGGAACGCTCGCCGCGGTGGGGACGTTCCTGGCCTACCGGCTGGCCGTCAACGAGGGAGTGCCCTTGGCCCAGGCCCGGACCACGGCGACCATGGTGCTCTGCTGGATCGGGTTCCTGATCCTCACGATCATCGCGGCGCCCCTCACCCGCGCACGCCTGCTCCTGATCTGGTCGATGGTGGCCGCGTTCGTCGTGGTGATGCTGGTCCCCTCGCTCCGCGAGTTCTTCGCCCTGGAACCCCCGCCGCTCATCGTGTGGCTCGCCGGATTCGGGATCGCCGCGCTCGTGTGGTCGCTGTCGCGGCTGTTCATCCCACCGGACCGGCCGGTGGGTCCGGGGGGGCCGATCGCCCCCGGACCCCCCGAGCCCTGACCTACTGCGGCACCCCGTCGACGAACAGCTGGATGACCCCGGCGGCGAGCCCGCTCGAGTCCACCGTGTCCGTCCCGCCCAGCGTGTTCACGTCCAGCCGGTCGTTGGCGAACTCCGGATGCAGCACCCGGACGGTCGCCGCCAGCCCGGATACCCCGGCCCCGGTCGCCGCGGTGCCGTTCACCGCGATCGCGTCGACGCCGTTGCTCCCTTCGACCACGACGTCGTCGGCGGCGCCGTCCCCAGTCGCCCCGCCGAGGACCCCGGCGAGGTCGACCGTCACCCCGGTCACGTCGGTGCCGGTGAGGTCGTGCACGGTGACGGTGTCGGCCCCGCCCAGGGCGTTGAACCGGATCTTCTCCACGCCGTCCGTGTCCGTGACGATGTTGGCCACGTCGCGGGTGAACCGCAGGCGCTGGCCGTTGGCCGAGAGGTCGATGCGCTCGTTGATGTTGGCCCCGTTGAACCGCAGGGTGTCCGTGCCGTCCTGGCCTTCCACGACGTCGCTGCCGTCGCCGGGGTCCCAGTTGAACGTGTCGTTCCCCGTTCCGCCGAACACCACGTCGTTGCCCTGGTTGCCGTCGACGAAGTCGGTCCCGTCGCCGCCGACGATGGTGTCGGCTCCGTTCCCGCCCAGGAGCGTGTCGGCCCCCTTGCCGCCGTGGATGATCAGACTCGTGACGGCGGCGAGGTTGCCGACGGCCGATGTCTGGTCGTTGCCGCCGAACCCGTTCAGCACGACGTCCTCGGTGATGACGTTGATCCCGGTGAGGTTGTCGCTCGAGACGAACGCTGCCAGGCCGTTGGCGGTCACCGAGAACGTGTCGTCCCCGTTCGTGCCGTTCGCCTTGTAGGTGTCGGCGTCCGCCCCTCCGTCGACGTTCACCTTCATGGGCAGGGTGGTGAGCGGCGACGAGGAGATCTGGTCGTTGCCGGCCAGGGTGTTCACCTGAACCGTGTCGTTGGCCGCCTCGGGGTGCAGGACCGTGACCACCGAACCGAGCCCCGTGACGGTCATGCCCCCGCCGGTGGGCGCCACTCCGACGGTGTCGACCCCGGCCGTTCCCTCCGCGATCACGAAGTCAGCCACGCCGTCGCCGCCCCCGGTCCCTGCCGGCGACCCCAGATCGACCGTCACGCCGGTCACGTCGGTGCCCGTGAGGTCGTGCACGGTCACCGTGTCGGTCCCACCGAGGGCGTTGAACCGCACCCTCTCCACACCGTCCGTGTCAGTGACGATGTTGGCCACGTCACGCGTGAACCGCAGGCGGGACCCGTTGGCCGAGAGGTCGATACGCTCGCTGATGTTGGCGCCGTTGAACCGCAGGGTGTCGGTCCCGTCCTGGCCCTCCACGACGTCGCTGCCGTCCCCGGGATCCCAGTTGAACGTGTCGTTCCCGGTGCCGAGGAACGCCACGTCGTCGCCCTGGTTGCCGTCGACGAGGTCGTTGCCCGGTCCACCCAGGATGGTGTCCGCGCCGTTGCCGCCGACGAGCACGTCGTTACCCTCGCCGCCGTTGATCGTGAGACGGGTGATGGCCGCCAGGTTGCCGATGGCCGAGGTCTGGTCGTCGCCGTCCAGCATGTTCAGCACGACGTTCTCGGTGGTGACGTTCACGCCGGCGGCGCCGTTGGCCGAGATCAGCGCCGCCGTGCCGTTGGCGACTGCGGAGAACGTCTCGTTCCCGCTCGTTCCGTTGGCCGTGTACGTGTCGGTGTCGAGGCCCCCGTCGACGTTGACCGCCGTTGGAACCGCGCCGAGCGGCGCGCTCGAGATCGAGTCGTTGCCGCTCAGGGTGTTCACCTGCAGCAGGTCGTTCGTCTGTTCCGGATGCAGGACCGCGACCGTCGAGGACGGCCCGGTGACGGTCACGGTTCCCGGCGCGGACGTGAGTCCCACGATGTCCGCGCCGTTCGTTCCCTCCACCGTCACGACGTCCGCGATGCCGTCGCCGCCCGTGCCACCCAACGTTCCGGCCAGATCGGCGGTCACGTTGGTCACGCCGGTCCCCGTGAGATCATGCACCGTCACGTGATCCGCCCCGCCGAGGGCGTTGAACCGGATCCTCTCCACGCCGTCCGCGTCCATGACGACGCTGGCCACGTCGCGCGTGAATCGCACCCGCTGCCCGTTAGCGGAGACGTCGATGTTCTCGGCGACGTTGGCCCCGTTGAACCGCAGCGTGTCCGTGCCGTCCTGGCCCTCGAAGGTGTCGGAGCCGTCCCCCGGGTCCCAGTTGAGGGTGTCCGCGCCCGTGCCGCCGAACACCACGTCGTTGCCCTGGTTGCCGTCCACGAGGTCGTTGTCGGGCCCCCCGATCAGCCGCTCCCGGCCCGACCCGCCGATCAGCGTGTCGTTGCCCTGCCCGCCCTTCAGCGTGGTGATCTCCGTGTCCGTGAACACTCCCCCGGACTGGTCGATCCGCACGACGTCGTTGCCCGGGCCGGCCCCGACTGAGATGTGGTCGAATAGGCTCCGGTCGAACGAGAAGTCCACCGTCCCGTTGTCACCGACGTCCACCTGCAGGATGTTCGGCGCGCCCGACTGCAGCCGGAGGGCCAGGTGATTCGACGCGCCGTCGCCGGTGATAATCAGGGTCGTCCCCGTGATGCCGGCGGTGAACGCGGCCTGGGCCGGCGCCACCGCCAGCAGGAAGGACACCCCGCCGGCCACGGCGCCCACGACCGTGACACGCGCCAGCAGGCGATGCGTCCTCCTGGCGTGCGGGCCGGGCGGGCGCCCGTTCCGAGTGATCATGTGCGACCTCCCCTGCTCCTCCCTGAAGGCGCGGGCCACCGTCCGGGTGCTTCGATCGAACCCCCCAGCTGCCTGCACCGGACCACGCTACGCCCCGATTCCTCCCATGCGGAAGGGAATCGGTGACGTCGGGCACATCCGTGCGTGCCGATCAGGCGGCGGCGAGGTCGCGGCGGTCGAACGCCACGAGGCCGAGCACCGCGGCCAGGACCCCCAGCCCGATCAGCCAGGCGGCTGCCGTCCAGTCGGGGGGCGCCGCGGGAACCGGCGTGATGTGCAGCATCGGCGACGTGGTCCGGAGCCAGTGCACCGACGAGGATGCCCCGGCGATGATCTCCGCCACGAACGACCACACCACCAACCCGTAGGCGACTCCGATCGCCGCCCGGGGCAGCACGCCGTACGCCAGCGCGCCCACGCCGAGCACGAACAGCGCGGGCGGGGTGACATTCAGCCCGGCCTTGACCATCGAGCCGAACGCGATCCCGGTGTGCTGGCTCGCGGCGCCGGCCCACGCCGCCACGCCGGCCAGGACGCTCGCCACGACCACCAGCCCCGCTCCCACGGCGAGCCGGACGATCAGCCACCGCCACCTGGGCACCGCCCGGACCAGGAGGTTGTCGAGGTGGCCGGAGGACTCCTCGTTCCTGATCGCCGCCACCTGCCCACAGACGGCGACGGCCACGAGCCCGGCGGCGGCCACGAACACGAACCCCAGGTACGCGGCCGCGCCCGGCGCCGTGCCGCCGAGGCGCTGGATGACCCGCCCGAGTGCCGGCGAGCTCTTCAGGGCGCTCGCCGCGGCCTGCGCCACCAGGCCGAACACCAGCCCCGTGGCCACGAGCGCCACCGTCCAGGACACGATGGCCGGCCGGGACAGGCGCAGCGTCAGCCCGCCCTGGCCCCCCAGCAGGCGGGTGTGCGCGCGCTGCGTCTCGCGCTCGCCGAGCCGCCCCGCGCCGAGGTCCCGTCCCGCCGCAATGCGGACGGCCGCCACACCGAACCCGGCGGTGAGCAGGACGATGGGCAGGAACGCCCACGGCCGTGACCCGGTGAGCGGCCGGAGCTCCTCGATCCAGCCGAGCGGGCTCCCCCACCGCAGCCACCCGAGCCCAGCGGCGGAGTCCCCCACCATGCGCACCAGGTAGCTCCCGGCCAGGACGGCCGCGCCGATGAGGTTCGCCTGGTGCCGCGTGGCGGCGAGCTGCCCGGCCAGCAGGCCGACCGCCATGAACATCGCGGCGGCCGCGACCATCGACGTGGCGAAGAACAGCGCGGCGCCGACCCCGATGTCGACCTTCGCCGTCGCTCCGACGATCGCCAGCAGCAGCGCGGTGGGCACCCACAGCGCCACCACGCCGACGCCCAGCCCCGCCGCGGCCTGCCGGGCCGCGCCGCCCCGCGTGGTCCACCCCGCCAGGTACAGCTCCCACCGACCGGCGTCCTCCTCGCCCCGGGTGAGCCGCGTCGCGATCAGCAGGCCCCAGATGGACCCGAGGAGCATGAGCGTCATCATCGACTTGTAGGCCGTGTAGCCGGCCACGGTCTCGAGATGGCGGATCGGGCCGAACAGCGCCGCGAACCCGGCGTTCCCCCGGAGCGAGGCGGCCACCCGAAGCCGCGACTCCACCGTCGGGAACGTCCGCGGGTACTGGTACGCGGACGCCGCCGCGACCGCGCCGAACACGTACCCCCACAGCGCCCCCGGCCGGGCCGCGCGGCGGGCGGTCCACCGGGCGACTGCCGTTGGCGCGCGGCCGGCGGGATCGGCGTCCCGCCTACGTCGCGGCATCCCTCGGCTCCCGGCCGTCGCCGCCGTAGTGCGCGAGGAACAGCTCCTCGAGCGACGGCTCCCGGCTGATCAGGTGGCGGACGCCGGCCCGGGAGAGGACGGCGAGGAGCGGTTCGACCGATCCGGTGACGTGGCACCGCACGCGGTGGTCCTCGACCTGCACGGCGCTCACGCCGGGCACCGCGGACAGGTCGGGGGCCTGGCCGTCGAACTCCGCCTCGACCTGCAGCGCGGAGAGGTGCCGCATCTGGGCGAGCGTCCCGGTTTCGACCAGCGTGCCGGCGCGGAGGATGGCGACGCGGTCGCAGAGGGCCTCGACCTCGGACAGGATGTGGGATGACAGGAACACGGTCTGCCCCCGGTCCCGGGCCTCCCCCACGCATTCCCGGAAGGCCCGTTCCATCAGGGGGTCGAGTCCGCTGGTCGGTTCGTCGAGCAGCAGCAGGTCGGCCCTCGTCATCAGCGCGGCGATCAGCACGAGCTTCTGTCGGTTTCCCTTCGAGTACGCCCGGACCTTCTTCGAGGGGTCGAACTGGAACCGTTCCACCAGCAGGTCTCGGTAGGCCGGGTCGACGCGGCCCTGCACCTTCCCGAGCAGGTGGAGGGTCTCCGTCCCCGTGAGCGACGGCCACAGGCTGACGTCGCCGGGCACGTACGCAAGACGTCTGTGGACCTCGACCGGGTCGGCCTGGCAGTCGATCCCGAAGATCTCGGCGCGGCCCGAGGTCGCGCGGATCAGGCCGAGCAGCAAGCGGATCGTCGTGGTCTTGCCGGCGCCGTTCGGTCCCAGGTAGCCGAGCACCTCGCCCTGCTCGACGTCGAGGTCGAGGTCGATCAACGCCCTCGTCGAGCCGAACGACTTCGACAGCTGCTCCGTCCTGATCGCCGTCGGCATCAGCGACCTCCCTCGGTGGGTCCGTCGGCCGTTCCGGCATCCAGGAGTGGCACCACGTCCCGGAACCGGCCCCCGAGCTCCGAGGAGACGACCTCGCCGATCGCCTCGTAGACGTCCAGTTGGGCCAGGCCGATCCGAGGCGACACGATGTCCTTCCACGGCTCCAGGCCCATGAGGCGCGCCACGTGCTCGTGCAGCACCATGGTCCCGGCGGTCTGCGCCACGAGCACGGCCGCCGCGTCCCGGGCCCGTGTCGATCCCGCTGGGAACCGTTCGGGCAACGTCGTGGAGAGATACGCCTCGCTCGCGGCGACGACCTCGTCCACGAGAGAGGCTGCGGCGGGCGATCCGTCGACGATGGCGCGGGCGAGGTAGCGCACCAGCGGCGGGGCCGCAGCATAGAGCCCAGCGAGGAAAGCAGGGCTGGTGATCGAACCGTCCCGGGTCGCCGCCAGCTTCTGCCGGACGAGATCCATCACGGCGTCGTCGCATGCCTGCCGCAGGGCCTCCTTCGAGCCGAAGTGGTGCTGCACCAGCCCCGGCGACACTCCGGCAGCGTCCGCGATGCCCCTGATGGTCGCGCCCTCGAACCCGTGCTCGCCGAACTCCGCCAGCGCCGCGTCCCGGATCCGGGCCCGCGCGGTCAGATCCTCGGTCGGCCGTACATCCGCTCCGTAGATCGAACGCATGTATCGCATGCTATACGATCGTATTGCCCGTTGTCAAACCGCATCCATTCCCCCTCAGTCACGGCAGGAACGCGAGGGTCATGCCGCAAGCGCTTCGTGGGGACGGATGATGACGACCGGACACGAGGCGTGGTGTGCGCACTGCTGGCTCACCGATCCCAGGAGGAGCTCCCGGAACCCCCCGAGCCCACGCGACCCCACCACCAGCATGTCCGCGCCCTCCGCGGCGTCGATCAGCACCGAAGCCGGCGGCCCCTCGACGACGATCGTCTCGACGGGCACCCCGGCGCCCGAAGGAAACACCCGCCGCATGGCGTCGGCCTGGGTCTCCTTCGCGCCCCATTCGAGGTCCTCGCCGAGCTCGTCGGGGATCATGGCCCCCGGCATGCCGAGATACGCCGAATGCGGGAACTCCCACGCGGTCACGATCGTCAGCGCCGCGCCGCGGCTCCGCGCCTCCTGGGCCGCCCATCCGAGCGCCGCGACCGATCCCTCGGAGCCGTCCACACCCACCACGATCCGACCGCTCATTGGGTCCTCCTCGTGCTCGTTCGTCGAATCCGATGCCAGCATCCGCCCGCAGCCGTGCCGGTCCCAGGTCCTGCGGCACCGCGGGCTGGGGGTCGAACGGCCCGTCGCCGGGGACCCGGCCGGTGCGCGCCGTCGCTACGGAATGCGCCCCTCGGGGACCAACGGCAAGGACCGCAGCCGCGTCTCCGCCGCGGCGAAGATCGCGTTCGCGATCGCGGGCGCGACCGCGATGAGCGGCGTCTCGCCGGCGCCGGCGGGTTCGACGTCGGGGCGATCGAGCAGCACCACCTCGACCTCGGGGACGTCCGAGAACCGCGGCACTCGGTAGTCGGTCATCGTGCCGTTGGTCACGCATCCGTCCGCGAAGCGAACCGCCTCGAACAGCGCCGGACCGAGCGCCATCACCGTCGCACCCTCGACCTGGTTCGCGAGGTTGTCGCGGTCGACGATCGCCCCGCAGTCGAACGCCGTCACGAGGCGCTCGACCACCGGCCGGTCGCCGTCCATTCGAACCCGGGCCACGCTGGCGACCCTGGCCTCCTTCTCCTCCGCGCACGCCGCGCCCAGGGCGGTTCCCCCAACCGTGCGGGACGAGCCCCATCCGGCCCGTTCGGCCGCCGCGCGCAGCACGTCGGCCAGGCGCTCGTCGGCCAGGTTCCCCAGGCGGAACTCCACGGGGTCGATGCCGCATGCGGCCGCGAGCTCGTCGACGTGCGACTCCCGGGCGAACGCGTTCGCGGTGGCGGCCAGCGCCCGGTACGACCCCTGCGCAAGCGGCGACTCGGCCGGCTGGAACTCGATGCGCTCATCCGCGCACCGATACGGGCTGTCCAGGCCGGCGGCGCCGGAGTTCAGGTTGCGGAAGTCCCAGGCCGTGAGCCCGCCGTCCCGCGACGCGCCGCTCCGGACGTCGATCACCGCGGCGGGCCGCAGGTACCCCCACTGAAACTCCTCCCGGCGGCTCCACCGGACCTTGACCGGGCGTCCGGTGGCCCGGGCGAACACGGCGGCCTCCGCGACCGCCCCCACCGCGTGCTTGCCGCCGAACCCGCCGCCGGTGGTCGGCACGATCACCCGAACCAGCGATTCGTCGATTCCCAGCCGGTCCGCAACCTCCTCGCGAACGCCGAACGGACGCTGTGTCCCCGTCCACACGGTCAGGCGTTCGCCCTCCCACCGGGCGACGGCCACCCGCGTCTCGAGCGGGACGTGGGCGACGTACGCGGTCGTGTACGTCGCCTCGAGCCGAACCTCCGCGGCGGCGAGCGCGGCCTCCACGTTGCCGCGTTCCTCCAGGATCGAACCGCCCCAGCCCTCCTGCTCGGCCGGGTGGGCCCGAAGGTGCTCGACCAGCTCGGTGTCGGACGGCTGGGGCGTCGTGTCCCACTCCGCCCGCATCGCGGCGACCGCCCGGCGCGCGGTCGCCGGATCACCGGCCACGGCGCCCACCACGTCGCCCTCGTGCACCACGGTGGCGCCCGACAGCGCCCGCGCGCCGGCGAGGTCGAGGGACCGCAGGGTCGCGCCGATCCCCGGGGGCCGCAGGGCGGCGCCGTGTAGCAGGTCGGGGAGGTCCACATCCCCCGGATGGACCCTCGCGCCGGTCACGACGTCGGCCACGCCCACCCGTTCCACCTCGACGCGCGCGAGCCCCGCCGGGACCGGCGGCAGCGGCGGCGGCTCGGTGACGGTCTCCACACGCGGAGAGCCCAAATCGGCGCGGTCCAGCAGTCGGCGTGCCGCAGCCGCCGCCGAGCGGAGCACGGTGCCCACGTCGGCGATCGACCGGCTCCCGAACGTCCCCATGTCCGCGGGGCACAGGTCGGTGTCCCCCATCACCAGGCGGACGTTCGCGAGCGGAACCCCCAGCTCGGCGGCGACCAGCGCCGAGAGCGCCGTCCGGTTGTCCTGCCCCGCGTCCACCTTGCCGGTGAACGCGGTGACCACGTCGTCGGGTCCGACGTGCAGCCACGCCCCGCCGGTCGCCGACCAGGCGTCGGGGATGGCGCCCGGTGGCACGACGACGACCAGGCCGGGCGGAAGGATTTCGAAGAAATCACGGTCGCGAGCCCGCGTCTGGTCCCAGGGCCGGGAGGGTCTGCCCTCGATCCGGCCGCCCGCGGCCGACGGAGCGGGCACGCCGGATTCCTCGTTCGCCATCACGGCAGCCCGATGAACCGCTCGAAGGATCCTGGGGTAGGCGCAGCACCGGCACACGTTCCCCTGCAGCGCCTCGCGGACGTCGTCGTCGCCGGGATTCGGCGTCCGCTCGAGCAGCGCGACGGTGGCCATGATCATCCCGGGCGTGCAGAACCCGCACTGGAACGCTCGTTCCTCGGCGAACGCCCGCTGGACGGGATGCAGCGAACCGTCCTCAGCCATGCCCTCGACCGTTGACACGGCGCGTCCGTGCGCCTCGCCGACCGGGGTGATGCAGGCATGGACCGGTTCGCCGTCGACCAGCACCGTGCAGGCGCCGCAGGCGCCCTCCCCGCAGGCGTACTTGGCGCCGTTCAGGTGGAGCTCCTCGCGCAGCACCTGCAGGAGCGAGCGGTCGGGTTCGGACGGGACGTCGAATTCGACGCCGTCGACGGTGAGCTGCGGCATCGACGACGAGTCTACGTCCGGGGTCGGCCGAGGCCTCCGGGTTCCGGACCACGCGCGGCGGTGCCGGTTCAGGCGTAGGACGCGGCGAACCCCTCCCGCCAGCTCGGGTACCGGAGCGTCCACCCCAGCGCCCGCTTGGCCTTGGCGTTCGACGCGCCGCGGGCCTCGGTCATCATCACGACCGGGACCTCGCCGGCCACGATCCGGGCCAGCCACCGCGGGAACCGCATCGGCGGCTTCGCGCCGAGCACCCGGGCCAACGCGGGCAGCCACTCGCGAACAGGCGCCGGTTCGTCGTCCACCACGTGGTAGACCCCGGGGTCGCCGTTCTCCAGCGCGAGCACCGTGGCCGCGGCTGCGTCGTCGAGGTGGATGAGCGACCACACGCCGCCGCCGTCGCCCACGATCGGGAACTTCCGGGCCCGGACGGCCTCGACGAGCTCGTCCTCCGGATCGCCGTAGAACCCGCCGTACCGCAGGGCCAGGCCGCCGGCGGCGACCACGGTGCGGTCGAGGTACGCCATCGCCTCCACTGTCTCGCGCATCGGCGCCGGCGGGTCCGGGTCGAGCGGGTCGTCCTCGGTCTTCACCATGGCGCCCGTCCGGGCGAACCGGTGCGAGGCGAAGCTCTGGACGACGACCCGCTCCACGCCCGCTGCGTCGGCGGCCGCCAGCAGGGCGTCCGTCCCGGCCGTGCGCAGGCGGTTCGTCTGCGCGAAGCTCCGGTCGAAGTGCTTGAAGTCGCTGAGGCCGGCGAGCGCGGTGGCCTCGTCGACGACGGCGTCCGGCTTCGCGTCGACGACGGCGCGCTCCACGGCGGCCGCGTCGAGCAGGTCGAGCACGACGGGTTCGGCCCCGAGCTCGTGCAGACGGTCCACCTTGGCCGGCGACCGGCAGGTCCCGGTCACCTCGTGGCCGGCGTCGATCAGCTGGGGAACGAGCCGGCGGCCGATGGCGCCGCTCGCCCCCACGACGAAGACTCGCATGACATGACCTCCTTCCTATCGGTTGGCGACGCTCGACGGCACGGGGTACGTGGCGTCGAGCCATTCGGTGAACGAGGGCCCGGCGAGCAGAGCGTCCGGGCCGGGCAGCAGGGCGCCGGACTCGTACAGGTCCGCGTCGTTCGGGTCGGCGACCTCCTCGATCCGAACCGCGTCGCCCCGTTGCTCGACCAACCGCCCGCAGAGCTCCGCCATCCGCTCCTCGGCCGGCCCAGCGATCTCCAAGATCGGGGAGCCGTCGTCCCACGGGTCCGTGGCCAGATCCGCCAGCGCCTCGCCCACGGCCCTCGCCGCGACCGGCTGCGTCCGCATCCCCGGCACATACGCGACCCCGTCGCGCGTCCCCCACGCCACCATCTGCTCCACGAGCTCGTGGAACTGGCTGGCGCGCAGGATCCCCGCCGGAACCGGCCCGGCGAGCGAGGCCCGCTCGTGCTTCACCTTCGTCCGCCCGTACCCACCGGTGAACCGGTCGCACCCGACGATCGACACGACGACCATGCGACCGACGCCTGCCCGCTCGCCGGCCTCCTGCAGGTTGTGCGCGGCGGTTGTGAAGAACGCGGTCGCCGCCTCCTCCTCGGGTGATGGTCCGGTGGCGGCGTCGACGATGGAATCGACGCCCTCGAGCGCCTCGGCCAGCCCCTCCCCGGTGACGACGTCGACACCCGTGGCCCGCGACATCGGAACGACCTCGTGGCCGCGTTCGGCGAGCACGTCGACGACGTGCCGCCCGACCCGTCCGGTCGCCCCCGCAACGGCGATTCTCATGGTCATCGTTCCCTCGTTCTCGTCCGTCGAACCCGTCACATCCGCCCAATTCGGACGGTCATGGATACGACACGCGGGAAGGATGTGATGTGACCGATGGACGGACGCGATTGGCTGACCGAGCCGTTCGAGGAACAGCAGCCCCGCCTGCGGGCGGTGGCCTACCGGATGCTCGGCTCCGTGGCCGAGGCTGACGACGCGGTGCAGGAGGCCTGGATCCGCCTGCACCGCACCGACACGAGCGACATCGAGAACCTCGGGGCCTGGCTCACCACCGTGGTCGCCCGGATCTGCCTGAACATGCTGTGGTCGCGCTCGGCGCGGGCCGAGGAGCCGCTCGAGGTCCACATGCCGGACCCGATCGTCGGCCGCGAGGACGCCGACGATCCCGAGCAGCGCGCCTTGATCGCCGACTCGGTCGGGCTCGCCATGCTGGTGGTGCTGGAGACCCTCTCCCCCGCCGAACGGTGGTGGTGGTTCCCCCGGAACGGCCGCTCGCCGTGATGAGCTTCACGGTGCGGGGCGAGCGCATCGTGGAGATCGACGTGCTCGCCGACCCCGAGCGCCTCGCGCACCTCGACCTTGCCGTGATCGCCGAGTGAACCCCACCGGCGGCGCTACCGGCGGTGGCCGATCACCCAGGCCGCGCCGATCCAGGCCGCCACCGTCCACGCGGCGAGCACGGCGTACGAGACGCCCACGTCGCGCACGAGCCCGGTGGTCACGCTCGCGCGGAGCACCTGGGCGAGGTGGTAGATCGGGAGCACGCGGTGGACGTCGGCGAGCCACACCGGCAGCTGGGCGATCGGGAACACGACCGGCGAGAACATCAGCACGACGAAGATCAGGACGTTGACGATGACGTTCACTACCAGCGGGTTCCTCACGAGCTGAGCCAGCCCGAACCCCACCGACGTGGCCATGAGCGACGCCAGCAGGAAGGCCGGCAGCCACGGCTTGACGTCCGGGATCGCCCCCAGGATCGGGAGAGCGAGCAGGATCCCGACCGCCAGGGCGGCCGCCACCGCCACCGTCCTCGCGAGGCTCGACGCCAGGACGACGACCGCGATCGCGAACCACAGGTAGACGACCGTGAACACGGTCCCGAGAAGCATCGGCCGCCCGCACATGCTCATCGCGCTGTACGAGGACCTGCTGCACGTCGACTTCGAGCCGGTTGCGCTGCCGGACGTGGCCGCGCGGAATGCCGGGATCCCGGCGGTGGTCCTGTGGGCCCGCGACGGCCGCATCGCCGAGGCCCTCCCGGCCGAACGACCGCCGCTCGACCCCGCGCGGGAGCTGGCGTGGTTCGAGGACCGGATGTGGACGTGGAGCTGGTACATCCAGTCCAAGATCCTCCGCGGCGAGCCGTACGAGACCTTGGACGCCCTGCAGTTCGTGCGGGGCGGGGTGGTGTTCGGACCTGCTCTCGCTGGGGGCCGGCGAACCGCCCGGCGGCTCCCGTCGGGACGAGGAACGCGTCGGGACGTGGGCGGCCCGCTCCGCGGCGACGGTCCCCACGCTCACACGGGAATCCACGCTGGCCGCCCTCCGCTCGACCATTGGCACCTACAAGGAGCTGGCCGATCCGCTGCTGGAGGGACACCGTGTCCCCAGGGCGGAACATGCGAGGGCAGTCGTCCTTCGCGCGCTCGACCACGGGCTCGACTGGACGCCCGATCCCGCGAGGCCGCCTGCCGGCTCGGCCTGAGGGGCCGGCCTGGCGCCGTCCCCCCGGATGGCGCCGGACCTCCGCGACTCGCATTTGTCACTCAAATCGGTCCGAACCGGTTCACGCCGCCGCCAGGCCGCGCAGCCTCGGGCCCGAGCGGACTCGAGGCATCGGGTCTGCCTTTCTTGTTGTTCGCTCGAGTGAAAGGAGCCGGCGTGAGGGGCACGCTCTCGATCGCGTTGGGAACAATCCTGCTCGCCACCGTCACGGGAGGGGTGACGTCGGCGAGGGCGGCCACGTCCACACCCGTTCGGATCCCGACAACGGGAACCTACCTCGGCGCCCATGTCCACACCAGCGCGGGCAATGAACAGACCGACGTCACCACGCTCGAGACGGCCATGGGACGCGGGCTCGACATGGACTCCCACTACTATCCGTGGACCTCGACCTTCCCGAGCCGGCTGGACACGTTCGACGTCCAGGCCGGCCGCATCCCGATGGACTCGTGGGCACGGAGCGACGACCGCGCCAATCAACAACGGATCCCAGGACGCGCTGATCCGTGCCCGAGCCGCGTCGGTCCGCCGCAGCAGTTCATCGCTCCGTGGAAGCACGTCGTCGGCATCTTCAGAGCGCAGGGAGCGACCAATGTCGGCTGGGTATGGAGCCCGAACGCCTTCCACTTCTCGGGGGCGTGTCCCAACGGTTGTACCCGGGAGCCGCCTATGTGGACTGGATCGCGGCCGACGGATACAACTGGTCGCCGAAGACACCCGCCGGAAGCTCGATTACGGCGTGGGCGTCGTACCGTGACGCGTTCTCCGCCTTCTACTCGTGGGCACAGTCGCAGGGGAAGCCGCTCATGGTCGCCGAGACGGGGGCGATGGAGTACCCGGGGATGCCGACCCGGAAGTCGCAGTGGATCACCGACATGGGAAACGCGATCCGGGCGAGCTATCCCAAGGTCAAGGCGCTCGTCTACTTCGACCAGGTCGGCGGCTCCAACCAGAGCGGAACGCAGTTCGACTGGCGACTGAACTCCTCGACGGCCTCGCTGAATGCCTGGGCGGCGCTGGGCCGTCTGAGCTGGTTCCATCCGGCGCACTGACCATCGAATCACTCCCGGAAGAGTGCCCGGAGGCGAGACTTGGCCTCAGCGGCACACACCGGTTCCGACGGGAGCCGGGTTCCTGGTGATCCGGATGTCGGGATACAGCGTTCCGTATTGGTCCGCCGTGAACACGGCGAGGTATCCGGCGCATCCCTCCGCGTCGTGGAACACTCCTCCCGACAGGCTCGTCCTGTTGTCCCACCCGACCCAGTGCGCCCGGCACGTGCCGGTCGCCCAGCACACGTAGTCCCCGGTCGACATGATCCGGACCGTCACCGGGACCGTGGCGCGGAAGTTGACGTGGTAGGTGAAGGTGTCCGGGACTCCGCCCACGTACACCCAGCCCGGGGTGAGCGGGCATTCGTGCGAGGTGCCGTCGCACGTGTCCCACAGCACGAATCGCGGGCTCTGAAGGTCGCCGACCGACGTGTCGATCCGACCTCGAATGGAGTTGATCTGGGCTGCGGCTCGATCCGCCCGGGCCTGGAGGGTGGCGATCCGCGATTCGAGCGATCCGATGGTCGCGTGCGCATTTCGGACGGCGATCGTCGCTGCGTGCGCCTCCGCCCTGGCCTGGTCGACCGATCGAAATTCGGTGACGAACGCCCCGATGCCCACAGCGGCAAGGGTGATCGCCGCCATCCACGCCACCACGGTGCGCTCCAGGAACCGCTCTCGGGGCGGCTTCGGGTCCGGCCCCCGGAGATCGGCGGGTTGGTCCGTCGACCCGGGGTGCGCGGATGAGACAGAGCCCTCATCCCCCTCGAGACCCGGACGGTCCCGCGGAGGATCCGGCACCCGGCGTGAACGGACAGGCTGTGAGCCTGGCTCCTGTGGGGGAAATGAACTCGGGCCATGCGACAAGGTCGACCGCCTCTCGCTGGATCTGCCTCGAGCCGAGTGTCCCACGTTCGATTCCAGCCGGGCTTCCTGGGCGTCACGACCGTCGCGGAACAGGCGGTGCCCAACGGCATGCTCGGCACGGCGAGCGAGGGCGAGCCGTATCCGGCACCGACGCACAACCACATGCCGCAGCAGGAGCGGACGCCCGGCCGCAAGCCGGTTTCCTAGGCCCCGCGGGTCATCGGCAGCGCGTTGCGCGGAATCCGGGATGGCGCTCCGTCAAGGCCAGCCCGCACCCCAGGTGTCGGTGCCCACGACTCCGTCCACGCTGATTCCTGCGCGCTGCTGAAAGCTTCGAGTCGCCCTCTCGATGGCAGGTCCGTAGTACGGCCCGTCGTTCTCGTCGCTGAGGGCGAACAGACCCTTGACCGCCATCCGCCGCTTCCACCTGATGACGTCGGCCGTGACGACCCCCAGCCTGAGCAGCGTCCCGTGGAACGTTGGGGTCGGGTGGGGCTGCGTCCCCAGGAAGTTGCCGATCTTGGCGAGCTGCTCGCCCCAGGAGCGGCCCTCGAGCCGGTCGGTGTGGCCATTCTCGTTCAGCGGCCCGTTGTCGACGTCGTCGTGGTCCCAGAAGCCCTGCGCCGTCTTGTAGTTCGACAGCGAGATGCGCGGGACCTTCACGAGCGGGATCTGCTCTCCCCACAGGTCCTCGGTGACCTCGATGATCGCTGCGCACAGGGCGGCGGAGTTGTCGAGCTGCTCCGTCGTGCACGACGTGCCCGTAAAGCCCTCGTGCTCGATCCCGAAGGCATAGTGCGAGACGGAGTCGCCGTGCCAGTCGGCCACCCGGAAGTCGTTGTACTGATGGACGACGCCGTCCTCGTCCACACTCCATGTCGCAATGGGATAGCCGCGGGCGACCCGTGTATTGAAGATGTCCTCGTTCGGGCCGTCCTGACGGTGCCACTCGATCCCATGGTGCGCGTAGAACTCGCCCGCGTGCTCCATCAGGTCGTCCGGCAGTTCGTGGTGAACCACCGCGACACCGTTGACCTTGGAGAACCAGCCGGGGGCAGACAGCTCATACATCACCGACTCCTCTCCCCCGGGGGAACGCCCGATCCGAGATCACCGGCCCGGGACGGAACCGAGAGTATGCGCGGCGACTGAGGCCGGTCAAGACGATCCTCGGAGCGGACGACGGGATTCGAACCCGCGACCCCCACCTTGGCAAAGTTGCCTACCGCGATTCGGTGACCAGGGCCAATTCGCAGAATCGGGGCCCGGCCTGCGGTTTCGTCTACCGATGAGTACCGGCAACATCCGGGCCTTGCCGAACCCGTTGTCCCCAATCTGCCCCCATCAATCGTCCGCCCGACTGCCGACCAGCGCCTTCACCTGGTCCGGATTCGGCCCGACTGTCACCACGCCGCTCGGCCCTGGGGTCCCCGGGCGCATCGGCAGGATGGGCTGGGTCCGGTCGAGCGCCTGGATCTGGGACTTCTCGTCAACGCACAGCACCAGGGCGCCATCCGGCGGGTCCAGGTACAGCCCCACGATGTCGCGGACCTTCTCCACGAACTGGGGGTCGGTGGAGAGCTTCCAGGACTCGCTCCGCCACGGCTGCAGTCCGAACGCCCGCCAGATCCGGGCCACGGTGGACTGCGACAGCCCGACTCGCTTGGCCATGTCCCTTGAGGACCAGTGGGTGGAGTCGGTCGGCTTGGACTCGAGGGTCTTCACCACGACCTCCTCCACCTTGTCGTCGGTGACCTTCCGGGGAGCCCCGGGCCGGGGCTCGTCCAGGAGGCCCTCGACGCCTCGCTCGATGTAGCGGGCCCGCCACTTCCCGACGGTCTGGGGCGTCACCTCCAGTTGCCGGGCCACCTCCCGGTTGGTGGCGCCCTCGGCCGATCGCAGGACGATCCTCGATCGCAGGGCAAGGGCCTGCGACGTGGTGGTCCGGCGGGTGAACCGCTCCAGCACCTGCCGGTCCTCCTCGCTCACCGCGAGCTCCTGGAGCGGTCGTCCTCGGGCCATACCGCATCCTGGCACGACGCGAGCCATGCCTGGGGACATCCTCGTGAACATCTGTGAACTTCTGACAGGAACTAGTGCTCCGTCGTTGATTTGATCTGGTGGAGGGTGGCCCGCCCGCGCTGGACTTTCTCGATGATCTCCTGAGCGGTCTTGTGCCAGACGAACGGCTTGGGGTCGTCGTTCCAGTGACGGACCCAGGTGGCGATGGCGTCGGTCAGATCGGCCACGCTCGTGAAGACACCCCGGCGGAGCCGCTTGTCGGTCAGTTCCTTGAACCACCGCTCCACCAGGTTCAGCCATGAGCTCGACGTCGGCGTGAAGTGCAGGTGCCAGCGGGCGCGGCGGGGATGGGCCAGCCAGGTGGTGATCTCCGGGGCCTTGTGCGCGGAGAGGTTGTCCAGCACCACGTGGATCTCGAGGCGCCGGTCCACCGCGGCGTCGATGCGCTTGAAGAACCGCAGCACGTCTGAGGCGGCGTGGCTCTGCTGGTAGTCGGTGAGGACCTCACCGGTGGCCACGTTGAGCGCGGCGAACAGATCGACCGTGCCGTTGCGGCGGTAGTCATGCGTCATGGTGCCGGCCCGGCCAGGCCGCATCGGCAGGCTGGGCTGGGTCCGGTCCAGGGCCTGGACCTGCGTCTTCTCGTCGAAGCTGAACACCGCGGCGCGCTCCGGGGGGTTCAGGTACAGCCCGACGACGTCGACGAGCTTGTCCTCGAAGTCGGGATCGGTGGAGACCTTGAACGTGTCCACCTTCCAGGGCTTCAGGTGGTGATCGGACCAGATGCGGGCCACGGCGTCCTTGCCGATCCCGAACCTGCGCGCCAGCGAGCGCGTCGTCCAGTGCGTGGAGCCGTCGGGAGGTTTCTCGTGGCAGGTGACCCGGACCACCTCGGCCACCGTCCCGTCTTCCAGGGCCGGCTTGCGCCCGCGGCCCTTGGCGATGGCCCCCACCCCCGCGGTGCCCTGACCCGCGAACCTGACTCGCCACCGGCGCACCGTGTCGGAGTCCACCTCGCACCGCCGGGCGATCTCCTCGTTCCCCACCCCCTCCGCCGCCCACAGCAGTGCCTTCGCTTGGACGACCGTCCGGTGCGGGAGCGACGTCGACGACGCCAACCTCTGCAGGTCCCTGCGCTGTTCGACGGTGACCGGCAGAGCCGGAGCCGTCATGATTGCCATGACGACTACCATACCAGATTATTTCACAGACAGACCACTAGGCACTCGTTTTCGCCTTGGCCGCCCGCGTCGTTCATCGACACGACTTCTTGGCAGTCGGTCCCACGCCGCCCACCGCCGCTGGTCCTTTCCGGCCCTCACCGTGGCTGAGGTCGTTCAGCCCGCGGTGGTGCCGTAGACGCGGAAGCGACGACCGGCTCAACGCGGCCTTGTAGGACCACGTCAAGGCATGGCCCGGGTGGCCCTTCCTTCAGGGGCGACCAAGCAATGGTTGCTCGTCGAGCGGGAGGCTGCGGCCCTCCTGCCAGGGGAAGCGACCCTCGTGATCGGCGTAGACGAGTTGCACCCCTCGCACGTCCTGGTAGAGAAGCAGGGCGCTGCCGAGCGGTGACGTGTCCTCCACGTCCATGACCATCAGCGGCTGGCCCGGTCCCGACAACTCGGTGATGCATCACCCTGACGCGCCGCAAGGCAGTGGGCCGGTTGTCCCGCTGCGATAGGGCCGGACGATGTTCCCGAGTGGTCAGCCCCAGTATGACCGTGCTGCAGGAGCGTCGCGGCAGGAACTGGACAATCGCGGGCGGCGTCCACCGGACATGAGGCGCGCGATCACGTCGCTGTCGGTGCTGGTCGTTCTGGCGACTGGATGCACCGGAACCTCGACCCCGCCCTCCGGGGCCTCCTCCTCTACCTCCCAGACCACGTCCACGTCTTCCGATTGGAGGACCTGTCGCTCCGACGGGTTGACGTTTCGGTACCCGCCGGGGTCGAGCATCGGTCGGTACAAGGAGATCACCCCGGCCTACGCCTCCCTCGCCTACATCAGCAACCAGCAGATGACGAACCCGTGCCGGACGACCTCGACGCCGGGGGTCACCGAGTGCGCCCTCGCCGTGGATCGGAGTCGGCCCGGCCAAGAGAACGGTGCTACGCCCCGGGCGGCCGGTACTCCACGCTCTTCGCCTTCGCCTCGTCCATCTCCTCCGGGGTGATGAGGACGGTCGTCTTCACCCGGACCGCGCCCGTTGCGGTTGTGGTCATGCTCAGGGCCGCCGCCGCTGCCGCATCGGGTACGTCGACGATCAGGTAGACGTCGGTCTCCCCGAAGGCGAAGTAGAAGGCGTCGAGCGTCCCGCCGACGCTTTCCGCCGTCTTCTGGAGGGCCTCCCGACGGCTGGTTCCCCCTTCCTTCAGCACGCCCTGCACACCGCTCTCAGTGAGCGTCGCCGCAAACAGGTACTTCGGCATGGAACACCACCTCCTGACAACGGATTGTTCCTATCTTCCGAGCAACTGGTCAAGCGCACGGTGACGTCCAGCCGAGGCCACCGGCGGGTGGGGAACCGTTCATGGCCTAGCGCAGACGATGCTCACGACCGATGTCGGCGGCCGTGAAAAGCTCCCCACCGGCGGCCACGGAACTCCCCACTGGCGGCCACCAGGATTCCCCACCCGCGGCCGGGACATCTCCCCGGCCTGACGTCAACTGACCGTTTCCTGCTCCCAGGAGGACCTCCCTCCCCGGGTTTGACTGCGCACGTCCAAGTCCGCAGTCGGCCCCTGGAGAGGGAGGCAGATGAAGTCTGACGAGGAGATCATGGACATGCTGGAGGCCTTCGACCTGACTGGCTCCTACCGCGCCGCGGCGGAGCTCGCGGGGGTCGACCATCACACCGTCGAGCGCTACGTCGCGCTCCGGGACGGGGGGCGGTCGCCATCCTCGGGGATCGACCGTCCGAAGCTCATCGATCCACTCCTGCCGAAGATCGAGGAGTGGGTGGAGCGCTCCCACGGCAAGATCCGCGCCGACCGCTGCCACGAGAAGCTCATCGCGCTCGGCTACGAGGGCTCGGAGCGGACGACCAGGCGGGCCGTGGCCGGGGCCAGGCAGCGCTTCCGCGAGGGACGGCTGCGGGTGTACCGCCCGTGGATCCCCGAGCCCGGGATGTGGTTCCAGTGGGACTACGGCACCGGGCCGGAGGTCCCCGAGGGCCCCACGCAGTTGTTCTGCGCCTGGCTGGCGTGGAGCCGCTACCGCGTCGTGTTCCCGATCCTGGACAAGACGCTCCCCACCGTGGTCGCGGGGATCGACCGGACCCTTCGGGCGTTCGGGGGCGTCCCGACGTACGGCCTCACCGACAACGAGAAGACCGTGACCACCACCCACATCGCCCGCATCCCCGTTCGCCATCCCGAGATCGTGGCCGCGGCCCGGCACTACGGCCTGACCATCGCGACGTGCGTCCCCGCCGACCCCGAGTCCAAGGGCGGCTCGGAGGCAACGGTGCGCATCGCCAAGGCCGACCTCGTCCCCACCGAGGCGAACCTGCTGCCGGCGTACCGCTCCTTCGAAGAGCTCCGGGCAGCGTGCGAGGCGTTCTGCGAACGGGTCAACGCCCGGCCCCACCGGGCCACGGGCCGTCCGCCGGCGGAGCTGCTGGCCGAGGAGCGACGGCGCCTGCATCCTGTCCCCGGCGAGGCGTACACCACCGCGTTCGGGCAGACCCGCACGGTCGCGTCGAACTCCGTGGTGTCGTTCCACAGCGTCCTGTACTCGGTGCCGTACTCGCTCATCGGCCGCCGGGTGTGGGTCCGCACCGAGGGGGACCAGGTGGTGGTGGTCTCGGTCGACCCCTCTGCCGGAGCACGGGAGGTGGCCCGCCACCGCCGATCGACGCCGGGCCGACCCATGATCGACGACGCGCATTACCCGCAGCGGCCCTCCGGGCCCCTGGCCAGGGTCCCCCGAGCTCGCACGCCCGAGGAGCAGGCGTTCCTCGCCCTGGGGAACGGCGCGACGCAGTGGCTCATCGAGGCGGCATCGGTCGGCGCCGCGCGCATCCGCTCCAAGATGGCCGAGGCCCTCGAGCTCTCGAAGCTGTACGGGCCGGAGGCGCTCGACCGAGCCCTGGGGACCGCCGCGACGTGCGGGCGGTTCGCCGACGGAGACCTCGCAGCGATCCTCGCTCACGACACATCGGCGGATGGACCGACGTCGCAGGCCACGGAGGCCCACAGCCTGCAACGGGGGACCACCGCGTGGGAGGGGTTCGGACGATGAGTTCGAGCATCGATCCCTCTCCCCTCGACGAGGTCGACGCCCACCTCCGCCGTCTGCGCCTGCCGTACCTGCGCTCGGCGGCCCGCGACGTCCTCGCCACGGCCAAGGCCCAGCGGTGGGACCCGGCCGAAGCCTTGCGGGTCCTGCTGGCCGAGGAGGTGGCGGGACGGGATCGGGCCATGATGGCCAACCGACGTCGGAGCGCCGGGTTTCCCTCCGGCAAGACCTTCGAGGCGTGGGACGAGCAGGCCTCCTCGATCCCCCGTCCCACCCAGCACGCCCTGCGGACGCTCGAGTGGGTGCAGCGCCGGGAGAACCTGGCGCTGTGCGGTCCGTCGGGAACCGGGAAGTCGCACTTCCTCGAGGCGCTCGGCAGCGCCGCGGTGGAGCGGGGGCTCCGGGTGAGCTGGTTCTCCCTCGAGACGCTCGGAGCGATCATCCGACGCCACCGCGCCGACGACTCGGTGGCGAGGGCCATCGCCCGGATCTGCCGGGCCGATCTCATCGTGGTCGACGACATCGGGATGCTCCCGGTGGGGGCGGAGGCCGCGGAGGCGTTCTACCGGCTCATCGACGCGGCCTACGAGCGGCGCTCGGTGGCCGTGTCCTCGAACCTCCACCCGGCGGGCTTCGACGAGCTCATGCCGAAGACGCTCGCCACGGCGACCGTCGACCGGCTGCTCCACCATGCCCATGTCGTCGTGACCGAGGGCGAGAAGAGCTTCCGCTTCGCGGAGGCCACGTCAGGCAAGGGAGTGGTGCCCCTGGGCTGAGCAAGACAAGTGGGGACTTCTCGTGGCCGCGGATGGGGACCACCGCTGGCCAGCAGCGGGGAGATCTCGTGGCCGTCCATGGGGCGTCCCCCGTGGCCCTTGACAACCGACGGCGTAAGACCTGGCGGGCCGCCCCATGCGAGTTGGCAATGTCCTTCCACCCGCTACCTTCTGCGCCATCACGAACCCCACCAGGTGGACGACCGCCCGAGCAGCCGTGCTATGCGGGCAGCGTGGTGGAGCGAAGGATGTCCATTGTCTGGCTCACGAGTTGCTGGGCATCCGGGGCGCTGACGCACCCCCGGAACTCGTACCACGTGCCGGGTCCGGCGGGCTTGACCACGGCATCGACGGTCACGTCCGCTCCAACCGAACCGCAGGTTCCGGGGCGCTCGATCGACAACTTCGCCAAGCGCCCGGACACCCGGATCACCCGGCCCGGGAGCGCGTCAAACGACCGTGCGGGAAGGCCGTGGATTCGCCACACGGCGACGAACCCTCCCCGGCGCAGTCCCTCTTCCCTCGGCCACGCTGGCTGCGTCACATCTCCACGGAGCGGACCGCGTTCGGGTTCTTGTGCAGCAGGAAGCCGCGGTCGGTCGCGGGCTCGTGCGTCGTCGTCAGCGTGAGGAGCATTCGTGTTCCCCGTGAGCGTTCGGGAGCCGAGGCGGGAAGCCCGATCGGAGCGGACGACGGGATTCGAACCCGCGACCCCCACCTTGGCAAGGTGGTGCTCTACCAACTGAGCCACGTCCGCGCGGTCCCGGGTGACGCCCGGGCACACCGAGTCTAGGTGCTGGCCCAACCACCTTCAACCGGAGGTGAGCCGGCCGGCTGGCTCCTCCCCGGCCGCACGCCCGGGAGCCGGCGGCGGAGTTGACCCCGGCGCTTCTTCCGCCGGAGATAGTCCTCCCACTCCCCCACCAGGGCGCTCGCGCGCTCGCGGGCAGCCGGGCTCGGATCCGCGACGGCCCGTTCGTACCCCATCTCCGTCAGCACGTCGCCGGCGACGGCCTCCACGACCTCCAGGTCTTCGCGCTTCATCTGCGAACGCCAGTCCCGCGTGGTCGTCGGCTGCCGGGCGACGTTGCCGTGGATGGCCTGGGACCCCTTCGGAACGCGGGACAGCCCCCGGTGGGCGTACCGCAGCATCGAGTCGTCCCACGGCAGCAGCAGGAACTCCACGAGACGCCGCAGCTCACGTTCGGGATCGGCCACCAGGTCCTCGTACCGGACCTCGGCGTACCGGTCGCCTCCGAGGGCCATCCCCTCCGCGTGCCCCCGGCTGACCCGGTGCCGCCACCGCGCGGCGCCCTCCGGCACGGACCGCGTTGCCCAATCCCCGGGCACCTCGGCCAGCGAAAGTGCGACGCTCCGCACGTCGCGAACGATGTGCACGAACCGCGCCTCCGGGAACAACCGCGTCAGCAGCTTCATGCGCGTCACGTAGCCCGGGCTCTTGTCGCCGTACCGCGGCTTGCCGTGCGCGGCGGCGTAGGTCCCGTACAGCAGTCGGATCGCGTCCGGGTACGAGCCCCCCGGCATGGGCGACGCGAACGCCGCCGCCAGCGCGTCGGCCGGGAGGTCCCAGTCCCGGAACTTGCGCAGACCGGCCAGGTCGCGCGAGAGCCGCGGGAGGTCCAACGAACCGTGCCGCTCGTACCGGGCACGGTACGGGTACAGCCCGCTCACGAAGTACGACTCCGGCGGGATCGACAGCTGCGGATGGGCGTCGAGCATCACGCGCAGCAGGGTGGTCCCCGATCGCGCTTCGCCGAGGACGAACGGGAACGCCACGAGCGGTTCGGGAGAGATGGGAGGCAATTCGTCGGTATCATAGCCACCCCTCCCCCGCCGACCGGAGTTCCGCCGTGCCCACCGACGACCTCGAGCAGCCGAACCCCGAGCCGCGCGTCGTCGCCGTCACCGTCACCTACCGCCGCCCCGAGCTGCTCCCTCGGCTGCTCGACGCAGTCCGGACCCAGACCCGGCGGCCCGACAACTACCTGCTGATCGACAACGGCGGGGACGCCGAGCAACCGCCCGGGACCGAGGGCTGGCTGGAGATCGTCCGGACCGGTTCGAACGTCGGCCCCGCCGGCGGGTACTCGATCGGGTTCCGGGAGGCGCTGCGTCGCAAGGCCGACCGCGTGTGGGTGCTCGACGACGACGCCGTCCCCGACCGGGGCTGCCTCGAAGCCCTGCTGGCCGCCGGCGGCGACATCACGGTCCCCCGCCAGCGGCGCGAGGTCGGGACGCAGGAGTGGCTCCCCTGGGTGGGCGGGCTGTTCGACGCGGGGTGGGTCGCGAAGTGCGGCACGCCACGCGAGGACTACTTCATCTGGAGCGAGGACTACGAGTACGTGCTGCGCCTCCGGAACGCCGGCGCGCAGCTCGTCCGGCTTCACGGCGATCCAACGATCACCCACACCAACCCAATGAAGCACCGCCGGGGCGAGCCGCGCACATGGCGGCTGTACTACGACACGCGGAACTCGCTGCACTACCGGCTGCGCATGAAGCCGGCCACGTGGAGGACCCGGGCCCGTTCGGCCGTGGGCGTGGCCAAGACGGCGGCGGCGATCGTGGCGTTCGAACCGCACAAGCGACGTTCCCTGGGCCTGCTGCGCAAGGCGGTCGGCGATTACCGCCACGACCGCATGGGCAAGCGGGTCGACCCCGAGACCTGGAACCGTGAGGCCGCCGCCACCTAGATCCGCCGGTGCCCCCGCAGGGAGAACTTCAGTCGCCGGGCCAGGTGGCGCCGGGCCCGTCGCGACGCCGCCACCTGGGCGCGCCGACGGGCCTCCCTCGGCGGATCGGGCACCGCGCGTTCGTACCCCAGTTCCTCCAGCAGGTCCCCCGCCGCGGCCTCGACCGCCTCGAGGTCATCGCGCGGGAGGTCGCGGCGCCAGTCCCGGACGGCGGCCGGCGCGGTCGCGGCCCGCGAGTGCAGACCGTCCGCCCGGCCCGGGATCCGGCCGGCGGCAATCTCCGAGTGGCGCAGCATGGCGTCCGAGAACGGCAGGCCAACGAACTCGCCGACCTCGCGCAGCACGGGCTCGGGATCGGCGACCAGGCGTTCGTACCGCACCTCGAGGTACCGGTGCGCGCCGATCTCCGCTCCGGCCCGGCGCCCCCGCAGGACGCGTTCCCGCCACTGGAGGGCGCCGTTCAGCACACTCCCGGGACCCCACCTCACCTCGGCCAGCGACATGGCCACGTTCCGGCCGTCGCGGATCAGATGGACGAACCGTGCCTCCGGGAAGATGCCCCCGAGCACCCGGATGTGCTGCACGTAGGCCGGCGTCTTGTCGGCGTAGCGTTCCTTGCCGTGCATTCGCGCATAGCCGCGATAGACCTTCCGCATGGCTTCCGCGAAGTCGACGTCGTCCTCCCGCCGCATGGCCGTCGCGAGCTCCTTCGGCGGCATCCCCCAGGCCCGGAACCACCGGGAGCCGGCCAGGTCGTTCGCGAGCGCGATCGTGTTGTAGCGTTCGCCGTCCTTCGGCTCGTAGCGCTTGCGCCGGCGGTACAGATCGATGATGAAGTACGACTCCGGCGGGACGGCCAAGTCCGGATGCGCGTCGAGCATCAACCGGAACAGGGTCGTGCCCGATCGCTCGGAGCCGACCAGGAACGGGAACGGTGGGCGGGGTGAGGACACTCGCCGTCACCCTATCGCCCCCGGATACGTGCTCCGCAAGCACCTCCGGCGTGATTCTCGGCTGTCACGTCCCGGATGAACCGAACCCCCCGTGCCCGCGTTCGGACCCGGGGAGCTCGTCGACCCACACGGGTTCCATCTCCGGCACCTCGACCACCACGAGCTGCGCGATGCGGTCCCCCCTGCGGATGGTCACCGCCTCCACAGGGTCGAGGTTGACGACCGCGCAGGTGACCTCGCCGCGATAGCCCGCGTCGATCAGTCCGGGCGAGTTCGCCAGCGTGAGCCCCCGCTTCGACGCGAGACCGCTCCGGGGCAGCACTAGGCCGGCGTGGCCCTCCGGGATCGCCACGGCCAGGCCGGTCGGGATCATGGCCCGGCTGCCGGGCTCTACGGTGGCGTCGACCGCCGACGACAGGTCGAGCCCCGCGTCGCCGGGCCGGGCATACGCGGGCAGACTGGCGTCGGGGTCGAGCCGTCGGAACTCCAGCCGCATCGCCGGGTGAGCCTACCGGGCGACCGGGTGCCGGAAGTACGCCCGGGCCTGGATGCGCAGGTACCCGCCGTCGTCGTCCGGCCAGTGGCTCACGTGGTCGTCGCAGACCCGGCCGGTGGAGACGCCGTTCGTCGTGCAGATGACCGGCGGGTTGGTGATCCCGTCGCCGTCGGCGTCGACGTGCGTCGTCGACGGGTTCCCCCGGCCGAACAGCAGCGCGACCACGCCGGCCGTGCGGAGCTCACCGATGTGATGGAGGAGGTACTCGGCCCGATTGTCCTGGGTGTGGCCGGGCGCGCCGTTCTCCGTCCGGAAGAACTGGTTCCCCTCGGGGATCTGCCAGACGACCACCGGGCGGTTCGTCGCGGCGTGGATCGCGCCGACGTAGCGCTCCCACCGGTGGAAGTTCGGGAACGTTCGGTTGCGCCGGTCCCACCAGATCCCGCTGACCCCGGCATCCCGGTCGGCCACGTCGTTGAACACGAGGTCGTACGACGTCGTGTCGGCGCGGCCCGAGTGCACGCCCGCAGCGTTCGCGAACGCGGCCACCTTCCGGCCGAGCGCACCCGCGTCGATGTCGCTCACGGTGTACGAGCCGATGTCGAACAGGGACGCCCAGTCGCTCACGTGGAACGCGAGGAGCACGTTGGGTGCGTAGCGGTCGCGCAGGTGGAGCAGCGCGAGGTTGAATCCCCGGTAGGTGTCCTCGTAGCCCCGCGCCGCGGCGAACCCACTGGACGACACGGCGGCGCGGAGATTCGACGGGTCGTTCGACTTCCCGGTGCAGTGACCGGAGCAGTCGCCGCCGGGCAGGACCGCCTGCTCCGCGTAGCCCGAGAGGTCCGGTTCGACGTGGACGATCGCCGGCCGGCCGAACCCGTGGATCCCGCCGTGCGTGCCCGGACCGAGCCGCTCCATGAGCTTGGCGAAGTCCGCGAAGTACGCCTTCATCACAGCGGGCGAGTTCAGGTTGGCGAGGTCGCGCTGGGCCTCGCCACACGCGTCGCACGGGCCGTTCGACCGCAGCAGCATGTAGTAGGTGAACACCGGCAGGTACCCGTGCGAGTGCGCCCCCTGCGCGTACCACAGCGGGAACTGCGCCTTGTCGTTCCAGGTCTGCCAGCCGTTCCCTGTGTTCACGCCGGCCGAGAGGTACTGGTAGGCGAAGTCCCACGGGACCTTCGAATCGGGCATCCACCCGTACAGGCCGGACGCGTCGGGCGCGGCGCTGAGCCCGATCCCGAAGTGGTCCGGGAGGGCGAGCGTCCTCGACCCCGAGAGGGTCGCGTCCCGACCGGTTGCGCCCGCCGGACCCGGTCCGGTCATCGCGACGACCAGCACCGTGAGCGCGGCAACCGAGCTCAGGACCGGACGGCGCGTCATGACCACCGTATCGGCGCCGGAACGGCCCGACCTTCAATCCCCGGTTGGCTCGAGGAACTCCAGCCGGTTCCCGAAGTTATCGAACCCGTAGCAGCGATCGTGCCCTTCGAGCTGCTCGTTGTCCTGCACCTCGAACCCGCCCTCGACGAGCTTCGTCCGGAGCTCCGCGAGCCCGGTGACGAGGATGGCTGGATGGGCCTTGCGCGCCGGTCGGAAGTCCTGTTCCACACCGAGATGGATCTCGAGCCCGCCGTCCGCCGAGCGGAACCAGCACCCCCCGCGGCCGCGGAGGTGCTCCGGTTTGATGACCTCCGCGAGGCCGAGCACGCCGCCGTAGAACGAACGCGCGTCGTCCTCACGGCCGGCCGGCATCGCCACCTGCACGTGGTGCAGCCCGGTCAGTCGCATCGACTCGAACCTACCGGATGCGCGCGGTCATGCGCTCACGTGCACGCTGATCGAGTACCGGTCGCGCCGTTCAGACTCTGATCGTCGATCACGCCGTCGAGCATCCCAACGAGCGAACCGCCGTGGTTGACTGCAGGCGTGGAACGACGACCGCTCGGCGCGACAGGGCTGACCGTGACGCCGATGGGGCTCGGCCTGGCCGCCCTCGGCCGGCCCGCGTACATCAATCTCGGTCACGAGCTCGACCTCGGGAGCGACCGCGGGGTCGAGGCGGTCGAACGCCACGCATACGAGGTGCTCGATGCCGCGTGGGAGGCCGGCGTCCGGTACTTCGACGTGGCCCGCTCGTACGGGCGCGGGGAGGAGTTCCTCGGGCGCTGGCTCCACTCCCGGGAGATCCCGGCCGGCGCCGCGGTCGTGGGCTCGAAGTGGGGATACCGCTACGTGGGCGACTGGCGGGTCGACGCCGAGGTGCACGAGGTCAAGGACCACTCCGCCGCGGTCCTCGCGGAGCAGTGGCCGCAGAGCCGCGCCCTGCTCGGCACCCACCTCGCCCTGTACCAGGTCCACTCCGCGACGCTCGATAGCGGCGTGCTCCGGGACCGGGCGGTCCTCGAGATGCTGGCGCGCCTCCGGACCGAACAGGGCGTGCTCGTCGGCGTCACGACGAGCGGACCGCGGCAGGCCGAGACGGTCCGTGCGGCGCTCGACGTCCGGGTCGACGGGTTCGCGCCGTTCGCCTGCGTCCAGGCCACGTGGAACGTCCTGGAACCCTCCGTGGGTCCCGCGCTCGCCGAAGCCCACGAGGCGGGCTGGGGCGTGATCGTGAAGGAGGGCGTGGCCAACGGCCGCCTCACCGACCGCGAGCGCGATCCGGAGATCCTCGACCGCCGCGCCCCGCTCGACCGCCTGGCGGCAGCCTGGGGAGTCGGTGTCGACGCGATCGCCCTCGCCGTCGCGAGCTCGCAGCCCTGGGCCGACGTGGTGCTGTCCGGAGCGGCCACCCTCGGCCAGCTCCGGAGCAACATACGAGCGCTCGACCTCCCACCCGAAGCCGCCGGCGTCGACGTCGGGACCACGGCCCTCGTCCCCGGGGACTACTGGGACCGCCGTTCGACGCTCGCCTGGACCTGACGAGCGACCGAGCCTCGCGATGAGCGAGCCGGGCCCCGAGAGGGCCCGGCTCGCGATGTTCGGGAAGGGAACTCCCCGGGCCGCTACGAGCAGCCGGAGGTCGAGCCGCAGCTGTTGCACACGTAGCAGCTGCCGGCCGGCTGCATCTTCGAGCCGCACGAGTAGCAGAGCGGCGCGTCAACGGCCTTCGACTCGGGCATCGAGGTCAGGTTGATCAGCCGCGGCTGGACCGGCTCCGCCGCCGCCGTCGCGGTGGGCGCGGGAGCCGGCTCGGCCGGCGCGTACTCCGCGGCTGCCGAGCCGTCCTCGATCGCCGCCTTGCGTTCCTCGATCGACTTGATCCCGAGCGCCTCGCGCTGCTCCAGCGGCAGGTACTCGATCGCGAGCCGCCGGAAGATGTAGTCCATCAGCGAGGACGCGAACCGGATGTCGCGGTCGTTCGTGATGCCGGACGGCTCGAATCGCATGTTCACGAACTTCTGGACGTAGTCCGCGAGCGGCACGCCGTACTGCAGGCCGACCGACACCGCGATCGAGAACGCGTCCATGAGCCCGGCGAGCGTCGAGCCCTGCTTCGACACCTTCAGGAAGATCTCGCCGATGCCGTCGTCCGGGTACTCGCCGGCGGTGATGTACCCCTCGGACTCGCCGACCTGGAACGAGAACGTCTTGGCGGGGCGGACCGACGGGAGGCGCTTCTTCTGCGACCAGGGGATCACCCCGGGCGCTTCCGAAGGCGCGGTGGCCTTCTTCTCCGCCGAGAGCGGCTGCGCCACCTTGCAGTTGTTCCGGTAGATCGCGACGGCCTTCAGCCCGAGCTTCCAGCCCTCGACGAACAGCTGCTCGACCTCCTCGACCGTGGCCTCCTCCGGCATGTTCACCGTCTTGGAGATCGCGCCCGAGATGAACGGCTGCACGGCCCCCATCATCCGGACGTGGCCCATGTAGTGGATCGCCCGGTCACCCATGGAGGTGTCGAACACCGGCAGGTGCTCGGCCTTGAGGTGCGGCGCCTCCGCGACCGAGTTGTGCTCGGCGATGTACTCGACGACGTCGGTGGCCTGCTCGGCCGTGTAGCCCAGCCGCCGCAGCGCCCGTGGGATGGTCTGGTTGACGATCCGCATGGTCCCGCCGCCCACCAGCTTCTTCTGCTTGACCAGCGCGAGGTCGGGCTCGATGCCGGTGGTGTCGCAGTCCATCATCAGCCCGATGGTGCCGGTCGGCGCCAGCACCGAGGCCTGCGCATTGCGGTAGCCGTGCTGCTCCCCCAGAGCGACGGCCTCGTCCCAGGACGTCTTGGCCGCGGTGAGCACGGCCTCCGGCACCAGCTCGGCGTCGATGTGGTCGGCCGCCGCGCGGTGCTTGCGCATCACCCGGAGCATGGCGTCGCGATTGGGCGCGTAGCCGGCGAACGGCCCGGTGTGCGCCGCGATCTTCGCCGACGTCGCGTACGCGTGGCCGGTCATGATTGCCGTCAGCGCGCCGGCCCAGGCCCGGCCGCCGTCGGAGTCGTACGGGAGCCCCCGCGCCATCAGCAGCGCGCCGAGGTTGGCGTAGCCGAGACCGAGCTGACGGAACGCCACCGCGTTGCGCCCGATCTTCTCGGTCGGGTAATCGGAGTTGCCGACGATGATCTCCTGTGCCGTGAACACGACCTCGATCGCGTGCCGGTACGAGGCGACGTCGAAGTTGCCGTCCGCGTCCGCGAACTTCAGCAGGTTGAGCGACGCCAGGTTGCAGGCGCTGTTGTCGAGATGCATGTACTCGGAGCACGGGTTGGACGCATTGATCCGCCCAGAGGCCGGGCACGTGTGCCACTCGTTGATCGTGGTGTCGTACTGCATCCCGGGGTCGGCGCACTCCCACGCGGCCTGCGCGATCTCGCGCATGAGGTCGCGCGCGCGGACCGTGTCCACCGCCTCGCCGGTCGTGACGGCCTTGAGCTTCCAGTCCTGGTCGTTCTCGTAGGCGTGGAGGAACTCGTCCGTCACGCGAACCGAGTTGTTGGCGTTCTGGTACTGGATCGAGTTGCTGTCCTTGCCGTCGAGGTCCATGTCGAACCCGGCGTCGCGCAGGGCCCGGGCCTTCTTCTCCTCCTGGGCCTTGCACCAGATGAAGTCGCCGACGTCCGGGTGGTCGACGTTCAGGATGACCATCTTCGCCGCCCGCCGCGTCTTGCCGCCGGACTTGATCGTGCCGGCCGAGGCGTCGGCGCCGCGCATGAAGCTCACCGGGCCGGAGGCCGTCCCGCCGCCGCCGAGCTGTTCCTTCGACGAACGCAGCCGGGACAGGTTGATGCCCGAGCCGGAGCCGCCCTTGAAGATCGTCCCCTCCTCGACGTACCAGTTGAGGATCGAGGACATCGTGTCGTCGACCGCGAGGATGAAGCAGGCGGAACACTGCTGCGGTGTGTCCGGCACGCCCACGTTGAACCACACCGGCGAGTTGAAGGCGGCCTTCTGGTGCACCAGCAGGTGCGTGAGCTCCTCCGCGAACACCGTCGCGTCCTCGGTGGAGGCGAAGTACCCGTCGTCCTCGCCCCACCGGCGGATCGTGTCGACGACCCGGCCGATGAGCTGGCGGACGCTCGACTCCCGCTGCGGCGTGTCGAGTGGCCCCCGGAAGTACTTCTGGGCCACGATGTTGGTCGCGTTCTGCGACCACCCCTTGGGGAACTCCACCCCGCGCTGCTCGAAGGCGTTGCCGCCCTCCTTGTAGTTCGGGATGACCGCGTCGCGGACCTCCCACTCCACCTCGTCGTACGGGTGCCTGCCCTCGGAGGTGAAGTGCCGGGCGAATGTGAGGCCGCGCTGCTCGGACTGGACGTCCCGCTCCCGTGTGGCCACTCGGGCCTCCTCTCTGGCTCAGCGGGGAAGGGTTACAGCGGTGTGATTACGACCGTCGGATTCTTGTTCGGAGCACACCGCGTGTCAAGCGGTTCGACGGATATTGTCCCACATCTTGGGCCTGCGAGGCTCCCCAACCACAACATGTTGTGGTCGCGGCCGACAGGCGTGTCGTTCAGGCTCTCGTTCGGCGCTTGGCCGGCTCACGCTTCTGGAGGGTCCCCAGCTCGCGTTCGAAGTCGGCCGCCTGCTGGAAGTCCTTGTAGACGCTGGCGAACCGCAGATAGGCGACCTGGTCGATCTTGGCCAGCATGGCGAGCACCTCGAGGCCGACGTCCTCCGAGGTCACGACCGGGCCCTTGCGGCGGAGCCGTTCCTCGATCCGGGAGGCCACGTTCTGGACCTGCGCGGCCGTGACCGGGCGGTTGGTCAGCGCCTTCGAGATCCCCGCGACCACCTTGGCCCGGTCGTAGGGTTCCTTGGTCCCGTCGCGCTTGACCACCATGAGACCGAGGTCCTCGACCCGTTCGAACGTGGTGAACCGCCGCTTGCAGGAGATGCACTCTCGCCGGCGCCGGATGGCCGTCCCCCGGTCGGACGTGCGGGAGTCGACCACGCGGTCGTTCTCCCTGCCGCACCACGGACAACGCATCCCGACCGGCTCCCCTCCTCGGGCGAACCCGCTGCCGGGTCCAAGCCACCACAAGATGTTGTGGTGGTCCGGACGGTAGCGAGCCGACGGCCAGCGCGTCAACGGGTGCTGGATCGTCCGGGCCGGGCGGGAGCCCGTTAGGCCGGGAGGAGGAGGCGGGTTCCCACGGCGAGGATGCCCTCGACGTGGTTGACCCGGACCAGGGAGTCGAGCACGGCTCGGGGATCGGCCTCCCGGCCGGCGATGCGGGATGCGATCCCCCACAGTGTGTCGCCCGGCCGCACCACGTAATGGCGCGTCTGCTGCTGGACGACGCGATGGGTGGTCCCGGTGTCCCCGGCGCCTGCCTGCGCCGACGACGCCGCGAGCGTCAGCGCGACGCCCACGGCGGCCACAAGTGCGCCCACCCGTCCCCATCGAACACGCGTTCGTGCCATGGAGGCAGTGTACCGAACGGACGTTCGGTGTCAAGCGAGAATCGAACAGATGTTTGATGCGACGGTGCGTGGGTGCTACGGTTCGGACCGACCCTAAGGAGGACGCGACATGCCGCAGAACGACGACCTCACCGCCCGGCAGCGCCGGATCCTCGAGTTCATCAACACCGCCACGCACGAGCGAGGCTACCCCCCCACCGTGCGCGAGATCGGCGAGGCGGTCGGTCTGACGTCGTCCTCGAGCGTCCACAGCCAGCTCGAGAACCTCGAACGCAAGGGCTACCTGCGCAAGGACCCCACCAAGCCCCGGGCCATCGCCACGGGCGAGACGGGTGCCGAGCGGGGCGTGAGCGTGCCTTTGGTCGGGCGCATCGCCGCCGGCGCGCCCACGCTCGCCGACCAGCAGGTCGAGTCGGTGCTGTCGGTGCCGGCGGAGTTCACCGGGCGCACGGGCGAGCACTTCGCGCTCCGCGTCGCCGGCGACTCCATGATCGACGCCGGGATCGACGACGGCGACGTGGTCCTCGTTCGACGGCAGGACGACTGCGACTCGGGCGACATCGTGGCCGCCATCCAGCCCGGGCCGGCCGAGGACGAGGCGACGGTCAAGCGCCTTCGCCGCGAGGACGGCCGCGTGGTCCTGATCCCGGAGAACCCCCGACTGGCCCGGTTCGAGCTCGCCGAGGGCGGCCGGGTGCTGGGCAAGGTGGTCGCGGTCCTGCACCGCCTGTAGGGCGGGACCGCCCTGCGCTACGCCCCTCCGGACTCCACGATGTGCCCGAGGTGCTTCATCGCCATGACGCCGACCTCCTCGGACACGGAACCGGTCGCGGCGTTGATCGCGAGGATCCGCTCCCCCGTCTTGTTCCGCATGAGCGCGAGGTAGTGCGGGAGGTAGATCTCCTCCTCGGCCGTCAGCTCGAAGAACGACACCGGCGTGGGGATGCCCAGGGTGTTGAGCGCCATGTCCTGCCGCTCGTACTGCTGGGACGTGCGGGCCTCCGACAGCCGCTTGGCCGTCTCCTCGATGTCGGCCACGATCGAGTACGAGGTGATCTTGGACCGGACGCGGTTCTCGGTGATCCGTACCGTCTCGGGCTCGCGGTCCCACTGGTCGTACAGCTGGCCACCGAGCGCCTCGTAGACGTTCACGTAGATCCTGGTCCGCGGCGCCGCACGGGAGAACCGCCCGCCCTCCTCGCGCGTGTGGCGCACTCGGACCGGGAGGAACGGTAGCCAGTAGGGGCGGATCCAGACGACCTCCTCCCGGTTCACGCCGAGCTTCCCCCGACGCTGGCGGTTGGCCATGTCCCTGGCCGTCTGCTCGCTGACGTTCACCCGGAGACCCCGGATCGACGCGAGCGCGGAGCCGGTCTCGGGGTCCGGCACCCGGCCCAAGCGACCCTCGATCTCGACCGGGCCCCACAGCTCGACTCCCAGGCGCCGGGCCGCCGTCTCGGCGCCCTGCGGCCAGTGGCGGGCGCCCAGGACGATGGCCTTGCTCATGCCCAGGTCGGAGGCCATCAGGTGCACCCCGGCCACGACGTCACGGTCGACGGACTGATCCCAGCTCCTGGTGTGGACGAGCAGCCGGTAGGTGGTGACCTCGTCGGACTTCTCGGCGAGCACGTCGACGCTGTGGTTCGCGCCCGAACGGCCCTTCATGTTGACGTCGCGGGCCACCCGGTACCCGTGGTGGGCCAGGTACTCGGCCACCGACTGCGCCAAGTTGGCCGCTTTGCCCGGATCGCCCCCCGTGCGCTCGTTCACCGCCATGCCGTTCCCAACTCCGCCACCCGCTCCGTGCCCGGTCGAACCATCGTCCCAGCCTGTGCCGGGTGCAACAGGCTCTCACACCGCGCGGGCCAATGCCGCGAACCAACGGAATTTCCGTCGTTTCGTCGGAGGTGGCCTTCTGACCTCCAGAACCTCGAATCGGGCCACGCGGAGCATGGCCAGCAGCGCGCCCGGGGAGAGCTCCCACACGCCACCGCCGGCCCGGTGACTCGACAGCCCGCTCTCCCGGCGGTCCTCCCCCCGCACCGAGAACCGCGCCCACTGCCCGGGCATCCACACCAGCCGCGATGTCTGGAGCAGCAGGTGCGCCCCCGCGGCCGCCGCCTTCCGCAGGGCCTCGAGCACGAGCACCGGGTCGGCGACGTGGTACAGCCCGCCCAGGCACACGACGACGTCGAATTCCTCCCCGCCGGTGGCCGCTGGGAGGTCGTAGACGTCGCCCGAGCGGAACGCCGGCACCGCGTTGTCCCAGCCGTGCGCCGAGAGCAGCCCGGCGACCAGCTCCGCGCACTCGATCCGCGGCGGGTCGAAGTCGACGCCGAGCACCCGCGAGGCCCCGAGCCTGGCCGCCTCGAACGAGAACGCCCCGTTCGCGCAGAACGTGTCCAGCACGCGCGCCCCGGGCGCGAACCGCTCCAGCCAATCCAGCACCAACCGCCGCTTGAACTCGTTGTTGGCCTCGAGCGCGTCGAACCTCGGATGTCTCGGGCTCTCGCCGTTCGCGAACCGGAACTGCGTGAACCACCATCGAGGATCGGTCCCGGCCACGTGTTCCAGCTCCTCCGGCGTGAGCTCGACGTCGAGCACGAGGGTCACCGGGCCATCCGTCCCGTGGCCACGCGACGGGTCACGGGCTTGGTGATGAAGTCGCGAACCGCCGCGAGGTGGCGTTCGGCCACCCGGGCGTGGACCAGCGTGCCGTCCGGTCGCTCCTCCGCGACCAGCACCTCGGCCTCGCGGTACAGGCGTGCGGTCACGTCCTCCCGGCCGAACGGCACCAGCAGCGTCACCTCGACCGGCGGCCTTGGCAGCGTCTCGCCGACCGCGGTCAGCAGCTCCTCGAGGCCCTCGCCCGTGAGCGCCGACACCAGCACGGAACCCGGGTACCGCCGGGCCGCCCTGGCGCGCTCGGAGCCGCGAAGGAGGTCCGCCTTGTTGAGCGCGAGCACCTCGGGCAGGTCGCCCGCGCCGATCTCCCCCAGCACGTCGCGGACCGCCCCGACCTGCTGGTCGAGCTCCGGCACGGACGCGTCGGCCACGTGGAGCACGAGCGAGGCGAGCGCGACCTCCTCGAGGGTCGACCGGAACGCCTCCACCAGGTCGTGGGGCAGCTTTCCGACGAACCCCACGGTGTCGGAGAGCGTCACCTGCCGTCCGCCCGGGAGCTCCAGCCGCCGGGTGGTCGGGTCGAGGGTGGCGAACAGCTGGTCGGCCACCAGCACGTCCGCGCGGGTGAGGGCGTTCATCAGCGTGGACTTGCCGGCGTTCGTGTATCCGGCGATCGCGACCTGGGGGATGCCACTCGACTCACGGCGGGACCGTTTCAGCTCGCGGGTCTTCGTGAGCTGCTGGATGTCGCGGCGGAGCTTGGTGATGCGGCGGCGGATGTGCTGGCGGTCGACCTCGAGCTTGGTCTCACCGGGCCCGCGGGTACCGATGCCAGCGCCCAGGCGCGACATGGCCTCGCCCCACCCGCGGAGGCGGGGCAGCAGGTAGTTCAGCTGGGCCAGCTCCACCTGGGCCTTGCCCTCCCGGCTCCGGGCGTGCAGCGCGAAGATGTCGAGGATCAGCGCGGTGCGGTCGATGACCTTGGCGCCGAGGCGCTCCTCCAGGTTCCGGAGCTGTCCCGGCGAGAGCTCGTCGTCGAAGATCACCGCGTCGGCGCCGTGGCGGTGCACAGCGTCGTGGATCTCCCCCAGCTTGCCCTTGCCGACGAACGTGGCCGGGTCGGGGTCCCTCCGACTCTGCACGACGCGCGCCACCGGCGCGGCGCCCGCGGAGTCCGCCAGGGCGGCCAGCTCGTCGAGGTCGCGGGGCTCGACGCCGGGCCCCACGCCGACCAGCACGGCACGCTCCCGGATCCGCGGCCGCCAGGTCGCGGAAAGCGGCGACTCGGACACTGCCCGCTGCGCGGGCGTCCGGCGTGTTCGGTCGTCGTTCATGCCGCGCAAGCCCCCCGGCCGGGGCGGGATGCAAAGAGACGCCGGAGGATTCCCGGGAAGCGCCCCTTTCCCCGGAGTTGGGTCCAGCGTCTCTTCGGCTCGGTTCTTTCCCCGGGCTCCCGTGCCGAAACAACGGATCCCGACAAACTCGCGACCATCTCCCCGTCCGTGCCGGTCACGAGGGCGGGCGAAGGGTGCCCCGGGCGGACGTCACCGGCCAATCGCGGAGGCGATGCGGTCCATGGCCTCGGCCAGACGGTCGTCGGCCACCGTGAGCGAGATGCGCACGTAACCCTCGCCGTTCGAGCCGTAGCCGAGTCCGGGGGCGACGACCACGCCGGCCCGGTCGAGCAGCAGGTCGGCGAACTCCGTCGAGGTCTCGCCTCCCGGCGTCGGGAGCCACACGTAGATCGAGCCGAGCGGCGGCTCGAGGTCCCACTCGAGCCGGTTCAGGGTGCCGATCACGAGGTCGCGACGCTTGCGGTACACGTCGCGCATGGCGGCGACGTGGTCCTGGGGCCCGGTGAGGGCCGCGATCCCCGCCATCTGAACGGCGTTGAAGATGCCGGAGTCGAGGTTGGTCTTCAGCGTCGCGAGGGCCTTGATCGCCGGCGCCGCACCCACCGCGAACCCGATCCGCCACCCGGTCATGTTGTAGCCCTTCGACAGCGAATGGAACTCGATCGCCACGTCCCGGCCGCCCTCGACCTGCAGCACGGACGGCGCGACGTACCCGTCGAACGTGATCTCGCTGTACGCGGCGTCGTGCGCCAGCAGCAGGTCGTGCTCCGAGGCGAACGCCACCGCCCGGGCCAGGTCGTCCTCGGACGCGACCGCCGCCGTGGGGTTGGTCGGGAAGTTCAGCCACAGGAGCTTGGTCCGGCCGTCGGTGGCGGGGGCCGCCGAGGACCAGTCCGGCAGGAACCGTTCGGAGGCCGGCAGCGGTAGCGTGCGGACCTCCGCGCCGGCCAGCCTCGTGGCCGTGGCGTACACCGGATAGCCGGGGTCGGGCACCAGGGCCGAGTCACCGGGGTCGAGGTAGGCGAACGCCAGGTGGGCGAGTCCCTCCTTCGAGCCGAGCAGCGGCAGGACCTCCGTGTCGGGGTCGAGCTCCACGCCGAACCGCCCCCGGAACCACGTCGCCACGGCCTCGCGGAACTCCGGCATGCCGTAGTACGACGGGTACTGGTGGCTGGACGGGTCGGCGACGCCCCGTCGGGCCGCCTCCACGACGTGTTCGGGCGTGGGTCGGTCGGGGTCGCCGACGCCGAGCGAGATGACGTCGACACCGCTCGCACGCCGTTCCGCGATCTTCCGGTCCAGCTCCGCGAACAGGTACGGCGGGAGGTGCTCGACCCGCCTGGCCACCCTCATCGGATCCCCCTCCACACGCGGAGCAGCTCCTCGGGGTCCACCACGCCGGCGTAGGCGCGCTCGGCCGGGCCGGAGAGGAACACCGTGTCATCCGTCCACTCGCCCATCAGCGTCCCGCCCGGGAAGTGGATGTTCGCGGTGCGCGGCGAAAGGCCGGCGAGGCTGGCCGCCACCAGCGACGCACACGCCCCGGTGCCACAAGCCATCGTCTCGCCCACGCCGCGTTCCCAGACCCGCAGCTTGATGCCGTCCGAGGCCGGTGCGACGAACTCGACGTTGGTCCGGTTCGGGAACCGGGGGTCGTGCTCGAGCTGTGGGCCGATTCGGTGCACGTCGACCTGGTCGGGATCCCGTTCGACGAACAGCACCAGGTGTGGGTTGCCCATCGACACCGCGCTAGCCTTGTACGTGACGCCGTCGTGCTCGAACGGCTCAGCCAGGAACCGCGATCCCGCCGGGCCGGCCATCGGGATCCGGTCGACCTCGAGCTCGGGCGGGCCCATGTCCACCCGCACCGAGCGCACCCGGCCGCCGTCCACGTCCAGCCACACGCGCTTGGGAGCCGCTCGGGTGGCCACCGTGAGCTCGGTCGCATCGACCAGCCCGCGTTCGAACGCCAGCTTCGCCAGGCACCGGACGCCGTTCCCGCACATCTCGGCGAGGGAACCGTCGGCGTTCCGGTAGTCCATGAACGCGTGCGCGTTGCGGGTGTCGAGTGCCTCCCGGTCGGCCACGGACGGCGAGGCCACGCGGATCAGGCCGTCGGCCCCGACGCCGAGGTGGCGGTCGCACAGGGCGGCCACCAGGTCGGCCGGGAGGTCGAGCTCGCCCGGCCAGTCCTCGACCATGACGAAGTCGTTCCCGGTGCCGTGCCACTTCTCGAATCGCAACTCAGCCATCTCGCAGGTACTCCGTCAGCTCGTCCACGATGCCGGCCGCGCCGTCCGGCCCTGCGCGGAACCACCGGATGCGGGGATCGCGCCGGAACCACACCACCTGCCGCCGGGCCAGCGCCCGGGTCCTCGCGACGGTCCGGGCGACGGCTTCGTCGAGGGTCATGCGGCCGGCCAGGTGCTCGATGACCTCAGCGTACCCGATGGCCTGGCCCGAGGTGAGCGATGGGCCGGCGCCTTCGGTCAACAGGTCCCGCACCTCCTCGAGCAGTCCGCCGGCCACCATCGCCTCGACCCGGGCCTCGATCCGCCGCCGGAGCGCCTCGGGGTCCATGTCGACGCCGGCCGCCCGCACCGCGTTCGGGTCGTACCGCTCCCAGTCCGCCGCGAATGACGAGAACGGCCGCCCGGTCACCGCCGCCACCTCGAGCGCCCGCACGGTCCGCCGGGCATTGCGGGGTTCGATCCTGGCGGCGGCGACGGGGTCGAAGTGCGCGAGCCGCGCGTACAGACGGTAGGGCCCGAGCGCCTCGGCCTGGCGCTCCAGATCCCGCCTGGTCGCCGGGTCCGTCGGAGGGAACGCGAGGCCGTCGACCACGGCCCGGAAGTACAGCCCCGAGCCCCCCACCAGCAGCGCCGTGCCGCCCCGGGAGGCGAGGTCGGCCAGCGCCCCGGCCGCGCACGACTGGAACTCCGACACGCTGAACGTCCCGCCGGCGTCCGTCAGGTCGAGGAGGTGATGCCGGACGCGGGCCCGGTCCTCCGGCGAGGGCTTGGCCGTTCCGACGTCCATGCCCCGGTACACGAGCATGGAGTCGACCGACAGGATCTCGGCGTGCAGCCGCCGGGCGATCTCGAGGCCCGCCTCGGTCTTGCCCGACGCCGTCGGCCCCACCAGCGCCGGCCACGGCCTGGGCGGCTCCATGCGGCCGATCCGCCGTCAGCCGGCGGCCGGCGCCGGCACGGCGACGCGCGCGCTGAGATGGTGCGGGTGGGCGCGCTCGACCACCACGTCGCGGAACTCTCCCGGCCGCGCGTCGCCCGGGAAGTGGACGATCTTGTTCGTCCTCGTTCGGCCCTGGACGCCGCCCTTGCGGCCGGTGCCCTCGACCAGGATCTCCAGCGCCCGGCCCTCGTACTCCCGGTTGCGTTCCAGGGAGATGCGCTCCTGCAGGCCGACCAGGCGGTCGAACCGCTCCTGGACGACTTCCTTCGGCACCCGGCCGGGCCACGAGCCGGCCCGCGTCCCCGGCCGCGGCGAGTACTGGAACGTGTACGCCGAGTCGAACCGCGCCTCCTCGACGACTCGCATGGTCCCGGCGAAGTCCTCCTCGGTCTCACTGGGGAACCCCACGATGACGTCGGTGGAGAACGCGATGCCGGGAACGGCCTCCCGGATCCGGCGGACCCACGAGAGGTAACGGTCGCTCCGGTACGACCGCCGCATCCGGCGCAGGATCCGGTCCGAACCGGACTGCAGGGGAAAGTGGATGTGCTCGCACACCCGCTCGCAATCCGCGATGGCCTCCACCACGTCGGGCGTGAAGTCGTGCGGGTGCGGGCTGGTGAACCTGATCCTCCGCAGATCGTCAATCTGGTTGACCAAGCGGAGCAGCTCCGCGAACCGCGACCGCCGGCTCGACCCCGGCACCGTGAGGTCACGTCCGTAGGTGTTGACGTTCTGGCCGAGGAGGGTGACCTCGACCACGCCCCGTGCCGCCAGGCCCTGGACCTCGGCCAGGATGTCGCCGATCGGGCGGGACCGCTGCGGCCCCCGGACCAGGGGGACGATGCAGAACGTGCAGTGGTTGTCGCATCCCACGCTGACGCTCACCCACGCGCGGTGCGAGTCGCCGCGCACCGCGGGGAGCGCGCTCGGGAACGTTTCCGTGTACTCGCGGACGTCCATCTGGGGGCCCTCGCGTTGGGCCCTGGCCACGAGGTCGAGCAGCGACGGCAGCGCGTGCGTCCCGATCACGACGTCGACCCACGGCGCCCTGCGCTGGATCAGGCCCTGGTCCTTCTGCGCGAGACAGCCGGCCACGACGATCCGCATCCGGGGGTTGCGTTCCTTCAGGGGGCGGAGGTGGCCGAGCTGCCCGTACAGGCGGTTGTCGGCGTTCTCGCGAACGGCGCACGTGTTGAGCACGACGACCTCGGCGTCGGCGGCCTCCTCCGTCGGGACGTAGCCGTCGGCGGTGAGCAGGCCGGCGATGCGCTCCGAGTCGTGCTCGTTCATCTGGCACCCGAAGGTGCGAAGCAGGAAGCGGCCGCCCATCCGCCCGAGTGTATCGAGCGGGGCGGCCGCCTCCTTTGGATGGTCCGGCTCGACGGCTACCGCTCGACGACCGTCGCGCCCGTGGTCGTCGCGAGGACCTCCCGCCGACCCCCGAAGAACCCGCCGATCAGGCACAGGAGGGACCCGATGCCCCACAGCCACACGCCGGCGTCGACGCCGTTCAGGCCGCCGGTGGCCCGGTTGACGGCCACGAGGAACAGGACCGTCGCCGCGATCCCGACGGCCCCGGCCAGGCTCGTCAGCGTCCGCAGCGCCATGCCGACGATCGCGACCAGCGCGACGACGATCATGGCGAAGCCGAGCGAGGTGATGAACGCCGACCCGGAGAGGTCGGTCGTCCACAGCGAACGGAACGGCACGTCGGTGCCCGCGGTGCCGTTCACGACGTGGGTGAACGCCCCCACGACGAGCCCGGCGGCTCCGAGCAGGGTCAGCACGATGCGCGCCGCCAGGCCGCCGTAGGACGGGCGGACCCGGGTCGTCGCCACCGGGGCGGCGGCAACCGGCCGACCGGTCGGGGTCGTGACGTGCTCGTGGGGTTCGTAGACGGGCTGTTGCGCCACGGCGGAACCTCCTTGTCCGTGTCGTCTCACCACGGAGTGTTCCCCGGGCGTGGCGCCGCTACCCCAGGAGGCGCCCGATATGTCCGGGATCCGTGCCTGCGCAGGCACGGATCCCGTCACTTGGCGTATTCGACCGCCCGCAGCTCCCGGACCACGGTGATGCGGATCTGGCCGGGGTACTGCAGCTCCTCCTCGACCTGCTTGGCGATGTCGCGGGCGAGCACCTGCGCGGCGAGGTCGTCGACCTCCTCCGGCTTGACCATCACCCTGACCTCGCGGCCGGCCTGCATGGCGAACGTCTTCTCGACGCCCGGGTGGGAGGTGCAGATCTCCTCCAGGCGTTCGAGGCGCTTGACGTAGGTCTCGAGCGACTCCCGCCGGGCGCCGGGGCGGCCGCCGGAGATCTGGTCGGCCACCTGGGCCAGGACCGCCTCGATCGTGCGCTGCTCGACCTCGCCGTGATGGGACTCGATCGCATGGACGACCTCGGGGGGCTCCTTCAGCCGCCGCGCCAGCTCCGCGCCGATCAGCGCGTGGGACCCCTCGACCTCGTGCGTCACGGCCTTGCCGATGTCGTGCATCATCGCGCATCGCTTGACGAGGTGGGGGTCGACCCCGAGCTCCGCCGCCAGGCCCGCGCCGATGTGCGCGGATTCCACCAGATGCCGGAGCACGTTCTGGCCGTAGCTCGTGCGATACCGGAGGCGGCCGAGCACCTTGATCATCTCGGGGTGCACGTCGGTGATCCCGACCTCGTGCAGGGCCCCCTCGCCGGCCCGCTTGATCTCCTCGTCCACCTCGCGCAGGGACTGCTCGTGCTTCTCCTCGATGCGGGCCGGGTGGATTCGGCCGTCGCTGACGAGCTTCTCGAGGGTCAGACGGGCGACCTCGCGGCGAACCGGGTCGAAGCAGGAGAGCACCACCGCCTCGGGGGTGTCGTCGATGATGAGGTTCACACCGGTCAGGGCCTCGAACGCGCGGATGTTCCGGCCCTCGCGGCCGATGATCCGACCCTTCATGTCGTCGCTCGGGAGCGGGAACACGCTGACGGTCGACTCCGCGGTCTGCTCGGAGGCGACGCGCTGGATGGCGATCGTGACGATCTTGCGGGCGCGTTCCTCGCCCTCCTCCCGGGCGCGCTGCTCGAGCTCGCGGACCTGGCCCATGGCCTGGCGCTTGGCGTCGCCGACGATCTGGCGGACGAGCGCCTCCCGGGCCTCGGTGGCCGTCATGCGGGCGACGGCCTCGAGCTGGGTGCGCTGGTGCTCGGCGGTCTTCTCGAGCTGGCCGCGGATGCGTTCCAGCTCGCCGGCCCGCCGGGCGAGATCCTCGTCGCGACGGTCGATCTCGGCGAGCTTGCGTTCGGCGGCGTCCTCCTTGGCGGTGAGCCGCTGCTCCGACCTGGCGACCTCCTCACGCCGGGTCTTGACGTCCTCCTCGGCCTCGCGGCGCATGGCCGCGATCTCTTCCTTCACCTCGACCAGGGCCTGCTGGACCTTGGTCTGAGCCTCTCGCTCGGCGTCGAGCACCACCCGCTGGGCCCTGGTCTCGGCGGTCTGGACCTTGTTCGAGACCATCACCTTGCGGGCGACGAGCCCGGCGCCGATCCCGATCGCCAGGGCGAGCACCCCGACGACCACCACGACGACGACCATGGCTGCCTCCACTCATTCGCGTTGAACGAAAGGCGGGGCACGGCCCGCTGCTCGGCCGGTGCGGTGGTGCTGGGTCAGGACGAAGACGCATGGGGGCGCATCGAGGCCCCTCCTGCGTGCTCCCTTCGTCGCGGTTCGGTCATGGAACGGTCGGTGTTCGGTCAGATGAACAGCACGGGTCGAACAGTTGTCGGTTCGGTGTCCAAGCCTCTCGAATTCACAATGTACGGCTTGTGAACTCGTGACGCAAGACTCCGAACGGCGTCAGCAGCTCGTCACGTGCTCCACGCCCTGGACGTGGTCGACGCCCCGGTTGACCTTCGCGTGATCGTTGACGCCGGCGCCGCCGTCACGTCGTCCCTGCCCGCGTCGCAGGCTGCTGGGCCCGCCGTCGATCATGTCCCGCTCCGGCGAGCCACAGATGCCTCGGGTCCGCCGCCGCCGGACAGCAGCCGGTTCGGGCCCGCTTCGTCGGAGATCAGGTCGAGATCCTTCCCGCCCTCGATCGTGTCGTTGCCCGGGCCCCCGTCGAGGCGAGCCCTGCCGTCCCCGCCGATCAGGTGGTCGTCGCCCGCCCGCCCGCGAGGTCGTCGCAGACGCCGCCCGAGGCATGATCCTCGTCGCCGCCGGAGATCTCGTCGTTGCCGTCGTCCCCGCTGGCATCGTCGCACCCGTCCCCGGCGAAGATGTGGTCGTCGTCCTCGCCGCCCCGGATCACGTCGTTCCCGCCGAACGTCCGGATCGTGTCGTCCCCGGTTCCGCCGAGCATCGTGTCGATCTGCCCGCCCCCGATCAAGGTGTCGTTCCCGCGATCGCCCAGGATCGTGTCCCGCCCACCCATGCCGCAGATCACGTCGTCCCCAGCCGTGCCTTCGAGCCGCTCGCCCTGAGTCGTGCCGACCACGTCGCAGTCGGCCACGATCAGCGTGAGGTCGAACTGCACCTGGGCGTGGCCATGGTGGGCGAAGTTGGACGCACTGGCGACCTGGGCGACGGCGGAGACGGTGAACTCGTGCTGGCCCGGCGCGAGCGAGCCGGTGATCTTGAGCTGGGAGCTCGCCGGCCATCCGCAGTGCGACGGCGTGACCACGTCGCGATCGTGCCGTCCGGCACCCCGACGTTCACCTCCGAACCGGGGTCGGCCTCTCCCCTGCCGGCGAAGCTGATCCCCGTCGAGGAGGCGCTCGCGGATCCCGAGAGCGCGAACGCCGCGTCCCTGCCGGTCACGTCGATGACGATTCGGAGTCGGAGTCGCCCCGGGCGATCGGCCGGTCGCCATCGGTCACGTCGTCGTCGTACTCCGCGTCCACAACGCCGGTCGTCTCCCCGGCCAGCTGCCGATAACCCTCGAGCGCGAGTTCCCCTCTCCCGCCGGGCCGTGGATGGTGCTGGGGGGATGCAGGTCGAGATGGGTCGAGGTGAAATGGACGTCGGACGCGTTGTCCTCGGCCTGGTCCTCGGTGTCGACGCAGACGAAGTAGTCGACACTCGAGTCGGCTTCGTCCAGGGTGGCGTTGCCGCCGGTGCCCCCTCGGCCCCGGAGATGCCACCGGCATCCCAATGACGAGCGCGATCACCGACGAGTTCGCGACGACCCTCATGACTGCTCGCATGCCTCCTGTCCCCTTCTCGAGCAAGTGCCGCTGGATCCCACCCAATCCGCTGACCCAGATGTCAACACGCCGCGGTCACCTCCACGTCGGCGTGCACGTCGTCGATCCCGATGTCGACCTTGGCGGCGTCCGATCCGCCCCCTCCGATGACCGAGTCGAGGACACCGTCGCAGGCTTTCAACAGGTCGCCGTTCGCGCCTCCGTTCAGCACGTCCTTGCGGGTCCCACCGATCAGGACGTCGGCGCCCGCGAGGCCCCGCAGTTTGTCGCTGCCAGGGCCGCCCACCAGGTGGTCGCCGCCGTCCTCGCCCTGCATGAGGTCGTCACCTGGCCCGCCGGTCAGGACGTTGCCTGAGTCCGATCCCAGGCCGACGATGCACGGGTCACCGCTCGGCTGCACGGCCGCACCGTCCTTGCCGAACACGAAGTCGTTCCCGGCCCCCCCGTCGATCGAGTCCGCGCCCAGGCCGCCGGCGAGGTGATCGTTCCCCCCGTCGCCGGACACGACGTCCCTCTCCGGGGAGCCGCACACGTTGTCGTTGCCGTCGCCGCCGGAGAGCAACGAGTTCGGCCCACCGGACTCGTCGATGAAGTCGGCGTCCAGACCGCCCTCGACGTGGTCGTTTCCGCCTCCTCCGTCGAGGACGTCGACACCACTTTCGCCCAGCAGCCGATCGCCGTCCGGCCCGCCGTCCAGCTGGTCGCAGACGTCGCCCGCGTTGTCGCCGTCCCCGCCGAAGATCGTGTCGACGCCGGCGTCTCCCTTCAGCCGGTCGCACCCGTCCATCCCGTAGATGGTGTCCGCGCCGGGTCCTCCATTGGCGACGTCGTCGTCCGGACCTCCGATGATGACGTCGTTGCCCCCCTTGCCGTTCAGGGTGTCTTTCCCGCCCCGGCCGCAGATCACGTCGTCGCCCGGGGTCCCATTCAACGTCTCGTCGGCGGTCGTCCCGGTCTTCGTGCAGGTGGTCTGCACGACCAGGTTGACGTCGTCGGACGCCGATCCGCCCCCGCACAGCTCCTTGTACCGGAAGCGGACCACGTTGCTTCCGGCAGAGAACAGGGACGTGAGGTCGGAGCTCGCGTGGGAGATGGTCCCGGAACAGCCTCCGCTGTAGTCGTGGGTGAAGTGCTTCACCGCTCCGCCCGGCCGCGTGACATCGACGAGGATCTCGTCGTCGACGAACAATGGGGTCACGCCGTCGCAGTCGTTGGACAGGAACACGTGATCGCCCTGGTGGAACCCCAGCGTCTTCGTCGTCGAGAAGAAGATCTGACCGGGGTGGGTGGTGAAGATCCGGTCGATCCCCTCCGCGACGCTCTCACAGGCCGTGCCGGTGGCCTGGATCCGTCCCCCAGCGCTGCCGGCCGGAGTCCCGAGCCACAGCGCGGCGACGAGCACTGCCGTAACTCCGGTAAACGGCCTGCGGTGCCTACCGCCACGATGCGTCGTGGTCATATCGTTTCCTCTCCCACGGTTCAGCACTGGTGGACTGTTTCGACATCGCCGTGCACGTCGTCCACGCCGGGATCGACCTTGGCCACGTCGGCGGTGCCCGGACCGCCGAGCACCGTGTCGAGGACGCCGTCGCAGGCGTTGATGACGTCGTTCTCCGTCCCGCCGTTCAGCACGTCCTTGCGGGTCCCTCCCGCGAGGAGGTCGCCCCCGCCCTCGCCGAGCAGCTTGTCGCTGCCCGCGTCGCCCGTGAGATGGTCGGGACCGTCGTCGCCCTGTAACAGGTCGTCACCGGGCCCGCCGTCGATCACGTCCCTCCCGTCCGACCCGAGGCCGGCGATGCAGGGGTCCCCGTCGGGATCGACGGCGAACTGCCGGTTGCCGTCGATCCGGTCGTCCCCGTCGCCGCCGTGGATCGTGTCCCGTCCGAGCCCCCCGGCGATCCGGTCGCCGTCGGGTCCGCCGTCGATCGTGTCGGCCTGGTCCGAGCCGCAGATGTTGTCGACGCCCGGCCCGCCGTCGAGGTGCGCGTTCGGGCCCTCCCCATCCGTGAGGAAGTCGCTCCCGGGCCCGCCGTCGAGCGAGTCGTTGCCCTCTTCACCGACCAGCTGGTCCACGTCGCCCTGGCCCGCGAGGTCGTCGTTCCCGGGTCCGCCGAAGATCGTGTCGCACACGTCGGTGTCCCCGGTGGGGGTCCCCCCCGAGCCACCCAGCACGACGTCGTCCCCGGGGCCCGCGTTGATGTCGTCGCACCCCCGGTCGGCGAGGATCGTGTCGCCCCCCGGGCCGCCCACGATCGTGTCGTCCCCGCCGAAGCCGTGCAGGACGTCGGCGCCGTCGCCCCCGTGGATGATGTCGTTGTCGGGGCCGCCGAAGATCTTGTCGTTGCCGCCGCTGCCGTTCAGGCGGTCGACGCCGCCCATGCCACAGATGACGTCAGGACCGTTCGTGCCATTGAGGGTCTCCCCGTCCGTGGTGCCGGTGATCGTGCACTCGCCGAACGGCGCGCTCGCGTTCACGGTGAAGCCCCCTGAGAACGTCTCGGCGGCGTTCTTCTTCTCGGCGGCGACGTCACCGTCCACGGAGACGTCCAGGCTCCCCTCGCCGGTGACCGTTCCCGAGAAGCTCAGCGAGCCGGCCCCGGAGGTCGGATCGCAATCGCCACCCGCATGCTTCGTCGCGGACAGGGTGGACCCGTTGACGTCGAGATCCGCGACCGCCTCGGTGCATTCGCCGTCGTCGCTGTTCGTTGCGGTGAGCGAGACGCTGACGGTGAACGGCGTCGGGTTGGGGAACTCGAAGTCGAGGAAGAACTCGGCCGACGAGTCGGCAACCGGCACGCCGGCCACGTTGCGGTCGGAGTGGTGCACCGAGCCCGAGACCGACCCGTTCGCGGTGGCGTGCTCGAGACCACCGGTGATGTCGGTCACGGCGCCCTGGACCTTGGAGGAGGCCTTCGCGTCACCCTCCGGGCCGGAGAACGTTCCGGACCCGAGCTGCCGGTTCAACGAGGCGAAGTCCTCGCGTTGCGCGTCGTCCTCCTTGGTGTCCGTGCCGTTCAGGGCCACGAAGTAGTCGAGGTTGGCCACGTCGTGGACGCTCGGGATCGCGCCTCCTCGTCCACCGGCCGACGCGGCAGACCCCGCCGACACGGTCGTCAGCGCGAAGACCGTGAGCAGGACGAGCGTGGCGTGCAACCTGGCCCGAAATGGTCTCCCGAGGTTCCGAGGACCTCCACCCGAACGACGACGACGCCTCATGCCACCCCTCCCTGGATCGGTTCGATCGGTGTATGTACCTCCGCCGCCGGTTCCGCAGCCGGCGCCGCGCCTCCGCAGTCGCCGGGCTCCCCGACGTGCGCCTCCACGATGCGGACGAAGGAGTGACCTGCGTCGACGAGCGCCCGTTCCAGGACCCGCTTCGACGGCGCCTCGAACAGGCAGAGCGCGATCTCGTCGACGGGGATCAGGGTCGACTGGACGTGTCGGATCCGGCGGTCCCCGGTCACCATCCGCCGGTCCGACGCGCCACCGAAGCCGGCCGGTGATGCTGGGGCATAGCGTTCGACGAGATACATGGGCACGGCACTTCCTCCCTCGGGCCCCAGCGTAGGCACGGCGCGCCCTCAGGGGATCAGGGGAATCCGCGATGTTTGGTCGGCTCAGCGCTCCAACTTCACGGCCAGCTCGGTGCGGGAACGCACGCCGAGCTTCCGATAGGCCGCGGACAGGTGGCTCTCCACGGTGTGCTCGCTGAGGTGGAGGGCCTCGGCCACCTCGCGGTTCGTCATGCCGCCGGCGGCGAGTTCGGCGACGCGTCGCTCGGATCCGGTGAGGTCCGTCCCGGACGAGGTCCGGCCGCCGATGCGGCCCAGCTCCGCGCGCGCCCGTTCGGCCCAGATCGCCGCACCGACGGCTTCGAACACCTCGAGCGCCGCCGTCAGGGATCCGCGCGCGTCGCGACGTTGCTTGGACCGACGCTGGAGCGTGCCGAGGGCGAGCAGCGTCCTCCCCCGCTCCAGGGGCTGGGGGGACCACCCGTGCTCGACGAGGGCCCGTTCCAGCTCGCGCATCGCCCCATCCGGGTCCCCGCGCGCCGCGAGGAGCAGGCCGCGGCACCGTGCGGACGCCGCGATGGCCCAGTGGTTGTCGAGGGACCGGCCGCGCTCCTCCAGGCGGTCGATCAGGTTGTCCACCTCGAGGTCGCGGGCGGCGATCCGCGCCTCGATCGCGTCCGCATGCACCGGGCGAACCCCGGGGTTCCGGTACCCCATGGCCTCGACGTCGTCGGGGAGGTCCCGCAGCAGCCGATCGGCCTCGCCGACGTCGCCCCGGGACAGGGCCAGGAACCCGAGCGCCCATCGGTTGAGGACCCGGAACACACCGCTCCCACCCGCCTCCGCGATGGCCAGACCCCGCTCGCCCGTTTCGAGGGCGGCGGCCACGTCACCGAGGTGCGCGGCGGCCAGCGACTCCGCGAACAGCGGCGCGGCGAGCGCCCACCCCCCGGTCTGCTCGGAGATCGTCCGGGACTCCCTGGCGTGGCGGGCGGCCAGCGCGGGACGCCCGGCACGGCACTCCAGCTGGGTCAAGTGGATCAGCAGCGAGTTCCGATCCAGCTCGTCGCCGATCTCGGCGGTCCAGTCGAGGCTCGCCTCGAGCAGCTCGCGCGCCTCGTCCAGGCGGTCCGAGTACATGAGCCGGAGCCCGAGGATCTCGCGGGGGCTGTAGTTGTTCGAGGGTCGCGGTGCGGCCCGCTCCAGCTCGAGGGCGCCCTCGAGGAGACCGGGGGTGATGGACCCCGTGTACGTCTCGTAGTGGCAGAGCGTGCCGAGGCTCTCGATCAGCATGGCCGGCTCCCCGGCGCGTTCGGCCAGCTCGACGGCCCGCCGGGCATGTTCCAGCGCGTGTGGAACGTCACCCGACAACATGGACATCTCGGCGGCCAGCTGATGGCCCTCGGCCTCGAGAGGGTCGCCGCCCGCCTCGGCGATGGCCTGGAGGCACAGCTGCAGCGAGCTCGTGGGGCTCTCCTCCCCCATCCTCGCCATCCGGAGGAGAGCGGCGGCCCGGACCGGACCCGGGACGTCCGGCGCCGTCAGTGGCTCCAGGTGCCGGCGGGCCCGCGCGATGTCGCCGCCGCGAACCTCGTACGCGGACGCGTCGAGGCGCCGCCGGAACCTCTCCGGGTCGTCGCCGGGTGTCAGGGCGATGGCCTCTTCGGCCAGCTCGGCTGCCGGGCCGATCGCCCCCCTCGCGGCCGCCGCCCTCGCCGCGTCGTGGACCACGGCGGCGATCTCCGCCGACGGACCCTCGGCGCCGAGTGCCAGGTGCCGGGCCCGTTCCTCCGCGCTGGGGACCAGGTCCGCAACCCGCCGGTGGAGCGACCGCCGGCCCTCGGGATCCATGCCCGCGAGCACGACCTCCGCGAGCAGCGGATGGGTGAACCGGAGTCGGTCGCCGTCCAGCTCGATCACCCCGGCCCGGGTGGCCGCCCGGACGCGGTCGGACGCCCGGGCGGCGGAGCCGGCGGCGGTCCCGGCGAGCTCGACGGTGGGCTCGGAGACGATCGCCGCGGCCTCCAGGAAACGCTGAACCGGGACCGCGAGCTCGTCCACCCGTTCCCGGAGGATCCCGAGCAGGCTCTCCGGGACCGGCAGCGGCCGGCCCGGCTCCAGGCGCTCGTCGTGCTCGGCCTCGCGCTCGGTGAGGACCCGCGCGATCTCGAGCGCGTAGTAGGGGTTCCCCCCCGACGTCTCGTGGATCCGCATCAGCGTGGGCCGCGGGAAGGCCCGCCCGAACCGCTCCCGCACCAGCTCGTGAAGGGCCCCGGGGGAGAGCGGCTTCACGTCGAGCCGGACGACGCCGTCGTCCGTGGGACCGTCCTCGCCCGAGCTTGTCCCCGGCTGGAGCCGTCTCGTCTCGAGGAACCCGACCGGCTCGTCGCCGAGCCGCCTCCTGACGAACTCCACGACGTCGCCCGTGGGCCGGTCGAGCCACTGCCGGTCGTCGACGGCGATCAGCACGGGGCCCCGCCTGGCCAGCCATCGGATCGCGTTCAGGCTCGCCGTCGCCACCGAACGGGGGTCCGGAACCGAGCCCTCCGCGGGGGTTCGGAGGAGCGCGACGTCCAACGCCACGCGCTGCGGCGCCGGAAGATGCGGGCCGACCTCGTCGACCACCGCACCGAGGAGGTCCGAGAGCCCTGCGAACGACAGCACGGTCTCCGCCGGCAGCGGGCGGGCCGAGAGCACGGTGAACGACCGGGCCTCGGCGTCCGCCAGCGCGAGGCGCCACAGCACGGTCTTGCCCATCCCGGTCGGCCCCCGGATCTCGAGCGACCGAGAGCCGCCGGCGATGCCGGCGACGAACGCCCCGACGAGCTCGAGCTCCGGATCACGGCCGACGACTGACGGGACCAATGCGGCGCAACTCCCTCCCAACGGTCTGCCCGCGATTGTGTGGGACCCCGGCGTGCCGCGACAAGCGGTCGCCGCCCGCCCGGGCCACGCCGACCGCGACCGCCTCAGGAGCCGTCGTCGTCGATCGAAAGGGCCAGCCGGGCGGCCTCCCGGCTGATGTTCGGTGCGTAGCCCCGTCGTGCGAGCAGGGCGCTCAGCCGCCGAAAGGCGACTTCGGGCGGGAGCGCCGCCAACCGACCGGCCCTCGAACGGGCCAGCGCCTCCGCTCGCTCCCGTTCCGCGCCGGGCTCGTCGAGATCGGCCAGCGCGGCCGCGGCGGCCTCCCGCGAGACACCACCGGTCCAGAGCGCGGCCGCCACGGCCCGCCTCCCGGACAGACGACGGGCCGCGTGCTGTTCGACGAGCGCCCTGGCGAAGCGCTCGTCGTCGACCAGGCCCACTCGTTGCAGCCCGTCGAGCACCTCGAGCACCTCGTCGGAGTCGAACCCGGCGCGCAGCAGACGCTGTTCGAGCTCGCGGCGGCTGCGGTCGCGGAACGACAGGAGGTTCAGGGCGCGGTCGTGGGCCGTGCCGCGGGGCTTCCCCCCGCGCGCATCCGGGGCCGCGCGCCAAACGCGATCGTCGGCTGGGTGATCCCGCCCGGGTACCAATCAGGCCCCTTCCCCAAGCAGCCCGCTCAGCACCCGGGCGGTCTCACGCGGTCCGGACGACCGACACCGTCCGGATGTCTCAGCTTGCCGGCGCGGCGGCCGGCTCCTTCCGGGATCGGCCATTGCCCTCCGCGGCAGGTTCGGAAGCGGCCGGCACGATCTCCCCCGTCGCGAGGTCGACGACCTCGTCGCCGCCGTCCTCGAACGCGATGAGCCCCACGGCCTCGCGGATGCGGCGGTCGATCTCGAGCGCGGTGTCGGCGTGCTCGGCGAGGAACTGCCGCGCGTTCTCCCGGCCCTGGCCGAGCTGCTCGCCCTCGTAGGTGAACCACGCGCCGGACTTCTTGACGATCTCCAGGTCGACGCCCACGTCGAGGAGCGAACCCTCCTTCGAGATCCCCTTCCCGTACATGATGTCGAACTCGCACTGTCGGAACGGCGGCGCGACCTTGTTCTTCACGACCTTCACGCGCGTGCGCGAGCCGACCACCTCGGTGCCGTCCTTGAGGTTCTCGACCTTCCGCACGTCGAGCCGGACCGACGAGTAGAACTTCAGCGCCCGGCCGCCCGGCGTGGTCTCCGGATTGCCGAACATCACGCCGATCTTCTCCCGAAGCTGGTTGATGAAGATCGCGGTCGTGTCGAACCGCGAGAGCGTTCCCGCGAGCTTCCGCATCGCCTGCGACATCAGCCGGGCCTGCAGTCCGACGTGCGTGTCGCCCATCTCGCCCTCGATCTCGGCGCGGGGTACCAGCGCCGCCACCGAGTCGATGACCACGACGTCGAGCGCGCCCGAGCGAATCAGCATGTCGGCGATCTCGAGGGCCTGTTCGCCGGAGTCGGGCTGCGAGACCAGCAGCTCGTCGATGTTCACCCCGAGCGCCCGCGCGTACGTGGGGTCGAGCGCGTGCTCCGCGTCGACGAACGCCGCGATGCCGCCGTTCCGCTGCGCCTCCGCGATGATGTGGAGGCAGACCGTGGTCTTGCCCGAGCCCTCCGGCCCGAACACCTCGATGATGCGCCCGCGCGGCACGCCACCGATCCCGAGCGCGATGTCGAGCGCCATCGACCCCGACGGGATGACCGAGATCCCCTGTCCCGCCGGATGCTCACCGAGCTTCATGACCGCCCCCCGGCCGTACTGCTTCTCGATCTGCGCCAGCGCGACGTCGAGCATCTTCTCGCGGTCCATCCGATCTGCCTCCTTCCGCCCGAAGGCGCGGACCCCCTCGGTCACCGCACCACTCGGAACCCTGACCGAGCGGACCCTACCGACGAGGTCTGACACGAATTACATCCCTGAAGTTCGACGCGTGCAACTCGCAGGCTAGTCGAACACGTGTTCGGCTGCAAGCATCCGGGCGGGATCAGCCGGAGAGCCGCAGCTCCCGGAGGACCTCGTAGCGTGCGGCCGGCCGCTGGAGGTGGCTCCGGTACAGGCGGACCGCGCCCACCCGGAACGGCCGGCTCGTGACGTCCAGCGCGGCGAGCTCGTCCGGCAGGCGGGCCTGTTCCTTCAGCCGGGCCAGGGTGAGGTGCGCGGCGAAGGGGCGCTCCTCCTTCGGGAACGCGAACTCGAGCGCCCGGTCGACCGACCGCGCCAGCCCGGCCAGCTCGTCGTGGCGGCCCTCCACGCCGGCCCACACCACCCGCGCCCGGCGGGGAGACGGAAACGCCCCGACGCCCGAGGTCCGGGCCCGGAACGCCGTGTGCTCGCCAACCGCCTCCCCCACGGCCGAGGACAGCTCCTCGACCATCGCCGCCGGGACGTTCCCGAGGAACTTCAACGTCACGTGCCAGCTCTCCGGCGGGATCCACCGCGCTTTCGGTAGGAGGTCATGGAGCGGTGCGACCGCCGCCGCGAGCCCGTCGCGCACGTCGTCGGGGAGGTCCACCGCGACGAACAGCCGGAGCTGGCGCGGCTCCGGCGCCGTCATTCCTCCAGGCGCCCTTCGGCCCACCGCCGGACCAGGTCGAGCGCCGCCTGCTCGGCCCACCGGATCACGAGCTGCCGGTCGCCCGGGGCGTGGAGGTGGCGCGCCGTGGCCCCGTCGGCGGCGTCGAGCGCGATCCACACGTCCCCGGGCTGCTTGCCGTCGTGGGGCTCCGGACCCGCGACGCCCGTGAGCGAGACGGCCACGTCCGCGGCGAACACGCGCCGCGCGCCGGCCGCCATCTCGCGGGCGCACTCCTCGCTCACCACGCCGGGTCCCTCGATGGTCTCCCGCCGGACGCCGAGGACGTCATGCTTGGCCTCCGCGGTGTACACGACGGCCGATCCGCGGAAGTAGTCGGATGCGCCCTCGGCCGCGGTCAGCCGCTTCGCGAGCCCGCCGCCCGTCAGCGACTCGGCACATGCGAGCGTGGCGCCACGGTCGCGGAGCGCCCGGCCGACGACCTGTTCCAGCTCCTCGTCCCCGGACGTGAAGACGTTCGCCCCCAGGATGCCCTCGACCTCGTGGGCGACGGGGTCGATCAGCGCGTTCGCCCCGGACGGCGAGGACGCCTTCGCCGTGAGGCGGACCTTCACCTCCCCGGCCGAGGCCAGGTAGGCCACGGTGGGGTTCGTCGTCGAGGCAAACACACCGGCCAGGAGCTCCGCGACCTTCGACTCCGCCAGGCCGGTCACCCGGATCACCCGCGACACGATGGCCGCGGCCCCGGCCCGTTCGCGGAGCTCCGGCAGGATCGTCCCCAGCATCATCTCCCGCATCTCCGCGGGCACCCCGGCCACCGCGTAGAGCACCCGGCCGTCCCCCGCCGGGCACACGAGGGCCGGTGCGGTTCCCCGCTGGGGAAGGACGTACCGGGCGCCCTCGGGGACGTCGGCCTGCAGCAGGTTGATCTCCGGCATCTCCCGCCGGAACGAACGGAACCTCGCCCGGAGCATCTCCTCGATCTCCGGGTGGCGGACGAGCGGGACACCGAGCACACGGGCGATGGCGTCCCGCGTGATGTCGTCCTGCGTTGGGCCCAGCCCGCCGGTCGAGATCACGACGTCGGACCGCGAGAGCGCCAGCCGGAACGCCTCGGCGATGCGGTCGAGGTTGTCGCCCACCACCTGCTGGTACAGCACGTCGACCCCGATCTCGGCGAGCCGCTCGGACATCCACTGGGCGTTGGTGTTGGCGATCTGTCCAAGCAACAGCTCCGTGCCCACCCCGACGACCTCGGCCCTCATCCGGCTGCCCTCACGCCGCGGCCCCCGACGTGCACGAAGTAGTCGATTCCCGACAGCACGGTGAACGCGACGGCCACGAGCAGCACGGCGAGCTTCACCCCGTCCGCGCCCGGCCCGAGGGGAAGGAGGTACAGCGTCACCGCCACCAGCTGCGATGCCGTCTTCGCCTTCGCCAGGTTCGACGCCGGCATCGACGTCCCCTGCGCCCCCCGGACGACCCGGAGCACGGTCACCGCGGCCTCCCGCACCACGACGATCACGGCGGCCCACAGCGGGAACCGGTCGACGATCACGAGCGAGATCACCGCCGCCGACACGAGCAGCTTGTCCGAGAGCGGGTCGAGCCACATCCCCGTCCTCGTGGTCATGCCGTGGCGCCGGGCCAGCCACCCGTCGAGCCCGTCGGAGAGCCCCCCCGCGACGAACACCGCGGCGGCCGCGTACGAAGCAGCCCGAGTCTGAGCCAGGACGAGGACCACCAGCACGGGAACGAGCGCGATGCGGAGTGCCGAGATGAGATTCGGCCAACCGAGCCCGAGGGGTGCTATGCGGTTGGCGATGTCCGCACCCGGTAGTCGAGCGGCGTGTACGTGGCCGCGTATTCCCTGTCCCTGGTCCCCGGCGAGCCCAGGTCGTGACCGTTCACCGTGATGTCGACCGCGCCGCCCCGCGACAGCCACACGCGGGCGAGGGTCGAGGCCGTGAACTGCTGCGGCTTGCCCGGCTTGAGCGTTCCGGAGAACATCCTCGTTCCGTCCGCGATCACCGTCGCGTCGACGGGCTTCGTCGCGGCCAGGTACACGTAGGCGAGGTCCGATGACCGCAGCGGCGCGTCCCCCGGACCCGGCGTCCCGGTCGCCGTGGCCGACGTCGGGTCCGACGTCGACTGGCGATTGGTCAGCAGCCCGGCCGCGCCGAACCCGGCGAGCAGCACGACGGCGGCAAGGATGGCGAGCTTCCAGTTCGCCCGCCGGTGGAGGGTCCGGATCGGCTTCGGCTCGACCGGCGGCGGCTCCTCGGCCGTCGAGTCGGCCGCCTCGGGGGCGGCGTCAACGGCCTCGGAGTACGCGGCGAGCACCTTGTCCGGGTCGAGCCCGAGGTACGCCGAGTAGGAGCGGAGCTCTCCGCGCGCGTACACGTCGCCCCCCACGGCCTCGAACGACTCGCGCTCGAGCGCCTGCAGGTGGTCGACCTTGATCTTGGTGTCCCGGCTGGCCTCATCGAGGCCCTTGCCGAGCGACTCCCGGGCCTCGCGCAGTGCGGGCCCGATGCCGGTCGTCGGACCAGGCACGAACGACTCATCCTCCCGTGGGCTCGGCCGATTCTAGCCGCCGCCCCGGGATCGGAACCGGGACGCGGTCCCCCCGTGCCTCGCCGTCAGACCCGCGAGCGCGACTCCTGCCACTCGTCCCAGGTCATCAGGACGTCACGGGCCTTGGACCCGACGCTCGGTCCGACCACGCCGCGCTCCTCGAGCAGGTCCATGATCCGGCCCGCCCGGGCGAACCCCACCTTGAGCTTGCGCTGGAGCATCGACGTCGACCCGAGCTGCGAGCGGATCACCAGCTCCGCCGCCTGCTCGAGGAGGTCGTCGTCGTCGCCCAGGCCGGACGACTCCTCGCCCTCGGCCGGCGGCAGCCCCATCCCCTCGACGCTGGCCTCGTACACCGGCTCGCGCTGGCCCCGGCACCACTTGGCCACGGCCTCGACCTCGCCCTCGGTGACCCACGCGCCCTGGATCCGCACGGGCTTGGAGTAGTTCGAGGGCAGGAACAGCATGTCCCCGTGCCCCACGAGCTTCTCGGCGCCGTTCTGGTCGAGGATCACGCGGGAGTCCGCCTGCGAGGACGTCATGAACGCGATCCGGCTGGGGATGTTCGCCTTGATGAGACCGGTGACGACGTCGACCGACGGGCGCTGGGTGGCGACCATGAGGTGGATGCCCACGGCGCGGGCCATCTGCGCGATGCGGCAGATGGCGTCCTCGACGTCGCGGGGCGCGACCATCATGAGGTCGGCCAGCTCGTCGACCACGACGAGCAGGTACGGGATGTGCCCGAAATGGTCGTCCTGGCCGGGCGGGACGCGGAGGGTGCCCTCGGCCCGGGCCTCGTGGTAGGAACGGATGTCGCGCATCCCGACCTGGGCGAGCATCTCGTAGCGCAGCTCCATCTCCCGAACGACCCAGGACAGCGCCTCCGCCGCGCGCTTGGGGTGGACGATCACCGGCGACAGCAGGTGCGGCAGGTCGCGGAAGTGGCTCAGCTCGACGCGCTTCGGGTCGATCAGCACGAGCTTCACCTCGTCTGGCGTCGTGCGCATCAGCAGCGAGGTGAGGAACGAGTTGATGAGCGAGGACTTCCCGGCGCCGGTCGCGCCGGCGATCAGGATGTGCGGCATCTCGGAGAGGTTCACCATCACGGCCCGACCGTGGACGTCCTTGCCCAGCCCGACCGTCAGCGGGTGGCGGGCCTCGCGGGCCGCCTTCGACCGCAGGACGTCACCGAGCATCACGAAGTCGCGGACCTTGTTCGGCACCTCGACGCCGATGGCCGACCGGCCGGGGATCGGCGCGATGATGCGCACGTCGGGCGTGGCCAGCGCGTACGCGATGTCGTCGGCCAGCGACAGGACTCGGTTCACCTTGGTGCCGAGCTCCACCTCGACCTCGTACATGGTCACCGTCGGGCCGCGGTGCGCGGCCGGCACGCTGGCGGCGACCCCGAACGTCCGGAACGTCCGTTCGAGCGCCTCGACCGTGTGCTCCTCGTCGCGGGTATCGGTGCTGCCCTCGGGCGCCCGGCGGAGCAGGTCGAGCGGCGGCAGGCGGTACCCGCCCTTCCCGGGCGTGGGGAACCGGATCTTCGCCGCCGGCAGGACGGCCTCGGACTCCGGCACCGTGACGACCGGGGGGGCCACGGTTCGCCTGGCGGGCACGGGCTCGTCGTCGTCGTCCTCCGGGCCGCGCGTCACCCGGGGACGCCGGGGCGCGGCCTCGTCGACCATGGACTCCGGGTCCTCCTCCTCGTCGTACGCCGGCCCCTTGAACCAGTCCACGACGGCGCGAACCACCGCCGAGAGCGGCGTGCCCGTGAACACCAGCAAGCCCAGGACGGCCAGCCCCGCGCACACGATCACGGCCCCGATCGAGGACGCCACCTTCGACAGCGGCCACCCCACCACCGCGCCGATCAGCCCGCCGGCCGTGTGCACGCCCGCGTAGCCGGAGGTGGGGCTGGGGTCCGCGCGCACCACGGACAGGATGCCGAGCGCGCCGGCCAGCAGGATCAGGAAGCCGAGGACCATGCGGATGCGGTCGTCCTCCGCGGTCCCCCGCAGCAGCAGGATGCCCCAGTACAGGGCCACCACCGGCATCACCACGGCGGCGACACCGGTGAACGCGTGCGCCGCGTAGTCGACGACCTCGCCGAACGGCCCGCCGGAGTGGAGCCACAGCCCCAGCACGGCCAGCATGGCGAGCACGATGAGGCCGATGCCGAGCGCGTCGCGGGCCCACGGCGCGAGGTGTCGCGCGGCCCTCCGGGGGATGCTCGGCCGGTCGCCGCGCTTCGCGGCGGGCCTGCGCTTCGTGGCGTTCGAACGCCGGGGCGCGGGCTTGCGTGCCTGCTTCGTTGCCATGTCGAACTCCGCCATCTCCGGGGCCGCGCTGCCCTTTCGCGGCGAACGTTCCGACTGGTTGATGAATCTACACCTCGAGGATCACCGGCACCACGGTCGGCTTCCGCTTCGTCTGCTCCCAGAAGAACTTCCGCAGCGTGCTCCGGACGTTCTGCTGCAGCACCAGCGGGTCGGTGACCTCCTGGGCCGCCGACTCCTCCAGCGACAGCATGACGAGTTCCCGCGCCCGTTCAAGCACGCCCGGGGAGGCGTCCTCGTCCACGACGCCGCGGTTCACGAGGTCGGGCCCACCGACCAGCTCGCCGTGGTGCGCGCCGATCGCGACCACGACGAACAGGATCCCGTCGGCCGCGAGCCGCCGGCGGTCCCGCAGGACGACCGGCCCCACGTCGCCGATCCCGATCCCGTCGACGAAGGTCACCCCCGCCGGGACCCGCTCGCCGAACCGGCAGTCGGGGCCGATCTCCACGGTGTCGCCGTCCTGCGCGATGAGGACGTGGTCGGCCGGGATGCCCACCTCCCGGGCCAGACGCGCGTGATGCGAGAGATGGCGGTACTCGCCGTGCACCGGCACGAACCAGCGGGGCTTCACGAGGCTCAGCACGAACTTCAGCTCGTCGGCCCCCGCGTGCCCGGACACGTGCACGGGCGCAGTCTGCACGCTGGAGACGTTCGCCCCCCGCCGGTACAGCCCGTCGACCACGCGGTGGATCGCGGGTTCGTTCCCGGGGATCATCGACGAGCTGAGCACGACCGTGTCGTCCGGCTGGAGCTTCACCCACTTGTGCTCGCCGGCCGCCATCAGCGACAGGGCGGAGAGCGGCTCGCCCTGCGAACCCGTCGAGATCACCACCACCGTTCGGGGGTCGTGGTCGGCGAGGTCCTCGATCGGGATGACGTTCCGTTCGGGCACGTCGAGATAGCCGAGCCTGCGTGCGGCCGCCACGCTCTGGTGCATCGACCGTCCGAGAAACGCAACCATGCGGTGATCGGCGAAGGCCGCGTCGGCCGCCTGCTGGATGCGGTGGATGTGGCTCGCGAAGCACGACAGGACCACAAGGCGCGGCGCGCGGGCCACCAGCTCGCGGAGCACCGGGCCCACGGTGCGTTCGCTCTGCACGTATCCGGTGTCCTCGGCGTTCGTGGAGTCGGCGAGCAGCAGGTGGACGCCGCGGCGGCCCTCCTCGGCCAGCGCGCGGAGGTCGGTCGGCCGGTCGTCGAGCGGCGTCTGGTCGAGCTTGAAGTCGCCGGTGTGCAGGACCGTGCCGTGGGGCGTGTCGACGGCCACGGCCACACCGTCCGGGATCGAGTGCGTCACCCGCAGGAACCGCATCCGGAACGGCCCGGCCGACGCCTCCTCGCCGGGCACGATCTCGCGGAGCTCCGCCCGGCCCCTGACCTCGTGCTCGGCGAGCTTGCCCTCGAGCAGCTCCAGCGTGAGCGCCGTGCCGTACACGATCGCCGGCATGTCGCGCAGGAGGTACGGCAGCGCCCCGATGTGGTCCTCGTGGCCGTGGGTGAGCACGATCGCCTCGAGCCGGTCGGACCGCCGCCGGAGGAACTCCAGGTCCGGTAGCACCAGGTCGACGCCCGGCATGCCCTCGTGGGGGAACGACAGCCCGCAGTCGATGACCAGCACCCGGCCGTCCATCTCCAGGCAGGCGATGTTCCGTCCGATCTCGCCGACGCCGCCGAGGAACGCGATGCGGCAGCCGTCGTACGGCGCCGCGGGTTCCTCGGCGGCGCCGTACTCGAGCTCGCCCGGGGCCTGCCCGTCAGAGGAGACCGGCGTCCTCCAGCGTCCGGCGGATCCGCGCCCGCTCGTCGTCGGTGGCCGGGAGCAGCGGCAGGCGGGGATCGCCCGCCGGCAGCCCGAGCATGCCGAGCGCCGCCTTCAGCGGGATCGGGTTCGAGGTGATGAACAGCATCGAGTACAGGGGCGAGAGCTCCTCGTGGAGCTTGCGCGCGGAGGGCACGTCCCCGTCGAACACCATGTGCAGCATCTGGGCGATGCGGTCACCCACGAGGTGCGCAGCGACCGAGACGATCCCGGCCCCGCCCAGGCATGCGATGGCGAACGTCGCCCAGTCGTCGCCGGAGTACACGTCGAACCCGGCCGGCGCTTCCCGGATCAGCCGAGAGACCCCGTCGAGATCCCCGGTGGAGTCCTTGACCCCGACGATGTTCGGGACCGCGGCGAGCGCGAGCATGGTGTCGTTCTCGATGCGGGTCGCCGTCCGGCCGGGGATGTTGTACGGGATCACCGGCAGCTCGGTCGACTCGGCCACCTTCGTGAAGTGCGCGACCAGGCCGCGCTGGGGCGGCTTGTTGTAGTACGGCGTCACCACGAGCAGCGCGTCCACCCCGCACTCGGCCGCCTCGTTCCCCAGCTCGACCGTCTCCGCGGTGTTGTAGGTCCCGGTGCCGGCGACGACCTGGCCCTTGCCCTTCGCCACGTCGACCACCGCCCGGAACAGGTCGAGCTTCTCCCGGTGGGCGAGCGTCGGCGACTCGCCGGTCGAGCCCGCCACCACGATCGAGTCCGTGCCGTGCTCGAACAGGTGGGCGGCGAGCGCCTGCGCGCCGTCGAGGTCGAGCGAGCCGTCCTCGGCGAACGGCGTCGCCATCGCGGTGAGCACCGCTCCGAACCTTCCGGCCATGCGCTCCTCCTTCCGGTCCGGCGCCCGATGCATCCGGGGCTCCCGGGCCTCTCGCGTCACACTCGCCCCAGGCGTCACATGTTGCACGCGAGGCACGCGTGCCGACCGAGCCGCCTGCTGCTCGCGAGCCACGCGCCTGGCACCCGTACCGCCCGTGCCACACGACGCTGACCCGATTCGCACCGGTCCGGGCCCGGCCGGAGCTATCCTAGTCGCCGTGCCGCGCATCTACACGGGGACCGGCGACGACGGGACGACCGGGCTGCTCTACGGCGGGCGGATCTCGAAGGCCGAGCCGGCCACCGAGGCCTATGGCGCCGTGGACGAAGCCGTCGCGGCCCTCGGCGTGGTCCGGTCGCTGACCGAGAACGTCACGTTTGCGGCGGAGCTGCTCCACCTGCAGCGAGACCTGTTCGTGGTGGGAGCCGACCTCGCCACCAACCCCGACGAGCGGGCCCGCCTGGAACCCGGCGTGTCCCTGGTGACCCACGACATGGTGGTCCGCCTCGAGGAGCTCATCGACCGCACGGTGGCCGAGCATCCCCTGCCGAACGAGTTCGTCGTCCCCGGGGCCACGCCCATCTCGGCCGCGATCGACGTGGCACGGTCCGTGGTCCGCCGGGCCGAGCGGCGGACGGTCGGGTACCGCGACGCCGGGGGCCCCGTGAGCGACGACCTCCTGCACTACCTGAACCGCCTCTCCGACCTGCTGTTCTGCCTGGCCCGGTGGCAGGCCGGCGAGCACGAGCCCTCCAGCCGCGAGCCCTGACGCCGGCGGCCGGCCGTCGATACCATCCGCGCAACGCCCCGCACGACCGACGGGAGGACGGCATGTACCGGGTCCACATCTGGCTGCGGAAGAACGAGGGGGCGACCACGGAGGAGTTCGCCGATCATTGGCTGAACGTCCACGCGCCCATCGCCAGAGACGGCTACGAGCATCTGAGGGGCTACGTCGTGAAGGTGGTCACGGGGGCCGGCCGCGACCAGGAGGTCCCGTACGACGGCGTCGCCGAGCTCGCGTGGGACAGCCGGGAGGACTTCGTGGCCGACATGAAGAGCGAGGCCGCCGCCGCGGGCGCCGAGGACCTGAAGACGTTCACCTCGGCGATGGGGCTGCTCTTCGTCGAACAGACCGTGGTCGAGTAGGCGGCCCGGCGGCGGCGGTGGTGGGGACGTGGACCTCTCGCACGCCGCCACCGGGGTCGGGCTGGGCATCGCGCTCGGCGTCTCGCCGGGGCCCGTCCAGCTGCTGCTCCTGACCGAGGCGGCGCGGGGCGGCGTGGGCCGGGGGTTCCGGGCCATGCTGGGCGCGAACGGAACCTTCCTCGTGCTCCTGCTGCTGCTCGCCGCGGGGTTCTCCGCGCTCGCCCCCACCGGGACCGCCATCCGGGTGCTGGAGATCCTCGGTGGGGCGTTCCTGCTGTTCGTGGCCGTGGACGCCGGCCGCGAGGCCCTCAAGGGCGAGGACGTCCGCAAGGCGGAGGCCGCCGCGGAGCGGGCCCGGCGGGAGGCCCGGTCCGGCGTTCGGGCTGCGGTCGTGGCCCACCCGGCCACCCGGGGCGTGGTCGCGGTGCTGCTCAACCCCGGCTCGTGGCTGTTCCTCGCGACCACCGCGTCGGCGCTGCTGGCGAACGCGGTCGAAGGTGGCGGCCGTCCGGCCGCGTTCGTCACGGCGATCGCGCTCATGGCGGGGGTCTCGGTGATGGACGCCGTCACCGTGCTGCTGGGCGGGGGAAGCGCGCTGCTCACCGGGCGCGCCGGGCGGTGGATCCGCCTGGGGCTGACGGCGGTGCTGGGGGCGATCGGCGTGGTGTTCGTCGTGCGGGGGATCCACGGGTGATCGCCGGCGCAGTGCACCGCGGCCGGTCGGCCGTTAGCATTTGGCACGTGCTGACCATCGAACGATGGCGCCGGGGCGTGCTCGCGGCCATCGTCCTCTCCACGCTGGCCGCCTTCCTCGTAGGGTGTTCGTCGAAGGGCGGATCGGGCCCCACGACGGCCGCGAACCTCCCGGCCGCCGCGGGCCTCCTCAAGGCCTCCGAGGGCGCGATGAAGCAGGTCGAGAGCGCGAAGTTCCACCTCGATGGCAAGGGCTCGATCGCGGGCGTCGAGGTCGACAGCGCCGACGGGACGATCACGAGCGACGGCAAGGCCCAGGGCACGGCGAAGGTCGTGCAGAGCGGCACGCTCGCCTCGATCGACCTCGTGGTGGTCGGCGGCGACATCTACATCAAGGGCCCCACCGGGACGTTCGCGAAGCTGCCGCCGGGCGCCGCTGGCGCTTTCTTCGACCCATCGCAGATCCTCAACCCGGACGAGGGCCTGGCCCAGCTCATGCACTTCGCCACCGACGCGAACACCGTCGGCGAGGAGACCGTGAACGGGGTCGACGCCTACAAGGTCGAGGCGCAGCTCGACGGCGCCCTCGTGTCGCACCTCATGCCGATCTCGGCCGTGAACAAGGTGGACGGGACGCTGTGGATCGCCAAGGATGGGAACCGGCTCGTGCAGATCTCGGTCACCGCGCCGCAGGTCGGTGGCAAGTCGGCCCAGCTCACGCTCTCCCTCACCGACTTCGGCGTCCAGACGAACATCACCCCACCCGCATGAACCGCGCCGGCCGCAAGGCCGAGGGCGCCGGGACCGGCGGGACGCCGCCGGCGCCGATTCCCGCGGATGCGACGCCGGCGTCCGCGCCGCCGCCGGTCCGGCACGCCACGCGCGACCGGAGAGTGGCGGTCGGGATCGCCGGCCTCGGGGTCCTGGTCGCGGCGCTCGACGCCTACGTCGTCACCACGATCCTGCTGACGATCTTCAACGGGATCGGGCTCGTCGCGAACCACCCCGAGCTCGCGTTCCTCATCATCACTCCGTACCTGCTGGGATACGTCGCGGCCATGCCGCTCCTCGGGCAGCTGTCGGACCGGCTGGGCCGACGGCCGGTGATCTACGCGTGCCTGTTCGGGTTCGCGTTCGGATCCCTCGTGTCGGGCCTGGCCACCAACCTCCCGGTGCTGGTCGTCGGGCGGTTCCTGCAGGGAGCGGCCGGCGGCGCGCTGCTCCCCGTGACGTTCGCCCTGGTCGGTGACCTGTGGGACCCCCGGACGCGACCGGTGGCGCTCGGCGCCGTCGGGGCGACGCAGGAGCTCGGCAGCGTACTGGGCCCGCTGTACGGCGCCGGCGTGGCGGCGCTGGTGGGGTGGCGCGGCGTGTTCTGGATCAACATCCCGCTCGCCATCGCGGCCGCGCTGATCATCCGTCGGAAGGTCCCCGGCGGGAAGCTCACGGCCCTCGACCACCGCCCGCGCGTGGACGTCGTGGGCGGCCTCCTGCTGTTCGTGGCCCTGGCCGCGGTCATCGCCGGACTGTTCAATCCGAACCCGGAGAACGGCGTCCTCCCGCCGTGGGGCGCACTCACCATCGTCGGCGGGGTGCTCGTCCTCGCCGCCTTCGTCGTGTGGGAGGCGGTCTCCCCCACCCGTCTGCTCGACCCCGACGGGATCGACACACGGCCGTTCCTCGCCGCCATGGGGACGAACCTGCTCGCCGGGGCCGCGCTCATGATCACCCTGGTCGACGTGCCGCTGGTCGCCCAGACGATCCTCGACGAGACCGCGCTGGGCGGGGCCCTGTTCCTGTCGTGGTTCCTGATCGGGCTGCCGGTCGGCGCGCTGGTCGGCGGGCTGGTCACCGTCCGGACGTCCGAGCGCCTCACCGCCACCGTCGGGATGGCGCTGTCGACGGTGGCGTTCTGGCTGATCGCGGGGTGGCCCGTGGCAGTCCTGCAGGCCCGGCACCACCTGGGGCCGCTGTCCCTGCCCCGCGCCGACGTCGACCTGCTGCTGGCCGGCCTGGGGCTCGGCCTCGTCATCGCGCCGGTGACGGCGGCGACGCTCCGGGCCTCCGACCCCGCGCAGCACGGCGTGGCCTCGTCGGCCGTCGTGGTGGGGCGGATGCTGGGCATGCTGGTGGGGATCGCCGCCGCGGCCGCATGGGGGCTCCACCGCTACAAGCAGCTCACCGCGAACCTCAACGTGACCCTGCCGACGAAGATCTACAACCGGCGGCTGAAGGCCGCGTTGCGGATCGAGTACCACGAGGTCTTCCTGATCTCGGCGGCGATCTGCCTGGTGGGAGTCCTCACGGCGCTGGCGCTGGGGAAGCGCGACGCCGGCCCCTTCGCCGCGGAGGACGTCGCCGCCCCGGATGCGGCCTCGGAAGGGCCGCCCGCAGGGCACGGCTGATCGTCAGGCCGGGTCGAGGCCCTCGAACACGTCGCCGAGGCGAGGCGCGCCGGGTTCGCGTTCCGGCCAGGCCATGACGAAGAACTCCCGCCCGAGAATCTCCGGGATGCGGTCCTCGGGCATGTCGTCGAGCATCGCCGCCTGCGTCCGGTGCGCGCGGAGCGCCGCGACCACCCGGTCGGCCACGGCCCTGGCGTCGACCTCCACCGCGATCGTGTCGTCGTCGACCCCGCGCGGCTGGAACGGCTCCTCCGGATCCAACGGCTCCCACCCGGCCTCCACCTGCATCCTCTGCCACTCCCGGATCCGGGACCACGGAACGGACGTGTACAGCAGCCGGCGGAACGCGGCCGGGTCGCCCGACCGCTCGCGCGCCCGGTGGAACGCCTCCGTCGCGGCGGCGCCGATCGTGATGTGGTCGACGTGCTTGGTCACGCCCTCCGGGCCGAACGTCACGACGACCTCCGGAGCGAACACCTCGAGCAGCGCGGTCACGCGGTCCACCAACGACGCGCGATCCACCTCACCCAGCCCGCCGTCGGGCTCCCGGAGGAGCTCGATCCGGGCGTCGGGCGCGCCGAGCGCCGCGTACGCGTCCCGGGCCTCGCCCTCGCGCACCTCGCCGAGGTTCGCCCTCGTGGCGCCGGTGCCGGGCGCGATCTCTCCGGCCTCGCCGCTCGTCGCGAGGACCGACTGGACGTCGAGGTCACCGGCACGGAGTGCGACCGTCCCGCCGATGCCGAACGTGTCGTCGTCCGGATGCGCGAACACGCCCGCCAGGCGGCGGCTCACAGGCCGAGCAGCCGGTCGAGCCCGACGGTGAGGCCGGGGCGGTTGGCGACCTCCTTCACCGCCAGCACGACCCCCGGCATGAACGACGAGCGGTCCGTCGAGTCGTGACGGATCGACAGGGTCTGCCCGGATCCGCCGAGGATGACCTCCTGGTGCGCCACCAGCCCGGGCAGGCGGATCGAGTGGATCCGGATGCCCTCGTGGTCGCCGCCCCGCGAGCCCCGCAGCGACTCGTCCGTCGGGCCGTGGTACTCGCGCCCGCGGCTCGCGGCGATGCGGCGGGCGGTCGAGAGCGCGGTGCCCGACGGCGCGTCGACCTTGCCGTCGTGGTGCAGCTCGATGATCTCGACGGCCGGCAGGAACCGGGACGCCTGCTCGGCGAAGTGCATCATGAGCACCGCCCCGATCGCGAAGTTCGGCGCGACGAACACGTTGGAACGTCGGCCGGCCCCCTCGATGGCCGACTCGATGCGCCCGAGGTCGTCCGGCGTCCATCCGGTGGTGCCCACCACCACGTGGACGCCGTTCGCGACGCACCACAGCACGTTGCCGAGCACCGCGTCGGGCCGGGTGAAGTCCACCGCGACCTGGGTGCCAGCATCGGTGAGGGCCTCGGGACGCTCGGCGACCGCCAGCCCATCCACCTCCCCGCCGGCCGTGTCGACCGCTGCTACGAGCTCCAGGTCGGGGTCGGCGGCGACGGCGGCGCAGACCGTCCGGCCCATTCGGCCGCTCGCCCCCAGCACGCCGACGCGGATCGCCACCCGGTCAGCCCCCCGCTCCCCGCGGCTCGCCGCCGAAGGCGTTCCCGTCGAACGGCCCGAGGACGGTCAGCGCCATCGGGCGCGACAGCACGTCGTGGCCGACGCGGTTGGCGTCCTCCAGCGTCAGGTTCTCGACGCGCTCCAGCATCTCGTCGAGGGACAGGATCTCCCCGTGGCCGGTCTCCGAGCGCCCCAGCCGCGACATCCGCCCGCTGGTCTCCTCCAGCGAGAGCACCATCGAGCCCTTCACGTGGCCCTTCGCCCGTTCGAACTCGTCCCGCGTGAGGCCGTCCTCGGCCATCGCGGCCGCCTCCCTCCGGAGCAGCCGCAGGGCCTCCTCGGCGCGGCCCGGCGTCGTTCCCGAGTACATCGCGAACAGCCCGGCCTCCGCGTACATCTGGTGGTAGGAGTACACCGAGTAGGCCAGCCCGCGCTGCTCCCGGATCTCCTGGAACAGCCGGCTCGACATGCCGCCGCCGAGCGCGGCGTTCACGATGCCGAACGCGAACCGGTCGGGGTGGCTCCGCGACAGGCCGTTGGTCCCGAGCATGATGTGGGCCTGCTCGGTCTGCCGGCGCTTGATCAGGCGGCCGCCGGACGGGCGTGGCGGACGCCCCGCGGCGCGCAGGCTCCAGGCCGAACGCCCCCGCGAGAGCACCCGGCCGGTGTCCATCCCCCGCCGGAGCCCGTCGAGGAGCACGTCGTGGTCGACGTTGCCGGCCGCGGCCACCACGAGCCGGGCCGGCGTGTAGTGCCGCCGGTAGAACCGGAACACCTGGTCGCGGCCCACGCCGTTGATGCTGTCCACGGTGCCGAGCACCGGCCGCCCCAGCGGGTGGCCCGCCCACAGCGTCTCGGTGAACAGGTCGTGCACGAGGTCGTCGGGCGTGTCCTCGTGCATGTTGATCTCCTCGAGGATGACCTGCCGTTCGGCCTCGAAGTCCTTCCGGTCGAGCACCGAGCCCTGCAGCATGTCGCACAGCAGGTCGACGGCCATCCCCAGGTCTCGGTCGAGCACCCGGGCGTAGAAGACCGTGGTCTCCTTCGACGTGAACGCGTTGAAGTCGCCCCCCACCGCGTCGAACGACTCTGCGATGTCCCGGGCCGAACGGTTCCGCGTTCCCTTGAACAGCAGGTGCTCGAGGAAGTGGGACGAACCCGCGATGGACGGACGTTCGTCGCGGGAGCCCGCGGTGACCCAGAACCCCAGTGTCACGCTCCGCACGGACGGCATCTGCTCGGAGAGCACCCGCAGTCCCGAGGTGAACTCGGTTCGCTGCAGCTCGGAAGGCTGCGCCTTCCGGGCCGACGGCCTGCTGCGGGTGGACGGCGCGGCGCGGGTGGGCCGGGCGGCCTTCGGCCGCCCGGCCCCACTCCCGCTACTCGCTCCAGGCGTCACCGGCGGTGCTAGTCGCGACGGTCGCGGCTGCGGTCCCGGTCACGCGAGCCGCTCCGGCGCGGGCGGCGGTCCCGGTCGCCGTCGCGACGTTCCCGCGGACGGTACTCGCCGGCGTCGCGCTCGCCGCCCTCCGGCTTGGGCCAGCCACCCTCCGGCGGGTCCCAGCCCTCGCCGACCGGCTTCAGCGCGATGCGCCCACGGTCGGGTTCGACGTTCTCGACCTCGACCGTCAGGTGATCGCCCTGCTTCACTGCGTCCTCGACGTTCATCAGGCGCTTGCCCCGGCCGAGCTTGGAGATGTGCACCAGCCCGTCGGTCCCCGGCATGATGTTGACGAACGCCCCGAAGTCGGTGGTCTTCACGACCGTGCCGTCGTAGCGCTCGCCGATCTCCGGCATCTTCGGGTTGACGATCTGGTCGATCATCTTGATGGCCTCGGAGGCGCCGGCGCCCTCGCGGGACCCGACGAACACCCGGCCGTCGTCCTGGATGTCGATGTCGGCGCCGGTCAGCGCGATGATCTCGTTGATCCGCTTGCCCTTGGGCCCGATGACCTCGCCGATCTTGTCGACTGGGATCTGGATCATCTCGACGCGCGGGGCGTTCGGGTTGGGCTCCGTGCGCGGCTCGGGGATCGCTGCGTGCATCACGTCGAGGATCTGCAGCCGGGCCTCCTTGGCCTGCTTCAGCGCGGCGGCGAGCGCCTCGGCCGGGAGGCCGGTGACCTTCATGTCGAGCTGGATCGCGGTGACCCACTCGGACGTGCCGGCGACCTTGAAGTCCATGTCCCCGAGCGCGTCCTCCGCGCCGAGGATGTCGGTGAGGGTCACGTAGTTGCCGCCCTCGGCGATCATCCCCATCGCGATGCCGGCGACCGGCGCCTTGATCGGCACGCCCGCGTCCATCAGCGACAGCGTCGACGCGCACACGCTGGCCATCGACGTCGAGCCGTTCGACGACAGCACGTCGGAGACCAGCCGGAGCGCGTAGGGGAAGTCGTCCTCGGTCGGGATCACCGGCACGAGCGCCCGCTCGGCGAGCGCGCCGTGGCCGATCTCCCGGCGCTTCGGCCCCCGCATGAAGCCGGTCTCCCCGGTGGAGAACGGCGGGAAGTTGTAGTGGTGGATGTACCGCTTCGACTCCTCGGGGTCGAGGGTGTCGATCATCTGCGTCATCCGGAGCATCCCGAGCGTGGTGACGTTGAGGACCTGGGTGTCCCCCCGCTCGAACAGGCCGGACCCGTGCGCCCGCGGGAGCACGCCGACCTCGGCGTGGAGCGGCCGGATCTCGTCGGGACGGCGGCCGTCGAGCCGGATGCCCTCCTCGATGACCCGGCGGCGCATGACCTTCTTCTGGACCTCCTTGAAGGCCGGCGAGATCTGGGACTGCCGCTCCGCGTACTGCTCCTCGCCCCATGTCTGGAGCAGGTGCTCCTTGAGCTCCGTCTTCAGCGCGTCGAGATTGGCGTCGCGCTCGGACCGGTCATTGACCAGCGCGGCCGACATGCGGTCCCAGGCGAACCCCGCGACCGCCTCGTAGACGTCCTGGGAGAACACCGGCTTTGGCTCCCAGGGCTTGCGCTCCACGCCCACCTGCACGAGGAACTCGTTCTGGAAGTCGATGAGCTCGGCGATCGCCGCCTTGGCCGCCTCGAGCCCCTCGGCCACGACGTCCTCGGTCGGGGCGGTGGCCCCGTCCTGGATGTGCGTCCAGGCCTCGTCCGGGGCCTCGCCCTCGATCATCAGGACGTCGATCGAGCCCTGGTCGTTGCGGCGCCCGGCCACCACGACGTCGAACGTCGCGAGGTCGAGCTCCTGGTAGGTCGGGTTGACCTTCCACTGGCCGCCGATGTTCGCCACGCGAACCGCGCCGACCGGACCCTCGAAGGGGAGCCCCGCAAGCATCGTCGCGAGGGATGCGCCGTTGATCGACGGGATGTCGTACGGCTGCGCCATGTCGACGCTGAGCACGGTCACGACGATGTGGACCTCGTCGCGGAACCCGTCGGAGAACGACGGCCGCATCGGCCGGTCGGTCAGACGGGCGGTGAGGATCGCGGTCTCGGAGGGCCGGCCCTCGCGGCGGAAGAACCCGCCGGGGATCTTGCCGGCCGCGTACATGCGCTCCTCGACGTCGACCGTCAGCGGGAAGAAGTCGATCCCCTCGCGGGGGTTGCTGCTGGTGGACGTGGCGAGCACCTGCGTCTCGCCGATGGTCACGGTCGCCGCGCCGCCCGCCTGCTTGGCGAGCTTGCCGGACTCGAACGTGACGTCGGTGCCACCGATGTTCCGGGTGGCTTTGGTTGGTTCCATCTGGTCGTTTCCTCCTGGTCGTGGCGCCGTCGCGTCGTGCCGATGGGGCGGCGCACGGTTGGGGTGGGAGGTCGGCCAGTTGTCAGTGGTGGGCCACCGGGCCTGCCGCGCTCACGGCATCTCGTCCGGGGGCTCGCTACTGATAACTGACCCGCACGCGCTCCCAGCCTCGTTCGGGTCGGGGCTCGGTCCTGGTGCGTTCCTCCCAGCCTGTTCCTACGAAGAAGGGCGGCTCTCGCCGCCCCCATGTTCACTCGCTACCGACGGAGACCCAGCTTCGCGATGAGGGCCCGGTAGCGTTCGATGTCCTCCCGCTTCAGGTAGTCGAGCAGCCGGCGGCGCCGGCCGACCAGCTTCAGCAGGCCGCGCCGCGAGGCGTGGTCGTGCTTGTGCGTACGCAGATGCTCGGTGAGGTCGGAGATGCGTCGCGTGAGCACGGCGACCTGGACCTCCGGCGAGCCCGTGTCGTCGTCCGAGCGCCGGTTGTCCGTGATGATCTGCTGCTTGATGTCCAATGCGAGTGGCATACGAGTTCGGACAAGGTTACCAGAGGCCCCCGGCGCCCTACTGCAGGACCGGGTGGCCGTTCGACTCGATGATCGTGGGTAGGAGGCTCGCGGTGAACGTGCCCTGCGGGGAGACGTGGACCTCGGCCACCGCGGTCGTCGCGGACGCGGCCGACAGGAGCGGCCAGACGAAGTTCCCCAGGGAGTAGAACACGGGCCGGCCGTCGATCATGTCGAACGGCTGCAGGCGATGGGAGTGGCCGCCGAAGATGATGTCCGCGCCGGCGGCGACCAGCTGGTGGGCGATGGCCACGTCGTCCGCCCGGGGCGTCGTGTCGAGCTCCACGCCCCAGTGGATGTCGACGATCGTCAGGTCGCTCACGGCCGCCGCACGCTTCACCTCCTGCACCATGCAGTTCACGTCGTGGCCGCAGGCGGTTCCCGGGTGGTCCGGCCCGGCGATGGCCTCCGGGTAGGGGTCGACCACCTTGTCGATGCCGACGACCGCGATCGTCCACCCGTTCACGTGGGAGATCGCCGGCTGCTCGGCCTGCTTGGGGTCCTTGCCGGCGCCCACCGCCCCGAGACCGGCCGCCTCGATGTTCTTCCGGGTGTCGAGCAGGGCCTCCGGCCCGTAGTCGTACGAGTGGTTGTTCGCCATGTTCGCGACGTCCACGCCGCCCCGCTTCAGGTACGGCAGCGCGGCGGGATCGCCGTGGAAGTTGAACTCCTTCGGCACGGGCGACCCCAGCTTGGTGACCGAACACTCGAGGTTCACGACGGTGAGGTCGTCGTGGACGAACAGGCCGTTCATGCCCGAGAGCAGCGTGTCGTAGCTCGACGGCGAGACCCGGATGTAGCTCGAGTCGACGTTGGTGTCGCCGGCGCCGTGGATGACGAGGGCGCCCTTGGGCTGCGGCGACGGGCTGGCGTGGCTCCTGGTGGGAGCCGGGCTGGAACCGGACCCGACGGATGACGTCTCCCCGCCGCCGCTCGTGGCCAGAGGCGTCGCCACCCCGCCGGCCGAGGTCGCGTTCGCCGACGGCTTCCCGGAGTCGCCGCGCGAGAGCACGGCCCTGGCTCCCACCACCAGCCCGGCCACCACCACGATGGCGACGACCACCGCCGCGAACGGGAACCGCGGGGGCGCTCGGTGCCGGGACGGGATCGACATCGGGGCTACCCTCTCACGCCGCCGGGCTCTTTCGAGGGAGCCGGCGAGGGGGAATCCATCCGCCACAGGAACTCCCGCGGCGTCAGCCCGCTGGAGTGGATCCGGGCTGCCACTGTCCGCCCGAAGTACCGGTAGTGCCACGGCTCGTACGCGTAGCACGTGACGCTCTCCCGGTCCCTCGGATACGCCATGACGAACCCGAACTTCCACGCGTTGGCCGCCATCCATGCCCCCGCGGGCTGCGACTCCCAGTCCTCCGGCACGTCGACCTGGCCCTCGGTACGGAAATCGAGGGTCGTCCCCAGCTGGTGCTCGGAGTGTCCAGGCCGGGCCGTCTTGGCGAGGGCCTGCTGGTACCCGAACTGGCGCACGTGCTCCCGGAACAGCGCCTGCTGCCGGGCGAAGCTCCGGTATCCGATGAGCACGTCCACCGGGTTTCCCGCCCGCTGGGATGCCCGCAGCAGCGCGCTGAGGTCGGGGATGACGAACGACCTCACGAGCTCGCCCGCCGACGACCCTGCCTCGGACACGCTCACCAGGTCCGTCGGCGCGTAGTCCCCCGGGAGGGCGAACGTGGTGTCGAGCAGGGTCCGCTGCCACGAGCGGTACTCCGCGTCGGGTGCGGGCAGCACCGCGTACCGGCACGCCGGCAGGTCGGCGACCGTCGGCGCGGTGGTGGCGCCCGGGCCCGAGGTCGTCGCGGCCGGCGTGGTGGGGGGCGGCGCGTTCGTGGAGCCGCCCGAGGCGCCCGCTGGCGGATCGCCCGGCGAGCCGCCGGACACCAGGACGGCCACCACGATCACCGTCACCGCGAGCAGTCCCAGGACGACCCACCCCCGCCGCGTGACGCGAACCCTGGTCGGCCGGGCCGGGGAACCGCGGGCGGGACGCGCGGGCGGGCGGGACGGCGTGCTCATTTCACTGCTCCGTCCGGCAGCGACACGACCTCGCGGGTCCGCTCGACGTCGGCCTCGATCTGCCGCGACAGCTCGTCGACGGAGTCGAACCGAACCTCGTCGCGGAGCCGTCCCCAGAACTCGATCGCCAGCGGCTCGCCCACGAGCTCGCCGGAGAAGTCGAGCAGGAACGCCTCGAGGTGCACGGGCTCCTGCCCGAAGGTCGGGTTGGTCCCGACGTTGATCGCCGCGCGGTATCCGGAATCGCGGTGCAGCGCCCGGCCCGCGTACACGCCCTCACCGGGCAGGAGGAGGCGCGGCAGGGTCTGGAGGTTCGCCGTCGGCCACCCCAGGCCGGTGCCCCGACGGGCGCCCCGCACGACGTGCCCGTCCAGCACGAACCGCCGTCCCAGCGCCTCCTCGGGCCAGGTCAGCTCGCCCTCGGTGAGCGACTGCCGGATCGACGTCGAGGACACCTCGCGCTCGCCGATCGTCATCAGGCCGACCCCGTCCACGTCGAACCCCCGCTCGGCGCCCAGGTCGCGGAGCACCGGCACCGTCCCCGCCGCCCGGAACCCGAACGTGAAGTTGTCCCCCACCGCGACGTGACGCGCGGCGAGCCCGTCCACCAGGATCCGGTCGACGAACTCCTCCGCGGTCCACCGCGAGAGCTCGTCCGTGAACTCCAGCACGACCAGCGTGTCCACGCCGGTCGCGGCGATGAGGTCGACCTTGCGATCGAGCGTGGTGAGCAGCCGGGGTTCCCGTCCTGGCGAGAACACCTCCCGGGGGTGGCGGTCGAACGTGATCGCAACGGCCGCGATGTCCCGTTCCCTGGCCGCGTCCACCGTGCGGCCGATCACCTGTCGGTGTCCCAGGTGGACCCCGTCGAAGAAGCCGATCGTCACGGACGACGGCGTCGTCGCCCGAGCGAGCTCCGAGACCCCGCGCACGACCTCCACGGGGCCTGAGGGTACCCGACGCGGCTCAGGCGGGGGCCAGCACCATCTCCGGAACCGCCTTCGCGTGCTCGTCGCGGTACACGGCGATCAGACGTCCGCCCGGCCCCAGGACCGCATATGGCCCGGGCAGCCCGGCCGGGCCCAGGGGACGGCCGTTCGCCGCGGCCGCGGCCTCGTCCGGGTGCTCGAGGCGGAGCGACGGCAGGTGCCGAACCGCCTGTTCGACCGGGAGCGGCGTCCCGAGGGCGTCGAGTGGCACCGCCTCCGCGATCGCGAACGGCCCCACGCGCGCGCGGCGGAGCGCGATCAGGTGGGCGCCGCACCCCAGCGCCGCGCCGGCGTCGGCGGCCAGCACGCGGACGTAGGTCCCGCTCGAGACTGTGCAGGCGAACCCGATGTCCCGCCCGTCGAACGACGTCACGTCGAACGACGCGACGTGGACACGCCGCGGCGGCGCATCGACCTCCTCGCCACGGCGCGCCGCGCGGTACATGGCCTCCCCGCCGACCTTCACCGCGGAGTAGGCAGGCGGCCGCTGGTCGAGGTCCCCGGTGAGGACGGCCAGGGCCCCTTCGACGTCCTCACGGGTGGCGCGCACGGGAGCGGTCCGGACCACCGTGCCGTCCGCGTCCAGGGTGTCGGTCACCTCGCCCAGGCGGGCCGTCCCCTCGTAGTCCTTGTCGAGCCCGGAGAGGTACCGCAGGAGGCGCGTCGCCCGGCCGACCCCGAGCACCAGCAGGCCGGTGGCCATGGGGTCGAGGGTCCCGGCGTGGCCGACCTTGCGCGTGCCGAGCGCCCGGCGCACCCGGTTCACCACGTCGTGGGAGGTCAGGCCGCCGGGCTTGTCGACCAGCACGAGCCCCTCGGGAGCGGTCACCGTTCCGCGTGTTGTGCGCGGAGCATCCCCGCGACCTGTTCGACCGCATCCTCGAGGCCGCCCCTCGCGGTGAACCCCGCCGCCAGCCGGTGGCCGCCGCCGCCGAACGCCGCCGCGACCGCCCCCACGTCGTGTCCGCCACGCGAGCGCATCGACACCTTGAACCGCCCGTCGCGCTGCTGTTTGAACACCGCGGCGACGTCGGCCTCGCGCGCCGTGCGAACCACGTCGATGAGGTCGTCGGTCTCCCCCACCCCGAGCTTGGCCGCCTGGAGATCGGCCTGCATGAGGTAGGTCCACACGAGCGACGACCTCCGATCGTGCACCAGGCGATGCAGCGCCGTCCCCAGCACCTGGAGGTAAGGGAGCACGTTGTCCTCGAACAGTGTCTGCGCGAGGCGCGCGTGGTCGAACGGGAACTCCCGAAGCTCCGCGGCGAGCCGGAGGGTGTCCGGCATGGTGGCCTGGTACTGGAACCGGCCGGTGTCGGTGACCAGCCCCGCGTACAGGCAGACGGCGACCTCCGGCGTGACCTCGCCGCCGACCAGCTTGATCAGCCGCCACACCATCTCCGCGGTGGACGACGCGTGGGGGTCCACGACCGTCACGGTCCCGAGCCCGGGGTTGGTGGCGTGATGGTCGATCCACACGAGCTCGGAGGCCTTCGTCGCGTTGGGCTGAAGGTTTCCCAGCCGGTCGGCGGACGCGCAATCGAGCGTGACCATCAGCGCGGGCTGCTTCGGGAACCGCCTGGGCGGGACCAGCGCATCCGAACCGGGGAGCTCAGCCACCCACCGGGGGTGTTCGAACGGTTCGTTGCCGTAGGAGCACACGGTCCGGACGCCCCGCGACCGCAGGAACGCCGACAGCCCCAGCATCGAGCCGAGCGCGTCGGGATCGGGGTTCACGTGGCAGGCCAGGGCGACCTCGCCGGACGCGTCGCGAAGGATGGCGGCGGCACGATCCATCGCCGTGCCGAGGTCCATCCGCTCCTCGGGAACCGGAACGGCTTCGGCGGTCACGAGACATCCCCCTGCGGGGGGTGTTCGGCGTGGATCTGCCGGAGCAGCTCATCCACGCGCTCTCCGCCCGCGGCGCCGGCGTCCTCCTCGAACTCGAGCTCGGGCGTGAACTTCATCCGGATCTGGTGGCCGAGCACGGTCCGGAGGTGCGACCGAGCGCTGCGCAGCGCCGCCGCCGTGGCGCGGTGGTCGCGCTCCTCGCCGAGGACGGTGTAGTACACCCACGCCTTGCGAAGGTCGGGCGTCACCTTGACCCCGGTCACCGTGACGAACCCCAGCCGGGGGTCCTTCAGCTTCGGCATCTCCTCCGCCAGGATCTCGCGGAGCTCCTCTGCCGCCCGCTCCAGCCGTTCGGTCATCTCAGGCGTCCTCCGGATCGTGCAGGGTCAGGGTCGCGTCGATCACCTCGACCGGGCCGAACCGCTCCACGAACTTCTCCACCTCGTGCATCACACGGCGGGCGTGGTACTGCTCCCCCGCCACGGCCGATACGCCGATCTCCGCGCGCTGCCACAGGTCGTGGTGCCCGGTCTCCGCCACGGAGACGTTGAACTTCTGCCGGAGCCCTGCGGTGAGCGTCTTCACCACGTGACGCTTCTCCTTGAGCGAACCGCACCCCGGGATCCGGAGATCGAACCTCGTCACCGCCACCAGCACGGCGTCGCTCCTACAGGGAGCGCGGGACCTCCCGGACCTCGAAGTCCTCGATCACGTCACCCTCGTGGATGTCCTGGAAGTTCTCGAGCCCGATCCCGCACTCGAACCCCTCGGCGACCTCCCGCACGTCGTCCTTGAACCGGCGCAACGTGTCGATGCGGCCCTCCCACACGATCCGTCCGTCGCGCACCAAGCGTGCCCGGGCGCCGCGCTGGATGACGCCGCTCAGCACGTAGGACCCGGCCGCGACGCCCATGCGCGAGCCGCGGAACACCGCCCGGACCTCGGCTCGGCCGAGCTCCACCACGCGCTCCTCGGGCGCGAGCATGCCGGACAGCGCGGCCTTGATGCTGTCGATGGCCTCGTAGATGATCCGGAACAGCCGCAGCTCGACGCCCTCCTTCTCGGCGAGCGCGGCCGCCTCGGGGTTCGGTCGGACGTTGTAGCCCATCACGATGGCCTGCGAGGCCATGGCGAGCCGGACGTCGTTCTCGGTGATGCCACCGACACCCCGGTGGATGATGCTCACCTTCACCTCGTCGGTGGCGAGCTCGTCGAGCGACTGCGCCAGCGCCTCGAGGTTGCCCTGCGCGTCGGCCTTGATCACGAGGTTCAGCTCGTTGACCTCGCCCTCGCGGACCATCTGCATGAGTTCCATCAGGCTGGGCGGGCGGGATGCGACGAGCTCGGCGGCGCGGGTCCGGGCCTCCCGCTCGGCCGCGACGTGTCGGGCCTCGCGTTCGTCGTCGACGCCCTTGAAGTCGTCGCCCGCCTCCGGCGCGTGGCTCCACCCGAGCACCTGCACCGGCTTGGCGGGGCCAGCGTCGTGGACCGCCTGGCCGTTCTCGTCCACCATCGCGCGCACGCGGCCGTAGGCCGTGCCGGACACGACCGCGTCGCCCGGCCGGAGCGTCCCGCGCATCACGAGCACGGTGGCGACGGGGCCGCGACCCTTGTCGAGGTTCGCCTCGATGACCGCGCCGCGCGGCGTCGCGTCCGGATCGGCCTTGAGGTCCTCGATGTCGGCCACCAGCAGGATCGTCGTGAGCAGGTCCTGGATCCCCTGGCCGGTCTTCGCCGAGACGTCGATGAACTCGTTCGAGCCGCCGTACTCGGCCGGGATCACCTCCTGCTCGGTGAGCTGCTGGCGAACCCGGGTGGGGTTGGCGTCGTCCCGGTCGATCTTGTTGACGGCGACGATGATCGGGACCCCCGCCGCCTTGGCGTGGTTGAGCGCCTCGATCGTCTGCGGCATCACGCCGTCGTCGGCCGCCACCACGAGCACGACGATGTCGGTGACCTCGGCACCGCGGGCCCGCATGGCCGTGAATGCCTCGTGGCCCGGCGTGTCGATGAACGTGATCTCCCGGTCCTGCACGTGCACCTGGTAGGCGCCGATGTGCTGGGTGATGCCGCCGTGCTCCTGGCCGACGACGTCGGTCTTGCGGATGGCGTCGAGCAGCAGCGTCTTGCCGTGGTCGACGTGCCCCATGACGGTCACGACCGGCGGACGCTGCCGGAGTCGTGACTGGTCGACCTCCGCGTCGCCCTCGTCCTCCACGTCGTCGCCGATCAGGGCGACGATCTGGGCCTCGTAGCCGAGCTCGTGGGCGAGGAGCTCGAGGACCTCGTCCGACAGCGAGGCCGTCGCCGGGACCATCTCCCCCATCGTGAACAGGGTCTTTACGACGTCGGCGGCACTTCGGCCGGTCTTGTCGGCCACCTCCTGCGCGGCCGCGCCGCGGGTGAGCTTGAGCGGCGGCAGCGTCGGGGCGGCCGTCGTTGCCGGCTGCGCGGCGGCGGGGGGCGGCGTCGCCGTCGTGGCCGGCTGCGCGGCGGCGGGGGCCGGCGCCGGAGCCGCGGCGGCGGGTTCGGCCACCTGAGCGTTGCCCGACTGCGCCTCCGGCTCGGGCTCGGGCGCCGGGGTCGGCTTGCGCTCCGGGAGTGGTTCGACCGCCTGGGCCTTGGGCTTGGCTCCGGGGACGGGTTTCCCGCCGGACGCCCGCAGGCGCGGGATGGCCTCGTCGGGCACCGACGACGACGCGGTCCGGCCGCTCATGCCCATCTCCTCGAGCGCGGCGAGGATGTCCCTGCTCTGGACCTTCAGTTCCCTGGCGAGTTCGTGAACCCTCACGTGGTGCATGCTCCTTCGATGTCCGCCCGTAATGTACTTGCTTCCCCCGAGGAGAGGGCCGTTCGCAGCGCCCTCGCCAGCGCCCCCCGGCGGAGCGCCGCGTCCCAACAGGCCGGGTCGGCGTGGACGTACGCGCCGCGACCCGGCGCCCGGCCGTCCCGGTCCACCCGGACCCCCTCCGGCGTCCTGACCAGCCGGATCAGCTCCGCCTTGCCGGCCGTCGCCCGGCAGCCCACGCAGGTCCGAACCGGCTCGCGCCGGGGCCGCGGGCCCACGGCTCAGGCCTCCTCGGAGCCTCCGTCGGCGGCGGGGACGTCGCTCCCCGCCTCGGGCTCCGCTTCGGCCTCGGGCTCCGCTTCGGCCTCGGCGGAGGGCTCCTCGGCCTCGGCCTCGGCGGCGGCCTCGTCCGCCTCCGGCTCCGCTTCGGCCTCGGCGGCGGGCTCCTCGCCCTGGGGCTCCGCGGCGTCCGCCTCGACTGCGTCCTGGTCCGGGGCCGCCTCCTCCGGCTGCCCGACCTCCTCCGCAGTGGCCTCCTCGCCGGCGTCGCCACCGGTCCCGGCGGCCGCCGAGGCGACCGGCCGGCGTCCCTCCTCCGCGAACTGCGTCTCGCTCTTGATGTCGATCCGCCACCCGGTCAGACGCGCGGCGAGGCGGGCGTTCTGGCCCTCCTTGCCGATCGCGAGCGACAGCTGGTAGTCGGGGACGATCACCATCGCGGTCTGGGTGTCCGCGTCGATCCGGACCTCCTTGACCTTGGCCGGCTGCAGAGCGTTGGCGACGAACTGCGAGGCGTCGGGCGACCACGGCACCACGTCGATCTTCTCGCCCTTCAGCTGGTTGACGACCATCCGCACGCGCGAGCCCTTGGCGCCGACGCACGCACCGACGGGGTCGACGGCCGGCTCGTTCGACGAGACCGCGATCTTCGATCGGTGCCCTGGCTCGCGGGCCACCGCCTTGATCTCGACGATGCCCTCCTCGATCTCCGGGACCTCGAGCTCGAACATCTTCTTCAGCAGCCCGGGGTGCGTCCTGGACACGACGATCTGCGGGCCCTTCGTCCCCCGGCGGACCTCGGTGATGTACGCGGTCAGCCGGTCGCCGTGGCGGTACATCTCGGATGGCACCTGTTCGGCCTGCGGGAGCAACGCCTCGACCTTGCCCAGGTCGAGCAGCGTGTACCGATGGGAGTCCTGCTGGATGATCCCGGTGACCACGTCGCCCTCGCGGCCGGCGAACTCCTCGTAGGTGAGCTCGCGTTCCGCGTCGCGGAGCTTCTGGTAGATGACCTGCTTGGCGGTCTGCGCGCCGATGCGGCCCTTGAACTCGTCGGTGACCTCGACCTCGTTTTCGGAGAGCACGTTGCCCTCCTCGTCGCGCTCCTGTTCCCAGATGCGGAGGTCGCCGGTCTCCGGGTCCATGATGGCCCGGGTGCCGAACAGCTCCTCGTCGAGGTCCGGGTCCTGCTGGCGTCGCCACGACTTGTACGCCGAGGCCATGGCCTCCTCGAGGCCGGACAGGATCATCTCGAACGGGATCCCCTTCTCCCGCGCGAGCTCCCGCAGCGCCCCGATCAGTTCCTGGTTCACCTCTTCACGCTCCGTTCCGCCGGCCCCCACTCGAACACCGTTCGAGCGGACGCCACGTCCTCGTACCCCAGCCGGCGCTCGCCGGCCTCGGTGCGGACCACGATCCCCGCCTCGTCGGCCGCCTCCAGCGTGCCGGTGTGGGTCCGCGACCCGTCCACCGGCGCCACCGAGCGGACCTTCACCTTCTCCCCGGTGTGGCGCTGGAACTCCCGCGGCCGCTTCAACGGCCGCTCCACACCGGGCGAGCTCACCTCGAGGTCGTACGGCCCCGAGACGACGTCCTCCAGATCGAGCCGGCGGGAGATCCGGCCGCTGACCTCGGCGATCGTGTCGAGGTCGACACCGCCGGGCGCGTCCCGGTCCACGGTGACCCGCAGGATCCTGCGCCGGTGCTCCCGGATGAACGTGGCCTCCACCAGCTCGAGCCCCGCGGACTCCACCACGGGCCCCAGCATGGCCTCCACGTCCACTTGTCACCTCCCGAAAAAAAAGTGGGCGGCTGCCCACTTCGGGACTTGCACTCGATTCCTCGCCCAGTATAGCGACTGCACATCGTGTTCGCCGGGTTGGACAGTCGAACAGGGCGGTCATTGCGGGCGATTGGCCGGCGACGGAGCCCGGATCGCGGGCCGTGGCTCGTTCCGATCCGGGTGTGCTCCGGGACGACGAGCTCCCTGACCGCGTTACTCGGGGGGACAGTCGACCGCGATGATGACGTCCACGACGAACGGGTGATCCACGCCCGGCCATTCGACACCAGGCTGCATCCGCCCGCGGGCGGTGCCGACGCCGTCGACGCTCTTCAGCGCTCGGGCCGACCTGATGGCGTGTCGCACGTAGGCGCCCTCGGTGCCCAACTCCTCCCGAGGTCGCACCTTGATGGCCGGCACGGGCACGCACGTCGACGAGCTGTGGGCGTCGGTCAGGACCCGGTCCACGAACTCGACCCGACCCGAGACGACCACGGCGACCACCGACCGGGCCACGATCGAGGCGAACCCGTCGAGGTCGGCCGGCACCACGCCCCCGGTCGAGTTCGGCGACGGCGTTTCCGTCGTCGGACCGGAGGTCCCCCGCGGGGTCGGGGAAGCGTCCGTCGTGGGCGCGGAGCCTCCCCCCGGCGACGGCGAATCGCGGAGAGTGAGCGAGGGGCCGGGATTCGCGGTGCATCCGACGAGCGAGAGGACGGCCAAGCAGACTGCGCCCGCCAGCCTGGCGGGCGCCCTCACACGACCGCGGGTATCCCGACGAGCCATGTCCGCCCCCTGGAAGCACCCGCCGCGCACGGCAGGCGGGGTCTCCGGTACTCAAACGGCGCGTCGGTGCGCGCCGGGCTCGTTCCAGTCGTCGTGGCGGTTCATGCGCTTGGCCAGCTCGTCGGCGTCCCAGCCCTCGTGGACGGTGGCGCCGAGCTCCCCGGCAGCCGCCTCGGCCGACTCCTTCGAGGTCGTGACCCAACGGGTCCAGTCGCCGCTCGCATCGATCAGCAGGAGGTCCCAGGTGTCGAGACCGATGCGCTGGACGACGGCGTCGAGGCCGTTGGAGTGCCTCCCGGCGAACCGGCGGACGTCCTCGGAGATCTTGTCGCTCACCCGCCGAGCGTAGGTGCGGTCGGCTCGGCCGGCAACCCGGCGGGGTCGGCACCGTTCGACGCCGGCTCCTCCGGCCGCGGAACCCCCTCCAGCCGTTCGCCGATCGCGGTCTGCGCATCGGCGTTCGTCTCGACCGGCGCACCGGCGGGCGGCTCGGGGTCGGGTTCGAACGCCGACGGGTCCTGCAGATACGCCCGGAACGGCTTGATCAGCTGACTGATGTGCCAGCCGTCCGCGTAGCGGTGGTCGATGGTCGCCGTGAGGGAGATGACCGGCCGGATCACGACCTGGCCGTCGACCGCCATCGGCTTGTCCTGGATCTCGCCCACCAGCACCAGCAGGGGCATCCCGTAGAACCGAGCCAGCGGCGCGAACCCCTGGGGGATCCCGAACATCCCGATGGACGTGATCATCGCCGAGCCGAACGGCTGCTTCTTCACCCCCAGCGCCTTCACGTCGCGGTCGTGCGCGTTGGTCAACCACGCGGAGAACCTCATCGACGGCCGGAGCATCCTGCGCGGCATGCGGGCGATGTTCTTCTTGGTCTTGGCGAACTCCTTGTCGTCGCCCTGCTTCATCTGGGCGGCGCGCTCGCGGAGCTCCTTCGCCACGTCGAACACCGACTTCTCGTCGGCGCGGTCGACCTTCACGCCCGAGAGCTCCCTGCCGCCCTCGACCGCCGCGATGAAGAACACGTCGACGGTGTCGCGGGGGATGACCTTCGAGCCCTTGATGCGGACGTTGAAGTCCGGGACGTCCTTCAGCGCGTTCGCCACCGCGCGCCCGACGAGGTGCGTCGGCGTGACCGGGTAGCCGGCGGCGCGGCCGCGTTCGATGAGGGCCAGCAGCGGCGTCGCGTCGAACTCCAGGATCCCGTACACCTGCGGGTCGTCGGGCGGACCCCACATGGCCCCCGCGATCTTTCGCCAACCGCCCAGCTTCGCCACGCCGCCACCCCCCATCGACCCGAGGACGACAGCGTGGCCTTCCCCCGCGTCCGGCGCAACTCGCTCGACCGGCCCGGGCGCCTCGGGTCCAGGGACCCTCGCGCCGGCGCCACGGCGACGGTGCACTTGAGGGGTCGTCGGAAGGAGATGCCCATGGGAACCGTCCAGATCCGTCGCCGGTTCGGCGACCTCTACTCACCGCCCGCCGCGAGCCCCGTCCTGGTCGACGTTCCCGACCTGTCCTGCCTCATGGTCGACGGCGAGGGGAAGCCCGAGGGACCCGCGACCGAGTACGCCCGCGCGCTCGAGGCGCTGTTCGCGGTCTCCTACACGGTGCACTTCTCGGCCAAGGACCTCGGCGAGGAGCCGCCCGGGGTGAATCCGCTCGAGACGCTGTGGTGGACCGACGAGGGCGAGCTCCTCGACGCCCCGCCGGCGCGGTGGCGGTGGACCGCGTTCATCGTGCAGCCCGACTGGCTGGATGCGGCCGGGTTCGCGACTGCCGCGTCGCAGGCCCGGCAGCGGCGGACGCTGCCGGGCCTGTCGCGGATGCGCCTCGACACGCTCATCGAGGGCCGTGCGGCGCAGATCATGCACGTCGGGCCATACGAGGCGGAGGCGCCCACGATCCGGCGCCTGCTGTCGTTCATCGGGGACCAGGGACTCCGGCCGCGCGGCCGGCATCACGAGATCTACCTGGGCGACCCCCGCCGCACCCGGCCCGAGCGTCTCCGCACAGCGATCCGCCAGCCCGTCGAGCCGGCCTGAGCGCGTCCGGGCCCGGGATTCCACGGGGTCGGCTCGCACGCAGGGTAGCCTTCCGCGCGCTTCCAGGATGCGAGTCGTTCGCGCATGCCGATCACGGTGTCACCGCCGGGAGGGGGTCCGTTACGGCGCCGAGGCAAGCAGACGCGCAGCGGCACCGGCCGCGTCGCCGAGGTGGGCCTGGGAGCGCTCGCCGGCGGCGCGCAGCTTGAGGTCGGCCCGGCCCGACTCGATGCCCCGCTTGCCGATCACCACCTGAACCGGGTAGCCGATCAGGTCGGCGTCGTTGAGCTTCACGCCGGCGCGGTCGTCGCGATCGTCCAGCACGGCTTCACACCCCTGGGCCAGCAGGTCCTCGTAGATCCGCTCGGCGGCCTCCACGACGGCGGGCTGGTCCATGTTCGTCGGGACCACGACGACCTCGTAGGGTGCGATGGCCTTCGGCCACATCAGGCCGGCGGCGTCGTGGTGCTGTTCGGCCGCCGCGGCGACGATGCGGGTGAGCCCGATGCCATAGCACCCCATCTCGTAATGACGCTGCGATCCGTCCTCGTCGAGGAACGTCGATCCCAGCGCCGTCGAGTACCGCGTCCCCAGCTGGTAGATGTGCGACGCGACGATCCCGCGGCTCTGCACGAGGGTGCCGTCGCCGTTCGGGCAGGGGTCGCCCTCCCGGGCCTGCGAGAGGTCCTCCCAGCGGTCGATGCGGAAGTCACGACCCTCGTTGGCGCCGGTGACGTGGGCGTCGGGACGGTTGGCGCCGGTCACCCAGTTGGTACCCCCGCGCACCGAGTGGTCGGCCAGCACGGAGACGTCCTGGCCCATGACCTGGGGTCCGACGAATCCCATCGCGTACCCCCGCTTCACGACCGTCGGCTCGTCCATGAGCTCGATGGGGACCGGCCACATGGCCCGGCCGACCTTCTCCACGTTCACCTCGCGGTCGCCCCGGATCAGTACGGCCAGCGTTCGGCCCCCCGCGTCGAACAGCATCGTCTTCAGCATCTCGGTCGGCGGCCGGCCCAGGAACGTCGACACGGACTCGATCGTCGACGCTCCGGGCGTCTCGACCTCGGTGAGCGGTTCCGGGTCCGCGCCGGGCGGGGCGGCGTCGGGTGCCACGACGACCGCCGCCTCGACGTCGGCCGCGTACTCGCAGTTCGGGCAGTACAGGAACCAGTCCTCTCCGACGTCGGCCGCCGCGATGAACTCGTGGTTGACCTCGCCGCCGATCTGCCCGGGGTCGGCCTCGACGACGCGGTACTCGAGCCCGCACCGGTCGTGGATCGTCCGGTACGCGGCCATCATCACGTCGTATGAGGCCCTCATGCCGTCTGAGTCCCGGTCGAACGAGTACGCGTCCTTCATGAGGAACTCTCGCCCCCGCAGCAGGCCGAACCGAGGCCGGAACTCGTCACGGTACTTCCATTCGATCTGGTACAGGTTCACCGGGAGGTCGCGGTACGAGCCGAACTCCTGCGCCACGAGCGGCGTCACCACCTCCTCGTGGGTGGGCCCGAGCCCCATCTCCCGGCCGTGCCGGTCGGTGACCTTGAACATCAGGTCGCCGTACGTCTCCCACCGACCGGTCTGCTTCCAGGGCTCGGACGGGATCGGGATCGGCATCCTGATCTCCTGGGCGCCGGCCGCGTCCATCTCCTCCCGGATGATGGCCTCGATCCTGCGCAAGGTCCGCCAGCCGAGCGGCAACATGATGTAGATCCCGGCCGCGACCTTCCGGATGAAGGCGGCCCGGATCAGCAGCACGTGCGAGGCCACCTCGGCCTCCGCCGGGGCCTCCCGCAGGGTGCGCGCGAACAGCTTCGACAGGCGCATGGGCACGCAAGGATAGCGGCCGAGGCCGGTCTCCTCGGCGGGTCGGTATGGTACGGCTACTCGGCGGACGCCGCGGCGGCCGCGGATTCGGGGGCCGCGTCGGCCTCGGCGGCGCGTTCGTCCGCCATCCTGCGGGCCTCGGAGACGAGGACGTCCACGATCGCCGCCTCGGGGATCCGGCGGGCCTGGACCTCGCCGTTCACGATCAGTTGCCCGTAGCCCTTGCCGGCGGCGACGCCGAGATCGGCCTCGCGGGCCTCGCCGGGGCCGTTCACCACGCAGCCCATCACGGCGACGCGGATCGGCGCCTTCAGCCCCGAGCGCTCGAGGCCCTCGTTCACCCGCTTGGTCAGGCCGAGCACGTCGACCTCGGCCCGGCCGCACGACGGGCAGGCCACGAGGTCGAGGCCGCGCTTCTTCAGGCCGAGCGACTGGAGGATCCAGTTGCCCACCTTGACCTCCTCGACGGGGTCGTCCGTGAGCGAGACGCGGATCGTGTCCCCGATGCCTTCGGCGAGCAGGGTGCCGATCCCCACCGCGGACTTCACGCCGCCCGACGGCATCGGCCCGGCCTCCGTGACGCCGAGGTGCAGCGGGTAGTCGCACGCCTCGGCCAGCATGCGGTAGGCATCGATCATCTCGCGCACGTTGGAGTGCTTGACGGAGATCTTGATGTCGGTGAAGTGCTCGTCCTCGAGCAGGTGGATCTCGGTGAGCGCGCTCTCCACGAGCGCCTCCGGCGTCGGACGGCCGTGCTTCGCCAGGAGCGAGGGTTCCAGCGAGCCGGCGTTCACGCCGATGCGGATCGGCACGCCATGGGCCTTGGCCTCGCGGGCGATCAGGCGGACCTTGTCCGGGAACTTGATGTTCCCGGGGTTGATGCGGAGCCCGTGGATGCCCGCCTCGAGCGCCGCCATGGCGTACTTCCACTGGAAGTGGATGTCGGCGATGACCGGGACGGTCGAGTGGGCCGCGATGGCCTTCAGCGCCTCGGCGTCCTCCCAGTGGGGAACCGCGACGCGAACGATATCCACGCCGGTCGCCACCAGCGAGGCGATCTGCTGGAGGGTGGCGTTGACGTCGTGGGTCTTGGTGGTGGTCATCGACTGCACGCGCACCGGCGCGGCCCCACCGATCTCGACCCACCCCACCTTGACCTGCCGGGACTTGCGTCGTTCGAAGGGCATCGTCACGTCCAGTCTACGAACGGCGGGCACCGCCTACCCGCCGAACACGTGGAACACGACCTCGCGTTCCTTCGGTTCGTCGAGCTCCACGAGCATCAGGCGCTGCCATCGCCCGAGCATCGGCTCACCGGCGGCCACGGGGATCGAGTGCGACGTGGCGCCGAGCAGCATCAGCTTGACGTGGGCGTGGCCGTTCTGGCGCTCGTGCGACTCCTGGAGGTTCTGCGTTCGCCGCTCCAGGTCGTCGTGCGCGTAGTAGATGCCCTCGGGGACGAGCGCCTCGAGCCGCGCCCGGAAGTCGGCCATCGCGCCGTCCTCCCACTCGTTGATGATGAGCGCGCAGGTCGTGTGGCGGCAGAACGCCACCGCCATGCCGTCGGTGACGCCGGAGTCCTTCACCGCCCGCCTGAGCTCGTCGGTGAGATCGATCCAGGCGAACCGCTCGGCGGGCGTGGTCTCGAACGTCCGGGTCTCCGACTTCACTGGCGTCCTCCCCTGGTTGCGGTGGCCCCGACCGCCGGGCGGGGCGCCGCGGGGGTCGGGGGTTCGGATGCGGTCGTGCCGGGCTCCCCGGGAGCCCAGGCGATGCCCGCCGGCACCCCGGCGAGCGGAAGGTCGAACGTGAACGTGCTCCCCCGCCCCAGCTCGCTCTCGGCTCGCACGGTGCCGCCGTGCGCCTCGACGATGGAGCGCACGATGGCGAGCCCGATGCCGGTTCCTCCGCCCCCCGCCGAGCCGCGGGCCCGGGCGGCGTCGGCCCGGTAGAACCGCTCGAACACGAAGGGCAGGTGTTCCGCGGGGATGCCGGGCCCGGTGTCGGCCACCGTGACCTCGCAGCGGTCCCCGGCCACGACGGCCGTCACCCACACCGATCCGTCGGGCGGGCAGAACCGAACCGCGTTGTCGAGGAGGTTGTAGAGCACCTGGTGGACCCGTTCGGGGTCCGCCATGACCCGGGGGAGGTCGCCGTGGACGAGGTTCCGTGGCCGGGGCACGCGGGCGTTCCGGCCGGAGGCCGCGACCTCCACCTCGCTCACGACCTGGTCGACCAGCGGGGCCAGCGACATCGGCTGCCGGTCCATCGGTACGTCCCCGGACTCGAGCCGCGACAGGTCGAGCAGCTGCTCCACGAGCCGGGAGAGTCGTTCGGACTGCTGGAGCATGATCTGCAGCGTCTCGGGATCGGGTCGCTCCACGCCGTCGAGGAGGTTCTCGAGGTGCGCACGAAGCGCGGAGATCGGCGTCTTCAGCTCGTGCGACACGTTGGCGACGAGCTCGCGTCGGAGGCGTTCGACCTGTTCGAGCTCGGACGCCATGCGGTTGAAGGCCGAGGCCAGCTTGCCGACTTCGTCGGTCGAGTCGGTCGAGACACGGGTGCCGTAGTCGCCCCGGGCCATCGTGCCGGCGGCACGGGCCATCTCCCGCAGCGGCCGGGTGAGCCCGAGCGACAACAGGCGCACCATGGCGAGCGCCAGGGCCGCGGCGATCGCGCCGCCGAGCAGCAGCTGCCACCAGTACCGGCGGAGCAACCCGAACGTGTCCCCGATGCGGGCGAGCCACGACGTGCTCGGCACTCGCCGGATCGCGTAGACCGTCCCGACCCACCTCCCCGCCCGGTCGTACGCGGGAAGCGACGCCACGTCGAAGCCTCGCGCGGTCCCGACGTGGAACCGACGGTCGTTCCGGACGGGCAGCGTGATCGGCGGCCGGACGTCCCAGGCCCCGCCGGCGCCGCGGCGCAGGATCGTGACGCCTCCGGGCGGCCGGTACGACGGGTCGGACGCGGCGTGACGGGCCGCGTCGATGAGCGCCAGCGCTCGCGCGTCGTGCGAGGAACCGCGCAGCGCGTACCCGACGAGCAGGGAGGTGAGGAGCACCGTCATGCCGACGGCGAACACGATGACGAACCCCAGCTTGGCCCGGATGCTGGTGAAACGCTCGAGGAACCGCCGCCGGCGGCCGTGCGCGTCGGACGACGCAGGCTGGACGAGGTTCACCGGCCGTTCCCCTCGCGGAAGGCATACCCCACGCCGTGGACGGTCCGGATGAACCGCGGCTCGTTCCCGTCCTCGCCGAGCTTGCGTCGGATCCGCGCCACGTGGGAGTCGACCACCCGGCCGCCGGCGAAGTCGCGGTACCCCCAGACCCGCTCCATGAGCTGCTCTCTGGCGAAGACGACCCCCGGATCGCGGGCGAGGGCGAACAGGATCTCGAACTCGAGGGGCGTGAGCGCGACCTCCTCGCCGTCGACGTCCACGCGGCGCCGGGCGGGATCGATCATCAGCCCGCCGCGCTGCAACGGTGCGTGCGCCGCCGCCTGCTGCATGCGCTCCTTGCGCCGGAGGATGGCTTTGACCCGCACCACCAGTTCGCGGAGCGAGAACGGCTTCGTGAGGTAGTCGTCGGCCCCGACCGCGAACCCGGCGACCTTGTCGGCCTCCTCGGTGCGCGCGGTGAGCATCAGCACCGGCACCCATTCGTCACGCTGGATCTCCCGGCACACCTCCAGGCCGTCCATCCCGGGCAGCATGAGGTCGAGCACCACGAGATCGGGATGCTCGGTGCGGTGCTTCTCGATGGCCTGGGGGCCGTCGGCCGCGACGACCACCCGGAACCCCTCGCTCGCGAGTCGGGCCTGGACGGCCTCGGCGATGGCCTCCTCGTCATCCACGACGAGGACGGTCCGTGCGCTCTCCACCCGCTCATCGTAGTCGTGACCCGTGGAGGCGCCTCACCGGGCGTGTGGAGTTGTTGTGTCGGGAACGACCCCGTTCGACCAGTGCGAACGCGACTACGGGACCACGTGGACGGGCTTGAAGATGTCGAGGTACGTGATCCCCACGAACCACACCATGAGGAACACCACCACGACCATCGTGAGCGGGACCAGCTTGCGGGCGTCGACCTTCCGCCCCCGGATCTTCTCCCAGGCCACCACGGCCAGGTGCCCGCCGTCGAACGGCGGCAGCGGGAGCAGGTTGAGGATGCCGACGAACACGTTCACCCCGGCCAGCAGGAAGATCAGCGGCCCGAACCCGAACGCCTGCGTGATCTGCCCCGCGGCGCTCGCCACGCCGATCGACCCGACCGCGTCGCCCGTGTTGCGCTGGGCGTTGCCGAAGATGAGGTTGAACATCCGCCCGACCCCCTGCGGCCCGAACACCCTGCCGAGAGACAGGACGGTCTGCTTGGTCACCTCGCCGATCTGGGCACCGCCCGCGACGATCGAGCCGAGGACCCCCTTCTTGTTGGTCGACAGGACTGTCCCCGACTCCACGAGGACGCCGATCTTGCCCTGACCCTTGCTGTCCTTCGCCGGGGTCACCGTGACCACGATGCGCCTGCCGTCCCGGTCGATCACCAGCCGGACGGGCTCGCCGGGGTGCCTGCGGATCGCCTGGAGGAACTGGTCCTCGGTCGCGCGGGGGACCCCGTCCACCGACACGATCTCGTCACCGGCCCGGAGGCCGGCGATCCGGGCCGGCGCGGGCTGGCCCGCCACCGTCTTCGCCACCCCGCCGATCTTCGCCGCGACGGCGGTGGGCTGCCCGTAGAACGCGAAGAAGATCGCGAACAGGATGAACGCGATCACGAAGTGCGTGATGGGACCGGCCACGATGACCGCGGCCCGCTGGTACGGGGGGCGGGCCCCGTACGTGCGCGGGTAGTCCTCGGGGCTGATCTCCTCGTACGGGTTCATCCCGGCGATCTTCACGTAGCCGCCCAGCGGGAACGCCTTCACGCCGTACTCGGTCTCGCCCCGCCGCCGCGAGAACAGCCGGGGGCCGAACCCGACGAAGAACTCCTCCACCCTGATCCCGAACGCCTTCGCCACCCCGAAGTGGGCCGCCTCGTGGATGAGGATCACGAGGAGGATGGAGACGACGAAGATGACGATCCCGATGGTGCCCGACATCAGCGGAGCCCTTCCGTCCCTTCCGTCAGGCCGTCCGCTCGGCGAGCAGCTCGGTGGCCCGCCGGCGGGCCCAGGCGTCCGCGCGCTCCAGGCTGACGAGCGACACGACCGGCGCCGCCTCGTGCTCGTCGACCACCGCGGCCACGACCTCGCCGATCCGGGTCAGCTGGACGCGCCCGTCCAGGAACGCCATCACGGCCACCTCGTTGGCCGCGTTCATCACCGCGGGGAACGTCGAACCCCGGCGCCCGACCGCATAGGCCAGGTCGAGCGCGGGGAACGCCTCGCGGTCGACCGGCTCGAAGGTCAGCCGCAGCGGCCCCTCCGGGTCGGCGAGCCGGAGGGGCCGGATCCCCGAAGCAAGGCGCTCCGGCCAGGCCAGCGCGAGCTGGATCGGCAGGCGCATGTCCGGCGCGGCCAACTGCGCGATCATCGAGCCGTCGGCGAACTCCGCCAGCCCGTGCACGATCGACTCGCTGTGGATCACGACGTCGATCGCGGGGTACGGCAGATCGAACAGGTAGTGCGCCTCGATGACCTCGAGACCCTTGTTCATCAGCGTGGCGGAGTCGATCGTGATCTTCGGGCCCATCGACCACGTGGGGTGGGCGAGGGCCTCCTTCACGCTCGCCTTCGCGAGCTCCGCCCGGGTCCAGCCCCGGAACGGACCTCCGGAGCCGGTGATGACCACCCGCCGGAGGTCCTCCCGCCGCTCGCCGCGAAGGCACTGGGCGAGGGCGGCGTGCTCCGAGTCCACGGGGATCAGGCGTTCGGGCTCGCCCTTCACGAGGTCCGTGACGAGCTCCCCCCCGACGATGAGCGACTCCTTGTTGGCGAGGGCCAGGAACTTCCCAGACTGCAGGGCGGCGAGCGTCGGCCCCAGCCCGGCGGCGCCGACCATGGCGTTCAGCACCATGTCGGCCTCGGACTCGCGGGCGAGGGTCTCGGCGGCATCCGGTCCGGCCAGGATCTCCACGGCCCGGAGCCCAGCCAGCTTCTGTCGGAGCTCGGACGCGGACTCCGCGTCGGCGACCGCGACGACCGGCGGAAGGAATTCCCGGATCTGCCCGACGAGCAGCTCGTGGCTGGTCGAGGCGGCGAGCCCGAGAACGCGGAACCGGTCCGGGTTGCGCCGGACGACATCCAGGGCCTGGGTGCCGATCGACCCGGTGGAGCCGAGGATCGCGAGCGATCGCATGCGTCCCAGCGTACCCCGGTCGTGCCCGTTGCAGCGGACTCTCAGGGCCAGATGGCGGTCATTTCTTAGGAACGGCCTCGCCGGCGTTCAGGAACACCTCAGGGATGCGGGTGCCGTGGGCGGGCGGCGGCGCTACGACAGCAGGAGCTTGACCACGTAGTACACGACCGGCGCCACGAACAGCACCGAGTCGATCCGGTCGAGCGCCCCGCCGTGGCCGGGGAAGATCGTGCCCATGTCCTTCACGCCCAGGTCGCGTTTGGCGAGCGACTCGGCCAGATCGCCCACCGTCGCCGCGGCCGCGGCCGCGATGCCCACGATCAAGCCCTGCCACACGGACGTGAGCGGGTCGATGTTCCCGAGGGCGACGAACCCCAGCACGGCGAGCACCAGGAACCCGCCGTAGACGCCCTCGCGGGTCTTGTTCGGGCTGATCGTGGGCGCGAGCGGCTTGCTTCCGGTGAGCGTCCCGATCGCGTAGGCGACGATGTCGAACCCGAACGCCAGCGCCAGCACCATGATCGTGAACGCACGGGACGCCTCGTGGATGATCGCCAGCGCGAAGCCCCCCAGGAACGGCACCGCCAGGATGCCGAACATCGTGACCCCCATGTTGGCGACGACGTTCCTGCGCTGGCGGGCCGGCGTGGCCATGTACCACAGCGGGATGAACAGCGTCCCGACCAGCGTCATCGCCAGGATCCCGGCCTCGCCCCTCGTGTAGCCGCCGGCGCAGATCAGACCGCCGACGACGAGCCCGAGTGGGACCGCCGGCTGGTAGCCGCGCTTGCGGATCGCCGTGTACAGCTCCAGCTGCGCGAGCAGCACGACCGCCCCCGCGACGACGCCGAAGAACACCTTGCCCGCCCACAGCGCGAGCAGAGCGACCACGCCGAGGACGACGCCGGTGACGATCGCCGCGGACAGGTTGCGGCTGGGCCGGGGCGGCTCCTGCTCGCCCTCCACGGGCACCTCGACCGAGGTGGGCTCCTGCCAGCTCGGGCCGGCGTCCTCCGCCGCGCTGACCTTGACCGTGCGGGGGCCGTCGGGTTCGCCGAACGACAGCAGCTCGTCCTCCCCGGCCGATCCCTCGGCCTCGTCCGGGAACTCGAGCGGCTCGGGGTGCTCGGAGTACGGCTCGCGGTGCACCGGGGCTCCGAACAGGTCCTCGCCGTCGGCGGCGGGGCCGGCCGCGACCGCTGCGCCGGCGGCGAACGGATCATCGGCCGGACCCTCGTCGAGACCGAGGGAGGGCTCCTCCTGGCGGATCGACTCGGCGAAGTGCTCGGCCGCGGCGTCGAGGTCCCCGGGCTCGGGCTCGTCACCCGTTCCGGAGGCCGCCGCGAGCGCCGCGGGAGAGACCTCGGGCTCCTCCGGGGCGGGCCCGGGGAGGTCGCGGTACTCGTCCGGGGCCTTGCGAAGGTCGTCGATGGAGATCGGGCCGGAGTCCTCCAGCGAGGCCGGGTCGGCGCCCCCGGTCTCGGATTCGGCCCAGTCGATGGCCGCCGCTCCGCCGGCCGGCGGCGTCCCCACGACTGGCGTCACCGGTTCGTCCCAGTCCATGCCCGTCGTACCCCCCGAGGGCGTGGCCCCGGCACCCGGATCCGGCCCGTAGCCGAACTCCGGCACGCCCATCTCCTCCTCGTCCGGGAGGAACCGCTCCATGTACGAGTAGGGCTCCGAGGTGGCCTCCGCCCCCGGGAGCGGGGCCTCGTCTCCGGGGACCATCTGCAGCTCGGCCCAGTCCTCGCCCGTCATCTCCGCGGTCGGCTCACCCAGGAACCGCTCACCGCTTGCCGAACCCGGCGCGGCCGCGGCGGCGTCCGCCGCCGGGACGTCGAGGTCCAGGTCGATGCCCTCGTCGAGGCCGCTCGCCCATCCGGCAGGCAGCAGATCATCCTCCTCCGGCGCCGCGGGCTCCGACCCGAACACGTCGTCGGCCGTGGAGTCCGGCCCGGCGAGCGGCGCGGGATCGTGCTGCTCGACCGCGCCGGCCGACCCCCACTCGGTCTCGGAGGGCGCGGGAGCGGGCGGATCCTCCCACGCGACCCTGGATTCGAAGTCGTCGTCGAAGATGTCCGCCGAAGCGTCCGGCTGCGGGGAGACCGGCTCGCCTCCGGCGGCCGCGGGCTCTCGACCCGCCGGGGGTGGCCTCTCCTCACCCTCTCCGGGCCAGTCGACGTCCTGGATCGGGGCGAAGAACTTGTCGAGGTCCTCGAAGAGGTCCTCGCTCCGGCGCTCCTGTCCCTCGTCGTCAGGCACTCGGTTCAAACCTCCAGGAGTTCCTTCTCCTTGTGGCCGAGGATCTCGTCGACCTCCGCCACGAACTGGTCGGTGAGCTTCTGCAGCTCCTTCTCGGAACGATGGAGGTCATCTTCCGAGATGGAATGGTCGTGCTCAAGCCTTTCCAGCTCTTCCTTGCTGTGTCGCCGGACGTTGCGCACGGCCACCCGGGCCTCCTCCGCGCGCTCCCGCACGACCTTGATCAGCTCCCTGCGGCGCTCCTCCGTGAGCGGGGGGAACGACAGCCGGATGACGTTGCCGTCATTCGAGGGCTGCAGGCCGAGATCCGAGGACTGGATCGACTTCTCCATGGCGCCGATCGCGCCCTTGTCGAACGGCTGGATCACCAACAGCCGTGGCTCGGGGACCGAGATCGAGGCCATGTCCTTGAGCGGCTGCTGCGTCCCGTAGTACTCGAACGACAGACGCGACAGCAGCGCCGGGGTGGCCCGGCCGGTCCGGATGCCCCCGAGCTGCTCCTGGAGCACCACGATCGCGCCGTGCATGCGCTTCCTCGCGTCCTCGAGCGCCGTCTCGACGGTCAACGCCGCCTCCCTCCCCCGGTCATGCGACCGCTCCGTGAACGAGTGTCCCGATGGGTTCGCCCTGGAGGGCGCGCTTGATGTTCCCCTCCTTGCGGAAGTCGAACACGATGATCGGGAGGGCGTTCTCCCGGCAGAGCGAGATCGCCGTGGCGTCCATGACCTGCAGGCCCCGCGTGAGGACCTCGGTGTACTCGATCGTCTCGAACTTGTGCGCATCCGGGTTCCGCGCGGGGTCGGCGTCGTACACGCCGTCGACCTTGGTTCCCTTCAGGATCGCCTCGGCCGAGATCTCGAGCGCCCGCTGTGCCGCCGTGGTGTCCGTCGAGAAGAACGGCACCCCGAGCCCGGCTGCGAAGATCACCACGCGCCCCTTCTCCAAGTGGCGGATCGCCCGAAGTGGGACGTAGGGCTCGGCGATCTGGGCCATCTGGATCGCGGTCTGCACGCGCGTCGGCAGGCCGGCCCGTTCCAGGGCATCCTGGAGCGCCAGCGCGTTCATCACGGTGGCGAGCATTCCGATGTAGTCGGCCCGTTGGCGGTCCATGTTCGGCGCCTGCCGGCCCCGCCAGATGTTCCCGCCGCCGACGACGACGGCCATCTGCACGCCCATCGAGGTGACCTCGACCAGCTGCTCGGCGAGGTGCTCGGTGGCCACCGAGGAGATGCCGAACGGCGGGTCGCCCGGGGAGAAGGCGTCGCCGGAGAGCTTGAGCAGCACCCGCCGGTAGGCGAGCGTGCCGAGGGCGTCGACCGCGGTCTCCGGCGACTCCGTCACGGGCGCGCGACCTCGGATCGGCGTGCGTTGGTCACTCGGCCTCCTTGCCCAGCTCGAACCGGGCGAACCTTCGGACCGCCAGCTTCTCGCCGACTTTCGCCGACGTCTCGTCCACGAGCTGCGAGATCGTGACCTTGTCGTCCTTGACGAACGGCTGGTCGAGCAGCACGTGCTCCTTGTAGAACGCGCCGAGCTTACCCTCAACGATCCTGTCGAGGACGTTGTCGGGGCGGCCCTGCTCCTTGGCCTGGCCCTCGTACACCCGTCGCTCGGCGTCCACGACGTCGGCCGGGACGTCGTCGCGTGACAGCCACCTCGGGTTGGCGCTCGCGACGTGCAGCGCGACGTCCTTGGCGAGCCGCTTGAACTCGTCGGTGTTCGCCACGAAGTCGGTCTCACTGTTCACCTCGACCAGGACGCCCACCCTGGCGTTGAAGTGGATGTAGGACTCGATGCGGCCCTCGTTGGCCTCGCGGCCGGCGCGCTTGCCGACGCTCGCCAGGCCCTTCTGGCGAAGCCACTCCGTGGCCTTCTCCATGTCTCCACGCGTCTCCTGGAGGGCCCGCTTGCAGTCCATCATCCCGGCGCCGGTGGCCTCGCGGAGCTCCTTCACCTGGGCGGCGCTGATGTTCGTCTCGGTTGCCATCTCGTCGTTCACGCTCGTTTCGTCGTCGTCGTCGTTCCGGTCGTCGTCGTTCCGGTCGTCGTCGTTCCGGTCGTCGTCGTTCCGGTCGTCGCCCGTCATCCGCGCGGTCCGTCCGGTGCCCGGTCCAGCGTCACGCCTCCGGCGTGACCTCGTCCGTATCGCGCGCCGCGACGGGCTCGTCGGGAACGGGCGCGGCCGGGGCAGACGGTGGCTCCGACGCGGTGGCGGAGGCGGCCGGAGCCTCGAGTGTGGCCGCCGCGTCCTGGCCGACCGGCTGGTCGGGCTCGAACACCTGGGCGGCCGGAGCGGGCTCGTCCGGCTCGAATGTCATCGGGCCGGTGTACGCGGCGTCGCCGTTCCCGCTCGCGGAGCGCCCGGCGGAACGCGTTGCGAACTCCTCCCAGCCCTCGCCGCGGCCCTCCTCGAGGGCGTCGGCCAGCACCCTGCTGATCAGCGACACCGATCGGATCGCGTCGTCGTTGCCCGGGATGATGTAGTCGACCTCGTCGGGGTCGCAGTTCGTATCGACGATCGCGATGATCGGCAGACCCAGCTTGCGGGCCTCGGTGACCGCGATGTGCTCCTTCTTCGTGTCGATCACGAAGATGGCGTCGGGCAGGCGCTCCAGGTCCTGGATGCCGCCGAGGTTCCGTTCGAGCTTCTCCTTCTCCGTGCGCAGGCGGATGACCTCCTTCTTCGGGAGGTACTCGAACGCGCCGGAGCGCTCCATCTCGCGCAGCTCGCGAAGCCGGGCGAGACGCCCGGAGATCGTCTGGAAGTTCGTCAGCATGCCGCCCAGCCACCGGGTGTTGACGAAGGGCATCCCCACCCGGCCGGCCTGGTCCGCGACCACGTCCTGGGCCTGCTTCTTCGTGCCCACGAACAGCACGACGCCCTCGCGGCGGCCGAGCTCTTTGACGAACTCGTACGCCTCCTGGAGTCCGGACAGGGTCTTCTCGAGGTCGATGATGTAGATACCCGAGCGCTCCCCGTACAGGAACCGGGACATCTTCGGGTTCCAACGCCGGGTCTGGTGTCCGAAGTGGACCCCGGCCTCCAGCAGCTCGCGTCGCGTCGCGACCGGCATGGTGGTGCTCCTTTCGGTTCGTTCCCTCCGCCGGTTCATCCCGTCCCGGCCCGGCCGGCCGCCGCCCGATCGAATCGGTGACTGCCGTCGCCGGGACCCCGGAATCGGTCCCCGGACGTGCGTATTCGGCTCGTCGAGCCGTGGCCCGAGTGTACCGAACCGAGCCGCGGCTGCTATCGGCGGCGGGCGCCGAACAGGGGCTGGCGGTCCCGGCGCGGGGCCGGCGGCGGCACGTCCTCCTCGATGACGCCGTAGCGGTAGGCGAACCCCGCGATCACGACGAGGTTGAACAGGCTGACGCCCAGGATCAGGCCCCAGGTGGAGAGCGAGGGGTTGATGGTGAACGCCGAGCTCATCGGCACGAATGCCGGCGCGAGGAACACCAGGGTGAAGTAGAGCAGCACCATGCCGACGTGCCGCGAGCCGGGCAGCCGCGCCGCGCGCATCGACGTCCCGAGGGCGGTGCGGGCGTTCGTGCCGTCGCGGACCACGATGATCGAGGCGAACGACAGGAAGTGCACGCCGCCCACCAGGGCCGCGAAGAACAGCAGGCCGCCGATCGTGCTGCCCAGGATCGGCGAGAAGACCTGCGGCGCGAAGATCAGGGCGACGTTCACGAAGTAGATGCCGATGAACGCGGGGATGAACCGGACGCCCCGCCGGACGCCGGCCATCGAGGCCCGGCCGGCGTCGAGCCGTTCCACCACGAGGCTGGTGATGACCGCGAAGATCGCAGCGCGAACGACGGTCATCCCGATCACCAGAACGATCCACGCGTAGTCGAGGCCCGTGATGCTGTAGGCCAGGTTGAGGTCGAAGAACGAGCTGAGGGGCGGCACCGCCAGCAGGAGCTGTGCGTAGCTCGGGACGTGGTCGAGGCCGATGGCCAGCAGGACGAACCACAGGACCAGCACGAGCACCATGCCGCCGATCACGAGCGCGGGCGAGCGCAGCACCGCGCGGCCTCCGGCCGCGAACGTCTCACCGAGCTTGGGATAGACGCTGGGCTGCCGGAACGCCGAGAGGAGGCCGCTCTGGCGGCGGGCCGGGGCAGCGCCCCCGCGGGAGGAGCGCTCCGCCGGCGCCGTGCCGGGCCGTTTCGTGCCCGGGCGCGACGACGTCGAGCGGGCGGACCGGAGGCCGGCGGGCGGCGTCGTCCGGGCGGCGCCGTCGCCCCGCTCCGCGGCCGGCTTGGGGTCCGGCGCGGAGGTGCCCCCCTTCGCGCCCGATGGCTTCGGGGTGGTCGCCGCGGCGTCCTCGGGGAGGGTTCGCCGTCCGATGCGGGGCTCGCGGCGTCCGGACGACGAGCCCGGCTTCGATCCGGACCCCGGGGGGGACCCCTGTCGACCGCGCTGGTCGCCGGATCCGGACCCGGAGCCCGGACGCTTCCTGCGGTTGGTCACGCCGGTTCCTCCTCGGTCGGCGGTTCCTCGGCCTCCTCGGCCGTCCCGTCCGTCTGCGGCGTCGGACGCCCGGCCCCGCGGGGACGCAGGAGGAACCCGATCAGCACCGCGAGGGCGCCGACGCCCGCGAACGCGATCGCGTAGCCGCCCAGCATGCGGGTCCAGTTCGGCTTGGACGGTGACACCTCGGCCAGCGCCGTAGCGTCGGGGTCGTGTTCGTAGGCGAACAGCCCGCCGGTCCGGGCTCCGACGGAGGCGACGACCACGCCGCCGGCGGCGGCCAGGCCGTGCACTGCGCCGGTTCCGGCGTCGGCGCGCCACACCAGGACCCCGGTCGTCGCGTCGATCGCGACGATCCGCCCGTCGTCGAACCCCACCACCACCGAGTCCCCCACGACGACCGGCGAGGCGAACACCCCCGAGATGTCGAACTCGTAGCTCCACAGACCGCCCGACCCGTAGGACCACACGCTCACCCGGGCGCCGTTGTCCACCCGGACGCGGTACAGGCCGGCCTCCAGGCCGATGCGGTTCCCGAGGGCGAGCGCGAACCCGTCCGACACGGGGACGTTCGTGAACGGCAGGAAGGGGCTCGCGAACCGCGTGCTCCACTCGGCGAGGCCGTCCCTCAGATTGAGGGCGAACAGGACCCCCGCGCCGCTCGTCTCACCGAACCCGACGATCACGCGTTCCCCGTCGATGGTGATCGCGGACGTGGAGCTGGCCGCCGCGTCGGACTTGCGCCAGACGATGCGGTGGCTCGACTCGTCGATGGCGTCGACCTCGATGGCGCCGGTGGTCCGGTTGCGGGAGGCCACGAGGACCTTGCCGCCAGCGACGGCCGGCGGGGTGGGGACGACCCCCTGGACGACCGCGTCCCACAGCACGAGGTCCCGCTTCACGTCGACGTGCAGGACGTCGGTCGAGATGTGCACCGCGGTGACGTCCCCGCCGATGTCGGCGGTGAACGCCGTGTCGCCGTCGACCGAGACCCCGGTCGTCGAGCGGTCGTTCAGCGGGACCTGCCACAGGAACGTCGGCAACGGCTGGTCGGAGCCCGTCGGCAGCTCGTAGGCGACGAGCGCCGACAGCTTCGCGGTCCCTCCCTGGGTGAACAGGAGGATCCACTTCCCACCCACGTCGGCGACCGCCGGTGTCGCGAGCGTGGAGCCGCCGTTGCGGCCGATCTGCCAGGTGAGCTTACCGGTGGCGACGTCGAGCCCGTAGACGAATCGCGATCCGAGGGCGATCGCCGTGTCTCCGGCCACGACGGGAGCGGACAGGGTCCGCTCGCCGTGGGGCGTCGGGAACCGCCATGCGGTCCGGTACGGAGGCTGCGGCGTGTCGGCCGTCGCGACACCGAGGTGCGTGACGCCCTGCCCGAACTGCGGCCACGTGTCCGACGCGGATGTGGCGTCCGCCGCGAGCGCCGCGCCCGGCAGGAGCAGGAGCGTGAGCAGCAGGACGCCGGCCGCGAACGCGGCCGCACGCCGTGCCCGCCGCTCCGAAGCAGCAGCCGCCGGATTCCGCCCACGTTGCATCGATGTCGTCGTCATGGAGGTACGCCGTCCGGGGTTCCCGTTCGAACGGAGGGCCCATTGTAGGCAGTCGCGAGGGCCCGGCAGGCGCCTGCCCCCTCCGCCGGCCGGGGTGTGACCCGCTTCACTGACAAACGGACCAGCCCCCGCTAGCGTCCTCGTCGCTGATCTCCGGGTGCCGCGAGGGGGTACCCGACATGAGGAGTTCTCCATCCTGGGCCCGCACGGCGGGAGCCACGATGGCGGTCGCGGTCTCGGTCGTGCTCGCCGGGACCGGAGCCGCCCGGGCCGCGATCGAGGGCGGCGCGGCCGCTGGCCGGTCGGCCGCTGCGGAGACCTCACCGGCCGTGATCGGTCTGGCTCCGGACGCCGCGATCCCGTTCGGAACGTATCGGTGGCCGGTCCACGGCGAGGTGATCCGCCCCTTTGAGGAGCCGGCCAACCAGTACAGCGCCGGTCACCGGGGGATCGACATCGCCGCGCCGGTCGGGACGGCGATCCGGGCGCCGGCCGACGGCGAGGTGTCGTTCGCGGGCACCGTCGCCGGGGCGCTGTTCATCTCGATCGACCACGCCGGGGGCATCCGCACGTCGTACTCGTGGGTGTCGGCGATCACGGTGAAGAAGGGCCAGGCCGTTCGGGCCGGCGAGGTGATCGGGAGCACCGGGCAGGGCCACCCGGGCTCGGACCGCACGCACCTGCACTTCAGCGTGCGGCTCGACGGCACCTACATCGACCCCATGCTGCTGCTGGGAGGTGGGAACCTGGACGACCTCATCCACTTGGCGCCGTCCTGATCCAGAATCCGCCCTCGGGGGCTCTCCGCGGTCTCAGATGTCGGGCGACTCGACGAGGTGGCCGCGAAGCTGGCCCACGGCCTTCGTGTGGATCTGGCACACCCGCGACTCGGTGACGCCGAGGATCTCGCCGATCTCCGCGAGCGTCATGCCCTCGAAGTAGTAGAGCGTCACGACGATCTTCTCCCGCTCCGAGAGCGAGTTGATCGCCGCGGCGAGCATGCCGCGCGTCTCCTGGCCCTCGAGACCCGACGTCGGGTCGCCACCGTCGGCCAGCGTGTCGAGCAGGGTCACGCCCTCGCTGCGGTCGTCGCCCACCGCGACCACCTCGTCGAGCGCCATGACGGACACGAACGAGATCTGGGTCACGGTGTCGTGCAGCTCTCCCACGCTCACGCCGAGATGCTCCGCCATCTCCCTCTCGGTTGGGGCGCGCTTGAGCTTCGACTCGAGCTCGGCCATGGCCTTGTCGATCTCGCGCGCCTTGTACCGAACGGAACGCGGAACCCAGTCCATCGCCCGGAGCTCGTCGATGATCGCGCCCTTGATGCGCGGGATCGCGTACGTCTCGAACTTGATGGCCCGGTCGAGGTCGAACTTGTCGAGCGCGTCGATCAGCCCGAACATGCCGTAGGAGACGAGGTCGGCCTGTTCGACCGTCGCGGGGAGCCCGGTCGCCACCCGGCCGGCCACGTACTTCACGAGGGGCGCGTAGTGCAGGATCAGGCGTTCCCTGGCCGAGGCCGAGCCGGTGGCCTTGAACTCGCGCCACAGCTCCATCAGCTCCTCGCTGACGGGCACCGCGGTCTTCGTCGTCCTCGCCATCACGCCCTCGGGTGGCTCTGCCGGTAGGCGACCTGCAACCTGGAGCGGGACACGTGCGTGTACCGCTGGGTCGTGCCCAGGCTCGCGTGGCCGAGAAGTTCCTGCACGGATCTGATGTCGGCGCCTCCCTCCAACAGGTGGGTCGCGAACGAGTGCCGCAGCGTGTGTGGGCTGAGGCGACGGTCCGGGAGCACCCGCTGCCGATATCTTTCCACCATCGACCGCACGTCGCGCGGCTTCATCGGTCGTTTTCGGAGGTTGAAGAACATCCATGGCCGGCCCCCAGGGTCGAACCAACCCCGGCCGGATGCGAGGTATTCCGCCACCGCCTCCGCCGCGAAGTCGGTGATGGGGAGATCACGTTCCTTCGAACCCTTCCCGAGCACGACCACCCGACGCCGGTCGAGGTCGACGCGGCCGACATCGAGCCCGCAGACCTCCGCCACGCGCAGCCCCGACCCGTACAGGAGCTCGAGGATGGCCCGGTCCCTGCTCGCGACCGCCGCGGCACGATCGTGCGACGCATCGCGGTCCCCCGCACGGTCCGCGGACGACGCCGCAGGCTCGGGCGCGGCGGGCGCGTCCATCAGGGCGGCCGCCTCGGCCGGGCGGAGCACCGCCGGCAGCCGCGATTCGGCCTTCGGCCGGCCCAGGGCGGACGCGGGATCGGCCTCCACGGCCCCGGTGGCGACGGCCCACCGGTAGAACGTCCGGGTGGCCGCCACCCTCCGGGCCACCGACGATCGCGAGTACCCCCGGGTGGCCTGGTTCGCGAGGAACCGCCGGAGCGTCCGGTGCGTCGCGTCCGCGAACGACGAGCCCGACCGGGCCAGGAACAGGCCGAGCTGCCCCACGTCGCGGACGTAGCCGTCCACGGTGTTCGGGGACAGACGCCGCTCGAAGGCGAGGTGGTCGCGGAACGCTCCGACGAGCGCCGCGTCCTGCTGAGGAAGGTCGTCAGCTCCGGGCACGGGATTCCTGTCGACGAGGAAGTCCCTTGTACCACAAGGCGGTCGGAGTTCAACCCGCTCCGAACACGAATCCGGACACGGGACCGGCGTCCGTCGCGACGATAGGCTGTGCGCGGGAGGTCGGCGTGGAGCTCGAGCAGTTCGTCACGGAGGGCCTGGGCGACGCCAGCTACCTGCTGGCATCCGACGGCGAGGCCCTCGTGGTCGATCCCCAGCGCGACGTCGACCGGTTCCTCGAAGCCGCCGAACGCCTCGGCGTCGCCATCCGCCGGGTCGTCGAGACCCACGTGCACAACGACTACCTGACCGGCGCGCTCGAGCTCCGGGCGGCGACCGGCGCGGAGGTGGCGGGCCCTGCCGAGGGTGGCTACGCGTTCGCCCACCGTCCCCTTCGGGAGGGCGACGGGTTCGGCCTGGGAGCGCTCCGCCTCCGCGCCATCGCGACGCCTGGTCACACTCCCGAGCACCTGTCGTACCTGGTGTTCGAGGGCGACGCGGAGGACCCCCTGGCGGTGTTCACCGGCGGGAGCCTGATCGTGGGGAACGCCGGCCGGAGCGACCTCCTTGGACCCGACCGCGCCCACGAGCTGGTCCGGGCGCAGTACCGCTCGCTCCGGCGGCTGGCGGCCCTCCCCGGCGACGTGCTCGTCCTTCCTACGCACGGCTCGGGGAGCTTCTGCGCGAGCGGGCCGGCAACCTCCGAACGGACGTCCACGATCGGCCGGGAGCTCGCCGGGAATCCAGCGCTCACCGCACCGGACGAGGCGACGTTCGAACACGAACAGCTGGAGAGCCTCCCCGCCTATCCCGCGTACTACCGGAACATGGCCCCGATCAACCGAACCGGCCCCCCCGTCCTCGGACGGATCCCGGCGCCGCCCGCGGTGGCGCCCGATCGCTTCGCCGAGCTCGCCCGGGAAGCCCGGATCGTCGACGGACGGGCGCGCGAGGACTTCGCCGCCGGGCACGTTCCCGGCGCGGTGAACGTCGAGCTCGACGACCAGTTCGCGAGCTACGTGGGGTGGGTCCTGCCGTTCGACGCACCCGTCCTGCTGGTGGCACCCGGTATCGGGGAGGGGGAACGTGCGGCCGCGGCCGCGGAGGCCGCTCGCATGCTGGCGCGGATCGGGTTCGAGCAGGTCGTGGCGTTCCTGGGGGGCGGCATGGACGCGTGGCGTGCGGCGGCACGACCGGAGGCCTCCTACGACACCGCGCACCTGCAGGAGCTGTGCAACGCGCTCGCGACGGGAACCATCGACGCCTCACGCCTGCTCGACGTCCGGCAGGACCGCGAGTGGGACGCCGGACATGTCGCAGGGAGCCGGCACGCGTTCGTCGGAGACCTGGCGACTGCGGGAGAGGTCCCCAGCCTAGGACTCGCCCCAGTCGACGGCCGCGACCCCTGGTGGGTGATCTGCGCAAGCGGCCACCGTGCGTCGGTGGCGGCCAGCCTGCTGGACCGGGAGGGGGTGCCGGTTCGGCTGGTCGCGCATGGCGGGGTGGTCCGGCTCCTCCGGACGTGCGCCGACCTGCGGCCGGAATCCGTTTCAAGCTGAGGACCACGGACTTCGCGGTTCCTCCGCGCGAACCGAATTCCCGTTCAGCCGAGCGTCATCCGCCGCTCCACCCGGCCCCCCACCGTGCGCGCGAGACCCCGCACCTCCAGTCCGATGACCGCGGACAGCACCTCGGCCAGCGAGCACCCTAGGCTCGCGGCGAGGACCTCGGGCAGCGTGGGCCCGGAAAGCGCCTCCGCGACGCGCCGCTCCACGTCGGTGAGCCCCTCGGGCAGCCTCCCGATGCCGTCCGGCGGCCGGTCGCGCGCCGGACGGGGATCCATCCGGCCCAGATCGATCAACAGGTCCTCGGCGCTCCGCACCAGCCCGGCGCCGTCGCGGATCAGCGCGAGCGGCACCTCCGACAACGGGCTCGTCACCGGCCCCGGGACGGCGAACACCGGCCGGCCGAGGTCGAGCGCGAAGTCCGCCGTGATCAGTGAACCGCTCCCCTCCGCGCCCTCCACGATCAGCACGGCGTCGGCCATCGACGCCACGATGCGGTTGCGAGCCGGGAACCGGAACGGCTGCGGCGGAACACCCGGCGGGTACTCGCTCACCACCGTGCCGGCCTCCAGGATCCGGTCGAGCAGACCGCGGCTGCGCCTCGGATACGCGATGTCGATGCCACTCCCCAGGACGGCCACGGTCGGGCCGCCGGCCGACAGCGCGCCCTCGTGCGACGCGCTGTCGATCCCTCTCGCTCCCCCGCTGATCACCCACGCCCCGCGGGCGGCGAGCTCGCCGCCGAACCGCCGGGCGACCTCGTCGCCGAGGGGCGAGCAGTTCCTCGCGCCGACCATCGCCACGGCCAGGTCCATCCCCTCAAGGCTCCGGCCCCGGACGAACATGGCGGCCGGCGGATCCGCGAGGTCGAGGAGGCCCGCGGGGTAATCGTCGTCGCCGGGGACCGTCATGCGGGCGGCCACTTCCGCCAGTCGATCCGTCATGTCCCTCGAGCGGAGCGACCCGGCCAGGCCGCGGTCGGACGCGTCGACCGAGGGGTGGCCCCGGCGAATAGCGGCCAGGCAGGCCGATGCGCCGCCCACCGCCTCCGCCAGGGACCGCAGGCGTCGCGGCGTGAGGCTCGGGAGGCATGCCAGGACGAGCAGGGCGTCGCGGTCGGCCTCGCCGGCCACGAAGCCGGCCGGCCAGTTCGGCCAGGGCCGCGGCCGGGATGGCATCCGTGGCGGTTCGGCCTCAGCCGGCACGGGTGGCCTGCTCCTCCTGCGGGTCGAGCCGGTACGACATGGCCTCCGCCAGGTGGTCGCTGCCGACGATCTCGCTGCCATCGAGGTCCGCCACCGTCCGTGCGACCTTCAGCGCGCGGTCGAATCCGCGCCCCGTGAGCGCCAGGCTCTCCACGGCTCTGGCGAGGAGCGATTCGGCGTCCGGCGCGAGCCGGGCCTCGCGCCGTGCCACCGGTCCGGGGAGTTGGGCGTTGCACCGGATGCTGGTTCCGCGGAACCGGAGGCGCTGTCGTTCGCGGGCCTCCTCCACCCGGCCCCGCACGGCCCGGGACGACTCACCGCCGGCCTGCCCGAGCAGCTCGGCCCTCGCCAGGCGGGGGACGGCCAACCGGAGGTCGATACGGTCGAGCAGCGGCCCGGACAGCTTGCCGCGGTACAGCTCGACGCGGTTGGGGGGGCAGCGGCAGTGCCGGCGTGGATCGCCGGCGTACCCACAGGGGCACGGATTGGCCGCACCGACCAGGGTGAACCGCGCGGGGAACTCCACCGAGCCCAGCGCGCGCGTCACCACGACCCGGCCGTCCTCGAGCGGCTGTCGCAGCCCCTCGACGGCGTCCCGCCGGAACTCGGTCATCTCGTCGAGGAACAGGATCCCGTTGTGCGCCAGCGACACCTCCCCGGGCCGGATGAAGCCGGTCCCTCCACCGAGGAGACCGGCCACCGACACCGAATGGTGCGGGGAGCGGAACGGCCGGCTCGGGACGAGGCCCTGCCCGGTCAGTAGGCCGGCGACCGAGTGCAGACGGGTCACCTCGAGCGCCTCGTCCCGCGACATCTCCGGCAGGATCGTGGCGAGCCGCCTGGCGAGCATGGTCTTGCCCGACCCGGGCGGGCCGATCATCAGCAGGTTGTGGCCGCCGGCGGCGGCGACCTCGAGCGCCCGGCGCGCCTGCCGCTGCCCCCGGACCTCGGCCAGGTCGACGTCCGTCACGGGGTTCGCCGCCTCGGTCGCCGGCGGCTCGGGGTCGGGCGGACGCCACGCGCCGCGGAGGAACTCCGCCGCCCGGAGCAGCGTCGGCGCGCCCACCACCCGCAGCCCCTCGACCAGCGCGGCCTCGCCGGCATTGGCCTCCGGGACCACGACGCCGCCCAGGCCCGCCCGCGCAGCGGCGATCGCGACGGCGAGGATCCCCGGCGTGGGCATCAGCTCACCCCGCAGCGAGAGCTCGCCCGACAGCGCGAAGCGCTCCAGCAGCGTCCCCGGCACCTGGCCCGACGCGGCCAGCACACCCATGGCGATCGGCAGGTCGAGGCCGGGCCCGTCCTTGCGCAGGTTGACCGGGGAGAGGTTGACGACGACCCGGCGGAGCGGCCATTCGAACCCGGAGGACTCGACCGCCGGACGGACCCGTTCCCTCGCGTCCTGCACCGACGCGCCTGGCAGCCCGGTCATGGCGAGGGAGGGGAGCCCCCTGCCGATGTGGGCCTCGACCGTTACCGGGAACCCCTGCACGCCGATCACGGCGACGCCGACCACCTTGCCGTACACCTCGCGCCCCCCACCGCGAGCCCCCCTCGGGCACCGCGATGAGGACGCTACCCCGAGCCACCGACACGGACTTCGGAGGGGCCGCACTCGAGGAGCGACGTCAGAACGCGTCCTCGAACACCTGCACGACGGGTGCCGTGCCCGGTCGCGCCAGGACGCTCGCCACGTCGAAGCGCACGGCCGCCGGCACCAGGCGGTGCGCCAGCAGGAACGCCTCCCCCAGCCGCCGGACCCTCTCGCGCTTGCGCCACGTGACGGCCTCGTATCCCCCGCCGAACCCGATCCCGCCGCGGGTCTTCACCTCGCAGAACACGACCAGCCCGCCCCGTACCAGCACCAGGTCGAGCTCGCCCAGGGGGCAGCGCCAGTTCCTCGTCAGCAGCTCGTAGCCGTCCTCGAGGTACCGGCGGAGCGCGGCGTCCTCGCCCCGGGCGCCGAGGCGGATGGTCCACGGCGGGCGAGCCTCCCCGAGTTCGTCCACGGCCGCGACCGTATCCCCGAGCACCGACACGACCACGTCGAGCAGGCGATCGCGGGGCCGGGCCGGAGGGGTCAGCCCGAGAGCGCCGGAGGCGGGACGTCGCGCCCGAGCGGGTCGGCGTCCTCCTTGCGGGCGAGCTCCTCGACGTTCACGTCCCGCGTGGTCAGCACCCGCACCTTCGACACGAACCGCGCCGGCCGGTACATGTCCCACACCCACGCGTCGCCGAGCTCGACCTCGAACCAGGGCCCGTCACGCGGCGTCACCGTGACCTGGTTGCAGAGGTAGAAGCGCCGTTCGGTCTCGACGACATAGGTGAACATGGGCAGCACGTCCCGGTACTCCCGGAACAGCGTCAGCTCCATGTCCGCCTCGAACTGCTCGAGCTCCTCCTCGCCCATGGGACCCATTATGCGAGCGGGCGGCGCCGCGTGACCCCTACCCGGAGCCCTCGTCGAACGCCTCGAGCGCCACGGCGTCGAGCACTTCGGGGACCTCCCGGCCGGGCAGCGGCTTGGGATCGGCCACGCCCTTGAACGACCTCCGGTGGATCGGCGTCGGCCCCAGCCGGACCAGCGTGTCCCAGTGGTGGCGCGTCCCGTATCCGCGGTTCGAGTCGAAGCGGAACTCCGGGAACCGTCGGTGGTAGCGGTCCATCATGGCGTCCCGGGTGACCTTGGCCACGATCGACGCCGCGGCCACCGACGCCGTCACGGCGTCGCCCTTGCGGATCGACAGGTGCGGGAACGGCACCCCTCGCACCGGCCACCCGTCGGTCAGCACGAAGTCGGGTTCGGGTTCGAGCTCCCGGAGCGCCCGCCGGAGCAGGAACATGTTCGAACGATGCAGTCCCCGGTGGTCGATGCGGGTCGGCATGGCGCGGCAGACCGCCACGGCCACGGCACCCTCCATGATCCGGGCGCACGCCCGCTCCCGCTGCAGCGCCGTGAGCATCTTCGAATCCGCGACCCCCTCGAGCGGGAACCCCTCCGGCAGAATCACCGCGGCGGCGACGAGGGGACCGGCGAGCGCCCCTCTTCCGGCCTCGTCGGCACCGGCGATCCGCCGGAACCCCTCCGCGCGCAGGCGCCGCTCGAAGCGGTCGAGGTCGGGGTTGAGATCGGACTTGCGCAGGGCCGGCTTCCCCACTCCGGGCCTCCGTCAGCCCGCCGTCACGGGAACGCCAGGGCGAACGACGTCCCCGCCACGGCCAGCGCGAACTGCGTCCCGTCCGTCAGCCCGCCGAAGTGCGACGGAGGCCAGATCTTGATGAACGCCTTCCCGATGACCTTGTCGATCGGGATCTGCCCGAGGTCGTACCGCGAGTCGTTCGAGTTCGCGCGGTTGTCCCCCAGGACGAAGAGATGACCCGGTTCAACCTTCACCGGCGGGATCGTCCGCCGGTCGCGGTACCGCGGGTCGGAGGCGCCCGGGTCGGGGATGACGTACGGCTCCGCCAGGCGTTTGCCGTTGACGTAGATCACCCCGTTTCGTTCCTCCACCGTGTCACCGGGAAGCCCGATCACCCGCTTGATGAAGTCCTCGCTGGGCGGCGCGCTGAACCCGAGGCCCTCCGTGACCCAGTGGAAGAACCCCGAGACCGGGTTGCGGTGCACCGGCGGTCCGGGGTGGGGGTCGGAGAACACGATCACGTCGCCCCGGCTCGGTGGGTGGAACTTGTACGCAAGCTTGTTCACGAGCACCCGGTCACCGACGTCGAGCGTCGGCTCCATCGAGCCCGACGGGATGTAGAACGCCTGGACCAGGAACGACTTGATCAGCAGCGCGAGCAGGAAGGCGATGATGATGAGGGCCGGCAGCTCCTTGAGGAACGAGAGCGGCCCCTTGTCCTTGCCGCGGTGCCGCCCGCCGTCGTCCGGGATGCCGCTCGCCGGTGAGGGGCTCGGGCCGGCCTTCGTCGCCGGGCCGGCCGCGAACCCACCGTCCGGGGCGATGCCGGTCTTCGATCCGTTCGGCGCAGCCGGACCGGGCTCGGTGGTGGTCTCGGGCGGGGCGTCGGCGACCGTCGACGTGTTCGGAGCGGAACCGTCACCGTTGCTCGACGTGCCGCCGGGCGCCGGTGCCGGGATGGCGGCGTCGTCCTTCGTGTCGGCGGGCTCGGGGGACCCGTGCGGGCGCAGGCTCACGGTCTCACCTCTCCGTACGGGTTGCCGCCGCGGCGCGGCGCCCCACGCCTATCCCTGCCCCTCGGCCGCCTCGGGCGCCTCGTCGTCGTTCGAGCCGACCGTCGTCGTCGTTCGCGACACGGCCCCCGTCGGCTCGCGGCGCTCGCGGATGCGGGCGCGCTTCCCGCGGCGTTCCCGCAGGTAGTAGAGCTTGGCCCGTCGGACGTGCCCCTTGGTGACGACCTCGAGCTTGCCGATCACCGGCGAGTGGACCGGGAAGGTCCGTTCCACCCCGACGCCGTTGAACGAGATCTTCCGCACGGTGAACGTCTCGCGGAGCCCGCCGCCCTGGCGTCGGATGACGACGCCCTGGAACACCTGGATGCGTTCGCGGTTGCCCTCGACGACCCTGACGTGCACCTTCACGGTGTCGCCCGGCCGGAACTCCGGCAGGTCGTCGCGCAGGCGCGACGTCTCGATGAGGTCGATCTTGTTCATGGGAGTGCCACCTGATCCCGGGCCACGGGGGTTGGAACGGTCCGATGATGATAGCACCCGACCCCAGGGTTCTCTGGGCGATCAGTCCTTCGCGACCATCCACCACTCCACGAACCGCGAGGCCCGGCCGTCCGGTGCCAGGTCGATCACCCACAGGTTCGAGAAGGGCCCCGGGTCCGGGTCGTCCGGCTCCGTGTACGTCGTGAACCCCCGCACGAACGCGCGGTCGCCGTCGATGCCGAGGACCTCGTGCTCGAACGTCCACGTCCCGGAGTCGTCCTTGCGCTCCAGCCATTCGCGAACGATCGCCGCCCGGCCGTGCCAGGGCTCGCGGTACGGCGCCGTGAAGTAGTCCGCGTCGTCCGTGAACAGGTCCCCGATCTCCCCCGGGTCGTTCGAGTCCCACGCCCGGACGTACCGCTCGATCCAGTCCTCCACCGCCGCTCCCTCGATCATCGCATCCTCCTCCTGCACCAGGTCCGGGCGGTTGCGGCGTGTCTTGGCCAGCGCCGCCTCGCGTCGCCATCGTTCCACCTCGCCGTGGTGCCCCGATACCAGCACCTCCGGAACCTCCAGTCCCCGGAGCTTCCGCGGCCGCGTGTAGTGCGGGTGGTCGAGCAGCGCCGGGTCAGCGAACGAGTCCTGCGCCACCGACTCCTCTCGCCCGACGACGCCGGGCACCAGTCTCGTCACGGCCTCGAGGACCACCAGCGCGGGGATCTCCCCGCCCGAGAGCACGTAGTCGCCGATCGAGACCTCCTCGGCGGGGAGTCCCTCCACCACGCGTTCGTCCACGCCCTCGTACCGCCCGGCGACCAGGACGAGCCAGGGTTCCCCGGCGAGCTCCCGGACCAGCTGCTGGTCCAGACGGCGCCCCGCGGGCGACAGCAGCACCACGCGCTTCTCCCCGTCACCGAGGGACTCGAACGCCGCGAAGATGGGTTCGGCCTTCATGACCATGCCGGGCCCGCCGCCGTAGGACGCGTCGTCGGTCGTTCGGTGCTTGTCGGTGGCGTGGTCGCGGATGTCGTGGACCCGGACGTCCACCACCCCGTCGGCGATGGCCCGGCCCAGCAGCGACTCGCCGAGCGGCCCGGCGAAGATCCCGGGGAAGATGGTGAGGACGTCGACCCTCACGAACCCGGGTCGAGCTCGTACACGCTCACGTGGCGGGGGTTGACCCCGGTGTACAGCTCGCCGTCCCAGCCGCCCCACCGGTCGCGCAGACGCAGGCCGCCCAGCCTCGCCATGAGGTCGAGCTCGGCCGGGTACGCGTACCGCAGCTTCACCGGGTAGGTGGCGATCGGCTTGCCCTCCTCGATGCGCAACTGCAGCACCTGGACGGTCTGCGTTCCCGGGTCGTGCCTCGAAGCCAGCAGCACGGCGTTGTCGACGCCGACCTCGAGCGTCTCGAAGCGCTGCCCGAGGTTGAACCTCGTCGTGTCCGGCAGGAACGCCTCCAGGACGAACATGCCGTCGTCGGTCATGTGCTTCGCCACGTTCGCGAAGCAGCGCATCTGGTCCTCCTGCGTGACCAGGGCGAAGATCGTGTTGAACACGAGGTAGATGAGGCGGTAGCGGCCCTCGACGGGTACCTCGGCGAAGTCGCCCATGGTGACCGGGATGTCGGCTCCCCCCGGCTTCGCGTGGAGCTTGGCCACCATCTGCTCGGAGATGTCGATCCCGTGGACCTCGACGCCCATCTCCGTGAGCGGGAGCGCCACCCGGCCGGTGCCGATGGCGAGCTCGAGTGCGGTTCCGCCGTCGGCCAGGTCGGCCAGCTTGCCGGCGATGGTCTCGCCGTCGACCACCAGGCCGAGGCCGGCCGTCCAGTCGTCGTAGATGTCGGCCCAGCGCTCGCCGTAGGTCTCGGCCGTGTACTCGTCCGCCATTGGCCGACAGCGTAGTCCCGCCCGGGAACCTCAGTCCTCGGTCGCGGCCGGCCTCCGGCGGCGGGCCTTGGCCTGGGAGCGCAGGCGCTTGTCGGCGAGCCGCCGGCGCACCGCGGCCCGGCCGGGGCGGGTCAGCCTCCGGGTTCGGCGGGGCCGTGCCGCCCCGTCCAGCCGCTCCGCCAGCCGTCCCAGGGCGGCCTCGCGATTGCGCAGCTGGGACCGCTCGGTCGCGGCCACGATGCGCAGCGAATCGCCGAACCGCTCCCGAACCCGGCGCACGTCGTCCACCTGCCCCTCGATCGCCGTCAGGTCGACGACGAGCTCCACACGGCTGTCCGTGGTGTTCACTCCCTGGCCCCCGGGTCCCGTTCCGCGCGAGAACCGCCACGTCAATGCGTCCGCGGGGACCACGATCCCTCCCGGAGTCACCAGGTCGCCGTCCATGCACTCCGCCTTCCGTCCCGGTCAGGCGGGGTCGCCCGAGGCCGCGTTCGTGGAGCCGGGCTCCGTCGTCGTCGTCAGGCCGGGCACGTCCCGGACGACCACCATCCGGCGCGCGATGTCGACCGACACGACCACGTCCTTCAGGGCGGGAACGAGCACCTCGTCGTCCGGAGGACCGGTCACCCAGATGTCGTTGGCGACACCGAGCACCACCTCGCGGATCGCTCCCAGCGTGCGTCCGGAATCGGTGACCACCTCGCACCCCACCAGCTGGTGCGGCCAGAACGACCCCTCGGGCAGCTCGGGCGCGTCCTCCTCGCGAATGAACAGGTACCGCCCGGTCAACTGCTCTGCCGCCGTGCGGTTGGCCACACCGTCGAACGTGACCAGCAGCCGGCCACGGTCCGGTCTCGTGGACGCGACGGTCAGCGTTCGTCCGTCCTCGAGATGCAGCTCGGAACCCGGTTCGAACCGGGATCCCACCTCGGAGAGCACCAGCACGGTGACCTCGCCGCGGAGGCCGTGGGCCTTGGTGACCTTGCCGGCGACGAGACCGGGCGACGGCGTGCCGCCCTTCGCCACGGCTACTCGACGATCTCGACGATCGTGCCCAAGCCCTCGCGGGTTCCGGCCACGCGGACGATCGTCCGGATGGCGCGGGCGGTTCGACCGCCTCGGCCGATCACCTTGCCCATGTCATCGGGCGCGACGAACAGCCGAAGGATCACGCCTCGGTCGTCGGGCTCGGCCTCGACCCGGACGCGGTCCGGATCGTCGACGATACTCCTGGCCAGGAACGCCAGGACGTCGCTCAGGAGCCCGGCTTCGTCGCCGTCTTCGCGGGCGTCGCCGTCGAGGTCTTTTCGGCTTCTTCGCCGGCGCCGGCTTCGTCGCCTCGAACTTCTCCCAGATCCCGACCTTCGTCATCAGGTTCTGGACCGCCTCGCTGGGCTGGGCCCCCTTGCTCAGCCATTCGAGCGCCCTCTCTTCGTCGATCTCGATGAGCGACGGGTCCTCCAGGGGGTGGTACTTCCCGATGGCCTCGATGAACCGGCCATCCCGCGGCGAGCGCTGGTCGGCCACCACCACCCGGTAGAACGGGCGCTTCTTGGCACCCAGCCGTCGCAACCTGATCCGAACCGCCACTCTCGAGTGCTCCTTCCGATGCGCCGCTAGCGCCCCACGCCCGGCATCCCCGGGAACCCTCCCGGGAGCTTCGGCATTCGGCGGCCGGCGCCCATCATCGACCTCATCATCTTGCGCGCCTGCTCGAACTCCTTGAGCAGGGCGTTCACGTCGGCGGTCGTGGTGCCCGAACCGCGGGCGATCCGCAGGCGCCGACTGCCGTGGATGATAGCGGGGTTCCGGCGCTCCTCCACGGTCATGGAGCTGATGATGGCCTCGGCCTGCCCGATCTGCTTCTCGTCGACCTCGAGGTCCTTGAGCTGCCCGAGCGCGCCACGTCCGGGCATCCCGGGGAGCATCGCCAGGATGTCCTGGAGCGGGCCGAGCTTCTTCATCTCCCGCATCTGGGTCAGGAAGTCCTCCAGCGTGAACTGGTTCTGGAGCATCCGCTGGGCGGCCTCCTGGGCCTTCTCCTGGTCGATGGTCTGCTCGGCCTTCTCGATCAGGGTGAGCACGTCGCCCATGCCCAGGATGCGCTGCGCCATGCGGTCGGGATGGAACGGCTCGAGGTCCTTGGGCTTCTCCCCCACGCCCGCGAAGAAGATCGGGCGCCCGGTGACGCCGGTGATGCTCAACGCGGCGCCGCCGCGCGCGTCGCCGTCGAGCTTCGTGAGCACGAACCCCGTGGTGTCCACCTCGTGCATGAACGCCCGGGCCTGCACGACGGCGTCCTGGCCGGTCATGGCGTCGCAGGCCATCAGGACCTGGTGCGGCCGGATCGCGTCGCGGACCCGGCGGGCCTGCTTCATCATCTCCTGGTCGACGTGCAGCCGGCCGGCGGTGTCGACGATGACCACGTCGAGCCCGCGCCGCTGCGCCTCCTTGACCGCGTTCTTCGCGACCTTCTCGGGCTCCTTGCCCTCGGAGACGACGGGAACGCCGGTCTCCTGGCCTAGGACGAACAGCTGCTCGACGGCGCCGGGCCGTTGGAGGTCGGCGGCGACCAGCAGCGGATGCTTGCCCTTCTCCTTGAACTGGAGCGCGAGCTTGGCGGAGGCGGTCGTCTTCCCCGAACCCTGGACGCCGGCCATCATGATGATCGCCGGGTTGGCTCCGGGCAGGGTGAATGGCTTGTACTCGCCGCCCAGCGTCTCGGTGAGCTCGTCGCGGACGACCTTGATCACCTGCTGCGCCGGCGTCAGCGACTTCATGACCTCGTCGCCGGTCGCTCTTGCCCGCACCCGGTCGAGGAACGCGTCCACGACCTCGACGGCGGCGTCGGCCTCGAGCAGCGCGGTCCGGATGTCGCCGAGCGCGGAGTCGATCTGCTTGGGGTGCAGCTTCCCCCGCGACCGCAGCTTGGTGAAGACGACGTCGAACCGCTTGGTCAGGGTGTCGAACATGTGCCAGCCAGTCTACCGAGCGCCTCGAACGAGCCGGCTCCATCCTCCGGGAGCCACCGAAGACCGAGTACGCCGCGGATCGAACGCCTGACGGCTCAGTAGGGCGGCTTGAGTGACCGGAACATCGGAAAGTGCTTCACATTGAGGGTCCAGAGTGGCACGTTGAGATCGTCTCGAGTCGCGGCGATCACGTAGTCGACGACATCGATCGAGCGATGGCTCCGCCGGTACCTCCGGGCATACGCGGCAGCGTCGTCCGCGATGTGGTTCGAGACCTCGATCCACCGAATCGCCGAGAGCAGTCTCGATGTCTCGATGTCCTCACTCGGGAGCATTCCGGCGACGATCTCGACCCGGGTCAAGACCGTTCCGAACAAGGGCTCACCTTCGCGCCGCTCCCGCGCGATCAGGTTGCGGGCTTGCTCGACTCCCCGGAGATGATCGATCAGGATGGAGGTGTCAACCAGCGCGGCCGTCGCGGTCCTCCAGCCTGCTCCCCAAGCCCCGGCGGAGGCGTTCGACATAGGTGAAGCCATCGAAGTCGCGGTCCTTCCAGACTCCGAAGCTCTGTTCGATCGCCGCGAGGTCCCGGGCAACATACGCGCGGTCCAGGGCACGCCTGACGAGTTCGGACATCGACAGCCCGGTCTCGTCCGAGATGGCCTGGAGCATCCGGTACTGGTCGTCGTTCAGGGTGATCTGGGTCCGGTGCGTCATGATGTAATGCTACATCAGACCGCGGGACCGATCAGCCGGCGAGGAGGTTGTTCGCGAAGGCCTGCGGGTCGAAGGGCTGGAGGTCGCCGACCTGTTCCCCCGTGCCGACCAGCTTGACCGGGACGTCGAGCTCCTCGCGGACCGCGAGGACGATGCCGCCCTTGGCCGTGCCGTCGAGCTTGGTCAGTGCGACGCCTGTGAGCGGAACCGCCTTGGTGAACTCACGGGCCTGGGCGATGCCGTTCTGCCCGGTCGTCGCGTCGATCACCAGGAGGATGTCCTCGATGTCGCCGGCGGCCTTGACGAGCACCCGCTTGACCTTCTCGAGCTCCGCCATGAGCGGCTGCCGCGTGTGCAGGCGGCCGGCCGTGTCGACGATCAGCACGTCGTCGCCCCTGGCCTTCGCCGACTGCACCGCGTCGAACGCCACCGCGCCCGGGTCGGCGCCGCGCGTCTGCGTCACGATGTGCGCGCCCGAGCGCTCGGCCCAGATCGTGAGCTGCTCCCCCGCCGCGGCCCGGAACGTGTCACTGTTGGCCAGGCCGACCTTCAGCCCCCGCTGACCGAGCAGCGCGGCGAGCTTGCCGATCGTCGTCGACTTCCCGGCGCCGTTCACGCCGACCACCATGATCACGGACAGCTCACCGGGCTTCAGGTGGAGGTCGCTGTCGCCCCCGAGAACGCTGGCGATCTCCTGCGCCATCAGCGCCGCCGGATCCGACGAGCCGTCCTCGTAGCGTTCCTTCACCCGGGACACCAGGATCGTCGCGGCGGTCGGCCCGACGTCGGCCCGGATCAGGAGATCCTCGAGCCGAGCCCATTCCTCGGCCGTCGCCTTATTGCCGGCGAACAGCGCCCGGATCCGGGACCCCAGCCCCTCTCCACGAACAGCAGGCGGGCGGGTCGGGGTCGGCGCCGTGGGCGCGGCCGGCCTGGCCGGCGGCTCCTTCGCGGATGGCGATGGCTCCTCGCGGGTCTTGATCGGTGGCGCGCGAAGTCCGCGTGCCGGCCGCTCCTCGCCGGACTCCCGCCGGCGCGTGCGCGAACGCATGGCCAGGGCCAGGATCATTCCGAACACCAACCCGATGGCCACGGCGACGAGGAACGCGATCACGAGGGGAGGCTAGCAAGAGCCCGATCCGGGCAGGCATTCCCGCAGGTCGAGGGCGTTCACTCGGCCGCTTCGGCAACGCCGGCATCGGTCGGACGCCACCACGACCACCCGTCGGCCATCTCGGCCTCGGCGTACCCGTCGGACCGCAGCCGTCGGAGGTTCGCCCCCGCGGCGTGGCTGGTGGCACGCTGACGCATCCCCCGGCGGTCGCTCAGCACGGCCGCGACCTCGCGGGCATTGACCCACCGGCGTCCGAAACCGGACGCCTCCACCAGGGCACGGAGCCAGGCAGCGCGAACGCTGTCCACGACGACAATCCCTCCGGGCCTTTCCGTCCGAGGCGAGTCTAAGCGGTACAAGCTCGCCGGGGCGAATCCGGCATTGACCTTGCAGCCCACGGGGGCCAGACTCCGGCGCATGGGCATGCACATCGACCCCGTTCCCACCGGCAACCCCGAGTTCAACGAGAACGAGCTCGAGGAGCAGGACCTGGAACGGCGCTACGAGCGGGCCATGGCCGAGCAACAGGCCGAGACCGCCGAGCCGAAGAAGCCCGGGTTCTTCGCCCGGCTGTTCGGCAAGAAGTAGCCGGCGTCAGTCGCCGCGTTCCGCGGTGGCTTCCGCGCGCTCGACCGGGGCGCGTTCCGTCGCGGTCGGCGCCACCAGGTCCACGCCCTCGAACCGCTGGCAGATCACCCGCGTCGCCCCGTCCTTCATCGACACGCCGTACATCGCGTCGGCCGCTTCCATCGTGCGCTTCTGGTGGGTGACGACCAGCACCTGCGAGGTCGCCGCGAAGTCCCTGATCAGCCCGATGAACCGCTGGAGGTTCAGGTCGTCGAGCGCCGCCTCGACTTCGTCCAGCAGGTAGAACGGGGACGGCCGCGCCCGGAAGATGGCGAACAGGAACGCGAGCGCCGTCAGCGCTCGCTCCCCGCCCGAGAGCAGCGACAGCCGCTTGACGCGCTTGCGACCGGGCTGGGCCTCGAGCTCGATGCCGGACTCGAGCGGCTGGTCGGGGTTGGTCAGGACCACGCGGCCCTGCCCGCCTGGGAACAGCTCGCCGAACAGACGCTCGAACTCCGTGGCGACGTCGCGGTAGGCCGTCCCGAACAGCTCGGCGATCCTCTCGTCGATCTGCGAGATGACCTCCAGCAGGTCGCGGCGGGCCGCCCGGACGTCGTCGATCTCGCGGGCCAGGAAGTCGTGGCGTTCCTGGAGGGCCTGGAACTCGCCCTGCGCGAGGAGATTGACCCTGCCGAGCAGGCCGAGGCGGCGGGCCACCAGCTCCGCCCTGCGTTCGAGCTCGTCGGGCGTGTCCTCGTCGTCGAGCGATGCCACGGCGTCGGCCGGCTGGAGCTCGTGACCCTCCTTGAGCAGGCGTTCGGCCTCGGTGATCCGCCGTTCGAGGTCGGCGCGGGCCCGGTCCTGGAGCTCGTACTCCTCACGGAGGCGGTCGAGCTCGCCGGCCGCCTCGCGCCACGCTCTGTTGGCCCCGCCCTCGGCGTCGGCGGCCGCTCGGTCGGCGGCGGCGGCCTCGGCGCGCGCCCGGTCGGTCGCCGCGATCTCGCGGTCCATCTCGGCGAGGAACGCCTCCGCGCCCACCCGGACGCCCTCCGCGGTCTCGAGCTCCTCCTGGAGCCGCTGGGGGTCGGAGGCCTGGAGGGCCTCATGCTCGCCGGCCAGCCGGGCCAGCGTCTCCTCGAGCCGGTGGCGGTCGCGGCGGAGCGTCTCGACGTCGACGCGGAGCGCAAGCGGCGCCTCCGGGACGGGCGGGAGCGGTGGAGGCTCCCGGTCGTCGTCGGACGGCGTCGCGGCCTGCAGCGTCTCCCGCCAGCCTTCGGCCGCGTCGTCGAGGCCGGCAAGACGCTCCTCGAGCAGCTCGCGTTCCTTCTCGAGGGACGAGAGCTGGGGCGCGAGGCGACCGAGCTGGTCGGCCGCCTCGGTGATGCGGCGGTCGGCGGCCTCGAGGTCGGCCGCGACCTGCATGAGCTCGGACGTGAGCGCGTCGAGGCGGTCCGCCTTCGGCTTCAGCGCCGAACGGGCGGCCGCCAGCTCGTGGTCGACGACCTGCAGCTCGGCCTTCAGGGCCTGGGCCCGTGCGTCGGCCTCGGCGGCCGTCCGGATCACCGAGGGCCCGACCAGCACGCCCTCCGGCGTGACGAACGAGCATCGCGGGTTGGCCCGGTGCCTGGCCTCGGCCTGCCGGAGGTCGTCGGCCAGGTACACGTCGCGGAGCAGCCGGGCAAGCAGCGGGTACGCCCGCGCATCGGCCTTCACGGCGTCGAGCAGCGGGCGTTCGCCCTCGAGGGTCGAACCCAGCACGTGGGCGTCCGCTCCCGGGACCGCCAGCACGGCCCCGTCGCCCTCCGCGGCCTCGGCCAGCGCGTCGTCACGGCGTTCGTACACCACGGCGTCGCGGAGCGAACCGAGCGCGGCCGCCAGCGCCGCGGCCATGCCGGGGTCGGCGGTCACCAGGTCCCGGAGGAGCCCCGCAGGCCTTCCGGAGGCGCTCCGGCCGAGGAACCGCGATCCGGGCGTCTCCTCGAGGTCGGCTCGGCGGGCCTCGACGACGGCCCGGCGCTGTTCCAGGGCGCGAAGCTCCTCGCGCATCTCGGCGACCTCGGCCGCGAGGGTGTGGCGGTCTCGTTCGAGCGCCGTGTGGCGTGCGGCGAGCGGCGTCTCCTCGGCGTCGAGCTCCTCGATCCGGGCCTCGAGCTCCGAGCGCTCCCGCTCGACGCGGGCGACGCGCTCGGTGACCTGGGCCAGCGTTGCCAGCAGGCGGTCGCGTTCGTGCTCGGAGGAACGGAGCGAACGCTGGACGGTCTCGACCTCGGCGCGGTGGGCGGCGGCGCGCTCCGCGCGCCGCCGCATCTCGTCCTCGGCCTCGCGCCGGAGGCGTTCCGCTTCGCGGAACGCCTCCTCCGCCCCCACCAGCTCGGCCTCGCGTTCGGCCAGCGACCGCAGCGTGGCGGCGCGGGACTCCTCTGCACGGACCAGCTCGCCATCCAGAGCGGTGAGCCGAGCGGCATGGGCGGCCGACTGCGCCAGGCGCGAGCGGGCTTCGGCCACCCGATCCAACGCACGGCGCAGGGCCCGTTCGGCCTCGGACCGTTCCTCGGTCGCGATGCGGTGGCGTGCCTCGGCCTCGGCCAGCGCGCCCTCGGTCGCGGACCGGGCCTCGGCGAGCCGGCCCAGGTCCTGGTCGAGTGCGCCGAGCCGGTCCCGGGCCTCCGTGCGCAGCCGGACGCCCTGCTCCCACCCGGACATCCGCGAGTCGCGTTCGGCGTACAGGCCGCGAAGACGTGCGGCGGCCAGGCGCCAGGCCAACTCCTCCGCCTGGGACGTCAGCTGCTCGTGGCGGGCGGCCATCTCGGCCTGCTGGCGCAGCGGGCGGAGCTGCCGCTTCAGCTCGGTCATCACGTCCTGGAGGCGCAGGAGATCCTGTTCGAGGCCGTTCAGCTTGCGGTGGGCGCGTTCCTTGCGGCGCCGGTGCTTCGCGATGCCGGCGGCCTCCTCGATGTACTGGCGGCGTTCCTCGGGTCGGGCGGTGAGCACGTCCTCCAGCTGACCCTGCCCGACGACGGTGTGCAGCGCGCGGCCGATGCCGGTCTCGGCGAGCAGCTCCTGGATGTCGAGCAGGCGGACCACCTGCCCGCCGATGCGGTACTCGCTCTCTCCGCTGCGAAACACGGCCCGGCTGATCTCGATCTCGGTCATCGGGACCGGGACCAGCCCGGCCGTGTTGTCGATGACCAGCTTCACCTCCGCGAGGCCGAGGCCGTTCCGCCCCTGGGAACCGGCGAAGATCACGTCGGCCATCTGCCCGCCGCGGAGCGCCCGCGGGCCCTGTTCGCCGAGCACCCAGGAGATGGCGTCGACGAGGTTGGACTTGCCGGAGCCGTTGGGCCCGACGACGACGCTGATGCCCGGGGTGAACTCGAGCGTGGTCCGGTCCGCGAACGACTTGAACCCACGGATCGTGAGCGAGCGGAGGAACATGTCGGGGGAGACTAACAAGGATGTGATTCGCGGTCGAGCCTCCGGCCCGGGGAGATCTCCTCGACGACCGCGCCCTCCCCGTGGACGCAGTGGTTCACGGTCCCGACCCCCCGGACCTCGCCGGGGTTGTCCTGGTCCACGCGCTCCACGCCGACCTGCCACTGGATCCGCCTGCCCGGGGAGGTCAGCCAGTCCCACACCACCGGCGGGGTCGCCGGCATGAGGCCGTCGACCTCGAGCGGCGCCTCGCCGGGGGCGACGCGCACGGATGTCCGCTCCTGCTCCTCGTCCCACCGCCGCTCGAGGTCCAGCAGGTGGCCGTGGACCCGCCCGACGTCGTCGTAGTCCTCGTCGTGGACGGTCATCCCGGCCCGCTCCGGGTCGATGGCGAACCGGTCCATGCAGCCGCTCGTGAACAACGCGTAGCCCTTGAGGCCGGTCCGCTCGGTGATGGTGTTCTTCAGCAGCCGGTGGGCCAGCACGACGTCGGGGCCGACCAGCTCGCGGTTCCCGGCGATCTCGTGGACCACGTACTGCCCGTGGTGGACGAGGAACTTCAGCGTGAGGTCCGGGATCCTGCTGCACGCCCGGCACGAGCACGACGTGGCGAACCGGATGTCACGGACCCGGTTCAGGAACGCGAACGAACACGCCTCGACCAGGGTGACCAGCATGCTGGCATCGGCGCCGCCCCCGGCGTCCTCCAGATGGCAGAACACGGCGTCGCCCTCGAGCTTGGCGAGCTTCATCGGCGGGGCCAGGCTGTGGACGACCACCGACAGCAGGTCGGCCAGGATGTCGTGCGAGTGGTCGAGCTCGACGCCGGTCAGGTACTTCGTGTACCCCCCGATGTCGGCCAGCACCAAGCTGCCGTGTTCCACGCCCATCGCAGCGCGGAATCCTACGCGGCCTCAGCTCAGTGCTCGATCGTGAACCCGGTCCCGCCTTTCGGCTGCTCCTCCGCGACCTCGACGGCCTCGACGTCCGCCCAGTCGGTGCCGCGCCGGCACCAAAGGACCATCGCGTCGACGTCGGCCTCGGGTCCCTCGAAGGCCGCCTCGACGCCGCCCTCGGGGGAGTTGCGGACGAATCCGGCCACACCGAGCCTCCGCGCCTCCTCCGCACACCCCTTGCGGAAGAACACGCCCTGGACCTCCCCGGAAACGACAACCCGAACCCGCTTCATCGCCTCGAATGCTACTGTGAGCCGTCCTGGCGGATATCCGGCCGAATCGTCACGCCTGTTCGATCTCGAGCGCCAGGTCGAGGGCCGGCGCCGAGTGCGTGATGCGCCCCACGGAGATCAGCAGGCGCCCGAGCGGAGCGATCTCGCGGACCCGTTCGACGGTCATGCCACCGGAGATCTCGAGCGGAATCCGCTCCCCCACCAGGTCGACGGCCTTGCGGACGGTCTCGACGTCCGCGTTGTCGAGCAGGATCGCGTCCGCGCCCGCGTCGAGCGCCTCGGAGAGCTGCTCGAGGGTCTCGACCTCGACCTCGACGCGCAGGGTGTGGGGGGCGTTCCCGCGTGCGGCGGTGACCGCCTGACGAACACCACCCGCCAGCGCCACGTGGTTGTCCTTGAGCAGCACCCCGTCGTGCAGCCCGGCCCGGTGCAGCCGTCCGCCGCCGCACTCGACCGCGTACCGCTCCAGCGACCGCAGGCCCGGCAGCGTCTTGCGGGTGCACAGGATCACCGAATCCGTGCCCTCGCAGACGTCGGCGAACGTCCGCGTCAGCGTGGCGATCCCCGACAGGTGAGTGAGGAAGTTCAGCGCGGTGCGTTCGGCCGCCATGATCGAACGGGCCGAACCCTCGAGCGACGCTACCGGATCGCCCGCCCCGACGGGGTCGCCGTCCCGCAGCTGGGCCTCGAACGCGATCGACGGGTCGACCGCGGCGACCACCCGCTCCGCGACGGACACGCCGGCGAGCACCCCGAGCGCCCGCCCCTCGATGCGGGCCGTCGTCGCGAGGTCGGCAGGCAGGGATGCGCGCGACGTCACGTCGCCCTCCGTGCCCAGGTCCTCCCGGAGCGCGCGGGCGATCATCTCGTCGGTGTCGAGCGGCAGGTCTGGCACGGCGCCGACCAGTCTACGGACGAAGGAACCCGATCCCGCCGGTAGAATTTCTTGGAACGGGGAGGAAGCCACCGATGACGCTCACCAGCGCCGCGCCCGCACGACTGGCGCCGGAACCCATCGAGTACGAACCCTGGGCCGAGGAGGTCCGCCGGCTCGCGCGCGAGCGCGACGCGGTGATCCTCGCGCACAACTACCAGGTGCCGTGGATCCAGGACGTCGCGCACTTCGTCGGCGACTCCCTCGAGCTCTCCCGGAAGGCTGCCGAGACCGACGCGCGCGAGATCGTGTTCTGCGGCGTCCACTTCATGGCCGAGACGGCCGCCATCCTGTCCCCCGACAAGCGCGTGCTGATCCCCGACGTCGAGGCGGGCTGCTCGCTGTCGGCGACGATCACCGCAGAGCAGCTCCGAGAATGGAAGGCCGAACACCCCGGCGCGGTCGTCGTCACGTACGTCAACACGACGGCCGAGGTGAAGGCCGAGTCCGACATCTGCTGCACGTCGCAGAACGCCGCGGCCGTGGTCGCCTCGATCCCCGAGGACCGGGAGATCCTGTTCCTCCCGGACATGTTCCTCGGCGCCCACGTCGAACGCGCGACCGGCCGCAAGATGCAGATCTGGATGGGCGAGTGCCACGTGCACGCGGGCATCGGCTCCCAGGAGCTGCAGACCCTCGTCACGACGAACCCCGACGCCCAGTTGCTCATCCATCCCGAATGCGGGTGCGCGTCCGCCGCGCTGTACCTGGCCGGCGAGGGCGTCCTGCCGGCCGACCGAACACACATCATGTCGACGGGCGGCATGGTTCGGGACGCCGCGTCGGCCGACGGTGGGAAGTTCATCGTGGCGACGGAGACGGGGATCCTGCACAAGCTCCGCAAGCTCAACCCCACGGGCGAGTACCTGGCGGCGAACGAGGCGGCGGTGTGCCGGTTCATGAAGACGATCACGCCGGCCAAGCTCCTCCGCACGGTCCGCGAGGGCGTGTTCGAGGTCCGCGTCGCGCCGGCCATCGCCGGCCGCGCCCGCCGTGCGATCGAGCGCATGATCGCGATCGGCTGATTCCCTAACGACACCCGCACCGCAAGGACCGGTCGCTGCGCCGGCGGGTCGCGCAGGCTAGATCCGTTTGATGGTCGCCAGCCAGGCCGGGGCGCCGTCGTCGTGGAATCTCGTCTGGGTCCGGTCCGGTTCGACGGCGGCCACGTGCCATCCACTGCCCGGACCGAACGCCGCGCGCAGCTCATCCCGGCTGACCGGGTGGGGACCGGTGTCGGGACCCACGTCGCTGAAGCACAACACATACAGGGTTCCATCGTGCTCGGTCACCGACGCCAGGCTCGCGACGTATCCCGGCCGCTCGTCGCCGTCGAAGCTGTGGAACAGTCCGGAGTCCAGCACCGTCTCGAACCTGCGCCCCAGACGCTCGAGGTGGAACGCGTCCGCCGCGACGAACTCCACCTCGATCCCTCGGTCCTCGGCCTTCTCCCGGGCGATCGCCAGAGCCGTCTCGGCCACGTCGACGCCCAACACCCGCAATCCCAGCGCGGCGATGTGAAGGGCGTTCTCGCCGGTCCCGCAGCCCGCGTCGAGCACCGCTCCGGCGAATCCGCCTGCGGACGCCACACGCACGATCGCCGGCTGCGGCCGGCCGATATCCCAAGGCGGAGGGCCGTCGTGGTACGACGCGTCCCAGGGCCGCCCCGCCAGCCGTTCGTGACTGGTCGGGTGCCGACCACGCAACGGATCGTCCGCGCGGGTTCCTGATCGCTCAGACAACGTCGTCCCCCTTGGTGCAACTGATTCTGCCACCTCGTCGTTGCGCGCCGATCCACCCGTCGGAACGATTGAGTCTCGATCGGGAACGGCTCCGCCGGCGACCGAGCACCGCGACGACGGGGACTACACTCCGCTCAGTGTCAGGCTCCAGGTCGTGGGGTCTCGGGGTGAACCCGAGATAGCCTCCGGCCGGCGGTGGGGTGACTCCTACACTCGGTGTCTCCCTTGGGGATGACCGACATCGGTTTCGTCCCCCACCGCCAGGCCGAGGGCCTACCGGTGCGTGACCTGATAGGAGCCTGGCGGGGTTCGTGCCCCCACTGAGGCGTGTCCGCCGGCGGGTCCCACCGTCGGAGGTTCAGCGCCGAAAGGGGGACCAGGAGTGATCGTAGTGGGGATCGATCCGCACAAGAACACCCACACCGCGGTGGCGGTGGACGGGGTCACCGGTCAAGAGCTGGACACGATCACCGTCAAGGCCCGACGCAAGGTCCACGAGCAGCTCCTGCGGTGGGCTCGGGAGATTGACTCGGACGTCCTGTTCGCCGTGGAGGACGTCCGACACGTCTCCGGGGGCCTCCAGCGGTTCCTGCTCGAGCGGGGGGCGATGCATCCGTCGCGTCTCGCGCGCGCCGGGGTGGGCGCGTCCCGCCGGCCGGCGATCGTTCCGGCCCGATCATGACCGGCTACGACCCAGCGACCGTCCTGCTGGTCGTCGACGTGCAGAACGACTTCGCCGATCCGAAGGGTTCCCTGTACGTCGTGGGCGGCGAGGCCGTGCCGGCGGCCGCCAACGCCGAGGTCGACCGGGCCCGGGAGGCCGGCGCTCTCATCGTCTACTCACAGGACTGGCACCCGGCCGAGACGCCGCACTTCGCCGCGCAGGGCGGCGTGTGGCCGGTGCACTGCGTCGGCGGGACGTGGGGGGCGGAGTTCCATCCCGACCTCGACGTGGAGAACGACGCGGTCGTCCTGCGCAAGGGAACCGGGGGCGAGGACGGCTACAGCGTGTTCACGGTCCGGGACCCCGAGACCGGCGAGGAGGCGTCCACCGCGCTCGAACGCACCCTGCGCGAGCACGGCATCGAGCGGTTGGTCGTCGCGGGCCTGGCCACCGACTACTGCGTGAAGGACACGGTGCTCGACGCGCGCCACAAGGGCTTCCCCGTGACCGTGCTCACCAACGCGATCCGGGCCGTGAACCTGCAACCGGACGACGGGGCCCGCGCCGAGCAGCAGATGCGCGAGGCGGGCGCGGAACTCGTCTGAGCTGGACACCTCCCCGTTGCCGGCGGCGCCGCGTCGGGACCGGGCATGACGCCGCGCCGGGGCGTTCGCCGACACCCGGATCGATGCGGGGTCAGGACTGGCACTGCGGGCAGTAGTACGAACGCCGCCCTGAGAGCGTCACGCTCTCGATGGGCGTCCTGCACCGGCGGCACGGGAGCCCCTTGCGCCCGTACACCTTCAGCTCGTTCTGATACTCGCCCGGCTTGCCGAACAGGTCGACGTACGCCTCGTCCGGCAGCGTCGTTCCCCGGTACCGGATGGCGTCCTGCACGATCTCCTGGATCGCCCGGTACAGCCGCCGGACCTCACCGGACGACAGCGTGTTCGACATCCGGTCGTACCGGAGGCCCGCGGCGAACAGGACCTCGTCGGAGTAGATGTTCCCGAGGCCGCTGATGACCTTCTGGTCCATCAGCAGGGGCTTCATCTGCGCGGCCCGCTGGAACAGGAACTCGCCGAACGCCCCCCACGTGAACGTGTCCTCCAGCGGGTCGATCGCGATGTGCGCCAGCTCCCTGACCTTGCCGAGGTCGTCGGCCGTCGTGACGAACATCTCCCCGAACGTCCGGGGGTCGACGTAGCGCAGGTCGCCGCCCTGCTGGAACGTGATCACGACGTGGGTGTGCGGCGGCGCGGGCTGCCGCTTGGTGGCCCGCATGAACTGGCCGCTCATCCCGAAGTGGACGACGAGCACGTCGCCGTCCTCGAGGTTCATCAGGATGTACTTGCCCTTGCGTTCGACCTTGGTGATCTTGTGGCCCGCGAGGTGCGACGCGAACTCCTTCCGCACGCTCTTCACCGCGGCCTTGTTGTGCCGCCGGATGATGCGGAGGGCGTTGGGGCCCTGGCGGACGTCGACCTCCTTGATCCGCTTGCCGACGACGTCCTTCTCGAGGTCACGTCGCATGACCTCGACCTCGGGGAGCTCCACCCTCAGCCTCCTCTCCTCGCGGACGTCTCGGGACGATCGCCGGCCTGGATCCGGACGTAGGCCTCGCGGGCCGCCTGCTGCTCGGCCTCCTTCTTGGAGCGGCCGGTCCCCCGCCCCCACGGCTGCCCCGCCAGGTACACCGTCGCCGTGAACTCCTTCTGGTGGTCCGGGCCCCGGGCCGCCACGCGGTAGTCGGGGACGCTCCCGACCTCCTGTGCGGACAGCTCCTGCAGCACGGTCTTGTAGTCGCGCTCGCCCTCGCCTCGCGCGTACGCCTCCATCCGCGGGCGGAACAGCCGGACGATCAGCTCGGTGGCCACCTCCAGACCGCGGTCGAGGTACACGGCCCCGAGCACCGCCTCCATGGCGTCGGCCAGGATGCTGGCCTTGGCCCGGCCGCCCGACAGCTCCTCGCCCCGGCCGAGCAGCACCAGGTCGCCCAGACCCCGTTCGGCCGCAACGTCGGCGAGCGAGGTCATGTTCACCGTGGCGGCGCGGAGCTTGGCCAGCTCGCCCTCCGGGAGGTCGGGGAACTCCCGGAACGCAAGGTCGGTGACGACCACGCCCAACACGGCGTCGCCCAGGAACTCCATGCGTTCGTTGGTCACGGTCAGGCCGCGTTCGAACGCGTAGGAACGGTGGGTCAGCGAGGTGATCGCCAGGCCGGTGTCGACGAACTCCACCTCGATCGCCTCGCCGAGCCGTTCGGCCAGGGCCCGCCCGGCGTCGTCCGCTCCGGCCGAATCGGCCCCGTCGTCGTCCGCGACGGACGACGACCCGGCCTCCCGGTCGGCGGCCGGTGCGGCGTCGCCGTTCTCCCCGGCCGGCACCGAGGGAACGAAGGGGCCCTGGGGCTGGGGCACGCGGGCTCCTACTCGACCTCGATGGCCTGCCGGCCGGCGTAGTAGCCGCAGTTCCCGCACACCCGGTGGGGCAGCTTGGGCTGGTGGCACTGCGGGCACTCCGCGTAGGTCGACGGGTGCGTCTTCCACTGCGACTTGCGCGAATCCGTCTTGTTCTTCGGCGTCTTCTTCTTGGGCGTGGCCACGGTCGTTCCTTCCTTCGGTCGTCGTCGGTGTCGGTGGGGCTACGCGCCGCCCCCCTCGGGGGCGTCGGCGAACAGGGCGTCGAGGGCGGCCCAGCGGACGTCGACGGGTTCGTCGACGCAGGAGCACTCCCCCAGGTTCCGGTTGCCGCCGCACCGCTCGCACAGCCCCCGGCAGCCCGGAGCGTGGAGCGGCGAGAACGGCAGGGCGGGCAGCACGTTGTCGCGGAGGAGCGGCTCGAGGTCGATGACGCCCTCCGCCGAGACCCGGTAGTCGTCGGGCCCGGCCTCGCGGCCGGGCGCCACGAACAGCTCCTGCACGTCGACCTCGAACGAGCCCTCGAACTCGGTCAGGCAGCGGGCGCATGTGAGCGTGAGCGGGCCGCGGAGCGGCCCGCTCACGAGCACGCCCTCCACGACCGACTCCAGCAGGAGGTCGCCGCGGACCGCGGCGCCCTCCGGCATCCCGGCGAGCTCCAGGCGCACGCCGTCGACCGGCCGTTGCAGCACGAACGGCCGGGACGCGCCCGGGTGGGCGAGCAGCTCGCGCACGTCGAGCTCGATCACTGGGCCGGCTCCTCCTCCAGCGGTTCCTCCGCCTCCTCGATGAAGGTCGGCTCCTCGGGAGCGAGCTCCTGGGCGGGGTGCGCCGGTCCGGCGAGCTTGGTCCGGCCCTTGTCGACCTGTTCGGCGACGCGGATCAGCGACCCCTGCGTCTGCTGCATCTGGTCGACCAGCGCGGCCTGCACCCTCTGGACGTTCGAGGCGAGCGTCTCGTGGGTCTGCTGGAGCATCTCCTGCAGCCGCTGGATGGCGATCTCGAACTGGGCGAGCTTCGAGTCGACGTAGTCGTCGGCCTCCATGCGGACCTCGTGGGCCCGGTCGTGGGCGTCGCCGACGACCCGTTCGGCCTCCTCCTGTGCAGCGTGCACGACGGCCTCCTGCCCGACGAGGCGCATCTGCTCCGCGCGGGCGCGTTCGACCATGCTCTCCGACTCCCGCCGGGCCTTGGCCAGCAGCTCCTCGCGGTCGCGGACGACCCACCTGGCCTGTTTGATCTCCTCGGGCAGCTGCTCTCGCATGGAGGCGACGAGCTCCAGCAGCTCCTCGCGGTTCAGCAGCGCCGAGGACGACAGCGGCATGGACTTGGCCTCCTTGACCATGTCCTCCAGTTGCTGCAATCGGGATGCGAGATCCATTCGCCTACCTTCCCTCTCGCTCGGCGTCGAGCCGATCTCTGAGGCGCTCCCTCACGATCGGCGGCACGAGACCCTCCACGTCGCCGCCCAGCCGCGCGATGTCCCTGACCAGCGACGACGACAGGTACGACCAGGTGGGATTGGTCGTGACGAAGAACGTCTCCACGCCGCCCAGCCGGTGGTTCATCTGGGCCATCTGCAGCTCGTAGTCGAAGTCCGTGACGGCCCGGAGGCCCTTGACGATGACGTTCGCCCGCTGCTGCCGCGCGTAGTCGACCAGCAGGCCGGAGAACGAGCCGACCTCGACGCTGGGTAGGCCGGAGGTGACCTCCTTGAGCAGGCTGACGCGCTCCTCGACGCTGAACAGCGGCGCCTTGGAGGGGTTCTGCAGCACGCCAACGACCAGTCGCTCGAAGTGGCGGCTGGCGCGTTCGATGATGTCCAGGTGACCGTTGGTCACGGGGTCGAATGTCCCCGGACAGAGGCCGGTCAGGCCCATTCAGACCTCCCGATACACGAGAACGAGGCTGTCGCCGTACGCAAGCCGCCTCGCCGGCGAAAAGTGTACCGGAATGACAATGTTGGAACTCCGCTTCGGGCGGGTCAGCGCCACCGTCCACCCAGGTGAGAGGTGGTTTCCGTCCAGCAGGGCGAGGACATGCTCGATCTGCTGGACGGGGGCGTCGTAAGGCGGATCGAGGAACACGATGTCCGCCGCGTTGTCCGTTTCGCCTAGGAATGTCATGACCTCTGCCTTCCTGACGGTTGCCCGGTCGCCGAAGTGCGCTTTGTCCAGGTTCGCGCGGATGGTCCTGACCGCCCGGGGGGCATGGTCCACGAACACCGCGTGCCGGGCACCCCGTGACAGGGCCTCGATGCCGGCCGCGCCGGTGCCCGCGTAGAGGTCCCACACGGCCGCGCCGACGACCGCCGGCCCCAGGCTGCTGAACAGGCCCTCCCTGGCCCGGTCCGACAGCGGGCGGGTGCCCTCCGGGACGGGCGCCAGCCGGAGTCCCTTGGCCTCGCCCGCGATGACGCGCACGTCAGGAGTGGAACAGCCAGTCGATCGAGTCGGCGAACCGGTCCTCGAGCTCATCCCGGAGGCCGGGGTTCCCGCTGAGATCGGGGTCTGCCTCGATCAATCGGAACGCCCGTGCCCGGGCTCGTTTCACCAGCTCGACGTCCTGGACCAGCCGGGCCAGCTTGAGGTCGGGCATCCCGGCCTGCTTGATGTCGAACAGCGTCCCCTCGCCGCGCAGGCGGAGGTCCTCGTCGGCCAGCACGAAGCCGTCGGTGGTCGCGGCCATGGCGTCCAGCCGTGCGCGGGCCTCGTCGTTGCCGGGCTCGCTCTCGTCGAACAGGAAGCAGTGGCTCTGGTGCTCGCCACGGCCGATGCGGCCCCGGAGCTGGTGCAGCTGTGCCAGGCCGAACCGTTCGGCGTTCTCCACGAGCATCACGGTGGCGTTCGGGACGTCGACGCCGACCTCGATGACGGTGGTCGAGATGAGCAGATGGGTGCGTCCGGCCCGGAACTCCTCCATGCGCCGATCCTTCTCCCCGGGGCGCATCCGGCCGTGGAGCACCTCGAGCTCGAGGTCCGGGAACTCCTCGGTCTTCAGGCGCTCGGCCTCCTGCTCTGCGGCCTTGACCTGGAGCCGGTTGTCCTCGTCGATGGCGGCGCACACGACGAACGCCTGACGGCCCTCGCGGATCTCGCGGCGGACGACGTCGTACGCCGCAGCGCGCTCCAGCGCCGTGCGGACGACGGTCGTCCGGATCGCCCGGCGGCCGGCCGGCAGCTCGTCGAGGACGGCCACGTCGAGATCGCCGTAGTACGTGAGGGCCAGCGTCCTCGGGATGGGGGTCGCGGTCATGATCAGGACGTCCGGCGCCGTCCCCTTGCCCTTCAGGGCCATGCGCTGGTGGACGCCGAACCGGTGCTGCTCGTCGATCACCGCCAGCGAGAGGTCCCGGAACGTGACGCCCTCCTGGACCAGCGCGTGGGTTCCGACCACGAGGTCGACCTCTCCGCTCGCGATGCCTTCGAGCACCCGTTCGCGATCCTTGCCGGTCACCGCCGCGGTGAGGAGGGCGAACGTCACACCGTCTCCCGGCGCCGCCTGTTCCTTCGGTTCGTCGCCGAACATCGAACCCTGACCCGCCGCCACTTTCGTCCTCTGAACCGGGGCGAGCGGACGGCCGACGCCCTCGAGCAGCTCGGCCACCTTCCGATGGTGTTGCGCGGCAAGGACCTCGGTGGGCGCCATGATCGCGGCCTGGTGGCCGGAGTCGATCGCCGTCATCGCCGCCGCCAGCGCGACCACCGTCTTGCCGCTGCCGACGTCGCCCTGCAGCAGGAGGTTCATCGGATGCGGCCGGGCCATGGCCGCGTCGATGGCCGCCGATGCCTTCCGCTGCCCCGCCGTGAGCTCGAACGGCAGCGAGCCCACGAACCGCTCGACGAGCGGCCCGCGGGTCGCGTGGGCCACGCCCTGTTCCTGCTCTCCCACACGATGCTTGCGGAACGCCACCCCCAGCTCCAGCGTGAACAGCTCGTCGAACTTCAGGCGTTCCTCCGCCCGGCCCAGCTGCTCCTGGTCCTCGGGGAAGTGGATGTTCCGAAGCGCCCAGTCGTAGGTGGCGAGCTCCTCCGCGTCCACGACGGCGGAGGGCAGTGGGTCGTCGATGCGCGGGAGCTGTTCGAAGGCCCCGTGGACGAGATCGCGGATGGTGCGAGTCGAGACGCCCTCGGTCGCGCTGTGGATCGGGGTGATGCGGCCGGTGTGGACCTGTTCGGCCTCGCCGCGCAGGATCTCGACCTCCTGCTTGCCCATCTGGAGGTCGCGGCCGTACCGCTGCACGACCCCGGAGACGGCCACCTCCATGCCGGGCTTGTACGTCGTGGCCGTCCAGGGCTGGTTGAAGAAGTTCAGCTTGAGAACGCCGGAGCCGTCGTACAACGTCACGACGACCATGGACTTCCGGTGCCGGGTGAGCCGCTTCTCGACGTGGCGGACGGTCGCCACCACGGTGGCGTACTGGCCGATCCGCAGGTCGCGGATCCGTCCGGTATCGGACCGGTCGATGTACCGCCGGGGGTAGTGGTGCAGCAGCGCGCGAACGGTGCGAATGCCCAGCCCGTCGGCCAGCGCGACGTGCGCCGGCGGACCCTTCTCCTTCAGGCCCATCTGGCGGTTGGCGACGCGCGCGTCGATCCGCTCGACCGGATCGTCGAGATGGAGGATCATCGGGTTCAGGTTCTCACGCCTCGCCGACGGATTCAGCGATCCCGCGAGAGCGCACGCGCCGCCCTGCCGAGGTTTCTCTGGGCCGCTCGCGACTGATCGCGCTTCCCGGTGACCGAGTCGCGATCCGTGACGGGTCCGTCTGGGTCAACGGCGAAGCCGCCTACCGGGCCCGACCCGGGAGCCGTCCGATCCCCTTCTGGACGGTCCCCGACGGCGTCGACGTCGTGCGGGGCGATCCACCGAGGACGTGGCCCGGGCCGCGCCAGGGCCTCCGGGACATCTCGTACCGGCAGATCATCGGGGTCGTCTGCGGGGTCTCCAAGTCGACGAGCTGCATGGGAGGGTGACGCAGCTCACTCCAGGCCGAACACGTAGGGATCGCCCGGCTGCCCGCCGCTGTGCGATTCGATCCGCAGGTCGCCGAATGCCGAGGCGAGCGCGCTCAGAAGCGGGGTGGTGTCGGGTTCCGTCGCGTCGATGCCGGTCAGAACCGTGATGGTCTCGTGCTTGTCGGTTCGGATGCCGCCGAGGGTGGCGACCGCGGCGCGGCCGAGGTCCCTGTCGTGAGCCACCGGCTCGCCGTCGACGATCCCGATCCAGGCGCCGTCCGCCCGCCGGAGCGACGCGGTGGCGACGGTCTCGATCGCCTCGGCCATGCGCTCGGCCGCGTCGCTCGGGGGGTCGGTCGGATTGAACGCAGCGGCCGCGGACAGCGCCTCGGGGATCGTCCGGGCGAACACGACCCAGACGTCCTTCTCGCTCTCGCCCGCGGCCCGTTCGGCCGTGGCGAACGACTCCCGATCGCTTGTGAGCACGACCACCCCTCCGGCGCGTGCGTCCGCGATCGCCCCGATCACCCCGTCGCCGCGGTCGGCCGGCGAGGCCACCGCGGCCCCCAGCGACCGGAACAAGGCCTCGATCCCGTCGCCCCCAGCGATGGCCACCAGGCCGGTCGCCCGACGTTCCCCGATCCGAACCGCCCTCGCCTGGCCGGCCACGCAGGCCTCGGCGACCTGTTCCCCGAGGTCGACCACCCGCACGTCGTCCGGCGAACCGAGGCCGGCGGCGGCCTCGACGGGCGCGTCGGCGTCGTCCGTGTGCAGGTGCACCCGGTACCGGCCGTCGCTCCCGACCACCACGAGCGAGTCACCCATCTCGTCGAGCCGATCGCGGAGATCCGGCAACAGCGAGTCGTCGACCCGGAGCAGGAACATCACCTCGAACTTGAACGCGACGTCCTGATTCGCGGGCTCGACGTCGCCGGCCACGATGGGCCCGACACGGGCTGGCTCAACGGTCATCTCCGAGCCGTTCGTCACCGAGGCCAGCGCGTCGAATAGCAGCAGCGCCCCGAGCCCGCCGGCGTCGACCACTCCGGCCGCGGCCAGGTCGGGCAGTAGGGAGGTGGTTCCCTCGAGCGACTCCGCCGCGGCGTCGCGGGCGGCGAGCGCCACGTCCCCCGCGTCCGCTCCATCGGCCTGCCCTGCCGCCGACGCGGCGTCCGCCAGCACGGTGAGGACGGTTCCCTCCGCGGGGCGCGCGACGGCCCGCCGGGCCTCCGAGGCGGCCGAGCGCAACGCCTCCGCCAGCGCCGTTCCGGCGGTCGGCTCGCGGTCAGCCGCCAGCGCGCCCACCAGCGCGCGCAGGACCTCGGCCAGGATCACGCCCGAGTTCCCGCGCGCGGACATGAGGGCGGCGTCCGCGACCGCGGCCGCGAAGTCGCCGCCGTCCAGCCGGTCGAGCGCCGCCATCACCCCGCGCATCGTCAGCACGAGGTTGGTGCCCGTGTCGCCGTCCGGCACCGGGAACACGTTCAACGAGTCGAGCTCCTCGCGATGTTCCTCGAGCGCCGCCATGAACCGCCGGAGCACCTCGGTCAGCCCGGCGAGGTCGAGCACGGCACGCGTCCGATCGTCCACGAACCGTGAGCGTACCGGCCCATCCCAATCCGGACGCCGGCCGTAGCATGGGCGACACCGATGCTCCGTCGCTCCCTGTTCCTCGTGGCCTCGCTGGCATTGCTCGGTGCCGCCTGCACCGGCGGCCCGAGCATCGGGCCGACGCCGCCGCCGCTCGGGTCGTCGACGGCGGCGTCCAACGCCACCACCGCGCCACTGCTCCCCCAGGGCCGGTTCGACCTCCCCACGATGACGCCGGATCAGTTCCGGCAATTGCTCGCCCAGCTCAAGGGAACGCCGGTCGTCGTGAACTTCTGGGCCTCGTGGTGCGGCCCGTGCCGGGACGAGGCCCCGGGGCTGTCGGCGGTCGCCCGGAAGTACGGGAGCAGGGTGCAGTTCATCGGCGTCGACCTCAAGGACACCACGCCGGCGGCGCAGGTCACCATCCGCGACTTCGGCTACCCATATCCGAGCGTCGCCGATCCCCAGGGCTCGATCCAGCGCTCGTTCGGGTTCTTCGCGCAGCCGGTCACGGTCTTCTACGACCGGAACGGCGAGCCGGTGCAGGTGAACCAGCCGGGAGCCGGGCTCGTCGACCACTTCAGCGGCGCCATCTCCGAGCGCATCCTCCGGACCACCGTCGCGAAGCTCGCCGAGTCGAGCTGACCTCTCCGCTCGAGTCGCGCCCGCTCTGTCCCGGATTCCCGATCGAACGCCTGGTCGATCACGCTTTCGCGCGTTCACGTGATTCGTCCTACCATCGTGGTACGAGCTGATGGACGTTTCCCCACGGTCCCGCGGGGGAGGCGAGGGCGGTTGGTTGCGCGCACCAGCTCCGGCCCGGTTCCCCGCCACCGAGATCTCCGCCCGACGTCCCTGCCTTCACCCCTGCCCGCGCTTTCCATCGCTGCAAGGAGGAGACCAGATGGCACGAATCGAAGCCGTTGACCCGGGGCGCGTGACCGCAACGGCGGCTCCCACGTTCCCGCCGGTCGCCGACCCAGCCCCGCTGGGGCTCGCGGCGTTCGCCTTGACCACGTTCCTGTTGAGCGCGCAGAACGCCAAGCTGACCGACGAGCCCGACGCCTGGCTGGGGTTCGCCCTCGCCTACGGGGGCCTCATCCAGCTGCTCGCCGGCATGTGGGAGTTCCGCAACCGCAACGTGTTCGGGGCCACGGCGTTCTCCACGTACGGCGGGTTCTGGATCGGCCTCGGGTTGTGGTTCCTGCTCGTGGCACCGAACGCGGCCTCCCCCGCCGCCGCGGCCAGCGACCTGGGGTGGATCGTGCTCGCGTTCGCGATCTTCAACTCGCACATGCTGCTGTGGAGCACGCAGGTGAGCGTCGCGGTGTTCCTGGTGCTCCTGACCCTGCAGATCACGGAGGTCATCCTGGTGATCGGCAACTTCCAGAACTCGGCCAACGTGATCAAGGTCGGTGGCTGGGCCGGGATCGTGACCGCCGCGGTGGCGTGGTACGCGTCGGCGGCCGGCGTGATCAACGGCATGAAGAACGGCGCGTCCTGCCGGTCGGCGTCCTGGGCGCCGCGCGGGCCCGGTCGAGTTCGACGGAGACCCGGGTCGATAGGGCCGCCTGAGGCGCACGCTCGTTTCGTGCGAGCATCCGGGTGCGACGGCCGGTCCCACCGGCCGCCGCACCCGGCGCCGGCAGCGCCCGATGTTCTCGAGGAGGATCGAACATGGCGGAAGCGGACCAGGAACGCGGCAACACCATCGACGCCCTGCTGGACGAGCAGCGGACCTATCCTCCGCCGAAGGAGTTCGCCCTCCAGGCCAACGCCAGGGCCGACATCTACGGGGGCGACGCGGACGAGTTCTGGGAGACGGAGGCCCGCGAGCGCATCACGTGGAGGAAGCCCTTCGAGACGCTGAAGGAATGGAACCTGCCGTTCGCCAAGTGGTTCATCGGCGGGACGTTGAATGTCTGCGAGAACTGCGTCGACCGCCACGTCGACGGCGGCCTCGGTGACAAGGTCGCCTACTACTGGGAGGGCGAGCCCGAGGGCGACCGCCGGACGATCACGTACGGCGACCTCCAGCAGCAGGTCGTGAGGGCGGCGAACGGCTTCAAGGAGCTCGGGATCGAGAAGGGCACCCACGTCGGCGTGTACATGGGGATGGTCCCCGAGCTGCCGGTGACGATGCTCGCGCTCGCGCGGATCGGGGCGCCGTTCACGGTGGTGTTCGGCGGGTTCAGCCCGGATTCGCTGTCCGGCCGGATGAACGACATGGAGTGCACCCACCTGGTCACGCAGGACGGCGCCTGGCGCCGGGGCAGCGTGGTCTCCTTGAAGAAGAACGCCGACGCGGCGCTCGAGGCGGCGCCCGGCGTGAAGACGGCCATCGTGCTGCGCCGGACCGACAACGACGTCGAGTGGACCGAGGGCCGCGACCAGTGGTGGCACGACGTGGTCGACGGGCAGTCCGACGACCCGGCCTCGTGCCCGCCCGAGGAGATGGACGCCGAGGACCTGCTGTTCCTCATGTACACGAGCGGGACCACGGCCAAGCCGAAGGGCATCATGCACACGACGGCCGGGTACCTGGTGGGGACGTCGGTCACCCACAACTACATCTTCGACATCAAGCCGGAGACCGTGTACTGGTGCGCGGCCGACATCGGCTGGATCACCGGCCACAGCTACATCGTGTTCGGCCCGCTGGCGAACGGCACCACGTCCGTCATGTACGAGGGAACGCCGGACTTTCCCGACAAGGACCGGTGGTGGAACATCGTCGAGCGCTACGGCGTCGAGGTGCTGTACACGGCGCCCACGGCGATCCGGACGCACATGAAATGGGGGCCGGAGTACGCGCAGAAGCACGACCTCTCGTCGCTGCGCCTGCTCGGCTCCGTCGGCGAGCCGATCAACCCCGAAGCGTGGATCTGGTACCGGACGCACATCGGCGGCGATCGCACGCCGGTGGTCGACACGTGGTGGCAGACCGAGACCGGCATGGTCCTCATCACGCCGCTCCCGGGCGTCACGACGCTGAAGCCGGGGTCGGCGACCAAGCCGTTCCCGACGATCCAGGCGGCGGTGTTCGACGAGCAGGGGAACGAGGTCGGGCCGGGCGGCGGCGGCTACCTGGTGATCAAGAACCCGTGGCCGGCGATGCTCCGCGGCATCTACGGCGACCCCGACCGGTACCGCGAGACGTACTGGTCCAAGTACGACGGCGTGTACTTCGTCGGCGACGGCGCGCGGGTCGACCCCGACGGCGACTTCTGGCTGCTCGGCCGGGTCGACGACGTGATGAACGTGGCCGGCCACCGCATCTCGACGATCGAGGTCGAGAGCGCGCTGGTCGACCACCCGTCCGTGGCCGAGGCCGCGGTGTGCGGCCGCATGGACGCGACGACCGGACAGGCCATCGTGGCCTTCGTCACGCTGAAGGGCGGTGCCGAAGGCTCGGTCGAGGAGATGGAGACCCTCCGGAACCACGTCGCCAAGGTCATCGGCCCGATCGCCAAGCCGGCGAACATCGTGTTCACCCCCGAGCTGCCGAAGACGCGCTCGGGCAAGATCATGCGGCGGCTGCTCCGCGACGTGGCCGAGCACCGCGAGCTCGGCGACACCACCACGCTGGCCGACCCGACGGTGGTCGAGGAGATCCGCAACCGCTCCGAGGCCGAGGCCTCGAAGGCCGACTGAGCTCGAAGCCCGGACGCGCCGGTTCCTGCCGTTCATCCGGCTCGCGTAGCCTCGTCGACTGATGAACGTCGGCCAGGTCGCGATCGTGCTCGTGGTGGGCGTGGTCGCCGGCGCGCTGAACTCGGTCGCCGGCGGCGGTACGACCATCACGTATCCGACGCTCGTGTTCATCGGGCTGAACCCGATCGTGGCGAACGCCACGTCGACACTGGCGCTGTGGCCGGGGTACGTGGCGGCGACAGCGGGGTTCCGCCGCGAGCTCGCCGGAACCAAGCGGTTGCTCCTGGAGCTGGCCCTGCCCTCGCTCGCCGGCGGGATCATCGGGGCGATCCTGCTGCTGCTCACGCCGAACCACGCGTTCGAGCTGCTGGCGCCGTTTCTGATCCTGATGGCCGCCGTGCTGTTGCTGCTGCTGGACCTCCGCCCGGCCGAACCGCACGCCGATCGCGTGCCGCGGGCGACCGCCGGGCTGCTCGCCTGGCAGTTCGGCGCCGCCGTGTACGGCGGGTACTTCGGGGCCGGGCTGGGGTTCGTCCTGCTGGTCGGCTACGGGATGTTCGGCAATCGCGACTACCTGCAGTCGAGCGGGCTGAAGAACGCGACGACCGTGCTGATCAACGGGATCGCTCTCGCCTATTTCATCGCGCAGGGAAAGATCGTGTGGGCCGATGGCCTGGCCATGGCGATCGGCGCCACCGCCGGCGGCTACTCGGGCGCGTCGATCGCCCGTCGCGTCGGCGCCAAGCGCCTGCGTCGCTTCGTCGTCATGCTGGGCTTCGCCTTCGCGATCGCCCTGCTGGTGAAGGCACTCGCGTGAGGTGCAACCGCCACCCGAGTCGGACTCGGGTCAGGTCGTCACCCGGAACAGTGTCCACCGATCGGGGACACCCTTCAGTTCCCGTTCCCCGATGCGGTCGAAGACCAACCCGCTTCCCGCCACGAGATCCTTGACCGTCTGGGAGACGAACACCTCCGACGGCCCGGCCAAGGCGGCGATCCGGGCGCCGATCACGACAGCGAGCCCACCCGCCTTCTTGTCGATCCGTTCCACCTCGCCCGTGTGGACCCCGGCCCGGACGCGGAGCCCGAGCGGCCGAACGGCCTCGACGATGCCGGCGGCACACCGCACCGCCCGGGCCGGGCCGTCGAACGTCGCGAAGAACCCATCCCCCGCCACGTCGACCTCCACTCCGCGGTACCGGCGGAGCAGCGCCCGCACCGTCGAGTGATGACGTTCGATCAACGCCCGCCAGGCGACGTCACCGTGCTCCGCGAGCTGTTCGGTCGAGCCCACGAGATCGGTGAACATCACGGTCGCCAGCACGCGATCGAACGAGGCTTCCTCTTCGGCGATCCCGTGCAGGAACGAGTCCACTTCGCTCAGCACGGATGCCTGGTCCCCGGCCCAGACCAGCCAGTCGTCGCCGGGGAGCTCGACGAACCTCGCTCCCGGAATGCGTTGCGCGAAATCCCTGCCCGCCTCGACCGCGTCCACCTCGTCGCCGGTTCGATGGAGCACGAGCGTCGGGACCTGGATCGTACCCAGCACGGCCCTCAGGTCGTACTGCCGCCACACCCGCTCCCGCGCGAGCATCGCCGTCGGACTCGCAGCCAACCGTTGCATCCGCGTCCACCAGCGGCGTTGCTCGGCGTCGTCCGCGATCGATGGCGCGAACCATCGCAGCAGTTCGGCCGCGTACTCCGGCGTGCCCCATCCGGACGCGAGTCCTTCGAGATAGCTGTCCCAGCTGTACTCCAGGAGGGGCGGGCCGATCTGGCTCTCGTAGTCGCCCCGGGCCGTGGTCGAATACGCGATCAGCGCCGAGACCCGTTCCGGATACGTCGCGGCGAACAGGGCGCAGAGGGCTCCGGAATCCGAACCGCCGAACAGCACCGGACGGGCGCATCCGGCGGCGTCCATCACCACGCCGAGGTCGTCCATCATGACCTCGAGCGACGGGACGTCGTGGGGCGACAGCCGGTCCGACAGGCCGGTCCCGCGCGGATCCATGAGGATCAGGCGACGGGACGAGGCCAACCCGGTGAGGAACCGTGCGAACAAAGGGTTGTCCCACGTGATCTCCAGGTTGCCGACCCATTGGGGCACGAAGACGAGATCGACGGGGCCGTCGCCGACCGTCTGATAGGCGAGCGCGACGTCGCCGTTGCGCGCGAACCGGATGTCCGGGGAGTGCACCTTTGCATCTTCCCGCCCACCGCCTTCGAGCGCTACGGGCACGGCCGGACGGGAACGTCGGTCAGTGGACGACGCGATACATGATGTGGGTCGCGAGCGGCGAGTGGAACACCTGGATCGGCTCGAGCTCGAACGATTCGTCGAACCCCTCGAACAGGCGCTTGCCCGCGCCCAGCACGACCGGTGCGATCGAGATCGACAGCTCGTCCACCTGGCCCGCGCGAAGGGCCTGCCGGATGACGTCCGCCCCGCCCATGATCGACACGTCCTGGTCCCCTGCGGCCTCCCGCGCCAGGTCGAGCGCCGTGTCGAGCCCCTCCACGAACGTGAACCCGGTCTCCGGCTCCGGCGCCTCCTCCGGGTGGTGCGTGACGATGAAGAACGGCACACCGAACGGGTTGCTTCCGCCCCATGCGTCCGCCGCCCGATACGTTCCGCGGCCGCCGATGACCGCGCCGAAGCGGGCGAAGATCCCGTCGATGAACTCCTTGTCCGCACCGGTGGCCTCGCCGCGCGTCCCGCCCTCGTACGTCCAGGGACCGCCGAACACCCAGTAGTGCAGCCGCTCGCCGCCCTCGCCGAGGCCACGCTCCGGCCCGTCGTTCGGCCCGGTGACGTACCCGTCCACCGAGGTCGTGATCCCCGCGATCACCTTGGTCATCGCCTGCTCCTTCCGCTCGTCACGATCACCCATTCATGACAGTCACCATGCTCGGAACTCATCGCGGAACCGAGGGGCCAATCGCTCCGACGGGTGGCGCCCGGGAGGAGTCCGATGACGTGGCACTCGCGTGGGGGAGCGCAGACACATCGGCTCGCTCAGTAGTTCGTCGGTGTGGCGACGCAGCCGTACGCCGCGGGGATGCCGAACGCCACGGAGTTGAACTGGAACGCGCGGGTCTGGTTGTCGGACATCGCGATCGTGCGAATCCCCGATCCGTCGAAGAAGTAGTCGTCGGTTCACTGGGCCTGCAGACCGGGATGGCAGCTCATCGTGAGCCTCGCCTTGAGGCCGGGCGACAGGTCGAGGCCGGCGACGGAACCGGGGATCAGGTTCGCGTGGTCGACGATCGGAGGATGGTGTCCCGCGATAGTGCCGGCGGCGACCTCGTGGTTCGACTTCACGATCACCGTCGTGGTCGCGGCCGCCGTCCCGCCGAGCGCCACGACCAGCGCGAGCGTGGCCATCACGTTGGCATACGTGAACATCCCGGTCGTTGGTCCGGCCATCGTCGTGCTCCTTCCGCTCGCGCCAGTCTCCTCCGGTTCGGGTTCTTGGCTTGACCCGCTGTCGGGCCCGGCGGACGATCCCGCACGTTCACCGACCGGGAGGTTCCTGCCAATGTCATCTCGCTCGTTGCTTCGTGCCGTCACGACGACGATCGCCGTCGTACTGCTGGCCGTTTCGTGCAGCTCGAACGGGCCGAAGCCGCGTCCCGCCGAGGGAACCGGCGACGCCGGGTCCCCGACGAGCGCGCCGTTGACCTCGGCGCCGACGCCGGTTCCTCCGGTCACCGAGACCCCGCCGACCGAGCCGCCCGCCACCACGGGCGGCGGCGGGGACGGGGACGGCGACGGTGGTGGCAACGGCATCTTCCTGACCGAGGGCGGGACCTACCAGATCACCTCCGACCGGATGATCTACATCGCCAGGCAGAAGTTCCTGGTGGTGTCGCCCAAGCTGTGGTTCGGCTCGACCCCCACGCCGAAGTTCCCGAAGGGCGCCTACCTCGCGACCGACACGGGCGCGTTCCTGTCGGAGGGTGGAACCTGGACGAACGCCTCCAGCCGCGACCTCAAGGACCACCTGCGCCCTGTGGAGGCGGAGGCCGTGCTGGCGAAGCTCCGCAACCTGCCCATCTCCACCTGGCACTACCGCGCGGAGGCGGCCGGCATCCGTCACCTCGGCCCGATGGCGGAGGACTTCTCGCGCGCGTTCGGGCTCGGCGAGGACGCACGGCACATCGCGACGGTCGACGAGGAGGGCGTGGCGCTCGCAGCGCTCCAGGCCCTCGCGAAGCGTTCGGCCCGGCAGGACCGCACGATCGCCGCACTCCAACAGGAGCTGCACCGCCTCGCCTCGCGGGTTCGGCACCTGCAACGCCACTGAACCGGACCGCGCGAGGGCGTCTGCTACCCTGATTCGGCCATGGCTGCGAAGTGCGACGTCTGCGGGAAGACCCCCTTCTTCGGGATGCAGGTCTCCCACTCCCACCGCCGGTCCCCCCGCCGGTGGAACCCCAACGTGCAGCGCGTCCGCGCCATCGTCAACGGCACCCCCAAGCGCCTCAACGTGTGCGCGAAGTGCCTGAAGGCCGGCAAGGTCCAGCGCGCCGGCTGAGGATCAGGCCGCCCTCGAGTCTCGTTCCACCAGGTTCTCGGCCGCCCGCAGCATCCTGCGCGCCTGCTGGTTCCGGCGGTAGGCCATCACGAGGAACAGCGTCGCGAGCGGCAGCTCCACGATCAGCGCCATCGCGATCGCCGCAGCCAGCTGATCTCCCGGGTTGGAGGTGAGGATGTCGAACCAGGCGTCGACGACGAGCAGCGTGGACGTCGCCACCGCGCACATCGGGAACCAGGCCGAGCCGCGCCAGGCCGTGATGCCGGTGGAGATCAGCGCGATGGCCATGAGCACGTCGAACCCGCCCCAGGCGATGTTCCAGTTGGGCGCCAGGTGGCGGTTGGGAAGCGTCACGGTGAGCCACGCCGACCACGCGCCGAGACCGACCGCCCAGACGATGAACAGCCGACCCAACCAGGGGCTCCGGCGCTGCCGGTAGACGGCCGTCAGCGGATCGAGGGTCGCGCTCCGATCCCTGTTCCTGCGCACGAACGTGGCCATCGACGTTCCTCCTACCCCGTCAGCGGCATGATCCCACCTGACGGCGACACGGCCCAACCGACGTTCAACCCTGGAACAACGGGTTGACCGGCCCGATTCCCGCGCCGATCTCGAGGGAGTGCCGGATGGCCTCGGTGACGAACGCCTTCCCCGCGCGAACCGCCACGTCGAGCGGGTCGCCGTGGGCCAGCCGCGCCGTGATGGCCGCCGAGAGCACGCAGCCGGTGCCGTGGGTGTTCGCGCTGTCGATACGCTCCCCCACCAACCACTCCCGGTCGCCCCCGGCCGAGGCGAGCAGGTCCGCCGCCTCCGAGCCCTCCAGGTGGCCGCCCTTCACCAGCACCGAACGCGGCCCCTGCTCGAGGATCGCCGCGGCCGCTCGCTCCATGTCCTCCCGCGTCTCGATCGCCTCCAGATCGGCGAGCCCGGCGGCCTCGGGGAGGTTCGGGGTCACCACCAGGGCGAGCGGGAGCAGCTTCGTCCGGAGCGAGGCCACCGCCTCCTGGGCCAGCAGCCGGTGCCCGTGCTTCGAGACGAACACCGGGTCCACCACCAGCCGGTCGATCCCCTGTTCGGCCACGGCCCCGGCGACCGCCTCCACGATGGCCGCCGACGCGAGCATCCCCGTCTTGGCCGCGTCGACCCCGATGTCGGAGGCCACCGCGCGGATCTGGTCGGCCACGAGCCCGGGCGAGAGCTCCTCGTAGCCGGTCACGCCCCGGGTGTTCTGCACGGTGACGGCCGTGATCGCCGTCATGCCGTAGCAGTCCAGCGCGGAGAACGTCTTCAGATCGGCCTGGATCCCCGCACCGCCGCCGGAGTCGCTCCCCGCGATGGACAGGGCCCGCGGGCTGCGTTCATCGACGGGCAAGATGGTCCCAGCCCTTCGCCTCGAGCGTCTCCTCGTTGCCGTCCGCGTCGACCGAGACCAGCCTCGGCGACGCGGTGACCTCGCCGATGTCGGTCAACCGGACTCCGAACCGCTCGTCCAGCGACGCGGCGGCCTCGGCCACCCGGGGCGCGGGCATCGTCGCCAGCAGCTCGTAGTCCTCCCCACCGGAGAGCGCCAGTCCCAACGGATCGACGTCCAGCACGGAACGGAGCTCGTGCAGCTCCGGCGCGACCGGCACGTCGCCCAGCACCACGCGAGCCCCCACCCTCGACGCGGTGCACAGCCGCGATAGGTCGATCGCCAGCCCGTCCGAGAGGTCCATCATCGCCGTGACCCCGGCGGCCGCGAGCGTCTGCCCCTCCCCCACCCTCGCCACCGGCCGCACGTGGGCCTCCATCAGCGAACGCCCCCAGTCGGACCCGAGGGCCGGGCGGGCCTGCGACGACGGTGCCCGGGCCAGCGCCAGCCCGCCCGCCGACGCACCCAGCGAACCCGTGACGACCACCCGGTCGCCGGGCCGGGCGCCACCCCGCGTCACGAACCGCCCCCGCGCCACCTCCCCGATCAGCGCCACCGAGACCACCGCGACGGAACCGGACGACAGGTCCCCGCCGACCATCGCCACCCCGTACTCGTCGCACGCGGCCCGCATGCCACCCTCGAGCTCGACCACCCAGGCGGCGTCCGCGTCCGGCGGGACGGCCACCGACACCAGGGCGAACCGCGGGCTCGCCCCCATCGCGGCGACGTCGGACACGTTCACCACGACGGCCTTCGCGCCGAGGTCGCGGGGCGAGATCGTGGACCGCGTGAAGTGCACGCCCTCGACCAGGATGTCGGCCGTCAGCACCAGCTCGCCCGGGCGCGTGTCCACGACCGCGGCGTCGTCGCCGATCCCCAGCCGGACGCCCGGATGGTCGCCCGAGAACACCCGACGAAGGGTGGCCACCAGCTCGTCCTCGGTCGTCCCCGCGCGATGCTCCTCCTGCTTCACCGATAATGAGCCTAGTCCAGGCTCCGCCACAGCCCCGACGAGGAGGACCGCCATGGCCGTCATGAACACGATCGAGCTCGAGGGCGTGTCCGACGCGAACTGGGGCGAGGCCGCCCGGGAGGCCCTCCGGGAGGCCTCGCGGACCATCCGAGGCATCAACCGCCTGGAGGTCCTCGGGACCTCGACCACCGTGGAGAACGGCCGCATCGCGGAGTACCGGACGCAGGTTCGCCTGTACTTCACGGTCGAGGGCACCTGAAAAGGTCCCGCCCTCGGCGGGGCCGAAGACCCGGGTCGCCCTGCTGGAGACGGGTAGAATCGCTGTCCCGCGACCGAAGACGGACCACGCGTTCCGAATCGCGTTCGTCCCGATCACCATCGCCGAACGACGACAGGAGAGTTGCCGTGTCCAGCGACATCGAAGCGAAGCAGGTCCACGACAATCCGAGCCCCGAGGATCTCCGCGCGTTCACCGAGCAGATGCCGCAGACCCGCCTCACGGGGTTCGGCAACACCAACACCCAGACCGTGGCCACGTCCCGGAGCGCGGGCAGCACGTTCGTCGTCGGCGAGCCCGGTTCCTCGAGCGGCAAGACCATCTCCCGCGAGGAGTTCGACCGCATCGCGAAGCTGCAGGACGACTACATCCGCGGTCAGGAGATGGTGGTCGTCGACGGGTACATCGGCAACGACGACGAGTTCAAGGTCCCGGCGCGGCTCACCATCGAGAAGGCGAACGCCAACGTCGCCGGCATGCAGCAGAAGCTGTACTTCCCCCCGGAGGGCGGCGACCCCCAGGTCCAGGTGATCTACACGCCGAACCTGCCCATCCCCGGCTATCCCGACGACCGGATCGTCGCCGTCGACCTCGACGGCGGCGTCACCCGCATCCTCAATTCCGACTACTTCGGCGAGTCGAAGAAGGGCGGCCTGCGGATGTGGAACACCATCGTGCTCGAGCGCGGTGGCCTCGCGCTGCACGCCGGGTGCAAGGTCGTGCCCACGTCGGCCGGCGAGAAGGTGTTCCTGATCATCGGCCTGTCGGGCACCGGCAAGACCACAACGACGTTCACCACGCAGAACGAGTCGCTGCCGGTGCAGGACGACTTCGTCGCGCTGATGCCGGGCGGCAAGGTGTACGGCAGCGAGAACGGCTGCTTCGCCAAGACGTTCTCCCTGGACCCCGAGTTCGAGCCCAACATCTACAACGCCGTCGTCAAGGAGACGTCGTACCTCGAGAACGTCTACCAGGACGACGCCGCCGTCGTGAACTTCTTCGAGACGTCGTATACGAAGAACGGCCGGGCGGTGTTCGGCATGGAGGACCTCGGGCGGTTCCGCGACGCCCGGGACGTCGGCCGCGTCGACTACCTGCTGATCCTGAACTGGAACGAGTCGATCATCCCCGCCGTCGCGCGCCTCACCCAGGAACAGGCCGCCGCGTACTTCATGCTCGGCGAGACGACCGGGACCTCCGCCGGGGGAGCCTCGGAGGAGGGCAAGTTCCTGCGCGTGCCGGGGACCAACCCGTTCTTCCCGCTGCCGCACGGCGTGCAGGGCAACCGGTTCCTCGAGCTGCTCGACTCCCACCCGATCGAGGTGTTCCTCATGAACACCGGGCGGGTCGGCGGGCGCGAGAACGACGAGCGGTCGAAGAAGATCAAGATCCCCGCGAGCAGCGCCGTCGTGCAGTCCATCGCCGAGTCGGCGATCAAGTGGACGGACGCGCCGGAGTTCGGCTACGAGGTGGCCGAGGAGGTCCCGGGCATCGACGACGTCGAGCTGCTCCAGCCGTGGCGCCTCTACGAGCGTGAGGCCCGGTCGCAGGAGTACCGCGACACCGTGGAACGCCTGACCGCCGAGCGGAAGGCCCGGCTGGACGAGTTCCCCCAGCTCTCCGACCAGATCAAGCGCGCCGTCGGGTAGCGGGCCCCGGGTCGCCGCCGGCGCTTGCCGGCAGTGTGACCCGGAACGTGGTTCCGGCGCCGCCCTCTGTGCTCACGGTGATGTCTCCTCCGACGTGTTCGACCAGCCGTCGGGCCACCGTCAGGCCGAGCCCGCTCCCCGGCGAGGATCGGGAGGCGTCGCCCCTCCAGAACGGCTCGAACACGTGCGGGAGCTGATCGGCGGGAATCCCCCCACCCGTGTCGCTGACCTCGATCACGAGCTCGCCGCCCAGGCACTCGGCATGGACGGTGACCTCCCCCTCGTCCGTGTGACGGATGGCGTTCCCGACCAGGTTGTGCAGCACGCGTTCGATGCTCGCCGGGCAGGCCGCTTCGCCCGCGCCGTTCAGCTCGCGGCGCAGCCGGATGCGCTTCTGGCGGGCCACCGGCTCGAAGGCCGCCAGGACCGGAGCGAGCGCCGTCTGCAGCCGCACGGTGCGCGCGGACGCCCGCTCCGAGTCCACCCGCACCACGTCGAACAGGTCATCGACCAGCCGGGCGAGGGCGTCCACCTCGGTGCAGATGTCCGAAGCGTAGGCACGCATCTCCTCCGGACGGTCGATCACGCCCCGTTCCAGCCCCTCGGCGATCGCCTTGATCCGGGCGAGCGGGGTTCGGAGGTCGTGCGAGACGGCGGTCATGAGGTCCCGGCGCGAGGCATCGGCCGCTCGTTCGAGTTCGATCGCCGACGAGAGCCGGTCCGCCATCTCGTCGAGCGTTCTCGCCAGGCTCCGGAGGTCGGGCTCTGCGTCGAGCGGTCCCACCCGGGCGGACAGGTCTCCGTCCCCGAGTCGTCGCGCGGCGCCCATGAGCCGGCGGATGCCCGAGCGCGAGGATCGCGCCAGTGCGACCGCGGCGCCGACCCCCGCGGCGACCGAGAAGGCGAGCAGAATCGCCACGACCTGCGCGTCGTGCGGAGAGACGAACATCAGCCGCGACGCGACCGCGAGGTTCGCCAGGCCGACGGCGACGGCGACCGCCGCGATCGCGATCGATCGCCACACGATGGACGCCTTCGCCAGGAGGCGCTGGGCGACCAGGACGGCCACCACCGTGCCCGCGAAGCTCGGGAGCATGGCCATGGCGAGCGTCCAGAGGTCCTTTGCGTTCATCCCCAGGAAGTGGCCGACGACGAGCGAGCCGGCCACGCCCGCCCCCGCCACGAGCACAACGATCGCTGCGGTCCGAAGCGCCCTCATGGTTCGAACCGGTACCCGACGCCCCACACGGTCACCACGTGGCGGGGGGCCGACGGGTCCCGTTCGATCTTCTCGCGGAGGCGGCGGACGTGGACGGTGACCGTGTCCGTGCTGCCCTCGTACGCGAAATCCCACAGCTCGTCCAGGAGGTCGCCCCGCCGGAACACCTGTCCGGGGTTGGCCGCCAGCAGGCGCAGGATGTCGAACTCCTTCGGCGTCAACTCGACCGGGCGGCCGTCGAGCCGGACCTCGTGGCTCCGTGGATCGATCGAAAGGTCCCCGGCCTCGATCATCGCCCTGGCCCGCGACCCCGTCCGGCGGAGGACGGCCCGCACCCGCGCCACCACCTCCGCCGGGGAGAACGGCTTGACCACGTAGTCGTCGGCGCCGAGGTCAAGGCCGAGCAACCGGTCCCCTTCCTCGGCCTTCGCGGTGAGCATGATGACGGGAACCTGGTCCAGGACCCGGACCCGTCGCAGGAACTCCATCCCGTCGAGCATCGGCATCATCACGTCGAGCACGATGAGGTCGAACCGTCCCGGCGCGTACAGCTCCCCCGCGGTGGCCCCGTCGCCGGCCGTCTGCACCTGGAAGTCCTCACGCACCAGGTAGCGCGACATGATGTCGCGCACGACGGGGTCATCATCGACCACCAGGATCCGACGGTCCGCGGCCACCGCTCGATTGTGCGCCACGACCCTTACGAAAGTCTTCCGGCGGCGTAATCGGCCCGCAACCGCGGCGGCGGTTCACTTTGGGGAGCCGGACCGGAGGTGCATGGTGGCGGACTCGAAAGCACCGCGATCGGACGCGGGCCCGCGTCGAAGATGGCTCGCCATCGGCGGCATGGCGGCGACGGGGAGCGCAGTCCTGCTGTCGGCAATGGCCCACGTCATCGCGTTCCCGCTGGCGTTCGCCCCGCAGGCGATCGCCCAGGACGTGGTGGGGGCCGCGTCCGGCGGTCTGTCGAGCTTCTTCATCCAGCGGCTCGGGCATCTGGCCCAACCGCTCCTCGTGACCGGGCTGGCCGCCGGGTTCGCCCTCTCCGGCGCGCTGATCGCCCAGGCCATGCCCCGGCGCCTGGCCACCCGTCCTCTCGCGTGGGCCCTCGTGCCGGCGCCGCTCTGGGTGCTGTCCCTCGCCGTGTACTCGGTGCCGCCCCCCTTTCTGTCGCGCCCTGCATTCGCGGCGGCGACGCTCCCCGTGTTCGCCGCCGGCGGCGTCCTCGGCGGCCTGGTCTTCCGTCGGCTCACCGTTCCGCACGCGACGGCGGTCCGGGAGCAAGGCCCGGCAGCGATCCCGGTGGGGGTCCAGTCCCCCCTGGACCCGTCGCTTTCGAGGAGGTGGTTCCTGGTGGCGATCGGGATCGGGGGCGCGGGCGTCGCGCTCGGAGCCTCCGGCCTGGCGAATCGCCTGGGGGGAGGTTCGGACACAGGATCGAAGGTGCTCCGGGCCCGGCGCGCGTCGCCGCCGGCGCCCCGCCCCTCGGTCACGGCGGACGATGCCTTCGACCGGATCCCGGGGCTCACCCGGGAGGTCACCGCGACGAAGGACTTCTACGTCGTCGACAAGGACATCCTCAACCCCGTCCTCGACACGGACAGCTGGAGGCTCCGGGTCCACGGTCTGGTGGAGCATCCGGTGAGCCTGTCGTTCGACGACCTCCGATCGATGGCCGTGGTCGAGCGCTATCAGACGCTCGAGTGCATCAGCAACAAGGTGGGCGGCCATCTCATGTCGACGGGCCTGTTTGCGGGTGTCCCACTGGCGGACGTCCTCGAACGCGCAGGCGTCCGCCCCTCGGTGACGACGGTGGTGTTCCGGGCCGCGGGCGGGTACTCGGAGAGCCACCCGATCGACCGGGCCCTCGACCCGGCGACGCTCGTCGTGATCGGACTGAACCGACACGAGCTGCCACGGGCGCACGGCTATCCGGCCCGGCTCCTCACGGTGGGCACGTACGGCATGAAGAACCCCAAGTGGCTGACCGATGTCGAGCTGACCGACCACGGCTACCGCGGGTACTGGGAGGTTCGCGGATGGTCCCCGTCGGTCGACCCCAAGATCACGTCACGTATCGACGTGCCGCAGGGGTCCGTCGCCGCGGGCACGCGAACGACGGTCGCCGGTGTGGCGTTCGCCGGCGACCGGGGGATCTCGCGCGTCCAGCTCTCGACCGACGGGGGGACCACCTGGACCGACGCCACGCTGAAGTCGCCGCTATCCCCGTACACCTGGCGGCTGTGGCGCCTCGACTGGGATCCACCGGGACCGGGGACGTACCGCCTCGTCGTGCGGGCGTTCGACGGGTCCGGACGGCCCCAGCTCGAAGGCCGCGTGGACCCCTATCCGAGCGGCGCCGCGGGGCTGGACTCGCTGTCGATCCGCGTCGCCTGAATGTTCGACGCCGGTCATGTGCGCGTAACCGGTCCGTAAGCGGCGTCCGCATACGTTGCCGGACGACCGATCCGAACGGAAGGAGGAACGCAGGTGCGAAGGTCGATCATCGCGATGCTCACCGTGGGCGTGGTCGCGCTCGGCGGCGCCCAGGCGGCGTCGGCGGCGGTGCCCACGCACGTGTCGATCGCGTTCAACCACGCGACCGAGAAGTTCCACGGCAGGGCGACCTCGTCGAGCGGCGAGTGCAAGGCGCATCGCACGGTCCGGCTGTTCAAGCAGACCACGAGCGGGCCGTCGCTCCAGGGCCGCACCACCACGACGACCGGCGGCGTGTGGAGGATCGAGGTCATGCACGCGCACGGGCACTACTTCGCCAAGATCCCCGCGGCCACGGTCATGGGCGTTCATTGCGGAGGCGCACGGTCCGGCACCGTCGACGTGATGTAGCCGTCCATGTTCAGTCCCGATCCGGGGACGGCCGGTCCGAGGGTCCGGCGTCCCCGGGGAGGGGACCTGGAGCCGGGCGGCGGTCGGCGCTCCGGCCGAGCAGGTAGCCGCCCACGAACTGCATCGCGGCGAGGATCAGCGGCACCAGCAGGTACCACCGGTGCTGCGCGAACTCGTCCGTGAAGGCCTTCCCCTCGCGCTGGATCAGCCCCGAGATCAGGAAGATCCCCCCGACGGCGAACCACAGCCCGATGCGGCCGGTCCGATACAGCGCGTACCAGATCTGGTCGCGGAGGTCGTCGCTGTCGATGGGCCGGCGCGACCAGATCCAGAACGACCGGAACCCGCCGAGGAAGAGCAGCCCGGCGACCACCAGCTCGACGATCCGCAGCGCGCTCACGCAGAGCGATCCCGGGACGCCTGCAACACCGCGACCACGGCCGAGTCGGCGACCTGGTCGAAGTCGCGGTACCACTGCCCCACCGCGTGGAACGGTTCCGGCGTGGCCAGTGCCACCACCCGGTCGGCCTCGGCCTCGAGCATCGCCATGGCCTGGCGCGGCGCGACCGGAACGGCCAGGACCACCTCACGGGCGCCGGCCGCCCGCGCCCATCGCAGGGCGGCAACCGCGGTGCCGCCCGTCGCCACGCCGTCGTCGACCACGATCGCGGTTGCATCGTGGACGTCGACGGGCGGGCGCCCGCCGCGGTAGGCCTCGAGGCGGCGTTCGATCTCACGTTCCTGCGCGCCGATCTCCTGCTCGAGGTAGGAATCCGACACGCCGAGGTCGCGGATCAGCCGTTCGTCGAGCACGCGAACCCCCGGCGCCACCGCGCCCAGCCCGAGCTCCGGGTTGAACGGCGCCCCGATCTTCCGGGGCACCACGACGTCGAGCGGAGCGCCGAGCGCCGAGGCCACCTCGGCGGCCACCACGACGCCGCCCCGCGGGATGCCGAGGACGACCACCGCGCCGCCCGCGCCGGTCCCGGAGAGCAACTCCCCCAGCAGGCGCCCTGCCTCCGTTCGGTCGGCGAATGGGATGCGGAGCGTCACGACCCCCGCCGGTCGTCGGACGCGACGGCCGGGCCATCGCCCTCCGGCCGGCCGCGGCCGGACATCGCGTCGTCGGCCGCCTCGCGCGCCTCCCGTCGCTGCACGTCGTCGAGCGCCGCCCGCCGGCGGTCTTCGTCCGTCCGGGTCGGCGGCGGCATGGGCTTGCGGACCCGCCGGTACGCCGCCAGCGGGTCGTCGCGCTCCGGCTTCGACCGCTTCCTCGCCATGCCTCGATGATGCCAGGTCGGGCCGCGGGGCTCGTTTGTCGCGCGCGCGGACGGCCGACTAGGATGCGCCAATCTCAGGCGGAACCCCCGCCCTGACCGGGATCGGAGGTGCCAACGGTGGTCCAGGCGTACATCCTCATCCAGACCGAGGTGGGCAAGGCCGCCCAGGTGGCCAAGGAGGTCTCCCAGATCAAGGGCGTGACCGCCGCGGAGGACGTCACCGGGCCGTACGACGTGATCGTTCGGGCCGAAGCACGCAACGTCGACGACCTCGGCAAGCTCGTCGTCGCCAAGATCCAGGCGGTCGAGGGCATCACGCGCACGCTGACCTGCCCCGTCGTCCACCTGTAGGAACCGGCCGTCGCCGAACGCCCGCGCTGCTGGAACGGCTCGCGCGCACGTGCCAGAATCACATCCTTGTGATTCGTCATGCGTGAGCTCCTGTTGTGCGACGGCTGCGGCCACTCGGCCGACGGCTTGAAGGACCTGGTGGTGCTCGACTCGTTCGCGGCGGCCGCCGGACCCGACCCCGACGGCGACCTCGAGGTCCTGCTCGTCGAGTGCCGGTGCGGCGACCGCGCCGAGATGCCCCTCCCCGCGGCCGCCTGAGCCCTCCTCCACCGGGGAGGAATCCCGTCCAAATGTGATGGAACTCGCCCCTCGGCCGGGCTAGCGTCGGCCCGCATGCACGCGCTCCCCCCTTCCCCGGCGCGTCGCGGCGTCCGGTCACCGGCCCGCCACGCCGCGTCGTCACGACCAGAGTCCCGCGCCACAATGCCGCGGGTGACGACGTCCCGGACCGGGAGGGCCGCTGTTCCCGCCCACCACGTCCGGCGGCCGCCGCGCCGGCGGCACCGGCTTCGCCTCGTCCTGCTGTTGACGGTCGCGGTGGCGGGCGTGGCGATCGCGACCCACCACGGCGACGGCGCCGGCGCGGCGCCGGGAACCCGCCCCGTCGCCGCCGAGAACCGACCGAACCTCCCGGCGTTCCGCGTGCCGGCCGCGGCGCAGCGGGCGGCCATCGACCGGCTGGTGGGGGCGGGACGCCCGGTCTTCTGCGGCGGGGACGCGAAGCCGCTCGTCGCCCTGACGTTCGACGACGGTCCGGGGCCCTACACGCGCCACACCCTGCAGGTGCTCCACGAGCACGGCGTCCGGGCCACGTTCTTCCTGGTGGCCAAGGAGGTCGTCGGCTGGCCGAGCCTGAAGGACGTTCCCGCGAAGGAGGCCGAACGGGGCGCAGTCGGCGATCACACGTACGATCACGTGTCGCTCGAAGGGCTGACCGCGGACGACCTACACCACGAGGTCGCCGACGCCCGGCGGGTCATCGAGGCGGCGACCGGTGGGCGGCGCGTCCGGCTGTTCCGCCCTCCCTTCGGCGCGCACGACGCCGCATCCGACGCGGACGTGCGCTCGGAGGGGATGCTCGAGGTGCTGTGGAGCGTCGACTCGGCCGACTCCCGCGGCGCCACCCCGGATCAGATCCTGGGCACGGTGCAACGCGACGCGCGCCCCGGGTCGATCGTGCTGCTCCACGAGAACCGGGGGACCACGCGCAAGGCCCTCCCCGGAATCCTCGATGCCCTGCGCCGCAAGGGCCTGCGGCCGGTCACGGTTCCCGAGCTGCTGGCCGCCGACCCGCCGACGTCGCGGCAGCTGCGCAGCGGTTCCTGCCCCTAGCTCCTCAGCTGCCCGAACGCTTGGCCTCGCGCTCGAGGCGCTCGACGGCAAGCTCGACCAGCCGGTCGACGAGCGAGGCGTAGGACAGCCCCGACGCCTCCCACAGCTTCGGGTACATCGACACCTGCGTGAACCCGGGGATCGTGTTGACCTCGTTGACGATCAGCTCGTCGGCGCCGCGGAGGAAGAAGTCGACCCGCGCCATCCCCTCGCAGTCGATCGCCCGGAACGCGGCCACGGCGAGGCGCTGGACCTCCTCCTGGACCCCATCCGGCAGGTCGGCCGGGATGATGAGGCTGGTCGAGTCGTCGAGGTACTTCGCCTCGTAGTCGTAGAACTCCGCCTGCGGCCGGATCTCGCCGGCGACGGACGCGACCGGGTCGTCGTTGCCCAGCACCCCGCACTCGATCTCCCGCGCGCCCTCGATGCTCCGTTCGATGACCGCCTTGGGGCCATACCGGAACGCCTCGTCGAGGGCGGCGGCCAGCGCGGCGGGTTCCTTGACCTTGGTGATCCCCACGGACGACCCGAGGGCCGATGGCTTGGCGAACAGGGGGTAGCCGAGGTGCTCAGCTCCGGCCTCAACCGCCTCGGAATCGTCGATCCAGTCCCGTTCCCGCACGACCACGTGCGGAGCGATCGGCAGCCCCGCCGCCGACAGCACCACTTTCTGCATGGCCTTGTCCATGCCGAGCGCCGAGGCCAGCACGCCGGCGCCGACGTACGCGATGCCGGCCAGCTCGAGCATGCCCTGCACGGTCCCGTCCTCGCCGAACGGACCGTGGAGGATGGGGAACACGACATCGATGGGTTCCCGCGAGCCGTCGCCCGCCACGAGCGCGGCCTCCCCCGTGGTGTCGAACTCGACGGTGGAGCCGGCGTCGTCGCCGACCCGGGGCAGGGCGCCGGACCCGGCCACCAGCGTCGGCGGCTCGGCCAGCCGGTGCCATCCGCCCTGACGGTCGATGCCGATCGGCACCGCCTCGAACCGCGCCGGGTCGAGCGCGTCGATCACCGACCGGGCGGAGACCACGGAGACCTCGTGCTCGGCCGACCGGCCGCCGAACAGGACCGCGATCCGGGTTCGCCTCACGCCCCCTCCAGCGCCTGCGTGAAGTCCTCGATCAGGTCGTCGGGCTCCTCCAGGCCGACGCTCACGCGGATCAGGCCGTCGCCGATGCCGGCCGCCCGCCGGGCCTCGGGCGCCATCTGCCGGTGGGTGGTCGACGCGGCGTGCCCGACGAGCGTCCGATGGCCGCCGAGGCTCGTCCCCACCCAGGCGAGCTGGAGGGCGTCGCAGAACCGGACCGACGGCTCCACGCCCCCGACCACCTCGAACGCCAGCATGCCGCCGAACCCCCCGTGGAGCTCGCGCGCGGCCACCTCGTGCTGGGGATGCGATGCGAGGCCCGGGTAGTGGACGCGTTCGACCTTGGGGTGGCGCTCGAGGAACTCGGCCACCGCCAGCGCGCTCGCCGAGTGGCGCCGCATGCGAAGCTCGAGCGTGATCAGCCCCCGCGTCGCGAGCCACGCCGGGAGCGCCTCCATCGTCCCACCGACGTCGATGGCCGTGGCCCGCAGGGTGGAGCGCGCGTCGGCGGACGCGCACACGACGCCGCCCACCAGGTCGTGGTGGCCGCCGATGTACTTCGTCGCGGAGTGCAGGACGTAGTCGAACCCGTGCTCGGCCGGCGTGCAGAGCGCCGGCGAGGCGAACGTGTTGTCGACCACCGACGCCACACCCGCCTCGCGGGTCAGATCCCCCAGTTGCTTGAGGTCGGCGACCGTGACGTTCGGATTGGCGATCGTCTCGACGTAGAACATCGCCGCGCCGGGCAGCGCGGCCGCGACCGCATCGGGATCGTGCGGCGAGACCAGCTCGACGGTGATGCCGTAGCGCGGGGCCACCTTGGTGAACAGCGCGTACGCCCCGCCGTACAGCTCCGGACTGGCCACGATGCGGTCGCCGGAGCGCGCCAGCGTGGTCATGACGCCGTGGATCGCCGCCATCCCCGAGGCGAACCCGTACGCGGCCTCGGTTCCCTCGAGGTCGGCCATGAGCCCCTCGAACGCCTGCACCGTCGGGTTCCCGTATCCCCGGCCGTACACGTAGCCCGGCTTGCGGAACGAGATGACGTCCGCGTAGTCCTCGGACGAGTCGAACCGCCACGTGGAGGTCTGGTAGATCGGGACCGAGGACGGCGTCTGGTCCACCCGAGGCGCCACCCCGCCGTGGACGGCGCGTGTGGCGAACCCTCGCTTGCGTTCGGAACCGTCCGCCATGGCGCGGCCTAGCCTACCGAACCGAGAGGCCGCGACAGGTTGCTACCGGTCCTGCCAGCGCTTGGGGTAGCGGCTGCGGAGGTCGGCGACCAGGCGCGAGATCTCCGCCATCACGGCGTCGGTGACCGTTCGCAGCGCCTCGATGTCGTCCTGCCGACCGATGAACTCGGAGAAGTCCATCGGGGCGCCGACCTTGGCCCAGATCGGACGGCCGAAGGTGATCCCCTTCTGGCCGCCCTTCTGGATGACCTGGTGCGCGCCCCACACGGCCGACGGGATGATCGGCACATCGGCCTCGAGCGCGATCCGGGCGACGCCGGTCTTGCCCCGCATCGGCGTGTGGTCGGGGTTCCGGGTGACGGTTCCCTCCGGGAAGATCATGACGCACTCGCCCTCGCGGAGCGCCCCCACCGATGCCTCGATCGGCGCGCGGCTGCCGGAGCCCCGGTCCACCGGGATCTGGTGCGCCCCTCGGAGCACCCGGCCCATGAACCAGTTGTCGTACAGCTCGACCTTGGCGAGGAACCGCGGCCGACGGCGCGCGTTGACCACGGCGAGCGCGTGCGCCAGCGGGTCGAAGTACGACGTGTGGTTGCACGCCATGAGCGCCGGGCCCTCGGCCGGGATGTTCTCCAGGCCCTCGAACCGCCAGTTGAACCACAGCTTGAGCGGCGACTTGAGCGTGAGCTCCGCGGCTCGGTACCAGGGTTCCAGCGAACGACCTCCGCGTCGGTGAACGCCGCCGGCCCCGAACGCCGGCTCGGCGAGGAACGGATTCTACCCTTGGGGCCCTGGGGGTCGTCCGCCGGGGTTCGGTACCGTTCGGGCGACATGATCGTTCCGACCAACCGCGACCTGTCCGAGCTCCTGGCGCGCGAGGAGGCGTCGCAGGAGGCGCCGCACCGGCGACGCGCGCTGCAGCGCGCGTCGCGAGCCGCGCTGTCCTGGGAGGTGGAGGCGGCCGCCGTGGCGGCCGCCGGGAGGTCGGTGACGGAGCTCCCCTCGGTCGGGCCGTGGGTGGGCCGGTTCCTCGAGGGGTGGATCGCCGAACCGCCCGCTCCGATGCCCGAGCCGCCGGCCACCCGCCGGGGGTTCCTCACCATGGCCGAGGTCCGCGACACGCCCGGCCTCGATGAGTGGCTGCGCGCCATCCACGGCGACCTCCAGGTGCACACGACGTACAGCGACGGCCGGGCTCCGCTCGAGGACATGGTGGAGGCGGCCGCGGCCCGCGGGCACCGGTTCGTCGGCATCACCGATCACTCGGTCGGACTGCCCATCGCCAACGGCATGTCCGAGGAGCGCCTGGCGCAGCAGGCGGAGCACATCGCGCGGCTGAACGACGACCTCGGGGGCCGCATCCGGGTGCTGCACTCGATCGAGATGAACCTCTCGCCGGAGGGGGAGGGCGACATGGACCCCGCGTCGCTGGCCCGGCTGGACCTGGTGCTCGGGACGTTCCATTCGGAGCTGCGGGTGAAGGAGGACCAGACCGAGCGGTACCTGGCGGCCGTGCGCAACCCGACCGTCCACGTGCTGGCGCATCCACGCTGCCGGATGTTCAACCGCCGGCCCGGCCTGCAGGCAGACTGGCCGCGGGTGTTCGCGGAGGCGGCGGCGCTCGACAAGGCGGTCGAGATCGACGCGACCCCCCACCGGCAGGACCTCGACGTCGCGCTGCTCGGGTCCGCGCGCGAGGCGGGCGTCCGGATCTCGATGGGGACCGACTCCCACAGTGTCGGCGAGCTCGACTGTCTCGAGTACGGGCTCGCCGCCGCGATCCGGGGCGGCATCGACCGCGAGCGGATCCTGAACTTCCAGCCCGTGGAGGACGTCCTGGCCTGGGCGGCCGAGGTCAGGAAACGCCCGGCCTGAACCGCGTTCCGGCCGGCCTCCGGGAGCTCAGCGGGTCGTGAGCCCCTCGAACGCCCGGGCGACCAGGTCGGACTGTTCGCGCTGGTGGACCTTCAGCGAGCCGGTGGCCGGGGACGCGCTCTCCTCGCGCGTGACGCCGCGGAGGTCGACCCCGAGCCGGTCGCGAACCACGCGACGGACGAAGTACCAGGCGCCCATGTTCTCCGGCTCCTCCTGCACCCAGCGCACGTCCGAGGCTTCGGCGAACCGCTCCAGGACCTGCCGGACCTGGTCCTCCGGGAACGGGTACAGCTGCTCGATCCGCACGAGCGCGGCGCCGCGGAGATCGTCGTCGGCCCGGTGCTTCGCCAGTTCGTAGAAGACCTTCCCGCCGCACAGCAGCACCCGCGACACCACGCTGGGGTGCGGGTGGTCGGGGTCGGCGAGGACCTCCCGGAACGACCCCTCGGTGAGATCGCCGGCCGCGCTCCGCGCGGCCGGCAGCCGTAGCAGCGACTTCGGCGTCATCACCACGAGCGGCTTGCGGAGGTCGCGCAGCGCCTGCCGCCGCAGCAGGTGGAAGTACTGTGCGGGAGTCGACGGCACGGCGACCTGGAGGTTGTCCTCGGCCGCGAGCTGCAGGTACCGCTCGAGCCGCGCGCTCGAGTGCTCCGGCCCCTGCCCCTCGTAGCCGTGCGGCAGGAGCAGCACCAGCCCGCTCGTCTGCGACCACTTGTCCTCGGCCGCGCTGATGAACTGGTCGACGATCACCTGCGCGCCGTTGCCGAAGTCCCCGAACTGCGCCTCCCACAGCACCAGGGCGTCGGGATTCGATACCGAGTACCCGTATTCGAACCCCACCGCCGCGAACTCGGAGAGCAGCGAGTCGTACACGCGAAACGGCCCGAGCGCCTCGAGCGACGGGTGCTCGGCGCCGGTCCGGCGGTCCACCAGCACCGAGTGCCGCTGGCTGAACGTCCCCCGCCGCGTGTCCTGCCCCGACAGCCGCACCGGCACGCCGTCCAGCAGCAGGGAGCCGAACGCCAGCGCCTCTCCCAGGGACCAGTCCACGGCGTCCTCGTCCAGGGCGGTTCGTCGTTGTTCCAGCCACTTCTCGAGCTTGGGGTGCACGGTGAACCCGTCTGGCACCGTCACCAGCGCGTCGACCACCTCGTCCAGCGTCGACCGTTCGACGGCCGTGGGTGCCGCCGGGCGCACGGCCGCCGGCGCCGGCGGGGTGCGCTCCACGTCGGCGGGCCGTTCCGACCCCGCGTCCCGCGTCTCGTCGAACGCCTGCTGCATGCGCTCCCGGAACTCCTCGAGCGCGCGTTCGGCCTCCTCGACCGAGAGGTCGCCGGCGTTCACCAGGCGCTCCATGTACCGCTTGCGGACGCTCCTGCGATCGGCGATCGCGTCGTACATCAGCGGCTGGGTGAACGACGGCTCGTCGCCCTCGTTGTGGCCCCACCGCCGGTAGCACCACATGTCGATCACGACGTCTTTGTGGAACTGCTGACGGAACGCGAACGCCAGCCGCGCCACGCGCACGCACGCTTCGGGGTCGTCGCCGTTCACGTGGAGGATCGGCGCCTGCACCATCCGGGCCACGTCGCTCGCGTACTCGGACGACCGCGCATACGTGCTACCCGTGGTGAACCCCAGCTGGTTGTTCACGATCACATGCACGGTCCCGCCCGTCCGGTACCCGGAGAGCTGCGACATGGCGAGCGTCTCGGCGACCACGCCCTGCCCGGCGAACGCCGCGTCGCCGTGGATCAGCACCGGCAGCACCCGCTCCCGCCCCTCGTCGACCGCGTCCTGCTTCGCGCGGACCATTCCCTCCACCACCGGGTCCACGGCCTCGAGGTGCGACGGGTTGCTGGCCACGGTAACGACGACCGAGTTCCCGTTCCGCGACGTGTGCTTGCCGGTGGCGCCGACGTGGTACTTCACGTCGCCCGAGCCCTGGGCCGTGTTCGGGTCGATCGAGCCCTCGAACTCCCGGAAGATCTGTCCGAACGACTTCCCCACCACGTTGGCCAGCACGTTCAGCCGGCCCCGGTGGGCCATGCCGATCACGGCCTCCTGCATGCCAACGTCCGCGGCGTCGGCCAGCACCGAGTCGAGTATGGGGATGAGCGACTCGGCGCCCTCCAGCGAGAACCGCTTGTGGCCCACGTACTTCTGGTGCAGGAACGCCTCGAACGCCTCGGCCTCGTTCAGCCTCGACAGGATGTGACGCTGGTCCTCCCGGGCCGGCGTGGTGTCCACGCCCTCCACTCGCCTGATGATCCAGTGGGTCTGGTCGGGTTCCGCGATGTGCATGAACTCGATCCCGACCGTGCGGCAGTAGGCGTCGCGCAGGACGGCCAGGACCTGCCCCAGCGTGAGGTCGTCCCGGCCGGCCACCGTTCCGGCCTCGAACGGCCGGTCGAGATCCCAGATGGTCAGCCCGTAGGTCGCGGGGTCGAGCTCCTCGTGGAGGTCCGGCGGCTCGGCGGCCAGGGGGTCGAGCTCGGCGATGAGGTGCCCCCGGGCGCGGTACATGATCACCAGCTGGAGCATCCGGGCCTGCTTCTCCACGCGCTCGCGCGAATCCCTCGGGGGGTTGGCGTCGGCCCGCCACTGCAGCGGGACGTAGGGCACACCCATCGACCGGAAGACCTCCTCGTAGAAGCCCTCCTCCCCGAGCAGCAGGCGTTCGATCGTCCGCAGGAACTCCCCCGACTCCGCCCCCTGGATCACGCGGTGGTCGTAGGTGCTGGTCACCGTCACGACCTTGCCCACCCCGACCTCGGCGAGCGCCTCCGGGTCCGCGCCGGCGAACTCGGCCGGGTAGCCGATCGAGCCCACGCCCACGATGCAGGCCTGCCCCGCCATCAGCCGGGGAACCGACTGCACCGTCCCGATCATGCCCGGGTTGGTGATGCTCACCGTGGTGCCGGCGAAGTCGTCGGGCCCGAGCTTGCCCGACTGGACCTTGCGGATGAGCTCCTCGTACGCGGCGAAGAACCCGGCGAAGTCCATCTCGTCGGCCCGCTTGACGTTCGGGACGAGCAACGTGCGCGAGCCGTCACCGCGCTGCACGTCGACGGCCAGGCCGAGGTCGACGTGCCCGTGCCGGACCGCCTCGGGCCTGCCGTCCGGCGTCGTGCGGTACGTGACGTTCATCCCGGGGGTCCGCACCACGGCCTGCACGACCGCCCAGCCGATGAGGTGGGTGAAGCTCACCTTGCCCGTGCCCTGCTTGCGGATCAGATGGCGGTTGAGGATCGACCGGTTCAGCTCGAGGAGCTTGGCCGGCACGGTCCGCACGCTGGTCGCCGTGGGGACCTCGAGGCTCTCCTCCATGCGCTCGGCGATGACGCCGGCCGCCCCCCGCAGGGGGATCACGTCCGCGTCCTCCGGCGGCGGTCGCTCCTCCACGACGGGCGGTGCGGCCGGGGCCGGCGCCGCCCGCACGTCCGGCTGGTGCCCGTCGACCGACGCCCGGCCCACGGCCCGCGGCACGTAGCCCTCGAAGAACTCCCGCCAGGCCGCGCCGACCGAGTCCGGATCATCGCTGAACCGGCGGTACATCTCGTCGATGAGCCACTCGTTGGGGCCGAACTCGGAGCGGTCGAGGGTCGTCATCGGTACGCCTCCATGCTAGTGCCGCCGGGCGGGCCGCCGTCCCTGGTCTACCCTCGGACCGTGCGTGTCATCGCCGTTCCCGTGAAAGCGCTGTCCCGGGCCAAGTCCCGGCTGGCCCCGATCCTGGCCCCGCTCGAGCGTGCCGCGATCTCGCTCGCGATGCTGGAGGACGTCCTCGACGCGGCGCTCGACGTCGCCGGGTGGGACGTGTGGGTCGTGTCGCCCGACGAGGCCGCGCTGGAGATCGCCGCGCGCCGGGGGGTCGCGCCGGTGCTGGAGCACAAGCCCCCGTTGGCGGCGGCGATCCGCCAGGTCGAGGAGCTGGCCGCCGAACGCGACGCCTCCGCCCTGGCCATCCTGCCGGCCGACCTGCCGCTCCTGCAGGCGGACGAGCTGGCCGGCGCGCTGCAGACGCTCGGGCCCGTGGTGGCCTCGCCCGCAACCGGCGGCGGCGGGACCAACCTGCTGCTCCGCCGCCCGCCCAGGGCGATCCCCGCACGGTTCGGCCCGGATTCGTTCCACAAGCACGAGCAGTCGGCGCGCTCGAGGGGGCTGCCGTTCTCGGTGGTGCGCGCGTCGGGGCTGGCGTTCGACCTCGACCTCCCCGAACAGATCGGCCGCGTGCTCGACGAGGGACGCCGGAGCCGCACGGCCGGCTCGCTCCGCCAGCTGCGCGACGAGGGACGCCTGCAGGCCTCCGCGCCCCGGTGACGTCTACAATCGCCCGGTTCCATCACGCCGAGCGGAACCGGAGCGACGATGCCGCAGGGAACCGTCAAGGAGTTCGACCGCAGGAACCACAACGGGGTCCTGCTGCTCGACGACCGGACCGAGGTCTACTTCGACCAGGCCTCGCTGGAGGGCTCCCAGCTCCGGTACCTCCGCATCGGCCAGCGCGTGAAGTTCGACCTCCACGACGAGTACGGGCGCCAGGTGGCACGTCGTCTCGAGCACATCACGCTGACCTGATCGGATCTACTGCGTGACCGGACGGTCGCGGGCCGGTTCGCCGTCCCCGGGGATCCACGCGCCGAGGAACTCCGCCAGCCGGTCGGCCTCGTCGTCGGGGATCGAGAGGGCGGCGACGGCGCGGTCGTTCACCCAGATCGAGAACCGGACGTGGTGGCTCGGCACGCGCACGGATCCGTCCGACGTCGTGATCTCGATCTCCTCGAGGTAGCGGCTGACCCGGAGCGCCGCGGACGGCGGGTCGTCGGGGGCCACGGGGATCGACAGGAACCACCGCGAGACCTTGGGGCCGGCCGGCCGCAGCAGGTCCTGCGGCAGCCGTTCGCCGCAGGCGACGCAGAACCGGTGCTCCGTGGGCTGCCCCGTCCCGCACCCCGGGCAGAACATCTACCGCGCCTTCTTGGCCGCCGACCTGGACGTCGTGCGCGCGGCCGGCTTGGCGGTCGTCTTCGACGGCGCGCGACGGCGCTTCGACGCGACGGCCTGCTTGAAGGCCTGGCCCGGCGTGAACGACGGGAGGTCCCTGGCCGGAACCGTGATCGGGATGTCGGGTTGCCGCGGGTTGCGCGCGATGCGGCGATTCCGGCGGCGCTTCTCGAACGTCCCGAACCCGACGAGCGCGACCCGTTCCCCCTTGGCCACCGTGTCGCGGATGACCGCCATGGTCTGGTCGATGACCTCCGCGACCTCCGAACGATTCCGATCGGTGCGCTTGGCGACCTCGGCCACGAGCCCGCTCTTGTTCATCCCACCCGAAGGTACGCGGTCGAACGTCCTCGCGCAATCGCGATCCCGGCCGGGCACGGCCGCGCGCACGTCTCAAGCACGAACCGCGTTCTCCCGATGCATTGCAGAACCAATGAACCAGCTTCCATCGGGCTTCGAGACGGCCGGCGCGGCCCGTTCCGTCGTGCGCAACGTCGAGCGCGTCATCGCGGGCAACGACGCCGCGGTCCGCGCCGCCGTGCTCTGTCTGCTGTCCGAGGGCAACCTCCTGCTGGAGGGCGTTCCCGGCGTCGGGAAGACGACGCTCGCCAAGGCCGTGGCGCGGTCGATCGGCGGGACGTTCAATCGCGTCCAGGCCACGCCCGACCTGCTGCCCTCCGACCTCACCGGCGTCTCCGTCTACCACCAGGAACGCCGGGAGTTCGAGTTCGTCCCCGGGCCGATCTTCGGCAACGTCGTGCTGGTGGACGAGATCAACCGGGCGACCCCCCGGACCCAGTCGGCCCTGCTGGAGCCCATGGAGGAACACCAGGCCACCGTCGACGGACAGGCCCGGCCGCTGCCCGATCCGTTCTTCCTCATCGCGACCGAGAACCCCGGCGAGCAGCACGGGACGTACCCCTTGCCGGAGGGCCAGCTGGACCGGTTCGCCATGGCCGTGAAGATGGACTACCCGGCGCGCGACGAGGCCGCCGACGTCGTGACCCGACAGCTGCTGCAGCACCCCATCGAGGAGCTGGAGCAGGTCATGGAACCCGCCGACGTGGCCCGCCACCGCCTGGCCGTCCGCGCGGTGCACGTGGCGCCGGGCGTCGTCGAGTACGTGCTGCGGCTGGTCGAGGCCACGCGGGACCATCCGGACGTGGCCCTGGGGGCGTCCCCCCGGGCGGCCGTCGTGCTGACGAGGTGCGCGCAGGCCCGCGCGGCGGCGGCCGGCCGCGACCACGTCCTCCCCGACGACGTGAAGGCGCTGGCCCGGGACGCCCTCGGCCACCGGCTGGTGGTGCGTGGCGGGCGCCGGACGGGTTCCGATCCGGGCCGCCGGGTGGTCGCGGAGCTCCTCGAGCAGGTGGCCGTCCCGCTCGAGGTCGCCGGCCGGGCATAGGCCCGTGCGCCGGTACCGTCTCCGCTCCCGCGGCGTCGGGCTCGTGTTCGGCTCCGTGCTGCTGTTCCTGGTGGGAACCAACATCCAGTCGGGCTGGGTGTTCGTGCTCTCGGCGCTGCTGCTCGGCGTGACCGTTGCGGGGGCGGTGCTGCCGTTCGGCATGACCCGGGGCCTGACGGTCTCCCGGCGGGCTCCGGGCGAGACGTTCGTCGGTGACCAGGTCCGGGTCGACCTCACGGTGTCCAACCCCACCCGCAGGCCCCGGCTCTCGATCTCGATCCGTGACCCGTACGTGGCGAAGACGAACGTGTTCCTTCCATCGCTCGGCGCGGGGACGACGGTCACCATCTCCACCCGGCGGACGGCCACGAGGCGCGGCGTCGTCGACGGCGGGCCGGTCGTCGTGTCCTCGGGCGCGCCGTTCGGCGTGGCGGAGGTCCGCCGGACGGTGGTGGCGGCCGGACGCACGGTGGTGTTCCCCCGCATCGTGCGGATCGCCGGCCTGCCCCTGCAGGGCGACCCCGCGTGGGGCGCGGACGACCACGTTCCCAGCGGCCGGGGGCCCGGGCGGGAATTCCACGGCATCCGCGAATACCAGCTCGGCGACAGCCTTCGGCACGTCCATTGGCCCTCGACGGCCCGGCACGCGTCGCTCGTGGTCCGAGAGTTCGAACGCGACCGCCCGGCCCGCGTGGCCGTCGTGGTCGACACGGCCGGCGACACCCCGACGGATGGCGATGCCGAGACGGCGCTCGACCGGTGCTGCTCCGTGGCCGCCTCGGCGGCGCTCGCGGCTCTCCGGCTGGGCCACGGGGTGTCGCTGGTGGCGGCCCGGGGGGCCCGGACGGTGGTCGTCGAGGACGCCGAGCGGGACCGGGCTCTCACGATGCTGGCCGAGCTGCGCGCGCCGGGCGGCATGACCCTGTCCCGGGTCCTGATGTCGGCACCTGAGGCGCCCACGATGCTGGTCGTGTTCCCGACGTGGCGTTCGAATGCCGCCGCAGTCCTCGCTCCCGCGCTGGAACGAGGGGTGGCGGCGGGGTCGCGCGTCGTGGCGATCGCGGTCGAGGTGGCCGCGTCCCGCGCCGAGCCGGCGCTCGCCGCGCATGAGATCGACGAGCTCATGGCGGTCCTGGCGGCGGCCGGGGCCGAACCGGTCCGGATCCGGGCGGGGCGTCCGTTGGAGGCCGAGCTGTCGTCGGCGCTCGCATTCGCCGGAGCCGTCAGGTGAGCGCGGTGCGAATCGCCGCCGGGCCGCTGGCCGACCGCCGCCGGGCGAGGCGCATGCGGATGAACCGTCCCGAGGACTCGGTCCGGCTTCGGGTGATCGTGCTCGCCGCCACGCAGGTGTCGGTGCTGGCGGTCGCGGTGGCCGGCGCGGTCGACGCCGCCACCGCGGTGTCGGCGCTGCTGCTCGTGCCGATCGGCTCGTGGTACGCCTACCGCCGCCGGTACCAGAAGAACGTCCTGCTGAAGATCCTCCTCGCGGGTGGACTGCTCGCAACCCTGGCGCAGTTCCTCGAGCACGCCCGGACGGCGACCTCGGTGGACGACGCGCGGGTCATGCTCGGATCGCTGTTCGTGTGGGTCCAGGTGCTGCACAGCTTCGACCTCCCGCGGCGCCGGGACCTCGCGTTCTCGATGGCGGCGAGCGTCGTGTTGGTCGCCGAGGCGGGATCGCTGTCGCTCGACTCCGGGTTCGGGCTCCTGCTGCTGCCGTACCTCGCACTGTGTGTCGCCTGGCTGTACCGCTCGGACCGGGCACGGGCGGAGGAGGACTCGGACTCGTACGAGATCGGCCCCGGTTCCGTCAAGCCGTCCCACACGGCACGCCGGGCCAGGGTCCGGTCGCTGGCGGGCGCGCTCAGCGCCGTCCTCCTCGCGAGCACCCTGGTGTTCATGTTCACGCCGCACGTGCCCGGCGCCCGTGTGCTGGCGCCGCCGTTCTCCGTGGTGAACCCGGTGGCGATCCCGGGGTTCTCCGGGGGCGTCTCCAACCCCGACACCGCCGGTGGTGGCGGCGGCGGTTCGGTCTCGGTGCGCGGGGTCGGGTATCCGGGGTTCGGCAACGGGATCGACCTTCGGGCGCGCGGCCACCTGTCGGACCGTCTCGTGATGCGCGTGCGCTCGCCGCAACCGGCGTTCTGGCGAGGTCAGGCCTACGACACGTTCGACGGAACCACCTGGACGGCGTCCGACCGCGCCGTCGCCGAGTTCAGCGAGGGCTTCGACCACGCGATCGACCTCGCCCCGCAGGCGACGTCGGTCCCCACCCGAACCCTGCTGCAGACGTTCTACGTCGTCCGCGAGCAGCCGAACATCGTGTTCGCCGCGGCGAACGCGCGGCAGGTGTACTTCCCGGCGACCAAGCTGGCGGTCGACGAGTACGGCTCGATCCGGGCGCCGATCATGCTGGAGCCGCAGACGATCTACAGCGTCGTGAGCGACGTCCCGAATCCCACGACGGCCATGCTCCGCGCCGCGCGGGCGCCCCACCCGGGGCCGCTGCTGGCGCAGTACACCCAGCTGCCGGCCGACCTCCCGCCCCGCGTCGTGGCCCTGGCCCACCGCATCACCGACCCCTGGCCGGACACGTACGACAAGGTCATGGCGGTGCAGCGGTGGCTGCAGCGGAACACGCGGTACAACCTTGACATCCCACCGGACCCGCCGGGCGTCGACGCCGTGGACGAGTTCCTGTTCGTCCGCCGCCAGGGGTTCTGCGAGCACATCGCCTCCGCCATGGCCATCCTGCTGCGGTCGGTGGGGATCCCCGCCCGGTTCGCGGTGGGGTTCGACGTGGGGTCGCACAACCTGTTGACGGGCTACTACGACGTGCACGAGTCCGACGCCCACGCCTGGGTCGAGGTCGGCTACCCGTGGATCGGGTGGATCGAGTACGACCCGACGCACGTCGTGCCGCCGGCCACGGAGGGGTTCGGGGCGTCGTTCCTGGCCGGGGAGCTCCTGTCGAAGCTGGGTCACTTCGCGGCGTGGGTCGTGCCCGGGCCGCTCAAGACGGCGGGCGCCGCGGTCGCGCACGCCGTGGGGGTGGCGGGCCGCGCGGCCGCCCGGGCATGGCCCGCGGTGGTGCTGGTGGTGCTCGCCGCGATCGCCGCTCTGCTGTGGCGCGGTCGCCGTCGGGGCCGAGCCCGCGCTCCCACGGGCGCCGCCGCGGCCTTCGAGTCGCTGTCCCGGACGTTCGAGCGCCGTGGACATCCCCGGAAGCCCCAGCAGACGCCGAGCGAGTACCTCGAGGAGCTGGTGCGATCCGACCCGGTGGCCCGGGCCTCGCGCACCGACGTCGAGGCCGTGGTCGCCGCGTTCGAACGCGACCGCTTCGCCGCCTTGCCCCCCGACGGCGACGTGGTGGACCACGCCGTGTCGTCCGCCCGGCGGGTGGCGGCGGCGGCCGGCCGGCGCTGACGGGTTCCGCGTCGGTGGGGGCCGGTATCGTCGTTCCGTCATGGCTCGGCTGCGGTCCACCGATCGGGCGAAGCTCCCGGACACCGCGTTCGCGTACATCGACTCGCGCGGCAGGCGCCGGCTGCCCATCAACGACGAGTCGCACGTCCGAAACGCGCTGGCCCGGTTCGAGCGCGTGGCCTTCGAGGACGACGCCGCCCGCGAGATCGCGCGCAAGCGACTCCTGAACGCCGCCCGCCGGTACGGCATCGTCCCGGTCGGGTTCATCACCGGCCAGCTCCAGGCCGAACGAACCCGCTCGGCGCCCGCGGTCGTCGCGCTGCCGACCGGGAACGTGACCTTCCTGATGACCGACATCGAGGGCTCGACGGCGCTGCTCGGAAGGCTGGGACGCCGGTATCCGGGCCTGCTCCGCGACGTGCGCTCGATCGTGCGTGCGGCGGTTCGATCGGCGGGCGGGCGCGAGGTCGACACACGGGCCGACGAGGTCTTCGCGGTCTTCGTCCGGCCATCGGACGCGGTGGTCGCCGCCGTCGAGCTCCAGCGAACCTTCGGCGGCCGAACCTGGCCGCTCGACGTGCAGTGCCGGGTGCGGGTGGGCATCCACGGCGGGCGCCCGACGCTCGCGGACGGCTCGTACGTCGGCATCGCGGTGAACACCGCAGCGCGTGTCTGCTCGGCCGGCCACGGCGGGCAGATCCTGGTATCTGGCCCAACCGCACGAACACTGCTCGCGGCTCTCCCGGGCGGAGTGCGCCTGACGAGCCTCGGCCATCACCGTCTCTCAGGCCTCCCTCGTTCGGTCGAGATGTTCCAGGTCCATGCGAAGGGGCTCCAAGCACGATTCCCGGCCCTCCGAACGATCGGAATCTGAGGACGCGCCATTGACAACATAGGTAGGAATTCCTACATTCAAGGTATGAAGAGCGTGGTCTCCGAGAAGGGACAGGTCACCATCCCCAAGCCCCTCCGGGATCGCCTCGGGATCCGTCCCGGGCAGGTGCTCGACTTCCGGGAGGAGGGGGGACGACTCGTCGCCGCCAAGGTGAGAGGCGCCGACCCCGTCCGCGATGTGTTCGGGATCTTGGATCTCGGTCGTCCCACCGACGAGGTGATGGACGAACTTCGCGGCCCTCCCGGGGCCATGTGATCACCGCGATCGACACGAGCGTTCTGCTCGACATCTTCGGAGCGGACCCGACGTTCGGTGCGCGGTCGATGGCAGCCGTGCGGGAGAGCCTCGATCAGGGATCGCTGGTCGCGTGCGACATCGTTTGGGCGGAGGTGGCGGCCTCGTTCCCGGAGCCCTCGCGCGGGCGTTCTGCCATGGAGCACCTGACAGTCGGCTACAGCGCGGTCGGGATGGAGGCCGCGCTCGCCGCGAGCAGCGCCTGGCGCGTCTACCGGCGTGGTGGGGGCGCTCGGCAGCACCTCATCCGCGACTTCCTGGTGGGCTCCCACGCCCGGATGCAGGCCGACAGCCTGTTGACGCGGGACCGGGGCTTCTACCGGACCTACTTCGACGATCTCCATATCCTGGATCCGAGCCGACACTGACCTCTCCGCGCGCCCACGGCTACGCCTCGACAAGACCGCGCGCCAGCGCGACAGCTTCGTCGACCGACATCGCCTGGCCCTCCGCGGACGCAGCATCGGCGTCGGCTGACTCCAGGTGTTCGCGCGCGAGCTCGGCCGGGTCGTCCTCCAGGATGCCCGCGAACCCGCCGGGCGGTCCGCCCACCCGCGCCTTCATCGCCCTCGCCGCCCCCTCCAGCACGACCGCCTCACGGGGGCGCCCGCTCCACAGGGCCAGGAACGACAGATCGCTGAACACGATCCCCACGCCGGTGGGGTTGTCGGCCGCCCGGAACAGGTCCATCGCCTCCAGCCCGGCCGACCACGCCTCCGGCATCCGCCCGAGGCGCCCGTTCGCGAACGACAGCCACAGCAGGTCGAACCCCATGTGCAACCGCTCCCCCAGCCGCCGCCAGATCGCGATCGAGCGTTCGAGGCTCTCGACGACCGCCTCCCACCGCCCGGCCTGTGCGTCGCCGATCACGAGCATGGTCACGGCCTGCGCCTCCCCACGCTCGTCGCCGGCCGCCCGGTACAGGTCGAGGCACTCCTGCAGCATCCGCTGCGCCGCTTCGATGTCCTCCCCCGCCACGACGAATGACATGTTGTAGACCGCCTCCGCGATTCGCCCGGGGTCGCCGAGGGCACGTTCGATCTCGACGGCCTCGCCGTAGCGCCGGCCGGCCTCCTCGCGGTCCTGCCGCCACCACGCGATCCCGCCGGCCCCGATCAGCGCCTTCGCCCGCCCGGCCGTCGGCTCCTGCCCGGACGTCATGGCCAGCACCTCGTCGAACCATCGCTGCCCTTCCGTGAGGTGCCCGCGCTGTTGCCAGAACCGCCAGAGCGCCCCCGCGCACGCCTGCGCGGCATCGGCCCGCCCGGCGTCGATCTCCCACCGCAGCGCCGCGCGGATGTTCGCGTGCTCGGCGTCGCAGCGGTCGAGCCAGATCGTCTGGTCCTCGCCCGTGAGATGCGGTTCGGCCTCGTGCGCCAGGTCGCAGTAGTGCGCCGCGTGCCGCGCGGCCACCTCCTCGGCGTCCGGCCCCGCCTGCAGTTGCTCCTGGGCGTACTCCCGAATGGTCTCGAGCATCGAGAACCGCGAATCCGACCGCCGCACGAGCGACATCTCCACGAGCGCCGTCAGCCCGTCCAGCGCGTCCAGCCCGAACTCCTCCGGCCGGCAGACCGCCTCCGCCGACTCGAGCGCCCACCCGTCGGCGAACACCGACAGCCGCGCGAACAGCCGGCGTTCATGCTCGTTCAGCAGGTCGTGGCTCCATGCGATCGCGCCCCGCAATGTGCGCTGGCGCTCGGGCAGCGTTCGGACGCCCGTCGTCAGCAGCGACAGCCGGTTCGACAACCGCGGGAGCATCTCCTCGGGCGTGAGCACCCGCGTCCGCGTCGCGGCGAGCTCGATCGCCAGCGGCAGCCCGTCCAGTCGCGCGGTGATCTCGGCGACCGCCGCGGCGTTCGCCTCGGTGACCTCGAACCGCGGGTCGGCCTGCGCGGCCCGTTCGACGAACAGACGAACCGCGTCGAACTGGCCGAGCTCGAGCAGGTCGGGGGCGTCGGTGAGGTCGGGCGGCGCGAGCGGCGGCACCGGGTACTCCTGCTCGCCGCGGACCGACAGCACGATGCGCGACGTGGCCAGGACGTGCAGCCGCGGCGCCTCCTCGAGCAGCCGTTCGATCACCGGTGCCGCCGAGATGACCTGTTCGAGGTTGTCGACGACCAGGAGCAGCTCGCGGTCGCGGAGGTGGTCGACGACGACGTCGAGGATCGGCCTCCCCGGGACCTCGGACACCCCGAGCACCCGCGCGATGACCGACGGCACCAGCGCCGGATCGACCACCGACGACAGGTCCACGAAGCACGCCCCGTCCTCGAATTCGGTCAGGCAGTCGGATGCCGCCTGGAGCGCAAGCCGCGTCTTCCCCGTCCCGCCGGCGCCGGTCAGCGTCAGCATCCGCGCCCGGCCGAGCAGGGAACGCACGGCCGAGATCTCCTCGGTCCTCCCGACGAACGACGTGAGCTGCACCGGCAGGTTGTTCGGCCGGGCGTCGAGCGTCCGCGGCGGCGGAAACTCGGCATCGAGCCCATCGATCGCCAGGTCGAACAGCCGCTCGGGGCGTTCGATGTCCTTCAGGCGGTGGTCGCCGAGCGGCCGCAGCGCGACCCCGTCGGGCAACGCGTCGGCCACCGCCGACCTCGTCGCGCCCGAGACGATGACCTGCCCGCCGTGCGCGGCCGAGGAGATCCGCGCCGCCCGGTTCACGTCGATCCCGACGTAGTCGTCCCCGCCGAGCACCGCCTCCCCCGTGTGCAGCCCCATCCGAACCCGGACCCGAACGTCGTGCGGCCACTCCCCCGTCGCGAGCGTCCGCTGCACCTCGACCGCCGCCTCGACCGCCTGCAGGGCATCCCGGAACACCACGAAGAACGAGTCCCCCGCCGTGCTGACCTCCGTCCCGCCGTGGTCGGCCACCGCGTCGCGCACCACCGATGCCTGCCGGTCGCGAAGCGAGGCGTACTCGCCGCCCAGCTCCTGGAGCAGCTTCGTCGAGCCCTCGATGTCCGTGAACAGGAACGTGACCGTGCCGGTCGGCAGCTCGCCCATGTGCCTGCGGAATGTAGCGCGTGCGGCCGGCCGACCCACGACAGACCCGGTGCCCGGCCTATGCTGCGGCGACCCTGACCCCTGACCCACGGAGGCCGACGTGCTGCTCGAGAACCGGAACGCCGTGGTCTACGGAGCGGGCGGCCCCGTCGGCCGCGCCGTCGCCGGGGCCTTCGCCCGCGAGGGCGCGACCGTCTTCCTGGCCGGTCGGACGGCCGCACCCCTGGAGCCCGTGGCCGCGGAGATCGCCGCCGGCGGCGGCCGCGCCGAGACCGCCCCGGTCGACACGCTCGACGAGGAGGCGGTCGACCACCACGCGGACGGGGTGGCCCGGACCGCAGGCGGCATCGACGTCGTGTTCAACTCGGTCGGATTCGGCGACGTCCACGGACCGCTGCTGATGGACATGCCGTACGACGACTTCGCCCGGCCGATCGAGTCGGCGCTGCGCTCGCTGTTCCTCACCACGCGGGCGGCGGCGCGGCACATGGTCCCGAAGGGCTCGGGCGTGGTCCTCACGATCACCGCGACCACCGCACGGGCCAAGCTCCCCCAGATCGGCGGCACGGGGGTGCGGTTCGACGCGATGGAGAGCCTGTGCCGGCAGTGGGCGACCGAGCTCGGCCCGCACGGGATCCGCGTGGGCTGGCTCCAGACCACCGGCCTCCCGGAGGCGATCCGCTATCCGGGGCCGTTCCCCGACTACGGCACCGGCTCGCCGATGACCCGCGACGAGCTGATCGCCTGGAACGAGGCCCAGACCATGCTCGGCCGCATGACGACGCTCGAGGAGGTCGGCAACACGGCCGCGTTCCTGGCCTCGGACCTGGGTTCGGCCTTCACGGCCACCGGCGCGAACATCACCTGCGGCCTGGTCTCGACCCGCTGACAGCAGCTCAACCGTCCGCGAGCGGCTCGAAGGTCGCCGTGAAGTGCGGCAGCTCGCGTGGCGCCTCGATCAGAACAAGCCCCCCGATCGACCCGCGCTTGTCGTACAACCGGCGCAGGACGTCGGCCACGTACGCCATGTGATTGTCGGTGTAGACGCGCCGCGGGATCGCGAGCCGCGTGTACTCCCACGGCGCGGTGACCACGCGCCCGGTCGCCGGATCGGTCTCCGAGAACGCCAGCCCACCCAGCGCCGCCGTCCGGATCCCGCCCTCCTCGTACAGGGCGGACGCGAGCGACTCCGCCGGGTAGGCGCTCCGCGGCAGGTGCTCGAGGAACCGTGCCGCGTCGATCACCACCGAATGCCCTCCCGGCGGCCGGACCACCGGGATGCCCTCGTCGGACAGCAGCCCGTGCAGGAACCGGACCTGCCGGATCCGCGCCGCCAGGTACGTCTCGTCGAGCCCCTCGCGCAGCCCGCGCGCCACTGCCTCCAGGTCGCGACCCGACATCCCGCCATACGTCGTGAACCCCTCGTACAGCACGGCCCACGGCCGGCACGCCCGGTGGTCGGCGCGGTTCCGCAGCGCGAGGAACCCGCCGATGTTCACCAGCGCATCCTTCTTCGCGCTCATGGCCACCGCGTCCGCCAGCGAGAACAGCTCGCGCGCGATGTCGCCGAGCTCGCGGCCCTGCTGGCCGGGTTCGCGTTCGCGGATCAGGAAGCAGTTCTCGGCGAACCGCGCCGCGTCGATCAGCAGCCGGATGCCGTGGCGCCGGCACAGCTCGGACACCGCGTGGGCGTTCGCGAGCGAGACCGGCTGGCCTCCGTTGGTGTTCGAGGTGACGGTGAGGATGAACAGACGCACGCGATCGCGGTTCGCCCGGATCAGCCGCTCCGCGGCCTCGACGTCGACGTCGCCCTTGAACGGCGACAGGTCCTCGGGGTCCAGGCCCTCGGGGACGACCAGGTCGACCGGCTTCGCTCCGCGGTTGCGGATGTGCGCCCTCGTCGTGTCGAAGTGCAGGTTGCCGGGGACGAGGTCGCCCGGCTCGACGAACGCCCGCGCGTAGACCGTCTCGGCGCCGCGGCCCTGGTGGGTCGGGATCACGTACGCGAACCCGGTGACGTCCTGCACGGCCCGTTCGAAGTGGAACCAGTTCCTGGCGCCGGCGTACGACTCGTCGCCCTCCATCAGGCCACTCCACTGCGCCGCGCTCATCGCGGCCGTCCCGGAGTCGGTGAGCAGGTCGACGAACACGTCCTCCGAGGCGATCCTGAACATGTTGTGCCCGGCGGCCGTGAGCGCCCGGCGGCGGTCCTCGCGGGGGATCAGCCGGATCGGCTCGACGGACTTCACCCGCCACGGCTCGGCGAACGACACGTCGTCCATCGACGTCGCCTCCCTTCTGGCGTGGCGAGCATGCCCCCGGCCGCGGCCCGTGCCTCCGGCCGGTGAACCCGGCCCCCGGGGGACCATCGGCCCTGGCCGGCGCCGCGGCGCCTCGACACGCTGCTGGTCGAGGAGGTGATCGCCCATGGCCAAGTTCCTGTGGCTCCTCGTCGCCGTGGCGTCGATCGGCGTCGGCATCGTGATCATCCGCAGGCTCCGCAGCACGGGGGAGATCCCGGAGCTGATCGCCGATCAGCCCCTCGGGGCGTGAGGACCTGAGTCAGGGCGGCATCCGGCCGTCGACCGGCTACAGGTAGGAGCCCTCGGGGGATTCGGACTCGGGCCGGCTTCGGGTGGAGGCTTGCGCCCTGGCCATCTCGTGAAACGTCCTCGCGGCCTCGAGCTGCATGGCGAGCTGGGTGCCCTGGAACAGTCCCTCGAGCCAACCGAGCATCTCGGCGTGCGCCAGCTGCAGCTCCTCCACCGACGCCCCGCGGACATCCGGAACGAGGTCCATCAGCTCCCGAAACAGCTCGGGAGACAACGCCAGCCGGAGTTGTGCCGCGATGGACTCGCGGAGCCTCCGCAGGTGATCCACCACCGCGGGCTCGCGGCGCATCCGGCGGGCCTCCTCCAGGACCTCGTGCAGAACCATGGCGATCCGCAGCAGCGGCTGGGGACGGATGACCTCCTCCTCCGCCTTCGCCGAGATGGCCGCCACGGTTCCATCGCGCTCTTGGTCGTCGATCATCGTGTCGCCCGGCATGAGGACCTCCCTCCGTAGCGATCGAGCTCGCTCGGTCGTTCCGTCTTGCATGGTCGCGCCGCCCCGCTGTGGAGGAAGGTGCCGAAGGCCCCGGACCCCACGAGCCCATCGCCCAACTGAGTCGGGACGCCGCGGGATACACCCGACGTCGACGCACGCCCGGTGGCCGCAGCTCACGTCGCCAGGTCCCGGCGGTCGAACGCCATCACGCCCACCAGGACGGCGATCAACGGGATCGCCGCCAGGACCAGCACGTCGGCCGCGTCGAACCCACTCGTCAGCGGCGAGTGCCCCGAGTAGTAGTGGAACGGCGACACGAACCGCAGCGGCCGAACGACCGCGACGGATGGCGCGAGCGTGTTGAGCACGAACGTGACGACCGCGATCCCTCCCGTTGCCCCGATGGCAGCCGACCTGCTCCCGGTGGCTGCGCCGACGGCGAGGGCGATCGCGCCGAAGCCCACGGCGAGGAGGAACAGGCCGAGGCACGCCGCCCCGAGCCCGGCGATGCTCAGTCGCAGGCCGTACGCCGGGCCCACGGAGACCAGCGCAGCCCACATCAGCGCCGTGAGGAGCAATGTCGTCGCCGCCATCGACAAGGACTTGTCGAGCACGACCCGGCGCCGGCTCACCGGAGTCGACAGCAGAAGGTCCAGGGTTCCGGACTCCTGCTCACCGGCGATGGCCCGGGCCCCCGACCCGATCGCGTGCACGAGCAGGAGGACGGGGCCGAGGAGGCTGAACAGATCGGCTTGGACGTAGCCGGAGGGCGAGCCGAAGGACGCCCCGGCGAGCATGTTCCGGATCGCCTCGGGCAACTGGTCCATGTACCGCGCGAACTGCGCCGCGTTCGATCGCACGCTCGGCCAGAAGGCCGCGTACACGAGCACGACGAAAACGATCCCGATCGACCACCACGCCAGCGACCTGCGCTGGTCCCGGACGCTCTTGGCGAACACCGTCCGAAGCGTCGCGGGGGCTCGGAGCGCCTCAGCACTCACCGTTGCCTCCCCGCCCGTAGAACGCGAGGAAGATCTCCTCGAGGCTCGGCTGGTGACTGGTCAGATCCACGACCTCGAAGCGGGCGGCGGTCTTGACGATCGCGTCGAGCGGCCCCGCGATCGAGAGATCGAGCAGGTCGCCGTGCACCTGGATCCCGCGAACGCCCGGGACGCCCTCGAAGGCGGTGCCCGGCGCCGGACCGACGAAGTGAATCTCCACGGTTCGCAGGGCTCTCGCCTTGAGTTCGCCGATGTCCTCCACGGCCACAAGCCGGCCCTCCCGGATGATGCCGACACGGTCGCACATCCGTTCGACCTCGGGCATCACGTGCGAGGAGAGGAACACCGTCCGGCCGTCGGCGCGCACCTCGTCCACGAGCTCGTGAAAGGCCCGCTGGACCAGCGGGTCGAGGCCCTGCGTCGGCTCGTCCAGCACGACGAGCTCCGGTCGATGCATGAACGCCTGCGCGATCGCGACCTTCTGCCGGTTGCCGTGCGACAGCGAATCGATCCGCGTCCCAAGGTCGCAGCCGAGCCGGCCCGCAAGCTCCCGGACGAACGACCGGTCGACGCCGCCGCGGAGCGCGCCCAGGTACTCGAGGAGCTCCTCGCCGGTCAGCCGTCCGTACAGGGCCGGCTCGCCGGGGAGGTATCCCGTGCGGCGGCGGACCTCGACGGCGTCCCGATGGGAGTCCAGTCCGAGCACGTCGATGCTGCCGCTGGTGGGGCGGATGAGGTCGAGGAGAGTCCGGATCGTGGTCGTCTTGCCCGCACCGTTCGGGCCGAGGTAGCCGAAGACCTCTCCCGGCCGGACAGAGAACGACAGGTCGACGATGCCCCGACGGCTGCCATAGGCCTTCGTCAGGTGTTCCGCGACGATGACGTCCGCCATCACGTCCCTCCGGCTCGCTGCGTATACCGTGCCACGTTCGGGTGACCTCCCCCGGGGCCGGGGGGCCCTCCCGATCCGGCTCCGACGACCCCAATTCATCGCCCGGCCGGCGCGCCGCGGCGCGGCGCGGCGCGGCGCGCGGATCGTGGACCGCGAAGCCGTCGGTCAAGGCGTCCCGAGGGCGAACGCTCCGTACTCCGGGCCCACACCGTCACGCCGACCTCGCCGAGCCCCACGGCGAACCCGGCGTCGGCGATCGGTCCGGGGAGCGGGGGACCATCGCCCGGAGTCGCCGCCGTCATTCCCCTCGAGACTGCCGACAGGACCCGCGCGAGGAGGCGGTCATGGACGGTGCGCTGGTGGAGATCGTTCCGAACTTCAGCGAGGGACGCCGGGCGGAGGTGATCGACGCGATCCTCGCTGCGCTCCGCGTCCCCGGCGTGCGGATGCTCACGTGGCAGGCCGACCCCGACCACAACCGCCTCGACGCGAGCCTGGTCGGACCCGCCGACGCCGTGCGGCGGAGCGCGCTCGCCGGGACCGCGGCGGCCGCCGAGCTCATCGACATGGAGCTGCACCGCGGGAACCACCCCCGCATGGGCGCCACCGACGTCATCCCGTTCCTGCCGGTCCGGGGCATCTCCATGGAGGAGTGCGCCGAGCTCGCCCGGGACGTCGCCCGCGAGATTGGGGATCGCATGGGGATCCCGGTCTACTGCTACGGGGAGGCCGCCCTGCTGCCCGAGCGCCGCAGCCTCGCCGACGTCCGCCGCGGCGAGTACGAGGCGATCCGGGACGACGTGGCCGAGGGCCGTCGGCTGCCGGACTTCGGCCCGGCGCACGTCGGGTCCGCCGGCGCGGTGGCCGTCGGAGCCCGCAAGCCGCTGGTCGCATTCAACGTGTACTTCGCGGGGGGCGACGAGGCCGCGGTGCGGGCCGTGGCGAGGAACGTCCGCGAGTCCTCCGGCGGCCTGCGGAACGTCCGGGCCATCGGGTTCCGGATGGAGGACCGTGGGCGAGTCACGGTGTCGATGAACCTGGTCGACGTCGACGCCACGCCGCTTCCGCGCGCGCTGGAGCTGGTCCGGGCGGAGGCCGCGCGGCACGGCCTGACCGTCCTCGACACGGAGATCGTCGGGATGGTCCCCGAGCGGGCGCTCATCGACGCGGCCGGGTTCTACCTCCAGCTCGAGGGGTTCGATCCGCAGGAGCAGATCCTCGAGCGGGTGCTGGCATCGGACCCTGAAGGTTCCGACCAGCCCCGGTCCTTCGCCGACGACCCGGTCGCCGGATTCCTGGACCGGCTGGCCGCCTCGACGCCCACCCCCGGCGGGGGAACCGCGGCGGCGATGGCCGGTGCGGCGGGCGCGGCGCTCGTGGCGATGGTTGCGAGGGTGACCGGGGGGAAGGGCGGGTTCGAGACAGTCCGACCGTGGACGGAGGCGATCGCCGCGGCGGCCGACGACGGCCGGCGGCGGTTCCTCCATCTCGCCGATCGCGACGCCGCCGCCTTCGACGCGGTCATGGACGCCTACGGGCTCTCGAGGTCGACCGATGAACGGGTCGCCGCGCGGCGTGAGGCGATCCAGGCGGCGCTGATCGACGCCGCGGCGGTGCCGCTCGAGACGGCGCGGCTGGCGGTCGAGCTGCTCGGTGCCGCGGAGGAGCTCGCACGCATCGGAAACCCGAACCTGCGCTCCGACATCGCCACGGCGGGCGAGCTGCTCGCGGCGGCGTGCCGCGCGGCCGCCTGGAACGTCGAGGCCAACGCCGGGTCGATCCACGATGAGGAGACGGCCGCGTCACTCCGGGCCGAGGTGCTGGAGCTGGTCGGCCGCGCTTGCGAGATGTCGGATCTCACCGCGATGGTGGTGCCGGTCGGGGTCGCGGGCTGACCCGCCGGATCCCGGGCTTGCTCAGGGGACGAGCAGCACCGGGCGCCGGGTGGCGCTCCGCACGTGCTCCGACAGGGGGTCGCCCGCCCGCTCCCCCATGACGATGAGGTCGACGGCCTCGTGCCGGACGACGTGCTCGATCGACGCCACCGCGTCGTCCTCCGGCGCCGTCCAGAGCTCCGGCCGCGCGCTCACCCCGCAGTCCTTCAGGTCCATGACGACGCGGTCGACCAGTGGCGCCGCTCCGCCGAGCGTCTCGCTCGACAGCGCATGACGGATGTCATTCCCGGTCTCGTCGGGGATCCCCAGCACCACGACCTCGCCCCCGAAGCGCTTCCCCAGTGCCGCCGCGACCGGGATGGCCCGCGACGACGGCGCGGACTCGTCGATGGCGAGCAGAATTTTCTCGAACATCTTCCGTACCTCCTCGTGCTGGCGCAGTCGAAGTCCCCCGTCAGGTTCGCCGTCCGGCCGGGGGCCCGGCAGGGTCGATGGACCCGCCGAACGGCATCCGTGCGGCCGGGTGGGCATGGGGGTCGGCGGCGCCGAGCTACGTCGGCGGGAGGGCGGCGCGACGTTCGAACAGCTCCTCCGCTGCGGCCTGCGCGGCGCGGCGGACCGCCTCCGCATCGACCGACTGCACGACACCGTCGCGCACGAGGCGGCGGCCGTCCACCCACACGTCGCGGACGTCATGTCCCGTCGCGCTGAACACGAGGTGCGCCGCCACGTTGAAGTCCCGCCCGTGCAGCACCGGCGTGGTGTGCAGGCCCCGGAGGTCGACCGTGACGACGTCCGCCCGCTTCCCGGGCTCGAGCGAGCCGGTGACGTCCGCGAGTCCCACCGCCCGCGCCCCCTCGATCGTCGCCATGGCCAGGACGTCCCAGGGGTCGCCGGTCGCCGGGTCGAGCGACGTGAGCTTCTGGAGCAGCGAGGCGAACTTCATCTCCTCGATGAGGTCGAGGTTGTTGTTCTCCTTCTCGCCGTCCGAACCGAGGCCCACCGTGATGCCGGCGCGCCGCATGTCGACCACGCGCGCCGCGCCCGAGGAGAGCTTCATGTTCGAACAGGGGCAGTGCGCGACGGCGGTGCCGGTCTCCGCCAGCAGGTCGATCTCCCGGTCGTCGAGCCACACGCAGTGTGCGATGACCGTTCGGGGGCCCAGGATGCCCAGCTCGTGAAACCGTTCGACCGGCCGCTTCCCCCACCGCCGCAGCGACTCCTCGACCTCCATCTCCATCTCGGAGGTGTGGGTGTGGATCCCGGTGTCGAACTCATCCGCCATGGACGCCGCCTGACGGAACGCCTCGGGCGTGCAGTAGAACAGGTGCTCCAGCCCGACCCAGGCGCGGACGCGGCCGTCGGCAGACGAGCGGTGCTCCTCGAGGAGGCGGCGCATCGAGTCCATCGACTCGAAGTAGTCGTAGCCGGCCTCGTCGGCCATATACGGGGCGAGGGCTGCCCGGATCCCGACCTGTTCGGCCGCGGCCGCCGAGCCCTCCATGAACCGCCACATGTCGAGCACGGAGGTCGTCCCGAACCGCACGCCCTCGGCGTACGCGAGCATGGAGGCCGCGTGCGCGATCTCCGGCGTCAGCGCCCGGTGGGCCGGGTTCACGTAGGTGTCCAGCCAGTCGAACAGCGTCTTGCCCTCCGCCGTGCCCCGCAGCAGGCCCGAGTGGAGGTGGACGTTGTGGAGGCCAGGGATCACGACGTGTCCCTTCGCGTCCACGACCGACGCGTCCGGCGCCTGGGCGTCCACCTGCTCGACCGGGCCGACGGCGGCGATCGCGGTGCCGTCGATCAGCACCGAACCCGGATCGAACACCACCCGCCGCCCCTCCATCGGCAGCACGATGCCGTTTCGGATCAGCACGCGATCCATCACGATCGATCTCCTCGCCCGAGCCGTGGGCGAACGGTACCCGAGGATCGCCGCGGTCGACGGGGGACCGCCTCGACGTTCCGCCCCAGGCTCATCAGGATCCAGCCGGGCCGCTCCATCGCCCGCAAGAACAATTTGCCCCGTCATTCGTCGTCCGCGGGGAGGGCTGTGCCATGCGCATTCGTTCGTCGTTCGCGCGTTCCACGAGGATGCTCGCGCGGAATGGCCGTCCGCCACTGCGCTCGCCGCGGTCACCCCGGTCTCGAGCTCGGCGGCAGCGTGTGTCCCGTGGTTCGGAACGCAACCCCCGAACATCGGGACGACCGACAAGCCCTCTCCGGGGTGGCGACCACCTCATCGTGCGACGCCTGGGCGGTGGGGAACACTGCCTCTGGAGCTGCACTGTTGCTGACGACGACAACGGGGAGGATGCGATGACGCGACGGAGGGGGCCCTGCTTGGTACCGTGGTCCCGCGTGCGACCGAGGCCGCGCGCCAGGGCGATGGCCCGTGGGGTAACGGTAGCCCGACTGACTCTGGATCAGTTAGTCCTGGTTCGAATCCAGGCGGGCCAGCAGGGGAACGCTCGAGGCAGCGGGGCGAACGTGGCGAGCAGACAGGCGCCCGTTCGCCCCGTGCCTCAAATCGTGGTTCCGTCTGTCGACTCGAGCCACCCTCAGGTGTCAACAGCTCATGTTCTTCAAGGTCGACCCGGGGAACACGGCGTCGAACGCGATCGCCTCCGGTGACCCGTCGATCGTGCTCGGGCTGCCCAGGTCGCCGACCGTTCGATGGGCAAGGTAGTTCGCCATGCTGGACAGGTGGCTGTCGTTCTCGCGCACCTCGCCACGGTTGAGCATCACTCCGGAGGGCAGGACATCCTGGACGAGCCGCCGGCCGTCGCCATCCGTGTCGAACCTCGACCTGAGCAATGCTTCCATGCGGTCCGTGAGCAGGGGAACGCCCCCCGTCCGTCCCGGTGAGGCGGTGTGGCCATGGTCGGCGGTCAAGCAGAACACGTACCGACCTCGAAATCGGTTGTCCAGGAACGAAATGAAGTAGTCGAGGAACTGATCCTGGACCCGGATGGTGTCATCCATCTCGATCGAATCGGCGAAGAATCTGTGCCCGACCTCGTCGATGATCTTGTAGTTGATGAACAGCAGATCGGCTTCGTCGTGCTGGCCCAAGTGTTCCTGCTCGATGACCGCCTTGATCGCCTGGGTCTGATACGGGATCCGCGCCGGCGTCTGCCACCCTCCGAGTGCAGCGTGGATGCTGTGGCCGCGCCAGGTCCCGTCAATCTTGCCGTCCAGCGCATCAGCCCATTGCCTCGTGAAGCTCGCGAGCGGCGGGGTCACGGCCCGATTGTTCACGTAGGCCGGGAAGGTGTAATACCGCGCCAGATAACGGGGGAGATGCCAGATGGGGACGCCCGATTCCCCCTTCTCCTTCTCTCTCAGGACGGCGATGTGCTTCACGCCGCCGGGAAGGTTTCCGCCCTGGCCCACCATCCCCAGATGCCACGCCGTCGTGCCGAACATCGCCGTCCTCGCCTTCGCCCCCATCGCCTTGGCGTACTCGTCTGCGAGGACTGGGACGCGCAGAACCCCCGGCCCATGCGACCAGGGATCTGCGAGGTGCCCATCAGGGAACCGAATTGTGGTGTCGACGACACCGTGCCGGGAGGGGAAGGCCCCGGTCCCGATCGTCGCGTGGATCGGTGCCGTATTCGACGGGAACGAGCCGATGGTGGCCTGATCGAACCACGTTCCTTTCCGGATCAACTCCCGGAGATGCGGGGTGGCTCCTGGATGCAGGCCGAGGACATAGCGACCACCCGCGTCCCACACCATGACGACGATGAGCTTGGGCTTGGCGCGGCCTGGCTTGATCGCCTCGTCCATCGGCGACCCGTCCGGAGCTTTGAACGGGAATCCCAGGAGCTTGGCGATCGTGGGCGCGATGTCGGCGGACGTCACGGGCCGCTGTCGGCTGCCCGCGGCCCTGATGAAGCCGGGGCCATGCCAGAGCATCGGAACATCCTGGGTGTAGTGCCATGGTGTGCAATGGCTGATGCTGCCGTTCACGTAGTTCCACCGTGCGGCGCAAACAGGAGGTCTGCCGACCGGTGCGGATCCCATCCCCGCTTGAACCTTGCAAGCACGGCGGAAGGCAAATGGCACGTTCCCGGGCCCGATCCGGTCGTCGTCGCGCCCGTCGCCCCCAACCCTCGCGCACCCGATAGGCTCAGGAACAGGGCGCCCGGGATCCCCGCTGCCGCGCCCTTGAGGAACCTGCGGCGATTGATTCCTCGTTCTCCACTATGAGCCCGGGCGACTGCTCCGGCGGACGCAAAGCCGGCATTCTCGAGGCCCGAGGATCGCCGGAGATCTTCGAGCGCCGCGGTTCCAACGTCGACCGGTCGGTCCGTTCCGCCATCGCCCGAGGCATCTACACTCATACGGCACCTGCGGCCAGCGTCCACCCCAGCGTGGAGGCGGCCAGGATACCATTCCAGCCAAGCGGTCTCACGTCCTTCATTCTCCGTACATCGATTGTTGCGCGTCGGAACTCGGCGGCCATGCCCCCACCTCCGGACTCTTTCGCTGGCGAATCCGGCCTCGAACCGACAGAGCACTCTTGCCGAACGCCCCCAGGTGATCGGGACACTCAAGCGATCATTCGTCACTGATTCCACTGCCGCAGCCACGCGGCAGGTCGGCGAGTTTGGTTCGAAACAGGCGGGGCATCGCGTTCACGATTTCGGAGCAGGCGCCGCGCCGCAAGGAACTGTCCGTCAGGCCCGCGGGGTCGCTCGCTTGTCCTGATTCGAAGCCCCAAGGGACACACCGGACGAAGGAGCCGCAGGTCCATTGGGCCGGGGCTCTTTGGGGGTGTGGATGCGGACCGCGCTACGGCAGGATCTGGTCGTAGATCTCGTAGTGGCCAACCGTCTGCTGCGGTTGGCCCTGCGAGACCGTCGCCCGCATCTCGGCGGTCGCGGCCTCGTAGGCGTTGATCCCGTCCATGGAGTCCCAGAACGTCAGCCCGACCATCAGGCCGTTCGTGCGGTCGGCCATCCAGTAGCCGCCCCGGAACCCGGGGGTGCCCTTCAGGATGGGCTCCACCACCTTGCTGGCCTGGAGAGCCGCCTGCTCCAGTTGGTCGACGAGCTCGGCCGGGTACTGCGTCCACGTGATCCTCGCGTTCATTCGGCGATCTCCCTTCCCGGATGGGACCGGACGGCGGTGGATGGAGCCCCGGGCCGCACGGCCCGGGACGGCGGGGATCATGCGGGAAGCCGCCGGGGAAGTTCAAGCGGGGTCGTCGTCGACGTCGGGCCCGCCGACGATCAGGTCGCCGAACCCTCGGTCTGCCCAGTCGGGGCGATCAAGTATCACCTCCGATGTGACCGATGCTCTCAGGGTGAATATCTTGCACGGGATGACCAGCGCCACCGGGAACGCGGCCCGTCGGCCGGCGTGGGCCGCCGTGGCGCTCGGCCTGCTGCTGATCGGGTCGCCCGTGACACCCGTTCCCGCCACGGCCGCGCAGGGCCGGCACACCGTGCCCGGCACCTCCTGCACCGTGTTCCCGGTCGACAACGTCTGGAACACCGACATCTCGAAGCTGCCGGTGAACCCGCAGTCCGACGCCTGGATGCGGTCGATGCACGCGGGCTCCACCGACCTCCACCCCGACTTCGGACCACCCGCCTACGGCATGCCGTTCACGGTGACGGACGCGTCCACGCCGAAGCACCAAGTCCATTTCCAGTACGCGAGCGAGAGCGACAAGGGGCCGTACCCGTTCGGGCCGAAGACGCCGATCGAGGGCGGGCAGAACGCCGGGGGGGACCGGCACGCGCTGATGGTCGACCGATCGACGTGCACGCTGTACGAGCTGTACCACGGGTACTGGAACGGCGGGCACCCCAAGGCCGGGAGCGGCGCGGTCTTCGACCTGGAGGCCGACCACCTCCGGCCGAACGGCTGGACGTCGGGGGACGCGGCCGGCCTCCCGATCTTCCCGAGTCTGGTCCGCTACGACGAGGTCAAGGTCGGATTCGTCGGCCACGCCATCCGGTTCACGGCCGACAACACCCGCGCCCAGCACATCTGGCCGGCCCGCCACGACGCGAGCGACCACACCGGCCTCCGGTACCCGCCGATGGGCGCGCGGTTCCGCCTGAAGGCGGGGTTCAGCCTGGCGGGGTTCAGCCGCGACGCCCGCGTCATCCTCACCGCCATGAAGCACTACGGCCTGATCCTGGCCGACAACGGCTCCGACTGGTACTTCCAGGGAACCCGCGATTCCCGCTGGACCAACGCCCTCCTCGACCAGCTGAAACGCATCCCCGCCTCGGCGTTCGAGGCGGTCGACGAGTCGGCCTGCATGGTCGCGGCGAATTCAGCTCGAGCCGACTGTCCGGGCTGACCCCCACACGGGGCGGCCACCGGTCCGGGCCTCCGGGTCGATCGGGTTCGTCCGAAGATCCGGATCAGACCTTGTCCCACTGGATCATCACGAGGTTGGGGTTGTCCGGCGAGACCTTCACCGGCACCGTGACCCCCGCGATGATCTTCGCGGCGTCCTCCTGGGGCACCATGGCCGCGGACGTCTCCTGATAGGGCGCCCGGCCCGGCACGTTGACGGTCATCTGCACCGAGAACAGCCTGTTGGTCCCCACGGCCACACCGGTGTCCTGCGCGGTATTGATGGTCGCGGTTCCATCCAGGCCGGTCGCGGTGAGCTGGGCGTGCAGCTGCTCGACGCTCGCCTGGCCGGCGCCCACCGTGGCGGCCGACATCGGCACGGCGGCGACGGGCATCGCTGCCGGCATCGCCGTCATGCCGGGCATCGCACCGGGCATCGGCGTCATCCCCGGCATCCCGCCCCACTGGTTCACGAACGCGGCGTTCGGCTGGACGCCCCCGTCCCAGTCGATGACGACCTTGCTGGGGTTCTGCTGGTCGACCTTGACCGGCAGCGTGCTGCCCACCTGGATCGAACCGAGCAGCATGAGCGGCACGAACTGCCGCACCTCGACCTGGTAGGCGTTGCGACCGGGGACGCTCACCATGAGCTGCATGCCGATCTGCGGGTTGTTGTTGAGGTACATCCCGGTCTGGGTGAGCCCGACGACCTGCCCCGTACCGGCCAGCCCGGTCTCGTCGATGCGTCTGCTGGCCGACGCCTTGCGGAGCGAGCCGATCCCGAACACCAGCAGGATCACGCCCACCACGCCAAGGATGACGCCCGTGAGCACCATGCCGGACCCGCCGATGAACAAGAACACCCCGGCCAGGGCGATCTCGAAGATGGCGGTGCCGATCAGCCACCCGCCCGTGTACCGGCCGAACGTCGACGACGTGAACTGGGCCACGATCGTTCCTCCTCGCTGGAACCCGATGCGGCGCGGACGTTAGCAGCCCGAGCGACCCAGAGGAACCAACCCCGGATAGATCGGTCAGGAGGCGCGGCGGCGCCGGGCGAGCTCGCGGTCGGCCCCGCGCGGACGCGTGGGATCGAGGAAGAAGTAGGTGACCGAGGGCACGGCGTCCCGCACCATCCGGTCGGTCTCGTCGGCCAGGCGCTCGACCTCGTCGGCGGACATCCCCGCCCCCAGATCGACCCGTGCCGCGACCAGCAGCGACTCCGGCCCGAGGGCCATGGTGAGCAGCTCGAGGACCCGTTCCACGCCATCGTGGTCCTCGATGGCCCGCAGGATCTTCTCTCGATCCCGCGGACGGGCGGCCTCCCCGAGCAGCAACCCCTTGGTGTTGCGGCCGAGACGGAATGCGATGAACGCCAGCAGACACCCGATCAGGATCGAGGCGACCGGGTCGAACGCGTGCACGCCCGTCACCTCGGAGAGCCCGATGCCCACGAAGGCGATCGCGATCCCGGTGAGGGCGCCGGTGTCCTCGAGCAGCACCGTCTTCACGGTGGGGTCCTTGCTCTCCCGCACGAACTCCCGGAACCCCATCCCCTGCTCGCGGGCCTGCGCCCTCGTCTGCCGGTACGCCCGGAACCACGAGGTCCCCTCCGCCACCGCCGAGATCGCCAGCACCACGTACGCGGCGACGAACCCCGTCGAGTCCTCCCGGTGCCCGGAGATCAAGCCGGTGATCCCCTGCAGGAACGAGAACCCGGCGCCCAGCACGAAGATCCCCAGCGCCGCCACGAACGCCCAGAAGAACCGTTCCTTTCCGTAGCCGAACGGATGCTCCTCGTCCGCCGGCCGGTCCCCCATCCGCAGCGAGACCAGTAGGAAGGCCTGATTGGCCGTGTCGGCCACGGAGTGCGCCCCCTCGGCGAGGATCGCCGCCGAACCCGAGATCGCGCCGGCGGCGAACTTCGCGACGGCGATCAGCAGGTTCGCGCCCGCGGCGACCAGCACGGTCTTCCGGCTCTCCGAGGCCATCGGCGTCCTTCCGGTGGAGGAACGCGGCGTCGGGCGCGGCGCGTTCGAACGGATCCACCGGAATGCCTACCCACGAACGGAACGGCTGAACGTGGGACCCTGCGAAGCGGGCGCTACTGGCCGACAGTCGTGCTGCTCACGGCAACGCCCATGAGGCGCCCCAGCTCCTCGATGTTGAAGGCGTACTGGACGGCGACCCCCTGGGAGATCCGCTCGTTGGCGACGAGGTTGGCGAGGGCGGCGTCCATCGTGACCATCCCGAACTTCCGCCCCGCCTGCATGGCCGAGTAGACCTGGTGGGTCTTGCCCTCGCGGATCAGGTTGCGGACGGCGGGCGTCACCACGAGCACCTCGGCCGCGACCACACGCCCCTGGCCGTCGGAGGTCGGCAGCAACTGCTGCGCGATCACGCCCTGCAGCGTGATGGCCAGCTGGATGCGGACCTGCTGCTGCTGCGAGGGGGGGAAGACGTCGATGATGCGCTCGACCGTCTGCGGCGCGTCCTGCGTGTGCAGCGTCGCGAGCACCAGGTGACCCGTCTCGGCGGCCGTGATCGCCGTGGAGATCGTCTCGAGGTCGCGCATCTCACCGACCAGGATCACGTCGGGGTCCTGCCGAAGCGCGTGCTTCAGCGCCGGGGCGAACCCGTGCGTGTCGGGACCGACCTCGCGCTGGGAGACGGCAGCGCGCCCGTGCTTGTGCAGGAACTCGATCGGGTCCTCGACCGTGAGGATGTGGGCCTTGCGCTCGCGGTTCACGATGTCGACCATCGCGGCGAGCGTCGTGGACTTGCCGGCCCCGGTCGGTCCGGTCACCACGACCAGGCCCCGGGGGAGCCGGGCCAGGTCGCGCACCGCCTGCGGCAGGCCGAGCTCCTCGACCGACATGATGTCGTAGGGGATGATCCGGAACGCCGCGGCGATCGACCCGCGCTGGTAGTAGACGTTCAGGCGGAACCGGGCGCTCTGGGGCATGGAGTACGCGCAGTCCAGCTCCATCTCCTCCTCGAGCCGGCTGCGATGGGCGTCCGGGAGGATGGCGTAGACCATGTGTTGCACGTCCATCGGCGTCAGCCTGGCCCAGTCGCGCATCCCGGTCAGGTCCCCGTGGATCCGCAGGAGCGGGGTCGTTCCGGCGATGAGGTGCAGGTCGGATGCCCTGGTCTGAACGACCGCCTGGAGGAGCTCGTGGATGGCGCGCTTGGGGTCCGCGTAGTCGCGCTCGGCGGGGACCTCCCCGGCGACCTCCTCCGCCTCGTCCTCGTCGGGCTCCGGGGTGAGCTCGAACCCGGCCTCCGGGGCCTCCGCGACGCCGTCGAGGAGATCGCCGGTCAGCTGGGCGAACGAGTCCAGCGGGACATCCAGCCGGGAAGCCCGCACGCCGAACTCGGGCGGCGCCGGCGCACCGTTCTCGATCGGCTCGTCATCGTCGTCCGGCAGGAAGGGCGGCGCTGGCGGCATCGTGCCGTACGCATCTCCTCCGCTCATGCTCTCGCTCCTCACGCGGCGGCCTCGCCCCCACGTGGAGCGAAGACACCGCCCCCTGAGTGTCGGCGTGTGCTGGGGCGCCCTTGAGCACGGCCACCGGGTGGCCGGCCGTGCCGCTGACCCGGGCTCGGTCAGCCCTCGCAATCCACCTTCGTGTCGCCGGCGTCGCCCGCGCACCGGTCGGTGCCCCGGCCGCCGTCCATCGAGTCGTTGCCGGTGGTCGAGTCCCGGGCGTTCAGCGTGTCGTTCCCGTACCCGCCCTTCAGCGCGTCGCTGCCCGGGCCGCCCGTGATGGAGCCCTGGCCCTTGTCGCCGGTGATGACGTCGTTGCCGCCCTTGCCGTCGATCGTGTCGTTGCCGTCGAGACCGCAGATCACGTCGTTGCCGGTGGTTCCGGTCAGGGTGTCGTTCCCGGCGGTTCCCTTGATCGTGCAGGCGGGGGTGCCGCCGGACGAGGGCACGAAGTCGTAGCCCGGGGCCACGTCGATGAGGTTGAACGGGACGCCGCCGATGCCGCCGGACGAGGGCGGCGTGGCAGCCGAGCCCGTCAGCGTCTGTGTGCTGGCGGTGACCTGGTACAGCGTCGTGCCGAGCGCACCCGCGACCTTGACGTCCGAGATGGGCACGGTGATCGTGATCGTCCCCGGCGCCGTCGCCGTGTAGGTCCCCGGGACGTTGTGGTCGCTCGGATACGTCGTCGTCACGCCGCCCCCGAGCACCTCGACCGCGTTCTGCCCGACCCAGAACGTGCGCGCGCCGCCGTTCTGCGACTCCATATACACCATGAAGTTCGAACCGCCGGTCGCGGCCGTGGTCGACGGCGTCAGCCACTGGGTCTGCCAGATCAGCTTGGTGTCGGTGTTGCCCGTCGTGGGGTCGGGGGCGAGCGACGTGAGGTCCGCCACCTTCATCGTGATCCGGTCGTGCGACGCGTCGGGGTGGGTGATCGACGACGACAGGATGTCGAGGTTCTGCTGGTTGGGGCCGGTCCGCGTCGCGGCCTCGTATCGGGCGTCCCCGGCAGTGTCGGTGACGGTGTTGGTCGGGGCCTTGGTCCCGCTCACGGTCGGTGTGGCCGTGTCCACGCTCGACCCGCCGATCTGCCGGACGAACATCGCGTGCGGGGCGAACGCCTCGTCGATGTTGTTGCTGTCGGCGTAGGAGATGTTGGCCTCGCCCTTCAGCCCGATCCGAACCTGCAGGAAGTCGCCGAGCGTCCGGTCACCGCACTGGCCGCCCATGACCGTCTGGATCGACCCGCGATGGACGAAGTGCTGCGAGGCGACGACGGGCTTGGTGAACGTCGGTGTCGCCGCGGTGCCGTTCACCGTCTGGGTGAAGTACAGCGACCACAGGCCGTTCGTATTGTCGGGGCCGGACTTGATCGCTCCGAGCATGTTGTTGCAGTTCGGGTCGTTGACGGGAGCCCCGGCGGCGGCGGGTGTCCCGTACCACGCCACGTCGACGCGCCCCCGGTCGTCGGCGGCCGGCCACGCCATCACGTTGTCGTGCAGCCCCGGCGTCGGGATCGTGACCGGCACGGTCCAGTGGTTGCCCTCGTCCGAGGAGAACGACCGCTTCAGCACGTGTCGCCGGTGATCTGGTTGTCGGCGTTGACGGAGGCCTGCTCCCAGACCACATAGAGGTTCCCGGACCGGTCGACAGTCATCGTCGGGAACGACCCACCGGTGCGGAAACCCGGGCCGAGGTTCGAGATCAGGTGTTCGGTGCATCGCAGTCCGGTCGGGTCCGTGGTGAACGCCACGGCGACGCATCGCCCCATCGAGACCGAGTGGAACGACGCGTCGTCGTGGATGACGAAGATGTGGTGCGTGGTGGGGCTGACCTCGTCGTTGCCCATGATGCCCTCGGCGCACTTCGTGGGGTCGGTCACGAACTGCGATGGAGCGAACACGTTGCCCGCGGTGGAGCCCGCCGCCGGGCTCACCGGCGACCGCGCCATCACCAGGGTGTTGTTGCCGGTCGACGCGCCGCACATCGGCGGGCCCAGCCCGACGATGTCGTAGACCAGGTACATCGAGCCGCCGTTGGTCGGATCGCCGTCGAACGCGTACCACTGGCGGTCGTTCGGCGTGGTCTCCACCGACTGGCAGTCGCCGGGGACCATGCTCTGGCCGTGGTCGTCGGACCGCGCGGTCGAGAAGTTCACCAGGGTCAGGTCGTTGAAGTACAGGTGGTCGGCGGAGTCGATGCCGAGCTCGGTGTCGCCACCGCCGGCGCACGTCGGGAGCTTCCCGGTCAGCGGCGCCGCGGCCGGGATCCACTTGAACGTCTTGCCATGGTCCTGGGAACGCCAGATCCAGCTCGTGCCGGAGCTCAACGAGGCCGGAACGCTCGTGAACACGCGGTCCTGGCTGTCCAGGCGGACGTCCTCCTCGAACCCGGTGCCCTGGATGCCGACGATCGTCGGCTGGCCGAACGTCGTGCCGCCGGCGGCCCTGCCGCTCGCGCCCGGCGGGATCTGCGTGCTGACCGGACCGGCCGCGGGGCCGGCGCCGTGGTTCGCCGAGCCGTTCGCCAGCGTGGGGCCGACGCGGTGCGCGGATCCGGGGGTCCAGACGGCCGCGAGCAGGAGCATCACCATGGCGGTCGCGAGCAGGGCGACCAGACGGGAACGCTTCAACGGGATTTCCCCCATGAACGAGTGGGAGGAACGGATCGCGACCGGATGGCCTGGCCCATGCTCCCCCTCGACAACGACGGCGCGGGGCGCGCGCCACGCCGCCTCGCGGACCGAGAACGGCGCTACGTTGTACCCCTGTCGGATCCGGATAAACAAGCGCCCTCGAGACCCGGGGATTTCCCGGCAGCGTGCCTGTGTACACTGACCTGCCGGCCGAGGTCCCATCGTCTAGAGGCCCAGGACACCACCCTCTCAAGGTGGAGACACGGGTTCGAACCCCGTTGGGACTACTAGGAAACGCGCAGGTCAGAGGCTCTGTCCGCAGCCGGAGGGTCGAGAGGATTCGCTCTCGTCCCGCATTCATCCTGCAGCGGCCGGTTCCGCGTCACATGGAGTCGCACGCCCGGGCTGTCCCCGACCGTTCGGTCGCCACGATCCCGACCTCGCAACCGGCACCGTGACGGTTCGTCAAGACCACGGTGGAGGTGGAGGGGAGGATCCTGTCGACGCCGGAGTCAAGTGCATCGCGGCGATCGGTGAAGTCACTCTCGTTCAGACCTGGAACGAACACGTCTAGTGTCCTGAGTCAGAAGTTCACAGGATGTTCACGAGGATGTCCCCAGGCATGGCTCGCGTCGTGCCAGGATGCGGTATGGCCCGAGGACGACCGCTCCAGGAGCTCGCGGTGAGCGAGGAGGACCGGCAGGTGCTGGAGCGGTTCACCCGCCGGACCACCACGTCGCAGGCCCTTGCCCTGCGATCGAGGATCGTCCTGCGATCGGCCGAGGGCGCCACCAACCGGGAGGTGGCCCGGCAACTGGAGGTGACGCCCCAGACCGTCGGGAAGTGGCGGGCCCGCTACATCGAACGAGGCGTCGAGGGCCTCCTGGACGAGCCCCGGCCCGGGGCCCCCCGGAAGGTCACCGACGACAAGGTGGAGGAGGTCGTGGTGAAGACCCTCGAGTCCAAGCCGACCGACTCCACCCACTGGTCCTCAAGGGACATGGCCAAGCGAGTGGGGCTGTCGCAGTCCACCGTGGCCCGGATCTGGCGGGCGTTCGGACTGCAGCCGTGGCGGAGCGAGTCCTGGAAGCTCTCCACCGACCCCCAGTTCGTGGAGAAGGTCCGCGACATCGTGGGGCTGTACCTCGATCCGCCGGATGGCGCCCTGGTGCTGTGCGTTGACGAGAAGTCCCAGATCCAGGCGCTCGACCGGACCCAGCCCATCCTGCCGATGCGCCCGGGGACCCCGGAGCGATGGACCAACGACTACGTTCGCCACGGCACCACGTCGCTGTTCGCCGCGCTCGTCATGGCCACCGGCGAGGTCATCGGCCGGATCCACCGCCGCCACCGCCACCAGGAGTTCCTGCGGTTCCTCAAGGCGATCGACGCCGAGACGCCGGCGGACCTCGATCTGCACCTCGTCCTGGACAACTACGGAACCCACAAGACCCCCGCGGTGCTGCGGTGGCTGGCCCGCCACCCCCGGTTCCACCTCCACTTCACCCCGACCGGCTCCTCCTGGCTCAACCTCGTGGAGCGGTGGTTCGCGGAGCTCACCCGCCGCCAGATCAAACGCGGCGCCCACCGGTCGACCCGGGAGCTCGAGGATGCGATCCGGCACTACCTCAAGATCTACAACCTCGATCCCAAGCCGTTCGTGTGGACGAAGTCCGCCGACCACATCCTCGAATCCGTTGCCGCATATGCTCAACGGATTTCGGACTCAGGACACTAGGTGTAGTTCCCAGGGACCTTGTTGACAGAGGTGAGAGCCCCACTCCGATCCGGGGGCTCGGGGCTAGCGCGCCACGCGGTAGCGGAGAAAGACGACGCCCGAGCCGAAGGTGCGGGTCTCGACGAGTTCGAGATCGACCCGGCGCTCGCGCTGGGGAAAGAACGGAATGCCGCCGCCAACCAGCACCGGGTAGACCCTGGCCCGGTACTCGTCGATCAGACCCAACGCGGCCACCTCGGCGGCGAGGGTCGCGCCGCCGATCGCGATGTCGCCCTCCCCCGGCTCGGCTCGCAACCGCTCGATCTCCTCCGCCAGGCCGCCGGAGGCCAGGCGGGCATTGCCCTGCACCGCCGACAGCGTGGTGGAGAACACCACCTTTGGGAGCGGCTTCCAGATCGCGGCAAACTCGAGCCTTGAGTCGTCGAGCGATGGATCCTGGTCGGCGATCTCCCAGTACAGCATCGTCTCGTACAGCCGTCGTCCCAACAGGTAGACGCTAACCTCTCGTATCTCTTCGGTGGCGAAGCGAAAGACGTCCTCGTCGGGCGCCGTCCAGTCGAAGTCGCCGTCCGGCCCGACGATGTAGCCGTCAAATGAGACGCCCATCGAATAGGTCACGCTGCGCATCAGGAGTCCTCCTCGGTAACGGGTTGACGGTACGACCACCGGACGCCGCAGGACACATCGCGGCTCGCGGGATCCGCCTCGGGCAGGGCGACGTCGAAGTTGCTCACTCGGCAGGTTGGCGTGCTGCGACACCGACAGCGGACATTCGAAGGGCTGCTCGGCCCTGGATCAGCGCCCGCGCCGCCCTTCCGGTCTGGTCGGCGGCGCGGTCGATGTCAGCAGGGTCGGGTGATCCTGGTTGATCCGTGAGCAGTGCCGCGTGTCCGTGTGGGGTGGCCTCAATCGCGTCGGTCAGCTGCTCGGCGGCATCTGGATCCCCCGGGCAGAGATCGGCGACGCAAGCCTTGAGCATGCCTTCGACGTTCTCGTACGCCCGCCGCAGCTCCGGGTGGGCGCTGCTTCTTGTCGAGGCCGAGTCCGAACACAACGCCGGAACCCGTACTCCCGTGCGATCACCGCGCCGTGCGGCATGGGGCTCCCACCTCCGTCACCAGGCCCTTGATCGCGACGAACAGCGGCATCCAGCTCGGGTCCGTGTAGGCAGTGACCAGGATGTCGCCCCGGTTTCGAGGTCCGCCTCGGCCATGTCCAGGATGACGAGGGCTCGCCCTTCGACGGTCCCGGCGGAAACCGGCAGGCCGACCAGCGCACCGGTTGGCAGGTTGTCGCGTCGGTACGCGCCGGCGACGGCCATCCGACGTGAGTGATCGGAACACGTAGTCCGAACTCCTGCGGAAGGGTGGTTGTAGCCCTCCCCAGCCTGGTGATCCCGTTGATATCCCGCATGACCTCAAGAACCCGAGGGGTAGCCGGAATCGACCAGGAGTTGAAATCCGCAGGTCAGTAGGCCTCTTCGGGTTCCGCCCCAGGTCACGGATCGGCTCGGCTCAACCTATCAAGGTGGAGACACGGGTTCAAATCCCGTTTGGACGACCCAGGCGGAGGTTCCCGACGGCGTCAGAATGAGTGAGGATGCAGCGACGCCCCCGGACATCTCCGGGGAGCCGCTGCCTTGTGGGCCCGGCGGTGCCACCTTCCCCGAGGGGGCTGGCACTGCGGCTGGAGGAGTCTCCTCCGGGCCGTGCCGATGCACCAGGGCCGAAGGTCCCGGACTGTCGAGGGCGTCCGCGGTCAGCCGCTGACTCTGCACCGTGCACCCGCCATGATCGGCCCCGCCGGACTGGCCATCCGTGCGGTGGATGACGTACGCCGTCTACAGGGGCGGCGGAACGCCGAACGCCTCCTGGATGCGGCGCAGCTCGCGCATCCGGGGTTCGGTGCGGCCGTTCACCCAGCGGTTCACCGTCTTGAGGGAGACGCCGAGCATGCGGGCCGTGGCCTCCTGCGACATCTTCCGGCTGTGGATGAGCTCGGACATCCACCGCGCGAACGGGACGTGCTGCGCGGGCATCGGCGGAGGTTCCTGCTCCAGCAGCTCCATGGACACCGTGCCATCCTGGACCCGGAACCGGACGCGGACCTCGCCGTCGCGCCCGCGGAGGACGTCGCGGATGAGGCGTTCGGTCGCCTCGTCGATCGGGGGGTAGTCGGCCATGGCCTCCTCACCGTGGTCGGTGGAGCGCCACTTCTGTCCGGACAAGTGTACGCCATTGGATCCCGGGGGCCGACCCCCGGCCACGGGGTTATCCGGCGTCACGCAGGGGCAGCTCCCGCATGAACCGCCCGTATTCGGCCCGGATCACGCCGAAGCATTCGCAGGCCGCCGCCTCGAGGCGCCCGGGGTCGAGGATCTCGATCCAACCGCGCCGGTATCGGATCAGCCCGGCCTTCTGGAGCATGCCGGCGGCGATCGTCACCGTCGCCCGACGAACGCCGAGCATCTCCGCGAGGAACTCCTGGGTCAGCCCGAACGCGTCCGCGCCGACCTGGTCTCGGGTGGTCATGAGCCAGCGCGCGCAGCGCATCTCGAGCGGGTGGAGGCGGTTGCACGCCACCTCCTGCGCGGTGGCGACCTGCTGGACGAGCGCATACCGCTCGACCAGCTGGTGCAGCGGTCCGGGCACGGCGCTCGACTGACGGAACACGCCCGCATCCACCTCGATCGCGTCGCCGGCGACCTGGCAGATGGCGCGGACGTTGGGAATCGAACGCGAACCGAGGAAGTGGTGGAGCCCCGCCATACCCTCCCTCCCGATCGTGGCCACCTCGACCATGTCACCGTCGCCCATGACCGTGACCAGGGAGACGACGCCGGAGAGCGGGAAGTAGACGGCCTTGGCAACCTGACCCGGCTCCCATAGCACGCGCCGCTGCGGCAGCTCCACGAGGTTCGCGTCCGCCAGGAGCATGCCCCGGGCCTCCTCGGGCAGCGCCGACAGCAACGCATTCTTCATGGCCGGCTCCGTGCCTGCCGTCGTGAGCTCCCCGTCCACATCTCCTCCGCAGTCGAGGCGCCCCCGCGCGAGCGGCCGGAGAGCCCGGACCACTCTAGTTTCGCTTCCACGGAACCTCAAACGCGGACCGTCACGCCCCGCCCGCCTGAGCGCCCCTGCGGGACGGCGTCCTGTGTCGCTCCGGGAGTCAACCCCCCCCCCGGAGGCGTCGCGATGCTCAGTCGTCGCCGGGTGGCAGGGACGCCACCCCGCCCCGGGTGCCGGGCGGCGCCGGCCGGACGCACGGCGCCCGGGCGCACGACTCCCGATACAGCCGGTGCATGCGGTCGACGAGACGCCGCTGGATCCCCGCGTACCTGGGGTCCCCGTACACGTTGTCGAGCTCGTACGGGTCGGCCCGCAGGTCGTATAGCTCCCGCCAGTCGTTCGTGTACTCCACGTAGACATAGCGCCCGGTGTGCAGCGCCCGGTACCGCACCGGCCCGCCGCGGCTGGGCACGTTCCGGCCCTGCCATTCGATGAGCAGGTCGTGCCGCCAGTCGGGCACGTCCGCGCCGTCCCGCAGGAGCGGCATCAGGTCGCGTCCGTCCTCGGGCAGGCCGGGCGTGGTCCCGGCGATGTCGGCGAAGGTCGGCGCGATGTCGATGTTCGCCGTGAGGCGGTCGTCGGTCTCCGCCCGGTGGATCCACGGCGTCCGGATCACGAGGGGCACCTTGATGGACTCCTCGTACGGCCACGTCTTCTTGATCAGTCGGTGCTCACCCCACAGATACCCGTTATCCGAGGAGAACACGACGATCGTGTGGTCGAGCACCCCCCGGTCACGCAGGGCGTCCACGATCCGTCCCACGTCCCGGTCGAGCGAGCGGATCGACTGGAGCATCTTCCGGCGGACGGTCTGGACCGCCTGCTGCTTGGGGGGGCGCATCAAGTGGTTGCGGCGGTACCAGGGCTTGTCCTCGATCTCCGCCTCGTTGTACGAGCGCGGCGTGTACGGCCGCAGATGGGCGAACGACCCCGCGTCCTCCGGCGCGGCCACGGCCGGCTTGTGCGGGTTGCTCGGCGCCATGTACGCGAAGAACGGCTGGGGGGCGGTCCGGACGAAATCGTCGGTCAGCCGGGTGAGGACGTCGGTCTCGTAGTTCTGCGGCTTCTTCCTGTAGAGCTCGAGGTCGCCGTCGTGGTTCAGCGTGAAGCCGTAGTACCGGTTGAGCGGCTCGGCGTCGAGGGCGGCCCACTGCGACCAGCCGGGCGGCACGCCGCAGTGATCCAGCTCCGGGTAGCCGTTCAGGTACTTGCCGAACAGCCCCGTCGTGTACCCGGCCCCCTGCAGCCAGGTGGCGACCGTCGACCCGTCGTGGAACGCCTGCGCCCCTCCGTTCGGCCCCACGTTGTCGAGCACGCCCGTGTGGTGCTGGTACTGCCCGGTGAGGAACGACGCGCGGGACGGGCAGCACACGGGCGTCGTGACGTAGAAGCGGGTGAACGTGACCCCGTGCGCCATCAGCAGGCGGCGGACGTTCGGCATCGCCCACAGCGTGTCCGCGCGCTGGTCGTCGGACAGGATGAACACGATGTTGGGCGGCGTGGGGCGCCTCGTGGCCGCCGGTGGCTCCGGCGAACGGTCCAGCGCCCCGGCGCACCCCTGGCCGAACCCCGACCCCACGGCGACGAGGACGCCCGCAACGAGCGCCGTCGCGAGCACCACGAGCCGTCGCCTTCCCGTTCGCATGGATCCTCCGCCTGCGGGTCGCGGCTGCGCTCCGGGCGGGGCGCGAACCCGGATCCGAGCCGGTCGCCCGCAGGTTCCCGTTCCCGGGTCGGAAAAGTCAACCCGGACCGTCGTTCCACGTCGGTGTCGGGACGGCCGCGTAGTCTGGGGCCGGTCCGGTGGAGGGAGGAGTTCCGGTGGAGGGTTTCGAGGGCTCGGTGGTGGCGGTGTTCGTGACGGCGGAGGGCGGCGGCGTGCCGGTCGAGAGGCCCGAGGTCAACGCCGTCGCCGGGCGGGGCCTCGAGGGCGACCGCTACTTCCGGGGCGAGGGAACGTTCGTGAAGAACGGCGAGATCGACCCACGGCAGGAGGCCACGTTCATCGAATGGGAGGCCATCGAGGCGGCGCATGGCGACTACGACGTGCCGCTGTCGCCGGGTGAGCACCGCCGGAACATCGTGACCCGCGGCGTTCCGCTCAACCACCTTGTCGGCCGGGAGTTCACGGTCGGCGACGTCCGGCTGCGCGGGCTCAAGCTCTGCGAGCCGTGCGCCCACATGGAGTCCCTGTCGAAGCCGGGCGCGCGCAAGGCGCTGCTGCATCGCGGCGGCCTGCGGGCACAGATCCTCGAATCGGGGACGATCCGGCCCGGCGACCCGATCAGCCCGGCGTAGCCGACCGCCAGGTCGCGCGGTCGATCGCGTAGATCCGGAGTGGAACGCCGAGCGTCGGGTGCACGTCGTCCCGTTCGAGGATCATGCCGAGGGTTCGCATCACGCGTTCGGACCGGACGTTCTCGGGCCGGCACACGCTGTGGATGCGCTCGAGGCCGGCCCGTTCGAACCCGAACCGAAGGGAGGCCCGCCCGGCCTCGGTGGCGAGCCCGCGGCCCCAGAGCGGCCTCGCGAGCAGCCAGCCCACCTCGGGCTGCTCCCAGTACGGGTGGCGGGTGACCCCGGCCCGGCCGACGCACTCCCCCGTGGCCGGGTCGCACACCGCCCATAGCGAGAACCCGTCGCGCTTCCACCGGGCGTTCCACTCGGCCACGAGCTCTGCGGTCCGCGCGGGCGCCACCGGTCCGGCTCCGATGTACTGCATGATCTCCGGGTCGGCCTGGAGGAGGGCGAGCGCGGCCGTCCGCTCGTCGTTCCAGGCTCGGAGGTGGAGTCGTTCGGTCCGGATCTCGGAGACCCGCACGTGTCAGGCGGCCGCCGCGCGGAGGCGGACGAGCGTCTCGTCGCGGCCGAGCAGCTGGAGCGACTCGGGCAGCGGCGGCGAGATCGTGGTTCCGGTGACGGCGGCGCGGACGGGCTGCCATCCCTTCGTGCGGTTGAGCCCCTGGGATGCGGCGACCTCGTCGAGCGCCGCGGAGATTCCCTCCACCGTCCACGGGTCGACGGACGCCAGCCGCTCGGCGGCCCGCCTGAGGTAGTCGGGGCCGACCTTCGCCACCGCCGCGACGGCCTTCTCGTCCAGCTCGACGTCGTCGGTGAACAGGAACCGCAGCATCGTCGGCGCCTCGTCCAGGCGCTTCATCCGTTCCTTCACGTGGGGCGCGATCGCCCGGAGGGTGTCGAGGTCGGCCACCAGCCCGGCCTCCGACAGGGTCGTGAGCATGCCGGCGGCCGCCTCCTCATCGGAGAGCCCGCGGAGGTAGTCCCCGTTCATCCACGTGAGCTTTTCGGTGTCGAAGATCGCCGGGTGCCGCGACACCGCCCCAAGGTCGAACCGCGCCACCAGCTCGTCCCGCGGGAGGATCTCCTCGTTGTTCCCGGGCGACCATCCGAGCAGCGCGAGGTAGTTCACCAGTGCGTCCGGCAGGTAGCCGTGCTCGCGGAACCACTCGACGGCGACCGCGCCGTGGCGCTTCGACAGCTTGGCTCGGTCGGGGCCCAGGATGAGCGGAAGGTGCGCGTACTGCGGGGCCGGCTCGCCCAGCGCCTCGAACATCAGCATCTGCCGGGGCGTCGACGGCAGGAGGTCCTCGCCCCGGATCACGTGGGTCATGCCCATCCGGAGGTCGTCGACGCCGCTCGCCAGCAGGTAGGTCGGCGAGCTGTCGCTCCGCACGATGACGAAATCGCGCAGGGACTCGTGCTCGAAGTGCTGCGGCCCCTTGACCAGGTCCTCGAAGTCGACCGCACGCCCCTCCGGGATAGCGAATCGCAGCGCCCACGACCGCCCCTCGGCCTCGAGCTTCGCGCGTTCGTCGTCGGTGAGCCGTCGGCACCGGCCGTCGTACCCCGGCGCACGGTCGGTGGCCTTCGCCCGCGCGCGGCGTTCGGCGAGCTCCTCCGGCGTGCAATAGCAGCGGTAGGCGCTGCCCTCCTCGACGAGCTTCGCGGCGGCATCCCGGTAGACCTCGAACCGCTCGGTCTGGCGGTACGGGCCGTGGGGCCCGCCGACCCCCGGGCCCTCGTCCCAGTCCAGCCCCAGCCAGTGGAGCGACCGCTCGAGGACGTGCATCGCCTCGTCGGTCACGCGGTCGGCGTCCGTGTCCTCGACGCGCAGGACGAACGTCCCGCCGTGCCGACGGGCGTACAGCCAGTTGAACAGCGCCGTCCGCGCCCCTCCCACATGGAGGGACCCGCTCGGCGCCGGGGCGAACCGAACCCGCGGCGCGTCACCCATGGCGACACATCATCCCAGGAGCCGACGGCGTGGCCGATTCAGCCGGCGACGGCGGTGTTTGGGAGGGTTCCGATGCCCTCGATCTCGACCTCGACCCGGTCGCCCGGCTTCATCGGCCCGATCCCGGCAGGGGTTCCGGTCAGCACGACGTCCCCCGGGAGCAGCGTCATGAACTGCGAGATGAACGCGACCAGCCCGGCCGGGCCGTACGTCAGGTCCGACGTTCGGGCGTGCTGGCGAACCTCGCCGTTCAGCCGCGTCGTGAGCTCGAGGTCGGCCGGGTCGACCTCGGTCTCGATCCACGGCCCGAGCGGGCACGACGTGTCGAACCCCTTCGCCCGCGTCCACTGGCCGTCCTTCGCCTGGAGGTCGCGGAGCGTCGCGTCGTTCGCGCAGGTGTAGCCGAGAATCGTCCGCGCGGCGTCCTCCGCTGCGAGGCGGTGGGCAAGGCGGCCGACCACCACCGCGAGCTCCCCCTCGTAGTCGAGGCGTTCGCTGATCGGCGGGTACACGATCGGGTCGCCGGGCCCGATCACCGACGTGGACGGCTTGAGGAACGTGAGCGGCACGTCGGGAACGTCCTCCCCGATCTCCCTCGCGTGCTCGGCGTAGTTCCTGCCGACCGCCACGACCTTGGACGGCAGCACCGGGGCGAGCAGGCGTACGTCGTCGGCCGGGATCTTCTCCCCCGTGCGGACGGGCTGCTCGAAGAACGTCCCCCGGAGCGGCTGCACCGCCCCGCCGTCGAGCACCCCCGTGCCGATACGGTCGCCGAGCCGGAACCGAACGAGCCTCATGGTGCCCGGCAGGGTAGCCGATCGTGGGGAAGGAGCCGAGGCGAGCCCTGGCCCCTTCGTGACGCGCGGGCGGGGGGAGCCCGCGCCTCCCGTTCGATTCCCCGGACGCCCCGTGATCCCGCCTCCCGCGTCAGGAGGCGGCCGTCGCGGGCCGGATCAGCAGCGCCATCGCCGGTCCACCGTCCTGTGGTTCGGCCACGAACACGGCGTGGGTTCCCTCGGCGATGCCCCGCACCGGCCCGCCGCCGACCACGAAGGTCCGGTCGTTCCAGTCCTCGGCCAACCGCACGCCGTCGGCCCTGGTGAACTCGATCGTCGAGTCCCCCTCCCGGTCGACCGCTCCGCGGTCCCAGGTGAGGTCGCGGGTCGAGCCACCCCGGTAGGTCACCGTGCTGTCGCCATGGACCGCGCGGGCGAACAGCCCGCACCCCGAGGCGGCCCGCCGCACCAGCGGCCGCCCCGTGCGCACGACGTCCGCGTGGAGCCCGCCCGAAGGGGTTCGTTCCGAGATCGTCAGGGCCCGCATCCCGAGGTGCAGCCCGGCCCGGGTCGCGGGCCGGCCGTCCCACCGGACACAGGTCGCCGCCCTCCAGCCGGCGACCACGGTCGTGCCGTCCGCACGGCGGATGCGGATCCGGAACGGCCCGAGGCCGGTGATCCGGCCGAGATCGGAGACGAAGCTCCGGGTCGACCCGTGCGCGTACGTCCAGGTTCCCGCCGAGTGCACGGCCCCGGCCAGGATCCCGGGGCCGGCCGGGCCCCTGATTGCGGCGCCGGTCGACGGCCGGCTCGAGGCCGCGGACGCCCCGATGGCCAGCCCGCCGACCAGGAGCATCACCCCCACCGCCCCCAGGGCGGTCCACCGCTTCCACGTGTTCATCCGCATGGCGACCTCCTTTCGGGTCGATTCCTGGTTCGATCGCCACGACAAGGTTCGGGCCGGCCGGACAGGGGTTCGGCAGGACCTGGTAAGGCGCCGGTAAGTTCAGGGGGATGCCGGCGCCGGTCCGGCGCCCTCCGGGGGCGGATCCGCGTCGCCGGGAGCATCGAACCAGCTCTCCAGCGGCCCTTCCGCATCGCGCCGCGTCGGCGGTGCCTGGGCGGACGGCGGACCGGGCCGTCCCTCCGGCGTCGCGGGCAGCCTCACCACGAACGTCGTCCCCTGCCCGAGCGTCGAGTGGACCTCGACCGACCCGCCCATGGCCAGCACGAGCTGCTGCACGATCGCCAGCCCAAGCCCCGACCCGACCGGCCGGTCCCCCCCGTGCTTCGCGTACAGGTAGAACCGTTCGAACGCCCGCGGGACGTCCTCGGGAGCCAGGCCGGGCCCCGTGTCCGTCACCGACAGCATTCCGGGCCGTGCCCGGACGGCGACGGCGCCGCCGGACGACGTCGCCCGCAGGGCGTTCTCCACGAGGTTCGACAGCACCTGCAGCAGCCGGTCGTGGTCGCCGAGCGCCGGAGCCTCCGGCGTCGCGTCCACCGACAGCCGGACCCCGAACCGTGCCGCCGCCGCGGCATGCCGCGCCCGGGCCTCGCCGGCCACCCGCGCCAGGTCGACCCGCACGCGCGCCACCGAGAACTCCCGCCGGTCGAGGCGTCCGAGGTCCAGCAGGTCGCGGACCAGGCGTTCCAGCCGTTCCGCCTCCGTGCCGATCACGGCCGCGGCCTCGGCCGGCGGGACGGCGTCCTCCCGGAGCGCCTCCGCGTACCCCCGGATGGCCGTGAGCGGCGTCTTCAGTTCGTGGCTCACCGACAGCAGGAACGTCCGCTCGGTGTCCCGCGACGCCGCCAGCTGGTCGGCCATCGAGTTGAACGACGCGGCCAGCGCCCCCAGCTCGTCGCCGCTCCGGACGGGAACACGAGTCGACAGCCGCCCGGCCGCGACCTCCGCGCTCGCGGCCGCCACCTCCCGCACCGGCCCCACGATGCGCCGCGCGAGCAGATACGAACCGACCCCCGCGACACCGGCGCCGACCGACCCGGCCAGCACCAGCCATCCGAGGAACGGCCGCCAGTCGTCCACGCCCAGCCCCGACCGCCGGGCCAGCACGAACTCCCCGCGTGCCGTGGTCGCCGTGACGAAGAACCACCGCGACCGGCCGGCCCGGGCCTCACCCGACGTCCGCCCCCCGGCAGCGCGGAGGATCGCGTCGCGGATCGCCGAACCGGGCGCATCCTCGCCGGGGAGCAGGAGGAGCTCATGCTGCTCCCGGAAGAAGCCGGACAGCCCCCGCTCCAGGGTCGGGCCCAGCCTCGGCCGGTCCAGGACCCGCCCCGCCGCGACGGCCTGCTGGCGGAGGTTGGCGAGCGTCCGGCCCCGGATGACGCCGCGCACCAGCACGGCGGCGACCACGACGGTCAACACGGTCGACGCGATCACGGCGGCCGCGATCGTCCAGAACACCCGCCCGCGGAGCGTTCTCATCGGCGCGGCGGCTCAGTCAGCGGCCGGGGCCACGGCCTTGTACCCGGCGCCCCGGACCGTCCGGATCACGTCGGCGTCGCCGAGCTTTCGCCGGATCTGCCCGACGTGCACGTCGACCGTGCGGGTCTCCCCGGGGTACGCCATCCCCCACACGCGGTCGAGCAGGACGTCGCGCGACAGCACCACGCCGGCGTTCTCCATGAGGAACGCGAGGAGGTCGAACTCCTTCGCGGTGAGCTCGACCGGAGACCCGGCCACCGTGACCTCGCGACCGGGCTTGGACAACGTGACCCGGCCGAGCCTCAGGACGTCGGCCCGGGACTGCGGTTCCGAGCGGCGGAGCACCGCCTTGATTCGTGCGGCCAGCTCCCGCGGCGAGAACGGCTTGGCGACGTAGTCGTCGGCGCCCACCTCCAGGCCGGCCACCCGATCCGCCTCCTCGTCGCGGGCGGTGAGCATGATGACCGGCAGGGTCGACGTGGCCCGGATCCGCCGGCACACCTCGAGCCCGTCGATGCCCGGCAGGCCGATGTCGAGCACGACGATCCGGACGGGGTGCCGCGGGAGCTCCGTCAGTGCCTCCTCACCGCTGCGGACCCACACCACCGGGTGGCCGTGCGTCCCGAGATAGGTCCGGACGAGCGAGCCGATGCTCTGTTCGTCCTCGACCAGCAGCACCGTCCCGCCCATCGCCGCCAAGATGCTATCCCCCGTCCCGTGCGGACCCGCCGAACGCCGGAAAGGATCGGCCGGCCCGGTCAGCGCCAGGACAGCCGGATGTACGGGGAATGCAAGGTTCGCCTCGAGGTGGTTCGGCTACGCGACCGGGGACAGCCAGCCCTGGTGCTTGTCGATCTCGCCGTGGACGGTCGCGAAGAACTCGCTCTGGAGCTCCTTCGTGATCGGCCCGCGTCCGTTCGCCGCCACCGGGCGGTCGTCGACCTCGCGGATCGGGCACACCTCGGCCGCAGTCCCCGTGAAGAAGGCCTCGTCCGCGAAGTACAGGTCGGTCCGGACGAGGTTCCGCTCGTGCACGTCGTACCCGAGGTCGCGCGCGAGCGTCATCACCGTGTCGCGCGTGACGCCGTCGAGGCACCCGGCCGACAGCGGCGGGGTGAACAGCTCGCCGTCTTTGACGACGAACACGTTCTCGCCGGTCCCGTCGGTGACGTACCCCGACTGGTTCAGCATGATCGCCTCGTCGTAGCCGGCCTTGGCGGCCTCGACCTTGGCGAGCACCGAGTTGATGTACTGGCCCGTGGCCTTGGCGCCGGGCGGGATGACGTTCGGATCGAGGCGCTTCCAGGACGAGATCTTGACCCTCGCGCCCTTCTCGAGGGCCTCGTCGCCGAGGTACACGCCCCATCGCCACACCGAGATCGAGACGTTCACCGGCGCGGCGAGCGGGTTGATGCCCACCTCGCCGTACCCCCGGTGGACGAGCGGGCGGATGTAGCACTCCTCGAGGCCGTTCGCCGCGATGGTCCCACGGATGGCGTCTTCGATCTCCTCGACCGAGTACGGGATGTCCATGTGGTACAGGTGCGCCGAGCGGAACAGCCGCCGCACGTGGTCGTTCAGGCGGAACACGGCCGTGCCCTTCGACGTGTGGTACGCGCGGATGCCCTCGAACACGCCCGTGCCGTAGTGGAGCGAGTGGGTGAGGACCGGGATGCGTGCCTCGTCCCACCCCACGAGCTCGCCGTCCATCCAGATCCTGTCGACGGGCTGAACCGGCACCGGCGCCTCCTTCGATCCCGAACGCGGCCCTGTCCGCGTTGCGCTGTCCCCGGCGAAGAGCATACCTACGCAGGCGAGGCGAGCACTTCGGTGGGCTCCGGGGCTCGTTACGAACGTGGAACTCTCCGGCTACGCGGGGAGGACGATGGCCCGGGCCCCTTCGGCGCCGATCTCGGTCGCGATTCGCTGCAGGATCTCGGGCGGGATCGGCGTGTCGACCGTGAACCCCATCAGCGCCAGGCCACCGGCGGTGTTCCGCGCGACCTGCGCGCCCGCGACGTTGATGCCGGCCTGCCCGAGGATTGTCCCGATCGTTCCGATGATGCCGGGCCGGTCCTCGTACCGGAAGAACGCCATGTGGGTGGCCGGCGCCATGTCGATGTCGAACTCGAACACCTGCGTGAGGCGTTCGGCGTCGCGCTTGCCGACCAGCGTCCCTGCCACCTGGACGTCGCCGCCGTCGGTCTCGCCCCGGAGCGTCACGAGGTTGACGTAGTCGCGGGTCACCGTCGACTTGCGCTCGCTGAGGGTGATCCCGCGCTCGGCCGCGATCAGCGGGGCGTTCACGTAGCTGACGGGCTCGTGCACGATGCCGCGCAGGGTGCCCTTCAGCGCGGCCAACGTGAGCACGCGCGTGTCGGCCTCTGCGATTCGGCCGGTGTACTCGCACTCCAGCGACTGCAGCGCGCCCTCGGCGAGGCCGGTGAGGATCGCACCGAGGTGCTCGACGAGCGGCAGGAACGCCCGGACGTTCTCGGGGACGTCGGCGCCCGCGCTCACGTTGACCGCATACGGAACGAACTCCCCGCGGAGTGCGAGCCGGACCATCTCCGCGATGGCGGTCCCGGCCTTGTCCTGCGCCTCGACCGTCGATGCGCCGAGGTGGGGCGTCACGACGACCTCGTCGAGCTCGAACAGCGGGCTCTCGGTGATGGGCTCGGTCGCGAAGACGTCCAGGGCGGCGCCGCCGAGATGGCCGTCCTTCAGGGCCTTGGCCAGGGCGTCCTCGTCGACGACGCCGCCGCGGGCGGTGTTCACCAGACGGGCGCCGTCCTTCATCAGGGCCAGCTCACGTTCGCCGATCAGGCCCTCGGTCTCGGGCGTCCGCGGGAGGTGGATCGTCAGGAAGTCGGCCTGGACCAGGACGGCCTCGAGGCCGGGCATGAGCTCGACGCCCATCTCCCTGGCACGGTCGCGGCTGACGTACGGGTCGAACGCGATGATCCGCATGCCGAACGCCGCCGCGCGGTGGGCGACCATCGCGCCCACGCGCCCCAGCCCGATTACGCCGAGCGTCTTGCCGGCGAGCTCGACACCCTGGAACCTGGTGCGGGCCCACTCCCCCTGCCTCAACGTGCGGTCGGCCTGGGGGATCATCCGGGCCTGGCTGAGGAGCAGCGCAAGGGTGTGCTCGGCGGCGGAGAGGATGTTCGACTGGGGGGCGTTCACGACCATCACGCCCCTGCGGGTGGCGGCCTCGACGTCGACGTTGTCCAGGCCGATGCCCGCCCGGGCCACCACCTTGAGGTTCTCGCCGGCCTCGATCACCTCGGACGTGACCTGCGTCTGCGAGCGGACGATCAGCGCGTCGTACGGTGCGATCTGCTCGTCGAGGCCCTCCTTCGCCAGGCCCTCCCGCACGTCGACGTCGAAGTCCCGCCGGAGCAGCGCGAGCCCGCGTTCGGACAACGTCTCGGTCACCAGGATTCGCATGACGATGGACATTCTCCCGTCTCGAAGGTCGAACGTCCGCTACTGTGGCGACACGACGGATATGCCAATGGCCGCAGCAGCAGAAGCCATTCGCTGGTCGTACGTCACGACCGCGCCGAGGTCCGGCCCGAGGCTGGCCGCCGTCGCGAGGTGAATCGCGTCGAGCGTCCGAAGTTCCACCGGACCCAGCGTGGCGGCCGAGTCCAGGATGCGCTCACTGATCCCGATCGCCACGACCCCGGTCAGGGCCTGTCGCGCCCGCAGGATGGCGGTGGGTTGCGCCCGGCGGACCGCGCGCGGGACCTCGGTCCACGATATCTTCGATGATGCCCGATCCTGTCGGGTGCGAAGGAATCGGCGGAGCGCCGCCGACTCGTGCTCGTGGATGACAAGCTTCACGATCGCCGAGGCGTCGAGGTACTGATACTCCGGCACCTGGGATTAGCGTTCTTCGTCACGCATCTCGTCGAGAATCTCCGACGGGAGTCGACTGCCCTTTGGAAGCCGGATCGGGGGCGGCAGGTCGTCGAGGTTCCCCGAAGCGGGTGTCGCTCGCCCCTCTGCGATCAATCGGTCCACGACCCCCTCCTCACGAGGGAGCGGAACCAGGCGAGCGATCGGCCGGCCACGGTCGGTGACTTCGATGACCTCTCCGCGGGCCACTCGACGGAGCACTGCGCTCGCATTCTGCTTCAGCTCACGGACCCCGACCCGGTTCATGTTCTACAACGTAGCACATGAGCCTCTCACTACGACGTCCTCCGCTAGATTCCGTTGCCATGGAACGGTTCGAATCGACGATCGACGCGCCGCAGCCGGGCGGTTCGGCGGTGTTGGTTCCCGACGACGTGGTCGAGGCGCTCGGCGGGGGTGTTCGGGCCCGCGTGAAGGGAACGCTGAACGGCGTCGAGTTCAGTTCGAACCTGATGCGCTACAGCGGGGTCGTGTGGCTCGGCGTCCACAAGGCGACGATGGAGGCCGCGGGCGTCTCGAACGGCGATCCGGTGACCGTCGAGTTCGAGCTCGACGGCGCGCCGCGTGTGGTCGAGATGCCGCGTGCGCTGCAGGCCGCGCTCGACGCCGATTCGGACGCCAAGGGGAAGTTCGACGCGCTGGCGTTCACCCACCGCAAGGAGTTCGCGCAGTGGGTCGCGGGGGCGAAGAAGGACGAGACCCGCGACCGACGCGTCGCCGAGACGATCGAACGCGTGAAGGCCGGCCGGAAGCCGCGCTGACGGTTTGCCCGGCCTGCTACGCGGCGGGCTGCGTCCGCTTGCGGAGCCGGACCACCAGGTAGACGAGCGTGGCGATGGGCAGGACGAACAGCAGGATTGTTCCGACCGACGCGAGCACCTGGACGACCGGGGACGGTCCGCCCCTGCAAACCATCTTGGACACCCCGTCCACCGTCCTGTTCGTGCAGATCTGGACGTAGGACGCGAAGAATGTCAGGAAGAACGCCAGGGTAAGGCCGCCCGGCACGATGAGCGTCCCGATCCACTTGTCGCGCGTGGTCCAGACATGCGACGCCCACAGCAGGGCGACGCCGACGATCCAGCCGATGACCGGTACGGCCAGGCCCCCGATCGGGATGAGGATGAGCGCCCAGACCTCCACCGCCCCGGCCCGCATCGGGTGGATGCCGAACCGCTCGCGGGCGTCGGCGGCGATCTCGGAGGGGTCGCCGATTCGTTCGAGGACGTTGCGAACGTCGGCCTCGGTCGCGTTGGGGGACTCCTCGAGGGCGGCGTCAACGTGTTCGCGGATCTCCGCCACGATCTCGGACCGGCGCGCCCTGGGCAGACCCCCGAGCTCGGCGTCGAGCCGGCGGAAGTAGGCCTCGACGGTGTCGCGGGGAGCCTTCGTCATCATCGTCCCCCTCCTTCCAAGAGGTGGTCCACAGCGTCGCGGAACCGGACCCATTCCCCGGCGAACGCATCGAGGGCGGCTCTCCCCGCCGCCGTGAGGCGGTAGTAGCGGCGAGGTGGGCCGTTCGGCGACTCCTGCCACGTGGTTTCCACGAGGCGATCCCGGCGGAGCCGGCTGAGCAGTGGGTAGATGGTTCCCTCGCTCGTCACCATCCCGTCGACCGCCCCCAGAGCACGAACGAGGTCGAACCCGTACCGCTCGCCGTCTCGCAGCAGCGCGAGCACGCAGAACTCGAGCGTTCCCCGGCGCATCTGCGCGATGGGGGCGACCCGTGCGTCGTCCGCTACCATGCGTCGCATAGTACCGGCCGCCGCAAGACTCCGCAAGCGGCGTGGTGCCGATTGCCGCGCGGTGTGCCTCCGCCGATCATTGGACCCATGCCGGACGAGCTCCCCCTCCACGCGCTCCTGTCCCAGGTGCTGGTGGCGTTCACGATCGAGTTCGACAACGAGGTCGAACACCGAATGCCGCACCGGACCACCTCGCACGGCGCGACCGGTCGTTCCGGTCCGTGGCTCGTCTCGCTCGCGATGTGGCAGAACTGCCTGTTCCACCTCCCGGACGGCGGGCTCACCGTTGATGAGGTCGGCCATCTCGCCCGGACCCCGACGAATCTCGACGGCATGCGCAGGTGGGGCTACGTGACGCTGGAGCCGCCGAAGGGTGCCTCGCCCAAGGCTCGGCCGGGTTCGAGCTGGATGATGCGGCCCACGACCGCCGGTCAACGCGCCCGCGACCTGGGGCGGGAGGTCCTTGGCGAGATCGAGGGAGGCTGGACCAGCCGGTTCGGCGCAGCGGTGATCGGCGGGCTTCGGAGCGCGCTGTGGGACATCGCCGGCCGGTTCGAGGTCGAGCTTCCGGACACGCTCCCGATCCTCGGCCACGGGCTGCGGAACCGCGGGCCGGAGCCGGCCGTTCCGAGGTCACCCGGCCACGAGGATCCGAGCGGCCTGCCTCTGTCAGCGCTCCTGTCGCGCGTGCTGCTCTCGCTGGCCGTCGAGTTCGAGCAGGCTTCCCGACTCCCGATCGCCGTGTACGCCGACCTCGTTCGGGTGCTCGCCCCGGGACCCCTCCACGTTCGCGACCTTCCGGGGCGCGCGGGAGTCTCGAAGGAGGCCGTCTCGATGGGGCTCCGGGCGCTCGAGGAGACGAGCCTCGCGGTGGTCGCTCCGGACCCGGCCGGCAGCCGGTTCAAGGCGGTGTCGCTCACCGAACGCGGCCACACGGCATCGAGCCGGGGCTGCCGACTCGTCGCCGGGGTCGAGGAGCAGTGGAGGGAACGGTACGGCGCCCCCGCGGTGAACAAGCTGCGTTCCTCGCTGGGACCGTTGGTCGAGGGCTCGCCGAATCCGCTGCTGCAGGGGCTCCGGCCCTACCCCGACGGGTGGAGAGCGGGGCAGCGTCCGATCGAGACGCTGCCACTGTTCCCGATGGTGCTCCACCGCGGCGGCTTCCCTGACGGCGCCTGAACGAATCCGCGCGCGGCCCCACGTCGTATGCCATCTGCATGGGAGAACGAATCGTGGTCCGAATGCCCGACCAGTCGATTGGCGGAACTCGACTCCATGGTGCGCGCGGGACGGTTCGCGACGAGGGCCGAGGCAGTTCGAAATGCGATCGAGAACCTCATCGACACCGATCGCCGATTCCGACTCGGTGAGCAGATTGTCGCCGGCTACCGGCGGATTCCGCAAACCGACATGGAAGTGGCGGTCGCGACCAAAGCCGCAGTGCGGTCGATCGAGCAGGAGCCCTGGTAGCCAGCCCGCCACCCAGGGGACCTGGTAGGGGGAGGTTCGCTGACGCAGTCAGGTTCCGGGCAATGCAGCGAAGATCCTGCGCGAACCCGCGGCGGCGATGAGCTCCCCATATTCGATCCCTCGAAGGCGTCGTTTCCGATACGGGAGCGAGACGACGATCGGATCGGCCTCCGCATGTTCGATCGAAACCTGGATGGCGTCCGATTCCACCGGCGCTCGGCGCGTGACGTCCACGCAGATCGCCGGGCGCGGATCGTCCGTTGTTCGGCCGGATTGCGGGAGCCCGCGCTCGAGTGCCGCCACCATGTCCGGAGCGTCGGTTCCTTCCGCCATGCTCATCGCGAGCACGCCGGCCACACGGAACGATGAGTCCCAGACCATTCGTCTCACCCCCGGCCATGAGGTGATATTTCTCGCTGGCCGCAACGCTCGGCGCCGCGTCTGGGTTTAGTGCCCGATGACAGAGCGGGTGGAAGTGCCAGTTCCTGTCGAGGTATCGCATACCGAGGATTTCTCAGAGTTCTTCGAACAGGTGTATCCGCGCCTGGCGAGAGCGTGCGTGATCCTCACGGCCAACGTGGCCGAAGCGGACAACCTCGCGCAGGAGGCGATGGCGAGCGTCTACGAGCGATGGGATCGGGTGATGCACATGGCCTCCCCGGCTGGCTACGCGTTCCGAACTGCCGTCAACGTCGAAAAGAAGCGGCGCCGCCGGCAAGCCATCGCGGGGAAACACGCGACCACGATCAAGGAGGACGAGTCGGTCTTCCGAACGGCGGAGCTGCGAGTCGAGCTCGAGCAGGCTCTGCGGCAACTTAGGCCCTGGGCAGGAATAACATTGACCTAGGGAGCTCCGCGGCTATGCTTGCCCCGTGGCCGTCGATGAGGCGATCTTGGCGCGGAAGTTCGCGCTGTTGTGGCCGCACCTGAACGAGCGGCAGCGTCGGCTGGTGCTCGGTGCGGAGGCCGAGGCGCTGGGGCGAGGGGGGATCGCCGCCGTGGCCCGGGCGGCTCGCGTGTCGCGTCCGACGGTGACGAAGGGCGTCCAGGACCTACGGCATCCGAGCGAGCCGATGGGGCGAGCCCGCCGGCCGGGCGGCGGACGCAAGCGCCTTGCGCACAAGGACCGGGGGCTGCTGGGCGCGCTGGAGGCCCTGGTGGACCCGGCGACCCGGGGAGATCCGGAGTCGCCGCTGCGATGGACCTCCAAGAGCACCCGGGAGCTGGCCGATGCCCTCACCGCCGCCGGGCACCCCGCCAGCTACCGCACAGTGGCCGACCTGCTGCACCACCTCGGCTACAGCCTGCAGGCAGGCGTGAAGACACGGGAGATGACCGCCCATCCGGATCGTGACCTCCAGTTCCGGTACCTGGCCGATCAGGTCCGGGACCACCTCGACGGGGGTCAGCCCGTGGTGTCGGTGGACACCAAGAAGAAGGAGCTCGTGGGCAGCTACAAGAACGGAGGACGAGAATGGCAACCCACGGGCACGCCCGAGAAGGTGAACGTCTACGACTTCATCGGGGAGGCCGGCAAGGCCGTTCCCTACGGCGTGTACGACGTGGCGGCCAACGCGGGATGGGTGTCGGTGGGTCGCGACCACGACACCGCGACCTTCGCCGTGCAGACCCTGCGGCGGTGGTGGCAGACGATGGGCTTCGTCTCCTATCCGGGGGCCGATCGCCTGCTGGTGTGCGCCGACGGCGGAGGGAGCAACGGCTACCGGGTGCGGCTGTGGAAGGTGGAGCTCGCCGCCCTCGCTGCGGAGACCGGCCTGCGGATCACGGTGTGCCATCTCCCACCAGGGACCTCGAAGTGGAACAAGATCGAGCACCGCCTGTTCTCCCACATCTCCATGAACTGGAGAGGCCGACCCCTCACCAGCCACGAGGTCATCGTGGAACTCATCGGCTCCACGACGACCCGGGCCGGGCTGACCGTCCGCGCCGAACTCGACCCGGCCGCCTACCCGAAGGGCGTCAAGATCACGGACGAGGAGTTGGTGGCTCTCCCCCTCGTGCATCACACCTTCCACGGTGAGTGGAACTACACGCTCCACCCGCCCCGCGCCCCCGAATGACAACGTTGTAATTTCCCGAGCCCTTAGCGCGGGGGGAGATATGTGGCCAGCCTCATGGTCTGGATAGTTCCGGACGCGACGCAAGCGGATATTCAAGCGGCCGGAGATGCCGTGGCTTCAATAAGCCTGGTCGGTTACCTGCCGCGAGAAGCTCCCCCAGAGAGGACCGTGAAGCGGCGCGCACGTGTCGCCTCCCACGTACGAGACGATCCACTCATCGACCCCGTTGCGGTCATCTGGACCGCCGCGCCGAAGGGGAGGAAGCTCCCCCGCTTCCCGAGCTGATCCTGGGCGAACCTGTTCAATTGGTCGAGGACCCCGTCCATGTCCTCGCGGGGGCTCGGCCCAGCCATGTCGCGGCCTCGCTATGTGGATTCGCTGCCGCGCTGGGCGGCCTTGGCGCGTTCGGTCGCGAAGACCTCCTCCGCCGCCGCGACCGCGGAGCCGCGCTTGACCGGGTAGCCCATCCCGTCGAGCGTCATCTCCAGCGCCGCGAGCCCCCGGATCATGTCGAGCTGGTCGTAGTAGCCGAGGTGCCCGATCCGGAACACCTTGCCCTTGAGCGGCCCCTGGCCCGGCGCCAGGACGATGCCGTGCTCGGCCCGGACCCGCGCCACGAGCTCGTTCCCGTCGATGCCCTCCGGTGCGCGGATGGCCGTGACCGCCCACGCCTTCTCCGGGTTGTCGCCGAACAGGTCCAGCCCCAGGGCCCGCACGCCGTCCTTCACGCCCATCGCCAGCACTCGGTGGCGTTCCAGCGCGGCGTCGGCCCCGTCGGCGAAGTACAGCTCGAGCGCCGCCCGGACCCCCTGCACCAGCGAGATGGCCGGCGTCCACGGGTTCTCCGGCTCGGGGAGGTCGTACGACGCCTTGTACGCGGACCAGTCGAAGTAGAACCGCGGGCAGGAAGCGACCTTGTGCGCCTCCCATGCCTTCGGGGACACTGCGACGAACGCAAGCCCGGGCGTCGCCGAAAGCGCCTTCTGCGACCCGCCGCACGCCACGTCGACGCCCCACTCGTCGCACTCGAACGGCACCGCCCCGACGCTCGAGACGCAGTCCACCGCGAGCAGCACGCCCGTGTCGCGGGCGATCTCCCCCACCGCCTCGATGTCGTGCAGCACCGCGGTCGAGGTCTCGCTCTGCTGCACGAGGACGCCCTTCGTCGGCGCCTCCTCGATGGCGGCTCGGACGTCGGCGGGGTTCAGCGCCCGGCCCCACTCGTAGTCGATCACCCGCACGTCGAGCCCGTAGGCCTCGGCGATCTTCGCGAAGCGTTCGCCGAAGTACCCGGCCACCGGAACGACCACCCGGTCGCCCGGCGAGAACATGTTCTGGACCGCCGACTCGAGCGCGCCGGTCCCCGACGACGTGAACACCAGGACGTCGTTCTTCGTCCGGAACAGCCGCTGGAGCTGCTCGGTGACCTCGCGCAGCAGCTTCCCGTAGCCGGGCCCGCGATGGTACACGAGCGGTTGCGACTGGGCTGCGTAGACCTGCGGCGGAACCGGAACGGGCCCGGGCGCCATGAAGATCTCGGGCTTGTCCATGCTGACGCTCCTTGTTCGTGAGCCGGTCGCCGCAGCGTATCACCGGCCCGGTCGCCGGCCGCCGGGCCGCGATGACGTGCGCGCTTGCTCCGCTCGGCCCGACCTGTCAGCCTTCGCCGGAATCCAACCGTCCGCCAGGGAGGAACCGCGCATGGACACACTCGCACTGATCGACGAAGCGATCGGGCGCCGCGACCTGCTGACGCATCCGTTCTACGCGAAGTGGGTGGAGGGAACCCTGCCCAAGGAGAACCTGCAGGAGTACGCGCGGCAGTACCACGCGTTCGAGTCGGCGTTCCCGACGTTCCTGTCGGCGCTGCACTCCCGGTGCGACGACCGAGCGACCCGCCAGGCCCTGCTCGAGAACCTGTGGGACGAGGAACACGGTCCGGCCAACCACCGCGAGCTGTGGCTGCGATTCGCCGAGGGCATCGGCGTGGGCCGGGAGGACGTCGAGTCGACCGAGCCGAACGCCGCCACGCGGGCGCTGCTGGACACGTACGCGCGGGCCACCCGCGAGGCGCCCGTGGCCGCCGGCGTCGCGGCCGTGTACGCGTACGAGGCGCAGGTCCCCCGCGTGGCCCAGGCGAAGGTCACGGGGCTCCGCGAGCACTACGGGATCGACGGCGGGCCGGCGGCCGAGTTCTTCGAGGTCCACGGCAAGCTCGATGTCGAGCACTCGGCGGCCGAGCGGCACGTCGTCGCGGCCGCGCCGGAGGACGAGTCGGAGGCGATCCTCGAGGCCACCGCCGAGGCGCTCGACGCCTGGTGGGACTTCCTCACCGCGGTCGACCTCCCGGTGCCGGCCCCCGTCGGGTAGCGCTCCGACCGCCTTCAGATATCGCGCAGGACCTTCCAGACGTCCTCGCCCTGGGGACGGAAGTCGATGTCCGCGTGCCCGCGGCGGAGCTTCCCCTCACCGCTTGCGACGGGCTTGCCGTTCCGGTGGAACACGCGATCCCAGAGCGTGCGGTGTCCGTTCGCCCGGCCGACCGACCGGGCCAGCGAGTCCAGCTGCGCCTCGCGGATCAGCTGGAGCCGGTTCAGCTCTCAGCCGGGGTGGGTGACGTTGGGAGTCATCATGGGCGTCGCCTCCATGGTCCCACGTGGGCGGGTTCCCGTTACGAGGCCACGTTCGGTGGCGCGAGCGTCCGGAGGTCGACGTCCTCGTCGCGAAGCATGTCCGGGTCGGGTCGGACCGCCGCCCTGATGAGCGGCATGGCCCGGCGGACGTCCCGGGGACGGTTGATGCTGAGCACCGAGCGCAGCACGTCCTCGTGGAGATAGAACGCCGTGAAGGACCGTTCCTCCACGGAGCCCCGGAACACCAGCCGGTCCCACGTGAGCGCGAACCCGGCCATCTGGAGGTTCATGTCGTACTGGTCCGACCAGAACCAGTGCGGGTCGTCGAACACGACGCCGGCGCCCAGCATGTTCCGCGCCGCCGCCGGCCCCATCTTGAGGGCGTTGTCGAAGTGCTCGACGCGAATGGAGCCGAACACCGGATGGTCGTGCCGCGCCACGTCGCCGGCCGCCCACACACCGGGCGCCGAGGCGGCGAGCGTCGCGTCCACGACGATACCGCCCTCCACCTGGAGGCCCGACCCCTCGGCGATCTCGACATTCGGCTGCACCCCCACGCCGACCACCGCGAAGTCGCAGTCCACCCGCAGCCCGGACTTCGTGACGACGGCCTCCACCCGGGACGACCCCTCGAACCGGTCGACCGTCTCGCCGAAGTGCATCTCGACGCCGTGGTCGCGGTGGAACGACTCGACGACGCGACCCACCTCGGGCCCCACGATCCGGAACAACGGCGTCTCGAACGGCTCGACCGCCGCAACCTCGACCCCGAGCGACCGGAGCGAGGCCGCGACCTCCGCCCCGATGAATCCCATGCCGACCACGACGGCGCGGCCGCCCCCCGCGGCGGCCTGACGGATCCGCTCGGCGTCGGCCGCCGTCCGGAGGTCCATAACGCCCTCGAGGTCGAGGCCGGGGATCGGGAACCGCCGGTTGCGCGAGCCGGTCGCGATGAGCGCCACATCGTAGGCGAGCCGCTCGCCGCCCTGGAGCTCCACCGAGTTCGACCCCGGATCGATCCGTTCCGCGCGCACCCCGCTTCGAAGCTCGACGTCGTTGGCCGCGTACCACTCGACCGGGCGCAGAAACCCCTGCTCCAGGGTCTGCTCGCCTCGCAGGAACTCCTTCGACAGCGGCGGGCGCTCGTACGGTGGGAGCTCCTCGGCCCCGACCAGCACGATCCGGCCGTTGAACCCCTCCTGGCGGAGCGTCGAGGCCGCCGATCCCCCGGCCAGCCCCCCGCCCACGATCACCGCCGTCCGCGCCACGCTGTTCCTCCCTGCCGGTTGCCGTTTTCGAATCCTACGGGTCGGCGGCGGCCGGGTTCAGATGCCTCATCCCGGGGCCGATGAACCACTCATGCGCGCTCCCAGGATCGTTCCCGGCCTGCTGGTCGCGGCGGCGCTCTCCGCCGCATGCTCGGGCGCGTCGCCCCCTCCCGGCGACGGCATCTCGCACCCTACCCGAAGCCGCGTCGAGCACCGGACGACCGCGCCGAGTCCCTCGCCCACCCACCGGAGCCCCCGCCCGTCCCCGTCCGGGCCGCACCCCTCGAAGAACCCGTTCTCGCCGAGGGCATCGCTCTCGCCCGCCGCGTCCGGCGGATAGCCCGGGGGCCCCGGTTCACTCGACCGACTGCAGCGCCGCCGCCCGGTGCGACGGCACGCGCGACCACACGATGAACGCCGCCCCCAACGCCAGATAGAACACCGCGAGGATGAACGTCCCCGTCCGGAAACCGATCGCCAGCACGGCCGGGAAGAACGCGCCGAACACCCACGCCAGCTGGAACACCACCTCGTACCGCACGAACACCCGCCCCTGCGCGCCGCCCGGCGCGTGCCGCTGCATCAGGCTCTGGAACGCGAGCCGCCCGAACTCGGTCGACATCCCGGCCAGCAGCCCGAATGCCGCCAGCAGCCACGGCCCGTACTCGACGAACGCCAGCAGCGCAGCCGCCCCCGCGACGAACAGCGACGCCAGCACCACCGCGCCGTCCCGCTTCAGCGCCGACAACCGGGGCGCGATCAGGTCGCCCACGAACGTCCCGGCGAACCCGGCCGCCAGCACCAGCCCGAAGGTGGCCTTCGAGGTGGGGTGCCCGGTCTTCACGCCGTGCGCGCGGATGGCGAACGCCACGAGGAACACCAGGAACCCGTTCGCCGCCCGGAGGCCTGCCGTCGCCGCCGCCGGCAACGTGAGCGCGGGGATGTTCCCGCGCTTGCCGACGGCGTCGAGGCCGGTCTCGACCGTCTTCGGTGGCGCCTCGGCCGGCACACGGGGAAGTCGCAGGACCAGCAGGGCGGCCCCCACGTAGGCGATCGTCGCCAGGACCAGCACCGCGGCCGCGCCCCCGAGGTGCGCCGCGAGGATGCCGGGCACGGCGGCCACGCCGCCGGCGATGATCCCCTGGCGGTTCATCTTGGCGTTCGCCTGGACGAGCGCCTCGCCGTGCTCGGCATAGGCCGTCGTCAGGCCGTTCTTGGTGATCGAGTGCACGCGGGACAGCACCAGCAGCAGGAACGCCGTCGGGAACAGCAGCGGCGTGTCGAAGTTCGGCGCGGCGACCAGGGCGACGACCGCGCGGCCGGCGGCGGCGCCGAACGCGATGGCTCGACGGAACCCCCCGCGGTCGAGCAGCGGCACCATGAGCGGCGCCGCGAGCGCCAGCGGCGCCATGGTGAGCGCCAGGTACAGGGCGACCTTCACCTTGGCCTCCCCGACCGGGATCGAGAAGAACACCGAGTCGGCCAGCGCGATCGCGACCAGCGCGTCGCCGGCCACGCTCGCCATGTGCACGAGCGTGTAGGCGTCGAGCGGCTGGTCGCTTCCCCACATCCGCTGGAGCGGCCGTGTGGCCCGTTCGGCCAGGTGAACGAGCCACAGCACGCCCCGTGCGGCCAGGTCGAGCGCGCCGTGAGCCCGGCTCTTCGGCCTCGGGGACGACGCCCCGGACGAACGCGACGGGGAGCGCGTCGGCGGACCGGAGGAGCGGCGCACCGCCCTGCTCCGCTAGGAGGGTCCGGAGAGCCGGTCGCGCAGCAACTGCTGCACGAGCTGGGGGTTGGCCGAGCCGCGCGTCTTCTTCATGGCCTGTCCGACCAGGAACCCGATCGCGGTGTCCTTGCCGCCGCGGAACTGGGCGACCGGCTCCGGGTTCTCGGCGACGACCTCGTCGATCACCGCCCCGAGCGCGCCCTCGTCACTCACCTGGCGCAGGCCGTGCGTCTCGACGATCGACTCGATCGGGTCGCCCGAGGCGAACGCCTCCCCGAGGACGGTCTTCGCGCCCGTCGACGAGACGGCGCCGTCGGCGAGCAGCTTCGCCAGGTCGGCGATGTGGGTGGGCTCCAGCTTGCTGAACTCGAGCTCGGTTCCGGTCTCGTTCACCGCCGCGGCCACGTCCTGGGTCAGCCAGTTGGCGGCCTGCGCGGCCGGGGCTCCGAGACGGACGGCCTCCTCGAAGAACGCTGCGGTGTGCCGCGAGCCGGCCAGCAGCCGCGCCTGCGCCGGCTTCATCGAGTACTCATCGGCGAACCGCTGCCGCCGCGTCGCCGGCAGCTCCGGCAGCGACCCCCTGATCTCCTCAATCCACTCCGGCGAGGGTTCGAGCGGCGGGAGGTCGGGCTCCGGGAAGTACCGGTAGTCGAACGCGAACTCCTTGCTGCGCAACGGATGCGTGGCGCCGCCGTCCTCGTCCCAGTGTCGCGTCTCCTGGACCAGCGACCCACCGTCCTCGAGCACGCCGACCTGCCGCGCCGACTCGTGGCGGACGGCCCGTTCCAGCGAACGGATCGAGTTGAGGTTCTTGATCTCGACCTTCACGCCGAGCTCAGAGGAGCCCGCCGGGCGGACGCTGACGTTGGCGTCGCACCGGAGCGACCCCTCCTCCATGCGGACGTCGCTGACGCCGAGCGCCTCGAGCGTGGCCCGGAGCTCGGTGAGGTAGGCGCGGGCTTCGTCGGCCGACCGCATGTCGGGCTCGCTCACGACCTCGACCAGGGGAACCCCCGCCCGGTTGTAGTCCACCAGCGAGTAGTCGGCACCGGCGATCCGGCCGGACTGCCCGACGTGCGTGGTCTTGCCGGTGTCCTCCTCCATGTGCACCCGGGTGATGCCGATGGTCCTCGCCGAGCCGCCGGGCAGCTCGATGTCGAGGTGGCCGCCCACGCAGATCGGCAGGTCGTACTGCGAGATCTGGAAGTTCTTCGGCATGTCCGGATAGAAGTAGTTCTTGCGGTGGAACAGCGAGTGCGGCGCGATCTCCGAGCCGAGCGCCAAGCCGATCCGGATGATGTACTCGATCGCCTTCTGGTTGGGAACCGGCAGCGTCCCGGGCTGCCCCAGGCACACCGCACAGACGTTCGTGTTGGGCTCTGCTCCGAATGCATTGGCGCAGCCGCAGAACATCTTCGTGGCCGTGGAGAGCTCGACGTGGCACTCCAGTCCGATGACCGTCTCCCAGTCCGTCATGACCGCAGAAGCGTAACCGGTCGCCCGCGCCGCGGGCCCCGCTCTCAAAGGCCCGCCAGGGGGGCGTGACGGGGCCACGGGCGGGCCTGTTCGAGCTGCTTCGCCACCGACAGCAGGAGCGCCTCGCCGCCGTTCGGGGCGACGAGCTGCACCGCGATCGGGGTGCCCCTCGAGTGCATCCCGGCCGGGACGGAGGCGCCCGGATACTGCGCGAAGTTCCATGCGCCGGCGAACGGCACCCACCTCGCGTTCTGCCAGAAGTTCGCCCGCCACGACGTGTCCGGCCACCCGGCGGCCTCGAGCGGCTGCTTCGTCATCATCGGCGTCACCAGCACGTCGAACCGCTGGAAGAACTGCGCAGCCCGCTCCTTGAACCGATCCCGGTCCTGCTGGCGGACCCGGCCCAGCCGCTCGAGCGTCCGGCCGATCTGGGCGTGGCGGCGCTGACGGGGTTCGAGCTTCGACTCGTCGAGGCCCTTCGTCTCGTCGGCCGTGGCCGCACAGAACCACGCCACGATGGCGTTCGCCGCGGACTGCGAGTAGGGCGGGTCGGCGCGAGTGACGTGATGGCCGGCGCCGGCCAAGGCCTTCGCCGTCGCGTCGACGGCAGCGAGGATCTCGGGATCCACCTTCACGCCGGGAAGCGGGACCTTGGTCGAGACCGCGATGCGGAGCTTCCCGGCCGGCGGCTCGACTGTGGCGAAGGACGGGTCGGCCGCCATCACCGAGAGCAGCAGCGCCGCGTCGTCGACCGTCGTCGCGAGCGGGCCGTTCTCCGCCAGGCCGCGCCAGCTGCTGATGCCGACGCCGCTCGGCACGACCCCCATTCCCGGCTTGATCCCGAACAGCCCGCAGCACGCCGACGGGATCCGGATCGAGCCCAACCCGTCGTTCCCGTGCGCGGCCGGCACCATCGCTGCCGCGACGGCCGCCGCGCTGCCCCCGCTCGACCCCCCCGGCGTCCGCTCGAGGTCCCACGGGTTCCGGGCGACGCCCCACACGTCCTCGGTGGTCCCCCACACGCCGAGCTCCGGCATGCGGGTGATGCCGACCACGACCGCGCCGGCCGCGCGAAGTCGCCTGACGACCTCGTGGTCCTCCGTCGCCGGGTCGGTCGTTGTCTGCGGGCAGCCGAACCGCGTCGGCTCGCCCTCCACCGCGACGTTGTCCTTGATCGCGACCGGAACCCCGGCGAGCGGCAGGTCGGCCAGATCCCCCCGCGCCGCCACCGCCTCAGCCTCCGCGAGCGCCCGCTCCCCTCGGAGCCGCACGAACGCCCCGACACGACCGTTCAGGGACTCGATCTGCTCGAGGTGCTCGCGAACCGCGTCGGCAGGAGTCGCCGAACCCGTCCTGACCGCCTCGGCGATCTCGCCCGCGGTCCTACCAACCAGCCTGCCCGCCATCCGCGACTCCTCGCTGATCACGGCTGCCGAGCCCACACCCGGCCCCAGCATCCGACCTGGAGCCTCAGCATGACAAGCCGCGACCCCCGATTTGACAGGTACGGCTGCCCGTCTTAACTTAGCGCAGTTCAGTTAGGTGTGTTAGGAGAACGTGGTTCACCCGACACGCCGGGAGCGAGAAGGAGGGAGCCGGGATGCTTCGACGACTTGGGGAGTTCACGGTCCGGCGGCGGTGGTGGGTGCTGATCGGGTCGCTCGCGGTCTTCGTCGCCGCGGGGGCGTTCGGCGGCAAGGTCGCCCAGTCGCTGTCGTCCGGCGGGTTCGACGACCCGGGCTCGGAGTCGAGCCGGGCGGCATCGCTCCTGCAGTCGGAGTTCCACGGCGGCAACCCGAACATCGTCCTGCTGGTGCACGCGAAGCACGGCACGGTGAACGACCCGGCCATCACGTCGGCCGGCGCCGGGCTGACCCGTCGGCTCGCCGGCGAGCCCGGCCTCGAAACCGTGGTCTCGTACTGGTCGCTCCGGGATGCGCCCCCGCTCGCCGGCCGCGACGGAACCGAGGCCCTGATCCTCGGCCGCATCGCCGGCACGGATGACGCCGTTCGGGACCGCGTCGAGATCCTGAGCCCGAAGTATTCGATCGACCGGCAGGCGTTCACCGTCGGCGTGGGCGGCCGGGCAGAGGTGTTCCGGCAGGTGGGGACCACGGTCGAACACGACCTCCGCAAGGCCGAAGCGATCTCCATCCCGATCACGCTCGTGCTGCTGATCCTGGTGTTCGGCAGCGTGGTCGCGGCCGGCCTGCCGCTGCTGATCGGCGGGTTCGCCATCGTGGGGACCTTCGCCGCCCTGCAGGCCATCTCGAGCTTCACGCAGGTGTCGATCTTCTCGCTGAACCTCACCACGGCCATGGCGCTCGGCCTCGGGATCGACTACGCGCTCTTCATCGTGTCGCGGTACCGCGAGGAGATGCGCCGCGGCCTGGAGCCACACGCGGCCGTGGTGCGGTCCGTCGAGACCGCAGGGCGCACCGTGCTGTTCAGCGCGATGACGGTCTGCGCGTCGATGCTGGCCCTGATCCTGTTCCCGCTGGCGTTCCTGCGCTCGTTCGCCGACGCGGGGGTCGCGGTGCTGATCCTCGCGGCGGTGGGCGCGCTCGTCCTCCTACCGGCCATGCTCGCAGTGCTGGGCCGCCGGGTGGACTCGCTGGTGCTCTTCCACCGCAAGCCCAAGCCCGAGGGAACGGGCTTCTGGCACCGGCTGGCCACGGTCGTCATGCGCCGCCCGCTCCCCATCGCGGCCGCGATCGTGGCCCTGCTGCTGTTCCTGGGGGGTCCGTTCCTGCGCGTGAACTTCGGCCTGCCGGACGACCGCGTGCTCCCGGCGACGGCGTCCAGCCGCGTGGTGCAGGACCGGATCCGGACGCAGTTCACATCGCGGGAGATCAATGCGGTGCCGGTGGTGGCGCCGGCGATCGGCGAGGTCGCGTCGCGGACCGGCGGGATCACCGCGTATGCGACGCGCCTGTCCACGGTGCCGGGGGTCGCCCGCGTGGACGCGGTCACCGGGTCCTACGCCCGCGGGCGCCGGGTGCTGGGCCCCAATCCGACGTCGGTGCGGTTCCGATCCGCGAACGCCACCTGGCTCTCCGTGGTCCCGGACGTCGAACCGCTGTCCGATGCCGGGGAGACGCTGGTGCGCGACGTCCGGGCCGTGCCGGCGCCCTTCCACGTCCTGGTCGGGGGCGACGCGGCGCAACTGGTCGACTCGAAGCATGCGCTGTTCGGGATGCTGCCGATCGCGCTCGGGCTGATCGGGCTCATCACGTTCGTCGTGCTGTTCCTCATGACGGGCTCGGTGGTGCTCCCGCTGAAGGCCATCGTGATGAACCTGCTGTCGCTGACCGCGACGTTCGGGGCGATGGTGTGGATCTTCCAGGAGGGTCACCTGTCGGGGCTGCTCAACTTCACCCCCACCGGGCTCATCGACACGACCACGCCGATCACGATGTTCTGCATCGCGTTCGGGCTGTCGATGGACTACGAGGTGTTCCTGCTGTCCAGGATCCGGGAGGAGTACCTCCGGTCGGGCGACAACACGCGGGCGGTCGCGCTCGGACTCGAGCGGACCGGCGGGCTGGTCACGGCCGCGGCCGGCCTCCTGGCCGTCGTGTTCATCGCATTCGCGACCTCGCAGATCACGTTCATCAAGCTGCTCGGGGTCGGGCTGGCGCTGGCCGTCGTCCTCGACGCCACGCTGATCCGGGGAACCCTCGTGCCGGCGTTCATGCGGATGGCCGGCGACTGGAACTGGTGGGCCCCGCGATGGATGCGCCGGCTGCACGACCGGATCGGGTTCTCCGAGGCGCCCTCCGAGCCGGCCGGTCCCGTCGCGCACGAGCCGGTCGGTCGTGGCACCGCGCCGACCCGCGTGGGAGAGTTGGCCTCGTGAGCCAGGCAGCCGTCGAACCGTCGTCCACGGCCCCTCGGCGCCGCCGCGCGCCGAGGGGCCAGGGCGAACGCCTCCGCGAGGAGATCATCGACGCCACCGAGCGCCTGCTGATCGAGAAGGGCGACCAGGACGCGGTGTCCATCCGCGCGGTGGCCGACGCCGTCGGCGTCACTCCCCCGTCGATCTACCTGCACTTCGCCGACAAGAACGACCTGATCTTCGCCGTCTGCGAACGCCACTTCGCGCGATTCGACGCGGTGCTGCAGGAGGCTCGCGACGCGCACGAGGACCCGGTCCAGTCGCTGCTGGCGTGCGGCCACGCGTACGTGCGGTTCGGGCTCGAGAACCCCGAGCAGTACCGCATCCTGTTCATGACGAAGCCGCAGCAGACGCCCGATTCGTGGACGGCCGAGAAGGTCATGGGGAGCGCGGCGTTCGAGCACCTCGTCGAGGCGGTCGCGGAGGCGATCGAGGCGATCGGCGTCCAGCCACGGCCCGACCCGGTGTTCGTGTCGATCTCGCTGTGGTCGATCGCGCACGGGATCACGTCGCTGCTGCTGACCCACCCGAACTTCCCCTGGCCCGATCAGGAGCAGCTGGTCGGGTACGTGCTTCGCATGCCGGTCGAGGGCCTCGTCCCGCGTTGAGTGCACGCCGAATGGCTCGGACCGGTGTCGGCCGGGGAGCAAGGTAGGCGCCGACGGGCGTACTTATCCCGATCCGTCGAGCGAGCACTCCGAGGCCGGGACCTGTGACCCATCGAACCGCAAACCAACGAGGCCAGTAGCTTCCGTTCCTGAATCCAACGGGAAGACAGTCCAACCATATCCGTTGCCATCAACAGCAGCGGGAATGGGGTGGGTCTGAGAGACGACCTGCTTCCCAGAGTCCAGATCGAGAATGACCTTGGCGACTTCACTTACAGCGACCCCCCACACAACAACGTGCGCGCTGGCACCTGAGCCTATCGTCATTTGCCCGAAGGCGCACGTAGGTGCGTACATCCGGACGTAAGGCCGGTCCGACATTCCGGTGTCGGTCGAAAATGTGACGGTCAGACCCTGATCGCTGTTCTGTGCTGTGAAGGTCCATCCGTCGCCAGAGTCAAGCGTGGCCACTGCTCCCACGGCCACAGGCGGAGGCGACGGCGTGCGTCGGGCCTCCGTTGAGGGAGACGCTGTCCCCGATGACGCACCTCCAAGAGATCGACCATCTGACGCACCCGACGGCACGAATTGAAGCAGCACTACCACTCCAATTACACTTGCGCACGCCCCGACCACGATCGCAGCCACCCTCTTACTTCGGGCAGGCTCCGAACGAAATGAGAGAAGGTTTGATGAGGCTGCGTTCTCCCATACCTCTGCGTCCGGCGTCAGCCGATCAATCGCAGAGAGAGCATTGTGGATCCGCTTGTTCATTGGACGCCCTCCTCCTGATCGAGTAGCGCCTGAAGGCGCCGACGCGCCCTGTACAGATGTACCCGCACTGTGGGCGGCGCCATTCCCAACATTCGGGCAATCTCATGACTTCGGAACTCAAGACCATCGGCCAAGTAAACGATCACTCGCTGATTTGGGGAGAGTTGGCGTAGGAGTGAAAGAACAAGAATCGAGTCATTCAGTCGATTGTCGCCGACCGTCCCCACGTCTTCCACTGGAGGTGTGAATCTCGTCCGGTCCCTGAGCTCATTCACCGCGACCCTGAAGGCTGTTGTATAGAGCCATGGGACAAGCCTTCGGATGCGACTCATGTTCTGGAGGGCTCGGGCGAATGCCTCGGCCACAGCATCGTCCGCGAGACTCCGGTCGCCGCCCACCATGACAAGAACTGCGCGCCAGAGAGCGGGACCGACCTGCTCGAAGGTACGGGCGACTTCTTCCCTGAACTCTGCCCCGTCGGCAACCCGCATCTCCATGCCCCTATAGAGCGTCCACCTGGCGAAACTGCTTACACCGATGCCAAGGAGTGATCAATGGCTCTTGGGGTGAGAGCGCTCAGGACCGCCTGTCCATCTTGCCTTAGGCCCTGGGCAGGAATAACATTGACCTAGGGAGCTCCGCGGCTATGCTTGCCCCGTGGCCGTCGATGAGGCGATCTTGGCGCGGAAGTTCGCGCTGTTGTGGCCGCACCTGAACGAGCGGCAGCGTCGGCTGGTGCTCGGTGCGGAGGCCGAGGCGCTGGGGCGAGGGGGGATCGCCGCCGTGGCCCGGGCGGCTCGCGTGTCGCGTCCGACGGTGACGAAGGGCGTCCAGGACCTACGGCATCCGAGCGAGCCGATGGGGCGAGCCCGCCGGCCGGGCGGCGGACGCAAGCGCCTTGCGCACAAGGACCGGGGGCTGCTGGGCGCGCTGGAGGCCCTGGTGGACCCGGCGACCCGGGGAGATCCGGAGTCGCCGCTGCGATGGACCTCCAAGAGCACCCGGGAGCTGGCCGATGCCCTCACCGCCGCCGGGCACCCCGCCAGCTACCGCACAGTGGCCGACCTGCTGCACCACCTCGGCTACAGCCTGCAGGCAGGCGTGAAGACACGGGAGATGACCGCCCATCCGGATCGTGACCTCCAGTTCCGGTACCTGGCCGATCAGGTCCGGGACCACCTCGACGGGGGTCAGCCCGTGGTGTCGGTGGACACCAAGAAGAAGGAGCTCGTGGGCAGCTACAAGAACGGAGGACGAGAATGGCAACCCACGGGCACGCCCGAGAAGGTGAACGTCTACGACTTCATCGGGGAGGCCGGCAAGGCCGTTCCCTACGGCGTGTACGACGTGGCGGCCAACGCGGGATGGGTGTCGGTGGGTCGCGACCACGACACCGCGACCTTCGCCGTGCAGACCCTGCGGCGGTGGTGGCAGACGATGGGCTTCGTCTCCTATCCGGGGGCCGATCGCCTGCTGGTGTGCGCCGACGGCGGAGGGAGCAACGGCTACCGGGTGCGGCTGTGGAAGGTGGAGCTCGCCGCCCTCGCTGCGGAGACCGGCCTGCGGATCACGGTGTGCCATCTCCCACCAGGGACCTCGAAGTGGAACAAGATCGAGCACCGCCTGTTCTCCCACATCTCCATGAACTGGAGAGGCCGACCCCTCACCAGCCACGAGGTCATCGTGGAACTCATCGGCTCCACGACGACCCGGGCCGGGCTGACCGTCCGCGCCGAACTCGACCCGGCCGCCTACCCGAAGGGCGTCAAGATCACGGACGAGGAGTTGGTGGCTCTCCCCCTCGTGCATCACACCTTCCACGGTGAGTGGAACTACACGCTCCACCCGCCCCGCGCCCCCGAATGACAACGTTGTAATTTCCCGAGCCCTTAGAGTAGCTCGCGGGTAGCCGGTCTTTTGCCCATCTATGGATGGGGGAGGGCAATCCAGTGTCAGAAGCAGTATGAGCTCGAGGGTCCGTGAGTTGCCTCGAACCCTGCCGGCGGAGGCGAATTGTCGGTGTCGCACAGCCACAAGTCGTCAGACGTACCCGATCCGCCGTGTAGCTCGTCTACACCGTTGCCATCGTACACGTCGTCGTTGCCCTGGTCCCCGTAGATCGTGTCTGCTCCGTCGTGGCCAAGCATGATGTCGTTGCCGTCGAGACCCGCCATGTAGTCGGCGCCTGGTCCACCTTCGATTTGATCATCCCCGATCCATGCGTAGATCGCGTCATCACCGCCATTCCCGAAGAGGAATCCACCGCCCCCACCCAGACCATCATGCAGGATATCCGCGTCAGGTCCGCCGAGGAAGGAGTCGATGCCGTACGAGCTGGTGGTGATCTCGTCAATCGTGTCCAGGCCATCTTGTCCGCAGGCGTGATCATCCCCGTTCATCGGGTAGATCGTGTCGTTGCCTCCCAGGGCTTGAATTACATCGCCAGCGGAGGAGCCTTGGATCGTTTCTCCGATGTTCGTGCCGACAATCGTGGCCGTCAACCCGTCGCATGTCTCAGCCGAAGCCGATTGAGCACCAAGGGCGAACATCGCAGACATGACCACCCCAACAATGACCCCTCGAGCCACGAGCTTGCCCCCCGCCATGACCCCACCTCCCTTTGGCCGAGCGCAATCAGTGTCCGACGTCAGACAGTGTTCGTCTATCGTCCAATCGACCGATTGTCACCGCAAGAGAGGTGATCGTCGCCAGAATCCGACGTTTGCCGCACTCGCGCGAAGGATCTCGTTCTTCGGTTTGCTCAGAGGGGCGGAGCGAGCCGGAATCCCAATTCCTGTTCGAACGCGTGCGCGGCTCGCAGGATCGCTCGTTCGCCCAGCAGTGGCCCGGTGAACTGCAGCCCGACTGGCAGACCGTCCTGGTCGAGCCCGCAGGGAACGCTGATCGACGGCACGCCGGCCAGGTCGGCCGGGATCGTGAAGATATCCGCCAGGTACATCTTGATCGGGTCGTCGGTTCGTTCGCCGATGCGGAACGCCGTCGTCGGCGACGTGGGCGACAGCAGCACGTCGAACCGTTCGAATGCCTTCTGGTAGTCGCGGATCACCAGCGTTCGGACCTTCTGCGCCTGCCCGTAGTAGGCGTCGTAATAGCCGGAGGAGAGCGAGTAGGTGCCGAGGATGATGCGCCGCTTGACCTCGTCGCCGAACCCCTCGCCACGCGTCTTCATCATCATCTGGACGACGTCGTCGACCGGTTCGGCCGTGCGGTGCCCGTACCGGACCCCGTCGTACCGGGCGAGGTTCGACGAGCACTCCGCCGGGGCCAGCAGGTAGTAGGCGCTGAACGCGTAGTCGGCGTTCGGCAGGGACACCTGGTCGCACGTTGCGCCGAGCCCCTCCAGCCGTTCGATCGAGGCGTTGAACGCCGCCGTCACGCCGGGCTCCACGCCCTCCGCGAACGACTCCGCGATCACCCCGACGCGCAGGCCGGCGACCCCGGCATCGAGCCCGGCGAGGTAGTCGTCGGGCTCGTCGGCCACGCTGGTGGCGTCCCGGGGATCCTCCCCCGCCAGGAGCGACAGCAGCGTCGCCGCGTCCCGCGTCGTCCTCGTGAACGTCCCGACGTGGTCGAGCGACGAGGCGAACGCGATCAGCCCGAACCGCGAGATGCGCCCGTACGTCGGCTTCAGCCCGACGACGCCGCACAGCGCGGCGGGCTGCCGGACGCTCCCGCCCGTGTCGGTGCCGAGCGCCCAGGTGGCCATGCCGGCGGCCACCGCGGCCGCGGAACCGCTGGAGGACCCGCCCGGCACGCGACCTGTGTCCCACGGGTTGCGGGTGACCCCGTAGGCGGAGTTCTCGCCGGACGACCCCATGGCGAACTCGTCGCAGTTCGTCTTGCCGACCAGCACCGCGCCGGCGTTCGACAGGCGCGACCACACGGTCGAGTCGTACGGAGGGCGGTAGTGCTCGAGGATCTTCGAGCCGCACGTCGCCGTGACGCCCTTCACCGCCAACACGTCCTTCAGCGCGACGGGGATGCCGGCCGCGAGCGGGAGGTCCTGCCCGAGGCCGAGCCGCCGGTCGACGTCCTCGGCCTGCTCCAGCGCCATCGTCCGGGTTCGCGACAGGAACGCGTGGATGCGCTCCTCCACGTCGTCGGCGCGCTGCAGCGCCGCCTCGGCCAGCTGGACAGCGGTCAACTCCCGGTTGCGCAGCGCGACCGCCAGGTCGGTCGCCGGCATGGACGTCGGATGCGTGGCCATCCCTAGTCCTGCTCCACGATCCGGGGAACCTTGAACCGCCCCGCCTCCTGCTCGGGGGCGTTCGACATGGCCTCCTCGTGGGTCAGTCCGGCCTCGGGGACGTCCGGGCGGAGCACGTTCGCCCTCGGAACGGCCTGCGCGGTCGGCGGCACGTCGTCGGCGGCGACCTCCTGGACGCGCGCGGCGTGCTCGAGGATCACGCCGAGCTGCGCCTTCAGGCGCGTCTTCTCCTCGTCGGTGAGGTCCAGCCGCGCGAGGCGCGCGACGTGTTCGATGTCGATCTCGACCGGCATGACCCGCGCAGTCTAGCGACGAGCCCGCTCACACCGCCGGGTACGGTCTCCCGGTCCCCGACTCGCAGTAGGAACGAAGGCTCTCGAGGTAGTAGCCCCAGTTGAAGTTGAAGATGCCGAACGCCTCGTCGTCGAGTGGCTCGCCGTAACCCTGGCGGAACGTCATTCGCGTCCCGTCGCCGTGGTCCAGGAGGTCGAACCGGAGGCTCGCGTTCAACCACCCCTCCGCATCGCCGACACACGTCCAGGCCACCCTCGTGGGCTCGTCGAGCGCGTCGATCCGCATGCGCGGGTTGAACGGAAGCGGCGGGAACGAGAACCGGATCTCGCCGCCGACCTCCGTATCCGCCCGCACCTTCGTCGTCCACCAAGACGCGAGCCCGGCCTGCGTTGCGACCGCGGCGTAGACGGCGGCGGGGCTCGCGTGCACGTCGAACACGTGCGGAATCGTGTCCATGGAGTCGCTCCTCTCTCGTGCGACGGTGCCCGCGCGGCTAGGCGGAACCCCCCTGGAGCTGCATCATCAGCGTCATCCCGTCGTTCATGCCCCAATGGGACGCGATCTTGCCGTCGCGGAACCGGTAGACCTCCACCGCTGCGATGTCGAACGGGTTGCCGTTCGCCGGGGTGCCGAGGAACCCGCCCTGGTTCGTCCCCGTGACACGCGTTCGCACGAACACCGTGTCGCCCTCGCCGAGGATGTCCTCGATCGCGACCTTCCGGTCCGGGAAGGCCTGCATGACGCCCTGATGGGCCATCTTCGCGCCCGCGAGGCCGCCGGGAAGACCCGGCATCCCCGACTCGCTGTTGTCGAAGTCGTCCGCGAAGTACTGATCGAGGGCGTCGAGATCCTGGGAGTCCCAGGCCTCCTCCACCGCCCGGACGGTCGCCTTGTTCTCCTCCACCGACATCCGAACTCCCCCTTTCTGCGCCCGCCGCGCGGGCCACTCAGGAACCGCTCACGGCGGTCCAGGGGTCCGGCCCCGGATCGCCGCCCGCCGCCACCACGGCCAGCCGCGGCAGGAAGTGGTCCCACCCGGCTCCGTGCTCCGGACGGGCCTCCTCCGGCAGCCCACGATGGGTCAGCCGGACGAGCGTCCCGTCGCCGTCGGGCTCCAGGTCGACCTCCACCGTCGTCGAGCCGGGCGCCAGCGGTCCGCCCTCCCAGCCCCACGTGAACACCACGCGCCGGGGCGGGTCCACCTCGACAAACGCCCCCGCCACCACGTCGCCGTCGATGTCGACGCGGTACGTGCCGCCCGGCACCGGGTCGAGCTCGGCCGAGCGGCCCTTCCACCGCACGTACTGCGCCGGGTCCGTGAAGAAGGGGAACACCGCCTCAGGCGGCGCCTCGATCCGGATCTCGCGGACGAGGTCGCCGGACGTGGGACCCGCCGGCCCCGGCTCAGGGAGTGGTTCGCGTTGGCCCACGGCGCCTCCTCCCGCGCTCGTCCCACTCGGCCGCGCCCTTGAGCTGCTCGAGGCCGGTCGTCCAGTAGTCGTCGAGCCAAGCCCGGACCTCCTCGATCCGCTCGGGCCTGGCCCGGTACAGCCGGCGGGTCCCCTCCCGCCGCTCGGTCACCAGGTCGGCCTCGCGAAGGACCCGGAGGTGTTGCGACACCGCCGCGCGCGTGACGTCGAAGTGCGAGGCGATGTCGCCGGCCGTGCGCTCGCCCTCCCACACCAGCCGAAGGATCTCCCGCCTCGTCGGCTCGCTGATCGCCCGGAGCGCCGCATCCATGATCCGAACACGGAATTTAAGCCGATCCTAACGCAATACGCAACTTACAAAGAAGGCAGCCGAGCCCCTCCCGGTCAGGCCCGCAGGAACGTCAGGACGGCGAGCACACGGCGATGCTGGTCCGGCGACTCGGTCAGCCCGAGCTTCTGGAAGATCGCCGAGATGTGGGCCTCGACGGTTCGCTCCGTGACGACCAGTCGCGCGGCGATCGCCTGGTTCGACATGCCCTCGGCGACGAGCCCGAGGACCTCCCGCTCGCGATCCGTGAGCGACGCGACCGGGTCGTTCCGGCGTCGCCGGCCCAGCAGCTGGGCGACGATCGTGGGGTCGATGACCGTCTCGCCGTCCACGATCCGGCGGAGCGCGTCGACGAGGATGGCCACGTCGAAGACCCGTTCCTTGAGGAGGTAGCCGACGCGCTCCGGGTGCTCCTCGATCAGGCGCATCGCGTAGGCGGGTTCGACGTAGTGAGAGAGCACGAGGACGCCGGTCTCCGGGTGGTCCGCGTGGATCCGCTGCGCCGCCACCAGACCCTCGTCCGTATGGGTCGGCGGCATCCGGATGTCGACGACGGCGACGTCCGGGGTGGTTCGGGCGACGTCGGCCAGCAGGCCGTCCGCGTCCTCGGACTCGCCGACCACCTCGACGCCGGCGTCGGTCAGCAGGCGGACGATGCCCTCCCGGGTCAGCATGACGTCCTCGGCGACCACTACGCGCATGGGATCTCCGCGCGAAGCATGCGAGGTCCGACGTCGACCGCGCCACCGAGCGCGCCGACCCGGTCGGCCACGTGGAGCAAGCGGGTGGTCCGCGGCTCGCCGTCGTCTGCGATCCGGATCACCAAGCGGTCGCCGTCGCGTTCGACCGCGACGTCAGTCCCGGTGGCGCCGCGGGCTGCCGCGTCCTCGACGGCCTCCGCGACGACGACGTAGGCGGCCGTCTCCGCCTCGGTCGGGCACCGGCCGTCCACCTCGACGTCGAGCTCCACGGGGACGCGGGCCGAATCCGCCAGGGTCGCCAGGGCCGGCCCCAGGCCCGCCTCGGCGAGGATCGCCGGGAAGATGCCGTGCGCGACCCCGCGCAGCTCGGCGAGCGCCAGGAGCGCCTCGTCGGTCGCCTCGGCGAGGAGCGCTGCGGACCCCTCGTCGCCGTCGGTCATCGCCGCCGCCCGGGCCAGCCGCAGGTGGTACGACAGCGCCAGCAGCCGCTGCTGCGCGCCGTCGTGGAGGTCGCGCTCCAGCCGCCGCCGCTCGGCGTCGCCGGCCCCGACGATGCGGGCCCGGGACGCCCGGATATCCTCGGCCCGGCTGAGTGCCTCCGCCTGCAGGCGTTCGTTCTCGAGGGCGAGGCGAACCGCCGCGCCGAGCCCCCGCTCGACGTCGGCCGTGGGCGCTCCGTGGGCGATCGTCGCGAGCGTCCGCCCGTCGCGGACCAGGGTGGTGAGGCCGCTCCCGGCCTCGGCGTGCGGCGTCGGGACCGCGCGGCCCCGGGCGTCCACGAACCGCGACGACGACGGCACCCAGTACGCGATCGCGAGGCCGGGATCGCCGACCGCACGGGCCAGGGCCGCCTGCAGCGAACCGGGCTCGGGCGCCTCGCCGAGGTCGGCGACGATCCGCCCGACGGCGCGCCGCTGCATCCGGGCACGGAACCAGGCCAGGATCGGCCCGGCGGCCACGAGGATCAGGCCGGCGGCGAGCGCAAGGAAGATCGCGCGGAACACGCCGTCGGCCGGCCGTTCCGAACCGTTCGCCAGGGCAGCCGAGCGTGCGGCGAAGGCCGCCCCGACCACCACCCCGCCGGCGATGATCGGCCATACGGCACGGCGCCCCGGGCCCGTAGCCACCCAGAGCCGCCGAAGGCACAGCGCCGCGAGGACGACCCCCGCACCGGCGACGACACACCGGTCCATCACGTCGATCGCGTGAACGAGGGCCGGCGACGGATGGACGAGAAAGGCGTTCGAGGTGCAGTTGTCCCAGCAGTTCGCGTCCCGCAGCGGATCGCGGAACAGCGCGTGCATCACTGCGGAGAGCGCGGCCTCGGCGTACAGGACGGCGAGGAGGGCGCGCACCCACGTCGATCGGACCCGCCCGCCCGGGTAGGTCGTGACCAGGTGCACGACCACCGGGACCAGGATCGGGATGGCCAGCGCTCCGAGTCCCCGGATCACCGGCGGCCCGTCGCTCCACCCGACCCAGACCGGCGCGAACCAGAGGGCACCGGCGATCAGGAACAGGCCGCCGGTCCGCCGCCCGAGGGGTCCGAACGCGGCGGCGACGCCCGCCCCGAACAGCCCGAGCCCGGCCACGGTGGCGAGCGCGGGAGTGCGGGCCGCGAACGTGGTGAACTCGCCCGGGCCGACGGCGACGGCCAGGGCGGCGAGCGCGCACACCAGACCGGCCGCACCGGCGGCGATCCACGGGACGTTCGCCCTTCGTACGGACTGCGTCGCCACGAGCGGATTCTGACATCGCCCCGCCCGCCGCATCCGTGGTGGCACCAGCATCGTCACCGCGCGAGCACCGACGCCGGCGGCGTCCAAGTGTCGAGACCGCCCCGATGTGCCGCGGCCATGCCCCTCACTAGCGTCCAAGGCCGACGGGATGACCGGTCCCCCATCACACAGGAACCGACGATCGGAGGCGAGTGATGGACGGCGTGATCGCAGCGGCGCAGGTCTCGACGCAACTCGAGCGTGATGGCACCATCTCACCGAGAGGGGGAGGCATGCGCAGGAGACGGAACCGGCTGGCGGTGGTGCTCGTGGCCGTCGTGGCCGTGGTCGCCGCCGCGTGTTCCAGCGGGGGCAGCAAGTCCGGCGGCTCGTCGGCGCCGGTGGTGCTCAAGTTCGCGGACGGGAACGGCAACCTCGCGTTCACGCCGGCACTGGGGTACTTCATCGACCGGGTCAAGGAGCTGTCCGGCGGGGACGTGACCGTCTCAGACGTCCAGAACTGGGGGCACCAGCAGCCGGGCTTCGAGCAGCATGTCGTGCAGGACGTGGCGGCCGGCAAGGCGGACCTGGGGTGGGTCGGGACGCGGATCTTCGACACCATGGGCGTGAACTCGTTCCAGGCGGCCCCCATGCTCATCGACAGCTACCCGCTGGAGCAGGCGGTCGTCACGAGCTCCATCCCGTCGGAGATGCTGAAGGGCCTCGACCCGCTGCACGTGACCGGCCTGGCCGTGCTCGCCGACGGCCTGCGCAAGCCGATGGCGCAGGACGGCCCGCTCCTTTCGCCTTCCGACTGGAAGGGGCAGACCTTCAACGTGTTCCGGTCGAACGGCGAGAAGGCCGCGGTCGAGGCGACCGGCGCCACACCCACCGACGACGGATTCAGCGGCGAGGAGTACACGGCCGGCGAGCGCAACCTCCGGCCGTACATCGACAACTACGTGACGAACTACCCGTACGTCACGGCGAACGTGAACCTCTGGCCGATGACGATCGCCCTCATCGCGAACCCGGCCAGCATGTCCCGCCTCTCGAGCGAGCAGCGTGGATGGGTCGAACAGGCCGCGAAGGACGCAGCGGCGCATTCCACCGCGCTCGTCGACCGCGACCAGGACCTCCTCCAGCAGGCCTGCACCCGGGGCGGGCGCTTCGCGGAGGCATCCGATGCGGATCTGACGTCACTCCGGCAGGCGTTCGATCCCGTCTACGCGGATCTCGAGCAGGACGCCCAGACGAAGGCGTTCATCGACCAGATCCAGTCGAAGAAGACCGCGATGCCGTCGGCGCCGGCGCTGCAGATCCCAGCCGACTGCGATGCCGCGAGCGCCCAGCCGCCCGCCGACGATCCGTTGCAGGGGACGTGGGAAACGGGACCGCTCTCCGAGGGGAACGTCGTGCATGCCGTCGTCGCTGGCGGTGGGTCCGAGGCGCAGGGGCACGAATTCTTCGCGCAGCTCGGGGACGGGGCCACGCAGTCCGCACGCTTCCGGCTGGTGTTCTCGAACGGAGCCCTGGATCAGTACGAGAGCGGGGACGGGAGACCGTTCCTCCACGGGTCGTCCGCCAGCTACTCGGTCGACGGTGATGTGATCACCGTCGTGGCGGGGCCCTGCACGGCCACGCTGTCTGCGGCGCTCGACGGCGACTCGCTGCGGATGCGATTCACCTCCGCGTCCCCGGGGTGTTCGGAGGACGCGCCGTACGGCGCGGCGATCTACGGGTCATTCCCGTACACGCGGGTCCAGGACCTCTCGGCGGACATCCAGGGAACGTGGGAGACCGCCTCGATCTCCGAGAGCGACTTCGTTCACGCGTTCGTCGAGGCGGGTGGAACGGAGAACGACGGCCACGCGTTCTACGGCTTCGAAGGGGAAGACCCACAGTCTGTGGTCTTCCGGCTCGTGTTCGCGAACGGAGCCGTCCAGCAGCTCGAGAGCGACGACGGCGGATCCTTCGTCGGTGGGGATGCGAACAGCTACGCCATCGACGGCGACACCGTGACGCTCTCGCAACCGGGGTGCACCGGGACGTACCGCGTGACCTTCAGCGGCGACACGCTCCGGCTCCGGATCGCGGCTCCGTATGAGGGCGTGCCCGAGTGCGTCGAGCAATCGGCGGTCGGGACGACGATCTACGCGAGCTTCCCGTTCACGCGGGTCTCGTAGGTCAGGCCGTTTCGGCGGGATGCAGCGGGATCCGGGCGGCGAGGCGTGTGCCCTCGCCGCCCGGACTCTCGACCGCGATCGAACCGCCGAGCGTCTCGATCCGGTCGACGAGCCCCCGGAGGCCGGACCCCCGTGCGCCGTCCGCGCCGCCCACGCCGTCGTCGGTCACCTCGACGGTGAGGTGGCCGTCGGACGAGGCGACCGAGACCGCGGCGGAAGTGGCCGAAGCGTGCTTGGAGATGTTGGTGAGGGCCTCCGCCACCAGGTAGTAGGCGGCGGCCTCGACGGCTGGGTCCATGTCGGCGACACGAACGCCCACCGACACGCGAACCGTCGCTCGTTCGGCGATCGCCCGGATTGCGCCCTCGAGTCCGAGCTCGCTCAGCTCGCGCGGGTGGAGCCCGCGTCCCAGACGTTCGAGGTCCTCCCGGGTCTGCCGCAGCTCGGCCCTGGCGGCGTCGAGGCGCTCGACGGTCTCCGGGCCGGTGACCTCCTCGCGCACCCGCTCGACGGTTACGGCGAGGTGCTCGAGGCGCTGCTCCGCTCCTTCGTGCAACCGCCGTTCGAGCCGACGCCGCTCCTCGTCCCCCGCATCGAGCAGCCTGCGGCGCGACGCGGCCAGCTCCACGATCCGGGCCCGGACCTCGGCCTGGAGGCGGGCGTTCGACGCGGCGAGGCGCGCGGCCGCGGCGACGGCCTCCAGCAGCCCGGGATCGTCCAGCACCGAACGGTCGTGGACGAGGACCGCGACCTCCTGCTCGCCGTGGCGGATGGCAGTCACGGCACGCTCCGTGCCCGCCTCGGGCGGCGCCAACGGCCGGGCTTGCGCGTCCACTAGCATGTCGGCGCCTGGAACCCGGTACCCCACCTCGAGGCTGGGGTCGCCGAGCGCCCTGGCCAGTTCGTCGCGCAGGCCGTCCGACCGCGCCTCGCCCATCTCGACCACCAGGTCGGTGACGGCCGCCCGCTCCCAGGGCGCGGCGAGCAGAACGACGAGCAGGCCGACGGCCAGGATGCACAGCGCGATCTCGAACACCAGGTGCGACGGATCGACGGCGCCTTCGTTCGGCACGATGATGCGCGCGACCGCCCCGCCACCCAGCGCGAGCGCCGTGAGGACGTCAGCCCGGAGCGCCCATAGTCGGGCCCTCCGGGCCGGTCCGACCGCACGCCGGTACTCCATGAGGCCGATCGCGACCAGCAGCGCGGCAAGGACGATGGCGGCGGGGTCGCTTCGCCAGACCGCCGTCGTGAGCGCGATCCCGTACCCCACGATCACGGCGACCCGCGTCAGCCGGGACTCCGTCCGTCCCTTGGGGAACGTGAGCAGCAGGTGGATCAGCGGCCCGCGGTAGAGGAACAGGCTCCGATCGGCCACCCAGGCCACCGCCGCGACCGACGACGGGCCGAAGTTCGGCAGGAACCAGGCGGCGCCGGTCGCCAGCATCAGCAGGCCGGAACGACTCGCCGGGCGCCGGCCCCACGCCACCAGGCCGCACGCGACGAACGTCCAACCGACGGCCAGGTCGGGGATCCACGTCCAGGGGTGCCCGAACCCGGTCGCCGACCGTTCCGCGGCGATTCCGAGGACGATCCCGAGGGCCGCCGCGGCCAGCAGGAGCCAACGCGGAGGGGGCCCCGGGCGATCGGTCATTCCACCAGCGCGGCGAGCGCCTCCCCGGACAGGCCGCTCTTCGGGATGAACCCCAGCGCTCGCGCCTCGGCCAGCCGCGGACCGTATGCGTCCGCGTCACGGCTGGAGACGAGCACCACGGCCGGGGCCTGGGCGGTCTCGGCCAGCCGCTCGGCGACGTCGAACCCGTCGAGCCCGGTGGCGAGCTGGATGTCGAGCACGACGATGTCCGGGTGGAGCGTTCCAACCCCTTCGAGCGCCCCGCTCCCGTCTGCGGCCTCGCCGACGACCTCGAAGCCCGCGGCTTCGAGCAGGGCCCGCGCAGCATGTCGGAACCCCGCATGGTCGTCGACGATCAGCACCGTCCGGCGCGTCCGCACAGCGTGATGGTGCCACGCCGCGACCCCCGGAGCCATCGTGGCTAGCACGAGTTCACAGAGGGGCTCAGCGACCGACGCGGCGGAGGAACTCATCCTCGTCGATGACCTCGACGCCGAGCTGCTCGGCCTTGGCGAGCTTCGAGCCCGGGCTCTCCCCGGCCACCACGAAGTCCGTCTTCTTGCTCACGCCGGAGGTGACCTTGCCGCCGGCCTCCTCGGCCAGGCGCGTCGCCTCGTCCCGCGAGAGCTGCGCCAGCCCGCCGGTCAGCACCAGCGTCTTCCCCGTGAGCGGACCCTCGGCGACGGGTTCGGGTTCGGGATCGGCCATGCGAACGCCGCGTTCCTTCAGCTTGGCGAGCAGCGCCCGGTTGTGGTCGTCTGCGAACCACGCCACGACGCTCGCCGCGATGATCGGCCCGACGCCCTCGACCGCCGCAACGTCCTCCTCGGCGGCGGTCGCGAGCGCATCCATCGACACGAACGCCTGCGCCAGCAGCCGGGCCACCGTCGACCCCACGTGGCGGATGTTCAGCGCGGTCAGCAGGCGCCAGATCGGACGATCCTTCGCCGCCTCGATCGCCGCGAGAAGGTTCTCGATCTTCTTGTCCGCGAACCCCGGCACCTGCGCGAGCTGTTCGGCCGTGAGCGAGAACACGTCGGCGGGGTCGGACACCCAGCCCAGGTCGAGCAGGGCCGTCCCCGTGACGTACCCGAGCCCCTCGATGTCCATCGCGCCCCGTGAGGCGAACGCGAACAGCCACTCGACGTTCTGCAGCGGGCAGCCCCGCTTGTTCGGGCACCGCCAGTACGCCCCGCCCTCCTCGCGAAGCAGCGGCGTCCCGCACGACTGGCACGCCTTCGGGAACCTCCACGCCCGTGCACCCCTCTTGCGCTTCGACAGAACCGGGCCGACGACCTCCGGGATCACGTCGCCGGCCCGCCGGACGACGACGGTGTCGCCCACCCGAACGTCCTTGCGCTTGACCTCGTCCTCGTTGTGCAGCGTGGCGGTGGTCACCGTCACGCCCGACACGAACACCGGCTCCAGGCGGGCGAACGGCGTCACGATGCCGGTCCGCCCGGTGTGGACCTCGATGGCGCGCAGCAGCGTGGTGCGCTCCTCGGGCGGGAACTTGTACGCGATCGCCCACCGCGGCGCGTGCGAGGTCGCGCCGAGCTCCTCCTGCAGCGCGATCTGGTCGACCTTCACCACCACGCCGTCGATCTCGTAGTCGATCGAGTGGCGGTGCTCCTGCCACCGCTGCGTGAAGGCGAACACCTCGTCGAGGGATCCGACCACCTCGAGGTGCGGGTCGACCGGCAGCCCCGCCTCGCGGAGCCACGCGAGCGAGCCGCTGTGCGACTCGAACCGCATCCCCTCCGCGCGGCCGAGCCCGTGCACCCAGAGCTTCAGCGGCCGCGACGCCGTCACGCGAGGGTCCTTCTGCCGGAGCGATCCGGCCGCCGAGTTCCGCGGGTTGGCGAACGCCTTCCCGCCGGCCTCCAGCAGCTGATCGTTCAGCCGTTCGAACGCCTTCACCGGCAGGTACATCTCGCCGCGGACCTCGAGCACCGCCGGTGGGTGGGCGACGCGGAGCCGCTGGGGCACCGCCCGGACCGTGCGGATGTTCGACGTGATGTCCTCGCCCGTCAATCCGTCGCCGCGCGTGGCACCCCGGACGTACACGCCGTCCTCGTACGTGAGGGCGACCGCGACACCGTCGATCTTCAGCTCACAGGCGAACCGGGCCGCGCCCGGGCCGACGATGCGCTCGACGCGCGCGCCCCAGGCCTCGAGCTCCTCGCGGCCGAACGCGTTGTCGAGCGACATCATCCGGGCGCGATGCTGCACCGGCGCGAACAGGTCTGCCGGTGGTCCGCCGACCCGCTGCGTCGGGCTGTCCGGCGTGATCAGCTCGGGGAACTCGTCCTCGAGCCCCCGGAGCTCGCGAATGAGCTCGTCGTACTCGGCGTCGGAAACCTCCGGGTCGTCCAGCACGTGGTAGCGGTACGAGTGGTGGTTGAGCTGCTCGCGGAGCTCCTCCACGCGGAGCTTCCCCGCGGCCAGGCGGCGGTCCTCGGCAGACCGGGCGGACCTCGCCGTGGGGGGCGTCACGCGGCCACCTCGACGCCTCCGGTCACGCCGATGCGTTCGCCCTCGACCACCACCGCCCCCGTCACCCCCTCGATCGCCTGCAGGTATGCGAGCGCCCGCTGGAAGGAGTCGTGGCGGGCCAGGATGGCCATAGCGGCGGCGGCGGCCGCGTCCGCCAGCGCGCAGGAGACGGCCACCACGGCGAGGCCGTCCACGGTGTCGGCCGGCAGGCCGCCCTTGCCGAGCGTCGTCGACACGCCGGCCGGGCCCCGGGTGGGGTCGACGATGACCGACAGCCCGCCGCCGTCCAGCCCGTGGCTCACCGGCAGCTTCAGCCGCTTGCGGGACTGGATGAAGTGGTCACCGCCGGAGGACACCAGGACCTCGTGGACGTTTCGGGCGAGATACCGCCCCACGTGGTCGATCAGCGCGCCCTGCACGGTGAACACCGGCCCGACGCCGGCGGCAGACGCGACGGCGGCCATCTCCCGGGCGACGGGCGGCGCGTCGTCGGGCACCTCCACCGGCCGCTTGCTCGTCCGGAACGCCGGGTTGCGCACCGAGTACGACTGCAGCTGCTCCCACATCGACAGCGCCGCGGCCCGCGATTCCTCGTACAGCTCGAGCGGCGCGTGCACCCGCAGGACGAATTCCTGGATCTGCAGCGTGAACGACTGGGGCTTCTTCTTGAGCAACGGCACTCGCAGCGGCCTCCCGCGGCGGGCTCCCGGGCCCGTCGTCCGGCCGATCATAGCGGCGCCCCCCGACACCGCCGGGGGGCGCTGCAGCAGAACCGGTGCGGGCTAGCCTTTGCCGAGGAACGCGTCTGCGCCAGCCTGGTCCTCGTTCATGATCCAGGCCTCGAGCACCCGCGGCTCGTCGCCGCTCGACACGTGGAACACGTGCACGAACCTGTTCGTGAACGAATCCCCGCTGCCGTCCGTCTTGGTCGACGTGATCGTCACGAGCGCGACCGCGTGGTCGTCGTTCGCCACGACGTCGTGGATGTCGAACTCGGGCGTCGCGTACGCCACGAGCTTCGCGAAGTGGGCGAACACCTCATCCCGGCCGCTGTGGTCGCCCGAGAACTGGTTGTCGCCCGGGTCGTGCCAAACGATCGTGTCGTGGAAGTGCTCGTTCAGCCATTCCATGTCGCCGGCGATGAACGCGTTGTAGCCCTGCCGGACGAACTCGGCGTTGGGGTGATCGGCCATGCTCGGTCCTCCCTTGACTCGATGACCGGTCCCTCGACCGGCCGGCGGATCGTACCGGACTCACCGTGCGCCGGGCGACCGTTTCAGGGGGTCGCGGCCCCGGCCACGTGGGGTCGCGTGAGCGACGGAGGGCCGAACGGGAACCGCCGGAGCCCCTCCAGCCGGTACCCGGCTCGCTCGAGCGCCGCGACCGAGTCGCGGTTGGGGTGGCAGCCCCCGGCGACCCACCCCCAGGGGCGCTCCAGACGGTCCTGCCAGCGGGCGTGGGCCGGACGCTCCGAGCGGACGTGCTCGAAGAACAGGAGCCTGCCGCCGGGGCGCAGCACGCGCCGGAGCTCGCCGAGCGCGGCCGGTGGGTCCTGCACGTTGCACAGGACCAGCGTGGCAACCGCCGTGTCGAACCCGTCGTCGTCGAACGGCAGCGACTCCGCGGCGGCCTGGACCACTTCCACCGGGCCCTGCGCGTCGCCGGCCCCGGACCGGGCCCGTCGGAGCATGTGCGGGTCGGGCTCGGTCGCCACCACCTCCGTCACCGCGGACGGGTAGTGCCGAAAGTTCAGCCCGGTCCCGGCTCCGATCTCGAGGACCCGGCCGGTCGCCCCGGCCAGGAGGTCCCGGCGGATCGCGGCCATGCCGGCTCGTTCCTCGGCCCGCGCCATCCGCTCGTAGCACCAGGCGAAGACCGGGTGCCCACCGTCCCGAGACATGGAGCGGCTACCGGTGAGTCTGCAGGATGCGAGCCCCGCCGAGGAGCTCGTCGCCCTGGTAGCAGACGAGGCTTTGGCCCGGGGCGACGGCGCGGACCGGGGATCGGAACTCCACCCGGAGGCGACCGCCCCGGGAGGGCTCCACCACGGCCGGCACGGGTGCGCCCCGGTACCGGACCTGGACCTCGCACTCGAACGGCCCGTCCGCCGGCGGGCGGCCGGGGACCCACGTCGCCCGGTCGGCGTCGACCGAGCGGCGGCTGAGCAGCTCCGCGGGCCCGACCACGACGCGGTTCGCGTCGTGGTCGACGTCCACCACGTACGCACGTCGGCCGAGCGACACTCCCGTCCCCTTGCGCTGCCCGACGGTGAACCGGAACGACCCCTCGTGCTCACCCAGGACGCGGCCGTCCGGGTCGACCACCTCGCCGGTCCGGACCAGCGCCGGCGCCCGTTCGGCCAGGAATGCCGTGTGGTCGGTTCCCGGCAGGAAGCACACCTCCTGCGAGTCCGGCTTCGAGGCCACCGGCAGGCCCAATCGCCGCGCGTGCTCCCGGGTGACGGGCTTCGGCCACGACCCGACGGGGAACAGCGACCGCGCCAGCTCCCGCTGGCCGAGCGCGTGGAGCATGTACGACTGGTCTTTCGACGCGTCCGTCCCGCGGAGCAGCCGCCACCGGTCGCCCTCGCGCACGGTGCGCACGTAGTGGCCGGTGGCGACGAAGTCGACGCCGAGGGCATCCGCCCGGTCCAGGAACGCCCCGAACTTGATCTGCTCGTTGCACCGCGAGCACGGGTTGGGCGTCCGCCCGGCGACGTGCTCGTCGACGAAGTCGGCGACGACCGTCGCGTCGAAGGTCGCGGACAGGTCGACCACCTCGAACGGGAAACCCCCGATCGCCGCCACCTCGCGGGCGTCGCGCTCGGCGGACGGCCCGCAGCACCCGTGGTCGACCCCGTCGGTGTGGACGAGGCGCATGTGCGAGCCCAGGACCTCGTACCCCCGCTCCGCGAGCAGGCACGCCGCCACCGAGGAGTCCACGCCCCCGGACATCGCCACCAGGACCGATCCGGCCATCGACGATCGAGGCTAGCACGCGCCCCGGCGGCGGCCGGGGACAAGGGCACGGGCCGGACGGCCCCCACCTGGGAGGGCCCCCCGGGCGGTTGGCGGAACCGGACGACGGTAGACTTCGCCCGCAGTTCCCCCGAGCGCGAAGGACAGATGCTCATGAACGTGGTCGTGCTGGCGAAGTACGTGCCGAACCCCAATGGGGTCCCCGAGCTCGGCGACGACTTCCTGCTGAAGCGGGAGGGCGTCGAGGGCGCGCTGGACCCCGGCGACGAGTTCGGCGTGGAGGCCGGCCTGCAGCTGGCGGAGGCGCAGGGCGGCGAGGTCACGATCGTCTCGATGGGCCCGGAGGCGGCCCTCGCGGGCGTTCGGAAGGCGCTGTCCATGGGCGCCCACAAGGCCATCCTGGTGAGCGACGGCGGGCTCCGCGGCGCCGACGCGCTGGTCACCGCCCGCGTGCTGGCCGCCGCGATCAAGCGATCGGAGTTCGACGTCGTCATCTGCGGCGTGGAATCGACGGACGGCTACACCGGGACGCTCCCGATGACGCTCGCCGGCCTCCTCGGCGTTCCGAGCGTCACGTTCGCCCGCAAGCTCGAGGTGGCCGACGGCAAGGTGAAGGTCGAACGCCAGACCGAGCTCGGCTACGACGTGGTCGAGGCGAATCTCCCAGTGGTGCTCACGGTGACGTCCGGCGCGACCGAGCCCCGGTACCCGACGCTCAAGGGGATCATGCAGGCGAAGCAGAAGCCGGTCGAGCGGTACGGGATCGGCGACCTCGGTCTGTCCGCCGGCGACGTCACGTCGACGCAGAGGGTCGGCGCCGTCGAGGCCGCCGCAGAGAAGGGGCCCGGCGAGATCGTCGAGGACGACGGCTCGGCCGGCGAGCGGATCGCGGCGTTCCTGCAGGAAGCGAAGGTGATCTAGCCATGGCCAAGGTGTGGGTCTTCGCGGAGGTTCGCCCCGGCAAGGTGGAGCCGAGCGCGCTCGAGCTGCTGACGAAGGCCCGGTCGATCGCCGATCAGGTCGAGGCGGTGGCCCTGGGACCGGGCGCGTCCGACGCCGCCGGGACGCTCGGCGAATACGGCGCCGCGGCGACGTACGCGAGCGACGACCAGGTGTACGCGGACACGCTCGGCACGGCCGCGGCGCACGCGCTCCACCATCTCATCGGGGAGCACCAGCCCAACCTGATCCTGTTCTCGCAGTCCTACGACGCGCGGGACGTGGCCGGGCACCTGCAGGCGTTGACGGGTTCGACCCTGATGTCGAACGCCAACGACGTCACCGGCCCCGATGCGGCCGAGACGCAGATCTTCGGCGGTACGCAGATCGCCCGGGTCGAGCTCTCCGGGCCGGACCCGAAGCTCGTCATGATGCGGCCGAAGGCGACGGAGCCCCAGCCGGCCGGCGAGGGCTCCGCGAACCTGGTCCCCGTCGAGGTCCAGATCCCGGACGACCTCAGGCAGGCCCACCGCGTCGAACGGCACGAGGAGGAGGCGAGCGGGCCGAAGCTGGAGGACGCCAAGGTCGTGATCGCCGGGGGCCGCGGGCTTCAGGAGCCGGACAACTTCAAGTTGCTCGACGACCTGGCCGGGGCCATCGGGGGCGCCGCGGTGGGCGCGACGCGCGCGGTGGTGGACTCCGGCTGGGTTCCGTACAACTATCAGGTCGGCCAGACCGGCAAGACCGTGAAGCCCGACGTCTACATCGCGGTCGGCATCTCCGGCGCCATCCAGCACCTGGTCGGTATGAAGGAGTCGAAGCGGATCATCGCGATCAACAAGGACGCCGAGGCCCCGATCTTCAAGGTCGCCGACCTGGGCATCGTCGGGGACGCGCTCAAGATCGTTCCCGCGCTCACCGACGCGATCCGCTCGCGCAAGGGCTGAGCGGCCGGCCGACGGGGCGGCGGCCGTCGGTCGCTGCCCTCGTGTTCCTCGTGGCCGTCACGACGATGGCCGGCTGCAGCCACCCGACGCCGGTCGTGCAGCAGCTCCCCCGCCCGTCATCCGGCGTCCCGTCGATCGTTCCCAGCCAGGGGGCGCTCGTGTGGGTGTCCGGGCAGGCCGTCGCCGTCTCGCCATCCCGCATCACGATCGTGGAGGGGAGCGGCTCGAAGGCCGTCGTCCACCGGCTGGCCGAAGGGACGACGAAGTTCTTCGTCCTGCACGAGGGGCGGTTCGAGTCGATGGCCGAGTCGGACGCGCGGCTCGTGCGGCCGGGGACGCCGGTGTGCGTGGAATCGCTGCTCGACGTCCGCCGGCTCATCGCCCTGCGGGTGTTCGTCGGCGCCGCGTGCGGACCGCGGACGTAAGCCGCATGTTTGGGGAGTACCGTGAACGCGTGACCGACGACGTCTCCACGGTCTACCTCGGGAAGTACAGTCGCGAGACCGCCAACCTCGTCGCCGCCGAGCTCGAGGAACGCCACATCGTGTGGTGGTACAAGGAGCCCGGCATCATGGCCAGCCTGTGGGAGTGGGGCGTGCGGATGTTCGTCGATCGGGCGCATCTCGCCGAGGCCAGGGAGATCGCCACCCGCATCTCCGCCGAGCGCGAAGCCAAGGGCTGGCCGCCGCTCGAGTAGTGCAGCGGCTACGCCCCCGCCGTCTCTCCCGGCACGACGAACGGCGACATGCGGTTCGTCTCGATGGGGCAGGCGCACAGCGGGCACCGGGGTGGGTCCTCGTAAACGAGTACCCGGCGCTCGCAGAACGGACAGTCGGCCTCCATCAGGGGAGGCCCGGAGGTCGAGTTCGACATCGGCGGTAGGGGCGCTCTGGGGGGAGCGGTCTCTCCCGTGATCGGACGGGTTCGGGACAGCCTTGATACGGCCCTTGGTCCTAGTCCGAACCCTCCACCCCGTCGCCCTCGGGTCGGGCCTCCTCCCGCGGAGGATCGCGAACCCGCCCTCGGCGAGCGTCCGCAGCTCGCCGTCCACGAACCCCGCCCCGCGGACGAACGACGCGAGCTCGGCGGCGCGGTACAGGCGGACGTGTCCCGGTTCGAACCGGCGGAGGAACCAGTCGGCGACCCGCGCGGTCCACAGGTCGGAGCACGCGTCGCCGATCGCGACCCGGCCGCCGGGCCCGAGCACCCGGGCCATCTCCCCCACGCTGCGGGCGGGATCCGGGTGATGGTGGAGCGAGTTGGAGCACAGGACCGCGGTGAACGAGCCGTCCGCGAACGGCAGCTGCGTGGCGTCGGCCACCTCGAACCGCAGGTTCGGCTCGCCGCCGGCGAGCGACTGCGCCTGCCGGATCATCTCGGGGGCCAGGTCGACCCCTACCACGGACCCGGCCACCCGGGCGGCCGAGCGCGACGCGGCACCGGTCCCGCACCCTACGTCGAGCACGCGGTCCGCGGGTCCGAGGTGGAGCGCCTCGAGGGTGGCCCGCTGGACCGGGTCGCGCCACCGCGAGGTGGAGCCCGTCTCGTAGCCGCGGGCCCGGCGGTCGAACCACCGCCTCGCCTCGTCCCTCGTGTCCGGAGCCACGACGCCCAGTGTAGGAACCGATGGGAGAAAGCCGGGAGCCCCTCCCGACACCGGGAAGGGCTCCGTGTTCGGCAAGGCGGAGAGGGGCCGACCTCGCTCGCGGACGTCTTCGGTTGTCGATCGCGTCAAGCGGCGTCGCGCTTGCGGCGACCGCGTTCGAAATACGGACGCACCGGCTCGTGCTGCCAGCACAGCTGCGACTTGTTGTAGACGGAGAGCTTGGTCCCGCACCCGTCGTAGCCGCACACCCTGCCCCCGGGGTAGGTCCGGTTCTTCCGCGGCAGCTCACGGACCCGATTGCCCCGGTACTCCTCTGAACCGTCTCTCATGGCGCTTCCCTCGATCGGCCGTCACCCGACGGCGTTCATCGAGAGATACGAACGCGGGGGCCAACCCGTTCATTCCCGGGCACGGATTCCCCGGATTTCCGCGGGATTCCCGGATCGGGCGGCCGCTCAGCCGGTCTCGGCGAAGGGGTCCGCCGCGTCGCGCAGGACCCGGCCGGCCTGCGCCGTCACCTGGACCACGCGCGGCGTGAACCCGAGGGTCCGCCAGAACCCCATGGCCTGCTCATTGGGCCAGAAGATCTTGAGCTCCATCCAGTCGATCCCGAGCTCCTCGGCGAAGCGAGCGGCCTCCTCGGCCAGGGCCCGGCCGACGCCGCGGCCCCGGTGGTCCGCGCGGACCATCACGCCAGAGATCTCGAAGGAACGCTCGTCGGAGAACCGGGACGGCACCCGGACCTCGCCGTAGGCCATGCCCACGACCTCGCCGTCCTCCTCCGCGACGACGAGGAGCCGGTCCGGTGCGTCGAGCGACTCGCGGTACTTGACCGCGACCTCGTCGTAGAACCCGGGACGCGGCGTGAACACGCGCCAGTCGCGCTGCATCCGGTCGAGCTCCTGGAACATCGCGACGAGCTCGGGCACGTCCTCTGCGGTGGCCTTCCTGACCTTCACCCTCTCCTCCTCACGACGCGGGCCGGGGTTCCCGCCACCACGGAGTATGACGGCACCTCGCCCCTGACGAGGGATCTCGCGCCGACGACCGAGCCCCGGCCCACCTTCGATCCCCGGAGGATGGTCGCGCCGTACCCGATCCAGCAGTCCCCGCCGATGGTCGTCCTCGACTTCACGATCCCCTGCCGTCGGATCGCCACGCCCGGGTCGCGGTACTCGTGGTCGAAGTCCGTGACGAAGGCCCCCTCCGCGATCAGACACTCCGGACCGATGTCGACGTCGAGGTAGCCGTCGACGGTGACGTTCGAGCCGAACACGGTCTTGTCCCCGATGCGCATGAACCCCTCGTGGCACCGGATGGCGTTCCCCGTGCCGATCCACACCCACCGGCCGAGCTCCAGGTGGCCCAGGCCGCGCCGGCAGGTGACCTCCGCCCCCCGCGCCACGAACACCATGCCGTGCGTGAGGATGTGGCGGTTCCGGATCTTGAACCGCCACAGGTAGCGGAGGCCGAGCACCCAGTATCGCGGGAGGAAGAGCCGGTTCCGCCGGACGAAGCGGACCCACCGCACGATGCCCGTGCCCGGGACCTCGTGCAGCGCGCCGGCGGCGTCACGCACCGGGGCGCTCCCCGTACAGGAGCAGGTTGTAGAAGGCTCGCTTCGGCACCACGCGGTACAGCACGTCGCGGTCGAATCGGTACAGCCGCAGCCAGTTCCGGTAGGCGAACCACGCCCAGCGGGCGTCGAGCAGCCCCGGGCGCGCACGCGCCTCGATGGTCCGGACCGCCCATCCGAACATCCCGGCCACGAGCTCCTCGGTCTCGACCCGCACCCGGGTGAAGCCCGCGTGTTCGGCCACGGCGGCCAGCTCCGCCGGCTCGAACGTGTGCAGGTCGACGTGCCACTCGAGGTCCCGGAGGGTGCGTTCGGCGTCGGTCATCGGCTCGGGAGCCGGCGGCGCCACCGTCCCCGGCCGGACGCGCTCGGCGAGGCGCATCCCGGCGGACGCCGCGCGCTTCGCCACGCCCGCGATGCGGTCGCCGAGCCGGGTGGGCTCGCCGGCCAGGAGCAGCGCACCCCCCGGCTGCAGCACGCGACGCATCTCGGCGATCGCGCCCTCGACGTCGGGGAGGTGGTGCAGGAACGCGTGCCCGACCACCAGGTCGAACGTCCCGTCCGCGTACGGGAGGCGTTCGGCGTCGCCGGCCGCAGCGTCGAGGGGGCACCCGAGTCGGTCGGCGTTCACCCGGCATGCGGCGAGCATGCCCGGTGAGAGGTCGGTGGCGTGGCCCTCCTCCACGAACCCGGCCGACCACAGGTTCAGCAGGAAGAACCCGGTCCCGGCCCCGACCTCCAGCACCCGCCCGTACCTCCGGCGGGACAGCATCCGCTCGGCGCGCTCCCGGACGAAGTCGATGCACCGTTCGTCGAACGAGATCGACCACTTGGCGTCGTACTCGCGGGCGGCCGCGTCGTGATACCGGAGGTTGGCCTCCTTGGCGTCGATCACCATGCTCGCCCGGGGCTCAGCGGCCGGTGAACTTCGCCTGGTCCTTCTCGACGAAGGCCCGCATGCCCTCCTTCTGGTCCTCCGTGGCGAACAGGTCGGCGAACGCCTCCCGCTCGAGCACCATGCCCGTCGAGAAGTCGCTCCGTCCGCCATCGTCGATCGCGACCTTGGCGGCCCGGAGCGCCGCGGTGGGCCCCTCGGCGAACGCCCGCGCGGCCTCGAGGGCGGCCCCGTACACGTCCTCACCCTCGGGGACGACGCGGTCCACGAGCCCGATGCGTTCGGCCTCGTCGGTCCTCACGAACCGCCCGGTGTAGACGATGTCCTTGGCCCGCGAGGGGCCGACCAGACGCGGGAGGCGCTGGGTGCCGCCCGCGCCCGGAATGATCCCCAGCTTGATCTCGGGCTGCCCCAGCGTGGCTCCTGCCGCGGCGAACCGGAGGTCGGCGCACATCGCGAGCTCCATCCCGCCCCCCAGGCAGTACCCGTTGATCGCCGCGATCACGACCTTCGGGATGCGTTCCACCGAGGTGAACACGTTCTGCATCGCGGTGATCACCGGCTTGATCTGCGCGGGCGCCAGCCCCGTCATCATCTTGATGTCGGCGCCGGCGGCGAACACCTTCTCCCCGCCGTACAGCACCAGGGCTCGGACGTCCTCGTTCACGGCGGCCTCGTCGGCCGCGTCGCGCAGGTCGCGCAGGAGGTCGCCGTTGATCGCGTTCATCGGCGGCCGGTCCAGCCGGATCGTGCCGACCGCCCCGTCCACCTCCAGCCGTACGAGCTCGCCCACGTCGGTTTGCCTCCTCGGATGTCGTCTGGGTTCGCCCAACGGACGAACCGGCGGGCACCCTGCCGAATCTTGGCAGATGCCCGGCGGCCGTGGTTCCGGGCCGGGCTACGGGAGCGATCGCTCGAGCGCGGCGCGGAGCGGGGTCAGCACCACGCCGAACTCCGCCGCCGCGTCCGACGCGTCGCCCACGGCGTCGGCGGCGAGCACGTCGAGCGTCACGGTCGAGACCGGGCGGCGCGTGAGGCGGGCCAGCCGGGCCAGGGCCGCCGGGCGCAGGTGCAACTTCGTGCGGCGGCGCCCGGCCACCAGATCGGTCAGCTCGTCCGCCGTCACCCGCTCGGGCCCGTCGAGCGACCACGTCCCCGAGGCCAACCCCGAGCGGTCGTCGGCCGCGGCCAGCACCGCCGCGACGTTCTCCACGAACACCGGCGCGAGCACCTGCGTCCCCGGTGCCACGACGATCGCCGGCCGGCTCCGGGCCTGGCGGGCCAGCGCCGCGACCCACGAGCCGCCCGGCGCCAGGACGTGATTCGACCGGATCACGGCGAACTCCAGCCCGCTCTCCGCGACGGCCGCCTCCGCCCGGCCCTTGGCCCGGAGGTAGGGGTTCGGCGAGTCCGGCGAGGCGCCGGGGAACGAGAGGAACACGAACCGCCGCACCTTCGCGTCCACGGCTGCCCCGAGCACGTCCAGGGTGGTGCCGAGGTTCGCCTCCTCGAACGCCGCTGCATCCGGCAGGTCCAGGCCGCCGGCGAGGTGCACGACGGTGTGCGCGCCCCGCAGCACCGAGGCCAGCGTGCCCTCGTCCGACAGCGCCCCAACGGCGACCTTCACGCCCAGCTCCCGGAGCGGCGGCGCCGCCTCGGGGCGGCGGACCACGGCACGGACCTCGGGGGATGCGGTCGCCAGGGCCACGGCCGCATGGGGCCCCACCAACCCGGACGCGCCGGTGATCACGACCGGCATCGGGTTCGCGCGGGTGGTCGCATCGGGGGCCGGCCAGTATAGGGACGGGAACGCGGCCCATTCGTGGGCAGATACTTCACCTGCATGGTGTTGCAGGTGCTATTCTCGCCACATGACCAGCGCGCCCGAGCTCACCGCGCCCCAGATCGTCGACGTGCTGCGCGCGCGGGGCCTTCGCATGACGCCCCAACGCCACGCCATCGTCGCCGAGATCCTCCGCAGCCGCGGCCATATCGGCCCGGCCGACCTCGCCCGGCGGGTCCAGGCCCAGATGCCCGGCGTGAACGCATCCACCGTGTACCGGACGCTCGACATGCTGGAGGACGCCGGCATCCTCTCGCACGCCCACCTCGAGGGCGGGCCCGAGTACCACCGGGCCGGCGAGGACGAGCACGTCCACCTGGTGTGTTCGAACTGCGGGATCGAGGATGCGCTGTCGATGCCGGAGGCCCGTTCGCTGGAACGCCTCATCGGGCGGCATCACGGGTTCCGCCCGGACCTCACCCACTTCGCGATCTCCGGGCGCTGCGCGGACTGCCAGTAGGGGGATCAGTCGTGCCGCCCGGGCTCCCGGCCGGCGTGCACCTCGGGTTCCAGCTGGAACGTCGAGTGCTCCACGTCGAAGTGTCCGGCGAGGCATTCCTGGAGGTGTTCGAGGAGCCTCGGCGCCTCGCCCGATGACAGGCAGGAGTCCGCCACCACGACGTGGGCCGACAGTACCGGGAGGTCCGAGGTGAGCGTCCACGCGTGGAGGTCGTGCACCGCGACCACCTCGGGCAGCTCCAGGATGTGCCGACGGACCTCCGCCAGATCCATCTCGTCTGGTGTGGCCTCCATCAGCACCCTCCCCGACGCCCGGAGCAGCCGCCACGCGGCGGCCGCCATGAGTACCACGGTGAACAACGTCGCGATCGGGTCGGCCCGCAGGAGGCCCGCGGCCACGATCACGATGCCCGCCACGATCGTCGCGACGAACGCGAACAGGTCGGTCATCACGTGCAGGAACGCTCCCTGGACGTTCAGCGAACGGCGGTTCGCCCGCGACAGCACGAGCGTGGCCGCCACGTTGACGACGATCCCCACGGCGGCGACCACGATCATCACGCCGCCCCGCACCGGCTCGGGCGTGACGAGGCGCTGGATCGCTTCCACCAGCAGCACGGCGGCGACGGCGGCCAGCGTCACGCCGTTCGCGCCGGCCGCGAGGATCTCGGCCCGCTTCATGCCGTAGGTCCAGCGCGTCGTCGCCGGGCGTTCTGCCAGGTGGCTCGCCCACAGTGCGGCTCCGAGCGCTCCGGCGTCGGTCAGCATATGGCCCGAGTCCGCGAGCAGCGCGAGCGAGGAGGCGAGCAGGCCCGCCACCGCCTCCCCGACCATGAACGCAACGATCAGGATGAGCGCGATCCGGAGCGCCCTGCGGTCGGTGCTCGGGTCGATGGCGTGCCGGTGGGCGTGGTCCCGCGTGCTCATGGCTCCGGCCAGCATGCCACCGGAACGAGCGCTGTCGAGCAAGGACGCCGCACCGGCACCCTCTCCCGTCCTAAGAGTTCCCTGAAGCCCCGTCCCGGCGTCGGTGGGCCCGTGTAGCATGGAAATCCCAGCCACCCCACAGGCGAAGCGAGCATGGCCAAGAAGAAGAGCAGGAAGCGTGGTTGGTCGGGAGCCCCGGCGGCCCGCCCGTCCGGTGGCACCCGGCCAGCGGGGTCGACCGCCCCGGTCGCATCGCCCCGGGCCGGCGCCACGACGGCGACCGACGACGCCCCCACGGAGCCGTCCGCGTCCCCCCGCCTGACCAAGCCGGCCCCGGCCGCCCCGCGCCCCGAGCCGGCCGCCGCCTCGCCGTCGCAGGCCGCGTCCAACCGCGCGGCCCGCAAGGAAGAGGCCCGCCGCCAACGCGAGCTCATCCGCAAGCGCGAGGCACGCCGGCGGGCGATGCGGCGGTACGGCACGATCGCCGCGATCGTCGTGGCGGCCGGCGTCCTGGTCACCCTGCTGGTCGTCGCCAACGGCAGCAAGGGCACGAAGAACCCCGACCCGGCCTCACTGCCGGGCATCGACACCGGAGCCGCACCCTGGCCGGCCGAGACCGCCAACCTGCAGGCCCGCATCGACAAGATGGGCATGCCCCCGCTCGGCGCCGAGGCTCTCGCGTACCACATCCACCAGAACCTCCAGGTCTACATCGACGGCAGTCTCGAGCCCGTGCCCACCGGGGTCGGCGCCATCTCTTCGTCGAGCCTCGCCGAGATCCACACGCACGACGCCAGCGGCACGATCCACGTCGAGGCCGGTGCCGTCCGCGACTACAGCCTCCAGGACGTGTTCGACGTGTGGGGCGTCCTGTTCACCAAGGATCAGATCGGCGAGTACAAGGCCGACGCCCAGAACAAGATCCGCATCTACGTGGACGGGAAGCTCTTCGGGTCGGACCCGACGAAGATCCCGCTGAAGGACCAGGAGGTCATCGTGGTGACCTACGGCACGGCCTCGGAGCTTCCCTCGCCGATCCCGTCGGTGTTCCACTACGGGGCCGCGCCGACGGCCCCCGGCGCCGGGTCCGGCACCCCTCCGGCCACGTCGGCCCCGGCCACCAGCGCCCCTGCGACGAGCGCGCCCGCTCCCTCGGCTTCCTAGGCGCGGCTCCCCCCTCGTCCGACCGGCGGAGAGCTGGTCGCGTCTACAGCAACGGGGTCAGCGCGGCCTCGATCATCGGCGCCACCGCCGGTCCCAGGAATCGCGCTCGGATGACCCCCGTGGAGTCGATGACGAACACCCAGGGCTCCGTGTGCAGGCTCCAGGCGCGGAACGGCGGGGACTGCTCCGAGACGTCCTGCGTCGGGAACTCCTCGACGTGGATGAAGTTCGCCCTGTCCTTTCCGATCTTGTCGAACACCAGGATCTGCTCGTCGACGACCGGCCCGCACAGCTCGCTGGTGCAGAACTTCGGCGTTGCGAAGCTCACCACGGTGGGCTTGCCGTTGGTCAGGGCCTCGTCCAGCGAGACGTAGTGCATCTCGTCGACGGGGACCCGGGTGCAGATCTTCGCGATCGCGGCGGGGGTGGTGGCCACCGGCGTGGGCACGGAGATCGCCTTCGATCCCACGGGCGCGACGACCTTGTCACTGACGATCGCGGCCGCGATCCCCACGCCGGTCCTCGACTCGTCCTTGGCCATCGCTGCGGCGATCCAGTTCCCCGCGGTCGGTACGTCGATGTCCCCCCAGTAGATCCCGGGGATCGGCGATTTCGGCGACGTGTCTCCGGTCGTGTCGTATCCGGTGAACAGGCTCCACTGCATCGGGAACGGCCCGATCGCCTTCTGGCTCATGCTCTTCGCGAAGTACACCTGCGGCGTTCCGCCCTGCACCAGCGAGGTGGGCCCGGCCGACAGATCGAAGATGTAGGTGCTCTTCCCGGTCTGGATGGCGTCCCCGGGCTTGTCGCCGAGGCCGGTGAGGAGCGACAGCTGCTCGGCCCCCTGCCGGAGGAACCGGATGCTCCCCGGAGGTGGCGTGGGCTTCGGATGTGAGCCGCTCGTGCATGCCGCCGCGACCGTGGCGAGGCCGCCCAGCCCGGCCGCACGCAGCATCGCCCGGCGGGAGAGCGTCCGGTGCCAGATGTCGTCCGTCATGCAGGCTCCTCGTGAAGCGGGACCGGCCGGCGGGCCCGTGCCCCGGCCGTCGAAGCGACCTTCACGGTATCGCGTGGACCCGAGAATCGCCCGCCATGCCGCGGGAAAACCCACCGGGGCTCGCCCCGCCGTCGCCCTCTGAGGATATCCTTGGCAGATGGTGCGAGGACGTCGCGCGTTCGGTGGGCTCCCCATCTTCGGGACGGCCGCTGCGGGCGTGGTGGTCGGGCACTGGATCTCCTACCGCCTGGCCGTTCCCGACCCCCAGGCCCGATCCTCCATCCTCGCGGCCTCCGGTCACGTCCATTGGGTACTGGTCGTCAAGTTCGCCGTGGCGCTCGCGCTGGCCGGATTCGTCACGCTCGCGTCGCGGTTCGGCTCGCGGACCCATCCCGAGGTCCGCTCCGGGGCCCTCGCCTGGGTGATCTGGCGGCTGGCGGTGGTCCAGGCCGTGGCGTTCACCGGCATGGAGGTCGTCGAACGCATCGGGGGCGGCGCGCCGGTCGGGACCATGTTCGGCCATCGCCTGTTCGTGCTGGGGCTGGCCGTGCAGCTGCTGGTGGCCTGCGCGGGCGGTTCGCTCCTGCTCTGGCTGTCCAGAACCGTCCGCACGGTCGCCGAGGCCGTGCGGTCCCTCCCCCACATCCCGGTCCGCCGGGCAGCGGTGGTTCGGCCGGTCGCATGGCGACCCGCGGTGGCCCTCGTCGCCGCCGACGTCGCGATCCGCGGTCCTCCCCGCTCCTAGCTCGTGGTTCCCGCCGCCCAGCGCGTCGCAATCGGTGCGACGAGCCGCGCGGGCGGCGGCTCGTGCACACCCCGAGCAAGGAGCTCATACGATGCGAACGAGGAAACTGGCAGGCGGCGCCGCGCTGACGGTTGCGCTCGCGGCGGCGCTGGTGGTGATCCCGGCCGGGATCGCCTCGGCACACGAGGAACGGGAGATCGGCCCGTACACGGTCGCGGTCGGGTTCGGCAACGAACCGGCCTACGCCGGTACCGAGAACAGCGTGCAGATGTTCCTTCACGTGACGAAGTCGGATTCGGCGGTCGTCGACCTCGGGCCAACGCTCAACGTGGCCGTGTCCTACGGCAACCAGACCATGCCGGCCATGACGATGGAGCCGGACTTTGAGGTCGGCGAGAGCGGGATCCCCGGGGATTACCGGGCGTTCTTCATCCCGACCCGGCCGGGGAAGTACTCGTTCCACTTCACGGGCGACATCAAGGGAACGAAGGTCGACGAGACGTTCACGTCGGGACCGAAGACGTTCTCGAGCGTGAGCGACCCGTCGTCCGTGGAGTTCCCGGCGAAGGACCCCACGAACGGTGAGCTCGGCCTGGCCGTGCAACGGGTGCAGGGGCGCACGGACGACCTGGTCGCGGCGCAGCAGAAGGCCGCGGCCGACGCCGCGGCGGCGAGTGATTCGGCCAGCTCGGCGAAGTCGCTCGCGACGGTCGCGCTGATCGTCGGTGGCGTGCTCGGGATCGTCGGGATCGTCCTCGGCGCGATGGGGTTGTCGGCCGCGCGGCGGGCCCGACGAGGATCTTCGGCGGGTACCGGGTCACCGGCGACCGCATCGGCCTCCGCCGGACCGTCGAAGGAGTAGGTATGCGACGCGGCGGCGTCCTCGCGGTCGTCGCCGGCGCCCTGTTGGTGCTGTGTGCAGGCCCGGCGTCGGCGCACGCCCTGGTGAAGTCGTCCGACCCGGCGAACGGGGCGGAGCTCGCCACCTCGCCGTCGCGCGTCCTGATCGTGTTCACCGAACGGCCGGACGTGAAGCTCACGGTCATCCATGTCCTGAACTCGTCGGGGGCGGCGGTCGAGAAGGGTGCACCGGCGGCCGTGCCGGGGCAAACCGACTCGGTGCAGGTCGCCGTGCCCGATCTGCCCAAGGGCGTGTACACGGTCACGTGGCGCACGGTGTCGCGCGACGACGGGCACGTGACGGCAGGGTCGTTCTCGTTCGGCGTGCAGGTGAAGCCGACGGCAGGGGCGACGAGCGGCGTCACCACCCCGACGACCCCGTCGCCGTCGGCGCTCGCGGTGATCGGGCGGTGGTGCTTCTACTGGGGGCTCGCCATCCTGCTCGGCGCGTCGGTTGCCGGGAGCGTCGTGCAGCGCGGGCACTCCAAGGGCGTACGGGAGCTTCTGTGCGCCGGGTGGGGCATCGCCGCCGTCGGCCTGGTGCTGATGACGATCGCCGAGCGTTCGACGGTCGGTGTCTCCCTCGGCGAGCTGCTGTCGTCCGACGCCGGGCACGAGTTCCTCGATCGCGGCGTGGCCCTGCTGATCACCGGCGGGGCGGTCGTGTACACCCTGTTCCGGCGGAGTTGGTCCGCGCTCCCCTGGGTCGCCGTCGCGGCGGCCGCGACCATGCTCGTCCACGCCCTGGCCGGCCACGCGGCGTCGGCGAAGCCGGCTTGGTTCAACGTCGGGGCCCAGTGGCTTCACATGCTGGGCGCGGGTGCGTGGGTCGGCGGCCTGGTGTGGCTGCTGTTCGCCCTGAAGTTCACGCCCTCGGAGGACCGGCCCCGATTGGTGACACGGTTCTCCCGGCTGGCGGCGATCGGGCTCGGCCTGGTCGCCGTCACCGGGCTGATTCGGGCCCTCGACCAGATCGGTCCGTTCGCCGACTGGGGCCGGCTGTTCACCACGAGCTACGGCTGGGCGCTGGTGGTGAAGGTGGCGATCGCGGCCGTGCTCGTCGCGTTCGGCGCCCGCAACCGGTACCGCAACGTCCCCGCGGTCGCCAAGCACGAGAAGCCGCCGGGTGTCCTGCGTCGGACCGTCATGGCGGAGGTGCTGATCGCGTCGGGGGTGTTCGCCGCGACCGGCGTGCTGAGCGAACTGCCGCCGGCCAACGTGCCCGCGAGCCCCGCGCCCAAGGCCGCGCGGCCCCTCGTCGTGACCGGCCACGACTTCGCCACGAGCGTCAAGGTGCGCATGACGGTGACGCCCGGGGACGTGGGCGTGAACCGCTTCGACGCCCGGATCACCGACTACGACACCGGCAAGCCGGTCCAGGCGACATCGGTCACGATGCAGCTGTCGCTTCCCGGCAACCCCAACGTGGGGAACCCCGAGCTCGCCCTCCGGCGCTCGAAGACCCCGGGCCTGTGGACAGCGAGCGGCACGGTGCTCTCGATCTTCGGCAGGTGGTCGGTGGACATGGTGATCCAGCAGCCCTCGGGGGGCGTCGAGGTGCCTCTGCACGTCCAGCCTCGTCTCCCCCGAGAGGACATCACGAGCCAGTCCGCGCCCGGCCAGCCCACCCTGTACACGATCGGGCTGCCGAACGCGGCGCAGCTGCAGACGTACGTCGACCCCGCGAAGACCGGCACCAACAACGTGCACTTCACGTTCTTCGGCTCGAACGGCCGGGAGATGCCGATCCGGTCGGCCACGGCATCGGCGCTCGCGCCGGACGGCTCGATCCAGGCCCTTCCGCTTCGGCGATTCAGCTCGGGACACTTCATCGCGAATACGACCCTCGACAAGGGGACCTGGCTGTTCCTGATCGATGCGACGGCCAAGGCCGGCGGCACCGCGTACACCGGGTACTTCAAACAGGCGATCCCATGAGGAACACGAGGAGCGGAACCATGCGAACCCCATCCACGTCGAGGCCGCGTCCCCGGGCCCTGCTGGCGTTCGGCCTCGCGCTGGTCGCCGCCGTGGCCGTGGCGTGCGGCGGCGGTGGAGGTCCGACGCCCACGACGCAGGCGAGCGGCCGGCCGAGCAGCCCCGCGAAGCTGACGATCCTGTCCCCCACCAACGGCCAGTCGTTCAAGGACGGGCAGATCATCCCGGTCAACGTCAAGCTGACCGGGGCCCGGATCGTGCGGCAGGCGACCACGCACATCACGCCGACCACCGGGCACCTGCACCTGTACGTGGACAATGCGATCGTTTCGATGAACTACCAGACGACCAACCAGCTGAAGGGGGTGAAACCCGGCGTGCACGTGATGAAGGTGGAATTCGTGGCGGCCGACCACCTGCCGTTCGATCCCCGGGTGATCCAGGCAGTGACGTTCCAGGTGTCGAAGTGAGTGCCCCGCTGTCGATCGCCGCACCGACCCGGCAGCGGGCGGTCCTCGTCGAGGCGCTCTCGTGGCTCGCCGTGCCCGTGGGGTTCGCGCTGCTGCTGTCGCGGCTGTGGCTGTTCGACTCGGGGTCGTCGCGGGGGCCGGCGCTCGCGGCGATCTTCGGAACGCTCGCCGCGCTGTCGTTCGCGGCGCCGGCCGGCGAGGGCCGGCTCGACGCCGGAACCACCCCGCCGCTCCGGCTGTGGCTCGTGGTCGGGACCGGGATCGCCGCCGTGGCGCTGGCCGCCGGGGCCAGCACGCTGCACGGCCCGGCGCTCCCCGCACCGGGCGGCCTCGCGGTGCTGGCGCTCGTGGCCGGGACCGGGGTGGCCGAGGAGGCGTTCTTCCGGCGTCTGCTGTACGGGCGGCTCGAGCGGTGGGGCGCGGCGGTGGCCGTGGTGGGATCGGCTGCCGCGTTCGGATTGATGCACGTCCCGCTGCACGGAACGGCCGCGCTGCCGGTCGACCTCGGCGCGGGCCTGTTCCTGTCGTGGCAGCGGTGGGCGTCGGGGACGTGGGCGGCGCCCGCGGCGACCCACGCGCTGGCCAACCTGGTGGTGGTGCTCCGATGAGGCGCCTCGCCGCATTGACGGCGGCGCTCGCTGCGCTCGCGCTGGTCGCGGCCGCCTGCGACCAGGCCGGCGGGCCGGGCTCCGGAGGCACCATCGAGGTCGGCGCCGTGTACCCGCTGACGGGCCCCGATCGGGCCAGCGGGCTCGACGAGCTCCGCGGCGTGCGGCTCGCGGCAGACATGGTGAACGCCCAGGGCGGCGTCGATGGCAGGCAGATTCGCCTGCGGCCGGTCGACACCTCCACCACGGACGCACTTCCCGGCGCGATCTCGGAGTTCCGGAAGGACGGCATCCAGGTCGTCCTCGGGAGCAACAGCAGCGAGATCTCCCAGCCGGCGGCGACCCAGTCGTTCGATGCCGGCATGACGTACTGGGAAACGGGAGCGGTCGGCGAGATGACCGGGGACGCCAGCGGACGGCTGGCGTTCAAGGTCGCCCCGAGCGGCCTCGTGCTCGGTTCGTCGGGGATTGCGTTCATCGTGGACCAGATGGCCTCGCGGCTCCATCGCGACCCCGCGTCGCTGCGGTTCGTGGTCGCGAACGTCGACGACCGGTACGGCACGACCGTGGCCGACGGCGCGCTCGGAGAGATCGCCCGGCGTCACCTCCACCTCGTGGGGCGGTTCCGGTACGACCTCGCCCACTACGATCCGGCGGCGCTCGCCCGACGGATCGCGGCGGCCCACCCGGACGTGCTGTTCGTCTCGTCGTACATCCCCGACGGCGTTGCGCTCAACCGCGAGCTCGCCCGCCAGCACGTCAGCCTGCTCGCCAACATCGGCACCTCGTCGAGCTACTGCATGCCGGAGTTCGGCGACCAGCTCGGCCCGATCGCCGTGGGGACATTCGCCACCGACAAGCCGGATGGCGAGTCCCTGAACGAACAGGGACTGACGGCGTCCGGACGTGATCTGCTCCACCAGGCACAGGCAGGGTTCCGGGCCCGGTATCACGGCGACATGAGCGCGGCGGCGCTCGCCGGGTTCTCGGCGGCGTGGGCGTTGTTCCACGACGTCATGCCGAATGCGTCCGGATCCGACGCGGAGTCGATCGCCCATGCCGCGCTCGGAGTCCGTCTGCCGATGGGATCGCTCCCCAACGGCAGCGGGCTGGAGTTCTCCGGGCCGGGATCGCCGCAGCCGGGGTCGAACCTCCGTGCGCTCAGCGTGATCTGGGAGTGGGTCGGTGTTCGACAGCGGGCCGTCGTCTGGCCCGCCCGCTATGCCACGACGCCCATCCGGGCGCTGTCCCTCGCCACATGACCGATCCGGGAGACGGCCGGGGAACACGACGGCGGGCGACGGCCGCTGCGCTCATCGGCATCGGGGCGTGCACCGCGTACGTGGCGGGTGCCTGGGTCTCCGGGTCGCTGAACCCCGTGGCCAGACGCCCGATCCTCGACGGGGCGAACACCAACTTCCCCTACCGGTGGGTGAACCCGCCACCGGCCCTCGCGGCGACCAACCAGAAGCCGGATGCCGGAAAGTTCACGATCGCGTTCCAGCACGGCCGGTCCGACGCCGGCGTCTTCGCCACGAACGACCAGCAGGTCTCGGTGGTCCTCTCGATCGCGGCGATCCCGCAGAACGGCCTGACCTCGGTCGATATGACGATCGACCCGCTGGACCCGGCCACGATCGGTGCGCTGCAGAGGGGCCAGCACGTCCTGGGGAACGCCTACAAGATCGAGGCGACCGGCCAGCCGGGCGACGCCCCGGTGACGACGTTCGACAAGAACCCGCTCCTCATCCTCGTGTACCCCGGGCTGGTGACGCACGGCGGAACCCGGTCGCTCCAGTACTCGACCGACGGGAAGACCTGGACGGCGCTGAAGGCGAACGACGACCCCGCCAACCTCCAGATGAGCACGGACCTCACCAAGCTGAGCGGGTACTACGAGGTGGCGACCACCGGGACCGTGGCGGCGACGCCCGGAGCGGGCGGATCCGGCGGCAGTTCGCCCGTGGCATGGATCGTCATCGCGATTGCCGTCGTCGTGGCCGGGGTGCTCGTGGCCATCCGCCTCCGCGCCAGGTCCCGAGAGCAGGTGCCCGCCCAGTCGAGATCCGTCTCCCCGAAGACGGGTTCGAGAGCCAAGAAGCCGACCGGGGGTTCCGGCCCGCCGAAGACGACACCCTCCTCCCGGGCTGGTTCGTCCCCCCATGGGCGCCGGCGGGGCCCTCCGCCCAAGCGGAAGCGGCGCTGACCGCGATGTTCGCCGACGGCGTCGGGAGCCCGCTGGACCAGGGGGTGGCCACCTGGCTCATGGTGGCCGCGGTGTTCTTCGGCTGGATCGGGATCGCCCGACTGCGAAACCGGGCGTTCAAGGGCATGCCGCGCCCGCTCGGCTGGGTGAGCACCGGGGTCGGCGTGACGGCGCTCGTCCTCGCCGTCGTGCTGCCCACCATCATCCGGCCGGACACGCCGACCGTTCGCCCCTCCTCGACGGCGACCATCTCCATCGCGACGCCGGGGCCGGCCCAGGTCTTCCGCGGGAACCCGGCCTCGGTTCCCCTGAACCTCGTGCTGAAGGGCGGCACGATCGTCGGGTACACGTCGCTGCGGACGCCGCTCCCCGCCAACACGGGGCACATCCACGTGTACCTGGACGGCAACCTGATCTCGATGACCACGAAGCTCCACCAGAGGATCGACGTCAACCCCGGTCACCACACGCTGACGGCGGAGTTCGTCGCCGTCGACCACGTCCCGTGGAACCCTCCCGTCGAGACCTCGGTTCGGTTCGACGTCCAGCCCTGACCGGGGTCAGCTGCAGGAGAGCGACGGCAGGATCGAGCCGGAGAACACCGCGTCGAATGCCAGCGCGCTCCGCGATCCGCTGATCTGCGTCCCCAGGTCGCCCACGGTCTGCTGCGAGAGGAGCTTCGCCATGCTGTAGAGCGGAGTGTGGTTCAGCTGGACCTCGTGCCGGTTGAGCAGCACGCCTGTCGGCCGGACGTTCTGGGCCAGCGCCACCCCGTCGCCGTCCGCGTCGAACCGCGCCTCCAGCAGCGCGTGGATGCGGTCGGTGAGCAGGGGCACGCCGCCTGTGCGCGACGGATGCGCGGTGTGCCCGTGGTCGGCCGTCACGCACAGCGCGTACTTCCCGTGGAAGCGATTCTCGAGGAACGTCACCAGGTTCTGCAGGAACTGGTCCTGGACCTTGACGGTGTCCCCCATCTCCGGGCTGTCGGCGAAGTACTCGTGGCCGATCTCGTCGATGATCTTGTAGTTCAGGAACAGCAGGTCGGTCTCCTGGTGTTGGCCCAGATGCTCGTTGGCGATGACCTTCTCGATGGCCTCCGTCTGGAACGGCACGCGCGCCGGTGTGTGGAACCCGCCCTGGGCGGCCTGGATGCTGTGGCCGCGCCACCGGCCGTCCACGACGTTGTCCGAGAGCAGGTCGGCCCACTGCCGCGTGAAGTACGACAGGGGGTGGCACACGTTGGGATCGTTCACGTAGGCCGGGAACCGGTAGTAGGACGCGAGGCGCGACGGGATCGCCCACTTCGGCGCCGACGACGCGCCGTTGGTCTGGTCGCGGAGCACCGCGATGTGCTTCACGCCGCCGGGAAGGTTGGCGCCCTGGCCGACCATCCCGAGGTGCCACGGCAGCGTTCCGAACATCGCCGTGCGGGCCTTCGACCCCATCGCCTTGGCGTACTCGTCGGCGAGGGTCGGGACCTTCAGGACCCCCGGGCCCTGGGACCACGGGTCGGCCAGGTGCCCGTCTGGGAACCGGATCGTGTTGTCCACGATGCCGTGCTTGGCCGGGTGCGCGCCCGTCCCGATGGTGGCGTGGATGGGCGCGGTGTTCGAGGGGTTGGACCCCACCGTGGCGTTCTCGTACCACGTGCCCTTGGGGATCAGGCCCTGCAGGTGCGGCGTGGAGCCGGGATGCAGCCCGAGCACGTACCGGCCGCCCGCGTCCCACACCAGGACCACGATCAGCTTGGGCTTCGGATGGCCCGACTTGATCGCCTCGTTCATCGACGTGCCGTCGGGCGCGTGGAACGGGAAGTTCACCAGCTTGGCGATGGTCGGCGCGATGTCGGCCGAGGTCACGTATCGCGACTTCTTCCCCACTGCGTTGATGATTCCGGGGCCGTACCAGAGCATCGGAACGTCCTGCGTGTAGTGCCACGGCGTGGAGTGGCTGATGGCGCCGCTCAGGTAGTTCCAGCCGTGCGGCGCGTACACCAGATCGGCCGAGCGCTGGGGGTCCCAGCCGTTGCGGAACCGCGCGAGGACGGCCGGCGGCAGCTTGCAGGCCGCCGACGGACCGTACCCGTACGACGCCCCCGCGGAACCGCGGCGCGACCCCGCCGAGGCCAGGCCGGTCCCCAGCAGGGCCGCCGCGGGCAGGGCGGCGGCAGCCCCGGCCAGGAACGCCCGGCGGCTGATCCCCCCGGTCCGGGCCTCACTGTCGGCCCGGACGGCGGCCTCGGCGGCAGCGACGTCCGCATCCCAGACCTCCGGGGACGTGGTCATGGCTTCGAGGGCATGGTCGGTCCGGTCGTGCCTGGTCATGGGTGAAACGCTCCGATTCGTCGGCGGACGGGTCCGGCGACCCTACCATCCGACTCGCCGAATCCCCACCACCTCACGGAACGAACTGGATCAGAAGCGGGGCGTCTCGGTATAGGAGCCGAACACCTCGCGGAGCGCGCCCACGATCTCGCCCTCGGTGCACGCCGCGCGGGCGCAGTCCACGAGCGGCGGGACCAGGTTCTCGTCCTCGGTGGCCGCTGCTGCCTTCAGGGCCGCCAGGGCCTTCGACGCGGCCTCGTCGTCCCGGGCCGCGCGCATCCTCCGGACGTCCTCGACCTGCCGACGCTCCGTCTCGGGGCCGATCACCAGCGTCTCGATCGGGTGGTCGTTCGGGTTCACGAACTCGTTCACCCCGACCTTGACCAGCCGGCCCTTCTCGTACAGCTCCTGCTCCCGGAAGGCGGCGTCGGCGATCTCGGACTGGAAGTACCCGCGTTCGATCCCGACCAGCATGCCCTCGAGCATCGACCCGTGGCCGAACTCCCGGATCTTCGCGAAGTACTCCTCGGCCGCCTCGTCCATGCGGTTGGTCAGCGCCTCGACGAAGTACGAACCGCCCAGTGGATCGATCACGTTGGTCACGCCCGTCTCGTACGCGATGATCTGCTGCGTCCGAAGCGCGATCTCCGCGGACTTCTCGGTGGGCAGCGCCAGCACCTCGTCCAGCGCGTTCGTGTGCAGGGACTGCGTGCCGCCCAGCACCGCCGCCAGGGCCTCGACCGCGGTCCGCACGATGTTGTTCTCGGGCTGCTGCGCGGTCAGCGAGCAGCCGGCCGTCTGCGTGTGGAACCGCAGCCGCAGGCTCGTCTCCTCCTTCGCACCGTACGCGTCGCGCAGCCACCGCGCCCAAATCCGCCGGGCCGCGCGGTACTTCGCGATCTCCTCGAAGAAGTCGATGTGCGCGTTGAAGAAGAACGACAGCCCCTGGGCGAACCCGTCGACGTCGAGCCCGCGGTCCCGCCCCAGCTCCACGTAGGAGAACCCGTCGGCCAGCGTGAACGCCAGCTCCTGCGCCGCGGTCGAGCCGGCCTCGCGGATGTGGTATCCGCTGACGCTGATCGGGTGGAACTTCGGCACCTCGGCCGCGCAGAACTCGATGAGGTCCCCGATCAGCCGAAGGTGCGGCCGCGGCGGGAAGATCCATTCCTTCTGGGCGATGTACTCCTTGAGGATGTCGGTCTGGAGCGTCCCGTCGAGGCGCTTCCACTCGACGCCCTGCCGTTCGGCGGTCGCCAGGAAGAACGCGAACAGGATCACGGCCGGCCCGCTGATCGTCATGGACGTGGTGATGTCGCCGAGCGGGATCCCGTCGAACAGCGTCTCGAAGTCCGCGAGGGAGTCGGTGGCCACGCCGCACCGGCCGACCTCGCCCTCGGACAGCGGGTCGTCGGAATCCCGCCCCATGAGGGTCGGCATGTCGAACGCGACCGAGAGCCCGCCCTGCCCGTGCTCGAGGAGGAACTTGTACCGGGCGTTCGTCTCAATCGGCGAGCCGAACCCCGCGAACTGACGCATCGTCCACAGCCGGCCGCGGTACATCGAGTGGTACACGCCTCGGGTGAACGGGGAGTGGCCGGGGAACCCCAGGTCGCGGGCGTAGTCGAGGTCCGCGACGTCCTCGGGCGTGTACAGGGGCTTCAGCGGCTCGCCCGAGAGCGTCTGGAAGTCGGTGTCCCGCTCGGGCGTGCCGTGGTAGTGCTCCCGCCAGCGTTCCAGTTCGGAATCGAACTCAGCCATCCGTGACCCCTTGCCGATCGGCCGACGTGATCCGATCCAACAGCATAGAGGCGGCCCGGTACGGATCCATCTCCCGGCCCGCGATGCGCCCGGCCAGGTCCTCGTCCGCCGCGATAGCCTCGTGGGCGCGTTCGCGGATCCGCTGCGACGCGAGCGTCTCGACCTCGACCAGCAGCCGCGCGGTGCGGTTCCGTTCGAGGCCCCCGGTGGCCGACAGGTGCTCGTGGTGGCGTTCGATCGCCGACCACAGCTCGTCGACGCCATCGCCGGTGGCGGCCGACGTCTTCACCACCGGCGGCCGCCAGTCGGCGTCCCGGGCCGCGCCCATCTTCACCATGAGCTCGAGGTCGCGGGCCGCCTCGCCGGCTCCCTCGCGGTCGGACTTGTTGACCACGAACACGTCGGCGATCTCCAGGATGCCGGCCTTGGCCACCTGCACGGCGTCCCCCCACCCGGGCGAGACGACGACCAACGTGGTGTCGGTGGCGCCGGCCACCTCCACCTCGGCCTGGCCCACACCGACGGTCTCGACCATCACGAGATCCATGCCGGCCGCGTCGAGGATGCGCATGGCCTCGGGCGCCGCGAGGGCCATACCTCCGAGATGGCCGCGGGTGGCCATCGAGCGGATGAACACCCCGGGGTCGGTGGCGTGGGTCTGCATCCGGAGCCGGTCGCCGAGCAGGGCCCCGCCGGTGAACGGCGAGGTCGGGTCGATCGCCAGAACGGCCGCGGTCCGGTCGTGCCCGCGCGCCGTGCGCACGAGCTGCTCGGTGAGCGTCGACTTCCCCACGCCGGGCGAGCCCGTCAGCCCGATCGTCCGGGCGTTCCCAGTCTGCGGGTACAGCCCGGCGGAGAGCGCCTCCAGCTCGGGGGCACCGTCCTCCACCAGGGAGATCGCGCGCGCCATGCCCCGGCGATCGCCGGCCAGCACGCGCTGGACGAGGTCGTCGACGTCGGTCCCCATCTCGCGCGGAAGGGTACCCGTGGCGGCCAGCGGCTGGATCAGTCTTCCGGGGGTTCGTGCGCGCGGAGCCGCTCGCCGAGCGCGTGCATGATGGCCTCGACCACCGTCGGCTCGGTCCGCAGCACGCGCAGGAACGGATCGGGAGCGAGCATCATCAGCGAGACGTCGGTCGACGCGGTCACGGTGGCCATGCGCTCGCCGCCCGACAGCAGCGCGATCTCGCCGAAGAAGTCCCCCGGCCCCATCGTCCGCATCTCCCGCCCGCCCTGCGTGGCGGTGGCGGTCCCTCGGGTGATGACGAAGAGCTCGCGCCGCGATTCCCCCTCGCGGACGAGCACGGTCCCCGCCGGCTCGTCGATCTCCTCCGCCGCCGTGACGACCGCCCGCAGGTCGTCGTTCGACATGGTGGCGAACAGCGGCACCGTGCGGAAGTGCTCGAGAACCTCCCTGGGGATTCCGGCCATGCGGAGCGAGACTAACGGAACACGCGCGATCAGTTCACCGAGAGCAGCTTGTTGAGGCGGGCCAGGCGGGCCGTGTGCCGCGTCATCCCCTTGACCTTGATGCGCCCCTTCAGCAGCGATCCGGTGACGGCCCGCCCCTCCTTCGTCATGTTGTCGGGAAGGCCGAACCGCAGCGGCACCGACGACAGCTCGATCAGCGTGTCGGAGTTCGCCTCGACGAGCAGGTGCGGCTTGCCCTGCAGGCCGTTCGCGATCCCGACGCGCCCCGGCGCGATCTGCAGCGTGATCGACACGGCGACGTCGGGCGCGGTGATGCCGACGACGGCGGGCTTCAGCAGGGCCTCCCGCTCGGGGTGCTGCTCGAGGTTCGCCTCGATCAGGCCCCCGATGATGGCGGCGAGGCCGTTCGGCTCCTCGTCCGCGTACTCGACGGTGGCGGCCACCGTGCCGCTAGACCTGCTCGTCGGCGAACTCCGTGGGCACGGTCTGGGCCAGGTTCACCAGCTCGTTGGCGGCCTTCACGTAGCGGACGATCGTCGGGAGGTCGCCCTTCAGCTTGAGCTTGCCCTGCATCATGCCCTTCACCGGGTCGAGCTCCTTGTTGATGACCTCCTTCCACCGCGAGTACGGCGCCCGGATGATGAACTTCGCCTTCTCGCCCTCGGAGGCGTCGACCAGCTTGCCCTGCCGGCACTCGCCGTGCCACAGGTCGAGCCATGCCCACAGCTCGTCGGGCACGTTCTTGTCCGGCTCGGCCTCGAACACGTACGCGATGTCGCCCTCCCAGGTCGCGGCGGCCTCCCGGTACTCCTTGGACTGGTTGATGCGATCGACGTACAGGTCCAGCCACTCCGCGCTCGGGAACAGCGCCATGGGATCCCTCCTCATCGATGTTCGTATGGAACCCGTGGAGTAAAGCACGGCGGAGGTGCGCACGTTCGCCATCGCGGTCACTCCGCCGGGGTCCCGGCGGTGGCCACGGCCCGCCGGACGAGCGACGGCAGCAGCCGGGCCGCCCGCCCCCGGAGGTCCACGTCCGCCTCGACCAGGCTCTCCCCGCCGACGTGCACGACCGGCGCGCCGGCCGTCCGGGCGATCCGGGGCAGGGTGGCGGCGGGCTCGACCTCCCCGGCGGTCCCCACCACGAGCATCGACCGGGCCGACGCCGCCCGGGCCCTCGCCTCGTCGAACCGGAGCGGCCGTTCGCCGAACGCAACGAATCCAGGCCGTGTGGGCCCCCCGCACACGTGGCACCGCGGCAGGATCGAGGCCAGGCTCGGCACGAACGCCGTCCGCAGGCCCGCGACGGCCCGGTCGATGCCCTCGAGGAAGTCGCCCCGGGTGACGCGGTCCTCCGTGCCGCACACCAGGCAGATCCGCCGGTGGAGCGACCCGTGGATCTCGATCACGTCGAGGTTCCCGGCCTCCTGGTGCAGCCCGTCGACGTTCTGCGTGATGACGCCGTGCAGCAGGCCGCGCCGCTCCAGCTCGGCGAGCGCGCGGTGCGCGGCGTTCGGACGGGCGTGCGCGATCGTCGCCCGGAGCGCCCACAGGAAGTCCGCCAGGTCGTCGGGGTGGGTCATGGCCTCCCCGGCCAGGCCCTCCCAGGTCCCGAACCGCTCCGGGTCGAACCGCTCCCACAGCCCACCCGGATCCCGGAACGTCGGCACCCCCGACTCCGCGGAGATCCCCGCGCCGGTGAACGCCACCACCCCACCGGCGGCGATGACGGCCGCCGCGCGTTCCGCGTCACGCACGGCCGCTACCACCAGTGCCGGAACGGTACGAGCCCGTTGCCGTTCACGAACAGGAAGAACCCCACCACGTTGAACCCGGCGTGGGCGGCCATGTTGGTGAGGATGTTCCGCCGCCACTCGTACAGCGACGCCAGGCCGAGCCCGACGAACGCCAGCGTGACCACGAGCAGCACCGACGACTCCCAGGGCGACCCCTGCCAATGGACGAGGCCGAACAGCACCGACGACACGACGGCGCCCGGCCAGAAGCCGTGGCGGTCCCGGAGCGAGCGGAACAGCATCCCCCGGAACAGCAGCTCCTCCGCGACCGGCGCGCACACGATCACCAGGAACCCGGTGAGCGCGAGCGGGAGGCCGCTCAGGCTGCTCGGCAGCTGGTCGGGCGACTGGATCGAGTGGCCGGCGATGCGGTCGAGCAGCCATCCGATGACCTGGGCGATCCCGAGCACTGCCACGAAGTAGATGACGATGCCGAGGCCGAACCCGATCGCCGCGTCGACCGGCCGGCGCAGGTTCAGCGCGAGGGCGGGCATGGCCCGGCGGTGGCGGATCGAGAGCCACCCCACCACCGAGACGAGGATCCCGACCTCGCCGAGGATCCCCGCGATCGCGAACTGGAGGTCGGTGAGCTCGCCGTTCGTCGCCCCCGCCGCGACGGGGAGGGACAGGATGGCCCCGATGATGAACCCGCACACGCCCACGAGGACGGACTCCCAGAACCCCCAGGGGACTGCGAGTCCCCACGGCCCCGGTCCGGCGGGACGGTCCCGTGGCGGCACGCCCGCCGCGGGGGGCGCCGGCCAGCCCTGGGGCGACGGGAACGCGTCGGGCCTCGGTGGCTGGGGAGGCGCCGGTGCGCCGTCGGCCGGTTCGGCCGGATCGGGAGTGGTGTGGGTGCTCACCCGCGTCGGGGATGGCCCGGGTCCGGGGCCCGTCCGCGGTGCGACGGCGCCGTCCGCACGGGGTCGGGCCCGGCCCACCAGGGGCCCTCGACCATCGGGAGGTACAGCAGGCCGGCCGCGCCCATGCCGAACGCGAACCCCGCGGCCGCGACCCCCGTGTCGTTCACCACGTAGGCCACGATACCCGCGACCAGAGTGGTGAGGACCGCCGCCCGCCACTGCGGCCACCGGTCGAGCTCCTCCCCCACCACGCCGGGGGGGCGAAGGGCCAGAAACAGGGCGACGGGCAGGCCGACGACCACCAGCCACGACAGCGGGCTGTCGATGATCAGCCGGACGCCCGTGCCGAGTCGTTCCGCCGCCGTGTGGACCAGCCCGCCGAGGCCGCCCCGGCCGGCCGACTGCACGAACCGCGTCCCGTGCGTCGGGGTCGACGCCAGGGTCACCTGGGCCACCAGCACCGCCCCCATCCCGGCGAGGACCGTTCCGCCGGTGACGAGCAGGTCGATCCACCGCAGCCGTCCACGCGTCCGGAGCGCCCACCACAGCCCGGCCGCCACGAACATCGTGAGCGCGCCCCCGAGGTCCGCGCCCAGATCGGGGAACCCGCAGAACAGCCCCACCGCGACCAGCAGCGAGTAGCCCGCCCACGGCGACAGGACGGCCGCCACCCACAGCGCCGACCCGAGCAGCAGCCCGGAGGCGTTGTTCGGCAGCCCGTAGAACCGCGCCCCGTCGAGCGCCGTCCCCCCGAGCAGCGTGAAGGGCGTGTCCGGGAAGCCCTGCAACGCGTCGAACGCGAAGTACCCCAGCACCACGGCGCCCATCCCGGCCGCGGGCCCCAGCGTTCCGAACCGCCGGAGCTCGAGCGCGAGCGCCGGGAGGATCACGGTGACCGCCAGCACCACCGGGACGGCGTTCGTGTACGACAGGGTGGGCAGGCGGCCGGCGGCCAGCAGCGCGACCCCGATCGAGGCGGAGGTGAGCGGCAGGATCGTCGCGGCCCTGCCGGCCCACCGGGGAACGCGGCGCGGCCACCGGATCAGCAGGATCGGGACCACCCCGGCCATCACGACCCAACCCAGCGCCATCAGCGCGACCGGCGTGCCTCTCCGGCGGTTCTCGAGATGCTTGCGGTGCAACGTGAACGGCGGCCCCGCGTCGGTCACGACCCGGATTGGCTCGCCGTGCATCTCCGACGGGATGGGAAGGTCGAAGTACCGCAGCAGGGTCGGTGCCACGTCCTCGTTCGACACCAGGCCCACCCGCCGGGTCGTGTCGGACGTCAGGGTGTGGAGGTCACCGGTCGTCCGGAACACGTTCTCCGGCGGGCCCTCGGCCATGACGATCGGGGTCAGCTCGTCCTTCGCCGCGTCCATCGACGCCGAGGGCTGGGGGCCGAGCACCATCAGCAGGACCCGGGGCGCCCGGGGGACGAGGACAGCCAGCTCGGCCGACAACCGGTCGGTGGCCGCCCGGCGGCGTTCGGGATCCGCGCTGACCGCCGGCGACAGGCTGAGGTCGTACACCTTGAGGGCGCACCCGCCGGAGGCGTTCGCCACGCCGGTCCGGTCCATCGCCACCAGCGCGGCGGGATCGCCGAACGAGCACGCCGACAGCCCGTGCGCCTTCAGCACCGACCCCAGGAGGCCCGGTTCCGAGCGGTCGCGGTTGGCCGCGACGATCCGGTCGAACCCCTGCACGATCGCCGAGTCGCCAGCCGTGGTGACCCGCACCGGGGAGAACGGCACCTCGCTCCGAACCCCCGTCCCCAGCGTCAGCTCGTGGCCGGGACCGGCGTCCCCCTGGACGGTCCGCGCGCTCATCACGGCGGCGCCCCCGGCCCGCGCGACGGCCCGGAGCCCGGGCGCCTGCATGACGTCTGCGAACGTGGGCCCGTTCGTCAGCACGACCACGGCGATGCGCCCGTCGGAGGCCGCCGCGCGCGGCGACGCACCGGACGTTGCGGTGCCGAGCCAGGAGAGCGCGGCGAGCCCGAGGACGGCGGCGGCCGCCCGGGCGGGAGGGGCGGTCACGCGAAGGCCGGCGACCGCTCCGGCTCGCGCCGCACCTCGGCGCCGAGCCCGGTGAGCTTGTCCTCCAGGCGCTCGTAGCCCCGGTCGACGAAGTGCACGTCCGCGATCTCGGTTTCCCCGTCCGCCGTGAGCCCCGCGATGACCATCGCCGCGCCGGCGCGGATGTCGAGCGCCCGGACCGGCGCCGCCGATAGCCGCTCGACGCCCCGGATGACCGCGTGGTTCCCTCTGGTGAGGATGTCGGCGCCCATTCGCTCGAGCTCCTCCACGAACATGAACCGGCCCTCGAACACGTTCTCGGCCACAATGCTCGTCCCCCGGGCCGCGGCCAGCATGGCCAGCATCTGGGGCTGGAGGTCCGTGGCGAACCCCGGGTACGGCAGCGTCACGACCGGGTCGAGCGCCTCGGGCCGGCCGTCCATCAGCACGCGGACACCGTCGCCCTCGTCGGTGATCCGGGCGCCGGCTTCGGCGAGCTTCGACAGCGGGAGCTCCAGGTGTTCGGCCTTGGCTCCCGCCAGCAGCACGTCGCCCCCGGCCGCCACCGTGGCGATGGCGTAGGTCCCCGCCTCGATCCGGTCGGGCACGACCACGTGGTGGACCGGTTCGAACCGGTCGACGCCCTCCACCTCGATCGTCTGTGAGCCGGCGCCCTGGATCCTCGCCCCCATGGCGACGAGCATCTCGGCGAGGTCGACGATCTCGGGCTCGCGCGCCGCGTTGTCGATGACGGTCGTGCCGTGTGCGGCCACGGCGGCCATCAGCAGGTTCTCGGTGGCTCCCACGCTGGGGAACCCCAGCGAGACGACGGCCCCCTGGAGCCGCCCGGTGGCCTCCAGGTAGCCGTGTTCCTGCTCGAAAGCGATGCCCATGCGCTCCAGGCCGCGCAGGTGGAGGTCGATCTTGCGCGAGCCGATGTTGCACCCCCCCGGCATGGCCACGCGGGCCCGGCCGAACCGGGCGAGCAGCGGCCCGAGCACGATGATCGACGCGCGCATCCGGCTGACCAGCTCGTACGGCGCGTCCTGCGAGTCGACCGGCGCCGCGTCGATCTCGACGGTGTGTCCATCCCACCGGACGGTGGCGCCGAGGTGCTGGACGACCTCGGTCATGGTCAGGCAGTCGGCGATGTGGGGGACGTTCTCGATGACCGAACGCCCCGGCGCGAGGAGGGCGCCGGCAAGCAGCTTCAGGGCGGAGTTCTTCGCCCCGCCGATCTCCACCGTTCCGAGCAGCGGACGCCCGCCTGAGACGACCAACCTGTCCATGGAGCGTTCATCTTAGGTGGTGGGACCCCGCGGGACCGGGTTTTCGCGAGTCCGTCAGACCTCATCGCCGTGCCCGGCGATGGCGTCCTCGTCGAGCTCGATGCCCAGACCGGGCACGTCCGGAATCGTGACGAACCCGTCCGGATCCACCCCGGTGGCCTCCGCGAGCATCGCGTCCCGGGCCTCGGGCGTCCACCCCGGCGGGTCGATCGGGTACTCGCACCACACATTCCCGGGCACTGCGCCCATGACCTGCAGGTTCACGCGGAGACCGATGCCGTTCGTCCAGGTGTGCGGCGAGAACCCGATCCCGGCCGCCTCGGCCATCCCGGCGATCTTGCGGGACATCAGGACCCCGCCCGACAGGATCGCGTCGGGCTGGAGGACGTCGACCGCGCGGTGCTCGACCATGTCCCGGAACCCATGGAGGTCCGAGAGCATCTCCCCCGCCGCCAGCGGGACGGACGTCCGGCGGCGAAGCTCCGCGTAGCCCCGGTAGTCGTACTGGTCGAGGGGCTCCTCGAGCCATTCGACGTCCAGCTCCTCGAGCGCCCTGGCGGTTCTGGTGGCCCGCGCGAGGTCCCATTCCGGGTACTCGGCGAACCCGTGGGTGCGCCAGCCCATGTTCGCGTCGACCATCAGCGTGACGTCGGGATGGGCCTCCCGGACGGCCCGCACCACGGCGACGTCCTCCTCGACCGTCATGAACCGGATGCGGAGCTTCACCGCAGTGAACCCCTCCTCGATCCGGGCCGCGACGTCCTCGGCGCGCTGTTCGCCGCTGCGGAGCTCGCCGGTCGAGGCGTACGCGCGGACCCGCTCCCGGGCACCCCCCAGCAGACGGAACACCGGCATCCCGGCGGCCTTCCCGACGATGTCCCACAGGGCCGGCTCGATGTGCCACGCGCGCATGCCGAGCTGTCGCGTGGACGAACGGAGGATCTTCACGATGTCCTCGACCTGCGTCGGGTCGCGCCCCGAGAGCGTCAGCCGGAGCAGGTTGACCAGGCCCCGCGCCTCGTCGCCGATGAGCGGCGACGCCGTGACGCCCTCGATCCCCTCGTCGGTCTGGATGCGGTAGATCGCGCAGCCGTTCGACATGGCGGGGAACCCGGCGAGCCACGACGGCGAGAACGGCGCCGGCAGCGGGAAGTGGCAGAGTTGGGCGCGAACCCCGGTGATCTTCACCGTGCGGGAGCCTAGTGGGTGCCCACGGGTGTCGCGACGCAGGCTCCGGGAGCTACCGGCCCGCCGCGCGCCGAGCCCGTCGCTTCGCGGAGGCCGCCCTCGACAGCTCGAGGCCCTCCTCGACCGACGGCGCCGTCCCGCCGAGGTGCGCGGGCACCCACCACCGGTCCGCAGAGTCTCGCGGCCGCTGCGGATACGCCCGGGAGGCCCGCTCAACCAGCGAGCCGACGGCCTCCATCAGCGTCGCGGTCACCGCCGACAGATCGGATCCCGGCGGGGCCGCCACCGGGGCACCGAACCCGAGCATCACGACGACGTCCCGCGGAAACCGGGGCCGGCGGCCCGGGGCCATGATCCGCTGGCTTCCCCACACCGCGGTCGGGATGAGGGGGGCGCCGCTCTCGATCGCCAGTCGCGCGGCGCCGCTCTTGCCGGGAGCCGTCACGAACGAGCGACTCATGCCGCCCTCGGGGTGGATCCCGACGATCTCGCCGTGCCGCAACGCGTCGAGCGCGAGCCCGATCGAGGCCTTCGCGTCGCCCTCGCGGTCGACGGGGATGTGCCCCATGTCTCGGAGCAGCGGGCCGCCGAGCCAGTGGCCGAAGGCCTCCTTCATCGCCATGAACCTCACGAGGCGCCCTCGCCGGTGCGCCCCCATGCCGATGAACGTGAAATCCAGGTACCCGACGTGGTTGGCGGCGACGATGGCCGGGCCGCTCGACGGGATGTGCTCCAGCCCCATCGTTCGGACGTCCCAGCCCATGATCCGGAACGTGGCGAGGGCGAGCCCGATCACGGGGCGATAGACGAGCTCCATGGCCCAAGGTTACTCGGGGGCGGCCGCGATCCCGTCCTGAAGGCGGTGCAGGAGACGCACCAGCGTCCGCCGCTCCGACGGCTTCAGCGGCGTCAGCCACCCCGCCTCGGCGGCATGGATCACGCGGCGCGCAGCCCGTCGGCGACCCGAAGGCCCTGCGTAGCGAGCGGCTTGTCACCCGAGAGAACGGCCCCCGCCCATGCCGCCAGCCACGGCGGCCACTCGGCCTGCCAATGCAGACAAAGCCAGCGCCAAAATGACTACTGCAGTTCGGCGTGCTCGGCGAGCACCTCGACGCGGTCGTTCGCCACATGGAGAAACCCGGCGTCGACCTGCGCGACGATCTCCTGCCCGCCGGCCTTGATCTTGAGCGGGCCCTCGCCGAGCAGCGCGAGCAGCGGCGCGTGGCCCGGCAGCACGCCGAGCTGCCCGTCGTCCGCCGTGACCACGACCATGTCGGCCTCGCCGGTCCAGACTTCCTCCTCCGGCGTGACCACGTGCACCTCGAGCTTGGATTCCGCCACTACGCAGCCTCTCCTTCGCTGCCCTCGGGACCCTTGTCCTTGTCGCCGCCGGAACCCTCATCCGAACCCGAGTCTTCGCCGGACAAGCGCTTCGCGGCCTCCTCGGCCTCCTCGATGCCGCCCACCATGTAGAACGCCTGCTCGGGCAGGTGGTCGTACTCACCTTCCGTCAACGCCTTGAACGACGCGATCGTCTCGTCCACCGGCACGTATTTGCCCGGGATGCCCGTGAACTGCTCCGCCACGAAGAACGGCTGCGACAGGAACCGCTGGATCTTCCGGGCCCGCCCCACGATGATCTTGTCCTCCTCGGACAGCTCGTCGACGCCGAGGATCGCGATGATGTCCTGGAGGTCCGTGTATCGCTGCAGGATCTCCTTCACCCGCTGCGCCACCGCGTAGTGCTCATCGCCGACGTAGCGGGGGTCGAGGATCCGCGACGTCGAGTCCAACGGGTCCACGGCCGGGTAGATGCCCAGCTCGGAGATCGCGCGCGACAGCACCGTCGTGGCGTCGAGGTGCGCGAACGTCGTGTGCGGCGCCGGGTCGGTGATGTCGTCCGCCGGCACGTAGATCGCCTGGAGCGACGTGATCGACCGGCCCCGCGTCGACGTGATGCGCTCCTGGAGCTCGCCCATCTCGTCCGCCAGCGTCGGCTGGTACCCCACCGCCGACGGCATTCGCCCGAGCAGCGTCGACACCTCCGACCCCGCCTGGACGAAGCGGAAGATGTTGTCGATGAACAGCAGCACGTCCTGGTGCTTCACGTCGCGGAAGTACTCGGCCATGGTCAGCGCCGACAGACCGACACGAAGCCGCACGCCCGGCGGTTCGTCCATCTGACCGAACACCAGCGCGGTCTTCTCGATGACGCCGGACTCCGTCATCTCACCGAAGAGGTCGTTGCCCTCGCGGGTCCGCTCCCCCACCCCGGCGAACACCGACACGCCGCCGTGCTGCTCGGCCTGGCGGCGGATCATCTCCTGGATGATGACGGTCTTGCCGACGCCGGCGCCGCCGAACATCCCGATCTTGCCGCCCTGCACGTACGGCTCCAGCAGGTCGATGACCTTGATGCCGGTCTCGAGCATCTGCGTGCGGGGTTCGAGCTGGTCGAACGGCGGCGCCTCGCGGTGGATCGGCCACGTGTCGTCCGCGTCCACCTTGTCGACGTCGAGGGGCTCACCGAGCACGTTGAACACGTGCCCGAGCACCGCGTCGCCCACGGGAACCGCGATCGGCCGGCCCGTGTTCTGCACCGGGGCGCCGCGCACGACCCCGTCCGTCGGCTTCATCGCGATGGCACGCACCGTGAAATCGCCGACCTGCTGCGCCACCTCGCACGTGATGGTGGTGGTCTCGTCCTCGATCGTCCGCTCGAGCGTGAGCGCCGTGTGGATCTCCGGCAGCCCCTCCGGCGGGAACTCGACGTCGACCACCGGACCGATCACCCGGACGACCCGCCCCGCGGGGCTGGTGCCGTTCCCGTTCCGCTTCGCCATGTCTCAGCTCTCCTCGTCGTTCGTTCAGAACGCCTAGCCGGTCAGCACGTCGCGCTCGGCCGCGGCCGCGGCGGCCGACAGCGCCTCCGCGCCGCCCACGATCTCCGAGATCTCCGTCGTGATCTCCGCCTGGCGGGCCTGGTTGGCGATCCTCGTGTAGGTCTTGATCAGCTCGTCCGCGTTGTCGGTGGCCGACTTCATGGCCCGCTGCCGGGCAGCGTGCTCCGACGCGGCCGACTCGAGCAGCGCCGCGAACACCCGCATCTCGACGTACCGCGGCACGAGGTCGTCGAGGATGGTCTGCGGGTCGGGTTCGAACAGGTACAGGGGATAGGGACCCTGCTCCGTGATCTCCGTGTCCTCGACCACGAGGGGCAGGAACCGCCGCGCCTCCGCGCGCTGCGTCAGCGCGGAGACGTAGTCCGTGAACACGCCGAAGATCTCGTCGACCTCGTGGTCGACGAAGGCCTGGATGAGGGCTCCCGCGATCTCCTTGGCGTCGTCGTACGAGGGGCGTTCGGAGATGCCCTGCCAGGACTTCTCGACCTTCCGTTCCCGGAACCGGTAGTACCCGACCGCCTTGCGGCCGACCGCGTACAGCTTGGGCTCGGTGCCGTCCTCCCGGAGCGCCTGGATCAGCTCCTCGGTCCGCCGGAGCACGTTCGCGCTGTAGGCGCCGGCGAGCCCGCGGTCGGACGTCACGACGAACACCGCGGCGGCGTTCGTCTCGTCTCGCTCCTCGAGCAGCGAGTGCTCCAGGTTGTCGGCCTGGCCGGTCACGTCGCCTAGCGCGCGGGTGATCGCCGCAGCGTACGGCCGCGCCCGTTGGACACGTTCCTGCGCGCGACGGATCTGCGAGGCCGCGATGAGCTCCATGGCCCGAGTGATCTTCTTCGTCGACTGGACCGACCGGATCTGGCGCCGGATCGCCCGGAGCTGCGCTCCCAACTAGCCCTCCCTGTGCGGTGCCGGCGGACGGCGGCGCTGGACGGTTTCGGAGGTGTCCTCCTCGCCGGCCTCGACGGGTTCCTCGTGGGACGGGGCCGTGTGCTGCTCGCTCGACTGGAATCCCTGCTGGAAGTCCTCGATTGCCGCCTTCAGCTGCTGTTCGACCTCGTCGGTCATCGCCCCGCCGTCGACGATGGCCCTGCCGACCTCGGGCTTGCGGGTCCGCAGGAACTCGAGGAGCTCGGCCTCGAACCGGCGGACGTCCTCGACCGGGACGTCGTCGAGGTAGCCGTTGGCGCCGGCCCACAGCGAGATGACCTGCTCCTCGACCGCCACCGGCTGGTACTGGGGCTGCTTCAGCAGCTCGACCATCCGCGCGCCGCGCGCGAGCTGGGCCTGCGACGCCTTGTCGAGGTCCGAACCGAACTGCGCGAACGCCTCCAGGGCGCGGTACTGCGCGAGGTCGAGGCGGAGCCGTCCGGCCACCGACTTCATGGCCTTGATCTGGGCGTTGCCGCCGACGCGCGACACGGAGATGCCGACGTTGATCGCCGGCCGGACCCCCGAGTTGAACAGGTCCTTCTCCAGGTAGATCTGTCCGTCGGTGATCGAGATGACGTTGGTCGGGATGTACGCCGACACGTCGCCGCCCTTGGTCTCGATGATCGGAAGCGCCGTCAGCGAGCCGGCGCCGAGCTCGTCGGACAGCTTCGCCGCGCGCTCGAGCAGCCGGGAGTGCAGATAGAACACGTCGCCCGGATATGCCTCGCGGCCCGGCGGCCGGCGGAGCAACAGGGAGACCTCGCGGTACGCCTCGGCCTGCTTCGACAGGTCGTCGTAGACGATCAGCGCATGCTGGCCCTGGTACATCCAGTGCGCGCCGAGCGCGGCCCCGGCGTACGGGGCGATGTACTTGAGCGCCGCGAAGTCGGACGCCGGCGAGTTCACGACCACCGTGTACTCCAGCGCGCCGGCCTCCTCGAGCGCGGTGACGACCTCGCGGACCGTCGACGCCTTCTGGCCGATGGCGACGTAGATGCACTTGACCTGCAGCTTGGGATCGCCGGACTCCCAGTTCGCCCGCTGGTTGATGATCGCGTCGACGGCCACCGCGGTCTTGCCCGTCTGGCGGTCGCCGATGATCAGCTCGCGCTGACCTCGGCCGACGGGGGTCATGGCGTCGATGGCCTTGATGCCGGTCTGCAGCGGTTCCTTCACCGGCTGGCGCTGGACCACCGACGCGGCCTGGACCTCGAGCGGCCGGACCTCGTCGGCCGAGATGTCGCCCTTGCCGTCGAGCGGCTGGCCCAGCGCGTTGATGACCCGTCCCAGGAACCCGTCCCCGACCGGGATCGACTGCACCCGGCCGGTGTGCTTGACCTCGTCCCCCTCCTCGATCTCGGTGTACGGACCCATGATCACGACGCCGATCTCCCGGACGTCGAGGTTCATGGCCACGCCCAGTACCCCGCCCGGGAACTCGAGCAGCTCGTTCGCAAGCGTCGAGGGGAGCCCCTCGACGCGCGCCACGCCGTCACCGATCTCGGTGACGCGCCCGACCTCCTCGCGGGTCACGCCGGGCCGGAAGCCCTCCACGTGCTTGCGGAGCGCCTCGGAGATCTCCCCCGGCTGGATCGTCAGTTCGGCCATCGTCCAGACCTTTCGTTTCGTCGATTCAGCTCGTCAGTCGTTCCAGGGCCAGTTCCAGCTTGCGGCGGATGGAGCCGTCGATGACCTCGTCGCCCACGCGGGCCACCACCCCGCCGACCACGGTCGGATCGACGACGACCTCCACGTCGACCTCGCTCCCCGTCGCAGCGGCGAGCGCGGAGGCCAGCCGGTCCCGCCGGTCGTCGTCGAGCGGAACGGCCGTCCGGGCCTCGACGATCACCCGCTGGCGGCGGGCGGCCGCGCGGTCGGCCAGCGACCGCAGCACCTCGCCGGGGTCGTCGGGCCGGGTGATGGCCCACTCGGTCAGCAGGCGCGTCTCGGGAGCGGCGTCGTGCAACAGCTCATCCACCACGGCCCGCTTGCGGTCGTCCGGCAGGTAGGGGTTCGTCAGGGCCGAACGAAGCTCCGGGCTGCCGTCGACCACTCGGGAGAACCGGAACAGCTGGTCGGCGACGTCCCCGACCCGCCCCGCCTCGTCCGCCTCGGCCAGCACCGCCTGCACCCCGAGGTCCTCGAGCACCTGCCGCAGGCGATACGAGATCGCGTCCTCCACGACCAGGTCCTCGACCAGGGAGAGGGTGTTCGGGTCGAGTCGCTGGACGAACAGGTCGCGGAGCAGGGCCTGCTTGGACTCCGGGGGGATGGCGATGTCGGCGAGCGTCTTGCGGAGCTGGGGCTGGGTGCGGAGCAGGGCGGACAGCGCGAAGAGCTCGTCGCGGACGCGCGACAGCGCGTCCGCGGCGGCGGCCTCGCCGAACGTGCGCTCGGCGCGCTCGCGCGCCGGGCGCCTCCCGCCCTGCGGCGCCATGCTCACAGGGTGGCGCCCCCGTTCCCGGATGCGCCGGATGCGCCGCTCGCCGTCAGCTCGTCGATGTAGGAGTCGACGAGCGACAGCTGCCGGTCGTGGTCGAGCTCGGAGCCCACCACGCGCTCGGCCACCTGCACCGCGAGCGACCCGACCTCCCGGCGGAGCTCGCGCTTGGCGCGCTCCCGTTCTGCCTGGATCTCGAGGCGGGCGCTCTCGACCATGCGGTTGGCCTCGTCCTGCGCCTTCTGCTGGAGATCCTTGCGGAGCTGCTCGCCGGCCTCGCGGGCCTCGGCCACGATGCGGTTGGCCTCCTCGCGGGCGCCGGCCACCTGCCGCTTGTAGTCCTCGAGGATCCTGTTGGCCTCGGCCTGCGTGGCCTCGGCCTCCTTGATCTGACCCTCGATCTTCGCGGTCCGCTCGGCCAGCGCCTCGCTGATGCGCTTGAACACGCCGGCCCGCCACAGCACGACGAGGAGCAGAACGAACGCCACCGTGCCCCAGATGAGCTCGTTCCACGCCGGGATCAGGGGGTTCTTCGTCTTCTCCGCGGCGACGATCGATACGTAGCCCAGCATCGACGCCTACAGGATGAACGCGAGGACCGCGCCGATCAGCGCGAGCACGTCGGTGAACGCGATGCCGAGGATCATCGTGGTCTGCAGCCGGCCGGCCATCTCGGGCTGGCGGGCCTGGCCCTCGACCGTCTTGCCGACCATGAAGCCGATGCCGATGCCCGGCCCGATGGTCGACAGGCCGTATCCGATCAGGCTCACGCTCCCGCTGACCGCGGCGAGGATCACTCCGAACAGATGCATTCCCTCTCCCTTCTCTAATGCTCTTCTGAGACCGACAGGGTGATGTACACGGCCGTGAGCAGGGTGAACACGTAGGCCTGCACGGCGGCGATGAAGATCTCGAGGCCCACCAGGAAGATCGACAGGACGAGCGCCGGGATCGCGAGCGGGATGGTGGCGGGCAGGGCGACCAGGTAGGCGGTGGCGACGAAGAACACCGTCAGCAGCACGTGGCCGGCGAAGAAGTTGGCGAACAGCCGGATGGCGAGCGTGGCCGGCCGCAGGATCAACGCCGTGATGAGCTCGATGGGCGTGAGCAGGACGTACGCGGGCTTCGGCACGCCCGGCGGGAACATCACGCCCTTGAGGTAGCCGACGAACCCCTTCTTCTTGATCCCCGCGTAGTTGTAGACCAGCCACGACCCGGTCGCGAGGATCAGCGGGATGGCGATCCGCGACGACACCGGGAACTGGACGATCGGGATGACCTCCAGGAAGCTGATGATCAGCGCGAAGATGAGGAGGATGCTCAGGTACGGCTGCCACACCGCGCCCTCCCGGCGGCCGATCACGCCCTCCACGACGTCGCTCGCGACGAAGTCGTACAGCGCCTCCATGACGTTCTGCCCGCCGCGGGGCACGATCTTCGGCCGCCGGAACGCCAGGATGAACACCAGCGCGGCCAGCGCGGCCGCCACGAACTCGAGGATCACCACGCGGTTGATGCACAGGGTCTTGCCGCCGAGCTTCCACAGGCACGGCCACTGGTACAGCTCGTTGACCGAGGGGATGGAGTCCTTGAACCCCTCGCGCGCGGCGAGGACCGGGACCAGTCCCTGGAGGTTGGCGAGCATCTAGGCTCCGCTCCCCACCGGGGGTGCCCCGGACGGTTCCCCCGCCGGCTCGAGCTTCCCGGTCAGCACCACGTAGGCCTCGTACGTCGCGACCGTGAGAGCCGTGGCGATCGCCGCGAACCCGAAGGCGGCCACGTCGCCGCCCAGCGCGCGGACGGCGAACAGGCACCCCACGATGATCGCCAGGCGGATCAGCCAACCGCCCAGCGTGGCCGCCTGCATCGCGCCGGCCGAGACGCGCCGGGCCCGGCCCAGGATCACCACGTAGCCGGCGAAGCTCACGCTCACCACGACCACGCCGAGAAGCGCGGAGACCGCGGCGTTCAACCCGTTCGCCGCGTACCCGATGCCGAACGCGGCGACGGCCAAGACCGCCCCCGGGAGGAGGGCCCGCTTGGCCATCTGGCGTTCCGGCTGGTCGTTCGTCTCGCTCACTCGCTACTTCTGGTCTCTGGTGTACCGGATGAGCACCAGCCACGTGCCGCCGATGGCCCCGAGGATCAGCCCGATGGGCAGGAACAGGGCGTGGAAGCCGAACCACCGGTCGAGCAGGTACCCGATGCCTCCCCAGGCCAGCAACCCGCCGAGCAGGAGTCCGATGATGGACCAGGCGTCCGGGCTCGGCCGCCCAGATCCACCCTCCGGATTCCCGGCCATGGGCGCGCCATTCTAGCGACGGGCGTCCGAGGGCGTCAAACGAAGCCCAACCTGTTTTCGCAGGTCAGAGGCCATATTTCGATCCGCTTGTGAAAACTTTCACAAGGCGGCGGCCGTCCGGCGCCTCGACGCGAAGATGTTCACGACCGCGATGATCGCCCCGCCGAGGAAGATCAGCGTGCCCATCACGAACACCTGCGGAGGTATGCCGACCTTCACCGCGCCGTAGACCCACAGCGGGAACGTCTTGACCGACCCCGCGTTGAAGTTCGTGATCACGAAGTCGTCGATCGAGAGCGCGAACGCGAGCAGTCCGCCCGCCAGCACCCCCGGCCAGATCAGCGGCAGGGTCACCTTGAAGAACGTGGTCATCGGGCCGGCGCCGAGGTCGCTCGCGGCCTCTTCTAGCGAGGTGTCGAACCCCGCCAGGCGCGCCCGGACCGTCACCGCCACGAACGCGATGTTGAACATGACGTGGGCGATGATGATCGTCCCGATGCCCCGCGGGATCCCGAAGGTCAGGAACAGCGACAGCAGCGACGCCCCGAGCACGATCTCCGGGGCTGAGATGTTCATGAACAGGACCATGTCGGTCGTCGCGCGCCCCCGGAACCGGTGTCGCACGAGCGCCAGCGCGACGAGCGTCCCGAGCGCGGTCGCGATGAGCGTGCTGATGAACGCCACGTAGAGCGAGTTCTGGAGCGCGGCCGTCAGGTCGGGCTTCGCGAACAGGTGGGTGTAGCCGAACAGGCTGAACCCCTGCCACCGGAACGAGACCTTCTTGGGCCCCGAGTCGTTGAAGCTGTACAGGATCATCACCAGGATCGGCACCACCAGGTAGAAGAGCACCAGGGCGCCGTACGCCGGCAGGATGAACCGGGTCCACCGCTTGGTGGGCTCGCGCAGCGGCGGCCGGTCCGATGCCGAGGTGACGGGCGCGTCGACGGTGGTCGCCGCCATCAGCACCGGGGGGCTACCGCTCGGCTGTGCCGCACCGGCCCCCACCCTCCTTCCGGCCTCGCTCCATGAGCCCCCCGGCCCCCCATCTACACGTACTCCTCGAGGCTCCGCGCGCCGAGCACCCGCGCGTAGATCAGCATCCCGATCAACAGTCCGAACATGAGGATGAACGACATCGCGGCGGCCTGCGGGTACTGCGAGTTCTGCAGGTAGGCCAGCTGGATGATGTTCCCGATCATCGTGGTCTGCGTGCCCCCGAGCACGGTCGCGTTCACGTAGTCGCCCACCGCCGGGATGAACGTCAGCAGCACGCCTGCGAAGATGCCGGGAACCGACAGCGGCAGGATCACCCGCGTGAACACCCCCACCCGGTTCGCGTACAGGTCGCCGGCCGCCTCGATCACCCGTCGGTCGATGCGTTCGAGCGAGACGTACAGTGGCAGCGCCATGAACGGCAGGAAGTTGTAGGCGATCCCCCAGATCACCGCTATCGGCGTGGCGAGCACGTGGAAGCTCTGCGGCAGCAGGTGGATGTCCTTCAGCGTGCCGAGCAGGATCCCGTTGTCCGAAAGGATGAACTGCCACGCGAGCGTCCGGATGACGAACGACACGAAGAACGGCAGCAGGAGCATGAACAGCAGCGTGGTCTTGTACCGCCCCCCGCGGAACGCGATCCAGTAGGCGAGCGGATAGGCGACCACCAGGGTGGCGACCGTGGCGGAGGCCCCGTACAGCAGCGAGCGCAGGAACTGCGTGTGGTACTGCGTCAGCACGTCCGTGAAGTTCTGGAAGTGCCACGTCATGTTGAAGCCGTCGTAGTAGTTCCCGGTCATCAGCGACGCCGACGCCATGAACAGCATGGGGATCAGGAAGAACACGAGCAGCCATCCGCCGCCGGGCAGCAGCAGGACGTAGGGGGCGAGCCGCTTCCCCAGCCGGCGGCGGGGGCGCCTCGGCGGCGGCGCTACGACCCGTAGATCGGCTGGAACACCTTGTTCCACGCGGCCTCTTCCTGGACGCTTTCGAACACCTTGTACTTCTGCGACTTCGCCAGGTCCTCCTCCGACGGGAACACGAGGGGGCTGTTCGCGACGTCGGGGTCCTTGATGTCGTGGAGCACGATGTCCTTGGCCTCGGGGACCGGGGACACATACCAGACGAAGTCGGCGATCTGGGCGGCGATCTCGGGCTGGTACACGAAGTTCATGAACAACAGGGCGTCGACCGGGTTCTTGGCGTGGAGCGGGATGGCCATGTTGTCGGTCCACAGGATCCCGCCCTCCTTCGGCAGCGTGAACGCCACTTCCGGATAGCCGTCGCCGCCGATGCTCTTCGGCGCCGCCGCGATGAACGCGTCGCCCGACCAGGCCTGCGTGATGACGATGTCGCCGTTCTCCAGGGCGTCGATGTAGCTCTGGTCGTAGTACTTGCGGACGAGGGGCCGCTGCGAGAGGAGCAGGTCGGCCGCTTCCTTCCACTCCTTGGGGCCGCTCTCCGCCACGTCGTGGCCGAGGTAGACGAGCGCCGGGCACGGCAGGTCCTGGTTGTTGCCGAACATGCCGATCCGGCCCTTGTAGTCGGGATCCATCAGATCCTTGAACGACGTCGGGGGCGCCTTGACCTCGTTCTTGTTGTAGGCGATGCCGGTGAGGCCGGACTGCCACGCCGTCGTGTAGCGGTTGCCCGGGTCGTACGTGGGCGAGAGCACCGAGCGGCTGGCGTGCTGGTAGAAGTTTGGGATGTACGACGCGTCGAGCGGGATGAGGTAGTTGAGCCGGATCATCTTCTCGATCGGGCCGCCGTTCGTGATGATGATGAGGTCGTAGCCGGTGTCCTCCCCCGCCGCGAGCGCCGGTATGATTCGGGCCAGGAACGGGTCGTTGTCGTTGACGTCGGTCTTGTACGTCGTCTGGATGGCGGTCGCCTTCTGGAAGTCCTCGATCGTCGGGCTGTTGCCGCTGTCGTCGACGTCGATGTAGTCCTCCCAGTTGGCGATCACCAGCTGGTGGTGCTCGCGGATCTTGCTCCAGTCGAACGACGTGTTCGCCCCGGCCGCGCCGGCGCCCGGGATGTGGCACGCGGCGGCCAGCGCGGAGAGGCCGAACGCCCCGGCGCCGAGCCCCGCGTACCGGAAGAGCTCCCGCCGCGAGATCCGCCTGCGGCCGGTCAGGCCGCGCAGGAGCGCTGGGTCCAGATCTTCCCGGACGCGATCCGGCGTCACTCGTCCTCCCGCTCGAGGTCGGCGCCCGCCTCGGCGTCGGGGACGACGGAGAACGTGTGCTCCGGGCGCCAACGCAACCGCACGCGCTCCCCGGGCGACGGGATCGCCTCGGTGCCGCGGTTCTGCTCGAACACGCTGAGATGCGAGCCGCCGGGTCCCTCCACGACGAACTGGTGGCTCACCCCGACGTAGGTCACCTCGCGGAGCAGGCCGGTGACCTCGTTCCACCGGCCGCCACCGTCGCCGTTCGACGCCGCGCCCTCGACCGCGATGTACACCTTCTCCGGCCGAACGCCGACCTTGACCGAGCGGCCGCCCTCGGGGAGCCGGTCCGCCGGTAGCTCGACGACCGCGCCGTCGTGCGCCTTGACCGTTGCCATGTCGCCCTGGATGCCCTCGACGTCGCCGTCCAGCAGGTTCGACGCCCCCAGGAAGCCCGCGACGAACTCCGTCCGCGGCAGGTCGTAGACGTCCTCCGGGCTCCCGGTCTGCTCGATGACCCCGCGGCGCATGACGGCCAGGCGGTTCGACATCGTCATCGCCTCCTCCTGGTCGTGGGTGACGTACAGGAACGTGATCTGGACCTCCTGCTGGATGCGCTTCAGCTCCAGCTGCATCTGCTTGCGGAGCTTGAGGTCGAGCGCGCCGAGCGGCTCGTCGAGCAGGAGCAGCTGCGGCTCGTTCACGAGCGCGCGGGCGAGCGCGACGCGTTGCTGCTGCCCGCCCGAGAGCTGTCCCGGCTTGCGCCGCTCGAACCCGGGGAGATCGACGAGACGGAGCATCTCGTTCACGCGCGTCTCGAGGTCCTTGCCGGGGACCTTCTTCCGGCGCAGGCCGAACGCGACGTTGTCGAACACGTCGAGGTGCGGGAACAGGGCGTAGGACTGAAAGACCGTGTTCACGTCGCGCTTGTACGCGGGGAGCATGGTGACGTCCTGGCCGCCGAGCTCGATCATCCCGGCGCTCGGCTCCTCGAACCCGCCGATCATGCGCAGGGTCGTGGTCTTCCCGCACCCGGACGGCCCGAGCAGGCTGAAGAACTCGCCGCGTTCGATGTCGAGGGACAGATCGTCGACGGCGACGTGGTCGGCGAACTGCTTCGTCACGCGGTCCAGGCGGACGTCGACCTCGGGCTCCTGTCCCTGCTCAGGCACGGTTCGTGATCATGTCATCGCTCGGCGGTTCGTGTGCAACGGGCCGCGTCAGCGCTCGGGGCGCCGTTGTACGAAACGGACAACCGGCCTTCGGCCTCCTGTCGGGGGGCTCCACCCCCCGACTGCCCCCCGAAAACCCCGTGACGCTCAGCGGATCCGGCGGCGGACCTCGACGGCGCGGGCGTGGCCCGGGAGGCTTTCGGCCCGCGCGACCGCCTCGACCTCGCCCGCGTGGGCTCCCAGGCCGGCTGCCGTCGCCTCGACCACGCTCGACACGCGGACGAAGTCGGCCGCCCGCAGGCCCGAGCCGAACCGCGCGGTGGCCATGGTCGGCAACACGTGGTTCGACCCCACGCCGTAGTCGCCGAACGCCACCGGCGTGAGCGGGCCGAGGAACGCCGCCCCGTACGAAGAGCACCGCTCGAGCGTCGCTCGGGGGTCGGCCGTCACGATCTGGAGGTGTTCGGGGGCCACGCGGTCCACGACCCGGGCGGCCTCGTCCTCGTCGGCGGCGACCACCGCCACCGAGCCCCGCAGCGACGTCTCGACGATGGCACGCCGGGGGGAGGTATCGACCTCAGCCCGGAGCGCGGGCTCGATGCGGTCGGGCAGGCCGGGGTCGAGGGCGACGAGCACGACCCGCGCCAGCGGGTCGTGCTCGGCCTGGGCGACCAGGTCCGCGGACAGCACGGCCGGGTCGGCCGTGCCGTCCGCCACCACCACCAGCTCGGTCGGCCCGGCCAGCCCGTCGATCCCGACGATCCCGGCCACCTCGCGCTTGGCCGCGGTGACCCAGACGTTCCCCGGCCCGACGATCACGTCCACGGCCGGGACCGACGCCGTCCCGAACGCCATCGCCGCCACCGCCTGAGCGCCGCCGATCCGGAACACGGTTTTCACGCCGGCGATCCCGGCCGCGTACCGCACGGCAGCCGGCACGGTCCCGTCGGCGGCCGGAGGGGTGCACAGCACCACTCGGGCCACGCCGGCCACGGCGGCCGGCACCGCCGTCATCAACACCGTGGACGGGTACGCCGCCCGCCCGCCCGGGACGTACGCCCCCGCGGCGGCAACCGGGCGGACCGTCTCCCCGAAGCGCACGCCGTCGCGCTCGTCCCACCACTCCGTCGGCACCTGGCGGGCGTGCAGATCGAGCAGGCGCTCCCGCATGGTGTCGAGCGCCTCGCGGAGTTGGCCGGGCAGCTCGCCGGCGGCTGCGGCCATGGCGTCCTCGGGCACGGCGATGCCGTCGGACAGGTCGGCCCCGTCGAACCGCCGGGTGAGCTCGACCAGGGCCGCGTCGCCCTCGATTCGTACGCGTTCGACGATGGCCCGGACGGCGTCGGTGACCTCCGGGTCGAACGCCGGCCCCGATGCAGGCCGGAGGTCCGCCGGACGGATGGGGTGCAGGAGCGGATCGGTGGGCATGATTGAGGGAGCCTACCGTCGGGACTTCCCCCGGGGATTTGTCCACCCGGTACGTGCGGCCCTGCCCGGTGGCGCGTAACGTTTTCAGCAGAGCGAGGAGGCACGACTGTGGACGAACGCATCCTGAACCGGGCAGCGGAGATCGAGGAACGCGAGCGCGCGAGGATGCTCGAGCGGACCTCGGCGTCCGCGAAGCTGTTCGAGCGGGCATCGGCGACCATGCCGATGGGCGTGGCGTCGTCGTTCCAGGCGGGCGACCCCTACCCCATCTACCTCAGCCGCGGGCAGGGCAGCCGCGTGTGGGACATCGACGACAACGAGTACGTCGACTACCACAACGGGTTCGGCACGATGGTCGTCGGCCACGCGCACCCCAAGATCCGGGAGGCGATCGAACGAGCCGCCGCCGGGGGCACCCACTTCGCGGTGACCACGGAGACCACGGTCGCGCTCGCCGAGGAGCTGTGCCGCCGGTTCGGATGCGAGCGGGTCCGGTTCTCGAACTCCGGCACCGAGGCCACCATGGATGCGCTGCGGGTGGCCCGCGCGGCCACGGGGCGAGAGCGGCTCGTCAAGATCGAGGGCTCGTACCACGGCCACCACGACGCGGTGATGTTCTCGGTCGTCCCGTCGATGGCGCAGCTCGAGGGCCACGACCGCGGCGGGAACATCCCGTTCTCCGGGGGCATCCCCAAGCACACGGCCGACGACCTCGAGGTGGTGCCGTTCAACGACGCGGAGGCGCTCGAGCAGACGCTGGACGCGTTCCCGGGGCAGTTCGCCGCGATGATCCTCGAGCCCGTGATGATGAACATCGGCATGGTCGTCCCCGAGGACGGCTACCTCCAGAAGGTCCGCGAGCTCTGCACCAAGCACGGCGTGGTCCTGATCTTCGACGAGGTGAAGACCGGCGCGACCGTCGCCCCCGGCGGGGCCGCCGGGCTGTACGGCGTGCAGCCCGACCTGGCGTGCTGGGCCAAGGCCATCGGGGGCGGGACGCCGCTCGGCGCATTCGGTGGCACGGCCGCCGTGATGGACGAGATCGGCCGTTCGGTCGCCCACCAGGGCACGTTCAACGGCAACCCCCTCGTGGCGCACGCCGGGCTCACCACGCTCACCGAGATCCTCACGCCCGACGCGTACGAGCACGTCAACCGGCTGTCGGCGGCCATGGCGGAGGGGTGCCGCGCCGCCATCGCCGAGCACGGCATTCCCGCCCACGTCACGCAGCTCGGGCTGAAGGGGTGCGTGTCCTACCGTCCGGAACCGCTCCGCAACTACCGCGACTACCTCGAGACCCATCCCGAGCTGTTCGCGGCCTCCTGGGCGTGGGTGGTCAACCGCGGCGTGTTCATGACCCCGGGCGACGAGGAGCAGTGGACGGTGTCGGTCCAGCACTCCGACGACGACGTCGCGCGGTACGTGGACGCGTTCGGCGAGTTCTGCGCGGCCCTGGCCTCCACGGCCGCCTAGGCCGAACGACCGAGGCGTTTCGCCCACTCCGCAGGTCAAGGACCCGGCCCGCGCGACCGATACCCACTTCCAGGTAAGCCATGCAGACCGTGCTGATCGTCGACGACGAACCGGACATCGTGATCCTGCTCCGCCTCGCGCTCGAGGCCGCGGGATACTCCACCGTGGAGGCCACGGACGGCCGCGAGGCGCTCGAGGTGATCCGCGACACCCACCCCGACGTCGTCCTGCTCGACATCATGATGCCGGGCATGGACGGCTGGTCCACGCTGGAGCACCTCGAGGAGACCGGCGAGCACCCCCACGTGATCATGGTCACGGCCAAGACCGCCTCCCGGGACCACGACCGGGCCATGGAGCTCGGCGCCGACGACTTCGTGACCAAGCCGTTCGAGCCCGACGACCTCCTCGAGCGGATGCGCCGGGTGCTTCCCGCGGACGAGGATCAGCCGGCCCGGCCGTCCCGGTAGGGCTCCGGCGAGCGGCCTAGGCGTCGCAGCGCCATCCCGGTCAGCGCCTCCAGCGCCACCCGGTGGGCGAGGAGCGCGGTGACCTCCGCGACATCGTAGGGCGGCGACACCTCCACGATCTCCATTCCCCGGAGTGGGAGCTCCGTCCCCAGGCGCCGGACCGCCCGCAGCAGGTCGTTGGCGGTCATCCCGCCGGGCTCCGGCGTTCCCGTTCCCGGCGAGTAGGCCGGGTCGCACACGTCGATGTCCACCGAGAGGAACACGTGCGGGAGCCCGGCGAGGTGCCCCACGGTCTCGTCGATCACCGTCCCGATCCCCCGGTCGTCGACCTCGTCCTGGAGATACCACCGGAACCCCTGCCCGCGGGCCCAGTCGAACTCCTCCGGCCCCGGCCAGTACCCCCGAAGGCCGATCTGCACCACGTGCCCGCCCGCCAGCGACCCCTCCTCGACCAGCCGCCGAAGCGGGGTCCCGTGCGACCGCTTGACCCCGTCGATCTCGTCGGCGTCGTCGGCGTGGGCGTCGAAGTGCACCAGACCCACGAGTTCGGGCTTCACCGCGTCGGCCACGCCGCCGAGGTCGGGGTGCGCGATCGAATGGTCGCCGCCCAGCACCAGCGGGACCACGCCCGCGGCGGCGATCTCGCGCACGATCCCCCGGATCGCCTCGTGGCTCCGGGCGGTGTCCCCCGCCACCACGGCCGCGTCGCCGTAGTCGACGACATTGAGGACGTCGAACGGGTACACCCCGGCCGACAGGTGGGGGTTCGACCCCGAGTAGCCCGCCGTCCGGATGGCCCTCGGGCCGAACCGCGCCCCCGGCCGGTACGTGACGGTCTCGTCGATAGGCGCGCCCACGACCGCCACGTCGACGCCCGCCAGGTCGGCCGGCTCCAGGGCCACGTCCCGCTCCGAGAACGTCACCAGCCCGGCGAAGTTGGACCGGATGCCCGCTCGGTTGATCCGCATCGCGCGGCCGATCCTACCGTCGCCTGCACCCCCGGACGACCGGGGTCGGACGCGCGTCCGCCTCGGCTCCCCGCTGGCGGGTTCCGACCCCGCCGACCGGTACGATTCCGGGCATGGCCCAGGACCGACAGGGGCGGCCGGAAGGCATCCGCGGCGACGTCGCCCGGTTGTTCTCTCCCGAAGGGACCAACCGCGGCACGCCCACGCTCGGCGCCGCCCTCCGGCGCGTGTTCACGCGTCCCGGGCCCCAGGCCCTGGTCCTGTACCGCGCCTCGCACTGGCTGTGGACTCGCCGGATGGAGGTCGCCGCCGAGGCGCTGTGGCGCGTGAACTACTTCCTGACCGGCGCGGACATCCATCCCGGCGCCCGGATCGGGGGCGGCCTCCGGATGATCCACGCCTCGGGCGTCGTGATCGGGTCCGGCGTCGTGATCGGCCACGACGTGACCCTGCTGCACGGTGTCACGCTGGGCGGCTCCGGCCGGGGGTGGTTCGACGGGACGTTCGACGACGGCTATCCGGTCGTGGGCGACCGAACCGAGATCATGGCCGGCGCCAAGGTCCTCGGGCCGATCACGGTGGGCCGGGGGTGCTTCATCGGTGCCAACGCCGTCCTGGCCCGCGACATCGCCGACGGCGAGGCCTACACGCCGCCCCGGGAGATGAACGACCTTCGCCGCCGCGTCGACGATCTGGAACGGCGCCTGGCGGAGCTGGAGGCCCGCCCGGAACCCGGCCCCGAATCGAAGCCCCGGCCCGCAAGCCGGTCCGGTTCACGGGCGCCGCGCTCCCCCCGGCCACGCAAGCCACCCGAGGCCGAGGCCGGGACCGGCTGAACCGCTAGGGAGTCTCCGGCGCGGTGGCGTCCGCGGATTCCACCGTCGCGGGGGTCGACGCAGCCGTCGTGTCCGCCGTCTTCGCGGCGAGCCGGTCCTGCTCGGCGATCGACCGCCGGGCGGCGCGGACGCCCGGCCAGGCTCGAGGGATGGCCGTGGCGACGATGATCAGCAGGGCCGCCAGCCCGATGCCCCCGACCAGCAGCCGGCCGTTCAGCAGGGCGACGGCCAGGACGCTCGCCGAGATCAGCCCGCTCCACAGGTACATGAGCAGGACGGCCTGCCGATGGCTGTGGCCGAACTCCATCAACCGGTGATGGATGTGCTCCTTGTCCGCGTGGGTCACCGGCCGGCCCCGGCGAATCCGCCGGAAGATTGCCAGCACCACGTCGAGGAACGGCACCGCGAGGATCACGAGGGGCACCAGCACCGGGATGGAGAACGCCGCCAGGTCGCCTCCGGAGGGCGGTTCGAAGTTCCGGCCGACGCCCATGATCGTTGCCGCCGCCAGCAGGATCCCCAGCAGCATCGATCCCGAGTCGCCCATGAAGATCTTCGCGGGGTAGAAGTTCCAGGGGAGGAATCCCAGGGCGGCGCCGGCGGCGAGGGCCGACAGCAGCGCGGCGCCGGCGTTCCCCGGCTCGATGTGGCCCGAGCTCGGCGCCTGGTACATGTACACGAAGAACGCGATCGCGGCGATCGCCACCATCCCCGCCGCCAGCCCGTCGAGCCCGTCGATGAGGTTCACCGCGTTCACCATGGCCACGATCCAGAGCACGGTGAGCGGCACCGCCAGGTCGGAGCCCAGCACCAGCAGCCCCTGGCCCGGGAAGAAGAAGTACAGGAGCTGCACGCCGAAGAGCACGAGCAGCCCGGCGGCCATGATCTGCCCGGCGAGCTTCACCGGGGCGGCCGTCCCCCGCAGGTCGTCGTACACGCCGACCGCCACGACGACGGCGCAGGCCACGAGCACGCCGGTCGGCTCCAGCGAGGTCCGGAACAGTCGCTTGAAGTCCACGAAGTGCAGCTGGTGGGCGACCGCCATCCCGAGGACGACCGCGAGGAGCAGGGCCAGGCCGCCCATCGTCGGGGTGGGACGGGGGTGCACCTTCCGGTCGTTCGGCCGGTCGACCGCGCCGACCTTCAGCGCCAGCTTCCGGATCACCGGCGTCGCCAGGAACGAGACCAGGAGCGTGACGCCGAACACGACCAGGTACGGCCCGAGGTTGTTCACCTCAGGCCCCCGGTTGGAGCTCGGGACGCCCGGAGCCCGCCAATACGCCTCAGACCGGATAGACCGGGAACCGCGCGGTCAGGTCGGCGACGCGGCCCCGGGCGGCCGACTTCACCCCGTCGTCCCCCGGCGAGCGCAGGACCTCTCCGATGATGCCGGCCACCTCCTTCATCTCCGCCTCGTCCATGCCGAGCGTGGCCGGGCCGGGCGTCCCCACGCGGATCCCGCTCGCGGTGAGCGGCGGCAGCGGGTCGAACGGGATGGCGTTCTTGTTCAGCGCGATGCCGACGTCGTCGCACGCGTCCTCGGCGTCGGCGCCCGTGATGTCGAACGGCCGCAGGTCGACCAGCGCGAGGTGGGAGTCGGTGCCGCCCGAGACGACCCGCAGGCCCTCCTCGGCGAGGCCCGCCGCGAGCGCCCGGGCGGTCCGGACGACCCGGTGCGCGTAGTCGGAGAACTCGGGGGCCATGGCCTCCTTCAGCGCGACGGCCTTCGCCGCGATGCAGTGCTCGAGCGGGCCCCCCTGCATCATCGGGAACACGGCCTTGTCGATGGCCTTCGCGTGTTCCTCCCTCGACAGGATGATCGCGCCGCGCGGACCCCGCAGCGTCTTGTGCGTGGTGAACGTCACCACGTCGGCGTGCGGGAGCGGCGACGGGTACGCGCCGCCCGCGACCAGCCCGATGAAGTGTGAGGCGTCGACCATGAAGATCGCGCCGACCTCGTCGGCGATCTGGCGGAACCCCTCGAAGTCGATGGTCCGCGGATACGCCGTGAACCCCGCAAGGACGATCTTCGGCCGGTGCTCCACGGCGAGCTCGCGCACGCGGTCCATGTCGATGACCTCGGTGGCCGGGTCGACCTCGTAGTTCACGAAGTTGAACCACTTGCCGCTGAAGTTCACCGGCGAGCCGTGCGTCAGGTGCCCGCCGTGGGCGAGCACCAGTCCGAGCACCTTGTCGTCGGACTTGGGCTGGATGAACGCCCCGAACACGGCCATGTTCGCCTGCGCGCCGGCGTGGGGCTGGACGTTGGCGTGGCCGGCGCCGAACAGCTCCTTGGCCCGGTCGATGGCGAGCTGCTCGCTGACGTCGACGAACTCGCAGCCGCCGTAGTACCGGCGTCCCGGGTAGCCCTCGGCGTACTTGTTGTTCATGGTGCTGCCCAGGGCCGCGAGGACGGCCGGGCTGGCGTAGTTCTCGCTGGCGATCAGCCGGAGGGTCCGGCGCTCGCGATCGAGCTCGTGGAAGATGGCCTCGGCCACTTCGGGGTCGGTCGCCTGCAGCGCCTCCCACGAGGCCACGAATCCGGTCTGCTGGGTCATGTCGGGTCCACCTTCCCTCTACAGCGCTCCGCGTTCGATCTCGGCGATCTGCTCGAGGCGGCGCGCGTGCCGGCCGCCCTCGAACTCGGTCTCCAGCCAGAGCTGCACGATCTCCTCGGCGAGGCCGAACGCCACGATGCGCCCGCCCATCGACAGGACGTTGGCGTCGTTGTGCATGCGGCTGAACCTCGCCGTGAACAGATCGTTGCACAACGCGGCCCGGGCGCCCTTGACCTTGTTCGCGGCGATCTGCTCTCCCTGGCCGGATCCGCCGAACACCATGCCCCGGTCGGCCTCGCCGTTCACGACGGCCCGGGCCGCCCTCGCGCAGAACAGCGGGTAGTCGACCGGGTCCTGGCTGTGTGTGCCGAGGTCGAGGGTCTCGTGGCCGAGCGTCTCGACGAACGTCATGACGTGCTCTTTGAGGAGGAACCCCGCGTGGTCACAGCCGAACGCGATCCGCACGGGCTATTCGTTCTCCTTCCACATGCCGGAGAGACCGCTGGGGGCGGTCGCCGTGCCGAGCAGCCCGTCGACCAGCCGGGTGCAGAGCTGGTCGAGCTCCCACGCGACCGCGCGGTACGTGTCGATCGACAGGCCGATCGGGTCGACCACGTCGAGGTCGAACCGGTTCCCCTGGAACCCGTCCACACGGAGCCGATCGGCCTCCTCGACGCGCGCACGGAGCCGCTGGGCGTTCGAACCCGCGGGCTCGTCCGCCGGGGGCAGGGCCTCGACGAGCTGGACGAGCTCCTTCAGGGTGAACGTCCGCGGCGTCGCGGGCGGGACGAGCCTGGTGGCGGCGAGGGCGTGCTCGGTGGTCATACCCAGGATGAAATCGGCCTGTTCGACGAGGTGGGCGGCCAGGCGACGGGCCCGGTGGCCGGAGATGTCGGCCTCACGGTCGGCGGCCGCGCTGACGGCCTCCTCGGTGGCGGGGGAACCGTCCCAGGCGGAGGTTCCGGCGGACGAGACGACGATGCGTTCGTCCTGGTCGGAACGGAGTTCGAAGAGGTCCCTCAGGAAGCCCTCGGCCATCGGCGAGCGGCAGATGTTGCCCGTGCACACCACAAGGACCTGGGCCATGGGGATTCCCGGCGAGTCTAGCATCGGCCCCCCGACGCATCCGAGGGCCGCCGGACCGCGCCGACCAGCCTGTCCGGAGCACGCGGACGGGGTCGCCCAGGTACCAGCCTGGTCCTCCGCGACCGCGCGATCGGCCCGGCGAACCCGGGTCCATCGACTCCGGCCCATCGCGCCGCCCCGGCTCACAGTGTCATCGAGGTGCTCACCGACCCAGTCCAGGCACGCCCGCCTGCGGATGGGCGAGGCGATCAGAAGGAGCGTGCCTCATGTCCCGACCCCGTTCCTCCTCCGTTTCCAGAGGTCTCACCCTGGCGATCGCCGCCGCCACGACCCTGGTGGTGGCTGCCGGCACCGCGAGCGCCGCTGCCGGATCACTGGACCCCGCCTTCGACCACGACGGGAAGGCGACGACGGCCTTCTGGGCGGGATCCGCCAGGGGCACCTCCGTGGCCGTCCAGGGCGACGGCAAGGTGGTCGTCGCGGGATCGGCCGCTGGCAGGATCGCTCTGGCTCGGTACACCACCACCGGCGCTCTGGACCCGACGTTCGGCGGCGACGGGAGGGTGACGACCGAGCTCGAGCCCGGCTCCGCAGGCGCCAACGGCGTGGCGATCCAGTCCAACGGCAGGATCGTCGTGGCCGGGTGCGCCGACGCCGGCGGGCCGTCCTCCGGGGGCCTGTTCGCGCTGGCGCGGTTCCTGCCGGACGGCACGCTCGACGGATCGTTCGGCGGCGGCATCGTGACCACGCGCTTCGGCAGGAGCAGCTGTGCCCTCGCCATCGCGATCCAGCCGAACGGCAGGATCGTGGCCGCCGGCGGGTTGGCGGTCGCCCGGTATCTGCCCTCCGGCGCGCTCGACCCCTCGTTCAGCGGTGACGGCAAGGCGAACGTCAACTCGCGCCACCCGTTCTCCGGAGCGCGCGCGGTCGCCGTCCAGCCGAACGGCAAGGTCGTGGTGGCGGGCGGATACGACTTCTACGGCTTCGCCCTGGCCCGATTCAACCCGAACGGAACGTCCGACAAGTGGTTCGGCAGGGACGGACTGGTGGAGACCACGCCGGGATGCGGCGAGGGCGCCGCCAACGGGGTCGCCGTCGGAGCGGGCGGCCGGATCGTCGTGGCCGGGTACACCGACGTGGGCCACGAGTACGGCGACCATTGCGGCCCGTCGAAGTTCGCGCTGGCGCGGTACCTGCCGGACGGATCCCTCGACCCCTCGTTCAGCGGCGACGGTCAGGTGGCCACCGGCTTCCCAGACGGCGGCGCTGCGAACGCGGTGGCGATCGACCACGACGGCCGGATCGTGGCCGCCGGGGCCTTCGGGTCGGGGTTCGCGGTGGCCCGGTACCGGGGCGACGGGACCCTGGACCCGACGTTCGGCAGCGGTGGACGGGTTCGCACGGTGTTCGGCGCGGGTTTCGCCCTCGCGGCCGGAGTGGCCGTGGGGCCGGCCGGCAAGATCGTGGCCGCCGGCTCGCTCGAGCTCAGGCACGGGGCGTGCTTCGCCGTCGCCCGGTACCTCGCTGGATAGCTGCTGCAACAGGCGGTGCTCGGTCTCACTGAGCCTCCGAGTCCCGGGACCCGCGCCTCTCGTCCGGGCTGGCTATTGTGCTCGCCATGTTCCGGATGGCCGTGGGTCACAGCGACGACATCGAGCCCGAGGACGGCGCGAAGCCCTCTGCTGCCAATCCCCTGGCCGTCTCCGACGGCGACGAGCCCGACTCCTATCTGCGGGTGCCGCTCGAGTTCGACGCGGAGACGGGGGCCATCGAACTGGCGGGCGACGTCACACCGGGCACCAGCGTGCAGCTCACGGTGGCCGTGACCGACGAGATCTTCGACGGCACCAGGTCGGCGGCGAGACGGGCCGTCGAGGCGTACCCGGTCGGCCGCGGGCCGCACGCGGCGCTCGTGTTCTCCTGCGCGGTGCGGAAGATGATGCTGGGAACTCGGATCGGGACCGAGCTCGAGATCACGCGTGAGGAGCTGGGCGCCGCGCTCCCGGTGGCCGGCCTCTACTGCTTCGGCGAGATCGCTCCCGTCCGGGGAACGACGCGGTTCCACAACGAGACGATCGTGGCCGTCCTGCTGGGCGAAGCGATGTGACGACGGGCGCCGCGGTCGCCGCTCAACTCGACCCGAGCGTCGCCGAGACCCCGATGTCGACGTTGCCACGGAGCGCGTTCGAGATCGGGCAGCCGCCCTCGCCCTCGCGCGCTGCCTCCTCGAACCTCGCCTGGTCGATGCCGGGAACGTCGCCCCGCACGTCGAGCTGCATGGACTGGACGTGCCAGCCGCCGCCCTCCTTCGGGGCGAACGTCGCGGTCGCCTCGACCTCGAGCGACGTGGCGGGCGTCCCGGCCCTGGCGAGCACACCCGAGAACGCCATCGCGTAGCACGCCGCGTGGGAGGCGGCCAGCAGCTCCTCCGGGCTGGTCATGCCGTCCGCATCCTCGGTCCGCGCCTTCCAGGTCACCGGGGCGTCGGCGAACAGAGTGGTCGTCCCCGTGCTGACCGTTCCCCGCCCTTCGAGCAGGGTTCCCTGCCATCTCGCCCGAGCCGTCCTCGTTGCAGCCATCGTTCGACCTCCGTTGCGAGTTGCCGTTCAGCCTCGCGCACGAGCCGCGGAATGGTCAACAACAGCCGTTCCGGGAGTCCGTTCCTCACTCCCGCCCGGGCCACGCCGGCGAGCGGGGAACGATGCTCGATGAGGAGTCACTTGATCTGGCAGAGGATGCGGATGCTTGTTTGACGGCCGCTCTGGACGACGATCGTGCGCGGTGCACACCCGGCGTCCCCGCTGTGCGCCTCGACGCGGTAGCTCCCCGGCGGAAGGCTCGCATGGAGCACATGGCCATGGCCGTCGCCGACATGCCCGGCGGCCGCCAGGCCACCGTCGGAACTGAAGATTCGGATGGTCCCCGGACGCAGCGCGTCGGAGTTCCCCGGAGCGGGACCGCCCCTGTACACGATCCCGACGCTGGCTCCCGCCGACGGATGCGAGCAGGAGGCGAGCAGGAACAACACGGCCGAAGCGAACACGGTGACGAATCGAACGGTCCTGTGGTGGGTCGGCATGGCACCTCCTCGGGTTCGATCTCTCCCCCCTTGGACGGGACCACCGGCAGAAGAGTTCAGACCCTTCCGAGATTGGTGGACCTACGGCATGCCGGGGAACCGTCACCCGGCCGCGGTGGCGGCGCGAATCTCGTCGATCCCGATGGTGCCCGCCCGGAGCAGGGCCGGCGGCGTGGCCCCGCAATCGACCACCGTCGATGCCCGACCGGAGAGCTCGTGGTCCGCGCAGAGCGTGACGGCGACCTCGTCGCCGAACAGGGTCTCGATCTCCCCGCACGACGTCGGGGTCGGCGACCCCGAGATGTTCGCGCTCGTCACGGCAAGCGGGCCGGTTCGGCGAAGGACCGCGAGCGCGGTGGGGTCGTCGGGAACCCGAACGCCGAGCGTGCCCGGATCGCCCCCGAGGTCCCACGATGAGCTCGCCCCAGACCGCGGCACCACCAGCGTGAGCGCACCCGGCCAGAAACGTTCCGCGAGGCGGCGCGCGTCATCGGTGAACCCGGCGATCCCTTCGGCCGCGGCGACGTCCGGAACGAGCACCGGGAGCTCCAGGTCGCGGGGGCGCCGCTTGGCGGCGAAGACCCTCGACGTCGCGGCCGGGTCGTCCGGCCGGGTTCCGATGCCGTAGACGGTGTCGGTGGGGATCACGATCAGCTCGCCGCGCAGCGCGGCCGCCACCGCCCGTTCGACGTCTTCGGCCGTTGCGGTCATCCGGCCGGAAGCCGGGCGAGCACAACCCGGTCGCGCATCGCGAGGTCGGGCACGACTGAGACCTCGACGTAGCCGGCGTTCTCGAAGATCGAGCGGACCTCCGCCGCCTGGCCGGACCCGATCTCGACCGACACGAACCCGCCCGGCCGGAGCCACCCACGTCCCTCGAACGCGATTCGTCGATGGACCTCGGCACCCCCGAACAGCGCGAGACCCGGATCGGCCAGAACCTCCGGCGCCAGCAGGTCGGCCTCCGATTCGGCGAGGTACGGCGGGTTGCTGACGATCAGATCGATCGAACCCATCAGCGACTGCGACACGGGCGCGAGCAGGTCGCCCTCCAGCACGGTCACTTCCAGCCCGTGCCGCGAAGCGTTCTCCGAGGCCAGCGACACTGCCGCCGGTGACGCATCCACGGCCGTCACGCGGGCCCCCCGGCGTTCCTGCGCGATCGCCAGCGCCACGGCGCCCGTCCCGGTTCCCAGGTCGATCACCAGCGGTTCCTCGACACCGCCGATGACGCCCAGCGCCGCCTCCACCAGCACCTCGGTCTCCGGCCGCGGGACGAACACGCCCGGCCGAACCAGCAGGTCGAGCCCGCGGAACGGCTGGTGGCCGGTGAGATGCTGGAGCGGCGTTCCCAGACACCGCCGGCAGAGGGCCCGTCCGTACGTCCGGGCCTCGACCGGATCGAGGCCCGCGGAGCGCGAGTACAGCCCCGCGCGGTCCAGGCCCAGCACCTCCATCAGCAGGATCTCCGCGTTGACGCGCGGGCTCTCGACTCCGTGTCGTTCGAGGTAGCGGGTCGCCCGCCGAACCACCTCCGACGGACGCATCGGAACCACGGGTGCTGCCACGGGACTCACGACTGCGCGTCGCCGTCGCCCGCCAGCTGGGCGGCCCGTTCCGCGGCGAGCAGCGCGTCCACGAACTCGTCGATGTCGCCGTCCATGACGCTCTGCGTCTGGTGGACGGTGAGCTTCACACGGTGGTCGGTCACCCGGTTGTCCGGGAAGTTGTAGGTCCGGATCTTCTCGGCCCGCTCCCCCGTTCCGACCTGCTGCTTCCGCGCCGCCGCCTCGGCCGCCTGGCGTTCCTCCTGGGCCTTCTGGAACAGCCGCGCCCGGAGGTAGCGCATCGCCTTCTCCCGGTTCTGGAGCTGGGAACGTTCCTCCTGCGAACCGGCCACGATGCCGGTCGGCTTGTGCGTGATGCGGACGGCGGAGTCGGTCGTGTTCACCGACTGCCCCCCCGGACCGCTCGACCGGTACATGTCGATCTGGAGGTCCTCCGGCCGGATCTCGACCTCGACGTCCTCGGCCTCGGGCAGCACGGCGACGGTTGCGGTCGAGGTGTGGATGCGCCCGCTGGACTCGGTCACGGGAACACGCTGCACCCGGTGCGTCCCGCTCTCGTGCTTGAGCCGCGAGTACGCGCCCTTCCCGCGAACCTCGACCACGACCTCCTTGAACCCGCCGAGGTCGGAAGGCGACGCCGACAGCACGTCGGTCTTGTAGCGGTGGCGTTCGGCGTAGCGGCGGTACAGCTCGTAGAGGTCGCCCGCCCACAGCATGGCCTCCTGCCCGCCCGGCCCCGCCCGGATCTCGAGGACGACGTCCTTGTCGTCGTTCGGATCCTTGGGGACGAGCAGCTCCTCGAGCGTCCGCCGCAACGAATCCGCCCGCGCCGAGGCCTGCTCGGCCTCGTCACGGAAGAAGGCCGCCATCTCGGGGTCGGACTCCTCCTTGGCGAGGGTTCGGGCCTCCTCGGCCGACTGCACCGCCGCGCGGTAGTCGCGCCAGGGCAGGACGATCTCACCGAGCTCCGCGTAGTCCTTGCCGAGCCGGCGCAGCCGGTCGGGATCGCTCGAGACGTCCGGCGACGCCAGCTGCTGCTGCAGGTCCTCGTATCGCGCCTCGATCTCCGCGAGGCGTTCCTCCATGCCCTGGGCCATGCCCCGATTATCGCGGGCGCGACGGGAGGACGACCTCGACGGTCACAGGAGGGGCGACGCGGGGGGACCCGCTAATCGACCGGGCCCTCTTCCTCGAGCATCGGGATGTCGATCGATGGGAAGTCCGGCAAGGACATGTCGGGCGTCGGCTCGCCGGCCCCCGAGCGGCCCCACAGCGACGCCCCCGGTTCGTCCGGCTGCGGGAAGGGTTCGTCCGGCTCGATGTGCTCGGCGGACTCGGCCGGGCCCTGCTCCTGGTCCGCGACGGCCTCAGGGACCGGGTCCGACCCACCCACCGAATGCGCGGGGGGATCGTCCGCGCCGTTGTCGACGATCTCCGGCGGTTCGAACACCTCGGTGCCCTCCGGCGGACTTACGCCGTTGGGGGTTCCGGCCGACGACGGCGGGCTCGGCAGGGGGGGTGGCGAGAACACCGGGAGGTCCAACGGGAGCTGGTCCCGACGGGGGTCGTCCTCAGGGATGAACGACGAGGAGTCCTCCGCCGGAGCGGATGTCCAGCTCCGGCCCGGTGTGCCGGCAGCTTCGCCTTCCTGCGGCGACTCCTGCTCCTCCTCGAGTTGGGACACGATGCCCATCAGGCGGGTCCGCGTCGCATGGAGTTCCGCGGCGAGCGCGTTGCGGCGCTCGGACAGCGCGGCCACCGTCCGCTCGGCCTCGACCCGCGCGGTGTCCAGGGCGCCCGCCGCCTCGCCGCGGACGCGGTCGGCGTCCTCTTCTGCCCGCTGGCGGATGCCGATCGATTCGCGCCGGGCCTCCTCCAAGGTGCGCTGAGCATCCCGCTCGGCCTCCTCGCGAATCGAGCGGGCGTGTTCCTCAACGTGCCGGACCACCTCGGCGACGTGCGCACCCATGGCCGCGTAAGGATCTCCTGCCTCGTCCCCGGCGACGGACTCGGATGCGGACGACGCGGCGGCCGCATTGGCCTGCTCCATGGCCGCCGCGGCGGCCCGGGACTCGGCGAGGTCCGTCTCCATGTCCTCGAACCACCCGGCGACCTGCTCCAGGAACTGCCGGACCTGGTCCTGGTCGTAGCCCTTGCGGATGGTGGCGAACCCTCGCGATCGGATGTACGCGGCGCGTCGGCGCGGGGAGACGTCCATGTCGAGGATGGACATCGTTCCTCCTCAGCATCGGGTCCGAGCGACCGGCGGACGACGGAGCCCGCCGGGCTCACCGGACAGTCCTCGGGAGCTTATCTGGCCCAATCTAGCCCGCTCCCTGCCAATTTCAATGACCCAGCTCGAACGAGTCGACGATCGTACCGTCCGACGTGACCGCCCGCCCGGTCAGCCGATCCGGCGTCGCGGCGAGGTACAGGAACAGATGATGCCGGTCGTCAGCGAACGTCGGGTACGGCGTCCCCGGCGAACACAGGATCGAGCTCACGGGGTAGAGCGTCTGCCCGCCGGATCCGTCCACGACGTACGTGACGCCGTCGTCCGGCCGGAACCGCTCGTAGTCGTGGTCGTGGCCGTTCACCACGAGGTCCACGCCGCCGCGGCCGAACAGCGGCACCCACGCCTCGTCCACGGACGGCGTGCTCTGGTGGAGGCCACAGCTGTACGCGGGCTGGTGGAACACCACGACCGTCCACGGCGCCGCGTCCCGCTTCCCCAGCTGCCCGCGAAGGAACGTCATCTGCGCGGGGTCGGTCGGGTCGTTCGCGTCGAGGACGATGAACCGCACCGAACCGATCGTCCGCGCGTACCACCGACCCGGCATGTGGAACAGCTCGAGCTCGTGCGTCCCGCCGGACGTCTCCTCGTCGTGGTTGCCGAGCGCCGCCACCACCGGAAGACGCCTCCGGTCGACCCAGCCGTAGGGCCGGTTCCAGGCGGCGTCGAACTCCGACGGCTGTCCCGTCTCGTACACGTTGTCGCCGGTGGTCACGATGGCGTCCAGCGGGTGCGAGCGCGACCACCGCCGAATCTCGCCCGCCACGGCGCGTTCGTCGGCGTTCCCTGATCCGAAGTCGCCGATCACGGCGAACCCCCGGGCGGGGGCGGGCGGCGCGGGACGAGCCGATCCCGAGGCCGAGGCGGAGGCGGACGCGCCCGACGGGGATGCGACGGACGGCGGCGCGGAGGACCCGGCGCCGGATCCGGCGTGCGGCGGCTCGGAGGAACAGGCTGCCGCGATCACGGCGACGGCCACCACGCAGCCGACCCGGGACGTGTGCGAACGCAAGGACTACGCCGAGGCGGGAGCGGGCTCCGCGGCCTCGGCCCCGAGCACCGCCTCGAACGACGAGATCGCGACCTCGATCTGATCGCGGGTGGGCTGGCGGGTCGTGATCTTCTGCAGCCACAGGCCGGGCGCCATCAGCACGCGCATCACCACGGAGCTCTGGAACCGTGCGCCCAGCCGGAGCATCTCGAACGCCAGCCCGGCGATGATCGGGATCGCGATGATCCGCGACAGGATCGTCCACAGCCAGCCCGGGTTTCCGAACAGGGCGAACACCAGGATGGCCATGATCATCACGATCAGCAGGAAGTTCGTCCCGCACCGGACGTGCAGCGTCGAGAAGCGGTCGACCGACTCGGGCTCGAGCGCGGCGTCGTGCTCGTAGGCTGCGATCGTCTTGTGTTCGGCCCCGTGGTACTGGAACACCCGCCTGACCTCCTTGCTCATGCTGATCAGCAGGAGGTAGCCGAGGAACAGCGCCACCCGGAAGAGGCCCTCGAGGAAGTTCGACAGCAGGCTGGAGTGCACGACGTGCTTGCGGGCGAACCCGAACAGGATCGCCGGCCCGACCATGAAGATGGCCACGAACACCAGGAGCGCCACCACCATCGAGAATCCCATCTGCTTCTTGGAGAGGCGTTCCTCCTCGGGGACCGACTGGTTGGCCGAGATGGTGAGCGCCCGCATGCCGATCGACAGCGCCTGCCCCAGGGCGAGGATGCCGCGGAGACCCGGCGTCTTGAGGAGCGGGTAGCGGTCACCGATCGTCTTGACCCGGTGCGACTCGATGTGCATGCCGCCATCGGCCTGGCGGACGGCGATCGCCCAGTGATCGCGGCCGCGCATCATCACGCCCTCGATGACGGCCTGTCCTCCGTAGTAGTGCTGCTGGCGCTTCGGGTCGGACGCGCCCGGCCCCGGCGCGGGTAGCCCGACCGGGCCGGTCGGCGGGGCCGGCTCGGACGCGACGCCCGACGGGTCGGCCGGCCCCGGCGCGCCTGCCGACGCCGGGTCCGCGGGCGCGCCGTGCTCGGTCATGCGTGTCCTCTACGACTTCTTCGCGTAGCGGCGCTGGAACCGCTCGACGCGGCCGCCCGTGTCCACGAGCTTCTGCTTGCCCGTGTAGAACGGGTGGCAGTTCGAGCAGATCTCCACGCGCAGGTCGCCCGCGGTGGAACGCGTCTGGAACGTGTTCCCGCAGGAGCAGTGCACCGTGGCCAGCTGATAGTCGGGGTGGATTCCCTGCTTCATCGTTTTCGTCCTTTCGCGGCGCGCGATTGCCGACCGCGCGCTCAGGGTTCGGTGACCAGGGTACGACAGCCCGGCCCGGTCAACCAGGAGCTTCGGACAGCAAGTGGAACGCCTGAAGGCCGCCCCGGATTCCCGCGAGGTCAGCTGCCGAACTGCCACGCGGCCACGGGATCGGCGCGGTACACCACCTCGTCGGGGTCGGACCGGTCGGGGGCCTGCACGAACACGAACCCCGCTGCGCAGTCGGGTGTGGTCGTCACGCGGGAGCCGTTCGGCGTCTGGGGCCCCGCGGTGGTCCGGACGAAGAACAGCGACAGCTCGACCACCGGGCCGTTCTGCACGCTCCGGCAGGACCGGAACCGGATCGCCAGGAGGACGTGCCCGGGCTCCGGCGCCGGCGCGCCGGCCAGCCCCGGAGGATCGACGCTGACGGCGAACACCGTGACGGTCCCGGCGTCGGTGCGAACCGGCTTCCCCAGCGCGGCCTCGACGAGCCGGTCGGGCCGGGGGGATCGCCCGAGGAGCAGCCACACGGCCAGGCCGAGCACGAGGATCGCGGCGATCCCCGTCACCACCCGCTCCCACCTCGAGCCCCTCACCCCGGCGCACGGTAGCCGACGGGCACCCTGTGCGCGGCCTGGCCGGCCGCTCACCCTGCATGGCAAGATGCGCCGCCGTGAAGGTCCTCGTCACCGGTGGCACCGGGCTGGTCGGGTCGCACGCCGTGGCCGCGCTCGCAGAGCGCGGCCACGAGCTCCGGCTGCTGGTGCGCCGGCCCGATCGCATCGGGCCGGCGCTCGACCCCCTCGGCGTCCCCCGCCCGGACCACGTCGTCGGCGACGCCACCGATCCCATCGCCGTCGAACGGGCCGTGGAGGGCTGCGAGGCCGTGTTGCACGCAGCCGCCGTCTACTCCCTCGACAGCCGCGACGCCGAACGGATCCGCCGGACGAACGTCCCGGCGGCACGGACGGTCCTGTGGACCGCCCACCGGCTGGGCCTGGACCCCATCGTGTACGTCTCGAGCTTCACGGCGGTGTTCCCGCCGAACGGCAAGCTCCTCGCTCCGCACTCGCCGGTCACCCACCCCGGTGCGACGTATGCCGACTCGAAGGCCCAGGCCGAGCTCGTCGCGCGTTCCCTGCAGGCCGAGGGCACGCCGATCACCTCGGTGTACCCCGGCGTGGTGCTGGGCCCGCACGACCCGCACCTCGGCGACAACCACCAGATCATCCGCAACGTCCTCCGAGGGCTGGTCCCGGCCGGGCCCGCCGGCGGAGGCACGGTGTGGGTCGACGTCCGCGACGTCGCGGAGATCGTTGCGGCGGCCATGGAGCCCGGCCGCGGCCCCCGCGGGTACATGGCCGGGAGCGAGTACGCGACGTTCGGCGAGATCGTCGCGACGCTGGGCTCGCTCACCGGCCGCCGCCTGCGGCTCGCCGCGATGCCGGTCCGGACGATGCTCGCGATGGGCCGAGCCGGCAGCGCGCTCCAGCGGAGCCTTCCGTGGCGACTGCCGATCAACTTCGAGGGGCTCTACACCCTCACGCTGCACGCCCACAACGACGACTCGCGGACCCGCGACGAGCTGGGCGTGCATGTCCGCGACCTGCGGGGGACGCTCGAGGACACGGTCGGGTGGCTGGCCGAGCGAGGCCACCTCACCGCGCGGCAGGCGGGGCGGCTGGCTCGCTGACGGGATCCTCCGTCGAGAACCCGTCCGGCCGGTAGAACGCCAACACGTTCCGCATCATCGCGTCGTGGTCGCCGTCGAACCGGTCGACGTCGTAGCACCCCAGGGGGTTGGTGAGCACGTTCAGCAGGCACCGGTTGCAGTACGAGCAGGGCCGTTCGGCCCGATCACGCCCCGCGGCGAACTGCAGCGGCAGGTCGGGGTTGGCCATCAGCGGGCGGGCCATCGTCACGCCGTCGACCACGCCGGACGTGATGGCGTCGCGGATGACCGACGCCGTCTGGAAACCACCGGCCACGATCACGGGGATGCGCAGCTCGGCCTTGATGCGCGCGGCGTCCTCGAGCGCGATGCCCTCGATCGGCCGGTCGCCCCTCGACCGGTTCCACCTCCTGGTGAACAGCGGCCCGAGCGGCGACCGGAAGAACAGATAGTTCCGCAGCACGTGGGTCCCGGTGGGGATCATCGAGTGGTAGTTCTTCAGGATCTCGTCGACGGGGAAGTCCCCCGGCGGGTTGAACGGGTGTGGGAACCAGGCGCCGGTCGACACGTGGATGGCGTCGGCGCCGCTTTCCTCGCACCACTTCGCCACCTGGATGGTGTCCTCGATCGTCGACCCGGGATCGGCCCAGGGGAGCAGCGCGTCGTTGTGGTCGGTGCCGGAGAGCTTCACCTGGACGTGGTAGCCGTTCCCGACCGCCGCGCGGACCGAGGCCAGCACCTCGAGCAGCAGCCGGGCCCGGTTCCGGAGCGTCCCGCCGTAGTCGTCGGTCCGCCGGTTGATCGCCGGCGAGAGGTACTGCGTGAACAGATACCCGTTGCAGGCGTGGATCTCGACGCCGTCGAGGCCCGCCTCCTTCGCCCGCCGTGCCGCCTGCCCGAACTGGTCGACGACCTCCCGGATCTCGCCGAGGCTCATCCTCCGGTTCTCGAACCCGTGGAACGCGTCGGTCTTGCTCCCGACGCCGATCCGCACCTTTCCGTCGTTCTCCACCCCGGGGATGTCCTGCTGCCGGCCGGAGTGGCTGATCTGCAGGATGAACGCGCAGCCCTGGCGATGGCAGCCCTCCCCGACGGCGCGCCAGAACGGGATCTTGTCGTCGTCGTCGCAGAATGCGTAGTTGGGCAGCACCCGTCCGCGGACGTGCACCGGCGAGTGCGCGGAGATGATCGCCCCGACACCGCCCGCCGCGAAGCGTTCCTCCCAGTTCACCCGGGCCTGCGTGCCCGAGCCGTCGTAGTTGTCGATCCGCCCCGAGATGCTCGAGCGGAACAGCCGGTTCTTGACCGTGAGGTTCCGGAACTCGAACGGCCGGAAGATCGGGTCGCCGGCGTCGGCCGCGCTCTCGGCGGGGGCGGTGCTCCGGCGGGGGGATCGGGGCTCGGCCACGGGTGCGAAGCATAGGGGTTCGGCAGTACCCATTCGACTGCGTCCGTGGCACGATGCCTCCGCCGAGGCATAGCATCGATGGGGAGGGATCCGGTGAACAGGCTCACGAGAGCACTGGCAGCGGTCGGAGCCGTCGCGACGACGCTGTTCGCCCAGGGACCCTCGGCGTCCGCGGGCTTCGTGTGCAATGCGACGTTCCATGTGGCGACGAGCCCGTCCGCGCCATCGGGCGACACGTACCTCCAGGACGTCGACGCGAGCTCGCCGTCGGTCGCGTGGGCGGTCGGCCAGGGGAACGACCGGGGCTTCTCGATGCGCTGGAACGGGGCGGCCTGGACCGCGGTCCCGGTCCCGGCCGTCGGCTCCGGGGAAGCCCTCGCCGCCGTCGCGGTGCTCGCGCCCCACGACGTCTGGGCCGCGGGCGAGTACTCCAACAGCCACGGGAAGGGCCGCTCGCTCCTGCTCCACCGGAGGAAGGGCGGCTGGGTGCACATCGCGTCACCGAACCCCAGCACCGTCGACAACGAGCTCTACGAGTTGTCGCCCGTCGCGCCCAACGACATCTGGACGGCCGGGACGACGAAGATCGGCGGCGTCATCCACGGACTCGTCGCGCACTGGAACGGCACGAAGTGGAAGCGCGTCCCGTTCCCGGTGGTGGGGACCGGCGACAACTACGTCGAGGGTCTGGCGGCGGCCGGGAAGAACGACGTCTGGATCGCCATCCAATTCGTCGGCTCGGCGAGCGGCCACGACCGGTTGGCCACGTTCCACCGCGTCGGCGCAGCCTGGCACCGCGTTCCCATCTCGCAGCCGACGAGCGGCAAGGTCGAGCCCCGTTCGCTGCTGGCGCTCTCCTCCGACTCGGTGTGGCTGACGGGGTTCTACGACGACGGCGCCACCACGCCGGGCCTCTTCGAGCACTGGGACGGGATCCACTGGGTCCAGTTCGCCGGCGTGGACCCATCGAACAGCGTGTTCATGGAGGCCCTCGCCGCCCTCGGCCCCCACTCCGTGTACGCGTTCGGCGACTACCACCATGGGTCGCGCTTCGATACGCTCGTCGAGCGGTTCACCGGGACCTCGTGGCACCGCGTCACGTCGTCCAATCCGGGGACCTCCGGCATCAACGAGCTGTTCGGAGGCGCCGCCGCTGCCGCCGGTTCGCAGAAGCGGGTGTGGGCCGTGGGGCTCGCCGAACCCGGGGGGACGACGGAGCAGGCCCTCGTCGAACAGGCCTGCCCGTAGCGGCCTGCAGGCGCTCGACAGAACGCATCCGCCGTCCGCACACGCACGACGTTCCCGGACGTCGTGCCCCTCTGCCCCAAGGGATGAGTTCGGGGGCGCCGGTCGGTCGGGACACGTGTGTTCGAAACGACTGGAGCGAGAGGCCGTTTGCGCGCCCCCGGAAGCAGGACCCTCACCTTTATCAGAATGTTCATTTGACAAATATCCGAGATCGAGTAATCTGCCCACCATGACTCCACGGAACCGACGCAACCCACTCGCCCTCGCGATCCTCAGCTGCCTGTACGAGCGGCCGATGCACCCGTACGAGGTGGCCCAGACGCTCCGGCAGCGGGCCAAGCACGAGAGCATCCGGCTGAACTATGGCTCGCTGTACAGCGTCGTGGAGAGCCTCGACCGATCCGGCCTGATCACAGCACGGGAGACCGTCCGGGAGGGCCGCCGTCCCGAGCGCACGGTGTACGAGATCACCGACGTGGGCGCCCGCGAGCTCGTCGAATGGCTCTCCGATCTGGTCTCAGCGCCGGTCAAGGAGTACCTGCAGTTCGAGGCCGCGCTGTCGCTGCTGCCGGTCCTCTCGCCCGAGGAAGCGGCGGAGTTGCTGAGCGAGCGGGCGAACGCCCTCCTGGTCCAGATCGCCATGCGTCGGGGGGCGCGGACCAGCGCGGAACACCAGGGCCTGCCGCGACTGTTCACCATCGAGGACGAGTATCTGGAGATGCTGCAGGAGGCCGAGCTCGAGTGGGTCGAGCGGCTGGTGAAGGAGATCGAGGGCGGCTCGCTGGAGGGCATCGAGCAGTGGCGCGCCTGGCACGAGCACCTGTCCGCCGGGAACGCGCCGGTCCCGGCACCGGATGGGGACGGCGACACGAAACGGGGAGGAACGGCATGACGGCAACGATCGAGGCCGAGGGCCTCACCAAGCGGTACGGGAAGACCGTCGCACTCGACGGCCTGGACCTCGTGGCCCATCACGGCCAGGTGCTGGCGGTGCTCGGCCCGAACGGCGCCGGCAAGACGACATTCGTCCGGGCGGTCGCGACGCTGCTCCGGCTGGACGGCGGGACGCTCCGGGTCGCCGGACACGACGTGCGCCGCGAGCCGGCCGAGGTCCGCAGGCAGATCGGACTCGCCGGGCAGTTCGCCGCGGTCGAGCCGACCATGACGGGGCGCGAGAACCTCGAGATGGTGGCCCGGCTGTTCGGCCAGGACGTCGCGACCGCGAGGGCGAACTCCGCGATCGTGCTCGGGCAGATGGGGCTCGAGGAGGCAGCCGACCGGCTGGTCCGGACCTACTCGGGCGGCATGCGGCGCAAGCTCGACCTCGGGGCGTCGCTGGTCGGCGCCCCCCGGCTGCTGCTCCTCGACGAGCCGACCACGGGGCTGGACCCGCGTTCCCGGCTCGACCTGTGGGACGCCATCCGGGACCTCGTGGACGGCGGAACCGACGTGCTCCTCACGACGCAGTACCTGGACGAGGCCGACCACCTCGCGTCGAACATCGTGATCATCGACCACGGGAAGGCGATCGCGAACGGGACGCCGGCCGAGCTCAAGCGCCGGGCGGGACGCAGCGTGATCGAGGCGCACGTCCGAACGAACGACGACATCCCGGTCGTGGCACACGCGCTCGAGCGGCTCTCCGGGAGCGAGGCGACGGTCGACGAGGCCACACGTCGTGTGAGCATCGGCGTCGACGGCGACGGCGACCACGTCTCGACGTGGGCCCGGATGCTGGAGGACCTCTCCGATTCCATCGACGACATCGCGCTGCGCCCACCGAAGCTCGACGAGGTGTTCCTGGCGCTTACCGGCCAGGCCCTCGAGGAGGAACCGGCCGAGGGGCAGCGGAAGCGGGGCCGTTCGACGGCCGCCGCGGGCGCCTCCAACTGAAGGACCGCACGAGAAAGGACCGAGTGACGATGGCAGCCACGACGACCACCACCAGGCTCTCCCCCGCGACCCAGCCCACCACGCTCCTCGCGAGCACGCTGGTAGTCGCGAGACGCGCCCTGAGGAAGTTCATGCGGACGCCGCAGCTCGTGGTGCTCGGAACGATCCAGGGTGTGATGTTCCTGCTGATCTTCCGGTACGTGTTCGGCGGCGCGATCGGCGTCCCCGGGATCGACTACGTGAACTTCCTCGTCCCGGGGTTCATCACGACCGGCGTGCTGTTCGGGGGCATGGGCGCATCGATCGCGATGGCCGAGGACATGGAACAGGGCTTCGTCGACCGGCTCCGGTCGCTGCCGATGCCACGGTCCTCGGTGCTGACGGGTCGTTCCGTCGCGGACACGTTGATCCAGGCCTGGAGCACCACGCTGATGGTCATCATCGGGTTCGTGGTGGGTTTCCGGATCCACGGCACGATCGGCGAGGCGATCCTGGCGTACCTGCTGCTGATCGTGTTCGGGTTCGCGTTCGAATGGTTGTTCCTCACGCTGGGGATGGTCGCGGGGAACGCGCAGGCCGCCCAGGGCATGGCGCTGCTGGTGTTCCCGTTCACGTTCATCTCCAGCGCATTCGTCCCGGTGAACACGTTGCCGGGCGTGCTGAAGGTGATCGCCGAGCACCAGCCGATCACGTACATGGTGAACGCCGTCCGAGCCCTGACGCAGGGCCGCGCGGCGGAGATCCTCCTCGGTCACCCTGCGAGCTACTGGGTGTCGCGCTCGCTGCTGTGGTGCGTGGTGCTGGTGGCGATCTTCGCGCCGCTCGCCATCGGCCGGTACCGCCGCGGCTGAGCCTCGGGAATGGATCGATCTTGACGGACGACGGGTACTTCGGCGAGCGGGTCGCCGCGGGCTACGACGAGTTCGAGGCCGACGCGTTCGATCCGGCGTTCGTCGAGTCCATCGTCGATTTCCTGGCACCGATCGCCGGCGACGGCCGGGCGCTGGAATTTGGGGTCGGGACCGGGCGCATCGCCCTTCCGCTGGCCGCGCGCGGCGTCCCCGTGCACGGCATCGACCTGTCGAACGCGATGGTGGCGCGTCTGATGGCGCCTGCTTCCGGAACGCGGCCGCCCACCTCGAGCCCGGTGGATGCTTCGTGATCGAGGTCGGCGTGCCGGAACTCCGGCTCCTCCCGCCGGGCGAGCACCTCCGCGCGTTCTACGTCGCCGACACTCGGTGGGGCATCGACGAGTTCGACGTCGCCACGCAGGGCCTGACATCGCACCACTTCTCGAACGTCGACGGGCGAATCGAGCGTGTGTCGATCCCGTTCCGCTACGTGTGGCCGGCCGAGCTCGACCTCATGGCCGAGATGGCCGGCATGCGTCTTCGGGAACGCTGGGCCGGCTGGAACCGCGAGCCCTTCACCAATGAGAGCCGCCAGCACGTCTCCGTGTGGGAGAAGACGGCTCCAGGCCCGTCGCGGGCTCAGCCGTAGGTCAGGCCGTAGTCCTCCATCAGGCCCTCCACGTAGCGGTGGAACGCCAGGTGGTCGGAGCGGAACTCGCGGGACTCGCCGTCCTTCGTGGCCGTGACCACGTCGAAGGACGTCGAGCCCTCGCGTTCCTCACGCAGGCCGGACGGCTCCCAGCCGTCCTCGATGGCCTGTTGGAGCTCGGCCATCACCGGGTCGTCTCCCCAGCCCGCCATTTAGATCGGGGGGCTACCGCTCGGCTTCACGGACCAATCTCCTCCTGTCGTGCGGCCTCGCTCTCGAGGCCCCCGAACCCCCATCTAGCCGCTCGGAGCCTTCGCGATCTCGCGGAGGAACTGCTCGTTGGACTTGGTCGCGCGGACCTTGTCGATGAGCAGCTCCAGCGAGGCCGCCGGGTCCAGGGCGTGCAGCACGCGCCGGAGCCGCCACACCAGGGCGAGCTCCTCGTTGGACATGAGCAGCTCCTCCTTGCGGGTGCCGGAGGCCTCGACGTTGATCGCCGGGAAGATGCGCTTCTCCGACAGCTGCCGGTCGAGCCGGATCTCCCAGTTCCCGGTGCCCTTGAACTCCTCGAAGATCCCCTCGTCCATCCGGGACCCGGTCTCGACGAGCGCGGAGGCGATGATCGTCACCGACCCGCCCTCCTCGATGTTCCGCGCGGCCCCGAAGAACCGGCGCGGCGGGTACAGGGCGGTCGAGTCGATGCCGCCCGAGAGGATCTTGCCGGAGGCCGGCGCCGCGAGGTTGTACGCCCGCGCCAGCCGGGTGATGGAGTCGAGCACGATGGCCACGTCCTTGCCCATCTCGGCCAGGCGCTTGGCCCGCTCGAGCACGAGCTCGGTGACCTGGATGTGCTGGTCCGGTGGCTTGTCGAACGTCGAGTACACGACCTCCGCCGCCGCCACCGTCCGCTGCCAGTCGGTGACCTCCTCCGGCCGTTCGTCGACCAGCAGGATGATCATGTGCAGCTCGGGGTCCGCGTTGATGAACCCGTTGGCGATCTGCTTCAGGACCGTGGTCTTCCCGGCCTTCGGCGGGGACACGACCATGCCGCGCTGGCCCTTCCCGATCGGAGCGATGAGGTCGATGATCCGCTCGCTCACCGCGGTGGGTTCGTTCTCCAGGCGGATGCGCTCGTCCGGGAACAGCGGCGTCAGCTTGTCGAACACCGGCCGCGTCTTCGCGGTCTCGGCGTCCATGCCGTTCACCGAGTCGATCCGGAGCAGGGCGTAGTACTTCTCGTTGTCCTTGGGCCGCCGGATGGCGCCCTCGACGGTGTCGCCCTTGCGCAGGGCGAACCGCCGGATCTGGGAGAGCGAGACGTACACGTCGTCCGGGCCCGGCAGGTACCCGGAGGTCCGGAGGAACCCGTACCCCTCGGGCAGAACGTCGAGCAGCCCGACGCGAACCGGCGCCTCGGCGAGCTCCTGCTCGCGCTCCTCGACCTCGCGCTGGCGGCGCTCCTCGCGGTTGCGGCGGCGCTCCTCGCGGCTCGGGCGCCGGCGCTGGCCGTCGCCCTGCCGCTGGCCGTCGCCCTGCCGCTGGCCGCCCTGGCCCTGCTGGTTCTGGCCGCCGCGGTCTCCGCGGTCCCCGCGATCGCCGCCCTGCCGACGGTCGCCCTGGCGGTCGCCGCCCTGACGATCGCCGCCCTGGCGTTCGGTCCGTTCCTCGGTGGCGACGGAACCCTCGCCGACGGAATCGGCCGACGACGAGGACTCGCCCTCGGAGGAGGCCTCCGCCGGCGCGCTCACCTGGCCGTTCGGCGTGGACTCGGACTCGATGCCCGGCCCGCCCGGCTCGTCGGCCAGGATCTCGCCGGCCGCCGGTTCGCCGCCCGGAGCGGCCCCGCCGTTGCCGGAGGAACCACCTCCGTTCGACCGAACGATCGCGTCGATCAGCTCGGCCTTGCGCATACCGCGCTTCACACTGACCCCGAGGGTTTCGGCGATGGTCTGCAGCTCGGCGACCTGCTTGCCCTCGAGGGTGGACTTCTCAACTGTTTCGGGGGCCAACTCAGGCTCCTTCCTTCTGCGCCGAGCCGCCAGATGACAGCTCGTCGTGCAACTTCTTCCAATCCGCGTCGAACTGGGTCAGGCCCTTGTCCGTCAGCGGATGCCTGACCATCTTCTGGAACACCTCGAACGGCAGCGTCGCGATGTCCGCGCCGGCCAGGGCCGCCTCCACCACGTGCATCGGGTGGCGGAGCGACGCCGCGAGGACCTCGGTCTCGTACCCCTGGACCTCGTAGATCTCGCAGATCTGCCGCAGCGCGTGCATGCCGTCCGCCGCGGCGTCGTCGATGCGCCCGATGAACGGCGACACGATGTACGCGCCGATCTCCGCGGCCAGGATGGCCTGCGTCGGGGAGAACACCAGCGTCACGTTGATGCGGATGCCCTCGTCGGTGAGGCGCTTGCCGGCCTCGAGGCCCGCCGGCGTCATCGGGACCTTCACGACCGCGTTGTCGCCCTTGGCGGCGAGCTGGAGGCCCTGTTCGTACATCGGGCCCGCCTCGGGCTCCGTGGTCTCGAGCGAGACGTCGCCGGGGACCTCGGAGAGGATCTCCTTCCAGACCTGCTCGGGGTCGGCGTGCTCCTTGCCGACCAGGGTGGGGTTGGTGGTGACGCCCCGCAGCACCCCCCACCGGTTGATCTCGCGGATCTCCTCGATGCTCGCCGTGTCCAGGAACAGCCTCATGTCGTGCTCCCCTTGCTCTGCGCGACGGGCTCCGCGCCCGCCGACTCCTCGTGGTCGTCGTCGACGACGACCGCCTCCACGGACGCCTCGCCGAGCGAGACCGGGCCCTCCCCTTCGACGGAAGCCTCCCCGGCGGGCACGTACTCCGTCGCCCGCTCGACCACCAGGTCGAGCACCGCCGCGATGGCCTGGTCCAGGCTGTAGTTCGGGATCACCGGGACACCGTGCGACAGCGCCTGGCTCCTGATGAACTTCTGGATGCGTCGGATGTTCTCGAACCCCTTCGAATAGCGTTCCGCCGGCCGCGACAGCACATCGGTGCCCCGGACGGTGAAGTGCATGCGGTGGACCTCCTCGTCCTCGACGGTCACCACCACCGGGATCGCCAGCACGCGGCCCTTGGTGGAGTCCACGTCGACGAACCCCGGCACCATGTGCGCGCCCTCGATGATCACGCTGGTGCCCTCGAGGGCGGCCCGCTCGAGGAACGCGTTCAGCCCCACCGATACCGCGGCCGTCTGCTCTCTGAACCCGGCGATCACCCGGTCGCCGCCCTGGAGGCCGGATTCGCGGAGCATGCCGCCGGCCTGGAACGACGACGTGTGCAGCGAGGGCATCAGCTCCGGCGAGAACATCGCCCGCATGACCTCGCGCACCGCGTCGGTGGCCACCACGCGCACGATCCCCAGCCGGGTGGCGAGCTGCGTCGCGATGGTCGACTTGCCGACGCCGGTCGCGCCGCCGATGAGGATCACCAGCGGGACGTCGAGGCGTTCGACCCGCTGCCACTTCACGTAGTTCTTCGCGTAGCGCTCGCCGGCCACGTCCCGGAGGACGTCGACGGCGACCTGCCCCAGCTCCGCCGACGTCACGGTGGGCTGGCCCCGCTCCAGCAGGACCTCCTCGATCCGCTCGGCCGCCTGGTACGCGCGGATGGCCGACAGACCGGTCGCCATCACGCGGGACGCCATCAGGCCCTTCGAGTACGGAAGGCCGGGATCGCGGTCGCTGATGATCACCGCCGATGGTTTGCGGCTCTCGTTCATCGTTCGGCTGGTCGCTCCCTGGATGTGGTCGTCATCCGCGACGGTGGCGTTCCACCGCCAGCAGGCACGTCTCGCGCAGCAGGTCGGCGAGGTCGCCGTCGCCACCGGTCGTGACCGGGCGGTTGTCGAAGAACACGACCTCCGCGCCGCGCGCTCTGGCGCGATCGCAGGCCACGTCCACCGCCGCCGCCTTCAGCTCGGTCACGAGGATGTCGAACTCCCCTGCTGCCTCGAGGTCCTCGTTCAGCCCCCTGCGGTCCGCCAGGCGAGTGCTGAACCCGACCACCCGGCACCCGTGGGCCTCCTCCAGGTGCTTGATCTGCTTGGAGGCCGCCTGCGGCGGAGCCGTGGTGGTGAGGTACACGCCCTTGCCCCGTACCTCTCCGAGTGGCGCCGGTTGGAAGTCCGTTACGACGTATCGGGCATCCGCGCGGAGCCGCCGGACGTGGGATCTGAACGGGAGGAGGTGCTTCGGCTCGTGTGAGCCGTCACTCATTGTAATGACGAAAAGGTCCGACCGCAATATCCGGTACGGTCCGAGATATCCCGTCAGGTATTCCAGGGGAACGCTCGCGGGGGCCACGAGTATTCCCGCGTCCCACGGCATCGGCGGGATCGACGAGCCGCTGCCCTCGAGGATCACGAGCCCGGCGCCCAGCTCGACGGCCTTCATCCCGGCCTCGCGCACGTTCGTGGCGAACGGCATGCCGGCGAGCCCGCCGCCCACCCGTCGGGCGCCAACGGTGGTCACGCCGGTGAACAGCGCGTCCTCGAGGTAGTCGCTGGCGGCGTGCTCGCCGCGACGGACCCGTTCGAGCAGGGAATCCACGGTCACGCTCCCCGCCCCGGCGACCTCCGGCTCGGGGGGACCGCCCCGCCCCATGGCGACGACGACGGGGTCGAGTCCGGCGACCTCGGCGACCCGGGCCGTCTCGCCGGCGATCGCGGTCTTGCCGGTCCGCTTGCCGGTACCGATCACGGCCACGGTGGGAACGGGGAGGGCCGCCGCCCACACCGGCGGGTCGAGCCGGAAGTCCGAGCCCAGGTACGGCACGCCCCGATCCAGGGCGACCGAGGCCAGCTCCATGCGCTCGCGGTAGCCGAGCACGGGTTCGTCGGACAGGTCGAGCACCGCCTCCGGCCGGATCCGGTCGATGGCGTCGCCGAGCGCCTCGAAGCGCGGCTGTTCGCCCTCCGGGACGATCGCCGGGAGCCCGAGGTCGGGCGGACCGGATGCGGCGACCTTCTCCGTCCCCCCGACGAACAGCGCGGCGACGGGCTCGTGCCCCAGCGCGCGGACGGCCTGGATCCCCCACCGGGTCACCGGCGGGTAGTGCTCACCGTCCACCAGGACGAGCACCTTCACGTGTGGATTCGCTCCCGTTCCCGCACACCGCGGCCGCTCGCGCGCGGCCGTCCGTAGGGGCCGTCAGGCCCGGCTGTCCTCCCGCGGGCTGGTCCGATCCTGCGTGAGGACCTCGAGCTCGCGGTAGTACTCCTCCCCCGTCGCCAGGGAATAGTGCGCCAGGGTGGTCTGCCCGCCGAACGGGAACCGGCGGGTGATCTTCACCTCGTCGCCCGAGAACTCCAGCACGTTGTAGCAGGGCTTCGTGTAGCCGCGGAGCCGCAGCGAGGCCACCGTGCCGGCGTTCGCGATGTACATGTTCTCCAGGCGCCACACCCACGGGACGTGCTTGTGGCCCGACAGGACGACGTTCACGCCGCTCGTGATGAGCAGCTCGAGGAGGTCGCCCGCGTCGGTCACCACGCTCCGCTCGCGTCCCGTCCCGGGCACCGGCATCAGGTGGTGGTGCAGGACGAACACCTTGAGCTCCGCGGCCACGTTGAACCCCTCGCGGATCCAGTCGTAGCGCTCCCGTCCGATCTGGCCCTCGTTGATGTCGGGCTCGCTGGAGTCGACCGCCACCACGCGGATGCCGCCGATGTCGCGGATCCAGTGCCGCGGCCCGATCAACTCCTCGAAATGGAGATAGCCCACGTTGCGGGCGTCGTGGTTGCCGGGGATCACGTGGATGGGCGGGCGGATGCGGGAGAAGTAGGCAACGCAGTTCTTGAACTCCTGCCGGTAGCCCTCATTGGTGAGGTCGCCGCTGCAGATGACGGCGTCCGGCTCCATCTCGTTGAGCTCCACGATGACGCGGTTCATCAGGTTCGGCACGAAGAACGGCGAACCGACGTGTGGATCGGAGATGTGGGCGATGGTGACCACGTTCGCGACTGAGTCTACTCGGTTGACCTGCGGCTATGCGGAAGGCTCGTGCGGATCGTCAATGACAGGGATCGGCAAGGGCCGCCCGACAGCGGCCGTGCTTCAGTCGTCGTCCTGGATCGTGCTCGTTCCCCGGCCGTTCTTGATCGATGCATTCCGGGGCCCCGACAGGTCGGCGAAGAACCGTTCGGCGCCCCACCTTGACCTGCCTGCCCGACGGGCTCGACAGCCGGACGTCGAACGCGAAGGCGGTCGTGCCGCCGGCGTCGGACGTGTAGCCGGTGAACTCGCCACCATCTCCGCCCTTCCCGAACACGCCGTCGTGGCCGCCCGTGTAGGTGACGGAGTTGCCCACCGACTGCTGGCAGTCGCTCAGGGTCCGCACCCCGCCGTGGCCGGCTCCCGCAGGTTTGCCGAGGGCGGAGGCGTGCAACGATGGATGCCGTGGATCTTCTCGACGTGACCCTCGTCGTGCTGCTGGGGCTCGCGGTGTTCAGCGGGTATCACCGCGGCGCCGTCCTGCAGGTCCTCACGTTCGGCGGCATGCTGATCGGACTCCTGATCGGCGCCCTGGTCGCGCCCCGCGTGGCAGCCCTGTTCACCGACCCCACCACGCAGTCGATCGTGGCGCTCGTCACGTTCCTGGCCTTCGCCGCGTTCGGCGACGTGGTCGGATGGATGGTCGGGGCGCGTCTTCGGGTGGCCACCCGGAGGTCCCGGATGGCCCCGGTCGACGCCGCCGGCGGGTCGGTCGTGGCGGTCGTCGCCCTGCTGCTGGCGACGTGGTTCATCGCCCTGAACCTCGTCGGAGGGCCGTGGCCGCCGCTGTCCCGCCAGATCCGGAACTCGGCCATCGTTCGGACCCTCGACCGGACGCTCCCCCAGCCGCCGGCCGTGCTCGGCCGGGTCCGGCAGCTCCTGGACGACGTCGGGTTCCCCCAGGTGTTCGCGGGGCTCCCGCCGGCCCCGGGCGGACCGGTCAAGCCGCCCACGAACCAACAGGCTCGGAGGGCGTTTCGCGCGGCCGCGGGGTCCACGCTGAAGGTCGTGGGCCAGGCGTGCGGCCGCATCCAGGAGGGAAGCTCGTTCGTGGTCGCGGACGGCTACGTCGTCACCAACGCACACGTCGTGGCCGGGGTGCGCTCGCCACAGGTGCAGGCGCAGAACGGAGAGATGAGCCCGGCCACCGTGGTCTTGTTCGACCCCCGGCTGGACGTCGCGGTGCTGCGCGTCCGCGGCGACACGCCGCGGGCCCTGCCGATCGATCGAGCGGAGGCGGGGCGCGACGCCAAGGGGGCCGTCGTGGGCTACCCGGGCGGCGGCGACCTCCAGGGCGTCAAGGCGGCCAACCGGCGCGTGCTCCACGCCGTCGGACGCGACATCTACGGTGACGGAACGGTCGTGCGCGACATCTACGAACTGCAGGCCGTCGTGCGGCCCGGCAACTCCGGGGGCCCGTACGTGCTGACGAGCGGCGGGGTCGCCGGCCTGGTGTTCGCGGCGTCGACGACCGACCCCGACGTGGGATACGCGATCACGACGACCGAGATCGCCCCGGACGTCCGGCGGGGCGTCGGGGCCGCCCGGCCGGTGTCGACCGGAGGCTGCATCCGGTAGCGGCCGACCGGCGGCGCTCGATGAGCCGCGCCGGACGTCCGGTCGGAGGGTCGAACGGCCCTGCGCGGCGGCGTCCGGCGTGCTCGAATGGTCGCGTCGGCGATGGGAGGGCCTGCGGTGGCGGCTCGTGAACGGGCAAAGACCTCGGGCATCGACGCCCTGGTGGCCGCCACGCCCGCCACGAGGGAGCGCTACGTCGATCTCCTGCGCGCCCTCAGCATCCTCGCGGTCATCGTCGGGCATTGGATCGTGTCCACGATCTTCTGGCAGGACGGGCGCCTGTATCTCGGCAACGCCGTCGGACTCGCTCCCGGCCTGTGGCTGCTCACCTGGGTGTTCCAGGTCATGTCGATCTTCTTCTTCGTCGGTGGGTTCTCGAACTTCGTCGCCTACGAGGCCTCGGAGCGCGCCGGCGAGTCCGTCGCGCGGTTCGTCCGGCGGCGGATCGCCCGATTGCTGTGGCCGGCGCTGCCGTTCTTCGCGATCTGGACGCTCACACAGGTCACGCTGCACATCGCGAACGTGGGCGAGGGGACCGGCATCACGCTGTGGGGCCACACCAGGCTCCTGCGGGGCATGGACCCGCCGGCCTCGACGCTGCCGTTCGGACCGATGTGGTTCCTCGCCGTCTATCTGGTGGTGATCGCGATCAGCCCGCTCACGATCCGGCTGCACCGGCGGTTCCGGTGGGCGGTTCCCGCGGCCATGGTGGCCGGCGCGGTCGCGGCGGACGTGGTCGGGTTCGGCGTGGGCGGGATGCGCTGGGCCCGCTACCTGAACATCGTGTTCGTGCTGCTGCTCCCCCACCAGCTCGGGCACTTCTACGGAGACGGGACGCTGCTGCGCCTCCCTCGGAAGGCGTTCTGGGCGATGGCCGTGGGCGGGTTCGGCATGCTGATCGTGCTGACGACGCCGTGGATGTTCCATCTGATCGGGGCCCACGCGCGGTTCGACTGGTTCCCCCGGATCGGGCACTACCCGAAGAGCCTGATCGGGACCGGCATCGAGAGCGTGTCGAACGCCTACCCGCCGACCCTGTGCTACCTCGTGCAGGGGATCGGGGGCATCGGCGTCGCGATGCTGTTCCGCGAGCGGGCCTCCCGCTGGCTGCTCCATCCGCGGCCGTGGAAGGCGGTCGTGGTGCTGAACTCGGTGATCATGACCCTGTTCCTGTGGTTCATGACCGCGTATCTGATCGCGATCCTCGGGCTGTGGCCGCTCGGATTCGGGCGGCGGCACGTCATCGACCCGCGGTGGTGGTGGGAACGGCCCCTCTGGGTCGTCGTGCCGGGCGTGATCCTCGTGGGGCTCGTGGCGGTGTTCGGGAGATGGGAGCGGCGGACGCACGCTCGCCCGAAGCAGGCAGGGAGCGCGGACCGACGCGACCGCGCCGAATCGGCGCCGGTCCCCTGACGCCTACGGCGGCGGGCCCGGACGCAGGAGTCGAGCCGCCAGTCCGGCCAGTCCGGCCAGCGAGATGGTGACGCCGACGCGCTGCACGATCCCGTTCCCCGGCCGCTGCGTGTCCCACCCGAAGTACGCGGCCAGACCGAACGCGATCGCGCCGGCGCCGAGCATCCGCGCCGGCAGGTCGGCCAGGCCGGGTTCGCCGCGGAACCGGCGGCTGAGTGCGACCGTCGACGCGAACCCCAGGGTCTGCGCGCCGATCGACATCCGGTCGTGCCAGTCGTTCACGGCGGACTGCCGGGTGGGCTCGGTCTCGCCGGGCAGCCGGTTGGCCATGCGGTCGCGGCGGAGCATCCCCGCGGCGACGGTGCAGAGTCCCGACAGCGCCATGAGGGCCGGCCCCGGCCCCGGCCGATCCCCATCCGTCGACAGCCTGCGCCGGAGGTCGCGGGCGAACAGGATCATCGAGCCGCCGAGCGCCAGGAACCCGCCGATCATCACCTCCGGATCGCGTGCGTCCGGGGCCGCGAGACCGCTGATGTGCTCGTGGAGGATCGAGTAGCCCCGCTGGCGAAGCCCGGAGACCAGCCATGCCGCGGTGAACGCGGCCGGGCCGGCGATCCCCGCCAGGGTTCCCAAGCCGATGCGCCGAGGCCGGCCGGAGACGGGGTGAGCGCGCGTGCGCATCCGGATCTCGGAGGAGCCCGGGGGGAACCGGGCTATTCCTCCATGACCACGCGGACGTCGCCCTCGCGCTGCAGCAGCGAGAAGCCGGTGATGTCGCCGTCGCGGCGGAACAGCAGCGTGATGCGGCTGTCGCCCACCCGGACGTTCTGCAGCTCCACGTCGTTCAGCCACACCGGCAGGTGGGGGTGGTTCACGGTGATGAGGTTCTCGTGCGCCCGCGCGGAGATCCCGAGCATCGACTGCAGCATGAGGAACGGCGACCCGGCCGCCCACGCCTGCGGCGAGCAGGCGACGGGATAGGCCACCGGCCGGCCCGGCGACCGCCGGGTGAACCCGCAGAACAGCTCGGGCAGGCGGAGGTGCTCGGCGTGGACGGCCGCGTCGAACAGCCCGGTGGCGATGCGGTTGGTGGCGCGCGCGTAGCCGTACCGCTTCAGCCCGGCCGCGATCAGTGCGTTGTCGTGCGGCCACACCGAGCCGTTGTGGTAGCTCATCGGGTTGTACGCCGCGGCCGACTTGCTCATCGTGCGCACGCCCCACCCGCTGAACATGTCGGGCGCGAGCAGGCGCCGGGCCAGGTCGTGGGCGCGCGGCGGATCGAGGATGTCGCAGTACAGCGCGTGGCCGGGGTTGGAGGTCACGGACGCGACCGGCCGCTTGTCCCCGTCGAGGGCCATCGCGTAGTACCGCTCGTCCTCCATCCAGAACGCGCGGTGGAACCGTTCGCGGAGCTCGGCCGCCTCCGCCCGGCGCCGGAGGGCGTCCTCCGGCCGGCCCAGCGCCTCCAGCACGTCCGCGATCCGGAGCTTGGCCAGGTGGACGTACGCCTGCACCTCCACCAGGGCGATCGGTGGCTCGGCCGGCGTTCCGTCGGCGTGGAGGACGGCGTCGGCGGAGTCCTTCCAGCCCTGGTTCCGGACGCCACCGGGCGAGCGGCTCACGTACTCCACCAGCCCGTCGCCGTCGAGGTCGCCGTGGTGGTCGATCCAGCCGAGCGCCGCGTCGATCGCCGGCTCGAGCTGCTTGGCCAGCTCCACGTCCCCCGTCCACCGGAAGTGCTGCGCCGCGACGATGAGGAACCACGGCGTGGAGTCCACCGAGCCGTAGTACGGCGTGTGCGGGATCAGCCCGGCGGCCGCGAGCTCGCCCTGGCGAGCCTCGTGGAGGATCTTCCCGGGCTGCTCGTCCCGCCAGTCGTCCCGTTCCCAGCCCTGCTGCCCGGCCAGCACGGTGAGCACCTCGCCCGCGAGCCTGGGGTTGATCATCAGCATCTGGTGGGCCGCGATCAGTCCGTCCCTGCCGAAGGTGGTCACGTACCAGGGGATGCCGGCGGCCAGCACGCCGCCGCCGTCGATCGGCGTGTAGAGGGCCCTGAGATCACGCAGGCCCTGGTCCAGGAGCTGGTTGAACAGCTCGTTGTCGGTCACCACCCGCGTGCTCTCACGCTCCCATTCCTCGTAGGAGCTGCGGAGGTCGTGGATCGCGGCGTCGAAGTCGAGGCGCGGCGGCCGGAGTTCGTCGATGATCGGCTCGACCGTCATCGACAGCAGCCGCGTCTGGTACGGCCCGAGCGTCAGGCGGAACCACACGTGGACGAGGTCGCCGACCACCTCGCCCCGGTCGGGGTCGGCGCCGAACTCGATGAGCGTCCGCCGGCGGCGGCCGTCGATGCCCCGGTACCCGAACGCCACCACGCGCCCCTCGGCCACGGGCGGCTCGTACGTGCCGGTCGTCTGCCGGGCCAGGCCCCGCACCTCGAACACGTCCGCGAAGTCCGCGCCGAACGACAGCTCGACGTCCACCCGCACCGGGTGGGGGCGGTAGTTCTTCACCCGGATGCGTTCGAACAGCCGGCCGTTGATCGTCCGGATGCGGCGGACGTTCAGGGTCTGCTGCGGCGCCAACGGCTCACCGTCGTCATCGAACAGCTCGGGGTTGGTGAGGTCGACGTGCGCCATGTACGCCCGGTCGGAGCTGCTCGACAGCAGCACGGGTGGGCGTCCCCCGAGCTTCAGCATGAAGTGCGACAGGAACCGCGTGTCGCGGTGGTAGAACCCGAGCCCGAGCTCCGCGCGGTCGTCGAGGTTCCCCTCCGTGTCGGTGTACAGGAAGGTCTCGCCCTCCTTGATGGCGAGCGTGCGCGAGGGGAGGTCGGTGACCAGCACCGGCGCACCCGGGACGCGGGCGCGCGGCGCGGCGGAGGCTGAGCCGTCCTGGTCGATGAGGTCGTCCACGCGATCCCCGGCGATCGACGTCGCGGAGGGGGTACGCGGAGTCTATGCGGCCCAGGCGTCCATCTCAATGGCCGAACGGCGTGCGCCGCACCGGCATCGGGGCGATGGGACCATGACCGGCGTGCGGGAACGACGCGAGACCTTGGCCGAACGCCTCCGGGTGCAGGCGGGCCACTGCGCGTCGCTGGGTTCCCCCCTCTACGAGGGGCTGCTGCTGCGGTCGGCAGGGGACGCCGTTGGCGGCGGCCCCGTGTGGCGGCTGTTCGAGGGACGGGACGTCGCCGCGGCCGACGCGGCGCCGCTCGCACTGATGGGCGCCGTGCACCGGCTGGTGCTCACGGGCCGGGCGCCGGACCTGGCGCCGTGGTTCCCCTCGGCCGCGATCGCTTCCGGCGACGCGCCGGGTGTGACGGACGCCGATCGGGCCTGGCCGTCGTTCCTCGCGGTGGTCGACCACCTCCGCGGGGAGGTCGCCGCGCTCCTCGACCACCCCATCCAGACCAACGAGGTGGGCCGGTCCGCGGCGCTGCTGGGCGGGTTCCTCGAGGTCGCCCGGCTGGGCCTGCCGATGCGGCTCGCGGAGATCGGCGCCAGCGCCGGGCTCAACCTCCGGTGGGACCGGTACCGGTACGGGGACGCGTGGGGGGACCCGGCATCACCGGTTGGGTTCGAGGCCGTGTTCACCGACGGCCGGGGTCCGGCGCTGGACGTCGCCGCGGACGTGGTGGAACGCGCCGGGTGCGACCGCTCCCCCGTCGATCCGACCACGGACGACGGCCGGCTGACGCTGATGTCCTACGTGTGGGCCGACCAGGTGGAGCGGTTCGCGCGGTTGCGCGGGGCGCTCGAGGTCGCCCGCGAGGTTCCGGCGACGGTGGATCGGGCCGACGCGTTCGAATGGCTGTCGGAGCGCCTCCCGCGCCGCGAGCCGGGCACGGCCACGGTGGTCTTCCACTCGGTGGTGACGCTGTACTTCTCCTCCGACCGACGCGCCCGCCTCGCGTCGATGCTGTCCGAGGCCGGCGCCGCGGCTACCTCCGGCGAGCCGGTGGCGTGGCTGCGCTTCGAGCATCCGGACTCGGGCGACCCCTCGGCGACCGGGTGGAGCCGCCTGGGGAAGCCCGAGGTTCGCCTGACGGTGTGGCCGCCGGGCGGGGAGGAACGCCTGCTCGCGGTGTCCGGGGCACACGGGTGCGCTGGCTGGAGGATTGAACCTCGCCCTCGTGCTCCGGCGCAGAGCCCGGTCCGGTTCCGACGGCGGAGCGGTTCAGCCCTCGACCACCGTGGTGCCGTTCGGTCGAACGGTGGTTCGCACCACCCGCCAGGAGGGCGCGAGGTCCGGGATCGGGTCGCCGCCCGTGTCGAATGCCAGGAGGGCCGGGCCCGACCCGGCCACGCACACCGGGACCCCCGCGGAGCGCAGGTCCTGGAAGACCCGCTGGGCGCCGGGCGCGAGCTTGAGTCGCGCGTCCTGGTGCAGCCGGTCGTCGAGCGCGTCGCGCAACAGGTCGGTCCGTCCGCCGAGCGCGAGCACCAGCAGCCCCGTCCGGGCCGCGTTGAAGGTTGCGCCGGTCCGGGGGACCTCGCGGGGCAGGACCCTGCGGGCGTCCTCGGTCGCGATGCGCTCGTGGCCCGGGATCAACAGCACCGGGCGCAGGTCATCCGTCACACGCAGCCGTTCTGCCCGCCATCCGTCGCCGCCCAGGTAGGCCAGGGTCGCCCCGCCCAGCAGCGCGGGCGCGACGTTGTCCGCATGGCCCTCGGCATCGGCGGCCAGACGCAGCAGCTCGTCGAACCCCACGTCGGTCTCCAGGAGACGGTCGGCCAGCACCAGGCCGGCCACCAGCGCCGACGCCGACGAGCCCAGCCCGCGAGCCAGTGGGATCTCGTTGCGGCATCGCAGCTCGAACGACGGCAGGCGCCGGCCCGTCTCGACGGCCAGCATGGCCATGGCCCGGACGACCAGGTTCGAGCCGTCCTCGGGGAGCTCACCGGCCCCCTCCCCCTCCACCACGACCCCCGGTTCCACCCTGGTATCGACGGTGCACGTGTTCGTCAGGCCGACGGCGAGCCCGAAGCAGTCGAACCCCGGCCCGAGGTTCGCCACGGTCGCGGGGACCTCGACTCGCAGGCGCATCTCCGGGCCCTGCCTACAACCCGAGCTGCGCCGCGATGACGTCGGGGTCGGCCGGCACCGTCGGGGGCCGGCCGGCGAGCTGCATCGCCCACTGAGGGTCCTTCAGCCCGTGCCCGGTCAGGACGCAGACGACGGTGGAACCGCGCGGCAGCACATCGTCGGCGGCGATCCGCAGCAGACCGGCGACCGACGCGGCCGACGCCATCTCGCAGAACACGCCCTCCCGGGCCAGGCGCCGGTAGCAGGCCAGGATCTCGCGGTCGGTCACCGCGCGGGTCTCCCCCCCGGAGTCCCCCGCCGCAGCCACCGCGAGGTCCCAGGAGGCGGGGTTCCCGATGCGGATCGCGGTGGCGATCGTCTCGGGGTTCGCCACCGGATGGCCGAGCACGATCGGCGCGGCGCCCTTCGCCTGGAACCCGAACATCCGCGGGGGGCGTTCGATGGTCCCGTCGGCCGCGTACTCCTGATAGCCCATCCAGTACGCCGAGATGTTGCCCGCGTTGCCCACGGGGATGCAGTGCACGTCGGGCGCGCGGCCGAGCGCGTCGCACACCTCGAATGCTCCGGTCTTCTGGCCCTGCAGCCGGAACGGGTTCACCGAGTTGACCAGCGTGACCGGGTACCGCTCGGACAGGCCGCGGGTGAGCGTGAGGGCCTCGTCGAAGTTCCCCTCGACCTCGAGCACCTTCGCGCCGTGCACCAGGGTCTGGGCGAGCTTGCCGATCGCCACCTTCCCCTGCGGCACCAGCACGGCGCAGGTCAGCCCGGCGCGGCCCGCGTAGGCCGCGGCGCTCGCGCTGGTGTTCCCGGTCGAGGCGCATACGACGGCCTTGGATCCCTCCTCCACCGCCTTCGAGATGGCGAGCGTCATCCCCCGGTCCTTGAACGACCCGGTCGGGTTGACGCCCTCGAACTTCAGGAACACGTCGCAACCCGTCTCGTTCGACAGGGACTCGCTCCGGACGAGCGGCGTCCCGCCCTCCTGCAGCGTGACCACCGGCGTCGACGCCGTGACCGGGAGGCGGTCGCGGTACTCCTCGATCACGCCCCGCCACGGCCGGGCCCGGTCCCGGGTCTGGAGGCCGGCGCTCACTCGATCTGCTCCACGCGCAGGACGCTGCGGACGGCGTGGACCGGCTCGAGCTGCGCGAGCTCGGCGACGGTGGCCTGGAGGTCGCCCTCCCGGGCCCGGTGCGTGATCATCACGAGCTGCGCGCCCTCCCCGGTGTCCTCCTGCAGCACGCTCTTGATGGAGACGTCGTGCGCGCCGAACGTCCCGGCCACCGATGCCAGCACGCCCGGGCGGTCCACCACGTCGAGCAGCAGATAGTACGCGGCCTCCATGTCGTCCATGGGCCGGATGCGCCGTTCCAAGTAGCAGGTGCAGCCCATGGCCCGGCCGCCGAGGACGAGGTTCCGGCCCACCCGGATCAGGTCGCCGGCCACCGCGGTGGCCGTGGGGTCGCCGCCGGCGCCGCGGCCGTACAGCATGAGCTGTCCGGCCCGATCGCCCTCGACGAACACCGCGTTGAACGCGTCGCGCACCGCGGCGAGCGGGTGGTCGGCCGGCAGCATGGCCGGGTGCACCCGGACCGCGACGTCGCCGTCCTCGAGCTCGGCGATGGCGACCGGCTTGATGACGAACCCGAGGTCCTTCGCCGTCCGGAAGTCCACCGGAGTGACCTGTCCGATGCCCTCGCGGAACACGTCGGACGCGACCACCCTGGCGTTGAACGCGATCGACGCGAGGATCGCGCACTTGGCCGCGGCGTCGTGGCCGTCGACGTCGGCAGTGGGATCGGCCTCCGCGTAGCCGAGGCGCTGGGCCTCGGCGAGAGCCTCCTCGAAGGTGACGCCGTCCTCGGCCATGCGCGTGAGGATGAGGTTGGTGGTTCCGTTCACGATGCCGACGACCCGGGTGACGCGCTCGCCGGCCAGCGACTCCTTGAGCGCGCGGACCAGCGGGATGCCGCCGCCGACGGCGCCCTCGAAGGCCAGGTCGACGCCCCGCTGTTCCGCCATGTCGAACAGGTCGCGGCCCATCGTGGCCAGCAGCTCCTTGTTGGCGGTCACGACCGGCTTCCTCCGGTCGAGCGCGTCCAGGACGATCCCCTTGGCGGGGTCCACGCCGCCGATGAGCTCACACACGACGTCGACCTCGGGGTCTGCGACCAGGGCCTCCGGGTCGTCCCCGATGCGGTCGGGGGCGAGCGGGACGTCCCTGGGCAGGGACGGGTCGCGGACGACCGCGCGCACGACCTCCAGCCGAAAACCGGCCCGTTCGGCGATGTCGTCCGCCCTGTCGTCGAGCAGCCGTACGAGCGCCGCGCCGACGTTCCCCAGGCCGACGACGCCGACGCGCACGGTCGGCAGGCCTCCGTCGTCGAGCCCAGCGTTCTCCTCACGCACGCGCAGGTCCGGTTCGCTCACGACGGCTCAAGGGTAGCCGGAGCGGGACCGCGAAACGCTCCGATTCAGCCCATCGAATAGCGGGCGACGCGGATGCTCGTCCCGCGGACGAAGTCGAACGCCTCCGTGCCGCGGCGCATCCCGAACCTCCGGGGGAGGGGGCTACCCGTCGATCGGCCGGGGGCGAACCCAACGCGACATGATCACCTCGTCGCGGTAGCCGAACGACTTCTTCGACTGCCCGGCCAGCCTGCCCTCCTCCCGGAACCCGAACTTCCGGTACAGCGCGATGGCGCCGTCGTTGTCCGGATACACCTCCAGGGTGATCTTCTCGATGCCGACCTGACGGGCCCACCGCATCGCGTGGGCCATCAGCGCCGAGCCCAGCCCCTGCCCCCGCCACGACGCCTCGATCGCCATACCGAGCGTGGCCACGTGGCGGTTCACCGGGTGGGTCATCCGCTCGATGGTGATCAGGCCGACCACCTGCCCCCAGGCCAGCGCGACGAACCGGGCCCGGTCGTCCGACCACGAGTCCGCGAGCGTTCGCCGGTAGTCCTTCACCGACCCGACGGACTCCGTCCGGACCCACCTGCCCTCATCGACCACCGCCTTCCACATCCGGTGGTACGAGGCGGCATCGGACGAACGCGACGGCCGGATGTTCACGCCGGAGGGCGGCTGGGACTCGAGCTCGGCGGGGACGATCGCGGCCTCGTCCGCGGCGGGAGCGTCGTCAGGCATCGACGTCTTCGGTTCGCTCCATGGACTCCGGCGTCGACACCCCGAGCAGGCCCAGCGCCACGGCCAGCGTCTGCTTGGCCACCCGGCAGAGCCACAGACGAGCCTGGGTCAGCTCCGCGTCGTCGCCCACTACCTTGCACTCTCCGTAGAACCTGTGGAACAGCGCCGCGAGCTCCTCGGCGTACCGCGTCAGCCGGTGCGGGCCGCGGAGTTCGGTCGCGGTAGCGATCTCCCGGGGCAGCTCGGCGATGCGTCGCATCAGGTCCAGCTCGGTCTCGTTCGTCAGGAGGCCGAGCTTGGCGTCCTCGACCGGTCGCAGCCCGACGCCCTGCTCGGCGGCGTGGCGCAGGATGCTCGCGATCCGGGCGTGCGCGTACTGCACGTAGTAGACGGGGTTCTCCATGGTCTGGCGGGCGACCTCGTCGATGTCGAAGTTCATCGGGGAATCCGGGCCGAACATCAGCAGGTGGTACCGGGCGGCGTCGGTCCCCACGGCGTCGATGAGCTCCCCGAGCGACACGAACGCCCCCGCCCGCTTCGACATCTTCACCGGCTCGCCGCCCCGCAGGAACGACACGAACTGGTAGATCAGGATCTCGACCGCCCCGGGGTCGAACCCCAGCGCCTTCGCGGCGCCCTTGACGCGCACGACGTCGCCGTGGTGGTCGGCCCCCCACACGTAGAGGAGGTGGTCGAACCCCCGCCGGAACTTGTCGATCACGTACGCGCAGTCCGCCCCGAAGTAGGTGTGGATGCCGTTCGACCGGATCACCACGCGGTCCTTGTCGTCGCCGTAGTCGGTCGAGCGGAACCACACCGCGCCCTCGCGGTCGTCGATCGCTCCGGCCTCGCGCAGGCGCCCGATGGCCTCGTCGATCTCGCCGAGCTCGGACAGCGACGCCTCGTGCATGTAGGTGTCGAACCCGACGCCGAACCGCCCCAGCGTCTCCCGGATCCACCCCATGGCGATCCCGGCGCCGTACTCGCGCATCCTGAGGAACCGTTCCTCGCCGGGCAGGTCGGCCAGGCCGGGTCCGTGGTCCGCGAGGATCTGCCGGGCGATGTCCGTCACGTAGTCGCCGTGGTAGCCGTCCTCGGGCACCTCGACCTCGCTGCCGAGCAGCTGGAGGTAGCGCGCCTCGACCGACGCGCCGAACCGGTCCATCTGGCCACCGGCGTCGTTGAAGTAGTACTCGCGCTCCACCGCCCACCCGGTGGCCTCGAACATGCGGGCGAGCGTGTCGCCGATGGCCGCGTTCCTGGCGTGCCCGATCGTGAGGGGGCCGGTCGGGTTCGCGGAGACGAACTCGACCTGGACACGCTTGCCGTTCGACTCGGCGCGGCCGTACTGCTCGGCCCGGAGCGCCGCGTCACGGATCGCGTCGTGGAGCCAGGTCGGCTTCACGAACAGGTTGACGAACCCCGGCCCTGCCACCTCGGCCCGTTCGATCATCGGGTCCTGCGGCAGGTGGTCGACGATCGCCTGCGCGACGTCCCTGGGCTTGGCGCCGAGCCGCGACGCCCACACCAGCCCGATGTTGGTCGAGAAGTCGCCGAAGTCCTTGTTCGGGGGGCGGGTGAGCTCGATCCTGTCCGGGGGCGGCGCGTCACCCAGCACCGCCGAGGCGTCCTCGGCGGCCTCGCGCAACAGGGCGATCAGCCCCTCCTCGATCATCGTGCGGACAAGGGTAGCCGCACGGGAGGCGCGATCCTCCGGTGGAGCTACCGCGGCAGCGGGGCCGGAGTGTGCCGTTCCATCCAGACCCGCAGGTTCTCGAGGTGGGCGAGCGGCTCGAACCGATGCTCACAGGTCATCGGGTCATCGCAGGGCGGGTTGCCCTCCATCGTGTGGTAGTTGAACCCGCACCCCTCGCAGCGAACGTCCAGCTCCACGGGGAGATAGGCGCATTCGCCGTACGAGCACGAGTGCTCGCCCTCGCCGGTCGCGATGTCGTACGCGCACCCGGGACACTTCCGGAAGTCCTGCCATTTGGACATCGTTCCCACCTCGCTCCCGCACGTCCGATCCGGTCGCCGTGCACCGGCGTCGAGACCATCGGACACCACGGGCACACGCCGCAGGAGGGCCGATCGGCCCGCGGCATCGGGGTCGCTCCGCCCTGCGGAGCGGGGTCGACCGCCGGGGAGAACGCGGAGGGCCCGTTGCTACACTCGCCGTCGAGCACGCCCTCGTAGCTCAGGGGATAGAGCACCGGCCTCCGGAGCCGGGTGCGCAGGTTCGAATCCTGCCGAGGGCACTGGGCTCTTGACGAATTCCACGGCACATGGGCTGGTAGACGGTGAGATCCGATGTCCGATCGCTCATCGCCACGCCCCCACATCTTGGGGTTCGAATAGGCGCCTCCTTCTGGCGAAGCCAGCGGCCCTTGAATCCCTCCAGACCTCGTCCCTTCACAAGAACGCCAGCACCCGCGCGACCCACCGAAAGGCAGGCACATGACTGATCCGTCTGATCGGTTCGTCCAAAGGCATTCGACCGACTCTTCGAGCGGGCCTCGGACGCGGCGGATCGGGCCGGCAGGGAGGAGTACGACGGCGAACCAGAGGATCGCGCCTTCGAAGACGGCAGGGTGCTGACGTTCTACGAGGTCATCCGAGAGCTCTGGCTCATCGAGCGGGAGACCGGCCTGCACGGCCGGGGTCTCGGCGCTCCGGACTGGCATCCTGACGATGTGAGCCTCCTTCGGCGCGAGGATCCCGAAGGCCGCGAACGGATCGACTCGAGTCTGCAGTTCGCGTCGCGGAGCGACTGGAGGCGCAGGACAGGCTTCACGACGAAACGGACGGGATACGCGAAGGGCTCGGCCCTCGGTTCGCCGGCAAGTGGATCGACCGAACGCGTAACCGACGCGAGTGGGACGTCTCGGTGGTCGATCCCGAGCCGGATGACGTCGCCCTGATCGTCGCCGCAGCCCCGCGGGCCGGGTACACACCATGCTTCCATGGCGCACGCTACTCAGAGGACGAGGTCGAGATGTTTCGGCGGGCTGTCAGTGCCGTCGCCGAGCGCAATCCGTCGGGCCACATGGGATATGGGCCGCACGCGACGATCAACGGCATCAGGGTGCACATGGTCAATCCGCAGGAGTCGCTGCTCCAGGACCTGCTGTCTGCACTGCCCCCGGATGCTCTCGAGATCGACATCGAGTTCGAACGCGGCGGCGGATGGACGATGTACGCGCCATTGCCTGGATCGCCTCCGAGCGGCAGCGGAGACGCCGAGTAGCCACGGGTCGCTACCGCACGCGAGCACCGTGTCACCGGACTGGCTCAGCATGCTGGCTGCTGCCTGACGCTCCCCGAGAATGCCCAGGGCTAGCCGGACGATAATCACGAAGCGGACTTACCTCTTAAACGCCCCGGCGGAACCCTCGGTGAGTTTGGCGAGATGGGTCACTTGCTCCTGTACGTGTGGGCTCCTGCCAGGGGCACACACACATCTCCGGGCCCGGAGATGGGCGTCTGCTATGCGTCGAAACGGAGCGCACGAGGAGGCACATAACCGAGCCACATCGGATCGCTCTTTGACCAGAACTTCAGCGGCGACGTAGCGTGACACTGTCGCGGGAGGTGGACATGACTGAACCAATGACTCACACCCTCGAGGTGCCCGGCGCCATCCTGACCTATGACGTGCGGGGGGCGACGTCCAGCACGGAGCCGGCGCTGCTGATCTTCGGGTCGCCGATGACAGCGGACGCGTTCGGTACGCTTGCCGGCCACTTCAGCGACCGCACACTCGTCACCTACGATCCGCGGGGGGCCGGCCGCAGCGAGCGCAACGACGATGCCACGGAGTCAACGCCCCTCGAGCATGCGGACGACCTGCATCGGCTCATCGCCGCGCAGGGAGCCGGACCCGTCGACATGTTCGCGACCAGTGGCGGCGCCGTGAACGCGCTGGCCCTTGTCGCCAGGCATCCGGAGCAGGTCCGGACCCTGGTCGCCCATGAGCCGCCCGTCGCCCAGGTCCTTCCGGATCGCGACGAGATCATGGCCGCGGCGGTGGACATCCACGACACGTACCTGCGCTCCGGCCTCGGGCCGGCCATGGCGAAGTTCATCGCCCTCGTGATGATCGAGGGCCCCGTCCCGGCCGACTTCGCCAGCCTTCCGGCCCCGGATCCAGCTATGTTCGGGCTGCCGACGGAGGACGACGGCAGCCGGAACGACCCCCTGGTCGGGCAGAACATCGTCTCGGGCAACGCCTACGAGCCCGATTTCGATGCGCTTCGCACGGCATCGACCCGCATCGTGCTCGCCGTGGGGGCCGAGTCAGGCCGGCAGATCACTGGTCGCGCCGCCGTCGCCGTCGCCGAGCGGCTGGGGACGACGGCGGTCACCTTCCCCGGCGGACACGACGGCTTCCTCGGCGGCGAGTATGGTCGCACCGGCGAACCCGATGCCTTCGCGGCGAAGCTCCACAACGTGCTCGCTGCGCCCGTCTGAGGCCGTCTGGTTCTGCTGAATGTGACGAATTGTGGCGGCGGGGTCGTCGCGAGGCGTAGTCACCACCATTCGAGAGATGCGGCCCCGCGTCGAGGATTCATGGACGGCGCGTCATCCAGGTCCTGGAGCCAGAACCATCTCATCAGGACCGTCGGTACGACACGAGAGCGACTCAAAGGCCCTACCCGAAGCCATTCCGCTGAGCTGCTGGAAGGCGATGAGGCAGGTCAGCTACACCTTGTCAGCTTGTGCAATCGTGCAACCGTCTCTTGCGTGCCTGGGTTCGAATAGACTCCTGCCAGGGGCACTGGTTCAAATAGCTCCTGCCGAGGTCAGGGCGGTGTGACTTCTTCGAACCCGCTCGACGCACACACAGGAGCGCCGCTGAGCCCGAGCCGGGCGCGAGGAGGCATCTCACCATGCCGAAGAGAACGGCCGCAGGCAAGACGGCGGCGAAGCCTGCCGTCAAGCGCACCACCGCCAAGGCCCCGAAGTACGAGGGGCTCAGCAAGGACGAGATCGCCGCGATGAAGGAGACCATCAGGGAACGGAAGGCGGCCGCCCGCGGGGAGGACCAGGAGCAGGCCGTTCTGGAGAAGATCGCCTCCATGCCGCAGCCGGACCGCGCCATGGCCGAGCGGATCCACGAGATCGTCAGGGCCAGCGCGCCGGACCTGGAGCCGAAGACCTGGTACGGGATGCCCGCCTACGCCAAGGACGGCAAGGTCGTCTGCTTCTTCCAGAGCGGGCAGAAGTTCAAGTCGAGATACGCGACACTCGGTTTCCAGGACGCGGCCAGCCTCGACGAGGGCCGCATGTGGCCGACCTCGTTCGCACTGACGGGGCTGACCGCCAGCGAAGAGAAGACGATCAGCGCCCTTGTGAAGAAGGCGGTGCGCTGAGGACCAGATTGCCTGGTTTCCGTTCGGAACGTTGACGTATCGTGCGTGTCCCTGAGAGCGGCCCCAGCCGTGCCCGGAGCGGGAGATGATGACCGCGAGCCGACGCTTCTGGCGCAACTCGCCGGATCGCCGGCAGGGAGCGCCCCGCCCCGGCCGGTAAGCGCGCATTTCGGTCGCACGAGCGGCACGTGATGGAACGAGCGCTCACGTCTCGACAATCTCGCGGTCGAACGTCTCCGGAGTGATCTCGTCCGGATCGGGGCCGCCGCGGCTCCCGGTGTCCAGCCCGTCGATCGCGGCCATCTCGTCGGCGACCAGCTCGAAGTCGAACACGTCGATGTTCTCGGCGATGCGGCTCGGCTTCGTGGACTTCGGGATGACCGAGCGTCCCTGCTGCAGACCCCAGCGCAGCATCACCTGCGCAGCGCTCTTGCCATGGGCCCTGGCGATGCCGCCGATGACCGGGTCGTCGAGGGTGCTGCCGTGACCGCCGTCCCGGTAGAACGTGATGCCGCCGATCGGCGACCACGCCTGCGTGAGGATGCCGTGCCCGGCGTCGAACTCCTGGACCTGCCGCTGCGCGAAGTACGGGTGGACCTCGATCTGGTTGACCGCCGGCACCACCGCGGCTCGGTCGAGCAGCCGACTCAGGTGCTCGACCATGAAGTTGCTGACCCCGATGGCGCGGACCCTGCCGTCGGCGAGCAGCGTCTCCAGTGCGCGGTAGGCCTCCAGGGTCCGGTCGAACACCGACGGCACCGGCTGATGCAGGATCAGCAGGTCGATCCGGTCGACGCCGAGCTTCCGCGCGCTCTTCTCGAACCCGTGCAGCGTCTCGTCGTACCCGTAGTCGCTGATCCAGATCTTGGTCTCCAGGAAGACCTCCGACCGGTCCAGTCTGGAGCCGTGCACGGCCTCGCCGACCTGCCGCTCGTTCCCGTAGGCGGCCGCCGTGTCGATGAGGCGGTAGCCGGAGTCGAGTGCGGCGTGGACGGCCTCGCGGGTCTCGTCCGGAGGCGTCTGGAAGACGCCGAATCCGAGGGCGGGCATCTCCACACCGTTGTTCAAGGTGATCGTCGTGGATGCGCTCATGCTCTGCTCGTTCCCGTTCGGCCCCGCCGCGAAAGGTCGGGGAATGAGATTCCTCGATCCCCTCGCACCGATCCCGCGCCGCGCCCTCCCTGCAACGTGAGTGCCGTCCGCGGTGTTGTAGGGCAAGTGATGGAACCACCACCGGCCGCGCCGAGGATGACCGTCCCCGATCTCGGGATTGCCCGGCTCCACGGGAGCAGCAAGCCGGGACGGATGCTCGCGGGTGGGCGGATCACGCTGATCGCCCGGGTCACGCCGTTCTGACGGACGCCGCCTCCTGCAGTCCCAGCTCGTCGACCGAGGTGTCACGCATCTTGAACTTCTGGACCTTGCCGGTGACGGTCATGGGGAACTCGTCGACGAACCGCACGTACCGGGGGATCTTGAACGAGGCGATCTTGCCCCGGCAGTACTCCCGGATCTCGTCCTCGGTCGACTGTTCGCCCTCCTTCAGCTCGACCCACGCGCAGATCTCCTCGCCATATTTCACGTCCGGCACCCCGATCACCTGGACGTCGGCGATCTTGGGGTGGCCGTACAGGAACTCCTCGATCTCCCGCGGGTACACGTTCTCCCCGCCCCGGATGATCATGTCCTTGATCCGGCCGACGATGTTCGCGTACCCCCGGTCGTCCAGCACGGCGAGGTCGCCGGTGTGCATCCACCGCGCGGCGTCGATGGCCTCCCGCGTCGCCTCCTCGTTGTTCCAGTAGCCCAGCATCACGGGATAGCCACGGGTGCACAGCTCGCCCGGCTCCCCCCGGAGGACGACGTGGCCGTCGGCGTTGATCACCTTGACCTCGACGTGCGGGTGAATCGCCCCAACGGTCGACACCCGCAGCTCCAGATCGTCGTCGGTGTTCGACTGGAAGCTCACCGGCGACGTCTCCGTCATGCCGTAGCAGATGGTCACCTCGGTCATGTGCATACGGTCGATCACCTTCCGCATGACCTCCACGGGGCACGGGGAGCCGGCCATGATGCCGGTGCGGAGGGTGTCCAGCCGGAACTCGGCGAACTCGGGGTGCTCGAGCTCGGCGATGAACATCGTCGGCACGCCATACAGCGCCGTGCACCCCTCGGCCTCCACCGTCTCCAGGCACGCTTTCGGGTCGAACCCCTCCGCCGGCAGGACGATGCACGACGCGTGCGTCATGGCCGCCAGGTTGCCCAGGACCATGCCGAAGCAGTGGTAGAAGGGCACGGGCAGGCAGATCCGGTCGGCCGGGGTGATCCTCATCCGTTCGCCGATGAAGAACCCGTTGTTGAGGATGTTGTGGTGGCTGAGCGTGGCCCCCTTCGGGAACCCGGTGGTGCCGCTCGTGTACTGGATGTTGATGGCGTCGTCGAATTCCAGCCCGGCCTCCCGCTCCCGGAGCCGGTCCTCCGGTGTGTCCTCCGCCCGGTCGAGGACGTCGTTCCAGCCGAACGCACCGTGCGATTCGGTCGGTCCCTCGCCCAGCAGGACCAGCGTCCGCAGATCGGGGAGCGTCTGCGACGAGATGTCGCCCCGTTTCGCATGTTCGAGCTCCGGCACCACCTGATGGAGCATCGCCAGGTAGTCCACCTGCCGGAACGCGCGCGACGCGATCAGCACCGATGCCCCCGACTGCTCGAGCGCGTACTCCAGCTCGTGCGTCCGGTAGGCGGGGTTGATGTTGACGAGGATCGCCCCGATCTTCGCCGTGGCGTACTGGGTCACCAGCCACTCGGCGTTGTTCGACGACCAGATTCCGACACGGTCGCCCTTGTCGACGCCGAGCGCCATCAACCCCCGGGCGACCCCTTCGACCTCCGCGTGGAGCTCCCCGTAGGTGAACCGAACCCCCTGGTGCCGGGAGACGAGCGCCTCGGTGTCCGGGTGCGCCGACGCGGTCCGGTCGAAGTGCCGGCCGATCGTCTCGCCGAGGAGCGGCACGTCGGTCGCGCCGTGGACGTAGGAGAGTTCGGTCATCCTCCCCTCCTTTCGGGGTCACGTCATGCGCGGGGGAAAGAGGATCCTGAAGAACCATCGTACGCCCCTCGCAAAGAGCGCCGACCGGCGAACGGCTGGGTCCGTTTCCCCACGGTTCGAGCCGCCGATCCCCCGTCGAGTCACGACTCTCGCTGCTCGCTCCGGGCGACCGTCCCCAGGTAGACGGCCCGGACCGCGAACGCCTGGCGCAGCTCGGCCGCGAGCTCGTCGTAGAACTCGGCCCGGTACGCCTCGTCGTTCACCGCCGACACGGTCACGTAGATCGCCGAGAACGCCGCCAGGAACGCGGCAACGCGCAGCATCTCCTCGGTCAGCACGAGGTTCCTGCCGAACAGCTCGAACGACGCCAGCTCGTGCACGGGTTGGCCCGTCCACGACGACGTGAGCTCCGGGCTCACCGTGATCATGCCGAACGCGACCATCACGATCCCGATCAGCACGGACACGAGCACGATCTGCAGCCCCTGGCTGAACAGCGCGACCAGGAACACGTTGCCGCGCTGCCGCCTGGACATCCGGGGCTCCGCGATGGCGTCCGGCGCGGTCACGAGCGCCGGTTCGATGGGCGTCCCCCGAACCAGCCCGGCGATCTCCCCCGTGGACGTGAACCGCGACAGCTGTCCCACCTCGCGCGGCAGGCGCGTCGCGAGGAACAGCACGGCGAGCAGCCCGAGCGACCCGAGCAGGATCGGGTAGCACGGCCCGAGGAGGTCCGCCGTCGTCTGCCACACCTCGTTCTGCAGGAACAGGAACGTGACGAACAGCAGCAGCAGCGGCAGCGCCCGCACGAGCAGCCGGAGGATGTCGCCCAGCTGCCGCCCGAACCGGATGAACGCCCAGCGGAGCATCGGGACCACCGCGTACGACGTCCCCACGTAGATCGCCCCCAGGATGACCAGGTTGGCCGCCGCGGTGACCGCCGCCGACACGAACTGGCCCCCGAACGCCAGCGGCAGCAGCGCGGGCACCAGCACGAACACGGCGACCTCGGGCGCGCCCACCCCGTCGGGCCGGGCGAGGAGCGGGCGGTGGCGCAGCGCGTCGGCGTCCTGGCTCATCGACGCCGGCAGCCTCGCCTGTCATGCCGCTCGCCACGCCAGACAACTCCTGCCGTGGGGACACCGATCGGCGGTGCGCCGAGCATCACATCATGGGCATCGGAGCGGTGCCCGGCACGGTCAGGCCGGGAATCGCGTGCGGTGCGACGATCAGCAGCATGCCCAGCACGGCCAGGATCACGGCGGTTCCGTAGGTCACGGCGCGGTGCCAGGGGAGCAGCTTCTCGGCCGCGATCAGCGCCGCGATGAACGCCATCCCCGCGAGGCTCATCACGCCGACGGCGAACAGCGCCGCCATGAGCGCCCAGCAGCACCCGACGCACCACGCGCCGTGCTTCGCACCCATGCGCAGTGCTCCCGAAACACCGCCGCGCCACGACCCGAGGAGGAACCCCAACGGGCTCTGACACTTACGGAGGCAGACGTCCTTGAGCGGCGTGAGTTCGTACAGCGCGGCCGCGAAGAGGATGCCGGCGGCCACCCAGCGGCCGGACCTGTCCCATGCGAGCAGGTCGCCGGCAATGCCTCCGATGATCCCGGCGACGGCGAACGCGACCACGCCGGCCGCAGCCCACGTGAGGAAGTAGCCGAGGTGAAGACGAGGGGCGCGAGGGGCCCTTGGTGCGGGTCATCTTCGAGTACAGCGCCACGGTCGGCGCCACCGACGGCACCATCATCGCGGCCATCATCACGACCCACACCCCGAGGAACCAGGCCAGGGTCCCGGGGTTCGTTGCGAACCCCGCGTCCATGCCCCGCATGAGGTCGATCGTGAGCCACCACGAGAGGACCGCGAGGACGAGCAGCAACGCGACCAGGCCGAGGCGGACACGGACTGCGGCGAGCGCCGGCCTCACCCCAGCGTCGGCGCCCGAGCGCTCGCGCTCGGCTGCGATCACGTGCTCAGGCGACCCAGGAGAACTCGGACGCCGAGATGCCGGTCCTGCCCTGGTACTGGATGCCGAACGCGTTGATGTTCGAACGCGTGGCCTCCGCCGCGTTGAACTCGGACGCCGCCGGATGGAAGACGCCCACGAGCCGGACCGGCTGGCCGCTCGTGACACCGAACGGGACGATGTCCTTGATCTCGAAGTCGATTGCGTCGCCGATCTTGGCGCTGTGCGTCAGGCCTTCCTCGTCGATCTCGAACCGGGCGCGCTCCACGCCCAGGACCTCGCCGACCAGGGGTGCGAGCGCCGCCATCGGACCGCCCTTCTGCCCGGCCATGACGGCGGTCAGCAGCTGCATCTGCTCGTCGTTGGCACCGTCGTCGATGAACAGGCCGAGCTTCCAGTTCCCTCGGTCATGACCTTCGGCGTGTCCGCGATCGCGGCCACCTTCAGACCGCTGACATCGGTGCCCTCGATGTTCCCGTCACGGATGTTGAATACGAGGGTGACCCGGCAGTAGTCGTAGGTCGCTCCGTGGTCGAACGACATGTTGCACGGGCACATGAGATCGCACGAGCATGTCTCGAAGTAGCTCCCTTTCAAGTTCCAGGCCATGCCTCCTCCTCCAAGGTGATGGAAGCAGCAACCGAATTGCGTTCCAGGCGATCCCCGGTCAACCTGGATCGGTGGCCGTCGGTCCGAGCGGTGGCAGGCGATCAACCGCATCGGCCGCGCGGGGGGCGCCTGTTACGCGAGTGCGCATGTCTGGATCATCAACCCACCAAGAGAGTGGACCAATGATCCGACACCCCAAGGCTGTTCGTTCCACCTCCACCTTGCCACGGGCGCGGAGCCAAGTTCAGGCGGCGAGCGCTGCCTCCAGCTTGGTGAACGCCTGGAGCCAGCCCTCCTCGCTCAGGGGCGCCAGATGCTCCGGGAGCCACTGGCGGACCTCGAGTCGCGTCCGTCCGTCGGCCTCGTCGTGGAACTCGATTCGGACCCTCGTCTCGAACGGCTCGAGGCCCCGGGGAGCTGGCCGCTGACGCGCATGGTGCCATCGAGCAGCTCGCCGTGGACGACCTCATCAAGGTCGAGGTGAACGTGGACCCGAACGCTGGGGTCGGCTGGGAAGACCTCCGTCCATCGCTGGTAAGGCAGTCCGGACCCGTACCCCACCCGGTCGTGCGATCTCTTGGGACGACCTGAAGCTTTGTCGGTGATTCCCGGCTCACCCGGACGCGTGGCCTGAGGGCTGCTTCCACCGTCGATAGATGGGCATCTCGTCGTCCGAGTACTCCGTCGCCACCGCTTCCTCGATCGAGCACGCGTAGTGGACGAGCCCGTACGGCGTCTGACCGGGGCGCGCCACCACCGCGGGATGGGACGGGGAGATCCGTTCGAGCGATCCCCGTGCCATGAACTCGCCGTATGCGCCGGCGTGGTCCTCCCACGGCTGCGCGGTGTGCAAGGCGTATCGCGCATCGCGCCCCACCTCACGCATCTTCACGCTCGTGTCGCGGAACGAGACGCACAGCAGCCCGGCCGCGAGCCACGGAGAGACCGGGTGCACGCGCGGTCCGCCGTCGAGTCTGAGCGTCGCCTGGTACGCGATCCGACCCTTCATCCGCTCCCAGGCGTATGCGGCCAGATCCGGCTCGGCGTTCGCGAATTCAGCCCAGGTTGCCACGACCGCCGTAGCCTATCGCCGAGCTCGAACTCGGCGATGCCCTATTGGGCTGCGTAGCTCTCGAGTCGGTCGGCCAGTTCCCTCGGACGGCTCAGCGCGGGAGTGTGTCCGCCGTCGATCTCGTCCGGGACGATCCCCAGACGTTCGCGGGCGACTCGGCGGAGGTAGGGGGCGGGGAACAGGCGGTCGTCCCGGCAGAGCAGACCCGCGTCGGCACGTCCGGCCATGCTCGCAGGGGTGTCGGCTCTCCCATCCGGGCTTCCGACTGGGTCCGAGAGCGCTTCAGCGCCTCGGATGCGAGCTCCGGAGGGACGTCCTGGTAGAAGAGGGCAATCTCGTCGTCATACCGTTCCAGCTCCTCGTCCGAGTACCTCGTGTTCGTCCAGTAGTCCGCCGGCGCCTCTCCCGGCGCGGGGATCATCGGCGCGACCAGGACGAGCATCTTCACCGGTACCCGTTCGCAGACGAGGGGGGCCGTGAACCCGCCGGACGATTGGGCGACCACGACGAGATCGGAACGGCCGTCGATCGCCTCGACCACCGTTTCCGCGTACTCGGGGAGCCCCGCCGAGTCGTCGTCGCACGGGAGATCGGGCGCCACGGTGTCGTGGCCGTGCTCCCGCAGCTCGGCTTCCACCAGGTGCCAGTACCAGCCGACGTCGCCCGCACCGTGGATCAGGGCGAACGTTGTCACCTCCGGCTCCCTCCTCGCCGCGGTTGCCCAGGATCGACCAATCACCGTCCCAGGCAACGCGACGTACCAGAGGACGCTACCCGTTCAGGCGTGGGCCCCGACGGTCACGGCGCCCACGCTCAGGGTCGGCCTGGCCCCCATGACGGCGCCCACCAGCTCGACCTCGTCCTCGAGCTGGCGGCGATGTCTTGCCGTGAGGTCGCCCAGCGGCTCGACCGTGATGGCAATGATCCGGCCGGAAAGCCGCTGGTGCCACACCCCGCCGACGACACCGTCGACGAGCAGCACGGGGTAGTTGCCCGCCTGGCCCGAGGGGGTGAGCGCGCGGGTCGCGGCCGCGCCCGGGTACAGCCGATCCCGAGGCTGACCCGCAACGACGAACGCGTCGAAGTACGGCAGCAGGCGGACCCCGCGGTGGGGCGGCGACGGTACCTCCGTGTCGCCGGCGACGACCCACCCCGCTTCGCCGTCGACCTCGACCCGCTCGAGCCCGTCGGCCGATTCGGCGAACAGCAGGGCGGCGCGCCGCGGCGGGATGGCGAGCCACCTGGCGAAATGGTGGGGCGTGGCCGGGCCGTACGCGTGCAGGTACCGGGTGACCAATGCGCGCACGGCGGCGTCGCCATCATCGGGGCGGAAGCCGGGCAGCCATCGGTGCGGGTTCGTGTAGGTCACCTTGCGGCCCCGGTTGGGCCCGAAGCAGAGCATCCCGCGGTGCGCCGCCGTGCTCGTGAGCTGGCGCCACCGCGGCCATTTGTCCTGGAACGCCTCCATCGTCCGCTCCCCCGCCCACGGACCGGTTCGATCCACGACCGCATCGGTCAGCTCGTCGACGGTCAGCTCCGCGTCCGCCAACGCCTTGCCGATGGCCGCGATGACCTCCTCGGCCTCCTCGGGGGAGAAGCGAACCGGCTCGGGGTGCATCGGCGCCGACGACGGTAGCGCCGACAGCGCCCCGGTCCACATCGGCAGGTCGGCCGTGGACAGCAGATGCACGGTGCCGCGGGGACCGAACGTCTTGACCAGGGTTCGGTCCGTCCACAGAGCGTGTTGCACGCCGGCGCGGGTTGCCCCGGCGATGCGGCGCCCGATCGAGAGCTCGGCGGCGCTCTGGACCTGGGCATGCGCTCCGCACAGAACACCGGCGATGCCGGCGGGCCCGAGGTTGGTCGCGGGTTCGATCAACGCGTGGCGCGCCATCCGCCGGGCCGTGACACTGCTCCAGGTCAGCGAGGTGATGCTCATCCGCTCGAGGGTCACACTGAGCACTCATTCTGCGGCGGGGCCGACAGTCCGAGTACGGCCTGGTGCACGGGCACGCCAACGCGCTTGTCGGTTGGACGCTTGCGGGCAACGTCGCCCGCCACTGAAACTCGCTCCTCTCAGGCCTCGTCGCTCGCGGGATCACCCATGAACGCGGCGGCGTGGTCGGCGACCCACTGGCGGAAGGATCGCGGCGGCGTCCCGAGGATGTCCAACACCGTCGTGGTGATGTACGCCGGCATTCCCATCGTCGCGCCCCACGCGGCCAACAACATGTCCAGGGCCGGGCGCGGCCAGGTTCCCTCCGTCTCGGCACGGAACTCGTCCGGCGACACGTCATCGAACTCGACCCGCCGCCCCACGACCTCACCGATCATGCGCACCTGCTCCGCCTGACTCAGTGACTCGGGGCCCGTCAGGACGTAGTCGCCTCCGGCATGTCCATCCTGATACAGGGTCAGCGCCGCGACGGCCGCGACGTCGCGGTCGTCGACGGGCGCGGTCTCGGCATCGCCGTACGGCCACCGGATGGCGGTGCGGGCGCGTATCGCGGGGGCCCACCAGAAGAGCGCGTTCGACGCGAGCATCCCCGGCCGGATGATCGTCGACTCGAGCCCGGCGGCCCCGATGCGCCGCTCGATGTCCGCGTACAGCACCGCCATCGGGTTCGGTTGCTGGAAGAACGGGTGCGGGGTCTGGTGAGGTGCCGAGAGGAAGACGACACGCCGGGCGTGGGCGGCGAGACGCTCGACGACCGCCGGAGCGGTCGCCGGCGGGGCGGTCCAGACGAGGAAGACGACATCGACGCCTCGCAGTCCCGCGTCGAGCGATTCGGGCACGGTCAGGTCGCCGGTCACGACTTCGACATTCGCCGGCAGCGTGGCAGCCCCGTCGGAGCGATGCGTGAGGGCGCGGACCGGGACGCCCGCATCCACCAGGAGGTCGATGACGGCGACCCCGACCCGGCCGGTCGCTCCGGTGACGAGCACCGGGGATACCCGCGTCTCGCTCATGGGGACCTCGAGATCTCCCTGCCCGCGGGCACGTCCGTCATCTCCCGCCGATCATCGCAGGGAGCTACGACGATTCGCAGGCCGCCGGCTCCGGCCTCAGCGGTGCTCCGGTGGGCTCGGCTCCGCCGAGCGCCGCGTGATGTGGTGGAGGGAGGCGAAGAAGAGGGCGAATGCGAGGCCGACGGCCGTCTCGGCGGCCCACACGGCCGTGAACCGGATCTCCCGGCCGGCCGGCACACGTGCGAGCGGCTCCAGGCACAGGGCGGCGACGACGGCGGCGGCCGCCCACCAGGCACGGTCGGTGCGCCACCGGTTCCCGAGCCAGCCGAACAGCGACCCTGTCACCAGCCCCCCGATGAACACCGGCGGATCGCTCCGCACGAACCCGATCACCCCTGCCAGGGTGAGATGGGCGTTCTCGACCGGACTGAGCGTCATCAGGCAGTAGCCGGCGAGTCCCGCGAAGGTGCACCCCAGCCCCAGCCTGTCACGGCCGGACCACGACGTGGGACATTCCCACCACTGCGAACAAGGAGGGTTCGATGCGTACGCTCCATCCGGTGGGGGTCGGTTCCTGGATCGAACGCCGCGCGAGGGTCGCGCCGGACGCCGCGGCGGTCGTGTGGGGCGACCGTTCGTTCACGTACGCGGAGTTGGCCGGAAGGATCCGGCGCCTGGCCAACGGGCTCGCGGGGCTCGGCGTCGGGCACGGCGATCGCGTGGCTTGGCTCGGACCGAACCACCCGGCGTTCCTCGAGACGTTCTTCGCCTGCGGGCAGGTCGGCGCGGCGGTCGCGCTGGTGAACCACCGCCTGCCGCCGGAGCAGATCGGCCCGGTCATGGCGTCCGCCGAGCCCAGCGTGCTGATCCGGAACACTCCGAACGATCCCGACGCAATGCCGCCGTCGGTCGGACACGTGGTCGCGGTGTCGGATGGTGCACGTACGTACGAGACGCTCGTCGACACCTCACCCGACGACCCGGTGGATCGCGCCGTGCGCATGGACGACGTCTGCCTGCTCCCCCACACCTCGGGGACGACCGGCCCGCCGAAGCGGATCATGCTCACCCACGCCAACGTCACGTGGAACGTCGTGAACTTCCTCAGCTGCGCCGACTTCCGCGCGGACGACGTCACGCCGGCCATCGCGCCGTTCTTTCGCGTGGGCGGCATCGGCGTCAACGTCCTGCCCGTGCTGTTCATGGGCGGCACGGTGGTCGTGCCGACGGAGGGAACCGCCGACGAGATCCTCGGCCTGCTGGAGCGCCATCGGGTCACGGTGGGGTTCGGCAATCCGGACAGCCTGGACGGGCTCACCCGGTCCGCGCGCTGGCCCTCGGCGGACCTGTCGAGCGTGCGGTTCGTGCTGACCGGCGGGGCTCCGGTTCCGGAGCGCCTGATCCGACGGTACCTCGACCGGGGCGTGAGGCTGGTGCAGGGCTACGGCCTGTCCGAGGCCGCCCCGCTCGCCCTGGTCCTCGATCCCGACACGGCGCTGCGGAAGATCGGGGCCGCCGGCAGGCCGCCGATGTTCGTCGACGTCCGCATCGTCGACCCGGACGGCGACGACGTGGAGCCAGGCGCAACGGGCGAGCTCCTGGTTCGGGGACCGAACGTGATGGCCGGTTACCGGAACGACCCGGAGGCCACCCGCCGCGCCCTGTCGCCGGACGGCTGGCTGCGGACGGGCGACGCAGGCCGCATGGATGACGACGGCGACGTGTGGATCGTGGACCGCTTCGCCGACCGCGTCGTGTCGGCCGGACGGACCGTGTATCCGGGCGACGTCGAGCGGGTCCTCGCGGAGCACCCGGCCGTGGCCGACGCCGGCGTGGTGGAGGCGGCGGCCGCCGGCGCCGACCCGATGCTGATCGCGTTCGTCGTCGCCGCGCCCGGGACGGCGGTGAGCGAGGCAGAGCTGCTGGCGTTCGCGGCGGAGCGGCTGGCCCCGCACGAGCGTCCGGCCGCCGTCCGCTTCGTCGACCGGCTTCCCCGGAGCTCGGTCGGGAAGCTGGTCCGCGCGGACCTGCGGGCGATGGCCCGGCGACCGAACCCCTAGGTTTCGAACCGCCCCATCACGCCGTCCCGGAACGCCTCGAGCTGCCGGAGCGCGTCGCCCACCGGCCACACCAGGATCCGCTCGGCGCCGGCGGCCTCGAACCGGGCGAGCTTCTCGGCGCACTCCCCCGCCGGACCCACCAGCAGCCGCGCTCGGAGCTCGTCGACGCTGCGATTCAGCATCGGCGAGAGCACGTCGCGCAGCACGGCGTCGCCGCGACCGGCGTCCTCCGTCACCAACGTGAACATCGACGCCACCGCATTCGGGAATCGCGCGGGATCCTTCCCGGCGGACCCAAGGTGCCCGCGAAGCCGTTGCAGCGCATCGGAGAACGCCTCGGCAGTGGCGTTGTAGCCGGACGCCAGCCAGCCGTCCGCGAGGCGCGCCACCCGTCGCAGGCCGGCGTCGGAGCCCCACGACCCCAACCAGATCGGCGGCCCCTCCGCACGCGAAGGCCCGGGCCGCAGCTCCATGTCCACCGTGGAGTAGTGCTGGCCGTCGAACGCCGGCCCGCCCGGTCGCAGCAGGGCCCGCAGCGCGCGGACCGCCTCCTCGAACCTCGGCCACCGTTCCTCCCACGGAACGCCCATCGCCCGGTAGTCGCGTTCCGACGAACCCGGACCGACGCCCACGACCAGCCGGCCGCCGGAGAGGAGATCGATCGCGGCCATCGCCTTGGCCAGCGGACCAGGACCCCGGACGACGGGCAACGCGACCGTCGTCGCGAGCGTCATCGAGCCGGTCACCGGCAGCACGGCGGCCAGCGCGACCGGCCCGTCCAGCCAGGGTCGCCCGTAGACCACGTGGTCGTTCGCGCTCAGCCAGGCGAACCCCAGCTCGGCCGCTTGCCGGGCGTAGTCGGTCATGGCGGCGAGCGACGGCGGGGGCTCGTCGCCCCACGACAGCAACGGCAGGTGTGCGCCGAACTCCACGCGAAGGCCCTCGATTCCGCTCGGTGCGCCGGACTGTATCCCGTCGCTGCCGGCCGCACCGCAATCCACCGGGGTGGCGCGGCGCGCACCTCGCGCTACGCGACGACGGCGGCGGGATCGGTGGTGGCGACCGGCTCCGGGAGGACCCAGTCGATCTGCCACGGCCCGAGCCCGGCCACCGTGGCCAGCGCCACCCGGGACTCGTCGTCGGCCGGTGTTCCGACGATCAGTCGGACGCCGGGCCGGTCGGACAGTTGCAGCCCGGTCGACACCAGGCGGAGCAGCCCGGCCCTGGGATGGAGGTACCGCTTGACGCGGCTGTTGCCAGCGGCCACGTCGTGGCGTTCCCAGAGCTCCGCGAACGCCGGCGACATCGCCAGCAGCTCCTGCACGAGGTCGACCCACGCCGGCTCGCCGACGTGTTCGGCCATGTTCGCCCGGAACCGGGCCACCACGTAGGCCACGTCCTGCTGGTCGACCAGCAGCTCGCGCCAGGTGGGCTGGGTGAACAGCAGCCACAGGATGTTGCGGAACCGGACCGGGAGCGTCGAGTAGTCGCCCATCAAGGCCGCCTGCGTCCGATTCCAGGCCACGATGTCGTAGTGCGCGTTGACCAGCTGGGCCGGGAGCGGGTCGAGCGCCTCGACCAGCTCGCGGACGGCCGGCTCGCAGATCCCGACGGTGCCGGTCGCATGGTCGGGGACGCCGGCCAGTGTGAACAGGTGGGAACGTTCGGACTCGTCGAGCCGCAGGGTCCGGGTGACCGCCTCCAGCACCTGCGACGAGGCGTTGATCGGCCGGCCCTGCTCGAGCCACGTGTACCAGGTGACCCCGACGCCGGAGAGCTGGGCGACCTCCTCTCGCCGCAGCCCCGGCGTCCGCCGCCGGTAGCCCGGCGGGAGCCCGACGTCCTGCGGGTTCAGCCGTTCGCGCCGCGTCCGCAGGAACGACGCCAGCTCGCGGCGGCGTTCGGCCTCGCGAGCCTGCCGCTCCGGAAGGGGTGTCGAGTCGTCCACGGCCCCAGTATGCGCGCGCAACGATCCCGGTGCCAGGTGGTGGCGATACCAGGATGAGTGCGCCCTGGTACCAGGGTGTGATTCGCATCACACTTCCCGTCATCGAGGAATCCCGGACCCGGACGACGGGTTGCGAACCCTATCGGGCCCGTCGGGAGAAGTGGAGTCGAAGGATGAGCGGGATGCTGAATGCAAGGGCCGGCCTGGCCCGTGGGACGAACGCCCCGGCGTGGGTGGTGTTGGGGCTCGTGTGCCTCGGACAGTTCATGGTCGTGCTCGACATCTCGATCGTGAACGTGGCCCTCCCCTCGATCCAGTCCGAGCTCCACTTCAGCGCCTCGGGCCTCCAATGGATCCTGAACGCCTACACGCTGACGTTCGCCGGGTTCCTGCTGCTGGGCGGACGGGCCGGCGACCTGTTCGGGCGGCGCAGGATGTTCCTCGCGGGGCTCGCGATGTTCACGGCGGCGAGCTTCGTCGGTGGCCTGGCCCAGACCCAGGGAACCCTCATCTCGGCCCGGGCTCTGCAGGGCCTGGGGGCGGCCGTCCTGGCGCCGGCGACCCTCACCATCCTCACGACGACGTTCACCGAGGCAGCCGCGCGGGCCCGGGCGCTCGGCGTGTGGAGCGCCGTCGCGGCGGGCGGCGCCTCGGCCGGCGCGCTGCTCGGCGGGCTCCTGACGGAGCTCATCTCGTGGCGGTGGATCCTGTTCGTGAACGTCCCGGTCGGCGTGCTGACCCTGCTGGCGGCGCGGGCGTACCTCCCGGAGTCGAGGACGGAGACGGAGCACCGCCGCCTCGACGTGCTGGGAGCGCTCACGGTGACCGGTGGGCTGGTGGCGATCGTGTACGCGATCGTGCGGACGCAGACCTACGCGTGGACGAGCCCGCAGACGCTCGTGCCGCTGGGCGTGGGGATCGCGCTGCTGGGGGCGTTCGTCTGGCTCCAGACCAAGCACTCGCGGGCACCGCTGATGCCGCTTCGGATCTTCCGGTCGCGGGCGCTCGACGGAGCCAACCTGTACCTGATGCTGCTCTTCGGGGCGATGTTCGGGACCTGGTACTTCGAGACCCTGTTCATGCAGCACGTCCTGGGCTACACGCCCCTCGCGGCGGGGCTGGCGTTCCTGCCGCAGACGATCCTCATCGCCGGGGGTTCACAGGTGGCGGCGCGGTTGGTGACGCGATTGGGGCCGCGGCGGCTGCTGGTGGCCGGCACCGTCTTCGCGATCGCCGGCGTCGCGTGGCTGACGCGGATCACGCCGGCCAGCACGTTCGCCGCGGACCTGCTTGTGCCGTTCGTGCTGATCGGGCTGGGGATGGGCCTCTCGGTCACGCCGGCCACGGTGGCGGCGACGTCCGGGGTGGCGCCCCAGGACGCCGGGCTGGCGTCGGGCCTGCTGAACACGTCGCGGTTCATCGGGGCGTCGATCGGCCTGGCCGTCCTGACGACAGTGGCGGCGGCGCGGACGTCGGCCGCGACGGGCAGCGCAGCGACGGCGCTGACGCAGGGATACGCCCGGGCGCTGGACGTCGCGGTGGTGCTGCTGGTGGCGGGCGGGGCGGTCGCCGCGCTGGTCATCCCGGCCAAGCGGCGGGCGCCGGAGCTGGTCCCCCCGCGGACGGCGGCGGCCGTGGAGGACGACCCCGAGGTCGTGGCGATCTTCGACGAGGACGTCGCACCCCAGCTCGAGAGCGCCTGACGCAGCCGGCGGCGCGCGCTCGGTCCGGCGCGAGCCCGGGCTCCGGTTACGACACCGGGGTCCAGGTGACGCCGCGGTTGGTGGTCTCCGCCAGCTGGCCGGGCCGGGTGCCGGGGAACAGCGCGGCCGGCCCGTGCACGACGAAGCCGACGGAGTTCGAGACCATCACGATGTCGTTCCACCCGACACCGCCGTCCTCGAGGCCGACCGGCACGGTCCAGGGACCCCCGCCGTTGCTGCGGTAGATCCAGCTGCCGGGATTGCCCCACGAGGTGATGAGGAACCGCCCGTCCGGCGTCGCGGCGAGCTGCGACACGATGCCGTTCCGGGAGATGGCCCCGAACCGCCTGTCGGTCTGCCCGGTGTCGTTCGAGCGGTACATGTGCTTGGTGGACTGGCCGAACCCCGGGTCGCCGATGCACAGCAGGCCGACCTCGGTGTCCGAGACCGCGTACACGTCCACGAGCTCTTCGTCGGGAGCCGTGCACGGGTCGGGACGGGAGGTCCAGTGGATCCCGTCGGTCGTGGCCTTCAGGACGTCGGGACCGGTCTCCCGCGGGACGATGAGATACGCCACGACACCGTGGAGCGAGATTCGGGCGGTGTTGGTCACCAGGCCCGCGCGGAGCTTCAGGCGCGTCTTCGTCCAGGACGTCCCGTCGGCGGTGGTCTTCCACAGCGTGGCCGCAGCGCAGCTCGACGGCACCTGGTTGAGCCGGCAGGTCGAGACCAATGCGTACACGCCGTCGGCGTCCGCCGCGAGCACGGGAACCATCCGCCCACCGCCGGGAATCGCCCGCTTGTGCCAGGTCTGCCCGCCGTCTGCGGTCGACCACAGCGAGGGGCCGAACGCCCACCCGTGGAGGTCGTCAGCGAACCGAATACCGGTGACGCCCCCGATCTTGTCGTAGGTGAGCGGCGCGTTGATCTTCCCAACCACGCCCCAGACGCCACCGCCGTTCGTCGTTCGGAGGACCGTCGTGCAGGTCGTCTGGCCACATGTGCCCACGCCGAGGATCCACCCGTCCTCGTTCGACACGAAGCCGATCGATTGGGCCCGGAACCCCGCCGGCAGGACCGAGCCGGCGAACGCCGGCGGCGGCGCGACCACGCCGAGGGCGAGGACGACCAGGGCAAGGATCACGGCTGAACGACGCATGTCATGACCTCCCGCGGGACGCGACGGTTCGGCGCGAGGCGCGCCGGGACACACCCAGGACGCGGGAGCGGGCCGTTCGGTTCCATGCTGATTCGGCTCACCCCGAGCCAGGCCACGAGGTCGGGCGAGTTCCGCCCACCCGCCCTCGCAGGGATCGCCTGACGAGTGGGCATGCGATACTTCCTTCCCACCGGGAAGGGGTGAGCCGGGTGGCCGGACCAGCAACCGTGGAGGAGTACTTCGCCGGGTTGCCGCCCGCCGAGCGCGAGGCGCTGGAGCGACTCCGCTCCACGATCCGTTCGGTCGTTCCCGAGGCCACCGAGACCATCAGCTACCAGATGCCGGCGTTCAAGCTGCAGGGGCGGTTCCTCGTGTCGTACGCGGCGTTTCGCGACCACTGCAGCCTGTTCCCGGCCAACGACCGCGTCCGCGAGGTCTGCGGCGACGCGCTCCTGCCCTACCTGTCCGGCAAAGGGACCCTCCGGTTCACGGTGGAGCACCCCATGCCGGCCGCCCTCGTCAAGAAGGTCGTCCGGACGCGGGCGAAGGAGGCCCTCGAGCTCGAAGAAAGGCGGCGCGCGCGCGGGCGCTGACGGAAGCCGCCCGCGCGCGTCCGGATCTCAGGCGGCGCGCCGTGCAGCCGGCGCCGCGGCCTTCGACAGGTTCCCCAGGTTGGAACGGATCATCCGGTCGACCATGACCCGCGTCATCCGGCGCATGATCGGTCGCAGCCAGTACGGCACGTAGTTCTGCGGTCGGACCTCGCCGTCGTACGTGAGCACCGACCCTCCTCCGGAGGACTCGATCGTGTACCGATGGGTGAACCGCGCGTGCCAGGTTCGGCCGTGCGTGCGCTCGAGCGTCGAGTCCGTGTCGAAGCCGAACCGCCGCCCGGGTTCCGCCTCGACCACGACGGACCGGTCGTGGAACGTCCCGTTGCCGTTATCGCCGCTCGAGGCGAACGTGTCCCCGACCTCGGCGCGCCGCGACGGCGCGTCCATGCTCAGCAGGCGGAATGCCTTCCGGGGCGCCTCCTTCCCCGCCCACTCCAAGTGGGTCCCGAGGTCGGCGAGGGCGTCGTACAGCGCCTCCGGTGAGGCCTCCGAGGGAACCGAGACGTGGAACGTCAGCGCGGGCTTCCCGTCGTTCATCGGGAACCCTCCGTCGCGTACGGGGTCGCGTACTCGCGGGCCTTGCCCGACCAGTCGAGCATCAGGACCGGCTCGTCGCCGACGACCCACGCGTCGTGGTCCGGGGTGATCTCGAAGATCTCGCCCGGGCCGACGTCGAGCGTGGACCCGTCGGCGAACTCCACGTGCAGCCGTCCCGACAGGTTGTACCCGACGTGGAGCAGCGGACAGCGCTCCGTTCCCACGAGCGGCCGCACGTCGTTCGACCATCGCCAGCCCGGCTGGAACGTGGCCATCCCGACGGCGACGCCGTGGACGTGGACGATGTGCTCCTCGCCGTTGGGGAACCGATTGGTCTCCTCCGGCTGGTCGAACCTTCCCACCGATGCGCCCATCCACCGACCTCCTCTTCCCGGCCCGGCCCCCGTGGCCGAGTCATGGGTCGAACCGTAGGAGCGCGGCGGCGGCGGGACATGAGGAGTTCTCCCCAGGAGACGGGCCTCAGCGCTGGACGGGCTCGAGCGTCGCCAGCATCCCGTGCTGCATCGCGAACAGCGTGGCGGAGGATCGGCTGGTGGCGCCGATCTTGGCGTAGATGCGCTCGATGTGGTTGCCGGCCGTCTTGGGGGTGATGCCGAGCGTGCGGGCCACGTAGCGGGTCGACGCGCCGCGCGCGACCAGCACGAGCACCTCGACCTCACGCGGCGTGAGCCCGGCGGGGGCCGCGGGCGGTCCGGTCGTCCGATGGCCGGACACGCCGAGCACCACGTCCACGGCGGCGGCGTCGAGGCGCCCGGCCCGGACCTCGGCCCGCAGGTGGGCGGCCGCCTCCTTCTCCGACATCGCCGGGCGGTGGGGCCGCCCCTCCAACACCGCGTGGTACACGTCGGCCGCGGCCAGGTATCGGCCGAGCAACGGGATGTCCGAACCGCGGATCCCGCGGTGGTACCCGGAGCCGTCGAGGCGTTCGTGGTGGGAAGCCGCGACGGCGGACAGCCCCGCCAGGGCCACCGGGCGGCGCAGCATCCGCTCCGTATAGTACGCGTGGAGCCGGACGCGTTCGCGTTCCCCCTCGGCGAGCGGCTCACGCTTGTCCCAGATGCTGTTCGGGATGGCCGTTCGGCCGATGTCGTGCACCAGGCCGGCTCGCCGAACGGTGACCGCGTCGCGCTCCGGCATGCCCGCGGCCGCCACGGCCCGCGAGGCCAGGTCGGCCACGCCCCGGGAGTGCCCCGAGAACCACGGCGACTTGAGGTCCACGATGTCGGCCATCACCTCGAGGACGGAGTCGAGCTCCGACTCGTCGAGCGGCGGCCGGGGCAGTGGCTCGGCCTCGACCACCCGGTCCCACACGTTGTCGTCGATGCCCTCCAGCAGCTCCGGCGCGGCGTCGGCGAAGACCCTCGATACGTCAGGGGCGAATACCCTGCCCGCGTCCTGCCGGGCCAGCTCGACCGCGCCTTCGACGCCGTGCAGCCGGTGGTGGACCTCGGCGAAGTCGGCCATCTGCATCACCCGCACCGAGATCGGGACGGCGGCGGAGGCCCCGCGGGGCACGCCCTTGCCGTCCCACCGGGCGAACGTGTGCTCGAGCGCCTCGGCGACGCCGGGATCCAGATGGAACCGGACGGCGACCTCCCTCGTGATCGCGCAGTGCGCCAGGAAGATTGCCTCGACCGAGCGCCCGCCGCTCGCGACGATGCCGGAGGTCGCCCGGGCCCGCGCCTTCGCCGAGCCGGAACCCGCCCGCCGCATGACGTACATCAGCTGCGCGAACTGCGACGGCCCCACGTGGTACATGCCGCTGCGGAACGCAACGTCGTCGCCGAACGTCCGCGCGAGCTCGAACGACTCACCGGTGCACACCGTGGCGAGGAGCGTCACCCAGTACGCCTCCCGGCGCTGTTCGTCGTCCAGCCCCAGGCGTTCGGCCAGGCGGACCGCGATGAGGCACGCCCGGAGGACGTGTTCCATCGGCTGGCCGAGGCCGAAGTCCGACGAGAACGACAGCGCGGAGACGATCTCCGACAGCCGGGCGCCCGACGGCAGGCCGGCGCCCGCTCGGCCGTTCGTCCGGGGTTCGGCGGACCCGGATGTGGTCATCGGGCCCGAACTGTAGGTCCGCCGGCCGCGATTGGCGAGGGGCTCGGGGGCCTCAGCCCCGCCAGGGAGCCCAGCGGAACCGGCGAACGGCGACGAACACGCCGACCACGGCCCAGATGGCCATGGCCAGGACGTCGCTCCAGGCCCACCCACTGACGCCGGGCCGCACGTCGAACGCGGAGAACGTCGCCACGATCATGTGCCGCACCGGGAAGAACGACGAGACCTTCGCCAGCCCGGTCGAGGACTGGATCGGGAACCACAGCCCGGACAGGAACAGCAGCACGAAGAAGATCGTGCTGGCGATTGGTCCAGCGGCGTCCTGGTTCGGGATCAGGGTGCTCGCGGCGACGCCCAGCGCGCTGAAGCAGATGACCCCGACGACGAGCGCCACGACGAGCGCCGCCGGGTTGGCCGGCATGGAGACGTGGAAGGCCACCGCCCCCACCCCGAGCACCAGGATCACCTGCGCCATCGAGATCAGGAGGGAGTTGCCGAACAACCCGACGAGCATCATCCACGTGGGCAGCGGGCTGAGCCGCGCCCGCTTGAGGAGCCCGGCCTCGCGCCGCACCACCAGGCTCACGGCGAGCATCGTGAAACAGGCTGACATGACGCCGTAGGCCATGAACCCCGGCACGTAGTACTGGATCGTCCTGATGTTGCCGAGGAACGCGATCCGCGAGTCCCCGGTGGTCGCCCCGAGCAGGACGAGGAACAGCAGCGAGAACCCCACCGTGAACAGCGCCCCCACGGGGTTCAGCCAGAAGCTCAGCTGCGCGTAGCCGATCTGGCTGACGGCGAGGCGGACGTCGCGGGCCGGGCGGCGCGTCGCGGCATTCGTCGTGCTCATCCGAACCTCCTCGCCCGAGCCGGCCGGGCCGCCGCCGCGGCGGGCTCGTGGCCGTTCGCCGAGCCGGTCAGCTCGAGGTAGACGTCCTCCAGCGACTCCCGGGTCACCGTCAGGCCCACGAGGTCGACGCCCCCGTCGAGCGCCCACCGGGTGAGCCGGGCCAGGACCTCGATCTCCCGGTCCGTGCCGATCTCGAGCGCCCCGTCGCGCCCGCCCGTCACCCGCACCGGGAGATCCGACGCGGCGACGCCCTGCGGGAGACGGAACCGGATCCTGGCCTCGGCGCGGTCGCGCCCCCCGAGCGATCCCGGCGGGCCCTCGGCCACGATCGTGCCGCCGGCGATGATGGCAACGCGATCGGCCAGCGCCTCCGCCTCGTCCATGTAGTGCGTCGTGAGGAGGACGGTGGTCCCGCCCCCCGACAGCGCCCGGACCAGCTCCCAGGCGCCCCGGCGGGCCGACGGGTCGAAGCCGGTCGTCGGCTCGTCGAGGAACAGCACCTCCGGGTCGCCCACGATCCCGAGGCCCATGTCCAGCCGGCGCTGCTGCCCCCCGGAGAGCTTCTTCACCTTGGTGCCGGCCTGCGCGCCCAGCCCGACCAGCTCGATGACCTCGTCCACGGGCCGCGGTTGCGGGTAGAGGCCTGCGTTCCTGGCCAGCGTGCGCCGGACCGTGAGGAACGGCTCGACCGCGAGCTCCTGGAGCACGATGCCCATACGCTCCCGGAGCGCGCGCGACGAGGCGCTGTCGGCCGGGTCGAACCCGAGTACGCGAACCGTTCCCCGGTCGCGTTCGCGGAACCCCTCGAGGATCTCGACCGTGGTGGTCTTGCCGGCGCCGTTCGGCCCGAGGAGGGCGAAGACCTCGCCCCGCTCCACCTCGAAGCTCACATTCCGGACGGCCTCGACCGCACCGTAGCGCTTGGAGAGACCGCCCACCACGACGGCAGGGGCGCTGCGTGCCATGAACCGATTACCCCACTTTGTCCCATTCGCGTCAACTTCGACGGTCAGGCGGGGATGCGACCCGTCCAGGCGGGGCGCCGCCGGTCAGGCGCGGGCGCCGAGGAAGTACGTCCGGGCGTCGCCCTTGCCCTTCAGGACCACGGTTCCTCGGGGTTCCAGCCCGAACGCCTCGCCCAACGCCAGTGCGACCTCCTCGGAGAGGTGGATGCGGTTCGGCTCGGAGGTGGACTCGAGCCGGCTCGCGACGTTCACCGTGTCGCCCCACACGTCGTAGACGAACTTCCTGGTGCCGATCACGCCCGCCACCGCCGGGCCCGTGTGCAGGCCGATCCGGATCCGCCAGTCCGTGCCCCGGACGACGTCCATCATCCCCAGCGCGAGCTCGGCGATCGCCGGAACGTGGTCGGACCGTCCGCCCGGGAGCCCGCCGACAGCCAAGTACGCGTCCCCGATGGTCTTGATCTTCTCGACGCCGGTGCGCTCGCACAGCAGGTCGAACTGCGAGAACAGCGTGTTGAGCTCGGTGACCAGCACGTGCGGTTCGAGCTGCGACGAGGTCTCCGTGAACCCCACCAGGTCGCTGAACAGCACGCTCACCTCGGGGTGGCGGTCGGCGATGACCCGCTCCCCTGCCTCGAGCCGGCCGACGATCTCCCGCGGGAGGATATTCAGCAGGAGCGCCTGCGACCTCGCCTTCTCCTCCTCGAGCTCGCGCGTGAGCCCGGACAGCATCTTCGAGGTGGAGTCCTGCAGCTCCTCCATCTGGCGGACGTTGTCCTGCATCCGCGCGAGCCTGCGGGTGAGGACGCGGTGCTCCTTCTCGATCGTCCGCAACCGGACGTCGGGGTCGTCGTCGTCCGAAGGCGTCATCCGGCCGGCGCCGGAGCGGCGGCGAGCTCGCCCATCAGCACGGCGACCATCGTCTCGTTGTGGAACCGCACGTCGCCGCTCCCCATCGGCGCGATCTCGCCGAAGCAGTAGAACCCGCAGATCGGGACCGCCTCGCCCAGCTCGGTCCGGGCGATCTCCAGCTCCGCGCCGGTCCTCGTCCCCAGCATCAGCTTGCGGATCGCGCACGAGAACACGAGCGCGGCATCCGGCGCCGACGCGCCGGGGAACGCGGCGAGCGCCTTTCGAACCGCGGACGTGGTGCCCGCGAAGATCTCGTCGGTCGCGGCGACCGTGAGCTGCACCTGGGCGCCGTCGGGGACGCCGCCCGCCGTGAGGAGCGTCCCCTCGGCCGCATCGAAGTCCCGCGGCACGCGGAGGTAGAACTCGGGCGTGTCGCCATCGAACACGGCGAGCGGATTCGCCGGGGTGGGCTTGCCCCCTGGCCCGAGGTACCGCTCATGGAACGCCAGCGCGGGTTCGCCGTCGATGGCGCTGATGACGTTTCCGTTCGACTCGGTGACCCGGCCCCTCGCCCCGATCGGCCTCCAGCCGGTGTCGACGCCGAACGAGACCGACAGCGGACCCGAGAACACGAGCACCACGACGGCGTCCTCCTCGACGCCGTCGCCCCGGATCTGGCGCGCGATCCGCGGCTCGCCGGGGTTGGTGTTGGGGGCGGAACCGCCGCCGATCACCGGGATGTCGCCCATGAGCGCCTGGAGCTCTCCGAGCACCTCCGTCGGATCGGGGCCCGTGACGCTGGGAAGCGCGATGCACAACCGGGGCGGCTGCTCGGTCGCCGCCAGCGCCTGGTCGAGCGCGGCGGCGGCCGCGGCGGCCGGCGACTCGGAGATCCCCGGCCCCAACCCGGTGGTCATGTCGACCGAGTCGGAGGCGAAGACGGCGAGCGTGGCCGAGTCCTCCTGGAACCCCAACACCGACGACATCTCCCCCGCCGAGGTCGTGCCGGCGAGCTCCATGTCCGGGAACTCCGTGCGGATCGCGGCGACGAGTGGCGCGAGCTCCGTGTCGTACGTGCTGAACAGGAGCCCCGCCCGAGGGCGTTCGCCGGCCAGGCCGTCCCGGCACTGACGGATGATCTCCCGGGCGGCCTCGACCGGGTCGATGTCGTCGCTGTGGCCAACGGCCATCCGGAACACGCGCTGATTATGCGCGCCGGGGCGAGGGTCGTCGGGTTCGTCCCTGTCGGAGGGGATGGCTAGCATGTGGTCCATGGACTGGAAGCTCGAACTCGTACCCGTCCCGGTCACCGACGTCGACCGGGCGAAGGCGTTCTACGTGGACCAGGTGGGGTTCAACCCCGACCATGACGCCACCGTGCACGAGGGGCTGCGCTTCGTGCAGCTCACCCCGCCCGGTTCGGCCTGCTCGATCGTGATGGGCGTTGGCATCACCGAGATGGAGCCCGGCTCGCAGCGCGGGCTGCAGATGGTCGTCGACGACATCGAGGCCGCCCGGCAGCAACTGGTCGACCACGGCGTGGAGGTCGGCGAGGTCGACCACCAGCCGTGGGGCGACTTCCTGTTCTTCTCGGACCCCGACGGCAACAGCTGGGCCGTTCAGAGCATCCCGCCCCGCGACTGAGCGCGTGATGCGGGCAGTTCGTCTGCACCCGCCGGGCGGCGTGGAGGGGCTCCGGCTCGAGGAGATCGACGCGCCCTCGCCCGGGCCCGGGGACGCGGTCGTTCGCGTCCATGCGGCCGCCATCACGCGCGACGAGCTGGAGTGGCCGACCGATCGGCTCCCGGCGATCCCCTCGTACGAGTCGTCCGGCGTCGTGGAGTCCCTCGCACCGGGCGTCGAGGGCGTCGCCGTCGGGGACGAGGTGTTCGCCCTGCACGGGTTCGATCGCGACGGGGCGGCCGCGGAGCTGTCGGTCGTGGCGGCCGCGTACCTCGCGCCGAAGCCCCGTTCGCTCGGGCACGTCGAGAGCGCCGCCATCCCGCTCGCCGGGCTGTCCGCGTGGCAGGCCCTGTTCGGCCACGGCCGGCTCCAGGCTGGCCAGCGCGTCCTGATCCACGGGGCCGCGGGGGGCGTCGGCGGGTTCGCCGTGCAGCTGGCCAGGAGCCGCGGCGCGCACGTCGTCGGGACGGCCTCCATACGCAACGTCGAGGCCGTCCACGAGCTCGGCGCGGACGAGGTCGTCGACCGCACGACGGCGCGGTTCGAGGACGACGTCGAACCCGTGGACGTAGTGTTCGACACGGTCGGCGGCACGCTGCTCGAACGCTCGCCGGCCGTGCTGAAGCCCGGCGGCCGTCTGGTGTCGGTCGCGACCGAGCCGCCCGAGGGCTCCGGCGGCGTGTACTTCGTGGTGGAGCCGAACCGCGACCAGCTGATCGAGCTGGCCCGGGCGGCCGACACCGGCGAGCTCCGGCCGGTCATCGACGCCGTGTTCCGGCTCGACGAGGCGCGGGCGGCGTTCGAGCGAAGCCTCGAGCGCGCCGGCCGGCGCGGCAAGATCGTGCTCGACGTCACGGAGGGCTGAACATGGGACTGGACGAGCACCACCGGCTGCTGCGGTCGCTCCACGTTCCCGGGACGCCGCTCCTGCTGCCCAACGCCTGGGACGTCTCGTCGGCCCGCGCCGTGGTCGAGGCCGGCTATCCCGCCGTGGCCACCAGCAGCTCGGCCGTGGCCGACGCGCTCGGGTACGAGGACGGCGAGGGCGCGCCCGCGGAGGAGATGCTCGGCGCGGCCGCCCGCATCGCCCGCGCGGTCGACGTCCCGGTCACGGTCGACGCCGAGGCCGGCTACCGGATGGAGCCCGCGGAGCTCGTCGAGCGCCTCGCCGGGGCGGGCGCGTCCGGCTGCAACTTCGAGGACACCGACCACTCGACCGGGGCCATCGCCGACGCGGACGGCCACGCGGCGAAGCTCGCGGCCATCCGCGCCGCGGCCGGGGCCGACGGGCTGGTGGTGAACGCCCGCGTCGACGTGTTCCTCCGGAACCGCTCCCAGCCCCAGGCCGAGCTGCTCGACGAGGCCGTCGCCAGGGCCCGCGCCTACCTCGCGGCGGGGGCCGATTGCGTCTACCCGATCTTCCTCGCGGACGAGGGCGTGATCGCACAGTTCGTCGAGGCGGTCGGCGGGCCGGTGAACGTCCTGGCGACGCCGGCGGCGCCCCCGAACGATCGCCTCGCCGCGCTCGGCGTCGCCCGGATCAGCTACGGAGCGGGCCTCCACATCCAAACGATGTCCCACTTCGCCGAGCTGCTGGCATCGATCGCCCGGTAGCCGGCGCGCACCCCCCGGGGAATCCCAGGGTCCGCCGGAGCGTTGCACGCCAGCGACACCCCAACCTCGAACGGAGCGACGTCGTGGCCACCAACTGGAACCAATCCATCATCGACGAGTTCCGCGCCAACGAGGGCCGGGTCGGCGGCAGGTTCGAGGGCGCCACCCTGCTGCTGCTGCACCACACCGGCGCGAAGAGCGGGATCGAACGCGTGAACCCGCTCGGCTACCAGCCGCTCGCGGACGGCGGCTGGGCGGTGTTCGGCACGAAGAGCGGTGCGCCCACCAATCCCGACTGGTACCACAACCTCACGGCCAACCCGCGCGCCCGCATCGAGGTGGGCACCGAGACGCACGAGGTCGTGGCCCGCGTCGCCACCGGCGAGGAGCGCGAGCGCATCTGGACCCGTCAGAAGGAACGCGTCCCGGCGTTCGCCGAGTACGACCGCACGACCGAGCGCGACATCCCGGTGGTCATCCTGGAACCCGCCGAGGGCTGAGCCGGTCGCTCAGACGCCCCGCGTCGTCACCACGACGACCTCGTCGTCGCGGGTGAGCGCGAGGCGTTCGGACTTGGCGGGGTTGAGCACCACGACCCCGTCACTCGCCCGACGGTAGCCCAGGGCGCTCTCGGCGAACGCGTTCCCCGCGGCCACCACCTCGGCGAACGTCACCGGCCCGTTCGGGACGAACCGGCCGGCCGGCCGCAGCACGATCGATGCACCCTCGGCGTCGAACAGCTCATCGAACACCTCCCGGAGCTCGGCCCGCTCCGACAGCTGCGCGAGCATCAGGCTGGCCAGCTGGTCGCTCACGATGAAGTCGTCGACGCCGGCCATCTGCGCGATGTGGACGTTCCGCTGGTCGATGACTTCCGCCACGAGGCGGACCTCGGGAGGATGCCCCCGGGGCCACCGCTTGCGCAGCGCCATCAGCGTGAGCAGGGTCCGGGCGTCGGCGTCCTCGGACGCCAGGCCCCGCCGGTACCCCAGCAGGATCCCCTGGTCGAACTCCTCCTCCCCCAGCAGGTCGCCGAGCAGCTCCGGTCCGCCGCCCAGCCAGTGGACGTCGAAGGTGGAGTTCGCGAGGTTGAGGTCGATCGCCGTGTCCGCGGGGTCGACCAGCGTCGGGTCCACCACGACGGTGAACCGGGAGCCCGGCGACAGGAAGTCGTCGAGCTCCTGCAGCACGCGCGGGGCCAGTCGGCTCCACCCGACCATGAGGATGCGCTGCGGCGGCTCGGGGTCGGGCTCGTCGCCGTGCGTCACCTGCGGCACCGGCCGGCGTTCGCCGAACACGAACTTCGAGTCGTCCTCGACGAGCGCGATCAGCTGGTCGCCCGGCTCGATCACCCGGTCCGGGGGCGGGTTCAGCACCACGCCGTCGTCGGTCAGCAGGCCCATGACCGCCGCCTTGTCGAACGCCTGCAGCGCCTCGGCGTAGGTCGCCCCGTGCAGCTCCGGGAACTCCCGCAGGTACATCTCGTCGCCCTCGAAGTCGAGGAGCTCCCGGAACACCTGCGTCAGCCCGTGCTCCCGGCAGGCCTGTGCGGTGACCTCAGCGATGATCCGGTCTGAGTTCACGGCCACGATGGCGCCGTCGGTGACCGCCTCCAGCGTGTCGGCCTGGGCCGGCGACTGCATCTCGACCACCACCGGCACGCCGTCGAGACCCAGCCCCAGCACCGCGAGCGAGGCCTTGATGGCGCCGGCGTCCCCCTCGGCGCCGCTCATCACCAGGATCGACTTCGCGTCCGCCGCGGCCACCAGCTCGAGGTCGGCCGGGATCGAGGGGTCGCCCCGCCGTCCGACCAGCCGCGTCGTCCGGAGATCGCCGACGGCGGTCCGCAGGGTCTCCTCCAGCTGGGTCTTGTCCATGTCGGCCAGCACGACGACCGCCGCGCGCTTCTCGCTCTCGTTCGCCACCACCAGCTCGCTCACGATCGTCGGGACCCGGGGCGACCACCCGAGGATCAGGCTGTGGCCCTGCTCGATGACGTTGCTGCGGCCCCGGCGGAGCCGGTCCACCTGCTGGTCGACCGCCGCGGCGATCAGCCCGATGAGGCTGCCGGCGATGAAGATCCCGGCGAGGGTGACGAACAGCGCGACGATGCGGGCCCCCCACCTGGTGTCCCCCGCGAACGTCCCGCCATCGAACACCCGCAGCACCATCTGCCAGAACGCCTCGAGGAAGCCGAGGGGGCCGCTCCCGCCGAACCCGGCCAGGCGGAGGATCCTCGTGATCAGCGCCGCCACGAGGACGATGCTCAGCGTGATCAGGCCGAGGTAGCCGATCACGACCCACGCGCCGCGGGACAGCGCGTTGTCGAACCGGTACCGCAGCCGGGCCCGGAAGCCCGAACCCCTGGCCGGGCGTTCGGTCGCCGTCTGGTCCGCCTTCGACGAGCCCCGGTACCGCCGGTTGACGGCCTTGGTCTGGCGTCCCCGCCGGGGCGGCGACGGCGTGCCGGTCGTCGTGCTCATGTGTTCGTCGTCCTCCCACCCCACGCGGCGGCCACCGTGCGCCGCGACAACGGTTCTCCCGGGGTCGCGCGGACGCGCCGCCGGGAGGGGCGTTCATTGAACCCTCTCGGGGCGGGGAAGGTCCAGCGTCGGTTGCATGCGACGATGACGACGTGGAAGCGGAACGGTGCACGCGCACTGCGGAGCTGCGATTCGACCATCCGATCGAGGCCGTGTTCGAGATGTTCACGCCGGAGGGCGAGCGCGCCTGGGCCCACGGCTGGAATCCCAGACCGGTCCATCCGCCCGACGACACGGGCGTTCGAGGCGCGGTGTTCGCCACCGACCACGGCGGAGCCCATGCGGTGTGGATCGTCACCGAGATGGACGAGCTGAACTTCGCGGCCGGGTACGTGAACTTCGTCGCGGGGGAACGGGTGACGCGGGTCGACGTGGCCTGCGACGCCACCGGGCCCTCGGAGACCCGCGTGGTGGTCCGCTACGTCGTCACCGGCCTGTCGGAGGCAGGGAACGCGTACGTCCGCCGGTTCGACGCGCACTTCGACGGCGAGATGCGCGAGTGGCAGCGCTCGATCGCCGCCGCCCTCGACGCTACGGCGTCGGGACGACGTACGGGGTCGCGTTCGTGAACAGCGACGACCCCACCCCGGCGAGCAGCAGCACGAACACCACCGCGCCGGCGATCAGCACGCCGAGGATGACCTTGTCGAACAGCTTCCGGCCGGCCATCTAGAGCTTGAACCCCGTCGTTTTGAAGAACCACAGGGCGCTCGTGATCCAGATGATCGTGAGCGCCGAGAACAGCAACCCGCCCAGCGTCGGCAGCGCCCACCGCGGCATCTTCCGCGTGTGCACCACGATGACCTTGGCGGTGAGCGCGCCGAAGAAGAAGCACCCCGCGATGCCGTGGACGAGGACCCGCCGGCCCTCGTCCAGGTGGAACCCGAGCGCCCACAGGCAGTGGTACGCGACGGGGATCGTCAGCAGGAACGCCCCCGTCCCGGCGATGCGATGGCCGGTCCGGATCCACTTCGGGCCGCGCTTCTTCCCCAGCTTGCCGTACATCCGCAGGCCGCCGAGCAGCTGCCCGATCGCCAGCACGAACGCGGCGGTCGCCAGCCACACCTTCAGCGTGATGGTCTGCGTGAAGAACAGCGTCACCAGGCTCCGCCCGCTGGGGTCGTGCTCCTTGCCGTAGATCCCGAGGCTGAGGAACACCAACGCACCGGCGGCGAGGGCGACGAGGATCCGCGCGTTGGACGACATCGACCGGGTCGGCGCCGACGACGCGACCGGCATCGGCGGCGGCGGGGGTGCAGGAACCTGCGCCATGCCGTCTCCTCGAGCGGACCGAACGAACGCCGCGGACGCTAGCCCAACGCGTGGACCGAACGCAACGGCCTCAGCGGGCGTGGTTCGCGAGCGTGGTGACGATCCCGTCCTCGATGTCCTTGGCGGCGGACTCGTCGAACCCGCCGGACAGGATCGAGAACACCGCCGGCCGCCCGGTCGTGGCCAGCCCCACCCAGCCGGACAGAGCGGAGATGTCGGTGAGGGTCCCGGTCTTGGCCTGGACGTCGATGCCCGGGAGGCGGTGCTCGAGGGTTCCCACGCCGGGGCGCGGCAGCGTGGCGCGCAGCACCGGACCCCACGCCGAGTCCTGCGCCACCTGCAGCAGCTTCACGATCCCGAGCGCGGTCGCGCGGTCCGAGTAGGACAGGCCGGACCCGTCCTCGTTCGTCGTCGACGCACCGTGGGACGCGGCGAAGGCGTGGATCGCGGCGGCGCCCTTGGCGATCGTCCCCGGGCGGCCCGAGGCGAGCACGCCCAGCAGCTTCCCGAGCACCTCGGCGTCGAAGTTCACCGAGTCGACGTTCTGGTCGTGCAGGACCTGCCGGAGCGGCGGCGAGGACGTGGTGGCGATCGATCGGAGGCTCGCCGGAGCGACGCCGGACGCGGCCGTGCCGGCGATCGCCACGCCGCGCGCCTTGAGCATGTGCGTCATCGTCGCCGCGGCGACCTTCTCGGGGTTGGCCACGTGCGTCCCGTGGACGGTGTTCCCCATGTACGTCAACGCGGTCGGGAGCGCGACCTCGTCCTGCGGGAAGTCGGGCTTCCATCCGGGGGCGAACCAGTCATGGCTGAAGTAGTCGGTGCTCCCCCGCACCGAACCGGTGATCCTGGTGACGCCGCCGTTCACCACGGCAGCGGCCAGGCCGGTCAGGCGTTGCTTGCTCACCGTGGGGTCGCCCCGGCCGACCAGCCACAGCGAGCCGTGGACCACGCCCTTCGCGTCGACCGACGGGACCTCGGCCGTGAGGGGCAGCGTCGCCTCCGGGCTCATCCGGCTGAGCAGCGCCATCGACAGCAGGAGCTTCTCGTTCGACGCTGGGACGTGGGCGACGGTGTCGCCGTGCTCGTACAGCAGCTGCCCCTCGGACGCGACCGCCACGCCGATGCTCCGCGACCCGATCAACTGGTCGATGTGCGTCATCCACGGGGCCTTGACCACCCGCAGCGCGAGCGCCGGCGAGGTGCCGGCGGCGTTCTGGCTCGTGCCCGAGGGGTCCCAGACGGCGCGCCAGGACTGAGTGCCGAGGTCCGCCCATCGCTCACAGGCCTGCGCGGCGGCGGGTGTGCCCGGCCCCAGGTTCGAGGTGGCCTCCGGCACCCACGTCGAGCCGATCAGCCGCTGGAACGTGACGGACGTCCCCGGCTGGGGCGGCTGGACGCCGGCCTTCAGCGTGCCGCAGCCCCCGGCCGCGACGCCGTGGGGCGGGACGGTCAGCGTGACCTTGACGGCGACCGGGACCGGCACGGCGGGGGAGCTCACCACGCGCTCGCACTGCCCGAACGACGGGAGGTACACGTCGTACCGCGCCGAGTGCTCCGGCTTGACGCTGAACGAGAACGTCCCGTCCGCGGCGGTCTGCTTCGGCTTGATCACGATCCACGTCGTCGTTCCCGGCTGCTGCGAGCGCAACCGGACCTCGCGGGGGTCCCGGCAGGAACCGGACGAGGACACCCGCCCGGAGAGCCGGACCCACCCGCCGAACGTCACCTGGGCCTTCGACGACTGCAGGGTGGCCGAACCCGGGATGCTCGGCTCGGCCGCGCCGGAGATGGGGATGGCGAACACGGCCACCGCGACGACCGCCGCGAGGGCGCGCGGAAGTCGGCGGCGGGGACGGGAGTGTGCTCCGGACATTCCATTGCATTCTCCCCGGTGAGCCGGCCGGCCTCAATACCCCGTTTCCGGCCTCCGAGGGGGCCGCCGAACCGGGCACTACACTTGCGGCGCCGTGACCGAGCACCCCGAGCGCACCGATCCGGACCCCCGGGACCACCTCGCCGCCGCGGCCTCGCATGCCCTCGGTGGCGGCGCTCCGAAGTACCACGAGAAGCTCGCCGAGCAGGGGAAGCTGTTCGTCCGGGAACGCCTCCGGCTGCTGCTCGACGACGCCGACGGGTTCGCCGAGGAGGGCCTGCTGGTCTCCGCGCTGGCCGGCGACCTCCCCGCCGACGGCGTCGTCACGGGCGTCGGCGAGGTGCACGGCCGCCCGGTCGCCGTGATGGCCAACGACCCCACGGTGAAGGCCGGGTCGTGGGGTCCGCCGACCGTCGAGAAGATCATCCGGATCGTCGAGCTCGCCCGGCGCCGCGAGCTGCCGATCTTCTACCTGGTCGACTCCGCCGGTGCGCGGATCGACCGCCAGGTGGACCTGTTCCCCGGTCGCCGCGGCGCCGGGAAGATCTTCTACAACCAGGTCCAGGCCTCCGGGCGCATCCCGCAGATCTGCTGCCTGTTCGGCCCGTCGGCTGCCGGCGGCGCATACATCCCAGCGTTCTGCGACTGGGTCGCCATGGTCGAACGCAACGCGTCGATGTACCTGGGATCGCCACGGATGGCCGAGGAGGTCATCGGCGAACGCGTGACGCTCGAGGAGATGGGTGGGGCCCGGATGCACGCAGAGGTCAGTGGGGTCGGCGACCTGCTGGTCCCCGACGACAAGGCGGCCATCGAGGCCGCGCGCGCCTACCTCACGTACATGCCGCAGTCGTTCGCCTCGGCGCCGGCCGTCGCCGAGGCCCGGTCGCCGGCTCTCCGGGGTTCCCTGCAGGGGATCGTCCCCTTCGACGAGTCGAAGCCGTTCGACATGTACGCCCTGGTCGCCGGCGTCGTGGACGAGGGGTCGTTCTTCGAGATCAAGCCGGACTGGGCCAAGGAGGTCGTGGTCGGGTTCGGCCGGCTGGCCGGCGAGGTCGTCGGCATCGTGGCCAACCAGCCGATGCACAACGGCGGGGTGCTGTTCGTCGACTCGTCGGACAAGGCGGCGCGGTTCATCTGGCTGTGCGACGCCTTCAACGTGCCGCTGATCTTCCTGGCGGACGTGCCGGGGTTCATGATCGGCAGCTCGGTCGAACGGCAGGGCATCATCCGACACGGCGCGAAGCTCATTACTGCGGTCAGCGAGGCGACCGTGCCGAAGTTCTGCGTCGTCGTTCGCAAGGCGTACGGCGCCGGGCTGTACGCGATGGCCGGGCCGGGGTTCGAGCCGGACGCCACGATCGCGCTGCCGACCGCGCGCATCGCGGTGATGGGACCGGAGCCGGCGGTGAACGCGGTGTACTACAACAAGATCCAGGCCATCGCCGACCCCGACGAGCGCGCCGCGTACGTCGCCGCGCGCCGGGCCGAGTACGAGGAGGACATCGACCTGCTGCACCTTGCCAGCGAGAACGTCGTCGACGCCGTCGTCGAGCCCGACGACCTCCGCGACGACCTGGCCCGGCGCCTGCGCCACGCGGCGACCAAGGACCGGCACTTCTCGACTCGCCGCCACGGGGTGCCGCCGGTATGAGCCTCGTCGACGTCTCGCTCTCGGGGCACGTCGCGACCGTCCGCCTGAACCGGCCCGAGGTGCTGAACGCGATCTCCGGAGAGATGGCCGACGAGGTGGGGGGCGCGTTCCTCCAGGCCGCCGCCCAGCCCGACACGTGGGCGATCGTGCTGGAGGCCGCCGGCGACAAGGCGTTCTGCGTGGGTGCCGACCTCAAGGAGCGCAACCAGCTCGACGACCGGGGCTGGCACCGCAACCGCATCTTCATCAAGGGGATGTTCGAGGCCATCCGCGCGGTGCCCCAGCCGACGATCGCGTCGGTGTTCGGGTACGCACTGGGCGGGGGCTGCGAGCTCGCGCTGTCGTGCGACCTGATCGTGGCGGCCGACGACGCCGTGTTCGGGCTGCCGGAGGTGCGGGTGGGGATCGTGCCGGGGGGCGGCGGGACCCAGCTCCTCGCGCGGCGCGTGGGCGTCGCCCGCGCGAAGGAGATGATCTTCACGGGCCGCCGCATCACGGCCGAGATCGCCCATGAGTGGGGCATGGTGAACACGGTGGCGCTGCGCCACGGGCTCGCCACCGCGACCGCGGAGCTCGCCCGCGAGGTGTGCCGCTCCTCACCCGTCGGCGTGCGCGAGGCGAAGTTCGCCGTCGACCGGGGGCTCGAGGTGCCGCTGCAGCAGGGGCTGGAGCTCGAGGAGCTGGCCTGGCGCCGCGCGGTCGCGAGCGAGGACCGGACCGAGGGCATCGCCGCGTTCAACGACAAGCGCGACCCCGAATGGCAGGGCCGGTGAGCCGGCAGCTGCCGGCGCGGGTGACCATCCGCGAGGTCGGGCCGCGGGACGGCCTCCAGGCCGAACGCCCCCTGCCCGTCGCCATACGGGCCGGGCTGATCGACATGCTGTCCGGGGCCGAGCTGCCGAAGGTCGAGGCGGTGTCGTTCGTCTCCGAGAAGGCCGTGCCGTCGATGGCCGGCGCGGCCGAGGTGTGGTCCATGGCCAAAGCCCGTCCGGAGATCGCGTACTCGGCGCTGGTGCCGAACCGCCGGGGCGCGGAGGCGGCCGTCACGGCCGGCGGGTTCTCCTCGCTGCAGGCCTTCCTCGCGGCGAGCGAGGGCTACAACACCCACAACGTCGGCAAGCCGGTCGAGGATTCGCTGGCGGACGTCGCGGCGGTGGTGGAGGTGGCCCTCGGTGCCGGCCTGCCGGCCGAGGTCTCGATCTCGTGCGCGTTCGGCGATCCCTACGAGGGCGATGTCCAACCGTCTCAGGTGGTCGAGGTCGCCAGGCGCGTGGCCGACCTCGGCGCGGTCGGCGTGTCGCTCGGCGACACCACCGGCATGGCGAACCCGGCCAAGGTGTGGGACCTGGTTCCCTTGATCCGGGACGCCGTCCCCGCCGTCCGCATCAACTGCCACTTCCACGACTCGCGCGGCGCAGCCCTCGCCAACGTGGTGGCCGCGATGGAGGTCGGCGTGGAGGAGTTCGACTCGGCCATCGGCGGGATGGGCGGGTCGCCCTTCGCCCCCGGTCCGAACGGCAACCTCGCCACCGAGGACCTCGTCGCGATGCTCGAGGGCATGGGGATCGACACCGGCGTCGACGTGATGTCGCTGTTCACCGCGGCTCGAATGGTCGAGGGCATGGTCGGCCACCGACTGCCCGCCCACGCCTGGCGCGCCGACTACCCGGAGCACGGCTGGGAGGCCCTCCCCCACAACCCGAACCTCCCCGGCTACTGGGCAGAACCCGACCACGAAGCGCAATAGTCGAGGCTGGCGCCACAGAGCGCCCACAAGAGGTCTCCTCGAATGCCAGGGTCCATGATGTCATCGCACGCCTGAGCAGACGCGTCACCAGCGCGAAAGGGGAGGCATGGACGAGCCGCTGCACGGAGCCAGCATCTCCGGGACACCGGAGCCGGCGCGTATCGAGGAGTGGCTGCGGGCGCTCCCCGGCTTCGGGAGCGCCCACGTCAGGACCGTGCACCCGCTCACGGACGGGCTGTCGAACGTGACCTGCCGGCTGGAGATCATCGGCGGGCCGGTGCCGGCCGCGGTGCTCAGGATCCAGCCCGAACACGGGATCTTCGAGCCGTACGACATCCTTCGAGAGGCCGATGTGTTGCGGTGCCTCGCAGGAACCTCGGTGCCGGTGCCGGCGGTGATCGCGACCGAGCCGGATCCAACGTTCTTCGGCGCGCCGTCCCTGCTGATGGAATGGGTGGACGCACCGCACATGCCCGCGCCCGAGGTCGACGCCACCGTGTTCTTCACCGACCTGCCGCCGTTCGCCGCTGCGCTTGCCGCCATCCACGCGCTCGACTGGCGCGCCGCCGGTCTCGAGTTCCTCGGAGCACCATCATCAGCCGCGGCCGGGTTCGCGGGCGAGATCGACGTGGTCGAGGTCCGGATGCGAACGTTCGGCTGCGCGGAGGACCCGCTGCTCCGGCGGGCGCTGGCGACGCTCCGCTCGGCCGCCCCGACCGGTGGTCGCCTGGCCCTGTGCCACGGTGACCCGAATCCGTTCAACTACCTGTTCCGCGATGGCAGCGTGGTCGCGGTCGTCGACTGGGAGCAGGCACGGATCAGCGACCCGCGATCGGACGTGGCACAACTCGTTGCGCTGTCCCATCTCAAGGGTGCCGCGCCGTTCGGCCCGGTCAGCGCGAATCCGTTCGTCCAGCTGTACGAGGGCGCGATCGGGGCTCCGCTCGAAGGCCTGGAGCTGTTTCGCGCCTTCTGGCTCTACCAATTGGGCGTCGTCTACCACGGGTGGAAGGTCCACGGGCCCGAGCCGTGGTTCACCTGGGCGCAGATCGAGGAACTCCTCACGGCGGCGCTCGCCGAACTCTGAGCGCGGGGAGCGGTTCTTCACGCCTCTTCTTCGCCGACGTCGCGCCATGCCTGGACGAACTCGGCCTCGGGGCCGGGCTTCACGACCCACCTGCCGAACGTGTTCGCATCGCCCTCCATCGCAACCTCCTTCGCGGCTTCGTACGCGCCGACACTATGCTCGTTCGGCCGTCGGCCAAGGAGCGCGGGTGTTCGGCAAGGTCCTGATCGCCAACCGGGGTGAGATCGCCGTTCGGGTCGCCCGGACGTGCCGCGAGCTCGGCGTGGCCACGGTCGCTGTGTTCAGCGACGTGGACGCCTTCGCGCGGCACGTCGCCGCGTGCGACGAGGCGGTCCACCTGCCCGGCGTCACGCCCACCGAGACCTATCTCAACCTCGACGGCGTGATCGCGGCCGCCCGCTCGACCGGGGCGGAGGCGGTGCACCCCGGATACGGGTTCTTCTCCGAACGGGCGGATGCGGCCGAGGCGTTCCAGCGGGCTGGTCTCGTGTGGATCGGGCCGCCGCCGTCGGCCACCCGCGCGGTCGGCGACAAGGTCTCGGCGCGGAGGCTCGCGACGCAGGCGGGGGTGCCGGTGGTGCCTGGGACGCTCGACCCGGTGGAGGGCGCGGCCGAGGTGTGGGCCTTCGGGGACGAGCACGGGTGGCCCGTGGCGATCAAGGCCTCCGGCGGCGGCGGTGGGCGAGGATTGAAGGTCGCCCGCACCGCGGACGAGGCCGAGGCCGCACTGGAGTCCGCGGTTCGCGAGGCCGAGGCGTACTTCGGCTCGAGCGAGGTCTACCTCGAGCGCTACCTCGAACGGCCCAAGCACGTCGAAATCCAGGTGCTCTCCCCCAGGCCGGGCGGGGCGCTGTGGCTCGGCGCGCGTGACTGTTCGATGCAGCGCCACCACCAGAAGTTGGTCGAGGAGACGCCTCCCCCGTTGCACACCGGGGTCGTGCCGGCCATGGGCGCCGCGGCCGTCGCCGTCGCCGACGCCTGCGGCTACGTCAACGCCGGAACGGTGGAGTTCCTCGTGGACTCGGACGGTTCGTTCTACTTCCTGGAAGTGAACGCCCGCCTCCAGGTCGAGCACACGATCACCGAGGAGGTCACCGGGCTCGACCTGGTCGCGTGCCAGCTGCGCATCGCGTCCGGTGAGGACCTCGGCCTGGTGCAGTCTGAATTCGAACCCGGCGGCCGCCACGAGCCGCGCGGCCACGCCATCGAATGCCGGATCAACGCGGAGGACCCCTCGCGGGACTTCGCGCCCGGGCCGGGGCGCATCACCGCGTACGACGAACCCGCCGGGCCCGGGGTGCGAGTGGACTCGGGATTCGGCGCCGGCGACGAGGTGCCCGGCGCATACGACAGCCTGGTCGCCAAGCTCATCGTGCACGGTTCGACCCGCGAGGAAGCCCGCCGCAGGATGCTCCGCGCGCTGCGCGAGTTCCGTGTCCAGGGGATCCCGACGACCATCCCGGCCCACGTCACGCTGCTCGAGCACCATGCGTTCGTCGACGGGTCGTACACGACCAGGACGCTCGAGTCGGGCGCGCTCGACGCGCTGGCGCCGGTCGAGGAGGCCGACGGCGACGGCGTGCCGGTGCTGCTGGTCGGCGGCTCGCCGGTTCTGCTGTGGAACCCGGGCATGGCGGCCTCGGCGCCGCATGCCACGGCGGGGGCCGGGGGCGACCGGGCGAGCGGAACCGTGACCTCTCCGATGCACGGCACGATCCTCCAGGTCGACGTGAAGCCCGGCGACCGGGTCGAACGCGGGGACCAGGTCGCCGTCCTCGAGGCCATGAAGATGGAGACGCGCGTCGCCGCCCTCCGCGAGGGGGAGATCACCGCGGTCCACGTCGAGTCCGGCCAGGTCGTCGAGTCCGGCCAGCCGATCGCCGAGATCGCCTGACCACGTCCGGTAGTCTCCGGCGCATGAAACCCACCGCCGCCGTCATCCAGCCCGGGGAACGCGACGAGGTCGAGCTGCCCGGTTCCAACGGGTGGGTTCGGCTGATGATCGACGGCTCGCTCGGCGCGCGGCACCTGGTGCAGCGGATCTTCCGGTTCGAACCCGGCCACACGCCCGACCTCCACAACGAGACCAGCGAGGACGTCATGTACGTGGTGTCCGGGACGGGCACGCTCGACGCGGGCGGCGCCTCGATCGAGCTGGTTCCGGGGACCGCCTGCTGGGTCCCGCCCGAGGTGGGCTACCACATCGAGAACGAGGGCCCGCACGAACTGGTGGTGGTCTCGGTGCTCTCGCCGCCGCCCGGCGGGCCGAGGCTCGACGGGCCCGAGCCCGACGTCCCGCACCGCTACTCGATCCACGAGGACGACCAGCCGTCGTTCCCGGCGGGCGACGACCGGACGTTCCGCGTCCTGGTCGACCCGGCGATGGGGTGCCGGAGCGTCACACAGTTCGTCGGCGAGATCGAGGCCATCCCCGCCTCGCCGCACACGCACGCATATGAGGAGGCGGTGCACGTCCTGTCCGGCGACGGGACGGTCGAGATCGGCGACGAGGTCCACCCGATCGGCCGTGGAACCAGCGTGTTCCTGCCGCCGGGTGTGGAGCACCGCCTGACCGGCGCCGGCCGCGAGACGCTCCGCGTGCTGGGGGTGTTCTCCCCGCCGGGTTCACCCGCTTCGAGGGGTGACCGGCCCGACTGATCGACCAAACGCGCTGTCGCCGACGTAGGCGTGACCGGATCCGGGTCACTGCCTGCAGATTGCGAACACCTGCATGTGCGTCTGGTGCCCCGCGGCATCGTCGTTCGCGGTCCCGCGCCATCCGTCGTCGGGGATGTGGTCGGCGTCCGGGCCGTCGATCGGGAACGTGTCGGCGACCTCGATCCCATCGCTGGTCCCGAGGATCTCGATGCCGCCGCCGGTGACCTGCTCCCCGGCCGGACACTTCGCCTCTGCCGATTCCTGCGCATTGTTCGCGACGGTCTTGACCGCGGAGAGGATGACGTCGGAGCCCCCCTGCCCCGAGCACACGGCCTCGACGGTGAGCGTGACGTTGTGGTGCAGCCCGTTGTTGGCCCGGCCGAGCCACGCGTCGTCGGGCTCGTTGTTCGCGTCGGGACCGTCTGCCGGCTCGGTGGTGGCGACCTCCTGCGTGTGGCTCCCGCCGGTGATGCCCACTCCGCCGCCCGTGACCTTCGTCCCGGCGGGGCAGACCGCCTTGGCCTCGCCCTGTGAGTTCCTGGGAACGGTCTTCTGGCGGACGCGGTCCGTCACGCCGTTCCGGGCGCAGATGGCGAAGACCTTCATCGTGGCGCCGGCCGGCGAGCTGTTGGTCGCCACGGCGGTCCAGCCCCTCAGCCCCGATCCCTCCGGAAGCGTGGAACCCACCTCGAGGTCGAGGCCCGACTGGTTCCCCGTGATCTCCATCCCGCCACCGGTCGCGACCGGGCGGTCCGTCGGGCAGTGGACGGTGTCGGTCGTCACGCCGGGCTCGGCGTTGGGGACGGCCCTGGTGTCATGGGCGTATCGGAGCGGTCCGGCGCGGAGGCCCCACGCCGGTGACGCCACGAGCACGACGAGGACCGCCAGCGCCACCACCGCGCCGGCTCGCGACCTCGTCCCGCGTCGAATGCAGCGATTCCCTCTCATGGAGCCCCCTTCCTCCCGCGGCTCGGAGGAACCTATCGACCTTCCCTCGACGACGGCAAGATGCGAACGGGATTCGCGGTGATCGCAGAGCTCCACGCCGTGCCCGGTTGACCGTTCTCGGCTGGGCGTGATCACCTCAGCGGCGTGCCGGTCTCCGAGACCAACTCCCGGGTCGTCTACGAGGCGCTGAAGTCCTCCGGCGTCAGCATCTGTTCGGCGTTGCCCGAGACGTGGCTCGTTCACCTGATCCGCATGGCGGAGGACGACGCGGGGATGACGCTCGTTCGCCTGGCCAAGGAGGAGGAGGGCGTCGGCCTCTCGATGGGCGCGCACCTGGCCGGCGCGCGCTCGGCGCTGCTCATGCAGAACCACGGGTTCCTCCAGGCGATCAACGGGATCGTCAGCGGCGCGATGCTCTACAAGATCCCGCTGCTGCTCGTGATCAGCGACCGGGGCCACCTCGGCGAACGCGACCCCTGGCAGACCGAGGGCGGCAGGTTCACCCGTCGCGTCCTGGACGCCCTCAACATCCAGCGGGACGAGCTCCGAACGCCGGAGGAGGTCGAGCCGAAGCTGCAGCGCGCCATGACCCTGGCGCAGTCGTCGCTCTCCCCCGTCGCCGTGCTGCTCACCCGCGAGCTGATGTGGGAGGAACCGCAGCCGTGAAGCGCATCGACGCCCTCGAGGCGATCTACGGCGACATCGCCGACTGCGCGGTCGTCACGATCATGGGCGCCGTCGCCGTCGAGCTGTACTCGCTCGGCCACCGCCCGAACTTCTTCTATCTCGAGCACGCCATGGGCCTCGCGTCGTCGATGGGCCTCGGCGTGGCGCTGGCGCAGCCCGAACGCCCGGTCGTCGTGATCGACGGTGACGGTTCGCTGCTGATGAACCTCGGCACCCTCACGACGATCGCCCGGTACGCGCCGAAGAACCTCACCCACATCGTGTTCGACAACGAATCGCTGCTGTCGGTGGGCGGGTTCCCGACGGCGACCTCGACCGGCAGCGATCTCGCGGCGATCGCCCGCGGCGCAGGAATCGCGCGTTCGAGAATGGTCAACCAACTTGACGAGTTTACCGTGGCGGCCCGCGAGGACCTCGCGTGCGGCGAGGTGTCCTGCCTCGTCGCCAAGGTCGAAGACGTCGGGCCGGCGTCGTTCCACATGGACCTGCACCTGCTGGAGAACCGCTTCGAGTTCGCCCGCGCGCTCCGGGTTGGCGAACCCGGCGACGAGGCTCCGCCGCGACCGGCCCCGCGAGAGCCCGGCGAGCAGACGGGCGAGCCGACCATCGCGGACGACGAACACCCCGACCCGGGGCCGGAGACCAGCACGTCCACCTGACGAGAGGACATCAGCCATGACCGCAGAGGCACTCATCGGTTTCCTCGACGCGCTCGCCGGCGGGACGGTCGGCGTCGTCGACCTCACCCAGCCGCTGTCCGAGGCGACGCCCATCATCCAACTGCCGCCGCCGTTCGCGAACACGCCCGGCTGGAAGATGCAGGAGATCAGCCGGTACGACGACCGGGGGCCGGCCTGGTACTGGAACTCGTTCGAGGGCGGCGAGCACGTCGGGACACACCTCGACGCGCCGATCCACTGGATCACCGGCCGGGAGAAGGACGACGTGTCGCAGATCCCGGTGAGGAACCTCGTCGGCCCGGCCGTCGTGCTCGACCTCACCGACCGCGTCGCCGCCGACCCCGACTTCCTGCTCGCGATCGACGACGTGCGGGCGTTCGAACGGCTGCACGGCCCGCTGCCGGCCGGCGGCTGGCTGCTGTACCGAACCGGCTGGGACGCGCGAGCCCACGACCAGCAGGCGTTCCTCAACGCGAACGACACCGGCCCGCACACGCCCGGCATCAGCATCGAGTGCGCGAAGTGGCTGGCCGAGGAGGCGCCGGTCGTCGGCGTTGGCGTGGAGACCGTCGGAACGGACGCGGGCGCGGCGCACTCGTTCGACCCGCCGTTCCCGTGCCACTCGTTCGTGCTGGGCGCGAACAAGTACGGCCTGACCCAGCTGGCCAACCTCGCCCAGCTCCCGCCGACGGGCTCGGTGCTGGTCGTCGCGCCGCTCAAGATCGTGAACGGCTCCGGCAGCCCGGCCCGCGTCCTGGCGCTCGTTCCGCGCTGACCGCCTGAGCCTCGATCCGACCGGTGACCGACCACGCGGCCCGCCCTCGACGGTCGGTGCGATGAACGCGGCAGCGGTGATCCTCGCCCTCCTTGCGTCGCTCGGCTACGGCTCATCCGACTTCTCGGCCGGGATCGGCGGACGGAGGACGTCGGTGGGCGGGGTGGTCGTCGCGCAGCAACCGGTGGCGGCGCTGGCGACGGTGATCATCTGGGCGCTGTATGGCACCTCGTCGCCGACCGCTGCCGCGCTCGCATGGGGCGCGCTGAGCGGTCTCGGGAACGGCTTCGGAACCGTCGCCCTGTATCGCGGGCTCGCCGTGGCGCGGATGAGCGTGGTGGCATCGGTTTCCGCGGTCCTCGCCGCCGTCATCCCCGCGACGGTCGGGATCGCGCTCGGTGATCACCTGTCCGTACCGGAGGCGGCGGGGATGGCCCTCGCCATCCCGGCCATCGCGCTGGTGTCGCTGTCCGCGGGAACCGAGGGCGGCAGGCGCCCGGGAATCCGGGAGGGCCTGGTCGCCGGCGCCGCATTCGGCCTGTTCTTCGTGGCCCTCGACCGGGCGGGAACCGCGAGCGGCGCGTGGCCGCTGCTGCCGGGGGAGGCGGTGACCCTCGCCATCGCCATCCCCCTCGGACTCCGCATGTCCCACATGGACGGAGGTCGTCGAGCGGCCATCCCCTACGGTGTGGCCGCCGGCGTCCTCGGTGCCCTGGCGACGGCGGCGTTCTTCTTCGCCACTGGGAAGGGAGACCTCTCGCTGGTCGCCGTCCTCACGGCCCTCTACCCGGCCGTGACGATCGTCCTGGCGCGGCTCCTCCTCTCCGAACGATGGAGCCGATCGCAGGGCCTGGGGCTGCTCGCCGCCGCCGCCTCGGTCGTCCTGATCAGCGTCGGCTCCGGCGCGTCCTGAGGTCGGCATGACACATCTCAGCATGTACGACGGCGAAACCACGTGGCCGTGATCCGTCGGTGCGCGATGGCCGCTGAGGCACCGAGTCGCGCTCGGACCCCGCGTCGTGCATCCTGTGCGGCCATGACCGACGAACGAGAACGACGGGTCCGCAGGGGCCGGGTCGTCGAGCGGGACACCGGCGGGACGACCGATGACCAACGCCTGCTCGAACGGCGGCCGACGGAGTTCCTCGATCAGGACCCCTGGCGGGTCATGCGGATCATGTCCGAGTTCGTCGAGGGGTTCGACGCGCTCGCCGAGATCCCGGAGGCGATCACCGTCTTCGGCTCCGCGCGCGTCCGCGAGCCCGACCCCATGTACGACGCCGCTCGTGCGGTCGGCCGCGAGCTCGCGAAGGGCGAGTTCGCCGTCATCACCGGCGGCGGCCCGGGGATCATGGAGGCCGCCAACCGGGGCTGCCAGGAGGCCGGTGGCCTGTCGATCGGCTGCAACATCGAGCTGCCGTTCGAACAGCGCATGAACGACTACGTGGACTTCGGCATCGACTTCCGGTACTTCTTCGTGCGCAAGACCATGTTCGTGAAGTACGCGGAGGGGTTCGTCGTCTTCCCGGGCGGCTATGGAACCCTCGACGAGCTGTTCGAGTCGCTCACGCTCACCCAGACCGGCAAGATCCAGCACTTCCCGGTGGTGCTGTTCGGCGGTGACTACTGGCAGGGACTGCTCGACTGGCTCCGCGGACGCCTGCTCGAGGAGGGCGAGATCAACGCGGCCGACCTCGACCTGTTCGTCACGATGGACGACCCCGGGAGCGTCGTCCCGTACATCCGCGAGGTGCTCGGCGACCGCGACGCCGACCACGACCCCCGCGAGGAGCCCCACGTCGAGCCCCGCAAGGGCGACGCGCGGTGACCGACGGGGACCTGCTCGAAGCCCGGACCCTCACCGACGGCGGCCAGCAGGCAGAGGCCGTCGCCGGCTGGATCGCCGAGTTCCTCGACGGCGCGCTGCACACGTTGGACGTCGCCCTGTACGACCTCCGCGTGGACGGCCCGGCCGAGGGCATCATCGTCGACGCGTTCCACCGCGCCCTGCAGCGCGGCGTGACCGGAAGGCTGGTCTACAACGTCGATCACGAGAAGCCGATCCCCGTTCCCCCGCCGCCCGACACCGACGTGGCCATGCTCGAGGCCTGCGGCCTCCCCACGCGCGGCGTCCCCGGCATCCCCGATCTCATGCACCACAAGTACGTCGTCCGCGACGGGCAGGAGGTGTGGACCGGTTCGATGAACTGGACGAACGACTCCTGGACCCGCGAGGAGAACGTCGTCGTGGTCGTCAACGCGCCGCAGGTCGCCGCCGTCTACACCAGGAACTTCGAGGAGCTGTGGAGCAGGCAGCGGGTGCTCGGTTCCGGTGAGTACGCCACCGACCCCGTCGAACGGGACGGCACGAGCGTCCGGCCGTGGTTCTCGCCGGGGAGAGGCCGGCGCATCGCCAGCCGCATCTCCGGCGCCATCGACCGGGCCGAACGCCGCGTCCGCATCGTCTCGCCCGTCCTCTCCGCGGGCCCGATCATCGGCTCCCTGGCCGAACGCGCGGCGAAGCACGACATCGACCTCGCCGGCGTGGTCGACGGCACGCAGGTGGCCGAGGTCATCTCGCAGTGGCGGGCCGACGTCAACGCCGCCTGGAAGATCCCCACACTGCAGACCGTGCTGAAGTTCGCGCCGTTCTCCGGCAAGCGCTCGACGCCGTACGGGCCGGACACCGTGCACGACTACATGCACGCGAAGTTCGTCGTGGCCGACGACATGGTGTTCGTGGGCTCGTACAACCTGTCCCACTCCGGCGAGGAGAACGCCGAGAACGTCCTCGAGATCCGCGATCCCGCGCTGGCCGACCGGCTGGCGGCGTTCGCCGACGAGATCCGCGCCCGGTATCCGCGCATCGACGCCGGCGACCCGGAACCCGTCGCGCCGGCGGCGGCCGCCACCCGGCCACAGGTCCCGGGCCCCCGGTTATCGTGACGTCCATGACCGATCACGGAGAACTCACCGCTCGGGTCCACGGGGACTTCCCGAGGATCCGCGAGGAGCTGGAACGACTCGTCCGCATCCCGGGGATCGCGTTCGAGGGATTCGACCAGAACCAGGTGGAGGCCTCCGCGGACGAGACCGCGGCGATCCTTCGCGATGCCGGCTGCCCGGAGGTCCGCATCCTCGAGCTGCAGGGCGCGGCACCGGCGGTGTTCGCCGACGTCCCGGGCCCCGACGGCGCGCCGACCGTCCTGCTGTACGCCCACCACGACGTGCAGCCGCCCGGGGCCGACGAGCTCTGGGAGTCGCCGCCGTTCGAGCCGTCCGAACGGGACGGCCGTCTGTACGGGCGGGGCTCGTGCGACGACAAGGCCGGGGTGGTGGTGCACGCCGCGGCCATGCGGGCGTTCCAGGCGCGCCCGCCCGTCCACGTCAAGATCTTCGTCGAGGGCGAGGAGGAGGCCGGCTCGCCGAACCTGTCGCGGTTCCTCGACGCGTTCGCCGACGACCTCGCGGCCGACGTGATCGTGCTCGCCGACTCGTCGAACTGGGACAACGGCGTCCCCGGACTGACCACCACGCTCCGCGGCCTGGTCGACTGCGAGGTCGAGGTCCGGGTGTCCGACCACGCCAACCACAGCGGGATGTACGGGGGCCCGGCGCCGGACGCGATCACGGCGCTCGCCCGGCTGCTGGCGACGCTCCACGACGACCGCGGCAACGTGGCCGTCGCCGGCCTGTTCAGCGGGGAGCCCCCGGCGATCGACATGACCGAAGACGAGTACCGGGCGGATCTCGGCGCGCGCCCCGGCCTCGAGCTGATCGGCGAGGGAACCGTCACCGAGCGCCTGTGGGTCAAGCCCGCGATCGGCGTGCTCGGCATCGACGCCCCGAGCATCCGCAACGCGTCGAACACGATCGTTCCGGTCGCGCGCGCCAGGGTCAGCCTGCGCCTCGCACCGGGCGACGACGCGCAGCGGGCGGCCGACGCACTGGCCAAGCACCTCGAGTCGAACGCGCCGTGGGGCGTCGAGGTCCGGATCGAACGCGGTGGCGCCGGCGAGCCCTACCGGGTCGACGCCCGGGGACCGGTGTACGAGGCCGCCCGGCGGGCGTTCCGCGACGCGTGGGGCGTCGACTCGGTGGACATGGGCTCCGGCGGCTCGATCCCGTTCGTCCACGACTTCGCCGAACGCCTCCCCCACGCCGCGCTGCTCCTCACCGGCGTCGAGGACCGCCAGGGCCGGGCCCACGCGGAGAACGAGAGCGTCGACCTCCGGGAGCTGGAGCGGGCCTGCCTGGCCGAGGCGCTGCTGCTCCGATACCTGGCCGAACGCTGACGAGCCGCCCATGCAGCGGTCGTCCTCCATCGGGGAGCTCATCGAGCGGATGGCGGCGCTGCTCGCGCCGATGGTCGAGCGCGACGACGAGCTGCAGCACTTCCACGCGACGTACCTCCGGACGACGAAGGCGGTCGCGGAACGCCTCGCGCGACCGGACGGGGGTGGCTTCCTCGACCCGCCGTGGGTCGAGGAGTGGGACCTGGTGTTCGCCGACCTGTACCTCGACGCCCTCGAGCGCTGGAACGCCGGCGAACCGGTTCCCGGCCCGTGGCGGATCGCCTTCGAGGCCACACGGGAACGGCTCCCCCACGTCCGTTACGTGCTGCTCGGCATGAACGCCCATGTGAACTTCGACCTGCCGCAGGCGCTGCTCGCCGCGATCACCGACGTCGAGTTCGACGACCCGGAGGTTCGCCGGCGGCGCGGCGCCGACCACGAGCGCATCGACCTGATCCTGGCCTCCCGCGTCGCCGCCGAGGACCGCGAGCTCCGCACGGTGGAGGGCCCCGGCGAGCGAACCTGGCTCGACCGGCTGCTCCAGCCGTTCAACCGGGCCGGGACCAAGCGGTTCCTGAAGGAGGCCCGCCGGAAGGTCTGGGCGAACGCCCGCCTGCTGAGCGCCGCCCGGCGGCGGGGTCCGGGGGCGCTCGAGGAACGCATCCGTCAGCTCGACCTGCTCGCCGAGGCCCGCGTCGCCGACCTCCGCGCGCCGGGCCAGGTGATCCTGAAGCTCGCGCGGGACGGCTTCGGCGTCGAGCTGGTTCCCTGATCCGGGGGCCCTCCTGCCGCGAACGCTCGTCGGAGCCGGGTCGTCGAAGGGGTCGGGAGCGATGTCGAGGCAGTTCGAACGGTTTGCGGGGGTCTGCGCCCTGCTGGTGGCGGTCGGCACGGTGCTGTATGGGATCACGTTCGCCATCAACGTGAAGTACGGCGACAAGTGGGCGGCGACGTCGTCGGCGGTGCTGCTCATGGTGGGAGGCGTCATCGGCCTGGCGGTCGTGCTCGCGCTGTTCGCACGCCTCGAACGCGTCGACCGCGGGTTCGCCGGGCTGGGGCTGGTGTTCGGCATCGTGTCGGCGGCGGGTTCGATCGTCCACGGCGCGTTCGACCTCGCGGCGGCCGCGCATCCGCCGGCGTTCGGCGGCGACCTCGACGCGATCGATCCGCGCGGGCTGCTGACGTTCGGAGTGGCTGCGCTCTCCATCGCGGTCGCCGGGTGGCTGATCCTGCGCGGCGGCGCCTCGACGGGGTTCCCCGAGCGGCTGGGGCGGCTGGCCTACCTGTCGGCGGCGCTGCTGATCGTGCTCTACGTCGGCCGGCTCACGATCCTGAACCCGAAGAACCCCGTCCTGCTGGTCGCGGCGCTGGCCGAGGGCCTGGTCGTCAACCCGATCGTGTACCTGATGATCGGGAGGAGCCTCCGGTCCGGATCGACGACCGCTGCTACGGTTGGGGCATGACCGACGACGCCACCGAGCAGCAGGAACCGATCACCCTCCAGGCCGTCCCCGTTCCACCGGAAACCGAGCCCGCCCAGGGCGAGGACAAGGACGCCATCGCCGAGCCGGGCAAGCTCCTGCGGATCGCCGCGATGGTCCGCGAGCTGCTGGAGGAGACGCGCGGCGCGCCCCTCGACGAGCGCGGCCGGACTCGGCTCCGCCAGATCTACGAGCGCTCGATCGACGAGCTGAGGGTCGTGCTCCCCGACGAGCTCGAACGCGAGCTGCAGGAGTTCATCCTCCCGCTCGAGGGCGTGCCGACCGAATCGGAGATGCGCGTCGCGCAGGCGCAGCTGGTCGGATGGCTCGAGGGGCTGTTCCACGGGATCCAGGCGGCGATGGTGGCCCAGCAGCAGGCGGCGATGCAGCAGCTCCAGGAGCTCCGCCGCCGCGGCCTCCCGCCCGGCGCCATGCCGCGGATGCGGGGTCCGGGCGAACCCGAGGCCGACCCCGACCGGGGCCAGTACCTGTAACGCCGCGCGCTACGGCGTCAGGACGACCTTGGTCGCCTCGCGGCGTTCGAACAGCTCGTAGCCGCGAACGGCGTCGGCCAGCGGCAGCCGGTGGCTGATCAGCGGGATCGGGTCGACCTCGCCGGAGCGGACCGCCCGCAGTGTGCGCTCCCACCACCCATGCACCGGGCAGATCCCCCCGAACAGCAGCTTGAGCCCGCGCGTCCAGTACTCGCGGACGCCGACCGGCAGCACCTCGCTGCCGTACACGCCGATCACCGAGATCCGTCCGCCCCGCCGGGCGACCGCCTTCGCCGTCTCGAACGCCGGCAGGCCGCCCACCGCCTCCACGGCGACGTCCGCGCCGCGGCCCTCGGTCACCTCGCGAACGGCCGCCTTCGCGTCGCCGGCCGACGGGTCGATCCCGAGGCCGCCGGCCGCCCGGACGAGGTCGAGCCGCGGCTCGACGAGGTCGATCCCGATCACCGGGTGGGCCCCGAGCGCCATCGCGGCCAGCACGGCGAAGTAGCCGACCGGCCCGCACCCCACCACCGCGACGCTCTCTCCCGGCCGGGGCGCCGCCAGGGCGGTCGCGTACCAGCCGGTCGTCAGCACGTCCCCCACGAAGAGCGCCCGGTCGTCGTCGATGTCGTCCGGGACGGCCAGCAGGTTGTGGTCTGCCCGGGGGATCCGAACCGCCTCGGCCTGCATGCCGCCCAGCGCACCGGCGGCGACCCCGAGGCCGAAGTTCCGCAGACCCGAGCACAGCGACGACTCGCCGTGCGTGCAGTACCAGCACGTCCCGCACACGTTGTCGAACGGGAGCGCCACGCGTTCGCCGACGCGGAACCGCGACACCTCCGGCCCGACCTCCTCGACGACGCCCACGGCCTCGTGCCCGAGCGGCTCGCCGGGCAGCATGGGCAGGCGGCCGGAGAGCGCGTGGAGGTCGGAGCCACAGATGGCCGAACGCGTGATGCGGATCACCACGTCCCCGGGCTCCTCGATCGCCGGATCGGGCTGTTCGCCCAGCCCGGCGACTCCTGGTTCCACGTAGAGGACGGCCTTCATGGGAGCGACAGCATGCCGCACGGGCCGGCCGGCCGCGCGCCACCGGGTGTCATCCCGACGACTCGCCCCTCCCCGACATCGTCGCCAGGACGTCGTAGAGCGCCGCGAAGTCCTTCGTCCCCAGCCCGAGCGCACGGCCCGACGTCAACAGCTGGTTGGTCACCGCGGTCGTCGGGAGCGGCACCTCGAGCTCCCGGCCCAGCTCCAGGGCCAGCAGCAGGTCCTTCTGCATCATGGCCACGCCGAACCACGCCTCGTCCGGCTGCTGCAGCACGAACGGACCCCGGTACTTCAGCATCGGAGAGGCGATCACGCTGTTCAGCAGGACCTGCACCGCCGTCTCGCGGGGGACGCCGCTCTTCTCCGCCAGCAGCACCCCTTCGCTGAACGCCAGGATCTGCACCGCGAGGCTGAGGTTGGTGGCGATCTTCATGGTGACGGCCTGGCCGTTGCCGCCGACGTGAGTCACGACCGGACCGATCTCGCGCAGGATCGGTTCGACCCGACGGAACGCCTCCTCGTCGCCCCCCACCATCAGCGACAGCCGGCCCTCCTCGAGCGTGCTGACGCTCCCGGACACCGGCGAGTCGAGCATCGTCGCGCCGGCCTCGCGGACGCGTCCCGCGACTTCGCGGCTCGCCGCCGGTGCGATCGAGCTCATGTCGACGAACACCTGGCCGGGGCCAAGGCCCGCGACGATCCCATCGGGCCCTTCGGCGATCGACAGCAGGGCGTCGGTGTCCGCGACCATGCTGAACACCACCTCGGACGACTCCGCGACCTCCCGGGGGGTGTCCGCCCATTCCATGCCCGCATCCACCAGCCAGTCCGCCCGGGACCGCGTGCGGTTGGTCCCGGTCACCGTGTGTCCGGCGTCCATGAGCCGTTTGACCACGCGGCTCCCCATCACGCCGAGGCCCACGAATCCCAGTTTCGTCCCGTTCTCCACACCGCCCACGCTCACGTCCTCCTCGCTCCCTGCGCCCCCAGGTACAGCCGGGCCACCTCGGGGTCGTCGAGCAACGCCCGGCCGGTTCCCTCCAGGCGCACCACACCCGACTCCATGACCGCGCCCCGGTGCGCGACGGCCAACCCAGACCGGGCGTTCTGCTCGACGAGCAGCACCGTCGTCCCGGCATCGTTGATCTCCGAGATCATCGAGAACACCGCCCGCCGGGCGTTCGGGTCGAGCCCGGTGGACGGCTCGTCCATCAACACCAGCGAGGGGTCGAGCATGAACGCCCTCGCGATCTCCACCCGCTTCTGCTCGCCGCCCGAGAGCGACCCCGCCCGGTCGTGCCGCCGCTGCGCCACGATCGGGAACCGCTCGGTGACCTCCCCGATCCGCCGGTGAAGCGCCGAGCGGTCCCGATGTATGAACCCGCCCATCAGCACGTTGTCCCACACGGTCATGAGCGGGAACAGGCTGCGCTCCTGGGGCACGTGCACGATGCCCAGCCGCAGCACGTCCCGCGGCGACCGCCCGCCGATGTCCTCACCACGGAACACGATCCGCCCCGACCGCGGCGCCAGCAGGCCGCTCACGGTCTTCAGCACGGTCGACTTGCCGGCGCCGTTGGGGCCGATCAGGCACGTGACCGTCCCCTCGTCGACGCACAGCGTGGTGCCTCGCAGCACGAGTCCCCGCCCGTACCCGGCGTGCAGGTCCTCGACCTCGAGCAGCGGTGCGGTCACGTCAGGCCCCCAGGTAGGCGTCGAGGACGAGCGGGCTCGCCTGGACCTCGGCGGGCGTTCCCTCGGCGATCTTCGTGCCGTGGTCGAGCACCACGACCGGGTCGCACAGGCGCATGACGAGGCTCATCTCGTGCTCCACCACGAGGAACGTGATGCCGGAGCGGTGGAGATCGCGGATGTGTCGCTCCATGGCCTCGACCATCACGGCGTTCACCCCTGCGGTCGGCTCGTCGAGCAGGACCAGCCGAGGCCGCCCCATCAGCACCGTGGCGAACTCGAGCAGCTTCTGCTGCCCGAACGACAGCTGCGAGGCGAGGTTCCCGGCCACGCCCGTCAGGCCGAACTCGGCGAGCACCTCCTCAGCTCGCGCCCGGTCCGGCGGCTGGACGTCCAGCCGGAACGTCCTCCGGTGGGGCTGCTGGATCGCGGCCACGAGGTTCTCGACCACGCTCATCCGGGGGAACACGCGCGCCTGTTGGAATGTCCGGATGAGCCCCCGCCGGGCCAGCCGCGACGGATGCGGCCGGCGGACCGGGTGCCCCCCGAAGCGCACCGAGCCGGCGTCCGCCGGGACGAACCCGGTGACCATGTTGAACACGGTGGTCTTGCCCGACCCGTTCGGCCCGATCAGGGCGGTCACCGTCCCCTCAGGGACCGCGAACGAGCAGCCGTCCACCGCGGTCACGCCGCCGAACCGCTTGATCAGGCCCTCGACCTCGAGCAGCGCGGTCACGTCGCCACCCGCTCGGGAGGCCGCACGGCCGGGTGTTCGGCCGGCGGGGCCCGGTCGCGACGCCGGGCCACCAGGCCGGAGAGCGACGGAAGGATGCCCTGCGGCAGCAGCAGCATGATCACCAGGAACACCGCGGCGTAGGCGATGAGGTACAGCTCGCTGGCGCCGTACTCGTAGGCCAGCCATTGCTGCGCGGGGATCAGAATGAATGTCCCCAGCACCGGCCCCCACACGGTCCCGATCCCGCCCAGGAACACCGGCAGGATCGAGCCGATCATCACCAGCGGGTCCACGGCGAACTGCGGGTAGACGTTCGAAACGTAGTACGCCCAGACTCCGCCGATCATGGCGGTGAGCCCGACGCTGATCGCGAACGTCAGCGCCTTCGCCCACATCGTCCGGACCCCCAGGCCGCGCGCGCGGTCCTCGTCGTCCCGGATCGCGTGGAGGTGCAGGCCCAGCTTGTCCCGCCCGACGTGCCACACCAGGAACGTGGCGAGCGCGAAGATCGCCAGCACGCAGAGGTAGAACGGCCGCTCGTACAGCGAGAACGTCGGCGACGGCAGCGACAGCCCCTGCGACCCGTTCGTGATCCCGCGGAGGTTGAACGCCAGCGTCTGCACGACGAACAGCAGCGTGAGCGTGACGATGGCGAAGGCCAGGTGCCGGATCCGCATCGCCACCAGCGCGATCGGCACGCTCGCCAGCCCCACACCCACTCCGATCGCCGGGAGCACCAAGAACGGCAGGAACCCGTTCGACCCGATCCCGATGTGCTGGAACAGGATCGCCTCCGCGTACGCGCCGATCCCGAAGAACGCCACGTGCCCGAGCGAGACGTAGCCGGAGTACCCGCCGAGCAGGTTCCACGACTGGGCGAGCCCGGCGAACATCAGCGTGAAGAACGCCATGTTCAGCACCCAGTGCTGGGGGAACACGAACGGGAACGCCGTCAGCGCGCCGAACACCACCGCGCCCCGCACCGCCCCCGCCCGCGTGACGCGCCCCGACCGGATCACACCACTCGCTCCCGGACGCCGAACAGCCCCTGCGGCCGGAACAGCAGCACCCCGATCAACACGACGAAGAACACGAACGACGACCACGTCGGCGAGATCGTCACGGCGACGACCGACTCGCTGACCCCCAGCAGGATCGCGGCGACGATCGCCCCGCCGACGCTCCCCAGCCCGCCGAGCATCACGATCGACAGCAGGCGCGAGATCAGGTCGTAGTGGCTCCCCGGGTTGAACGGCGTGATCATCCCGAACACGGCCCCGGCCGCCGCCGCCGTGGAGATCCCGATGCCGAACCCCAGCGCGGACACCCGGTTGGGGTCCACGCCCAGCAGCCGCGCCGACGTCGGGTTCTGCACGGTGGCCCGCACCGACCGCCCGAACCGCGTCCGCGACAGCAGCGCGAACAGCGCCACGAGGAATGCGACGGACAGCAGGAACCCGTACACCTTCACCACGGGGATGTGGAACCCGCCGATCACCCACGAGGACTGCGAGTAGCCGGTGATCGTCCGGCGGAGGTTGGTCGTGTAGGCGACCGAGAGCACCCCCTCCACGCCGAGCGCGGTCGCCCACGTGACCAGCAGCGACAGCTCCTCGGCGTTCGGCCCCCGGAGCGACCGGATGAACACGCGGTGCAGCAGCACGCCCACCCCGAACAGCGCCGGCGTGATCAGCAGGATCGACAGGAACGGGTCGAGGTGGAACGTCCGGAACAGCGAGTAGCTGAGGTACGCCCCCAGGACGACCATCGCGCCCTGGGCCACGTTGACGACCCGCATGATCCCGAACGCGAGCGTCAGCCCGCTCGCCATGAGCGCGTAGACGCCCCCGATGAGGACCCCCAGGATGCAGCCCTGTATGAAGAGGTGCATTCAGTCCCCCGGGACGAGCCTGCCGCCCGTGGGCGTCTCGATCCGGTCTCGGGCCAGCCTAGCCGCCCCAGGGCGGCTTCGGGACGACCGGTTGTTCCTGGGCGACGCTGGCCGGGTACACGGGGACGAGCTTGCCGTTCACCCACTCGAGCAGGATGTCCGACCCCTGGGGCTCACCGATGGAGTCCCATTTCAGGTTGCCCTCGACGGTCGGCCACGTCCCCTGGTGCAGCGCGTCGATGATCTTCTGGTTGTCGAGCGAACCCGTCTTCTTCACGGCCGCCTGCAGCAGCTGCCCGGCCGCGTACGCCTCCGACGTCGTCGAGTCGATGGGCTCGTTCCCGAACTTCTTGTGGTACGCGGCGACGAACGCCGTGTTGCCCGCCGACGGCTCCTGCTCGTACCAGTCGCCCGAGCTGAAGATGCCGTTCACGTTGTCGGCGCCCACCTTGTCGGGGAAGTTCACCGGGTCGTTCGGGCCGTTCGCCAGGAACAGGAACTTGGGGCTGAAGTTCTGCTCGATCATGGCCGACGTGAGCGCGAAACCGTCCTCCGTCTGCGTCCCGCCGACGACGATGTCGGGGTTGGCCTGCGCCATCTTCGACACGATCGGCGAGAAGTCGGCGGTCTCCGGCGGATACACCTGGTGGTAGACCGTCTGGATGCCGGCGGCCTCGAACTTGGCCCGGACCGTCTCCGCGATCGGCTCGGCGAACGGGTCGTCGAGCTCGGGGTACGCGGCCGTCTTCGGCTGCTGGTCGGCCGGCAGCGACAGGATGTAGTCGGCGAACACGAGTCCGCTGTTCACGACCGGGGCCGGCTGCACGAAGAACACGTTGTGGAGCTTCTCGTCGAAGATGGCGGGGCCGCCCCCGGCCGGCTCGATGAACGCGTACCCGTAGCGGTTCGCCGTCTTGGCCGCCGGCGCGCTGAGCAGCGTCGAGAACGGCCCGAACACGAAGTCGACGTTGTCCTTGGTGATGAGGTTCTGGTAGTTCGTGATGACCTGGTCGGGGCTGCTGGCGTCGTCCACGATCTTCAACTTGACCTTGCGACCGTCGATGCCGCCGTTCGCGTTGACCGTATCCGCCCAGAGCTCGTAGCCCTTCTTGGCCGCGGCGCTCGGATCCGAGAAGTCCCCGCTCGACGACAGCGAGATGCCGACCACGAGGGGCTTGCTCGTGTCGTTCGACCCGCCGCCGGACCCGCAGGCGGTCCCGATCAATCCGGCGATCCCGACCACCGCCACCGCCATGGTGAACCGACCTCCCGACATCACGCCTCCTTCGCCAACGGCCCCCGCGACTCCGGCGCGCGGGCGGACGCGCCGCTGCGGTGAGCCTGGGTTGCGTGTGCGGCGTGCAAACCTTTGCATCGCCAGGGCCGGATGCTAGGTGGAGGGCCCGCGGAAAGTCAAACGCGCACGCGGGGCGGCGCGGTCGAGTCGCGGACGACGAGCTGCGGAGCGATGAGGACGGTCTCCGGCGGGGCGTCGGGCTGTTCGATCCGGACGAGGAGCACGGCCGCGGCGCGGCGCCCGATGTCGTATTCGGGGATCCGGATGGTGGTGAGTGCGGGGCGGAACCGGTCGACGAACGGCATGTCGTTGAACCCCACCACGGAGACGTCCTCCGGGCACCGGAGGCCGGCCGCCTCGGCCGCCTCGATCACCCCGAGCGCGATGAGGTCGTTCGCGGCGACCACGGCGGTCGGGCGGCGCGGCCCGCTGAAGAGCACACCGGCGGCCTCCCGCCCGGCGACCTCCGCGAACGCCGTCGCCTGGGGCGTCCATCCGTCGTCGATCCCGAGCAGCCGGGTGGCGGCCGCGAACCCCGCGACGCGCCGTGCCCCGGTGGACGTGTCGGCGGGGCCCGCCACGTGCGCGATGTCGCGATGTCCCAGGTCATGGAGGTGTTCGACGGCGAGGGACATCCCCGCCTGGTCGTCGGGGATGACTGCCGGGACCCCGCCCCGGTCGATCGTCCGATTGACCAGGACCATCGGCGCCGGGCCCGCTCGGAACTCCTCGACCAGCGGGTCGCGTCGCCTGGCGCTCGCGAGGAGCAGCCCGTCGACCTGCCGCTCGAGCATCCCGGCCAGGTGGCGGCGTTCCTTCGCCTCGTCGTTGTCGGTGTTGGCGAGGACCAGGGTGTAGCCGCCCTCGGCGAGGCAGTCCTCCGCGCCCCGGACGACCGGTGGGAAGAACGGGTTGGTGATGTCGGGGATGAGCATCCCGATCGTGAACGAGCGGCTGGTCTTGAGACTCCGGGCCATGCGGTTGACGCGGTAGCCGAGGGCCTCGGCCGCCCGCCGGACCCGTTCGACGGTCTCCGGCCGGACCATGGCGGAACGGCGGTCGTCGAGCGCCCGCGACGCCGTCGCCACGTGCACTCCCGCCGCCTCGGCGACGTCCTTCAGCCGCGCCTGCCTCACTGAGGCACGAGTGTAGCCGTGTGCGACCCCGGTCCCTGCAAGCGATTGCATGCGCGAAGGCGGCGTTTCGCCGGGGCGATCCCGGGTGCCCGCCCGCTCAGCCGCCCGCGGTCGACATCGGGACTGCCGCCGTCCGGGCGCCCACGGACCCCTCCGTTCCGGTCGTCAGGCGCTGCGCGAAGTACACGGGGATCAGCGAGAGCGCGATGACGAAGAGCGCCACCACGTTGACGAGCGGCCGGGCGTGGGGCAGACGGATCTGGTTGAAGATCCACTTGGGCAGGGTCTCCTCCGCCCCCGACGTGAAGTTCGTCACGACGATCTCGTCGAACGACAGCGCGAACGCCAGCAGCCCGCCGGCCACCAGTGCGGTCGCGATGTTCGGCAGGGTCACGAGCCGGAACGTCTGCCACCCGCTCGCCCCCAGGTCCTGCGACGCCTCGACGATGTTCCCCTGCATCCGGCGGAGACGGGCGACCACGTTGTTGAACACCACCACCACGCAGAACGTGGCGTGCCCGATCACGATCGTCCACAGGCTGAACGGGATCCCGCTCTCGTTGATGGTCGAGTTCAGGGCGATCCCGGTCACGATCCCCGGCAGCGCGAGCGGGAGGACGAAGACGAACGAGATCGTGTTCCGCCCGAAGAACCGGAACCGGTGCACCGCGAACGCCGCCGTCGTGCCGAGCACGAGCGCGACGGCGGTCGCCACCAGGCCGACCTCGATCGAGGTGCGGAGCGCGGCCCGGACGTCCGCGTTGTGCCACGCGTCGGCGAACCAGTGCGTCGTGAACCCCGAGATCGGCCAGGACTGCCCCTGGGACCGGTTGAAGGCGTAGACCACGACGACGGCGATCGGCAGGTACAGGAATCCCAGCACGAACACCGTCATGGCCTTGATGAAGACCCGAGCGCCCCTGGACTCCATCGCTACAGCGCCTCGAACGCGCCCAGCCGCCGGGCCACGAGCAGGTAGAGCCCGACGATCGCCACCGGCACGAGCGCGTAGGCCGCGGCGAACGGCGTGTTCCCGGCCACGCCGGTGTTCTCGTACACGATGTTGCCGATGAACTGCGTGTTGCTGAGCAGCGTCGGCGCGATGTAGTCCCCGAGGGTCAGCGAGAACGAGAAGATCGAACCCGCCACGATCCCCGGGATGGCGAGCGGCCAGATCACCCGCCGGAACGTCGTCCACGACTCCGCGCCGAGGTCCTCCGAGGCCTCGATCAGCGACGACGACACGCGTTCGAGCGACGCGTAGACGGGCAGGATGACGAACGGCAGCCACAGGTACGTGTACGTGAGCCACAGCGCCCACATCGAGAAGCCGACGTGGAGCTTGCCCAGGAAGATCCAGTTGAGCAGCCCGTGGGAGGACAGGATCACCCGCCAGGCGAACACGCGGACCAGGTAGCTGCTCCACAGCGGCAGCACCACGGCGAGCAGGATCACCGACCGGGCCCGCGGCGAGGCCATCCGGGCCGCGTAGTACGCGATCGGCAGCGCCAGCGCGATGTCGGTGATCGTGACGGCGACCGCCATTCCGAGCGTCCGGCCCGCCGTGATCAGGTAGACGGACCGGGTGAAGATCTTCGTGAAGTTCCCGAACCCCCACTGGTGCACGACGAGCCCGGTGAACGAGTCCAGCCGCCAGAACGCCGCCATGAACAGCACGACGAGCGACCCCAGGTAGACGACGAGCATCCACCCCAGCGACGGGAGCAGCAGCCCGAACAGCTTCAGCCGGCGATGGGAACCCGGCGGCGCCTCCGCCCCCCGCCCGGCCGGCGGCGCCGCCGGCGGAGGGCGCTCCTGGAGGCTGGTGGCCATGGCCGGGCGCCGGCGTGGGGCGCGGGCCGGGCCGCGATCAGCGCGAGCCCGGCCCGCCCTCCCCTGCTACGCCGCGCGGACCTCCGTCCACTTGTCCTGCCACTCGGAGTAGTCCGTGCAGTCGGTCTTGCCGTTCCCGCAGTCGGCCTGGGGCGTCTTCCACAGGTAGATCGACTTCAGGAAGCCGACGTCGCCGCACTCGCCGTACCGGACCGTGTTGGCCAGGTCGGCGTCCTTCCCCAGCGCCTGCTTCAGCAGCGGACAGGCCTTGGGGTTCGACGCGGCCGCGCCGTACCACAGCGCCACCTGGCTCTGGACCTCGGGCTGCAGCGTGTACTTCATCCACTCGAGCATGCAGTTCGGGTGCTGTGCGTGCGCGGACATCATCCACGTGTCGGCCCACCCGGTGACGCCCTCGGAGGGAACGACCTCGCCGACCTTCACCTTGCCGTCGAGCTCGATCGTGGACAGGTTGATCGGCCACGCCGTGCCGGCCACCATGTCGCCGTTCTCGAAGCCGTCGATCTCGTCGGTGTACAGCGACCAGTACTTCGACACCAGCGCCTTCTGCTGCTTGATCAGGCCGACGGCCGCTGTCAGCTGATCCTCGGTGAGCTCGTACGGGTCGGTGATGCCGAGGTTCGGCTGGTGGGCCTTCAGGTACACCGCCGCGTCCGCGATGAAGATCGGGACGTCGTAGCCGGTGATCTTGCCGGCATACGGGTTGGGCTGACCGTTCAGCGTGGGCTCCCACGTGACGTCCCAGCTGGTGGGCGCCGGCTTGACGAGGTCGGAGTTGTACATCAGGAAGTTCGGCCCGTACATGTACGGCACGCCGTAGTGCACGCCCTTCACGGTGTTGTGCGGCGGCGCCTGGAGCGGCTGGAGCACGTCTGAGTAGTCGGGGAACAGGCTGATGTCCACCGGCGCCACGTCACCGCCCGCGATCAGGCGGTTCGACGCGTCGCCCGAGGCCGACACGCCGTCGTACACGCTCCCGCCGCCCTGCCGCATCAGCGACACCATCTCGTCCGAGCTGTCCGCGTACTTGACCGTGATCTGGCAGCCGGTCTGCTGCTCGAACGGGTGCACCCAGTCGAAGTCCTTCCCTCCGGGTGAGGATCCGTCCTCCACGTAGCCGGCCCACGCGATCAGGTTGAGCTTGCCCTCGCCCTTGCCGATCGACGACGCCGGACTGGGGCCGCCGCCTCCCCCTCCCCCGCCGCCGCATGCCGTGGCCACCACGGCGAGCACCGATGCCAGGGCGAGCAGCGCTCGTCCTCCCCTCATCCGCCACCCCCTTGGGTTCCGTCCGGCCCGTCTCCGCCCGGCGCGGACGCCTCGACGGGCCGGTTGAGCCGCGCGTCCCACGACAGACGGACCGCCTTGCCCTGCACGTGCAGGGCCTCCATCGACGACGTCGCCAGGTTCTGCTGAGTAACCACCAGTTCCCCGCCCGGGTCGAGCGCCACGATGTAGCGAGTCGAGGCCCCCAGATAGACAACCTCGCGGACGTGTCCCGTCACCGTGGAACGCCCGTCCGGCACCGCCTCGTCCGGGTCGGCCATCGCGATCTTCTCCGGCCGGATGGTGAACGCGTGCGGCGAGCCGGTGATGGCCTCGGCGGGGGCGCCCGACAACACGTTGCTCACGCCGACGAACCCCGCCACGAACCCGGTCGCGGGTTCCTCGTACACCTCGGCCGGCGTGCCGACGTGCTCGATCCGGCCGAGGTTCATCACGCCGATCCGGTCGCTCATCGTGAGCGCCTCGTCCTGGTCGTGCGTCACGTAGAGGAACGTCAGCCCCACGTCGCCCTGGATGCCCTTCAGCTCGATCTGCATCTGCTGGCGGAGCTTGAGGTCGAGCGCGCCGAGCGGCTCGTCGAGCAGCAGGACCTTCGGCCGGTTGATGAGCGCGCGGGCCAGCGCCACGCGCTGCCGCTGCCCCCCGGAGAGCTGGGCCGGCGTCCGGTCGTCGTACCCCTCCAGACGGACCATCTCGAGCGCCTCCGCGGCGCGGGCGCGGCGTTCCTCCTTCGGGACCTTGCGGACGCGGAGGCCGTACTCGACGTTCTCACCGACCGTCATGTGCGGGAACAGCGCGTAGTCCTGGAACACCGTGTTGACGTCACGTCGGTTGGGCGGGAGGTCGGTGACGTCCTCGCCGTCGAGGTGGATGCGTCCCTCGGTCGGGTACTCGAACCCGGCGATCATCCGCAGGCACGAGGTCTTGCCCGAGCCGGAGGGGCCCAGCAGCGAGAAGAACTCCCCCGCCCGGATCTGGAGGTCGACCCCCGCGACCGCGGCGACCTCGCCGAACCGCTTGACGATGCCCTCGAGCCGGACCGCCGGGGCCGGCTCGGACCGGGCGGACGGCTGCCGCGCGGCCAGCTGCTGCGCGGACGGCTGCTGGCCGGTTGCCCGGTCGGCGTGCGGTGGTTCGGCTTCGACGGATGGTCGGGTCACTGGGGCGCCCCCTGGATCGGGGCCGTCGTCGGCCCCGGGCGGGCCATTCTGGCCCGCGCCGCGCGGCGGGCGCAACGACCGCCCGTCGGTCGCCGCGGGCCCGCGTTGTCCGCGGCGTCGCACCGCCAGGCGGGTCGGTCAGGCCGCCGCGTGGACGCGTCCGCGCGGGGTCGCACGGATCGCGCGGGACGGTCAGGCCGCTGCGTCGGCTGGCGTCGCGCGACGGTCGCGGAGCGCCGACGCCAGCCCGGCGGTGAGGTCGTGGAGGATCCGCGGCCCCTCGTAGATCAGCGAGGTGTAGATCTGGACGGTCGTGGCGCCCGCCTCCAGGCAGGCCACCGCGTCGGCCGCGGTCGTGATCCCGCCGCACGCGTTCACCGGCAGCCCGGTCTCGGCCACGGCCGTGGCGACCGCCTCGAGCGTCCCGGCGAACAGGGGGCGGCCGGAGAGTCCTCCGCGCCCGACCGCCTGCCGGCGGTCGGCCACAGGCCGGGTGTTCGAGCAGGTCAGGGCCGCCGCGCCCGCTGCCGCGGCCGCGCCGGCCAGCGCCACGACCGCGTCGCGCTCGGCCGGCCGCCCGGGGGTGAACGGCGGCAGCTTCACGACGAGCGGCTTGGTGGTCCGCGCGACGAGGGCGCTGGTCAGCCGGTGCAGGTGCTGCTCCGTGTCGCGGTCGCGGCCCCAGGAGACGTTGGGGCAGCTCGCGTTGAGCTCGACGGCGTCGGCGAGCGGCTCGATGAGGGCGAAGCTCCCGAGCACGTCGTCCTCGTCCTCGTCGGCGAGGCTGACGAAGCGCGGTGCCGTCCGGGCTCCGGCGCGCAACGCCGCGGCGGCCGCGCGGGGCCCGGGGTTCGGCAGGCCCATCGAGTTCACCATGGCGCCGCGGCAGGGGAACCGCGCGATGCGGGGTCGGGGATTGCCCTCGCGCGGCTTCGACGTGATCGTTCCCCCGACCACGTAGCCGAACCCCAACCGACCGAGCGGGCCCAGCACCGCACATCGCTTGTCGAATCCTGCGGCCAGTCCGATCGGATTGCGAAGCCCGATGCCGGCGAGCGAGGTCCGGAGCGCGGGATCGTCGAGCGCACCGCCGATGCGATCCCACGGCAACGGGAGCTCGAGGAGGGAGCCGGCGATGCGATGGGCCGTCTCCGGTGGCGCCGCGAAGACGAGCGGCCGGAGCGCGCGGTACATGCCCATGTCGGGGGCCTATGCTACCGCGCCGTGACCACCGGACCTGACGCGACGCCCGCCGATTCCCGGCCCGGCGACCTCGTCCAACGCCTGCTCGACGTGTCCGAGCTGCACGGCGACTTCGTGCTGTCGAGCGGACGGCGTTCGACCGTGTACTTCGACAAGTTCCGCTTCCTGGCCGATCCCGCGCTCCTGCGGGAGGTGGCCGAACGGGTCCGCGCGCTGCTCCCCGACGCGGTGACGCACCTCGCGGCGCCCGAGGGCGCGGCCACCCTGCTGCTGTCGGCCGTCGCGCTGGGGTCCGGCCTGCCGATGATCGTGGTGCGCAAGGAACCCAAGTCGTACGGGACCAGGTCCCAGGTCGAGGGCTATCCGGACCCCGGCGCGGTCGTCGCGTTGATCGAGGACGTCAGCACGACCGGCCATCAGGTCGAGGCCGCCGCGAAGGCGGTCGAACGCCAGGGTTGCACGGTGGCGTGCATCGTCCTCGCGCTCGACCGCGGCGGATCGGCGGCGCTCCGTTCGAGCGGCTACCGCGTGGAGACGGTGGTCTCGGTCTCGGTCCCCTCCGACGAGGCGTCGGCCGGGTCTGACGAGCCCGCCGGGTAGCCGGCTCCTGACGCGTCGCCCGCTCCCGACGCGTCGCCCAGGAGCAGCGACGCTGCGTCGCCGGTCCGGGTCGTCCGCTCCTCGCCCCGGTCGGGCTCGCGCCGGGCCTCGAGCATCGGCACCGCCGCAACGACGGCGAGCAGGCTGATCGCTCCACCCAGCACGTAGGTCCCCCTCGGCCCGAGCCACGCGACGACCGGCCCGGCGACCACGTAGGACAGCGCCATCGAGATGTTGACGACCGCCTCGAACGCGGCCGCGACCCGGCTCCGAACGGCGTCGGGCGTCCGCCGCTGCATGATGCCCTGCTGCGACACGACCGCGGTTCCGTCGCCGATCCCCATGAAGAACAGCACGACCAGCACGCCGACGAACCACGGCGACAACCCCGCCAGGATGCCCGTCACGGCGATCAGACCGGAGCCGGCCACGAAGGCGAGCGGCTCGGTGCGGCGGCTCAGGAGCCGTCCGAGCAGCGAACCCACGATCGACCCGCCCCCCCAGGCGGCGATCAGCACGCCGTACCCGACCCCACCCGCGCCGAAGTAGTTCACCAGCGGAACGTCGGCCACCATCGACATCCCGAGTCCGCCGGCGATCGCGACCCACGCGAGGGCGATCGACCGCAGCACTCGGTCGCGCGCGATGAACCGCACTCCGGCCGAGACACCCGTGTGCTCGTCCTTCCCCGTCCGGGCGCCCGCGAAGTTCCCGTGCACCGACCACGCGAGAGCCGCCGAAACGACGAACGACACGGCGTTCAGCCCGAACACCGCCCCCGCGCCGATCGTGCCGACGAGCGCGCCGCCGATCAGCGGCCCGATGAGGATGCCGACGTTCCGTCCGACGCCGAGGAGGCCGTTGGCCCACGCGATGCGGTCCTCCTCGACGAGGTTCGGGATGGCGGCGGCCGATGCGGCGAGGAACGGCGACTCGGCCAGCGCGGAGAGGAACGCCACGAAGAGCAGCCACACCGGATCGTGCACGAACGCCATGGCGGCGAAGCACACGGCGCCGGCGAGATCCGAGATGATCATCACGCGCTTGCGATCGAACCGGTCGCCCAGCATCCCCGCGAACAGCCCGACGAACCCCACCGTCCCGAACGTGAGGAACAGCGCGGCCGCCACCCACGTGGCGGATTGGGTCCGCTGGTAGATGGCGAAGTTCAGTGCGGCGAACGAGGCCGCGCCGCCGGTCAGGGAGATGGCGCGCGCGAACGCCAGGCGGCGGACTGCGGTGGTGGGTGGGGTGATCATGGGAACCAGCTCCGAAGGTCGGCGGTGGACAGCGCAAGCAGCCGAACTGGCGGGCGCGTCCGGTGCTCAGTCGTCGTCAGTCAGAGGGTTCTCATCGGTACGGCGAGTCTAGCAGCGGTCCGCGCCACCCCTGCTCGGCCCGCGGCGTGGCGCAACGCTTCCCCGGCCGCGGTTGGGAGGTGGCCATTCAGCCAGCCTGAAGAACCTCGGTGACAGATTTGCCCGCCGGTGGCGCGGGCCCGGATTCGAAGCGGGTTCCGTCCGGCCGGAACCACCCCACGTCCCCGCCTGAACCCCGGCGGATGCTCCACCCGTGTTCGTGGACGAGCTTGTGGTGGAACCCGCAGACGAGCGTGAGATTGTGGAGGTCGGTGCGGCCGCCGTGCTCCCACCAGACGATGTGATGGGCCTCGGTGAACCGCCGGCTCCCGCACCGCGGGAACGTGCACCCGCGATCGCGATGCCGAACCTGGCGAACCATCCACGCGGACGGTACCCGGGTCATCCGACCCAGCCCGACCGCCGTGCCCGCGGAGTTCTCGAGGACCGTCTGGGAGCGTGCGTTGCACAGCAGCCGAGCGGCGCTCGCCGCCGGGATCGGGGGCCCGTCCTCGATCTCGAATCCCGTGTCGGGAGCCCCGAGCGGATCGACCGAGGCGTGCACGACCACCGTCGCCCGGTCCGGGTCGGGATCGGCGGCGATACGCGAGGATGCGAGCGCGACCAGGGCGTCGGCGCGGCGGGCGTCCGCGAAGAGCGGTTCCTCCTCGCCGGGCAGCACGGGCACCGAGTCGGCGATCCGCGTCAATGCCCGTGCCACGACCGCCCCCTGCGCCGCGGGAAGCTCGGCCTCGAGGCCGAACCGCTTCCCCTCGTCGAACCACCACCACGTCAGCCGCCGGTCCCGCTCGATCACCCGAACCTCCTCGGCGGACTCCCGCAGCGCGCGGTCCGCCCGGGCGCGAATCGCCCCGCTCGACACGTTCCGCGCCCACGGGAGCAGTTGCGCCTCGGTCTCCGGCGTGGCGAGGCGGGTCAGCTCGACGACCTGGTCGACGCCGATCTCCCCACGGGCGAACGCCGCGGCAGTCAACGGCAGGAGTTCCAGCGCATGGGCAGCGGCGATCCACCTCCGCGCCTTCCAGTCGGACAGCCCGAACCGCATCCACAGCCAGTGGGCCATGTCCCGGGCGCCATACGACCGCCACAGCTCGCCTCGGTCGGCCTCGGCAACGAATCCGAACAGTCGCCGCAACGCCGAACACGCAAGCGCGTGCATGCCGTCCATGCCTTCGACGATTCGCTCGTCGGAGCGGGCTTCGTTCATTCCTGGGTCCCAACCTCAAGAGTCGGTCGGGGGAGAGACCCGATTTTAGTCGAACACGCGTTCGATTGTCAAGTCGGCTTGTGGCGGGAACGTCGTAAGGGCATTGAGAACCGGTGCCACCTCACCGTGTCGCTTCCCCCGGACCTGACGCCCGCCTATGGTCGGGACCGTGCGCGGGGAGGGCAGGTTGGGCGACGCAATGATGTTCATTCTGATCCTCGGCGGGCTGCTCCTGACAATGCCCGCATTGGCGTCCTCCTTCACGTCCGCGTCCGGCCCTCGGCGGCAGATGGAACCGGAATCGTGGGCCGAGAAGGAGTGCACGGCGCAGTTCGGCCCGTCGGGCGAGGAGACGACCGCGTTCGACGCCTGCCGCCAAGATGCGCTCGCGATGCCGCCGTGGCGCCTCGACACACCGATGTTGTTCGCCGCTGCGAGCTGCTTCGCCGCCGCGGTCCTGGTTGCCGCCATCCGCAGGGCGCCGACGCGTCGCCGAGCCGTTCCCGTAGGCGGCAGCCGGACAACGAGGACGGGACGGACGTGAGCTGGTACCACGCTCCGACGGACATGCTCCTCGCGACCTATCGTACGAGCGCGTCCCGGTCCTGAGCACTGCATCGGTCCTCGCCACATCAGCCTCGCCTCAAAACGGCCTCGAGCGCTTCGGCCACGTTCGGATCGTCTGGGACCTCGGCCGTGACGCGGACGTCCGAGCTGACTCGATCGACGTGGCGCAGACCCTCTGGCAGGCTGCGGCCGAGCCGGCGGAGTGCACCGTCCCCTGATCATGCCCTGTTTCCGGGTCTGGTCGCTGCCGCCCGGCCCGCCTGTCGCGACCTACCGGCGGAGGTGCGGATCCTTGAACAGATTCCCGCAGTCGTTGCACTTCATGTTCACCCGGGCTGCCGGCCCGGCATGCAGGAACGGCTGCGTCCGGGTCGACCCACACACGGGGCACGCGAGGCGCTTCGACGGCTCGCCGGCCGCGGACTGCATCGGGGAGCCGGACTCGGCATCCCGATCCGCCCTTTCCTCACCATCCATTGGTAGTCAAGCCTATCCGGGTCGCGCCTTCATGAGTCCAGCGGGAGGCAGGACGGCAGTTGAGCCGCCCGCAGAAAGGGCCGGCGAGCCGGTTTCGGCTACCCCTTGAACCCGCCCATCGTCAGCGCGCACAGGGCCTTGCCAGTGTGCATGCGGTTCTCGGCCTCGTCGAACACCACGCTCCAGCGGCCGTCGATGACCTCGTCGGTCACCTCGGTGCCCCGGTCGGCCGGCAGGCAGTGCATGTACAGCGCGTCGTCGGACGCCAGGTGCATCTTCTCGACGTCGCAGATCCAGTTCGCGTACTCGGTCGCCCCGCGCGCGGACTCGTCGGAGAACGCGTCGAGCCGCCCCCACGACTTCGGGTACACGACGTCGGCTCCCTCGAACGCCTCCTCCATCGAGTTCGTGAAGGTCAACGATGCCCCGCCGTCCGCCGCGGCCTTCTTCGCCTTCTCGATCGTCTCCGGCATGAGCTCCCAGCCCGGAGGGTGGGCGACCACGACGTCGATCCCGTAGCGGGGCATCAGCATCGCGAGGCCCTGCGGCACCGATAGCGGCTTCGCGTAGGAGGGCGCGTACGCCCAGGAGACGGCCATCTTGAGACCCCGCAGGTTCTCGCCGCGTTGCTCGCGAAGCGTCATGAGGTCGGCGAGCGTCTGCGTCGGGTGGTCGACGTCGCACTGCAGGTTGATGATCGGGATGTCGGCCCACTTGGCGACCTCCCGCATCCACTTGTTCCCCTCGTAGGGAACGAGGTCGTGGCGGATGGCCAGCCCCTCGCCGTACCGCGACAGGATGATGCCCATGTCCTTCGGGCTCTCCCCGTGCGCGACCTGGGTCTTGTCGGCATCCAGGAAGATCCCGTGCCCGCCCAGCTGCGCCATGCCGGCCTCGAACGCGTTCCGCGTGCGGGTCGACTTGTCCAGGAACAGCATGAACAGCGTCTTGTCGTCGAGCAGTTGGGTCTTCTCCCCCGCCTTGCGCTTCGCCTTGAGCTCGCGCGCGACGGTGACCGCCTCGTCGATCTCCTCGGTCGTCCAGTCGGACGTCTCGATGTAGTCCTTCCCGGTGAAGCTCGAACGGTCCATGGTCCTCATCTCCTCCCGGCCGCGCCCCGCGAGGGGCGTGGCCGAACCCGGCTCCCCACCTCGGCCCGCGCCCAACGGCGCGGGCCGACACCTACTTCATCAGCTCCTGCTGTCCCAGCCCGAACCCGTGCAGCTCCGGGACGGACACCTGCCACGGCACGTCCGGCGCGGGCGGCATCGGCCCTCCGTCCACCGGCTGCCGGAGCCCCACGATGTCGTCCGTCGTCACCGGCGCCCGGTTCAGCTCGAGCCCGGTGGCGTCGCGGATCGCCGCAACGACCGCGGCCGTCGCAACGATCGTCGCAGGCTCGCCGACGCCCTTCGCGCCGAACGGCACGTCCGGTTCGGGCTCTTCGATCAGGATCGCCTCCACCGGGGCGACGTCGAGGATGGTCGGGATGAGGTAGTCCGTGAACGAGGCGTTGCGGATCACCCCGTCCAGCAGCTGGACCTCCTCCATCAGGGCGAGGCCGAGTCCCTGCGCCGTCCCGCCCTCGATCTGGCCGTGCACCTGCTGCGGGTTCAGCGCCTTCCCGACGTCCTGCGCGGCCGCGATCTGCAGCACGCGCACCAGCCCGAGGTCGGTGTCCACCTCGACCACCGCGCGCTCGCACGCGAACGCGAACATCACGTGGATGTCGCCCTGGCCGTTCGCGTCGAACGGGTCGGTCCTGCGATGGTGGAACACCGCGGCCCGGGAGACCGGCTCCCGGACCAGGTCCTCGATGGAGGCCACCAGGCGGCCGTCGTCGGCCGTCACGACCCTGCCGTCCCGGAGCTCGAACGACGCCCCCGCCTCGGCCGCGCCGCTGGCCCGCTGGAACAGCTCCTCCCGGACCTCCCGGCAGGCCAGCTGCAGCGCGCCGCCGGTGATGAACGTCTGTCGGGACGCGGACGTCGAGCCCGCCGATCCGATCCCCACGGTGTCGTGCGGTTCGAAGACGATCTCCTCGATCTGCAGCTCCTCGCGGGCGATCTGGCCGAGCACGGTGAGCAGGCCCTGGCCGCATTCGACCGCGGCCGTGTCGATCGACGCGACCGGCCCGTCCGGCCCGGCCGACAGCGTGACCCGAACCTCCGAGGTGTCGTCGAACCCCTCGCTGTAGGCGATGTTCTTGTAGCCCAGCGCCCAGCCGACGCCGCGCTTCAGCGACTCGCCGCGGCTGACGTTCCCCGCGCCGCCGGGGTACCCGATGGCGTCGCGCCCGGTCGCCTGCTCCATCGGCGGCTCCGGGATCGACGCCACGGCGTCGAGGCACTCGAGCGCCGGCGCGCTCCCCCGGATGACCTGCCCGGTCGGCAGGACGGAGCCCGTGTGCAGGGCGTTCATGCGCCGCAGCTCCACCCGGTCCATCCCGAGCTCGTCGGCCAGCTCGTCCATCAGTCGTTCGCCGGCGAAGCAGGTCTGCGGCGCGCCGAACCCCCGCATCGCACCGCACGGCGGGTTGTTCGTGTAGACCGCCGTTCCGTCGAGCAACGCGTTCGGCACCTCGTAGGGCCCGGTCAGGAACGTCGTCGCGTTCGCGATGACCGCCGGCGAGGACGACGCGTACGCGCCGCCGTCGATGAGCATGCGGGCGTGGACGTTCACCAACGTGCCGTCGCGATTCGCGCCGATGCGCATCCAGATCCTCGACGGGTGGCGCTTCTTGTGCGCGACGAACGACTCCTCCCGTCCGAACGACATCTTCACCGGCCGGCCCGTGCGAAGGGCGAGCATGCAGGCGTGGATCTGCAGGTGGACGTCCTCCCGCGAGCCGAACGCGCCCCCCATCCCCGCGAGCGTGATGCGGACCTTCGACTCCGGCAGCCCGAGGCACGGCGCGATCTGCTGGAGGTCCACATGGAGCCACTGGGTGTTGACGTAGAGGTCCACGCCGCCGTCCTCGGCCGGGATGGCCAGGCCGCCCTCGGGCCCGAGCGGCGCGTTGTCCTGCATGGCCGTCTCGCTGTACCCCTCGACCCACACCTCGGCATCCGCGTCGGGGTCGCCGTGGACGACGTGGACGTGGCGGAGGACGTTCCCGAACTCGTGGAGCTTCGGGGAGTCGGGGTCGAGCGCCGCGACCGCGTCGCTCACGACCGGCAGCTCCTCGTACTCGGCGCGCACGAGGTCGCCGGCCCGGCGGGCCTGCTCGGGGGTCTCGGCGGCGAGCACGGCCACCGGCTCGCCCGCGTACCGCACGACCCGGTCCGCCATCACCGGCTGATCGGAGAACTCGAGACCGAACGTCCGCTTGCCCGGGACGTCCTCCATGGTGAGGACGGCCTTCACGCCGGGCGCGCGCAACGCCTCGGACGTGTCGATCGACAGGACCTTCGCGTGGGCGAACGGCGATCGGACCGTGTGGCCCCACAGCATGTTCTCGGCCCACAGGTCGCTCGCGAACGCGAACTTTCCCTGGACCTTGGGCACGCCGTCCACCCGGGGCGCCGAGACGCCGACGCCGTGGCCGACGCGCGGTTCGGTCGTTCGAGTCTCAGTCGTCCTCGACCTCGCCCGCGTGTCGGCTGCCCCGCTCGTCCTCGCCCTCATGCTCCCGCTCCCGCGGCGATCCGCCGCGCCACCCGGTGGCCGTCGGCCGCCAGCCGTTCCTCGTCCATGCCGGTCAGCCGGCCCCCGGCCACAACCCGGCGACCCTCCACGAACAGGTCCCGGACCCGCTGCGGCGCGCAGAACGCGAGCGCGGCGACCATGTCCGCTGCGCCGGCGAACGGCAGCCCGGTCACGTCGAACAGCGCCACGTCGGCGCGCTTGCCGGGCTCCAGCGAGCCGATCTCGTCCTCCCTGCCCAGGCACCGGGCGCCGCCCCGGGTGGCGATGCGCAGCGCCTCGCGGGCCGACAACGCCGCGGGGACCATCGAGGCCCGGGCCACCAGCATGGCCTGCCGTGCCTCGGCCAGGAGGTCGTTCGAATCATTCGACGCGCTGCCGTCCACGCCGAGCCCGACCGGCGCCCCCGCGTCGAGGAGGTCGTGCACGCGCGCGATCCCGCTCGCGAGGCGGAGGTTGGACGACGGGCAGTGCGCGACGCCGGTCCCGGTGGCGGCCAGCTTCGCGACATCGCCGTCCGACAGGTGCACGCCGTGCGCGAGCCACACGTCCGACCCGAGGAACTCCAGGTCCTCGAGCAGCTCGATCGGCCGAACCCCGAACTTCTCCATGCAGAAGTCGTCCTCGTCGAGCGCTTCGGAGATGTGCGTGTGGAGCCGGAGCTCGTGCCGCCTGGCCAGGGCCGCCGATTCCTTCATGAGCTCGGTGGTCACGCTGAACGGCGAGCAGGGCGCCACCGCGATCCGGAGCATCGACCCCGTCGCCGGGTCGTGGAATCGGGCCACCGCCTCCTCGGTCTGTTCGAGGATCGTGTCCCGGTCCTGCACCAGTGAGTCCGGCGGGAGACCGCCGTCGCGCGCGCCCAGGTCCATCGAGCCCCGGCAGGGGTGGAACCGGATACCCACCGCTCGCGCGGACTCGATCTCCGCGGCCAGGAGGTCGCCGACCCCGTCCGGGAACACGTAGTGGTGGTCGGTCGAGGTCGAGCAGCCGGCGAGCGCCAGCTCGGCCAGGCCGACCGCGGCGGCCGTCCGCGTCCACTCCTCGTCGACCCCCGCCCAGACCGGGTACAGCTCGGTCAGCCAGCGGAAGAGCCCGCCGTCTGGGACCCGGACCCGCGTGAGCACCTGATAGAGGTGGTGGTGGGTGTTCACCAGGCCCGGGACGGCCACGCAGCCCGCGGCGTCGACGACCTCGTCCGGTTCGCCGGCATCGGACGGCAGCTCGGCCGACGAGCCGACCCATTCGATCGCCCCGTCGCGGACGAGGATCGAACCGCCGGCCACCTCGGTGCCGCCGTCGTCCATCGTCGCGGCGACCTCGGCGCCCCGGATGAGGAGCGTGGTCACCGCGCGGTCTCCCGGCTCGCGGCGAGGTGCACCGCGTCGATGATCTTCTGGTAGCCCGTGCAGCGGCAGAGGTTCCCGGAGAGGGCCTCGCGGATCGTGGCGTCGTCCGGGTCGGGGTCCTGGTCGAGCAGGTCGGTCACCGCGACCACCAGGCCGGGCGTGCAGAACCCGCACTGCACCGCCCCCGCGTCGACGAACGCCTGCTGCACCGGGTGCAGGTCGCCGTCCGAGGCCAGGGCCTCCACGGTTCGCACCTCGAGGCCCTCGGCCTGCGCGGCCAGGACCAGGCACGAACACACGAGCTCGCCGTCCATCCACACCGAGCAGGACCCGCACTCGCCCTGTTCGCAGGCGTTCTTCGATCCGGGCAGGCCGAGGTGGTCGCGGAGCATGAACAGCAGGCTGGCCCCGGGCCAGACGTCCGCCTCACGCTCCTCGCCGTTCACCGTCAGTCGAACCAACCTCTCCGCCTCCTGAAGCTTCAACCCGAACCCGGGCCCGACTCCGTCTTCGAATCCGTATCGCCGCCGGGCGACTCACTCGCGGCGCGCCGGCGCCGGTCGTCCACGCACCAGGCCAGCGAGCGACGGGCGAGCACCCCGACCGCGTGCCGCCGGTACGCGGCCGACCCGCGCACGTCGTCGATGGGCCGGGCCGCCTCCGCGGTGAGCCGCCCGAACTCCTCCGCCACGCCGTCCGCGAGCGGCGCCCCACGGTCGCTCCAGTCGAGCGCCTGCGCCGCGTACGCCTCGGCGTCGGGGGCGCGGAGGATGACCGGACCCACCGAGCCCAGGGCGACGCGGACCTGCCTCGTGCCCTCGTCGAGCACCATCGCCAGCGCGGCGACCGAGATGACCATGGCGTTGCGGGTCCCGATCTTCGAGAAGGTCCCCACGCCGTGCATCATCGGCCACCGCGCGCCGAGGATCAGCTCGTCGGGCTCGCCGACGTGCCGCTTCGGCCCGCTCATGAACTCCGGGAACGGGACCGTTCGGGTCGACCCGCCGGCCCGGCCGAACACCACCTCCGCCTCGTGCACGGCGAGCGGGGGCAGGGCGTCGCCCGCCGGGGACGCGGTGCCGAGGTTGCCGCCGACCGTTCCCCGGTTGCGGATCTGGGGCGAGCCGACCGAACGGGAGGCCTGCACCAGCGACGTCACCCACGGCAGCTCCCGCACGATCCGCGCATACGTCACCCCGGATCCCAGGAAGATCGAACCGTTCTCCCGCCGCCATTCGCGGAGCTCGGGCAGGCGCGACACATCGATCAGGCCGGACGGCCGGCCCTTGTCGAAGTTCAGCTCCACCATCAGGTCGGTGCCGCCGCAGATGGCCCTTGCCTCGGGCATCTCCCGCTTGGCCTCGAGCGCCTCCTCGAGCGTCGCCGGCAGGACGACCTCCATCAGCGCGTGCCGTTCCCGGACGATGCCGGCCGCAACGGCGTTCGCGCGGCCATCAGAACTTCCCCTCCGCGAACGCGTCGAGCATGGCCGTCACGTCCGGGCCGAGCGGGTACAGGATCGGGCACGTGCAGCCGTTGTCGACGTACTCGCGGACCTTGGCCCGGCACTCGTCCGGCGTTCCGCTCGCGGTGATGAGCTGCACGACCTCGTCCGGCACGAGCTTCATCGCCGTGTGGATCTCCTCTTCCGATGCCGGCCACGTGAGCACCTTGCCGATCTCGTCGAGCAGCGACTGGTCGACGCCTGACGCCTTCATGATGTGCGGCTGCTGGCCGAGGTACTGCGTGACGAGCTCGCGGGCCCTGTCGAGCGCGACCTCGCGGTCCTCGTCCAGCGAACACACCACCAGCTGCGGCCGGTCGATGTCCTCCACCGTCCGCCCGGACTTCGCCGCACCGGCCGCGAGGTGCTCGAGGGCGGTCGTGTTGTAGGCCGGCCCCACCAGGTAGTTCAGCACCACGCCGTCGGCGATCTCTCCGGCCAGCTCCATCATCTGCATCCCGGTCGCCCCGATGTAGATCGGCACATCCTTCGGCGAACGGTCCCCGTGCACGATGTCGATCTCGATGTCGTCGACGTCGACGAACTCCCCGTGCATCGTGACGCGCTCCATGGCCAGCAGGCGACGGCACGTCTCGACGGTCTCGCGCATGGCCCTGAGCGGCTTCGAACGGGTGATGCCCACCTTCTGCGCCAGCGGGTCCCACCAGGCGCCGATGCCGAGGATCACCCGGCCGGGCGCAAGGTCGTCGAGCGTGGAGAACGTGGCCGCCAGCAGACCGACGTTCCTGGTCCAGTTGTTCACGACGCCGCTGCCCACCTTGATCCGGTCGGTCACCGCGGCGAACGCCGCCATGGGAACCGTGGCCTCGCGGACCAGGCGGCTCTCGGCCTGCCAGACCGCCTCGAACCCGCGTTCCTCCGCGAGCTGCGTGTACCGCATCCCGTCGCGGATCGGGTGCGCGTCCTGCAGGTACAGGGCGACGCGGCCCTCGCTCGTCACCGCCATGTCGTGCCTCCCCCCGTGTGTCCGTTCACCCCGCGGGCTCGAACGGGTGCACCTCGATCTCCGCCAGCCGGTCCCACAGCCGCGCGGCCTGCTCGGCGCCCCGTGCGGCGACCTCCTCCATGTCGGCCCGCCCGAGTGAGCGGTCCCGAACCGCCCACTCCCCCGCTACCATCACGTCGCGAACCATCCGCGCCGAAAGCCCGTACGCCCAGTGCCCGGCCAGGTTCTCGGCCGTGAGGGGCGTCGGGGGCTCGTACGCGAGGACGACCAGATCGGCCGGGGCGCCGGGCTCGATCCGGCCGAACAACGGCTCCCAGAACACCCGCCCGGCGAACCGCGCCGACTCCGCGAGCCGGTCGAGCACCCACTGGGGCCCGCCAACCGAGTCGCCGGCCTCCTGCGCCCGCCAGAACCCCGCCTGCGACTCCGCGAACATGTCGCCCCCGATCCCGTCCGTCCCGAGCGCGAGGCGCGGGAACGACCCCACCGGCGCGTGCCCGACGGCGTTGTTCATGTTCGAACGCGGGTTGTGCACCGCCGTCGCGCTGAGGGTTCGGACGATCTCGAGCTCCTCCTCCTCCAGGTGGATGCAGTGCGCCAGGAGCGACCGTTCGTCGATGGCGCCGAGCGCCGCGAGCCGCGGGACCACCCGCCGGCCGCACCGGGCCACGCTGTCGGCCTCGTCGGCAGCGTCCTCCGCAACGTGGACGTGGATGCCGCTCTCGGCCTCCCGGGCGACGTCGACGCACGCCGCCACCGTGTCGTCCGACATCGTGAACGACGCGTGCGCGCCGACCATGCCGCGCGCGAGCGGCCGGTCCTGCTTGAGGAACCGCCGGTTCTCCTCGACGCCGGCGGCGGCCCGCTCCGGGCCGTCGCGGTCGGTGACCTCGTAGGCCAGGACCGACCGGGCCCCGAGCGACTCCAGCGCGTCGGCGTAGATGTCGAGCGAGCCCTCGATGGCGTTCGGGGACGCGTGGTGGTCGATGATCGTCGTGGTCCCCGCAAGCAGGGCGTCGGCGCCCCCCACCAGCGCGGACGCCCGGTTCATGTCGTCGTCGAGCGCCCGGTCCAGCCGCCACCAGATCCGCTGCAGGATCTGCACGAAATTCTCCGGCGGCTCGAGGGTGTACGGCATCCCCCTGGCGAGGGCCGAGTACAGATGGTGGTGCGCACAGACGTTCCCGGGGACGATGAGGCAGCCCGAGCAGTCGACGGTGCGGGCGTCGCCCGCGTCGAACGCCCCCACGCCCGCCACCCGGCCGTCGCGGACCAGCACCGAGCCGGCCTGCACGGCCGGTGGGTCGAGCGAGGTGACGACGGTGCCGCCGGCGAGGACGTGGGAGGACCCCGTGCCCGTCTCCCCCTCGGCGGCGGTCAAGCCTCGCGCCTCCCGGCCGCAGCCAGCTTCGGCACGGCGAACTTCGCCGCGGCGGAGTCCTTCATCGGCAGCCGCGTCCGGCGGACCCCGTCGAAGCGGTAGAGCGCCCCGGCCATGGCCGAGGCGGTCGGAACGAGCGGGCCCTCCCCGACGCCCTTGGCGCCGTAGGGGCCCTCGGGCTGGGGAACCTCGACCAGGATCACCTCGACCTCGGGCATGCCGAGCGGCGGAATGATGTTCAGCGACTTGAGGGTCTCGGTCACCGGCCGCCCGCCCTCCATGACGTACTCCTCGGACAGCGCATGGCCGAGCCCCATGTGCAGCCCGCCCTCCACCTGCCCCTCGGCGAGCGTCGGGTTGATCGCGCGGCCCACGTCGTGCGCGGCGACCATCTTCACGAGGCGGCCGTCGTCGTCGAGGATTGCCACCTGCGTCGCCCAGCCGTACGCGATGTGCGTGATCGGCTCCGGCGCGTCGTTCTTGGTCGTCCAGTCGACCAGGAACTCGCCGTAGAACTCCTGCTCTGCCAGTTCCTCGAGCTTGCCGCCGCCCAGCGCCTCCTTGAGCTTGGCCGCCGCACGGATGACCGCCTGCCCGCCCATGGTGGTGGCCCGGGAGGCCGTGGTCTGCCCCGTGTCGAGCTCCTTCTCGGTGTCGACCGTGACGGTGACCTTCTCCGGCGGGATCCCCAGCTCCTCGCAGAGCATCTGTCCCAGGACCGTGTGGACGCCCTGGCCCATCTCGGTCCACGAGTGGAAAAGGGTCACCGTCCCGTCGTGCTCCGGGCGCAGGATCACGCGGCCGCCCTCGGGGAGGCCGTTGCCGATGCCGGTGTTCTTCACGCCGCAGGCGATGCCCGCGTACGTCGCGCCGTAGTACGCGTCCTTGACCGCGAGGAGCGTCTGCTTCAGCCCGACGCCCTCGCCGAGCAGCTGGCCGGTGCCGAACCGGTCGCCCACGTCGACGGCGTTCCGCCACCGGATCTCCCACCCGTCGAGGCCGACCTCCTCGGCGAGCATGTCGAGGATGCCCTCCATGGCGAAGTTCGTCTGGTTGACGCCGAACCCCCGCATGGCCCCACACGGCACGTTGTTCGTGTAGACCGCGCGGGCCTCCACGTCGACGTTCGGGATCCTGTACGCGCTGCACGCGTGGCCGGCGGCTCGCTCGAGGACGGCCATGCCCACGCTCGCGTACGCGCCCGAGTCGCCGACGATCCGCGCCTTCAGTGCGACCAGGTGGCCTTCGGCGTCGCACCCGGCCGTGTATTCCATCGTCAGTGGGTGGCGCTTGGAGTGGACGAACAGCGACTCCTTGCGCGACAGGGTCAGCAGGACCGGCCGCCCCGTCTTCATCGACAGCAGCGCGGCGTGGCCCTGGACGTTGAGGTCCTCCTTCGCCCCGAACGCCCCGCCGCACGCGACCTGGGTCACCCGTACGTGATCGTTCGGCAGGCCGAGGAAGGACGCGACCTGGTGGCGGTCCTCCCACACGCCCTGGCCCTGCGAGAACACGTGGAACCTCGGGCCGCCGTTGGGCTCCTCGGGGACCGCGAGCGCGGACTCCGGTTCGAGGAACGCGTGCTCGATCCACTGGGTGCGGAACGTCTCGGTCACAACGTGCGCCGCCGTCCCCAGCGCGGCGTCGGCGTCGCCCCGCTTCACGTCGGACTGCGACAGCAGGTTGCCCTCGGGTCCGACCTGCGGGGCGCCGGGCTTCAGGGCCTCGAACGGGTCGGTGACCGGTTCGAGGACCTCGTAGTCGACCTCGATCAGCGCGGCGGCCTCGCGCGCGGCATGGCGCGAGTCGGCCGCGACCGCCGCGAGGAAGTCGCCCACGTAGGACGTGATCTCGCCCTCGGCGATGAACTGACGCCAGTCACGCTGGATCGTTCCCTGCGTGCGCTCGCCGGGGACGTCCTGCCAGGTGGTCACGGCCACGACGCCGGGGTGGACCTCCGCCTTCGAGGTGTCGATCTTCAGCACCCTCGCCCGGGGGTGGTCGCTGAACCGCAGCGCGCCGTGGAGCATCCCGGGCACGACCATGTCGTTGATGTAGGGCTTGTCGCCGAGCGCCAGCTCGTCGCCCTGGTACCGCGCGGAGCGCGAGCCCACCCGGCCGCTGCGGTCGATCTCCGGCAGGGGCTCGCCCCGCTTGGCGGCCGCGGCGTGCTCGATCGCGTCGACGATCTTGATGTAGCCGGTGCACCGGCAGAGGTTCCCGGCCAGGCCGCGGGCGATCTCGTCGCGGGTGGGCGAGGGGTTCTTGGCGAGCATGGCCTCGGCCTTCATGAGGATCCCCGGCGAGCAGAACCCGCACTGCGACGCGCCCGACAGGACGAACGCGTCCGCCCACGTCCGGCGCTGTTCGGGCGAGAGGCCCTCCTGCGTTGTGATCGACTTGCCGGCGGCGCGGGCCGCCGGCTGGGCGCACGACACCACGGCCTTGCCCTCGACCATCACCGTGCAGGCACCGCACGAGCCCTCCGGCGCGCAGCCGTCCTTCATCGAACGGAGCCCGCACTCCTCCCGCAGCAACTCGAGGAGGCTGGCGCCTTCACGAGGCTCAGCCGTCACTGCGCGGCCATTCAGCGTGAACTCCATCGCCGCCTCCATCCAGATATTGCCGCAGCCCGCGCGACGGCAGCTCCAATGAGCCTATCTTGGAAGCCGCTCAACAAACCGTCAAGCCGACAATGGGGACATTCGGCATTTCGCTGCAGCGTCCGAACCGCCGCCCGGAGGAATCCGACCGGGCGGGCACCGACCTGCAGTACGGCACCCCCGCGTCCTCGGCGATCGGGAAATTGACAATCTGTTGAGTCCTCTCCAGACTCATATGCTGAGTCGTCGTGGGGAGAGGGAGCGGGCCGTGCAGGACTCCGTGACATCGCCGGCTTCGCCGATCGGCACCGGGTTGCTGGGCCGTCGAAGTGGGACCGCGTTGGGCGACGGGTGGGTCCGTTCCTCCTGCATCATCTGCCTGAACCGGTGCGGGATCCTCGCCCATGTCACCGACGACGAAGCCGTCGACAAGATCGTCGGCGACCCCGACAACCCCCACAACCACGGCAAGACCTGCGCCAAGGGCGACGCCGGCATGGAGGGCTTGCGCGATCCCAACCGGATCAGGACCCCGCTGCGCCGGACCAATCCGGAAAAGGGCATCGGGGTGGATCCCCGGTTCGTGCCGATCAGTTGGGACGAGGCACTCGACGACATCGCCGCCCGTATGCGGGCGATCCGCGAGGAGAATCCTCAGCGCCTGCTGTTCTCCACATTCGACGCGTACCACCTGCGAGGGTCGCTGCTCGGCTCCTACATCAACGGATTCGGGGCGCCCGGCTACTCGACGTGGTCGGCGCAGATCTTCTGCGGCAACAACGTGCACGGGATCAGCTACATGAACCAGAACGCGTTCGAGGGCGTCCCCGACCCCGTGCATTCGAAGTACATCATGCTGTTCGGTTCGCAGTTCGGGTCGGTTGTGCACTACGACACCATGCACGCGGCCCGAACCCTCGCGGGCCGTCGTCCAGGCGATCTCCACATCGTCTCGATCGATCCCGTTCGTGGGCCGGCCGCTTCCCGTGCCGAGGAGTGGGTGCCGATCCGCCCGGGGACCGACGCCGCGCTGATCCTGGGCATGGTGAACCAGCTCGTCAACGAGCTCGACATCTTCGATCGTGACTTCGTCAAGCGCTTCACGAACGGCCCGTACCTCGTCGCCCCGGACGGCGCGTACCTCCGCGATCGGGAAAACCAAAAGCCACTCGTCTGGGACGCCGCCGAGGGAACGGCGAAGACGTTCGACGCCGATGTGCGTGACTTCGCGCTGACCGGGACGTACCAGGTGAACGGCGTCGAGGTCCAGCCGGGCTTCCAGAGGCTCAAGGACCACGTTCGTACCTACACCCCCGAGTACGTGGAGAAGGTCACCACCGTGCCCGCGGCCACGGTCGTTCGCCTCGCCCGCGAGTACGGGGAGGCGTCCCAGATCGGGGCGACCATCGAGATCGACGGCGTGGAGCTCCCACACCGGCCGGCCTCGGTGATCTGGTACCGGGGGCTGTCCGCCCACAAGCACGCAATGCTGACCGGCCTGGCCATCACGCTGCTCCCCACCCTCATGGGAGCGCTTGACGTGCCGGGTGGCCTGCTCGCTGACCCGTACGGTCTGAAGGGGAAGACGCCCAGCCGCGAGTACACGTGCGCCGAGAGCCCCGACGGGCTCATCGCCCAGTCATTCATCGGCGGCGGGCGGGTCGGCGGGATGTATCCCCCTCGCAAGGTTCGTCGCCCGGAGACCCCCGAGATGTTCGAGCTGCTCCCGGTCGGGCCCTACGGGGCGATCTTCTACCTGCTCGCCTCCGAGAACGAGGACGTCTACAAGCCGCCGCCGTTCCCGAAGATGCTGTTCCAGTACCACTCGAACCTGGTGAAGACCTCCGGGCCCCCCGACGTGATGGAGCGTTTCCTGAACCGCATTCCGTTCGTCGTATCGATGACCCGGCGGTTCGAGGAGACCACCGAGTTCGCCGACATCGTGCTCCCCGATCTCCACTATCTGGAGCGCCTGGCGCCGTTCGTCTACCAGCATTACGGGTCGGGCGAGGGCAAGCTCGCATCGTACGGGGCGAAGCCGGTGGTGCAGGCCGAGATCGAGGGGCCGGTGGACGGCGAACCGTACGTGGATGTGATGCAGGTCCTGCTGGAGCTGGCCAAGAGGGCGGGGTTCGCCGACGAGTTCTACGAGGCCATCAACACGATCGCCCACCTCAGGCCCGAGTATCGCCTGGATCCGGACGGCAACTACTCCTATTTCGAGATCTGTGACCGGCAGCTCAAGAACGAATACGGTCCCGAGAAGGGGCTCGAGTGGCATCTCGCCGACGGGCTCTGGACCGACGAGAAGTCGGTCGTGGAGAAGTACCCGCGGCCGTTCGTGAAGCCCCGCGCCCAGATCTACTTCGAGTTCATGCCGCACGCGGGCCGGGACCTCGAGCAGGTCACCGGCGAGCTCGGCATCCCGTGGGATACCTCCGACTACCTGGCCCTCCCGGAGTTCAAGCCGTGCCCCAGCTTCGAGCACCCGCCTCCCCACGACCTGTACCTGATGAACCTGAAGATGCCGCAGCACGCGCTGTCGCACACCCACCGCAACCCGCTGCTGACGTCGCTCTCGGCCCGCCACCGCGACCTCAGCTCCCTGATGATCCATCCGCAGACCGCGGGGCGGCTGGGCATCACCGACGGCGACCGGGTGCTCATCGAGACGTTCGAAGGTCGGACGCATCCGGCCTGGGCGCGCGTGACGAAGCTGGTGCATCCGGAGGTCCTGGCGACCCAGGGATGTGGCGGCGGCTGGGCCGCGGGTTCGAATGCCGACGAGGTCAACTTCAACGCCCTGCTGGCGATCGACGAGGACCACATCGACTTCGTCTCCGGGGCCCTCGACTCCTGCATCTCGGCCTGCGTGTACAAGGTCGCGGACGGAGACGGACGGGACGGAGGCGAGCGGCGATGACCAGATGGGCCATGGTCATCGACACGGCTCGGTGCGTCGGCTGTGGCGCGTGCACCATCGCCTGCAAGACCGAGAACGCGACGCCCGGCGACGTCTGGTACGCCCCCGTCATCGAGTACGAGGCCGGCGAGTACCCGGACGCGCGCATGGAGTTCCTGCCGGTTCTCTGCAACCACTGCGAGGACGCGCCGTGCCTGGCCGCGTGCCCGACGAAGGCGCTGGAGCGACGCCCCGACGGGATCGTGAACTTCGAGGACGACGCCTGCATCGGGTCGCGGGCGTGCATGAATGCCTGTCCGTACGGAGCGCTGAACCTGTACGAGGGCCGTCGCGGGGAGTCGCTCGGCACGGGTGCCCGAACGGAGGAAACGGTCCCGGACCGCGGCGCGACGAAGCGGTACCAGGCAGGGACGATCCAGAAGTGCACGTTCTGCGTCCACCGCATCGACTACGGCACGGAACATGGGTTGATCCCCGGTCTCGACATCGAAGCCACGCCGGCGTGCGTGGTGACCTGTCCCGCCGAGTGCCGGATCTTCGGGGACCTCGAAGACCAGGAGAGTCCGGTCAGCAGGTATCTGGCGGCCAGGGGACCGGGCGAGGTGCTGCGTCCCGACGCCGGGACCGGCGCGCACGTCTTCTACGTGGGATAGGGCCGATCATGAGAGAGCTCGGACCGCAGAACGTCTTCATGGATCGGTTCGTGCTGGAACCGAAGGTCCAGCGGGTCTGGGACATCCCGCACGCCACCTGGTTCACGCTGATGGGCGTGGGCGGCGGCCTCTTCATCGAGGCCCGCATCCAGAACCTCGAGCTGGCGCTCGGGCGCTGGGCCGGTCTCCCGGCCGTCGACCTCGTGAGCTTCCTGGCGATCGCCGTCGGAGGGCTCATCCTCATCGCCGACCTCGGGAAGCCGATGCGCTTCATCCGGGCGGTCCTCAACCCCGGGACGAGCTGGATCAGCAGGGGGGCCATCGCCGACTTCATCTTCCTGATCGTCGGCGGGTTGTTGATCCTGCCGAACCTGGCCATCGGGACCGCCCACCCGTTCTCGTGGCTGCCGTGGGACGCCTCGGCGGGAAACGTCGCCGGAGGAATCCTCGAAGTCCTGACCATGGCGGCCGGCGTCGTGGTCATGTTCTACGCCGGGCAGGTGCTGGCCGCGCCTCGTTCCATCCCCTACTGGCACTCACCGGCCATTCCGCTGCAGTTCCTCCTGTCCTCCCTCGGCCTCTCGATGGCCACGTTGATGCTGATGGAGGTGGTCAGGGACCGCCCGGTGACCGGCGGCCAGATGTGGGTCTGCGCCGCGTTCCTCGCCGGGCTGGCGGTCTCCATCGCTTGGCACCTGCGGACCAATCGCGACGTGCCCGGCAAGAGCCACAGCCTGGAGGCGCTGACGCGCGGCCGCCACCGCGTGCCATTCCTGGGCGGCGTGCTCGCTTCCGGTACCGTCCTTCCGGCGCTGCTCGCGCTGGCCGCCGTCGCGGCGACCGCCGCGCGTGACGCGGTCGCGGTGATCGTGTTCGCCATCCTGGTGCCCGCAGCGTTCTTCCTTCGTCTGATCACGCTGCGGGTCGGGATCTTCCCTCCGGTGAGGGCGCTGCCGGGGAACGGGCACGCGACGGCGGGGCACGCCGCCGTCCAGGGACGGTAGGTGGGAACCACGGAGCCGCTGGTGTCGGCGAGTGGCGGTCGGACGTGAGCGGGCCGGCGACTACGATTCGGCTCACGTACCTGGGAGGGCTGGCCCGGCGCATGGGCGGAAAGCGCGAGGAATTCGCCCTCGACCCACCGGTGACGGTCCGAACCGTCATCGAGCGGCTGATCGAGAACCACGGGGAGGACGAGCGCGAGCTGTTCTTCAATCAATATGGATGGCTCGATCCTCGGCTCTTCTTCCTCATCGACGGCGATGGAGCTACCGATCGGGGGGGCCTCGACGCGACGCTCACGGGTGACGAGGAGATCACCCTCTTCCTCGGTCTCCCGATGAATGGCGGCTGACCGTGCAGGGCGAGGCCGTCCGGCAGGCCCTCCCGTCACCGGTGAGCCCGATCCGGCCCGAGCTGGCGCCGGGGCACGACGAGATCGCCCGGCTGAAGGCCGTGGCCGCCGGCCGGGAGCAGGCCGACCTGGCGCTGCGGGGCGGCGACGTGGTGTTCGTCCACACGGGCGAGTCGTTTCCAGCCGATGTCCACGTCTCGGGACGCCACATCGCCGCCGTCACCCCGCCCGGGCGGCTTCCCCATGCCGTGACCGAGGTGGACGCCACCGGGCACCACCTGCTCCCCGGCTTCATCGACTGCCACATCCACATCGACTATTGCCTTCTGCCGCCGGGCGAGCTGGCCCGCCTCATCGTCCCGAAGGGCACCACCGCGCTGTTCGCCGACCCGAACGGAGCAGCCTACGTGTTCGGGAGGCGAGGCATCGACCTCCAGGCAGATACGAACGCGCCCCTGCGTGTCTTTCTCCAGATCTCCTGCTCCATCCCGAACTTCCCCGCGGTCGAGCAGGGCGGGCAGACGCTCTCGACCGACGAGATCGTCGAGTTCCTCGGTGACCCGCGCACGGCGTCGTGGGGCGAGTCCAGCCCGTTCGTGACCGACGAGCACACGCTGCGCTGCCTTCACGGCGCGCTGGCACGGGGCCGCCGCGTGACCGGACACACGGCTCGTCTGGACGGGGAGCCCTTGTGGGCCTATCTCGCCGGCGGCGTGTGCGACGACCACAACGCGGCCACCCGGACGGAGGCGATGGAGCGAATCCGGCGGGGTTCGAACCTGGCGCTCCAGTCCAGCTCGATGAGCAACTACATCTCCGACGTGCTCGGCGATCCCCAGAGCCTCGGATGGGCAGCCGCCCACGTGATGTTCTGCGCCGACGACAAGTACGCGGACGACCTCGCCCGCGAGGGCCACATCGACCATCACGTCCGCTCCGCCGTCGAGCTCGGCGTCCCTCCGCAGCTTGCCGTGCGGATGGCAACCCTCAACGCCGCCGCTCATTTCCGCGTCGACCACCTCATCGGCTCGATCACGCCGAGTCGCCTCGCCGACATCGTCCTGGTGCCGGATCTCGTTCGCTTCGAGCCCGCCGCGGTGTGGATGGGGGGACGCATGGTCGCCGAGGCGGGGCGGGCGCTGTTCGACAATCCGGACCAGCCCTATCCGGAGTGGGTGACCCGTTCGATGAACATCGGTCGCACGCTCTCCGCCGAGGACTTCGCCGTGCGGGCCCCCGGCCCCGGTCGCTGGGAGATTCGCGTGCTCGAGATGTACGACGGCTACTACAAGCGCGCCCTGCGGGAGGTGATCGTCTCGGACGAGCGGGGCCTCCTCGAGCCCGATCCCGCGGCCGACTTGGCCAAGGTGGCGGTGGTCGACCGCCATCTCGCCACCGGGAAGATCGGACGGGCGTTCGTCCGGGGATTCGGCCTTCGCTCGGGAGCGCTGGCCGTCACCACGAACTGCTCGAACCAGAACCTCGTCGTGGTGGGAACGTCCGATGACGAATGCGCCGCCGCGGGGAACCGCTTGGCCGAGATCGGCGGCGGGTTCGTCGTCATGGACCGCGGCCGGCCGGTGGCCGAGGTTCCGCTCCGATACGGTGGGACCGTGTCCCTGGAGCCCCACGAGGTGCTCCTCGGGCGGCTGACCGAGGCCAGGCGGGCGGCGGCCCTGCTCGGGTGCGACCTGTCCTATTCGCCGTTCATGATCCTCTCGTTCATCGGCTTGGCGGCCGTCCCCGAGCTGGGGCTCACGGAACTCGGGCTGATCGACGTCGCGACGCAGGTCTTCGTGCCCCCCGTCGTCGGACCGGCAGGCTGACGAATGGTCCACATCGCCGCAAGGGGGAGCCATGGCTGAGCGCACGCTGATCCGCGGGGGGATCGTCCTGCCGCTGGAGGGCCGGAAGGTGGTCCACGATCCCGGCTCGGTGCTGATCGAGGGGACGGACGTCGTCGCCGTCGGTCCGGTGGAGGAGATGGATGCCCGGTCGGAGGGGGCGACGGTCGTCGACGCCACCGACCACGCGGTCATTCCAGGCCTCCACAACACCCACCTGCATTCGGGGCTCCTGCGCGGAACGGCGGAATCCATGTCGCTGTGGGACTGGTTGAAGGCGTACGTCGACCCGGCGCACAAGGCGTTGACGCCCGAGATCGCCGCGGCGGCCTCGCTCCTCTGCTACACCGAGAGCCTCCGGTTCGGCACGACGTCGGTCATGGACATGTGGCGGTTCATGGAGGGCTCCGCCCGAGCGGCCGAAGGGGTCGGGATCCGAGCCACCCTGGTCCCCTACGTCGCCGACCTCGAAGGCTTCGACTACTTCGAGACGCTGGAGACGAACCGGCGCCTCCTCGAGACGCACCGCGTATCCGCCGGCGGCCGAGTCAGGACGTGGGCCGGCCTGGAGCACCTCCTCTACTGCTCCCCCGAGGCGTTCCGCGCGGCCATGGCGATGGCCGAGGAGTTCGACACCGGCCTGCACACCCATTCGTCGGAATCCATCTGGGAGGTCCAGGAGTCGCTCAGGCGCTTCGGGCGCCGTCCGATCGAGGAGTTCTTCAACCGCGGGATCCTGTCGGAACGCACGGTCGTCGCCCACTGCGTGTGGCTGGACGACCGGGAGATCGAGCTCCTGGCGCGGACCGGGACCAGCGTGGCCCACTGCCCGTGCTCGAACATGAAGCTCTCTTCGGGACCGGCCAGGATCGGCGACTTCCGTTCGGCCGGCATCGACGTCGGGATCGGCAGCGACGGGGAGAAGGAGAACAACAACCTCGACTTGTTCGAGGAGATGAAGTTCGCGTCGCTCCTGCAGAAGGTCTCCACCCTGGATCCCACGTCGGGGGACCCGTGGGACATCCTGGACATGGCAACCCTGGGCGCGGCCAAGGCGCTCGCCCTCGAGAAGGTGACCGGATCGCTCGAGCCGGGAAAGCGGGCGGACATCGTGACCGTGGATCTTCGCCGCCTTCACACCACGCCGCTACTGCACGGCGAGCATTTCAACGCGGCCGCCCATCTCGTGTTCTCCTCCAGCGGGCAGGACGTCGATCACGTCTGGGTGGACGGGCGGCTGCTGGTCGAGGGAGGCCGAGTGCTCTCGGTTGACGTCGAGGAGGTGCGGGCTGAAGGGCAGCGCGCCGCCGAGGAGCTGTTCGAACGGCGAGCCAAGGTGCTGGCAGAGGGCGGTGCAGGGGGATCCGCCTGATGCGCCTGCTCCTTCGCGGGCTCTCGCACATCGCCACGTTCGACGACGAGGAACGCGAGCTGCGTGACGCCGACATCCTGGTCGACGGCCGGCGGATCGAGGCTATCGGACCCGGCCTGCCGGCGGATGGGGTCGATCGCGTCATCGATGGGCGAGGCCTCCTTGCATTGCCCGGGCTCATCAACGCGCACCAGCATCTCTACGAGGCTGCAGCACGAACACCCGTCGGCCTCGAGCGCGCGCCGATGGAACCCACCTTGGATGGGAGCCAAGCCATGCTCATGGAGCGGTGGCGCGCCGGCCATTTCGGCCCCGAGACCGTCAGGGACGTGGCGAGCTGTGTGTTGCTGCAGTCCCTGTTGGGAGGAACGACGACAGTCGCAGGCCAGCACAACTTCTTCCCCCGCGGGCGAGCCGACCCCTATGTCGAAGCGACGATCGAGGCGGCCGCGGAGATCGGCGTTCGCCTTCACGCGTGCCGGGGCACGACCACCCGCACCCGCGCGAACGGCGGAACAGTCGACGATGCTTTCGTGGAGGACGTCGATTCCGTGATCGCCCATTGCGAAGACCTGATCTCGCGCTTCCATGACCCTCGCCCTTACGCCAAGACCCGGGTCGCGCTGGCCCCGATCGGTATCAACGCCGACATTCCGGAGATCTTCGATGCCTTCTCCGCCATCGCCGAGGATCACGCGGAAGTACGTCTCCATACCCATCTGTACCAGCGCGTCGATGTGGCCCTGGCCCAGGAGCGATCCGGGACCACGCCGTTGGGCTTCCTCGAGCGGCACGGGTGGGCCACTGATCGAACGTGGGTCGCCCACCTGATCGACCCGCCCCAGGAGGAGCTTCCCTCGATCGCCGCCGCCGGGATGGGCGTGGTCCACATCCCGGCTTCGGACCTCCGGATGGGCCGGGGGATGGGCCGCCTCCGTCCCTTGCTGGCCTCGGGGATCAGACTGGGGTTCGCGACCAGCGGGCCGGCGAGCAACGCATCGTCGAACATGCTGGGCGATCTCCGCCTGGCCTTTCTCGCCCAACGCGTCTGGGACGCTCCGTCCGATTGGCCGACCGCCCGCGAGCTCTTCCGGATGGCCACTCGCGGGTCCGCAGACTGCCTCGGCAGACCCGACCTGGGTCGCCTGCAAGTGGGCTGCGCCGCTGACGTCGCGTGCTGGGATCTGACCTCGGTCGACCGGATTGGCGTCCAAGACCCGGTGGGCGGTCTCCTGCTGACGGGGCTGTCCAGCGTGGCGATGCTCGTGCTCGTTGACGGTGAAATCCTGGTGGAGGGTTGTCGGCCCACCAGAACCGAGGCGGCCGAAGTCGCTCGAAGGGCCAATCGGGCACTTCACATGACGGGGGACCGAGGATCGGCATGAAGCTGCTCCTCCGGGACCTCGATCTGGTCGTCACCGTCGATGACGACGGGCGCGAGCTTTCGCATGCCGATGTGCTCGTCGGTGGCCGGCAAATTGAAGCCGTCGGTCCCGGCCTCTCCACCGACGGGGTGGATCGGGTGATCGACGGCCGCGGCCTGATGGCCCTTCCGGGGATGATCAACTCCCACCAGCACCTGTACCAGGCCGCCCTAAGGGCACTGCCAGAGCTCGAACGGGCGTCCATGGGACCGTGGCTGGCCGGCGTGGGGAAGCGCTCCCTCGAACTCTGGCGGGCCGGCCGGTTCGGGGCGGAGACGGTTCGATCCGTCGCCCGCGCCGTGCTCACCGAGTCCGTGCTCGGGGGCGTGACCACCGTCGCCGACCAGCACTACTTCTTCCCCGGAGATCACCCGGACCCGTACGTCGAGGAGATCATCGAGGCCGCCGACGAGGTCGGTGTCCGGCTTCACGCCTGCCGGGGCACGATCACGATGGGGAGGTCGAACGGTGGGACGGCAGACGACACGCTCGTCGAGGACGTGGACGACGTCCTCCGGCACTGCGAGCGCCTGATCGAGCGGTACCACGACCCCAAGCCGTTCGCCCGTACCCGCGTGGCCCTCGCCCCGTGCGGCGTCCACGTGGACGTGCCCGAGCTCTTCGACGCCTTCGCCGATCTCGCGTCCGACCACGACCAGGTGCGCTTGCACACGCATCTCTACGAACGCGTGGACACGGATGTATGCCTCGAGCGCTACGGCATCACCCCGTGGCGGTTCCTGGAGCAGCATGGGTGGGCAGGCGGCCGGACGTGGGTCGCACACGTGACCGACCCGCCACGGGAGGAGATTCCCGAGTTCGCGCGGGCGGGCGTGGGCGTGTCGCACCTGATCGCGCCCGACCTGCGGCTGGGGTGGGGGCTGGCGCCCGTCCGCGAGTACCTCGATGCCGGCGTCACGGTGGGGTTCGGGACGACCGGATCGGCCAGCAACGACGGCGCGAACGTCCTGGGCGACCTGCGCCTGGCGGCGCTCGCCCACAGGCCCGGCATCGCCGACCCGAAACGATGGCCGTCTGCACGAGAGCTGCTCCGGATGGCGACCCGTGGCTCGGCGCTGTGCCTCGGGCGGACGGACCTGGGCGCGATCGTCCCCGGTCTGGCCGCCGACCTCGCGTGCTTCGACCTTCGGACCGTTGACCGGGTTGGGGTCCACGACCCCGTCGCCGGCCTGGTGCTCGCCGGGCTCACGGATCTCGCCTCGCTCGTGGTGATCGACGGCGAGATCGTCGTGGAAGAAGGCCGCCCGACGAGGGTGGACGTGGACGCGGTCGCGGCCGAGGCTCGCGCCGCGATCGGACTCGACGGCTGAGGAGGAGGCGGTGGACGGCAAGCTGTATGTCGGAGGGTCGTGGGTCCCGGGGGAGCGATCGTTCCCGGTCCACGACCCGGCCACCGGGGAACAGGTCGGTACCGCGGCCGACGCGTCCGCTGCGGAGGCGAGAGCGGCCGTCGACGCGGCGGCGAAGGCATTCCCCGAGTGGGCGGGGTCGACGGCAGCCGACCGGGCCGGCGCCCTTCGGCGCCTCTCCGCCGTCCTCCTGGACGATGTGGACCGGATCGCGGACATCATCGTGGCCGAGCAGGGCAAGCCATTCGGTCAGGCCGTCTGGGAGGTGCGCTATGCGACCGAGTGGCTGGACTGGTTCGCCGAGGAGGCCAGGAGGGCCGAGGGACGGATCATCCCGACTCCCTCTCGGTCGAAGCGACTCATGGTCATCCGCCAGCCGCTCGGCGTCGCGCTCGCCATCACGCCGTGGAACTTCCCGGTCGCCATGATCGCCCGCAAGCTCGCGCCCGCGCTCGCCTCAGGATGCACCCTGGTCGTGAAGCCCGCCGAGCAGACACCGCTGTCCGCCGTGGCCCTCTTCGAGGCCATCGACCGGGCCGGGTTCCCGCCCGGCGTCGCCAACCTCATCACCGCCTCCGACCCAGAGGCCATCGGCCCGCCGCTCCTGGAGGATGAACGGGTTCGCAAGATCACGTTCACTGGGTCGACGGAGGTCGGGAAGGTCCTGGTCCGTGCATCGGCGGACCACCTCGCCCGGGTGTCGCTGGAACTCGGGGGTCAGGCTCCCTTCATCGTGTTCGACGATGCCGACATGGACCTCGCCGTCGAGGGCGTGCTGGCCGCCAAACTGCAGGTGAGTGGCCAGTCCTGCCTGTGTGCCAACCGCATCTACGTCCACTCGACCCTGACCGAGGATTTCCGTCGCCGCGTCGTGGCGGCGGTGTCGCGACTGAAGGTCGGGAAGGGAACGGAGCCCGGCGTGGACCTGGGGCCGCTGATCGACGAGCGCGCCGTCGACAAGGTGACGCGGCATGTCGAGGATGCCGTTCAGGCCGGGGCCCGCGTCGATGTCGGCGGGCACCGCCTGGAGGATGCGGACTTCGCCCGCGGCTTCTTCTTCGAGCCGACCGTCCTCTCTGGGTGCTCGGACGACATGCTCGTGGCCCGCGAAGAGACGTTCGGCCCGGTCTTCCCCCTGTTGTCGTTCGACACGGAGCGCGAGGTCCTCGAGCGGGCGAACGATACGTCGTACGGTCTGATCGCGTACTTCTACACCCGGGACACGGGCCGGACCATCCGCGTTGCCGAGGCGCTCGAGTACGGGATCGTCGGCGTGAACGACCCGCGGCCCGCGTCGCCCACGGCTCCGTTCGGCGGGTTCAAGCAGTCGGGCCTGGGACGCGAGGGCGGCCACGAGGGCATCGACGCGTTCATGGAGACGAAGCTGATCTCGATCGCCTACTGAGCGTCGGGATCCTTCATCAACTGCCGGTCCTGCCGGGCGAGGTGGAGGATGGCCTTGCCCTCGGTACGCTCGACGTAGCGGACGAAGCGGTACTTGTCCTCGAAGCCGTCGGATTGGCGGGGCGGCACGTTCGCGTGTCCCTGCTCGGTCCGGACGTTGACGAACCGACATCCCGGCTCGCGAAACGCGGCGTCGATCTCCCGCTCCAGCTCCTCCATGGTCCGGACGTTGACCGCATGCGGCACGCCGGCCGCCCGAGCGATGCCGGCCAGGTCCGTGGTGCCGGCCGTGGCGGTGGGCCGCGGGCCCTTCGGGCCCCACCCGATGGACTCGTACGACGAGTTGTCCACCACGAACACCGCGAGGTTGTCCGGAGCTTCCTGCCCCATCACCACCAGCTGGCCGAGCTCCATCAGGACGGAGCCGTCGCCGTCCACACACACCACCTGCCGGTGCGGCAACGCGAGCGCCAGGCCCACGGCCATCCCGATCACGTCGCCCATCTGCCCGAGCATCGCGCTGCGCGGGTGCTCGCCCGTGTGATGAGCCCATTCGAAGCCGACCGCCCCGATGTAGGTGGAGACGACGAGCGAGTCCTCCGGCAGGCTCGCCGCGAGCCGGCCCAGCCATTCGTACCGGTCGAGCCCCATCAGTCCTCCCAGATGCAGCTGCCGGACACGAGCACGGCCGCGGGATGCAGTTGCGCCTCGGCCAGGCGATGGGCCCGGATGATCGCCTGCCGCAGGTCGGAGGGCTGACGAACGATCTGGTACTTGATGCGCAGGGCGTCGAGGAGGGGCTCGACGACGATCCCGTGCGGGATACCCCAGTGTTCCGTCTCGCCGACGTCGCCCCGGTACGACAGCATCAGCGTGACGGGAACGCCCGTCCCGAGGGAGATCCGGGCGATGTATTCGGCCGCCACACGGAGGCCGGAGTTCTCCATGATCAGGACCGGCTTCATCCCACCCAGCCACGCGCCCGCGCAGACGGAGAACCCGACTCCCTCGTTGCACACCGGGACGTAGCGGAACTCCGGATCCTCGGCGATCACCTCGTGAAGGTTTCGCTGCCAGCCGTCCGGCAGTCCCGAGACGAAGTCGATCCCTGACGACTTGAGGCCCGCGATCGCTTCACGGGCGGCATTGTCAAGCACGAGGTCTCCCCTCCGAACCGGCTGGGGCGCAGTATAGGGCGGCTACGGGCCCGCGAAGCCGTCGAGCTCGGCCGTGAGCGCGGCCTTCCGGGCCTCGTCCGCGAAGCTCGACTCGATCGAGGTCCTCGCCAGGGCGACGAGCGTCGCGTCGTCCCAGCCGAACGCCTCGGCCGTGGCCAGGTACTCGGTCCCGAGGTCCGTGGCCAGGTATGCCGGATCGTCGGTGTTGATCGAGACGCCGACGCCGGCCCGGCGCAGGGCCTCGACGGGGTGTGAGCCGCGGTCCGCGTACAGGCCGAGCGTCACGTTGGAGCCGGGACAGACGCCGAGCGGGATCCCCCGGTCCACCAGCGTGCGCATGACGTCCGGGTCCTCCACCGCCCGGATCCCGTGATCGATGCGCTCCGCTCCCAGCAGCTCGATCGCGTCACGAACCCCCTCGGGGCCGCTCGACTCGCCGGCGTGCACGGTCCTGTGCAGGCCCCCGCGGGCCGCCCTCGCGAACGCCTCCGCGAACCTCGGGCCGGTCCGGCCGGCGGCCCGCTCGTTCCCGTCGATCGACAGCCCCACCACCCGTGGGTGTCGTCGCTCGAGGAGCCACTCGACCAGGTCGAGCGCCTCTTCCGCCGGCTGCTGGCGGAGCAGGCTCACGCAGACGCCGACTTCGGGGAGCCCATCGCGCTCCGCCTCGCGGAATCCGGCGTCCAGCGCGTCCAGGAAGTCCCCGAGCCGGTCCCGCCACGGCCAGTGCGTGGGGTTGAAGATGAGGTCGGCGTAGCGGACGCCCGACGCCTGCTCGCGCTGGGCGAACGCATACGCGGCCCGTTCGACCTGCTCCTGGGTTCGAACGAGCCCGCAGGCCCAGTCCAGGAACTCCAGCAGCGAGTGCAGATCCTCGAACTCGAAGAGGCGCTCCGGGGGTCGGGGCAGCGGCTCGCGTGCCGCGCGCGCCAGCTCGACGACGTCGTCCCGTTCGAAACAGCCCTCGAGGTGCACGTGCACCTCGGCCTTGGGCATCGCGAGGAAGCGATCGCGGTTCACGATCCGGATGATCCTCCGCTCGGCCGCTCGCTGTGATCGGCGTGGAGCCACGTCCACAGCCTGGTCGGGGTCACGGGCGTCTCGGTGACCTTCCCGGACACCTCGGGCACCGCGCGGGCGATCGCGTTCATCACCGCGGCCGTCGCCCCGATGGTGCCGCCTTCCCCCATCCCCTTCATGCCGCCGGGGATGAACGGGGACGGGTGCTCGGTGTGCTCGACGTCGATGTCGGGGATCGTGGACGACACCGGAAGCAGGTAGTCCATGAACGTCGAGCTTAGCGGGGCCCCCGAATCGGAGAATTCGACCTCCTCGAGCAGTGCCGCGCCGACGCCCTGCGCCACCCCGCCGTGGATCTGCCCCTCGACGATCGTCGGGTTCACGATCGTACCGCAGTCGTGGACGACGGCGAACCGCTCGATGTCGACGTGGCCGGTGTCCCGGTCGACCGCCACGCGGCACGCGTGGCTCGCGTAGGAGAACGAGAAGTCCTCCGGGTCGTGGACGAACGTCTCGGAGAGTCCGGGCTCGTCGCCCTCGGGGAGGTCGAACCCCCGCCACGCACGGAGCGCCACGTCCCGGAGCGGCACCGAGCGGACGGTCCCGGCGACGGCCGCCCGGCCCTCGGCCAGCACCACGTCGTCCGCGGCGGCCTCGAGGAGGTCGCCGGCGATCCGGCGGATCTTGTCCGCCAGGCGGTCGGCCGCCCTGACGATCGCTCCGCCGGCCAGCGCCATCGAACGCGAGGCGGCCGTCCCGTAGGAGGAGTAGGGCGTGACGTCGGTGTCCGAGTGGACGAGCGCGATGTGTTCGACGGCGACCCCCAGCCGGTCCGCGGCCAGCTGGGCGAAGGTCGTCTCGTGGCCCTGGCCGTGCGGGCTCGTCCCGACGACGATGCGGACCGAGCCGTCGACCTCCATCCGGACCGTGGCCGTCTCGTAAATCGCGGCCTCCCCCAGGACCTTCGCCGCCGCCGCCGGCCCCACCGCGCACATCTCGACATAGGAGGAGTACCCGATCCCCCGGGCCCTGCCGTCGCCCGGCGGCTCGGGCCACGACCGCGCGATCTCGGCGGCCCGCCGGAGGGCCGACGGGTAGTCCCCGCTCTCGAATCGGGTCAGCATCCGCGTCCGGTAGGGAAGCTCATCCGAGGTGATCATGTTCCTCAGGCGAAGCCCGACCGGATCCATGTCAAGCGCCTCGGCCACCAGGTCGACCGCGCGCTCGCGCAGGACCGCAGCCTGGGGCTGCCCGAATCCCCGGTAGGCGCCGAGCGGAGCGCGGTTGCTGACCACCACCTGCGCCGTGGATCGCACCGCCTCCCACCGGTACGGACCGGGGAGATTGGCCGACAGGCTGCCCTGCGGCCCGGGGCCGAAGATCGTGAGGTACGCGCCCGTGTCCCGAACGCCGTGGGTCCGGAGACCTCGAAGCGTGCCGTCGTCGTCGTAGGCGACGGCGACCTCGTGCCGGTGGTCGCGGGCCTGCGTCGTCACCGTCAGCGACTCGCGTCGGTCCTCGATCCACTTCACCGGGCGGCCCAGGTCGAGCGCCGCCAGGCAGACCAGCAGCTCGTCCTCGTAGATGTGGTCCTTCAGGCCGAACCCGCCGCCGACGTCGGGGCCGACGACCCGGATGAGGTGATGGGAGAGCCCGGTGACGGCGGCGAGGACGTCCTTCACCATGTGGGGAGCCTGGGTCGAGGTCCAGACCGTCAGCTGGTGCGTCCCGAGGTCGGGAGCGGCGACGATCCCACGGCACTCCATCGGCACCCCGGCGAGGCGCCCGATCCGGATGACGGTCCGCAGGACGGCGTCGGCGGCGCGGAACACCTCGTCGGTCCGCCCGGCGTCGTCCCCACCTTCCATCTCCGCGACGACGTTCGTCCCCCATTCCGGGTAGAGCAGCGGGGCGCCTGGCGTGAGCGCCGCTTCGGCGTCCGGGACGACGTGCAGGTCGTCCACCTCGACGAAGCAGCGCTCGGCGGCGTCCTCGGCCTCGTAGCGCGACCCGGCCACGGCGATCCCCACGGGCTCTCCGACGAAGCGGACCCGGTCGCTCACCAGCGGGCGGCTCACCTGCCGTACCTCGCCGGCCACCACGACCGGAACCTCCGCCAGGGCCCTCGCCCGGATCTCCTCCGGGCCGAGCACCACCGCCCCCGAACTGGTCTCGACGCCCCCGGTATCGAGGCGGCGGATCGTGCCGTGGGCGACCTGGCTCCGGACGATCGCCGCGTGGAGCAGCCCGGGAAGCTCGATGTCGTCCACGAAGCGGGCGGTCCCGTGCAGGAACTTCTCGTCGTTCACCCGGGCGACGCGCTCGCCGACCAGCCTGCGGCTCAGGGCTCCTCCCCGGCCGGGCCCGCTTCCGCTTCCGCCCAGGCGGCGCGAATGGCCGCGCGGATGTTCACGTACCCGGTGCAGCGGCAGAGGTGGCCCTCCAGCACCTCCGTCTCGGCCCGTTCGAGCGCAACGCCCTGCCGCATCGCCCCCACGAGCGAGACGACGATGCCGGCCGTGCAGAACCCGCACTGGAGGCCGTGCTGCTCGTGCATGGCCCGCTGGACGGGATGGGGGGCGTCGGGGCGTGCGATGCCCTCGATCGTCTCGACGGCGAGCCCCTCGGCCTGCGGCGCCAGCATCAGACACGACCGCACCGCCCGGCCCTCCAGGAGGACCGTGCACGCGCCGCACACCCCGTGCTCGCATCCGACGTGGGTGCCGGTCAGCCGCAGGTTGCTCCTCAGGACGTCGCAGAGCAGGGTCCGGGGGTCGACCTCCACGTCAACGTCCCGGCCGTTCACGTTCAGGTGGACGACCCGCGTCTCGCTCACGCTGCTTCCGCCATGGCCCTGAGTCCGCGTGCCACCAGCACGCGAGCCATCGCCCGTCGGTACTCCCCGCTCCCGTGTCCGTCCGAGATGGGATCGAGATCGGCCGTCGCCGTGCGGGCGACCTCGCCGATGAGCTCCACGTCCGGGACCGACCCGACGAGCACGCGCTCGGCGCCGCGCGACCTCACCGCCCCGTCCGCCACGCCCGAGAGGGCGATCCGTGCATCCACGACGACCCCGTCCGCCGTCGTGAGCCCGACGAACGCGCCCGCAACCGCGAAGTCCCCGGGCCGCCTGGCCACCTCGAGGAACACGGCCGGGCCCCCGTACAGCGGGAAGGTCACCCCGGTCACCAGCTCGTCCGGTTGCCGGTCCGTCCAGAATCCGCCGAGGAAGAACTCCGAGGCGGGGATCGTCCGGGCCCCCCGCGCGGCGCTCGCCAGCGTCACCGTGCCGTCGAGGCCGAGCAGCACGGCCGGGAGCTCGGATGCCGGGTCCGCGTGCGCGATGTTGCCGCCGATCGTCGTGCGGTTCCGGATCTGCGGGTGGCCGACGTGCCGAAGCGCTCCGACCAGCGATGGAGCCGAGCGCCGGACTTCCGGGTCCGCCTCGACGTCCGCCGCCCGGGCCATTGCGCCCAGGTGGACGGCGCCGGGACGCACCTCGATGCCCGTCAGACCGACCTTTCGGATGTCCACCAGCGCATCCGGCGTCGCCAGCCGCAGGTTGAGCAGCGGGATCAGGCTCTGCCCCCCGGCGAGCACGGTGGCCTCGTCGCCCAATTGGGCCAGCAGGGAGAGCGCGGCGTCGAGGGTCTCCGGGTCGTGATAGGCGAACCGTGCCGGCTTCATCTCCCCACTCCCCCACCAGGGACTTCCGCGGCGGGCCCGCGAGCGACGCCAGGGTAGAGAGACGGTGGATCGGCTGCAACAGCTCGGGAGGAGGGAGCAGCCCAGCGGCGCCCGACGGCCGCGACGTCGATCACCGGGTCCCGTGACGGGACGTCAGGTCCGGCGGACGGAGTCCAGATAGTTGTAGACGGTGAAGCGACTGACGCCGAGGATGTCCGCGACCGCCTCCACCGACTTTCGGAGCGAGAAAGCTCCCCGTTCGTCGAGGAACCGGACCAGGCGCTGCTTCTCCGCCCTGCTCATGTCGGCGATCGGCCGCCCGATCTCGGCCTGGGCCGCCGCTAGGAGCTCGCCCAGCACATCGTCGACGTGGGTGAAGGTCCCTCGGGGTGCGACGTCGAACCCGCACACGCGGCTGAGGGCCTGCACGACCCTCGTCGCCGCGGCGATGTCGACGCTGTCGACCTCGATGATGAGCGATCGTGGGGAGGAGGGGAGCTTCACCGCCCGGGACAGCGATCGCCCCTGCAGGGCCGCACCGTAGGAGCCCTCGATCGTGCCGTCGGGCGCCTCCAGCAGGACGCGGTACAGGGGGCCGAGGGCCGTCGCGAGGGCCTCGGCGAACCTCGCCTCGGCCGACTCGTCCGCGTCCTCCGACCCGCCCACCACGTCCCGACCCGCGTCCTCGGGCGAGGCGCTCGGCTGCGGGCGCTGCTTCATCGGTCGGCGATCTGGAGATCGACGACGATGCGGGTGGCCCCGGCGTGGACCGACGCGAGGAGCGCGGTGCGCAACGCGTCGAGCAGCGGATCGGGGTCCCCCTGCACGGTGTTGCTGAGCGCGCCGACCTCGACCGCGAGTCCCGCCTCGGTGAACGCGTCGATCGCCACCTGGACGTGGCCGGGGAGCGCGTCCCCCTCCTCGAACGGGTAGACCGTGAACTCCACGACCAGCACGGGGAGAGGATAGTCCGAGTCGCCGGTTCCGCCGTCCGCGCGCGGCTGCGGCGTTCCGGCGCTCGACCTCGAGCCCCGGAGGCGGAGGCCGCGCGACCGACGGCGATGACGGCGGTCACGGCACCAGCACCGCGCGCCCGGAGACCTCGCCACGCTCGAGCCGGTCGAACGCCTGGTTGATCCCCTCCATCGGGATCCGTTCCACGTCGACGACGAGGTCGCCCCGCCGGGCGAGCCCGACGACGTCGGCGAGCTCGCCGAGCGTTCCCCAGGTGCTCGTCCCGACCCGGACCTCGGGAGCAACCGACTGGAACGAGAACGGGAGCGTGCCGCCGGCGAGGCCGACGAGCGTGATCGACCCACCGGTGGCGATCAGGTCCGCCGCGAGGAGGAGCGTCTCGTCGGAACCGACGAAGTCGAGGACGGCGGCCGCGCCGTCGCCGGCGGCCCGGATCGATCGGGCAGCGTCTCCCCGGCTCGCGTCGACGGCGTCGTGCGCGCCCAGCTGCTCCGCCCTGAGGAGCTTGCGGGGGTCGACGTCGACGGCCACGATCCGTACGCCGGTGAGGAGCCGCAGGAACTGGATCGCGAACTGGCCGAGACCGCCGGCGCCGATGACGGCGACGGTGTCGGTCGGCGCGACCCATCGGGCCAGCCGGCGGACGGCCCGGTAGGGCGTCAACGCCGCGTCGGCGAGCGGCGCCGCCTCGGCCGGATCCAGGTCGTGGATCGGGACGAGATACCGGGCGTGCTTGACCAACAGGAGTTCCGCGAACCCCCCGTCCGGCCCGAACCCGACCCATCGCGCCAGATCACACAGCTGCTCCGCTCCGCGGCGGCACACGGTGCATGTTCCGCAACCCCACCCGCCGTACACGACCACGGCGTCGCCCACCGAGACGCCCTCGGCGTCCGGACCGGCCGCTTCGACCCATCCCGCATTCTCGTGGCCGAGCGTGACCGGCAGCCTCGGGAGGTTGCGGAGCCGGCCTCGCAGGGCGTGCAGGTCCGAATGGCACAGGCCCGCCCCGCCGACCCGCACCAGGACGCCGTCGGACCCCACGACGGGGACGGGGACCTCCTGGAGCGAGAGCGGTTCACCGTAGGCCTCCAGCCGAGCGGCCCTCATCGGGCATCATCTCCTCGTTCCGAATGCGCCGCCGAGCCCGCCGCATCGCGCGCTGCCCGCCGTCGGCTCGCCGATCCGGTCAGCCGACGACTCCGGCCCACTCCCGGGCCACCCGCTGGTGACGTCTGCGGACCGGCTCGGGATCGACCCAGAGGCGCCCGTCCTCGACCAGGACGTTGCCCTCGACCACCGTGTGCCGCGCCGACCGGACGGCGCACCGAACGACCGCCTCGACCGGATCCAGGACCGCGCCGGACGTCGACAGCCCATCGAGGGGGAAGCACGCGAGGTCCGCGCGCTTCCCGACCTCGATCGAACCGATGTCGTCGCGCCCGAGACATCGCGCGCTGCCTCGGGTGGCGAGGCCGAGGGCGTCCCGGGCGGTGAGCGAAGTCGCCCCGGCCGTCAGGTGCGAGAGCAGCACCGCCTGCCGAACCTCCCCCCAGAGATCGCTCGCGTCCTGCGCCGCCGACCCGTCGCAGCCGAGCCCCACTCCCACCCCGGCGGCGAGCATGCCGGGCACGGGGCACACGCCGGCGCCGATCATCATGTTGGACGTCGGGCAATGGGTGATCGAGGTCCCCGTCTCGGCGAGGACGCGGATCTCCGCCTCGGTCGTCCACACCGCGTGGGCGAACCAGACGTCCGGGCCGAGCCAGCCTACCCGCGCGGCCAGCTCGTATGGCGACTCCCCGAAGGTATCGGCGCAGTACCGCAGCTCGCTCTCTGTCTCGGCGAGGTGGGTGTGCATACGGACGCCGAGCCGGGCGGCGAGCTCCGACGTGCGACTCATGAGCGCAGGGGTGACGGAGAACGGCGAGCAGGGCGCAAGTCCGACCCGAACCATCGCCCCGGGCGACGGATCGTGGAATTGCTTCACCACGCGCTCGCAGTCGGCCAGGATCGCGTCCTCGTCCTCGACCACGTCGTCCGGAGGGAGCCCGCCGTTCTTCTCGGAGAGCGACATGGAGCCCCTGGTCGCATGGAACCGGATGCCGAGCTCCCGGGCGGCCGCGATCTCCGCGTCGATCAGCCCGCTGCGGCGGTGCGGGTGCACGTAGAGATGGTCGCTGGAGGTGGTGCACCCGGAGAGGAGCAGCTCTGCCAGACCGATCCAGGCCGACAGGAACGCGCTTTCCGCATCGAGCCGGGACCACACGGGGTACAGCACGCGGAGCCATCCGAAGAGGTCGCACCCGAGCGCCGGCGAGAAGGCGCGGGTCAACGTCTGGTAGAGGTGGTGGTGGGTGTTCACCAGACCGGGGATCACGAGGCACTCGCTCGCATCGAGCTTCCGGTCGGCAGCGGGCCACGTCTCGTCCGGGGTTCCCAATCGCTCGATCACGCCGTCGCGGCAGAGGATGGACGCGCCGGTCAGCTCGCGGCCAACGGGGTCGCCGGACCACACGAAGGCGGCGTCTCGAACCAGCAGCGTGCTCATGACCCCGGCCGTCTGACGGGGCGCGGCTCGTCCCATCCGTTCAACAGTCTGTCAATACACTGCTCCGCACCTCCGATGTCAAGCGCGCGGGCGCTCTCTGGGGAGACGGCGGGTGCGCGGCGCGCCGCCGATCGGACCGCTCCGTGACCTGCGGATTCGCCATCGTCGACCGGGCACCGTCCTCACCAGACGCCCCCACATGGACCCGAGCCCCCATCCCTCGCTTGACTTCGACAGACCGGCAGAGCTATCACTCCGGGTGCGGGTCGGGGGAGGACATGGGGAGTGCACCGGAGGATTGGCCGATCAAGGAGGCAGCCGGGGTGCTGAGCGTCCCGGCAGAGCCGTATTCATGGCCGCTCCTCGGGCCAGTCGGAACCGATCGCGCCGCGTTGATCGTCATCGACATGCAGGTCGACTTCGTGTCTGACGGCGGGTGGTTCAGCTCGACCGGATTCGACCTCGGCCTCATCCAGCGCGTCGTGCCGACCGTGTCCCGGGTTCTGGGCGCGGCTCGTCGCGCCGGCCTCCACGTCCTGCACACCCGGCAGGGAAGCAGGACGGTGGCCGAGCTCCCTTTGGTACGACGTCAACGCGCGGACCGGTTCGGCGTCCCGTACGGACAACCGGGCCCGTACGGACGCGGGCTGATCCAGGGCGAGCGCGGGTGGGATTTCATCGAGGAAGCCCGCCCGCTCCCCGGCGAAACTGTCTTCGAGAAGCCGGCCTACAGCGCGTTCCACGGGACAGACCTCGAGGCATGGTTGCGTGAGCGCGGCATCGAAGCCCTCATCCTCGCCGGCGTGACAGTGAACGTGTGCGTCTTCTCCACCATGCTGGCGGCGGCGGATCTCGGGTTCGACTGCGTGGTGGTCGGCGACGCCACGGCTGGGGTGACCGAGGCGACGACGGGCACCGTGCTCGACATGGTTCGGTACCAGGGCGGGATCTTCGGCGCCGTCACGTCCGCCGAGGAGTTGATCGGCGCCCTCGACTCGCTCGACGCACGGACGGGCTGATCGCGCCGGGAAGGAGGTTCCAGGTGGTCATCGACGCGCATTCGCATCTCGGCCGATACCGGGAGGTCTGGTCCAAGAAGATCGGCGACGCCCTGTTGCAGCAGTTCGGCAAGTCGAAGACGTGGTGGGGCGAGGGCGAGCGCTGGGCCTCGGGGGACTTCGAGTCGGACACGCTCCAGCCTTCGCTCGACCGATACGTGGCGTTCATGGACGAGCACGGGATCTCCCGTTCGGTCCTCATCGGGCTGGCGGCGGCCCCGTTCGAAGCCAGGACTCCCCCCGAGTTCGTCGCCGAGGCCGTCCGACGCCACCCTGACCGGTTCATCGGCTTCCACACGCTGGATCCCGCCGGCTATCCCGACCACGGGCCAGAGGAGTTGGAACGCGGCGTCCGCGAGCTCGGCCTGAAGGGCGTGAAGATCTACTGCGGCTACAACAACATGGGGCCGAACGATCGCAGGTTGTTCCCGATCTACCAGAAGGCCCTCGATCTCGGCATCCCCGTGTTCGTCCACACCGGGTTCACCTGCACCCATGCCGGGCCGGAGGCGTACTCTCCGTTCGAGCTCCAGAAGCCGCTCCTGCTGGACGAAGTGGCCGCGACCTTCCCCGAGCTCCGCATCCTCATGACGCACTTCGGCAACCCATGGGCCGAGGAGGCGATCCAGCTCATGCGCAAGTACGACAACGTCTACGCCGATACGGCGTACGGCGCGTTCCCGATCTCGTGGAAGGCGAACGCCCTCGTGTGGGCGAAGAACTTCGGGCTCCTCCACAAGGTGCTGTTCGGGTCCGACTACCCCCTCCACAGCCCGGGGCTCTCCATCCCGCTGCACCGGAGGCTTCCCGAATACACGAAGCAGGTGGGGCTCGAACCCGAGCTGACGGAGGAGGACATGGAGATGGTCTTCTCGGAGAACGCGGTTCGGTTCTTCGGCTTCGCCGACGACGCCGGCGCGGCCGAGCCCGCGGCCGGACAGGCCGGTGCCCGGTAGCCGGCGGCCCGGTTCCCGGTGACGGATCCTCGCACCGGCTCGGGTCGTCCCCCGGTTGCCGGCGCGCCGCCGCCGGCGGATCAAGGGTCCGTTGACGACGGCAGCCGCGACCCCCTAGCGTCTGCCGCGCCCTCCCTTCGACGCTCGGAGGCGGCCGTGCCACCGCTGCTCACGATGTCGGGCATCACCAAGCGGTTCCCGGGCGTCGTCGCGAACCGCGACGTGACCATCGAGGTCCAGCGGGGCGAGATCCTCGGGCTCCTCGGCGAGAACGGCGCCGGGAAGACCACGCTCATGAACATCCTGTACGGGCTGCTCGCACCCGACGAGGGCGAGATCCTCATCGAAGGGAAGCCCGTGGTCATCCACAGCCCCCGCGACGCCCTCGCCCACGGGATCGGGATGGTCCACCAGCACTTCATGCTCGTCCCGGACATGACGGTCACCGAGAACATCGCGCTCGGGCAGCGGTCCGAATCGTCGCGGCTCCCGCTCTCCCGACTCCGGGAGGTCGCCGAGAGGATCACCGCCCTCTCGACCCGCTACGGCATGAAGGTCGATCCCCGCGCCCGCATCGAGCAGCTGTCCGTAGGGATGCAGCAGCGGGTGGAGATCCTCAAGGTGCTCTCTCGCGGAGCCGAGGTGCTGGTGCTCGACGAGCCGACGTCGTCGCTCACGCCTCCCGAGTGGGACGATCTCGCCGCCGTACTCCGGGCGTTCGTCGCCGAGGGCAAGTCCGTCATCTTCATCACCCACAAGCTCGACGAGCTGTTGAGCGTGGCCGACCGGTGCACCGTCCTGCGCGATGGCGCCGTCGTGGGGACCGTCCAGGTGTCGGAGTCCGACAAGCCGACGCTCGCCCGCTTGATGGTCGGCCGCGAGGTCGTCCTTCGCCTCGAGCGACCGATCCTGTCAGCCGGAAGCCCGCTCCTTGAGGTCGAGAACCTGTCGCTCACCGACGAGCGCGGGACGGAGATCCTCCAGGACATCACGTTCGAGGTTCGGGAGTACGAGGTCCTCGGCGTGGCGGGAGTCGACGGGAACGGACAGCGCGAGCTGGTCGAGGTGCTGATCGGCCTGAGACCGTGGACCACCGGCCGCGTCGGGATCTGGGGCTCGGTCGCCGAACACCAGCTCACGCCCACCCGGTTCGCCCAGCTCGGGGGCGCGGTCATCCCGGACGACCGGCATCGCACTGCGCTCGCGCTCGACCTCGAGGTGACAGACAACATCCTGATGCGGGAGTTCGGACGGGCGCCGTTCTCGAAGATGGGCGTCCTGAACGGCACGGCGATGCGCCATCGGGCGCACGAGCTGATCGACGAGTACGACGTCCGAACGCCCAGTCTGCACGTCCGGATGCGCCAGCTGTCCGGCGGCAACCAGCAGAAGGTCGTCCTGGCCCGAGAGCTCTCCCGGGAGCCGATGCTGCTGATCGCTGCGCAGCCCACCCGGGGCCTCGATGTCGGGGCGACGGAGTACGTGTACCGGAAGATGGTCCAGCACAAGCGGAACGGCGGAGCGACCCTGCTGATCTCGACGGAGCTCGACGAGATCCTCTCGTTGTCCGACCGGATCGCCGTGATGTATCGGGGCCGGTTCCTGAGGATCCTCGACGCCCACGACGCCGATCCCGAGCTGCTCGGCCTCCTGATGGCGGGGGAGGCGACCCAGGCGTGAAGTACCGGGTCACGCGCGCGCTCGTGTCCCTCGGCGTCTCCATCGGCGCGACGCTCATCGCGCTCGGGATCTCGATGGTCATCATCGGCCTGTCCGGGGCTCCGCCGATGGATGCCGCCCGTGCGATGTGGGATGGAGCCTTCGGGTCGACCAGCCAGATCGCCGGCACCCTCAGCAAGATGGTGCCGCTGATGCTGGTCGCGCTGGGTTGGATCGTGGCCTTCTCCACGAAGCGGATCAACATCGGGTTCGAGGGGCAGATCCTGATGGGCGGTGTCGTGGCCACCTTCATCGGGCTCCACCGCGGTGGGCTTCCGCCCTTCATCCACCTGCCGCTCGCGATCGCGGGCGCCGTCGTCGGCGGCGCGGCCCTCGCCGGCATTGCCGCATGGCTCTGGGCCAAGCGGTCGGTCAACGAGATCATCTCGACCCTCATGCTCAACTTCCTCGCGATCCAGTTGGTGAGCTGGCTCGTCCGGGGTCCGATGCAGGAACGCACGCACACGTTCTTCCAGAGCGACCCGATCGAGAGCGGAGCCCGGTGGCCGCACCTCATCGCGAACACCGCGCTCTCCTGGGACCTGTTCCTCGCACTCGCGATCGTCGCCCTCACCGCCTTCATGCTCGACCGAACGACCTTCGGCGTCCGCCTCCGGCTCACCGGCGCGAACGAGGAAGCCGCCCGCCACGCGGGCGTTCGGACCACGAGGATGACCGTCCTCGCGCTCCTGATCTCCGGAGGCCTCGCCGGCCTGGCCGGCAGCTCGCTGATCCTGGCCGGCGAGTCGACCGTCATGGTCGACAACTTCTCCGCCGGATACGGCTTCGACGGGATCGTCGTGGCCCTCCTGGCCCGGAACTCGCCGGTGGCGGTGATCCCCTCCGCGCTCCTGTTCGCGGCGCTCCGCCAGGGCGGCGGGCTGATGCAGGCGCGCGTCGGCGTCTCCTCCGCGCTCACGCTCATCACACAGGCCACGGTCATCCTGCTGGTGGCGGGGGCGCAGTTCCTGTTCGAGCGCGTGTCGTCGGTGCGGGTCGACGCGCGCGCGCCGGCGCGGAAGGCGGGGGCCTCCGAGATGGCCCCCGTTCCCTAGATGGGCCCCTTCGACGCCGTATGGCTGAGCTCGGCCATTCGCCTGTCGACGCCGCTGATCTTCGCCGCGACCGGCGAGCTGATCGCCGAGCGCACGGGGATCATCAACATCGGTCTCGAGGGGATGATGCTCGTGGGGGCGTTCTTTGGCTTCCTCACGTCCTGGTACCTCCACAGCTTCTGGCTGGGCGTCCTGGCCGGGATGGGAGCGGGGATGGTCCTGGCGGCGATCATGGCCCTGCTCTCCATCAAGGCCCGGGCGAACCAGATCGTGGTGGGAGTCGGGCTGACGCTCCTCGCCACCGGTGTGACCACGTTCACGTTCCGGCAGATCTTCACGTCGTCGGAGCAGCCGGTCCTTCCCATCCCGCACCCCATCGAGATACCCGGCCTGTCGAAGATCCCGGCCATCGGCCCGGCGCTGTTCAAGCAGAGCGTCCTCGTCTACATCGCCTTCCTCTTCGTGGGGGTGACTTGGTTCGTCCTGTATCGGACGTCGTGGGGGCTCGCGATCCGCGCCGCGGGAGAGGTTCCGGCCGCCGCCGACACGGCGGGCGTGAGCGTCGCCAGGGTCCGCTGGATCGGCACGATCGTCGCCGGAGGAGCAGCCGGGGTCGGCGGCGCCTTCCTCTCGATCGGTCAGCTGGGATTGTTCGTCGAGCAGATGAGCTCCGGCCGCGGATTCATCGCGCTCGCCGCCGTCATCTTCGGCGGCTGGCGGCCGTTGGGGGTGTTGGGCGCCTGTCTGGTGTTCGGCGCGGCCGACGCCCTGCAGCTCAAGATCCAGGCCTCGCCGACCGTGCCCCGGGAGGTCTGGTTGATCCTGGGGCTCCTCGCCCTGGCATATGTCGCGTACATCGCGATCCGCCGCCCCAGGCGCTCGATCGTCGGAATGGCCATCGGCATCGCGATCGGCGCCGGAGGGCTGGCGCTCTTCGCCATCGAACCCCAGGTGACCTTCCCGCCGCAGCTGTGGCTCTCGGTGCCGTACGTCGCCGCGCTGCTGGCGCTGGCCGGGATCGTCGGCCGGGTCCGCATGCCGGCCGCCCTCTCGATCCCCTATCGGCGTGGCGGGGAGGAGTAAATCGCGTCCGGCCGTCGGGGTTCCCTTGGGCCGCAACTTTCAACGAACTGTGGAAATCTCGCGCGACCGATCGCGGCACGGAAGCGATTGCGCTGGTCGTGAACGCGATGTGACTTCCGTAGCTTGACTCGGTGTTGACGCGGGTGCTATCAACCGCTGACGAGAGGGAGGCGCGCCCCGTGTGGCTGTCCCATAGGCTCTGCCCACGACCCCATTCTGCGATCTCGTCACTGCTTCGGAAAGGGAGCTCGACCGCCATCCGAGGCCCCACCCGGCATCCGCCCCCACCATCCGTTCCCTTCGCCGTCTCCGGCCGTCGGACGGTAGCGGGTGAGGAGGTGACGACCACAGCACGCCATCTGGACCGGTCTCGCCGAGGGGAGGTATCTCGATGAATGCGAAACGATGGGGACTTGCCGCAGTTCTTTGCCTGGGATTGGTCGCGGCGGGTTGCAGCAACGGCAGTTCCGGTGGGAACGGCACCAGCAGTAGCAGCAGCACCAGCGGCGGCACCACCGCGGTCAAGGTCGGCATGGCCCTTCCTGGGCCGCGGAACGACAAGGCCTTCAGTCAGGCCCACTACGAGGGACTCCAGCAGATCGAGAAAAACTTCGGGGTGAAGGGGTCCGTGGTCGACAACGCCCAGCAGCCCCAGGCGGCGCTCGATGCGCTGAAGAACCTCGCTGCGGACAACGACCTCGTCATCGGCGTCGGCGCCGAGTTCGCGGATGCGGGCACCGTCGTGGCGCCGCAGTTCCCGGACGTCCAGTTCGTGATCATCAACGGCCAGGCGACCGATGACAAGAACCTGCACATCTACTTCGTGCGGCAGGGCGTGCCGGCGTACGTCGCCGGCGTCGTGGCGGCGATGCTGACGAAGGCGAAGCAGATCGGCTTCGTCGGTGGGGCGCAGATCCCCCCGACGACGCAGTCCGACGACGCATTCAAGGCCGGCATCCTGGCGACGGACCCGTCGATCAAGTACGCGACAACGACCATCGGTGACTTCAACGACGCCGCCAAGGGCAAGGAGGCCACCGCGGCCCAGATCGACGCGGGAGCCGACGTGGTGTTTCCGTTCCTCGACGCCGGGTTCCCCGGGGCCGAGCAGGCGGTGACGGAGTCGGGGAAGGACGTCCTCCTGTTCAACCCGATCTACACCCGCTGCTCGGAGGCCGACAACATCGTGGGCTTCACCTACCTGAACTCGGCGCAATACGTGGAGTCGATCTACAAGGACTTCCAGTCGAACAGCCTGCCGACGGAGCCGAAGGCGTTCGGGATCGAGGATCCGAACATCCAGACCTTCACGCTGTGCCCGAAGTTCGACACGCCGGACCTCTCCGCCGCGGTGAAGGACACGATCACCAAGATCAACAGCGGCGAGATCAAGCTGCCCGAGGGCGTGTGATCGAGCGCGAACCGGCATCTTGAAGGCGAGGGGACGAGGCGGCGAGCGCCTCGTCCCTCCTCGCGTGAACGGTCCGGCCACCGGCGCCGTTCGGGGCGTGCGCGCGCCGTCCCGGTACGCGGCGAGACAGGGTGGGGGACATGACGACGGGGTGGTTCAGGGTCCGTGAGGTCGCGGAGGGCATCTGGCTCCTGGCGGAGCCGCCGTTCACGAGCTCGTACCTGATCCGCGGCCGGAACCGAGCCATCCTCTTCGACACCGGGCTCGGGTTCCGGGACATCCGCGACCCGGTCGGTCGTCTCGTCGACGTCCCCGTCCTCGTGGTCAACTCCCACCATCACTTCGACCATGTCGGGAGCAACCACGGGTTCGAGGACATCGCGATCCACGAGGCCGGCGCCGACGCGCTGCGGGCCGGACCGCCCGAGGAGTGGCTGCGCGACTTCGCGCGCGGCGTCCGGTCGGCGCTGGAACAGTTCGCCGTCTATCGGGAGCTCGACGACGGCTTCTTCCGTCTGCTGCTCCCGGAGAACATCGCGGCCCCACTGCCCGACTCGTTCGACCTCGACGCGTGGACCGTGCGCCCCTCGGTCCCATCCAGGCTGCTGCGGGACGGTGAGGTCATCGACCTCGGAGGGCGTTCGGTCACGGTGGTGCACACCCCGGGCCACACCACGGACTCGATCTGCCTGTTCGACCCGCGGACCGGGTCGCTCCTGGCCGGTGACACGGTCTCCCATGCGCCGATCTACACGCACCTTCCGACGGGCGACGTCGGCGACCTCCTCCGGTCGGCGGAGCGGCTGGCATCCGAGTACGGGGGCGGAACGCGCGCGATCTTCGTCCACCACGTGCTCCGCTACGAGGTGAAGCCGGACCTCCTCCGGGACATCGCCGAGGCGTGCACGGCGATCCTGGATGGATCGGCCGAGCCGGGCCTGGGATTCGATCTGTTCGGCCGCAGGGTCGTGCTGTACCGGTTCCCCCGGACGGGCATCGTGACGGGGCTGGCCGACGAGGCCGGTCCGGACCATCCGCGGGCCTGACCGGAACCCGGCGCCCCTCCTTCACGCCGAGGACAGCACCTCGCGGACCCGGGCCATCGCGGCGTCCGACACGCTGACCCGCTTCGAGTCGAATCCGGGCCCCCGCGTCGCATCCAGCCCGAGACGCGCGGTCGCCCCGCCGCTCGAAGACGGGTCGAGCATGCTCCCCGGCAAGCCTCCCACCACGATCGCATCCCGGTCGGCCTGGAACCGCGTCGCGAGCGCCCACAGGACGTCCCCGTCGCTGGTCACGTCCACGTCGTCATCCACCACCACCACGAGCTTCAGGTAGGGGTCCCAGCCCAGCAAGGCCAGCGCCACCTGTCGCGCCATCCCGGAAACAGACTGCCGGGTCGCCACGTAGCAGTGGAAGTGCGTCCCGGACGCGGGATACTCCAGGCGCACGACGTCGGGGAACCGCTGTTTGAGCTTCGCCGCCATCTCGGACTCCCGTGGCACGCGGCCGAGATTCAGGTGGTCGGGGGAGTTGCCCGAGACGACGTCGACCAGGATCGGGTCGCGCCGGCGCAGCACGGTGCGCACTTCGATCAGGTTGTTCGTGGACCGAGAGGTCGCGTAGCCGGAGAACTCCCCGAACGGCCCCTCTTCCGCGTTCGCCTGCGGATCGATGATCCCCTCGAGGACGAACTCAGCCGCCGCCGGGACCGCGATGCCGTAGCGGGGCGTGAGGACCACCTCGAGCGGCTCCCCGAACAGCCCGCCCGCGATATCGCGCTCGTCCACGTCGATGCCCACCCGGGCCGCCGCGCTGAGCATGAACAGCGGATGACCCCCGATCACGACCGCGACGGGAAGGACCTCCCCGCGTTCCAGCGCCGTGGCGAGGTAGCGCCACAGGTGGCCGCGGGAATGCAGGCTCGTGGCGAGTGAGGCCCGGGAGGCGATCATCGACCGGTGGTAGCTCGCGTTTCCCACGCCGGTCGTCGGATCGTCGGCGATCACGATCGCGCTGGTGAGGTAGGGCCCCCGGTCCTCGGCGAAGTGGGTGAGCATGGGGAGGCGGCCCAGGTCGACGTCCTCGTCCTCCTCCCGGACCTCCAGCACCGGACCGTCGTCGCGGACCTCGGGAGGGACCATGCGCGCGCTGGCGGCCGCGTAGGCGTCGTGGAGGCCCGCCCTGTCGGTCCCGAGCAGACTGGCGATCCGTTCGCGGGAGGCGAACACGTTCGTCACCACCGGCACCGAGACGCCATCGACCTCAGGGCACATCAGCAGCGGAGCTCGCCCCCGGGCCCACAGCTCCACCGCGAGCGCCGTGACCTCCTGGTCGGCGCTCAGGTGGTCCTCCACCACCAGGACGTCCTCCGGATACCGGGACCGGTAGTCGTCGAGGAAAGCGCGCACGTCCTGGCTCGAACTGGCAGTCGGGGTCATCCCCCTTCTCCCCATCGCCGGTAGAGGTCGTGCTCCACTCCGAACTGGTCGAGGACCTTGCCGACCGTGTGCGCCACCAGGTCCTCGATCGTTCGGGGGTCGTGGTAGAAGGCCGGGACGGGAGGAAGGACCACGGCCCCGGCCTCCGTGACCGCCACCATGTTCCGGAGGTGGCTGAGGCCGAGTGGCGTTTCCCGCGGCACGAGGACCAGCCGGCGGCGTTCCTTCAGCGTCACATCCGCAGCACGGGACAGCAGGTCGGCGGCGTAGCCGGTGGCTACTGCGGCCAACGTCTTCATCGAGCAGGGGATCACGACCATTCCCGCCGTCCGAAACCATCCAGAGGAGACCGGCCCCGCCATGTCCCTTGGATCGTGCACCACGTCGGCCAGGGACTCGACCTCGGACGCGTCCATCCGTGCCTCGAGCCTCACGGTCTCCCTGGCCCCCTCGGACAAGACGAGGTGTGTCTCGAATGCGCCCAGGTCCCGCACCGCCCGGAGCAGGGCGATCCCGTACACGGGCGCGCTGGATCCCGAGATCCCGACCACGAGCCTCGGGCGGCCGCTCACGTCACCCATCTCGCCTCCCATGATGCCCGGACGACGCGTCACCTGCCCAATGTCCTCCCGGGCCGTCCACCCGGGACCGTCATCTGCTTCCTGCATCGCCACGGGGACCTGCGCAGCCTTCCGATGGCCCCTCGAGCTCCGTGGACGTTCCGGCCGGCGGAGGTCCCACCGCCGACGGGCCGGGTGGCCTGTTGCCGGATCACTCCGAGGCATCCACACTGTGGCCACCGCCGGCGCAAAGGGGGAGGAACGTCCATGCGACGACTCGGACTGGAACGCGAACTCGTGGACCGCGACGTCTACGAACGCACGATTGGACGCTTCCGGGAAGCCGGCATCCTGCTGCCGACGTTCGCCCAGCTGGCGGACCCCAGGTCGATCCCGGAGGCCGTCCGCGCGGGGCTCGCGAACGTGGGAGCCGACGACGCCCACCCGCTCAACCTGTTCCGGGTCCACTGGTTCAACGGGCCGGACCGGACCTCGCTGGCCGAGCTGCCCGACCACGTCGTGCTCCCAAATGAACTCACCGGCGTCGACGCGCGGATCGTCGTGGCGTTCGGGGACCGGTTCCCGATGATCGGGGCGCACAAGGTCATGGCGGCGTACGGGTGTCTGGCCCCGCGGATCGTCACCGGGCAGTTCGACCCGACGTCGCAGCGGGCCATCTGGCCGTCGACCGGCAACTACTGCCGGGGCGGCGTCGCGATCTCCCGGCTGATGCAGTCGCACGGCGTCGCCGTGCTGCCGGAGGGCATGAGCAAGGAGCGGTTCGACTGGCTGGAGGACTGGGTGCTCGACCCGGCGACCGACATCATCCGGACGCCCGGCGTCGAGAGCAACGTCAAGGAGATCTACGACAAGTGCAACGAGCTGTCGCTCGACCCGGAGAACGTGATCTTCAACCAGTTCTCCGAGTTCGGGAACCACCTCGTGCACTACCTGGTGACCGGCAAGGCGCTGGAGCGGCTGTTCGAATCGATGGCCGACGAGGAGCCGTCGCTCCGGCTGGCCGCGTTCATCAGCGCGACCGGGTCGGCCGGGACGATCGGCGCCGGCGACTACCTCAAGGAGCACCATGGCTCGAAGATCGTGGCCGTCGAGGCGACCGAGTGCCCGACGATGCTCGCCAACGGATTCGGCGAGCACAACATCCAGGGCATCGGCGACAAGCACATCCCGCTGATCCACAACGTGATGAACACCGACGCGGTGGCCGGGATCTCCGACCGCGCGACCGACCACGTCGACCTGCTGATGAACACGCCCGCCGGGCGGGAGTTCCTCTCGGGGCGCAAGGGCGTCGGCAAGGACGTGATCGACGCGTTCACCTCGTTCGGGCTGTCGTCGATCTGCAACGTGCTCGCCGCGATCAAGACCGCGAAGTACTACCGGATGGGGCGGGACGACGTGATCGTGACGGTCGCCACGGACGGGTCGCGGATGTACGGCAGCGAGCGCGAGAAGGCGACGGCGCGGGACTTCGGCGGGGAGTTCGACACGGTGGACGCCGGCGAGGTGTTCGGGCAGCACGTCGCGGGGATGGGGACCGACGACTACCTCGAGACCTCGCTCCGGGACCGCGAGCGGATCTTCAACCTCGGCTACTTCACCTGGGTGGAGCAGCAGGGCGTGGAGATCGACGAGTTCACGGCGCGGCGCGACCTCGGATGGTGGCGCGACCTCCAGGACGTCGTCCCGGTATGGGACTCGATGATCGAGGAGTTCAACGCGAAGACCGGGGTTGGCGCGTGACGGGAACCGCCGCCGGCGGGGCGCCCTCCCGGATGGTCTGCTCGGGGTGCGGCGCGGCCGTCGGGTACGACGAGCCGTACCCGTTCCGGTGCCCGAACGCCGACGCCCGACCCGACGTCGACCACGTCTTGGTCCGTGAGCTGGACGCGGCGGCGGTGGCGTTCCCCGACGGGGCCGACGACGCGGTCCCCGCATCGTTCGTCCGGTACCGCGGGCTGTTCCGGTCCCGGCATCTCGCCGAACACGGTGGCCTGGACGATGCGGCGTACGTCCGGCTGGTGGAGGAGGTCGACGACGCGGTCGCGCGGGTCGACGGACACGGGTTCCGGGTGACGCCGTTCGTCCGGGAGGGCGATCTGTCCGACCGGCTCGGGTTCTCCCCCGCGGGCGGCGTCTGGGTGAAGAACGAGACCGGGAACGTCTCGGGCTCGCACAAGGCCCGGCACCTCATGGGGCTGGCCGTCCACCTCGCGGTCGCCGAACGGATCGGGCTGATGGACGCCTCGGACCGGAGCACCCGTCCGCTCGCGATCGCGTCCTGCGGGAACGCCGCGCTAGCCGCGGCCGTCGTGGCCCGGGCGGCCGAGCGGCGGCTGCAGGTGTTCATCCCGACCGACGCCGACCCGGTGGTGGTGGCCCGGCTGAAGGAGCTCGAGGCCGACCTGGTGGTGGCACCGCGCGAGCCGGGCGTGCCCGGGGACCCGACCTATCACGCCCTGAAGCGGGCCCTCGCCGAGGGCGCGCTGCCGTTCACCTGCCAGGGGAACGAGAACGGTCTCGCCATCGAGGGCGGGATCACGCTCGGGTACGAGATGGCCTCGCAGCTCCGCGCACGCGGCGAGGCCGTCGACCGCGTCGTGGTGCAGGTCGGCGGCGGTGCGCTGGCGAGCGCCGTCGCCCAGGGCCTCCGAGAGGCCCACGAGCTCGGCGCCATGAACGGCGTTCCAGCCCTCCACACGGTGCAGACGCGGGGCGCCTTCCCGCTGCCGCGGGCGTTCGAGCTGGTGACCGCGTGGTGCGGCCGCGAGGGTGCGTCGGTCGGCGAAGCCGTCGCGTACGCCCGTGAACACCGGTCCGAGTTCATGTGGCCGTGGGAGGAGGCGCCGCACAGCGTGGCGCACGGCATCCTCGACGACGAGACGTACGACTGGCTGGCCGTGGTCCGGGCGATGCTCGAGACCGGCGGCTCCACGGTGGTCGTCGACGAGGACACGCTGCGGGAGGCCAACGACCTCGGGTTCGAGACGACGGGGATTCCCGCCGACCACACCGGCACCTCCGGGCTGGCCGGGCTGATCGCGCTGCGGCGCGCCGGGTCGGTGGGCGACGACGAGCGGGTCGCGGTGCTCGCCACCGGGATCCGCAGGGAGTGACGCGGCGGGGCCCGAGCGAGGCGGGATCCCCGGGGAATCGATGACGGGACGGGCAACGAAGAGGAGGACGTGAGATGAGGAGCTTCGCGGGCAGGGACATCCTGTCGCTCAAGGACTTCGAACGGAACGAGTTCTTCCGCGTGTTCGACGTGTGCGACGAGCTTCGGCCGCACGCGGCCAACCGCAGGAACACCGACCTGCTCAAGGACAAGACGCTGCTGACGGCGTTCTACCAGCCGTCGACCCGGACGCGGCTCGCCACGGAGGCGGCCATGCACCGCCTCGGCGGGCACGTGCTGGGGTTCTCCGACGCGAAGATGACGCGCGCCGGCGACTTCTACCAGGAGTCGATCAAGGACACCGTGCACATGCTCGAGTACTACGGCGACGTCATCGCCATGCGCCACTTCCAGCAGGGCGCGCCGCAGGAGGCCGCGCACTGGGCGACCGTGCCGGTCATCAACTGCGGCGACGGCTGGGGCGAGCACCCGACGCAGGTGCTCACCGACCTGTACACGACGTACAAGGAGCTCGGCACGCTCGACGGGCTGAAGTTCCTGCTCGTCGGCGACATGCGGATGCGAACGATGCACTCGATCCTGCACGCGCTGTCGCAGTTCGACTCCTCGGCGTTCGTGGTGTGCCCGCCGGAGATGTCGCTGCTCGACGAGTTCCGCAAGGAGATCGACGAGTACAACGTGCAGTACACCGAGGTCGAGTCGGTTCAGGACTGCATCGCCGAGGCGGACGTGATCTACATGGAGCCCGTCGTGCAGGCCGACTACACCAAGGGCCGCGACGAGCGCGGCGCCGAGCTGCCGACCACGCCGGCCGAGTACAAGGTCACGCGCGAGCTGCTGCGCGACCGGGGGAAGTCGAGCTCGATCGTGCTGCACTCGCTGCCCCGGATGGACGAGCTGCCGCCGGACGTGGACTCGACGCGGCACGCGCGGTACTGGACCGAGGCGTTCAACGGCGTCGTGATGCGCATGGCGCTGCTGGCGCTGGTGCTGGGCGCGGTCGAGTAGGCGCCTCGTCGTCGGACGCTCGCGGCGCCGGGCGTTGTGCCGGGCGCCGCGAGCGTTCATCGTCTTCGCACGAAGGGCCGAGTCCGGGAGGAGGTTTCGACCATGGCGGGCAAGACGGCGGTCGTCGCCATCGGCGGCAACTCGCTCATCAAGGACAAGGAACACCAGACCGTCCGCGACCAGTACATCGCGGCGAGCGAGACAACCTGGCACATGGCCGCGATGATCCGTGACGGATGGGAGGTGGTCATCGCCCACGGCAACGGTCCGCAGGTGGGGTTCATCCTGCGGCGCTCGGAGCTCGCCGCGCACGAGCTCCACGAGGTTCCGCTCGACGTGTGCGGGGCTGACAGCCAGGGTGCGATCGGCTACTCGCTCCAACAGAACCTGTACAACGACTTCGCGCGGCTCGGGATGGACAAGCACGCGGTCACCCTCATCACGCAGACCGAGGTCGCGGCCGACGACCCGGCCTTCGAGCACCCGTCCAAGCCGATCGGGTCCTACATGGACGAGGCCAAGGCGAAGCAACGCCAGCAGCAGGAGGGCTGGGCGGTCATGGAGGACGCCGGCCGGGGATGGCGGCGCGTCGTGGCGTCCCCGGAGCCCATCCGGATCGTGGAGGAGCCGGCGGTCAGGGCGCTCGTCGACTCGGGGTTCGTCGTCATCTCGACGGGCGGCGGCGGCATCCCGGTGGTGAAGGATGCCGACGGCAACCTGGTCGGCGTCGCCGCGGTCATCGACAAGGACCTGGGCTCGTCCCTCCTGGCGAGGAACCTCGGGGCCGAGCTCTTCGTGATCTCGACGTCCGTGGAACAGGTTGCGCTGCGCTTCGGCACCCCCGAGCAGGAGTGGATCAGCGAGCTGACCGCGTCGAAGGCCCGCGACTACCTGGCCGAAGGCATCCATTTCGCCAAAGGTTCGATGGCCCCGAAGATCGACGCGGCCGTTCGATTCGTCGAGACCACCGGCGGCGCCGCCGTCATCACCGACCCGGCGAACGTCGAACGGGCCCTCAAGGGGGAGACCGGAACCAGGATCGTCCCGGGGTAGGCCGCGCGATCCTTCGGGAATCGGGGTGGGTCCCGCGCCGGGGAGCAGGTCTCCCGACCCTGCGGGGGCAGGGCGTTCGTGCCCGCTCTGCTCCCCGCTCCCCTCCTAGCCTTGATTCGGAGCCGGAGAACGGAGGCTGAGCATGGATATCGCCGCATTCCTGCACCAGGAGCGCGAATCGATCGTCGAGGCAGCCGTGCGGTCCATTCGCCACGCTCGAATCGACCACTACGCCGTGCGTGAACCCGGCGAGACCCGGGGCCGTATCGAGCGGCTCTTCGACCGTCTCGAGGATGTCGCGACCACCAGAGACCTGGGTTCGCTCGTGACGTACACGTCGACGATCGCCGACGAGCGGTTCCAGGCGGGCTTCCAGCTCTCGGAGGTCCAGGCGGCGATGAATGCGCTCGAGGAGGCCATCTGGTGGCGCATGATCGAGCTGGTGCCCCCGGAGGAGCTGGGATCGGCGCTCGGACTCATCGGCACCGCCCTCGGCGCGGGCAAGGACGCGCTCGCCCGCGCCTACGTGTCCCTGGCGACGCGCGCGAAGGTCCAGTCGCTCGACGTCGGGGCGCTCTTCGCCGGACGCTCGGCGGGCTGAGCTCGGACGAGCCGCCCCGAGCGGACGCGCGTCCACGCCGCCACTCCGCAATCGCCTCCGCCGCCCGCTCCGCCCCGCCCGCTCCGCGCCACGCCCGCTCCGCGCCACGCCCGCTCCGCGCCACGCCCGCTCCGCGATGGGGGTCGCCGGCAACCCTGCCGGGGAAAGTTCGCCAAAACCGCCAAGGGTGTGACCAGCTTCACTGACAGGTCGAGCGAACACGTGTTCGAATGCATGTGTCATGAGCACGTTGCGATCCGGCCTCGACGAGCTTCGGGGAACCGAGCTCAGGCTCCTGTCCGAGGGGGATCTCGAGGGCCGTCTCGACGAGATCGCCCGCGCCTCGGGCGTGCTGGAGGCGGAACGGGCGCGGACCGTGGCCGAGATCGAGCGGCGCGGGATCCATGTGCTGTCCGGGCATCTGTCGATCACGTCGTGGGTCGAGCACCGGACGGGGACGACGTGGTCGGAGGCCGCGCGGCAGGTTCGAACGGCCCGGGCCCTGGAGGCGATGCCGGCGGTGCGGGAGGCGCTGTACGAGGGGGACCTCTCTTCCTCGGCGGTGGGGCAGCTCGTGGCGGCGCGGGATGCGCACCCCCAGGAGTTCGCCCTGGCGGAGCAGACCCTCCTCGACGCCGCGAGGACGCTCGGGCCCCGTGAGCTCCGGCGGGCGGTCGCGCACTGGCAGGACACGGTGGACTCGGACGCCGCGGACCGGGAGCGGTTCGATCGGCGGGGGCTGCACGTGTCGCCGAGGGTCGATGGCATGGTCCGCATCGACGGCGATCTCGATCCCGAGACCGGACAGACCCTGTTGACGGCGCTGGGGTCGATCACCGATTCCTGGGTCAGGGGCGCCTCGGAGGACCCCCGTTCACCGGCCCAGCGCCGGTGCGACGCCCTCGGCGAGCTGGCTCGGCAATGGCTTGACGGCCGCGATCGTCCCCTGGTGGGCGGCGAGCGCCCGCACCTGACGGTCACGCTCGACATCGAGGCGCTGGAGGGCCGGGCGGGCCGCCGGTGCGAGCTCGACGAGACGGGCACGGTCTCGCCGTCGTCGGCCAGGCGGATCGCGTGCGACGCGTCGGTGTCCCGCGTGATCACCCGGGGCGGGTCCGAGCCCCTCGACGTCGGCCGACGGACGCCGGTCGTCCCCGCCGGACTCCGCCGCGCGGTCGTGCTCAGGGACGGCGGCTGCCGGTTCCCGGCCTGCGACCGGCCCGCGCCATGGTGCGACGCGCACCACGTCGTGCACTGGGCGGACGGCGGCCAGACCAGGCTGGCCAACCTCGTGCTGATGTGCCGGCGGCACCACCGGCTGGTCCACGAGGGCTTCGGTCTGCAGATGTCCGATCGCGGTCCTGTGTTCACCCGTCCGGACGGGACGGTGCTGCCGGAGGACCGGGCGCCGCCCTGACGGAGCACGCGCCTCCGGCCATGAGCGCGTTCACGGGGTGGGCTGGAATCGGGCCGCCCAGCGAGCGCCTGCGCCGGCTCGAGCCGCCTGAGCACGTTCATGTGGGCGACTCAACGGGGGCCGCCTGAGCACGTTCATGTGGGCGACTCGGCGGGGGCCCGACTGGGTACGTTCAGGACGGGATCGCTGGGCATCCGAAGGTCCCCAGGGCGTTCAGGAGGAGGTCGCTCATGAGTTCGTTCACGACGGCTGAGGTCGACTACCTGCAGAGCCAGCGGCTCGGCCGGTTGGCGACGGTCGGCCCGGACGGGCAGCCCCACGTCATCCCGGTCACCTTCGTCTACAACGCCCGCGAAGAGGCGATCGACGTGGGAGGCATCGCGTTCGGCCGGGGGAAGAAGTGGCGCGACGCCACGGCTCATCCCCAGGTGACGTTCCTCGTCGACGAGAGCAACGGGAAGAGCGCCAGGGCCATCGAGATCCGCGGCCGGGCCGAGCTTCACGAGGACGGCGGCGAGTCGATCAACCCCCGGTTCCCGAACTTCGCGCCGGAGTTCATCCGGATCCGGCCGACGCGCATCGTGAGCTGGGGCGTCGAGCAAGGCGGTGAGACCGGCCGGAGCTTCAGCACGAACGCCCGCAACGTGGCCTGACGCGTCGCGCACGGAGCCCCGCCGCTCCGGAGCAACTCCCGCGCGCCTGCGCCACGGCGACGAGCAGCATCAGCGCGAGGGCGAGGGACAGGGAGAGCCGCCTCACAGCACCACCTCTTGGCTCGATGGTCTGTGCGGGGCGCTCCGGGCGAGAGGAGCCTACTACGCCGACGTTACCTCGGGCGAATCGGGCAAATCGGACGGCGTCCGGGAATGGGGCAACCGCCGGGCCGCTTCCCGGACGAGGTCGCCTTCCTATACTCGGGTCGCCGATGGCGTCCCTCGTCACTCCCCCCATGCTGTCCGCCCGCCGCGTGCACAAGCGATTCGGGCGCAAGATTGTGCTAGAGGACGCGTTGCTGGACGTCGCGGCCGGCGAGGCAGTCGCCCTCGTCGGTGAGAACGGCGCCGGCAAGACGACGCTCCTGCAGATCTGCGCGGGGATGATCCCCTCCGACGCGGGCGAGATCGCGGTCGGCGGGCGCATCGGGTACTGCCCACAGGAACCCGGCGTGTTCGAGCTCCTGACGGCCGAGGAGCACCTCGTGCTGTTCGGGCGGGGGCTCGGCCTGTCGCGGGAGCGTTCGCTCGCGGAGGGCCGGGCGATCCTGGCCGAGTTCGACTATCCGATCGAGGAACGGGCGGTGACGCGCGACCTGTCGGGCGGGACACGGCAGAAGCTGAACCTCACGCTCTCGCTCCTCGGCGACCCCCAACTGCTGCTGATGGACGAGCCGTACCAGGGGTTCGACCGGGGGACGTACGTGAACTTCTGGGACCACGTCGCCCGATGGCGCGACCAGGGCCGCGCGGTCGTCGTCGTGACGCACATGCTCGCCGAGCTGCACCGCGTCGACCGGGTGGTCGAGCTGCAGGTCCACCATTCGCGGGCGATCGACCACCCGGCGGCCGCGGGACGAGCGGTATGAGCACGCCCTCCCGGCTCGTGATCGTGGCCGAGATGCAGGGGCGCGATCTCATGCGGCGCCACGTCGCGCTCGGGCTGCTGGTGGCCCTCCCGGTGTGCTTCTACCTCGCCCTGGCCGGACACCACGACGCGGCGGTCGTCCCCGGCGGCATCGCCACGGCGTTCTCCATCGGCGGCGCAGCGATCTTCGCGGTGCAGTCGGCGCGCGGCGTCGACCGGCGGCTGGTGCTGGCCGGCTACCACCCGGCGGAGATCGTGCTGGGGCGGCTCGTGTTCCTCGAGGTCCTCGCGCTGCCGCTCGTCGCCGCCGTCAGCACGCTGATGGCGCTCGTGTCGGCGCCGGCGCGGCCGCTCCTGCTGGGGCTGGCCGTCGAGCTCGTCGCCATCGCGGCGGTCCCGTTCGGGCTGGCGGTGGGGTCGCTCCTGCCGAAGGAGCTCGAGGCCACGCTGGTGCTGATCGGCGTGGTCGGGATCCAGCTCAGCCTCGACACCGACGCGACGCTCTCGCGGCTGCTGCCCTTCTACGGCGCCCACAAGCTGATCGACATCTCGATGGGCGATCCCGGGTCGGTGTGGGCCGCGGTCGCCGTGAGCCTGCTGTACGCGGCCGCCCTGACCGCGCTCGCGCTGGCGCTGATGGCTCGCCGGGTTCGGATCGAACGCCACTCCCCCATCCCGCAGCCGGCGGCCTGAACACCGCGGGCGTGCATCTATGCTCGCCCGGATGCGCGTCGGGGTACGACCGTGCTGACCGTCCTGCTGGCCCTCGGAGCCAGCGCCTGCTGGGGCACCGCCGATTTCCTTTCGGGCGAACGGGCCCGGCGGGTCCCCCTGCTCCTCGTCCTGCTCGTCACGCAGGCCGCCGGGATCGCCATCGTCCTCACGGCGGTCCTCGTGCACGGGGAAGGCATTCCCGGCGACGGGTTCTGGGCGCCCGTGCTGCTCGGGAGCCTCGCCGCGATCGTCGGGCTCGGCGCGCTGTATCGGGGGCTCGCCGTCGGGTCCATGAGCGTGGTCGCTCCGATCTCGGCGACGGCCGTGATCGTCCCGGTGGTGGTCGGGGTCTCGACCGGCGACCGGCCGAGCCCGGTGCAGGGCATCGGGATCGCCATCGCGATCGTGGGCGTCGTGATGGCCTCCCGGGAGCCCGCGGGACGCGGCGGCGGTACGTCCGCCGGCGTCGGGCTGGCCCTCCTCTCGGCCGCAGGGCTGGGGTGCAGTCTGGTGGCGCTGAAGGCGGCCTCCGACGCGGACCCCGGATGGGCCGCGCTGTCGTTCCGGCTGGTGATGACCGCGATGATCCTCGCGGCGGTGCTGGCCGCCCGGCCGTCCGCGCGGCGTCGCCCCGGCGACCTGCGCGCGCTCGTCGCGGCCGGCCTGCTCGACGGCGGCGCCACGCTGCTGTTCGCCACGGCGTTCTCGCGGGGGCTGCTGAGCATCGTCTCCGTGCTGGGCGGCCTCTACCCCGTCATCACGGTGATCCTGGCGCAGACGCTGCTGCACGAACGGCTGGCCCGGTGGCAGCGCCTCGGCGTCGTCGCCGCGCTGGCCGGCGTGGCCATGATCGCGGCCGGCTGACCATCGCCCGCGTCCATCACCGGCGTCCATCGCCGCCGGACCACCGCCGGCGGACCCGCCGGCCGATACCCTGGATCGCGGATGAACGCCTACGACCTCAGGTTCGACGAGCTCGCCGGGCACCTGGCCGCCTGGGGCGAACCCGACTTCCGCGCCCGGCAGGTGTTCGATGGACTGTGGCGCCGCGCGGCCACGTACGACGAGATGACCGACCTCCCGGCCGGTCTCCGTGCGCGCCTGCGGGAGCAGCTCCCGACGCGCCTCGAGGTCCTCACGGAGCGTGAGACCGACGGCGGCGCGACCCGGAAGGGCCTGCTCCGGCTCGGGGGGGACCCCGGCCATGTCGTCGAAGTGGTGCTGATGGCCTATCCCCACCGGATGACGGTCTGCGTGTCCAGCCAGGCGGGGTGTGCGATGGGGTGCGGGTTCTGCGCCACGGGCCAGATGGGCCTGCTGAACAACCTCACGGCCGGGGAGATCGCCTCGCAGGTCGTCTGGGCCTGCCGCGCCGCCCGGGCGGCGCGGCAGGACGTCGAGAAGCCCCTCACCAACGTCGTGTTCATGGGGATGGGCGAGCCCATGGCGAACTACCGCCACACCCGCGACGCGGTCGCGCGCCTTCTCGATGCCCGCGGCCCCGACCTCGCCGCGCGGCACGTGACGGTGTCGACGGTCGGCGTGGTCCCCGGCATCCGCCGGCTGGGCGAGGACCACCCCCAGGTCGGCCTGGCCGTCAGCCTCCACGCCGCCGACGACGACCTCCGGAGCGAGCTCGTCCCGGTGAACCGCCTGTGGCCGCTCGCGGAGCTGGAGCGGGCCGTCGGCGACTGGCGGGCCCGGACGGGACGGCGGCCGTCGATCGAGTGGACGATGATCGAGGGCGTCAACGACGGCGACGATCAGGCGCGCCGGCTCGCTCCTCGGGCCCGGAACATGCACGCGCACGTGAACCTGATCCCGATGAACCCGACCCCGCACTCGGCCTACCGGCCGAGCCCCGCGCCGAGGATCCGGGCGTTCGCCGACGCGCTTCGGGAGCACGACGTCGCGGTCACCGTCCGCGACACCCGGGGACGGGAGATCGACGCCGCCTGTGGCCAGCTCCACTGGGAGGCGGCGCCCACCGACCACCCCGTCGGCGACCGGGAGCTGCCCGGCCGTGAGGAGCTCGAGGCGGCGACGACCGCCTGAGCGCTGCTCAGGGCGGCGGCTGCTCGCTGCAGCGCCCCCGCGAGGACACCGACGACGCCTCCACCCGGCGCGAGACCCGGACGGTCCCGGAGGCGTCGACGCCGTTGTTCACCAGGATCGACACGGCGATGTCGTTCGCCGAAGCGGACAACGCGAACGCCGGCACCGCCGCCATGTCCGGCGGCGCCCGGTTCACGACATCGCCCGTCACCACGTGCCACGGTCCCACGCCCCCAGCGGTCGGCCAGTCGGACGGCCATGCTCGCCGTTCGAGGGCCACCCCGACGATCCGCCATTGCACGCATCGCTCCGGGCCCCCGGGGTCGCCGGAGCCCACGACCAGGCTCATCCCGTCCTCGGTGGGGGGGTAGACCGCGGCACCCGAACGGATTCCCCCGCGGACGGCGCGGACCGCCGACACGGCCTCACGGGTCAGCTGGTCCCGATGGAACCGGTCCACTGAGTCCCGGACGGACCACAACACCCCGACGATGCCCGAGGTCACCAGGCCGAACAGCACGAGCGAGACCACGACCTCGATGCCGGTCAGCCCGGCCTCCGGCGCCCGTCGTGGGGCGCCGGCGTACGTGTGCAAGGGGCGGATGTTCATCGTCAGGTCGTCAGGGAAGGGTGAAGGGCGAGCCCCGCGATGGGGAGACGGCCGGGCCGAGCCTCTCGTCCTCCTCCTGCGGGAAGGAGCGCCATCCTCCGACTGAAATGGGCATCTCAACTGCGTTTTCGGCCTCCCGCGGGGTGCGGGTTGAACATCGACCCCAAGAACCGCCCGGCCCGCCTGGATGGCATGGTCCGGGAAGCCTCTGGGGACCCTTCGAAGGCCTACGCCCGGAGGACTAGGTGAGGGGGCCCGGCATTCGCGGATGTACCGGCCACCTCAGGCCCAGGACGGCGCTCCGTTGTTCCCGAACCGCGTCAACGCCTGCAGGCTGCCGCCGTCCGGATGCATCGCCCAGATCTGCAGCGTTCCCGGCCGGGTCGTCGCGAAGGCGAGCCACGCCCCGTCCGGCGACCACGCGGGGTTCGCATCCATCCAGATGCCCGTCCCCCCGCCCGCCAGACGCCCCGCCAGCGGGCTGATGGCGACCTGCCCCGTGCCGTCCGCGTTCATGACGAACACCCGGGGCGGTCCGAACCTCGAGCTCGTGAAGGCGATGTGCCGGCCGTCGGGCGACCAGGCCGGGTCGGTGTCCTCGCCGGTCGCCGAGGTCAGCCTGCGGAGATGCGACCCGTCCGATCGCATCGTGTAGATGTCCTCGTTGCCGGCGACCTCGCTCTCGAACGCGATCATCCGGCCATCGGGCGACCAGGCCGGCGACCCGTCGAGACCAGGGTTCCGGGTGAGCCGCGTCTGCCCGGAGCCGTCGGCCCGCATGGCGTAGATCTCCGCGTTGCCGTCGCGGATGCTCTCGAACGCGATGCGGATCCCGTCCGGCGACCAGGCCGGGTGGTAGTCGTCGGCGGAGTTCGTGGTCAGCCTGACCGGCGTTCCGCCCGCGGCCGACATCACGAAGACGTCGCTCCTGCCGAACTTCGTCGACGCGAACGCGATCCGCGACCGGTCGAGCGACCACACCGGCCAGGAGTCGATGTCGTCGTCCTCGGTGAGCCGCGTCTCACGGCCGCCATCAGCCCGCATGGAGTAGATCTGCAGCCGCCCCGCCCGGTCGCTGGCGAACACGATCGAGTCGAGCGGCGACGTGGAGAGATGGCGGAGGCCCGCCGAGACGGCAGGCGAGGTGGCTGCCGCCTCGCTGGGCGGCGGGATGGCGCGGCCCGGAGTGGAGCAGCCGGCCGTCACGACCAGCACCGCTGCGAGGATCGATCGGACGTGCCGGGGAAGGGCTGCCACCGTGTGGTCAGCCTACCCCCGGTCGGGGATCAGCACACTCACGACTCCTCGCGGACGAACGGCGTCCCCAGTGCGGCGGGCGTGCCGATGCGCCGGCGCACCGACCCGACCGACACGAGGACCAGCGCGACGATCGTCATGAGGTAGGGCAGCGCGGCCCAGAAGTCGGACGGGATGGCCGTAACGCCGTGTGCCTGCAGGTCGAACCCGATCCCGGAGAACGCCCCGAACAGGTACGCGCCGAGGAGCAGCAGCTCGGGGCGCCAGAAGGAGAAGATGACGAGCGCGATCGCGATCCACCCCGCCCCCGCGGTGAGCCCGTCGATCCAGTTGTGCTGGATCTGGAGCGTGAAGCAGGCGCCCGCGATCCCCGCCAGGGCGCCGCCGATCAGCGTGTGGACGTAGCGGTATCGGGTGACGTTGATGCCCATGGCGTCCGCCGCCTGTGGCGCCTCTCCCACCGAGCGCAGGTAGAGCCCGATGCGGGTCCGGTACAGGTAGACGATCGATGCGGCCACCACCAGCCACGACAGGTAGACCAGCGGGCTCTGATGGAACAGAATGGGCCCGAGCACCGGGATCCCTTTCAATCCGAACAGGTTGATCTCGCTGAACTGGTGCTTGCCGGCGATCCCGCCGAGGTTGTTCGACTCCCCGATATACGACGACAGCCCGATGATCCCGGCGAAGATCGTGACCGTCAGGCCGGACACGATCTGGTTGGCCCGCATGGTGATCGTGACGAACGCGTGGATCAGGGCGAGGACCATGCCGGCCAACGCGGCCACCGCCACAGCCGCGGTGAGCGCCAGCCAGGTCGGACCGCCCATCCTTTGAGAGACCAGGAACCCGCTCACGGCGCCCACGAGCATCATGCCCTCGACGCCGAGGTTGAGGACGCCCGACCGCTCGGTGAGGAGCTCGCCGACCCCGGCGAACACCAGCGGGGTCCCGTACAGGATCGCCGACACCACGATCGAGACGCCGAGGCTGTTGTTGATCGTGCCGATCATCGCGACTCACCCGCCGCCACCGACGCCGGCTCGACTTGGGTGGCCATCGGACCCTCCGGCGGGGTGGTCGTCCGGGAGGGCTGCGTGCGGAACCGGATGCGATACCGGGCGATGATCTCCGCGGCCAGCACGCAGAACAGCAGGATGCCCTCGATCGTCCCGGTGAGCCCGATCGGGAACCCCGGGCCTTGCAGCGCGAACCCCGCGTTGATCAGCGACCCGATGACGAACGACGTGAGCACGACCCCGAATGGGTTGTACCGTGCCAGCGCGGCCACCACGATCCCCGTATAGCCCCACCCGGCGGCCTGGAGGCCCCGGGGGTCGAGCACGTGGCTGAAGTCGCCGATCTGGCTCGCCCCGCCCAGGCCCGCCAGGGCACCGGAGAGCATCATCACCGACATGATCATCCGCCGGGTCCGGATGCCCGCGTACCGCGCGGTCCCCGGCGAGTCGCCCATGACCCGCATCTCGAACCCGAAGCGCGTGGACCGGAGCATGAACCACAGCAGCCCGGCGATCACGACGCCGCCGATGAACCCCAACGGCACCGGAATGCCCGCGGAGACGTGCAGCGGCGGGAACGTCCCCGACGCCGGCAGGTACTTCCCGAGGGGGAACACCTTCGCGGCGGCGGACGTGAGATCGCGCCAGTACGAGCGGCTGTCGTAGACCAAGTACTGGATGAGATACAGCGCCGCGTAGTTCAGCATCAGCGACGTCAGGATCTCGTTGGTGTTCAGGTAGGCGCGGAGCGCGCCGGGGATCGCCGCGTACAACGCGCCCGCCATGGCGGCCGCCAGGACCATCGCCAGGACCACGAGCGGGGCGGGGCCCGCGTGCAGGGCGAGCCCGACGCCCGAGGCGGCCACGGCGCCGAGGTACAGCTGCCCCTCGCCGCCGATGTTCCAGACCTTCATCCGGAACGCCACCGCGGCCGCCAGTCCGGTGAACAGCAGCGGCGTGCTGGTCACAAGCGTCTGCGCGAGCGCTCCCGGCTGGGTGATGCTCGCCGACACGATCTGGTGGTACGTGGAGAAGGGGTTGTGGCCGGTGGCGGCGAGGACGAGCCCGGCGACCACCAGGGCAAGGCCGATCGATGCGATCGGAATCACGACCGAGACCCACCGCGGGACTTGCCCCCGGGATTCGAGCCGGATCACGTCTTCGCTCCCGACATCATCAGCCCGAGGTCGTCGACGTCGGCGTCGTCGCGAGCGACGATCCCGGCCACCGCGCCCCGGTACATCACGGCGATCCGGTCCGAGAGGTCGAGGATCTCGTCGAGGTCCTCGCTGATCAGCAGCACCCCGACGCCACTCGCGGCCGCATCCACCAGGACCTTCCGGACGCTCTCCGTGGCCGCGACGTCGAGGCCTCGGGTCGGGGACGCGACCACGAGGACCTTGGGGTGGCCGGAGAGCTCCCGCGCCAGCAGCACCCGCTGGATGTTCCCGCCGGACAGCTCGCGGGCGACCGTCTTCGGACCCCTGGCGACGATGTCGAATCGCTCGATGAGGTGTTCGGCGTTCGCCTGGGTCTCCTTCGAATGGATGATCGGGCCGCCCTCCCGGTAGGACTTCACGATGAAGTTGTCCGCGATCGTGAGCCCGGGGGCGACGCCGACGCCCATGCGTTCCTCCGGGACGTAGCCGAGCCCCGCTTCGATCGCCTCCCATGGGGCCTCGTGGACCGGCGTCGAGGCGATCGTCACGTCCCCGCCAGTGAGGGGCCGTTCCCCGGCGATGACCTCGGCGAGCTCGCGCTGGCCGTTCCCCGCGACTCCCGCGACGCCCAGGATCTCCCCGGCCCGGACCTCCAGCGACACGTCGTCGAGGGCGGGCAGGCCGAGGTCGCCGAGCGCGCCGACGCCCGACAGCCGGAGGACCACGTCGCCGGTGGAGCGCTCGGCGGCCTCCTTGCGGGTGAGCTCGATGTCGCGGCCCACCATGAGACGGGCCAGTGACTTCGCGTCGGATTCCTCCGTCTGGACCGTGCCCATGTTCCGGCCCCCGCGGAGCACCGTGACGCGATCGGAGATGGCCAGCACCTCGGGCAGCTTGTGCGAGATGAACACCACCGTGGCGCCGTCGGCCACCATGTGCCGGAGCGTCACGAACAGCTGGTCGACCTCCTGGGGTGCGAGGACCGTGGTGGGCTCGTCGAGGATGAGGATGCGGGCCCCCCGGTACAGCGCCTTCAGGATCTCGACGCGCTGCTGCTCCCCGACCGACAGCTGCCAGATCCTGGCCTTCGGGTCGACATGGATGTTGAACCGCTCCCCGAGCTCGGCCACCTCGGCCTGCACGCCCTTCGGGGAGAACCACTGCCCCCGCTTGCGGGACCAGCCGAGGATGACGTTCTCGGCCACGGACATCGACTGCACCAGGCGGAAGTGCTGGTGGACGAGGAAGATGCCGCTCGCGTGGGCGTCCCGGGGCGAGCGGAACCGGACCGGCTGGCCCCGGACCTCAACGTGACCCTCGTCGGGGCGGTACTGGCCGGTGAGGACGTTGCACAGCGTCGTCTTGCCCGCCCCGTTCTCGCCGAGGAGTGTGTGGACCTCACCGGGCAGGATGTCCAGCGTGACCCCTTCGTTGGCGACCACGCCGGGGAACCGCTTGGTGATGTCTCGGGCCGCGAGCGCGGCAACCTCCGGCCCCTCGCCGCCGGACGACGGTTCGACGGGCCGGTCTTCGGCCGACGGGTGGTCACCGTTGCCGGGTGACGCGTGCCCGGCGTCGCCGCTCCGCGGGCGATCGTCGGCGGAAGGCCGCTGACCGTCCCCCGAAGAGGACTGGGCCGGCGACCCCCTTTCGGGAATCGCCGGCCCTCCTTCCATGGTCACTGAATCGTCGTCCGCCACGCGGCTTAGCCCGACGCGCTGCCGACGACGCCCTGCACGAACCAGTTGATGTTGTACTTGCTGGGCGTGTCAGGGTTGTTCAAGTCGTACACCGGGAGCGTCTTGCCGGCCGCGAGGCCCGGCGACCCGTCCTGCTTGGTCAGCGGCCCCGTGAACGGGTTGAACGACCCGTCCTTGATCTCGCCCATTCGCTTGTTGATCGCGTCCTGGGCCTCCTGCGTGACGGTCTTGCCGAACGGAGCGATCCCGATCATGCCGTCCGCGATCGTGCCGTAGTAGAAGTTGCTCTTCCACGTGCCGTCGAGCACCGCCTTGACTTCCTGCACGTAGTAGGGCCCCCACTCGTAGACCGTCGCCGTCTGGAAAGCGTCCGGGGCGAACTGGCCCTGGTCGGAGTCGTAGCCGGTCCACTTGAGGTTGTTGGCCTGGGCGACCTCACCCACGGCGGGGTCGTCCACACCGTCGCCGAGCACGTCCACACCCGAAGCCACGAGGCTCTGGGCGGCCTGCCGCTCCTTGGCGGGGTCGAACCACGAGTTCGTCCACACGACCTTCACGGTCGCGCCCGGGTGCGCGTACTGGGCGCCCGTCGTGTAGGCGTCGATCTCGCGGATGACCTCGGGGATCGGGAACGGCGCGACGTAGCCGATCTTGCCGCTCGTCGTGGCGTAGCCCGCGGCCATGCCGGACAGGTAGTCCCCGTCCTCACCGGCCCCGAAGTACTCGGACATGTTCGGGGCGAGTGCGGTCCCGGTGGCCTGTTCGAACTTGATGTCCGGGTGCGTCTTGGCGGCCGCGACCATCGCGTCCTGGAACCCGAACGACGTGGCGAAGATGATGTCCGCGCCCTGGTTGATCAGGGCGTTGATCGCGGAGGCCGTCTGCGGCCCCTCGGGGACGTTTTCCTTGTAGATGGTCTTGACCTGGTCCCCGAACTGCTTCACGACGGCCTGACGACCCACGTCGTGCTGCTGGGTCCATCCGGCGTCGCTCTTGGAGCCGACGTAGATCCAGGCGGCCGTGATCTGCTTCTGGCCGGTGGGGCTGCCGCCCCCGTTGTTGTTGCCGTTGCCGCTGCTCCCGCAGGCGGCTGCGACGAGCGCTACCACCGCCGCCAACGCGAACAGCGCGAGCTTCTTGCGCATCGAGGTCCTCCTTACACGTCTACTGGCGAGTCGGGACGCTGTCCCCGGCCCCTCATGTCGGTCGCCAACCTCCCGCCGACTCCCCCTTTCCCGATCCCGTGAACCCGTGGGTCCCGTGCCGAATGGAGCAGGCCCGGGACGACGGCGCGGCGGCCTCCGTCGAACGTCACCGTATGTCCGGGAATCTCGCTCCGCAAGGCCGATCGGCCGCTCCGAATGGGGTCGACCGGCCCGCGAGCATGCTCGTCGGTCCGTCCCCGGAATCGGTCGTGCCACCCTCACGACCCATGCATGATTGCACGGTGGGTTGCGCGGCGAAAGGGCTCTCTTCGGTGCAGCCCTTGACGACCCGGATCAGCCCCCGTAGCCGAACGGCGACCTGGGCAGGAACGTCCCGAACCCCTCGCGGCCGTGCCACTCGCCGTTCTCGACGAGCACCTCGCCGCGCTGCAGGACCACCGCAGGCACGCCCTTGACCTTCCACCCCTCGTAGCAGGAGTAGTCGACGTTCATGTGATGGGTCTCCGCCGAGATGGTCCGCTCGGTCTCCGGGTCGAACACCACGACGTCCGCGTCGAACCCAGGCGCGATCGTCCCCTTCCGCGGGTACAGGCCCATCATTCGCGCCGGCGCCGTGGCCACGACGTCGACGAAGCGGTTCAGCGAGATGTGGCCGTTCACCACGCCCTGGTACAGCAGCGTGAACCGGTCCTCGACGGAGGGAAGACCGTTCGGGATCTTGGCGAAGTTCCCGACGCCGAGGTCCTTCTGGCCCTTGTAGTTGAACGGCGCGTGGTCGGTCGACACCACCTGGAGGTCGCCGGCCTTGAGCCCCGCCCACAGGTCCTCGTGGTGGTCGGCCGGGCGGAGCGGCGGAGAGCAGACGAACTTCGCCCCCTCGAACCCCGGCCGGGCCATGTCCGCGTCCGACAGGTACAGATACTGTGGGCAGGTCTCCGCGTACGCCGGCAGGCCGCGGTCCCGCGCCTCGCGGACGGCGTTCATGGCGTCCCTCGAGCTGAGGTGCACGATGTACGTCGGGCACCCGGCCAGCTCCGCGAGCTTGAACGCCCGCGATACGGCCTCGCCCTCCATGATCGCCGGCCGGGTCATGCCGTGGAACTGCGGGTCGGTCTTCCCCTCGGCGACGTACTGGTTCACGAGGACGTCGATGGGGCCGCCGTTCTCGGCGTGCATCAGGATCAGCCCGCCGGCCTCGCCGGCCTTGCGCATCGCCCGGAAGATCGACGCGTCGTCCGACATGAACACGCCCGGGTACGCCATGAACAGCTTGAAGCTCGTGATGCCCTCCCCGATCAGCGTCCCCATCTCGTCGAGGGTCTGGTCGTTCACCTCGCGGACGATCATGTGCAGGCCGTAGTCGGTCTGGGCCGTCTCGGCCTTCTTGAACCAGGTGTCGAGGCCGTCCCGCAGCGTGCCGCCATAGTCCTGCACCGCGAAGTCGACCGACGTGGTCGTCCCGCCGAACGCCGCCGCACGCGTCCCCGTCGAGAAGTCGTCGCTGCAGAACGAACCCCCGAACGGCAGGTCGTAGTGGGTGTGGACGTCGATCCCGCCGGGCATCACGTACTTCCCGGTGGCGTCGATGGTCCGTTCGGGCTCGGCGGCGATGTTCACCCCGATGACGGCGACCTTCCCGTCCTCGATCAGGACGTCGGCCTGGACCGACTCGGTCGCGGTGACGACGGTGCCGCCGGAGATCAGCGTTCGCATGTTCGACTCCTCCCCGCTCGAGGGCTACAGCCTACGGACAACCACGCCACCGGTCGACGTCGGGCGTGCGCCTCGACGAAGTCGACCAGCATCGGCCAGTACCGGTCGGGAACGTCCAGCCACGGGAAGTGGCCCGCCCCCTCGATCACCTCGAGTTGGGCGGTTCCCGGCGGGAGCGCTGCCACGATCTCCCGGCCGTCTCGACCGGCGTGATCGGATCCAGCTCACCGACCGCGACCAACGTCGGAGCACGGACGCGAGTCAGTTGATCCACGACGTCGAACCAGTGCAACAGCTCCGACCCGCGCTCGCCCAACGCTTCGTTGCCCACCCGCCGCGCGAGCGCATCGGGATCCACGACGCTCGGCCCGAACGTGCGGAACACCGGCGCCCACTCGTCCTCGCTGACGTCCTCTCCCTCGTACGCACGGCGCGAGAGCTCGGCGACCTCGTCCCCGCCGAACCGCCGGAACCCCTCCACCACCCGCTCCAGGTCGAAGCGCGCGAACGTCGACTGCAGGACCAACGCACCGGCGTGCCCGGGATGACGTGCTCCGTACAGCATCACGACGAACCCGCCCATGGAGTGCCCGAGCACCACCGGCCGTTCGATTCCGAGCACGTCGCAGAACGCCCGAACGTCGTCCGGACACAGCTCGAACGTCCACTCCTCCGCCCGACCCCGCGCCGACCGCCCATGCCCCCGCAGATCGAGGTGCACGACCTGCGCGATCTCGCCGAGACGCCCGAACCACGGCTTGAAGTACGAGTGGTCCCACGACGCCGGCCCCCCGTGCACCTTCACCACGACCGGCCGCCCCCGCATCGTCCGCCCGTCGGGGACGAGCGCGACGAGGCCAGTCGAGTCTGCTCTGAGTCTGCTCTGAGCGCAGCCCATTGGGTCGTGACAGTGTGCAACGACCAGCCTGCTTGAAGGGTTGGTCAGGTGTGAGGCAGCGAGCCAGGGCGCCAGAGGCGCAGCGCGTCGAGGAACTCCAGTTCGAGGACTTCTTCCGACGGGAGTATCCGAACCTGGTTCGATCGCTCTACCTGTTGACCACCAGCCTTCCGGAGGCGGACGAACTGGCCCAGGAAGCCATGGCCAGGGCGTTCGAGCGATGGGACAGGGTCCGAGCGATGGAGTCGCCGGGCGGTTACGTGCACCAGACGGCCGTCAACCTCAACCGCAAGCGTCTCCGGCACCTGAGGGTCCGCGCTCGGCGGGTCACCACCCCTCCCGTGTCCAAGGACGAACCTGAGATCGCGATGCTGAGCGCCGACCTCGGCGACGCGCTCCGGTCCCTTCCACTCGGGCAGCGAGAGGCATTCCTGCTCGTGGAGTGGCTCGGCTTGAGCTCCGACGAGGCCGGTCGTGTCCTCGGGATCGAGGGATCGTCCGTTCGCAGCCGGGTGCACCGCGCCCGCGCCGTCCTTCGAGATCGATTGAGCAACGAGGAGAACGAGGATGGATGACCTCCGCGAACGCGTCGGCCGTGAGCTCGCCCGCCTGCGACCAGCCGGCGACGGCCTGGAACGGACCCTCCGATTGGTGCGGGGCCGCGAGCGTCGCCGACGGGCCGCCGCCGGCTTCCTCGGCGTCCTCTTGGCAGGGGCGCTGGTCGCGGGGCTCTTGACCATCGCCCACCGCGCTCCGCAACCCGCCGGCGCCCCCCTCGAGGGGAGTATTGCGTTCGTTCGCGGCGGGTCCGAGGGCGGCGTCTACTCAATCGCTCCAACCGGCACGGGGTTGGAGAGGATCGCTGAGCGTCCAAACGCATCCGGTCCCGCCTGGTCACCTGACGGGTCCAAGATCGCTTTCGAAGGCGGCAACGGCCACGAGGACATCTACGTGATCGCTCCGGCCGGGACCGGAGCGACGAGGCTCACTGCGGACGGGGCGAGCACCAGCCCCGCATGGTCACCTGATGGCACACGGATCGCGTTCGCCCGCGAAGTCTCCGGCCAGGCTGACATCTACGTCATGAACGCGGACGGCACCCGCGTCACCAGGCTGACCCGCGATCACCTGATGGAGTACACGCCGACCTGGTCGCCCGACGGGAGCGGGCTGGCGTTCATGGGCTACGCGAAGGCAGCTTCGGGTCGATCCCCGTCGCCGACCCACCTGTACGTGATGAACGCCGACGGCTCGGGGATGCGGAGGATCGGGCCCGACGACGCGGCGACCCCGCGATGGTCGCCCGAGGGAACCAGGATCATGTTCGTGAACGAGAGGACCGGGTCCATCTGGGTGATCAATTCGGACGGCACTGGCCTGCGACAGGTTCTCGATGTCAGCAGCCTCCCGGGGGGACGGAGCTTCGAGCCGAACTTCACGGTCCCGGCATGGTCTCCCGATGGAAGCAGGATCGTGCTCGCCGCCGGAAGCGCCTCGTCGAGCCACCTCTACCTGATCAACGCCGACGGTTCCTCGGTGAGGCAGTTGACACATGGGTCAGTGTCCGACGAGGATCCCAGCTGGGCAATACCCAGCTCGTCGCCGCCGACTCCTGTCGCGACGAGCCCGGTTCGAGGGGCAACCGTGCGCCGGTCGTCGGCGGGTGTCAGCCTCCTCGTTCCGCCGGGATGGGTGTTCCGCGGCTACCGGGAGCCCGCGGACGAATCCCAACCAAAGGTTCCCGTGGCGCTCGGCACATGGGCCTTCTCCGACCACGTGGTCTTCCGCGGTCCGATTCCGCCCGGCCAGGTTCTGATCGACATCGAGGAGTCGTCACCGCCCTACGCGCCTGGCTTCCCGGTCCCGCATCCGAGCAGCTTCCCACCACAGCCGGCCAGGTTCGTCCTCCCGGCGAGGCCTGACTGCGAGCTCCCCTTCGCAACCGGCCCTTCGCTCTGCTACTTCGCCCCCTTCGGGGCCGCCGGCCGCCTGTTCACGGTGCGGGTGTCCGTCGCCGAGCCCCTCGCACCCGCCCAGCGACGAACGGTCGAGGCCATCCTGTCGAGCGTGAGGGTTCAGCCCCGCGCGCCCGCCTGATTCCGGGCCGGGAAGCGAGCGGTCGACGCAGGTCCGCACCGGAGCACAACAGGATCGAGCCAGTCAGAACCAAGGGAAGGCTCCTCATCGGCCGGGCTCGCCCCGGCGGAATCGAGCAGCAATCGTGCCGGATGGTGTCGCGACGCCCCATTCGGCGACAGGAAGGCACGTCGAGCTGTCGATCACCGCGTGGACGACGTCCAGGACGCGTCCGGACGGAGCACGGGATCAAGTCTCCGCCCGATCGCGACGAGCGCCGCGACCAGGACCGCTCCGATTGCCACGATCACGAGGCCGGAGCGGGTGGTAGACGTGCACGATCTCGGGATCACAGACCTGGCTGCACACGACGGTGGTCTCCCGGCGAACGCAAGGAACGCGAGCACCGCGGTCGCCGCGCCCACGAGATACGCGGCCACCCGGCAAACCCGCTGCGTCACGGTCACCGCCGATCACCCACCCTGCCGCGGTCCCTCACCGCCCCGCCTTCCCCGGGGGTGCCTGCGCCATGCGGGGATGCCGCGAGGGGGTGCCGGGGAGGCGGAGGGTGGCCCTACGCGAGGCGCCCGATCACCGCAACTCAGCACGGACACCGGGCGCCGAGTGGGGGGCGCCGCCCGGAGCCGACCGTAGGCACCCCCTCGCGGCACACGCGCAACCCCTCCGCAGGCGAGCCTTCCGACCCCCGCAGGGTTCTAGACCTTCGCGTCGACGACCGCGGCCTCGATGGTCTCGATCGCCCGGGCTGCATCGTCCTCGGTGATCGAGAGCGGCGGCGACATCCGCACGACGCTTCCGTACAGGCCGCCCTTCCCGATCAACAGGCCCCGCTCCTTCGCCCCCTCGAGCACCCGGCCGGCGAGGTCCGGTCCGGGTTCCTTCGTCTCCCCGTCCCGCACCAGCTCGATGCCCAGCATCAGCCCCTTGCCCCGGACGTCGCCGACGATGTCGTGCCGTTCCTTGATGTCGTTGAACCCGTCCTTGAGCATCTTGCCGACCCGCTGCGCGTTGTGCTGCAGGTCGTTGTCCTCGATGTTCTGGAGGTTGGCCAACGCGGTGGTCGTCGCGAGCGGGTTGCCTCCGAACGTCGAGATGGAGTTCGCCTTGATGGAGTCGACCATCTCGGTGCGGCCGACGATGGCGCCCATGGCCATGCCGTTCCCCAGCCCCTTGGCCATGACCATCGCGTCGGGCTCGACGCCGTAGCCCTCGATGCCCCAGTACGTGTCGCCGGTCCGCCCGAACCCGGTCTGCACCTCGTCCGCGATGAACGGGATCTCGTACTCGTCGAGGATGCCCTTCACGATCGAGAAGTACTCCGGCGGCGGGGTGACGAACCCGCCCACGCCCTGGATCGGTTCGGCGATCATGGCGGCGACATCGCCGGACGTCGTGGTCTCGATGACGTTGCGGACGTCCTCGGCGCACGCCACCCCGCACGACGGATACGTGAGGTGGAGCGGGCACCGATAGCAGTACGCCGGCATCGCGTAGGACACGTTCACCGGCGTGAGCCCCGAGGCGGACCACCCGCGGTTCCCCGTGATGCCCATCGCGCCGAACGACCGCCCGTGGTACGAGTTCCGCAGGGCGATGATCTGGTTCGAACGCCGCCACGTCGTCGCGAACAGCAGAGCGGCCTCGATGGCCTCGGTCCCGCTCCCCACGAAGAACGCCTTCGTGTCGCCGTCGATGGGCGCGGAGCCCGTGAGCTTCTCCGCGAGCTCGATCATCGGTCGGATCAGGTACAGCGTGGAGGTGTGGACCATCTTCCCGGCCTGCTCGCGCAGCGCCTCCACCAGCTGTTCCACCGCGTGGCCGGAGATCGTGGTGACGATCCCGCCGAAGAAGTCGAGGTACTCCTTGCCGGACGAGTCCCACACGCGGGTCCCCTCGCCCTTCACCAGCTCGATGGGCTCGTCGTAGTACAGGGCGATCCAGCTCGGGATGACCTTGCGGTGGCGTTCGAGCAGCTCGGCGGCGTCGTCGGGGAACTCGGAAGCGGACGTCATTCGACCACCGCCGTCAGGTCGCCGTACAGCTCCGGCCGGCGGTCCCGCAGGAACTGCCAGGTGTCGCGGACCTTGCGGTTCACCTCGTAGTCGACGTCGTGGACGAGCACCTCGTCGTCGGAGTCGCTGGCCTTGGCCTGGATCTGTCCGCGAGGGTCGCAGAAATAGGAGGAGCCGTAGAACTTCGCCGAGTTCAGCGGCTCCTCCACCCCCACCCGGTTGATCGCGGCGATCCAGTACCCGTTGGCGACGGCGTGGGCCGGCTGCTCGAGCTCCCACAGGTACTTCGAGAGCGATTCGACGGTCGCGGAGGGATTGAACACGAGCTCCGCGCCCTTCAGCCCGAGCGCGCGCCCGATCTCGGGGAAGTGCCGGTCGTAGCAGATGATCAGGCCGAGCCGCCCCACGGACGTGTCGAACACTGGATACCCCAGGTTCCCCGGCTTGAAGTAGAACTTCTCCCAGAAGCACGGCCCGACCTGCGGGATGTGCGTCTTGCGGTACTTCCCGACGACCGTCCCGTCGCGCTCGATCACGACCGCGGCGTTGTAGTAGACGCCGACGTCGGCCTGCTCGTAGAACGGGACGATCAGCACCATGTTGTGCTGCTTGGCCAGGGCCTGCATCCGCTGGACGATCGGGCCGTCGTCGGGCTCGGCGGTCTCGTACCACTTGGGGTCCTGCTCGGCGCAGAAGTACGGGCCGTGGAAGATCTCCTGCAGGCAGGTCACCTGCGCACCCTCGGCGGCGGCCTTGCCGATCAGCTCGACGTGCTTGTCGACGGCCTCGTCCTTGGACATGTTCGCCTTGGCCTGGATGACGGCCGCGCGGACGGTGGTCATTGAGCGTGCACCTCCTTCAGTGTGCGGAACGCCGGCATGACGTCCCGCGCGAAGTCCTCGATGATCCCCTCGGGCCCGGGGTCCTCCTGCATGGTGTAGATGTTGAACTGGGTCATGCCGAGGCCCTGCAGCTCCTGCAGCTTGGCGACGCATTCCTCGGCGGTCCCGATCACGCAGAACCGGTCCACCACCTCGTCGGTGACGAACTCCGCGTTGTCGGAGCCCGTTCGGCCGTGGTGGGCGTAGTCGTAGCCCTCCCGGGCGGCGATATAGTCGGTCAGCGCCTGGGGCAGCTCGTTGGTCCTGTACCGGTTCACCAGGTCGACGACATGGTTGCTGACCAGGGCGGGGAACCACCGCACCTGGTCGCGGGCCTTGTCGGCGTCGTCGCCGATGTAGCACGGCGCCGCCACCTGGATGCGGATGTCGTCGAAGTTCCGGCCGGCCTGCTCGGCGCCCTCCCGGACGTACCGCAGCGACCACTCGAGGATGTACGGGTCGGCCAGCTGCATGATCAGGCCGTCGGCCGTCCGGCCGCACGCCCGGAGCGCCTTCGGGCCGTACGCCGCGAACCAGATCGGGAGCGTGTGCCCCTCCGACCACTTCAGGTGCAGCGGCGTGCCGTCGTAGTCGACCTCGCGGCCCTCGGCGAGGTCCTTGATCAGCCTCGCGTCGGCCTCCATCCGCTCCACGGTGACCGGCGTCTTGCCGATGACGCGCCGCGAGGAGTCGCCCCGGCCCATCCCGACGTCCATCCGGCCGCCGGTGACCTCGTTCAGCGTGGCCATGGCGGATGCGGAGACGGTGACGTCGCGCGTCGCCGGGTTGGTGACGCAGGGGCCCAGGCGGAGCTTCGACGTCGCCGCACCGATCAGCGCGAACGTGACGTAGAACTCCTGCCACAGCACGTGTGAGTCCCACGCCCACACGTAGTCGAACCCGACCTCCTCGGCCCGCTTCGCCCACCCGACGGTCCGCGAGACGGGAGGGTCGAGCATGAACGTGACTCCGAACTCCATCCGCACCCCCACGACTGGGCGCAACCCGCTGGAAAGGGCGATGCTACACCCCGTCGGTGAGGTGACAGCGGGAGCACTGTCCGGGCTGCCGGGTCAGAGCGAACGGATCACCCGGCAGGGATTGCCGGCCGCGACCACCCCCGGCGGGATGTCCCTCGTGACGACGCTCCCCGCGCCGATCACCGAGTTCTCGCCGATCGTGACTCCGGGGCAGACGACGACGGCGCCGCCCAGCCAGACGTTGGGTCCGATGGAGATCGGGGCGGCGCTCTCCTCGCCCAGCCGCCGGGAGTCGGGCGCGATCGTGTGCGTCGACGTGAGGAGCTGGACCCCCGGCGCGATCTGGCAATGCTCCCCGATCGTGATCGGGGCCGCGTCGAGCGCGATCAGGCCGAAGTTGATGAACGTCTTCCGCCCGATCCGGAGGTTCCACCCGTAGTCGCACCGCAGCGGCGCCTCGACGAACACGCCCTCCCCGACCTCGGCGCACAGCTCGCGGAGGATCGCATCCCGGAGATCCTCGTCGTCGGAGTCGTTGAACCGCCGGAACAGCGCCCGGGCCCTCCGGCGCTCCTCGGTGAGATGGGGGTCGCTCGAGTCGTACGTCAGACCGGCGAGCATTCGCTCCCGCTCGGACCGGCTTGACGTCTCCTCGGGAATGCCCACGTCAGGAGTACAGCTGCTCGATCTCGTCGTGATACTTCTCGTTGATCACGCGCCGCTTCAGCTTGAGCGTCGGTGTGAGCTCCTCGCTGTCGACCGTCCACTCGGTCGGCAGGATCGTCCACCGCTTGATCGCCTCGACCTGCGACAGTCGCTGGTTCACGTCGTCGACCGCTCGCTGGATCTCCGCGCGGACCCGGTCCTCACGCCCGAACGACGCCACGTCGGTGAACGGCACCCCGTTGTCCCTCGCCCACTGCTCGGCCGCCTCGGCGTCGAGCACGATCAGCGCGGCCATGTACTTCCGACCGTCCCCCAGCGCGGCCGCCTGCCCGACCAGCGGGTGGCTCTTCAGCAGCGCCTCGATATTCGCCGGGGAGATGTTCTTCCCGCCGCTCGTGACGACGAGCTCCTTCTTCCGGTCGACGATGAACAGGAACCCGTCCGCGTCCAGCCGGCCGATGTCGCCGGTGTGCAGCCAGCCGTCGTCGTCGACCGTGTCGGCCGTCCTCTCCGGCTCCTTGTAGTAGCCGGAGGTCACGTTGTCGCCACGGATCAGCACCTCGTCGTCCCCGGCCAGCGCGATCTCCACGCCGGGCAGCCGCGGCCCCACCGATCCGGCCTTCCGCCGCCCCGGGAGGTTCAGCGTGGCGGGAGCGCTCGACTCGGTCATGCCGTACCCCTCGTACAGGGGCAGCCCGATCCCGGCGAAGAAGTCGTGGGTGTCGGGGGCCATCGGCGCAGCGCCGGTCACCGTGAACATGCACTGGTCGAGCCCGATCTTCCGCCGGATCTTGCCGTAGACGAGCTTGTCGAACACCACCCGCGTGGCCTTCCGGCCGAACGGCACCGGCCTCCCCTCGCGTTCGAGCCGCGCCGCCTCCTGCCCCGCCCGCACGGCGACCAGCGCGATCTTCCGGCGGCGTTCGTTCGGCTCCTCGCCGATGCCGGCGAGGATCCCGGCCTGGAGCTTCTCGAACAGGCGCGGGACCCCGGCGAACGCCTGCGGCCGGACGTCGGGGACGTACTCGAACACCTGCAGCACCTCCGGGCAGAAGTGCACGTGCGCGGCCTTGTACAGCGAGAGGTAGTGCGTGGCGAGGCGTTCGAGCGCGTGGGCCAGCGGGAGGTAGGAGACGCCGCGCAGCCCGGCCGGGTACGCGCCGGTCCGGTCGATGGAGGCCGCCGTCCAGATGACGTTGCGGTGGGTCAGCACCACGCCCTTGGGCGGTCCGGTCGTGCCGCTCGTGTAGATGAGCGTGGCGACGTCCTCCGGCGAGGTCCGCCTCCAGGCCTCCTCGAAGGCCTCCCGGCCACCGGGCGCGTCGAGCGCTTCGCGGCCGGTGGCGAGCAGCGAGTCCCACGACGACACCCAGTCGTAGCCGGCGAAGTCGCCGGCATCGTCGATCATCACGACATGCTCGAGCGCCGGGAGCTCGGAGCGCACCTTCTCCCATCGCTCCATGAACGGCCCGCACTCCACCACGGCGACCTTGGCCGTGCAGTGGCCGGCGACGTATTGGATCTGCTCCGGCGCCAGCGTGTTGTACAGGGAGACCGCGGTCGCGCCCAGGTGAACCGCGGCGAGGTCGGCGATCAGGTGTTCGGGCCTGTTGCGGGCCATGATCGCGACGTGGTCACCGGGACCGACGCCCAGTGCGCGAAGGCCCATCGCCGTTTCGGCAACACGGTCCCGGTAGTCCTTCCACGTCATGCGCCGCCAGATGCCCTGGTCGTCCTTCCAGGAGAGCGCCGGCTCGTTCCAGTACAGGTCGGCGTTCCGGGCGAGGATCGAGCCGAGCGTCTGCCCCTCGACGTCGGCGTCGATTGCGGTTCGTTCGGCCTTCAGGGCGGGATCTCGCGTGGCGCTGGGCATGTCGGGCCTCCCGGTACGTGTTCGCGAAGCGTACCCGCCGCGCACCACACTGAGCTTCCTCCGCCGGAGATCCGATCGGTTTCAGACCGTCGGCGGCGTCACGTCCGCGTCCGGTCCGGGGAGCAGCCGGCCGGACTCGACGGCGGACGCGTCGTGCTCGGCCCGTTCGGCGAGCGCGGCCGTGTGGACGCCGCGATGGCCGTCCGGGTAGCCGGCGAGCCGGCCGGCCCCACGGCGGAGGAGCGTCATGGCTCCGTGCGCGTTTCCGCGCAGGAGGTGGGTCCAGCCGGCGCCGAGCTGCGACAGCCCCTTGAAGAACTCCGCCTCGTCCGTGCCCCGAGCCTGCTTCCACGCGGTCTCCCATGCCTCGTGCGCCCCGAAGTAGTTGCCCGACTCGAGCATCTCGGCGCCGAGACGATGGTTCTCCTCGATGGGATTGGCGTCGAAGTCGGGGAGGTGGAGACGGTTCTCGGCCTCCCACGGCTGGGGGCGGCCGAGCTCGTCGCGCGGCCGTTCGGGCTTCAGCCGGTCGGGCTGGGGTCGGCCGGTCTTGCCGGTGGCTTCCTCTCGCATGGGTTGCATCGTACGGGGGTGCGAAGGCCGGCGCGTCGGCGAGCCTCCAACGGCACGTGAAAGCGAAGGGCCGGCCCGAAGACCGACCCTTCAATCAGGTCTTCGTGCTCTGCGAACCTTGCGGCCCGCCGATCACTCCGTCCTGACTTCGCGGACTGTACCGGGTCCCGGCGAGCCGTGTAAAGCCGAAACCGGGTTCTTGTCACTCTTTCTCCCGGACGTCCGAGATCGTTGCGGCGCAAGGGTTTCGGAGAGGCAAAGCGAAGGGCCGGTCCGAAGACCGGCCCTTCAATCAGGTCTTCGTGCTCTGCGAACCTTGCGGCCCACCGATCACTCCCTCCTGACGTCGCGGACTGTAGTGCGTCGTCTCGATCCGTGTAAAGCCCACGAGCCACTTTTGTCGCTCTTTTCATTCCGCCCCAGGTCGCGGGGCCCGCCGGTTGCGGCTTCCGGCGATCGGCGTGGCAGACTCCGGCCATGGTCATGGAACGAACGCGAGTCACGATCGTCCCCCACACCCACTGGGACCGCGAGTGGTACGAGCCCTTCGAGGGGTTCCTGGCGCGGCTGGTCGAGATGATGGACGCGCTGCTCGGCCTGCTCGACGACGGGTTCCCCCACTTCCACCTCGACGGGCAGACCGCGCTGATCGACGACTACCTGAACGTCCGGCCCGAACGGGAGGCCGACGTCCGGCGGCTCGCGGCCGAGGGACGCATCAGCGTCGGGCCGTGGTTCACGCAGATGGACGAGTTCCTCACCTCGGGCGAGTCGCACGTCCGCAACCTCGAGCGCGGCCTCGCCCGCAACCGCGACCTCGGCGCGCGCCCGGTGGTCGGCTACCTGCCCGACCAGTTCGGCCACATCGGCCAGATGCCGCAGATCCTGGCGAACGGCGGCCTCGATCGGGCGGTCGTGTGGCGCGGCGTCCCCCGGGCCGTCGAACGGACGGCGTTCTGGTGGGAGTCACCGGACGGGACGCGCGTCCTCACCGAGTACCTGGCGTTCGGCTACTCGATCGGGATGAACCTCCACACGGCCCAGGAGCCCGGCGAGCTGGCGAAGATGCTCCGCCACGAGGTCGGCAACCTCAGCGGCATGACCGCGCGGCCCCACGCGATGCTCGTGATGGCCGGGAGCGATCACCACGGGCCGGACCGGACCCTGCCGAAGCGGCTCCGCGAGATCGAGCCGCTGGCCCCCGAGCTCGAGACCTCGATCGGACCGGTGGCGGCGTTCGTCGAGGGGCCGCCGCCGGACGACATCCCCACCTGGCACGGCGAGCTCCGGTCGGGCGCCCGGGCCTTCCTGCTGCCGAACGTGTACTCGTCGCGGATCCACCAGAAGCGCGAGCGCGGCCGGGTGGAGGCGCTCGTGGAACGGGTGGCCGAGCCGCTCGCCGCGCTGGTCGACGGGCTCGAGTGGCCGGCCGAGCAGCTCGACCGGATCTGGCAGCTCCTGCTGTGGAACGGTGCCCACGACTCCGTGTGCGGGTGCTCCGTGGACGAGGTCGGGCGGGCGGTCGACGCACGCCACGCCGAGGCCCGCGAGCTGGCGACGGAGATCACCTCCCGCGCGGTCACGCTGCTCGGCACGCAGGTGCGCGAGCCGGGGTTCCTTCGGTGGAACCCCTCGCCGTTCGAACGCGACGGCGTACCGGGGCTCGGGTGGCGGGTCGAGCCGAATCACGAACGGCGGCACGACGTGCCGGTCTCCGTCGAGCGGCGGCACGGGCGCTTCGTGGTCGACGGGCTAGAGATCGGGCTGTTCGACGAGGCCGACGTCGGCGACCTCTACAACTTCTGCCCGGATGAGGGCGGATCGCCGATCCCGCCGGAGGACGTCGCGGTGGACGGGCAGCACGTCACGGCGACGTTCGACGGGTGCGTCGTGTCATTCCGGGCCAGCCGGCGGCCGGTGGAGCCGTTCGTGCGGCTGGAGGGCTCGATTGAGAACTCCGAGGCGAACCACCGCCTGCGGCTGGTCGTGACGCTGCCGTCGGCGGTCGAGGGGGCGCTGGCCGGGGCGCCGTTCGAGCTCGTGGAACGAGGGCTGGTGAGCGAGGGCGGGTTCGAGCCGGACTCGCCGTGCTGGCCGGCCCGGGGCGTCGTGCTGGCGGGCGACGTGGCGGCGCTCCACGAGGGAGTGATGGAGTACGAGGTGGTCGACGGTCGCGCGCTCGCGATCACCCTGCTGCGATGCACGGGGACGATCAGCCGGAGCGGGTTCGAGACGCGCAAGTGGCCGGCCGGGCCCGACATCACGACGCCGGAGGCGCAGATGATCGGGCGGACGGAGTTCGCGCTGGGGCTGATGTCCGGGGCCGCGCGTGAGGATCTGCTCGACGCGTGGGAATGGTTCGCGCTGCCGCTGGTCGAGGCGCCGGCGGTGGGCGGTGGGTCGCTGGAGCCGACGGGCTCGCTCCTCGACATGCGCGCGGCCGGTGCCCAGCTGTCGAACGTCCGCCGGGTCGACAGCGCGGTCGAGGTGCGACTGTGGAACCCGTCCGCCGAGCCCGTGAAGTCGACGGTCGGCGGAGTCGACGTCGAGCTCGGGCCGGCCCGGATCGAGACGGTTCGGCTGCCGTGAACTCCGACGTCGTCGTCGTCGGGGACCTCATGCTCGACGTCGCCGTGGACTCCCCCGCGATGGCGACCGGCGGCGACGTGCACGGGACGGTGCTCGCCCGGCCGGGCGGCTCCGGGGCGAACGCGGCCGTGTGGGCCGCGCGGTCCGGGGCGAGGGTCCGGTTCCACGGGCGCGTCGGCGACGACGTCACCGGACGGGTGCTGCGCGACGCGATGACCGGGCGCGGCGTGGACGCCGCGATGGTCGTCGCCCCCGGAGAGCGCACCGGCTGCCTGCTGGCGATGCGCGTGGACGGGGAACGCTCGATGGTGGCCGACCGCGGGGCGAACGCCACCCTCTCGCCCGACGACCTGCCGGCGACGCTCGAGGCCGGTGCCGTGCTCGTCTCCGGGTACCTGCTGTTCCATCCGACGTCCGAACCGGCGGGGCTCGCGGCCCTGGAACGGGCGCGTGCCTCGGTGGTCGCGGTCGAGGCCTCGTCGTGGCCGCTCGTGGAGGCGTACGGGCCGTCGCGGTTCCTCGAAGCAACCGCCACAGCGACGCTGCTGCTGGCGAACGAGGACGAGGCGCGGGCGCTCACGCGGTTGGAGCCGGAGGCGGCGGCCAAGGAGCTCTCCGACCGGTACGCGGCCGTGTGCGTGAAGCTCGGCGAGGGGGGCGTGCTCTACGCCTCGGGTGGGCGGCTGGTCCACGCGTCGGCGCCGCCGATCGAGGTTCGCGACACGACCGGAGCGGGCGACGCGTTCGACGGCGTGCTGCTCGCCGCGCTGGCTCGGGGCACCTCGGTGGAGGACGCGCTGGAAGCCGGGTGCCGGGCGGGCGCCGAGGCGGCCGCGAGCGACGATGCGTGGCCTCTGCTGGAGACGCCGTGAGCGTGCTGCAGATCGGCGACGAGGTCCGGCAGGCGCTCCGCGACGGCAACGCGGTGGTCGCGCTGGAGACGAGCGTGCTCTCGCAGGGCCTCCCCCACCCCCGGAACCTCGAGGCGGCCCACTACATGTCGGGTCGAATCCGAGCCCGGGCGGCAGCTCCGGCGTGGATCGCCGTGAAGAACGGCCGGATTCGCGTGGGCCTGACCGCCGAGGAGGTCGAGGAGTTCGCCGATCCGAAGTCGAACGTCGCCAAGGTGGCGCGACGCGACTACCCGGCGGCGATCGCCGGCGGCGGGCTGGGCGCGACGACCGTGTCGGCGACCCTGTGGGCGGCGCATCGAGCCGGCATCGAGGTCATGGCGACCGGCGGGATCGGCGGGGTGCACCCGGGCTCCGGCGACGTCAGCGCCGACCTGCTGGAGATGGCGCGGGTGCCGGGGTTCGTCGTCTGCAGCGGGCCGAAGTCGATCGTCGACCCGGCGGCGACGCTGGAGCGGCTGGAGGAGCTCGGAATCCTGGTGGCCGGGTACGGCGTCGACGAGCTGCCGTTCTTCCTCTCCACCTCGTCGGGTCTCTCGCTGGAACACCGTTTGGACACACCGGGGGAGGCGGCCACGCTGGCCCGAGCCCGCCGGGAGCTCGGTGTCGACACGGCCGTGCTGCTGTGCAACCCCATCCCGGCGGATCACGCGATGGACGCGTCGGTGGTTGCCGACGCGGTGGCCGCATGTGAGGCCGAAGCCGAACGCCGCGGCGTGCGGGGCAAGGACGTGACGCCGTTCCTGCTCTCGTGCCTGTCCGAACGAACGGGCGGCGCCAGCCTCGAGGCGAACCTCTCCCTGCTGTCGGCGAACGCCGCCCTGGCCGCGGAGGTGGCCCGCGCGCTCGCGGGTTGATCGCGCGGGCACCGCAACGGAACGCACCCCGGCGCGTTCATGGTCCGGCGTGAACGACCAGGCCGAGCTGACGGCGGTGCCGCGAGTGCCAGGCGAGGAACCCGAGGAACCGAGCTTCCACGCGTTCTTCACGGCGCACTACGACCGGTTGGCGCGGGCGCTGTTCCTGCTGAGTGGGGACGCCGGCGAGGCCGAGGACCTGGCGCAGGAGGCGATGGTGCGGGTGTACGAACGCTGGAACCGCGTTTCGGTGATGTCCTCCCCGGAGGGCTACCTCTATCGAACCGCGCTGAACCTGCACCGCAGCCGGCTCCGCAAGGTGGTAACGCGGCGCAAGCGTGGTTCGGACGGTCCGACGGCGCCGGCCGACCCGGCCGACGCCGCCGTCGCGAGCGACGAGGTGGCACGCGCGCTGGCCGCGCTGCCGCGCGGCCAGCGCGAAGCTGTGGTCCTCGTCTCCTGGCTCGGCCTGACCGACGAGGAAGCCGGCCGCGTCCTGCAGATCGAACCGGTCAGCGTCCGTTCGCGCCTGTCCCGAGCACGGGCCGCCATGCGGCAGACCCTCGACGACGACGGAGCCTCCGATGACTGACCTCCACGACCTCCTGGAACGCCGCGCGGCACAGTTCCACCCGGAGCCGATGCCCGACGCATTCGACCGGGCAATGCGCCGAGCCGCCCGCCGCCAGCGCAACCGACGAATCGGCGCCGCCCTGCTCGCATTCGCAATGTTCGCCGGTGCAGGAACCGGGCTCTGGATCGCCTTCCAGCCGGGAACGCCGCGGCATGCGCCACAGCCGGCGGAGATCCCCGTTCCGGGAACCACATCGACGTACGCACTCCCCTCGGCGCCGTCCGGCGTCGCTGTCGCGTCCGACGGAACGGTTTGGGCCACGCTCCCCGACGCGCTCGCGAAGATCGACCCCGCGACGGGCCGGGTCGACGAAGAGTTCACCAACATCTTCTCCACGAAGCCCGGCGACCTGACCGGCATCGCGTTCGAACAGTTCCGGCCCGACTGGCAGATCGCGTGGCTCAGCGATTCGGGCGGCTACGTATGGTCCGTCACCGTTGTCGCACCACTCGACATTCCCGGGGTTCCGACCTTCCCGTCGAACCCCGTCGATGTCGGCGGCTCGGCGATGGGCATCGCCGTGGGGGACGGTTCGGTGTGGGCGACGGTCGTCCACGAAGGTCCGGGCGAGCTCGTACGGATCGACCCGAGGACGGACGAGGTCACGGGTCGCTCCCCGACCGGCGACGGGCCCGGCTCGGTGACCGTCGGCCAGGGCGGGGTCTGGGTCGAGGTGACGAGCGGCGACGCCCGGCTCGAGCGCTTCGACCCGACGGGCAGCGAGCTCGTCGGTGAGCAGGGCGGCGGCTGGCACGTCGCCGCGACCGCGGACGAAGCATGGGCGAGCGGTTCGGACACGGTGCAGCGGCTGATGCCCACGACCACGGCCGCAGAACCGGGGCTGTCACCCGGGCCGAGCGGGGGCCTGCCGAGTCCCTCATCCGAACCGTCGGCCCACGTTCCGGGAGCCGGTGCGCTCACGATCGACGGCAACCAAGTCTGGGCTCTCGCACTCCCCAACCCGGACCACGACGGGCTGCTCTACGAGATCGACCGGAACAACGGCGAGATCATCGGGACGCCGATGCCGGTGGGCATGACTCCGGTGGCAGTTGCTGTCGGCGGCGGTTCAGTGTGGGTGGCCAACTACGCCGACCCGAGCATCACGCGGGTGCAGCTATTGTGCAGCGGCTCACCCTGTACCGGGTCGAGAACGAACTCGATCCCGACCCCAGCTCACGTTTCGACCATCTCGCTTCCCGACAAGGCGTCTGACGTCGCCGTCGCTCCCGATGGAACCCTGTGGGCCACCCTCCCCAACGCCCTTGCCCGGATCGATCCGGCAACCGGGGCGGTCAGTGTCGGGGATGCTTCCGTGTTCGCCGGACACCCGGGTCATCTGACCGGGATCGCGATCGTCGACACGCCGGTCCGACATTCCGAGTCGAACCTCGTCACCGACCGACACCGCCGTCGCTCGACCACAACCCCGTCGATCGCGCCGACCACCGGCGGGCAGGGCTGGGGCTTCTCACACCCGCCGGTCCCCTTCTTCGTGGGCAACCACCTCGTCGGCGCTGGATTCGAAGCGACGGTCGCCGCCGTGCCGGATGGCCAGGAGGTCGGAACCCTGAGCCCCGAGGCCACGTTCCTCCCCGACGGGCGGATGCTGTATCTCGCCTGGGATCCGAGAATCCATGCAACCGAGATCCACATGTTCGACCCACGGACAGGGGATGACAGCGTGCAACTGACCGGCGGATCGTCGGTTGCCGCTCGGAACGACGGTGCCATCGCGTACTCGATCGGCCACACGGACCTCCACACGCAGCCGCTCCTTCCCTCGCCGACGGCCTCGCCCGGGACGATGAGCGGGATCGACGTCACCCCGGACGCGAGATTCGACTCGTCGGTCTCCTGGGTGTTCGGTCCGGGCGCGTACGTCGCCGTGGGCTGGGCAGGGAGCACGTTGCTCGCCGATCATCAGAACGACGCGGGAACGTGGGACGTCCTGGCCGTCGACGGCCCGAACCAGGTCCGCGTGCTCGCGCCGAGCGCATCGGTCGTTGCCATCTCTCCGGAAGGATCGCGGGTCCTCGTCAGCGAACGCTCGATGCCGCCGACTCGCCCCATTGCTGCGCTTGCCGTCGTGGACGTATCCACTGCACGGACGATCACCGTAGCGCCGCTGCCCTCGCTGATCGACCCGGCCAGCGGGGATGCCATCGGACTCGTCGAAGGCCCTGGCGATTGGGTGGGCGACAGGGCGATCGTGCAGGGAGGACAAGGGAGCGTGTACCTGCGCGTGGAGACCTCGTCGATCGCCGTCGAGCAGGTGGTCGTCGTCGACGGGTTCCCCGCGCTCCGCGAACCCCAGTTCATCGACGGGAACGCGCGCCGCATCATCGGGTGGACGGGCGTCGTCGCGGATTCGAGCGGGGTCCGCTTCTCGTGGATGGAGATGGATCTCTCAGGAGACGGGAACGCGAGCGTTCAGCTCGGGCCACAGGGGCACGAGACCATCCGACCGATTCGATCGTTGAGTCGGCCGGCCGCGGCCGGCGCTCCGTCGTGAGTCGGGCCGTCAGCGCGGGCCGGAGACGTCGGAGCCAACCGACTGAGCATCGTCGCCGGGTTCGACCGAGGGGAGCCACACGCGGAACGACGCGCCGCCGCCCTCGCGGTCCTCCACCCACGCCCGCCCGCCGTGCAGCTCGGCGAACTTCAGCACCAACGACAGCCCGACCCCGACGCCCGGCGCGTGGGACCGCGTCTGCGGCCCCTGGCGGAAGGGTTCGAAGATCGCGTCCTGCAGATGCGGCGGAACCCCCACGCCCGAGTCCTCCACCGCGATCAGCACGCCTCCATCCGCCCGGCGCACGCGGACCCACACCCGCGTCCCGTCCGGTGTGTGGCGGATGGCGTTCGCCGCCAGGTTCTCGACGATCCGCTCGACCTTCGCGCCGTCCACCCACGCCACGGCCGGCTCGGCGTCGATCTCGACCGGACGCCCGCCGAGCGCCTCGCTCGACGCGATGACCTGGCGCGCCAGCTCGCCGACGTCCACGGCACGGCGGCGCGGTTCCACGATCCCCCGCGCCAGCCTGTCGAGGTCGAGCAGGTCCGACAGCAGCCGGTCGAGCTTCCGCGCGTTCGCCGCCAGGCGGTCCAGCAGCTCCTTGGCCCGGTCGTCCGCGATCGACACGTCGGGACGCTCCAGCGTCAGCGCGAACCCCAGGATCGCCGCGAGCGGCGTCCGCAGCTCGTGCGACACCGCCTCGAGGAACGTGTTCTTCATCTCGTCGAGCGCCAGCAGCCGCCGCGAGACCTCCTTCTCCCGTTCGAACGCCTCCCGAAGCGCCTCCTCGGCCCGTCGCCGCTCGGTGACGTCGACCATCACGCCGATCATCCCCGACGGCCGTCCGGAGCCGTCGGGCGAGCGGATCGCCGACACCCGCGCGAACACGATCAGCGGCGATCCGGTCCGGCGGCGCACTTCGATGTCGCCCTCCCACGCCACGCCGCCCCGGACACCGTCGTTGACCGCCGCCGCGGCCTCCTCCGAGATCGGCAGGACGTCGCGGAACTTCCGACCCAGCACGTCCTGCGCCGGCCAGCCGTACAGCGTCGCGGCGAACGCGTTCCAGTACGTGATGCGGTCCTCGGCGTCGGTCGCGACGACCGCGTTCTCTACGGAGTCCAGCAGGTGCGCCGAGAACCGCAGGCGTTCCTCCGCGCGGCGGCGTTCGGTGATCTCCTGCTGCGACGCGGTGAACAGCCGAGCGTTGTCGAGCGCGATCGACGCGAGCTCCGCGAACCGCGACAGGACGCCGAGGTCCTCGGAGGTGAACGTCTGCCCGGGGGCGTCGTGCGACAGCCCGAGCACACCGATGACACGGTCCTCCGACGTGAGCGGAACGGCAGCGCCGGCGTGCATGATGCCGAGCGGGAAGTTGGGCGAGCGGCCCTCCCACTCGTCGTAGTCGGCGATCGAGAACGGCTCCCCCGTGTCCAGGACCCGCCCGGCGAGCCCCTCGCCGCGCTGCATCCGGAAGCCGACGTGCTCGGCGAAGACGCCCGTCCCGACCTGCACCTCGAGCGCGCCCCTGGCGTCGACGACGTAGATGTAGCCGTCGCCCGTGCCGAGCAGCGCGCCGGCGCGACCGACGATCGCCGCCAGCAGGTCCTGCGGATCGAGCCGGTTGACGAGGTTCAGGGTGGTCTCGTGCAGGGCCTCGAGGTACTCGGAGTGCAGGCGCAGGGAGCGCTCCGTCGCCTTCCGGTCGCTGATGTCGCGAACGACCACCTGGGCCGCCGCCTCGCCGTCGACCATGAACGGCGCCGCCGTGACCTCCACCTCGAACACCGTGCCGTCCACCCGGACGAACTTCTCCTCCAGAGGCGGCACCTCTCGCCCCTCGCGGAGCAGCTGCAGCCGCTGGAGCACCCGCGGCCGCGAGTCCGGGTGGACGAATTCCAGCACCGAGCGCCCCACCAGGTCGTCGACGCTCTTCGCCCGGAACATCCGAACCGCCCTGCTGTTGGCGAACGTGACCACGCCGGCGCGATGCACGGCGATGGCGTCGGGCGAGAGCTCGACCAGGCGGCGGTACCGCTCCTCGGTCTCGCGGAGCACGGTCTCGCGACGGTCCCGTTCGATGGCCGCGCCGATGATGCCGGCGGCCGTCTTCAGCGCCCCGATCTCGGCCTGGGTCCACTCGCGTTCGATCACGCACTCGTCGAACCCCAGCAGGCCCCACCACTCCGTCCCCGCGAAGATCGGAACCATCGCGATCGAGCGGATGTCCTGCGGCTCCAGCACCTCGCGTTCGCTCGCGGGGAAGTCCCCGACGTGTCCGTGGATGGTGGTGCCGGCCGACAGTGTGGTGATCCACCGCTCCAGTGCGGGCAGGTACGGCACCCGCCGCAGGGCGGGGTTGTCGATCTGCGAGGTGATCCCCGGCGCCACCCATTCGGCCACCGGCCGGGTGGCCACCGCCTGGCCGGCCTCGATCTCGTTGTCGTACACGTAGCGCGGCTGACGCGGCCGCCTCGCCGAGCCCCTCGAGCGTTGCGGCGAGCTGGGGTTCCCACGCCGGCGAGGACAGGAACCGCTCCGCGGCGAGCGTGACGGCCTCGAGGATCGCTGCCGGCCGGCCGGGTCCGTCGGCCAGGCCGGGGGCGACGTCGTTCCCGCGGGGCTCGTCACCGGAGAGCGACGTCCGAGACCACGACCTCGTCGCGGTCCTCGCGCACGCTGCCGCCTGCGCCTCTCGGTACGCATGTCCCTCCCGTTATCGGCCACGAGCACGCTCCGAGTGGAGCACTCTAGATTGGCAGTTGATGGGGTTCGAGACCCACCCTGCCGTCGACGACGTAGATGTAGCCGTCGCCCGTGCCGAGCAGCGCGCCGGCGCGACCGACGATCGCCGCCAGCAGGTCCTGCGGATCGAGCCGGTTGACGAGGTTCAGGGTGGTCTCGTGCAGGGCCTCGAGGTACTCGGAGTGCAGGCGCAGGGAGCGCTCCGTCGCCTTCCGGTCGCTGATGTCGCGAACGACCACCTGGGCCGCCGCCTCGCCGTCGACCATGAACGGCGCCGCCGTGACCTCCACCTCGAACACCGTGCCGTCCACCCGGACGAACTTCTCCTCCAGAGGCGGCACCTCTCGCCCCTCGCGGAGCAGCTGCAGCCGCTGGAGCACCCGCGGCCGCGAGTCCGGGTGGACGAATTCCAGCACCGAGCGCCCCACCAGGTCGTCGACGCTCTTCGCCCGGAACATCCGAACCGCCCTGCTGTTGGCGAACGTGACCACGCCGGCGCGATGCACGGCGATGGCGTCGGGCGAGAGCTCGACCAGGCGGCGGTACCGCTCCTCGGTCTCGCGGAGCACGGTCTCGCGACGGTCCCGTTCGATGGCCGCGCCGATGATGCCGGCGGCCGTCTTCAGCGCCCCGATCTCGGCCTGGGTCCACTCGCGTTCGATCACGCACTCGTCGAACCCCAGCAGGCCCCACCACTCCGTCCCCGCGAAGATCGGAACCATCGCGATCGAGCGGATGTCCTGCGGCTCCAGCACCTCGCGTTCGCTCGCGGGGAAGTCCCCGACGTGTCCGTGGATGGTGGTGCCGGCCGACAGTGTGGTGATCCACCGCTCCAGTGCGGGCAGGTACGGCACCCGCCGCAGGGCGGGGTTGTCGATCTGCGAGGTGATCCCCGGCGCCACCCATTCGGCCACCGGCCGGGTGGCCACCGCCTGACCTGCCTCGATCTCGTTGTCGTACACGTATGCGCGGCTGACCGCGGCCGCCTCGCCGAGCCCTTCGAGCGTTGCGGCGAGCTGTTGCTCCCACTCCGGCGACGAGAGGAACCGCTCCGCAGCGAGCGTGACCGCCTCGAGGATGGCCGCCGGCCGGCCGGGGTCGTCACCGGGAGCGACGTCCGAGACCACGACCTCGCGGTCGTCGCGCACGCTGCCGCCTGCGCCCCTGTCGGTACGCATGTCCCTCCCGTTATCGGCCGAATGCACGTCCGGGTGGAGCAATGCCGATTCGACAGGTGGGGGGCCTGTCGCGTGACGCGGGCGGGCTCGTTCAACGAGGTGCCCGATGGATGGTCACGCGTCGAGCGCGGCCAGGGCCTGTTCCTCCGTGTCGAACACCCCGATCGCCTCGTCGAGGCGTGTGAGCATGAAGATCTGGCGGTAGTGGTCGGTGAGCCCCAGCGCCATCAGTCGCTGTCGCTGGCGGTTCGCCCGGACCAGCAGCGTCACCAGCAGCCCGATCCCGCCACTGTTCATGTACTCGAGGCCGGCGAAGTTCAGGATCACCGCGCGCGTGTCCTCGGTGGTGGCGCGGGCGAACGCGTCCATGAGCACGGGCTCGCTCGCCCCCGTGATCTCGCCGGTGATGTCAACGACCGCCACGCCGTCCGCCGCGGGTCGCACGTCCATGGTCAGCAGTCCCCGTTCCACTCGGCTTCCTTCCCCCTCATGCGCCCGCCAGCGCCTCGTGTTCGTCCGCGTAGATGGGCATGAAGTCCGACAGCCTCGTCACTTGGAAGATCTCGCGGTAGTGGCCGGACAGCCCGCAGGCCACGACCTTGGTCTTGTCCCGGCGGGCCTCGGCCAGGACGCCGACGATCAGCGCGATGCCCGTGGAGTTGATGTAGCCGACCGCCCCGAAGTCGAGCAGCACGGTGGTCGCCCCGGTGGCGGCCGCCTCCTGGTAGCCGGCCCGGAGGGCCGACTCCGCCGATCCGTCCACGTCGCCGGACAGCTCGACGACCGCGACGCCGTTCTTCGTCCGAACCCGAGCCGAGAGCGCCTGGAGGTTCATCGGTCATCCTCCTTCCGCCGGAGGACCAGCTCGACCGTGTGCTGCCCCTCCTCCGTCGTCACGTTCATCTCGTCCACCATGTGCCGGATGAGGAACATCCCCCACCCCCGGGGGGTCTGCCGGCCCTCGAGCTTGGCCTCGAGGTCCGGCTCCTCGTGGTCGTCCTCCTGGCCGGTGCCGAGGTCGGTGATCCGGACGACCAGCCGGTCGGGCCAGATCGAGACCTCGACGTCCACCGGCAGGTCGTCGCGGTACTCGTTGCCGTGCTCCATGGCGTTCATCGACGCCTCGGCGACGGCGGTCTTGAGCCGCTCCGCCTGGTCCGCGGTGAGCCAGGAACCCTCGACCATCTCGGCCACGCGCTCGCTGGCGGCGCGCTCCCCGCCCAGCTCGCTCGGCAGCGAAAACCGCACGATCTGCCGGCTGGTGGGCGCGTCCGGCGAGTCGCCGCCGTCCTTGGCGGCGGGGGCCGGCGGATCCGCGGCGGCCGGGGCCGGCGGGTCGAACAAGGGCGCCGGGGCCTTCGCGGGCGCCGGGGGCTTCGAGGCGGCAACGTCCGCCGAGCAGGCCAGCGTCACGATCGTGACGTCGTCCTCCTGTTCCCAGTCGGCCCCGGTGAACGCGGCCAAGTCGCCCAGGATCCGGTCGAGCAGGTTGGCCCCGCCCCGGTGCGTCGACATCCGCTCGCGCAGGCGGGGGAACCCGAACATCTCCCCGTGCGGGTCGTGCGCCTCGACCAGGCCGTCCGAGGAGAACAGCACCGTGTCGCCCTTCCCCAGCGACCCCTCGGCCTCCTCGTACTCCATGCCCTCGAGCAGTCCGAGCGGCATCCCGGTGGCCCGGAACTCGTCGACGTGCCCATCGGGTCGCCGCACGTACGGCAGGTCGTGTCCGGCGTTCGCGAAGCGGAACGCCCCCGTGGAGGGGTCGAGCAGCCCGTACAGGCAGGTGACGAACATGTTCCTCGGCATGTCGGGGACCAGGATGTCGTTCACGCGCGCGAGGACCGCGCCCGGCGAGGGGTTCGCGGACGCCGTCGTCCGCACGACCGAACGCGTCGCGGCCATCACCAGCGCGGCGGGGACGCCCTTGTCGGTGACGTCGCCGATCACGATGCCCAGCCGGCCGTCGGGGAACTCGATGAAGTCGTAGAAGTCGCCGCCGACCGTCCGGGCCGGCCGGTAATACGCGGCCACCTCCCAGCCCGCGATCTCCGGGGTGGACTTCGGGAGGAAGTTCTGCTGGATCAGCTGCGCGACCTGGAGCTCGTGCTCGATGCGCTCGCGCTGGCGGGCCTCTGCCTGCTGCTCCCGGACGAGCTGCGCGACGCGAACCGCCGGCGCGGCCTGCGCCGCGAGGTTCTCGAGCAGCTTCCGGTCGTCGCTCGAGTACTCCTGTTCGGACAGGCGGGGGCCGAGGTTCAGCAGGCCGATCAGCTCGCCCTGGGTGACCAGGGGGACGATGAGCTTCAGGCCCTGCGCACGCATCTCTTCCAGCGCGGGCGAGTCCAGCGTGAGCTTGTCGATGTCGACCGGCCCGGCCGCCGTCTGCAGGTGGGCGAGGAGCGGGTCGTCGGGTGCGATGTCGAGCTCGAGCGCGGCCGGCTCGTCCGCCGCCTTCGATTCGACCGCGTCCGGCGACGGCTCGGACCCGTCGGCGGGCTTGCGGCCGCGTTCGGCCTTGCGGTCCTTGCGTCGAACCCTCGTCAGGATGGTCGCCATGTCGGCTCCTTTGTAGCGGGCGGGCGTTCCGGAACCGTTACGAACCGCTCCCGCACTGGATGTTTTCTCACGAGTCAACCCCTCGAATCCAGACCCCCACCCGTTCCGGCTGCACCGTGCGCTCGGCGGTGGCTCCCAGCATGCGTCGCAGCTCATCGACGTCGACCTCGTCCCGGAGCCGCGATCCGAACTCGGTGAGCACCCGTTCGGCGTCGTACCGGCGGCGGTAGAACCGGCGGTCGATCAGCGCCTGGATCCGGCGCCGGGCGGGCCCGGCGAGCGCCGCGACCACCAGGGTGGCGCCGGCGATGAGGACGGGGCTGCTCGCCCGTCCGATCGCGGAGCCGATCCCCACGACGATCGCCGCGTACAGGCCCACCAGGACGGCCGTGAGGATCGCGTAGACGATCGTGCGGTTGACCACGCGGCCGAGGTCGTACAGGCGATAACGGAACACCGCGATCCCCACCCCGATCGCCACGCCCGCGAACCCCACGCACGAGACGATGCCGCCCACGATGCCCACGACGGCCTCCGGGTGCGCCGCGTCCGAGCCCAGCACGTTGGCCGCCAGGCCAACTGCCGCGACGGTGTAGCCCGCCGTGAACCACGAGAGCTGGAGCCGCAGGACGCCGGTCGAGCGCCGGAACCGCCGGATCTGGCCGACGACACACACCACCATGAGCACGAAGGCCACTCCGAAGGCGATGGACTGGACCGCCTGCGCGATCCCCGGACCGCCGTGGAGCCCGAGCGGGTTCGCGACACGCACGCCGGGGGCGACCGTCTCGATCGACGGCACCAGCGCCCCGCTGACGAGCAGCACGACCATGTCGACGACGGCCGCGCCGACGACCAGCCGCCACCGCCGCGAGCCGAGACGGCCCTGGGGGAAGATCGGCAGCAGGAAGGTGGCGAGCGGGATGAACGAGACCGTCCAGACCCAGCTGGTGAGCCAGTAGGCCCAGTCCTCCCCGCCGAGCGACGGCCGCGTGACGAGCGCCGCGTATCCGTACACGCCCGCTCCGAGCGTCATCGCCCCGCCAACCCCCACGAGCAGCATCACCCACCCGACCGGGTTCCCTGGACGGCGCGACGCGATGAGCGCTCCCACGGGGGGAAACGCGATCGCGATGCCCGGGAACGGGAACGTGAGCGACGCCAGGACCCCGTCGGTGAGTCCCCAGAGCACGAGCGACGCCAGGGCGACCAGGACCGAGAGCCCGGCCACGGTCCACGCCAGGGCGGAGACGGCCCGGCGCCTCACGCCGTCTCTCCGGACCGTCGGATCCACACCGAGACGCTGCTCGGCTGCACCGCCTGCGTGACCGTGGCTTGCAGCTCGGTGGAGAGGGCGCCCAGGTCGAGCTGGTCCCGGAGCAACGAGGCGAACGCACCCAGGACGCGCTCGGCGTCGTACCTGCGCCGGTACAGGCGGCGGTCGATGCCGGTCTGCAGGCGGCGCCGGAGCGGCCGGAACAGGGCAGCCACCAGCAGGGTCGCCCCGGCGATCAGCACCGGGTTCTCGCTCCGGCCGGTCAGGGTTCCGATGCCGACCACGATCAGGGCGTACACGCCGACCAGCAGCGCGGTGAGCAGGAAGTACGACACCGTTCGGCTGATGATCCGGTCGATGTCGTACAGGTGGTAGCGCAGGATGGCCACGCCGATGGAGACCGGGATCAGCAGGAACGCGATGATGGCCAGGTTCTGCAGCAAAGACAGCCACCACGGGTCGACGGTCTGACCCCAGTTCGCCAGGGAGAGCAGATCGGCCAGCGCATAGAGCCCCACGCCGAGCGCCGCCGCGGTGGCCAGCCACTTGAGCTGGAGGCGTTCGAACCCACGCGAGCGCCGGAACCGCACGATCAGCGAGGCCACTGACAGGACCATGCAGAGGGGGATCAACGGCAGGACGACCGGGAGCAGCGCGCTGATGGCCGGCACGGCGAGCGGATTGGTCATCCCCTTCGGCGCGCCGGCGAGGCTCTCGGAGAGGTCGGCCGTCGTGCACATGAACGCGATGAACACCGCGGTCATCGCGAACAGCGTCAGCCAGAGCACCCAGTTCCACCGCTTCGACGGCGGGCGCCCGTCGGGGAAAAGCAGGAGCAGCAGCGTCGCGATGGGAACGACGACCGGGTCCCAGGTGGGCCCGTTGATCGCGGCCGCGACGTCCGCGCCTGGCAGCGCTCCCGGGTTCGTGAGGAGGCCGTAGGTCGCGTAGCTGCCGACCACCGAGCCGAACCCGGCGGCCAGCCCGATCCCGAGCAGCACCCAGACGACGGAGTTCCGGGGCTGTCGCCGGGCGACGACGATCCCCGTGATGGGGAACACGAGCAGCGGAAGGTCGAAAGCGAGCGCACCGGCGGCGCTGTCGGTGCCTCTCGATCCGTTCACGGCCAGCATGACCCAGCCGATCGCCTCCATGACCAACGCCGCGACGAACGCCGCGACCGCCCACCTGCGCCACCGGCGATCGGCCGCCTCCACTCCGGGGTCGACATTCGTGCGGACCGGCCCGGCTTCCGTCGCGGCGGGGACTGCCGTCACGGCCCGCCACCTCCCCGGCGGATCCACACGCCGACGGAGAGCGGCTGCACGGCCGAGGCCACCGCGGATCTGAGCTCGCCGGTCAGTGCATCGATGTCGAGCTCGTCGCGCAGACGAGTGGAGAACGCGCCGAGCACCCGCTCGGCGTCGTAGGCCCGGCGGTTGAACCGGCGGTCGACCGCGCCCTGGACGCGCCGTCGCAGCGGCCCGAACAAGCCGGCCACCAGCAGGGTCGCGCCGGCGATCAGGACCGGGTTGCCGGTGCGGCCGAACGCGGTGCCCAGCCCGACCACCACCGCCGCGTAGACGGCCGCCAGCACGGCGGTCACGATCGCGTAGGAGACCGCGCGGCTGATCAGGCGGTCGATGTCGTACAGGCGGTAGCGAAGGATGGCCACACCGATTGACAGGGGGATGAGCGCGAACGACGCAAGCGCGAGCATCTGGACCGCCGCGACCGCCGGCGGGGTCGCGTCCTCGAGCCAGGAATAGGGGATCGAGACGACCATGGCGACCCCGTAGGTGGCCGCCACCACCGCGGCCGCCGTCGCCAGCCACTTCAGCTGGAGCCGATCGATGCCCCGCGAACGGCGGAACCGCAGCACCAGCCCCACCGCCGACGCGACCACGCAGACCGGGATCAGGAGGAGGGAAACCATGAACACGTCCACGAGCGGCTGCATCGCCGGCACGCCGAACGGGTTGGACAGCTGCGGGAACCCATCGTCCGCAAGGGAGCCCCCCTTGAACACGATGGCAACCGCCGCCGCGGCCATCGTGAACGTGGTCAGCCACATCAGCCATCGCCAGCGAGGCGACTGAAGGTGCCCGTCCGGGAACAGCAGGAGGAGGAACGTCCCCATGGGCACGATGCCCGGGACCCAGAGCCATGTCCCGAGCACGTCGGTGTACACGCCGCCCGGGAGCGACCCCGGGGACGTGATCAGTGCCGTGTTCGTGTACCCCTCGAGCGCGTTGCCGACGCCCCAGGTCAGGCCGAGCCCCAGCAGGATCCAGGGGATCGAGTTCCGGGGCTGGTGCCGCGCGATCAGGACGCCCGTCACGGCGAACGAGAACGTGATCGCGTCGAACGCGAGCGGACCCACCGCGGCGCCGTCTCCCGCGGCCGCATCCACGACGACGAACGCCGCTCCGATCGCGAACAGGACGGACGTGCACCAGAACGTGACGAACGCCCACCGCCGGAGCCGCGCATCGTCGAAGGAACCCGCCGTGGCCGCGATCGCGCTCATCGGGAACCCCGGATCCACACCGAGACGGCGTCCGGCTGGACGGCCTCCGCGACCGCCACGCGCAGCTCGCCCGACAGTGATTCCAGGTCGAGCTCGTCGCGAAGACGACTCGAGAACGCCGTGAGGACCCGTTCGGCGTCGTACCGTCGGCGGAAGAACCGCCGGTCGATCACCCGCTGGATGCGTCGTCTGGCCGGCCCGAACAGCGCCGCCACCACCAGCGTGGAGCCGGCGATCACCACCGGGTTGCCCGTCCGGCCGGTCACGGCCCCCAGGCCGACGACGAGCGCGGCGTACACCGCGACGAGCAGCACGGTCAGCAGCGCATAGACAATCGTCCGGTTGATCAGGCGGTCGATGTCCCACAGCCGGTACCGCAGGACGGCGATCCCGATCGCGGCCGGGAGGAGGGCGATCGAGAGCGTGCCCGTGACGTTCGAGATGTTGTCCGCGAGGTCCTTGTCGTGCACGAGGTCGGGCACCAGGAACTCGATGACGAGCCCCACGCCGATCACGACGGCGGCGTAGACCACCCACTTGAGCTGCTCCCGCTCGATCCCCCGGGACCGGCGGTACCGTATGCCGACGGAGACGAGCGCGGCGAACGACGCGAAGAACGGGATCGCGAACGCCACCACCAGGCTCCCCACGACGTCGCCCGCGTTGCTGGGGATCGCCAACGGATTGGCAAACCGCGTGGCGTCCACCGTCACCGGCTTCAGCGTGGTCCCCACCGCGAACAGCACGAGCGACGCCGCGACGACCCACTCGAGGTAGCGCCACCGCGGCGACAGCAGGCGGCCGTCCGGGAACCGCAGGGGGAGGAACACGCCGATGAGCGCGATGCTCACGCCCCAGACCCAGCCCGAGATCACGTCGAGGTACAGGAACACCGACCGCGGGGAGTCGATCAGGGGAATGGCCGAGGTCGCGAACCCGGCGACGGAGTACCCGACCCCGGCCGCCAGCATGAGCCACCCGATCGGCAGGCTCGGGCGCCGGATCGCCACCAGCGTCCCCATGCCCGCACAGGTGAGGACGAACAGGAGTACGGCCACTGCCGCGGCGTCCAGCAGGTCGCCCTTCGCCCGGTGCCCGACGACGAGCACGGCAGTAACGACGAGAAATCCGAGGCTCACGGCCACCAGCGTGGACGCGACGACCGTGGCCCGCCGGGTCCCGGCGGCCTCCGGCGTCGGCGCCGGGGAGGCGATGGAGGCCGTCATCGCTCCGCGCCCTCCGGCGTCCGAAGCCAAACCGACGCGGTGGACGGCTGCATCGTCTCGCGGACCGTGCCGAGCAGTTGCCCGCGCACCTGTTCGAGCGCGGTCTCGTCGCGCAGGCTCGCCACGAACGAGCCGAGCGCACGCTCGGCGTCGTAATGGCGCCGGTTGAACCGATGATCGACCGCCGCCTGCACGCGGCGCCGAAGGGGTCCGAACAGCGCGGCCACCAGCAAGGTGGCGCCCGCGATCAGCACCGGGTTCCCGGTTCGGCCGAACAGCGTTCCGAGGCCCACGACGACGGCCGCGTACATCCCAACCAGCAGCGCGGAGACGACCGCGTACGACAGCGCACGGCTCACGACGCGCCCGAGGTCGTACAGCCGGTACCGCAGGATCGCCACGCCGATGGTCGCGATGAACACGAGCAGTCCGAACAGGGCGAGGAGCGCCGTCCACCACACGTTCGGGAACGACGCCACGATGCCGAGCGCCAGCACGACCCCGCCGCCCGCGAACCACTTCAACTGCTGCCGCTCGATCCCGGCCGCGCGGTGGAACCGGACGAACACCGACGCGAGACAGAGGACGAGAGAGACGAGCGCCAGAAGAAACGCCAGGCCCATGAGGGAGTCGAGCCAAGCCGCGGTCGGGACGTCGCCGGTCTGGCCCCGCAGTGCCGCATTCGTCGCCGGGACGTCCGCGATCGCGTTCAGGACCAGCACCGCGCCGATCGACACGAACGCGAGCACGGCGACCGGGCGCCACCGGGGCGACGGGAGGCGGCCGGTCGGGAACACCAGCGGGAGGAGCAGCCCGAGGGCGCCGACCGCAGGCACCCAGGACCACATGGCCACCCAGAGCACCGGCCACGCCAGATCGAACGCCGGCCAACCCGCGTAGGCGATCCCCTGCGCGTAGCCGCTCGCGGCCTGGATGAGCCCGTAGCACAGCCCGGGCACGAGCAGCAGCCACCCGATGCGGTTCCCCGGCCGGCGGATCGCGATGAGCCCGCCGGTCAGGGCGAGGCAGATCGCCACCAGACCGAGCCCGCCGAACCACTGGTCGGTGAGGTCCTTCGCACTGTCGACGAAGTGCCCGGCCAGCAGCAACAGCACGGTCCCCGCGATGGAGAGCACGATCGTGGTGGCGGCCACGACCCTGGCCCAGACCACGGACCGAGGGACTGCGAGGAAGCTCATCGTCCGCCTCCTCGGAGCCACACGGACACGGACGCCGGCTGCACGGTCTCGACCACGGTCCCCAGCAGGTGGCTCCGGACCTGTTCCAGGGCGACCTCGTCGCGCAGCCCGGCCGCGAAGGTCTCGAGCGCCCGCTGGGCGTCGTACCGCCGCCGGTAGAACCTTCGGTCCACGGCGGCCTTCACGCGGCGGAGCACCGGTCGGACGAGGCCGGCAACCGCGAGCGTGGCGCCCGCGATCAGCACCGGGTTGTCCGAGCGCCCGGTGAGAGCGCCGATGCCGACCACGATGCCGGCGTACACGGCAATGAGCAGGGCCGTGACCGCGATGTACGCCACAGCACGGCTGATCAGGCGGTCGAGGTCGTACAGGTGGTAGCGCGTGATGGCGATGCCCGCGGAGAGTGGGACCGCCGACGCGACGAGGGCGAACAGCAAGTCGGACTCCGGATTCAGGACGATGTCGACGGTGATGCCGACGCCGAGGACTACCGCGCCGACCAGGAACCACCGTAGCTGTTGGCGTTCCACCCCCCGGGACCGGCGGAACCGCACCACGAAACCCGTGATGGAGGCCGCGATCAGGACGAACAGGGCGAGGCCGCCAACCCCCTGCAGCAGGCCGAGGACCTGCTCGGCGCCCTGAATGCCAATCGGGTTGTCGGGCGTCCCCTTCCCGTTCAGCGGGCCGGGCATGAGCGCGAAGGCCAGCGTGACGACCACGGTGCCCACCAAGACCGCGACCTCCACCCATCGCCACCGCCGGGAGGGCGGACGCCCGTCCGGGAACCACAGGATGGCGAGCGTCACGATGAGGGCCAGGGTCGGGTACCACGCCGCGTTGGTCAGGCCCCACAGGAGTTCGAGCGCGGCCCGGCCGGGACCGCTCGACGGGAACTCCGCGTTCTGGATGGCCTCGCCGATCGCCGTGAACCCGGACAGCAGGCCGATCGTGAGGTAGAGCCATCCGATACGGTTGTCCGGCCGGCGCGACGCCACGATCGCCCCGACCGTTGCGAACAGCAGGAACGGCAGGGCGATCAACTGGTTGCCCAGCACGAACCCCTCTGGGCTCGTCAGGCCGGTGACGATGGCGGTCCCGACGCCCATCAGGACGAACAGGGCCCACAGACCCCAGGCCAGGTGCTCCGCCCGGCGCTTCGTCATCGCCACATCCCCTCGGCCCTTCGGAACCACACCGAGACGGTCGCCGGCTGCATGGTGTCACGGACCATTCCCGGCAGATGGCTCCGGACCTGGTCGAGGGCGACCTCGTCGCGCAGGTGTTTGGCGAAGGCCTCGAGCGCGAGCTGGGCGTCGTAGCGGCGCCGCGCGAACCGCCGGTCGACGACCGACTTGACGGCGCGCAGCACGGGCCCGAACAACGCCGCCACCGCCAGGGTCGCCCCGGCGATCACCACCGGGCTGTCGGTCCGACCGGTGAGGGCGCCCACCCCGACGACGACGGCGGCGTACACGCCCACGAGCAGGGCGATCACGGCGAAGTACGCGACGGTTCTGCTGATCACGCGATCGATGTCGTAGAGGCGGTAGCGCATGATCGAGACGAGGCAGGCGATCGGGATCACCGCGATCGCCACGTACCCAAGCAGCTTGAGCCACAGGGCGTGGACCGCGACCGTCGCGCCCACACCGAGCGCCACCGTCAGCACCGCCGCGAAGACGAACCACTTCAACTGCTCGCGTTCGATGCCGCGGCTCCGGCGGAAGCGCACGACGAGCGAGGCGATCGACAGCCCCACGGCGACCAGGAACATGAGGAACGCGATCGGCGTCAGGATGTCCACCGCCGTCGACAGCCGGATCACCGGGTTCACGAACGACGGGTCCACGCCTGCTCCGCCGGAGCCGTCCGGGCTGAGGATCCCCGCGACGAACGTCAGCGCGAGCGCGATCCCCGCCAGCCACAGCACCGGCCGCCACCGCCCGGACGGCGGCCGCCCGTCCCGGAACAACAGGACGAGGAACGTCGGAATGGCGAACCACGGCGGAACCCACACCCACTGGTTCAGCCACTCGGCGACGTCGGCGCCCGTCGGAGACACCGGGCTGGACAGGGGCACGGCGCCCTGCACCGCGGACGCCAGGGCCGACAACCCTGCCCACGGTCCGATCCCCAGGAACAACCACCCGATGGCGTTCCGGGGCCTGCGGACGGCGATGATCGTGCCGACCGTCGGGTAGACGAGCGCCATGAACGCCATCTGCTCGTCGTCGGCGCTCGGCCATCCGATCGATCCATGGCGGGAGACGGCGAGCGCCACGCTCGCGCAGACGAGCGCCACCGACAGGGCCCACAATGCGACGGCGACCGGGCGCACCCACGCGGCCGATCCATCGCCCGCGCCATCGTGTCCGCGGGCCTCGGAGGCCCGAGGACGGGTCTCAGCGATCGCAGGCACCCCCCTTCCGGCTTCTGGCAGGGTATCCCACACATCTCCTCGTTTGGAGTGGGGCAATCCTGATGCTTCCGCGTTCCGGAACCGTTACGGCCGGCCGGCGGCGACCCACAGGTGAACGCACGACCGGCGACCGCGTCCGCGTTACGGTTCTCGCCGGTATCTCCGAATCGTTGCGTCCTCTCGACTGGGAGTCCGTCCGATGCCGCTCGAGATCGCGTTGCTGGGCCCGCCCTCCGTGACGGTGGGCGGCGCGCCCCTCGTGGTCGACACGCGCAAGGCGGTGGCGCTGCTCGCCTACCTCGCCGTGACCGGGCGGCCCCAGGCCCGCGAGCAGGTCGCCGTCCTGCTCTGGCCGGACCAGGACGACGCCCACTCCCGTTCTGCGCTGCGCCGGACGCTCTCGACGCTCCGAACCGCCCTCGGCGGCCGCTGGGTGACCGCCCCTGGCGACGCCGTCGCCCTGGAGGGCGACGAATGGCGCCTCGACCTCGACGAGTTCCGTTCGCTGGTGGCATCGTGTGCGGAACACGGGCACGGGCGCATCGACGCGTGCGGGGAATGCGTCGGCCCCCTCCGGACGGCGGCCGCCCTGGCCAGGGGCGGGTTCATGGACGGGTTCACGCTCCGGGACAGCCCGGAGTTCGACGACTGGCAGCGGTTCCAGGCGGAGGGGATCGCCCGGGAGGTCGGGCAGGCCCTGGAGCGGCTCGTCGAGGCGTGCGCCGATGCGGGGCTGACGGGGGAGGCCGTGGAGCACGCGCGCCGGCTGCTCTCGCTCGACCCGCTCCGGGAACCGGTCCACCGCCGGCTGATGTCGCTGTACGCCTCGGCCGGCGACCGTTCGGCGGCCGTGGAGCAGTACCGGGAGTGCGTCCGGGTCCTGGAACGGGAGCTGGGGGTGGCCCCGCTCGAGGAGACGACGGAGCTGTACCACGCGATCGTCGAGGGGCGGACGTCGATCACCTCCCACCGCCCCGTGGTCCACGGCGAGCCGACCGGGCGCGCCCGCGACCTCCCTCTGGTCGGGCGATCCGATTCGCTCGAGGAGGCCCGGTCCGCGATCCAGCGCGGTCTTGCCGACGGCCATCTCCTGGTCGTGGAGGGCGAGGGCGGCATCGGGAAGACCCGTCTGGTCAACGAGGCCACGCGGTCCGTCGGCGCCCTCGTCGCCGAGGTCCGGTGCTTCCAGGGCGAGACCGGCCTGGCGTACGCGCCGGTGGCGAGCGCCCTCCGCGCCGCCGCGGCCGCCGCTCCCGATGCCTGGAACGGGGTGGGCCCGCAGTGGCGTCACGAGGCGGCCCGGCTGGTGCCGGACCTCCCGGCGCCCGGTCCGGAGCCTGCCCCGCTCGCAGGCCCGGGGGCGCAGACGCGGTTCGTCGAGGGGGTCGTGCGGACCTTGACGGAGTCGCTCGGTCCAAACGGGGTGCTCGTCGTCGACGACGCGCAGTGGGCCGACCCCAGCTCGATCGACCTGTTCACGTTCCTGGCCAGGCGCCTCCACGGGACCGGGCTGGCGTTCGTGATGACGTGGCGGGCGGAGGACGTCGACGCCGGCCATCCACTGCGGACCCTCGCCCGGGCGGCGGTTCGCGGCGACGAGGGAACCGTGGTCGCCCTGCGGCGGCTGCGGATCGAGGACGTCCGGGGACTGGTGGCCGCGTCCCGCGGCGAGTCCGACGACTCGCTCGCCGCCCGGCTGTTCGCGGAGACGGAGGGAGTGCCGTTCTTCCTGCACGAGTACCTCCGGCCGGGGGCCAGCGTGGGGGTGCCGTGGGGAGCGGGCGCGGGCATGCCCTCGACGGTGCACGAGCTGCTCCGGGCCCGCGTCGCGTCGGTCGGGCAGGCCGGGCGGCAGGTCCTGTCGGCCGCCGCCGTGCTCGGGCGGACGTTCTCGTTCGGGCTGGTGCGGGAGACGAGCGGCCGGAGCGAGGAGGAGACCCTCTCGGCGCTCGAGGAGTGCCTGGCACGCGGGCTGCTCACGGAGGCGACACTCGGCGTGGAGCCGCGGTACGACTTCGCGCACGACAAGCTCCGAGCGGTGGTCGAGGAGGACACCACGCTGGCGAGGCGACGCCTGCTCCACCGCCGAGCCGCGGAACGCCTCTCGGCCGCCGGCCCCGGTTCCGCGGACGCCACCGCGGGCGAGGCTGCCGAGCACTTCCTGCAGGCGGGAATGGAGCCCGAGGCGGCCGTGTGGTTCGAACGGGCGGGGCTGGCCGCGCGGGCGGTGTTCGCCAATCGCGAGGCGGCCGGGCACCTGCAGGCGGCGCTGGCCCTGGGGAACCCCCGCCAGGCCGGCCTCCACGAGGACGTCGGCGACCTCCTGACACTGCTCGGCGAGTACGGCGGGGCGCTCGCCCACTACGAGGCGGCCGCGGCCGCGGCCGGGCCGGACGACCTGCCCCGGATCGAACACCGCCTCGCCGCCCTGCACCACCGGCGGGGGGAGTTCGCTCTCGCGGACGAACACTTCCGGGCCGCCCTGGACGGCGAGCTCGAACCGGCCGAACGGGCCCGCATGCTGGCCGACCGCAGCCTGAACGCCCACCGGTCGGGCGACCCGCCGTTGGCGGCGACGCTGGCCGGCGAGGCGCTGGCGGAGGCCGAACGCAACGGGGAACGCCCCGCGATGGCCCGCGCCCACGCGCTGCTCGGGATCCTCGCCTCGAGCGCGGGCCGCGTCGACGAGGCGCGCGACCAGCTCCGCCGGAGCCTCGACCTGACCGAGGCCGATCAGCCGGCGGCGCGGGCGGCCGCGCTGAACAGCCTCGCGCTCGCGGAGCTCGCCGCCGGCGACCGGGAGGCCGCACTGGCCCGAGCGGAGGAGGCCCTCAGGCTGTCACTCGCGGTCGGGGACCGCCACGCAGAGGCCGCCATCCACGGAAACCTCGCCGACATCCTGCACGCCGCCGGCCGCGAGAACGAGTCGCGGGACCACCAGCGGCAAGCCGCCGGGATCCTCGCGGACATCGGCGCGTCGGCCGGCGGGTGGCAGCCCGAGATCTGGAAGCTGGCTGAGTGGTGAGCCCTACCCGGTGACCGCGCGGTGCAGCGCCACGGGCCCGGCGATCCCCTTCAGCGAGGTGTCGCCGAGCGGTTCGAACCGGACGCCCGGGTCCCGGCAGGTCTCGACGCACACGCCGTTCACCACGACCTCGCCCGGGCCTGCGCGCCCCGAGATCCGGGCCGCGAGGTTCACGGTCCGGCCGTAGACGTCGCCGTCGCGGAACACGACCGGTCCGGCGGCCACCCCCGCGTGCGCCGGCGGCAGCCCGGACTCGGCGGCCCGGTCGACCGTCTCGAGGGTCCCCCGGACGGCATCGCCCGGGTCGCGGAAGTGGATCATGACGCCGTCGCCCAGCCACTTGATCGGCCGGCCGCGGTTCGACCGGGCCACCCGGTCGACCACGCTCGCCAGCCGGCTCGCCACCTCCACTGCCGCGTGGTCGCCGCGTTCCTCCGTGAGCGCCGTATAGCCCGAGAGGTCGACGAACGCCACCGCCTGCACCGCCTCACGCCGAGGCTGCAGCCCGACGAGCCCGGCCTCCTCGACGACACCCTCCACGTGCTCGATGAGGTGCTCCAGCGTGGCGTGCTCGTCGTGACGGCGGTACAACCACAACAAGAGCTGTTCGGCGAGCGAGCGGATCATCGGGCTGGCGGCCGAGACGGCATCGCGCATCTCGCGCTCGTCGGCGCCGGAACGGAGCGCGGGCTGCTCGACCACCTCGTGGTACAGGTCCGCCTCGGCCTCGGCGATCCACCGGACGTGCTCGCCGACCACGCGGCTCAGCCGGAGGACCCGGTCGTCCTGCCCCCGGGTCACCATCGTGATCAGCGAGATCACGGAGAGGGCGTCGCCGTCGTCGGCCCGGACCGGATCGTCGAGGGCGGGGCGGGGCAGCCCGCCGGCCTCGAAGAACGACCCGACGAAGTCGGGATCGAGGCCCATCGACTCGCAGCGTTCGCGGAACGACGGTGGGGACGTCCGCGACCGGGTCTCGTCCAGGATGAGCGGTGCGTACGCGAGCGACAGGGTGCCGGTCCGGACCGCCCGCCCCACCACCTCGAGCGGGATGCCGCCGGCCTCGAGGGCCAGCACGAGCCGCAGCACCGCCACCGACCCCTCGTCGTATCCGTCCGCCTCGGACGGGAGCAGGCCGAGCGCGGCCAGTCGGTCGACCTCGGCCGCGGGCACCCCGGCCGCCTCGGCCAACTCCGCCGGGCTGAACGACGCCATCGACGGGCAGGTTAGCCGACGGGGGAACCGTCCCGCGGGCGTGGTTCGTCGCAGTCCGACGGATCGTGTGATCGGCCCGACGGAAGCGGGTCGTCAGCTGCGTTCGAGGAACGCGGCCAGCGCCGCGTAGTCCTCCTCGCCGCGGCCGGCCTCCTCCGCCGCATCGAACGCCTCGCGCGCGACCGTGGCACCGCGCAGGGTTCGCCCTCCGTCCGCGGCCGCGCGTTCGACCAGCCGGAGGTCCTTCGCCGCGAGCGAGAGCTTGAACTGCGGCGGGTACTCCCCCGAGTCGAGCATGGCCCGCTTGGCCGTCACCATCCCACCCAGGTAGCTGTTCTCCAGCAGGTCGAGCACCGACCCGCGGTCCAGGCCGAGGGCGTCGCCGAGCGCGAGCGCCTCGCCGATTCCGACGAGGATCGCGCCGAGGGTCGAGTTCGACACGAGCTTCATCGCGGCGCCCGAGCCGAGGTCGCCGACGCGCCGCGGCGTGCCGAGCACCTCGAGCAGGGGCCGGGCCCGCTCGTACGCCGCCGTCGTTCCGCCGACGAGGATCGTCAGCCCGCCGGCCTCCGCCCTCGGCGTGCTCCCGGTGACCGGCGCGTCGACCAGCTCGACGCCGTCGGGGAGCCGCCCGACCACGGCGAGGACCGCCTCCCGGCCCACCGTGGACATGTCGACCAGGAGCGAGCCCGGCGTCAGGGCCGCAGCGGCGCCGTCGTCGCCGAACAGCACCCGGTCGAGCGCGTCGGCGTCGGTGAGCATGGTGATCACGACCTCGCGCCCGGCGGCCGCCTCGGCCGGCGTCGCCGCGACCTCCGCGCCCCGCTCCCCGAGCGCCTCCGCCCGCTGCGCCGTGCGGTTCCACACGGCGACGTCGTGCCCGGCGTCCACCAGCCGCCCCGCCATCGGCGAACCCATCAACCCCAGACCGAGGAACCCGATTCTCGTCATCCCGCATCCCCTTCGTGGTCGTCGCATCCAGTATCCCCACGCCGGCCGGTACGCTTCGGACGGCGATGGAACGGTGGGACGCGATCGTGGTCGGCGGCGGCGCCATGGGAACCTCCACCGCGCGGTGGCTGGCGCGGCGCGGCCGCAGGACGCTGGTCCTCGAGCGGTTCCGCATCGGCCATTCGCACGGCAGCTCCCACGGCCCCAACCGCATCTTCCGGCTGGCCTACCACCATCCCGACTACGTGCGGATGGCGCGGCTGGCGCTCGAGGAGTGGCGGCGACTGGAGGACGAGGCCGGTGAGGCCCTCCTCGACACGACCGGCGGCCTGGACGCCGGCGCCGGGGCGGCGGTCGCCGCCGAGGCCCTGCAACTGGCCGGGGAGTCGTTCGAGTGGCTCGAGCCGGGGGCGGCCGCCGAACGGTGGCCCCTGCTCCGGCCCCCGGATGGGCCGCTGGTGTTCCAGGCGGACGCCGGCGTGTGCCACGCGGACCTGACGGTGGCCGCCCAGGCCCGGCTCGCTGCCGCCGCCGGCGCGACCGTCGCCGAGGACGTGGTCGCCGTGACGATCGCTCCGGCGCCGGACGGCCACGGCGTCGAGGTCATCACCGACTCGGGCGATGCCCACCGGGCCGGCGTGGCCGTCGTCACCGCCGGCGCGTGGGCGGGGCCGTTGCTGGCCGCGGCCGGGATCGACCTCCCCCTGCGCGTGACCCGGGAGGTGATCGGCTACGCCCGCCTGCCCGGGGGCGCCGCCCTGCCGACGCTCATCGAATGGCCGGACGGCGACCGCTCCCACGCCCGGTACGCGCTGCCGGTTCCCGGCCGCCCCCACCTCGTGAAGCTCGGCGCCCACCAGGCCGGGGCCACCGTGGACCCCGACCGCCTCCCGCCCGCACCGCCGACCGAGCCCGAGCTCGACCACTACGCCGAGGAACGGTTCCCCGGGTCGGCGGTCGTCGAGGTCGAGCCCTGCCTGTACACGAACACGCCGGACGAGGACTTCGTGCTCGACCGCGTCGGGCCGGTCGTGATCGGCTCGCCGTGCAGCGGGCACGGGTTCAAGTTCACGCCGCTGATCGGCCGGATCCTGGCCGACCTCGCCACCGGCGACCAACCGCCGGTCCCGCTGGGCCGGTTCGGCCGGGACCGGCCGTCGCTCGGGGCCGGTCCGCCGTAGGCTGGGGATCCGGACCATGCCCCCCACCACGAGCTGTGCGCGCTGCGGACGGCCGGTCGACCCCGGCGAGCACCTGTGCGCGCAGTGCCGCGAGGAGGTCGGACCGGCCGCCACGAGCGCGCCCCCGGAGCCATCTGGTGATGGCGACCAGCAGCAGCGTCAGGACCGGTGGCCGGGCACCATGGTCCGCCCCAGCCCCGTGCAGTACCACGCCACGATCTTCGTCACGGTGGCGCTCGTGCTGGTCGGCCTCGCGGTCTGGGCGTTCATCTCCCACCGGGGCGTCGGGCCGTTCGACGCGGGCGTCCGGAGCCGGGGTGACTACGACCGCGGCTCGCAGACGATCGTCGTCGCGGTGACCAACCAGGGGTCGCGGACCAGCCGGGCCACGTGCACGTTCCGCGCGCTGGACGGTTCGGACGTCCCGATCGGCACCGCCACCGTGCTCACCGATCCCATCCCCTCCCACGCCAGCGCCGACGTGACGTACGTGTTCCGGGGACTGTCCACCCAGCCGGCGGCGTTCGACACCGTCTGCACATAGGCGCGCGCGCCGGCCGCGCTCAGCGTGCCGTGGAGGGATGGCGGATGCGTCCGCCCGCGTGCGCCTCGACGAACATGCGCACCACGTTCGGGTCGAACTGCGTCCCTGCGGCCTCCTGCAGGCGGCGGAGGGCCTCCTCCTCGGGCAAGGCCCGACGGTAGGAGCGGTCGCTCGTCATGGCGTGGAACGCATCACACACGAAGATGACCCGCGCGCCGAGCGGGATGTCCTCCCCGGCCAGCCCGTCCGGGTAGCCCCGGCCGTCCCACCGCTCGTGCCCCGCGCGGATGATCGGCAGCACCGGCTGGAGGAACTCCACCGGCGCGAGGATGCGCTCCCCGATCTGGGGGTGACGCTGCATCTCGTGCAACTCGGCCTCGGTGAGGGGGCCGGGCTTGTTGATGATGTCGGTGCCCACCCCGATCTTGCCGATGTCGTGGAACAGGGCGGCGAGCTCGACCATCCGAAGCTCGTCCTCGTCCATCCCGAGCTCCCGCCCGACGGCGACCGCCACCTCGGCCACCTGGCGGGCCTGGCCGCTCGTGTGCTCGTCCTTGGCCTCCAGCGCGTTGGCCAGGACCTCGACGGTCTGCAGGAACGCGTGCTCGAGGTCGGCGAACCGGGCCGCGTTGCCCATGGCGAGCGACGCCAGGTCGGCCACGCCGCGGGCCAGGCGGAAGTCGCGTGTGCCGAACACCCGCCCGGCCTCGGACGGCCACCCCACGAGGACACCCAGCCCCTCCGGCTCCCAGGTGAACGGCGCGACCAGGGCCGGCGTGGAGCCGTCGGACAGTCGGGCCTCGACCGGCAGCTGGGCGATGACCTCGCGCGTCATGAAGAAGGGCTCCTCGGTCGAGTAGAGGAACCGCGACACCGCATCGGCCGGCAGCCGCACGTCGCGGATCGCGGACAGCTGGGTGGGGTGGAACCCCACGAACGCGCGGGGGCGGAGGGCGCCGTCCGACTGGCGGATCCACGCCGTGGCCCGCGAGAGGTCGAGCAGCTCCGCGAGCGACCCCACGACCTCGTCGAGGACGCGCTCCGGGGCGCGGCTCCGCGTGAGCGCCTGCGACACGCGCAGCAGCGAGTTGGCGGCCTCCGCCGACTGTCGTTCGTCCTCGAACAGCCGGGCGTTCTCGAAGGCGACCGCGGCCGAGGAGGCCAGCGACTCGAGCAGACGGAGGTCGTCCGCGTCGAACTGGTTCAGCCCGAGCTTCGACAGCACGATCGTCCCGATGACCCGTTCGTCGAACCGCATGGGGACCGCGAGGATCGACTCGTCGATGTCGGGGGTCCCCGGGATCAGCACCGCGAACTCGCAGTTGTTCGCGTCGGCTGTGTAGATCGACTCGCCGGTGAGGGCGACCCGGCCGGTGATGCCCTCGCCCATCGGCGTGACGAGCGCCTCCTCCGTCTCCCCCTGGTACTCCGTCAGCGTCCCCCGGAAGGCCACGGGGTACAGCGTCGTGCCGGTCGGGTCGACCAGCGAGATCCGGCAGTTGTGGAACTCCACCAGCTCGCCCAGCTCGTCGAGGATGGTCGCGGCGATGTGCCGCACGTCCTGGAGCCGGTTGAGCTTGCTGGACACGCTCTGGAGGACCTTCAGGTGGCGGACCTTGCCGGCCTCGCCCTTGGGAACGGCCCGGACACCGCTCCACTCCCCCGCCTGGTACACGGACACGTGGTCCTGTCCGGCGGTCTTGGCCTGGAGCAGCGCGTAGTTCGCGCTGGCCAGGAGCTCCCTGGCCTCGCGGCCGTGGCCCGGCCCCTCGGCGACGCCCACGGACACGGTCACCGGCGTTCCGGCCTGGCTGCCGGACCCCTCGGCGACCTTGGCGCGCACCGCCTCGGCCACCGTCGCCGCCTCCGGGGCACGGGTGGCCGGCATCAGGATCCCGAACTCGTCCCCGCCCACGCGGCACAGGACGTCGCCCGGGCGCACGGCGTCACGGCACAGCGCCGCCACGCCGGCCAGCACGCGATCGCCCGAGAGGTGACCGTGCTCGTCGTTCACCCGCTGGAACCCGTCGACGTCCAGGAGGACGAGGGAGACCGGCACGCCGGACAGCTCCGACCGGCGGAGCTCGTCGGCCAGGCGTTCCTGGAAGTGACGGTGGTTGTAGAGGCCGCTCAGGCGGTCGATCACGCTCTCGGACTGGAGCCGGGCCCGGATCTGCGCGTCATCCATGGCCACCGCGACCAGCTCGCCGAAGCGAACGGCCAGCTCGAGCTCGGCCCGGGTGAAGGCCCTGCCGGCGCCGTCGCGGTCGAGCTCGAGGACGCCCTTCAGCTCTCCGCGCGCCACGAGCGGGACGCAGATCGTCGACCGGCGGCCCCTGGTCTTCCCGGCGCGCGGATCGGAGCGAAGGTCCTCGACCAGGGCCGGCTCCAGCGTGACGGCCACGTCGCCGGCAACGCCCTCGCCGAACCCGAGCACCCGCAGGTACAGCTCCTTGGCGTTCGGGTCGACGACCTGGACCGGCCGGAGGACCCGGAGGGCCGGGGCCGCCTCGTGGACGATCAGCGAGTCGAACGGGATCTGCGAGGTCACCGCGCGCGCCACGGCGTCGAGCACGCGGGCGAGATCGGTCTCGGCGGCCAGCACCCGGGCGACGTCGGCCAGTGCGCGGAACGAATCCCCGCGCCCCCCCGGCGCCTCCTGTTCCTGCACCACGACCTCCATCGACGCACACGCGAGCCGACCTGGGGGCACGCGTGCCCCGGTCTCACCACTGGTGTCGGGTCGGCCGGGATCACACTTGAGGAGTTCGGCGCGTTCCCGGACGGGTCGTTCCGGGGGGTTCGGGAGGCGCCCGGGGTAATCTCTTCGGCAGTGGATCCCGTCGTGTTCTCCTCGCGGCCCGAGATGGAGCAGCCCGTGCTCGTCACGGCCTTCCGGGGCTGGAACGACGCCGGCGAGGCGGCCAGCACGGCGGCATCGTTCCTCAAGGACACATGGGACGCCGAACCGTTCGCCCTGATCGACCCGGAGGAGTTCTTCGACTTCCAGGTGGCGCGGCCGACCGTCCGCCTGGCCGAGGGCGTGACGAGGGTGATCGAGTGGCCGGAGTGCGAGTTCTCCCACGCCCGGGTCGACGGCCGGGACGTGGTGCTGTTCACCGGCATGGAGCCGAACACCCGGTGGCGGACGTTCGCCACGGCCATCGTGGAGCTCGGGCGCGAGATCGGGGCGGAGCGCCTCGTCACGCTCGGCGCGTTCCTGGCCGACGTGCCCCACACCCGGCCGGTGCCGGTCGTGGGATCGGCGTCGTCGCCCGAGGAGGCCGAACGGCTCGGCCTGCAGATGTCGCGGTACGAGGGCCCGACCGGCATCGTCGGCGTGCTGCACGACCTGTCGAACCGGGGCGGGTTGCCCTCGGTCTCGTTCTGGGCGGCCGTCCCACACTACGTGCAGGCGGGCGTGAACCCCCGGGCGACGCTGGCGCTCGTGGAGCGGCTGTCGGAGTTCCTCGGCGTCGAGGTCGACCTCGAGTCCCTCGCGCCGGCCATCGCGACGTGGGAACAGCAGGTGAACGAGCTGGTGAGCGAGAACGAGACGCTCACGGAGTACGTCCGCCGTCTGGAGGTGGCTGCCGGCGAGGAGCAGCCAACGCCGTCGGGCGATTCCCTGGCGGCGGAGGTCGAGGAGTTCCTCCGGGAACACGGCGGCGGCCCGGGGTCCCCGTGAGGACCACCGGGCGCACGGCGAGGAGCTGACCGAACCAGGTGCTGCGGGGACTGTCCAGGAACCGGCCCCGCGCGCTGCGGCCCCATGCCGGGCCCGTGCCGAACGAGGGCACGGACGCCGTGGTCGGCGGCCGGAGCGGCGCGCTCCGGGCCGCGATCTTCGGGATCAACGACGGCCTGGTGTCGAATCTCTCCCTGATCATGGGGTTCACCGGCGCGGCGGTCGACAACTCGATCGTCGTGATCGCGGGGGTCGCCGGGCTGCTGGCCGGGTCGTTCTCGATGGCCGCCGGCGAGTACATCTCGATGCGGTCCCAGCGTGAGGTGTTCGAACGGCTGATCCACCTCGAGGCCCACGAGCTCGCGACCGAGCCCGAGGAGGAGCGCGAGGAGCTCATCGAGATCTACCGGAACAAGGGCCTCCCGGCGGAGGTGGCCGAGCAGCTGGTCGACGTGGTCCACCGCGACCCCGACCTCGCGCTCGAGACCCATGCGCGCGAGGAGCTCGGCCTCGACCCCGAGCACGGGCTCGGCTCGCCGTGGGCGGCGGCGACCTCGTCGATGCTCACGTTCGCGTTCGGGGCGTTCGTCCCACTGCTGCCGTTCCTGTTCGGATCTGGAACGGCGGCCGTGGTGTGGGCGATCAGTCTGTCGGCGGTGACGCTGTTCGCGGTCGGCGCGGGCCTGTCGCGCATCACCGGCCGCGCGTTGTGGTGGTCCGGCCTGCGCATGCTGCTGGTCGGGCTGGTCGCGGCGTCGATCACCTACGGCGTCGGCAAGCTCCTCCACGTGAGCGGCGCGACCGGGTAGCTCATCCTTCGCGGTGGCCGGCCGCGGCGCGGTCGGCGAGCACGATCACCCGCCGGGCCCGGATCCGGGCGGCCGGGATGTCCTCGCCGGCCATCAGCTGACGGAGGCGTTCGCGCTTGCCCTCGCCGGAGACCAGGAACAGCGCCAGCTTCGACGCGTCGTGCACCGGGAACGTCATCGTCAGACGCGGCCGCTCCGGGGGCATGCCCGGTTCGGGAACGTACACGACCCACCGGTCGGCGACGTCGAGGGCGGGCTTGCCGGGGAACAGCGACGCCGTGTGCCCGTCGTCGCCGATGCCGAGCAGGTCGAGGTCGAGCGACGGCCACTCCACGTCGCCGAAGACCTCTCGCATCTCGCGCTCGTACGCGTCCGCGTCGCAGTCGGACATCGGGTGCGCGTGCGCCGGGACCCTCGACAGCAGCGCCTCGTTCGCCATGCGGAAGTTCGAATCGGGGTGGTCGGGCGGGACGCAGCGTTCGTCGCCGAAGAACGCGTCGACCTCCGCCCAGGGGTACTCGACCGTGGCGAGGCGCTCGTAGACGGGCCTCGGCGTCGAGCCGCCCGAGAGCGCGATCATCCGGGGTGCCTCCGCGAGGAACAGGTCCACCGCGGCGGCGACCAGCGCGTCGAGGTCCTCGAACACGCGCAGCTGACGGTCGCTCATTCCTCCCAGTCCTCCTCTTCCCCCGCCAGCCATTCCAGCGCCCCCCGGACCTGCTCGTACCGCCGGTCCCCCAGGCCCCGCCGGGCCCGGCCCTCGACGGCCTGCAGCACCCTCCTCGACTCGGCCACGTACGTCCGGCCCCTCGTGGTCAGCCGCACGATCTTGGCCCGGGCGTCCTCGGGGTCGGCGATGCGTCGGACGAACCCCCGCGACTCGAGGTCGTCTACCAGGAGCATCATGCCCTGCTTCGTCATGCGCGCGCGTTCGGCCAGCTCGGTCAAGCGCGTCCCGGTCCGTCGGTCGATCGTCAGCGCGACGACCGCGTGGCCGGAGCGGACGCCGGGGTACCCGCGTTCCTCCATGCCGGCCACCCACTCCTCCGCCAGCGACCGATGGGCCTCGAGGAGCAGCCGGGCCAGGTCGGGTTCCCGCACGCCGTCGATGCTTCCACGCGCGCGTTCGATTCGTCAATCAGATTGACGAATTTTGTGGCTGGGCGCCGGCAGGAAGACTCGCCGGCTAGGCCAGCGAGACCAGGTCGAGGTAGTCCTCGCTCCAGTGGTCGAGCGTGCCGTCGGGCATGAACAGCACACGGTCGGGCTCGAGCGCGTCGACGAACTCCGGGTCGTGGCTGACGATCACCATCGAGCCCGGCCATTCGGCGAGCGAGCGGGCGACCGCCTCGCGGCTGGGTGGATCGAGGTTGTTGGTCGGCTCGTCGAGCAGGAGGAGGTTGTGCTTGCCGGCCACGAGCTGGGCCAGTGCGAGCTTGGTCTTCTCCCCGCCGGAGAGCGTCCCCGCGTCCTGGAACGCCCGATCCCCCGTCAGGCCGAACATCCCGAGCAGCGACCGCAGCTGCTGCTCGGTGGCGCTCGACTGCTCGCGCATGTGCGTGATGACGTCGACGCCGGGCCGGATGCCCTCGTGCTCCTGCGCGTAGTAGCCGAGCGACACCCCGTGGCCGAGGCGGACCTCGCCGGCGTTCTGCTCGGTCTCGCCCGCCAGGATGCGAAGCATCGACGTCTTGCCGGCGCCGTTCAGCCCGATGACCATCAGGCGCTCGCCGCGGCCGACGTCGAAGGTCACCTCGTCGAACACCAGCGGCCCCCCGTAGCCCTTCGCCAGGCTCTCGACCACCAGCGAGACGCGCCCGCTGTGGGGCGGCTCGGGGAACCGGACGCGGTACTTCCGCTCCCGCCGACCCGGGGCGATCCGCGCGGCGCGGAGGCGTTCCACTCGCGTGTCGAGCGTCTTCGCCTTGCGAGCGCGCGTCTCGGTCGAATGTCGCATGGAGTCGGCCAGCGCGCGGAGCCGTTCGATCTCGCCCGCCTGGCGGGCGGCGACCTTGGCCCGGCGTTCCTCGTCACGCCTGCGCGACTCCCGGTACTGCGAGTACGTCCCGCGGTACTCCACCAACTCGCCCTCGTCGAGGTGCAGCACGCGCGTGATCGAACGGTCGAGCAGCGCGATGTCATGGCTCACGACGAGCAGCGCGCCCCGGTAGCCGACGAGGAACTTCATCAGCCAGTGCTTCGCGTCGACGTCGAGGTGGTTGGTGGGCTCGTCGAGCAGCAGGAGTTCGCTGCCGGCGAACAGGATCCGCGCCAGCTCGACGCGTCGGCGCTCGCCCCCGGAGAGCACGGCGACGGGGAGGTCGACCCGATCGGCGGCCAAACCGAGCCCGGCCACGATCCGCCTGGCCTCCGACTCCGCCGCGTAGCCGCCGGCGTCCCGGAACGACTCCTCCAGCCGCGAGAACCGCGCGATGGCCCGTTCGGTGGGGCGTTCCTCCATCTGCAGGCGCGTCTTCTCGAGGTCGACGGCGGCCTGCGCGAGGCCCCGGGCCTCGAGGATGTGGGTGAGCGCCGAGTGGCCGGCCCTGTCCCGGGCCAGCGGTTCCTGCGGGAGGTAGCCGAGCGCGCCGGTCCGCCGGATCAGCCCGCCGGCCGCGGGGGCCTCCCCGCCGAGCGTTCTCAGCAGGCTGGTCTTGCCCGCCCCGTTCCGTCCGACCAGGCCGACCTTGTCGCCGGCGCGCAGGCTGAACGACGCGTCCTCGACGACGAGGACGCCGCCCACCTCGACGGACAGATCCCGAACCTGCAGCACGCAGACCAGTATGCAGGCCGGCGGGCCCGGGTCACGTCTGGACCCAGTGCTGCCCGCTTGCGTTTCAGGAGAGCTTCGACAGGTCCGCGCACTTCGCGCGGATGCCCTCGGCGGCCTCGCGGAGCCTGGCCACCTCATCGTCCGAGAGATCGAGCTGCACGATCTCCTCGACGCCGCCCCTGCCCAGCTTCGCCGGCACGCCCACGTACACGTCGGAGATCCCGTACTCGCCGGTCGTCCACGCGCACACCGGGAGGACCTCCTTGGTGTCGCCGGCGATTGCGTTCACCATCTGGGCGACCGAGGCGCTCGGGGCGTAGTAGGCGGACCCTTTCTTCAGCAGGCCGACGATCTCGGCGCCGCCGTCGCGCGTCCGCTGGAACAGCCGCTCCAGCGTCTCGTCGTCGACGAGGTCCGACAGCGGCTTGCCGTCGACCGTCGCATGGCGCGGGAGCGGCACCATCGAGTCGCCGTGCGACCCCAGCGTCATCGCCTCCACCTTCGTCGGCGAGACGCCGGTCTCCTCCGCGACGAAGTACCGGAGACGAGCCGAGTCCAGCACGCCGGCCATGCCCATCACGCGTTCCTTTCCGAACCCGGTGACGTCGGCCGCGAGGGAGGTCATCTCGTCGAGCGGGTTGCTGACCACGATCACGATCGCGTCCGGCGATGCATCGGCGACCTGCGTCGCGACCGAGCGCATGATGCCGGCGTTCTTCTCAAGCAGGTCCATGCGGCTCATCCCGGGCTGGCGGGGCAGACCGGCCGTGATGACCACGATGTCCGAGCCCGCGGTGTCGGCGTAGTCGTTCGTGCCGGTGATGTTCGGCTGGAACCCCTCGACGGGGGCCGACTCCTTCATGTCGAGCGCCAGCCCCTGGGGCAGGCCCTCGATGATGTCGATCAGCACGACGTCGTCCGCCAGGCCCTTCTGCACGACGCGCATCGCCGTCGTCGCACCGACGAACCCGCTCCCGACGATCGTCACCTTCATGACAGTGGTCTCCTCCTTCATCGAATGGGAACGGGAACGGCTCAGCCCTGGTTCGCGGCCTCGCGGTCGCGGGCCTGGGCCCGGAGCGCCCGCTGGAGCTGGTCGCGGCCCTCGACGAGCGTGCGCGCGATCGGGCCGGGGACGCGTTCGGCGTCGAGGTGGCGGTCGGTCGCGTCGATCGTCGCCTGCTCGATCAGGTGGCCGGGGTACATGTTCCGGGCGAACGCCACCGCCATCTCGAGCGTCCGGTCGGCCCACATCGGCGCGAGCTGGTCGAAGTAGGGCTGCACGAAGGCGCCCAGCACGTCCTCCTGCCCGGGCCGCTGGAACCCCCGCATCTTCGCGGCGAACGTGGCCATCGGCAGCGTGGTGTCGCCGGTGATCGACTCCCAGGCCTCGGCCTTGGCCTCGGCGGTCGGCCGGGAGGCGAGCGCCTGTGCCGCGTACCGCCTGCCGTAGTCGGTCGGGTCGCGCCGCAGCTCGGCGTCGATCTCGTCCGCGTCGGCATGGCCGCCCTCCGCGAGGGCCAGCACGAGGTGCCACCGAAGCTCGGTGTCGATGGCCAGCCCCTCGATGGCACGCGAGCCGTCGAGCAGCCCACGGACCACGCCCACGTGCGCGTCGCCCACGGCCGCCGAGGCGAACGCCCGCGCCCACGCCAGCTGGAAGTCGCTGCCGGGCTCGGCCGACTCGAGGCGAGACAGCGCGAAGCCGGCGAACCGCTCCCGGGCGGCGTCGAGGTTCGACGGATCGCCGTAGGCCACGATGGCCCCGGCGAGCTGCCCGAGGATGCGCTGCACGACCCCGATGTCGGTCTCGGCGTCGATGTTCCGCAGTACGAGCTCCAGGAACTCGCGCGTCGGCATCTCGGCGTCGCGCACCATGTCCCATGCCGCGCCCCAGCAGAGCGCCCGGGCCAGCGGGTCGCGGAGCGCGCCGAGCCGCTCCACCACGGTGTCCAGCGAGCGGTCGTCCAGCCGGATCCGCGCGTACGTCAGATCGTCGTCGTTGACGAGCACGAGGTCGGGGACCCGTTCGCCCACGAAGTCCGGCACGTCCGTCGAAGGGCCCTCGATGTCGAGCTCCAGCCGGCGGCGGCGAACGAGCCCGCCGTCGTCGGTCGCGTCGTACAGCCCGACCGCCAGCCGGTGCATCCGCAGCACGGGATGCTCGGCAGGCGCCTCCTGCGTGACCCGGAACGACGTGAACTCGTCCCCGTCGGCGACGTCGAACGACGCCCGAAGGACGTTCATGCCGGTCGTCTGGAGCCATTCCTTCGCCCACGCGTGGAGGTCGCGCCCGCTCGACTCCTCCAGGGCCGTCAGGAAGTCGGAGAGGTCGGTGTTCCCGTACTGGTGCCGCTTGAAGTAGCCCGCGAGGCCCCGCAGGAACTCCTCCTCGCCGACCCACGCCACCAGCTGGCGCAGCACCGACGCGCCCTTCGCGTACGTGATGCCGTCGAAGTTCGTGTGGATGGACTCGGTGTCCGGCATGTCGGCGACGATGGGATGCGTCGACGGCAGCTGGTCCTGGTAGTAGGCCCACGTCTTCTCGCTGTTCGCGAACGTGGTCCACGCGCCGCGCCACCGCGTGGCCTGCGTCTCGCAGAGCACCGACATGAACGTGGCGAACGACTCGTTCAGCCACAGGTCGTCCCACCACCGCATGGTGACGAGGTCGCCGAACCACATGTGGGCCATCTCGTGCAGGATCGTCTCGGCGCGCCGCTCGCGGGCCGCGTCGGTCACCTTGGACCGGAAGATGTACAGCTCGTTGTAGGTGACGCAGCCGATGTTCTCCATGGCGCCCGAGTTGAACTCCGGCACGAACACCTGGTCGTACTTCCCGAACGGGTACGGGTAGTCGAACACCCGCGAGTAGAACTCGAACCCCTGCCTGGTGATCTCGAACAGCTCGCCCTCGTCGGGCTGCATGTGCTGCGCGAGCGACTGCCGGCAGAGCCACCCGAGCGGTATGTCGGTCGAGGTGTCGGTCGCGACGTGGTACTCGCCCGCCGCGACCGCCGTGATGTACGCGGACATCAGCGGCGTGGTCTCGAACCGCCACCGCTTCGAGTCCCCGGACGCAGCCGGTTCGCCGTCGAGGGGCATGTTCGACACGACGATCCACGAGGCAGGCGCCACCACGTCGAACGTGAACTCCGCCTTGATGTCCGGCTGGTCGAAGCAGGCGAACGCCCGGTGCGCGTCGAACGGCTCGAAGTCCGTGTACGTGTACACGCGGTCGTCGACGGGGTCGACGAACCGGTGGATCCCCTGGCCGGTGCGCGAATAGGCCACGCGCGCGAAGACCTTCACTTCGTTGTGCTCCTGCAGCCCCGGCAGCCGCACGCGGCTCCCCTCGACGGGGTCGTCGACCGGCGAGCCATTCAGCTCCACCTGTTCGACCCCGACCGAGATGAGGTCGAGGTACGTCGACGACCCCGGCTCCGCAGCATCGAACCCGATCACCGTCTCCATCCGGTAGTCCTCGTCGGATCCGGTGAAGTCGATCCGAACCTCCTGCACGACGCCCGATACGAGCCTGGCCCGGTCGCGTGCCTCGTCTCTCGTCAGGTTGTTGCCCTGTTCCACCTCGTTCGCTCCCCGCCTCGTCGGTGTCATGTCACGTCCGCCCGGCACCCGTTCCGGACGGGCGGCGGGGATCGAAGGCCACCTTCAGCGCCCCGCTCGCCTTGCCCATCGCCGCCTCCAGCGCAGGGCCGTGATCCTCCAGCGTGAAGACGTGCGTCACCCACTTTCCCAGGTCGAGGCGGCCGTCGGCGACCATCCGCCGGACCAGCTCGAACGTCCTGATCCGCTCGCCCTCGACCTCCTCATACCCGTAGCAGTACGAACCAAGCACGCGGAGCTCCTTGGCCCACGTCGGCGAGAGGTCGAGCCCGTTCGCGTACGTCGGACCCCCAACCAGCACCGTGGTCCCACGTTCCTCGGTGAACCGGAACGCCAGGTCGACCGCCGCCGACGACCCGACGCACTCGAACACGGTGGAGAACCCGCCGGCGACCGTGGGCTGCTCGAGCGACGGGCCGGCCAGGCGCGCGCCGGAGGCGCGCGCCAGGGCCTCGGAGTGCGCACCGTCGCCGTCGGTGCGGACGACGGCCGCGCCGGCGGCCGCCGCCGCCGCGGCCTGATGCCCGTGCTTGGCGAGCGCCACGAGCTCGGCCTCCGGGAAGAGCGCGCGGACGGCCGCGATGACGGTCAGCCCGATGACCCCAGCCCCCACCACCAGCACGGGCGGGCGGACGGGCGTCAGCAGGGCCGCGTGGACGGCGACGGCGGCGGGCTCGAACAGCACCGCGCGTTCGTCCTCGACGACGTCCGGGACCTCGAAGACGTTCGAACGCGGCGCCACCAGCTCGTCCGACCACCCGCCGCCCACCGTGTCCGCGTACCCCACCACGCCGCCCGCGTCCTCGCCGAACCGGCGGCAGTTCTCCGGACGACGGTCGGCGCACGGCGGGCACCGGTCGTCGCGGCCCAGCGCCTCGCACCCCAGGATCGCGTCCACCACGACCCGGCGGCCGTCGGGGTCGTCGGCCAGGATCTCATGGCCGAGCGTGGCCGGCACGTCGACGAAGGGCGCGAAGAACATGCTCGACTCGAACTTCAACAGGGACATGTCGGTGCCACAGATCCCGGCGAGCCGCGGCCGGAGCCGGACCCAGTCGCCGAGTGCGGGCGGCGTGGGCGGTTCGACGTCCTGCATCGACAGCGGCGGCTCGGCGGTGAAGTCGAGCCGGAGCGCCCTCACGGGCTCGGGTCGGACGCCACGGCGAATCCCTCCGCGCCGAACGTGTCCCGCAGCCCCTGCTCCAGGCCGCGGGGGTCCCACCCCAGCTCCGCCGCGGCCTTGTCGGCCCTCGCCCAATACGTCACGCCATCGGAGGCGCTGATCAGCTCGCGGAGGTTCGGCTCGAGACCCATGGCCCTGCCGACGAGCGGCCCGAACGGGATCGCCATCTTGATCAGGCGCGGCGGGAGGTTCCCCCGCGGGGGCTTCCTGCCGGCGAGCTTCGTGACCTCGCCGGCGATCTGCAGCTGGGTCATCGCCGGCCCCGCCAGGACGTAGAACTCGCCCGCTCGGCCGCGGTCGTGGGCCGTCACGATGCCCGCGGCGATGTCGTCGACGTGCGCCACCGTGATGCCGAGATCCCCGAACGGCGCCCATCTCATCCGGCCCCGCCGGGCCATCTCGATGAGAGTCCCCATGGCCGAATGGTCCTTCGGCCCGTACACACCGCCGGGCGCGACGATGACCACCGGGTCACCCGCGGCGATGAACTCCTCCGCCACCTGATGGGCCCGGTACTTGGTCTCGTCGTAGCAGGACAGGAACCCCGCGGACTCGTCACGGCGGAACGTCTCGTCGACGAGCTTCCCGTGGGTGTTCCCGAACACGCCCACCGTGCTGACGTACACGGTCCGGGCGGCGCCCGCGTCGTGGGCGGCCTGCAGGATCGTCCGTGTGCCGTCGACGTTCGAGGCGTGCATCTGGGCGCAGTCGTCCTTCGTGATGCCCACCCGGTAGTCGCCGGCGACGTGGAACACCGCGTCGGCGCCCTCCACCCCCCGGGCGATCGCGCCGGCGTCGCCGAGCCCGCCCTGGACCAGCTCGCACCCGACGTCCCGGAGGACGTCCGCCCGCGACGGGTCCCGCACCAGGCAGACGACCTCGTCGCCCCGGTCGCGCAGGATGGCGGCGACCTTCCCGCCGATGAACCCCGTCGCCCCCGTGACGAACGCCCGCATCGCGCTACGCCTGCATCTTCGCGATGACCGCGTCGGCCACGTGCGATGTGCCGACCGCGGTCGGGTCGTCGCGGGTGGGCTTCATGTCGTAGGTGACGCTCGTCCCCTCGGCGATGACGGCCGCGATGGCCCCCTCGAGGCGGTCGGCGGCCTCGGTCTCGTCGATGTGCCGCAGCATCAGCACCCCGCTGAGCATCATCGCCATCGGGTTGACCTTGTTCTGACCCTTGTACTTCGGCGCGCTCCCGTGGGTCGCCTCGAACACCGCCGCGTCGTCGCCGATGTTCGCCCCGGGGGCCACGCCGAGCCCGCCGACGAGCCCCGCGCACAGGTCGCTCACGATGTCGCCGTACAGGTTCGGCAGGACGAGCACGTCGTACTCCTCCGGGCGCTGGACGAGCTGCATCGAGAGGTTGTCGACGATGCGGTCCTCGAACTCGACGTCGGGGAACTCCCGCTCCGCCACCTCCCGCGCCGTCTGCAGGAACAGCCCGTCGGTGAACTTCATGATGTTCGCCTTGTGCACGGCCGTGACCTTCCTGCGGCCGTACTGCCTCGCGTAGTGGAACGCCGCCCGGACGATGCGCTGCGTGCCGGTCACGCTGATCGGCTTGATCGAGATGCCGGAGTCCTCCCGGATGCGCTTGCCGGTCTGGTCCGCGATGAAGTCGATCAGCTTGTGAGCCTCCGGCGTTCCCTGTTCGAACTCGATCCCGGCGTACAGGTCCTCGGTGTTCTCGCGGACGATCACCACGTCGACGCCCTCGAACCGCGTGCGCACCCCCGGATAGTGCTTGCAGGGCCGGAGGCACGCGTACAGGTCGAGCTCCTTGCGCAGGGCCACGTTCACGCTGCGGAATCCCGTCCCGACCGGCGTCGTGATGGGGCCCTTGATGGCCAGGTGGTTGGCGCGGATGGAGTCGAGGACGTGGTCGGGCAGTGGGGTTCCGTACTTGTCCATGACGTCCGCTCCGGCCTCCTGGACGTCCCATTCGAACTCCACCCCCGAGGCGTCGAGCACCCTGCGGGTGGCCTCAGAAAGCTCCGGTCCGACCCCGTCGCCGGGGATCAACGTGACTCGATGCGTCATGGCCTTTCGCTCCTTCGATCGGGTGGTCGGGCGCCTATTGTGCCAGCGGAGCCGGGGACGTCGATGTGCCAGCGACCGCCCGGCGGTCGAGGAATCCCGCCCCGGCCACCAGCATTCCACCGACGACGGCCGCGATCACGTAGCCCGGCACCGAATCCCCGCCAGCCACGAGCGGAACCCACACGGCGAGCACCGTGAAACCGATGCCCGCCGAGGCGCCAGCCCGCAGCTGGATCCCCGACGCCAGCACCACGACCTCCCCCACCGCGAGCCCCACGTACACCCCGAGGCCTGCGTGCGGCAGGACTCCCGGGAGCCACGACATCAGCAACGGGATCGCCGCAACCATGAAGCCGCCGATGGCAGCAGCCAGCACGATCCGGGACGGGCGCGGCGCGCGGGCCGGGCGTTCCTGGAGGAGACCGAACACGATGAGGGCGCCCCCGGCCATCGTCGCCAGCTCGTCCACCAGGCCTCCCTGGAAGAAGAACGACGGCGTGACCACGAGGAATCCGAGCTCCGCCGTCAGCGCTGCGAGCCCCACCCCGGCGAGGACGCCCCTGCGGAACCCGTGCTCCGCCCGGGACGTGAGTGCGAGCGCGAGCGCCACCACGCCCGTGGCGAAGGTCCCCAGCGCGAGGGCGATGTCGAACTCGTCGACCACGTGGTCGATGCCGTGCCGGCCGCCGACGAGCTCGAGCAGACCGGCGAAGACCAGCAGGGCCGAACCCCAGACGGCGAGACGGTTCGACGACCGACGCTCCCGAGGGGCCGGCGGGACGCTCGCACCAGCGGCTCGATCCGCGTCCACCCTCCGGGCAGTGTCCGCGCCGGGTGCGGCAGCGGCGGCAGGTCGGACCACCTCCGTGCGGGCTGGAGCGGCGGGCGGCGTCGGCGTGGGCGTGGGAGTCGCCGTGGGGGGCATCGGCGGAAGCGTCGGGACCCGTGCTTCCGCGGCGGCAGGCCGTTCGTCGCGCGCCATCGGAGGGGGAGGCGGCGGCGCTGCCGCCGCCGGCGGTGGGGCCGCAACCGTCCGGGGTGCCGAACCGCGTCGGATCGCCCGCTGGAGCTCGTCCACCACCTCGCCGCAGGTCGCGAACCGGTCGTCCGGCGACTTGGCCATCCCCCTGCGGACCAGGTCGTCGACCGCCGCCGGCAGGTCCGGGCGGACGAGGGTGGCCGCCGGCGGTGGGTCCATGAGGTGCGCCGCCACCATGGCCGGGTCGGTGTCCCGCTGGAACGGCAGCGCACCGGTCAGGCACTGGTACAGCACGCACACCAGCGAGTACACGTCGGTCCGCCCGTCCACCTCCCGGCCCTGGAGCTGCTCCGGTGACGAGTAGGCGACGGTCCCCAGGAAGAACCCCGTCTTCGTGAGGCGCGTCCGCGAGTCGAGCCGCTTGGTGAGCCCGAAGTCCGTGAGGAACACCCGCCCCTCGGGCGCCGCGCCGGCGCCGGAGGCGATGAGGATGTTCGCCGGCTTGACGTCGCGGTGGACGAGCCCGGCACCGTGCGCCGCGTCGAGCGCGCTCCCCGCCTGGCGCATGACGTCGACCGTCTCGTCGAGCGGGAGGGCCCCTCCTTCGTCCAGGCGCCGGTCGAGGTCGAGGCCGGGCACGTAGCGCATGGAGATGAACAGCGTGTCCCCGACCTCGCCGGCGTCGTGGATGGGGATGATGTTCGGGTGCTCGAGCGATGCCGCCAGCTGGGCCTCGCGGACGAACCGCGCCCGGAATCCCTCGTCGGCGGCGAGCTCCGGCGCCACCACCTTCAGGGCGACCATGCGGTTCAGCGAACGCTGTTCGGCGAGATACACGACGCCCATGCCGCCGCGCCCGATCACCCGATCGACGCGGTACCCCGCGATCTCCGTCCCCGGTGCGAGCTCCAACCCCGATCCCTCCGGCGAACCAGCGGGACGAAGGGTAGTGCGAAACCGTCGTCCCGGGTACACCACACCCCGGGTTCCACCTACCGCCCGGTAACCCCGTTCGGCCGGATGTGGTGAAATGGATCGAGGCGGTCCGAGGAGGTATTCGTGCCCGACAAGGGTGGACTGGAAGAGATCGTCGCGGCGCAGACCAGGCTGTCGGACATCGACGGCAAGCTGGGGCGGCTCTCCTATGTCGGCTACGACATCCACGACCTGGCGGACCATTCGACGTTCGAGGAGGTCGTCTACCTCCTCCACCACCTGCGGCTGCCCACCCAGGACGAGCTCGAGGAGCTCGAGGAGCAACTGGTCGGTGAGCGCGAGGTGAGCGGCTTCCTCTTCGACCTGATGCCCACGCTCGCGGAGCAGACCTCGCCGATGTCGATGCTGCGGACCTCGGTCTCAGCGGCCTCGGCGTACGACCCCGACGGCTGGGAGAACGACGACGCGGCCAACCTCCGCAAGGCGGTCCGCCTGATCGCGCGGACCCCGACGTTGATCGCCACGTACCACCGGCTGCGGACTGGCCAGGAGACGGTTCCGCCGAACCCGAAGCTCCCCCACGCCGCGAACTTCCTGAACATGCTCCTCGGTGAGGAGCCCGACCAGGAGGCCGCCCGGGCGCTCGACGTCACGCTCGTGCTCTACGCCGACCACACGATGAACGCCTCCACGTTCACCGCACGGGTCATCGCCTCGACGCTTGCGGACATGCACTCCGCGATCACCGGCGCGATCGCCGCGCTGAAGGGCCCGCTCCACGGCGGGGCCAACGAGGAGGCATTCAAGATGCTCGAGGACATCGGCGATGTGGAGAACGCCGAGGGGTGGATCCACGACGCGCTCGAACGCAGGCAGAAGATCATGGGGTTCGGCCATCGCGTGTACAAGACCGAGGACCCCCGGGCGACGCACCTCCGCCGGCTCTCGCGGGAGCTCGGCGAACGCGCGGGCGACACGAGGTGGTACGAGATCTCCTCGATCGTCGAGAAGGTCGTGATGGAGGAGAAGGGTCTGTACCCGAACGTCGACTTCTACGCGGCGTCGGTGTACCACTCGCTCGGCATCCCGACCGACCTCATGACGCCGATCTTCGCCCTCGCCCGCATGGCCGGATGGACCGCGCACGTGCGCGAGCAGTACAACGACAACCGCCTCATCCGGCCGGAGTCCGAGTACATCGGTCCGAACGACCAGGCCTACGTGTCCATCGAGGACCGAACGGAGCCCGAGGGGGCGTCGTCGTGAAGGTCTCCGAGATCATGACCCCGGCCGCCGTGACCGACCGGCCCGACGACACCCTGGCCGAGGCGGCCCGCAAGATGTGGGAGCAGCAGACCGGTTCCCTCGTCGTGACCGACGGGGACGAGCTGATCGGCATCCTCACCGAGCGCGACGTCCTGAAGGCCGTCGCCACCGGCATCTCGCTCGTGGACACCACGGTGTCCGACGTCATGACCAAGGACGTCATCACCGCGCACCCCGGCACGTCCCTGCGGGAGGCGGCCGGGATCATGACGGACAAGTGGATCCGCCACCTCCCGGTCGTCGAACGGGGCGCCCTGGTGGGCATCCTCTCGCAGCGCGACCTCGCCGGCGTGCTGGCCGGCGCGCTCAACGAGCCGGAGACGCTGGAGCGCGTCGTGGACGCGTCGGCGCTCGCCCGGGAACGCCGGCTCCGGCGCATCGAGCACGGCGTCTGGGACTGACCGGGCTCAGGTCCGGTACTGCCCCGAGGCCGAGCGGAAGTACTCCCCGGACCTCCCCAGCAGCACGAGCGCGACCAGGTTCATCGCCAGGAAGATCAGCGAGAGCACGATCCCCCCGCCGTTGGGCCCGTTGTCCTGGAAGCTGTCACGGTTCCCGCCGATCGCGCCCACCAGCGCGAGGACCCAGAACGCCGCCCCGACCGACGAGAGCACGATCCCGGTGACCCGCCAGGCGTTCCGGCCCGCGAGGGAACGGACCCCCGCGATCAGCTTGGCCACGCCGTAGGCCAGCGACACGATCCCGAACACCACGGCCACGCGGGCCACCGCATCGCCGAGCCCTGAGAACGGCGTGTCGTTCAGCCGGCCGTTGGCGCTGTGGAACATCCCCGCGCCGACGAAGGCCAGCAGGGCGAACAGGATCGGGGGCACCGCCAGGATAATCAGCAGCACCGAGGCCGCGGTGACCGAGCCCGGCCGGACCGGCCGCCCGGCGTAGGGCGCCGGCGCCGGGCCGGGCCACGGCTGGGTGGGGTACGGACCCTGCGGCGGGTACTGGGCCGGCGGGTACTGCGCGGGTGGAAAGCCCTGCGGCTGCGTCTGGGGCGGCGACTGTCCCGGGGGGGGCGGCGGGAACTCGGGCGGCTGCTGCATGTCGCGCCCAGCCTATCCGAGGGCCGCCGGAGGGTCTACGTGGTGAACGGCCCCGGCTCCTGCCCCTGCGGCGGCGGCGACGAATCGGGCGGCTGCGGGGCGGGCCCCGGCGGGAGCGGCGCCTGCCCCGGCGACGGCAGGAGCGGCTGGGCGCTCTGGGCCTGCAGGTAGCGGTTCCAGATGCGGTTCAGGTGCTCCTGCATGTACGGCATGTCGAGCCTCGCAACCAGGAACAGCAGCAATCCGATCCCAGGGGAGATCTGGTCGGGGACCCCGGCGTGCGCCTGCATCCGGCCGATGCGCTTGCCCGTGTTCAGGATCGACACGATCGGCGGGATGAGGATGAGGATCCAGCCGAACAGCACCGCCAGCACGGCGATGCCCGGCTTGATGGTCTCGTCGCCGAGGTACTCGCGGGCCTCCCGGTTGATCTTGTAGTACCAGACGAAGAAGTAGATCCCGAGCGTGACGAACGACAGGAGCCAGACCGCGATGGGCCCTCGCTTCATGTACTCGCGGTCGCCGATCCGGACGATCTCGGCCAAAGCCGTCACCTACCTTTCGCGCTCAGCCTAGGCCATCCCGGCGCCATCCGCCCACGCCCCCCGGACGGCGGCCGCGACGTGCGGTTCGCGTCGGCCGTGCGTCAGACGGCGGCAGGTCGGGGGAGCAGCCCGGCGTCGGCGATCACCCGGCGGACGGCGTGCTCCCGCCCCAGGCCCATGACGTGCACGCCGGCCACCCCCTCCACCTCCCGCAGCCGGCGGACCACGTCCACGGTCAGCTCGACGCCGGCGTCCTCGGCGTGGTCGGGCCCGGCCGACTCCAGCCGGGCGATCACGTCGTCCGGCACCACGACGCCGGGGAGATGCTCCCGCATGAACCGGGCGGAGGCCGCCGACCGTGGCGGCGCCACGCCCGCGAGCACGAACATCCGCTCGAACAGTCCCCGCGACCGGATCGCGTCCGCCCACGCGCCGAACGCGTCCACGTCGTACACGATCTGCGTCTGCACGAACTCCGCCCCGGCGTCGGCCTTGCGCTCCAGCCGGCCGGGGTCGCTGCCGGCCACCAGCGGCAGATCGGCCACCCCCACGAAGAACCTCGGAGCCGGGCTGAGATCGTGACCGGCGAGCGATCGGCCCTCCGTCCGCATGGTCGCCGCCAGCCCGACCAGCTCGATCACGTCGAGGTCGTAGACCCCCTTCGCATCCGGGTGGTCACCGAGCGACGTGGGATCGCCCGAGAGGCACAGCACGCTCCGGGCACCGAGGGCCCAGGCCCCCAGCAGATCGCTCGTCAGGCCCAGCCGGTTCCGGTCGCGGCAGGTCAGCTGCACGACCGGCTCGAGCCCGGCCTCCGCCACCATCGCGCAGCCCGCCACGGGCGTCATGTGCGCCGAGCCGGTCGGGTTGTCGGTGACGTTCACGGCGTCGGCATAGCCGACCAGGGCCCGCGCCTGCTCGGCCACCGCGCCGCGATCGGCCGAACGGGGCGGCACGACCTCGGCCGTCACCCCGAACGTTCCGGAGCGCAGGATCCGCTGCAGCCGGCTCCTCGAACGCTTCACGAGCCGGACGCCGCGGCCTTCGTCGAGCGCTCGGCGGCGGCGAGGGTGTTCACGAGGAGCATCGCCCTCGTCATCGGCCCGACCCCACCGGGGACCGGGGTGATCGCGCCCGCCACGCCGACCACGTCGTCGAACACCACGTCCCCCACCAGCTTCCCGTCGGGGCCCCGGTTGGTCCCCACGTCGATCACCGTGGCGCCGGGCTGCACCATGTCGCCGGTGACGGTCGCGATGCGCCCCGCCGCCACCACCAGGATGTCGGCCCGGCGAGTGTGCACCGCCAGGTCGCCGGTTCCGGTGTGGCAGAGCGTCACGGTGGCGTTCCCCCGCGGGGACTTCTGCGCGAGCATGACCGACAGCGGCATACCGACCAGGCCGCCCCGGCCGACGATCACCACCTCGGCGCCGACCGTGGAGATGCCCGAGCGGACCAGCAGCTCGACGATGCCGAACGGTGTCGCCGGGAGGAACGACGGTTCGCCGCGGACCATCAAGCCGACGTTCGTCGGGTGGAGGCCGTCCACGTCCTTGGCCGGGTCGATGGCCATCTGGACGGCGAGGTCGTCGATGTGGTCCGGAACCGGGAGCTGGACGATCATCCCGGACACCGCTGGGTCGGCGTTCAGCCTGGCGATCTCGCCGAGCAGGGCGTCCTGCGTCGTCTCGGCGGGGAGCTCGACGCGCTGCGACGCGATGCCGACCTCGGCGCAGTCCTTCTGCTTGGCGCTCACGTAGACGTGCGAGGCGGGGTCGTCCCCGACCAGCACCGCGGCGAGGCCCGGCGTCGCGCCGGCGTCGACCAGGGCGCGGACGCGCCCGGCCACCTCGGCGCGGACGTCGGCCGCGACCGCCTTCCCGTCGATGATCCGTGCAGTCACCGGTCGGGCATCCTACGGTGCACCGGCCGATCCGTCAGAGCGGCCCCGCATGCCGCGCGGCAGCATCACCGCCGCCAGGACGGTCACGGCGAGGGTCCCCAGGCCGGCGACCACGAACACCGTCCGGGCCGAGGTGGCGTCCAGCAGGAACCCGCCGGCGGCGCTGGCGACGCTCCCGCCGAGGAACGCGGCGGTGCCCATCAGGCCGAACGACCGCGCCTGGAGCCGGCGCGGCGCGTGGCGGTGGATGAGCGTGGTGTCGGCGACGTTCGTGATGCCGTTCCCCGCGCCGGCCACCATCTGGCCGGGCAGCGTCAGCGCGATCGAGCGCGACAGCCCGACCCCGAGGGAACCGGCGCCGTTCGCCGCCCACCCGGCGACCAGCAGCCGCCCCGGCGGGATGCGCGCAGCGACCCGAACGAGGACGAGCGACGCAGCCAGCATCCCGTCACCGAACCCGGCGGACATCAGCCCATAGCCCACGGCGCCCACGCCGAGATCGCGGGCCAGGAACACCAGCGCCACGTTGTCCATCGCCGCCAGGGCGACGCCGACGAACAACGTGACCACGACCGCCCGGACCACGCGGTCCTCAGGCCGTCGCGGATGCCGGTCCACGCGTTCCGCCACAGCCCCGCCCCGCTGGCGGGCAACGGCGGCAGCGGCGGCAGGGTCCGCAGGAACCCCGCCGGGGCGAAGGCGGTGTCCACCGTCGAGGCCACCGCGACGGCGGCCACGAGCACCGCGAACGGCGGCACCCACGCGGCCAGGGCCGCGAACAGCACGGCCTGCGTCAGGTCGCACGCGATCATCAGCCGGCGCTGGTCGACGCGGTCGGCCAGCGCGCCGGCCACCGGACCGAGCACCTTCGGCAGACCGGCGGCGAGGAGCACGGCGCCCACGGCCGTGCCGGTTCCGCGGGTGCGCTGGGCGAACAGCACGACCGCGGCCGCGGCCGCGCCGTCGCCGAGGTGCGAGGCCACCCGGCCGATCCAAAAGCGCAGGAACGTCCGGTTGCGACGGAGCAGCCGGGCCGAACCGGGCGCGCCGGGCTCGAACCGCGAGGAGGCCCCGCCGGGCTCGGACGACACCCGTCAGTGCCGGAAGTGGCGGCGCCCGGTGAGCACGACGGCCATGCCGTGCTCCTCGCAGGCGGCCAGGACCTCGGCGTCGTTCACGGACCCGCCGGGCTGGATCACGGCGGTGATGCCGGCATCGGCCGCGCGGTCGATGCCGTCGCGGAAGGGGAAGAAGGCGTCGCTCGCCATGACCGCGCCCTTGGCCCGGTCGGCGGCCTTCCGCGCCGCGATGTCGACCGAGTCCACGCGGGACATCTGCCCGGCGCCGATGCCGACGGTGGCGCCGTTCGACGCGAACACGATGGCGTTGGACTTCACCCGGGCGGCGACCGTCCAGGCGAACAGCAGGTCGCGCCATTCGTCCTCCGTGGGCTGGCGCGTCGATGCGACGGTCATCTCCTCGCGGCGCTCGACCACCGAGTCGGGCTCCTGCACCAGCGCGCCGCCGGCGATGGCGCGGACCTCGAACGGCTCGGCGACGGCCTCACCCACGCGCACGACCCGGAGGCTGTGCTTGCCGGCGAACGTGGCGAGCGCGTCGTCGTCGAACCCCGGCGCCACGACGGCCTCCGTGAAGATCTCGGCGATGGCCCGGGCCGTGGCGGCGTCGACGGGGACGTTGCAGGCCACGACGCCGCCGAACGCCGAGGTCGGGTCGCACGCCACCGCCGCCCGGTAGGCGTCCTCCAGCGTCGCGGCCACCGCGGCGCCGCACGGGTTGTTGTGCTTCACGACCACGGCGGCGGGCGTCCCGAGCGAGCGCGCCACCGCCAGCGCCGATTCGGCGTCGAGCCAGTTGTTGAACGACATCTCCTTGCCCTGGAGCACGTCCGCCCCGCCGAGCGGCCCGGCCCTGCCCGCCGACCGATACAGCGCCGCGCGCTGGTGGGGGTTCTCGCCGTACCGGAGGTCGCCGGCCTTCTCCAGGACGACGAACACGGCGCCCGGCAGCTCGTCCTGGCCGCCGGCCTCCATCCGGAACCAGTCCGCGATGGCCACGTCGTAGCCGGCCACGTGGTCGAACGCCTCGGCCGCCAGCGCCAGCCGCGTCGACCGGGTGAGCCCGCCCTCGTGCCGGAGCTCCGCCACCACGTCGTCATAGCGTGCCGGCGACACCACGACGCCGACGGACTCGAGGTTCTTCGCGGCCGCCCGGACCAGCGTCGGGCCCCCGATGTCGATCTGCTCGATCACGCCGTCGAACGCCGCGCCCGCCGCGACGGTCTCCCGGAACGGGTAGAGGTTCACGACCACCAGGTCGAAGGGCTCGAACCCCAGCCGGTGCAGCTGCTCGACGTGGGCCGGGTTGCGCCGGTCGGCCAGGATCCCCGCGTGGATTGCCGGGTGCAGTGTCTTCACGCGGCCATCGAGCGTCTCGGGGAACCCCGTCACGTCGGCGACCAATCCGACCTCGACGCCGGCGGAGCGGATCAGTTCGGCGGTCGAGCCCGTCGACACGATCGAGACGCCGAGCGAGGCGAGCGCCTCCGCGAACGGCAGCAGCCCGGACTTGTCGGAGACCGACACGAGCGCCCGGCGGACCTCGGTGACGCCGGGCCGGGTCACGGTTCGCTCCGTTCGCCGACAGCGGCGGGCTCGACCACCGTCACGCGGCGGCCGTCGACGCGGAGGCGGCCCTCGACGAGCGCCCGGACGGCCCGCGGCAGCAGACGGTGCTCGACCTCGTGGATGCGCGCCTCGAGCGACTCGCGGTCGTCGTCGCCCCGCACCTCCACCGCCTCCTGGAACACGATCGGCCCGTGGTCGACCTCCTCGTCCAGGAGGTGCACGGTGACCCCGGTGACCTTCGCGCCCCACGCCAGGGCGTCGGTGACCGCGTGCGCGCCGGGAAAGGCCGGGAGCAGGGCCGGATGGACGTTCAGCATTCGGCCCTCGAACGCCCGGACGACATCCGGCGACAGGACCCGCATGAACCCCGCCATGACCACGACTCCCGCGTCGTGCCCGGCCAGGACGGCCAGCAGGGCTCGCCCGAAGGCCGACCGCCCGGCGTGCTCCGACGGGTCGAGGAACACCGCCGGGACCCCTCGCCCGCGGGCCCGTTCCAGCGCGAACGCGTCAGCCCGGTCGCTCACGACGAGGGCGATGCGGGGGCCGCAGAACGGATCGTCGAGGAGCGCCTGGAGGTTGGTGCCGCTCCCCGAGGCGAGCACGGCGACGCGCGCGCCGTGGGAGGGGGTCAGGGGGTCCACGACCGCCGAACCTAGGTTCGGCGCCTTCCGGGTGTCAACTCGCGGGAGTTCGCGGGGTTGAGCGGCGGCGCGGAACCTCGTCGTACAGTCAACGCATGCCCACGCAGGAGCCCTCCGTCCGCGTCACCGGGCGGTGTTCGGTCCATCCGGGCAGCGTCGCGGTCGCCGTGTGCGACGGCTGCGGGCGAAGGATGTGCCTGTCCTGCGCCGTGCCCGTGCGGGGCGGCACGGTCGGGAACGAGTGCCTGGTGCGCGTGCTCGGGCCGGACGCGCCGGAGGGCCACCCGGAGGACCGGCGGGCCCCCGGCGACACGGCCTTCCTGCTCGCGGGCCTGGGGTTCGTCGCGGCGGTGGTCGCGGCCGTGGTCCCGTGGACGAACAAGCTCACCAGCAGCCACGTCAGGGGATTCCTGGGCAGCTTCGAGACGAGCCCGGTCTCGTGGGCCCTCGCCTCGGCCGTCGCCGCCGTCGTGGGCCTGGCCGGCTGGCTCCTGGTGAGGTTCCGGCCCTCGCTGCGTGGCGCGGTCGCGCTGTGGCTCCTCGCGTTCGTGGGGCTGGCGGCCGTGGCGGGCGCCATCGTGTTCCTGGCGGACCCGCCGTTCGCCACCCATCCGTTCCTCGGGCCCTGGCTGATGATCGCCGCGGCCGGGCTCGCGACGGCCGGGAGCGCCGCCGCGGCCGTCCGGTCGTCCGCGAGGCACGGAGCGGCCGCCGCCTCCCGTTAGTTGACTGGGGCACCTTTCGGCCTTCTAATACGGCAGGTCGCCCCAGGCAGGCTGGACGGCCGAGCCGTCGAGGCGGCCTCACGAAAGGAGCGTTCATGGCGCAACAGCGTCCAGGGTTCAACTTCGGTGCCCTCTCCACCGCGACGAAGATCCTTCTGATCGCCTCGGTCGTGGCGCTGATCAACTCGTTCATCCCGTGGTGGCAGCACGTGAGCGTGTGCGGCGCCCTCGGGAACAACCCCTTCGGCATCAAGTGCTCGGCCGGGTTCAGCGCGCTCGGGGGCAGCGCCTCCTGGGCGGGGATCCTGATGTTCATCGGCCTGATCGCCCTGATCGCATGGGAGCTCATGCTGGCGATGGGCACGTTGCGCTCGGCGAACCTCCCGATGCCCCAGAACCAGATCACGCTCATCATCGTGGGCGTTGTGGTGCTGTTCGGTCTGCTGAAGTTCCTGCTCGCGCTGTCGGGCGTCTTCATCGGAGCGTTCATCGGGCTGATCTGCCTGATCGCGATCGGCTACGGCGGGTGGATGCAGTACCAGGAACCGGCCGTCGCCGGGCCGCCGCGGGGTGGCCCGCCGCCGCCGCCCGCGACGGGCGGAGGCGGCTTCAGCGCCTAGCCCGACGGAAACGACGTTCACGAGGGCCCGGCCGGCGACGGCCGGGCCTTCGTCGTGAGCACGGCCCGGCACGGTACGCTCACCTGTCGAAGCCGGCGAGACGAGGGAGTTCCCGACATGCGACGGTGCCCGTACTGCGCCGAGGACATCGCGGACGACGTGACCAGGTGCCCCCACTGCGGGAGCGACCTGGGCACGGCCGCCGCCCAGGCGACCACTGCCCCCGGCCAGCAGCCGGCGCCCACGGTGTCGGTCCCCGCCCCGGCCGCCGGGATGGCGCCCGCCGGCGGATCGTGGGGCACCCCGCAGGCCCAGCCGGCGCCGGCACCCGGCTCCGTGCAGTTCAGCCACACCGGCCACCGCTACCTGCTGGGCTACGACGCGACCGACTTCGGCATCTGGGACCGGACGGCGCCGGGCGGCCCGGTCGAGCGGTTCCCCCGCTCGGACGCCGGGTGGAGCCGGGCCTGGCAACGCTACGCGTCCCTGGAGCCGAACAACCAGCCCGTCCAGGCTGCCGCCGCCGCGCCCGGCCCGTACGGCGCCCCCGCCGCCGCGGGCGCCTGGGGCCAGCCGCAGTACGGGGCGTATCAGCCCGTGCAACCCCGCGCGACCAACGGGATGGCAGTGGCCTCGCTGGTGCTCGGCCTGGTGGGGTTGGTGACGTTCTGGCTCCTCGCGATCCCGCCGATCCTCGCCCTCGTGTTCGGCCTGGTCGGCCGGAGCCAGATCAAGATCTCCGGGGGCCGGCAGGAGGGTGACGGCCTGGCCATCGCCGGGATCGTCACGGGGATCGTGGGGATGGTCATCTTCGTCATCGTCCTGATCGTGAACATCAACACCAACACCCGCTTCTGAACGCGTGGACGCCGGACCCGTGGATCCCGAGACCGCCGGCCCGAGCCCGGCCATGAAGCGGTGCCCGTTCTGCGGCGAGGAGATCCGCGAGGAGGCGATCAAGTGCCGGTGGTGCGGGATGATGCTGGACGGGTCGAATGCCACGTGGCTCACCGGCGCACCCGGCCAGTCGGCCTGGCCCCCGGCTCCGCCGGCCGAGGAGGCCCTGCAGTACACCCACTCCGGCCAGCGCTACCTGCTCGGGTTCGGCCCGACGATCTTCGGGATCTGGGACCGCCAGGGCTCGGACGCGGCGGTGGAGCGATTCCCGCGAACCGCCGAGGGGTGGGAGGCCGCACGGGCCCGGTTCTCCCAACTGGAACCACACTCCGTGGAGGTCGGGCTGGGCCCACCGGGACTCGGATCGGGCCCGCCGGCCGGGACCGTCACGTCCGGCCCCGCGGGCGGCTCCCGCGGCGGGCTCGCGCCGACGTCGGCATGGCCGTCTCGCCCTCGCACCGTGCACCCCGCGTGGTGGCTCGCACCCATCCTGGTCGGGTGGCTGGGGGGCCTGATCGCCTGGCTGGTGAACCGTGATATCGACGGCCGGGTGGCCCGCAACATGCTGGTCACCGGCATCGTCATCAGCGTCGTGTCGGCGGTGCTCATCCTGACCGTGTTCCACGGCCAGACCGGGCTCGGCCGCCTGTAGCGCTCCCGCCGCTCAAGGGCCGGCGGGAGGCTGCTGCCCCGTCGGCGCGGACGTCGCGGTCGCCGGCTGCGGGGAAGGGGCGGGCTTCACCTTCCTGACTGGAGCCCGCCACCCGGCGAACGCGCCGACCGTGCCCCCCAGGATCCCCCACACCAGCCCCAGCACGGCGCCGGCGGCCGGGTCCGGCAGGATCGTGAGCGAGGCCGGCACCTGCCCGCCGTAGAACTTGATCGACAGGGCCGCGGCCACGCACGCCGCCACCACCAGCGCGGCGAACCCGACGCCGGCGAGCGCCCCGGCGGCGGCGGCCTGCGTCCGGCTCCCCGCCGGCCTCGCCGCCCGGATCCCCCCCAGCACCGAGGCCCCCAGCGGGATCAGCAGGAACAGCAGGAACCCCGCGGGCGGCGAGCCGAACCGCACGCCGGCGAACGGCGACCGCAGCTCCCTCCGCTTCCCCGGCAGCAGCGGGCCGAGGAGGTTCACACCGCCGTGCACCGGGATCTTGGACATGCACAGGAACGTCCTCGGCTCGCCGGTTCCCTCCACACGGTCGCAGCCGCCCATGGCCGGCACGAGGACGAACATCGACTGGTTCGGCAGCGCGAGCACGTGGTGCGCGAGAAGGTCGAACCCCGACGCGCCGCGGCCGGTGGTCCGGTCCAGGTACGCCCGAGTCGCGTCCGGCTTGAGCCCGGCGAGCACGAGCAATCCCAGGAACGACAGCGCGAGGGCCGCCAGGAACATCCGCCAGGCCCCGGCGACCGCGCCCGAGGCCAGCACCGTTCGGCTCCGGACCGGGGGCGCGCCCGCCCGCTGCGGGACGGAACGCGTGGCGCGCGAGAGGCCCGACCACACCCCGCCCAGGCACCCGACCACGATCCCCACCCCCAGCCCGATCACGGCCGCCAGCGGCTTCGACACCCCGATCGCCACCTGCCCGCCCTCGATCACCTGGATCCGGAAGTGGAACCCCACCAGCAGGGAGAGCAGCCAGACGAACAGCCCGAACGGCAGCCCGACCGTCGCCCCCCACAGCCCCCGGCGCACCAGCCCGCCGCTCGCCCGCGTTCCGACCGACTCGCCGCCCCGGAACAACAGCACCACCCCGACCGCCGTGATCGTGAGCAGCGCCACGGAGACGTCGAGGAACGTCCCCCGGACGCCGGAGGCGCTCGCCCGGAGCTGGATCGGCACGCGGAGCGACCCGAACACGTACAGCCCGCCCAGCCGGGCCACCGTGACGTTGGAACGCGCGATCCCGCCGATGAGGTCCTGGCCGAACGCCAGCGCCTCGCCGATCGCGAGCATGGCGAGGAAGGCGATCTCCGAGCGGCCGAGCGCATGGTTGGCGAGGTTCAGCGGCCGTCGCTCTCGGGGAACCGGCGGCTTCGTCGGGAGCGAGGTCGCCGTGGCGGCAGGCGCCGCCGTGCCGGCCGTCACGTTCTCTGGTGCGGTGGTGGCGGCCGTCGCCGGAGCCGCGGTCGGAGGCTCCTGGCTCTGCGACGGGGCGGGAGCGGTCTCCGGCGCCGGCGGGGGCGTCGTGGGCGGCAGGTCGACGTCGACGGACGGCGGCAGGCGGTCCCGGCCCTCGCCCCCCTCCCCGGATTCGGGGGAGGTCACGCCAGGGCCGCCTCGACCAGCTCGGCCACCTCGGAGGGCGTCCGGCCGACCTTCACGCCGACGGACTCGAACGCCTCCGCCTTGGCCTGGGCGGTCCCGGAGGAGCCCGTGACGATCGCACCCGCATGGCCCATTCGCTTGCCGACCGGCGCCGTGAACCCCGCGACGTACGCGACCACCGGCTTGGTCATGTGCTCGCCGACGAACGCGGCGGCGCGCTCCTCGTCGTCGCCGCCGATCTCACCGATCGCGATGGCGAGGTCGGTCTCGGGGTCGACCTCGAACCGTTCCAGGGCGTCGATGAACCCGATCCCGTGCACCGGGTCGCCGCCCATGCCGATGCACGTCGACTGCCCGATCCCCCGCAGCGTGAGCTCGTTCACGATCTGGTAGGTGAGGGTCCCCGATCGCGACACCAGCGCGACCCGGCCGGGCGTGGCGATCTCGTGGGGGATGATCCCGACGTTGGCCCTGCCCGGCGAGATCAGGCCCGGGCAGTTCGGCCCGATCAAAACCGTCGGCTTCCCCGCAAGGTACGCGGCCACCCTTCCCATGTCGGCCACCGGGATCCCCTCGGTGATGGCGACCACCAGGGCGACGCCGGCGTCGGCCGCCTCGAGGACGGCATCGGCGGCGAACCGGGCAGGCACGTAGATGACGGAGGCGTTCGCCCCCGTCGCCGCAACGGCCTCGAGCACCGTGTCGAACACCGGGATCCCTTCGACGTCCGTGCCGCCCTTGCCCGGGGTCACACCGGCGACCACGCTCGTCCCGGAGGCGCGGTTCCGGAGCGAGTGGAACCGCCCCTGCTCCCCCGTCAGCCCCTGGACCACCAGCCGGGTGGACTCGTCGATCAGCGTCGCCACGCGCCTACGCCGCCTTCGCCAGGTCGGCCGCCCGCTGCGCGGCCTCGTTCATCGTCGCCGCGGCCACGATGCGGGGATGGCCGGCCTCGGCGAGGATCCGGCGGCCCTCCTCGGCATTCGTGCCGTCGAGGCGGACCACGATCGGGACGTGGGCGTCGACCCGCTCGAGCGCCTCGAGGATGCCCTTCGCCACCAGGTCGCACCGGGTGATCCCGCCGAAGATGTTGATGAACACGCTCCGCACGTCGGGATCGGACAGCACCACCTCGAGCGCGGTGGCCATGAGATCCGCGCTGGCCCCGCCGCCGACGTCGAGGAAGTTCGCGGCCCGGCCGCCCGCCTGCGCGACCACGTCGAGCGTGGACATCACCAGGCCCGCGCCGTTGCCGAGGACGCCCACCTCTCCCTCGAGCTTCACGTACTGCAGGCCCTGGTCCTTGGCCCGCTTCTCGGTGGGATCGACCGGGAACGAGTCCCGCAGCGCCTCGACATCGGGCTGGCGGAACAGCGCGTTGTCGTCGACCGTGACCTTCGCGTCGAGCGCCGCCACCGTCCCGTCGCCGAGCAGCACGAGCGGGTTGACCTCGACGAGCGTGGCGTCCGAGGCAACCAGCACGTCCCACAGCTTGGCCAGCACCGCGGCGGCCGGCTTGCGGGCCTCGACCGGGAAGGGGCCGGTGAGATAGGTCAGCTCGTAGCCCGTCATCCCCAGCAGCGGGTCGACGTGGACTCGGCGGAGGGCCTCCGGCTTGGTCCGGGCGACCTCCTCGATGTCCATCCCACCCTCGGACGACACCATGGCCAGGTACCTCTTCGCCCCGCGGTCGAGCGTGATCGCCGCGTAGAACTCCGACCTGATGTCGACGAGCCGCTCGACCAGCACACGGGTGACCGGCCGGCCCTGGAACCCGTCGGTGAGCATCCGGTGGGCCGCTTCACCGGCCTCGTCGGCCGAGCTCACGAGGGCGATGCCTCCGCCCTTGCCCCGCCCGCCGATCTGCACCTGGACCTTGACCACCGCGCGCCCGCCGAACCCCTCTGCGGCCGCCCGGGCCTCCTCCGGCGTGGTCGCCACGACGCCCTCGGGCGTGGTGATGCCGTGGGCCCGGAAGATGTCCTTGCCCTGGTGTTCGTACAGATCCATCTAGGCGGAGGCCTTCTGGGCGAGGCGTTCGCGGAGCCAGGCGATGATCTCGGCGGTGGGCGCCCCCGGCGTGAAGATGCGTTCGATCCCGGCCTGGTGCAGGGGCTCGATGTCGCCGCTCGGGATGATCCCGCCGCCGAACACGAACACGTCGTCGGCCCCCTGCTCGCGGAGGCCCTGGACGACCCTGGGGAACAGCGTCATGTGGGCGCCGGAGTGGCAGGACAGCCCGACGGCGTCGGCGTCCTCCTGGATCGCAGCGGCGACGATCTGCTCCGGCGTCTGGTGCAGGCCCGTGTAGATCACCTCGAACCCGGCGTCCCGCAGGGCCCGCGCGACGACCTTGGCCCCGCGGTCGTGCCCGTCGAGCCCGGGCTTGGCCACGATGATCCGGAACTTCTCCGCCATGGATTCGGAATGATACCCACGACGGCCCCGCGAACCCCCCGGGCCGGGCGGCTCGGGCCGTCCGGGTCCTCCAGAGGCGACTCCTATACTGGCCCCGTGACCAGGCGCATCCGGTTTCGGCCGCCCGGGCTCAAGCCCACGACCAAGATCGGCACGCTCGGGCCGTACCGCGGCCGGCTGGGCCTGGCGTGGGTCATCGCGCCGATGGTCGTCGGGCTCCTGCTCCTGCTCGCCGTCGGCGCGTTCCTCCTCCTCGGACGGTGAAGGCAGTGACGGGCGTGGTCGCACGGGCCCTCCGTCTCCGAGCGCTGCTCCCCCTCGTCCTCGCGGGAGCGATCACCGCCTCCGCCGCCGTCCCGGCCGCCGCCGGCGTGTCCACCGTGGGGAGCGACGGCATCGGCGACCCCTACTTCCCCCGGGCGGGGAACGGCGGCTACGACGTCCGGCACTACCACCTGAACGTCCGGTACGACCCGGCCACCGACCGGCTCGACGGGATCGCCCGGATCACCCTGGTCCCGACGACCGACCTCTCGCGGTTCGACTTCGACCTCGACGGGCTGCAGGTGGAATCGGTCCGCGTGGCCGCCGCCCCCGCGACGTGGACGCGGCGCGACGATCACGAATTGGTGGTCACGCCGGCCCACCTCCTGTCCGCGGGGCGCGTCGTCGACGCGGTGGTTCGGTACGGCGGGGTCCCGCGGACGTTCCGGATCCCCGGGACGCCGCTTCGCACCGGGGTCGTCCCCACCGACGACGGCGCGGACATCTGGGGCGAGCCGCAGGTCGCGGCGGCGTGGTTCCCCGTGAACGACCACCCGCGCGACAAGGCCTCGTACGAGATCGACCTCACCGTGCCCCGGGGCGTCGAGGCCGTCTCGAACGGCCGCCTCGCGGGGAAGGATCCGCGCGGGGCGTGGACCACCTGGCGGTGGCTCGAGCGCAGGCCCATGGCCAGCTACCTGGCGCTCGCTGCGATCGGGCAGTTCGACCTGCGGTTCCGCCGCACGCCGTCCGGGCTCCCCGTCATCGACGCCGTCGACCCCGGCGTGGGCGGTGCCCCGGACTTCGCGCTCGGGCAGGAGATCCGCATCATCCGGTTCCTCTCCTCCCGCTTCGGGCCGTACCCGTTCGACGCGCTGGGCGGGGTCGTGGACGAGGCGTCCCTGGGCGCCGCGCTCGAGAACCAGACCCGCCCGCTGTACGACCCCGGGTTCTTCCGGCGGAACGCCGGAACCTTCGTCGTGGTGCACGAGCTGGCCCACCAGTGGTTCGGCGACAGCGTCTCGGTGGACCTGTGGCGGTACACGTGGCTGAACGAGGGGTTCGCGACCTACGCGGAGTGGATGTGGTCGCAGGCCACGGGCAAGGCGTCGGTGGCGAGGATCGCGGCGAGCTACTGCCGCATCCCGCCCGACGACCCGTTCTGGGACCTCCGGATCGGCGAACCCGGCGTGGCCCACATCTTCGACGACCCGATCTACTACCGGGGCGCGTTGACGCTCCAGGCGCTGCGGACCGCGGTCGGGGACCGCGACTTCTTCCGCATCCTCCGGTCGTGGGCGGCCGGCCGCGCCGGCTCGACGGGGAGCTCGGACCAGTTCGAGTCGCTGGCGGAGCATGTCTCCGGGCGGGAGCTGGGGCCCCTGTTCACGACCTGGCTGGACGCTTCACACCGGCCCGACCGCTGCGCCCACCTGACGTCGACGCCGGCGAGGCACGTTCCACCGGTGCCCACGGCGACCGGCCTTCGCTGGTTCGACACGTCCGGCTGACCTCCGGACGACCTCCGCCCGGATCCCGACGGGTCGTCCTCCGGCGGGCGCCCACGATCCTTCACAGGAACCGCACAGGTCGCTGGAACCGTGCCTTCATGCCGGCCCTCCAAGCTCCCCTGCATGAACGCGACCACCCGAGGAGACGACATGGACCCCGCAGCCCGGTTCCGGCGGCACGGAGCCCAACGGTCCGCCCCGAACCCCCTCCCCGCGCCGCCGGTCCCCGCTGGGGCGATCCCGCCTGCGCCGGCCCCGGCCCGCCGCCCGGTGGCGCACCGGTGGCGACGGCATGCGGCCAGGCGGTCCCGCATCGTGGCCGGCCTGCTCAGCGCGGCGGCGTTCCTGGGCCTGGCCGGCTCGATGGCGGCGCACACGGCCGGCACCACCGACTCGACCACGGCCTCGTCCGCGTCCGGCTCCGGATCGTCCTCGTCCGGCAGGTCCTCGGACTCCTCGAGCTCCGGTTCCGGCTGGTCGGCCTCGCCCGGTTCCTCCGGATCCGTGAGCCGGCCCGACACCATCAGCCATGCGAGCTGAGGCGCGGTTCCCCGCCATGGGGTCGGAGGCCCACGTCATCGTCGTCGGGGGAACGGTGGCCTCACTCGAGCTCGCCCGTGACCTCGTCGCCGAGCTGGAATCGCTGTGGAGCCGCTTCCTCGACTCCAGCGAGGTCACGCGGATCAACCGCGAGGCCGGCCGCCCGGTCCGCGTCTCCGGCCCCACGCTCGCGCTCGTCGAGCGCGCCATCGAGGGCGCGCGCGTGACCGGCGGCCGGTACGACCCGACCGTCCTGCGCGCCGTGGAGCGGTCGGGGTACGACCGCTCGTTCGAACACATCGACCGGGGTCGGGCGCCTGCGCCGGCGGGTGACGAGCCCGTCGTGGTGGCCGGCTTCGACCGGGTCATGGTCGACCGGGCGGCCGCCACGGTGACGGCCCCCCGCGGCGTCGGGTTGGACCCCGGCGGCATCGGGAAGGGCTTCGCGGCCGACCTCGTCGTCGAGGCGCTGCTGCGGGACGGGGCCGCCGGCGCCTGCGTGAACCTCGGCGGCGACCTCCGCGTCGAGGGCGACTCGCCCGGCGGTGGCCCGTGGGTCGCCGGGGTGGAACACCCGACCCGCAGCCGCCTGGCAGCGCTGCTGTCGCTCGAACGCGGCGCGGTGGCCACCAGCACCCGGACCCGCCGGGCGTGGGGATCGCCGGAGGATCCCCGGCACCACCTGATCGACCCGGCCACGGGCCGCCCGGCCGTCACCCCCGTGGTCTCGGCCACGGTCGTGGCCGGGGAGGGGTGGCAGGCCGAAGTCCTCTCGAAGGCCGCGTTCCTGGCGGGTCCGGACCACGGGCCCGCGCTGCTGGAGGGGGCCGGTGCGCAGGGACTGGTCGTGGACGCGGACGGCATGGTGCACGAGTCCGTGGGCCTCCGTGCATTCACCGACGCCGCGCCGGCGGCGCGGACGGGCCCATGAGCTCCCAGGTGCTCTGGTACTCGGCCCGGGCCGCGGGCATCGTTGCCTGGTCGCTCGCGGCGGCCGCAGTGATCTGGGGCCTCGTGGTCTCGACGCGGGCGGTCGCCCCTCGCCCGCGGCCCGCGTGGTGGTTCGACCTCCACCGCTTCCTTGGCGGCGCGGCCGTGGCGTTCACCGGCATCCATGTGGCGTCCGTCCTGCTCGACACGTACGTCCACTTCGGATTGGTGAACGTCCTGGTCCCACTCACCGGGTCCTGGCGCCCGGTCGCCGTGGCGTGGGGCATCGTGGCGATGTACCTGCTGGCGGCCGTGGAGGTGACCTCGCTGCTCCGGGCCCGCATCCCCCGCCGGGTCTGGCGGGGAGTCCACTTCGCGACGTTCGGGCTCTACCTGATCGCGACCGTCCACGCGTTCGCCTCGGGTACCGACGCCTGGAGCCTCGCGTTCACCGGGGCGGCGATCATGTCCCTGCTCGTCGTCGGCGGGCTGACGTTCCTTCGGGTGTGGCAGTCGGCCCAGCGCCACCAGCAGCCGGCCGCCGCGCACCTCCGGGCGGCGAGGGCGCTCGCGGTCAGCGCGAGAGCTTCTTCAACGGAGCGAACGAGAGCATGAGCCGCTTCTCGCCGACCTCCTCGAACGCGACCGTGGCGGTCGTGTCGCCGCCGAGACCGCTCACGGCGAGCACGACGCCCTCCCCCCATCGGTCGTGCACGACGGTGTCGCCGGGGACGACCTCCACCGGCTCGCGTCGCATCCCCGAGACCTGACCGCCCCGGCCGCCCACGCCGCCGCCCCGGCCGCGCCCGCCGCGGGGTTCGATCTGGCGGATCAGCTCGGGCGGGATCTCCGACAGGAACCGCGAGGGCGGGTTGTACGACAGCTGCCCGAACAGCGACCGACTCCACGCGTTCATCAGGTACAGGCGCTCCTTGGCCCGCGTGATGCCCACGTAGGCCAGGCGGCGTTCCTCCTCGAGCTGCGCCGCGTCGGTCATCGAGCGGTAATGCGGGAACACCCCGTCCTCCATGCCCACGATGAACACGACCGGGAACTCCAGCCCCTTGGCGATGTGCAGCGTCATCAGCGTGACCGTGGAGGCGTCCTCGTCGTACTGGTCGGCGTCGCTGACCAGCGCCACCTGCTCCAGGAAGTCGGCCAGCCCCTCGCCGCCCCGGGCCTCGAACTCGGCCGCGACCCCCGAGAGCTCCTGGATGTTCTCGATGCGGCCCTGGGCCTCGACGGTCCGTTCGGCCTCGAGCTCGGCCAGGTAGCCGGACTCCTGGGCCACCAGGTCGACCAGCCGCGAGGGCGTCATGCCGTCCTCGAGGTACCCGGCCAGCCGGTCGAGCACCTGGACGAAGTTCGTCACCGCGCCCCGGGCCCGCGTGGCCAGCACGCTGATCTCGTCGACCCGGCGGGCCGCCTCGATGAACGGGACCTCCTCCCACCTGGCGAACTCCTCGATCGCGGCCACGGTGGCGTCCCCGATCCCCCGCTTCGGCGTGTTGATCACCCGCCGGGCGCTCACGACGTCCTGGGGGTTCACCAGCAGCCGGAGGTACGCGAGGAGGTCCTTGATCTCCTTGCGCTCGTAGAACCGCACCCCGCCCACCACGCGGTAGGGGATGCCCGCCCTCATGAAGATGTCCTCCAGCACCCGGCTCTGGGCATTCGTCCGGTAGAACACGGCGACGTCGCGGTACCGGTAGCCCTCGGACTCGTGGAGGCGATCGATCTCCTGCGCGACGAACGCGGCCTCGTCGTGCTCGGAGTCCGCCCGGAACCGCACGACCAGCTCGCCGCCCGGACCCTCCGTCCACAGCTCCTTGGGCTTGCGGTGGACGTTGTGGCGGATGAGCGCGTTGGCGACCGCGAGGATGTTCTGCGTGGAGCGGTAGTTCTGCTCCATCAGGAAGATCTCGGCGTCGGGGTAGTCGCGCTCGAAGTCGAGGAGGTTCTGGATCGTCGCGCCGCGCCAGGAGTACACGCCCTGGTCGGCGTCGCCGACGACGCAGATGTTCCGGTACTTCGCCGCCAACAGGTTGACCAGGTGGTACTGCGCGCGGTTCGTGTCCTGGTACTCGTCGACCAGGATGTACCGGAACCGCTCCTGGTAGTGCTCGAGCACCTCGCGGTGGTCGCGGAAGAGGCGCGCGGTCTCGCTGATCAGGTCGTCGAAGTCGAGCGCGCCCGCCGCGCGGAGGCGTCGTTCGTACCGCGCGTAGACCTCGGCCACCTGGCGGTCGTAGAAGTTTCCCGCGCGCTCCATGACCTGCGAGGGCGAGAGCAGCTCGTCCTTGGCCCTGCCGATCGCGCTGGCCATGGCCCGGGGTGGCCACCGCTTGGGATCGAGCTCGAGGTCGCGCAGGACCATGCCCAGCACGCGCTCGGTGTCGCCCTCGTCGTAGATCGAGAACGTCGACGGCAGGCCCAGTTGGTTGTGCTCACGTCGGAGGATGCGGGCGCAGGACGAGTGGAACGTGAGGATCCACATCCCCTTCGCGACCCGTGTCCCCAGCAGGCCCTCGACGCGCTCGGCCATCTCCCGGGCGGCCTTGTTGGTGAAGGTGATCGCCAGGATCTCGTAGGGCGAGACGTCCCGTTCCCGGATCAGGAACGCCACCCGGTGCGTGAGGGCGCGGGTCTTGCCCGAACCCGCCCCGGCCACGATCAGCACCGGCCCCTCGGTGTGCAGCACGGCCTCCCGCTGGATGGGGTTCAGCGGCTGGAGCAGCGGCGACAGGGCCTCCGGGTGGGCATCGGCGTGGTCCCCGAGGTCCAGCGAGGGCGCGTCGGGATCGGTCGCCGGGCGGGGGGATGCGGGAGTCACGTCACGAGATTCTAGGCGTCACCCCGGTCACCCTCCGGTGCCGGCCCTCCCGGTGCCGCCCCGAATCAGGTCGTGGCCGCCCAGAAGTCCTCGTGCATGCCGGCCGCATAGTGGCCCGGGAGGTTGCAGACGATGGCGTAGTGGCCGGCCGTCATGTCGATCGTCAGCAGCTTCGACGTCCCGGCCTTCATGTCGCCGGTCTCGCCGACGTTGGTCCCCGCCGTGTCCTCGTCGATCCGGTTCGATTCCCCCTCGAAGCTCCCGATGGGGAACCCCGCCGCCGGGTGATCGGTCTGCAGCACGACGAACTCGTGGGTGGCGGTGTCGGTGTTCGCCACGACGAAGCTCACCGTGCCGCCCGGCTCCGCGGTCGTCGACAGGTGGATGAACATGTCCGTCGGGTTCGTCTGGCCCAGGTCGGCGTCGACGACCGCGCCCGGCGGGGTGGCGAAGAAGTCCACGTGCATCCCCGCGGCGTAGTGGCCGGACAGGTTGCACACCAAGGCGAAGTGCCCCACCGGCAGGCTCACCGTGTACATCTTGGACACGCCCGGCGGCAGGGCCGCCCCGGTGTCCAGCACGGACGCGCCTGCGGCGTCCTCGTCGATCTTGTTGGGGTCCCCCTCGAACCCGGTGATGGGGAAGGCGTTGGCGGCGGTGGCGGTCCGGAACCCCACCAGCTCGTGCTTCATGGTCGTGGACTCGTTCGACACGATGAAGCTGACCTTCCCGGCCGGGGCGGACGGCGAGGACAGGTGGATGTACATCTGGGTGGGCGAGGTGTCCCCCAGCGCCGCGACCACCGGGGTGGATCCCGGCGGGGTGGCGAAGAAGTCCACGTGCATCCCCGCGGCGTAGTGGCCGGACAGGTTGCACACCAAGGCGAAGTGCCCCACCGGCAGGCTCACCGTGTACATCTTGGACACGCCCGGCGGCAGGGCCGCCCCGGTGTCCAGCACGGACGCGCCTGCGGCGTCCTCGTCGATCTTGTTGGGGTCCCCCTCGAACCCGGTGATGGGGAAGGCGTTGGCGGCGGTGGCGGTCCGGAACCCCACCAGCTCGTGCTTCATGGTCGTGGACTCGTTCGACACGATGAAGCTGACCTTCCCGGCCGGGGCGGACGGCGAGGACAGGTGGATGTACATCTGGGTGGGCGAGGTGTCCCCCAGCGCCGCGACCACCGGGGTGGATCCCGGCGGGGTGGCGAAGAAGTCCACGTGCATCCCCGCGGCGTAGTGGCCGGACAGGTTGCACACCAAGGCGAAGTGCCCCACCGGCAGGCTCACCGTGTACATCTTGGACACGCCCGGCGGCAGGGCCGCCCCGGTGTCCAGCACGGACGCGCCTGCGGCGTCCTCGTCGATCTTGTTGGGGTCCCCCTCGAACCCGGTGATGGGGAAGGCGTTGGCGGCGGTGGCGGTCCGGAACCCCACCAGCTCGTGCTTCATGGTCGTGGACTCGTTCGACACGATGAAGCTGACCTTCCCGGCCGGGGCGGACGGCGAGGACAGGTGGATGTACATCTGGGTGGGCGAGGTGTCCCCCAGCGCCGCGACCACCGGGGTGGATCCCGGCGGGGTGGCGAAGAAGTCCACGTGCATCCCCGCGGCGTAGTGGCCGGACAGGTTGCAGACGATCGCATAGTGACCCGGTGTGAGGGTCACGGTGAGCGGCTTCCACGTGCCGCCCTGCATGTCGCCGGTCTCCCCCACGTTCGTACCGGCCGTGTCCTCGTTGATCCGGTTCTGCTCGCCCTCGAAGCTCCCGATGGAGAAGCCCGCCGCCGGATGGTCGGTCTTCAGGACCACGAACTCGTGCGTCTGCGTGTCGTCGTTCTTCACCACGAACGTCACCTTGCCTGCAGGGGCGGTCACCGAGGACAGGTGGATGAACATGTCGGTCGGGCTGTTCTGGCCGAGGTCGGCCGTGACGATCCCGGGGTTGGGGGAGACGACGGCGGTGGTCTGCGGGCCGGCACCGCTCGCCGCCCCGGTGGGCAGCGCCACCATGGTGCTCCAGCCGCCGCCCGGCCCTCCCGACGTGCTGCCGCCGCACGCGGCCAGCAGGAACGCGACGGCGAACGACACCACCGCACCTCCCACACCCCGACGAATCGGTCGCACCGGCCTCATGTCATCCCCCCTTGACGAACCGCGTCCGCCAGTCGGGTACGCTCGGGGCCTTCTTCTGCAGCGATCGGAGATAGGCGACGACCGAGGCGGTCTCCTGCGCCGTGAGCGGACCGCCGAACTCGTTCGACCAGGCGGGCATCGCGGTGCCGGAGATCCCGGACGTGATGATCCGCAGGATCTGCTCGTCCGACACCGAGCTCAGGAACTGCTGCGAGTTGAGGGCCGGGGCCGAGATGCCCTGGCCGTGGTCGCCGTGGCAGGAGCCGCAGTTGAGGGTCCACAGGTGCTGGCCGGAGGACACCAGCGCCGTCTGCTGCGAGCTCAGTGCGTCGTTCCGCCGGCTCGAGTCGACGGCCCGGTACAGCGGGAACGCCGCGACCATCACCACCAGGATCACGGCCCCCGCCGTCATCCATCGCCGGAGGCTCCGCTGGAGCTCCGGGTCGTCCCCCGCCGGGGTGAGCTCCGGGCTGCTCACGACGAGCCGCCTGCCGCCGGCGTCGCACCGCCGCTGGTGGCGCCCTCGCCGGCGCTCACGCAGGACGGCCCCTTGGGGGTGTTCGACACGGTCGCGACCCCCCGAGGCGGTCCCTGGACGGGGTTCGTCGTGTCCACGAACACCTGACCTCCGTCGATCTTGATCGGGAACCGATCCATGCCGTGCGGCGCGGGACCGGCGATGTACTCGCCGCGGATGTTGTACCGGCTCCCGTGGCAGGGGCACTCGAACTGCCCGGAGCTGTCGCAGAACGGCACCTTGCACCCGAGGTGCGGGCATTTCTGGAACAGGGCGACCAGGTTGCCCTCCGAGGAGGTGACGTAGAACCGGCCGTCGAGGAAGTACGTCACGGTCCCGTCGGGGTAGTCGGATGCGTTCCCGGCGTTGAGGATGCCGCCCGAGGCGGCCGACGTTCCCGGCTTGAGGATGTCGTAGGAGGTCCAGGCCGCCTCGACCACCAGCGCGGCGCCCAGGACCTTCCACGTGGTGTTGAGGAACTCCCGCCGCCCGATCGCGGGCCGCGGATCGGCGGCATGCTCGGCGTCCTGCTCCGGCGGCGGCTCCAGGTCCGCGGCGGGCGTCGCCGGGACCGGCTCCGGTGTCGCCAGGGCCGGCTCGGGCGTCGATTCCGGCGCCCCGTCGTCGTTCGGAACTTCGTTCTCGGTCACGTCGATCAGAGCTCCACGAACATGTGCTGCCATGGCCAGACCCATGTCCACCCCGGGCCCCGGAACAGGGTGCCCACCAGGGTGAGGAGCAGGGCGGCAACGGCGAGCACGGTGAACACGACGACAACCAGCTTCCTGTCCCGGATCCGCCATCCCCGGCTCCGGTCGATGTACGGCAGGATGGTCATGAACGCGAGCGCCGCCCCGGGCGCGAGGACCCCGGCGATCATCGGCTGGTAATGCGCGAGCAGCTCCTGGAGTCCGGCGAAGTACCAGGGCGCCTTGGCGACCTCCGGGGTCAGGTCCGGATTCGCGATGTCCTTCAGCGGCGCATTGAACAGGATCGCCAAGATGAAGACCGCCACGACGGTCGCGGCGCCGACGACCACGTGTCGGACCAGCATGTGCGGCCACGAGAAGACCGAGTCGTCGGGCTCCTGGGCCGCTCGCAGCTCGACCTCCCGGGGCACGGTCCCCAGCTCCCGGTAGCGGGCCTCCCTCCCGGCGGACGCCGGCGGTTCGGGCTCGGGAGCGGCCGGCGCGTCGGCACTGGGGACGGCCACGGTCCGTGCGGGCACCGGAACGGCCGCGGGTTCCGCCGTGGCCGTCACCGCAACCGTCGGCTTCGGCGTCGAGACCCGATCCATCACCGCGAACCCGTCCTTGCGGACCCGCCAGATGTGGATCGCGAGGAGCAGCACCAGCAGTGCGGGCAGCACGTAGATGTGCAGCACATAGAAGCGCAGGAGCGCCTGTGCGCCGACCTCGTTCGAGCCGAGCAGGATGTGCCGTGCGCCGTCACCCAGGATCGGCACGTACCCGGCGATCGTCGTCCCGACGGTGATCGCCCAGAACGCGAGTTGATCCCACGGGAGCAGGTATCCAGTGAACGACAGTGCGAGCGTGATGAGGAGCAGCCCGATCCCGATCACCCAGTTGAACTGCCTCGGGCGCCGGTACGCGCCCGAGTAGAACACCCGGAGCATGTGCAGCAGGACCACCAGCACCATGAGGTGCGCCGACCACCGATGGATGTTCCTGACGAACTGCCCGAACGCGACCGTGGTGGCCAGGTTGTGCATGTCGAAGTACGCGTCGGGGACCGTGGGCGTGTAGAAGAACATCAGGTAGGTGCCGGAGATGAACAGGATCACGAAGAGCACCGCCGCGATGAACCCCAGCCGGAACGTGGACCGGAACGACAGCACCTTGCGCGGGGTCTTCACCGGATAGACGTGCAGGAAGAAGTTGTTGAACGACGTCATGGCCCGCCCGCGGGGGGTATCGGGCTTGGGGTGCCTGACGATCGAGCGGAACACCTCGTTGTCGCGGTACACGGATCCCGGGTGGAACACGGACCGCACGACCTGGTGGTCGCGGATCCGCCGTCCTCCGTTCTTCCGGTCGCCGTTCTCCGCCATCCCGCCCTCAGATCACCTCGAGGACCTGCGGGCTCGTCGACGATTCCGTCCAGCCCGCGAACGACAGCGCGTGCGTCGGGCATCGCTCGATGCACAACCCGCACCGGATGCAGAAGTCCTCCTGGATGACGAGCGTGCTCGCGGGCTTCTCCTCGGCGGCCGGCGGCTCGGCGCCTGCGCGCACCGCCTCCGCCGGGACGATGCGGATGCAGTGCTCGGGGCACACGTCCACGCACCCCCCGCACAGGATGCAGAGGCTGGTCTCGAGCTCGATGTTGAGGAAGCACTGCAGGCACCGGGCCGCCTCGCGGCGGGCCTGTTCCTCCGTGTACCCCAGTTCCACCTCCGGAACGCCGACGCGCCGCTCGGAGACCTCCGACGGGATCGGCACCCGTGGCACCGCGTCGTAGTTCTGCACCGGGCGATGCACGGTCGACACCGGCAGCAGCCGGCGGACCATGGACGGCCGCGGCACGTCCACGGGGGAGGCGTCATCGCCCCCGATCCGCCGATGGATGGAACCCGCGGCGCGCCTGCCGTCGCCGATGGCGTCGATCAGATTCCGCGGTCCGAACGCCGCGTCCCCGCCCGCCCAGACGTCGGGGTTGGACGTCGCGAGCGTGGCGCGTTCCACGGCGATGGTCCCCCGGGGCGAGAGATCGAGGCCGTCCTCCGGATCCACCCACGACAGGTCCGGGGCCTGACCGATGGCGAGGATCACCGAATCGCAGGCGATCGAGGACTCCGTCCCCTCGACGAAGGTGGGGTTGAATCGCCCGTCCGCGTCGAACACCGAGGAGACCCGGATGGTCTCGAGTCCCTCCACGTGCCGGTCCCCCAGGATCCGTTGAGGACCGAGCCGGTGGAGGATCCTGATGCCCTCGTTCTCGGCCTCCTCGATCTCGTACTCGTGGGCGGGCATCTCCTGCCGCGACTCGAGCGCCACCACACCGACGTCCCGAGCCCCCATCCGGACCGCCATGCGGGCCACGTCGAACACCGCGGTTTCGGTGCCGGCGGGCTCGCGCAGCGCTGTCCGGGCGACGTCGAGCGCCACGTTGCCTCCACCGACCACGATCACCCGGTCCCCGAGGTCGACCCGATAGCCGCTGTTGGCGTTGATGAGGAAGTCGACGGCCTTGAGGACCCCGTCGAGCTCGACGCCGGGGACCTGGAGGTCACGGCTGCGCGTGGCGCCGGTGGCGACGAACACCGCCGCGAACCCCTCGTCGCGGAGCGATCGGAGCGAGAAGTCGGACCCAAGCCGCTGGTTCAGTCGGAGCTCCACGCCCAGCCCGAGGATGGCCCGGATCTCGGCCTGCAGGATCTCCCGGCGAAGACGGTAGGTCGGGATGCCGAGGACCATCATGCCCCCCGGGCGGTCCGCGGCATCGAACACCACCGGCGAGTAGCCGTACGCGGCGAGGTCGTGGGCGCAGGCCAGGCCGGCCGGACCGGCTCCCACGACCGCCACACGCTCGGGTCGCCTGGGCTGCTGGTCGACGGCCTCCCGCCACAGGCGTTCGGCGTGGCCGCTCTCCACCCCCGCGCGTTCCGACACGAACCGCTTCAGTGCCCGGATCGCGATTGGGCTGTCGATGTCGCCGCGGCGGCAGGCCGACTCGCAGGGCGCGGCGCACACCCGCCCACAGATGGACGGGAAGGGGTTCGGCGCCCTCGCGATCTGGTAGGCGAGGTCGTCGAGGCCCTGGGCGATGGCCGCCACGTACCGGCCCGCGTTCGTCAGCACGGGGCACGCTTGCGTGCACGGGACGTTCGCGTCGTACCACTCACCGCCGACGGCCCGGGCATCGAATGTCGTCACGCCCGCGTCCTTCGGACCTGGAGCCTGACGAACAACCACGTCAGCAGGACGAACGCCACGACGACCTCGAGGAGCACGAGCAGGTCACGAAGCCGGGGCCCGACGTGGAGCGCGAGATACGAGAAGAGGCGATCGGGGATCGCCACGAACCCGAGGAACGCGAGCGCGAGAACGAGGGCGCCCTTCCACAGGGCACCCCCCCAGGTCTCCCCCGATCCCGCTGCCCCCGATGCGGCTGATCGGCCGGTGCTCGGCTGCGGTAGGTCGCTCGCCATGGGCCTCGGTCTCCGCGAAGCGCTTGGTGCCGCCGTATTCTCCACGGAATCAAGCCGGAACTCTTCCCCAGTTGTGGGGTCATTGGGCCCGGCCCCCCAGGGCATGTCGCCCCTGCCGGCGTCGCCGGCGAATGTGTGTACGAGGTGTGTCCGATCGAACCCACCGCCGAGTCCATTCCGGGCTGCAGGGTCCATCGGTGCGCGGTAGCGTGGACCGATGTCCACACCTCCCGAACACGTGCCCACCGAGCCGGTCCCGCCCGTCACTCCGACCGACACCACCCCGACCCGTTCCGCCCGGCCCCGCAGTCAGTACGACCCCGTCGCCAGGATCGCGCTGGTGGTCATCGCCGCCGTGATGGTGATCATGCTGGTGCTCGTCCTCGGCGGGTACCACTTCAGCGTCACCACGGGCAAGGGCGGCAAGGGCGGCAAGGGCGGCGGCGGCCACCACCACACCCCCAAGGTCACCCACTCCGCCAACCCCTAGCCAGGGGTCCTGCCGCCCCGCGACCCCTTTTCCTCGGTGGTCGGGTCGGTCATAATCGGTTGTCCGATCTGGGGAGGGGGGATCTCGTTGCACCGCAACCTTCGTGGCCGTCGCCTGCTGAGCGGCCGCCGGCACGGATGGGCCAATGCGCTCCTTGCCGTCGCAAGCGCGACGCTCCTGCTGCAGCCGACGGCGACCGCGGCCACCGCCCGGGCTCCGCATCCTGCCCGGCCGGCCGCCGGACACGGCGGCGAGCTGGCGGCCGGCTCGGCGATCACCCGTCACGAGATCCTGTCCCTCCTCCGCCCCGGCACCGGCCTCTGCGCGGGCCTGTTCCAGTCGCGGGCGGTCGACGACGCGCCCTGCACCCATGGGCCCGACACCTTGCTCCCCGACCCGCACGGCCATGTCGGCATCCCGCCGGGCCTCCGGGCCCGCTCGCTGCCGGAGTTCGACGATCTGCCGGGCATCCCCTGCTACTCGTCCGGACCGCGCGTCCACGTGTTCTACGCCTACTTCGAGAAGAACCTCCTCGACGCCCCCGGGCTGAAGAACCGCCGCGCCGCGATCCTGAACGCGGTCGCCGTGGCCGACCGCATCCTGAGCGTCTCGGCCTCGCAATCGGGCGGCGTGCGACACATCCGGTGGGTCATGTCGCAGTGCCACCTCACGATCACCCCGTTCCGCGTGGCCCAGAAGTGGACGTTCGAGGCGTTCGACCCGACCTACCTCCGGGCGCACCTCGAGCGGGCCGGGCTGATGTCCAAGTCGGAGAAGGGGCTGACGTTCCTGGAGACCGAGACGGCGCCCATCCCCGCGGGCTGCCAGGGCGTCGGCGAGGTCTATCCGGACGACCGCACCACCCCCGCCAACCTCAACAACCACGGCGACATGAACACCCTGGTGGTGACGGGGTGCGCCGACGCGCTGTTCGACCCGTTCGCCATGGGCGAGGTCTCGATCCACGAGCTCTTCCACAGCATGGGGGCGGTCCAGCAGTCGGCGCCGCACCACACCAACAACCGTCACTGCTGGGACGAGTCCGACGTCATGTGCTACGACGACGACTTCAGGCCGAAGACGTTCCCCTTGAGGAAGATCTGCCCGGCCACGGTGCCGGAGCTGCTCGACTGCAACGACAACGACTACTTCGACACCAACCCGCCTGGCGGGTCCTACCTCGCGACCCACTGGGACGCCGCCCGCAACACGTTCCAGGCCACGACCGCCCCGCCGCGGTACCAGCCGCTCCCGACACCTCTGATCGCGTTGAAGAGCCCCGGCTCCGTGGTCTCGGGGACCGTGAAGGTACCGCTCACGGTGCGGTCGCAGGGCGGCGGCATCACCGAGGTGGACTTCACGGTGGACGGGCGGAAGACCGTGGACCGCGCGGCCCCGTACGCCGTCACCGTCAACACGCTCGGCCGGCCCAACGGCGCCAGGATCACGATCGGCGCCCTCGCGATCGACCGGTTCGGCCGACAGGGCACCGCCAAGCAGCTGGCGCTGACCGTCCGCAACCCGACGGCGACGCTGCTCACGCCGGCCTCGTTCCAGCCGATCGGGCAGCGGTTCTCGTGGTCGGCGACGGCGAGCGCGGCGCCGGGACACACGATCCAGAAGGTCGAGCTCCTGGCCGCCTACAACGACGGGAAGACGTCCGTGATCGACACCGACGCCACCGCACCCTTCGGCGGAACCGTCACCGCGCTCCCCCGGCCGAGCATCTTCGCCGGCACGCTCCGCGTTCGGGCGACGCAATCGGGCGGCACGGCCGTCACGTCTTCCGGCCGCGACGTGGTCCTGTCCCCGCCGCTCGTGACGAACGTCATGGGCCCGGCCTTCGGCGTCGGAAGTCGGCCCGTCACGTTCCTCACCCAGGTCGGCGCGAGTCCCGGGCTCTCGGTCTCGTCATTGCACGTCCGTGTGATACCCGGGTTCGACGACACCGGGCAGCCCGTCGACCAGTTCGACGTCAGGACGCCGATCGCGACGCGGGGACCGGACGCCTGGTTCGCGGCGAGCTGGCCCCGCCCGGGCGGATTCCAGCCGGTGGCCACGAAGACCTACACGCTCGCCTTCACGGCCATCGACAGCGCCGGATCGGCCAGCGGCTTCGCCTACCCGGCCACGGTGAGCTGGCTGGCCGGCTCCCATAGCTCGGTGGGCATCAGCGAGCCGTCGGCGGGGGCCACGGTGGGCGGCGCCCACGTGACGATCGCCGCCGACCCGGACCTGAACGGCGCCCAGGCGTTCAATGGGCAGATCGACGTCGACCTGGGAGGCGCGGACTTCCCCATCGACGGGACCACCACGCCGGCCTGGACCATCCCGAACGACTCCCAGCCCGGCGGATGGAACACCACCCAGGTCGCGAACGGCCCCCATCTGCTCCAGGCCGACGTCTTCACGAACGAAAACCTCGGGGACGCGCCGTCGCCCGGCAGGATCGTGACGGTCGACAACGCCGACCCGCGGATCGTGGTGGGTGGGGTGTCGGCCGGCGACCACGTCACCGGCTCGGTCCACCTGCACGCCGCGCTCTCCGGACTGCCCGGCGGCTGGCCGGCGCCGGTCGAGGTCGTGTTCTACGCGAACGGGAGGAGCGTCGACGAGGACACCTCGCCGGCGCCGCAGGCGGCGGACGGCACGTGGAGCACCGCCCCCTACGACGACGGCCGCGTGGAGGTCCGCGCGGTCGCGATCTTCTTCGGACAGGGCACCGCGTCGTGGCGGCTGTGGTCGGCCCCCGTGGTCGTCACGGTCCACCACTGAGGGCGGCGGCCGCTCACTCCCACTCGATCGTCGCGGGGGGCTTGCTGCTGATGTCGTAGACGACGCGGTTGACGCCGGGGACCTCGGCCACGATGCGGCTCGAGACCCGATCGAGCACGTCGTACGGCAGCCGCGCCCAGTCGGCGGTCATCGCGTCCTCGCTGGTCACGGCCCGGATCACGATGGGGTGCTGGTACGTCCGGCCGTCGCCCATCACCCCGACGCTGCGCACGCCGGCCAGCAGCGCCGCGTACCACTGCCACAGCTCGGCGTCGAGCCCGGAGCGGCGGACCTCCTCGCGGAGGATGTGGTCGGCCGCCCGGACCAGCGCGAGCCGCTCGGCCGTCACGTCGCCGATCACGCGCACCGCGAGGCCCGGCCCCGGGAACGGCTGGCGCTGCGTGATCTCCTCGGGCAGGCCCAGCTCGGCGCCGACCTGCCGCACCTCGTCCTTGAAGAGGTCGCGAAGCGGTTCGACCAGCTCGAAGTCCATGTCCTCCGGCAGGCCGCCCACGTTGTGATGACTCTTGATCTTGGCCGCGGTCCTCGAACCGCTCTCGATGACGTCCGGGTACAGCGTCCCCTGGACGAGGAACCGCGCACCACGGTGTTCCTTCGCGACCTCCTCGAACACCCGGATGAACTCCTCCCCGATGATCTTCCGCTTGGCCTCGGGGTCCTCGACGCCGGCGAGCTTCGTCAGGAACCGGTCGGCCGCCTTGACGTGCACCAGCGGCACGTGGAAGTGCCGGGCGAACGTGTCCTCGACCTGTTCGGGCTCGCCCTCCCTGAGCAGCCCGGTGTCGACGAACACACAGGTCAGCCGGTCGCCGATGGCCTTGTAGACCAGCAGGGCCGCCACGGCGGAGTCCACGCCTCCGCTCAGGGCGCAGATTGCCTCAGCGTCGCCGACCTGATCGCGAATCCGCTCTACGCTTCGTTCGATGACGTTCGCCGGCGTCCAGTCCGGGAGCAGCCCGCACCCGTCGTACAGGAACCGCTTCATGACGTCCTGCCCGCGCGGTGTGTGCGCGACCTCCGGGTGGAACTGCACGGCGTAGAGGCCGCGCTCGGGGTCCTCCATGGCGGCCACGGGGATCGCCTCCGTGCGCGCGGTGACCCGGAACCCCTCGGGGGCCCGTTCCACGGCGTCACCGTGGCTCATCCAGACCGTCTCGCGCTCGGGGAGGTCGGCCAGCAGCACGCCGGGCGAGAGCACCTCCAGCCCGGTTCGGCCGTACTCGCGGACGCCGGTCGGCGCGACCTCGCCGCCCAGCGCGCGGGCCATGACCTGCTGGCCGTAGCAGATGCCGAGCACCGGGACGCCGATGTCGAACACCTCCGGCCCGATCGCGGGCGCGCCGGGCTCGTACACGCTGGCCGGGCCGCCGGACAGGACCAGCCCCGCCGGCCGCCGAGCCTTCAGCTCCTCGACCGTGGCGTCGAACGGCACGATCTCGGAGTAGACGTGCGCCTCGCGGATGCGCCGGGCGATGAGCTGCGCGTACTGCGCGCCGAAGTCGAGGACCAGGACCGGCCGAGGGTCGCGCGCCCCCGGGGAGAGCGGCTCGTCGGAGGTCACGCCATCCCCACGCCCTGGGACCGCTGATAGCTCTTCCCCTCGGACTTGATCGAGGGCGCGATCACCAATTCGGCCTTCTGGAACTCGCGGATGTTCGCATAGCCGGTCGTCGCCATCGACATCGTGAGGGCGCCGAACAGGTTCAGCGTGCCGTCGTTCTCGTGCGCCGGCCCGGCCAGGATCTCCTGCAGCGACGCGACCTGCCGCGTCTTCACACGCGCGCCCCGCGGGAGCGTCGGGTGGAACGTCGCCATCCCCCAGTGGTGACCGCGCCCCGGCGCCTCGTACGCGCGCGTGAGGGGCGAGCCGATCATCACCGCGTCGGCGCCGCACGCGATGGCCTTGGCGATGTCGCCGCCCGTGCGCATGCCGCCGTCGGCGATCACGTGGCAGTACCGGCCGGTCTCGTGGAGGTGGGTCATGCGCGCGCCGGCCGCGTCCGCGATGGCGGTGGCCTGGGGAACTCCGACGCCGATCACGCCACGAGTGGTGCAGGCGGCGCCCGGCCCGACGCCCACCAGCACGCCGACCGCCCCCGTCCGCATGAGGTGCAGCGCGGTCGAGTAGGACGCCACCCCGCCCACGATCACCGGCAGGTCGAACGAGGCGATGAACTCCTTCAGGTTGAGCGGCTCGCTGCGGGTCGAGACGTGTTCGGCGGAGACCACCGTGCCCTGGACGACCAGGATGTCGAGCTCGGCCTCGAGCACCAGGTGCTGGTACTTCCGGACCTTCTGCGGGGTCAGCGAGGCCGCCGCCGTGACGCCGCCCTCCTTGATCTCGCGGATCCGCCGGACGATCAACTCCTCCTTGATCGGCTCCGCGTACAGCTCCTGCATCCGCCGGGTCGCCTTCTCGTCGGGCAGCGCGGCGATCTCGTCGAACACCGGGTCGGGGTCCTCGTAGCGGGTCTGGAGGCCCTCGAGGTTCAGCACGGCCAGGCCGCCGAGCCGGCCGATCTCGATCGCGGTGGCCGGCGACACCACCCCGTCCATCGCCGATGCCAGCATCGGGAGGCCGAACGTGTAGGCGTCGATCTCCCAGGAGATGTCGACGTCGTCGGGGTCGCGGGTCCTCCGCGAGGGGACGATGGCGACGTCGTCGAATCCGTACGCCTTGCGGGCGGTCTTCCCCATCCCGATCTCGAATTCCACTGCGAGCCTCCTACGCCTCTCGACTGCCCGAACGGGCCGGATACGCGAAACGCCCGCCCGGGGAAGGGCAGGCGTTCGGGTGTTCCATGTCGGAATGCTACCGGACGCCCTCGGCGATCGCGAGCATCGCCGCCTGAGTTGCTTGACGCCTAGGGCGGCAGGTGGCCCTCGAGGGCGGCCTCGATCTGGTCGAGGTGTTCGCCGCGGTGGTCGGCACGCAGGGCGTTCAATGGGCTCGACTCGTCGCTCGGGTACATGCGCTCGGGCGGGAGGGCGGCGACGCGGCGATCGGTGTCCTCCGCGATCCGGATCGCGAGCCGGCCAGCGGCGACCGGCTCGATGGTCTCGATGAGCGGCCGCGTCGAGTCGTTGATCCAGTCGACGTCCTCGGGTTCGGTGTCGTCGTCGGAGAACGGCTCGCCGCGCTCGAGCCTGCCGGCGAGGAACGACGCGCGCGCGTCCCAGAACGCGATGTGCGCCAGAATGCCGGCGGCGGTCCAGTCCTCGTTGACCGGCCGCGCGAGCCCCTCCGGCCCCAGACGGCCGATCAAGTTCCGCATGCGTTCGAGCTGGATCCGGTTGGCCTCGACGTAGTCGGGATCGCCCACGACCGCATCGAACCACAGATCAGCGAGCGCAGTCTGACTTGACGATGACATCATATTGATGTCACTATGCCTGCCGTGAGACGTTGCACTGACGAGAGGATGACTTCATGAACACCACCGCGTACGTCGACGGGCTGCTGAACGACCTGACGGCGCTGGCCGGGCTGGGCGAGGGCCCCCTCGCCGAGGCGGCCGACCGCCTGGCCGGCGCGCTCCGTGCGCAGGCCTCCATGCGCCTGCTGGACCTGCTCGGGGAGGGAGCCGTGGAGGTCTCCGCACAGCTCCCCTCCGGCCGCGTGGAGGTTCGCCTCGCCGGCCAGGAGCCCTCGTTCGTCTTCGTGGACGACGACGCAGCCACCGCGCCGGCGCCCGAGGCGTCCGACGAGGGCATGAACGCCCGCATCACGCTCCGGCTGCCCGGAGGGCTCAAGGAGACCATCGAACGCGCGGCCTCGCGCGACCACGTCTCGGCCAACACCTGGATCGTGCGTGAGCTCACACGTTTTACCTCGGCGCCACCGACCCGGCGTTCCGGCCGCCGACTGACCGGCTACGCCACGAGCTGAAAGGAGCACCAGCCATGAACCAGACGTTCCAGACATCAGCACCGCTCAACCTGTCGGTGTCCGTCCCCGCGAGCAGCCTCGAGATCGAAGGGGCGGTCGACGCCACGGAGACCACCGTGGAGGTCGAACGCCTCGACCGCGAGATGGACCCGGCCGAGCTGGAGTGCCGGCTCGCCCACGACGGTACGTCGCTCGAGGTCAAGGTCGGCCGCAAGCGGTTCCGCGACGCGAAGTACCGGGTGACGATCCGGACCCACGAGGGCACCAACCTGGACATCGCCACCGGGGCGGCCGACGTGCGCGGCTCGGGGACCTTCGGGTCGTGTCGGTACCGGTCGGGCTCGGGGGACGTCTCGTTCGGCGACCTCACCGGCCGGGTCAGCATGAAGACCGGTAGCGGCGACATTCGGGTGTCGAACGCCCTCGACGAGCTCGGCATCGACGTGGCGTCGGGGGCGATCGTCGTCGGGACGACCCACCGCCGGGCCGCGATCCACAACGTCTCGGGCACCGTCGACGTGGGCGAGGCGAAGTTCGACCTCACGGCTCGGTCGGTGTCGGGCGACCTGCGGATCGGTTCGGCGGCCCGCGGGGCGGTCAGCCTGACCTCGGTGTCGGGCGACATCGACGTGGGCATCGCCGCCGGGAAGCGGACCTACCTCGACCTGCACTCGATCAGCGGGGACATGCGTTCCGACCTCGACGTGTCCTCCGCGCCGCACGCCGACGGCGCGCCGGACGTCGAGCTCCGGGCCAAGACGGTGAGCGGCGACGTCACGATCCGTCGCGCCGCAGCCGCCGACGCCGCCTGAGAAATCGCAGTCCGGTTGTTGATCGACCTGGCTCCTCACGGCCCTGTGGGGTTGGATGGACGACGTGGCCACGACGGCCGTGGGGAGCCGGGTCGAACGCTGCTACCGCGAGCAGGCCGAACGCCTGTGGCGCTCGCTGCTGCTGTTCTCGGGGAGCGCCGACGTGGCATCCGACGCCGTGGCCGAGACGTTCGCACAGGCGCTCCGGCGCGGCGACGAGATCCGCGACATCGATGCATGGGTGTGGCGGGCCGGGTTCCGGATCGCGTCCGGTGACCTCGCCCGCCGGCGAAGCCGGGCCACCGAGGAGCTGACCGCGGCCACCGAGGCAACGGTCGAGATGCCCGAGCCGACCGTTGACCTCGTCCGGGCCATGCGGAAGCTCTCCCCCAAGCAGCGCGGGGCCGTCGTCCTCCACCACTACGCGGGCTACTCCAACAAGGAGACCGCCCGCATCCTCGGCACCACGGCGGCCGCCGTCGGCGTGCACCTCGAACGCGCCCGGCGCCGCCTCCGAACGCTCCTGGAGGACCACGATGCCTGACCTCGACCTCGAACGCCGCCTCCACGGCGTCGACCACGCCCGGATGCCGGACCTGCTCCCCGCCGCCCGCGAGCGCGCCGCCTCGGACGGACCGTTGCCCTCGGGGCTCGAGGCGTCGCGGGCTCGCCGCGCGGCCGCCGCCGTCACCGCCCTTGCCGTCGCTGCTGCGGCGTTCGGGGTCCTGGTGTGGACCTTCCGCCACACGCGGTCGGCCGCCCCCGGCGGGCCACCGGAGAACGGCCCCATCGCGACCGTCGGCCGGGGCCCGGACTCGATCCCCGGCGTGGACAACACCGACCTGGTCGCCATCGACCCCGTGACCGGCGCCCGGTGGAACCTCACGAACAGCCCGGACGCCGAATCGGACCCGTCCTGGTCCGCCGACGGGACCCACGTGGCGTTCATCCGCACCACGACGACCGACGGCGGGGCGACGTTCTCCTCGGGGGTGTTCGCGATGGACGTCGCGACCGGCGAGACCTCCGAGGTCTACCCCTGCGAGGGAGAACGGTGCGACATCCGCTCGATGACCTGGTCTCCGGACGATCGCTCCCTGGCGATCGTCGACACCACCGAGCGGCCGGGGAACGGCTCCTTGCGATTCACCAGCTCGGCCCGCCTCGTCGTGGTGGATCCGGCTGACGAACGCCGCGCGATCCTGTGCGCCGACGGACCCTGCGCCCTCGGACTGGGCACGGTGGCCTGGTCCCCCGACGGGACCCGCATCGCGTTCGCCGGCTTCCCCTTCGTTCTCACCGGGCCCGTGGGTCCGGAACCGAGCTCCGTGTGGGTGGCCGACGCCGACGGCTCCGGCCTCCGGCGGATCACGGAGGGGGACGCCTGCCGGGCCCGAGACGACCCCTGCTTCTCGGACCAGTCCGTCGCGTGGTCGCCGGACGGATCGCGGATCGCGTTCCGCCGGGAATCGGCCGCGTTCCAGCTCGGCGGGCCGTCGCCTCCGCCTCCCGAGATCGTGGTGGTCTCGCCGGACGAGAGCGGCGTGCACGCCGTCCCCGTCTGCGACGGGGCGGCCGACGTCGGGCTGTGCCAGCCGGATGCGCCGATCTGGTCGGCGGACGGGACCCACATCATCACGGCGATCGACTACCACCCGCGATCCGTGGTCAGCGTCGACGTGTCGACGGGCCGGGCGACCACCCTCGCCTCGAGCGGCGGCGGACCCTGCGACCTCGAGGGCGCGACGGTCTCCTGGTCCCCCGACCATCGTTCGATCACGTACGAGGGCGGGCCCCGGGGCGGCAACGTCTGCGCGATCCCGGCGGCCGGGGGGGATCCCCGCGTCGTCCTTCGCGACTTCTCGCCGGGCGACCCCTACGCCGGCTTCACGTGGCTCCCTGCCGGCGCCCTGTCCGCCTCCCCGGCCACTCCCTCCTCGGCCCCCACGTCTCCGATCCCGGCGGCAGGGCTCCCGGTCGGGACCCTCGTGTTCGCGTCCACCGGCGCGGCCGCTCCCGGTTCCGAGGGACCCGGGATCTGGTCGGAATCCTCCGCCGAGCCCACGGCACGGCTCGTGACCGATGGCGTGTCGTACGCGCGGGAACCCAGCCTGTCGCCCGACGGGACCCGGGTCGTGTTCGCCGGGATCATCAACGGACGGCCGCAGGTGTGGTCGGTCGGTCTCGACGGTTCGGGTCTCACGATGCTGACCGACTACCGGTGGGGGGCGGGCGACCCGGCGTGGTCGCCCGACGGCTCGACGATCGCGTTCACGGTCGAGTTCGGGAAGGGCCAGACGCAGGGCCTCTATGTGATGAACGCCGACGGAACGGGCGAGCGGCTGCTGTGGGAGGGCCAGGCGTTCGGCCCGGCGTGGTCGCCCGACGGGACGGGGATCACGTTCGCAGGACAGGACGGCGCCGACGACGTCCTGGAGACCGTGGACGTCGCCACCGGCGAGATTCGTCGGGTCCTGCCCACCCCGGGTGGATCGTCGCCGGCCTGGTCGCCCGACGGCTCGACGATCGCGTTCTGGTGGAACACCGTCGCCGGTGCGGGCCTGTACCTCGCCGACGCGGACGGGTCGCACCTTCGTCGGGTGCCGGGAGCCGCGCTGGACGGGGACGGCCGGATCGCCTGGTCCCCCGACGGGCGGTGGCTGGCGTTCCAGGGCTTCGAATCGGGATCGGATGCCCAGATCTTCGTCGTGCGTCCGGAGGGAACCGATCTCAGCCGTGTCACGAACCTCGACGCCGGACCGGAGACCACCGGGCCCGATGGCGGGCCGCGACGAGTCGGCGACCCCTCGTGGGGGCCGACGGCGAGCTGATTCCGGCGAGCGGCTACCTGCCCTCGGCGACGGTTCCCGCGTCCGTGAGGCGGAGGTCGGTCATCCCCGAGTGCTCGCGGTCGCCCTCGACCATGATCGTCGAGTCCTCGATGCGGCCGAGGTCGCGGAGTTGCTCGAGGATCTGCTGCAGCGACTCGATCGGCTCCTGTTGGAGCGTGTTGACCGTGATCTCCGCGTGCTCCGGCGCCTCGTAGGGGTCGTCCACTCCGGTGAAGCCGGTGATCTCTCCCGCGAGGGCCTTCTTGTACAGCCCCTTGGGGTCGCGGTGCTCGGCGATCTCCGCGACCGTCGCGTACACGTAGACCTCGACGAAGTCGCCGATCAGCGCGCGGTTCTCCCTGCGGATCTCCGCGTACGGCGAGATCGCGCACGTGATGGTCGCCACGCCGTTGCGCGTCAGCAGGTTGGCCACGAACCCGATGCGGCGGATGTTCGTGTCCCGGTCCTCCTTGGAGAACCCAAGGCCCTTCGACAGGTTGGTCCGTACCACGTCACCGTCGAGCATCTCGGTCTTCATGCCGCGCGCGGCGAACTCGTGGTACAGCATCTCGGCCAGGGTCGACTTGCCGGCACCGGACAGCCCGGTGAACCAGACGGTGAACCCCTTCCGGTCGGAGTAGGTCACAAGAAGCTCCTTCCGACGGCGCCGGCGGGCGCGTCGATGTCGTAGAGGGACAGGATGGTCGGGCCGACGTCGACGAGGTTCAACCCCTCGACCACGCCCGTGCGCTGGCCGGGAAGCCCGTTCATGACGAACACGCCCGTACGGTCGTGGTTCGCCCCATCCGGGCCGGTGTCGTTCTCGTAGGTGAACACGCCGCCGACCTGGCCGGCCGCGACGGCCCCCACGGACCGCCACGCCAGGTCGCCGAAGTAGACGATGAGGTCGGGCGCGACTCCGCGGACCTCGGTGTAGACCTCCTGGGGCTTGATGACCTTGGTCCCCAGGTGCTCGCCGTCGGGACCGGTCATGGCCTCGAGCCGCTGGATCAGCTCGTCGCGCGTCGATTCGTACTGCGCCGGCTCGACGATGCCCTGGGGCTCGCGCCCCTTGACGTTGAGGAACAGCCGCCCGTAGTAGCCGCCGTCGCCCCACGCCACGGTCTTCGACCAGTCGATGGGGGCCTTGGCGATGGGCGTCTGCTCGGCGACCGGCTCGGAGAGCTTGAGGTAGCCCTCGCGGATCAGCCAGTCGTTGAAGCACACGCCGCCGAGCATCGGCCTCGCGCCGTGGTCGGACATCAGGATCGTGATGACGTCGTCGGGCAGCAGCTCGAGCAGCGACCCGACCTCGCGGTCGAGCATCCGGTAGTAGTCCTGGAACGCCGTCTCGAACTTGTTCCCCGGCTCGTACTTCGGGTGGGTCGAGTCGTAGTACTGCCAGAACACGTGGTGCAGCCGGTCGACCCCGATCTCGACGAACATGAAGTAGTCCCACGGCTTGTTCTTCAGCAGGCGCCGCGCGACCTTGAATCGGCGCTCGGTCATCTTGAACAGCTGGTCGAGGACGAACTCGTACCCCTGCTCGCGGAAGTTCGGGATGTCGAAGATGTACTGGCCCGGGCCGCCCAGCTCCTCCTCGATCTCGGTCTGCAGCGACGCCGGCGCCGCGTAGGAGGTCGCGCTCGGCGGCGTGAGGAAGCACGACACGCGCCACCCCTCGACCGGCTTGGGCGGGTAGCCCGGCGGGACGCCGATCAGCAGCGACTTCATGCCGCGGCGGCCCAGCTCGTCCCACACCTGGGGCTCGGTCACCTTGTCCGAGGTCGCGATCGACAGGCCGTCGTAGGTGGTGTCCTTGCGGTTGCGGAACCCGTAGATCCCCAGCTGGCCGGGCGTCCGGCCGCTCATCGCGCAGGCCCACGCGGGGACGGTGATGGGCGGCGTGATCGACGCCAGGTCGCCGTGCAGCCCGCCCTCCATGAGCTTGCGGATGTTCGGGAGCTCGTCGGCCAGGTCGCGGAACAGCAGCTGCGGGGTCCCGCAGTCGAGGCCGATCACCGCGACCCGAGGTCCTTGTGGCATGTTCGTCTACCTCTTCCCGTTCTCGTCGGGCGCCGGGCGTGCTCGCCGGGAGCCGTGCTCACCGGGGGCGCCTCACGAAAAGGAGCGTGGCCGATGCGCAGGCCGCGCTCCCGAAAGCCCGCCCATTGTACCCGCCGGTCGGGACCCCCCACCAACCCGAGCCCGAGGGCTCAGTGCGTCACGGTGAGCGTCACCTTGCCCGGGTTGTAGTTCGACGCACCGGCCGTGCAGACGTGCTTGCCCGTCGGGAAGTTCTTCGGGAACGACAGCGTCGCCTTCCCACTCGAGTTCGTCGTATCGGTCTTGGTCAGGCCCTTGCACGACACCTTCGCACCGCCGACAGGCTGCTTCGCGTCCTTCACGGTGAACGTCACCGTGTGCGCCGCGGTGTTGGAGAACTTCGTGGGGCTCGCCGTGAGCGACAGGCCGGCCAGGATCTGCGTCTGCCAGATCGTGAGGGGGAGCCCGCTGGTGCTCAACTGGTCGTTCACCACGACGTCGAGCCGTCCGAAGGTCCCCTCGCCCTGCAGGTCAAGGATCGTGGACGTGTTCGGGGGGGGCTTGATCGTGCGATCGACGCCGAAGCCGGTGGCCGCGGTGTTCGTCCGGACCGCATGGATCCGGTTCTGGACGGTGTCGTACCAGAGCACGTTGATCCGGCCCTGCTTCCCGGCGGCGAGCGCCACATGGCGCGCGTTTCCCGTTGCGGAGCCCGGAACGGTGATCGGCTTCGGCGAGCCAATCTTCCAAAGGTCGATGTGCACACACGCCTTCGTGCTGCTCGCAACGCAATAGGCCATGTACACACCCCCGCCTGCGCGCGCCGCCAGCGCGACCGGCTGTTGCGGCTGGTTGTTCTGCTTCGGCGACGAGTCGTCGGACCCCGGCGCCTCCACCGGCGCGGTCTTCGTGGGAAGGATCTGATCGACCCAGTAGCCCATCTTCTTGAAGTTCTTGAACCACGCCACGTACACGGCTCCGGTCTTCTGGTCCGTCGCGATGGCGGGGTTCGAGGGAGCGCTGCCGGAGGTCTGGTTGATCGTCCCGTCGGAGTTCGTAGGAGCGGGGCAGGAGTCGAGCCCCACGTGGTACAGACGGCCGCTCGCGAAGGTGGCGACGGGGGTCGTCCCATCCGACTCGACGGTGGCCGCCAGGTTCCCGATCCCGGCGCTGGCGTTCGACATCGACGTGTTGTTCGCGAGCGTGAAGGTCAGACCGTTGGTGCTGGTCGCGGTGTACACGAGGCCGGTCGAGAAACACCCCGAGCTCCCCGTCGCGCCCTCGAACACGAGGCGCATCGAGGAGCCGTCGGGCACGAGCTGTGGGTCGCCCTCGAGGTAGCCCCAGTGCGCAAACGCGGTTCCGGTCGCCAGGAGGCCGCCCGACAGCGCGAGCGTCGCCGTGCCGAACGTATGGGACGTCGGCGAGGCGGCCTTGTTCAACCACACCAGATGGAGATGGCCGTCCGGGGTCCGAAGCAACCCGATCGTCGCGAAGGCGTCGTCGGTCGTGGCGAGCTTGGTCCAGTGGTTCGGGCCGCCGGCGTGGCTCGTGCCGGGTAGCCCGGCGAGCAGTGCCCCGGTGAGGCCGATGACCAGTACCATCGAAGTCCAGCGAGCGTGCCTGCGCATGACGATGACCTCCCTGGAGGCGAGCAACGCCTCACGTCTTCTCGGCGGCGCAACCTATACGGTGCCGAGGAAAACCGCGAGCCAGTCGTTCGGGGGACGGCGTGACGCCCGATTGGACGCACCCGCTCGTTCCCGGCCTCAGTGCGTGACCGTGATCGTCGCCTTCCCCGGGTTGTAGTCCTGGGCGCCCGCGGTGCAGACGTGCTTTCCCGTGGCGATGTTCTTCGGGAACTGCAGGGTCGCCTTGCCGGCCGAATCCGTCGTATCGGTCTTCGCCAGCCCCTTGCACGAGACCTTCGCGCCCTTGACCGGCTGCCCGGCGTCCTTGACCGTGAACGTCACCGTGTGCGCCGCCGTGTTGGCGAACTTCGCGGGGCTCGCCGTGAGCGTCAACCCGGCCAGGATCTGGGTGTGCCACAGCTCGATCGGGTTCGGACTCTGGCTCATCAGGAAGTTCCCCACGATGTCGAGCCGGCCGAACGTCCCCTCGGCCTCGAGCGTATTGAAGATGAACCAGTTCTTCGGCATCTTCATCGACCGGACGACGCCGAACCCGGTGGCGCTCATGTTGGTCCGCACGGCGTTGATCGTGCCCTTGGTCGGGTCGCCCGTCACGACCGAGAGCCGGCCCTGGAGGCCGGCGGCGAGCGCGACCCGGGTGATCGTCCCGCTGCTGGTGCCCGGAACGACCATCGGGCTCTGCGCGCCGACCTTCCAGAGATCGACGTGGTCGCACGCCTGTGCCTGCGACTGTGCGCAGTAGGCCATGTACAGCCCGCCCTGCTTCCGTGCGATGAACGCGACCGCCTGACGCGGCTCGTTGTCGAGGGTGTTGATGTGGGAGGCGGGGGCCTTCATCGGCTGCCCCTTGCTGGGGAAGATCTGCTGCACGTAGTAGCCGTCGAGGCCCGCCGGATTGGAGAACGCCCGGTAGTACGCGATCCAGACCGAGTCGTTGCTCGCCGTCGCCGCCGACTGGTTGAAATAGTCCCCGGTGGAGAGCGACACCGTCGTGTCCGGGGCAGCGGCCGGAGCGGAGGGGTCGGTTCCCTCGTGGATGTACAGCGTCGCGTTCTCCGCCGCGACGGCCACGGGGGTGTCATCCTGCTCGGCCGTCGCGCCGAACGTACCGTTGAGCGTCGTTCGCTGCATCACCGACTCGTTCGGCAGACTCCACGACGTGCCTGCGATCGAGCTCGTCAGGGTATAGACGGATCCCCTGGAGAAGAACCCTCCGCCGGTGTCGATCCCCCCCTTGAAGAGCAGGCGCATGGCGTTGCCGTCGTGGACGAGGACGGGATCCTCCTCGAGGCCTTCCCAGTTGGTCAGCGCCGTGCCGGAGTTCGCGGTCGCGCCGTTCAGGGCGACGGTCGTGTACCCGTAGGCGAACTTGTTGTTCTGGAGCTTCTTGCGCCACACCACATGCAGCTTGCCGTCGGATGTGCGGACGATCCCCGGGTAGTCGAACCCGTTGTCGACCTTGGCGAGCATCGTCCACGCGCCGGGGCCGCCACGCGCCGCGCGGCGAGCCGGGGACGATGGGTGGGCGGATGCCGTGGGGACGGCGAGCAGGACCAGGGAGGCGGATGCGGCGAGGAGCAGCGCCGCCCGGGGAATGCGCTTGCCGATCATCGCGACTCCCTTCGCGTCTGGGGGTAGGCGAAGCAAGCGGAATGTAGCCGGGGTCCGGCCGAAACACCACCCCATACAATGCGCCGCACCATGCGCATCCTGCGGCGGTTCCTGTACCTCACGGCTGCGGTCAACGCGGTCGTGGGGCTGGCCGTGGCCGCGGTGCCGAAGTTCGTCACCAAGAACCTGTTCGGCCAGGTCCCCTACCCCGAGTACGCGTGGGTGCGGATCGCCGGAATCCAGGCGTTCGGGCTCGCCATGCTCCAGGTGCTCGTGGCGCAGCGCTCGACCGACGTGTGGTGGTGGTCGTGGGCGTTCGTGCTGGTGGAGGGCCTGGTCGCGGTGGTGGCCGCGCTGAACGCGATCTTCGGGCTGGTGCCCGGTTCGTCATCGATCCTGTGGTGGTTCATCGCGGCGGTGAACTCCGTGCTCACCGTCGGCCTGCTGTGGGGCATCGGCCGAACCGGCCAGGAACGCCCGCTCCCGTAGCGCGACGCCACGGCCCGGACAGACGGACTGGCGCGACCCGGAAGGGTCACGTAACGTCCGCGCCGACCTTGGACCGGAAGGAGGCTCCACCGATGTCGACAAGGGTGAGATGGCGAGCCGCGGCGGGTATGGCGGCGCTCGCCGTGGTCGCGACGGTGGCGTACAGGGCGGGAGCGGCCGGAGGAGGGCCGTTGGTCAGCACGATCGCCGGGAAGTCAGTCACCGCCGTCAAGCTGGTGCGCCACAACGCCCCCCCGCCGATCGGCACGTCGTCCACTTCGTACGTGAGGGTGCGGGGCGCGTCGACGTCGATCGTGGTGCCGGCCGGCACGCACGCCATCGTCACGGCGACCTTCAACGCGGACGCGGAATGCGACGGGTCGGGAACGGCCGGGTTCTGTGACCTCCGGATCACATTGAACGGCGACAAGGGCCTGCCGACCGGCGAGCTCGGCCTGGACGAGGCCTTCATGAGCACCGAATCGAATGGAACCCCGGCCCTCGAGCGGTACGGGACCATGGAACGGAGCTGGGGACCGCTCGGCCCTGGCACATACACGGTGCGCGCCCTCCACAAGGTGACGGATTCGAGCGTCTACTTCGGCATCTACGCATACACGCTGCAGGTGGAGCGGATCACCACAGGCTGAGCGCTCCTGGATCACTCCCTGGGTGCTGGTTCGCCCACACCGCCGCCGAGTTCGTGCCCGGGCCGCGCTACGCTACGCGCGGCGATCGCCCACACCGCGGGGGCCAACGATGGCCGAGCGAACGGAGCCGAACGAACCCACCCTGATCCACCTGTGCGGCCCGTTCCGCGTGACCCGCGGCGGCCGAGTCATCGCGGGCAACGAGCTCGGGAGCCGCAAGGGCCGGCGCCTCCTGCAGCTGCTGGCGGCACGCAGCGGCCGAGCGACCTCCGTCGACGAGATCGCCGAGGTCCTGTGGCCGGACGGCCCCCCGCCCAGGTTCGAGCAGAACGTCGCCTCCCTGGTCAGCCGGCTCCGTGCCGTCATGGGCGGAACGACCGTGGTCGGGGGTCGCGACGGCTACCGCCTGGGGCCGGACGTGGAGGTCGACGTCGATCGAGCCGAACGGCTCGGGACGGAGGCCCGGGCCCGCCTCCAGGCGTCCGAGCCGGCAGTGGCCCTGGCAGCGGCGCACCGGGCGCTGGACCTGCTGCACGGCGAGGTCCTCGAGAGCGAACCCGACGCCGCCTGGATCGACGACGCCCGGGCGGCCGCCGACCACGCTCGGCGTTCGATCCGCCGGACGACCTGGCGCGCAGCCCTTGACGTCGGCGACGTCGACGCCGCCCGCGCGGCGGCCGAGGAGGCCGTTCGCGCCGACCCCCTGGACGAGGAGGCAGCGCGGGCGCTGATGTCGGCCCACCACGCGGCGGGGAACGACGCCGGAGCGCTCGCTGCGTTCGACCAGCTGCGGGAGAGGCTGGCCGAGGAGCTGGGGGCGGATCCGTCGAACGACACCCGTGACCTGCACCTCGCCATCCTCCGGGGGGACGACGCCGACGTCCCCGAGGGCCGCCCGCCCCCGGAGGGCGAACGGTCCGGCTCCGCCGACCCCGGGTTCGTCGGCCGGGACCGGGAGGTGGCGGAGCTCTCCCGCGCGTGGGTCGGGGCGGCCGCGCGCCGCCCCTCGTTCGTCCTGGTCGTGGGCGAGGCCGGGATCGGCAAGTCGCGGCTGGCGCGGGAGGCGGTGGCGCTGGCCGCCGACACCGGCGGGTTCGTCGCCGAGGCTCGCTGCTACGAGGCCGAACGGTCGCTGTTCCTCCAGCCGGTGGCGGACGCGCTGCGATCGGTGGCCCTCACGCTCCCCCCCGACGCGTTGCGCCGGGCCGCCGGGTCGGAGGCTGGGCCCCTCGCGCTCGTGGTCCCGGAGATCGCGGCGATCCTCCGACCCCACGGCTACCAGCCGGCCGACGCGGAGATCGAACGCCGGCGCTCGTTCGAGGCGGTGCGGTCGTTCCTGGTCGCCCTCGGTGAGCAGGCGCCCGTCCTCCTGTACCTGGACGACCTTCAGAATGCCGGTTCGTCGACGCTCGAGCTGCTGCACTTCCTGGGCCGCCGTGCGCAGAACGCCCGTCTGTCCATCCTGGCCGCGGTCCGGGCGGAGGAGGGCGATGATGTGCTGGGACAGCTCGGCGACGTCGCCCGGAGGCTCGACCTCGGGCCGCTGCCGCCGGAGGCGGTGTTCGAGCTCGCCGACCGGATGGGGGCCGGCGAACGCTCGGATCGGCTGCTCGAAGCTACCGGGGGCCACACGCTCTCCGTCGTCGAGAGCCTCCGGGCCCTCGCGGAGGGCCAGGACGAACAGGACGTGCCCGGCACGCTGGCCGACGCGGTTCGGTCCCGCCTCAGACGCCTCGGCCCCGACACCGAGGACCTGCTGGGAGTGGCGGCCGTGCTCGGCAGCACGTTCGACCCGGCGGAGACGGCCAGCATGCTCGAGGTGCCGTTCGAGGAGGCCGTCCGGCGCATCGAGCTGGCCCGGCGGGGCCGTCTGGTCGCCGTGTCGGGAGACGAGTACTCGTTCGCCAACGACCTCATCCGGGAGATCCTCTATCGGGACATGCCGGCCCCGGCCCGTCGGGCCCGGCACCGCCGTGCCGCGGAGCTCTCGGCGGAGAACCCCGAGGCCGTGGCCCGCCACGCGACCGCGGCTGGCGACTGGGACGTCGCGACCGATGCATGGCTCCGGGCCGGGCTGCGGGCGGCATCCCGCTATGCGAACGCCGACGCGGCACGGATGTTCGACGGCGCCGCGCAGACCGCGGTCGAGTCCGGCGACCGGCGGGCGGAGGCGGCGGCGCTGCTCGAGCGGGGACGGGTCCGGGAGGCGCTGGGGCAGTTCGACGGCGCCTACCGGGACCATGTCGCCGCGCTGGCGGCCGCACGGGAGGCCGGCGACCGCGTGCTGGAGATGCGCGTGCTCCGAGAGCTGGGCGGCGACCCGCTGATCGGGCTCGGCCGGCCAGCGGCCGAGTGTGTTCCCCATCTGGAGTCCGCGCTGGTCATCGCGGTGGAGCTCGGTGACGCGGGGGCCGAGGCCGACATCCTGTCGCGCCTGGCGATCCTCGCGGCCAACCGGCTCCGCTTCCCCGAGGCCCGCGAACAGGCCGGCCGGGCGGTCGGGCTGGTCCGCGGCCTCGGCGACGACGAGGCGCTGGTCAGCGCGCTCGACGGGCTGAAGACCGCGGTCGCCTACGACGGCGACCTCGCCGAGGTCGAGGCCGTCACTTCGGAGCTCGAGGGCCTCGCGAGGCGCGCGGGGCGGCTGGTGATCGCGCAGTGGACCGTCTTCGAGTCCGCGTTCGTTCCGATGGCCGCGGGGCGATGGGACCGCGCCATCGAACGCATCCGTTCGGCCCTCGATCTGAACCGCCGCGTCGGCTATCGACCGCAGGGAGCTATGTTGCTCGCGCATCTCGGGTGGCTCCACCGGGCCCAGGGCCAGTACGCGCAGGCGTCGGCGGTGGGCCTGGAGGCCCTGGTCCAGGCCGAGGAGTCCGACCACCCGTGGTGGAGCTCGTTCGCCTCGGCGATGCTGGGGTGGACCCTCACGGAGATCGGCGAGGTCGAGGAGGCGACACGCCTGCTCGAGGCGGGCGTGGCGTTCGCCGAGCGGGACGGCGCGGAGAGCTACCTCGTCCGGTGCCTGGCGCACCTCGCCCTGGTCCGAGCTGTCGCCGGCGACGCCGCCGGGGCCGAGCGCCGCCTCCAGGCGTCGGAGCGCATCCTGTCGTACGCGTGCAACCCCCCAAGGTCGAACTTCCTCCATGGCGCCCACGCCACGATCGCGGCGGCCAGGGCGGCCCTTGTCGGTGGTTCGCCGGGACGGGCCGAGGCCCTGGCCCGGCCGGTCCTGCGCGCGGCGGGCGACCTGGGCTGGGTCGAGCCGCAGGCCGAGGCCGGAGTCGTGCTCTCGACCTGCCGGTTGCAGGGCGGCGACCCCGAGGTGGCCGAGTCGCTGGCGGCGACGTCGATCGGGATCGCCGGCCGGGTGGGGCTCCACCGGTTGACATGGGAGGCGCTCGCCGCGCGGGCGCACGCGCTGGCCGCGCTGGGGCGCGCCGAGGAAGCCGAAGCCACGCGTTCCTCGTCGCTCGAGGCGGCGGAATCGTTGGCCGGACAGCTCGACGACCCCGCTCGGTCGGGGTTCCTCGGCCGCGTGCGTTCGACGATCGATGCCGCCGGCCCGGCTGCGGGACGAACGATCAGATCAGCTCGGAGATGAGCCCGGCCGTCCTGGCCGCGGCGCCCGGCGAGTCCACCGGCCGGTACGCGACCTCGCGCCCGATCTCCTCCGCGATCGCCCCCGCGATGACCTCGGGCGGCGAGTCGGCGTAGTCCATCCGCCGTCCGGCACCGTACCGCCGCAGCCGGTGGGGCACGTGGTAGTTCTGCTCGAAGTGGCGCCGGAGCGGGAAATACAGGAAGGGCCGCCCGCTGGCCGTGAGCTCCATCGCGGTGGTCAGCCCACCCTGCACGACCGCGAGGTCGGCGGCCGCGAGGTACCGGTACAGCTCGGGGACGTAGGCCCGGACGTCGAGCCCCTCGGCGGGAGGAAGTGACGACGGGTCGATGCGCGGACCGGCCACCACCATCATGCGGAGGTCGGGCACCAGCCGCTTCGCCTCGGGATACGCGTCGATCACCCGCCGGAGCAGGGATCCGCCCACCCCGGATCCGCCGACGGTGACCACGCACACGCGCTCGTCCGGCCGGTAGCCCAGCTCCTCCCGAAGCGCCGCCCGGTCGTCGACCGCCCCCGGCCCGAACCCCGTGATGTAGTCGCCGGAGAACGCGTAGTTCGCCTCGGTCCAATCGCGGATCCCGGGGAGCTCCGGGCCGAACGAGTCCGGGACGATGTCGTCCGGCGCCCCCACGAAGACGGCCCGGTCGCGGATCCGGGGATAGCGCGCGATGTGGTCGATCATCTCGGCGTTGTAGTCGGCGGTGAGGAAGGCCTCGCGCTCGCCGCCGTCGGGCATCGGCAGCCACCCCACGAAGTCGGTCATCCACACGTACGCGGCGCGCTTCTGTTCGGGATTCTCGTGGAGGTAGTAGTCGAGCTCCCACGCCTCGTCGCCGATCCACAGGTCGTAGTCCGACTCGCGGACGATATCGTGGAACACCATGAAGTTCGCGAGGAGGATCTCGTCCATCCGCCGCCAGGCCTGGAAGCAGTGGAGGTCGTGTTCGGCCGACTCCGAGTCGATGTGCGCGACCTCGCTCGCGAGGTGGGCAGACGCGGGGTGCGTCCGCTCCCCACGTTCGTGCAGCACGGTGGTCACCGGCGCCTGGGCCAGCCAGTCGATCTCGAGGTCCGGGTGCAGCCGCCGGAGCTCGTCGGCGATGGCAATGTCCCGGCGGGCGTGCCCGAGCCCGATCGGCGAGGAGATGTAGAGCGCCCGCTTGCGCCGTCCCGACCCCCTGACCCATGTGCGGTCCCGGCGCCTCGGGGGGCAGACCCGGTCCACGAACTCCCGGATCAGGAGGTTCAGCTTCACGGGGTCGCGGACCTGGGGCCCGTGGCCGGCGCCCTCCAGCGTCACGAACGTGGACCGCTCCCCGAGCGCCTCGTCGAGCTCGGCGCCCTTGCTGTGGGACACGATGTGGTCGTCCCACCCGTGGATGACCAGGCAGGGACATCGAACCGTCCCCGCGAGCGCGCGAGCCTCGTCCGCGTCCTCGAGCCCCGGCGCTTGGGCGGTGAGCGTCAGCGTCGGCCCGTCGGTCTCCAGCCCCCATCCGACCGCGTCCTCGATCGGCTTCGTGGAGTGGGCCTCCGTGAAGATCTGCGACATGAAGAACTCGATGAACCCCGGATAGTCGCGCGCCCAGTAGTGCCGGTTGTACTTTGCCCAGAACTCGTCGGTGTCGAGTTCCTCGTCGAACCACTCGATCACGAGCCGTTCGGGAAGCGTCTCCCCGAGCGGCGTCGTCGGGGCGATGAAGATGGTCCCGAGCACCCGGTCGGGGTGCGCCGCCGCAAGCTGGAGCGCCCACGACCCGCCGGCGGACAACCCGACGACGACCGACGACCCCGCCCCGGTCGCATCCATCACCGCGACCGCGTCCGCGACGTACTCGTCGTCGGCGTAGGCCTCGACGTTGAGCGGCCGGTCTGACCGCCCGTTCCCCCGGCCGTCGAACGTCACCACGCGGAAGTGCCGGGCCAGGTACGGGACCTGCATCTTCCAGATCCGGGAGTGAACGATCGACCACGCGGGGAGCAGCAGGATGGTGGGCTCCCCCTCCCCGAACACCTCGTAGCCCACCTTGACGCCGTCGCGTTCGACGTAGCCGTCGTGATCCGGCTCCCGTGCTCGCATCCCCGCTCCTCGAGATCGCGTCGATTCCTGCGGTGGATGATGGCGCATCCGATTGCAGGGCGGTTGCAACGCCACTGCAACCACGCTCGCCACCATGGCCATCGTCCGATCGCCGTTCGACGAAGGGAGTGATGCCTGGTGGCGATCACGGAGGAGGAGGCCCGGGCGACCGGCCAGGGCTACACGCTCGAGGGAACCCTGCTCGAGGCGTGCTCGTGCGGCGTGCTATGCCCCTGCTGGATCGGGGAGGACCCAGATGGCGGGTCGTGCGACGCGTTCGTCGCCTACAAGTTCGACTCGGGATCCATCAACGGCGTCGACGTGGGCGGGCTGTCCCTCGTGAACGTCGTCCGCATCCCGGGGAACGTGCTGACGCCGGGGTCGTGGAAGCTCGCGATGTTCGTCGACGACAAGGCCTCCGACGAGCAGTTCCAGGCCATCGTCGACGCGTACGGCGGCAAGCTGGGCGGGCCGCTCGCCGACCTGGCGGGGCTCATCGGCGAGGTCGTCGACGTGGTGCGCGCGCCGATCTCCCACCAGATCGTGGGCGGGACCGGGACGCTCCGGATCGGCGACGTCCTGTCGTCGGAGATGGCTCCGTTCACCGGCCCGGACGGCACGACCACCACCCTGCAGAACACCGTGTTCTCCACGGTTCCGGGCTCGCCGGCGTACGTCTCGAAGGCGTCGTCGCACACCGTGAACCTGCCGCAGTACGGGATGGTGTGGTCGTTCGAGGGCCGCAACGCGATCCAGTCCGACTACCGGATCGAGTTCACGCCGGAGGCCTGACATGGCGAGCGATGTCGCGACGACCGCCGGGGCCGCGCCGGCCCGGTCCGCCTGGCGGGGACGGGCTCCGGTGGTCGTCGCCATCGCCGTCGCCTGGGCGCTGGCGATCGTCGCCGAGGCGTCCGGCGACGGCGCGAAGCTCCACCACGACGCCCTGATCCACGGCACGCTCCCGACATGGGCCGCGCTGCTGCTGTTCCTCGTGGCCTGGCAGGCCATGATCGCGGCGATGATGCTGCCGTCGAGCCTGCCGATGATCCGGCTGTTCGCCAAGACCTCCGCGGAACAGGACCACCGTGGCCGGGTGATGTCGGCCTTCCTGGGTGGCTACGCGCTGGTGTGGACGGCCTTCGGCGCCGTGGCGTTCGTCGGGGACCTGTTCCTGCACCGGTTCGCCGACCACAACGCGTACCTGGACTCACACCGGCAGTTCATCGCCGGCGGCGTGATCCTGCTGGCGGGGGTGTTCCAGTTCTCGAGCCTCAAGGAGAAGTGCCTCCAGGAGTGCCGGCACCCCGGCGTGTTCCTGATGCGGCGGTACCGGCGCGGCGAGGCGGCCGCGTTCAAGATCGGGACCGGGCATGGGGTGTTCTGCCTGGGGTGCTGCTGGGCACTGATGCTGCTGATGTTCGCCGCGGGCGTGGCCAACCTGTGGTGGATGGCGCTGCTCACCGCGGTGATGGTCTACGAGAAGGTCGGGCGCCACGGGAACGTAGCCTCCCCGATCGTGGGAGTGGGGCTCCTGGCGCTGGGGTCGATGGTCGTGCTCGGGGTCCACGTGCCGGCGGTCGCGTTCGGATAGACCGGTTGGCCTTCCCTTCCGACGAGGATCACCGATCGCCGTGAGGCGTGATCACGCTGGCGTCCCCCCGGGGTCGTGCGCGAGAGTGCTCAGAACCGATCCTCGGGAGGTGGAGATGAAGAGCATCATGCGGAGCGGCGCGCTCATCGTCGTGACCGTGCTGGTCGCGCTCTCGGTGCAGCGAGTCATGGCCGCATCCAGCCTCACCCGTGGGAGCGCCAGCCTCGGAGCCGAGCGGATCCGTGTCGTGGCCGGTGGCGACAGGCAGACGGGAGGGCAGACGGGAGTGTTCGTCGAGATCCCGGGAGCCACCCTGAAGCTGACCGTCCCCAGCGGGCAGCACGGCCTGCTCCTCGCCAGGTTCAGCGCGAGCGACTGGTGCTTCGGAGGTTCCCCCAAGGACGCCTGCCGCCTCGCAATGCGTCTGCACGGCCCCGGGCTGCCCGCGGATGGAGCGGAAACCGTGGGATCCGAGGACTTCTTCGACGCCGTGGAGGGCAGCGGGAGGGACCTGGAGGCGCATTCGGAGGAGGGATTCGTCCGAGGGCTGGGGCCGGGCACGTACACGCTCGAGGCCTCGTACCTGACGGACACGGGCAACACGTTCCACCTCCACTCGTGGATCATGACCGCCGAGTTCTGGCGGAGCTCCTGACCGGATGTGCGAGGGGCCGGGCGCCGAAGGCGCCCGGCCCCTCGCGTACTCCCGAGTTTCGGGGGACAGCCGGGGGGCGGAGCCCCCCGACGTCAGTGCATGTGCCCGTGGCCGCCTGCGGCGGCCGCGGGCTCCTCCTCCTCGGGCTTCTCGACGACCGCGGACTCGGTGGTCAGCACGAGCGCGGCGATGGAAGCCGCGTTCTGCAGGGCCGACCGGGTGACCTTGGCCGGGTCGATGATGCCCGTTTTGAACATGTCGACGTACTCTCCCGTCGCCGCGTTGAAGCCGCGATGCTCGCCCTCGGAGCGGATGTGCTCCACGACGACCGCGCCCTCGTAGCCGGCGTTCTCGGCGATCAGCCGGGCCGGGTCGGACAGCGAGTCCTTGACGATCCGGCCACCGGTGGCCTCGTCGCCGGACAGGTCGAGCTTCTCCAGCAAGGGCTCCACGCGGAGCAGCGCGACGCCGCCGCCCGCGACGATGCCCTCCTCCACCGCGGCCTTGGTGGCCGACACGGCGTCCTCGATGCGGTGCTTCTTCTCCTTGAGCTCGACCTCGGTCGCCGCCCCGACCTTGATCAGCGCCACGCCCCCGGCCAGCTTGGCCAGGCGCTCCTGGAGCTTCTCGCGGTCCCAGTCCGAGTCCGTCTTGTCGATCTCGGCCTTGATCTGGTTGACCCGGCCCTTGACCTCCTCCGAGTCGCCCTGGCCCTCCACGATCGTGGTGTCGTCCTTGGTGACCACCACGCGCCGGGCCTTGCCGAGCAGGTCGACGGTCGCGTTCTCGAGCTTCAGACCGACCTCCTCGGAGATGACCTGGGCGCCGGTGAGGATGGCCATGTCCTGGAGCATCGCCTTGCGGCGGTCGCCGAACCCGGGCGCCTTGATCGCCATCGCGGCGAAGGTGCCCCGGATCTTGTTCACGACGAGCGTCGCGAGCGCCTCGCCCTCGACGTCCTCCGCGATGATCACGAGCGGCTTGCCGCCCTGCAGGACCTTCTCCAGGACCGGCAGGACCTCCTGCACGCTCGAGATCTTCTTGTTCACGATGAGGATGTAGGGCTCCTCGAGGACCGCCTCCATCCGCTCGGGGTCGGTGACGAAGTACGGCGAGATGTAGCCCTTGTCGAACTGCATCCCCTCGACGAACTCGAGCTCGATGCCGAACGTGTTGGACTCCTCGACCGAGACCACGCCGTCCTTGCCCACCTTGTCGAGCGCCTCGGCGATCGTGGTGCCGATCTCCGGCGACGCGGCCGAGATGGTGGCCACGTGGGCGATCTCGTCCTTGGACTCGATCTCCTTGGCCTGGTCCGCGATGGCGTCGACCGCGGCCGCGACGGCCTTCTCGATGCCCCGCTTGAGGGCCATCGGGTTGGCGCCGGCGGCGACGTTCTTCATGCCCCGGTGGACCATGGCCCGCGCGAGCACCGTCGCCGTCGTCGTGCCGTCGCCGGCGACGTCGTTGGTCTTGGTGGCGACCTCCTTGGCGAGCTGGGCGCCCATGTTCTCGTACGGGTCCTCCAGCTCGATCTCCTTGGCGATCGTCACGCCGTCGTTGGTGATGGTGGGGGCGCCCCACTTCTTGTCGAGCACGACGTTGCGGCCCTTGGGCCCGAGCGTGATCGACACGGCGTCGGCCAGCTTGTTGACGCCGGCCTCGAGGCTGCGGCGCGCCTCCTCGTCGAACTTCAGCTGCTTGGATGCCACGTTGGTGTGAACCTCCTTATGCGACCGCTGTGCGAGAGCGGCCCGGTGGCTACTTCCGGACGACGGCGAGCACGTCGCGGGCGGACAGGATCAGGTACTCGTCGCCCTCGACCTTGACCTCGGTGCCGCCGTACTTCGAGTAGATGACCTTGTCGCCGACCTTGACGTCCATCGGCGTGCGCTGCCCGTCCTCGAACTTGCCCGGGCCGACGGCGACGACGTCACCTTCCTGCGGCTTCTCCTTCGCGGTGTCCGGGATCACGATGCCCGAGACGGTCGTCTGCTCCTCCTCGCTGGGCTTGACGACGATGCGGTCGTCGAGCGGCTCGAGGTTGAACCCTTTCGCCATCTTCTCCCTCCTTGCGCCAGACTGCTAGCACTCGTTGCCTGCGAGTGCTAAGGATAGCGGAGGGGGTTCCGAATGGTCAACGCGGGGGAACCGGGTCCCGACGGGATCGCTATGCCGAGCGGGCCCGCACGACGGCTGCGGCCTCGGCGGGCGCCCCCGTCTCCACCGCCACCGTGCTCCGGCCTTCGACCCGGTCGGCCCGGCGCAGCGCCAGCCCAGTGGCGCCGGCCGCCACGACGCAGATCGCTCCCGAGAGCCCCAGCGCGACCCTCGACCCGAGGGCCTCCGCGGCCCACCCCGCGAGCGGTGCACCGATCGGTGTCGTCCCCAGGAACACCATCCCGAACAGCGCCATCACCCGGCCCCGCATGGCCGGGGTGGCATGGGCCTGGAGGAGCGAGTTCGACGTGGAGATGAACACCGTGTTGGCGACCCCGACGGGAAGCATCGCGAGCAGCGCCCATGGGAGTGTCGGCATCAGCGACTCGACCACCACCCCGAGCCCGAACGCGGCGGCCCCCGCGGCCATCAGGCGGTCGCCGACGGACCCCCGGAACGCGATCACGAGACCGCCCGCAACCGCGCCGATCCCCATCGCGGAGAACAGCACGCCGTATCCGCCCGGACCATGGTGCAGCGCCTCCGTGGCGAACAGCGGCAGGAGCGTCGCGAAGTTGAATCCGAACAGCCCCACCACGAACATCAGCACCAGCGGCCGGCGGAGGCTCGGCGTGTGGGCCACGTAGGACAGTCCCTCGCGCAGCTGGCCCTTGGCGCGGGGCGGGCGTTGCCCGACCAGGAGCTCGCCGGGGCGCATCATCCACAGCGCCGCGACCACGGCCACGTACGACGCGCCGTTGATCAGGAAACAGAGCCCGGTTCCGACGGTGGCGATCAGCAGGCCGGCGAGCCCCGGGCCGATGACCCGGGCGGAGTTCATCAGGACGCTGTTGAGGCTGACGGCATTCGGGAGGTCCTGCCGGCCCACCATCTCCACGATGAACGACTGGCGCGCGGGATTGTCGAGCGCGGTGACCAGTCCGAACACGCCGGCGATCACGAACACCATCCATGGCCGGACGACCCCGGTCACGGTGAGCACGCCCAGGATCAGCGCGAGCAGGCCCGCCGACGTCTGCGTCCCCAGCAGGAGCTTCCGCTTGTCGAACCGGTCGGCCAAGACGCCGCCCCACGGGCCGAGCACGAGGATCGGGCCGTACTGCAGCGCGAGGGTGACCCCGATCGCGACCCCGCTGTGGGTGAGGGTGAGGATCAGCCAGGCCTGGGCGACCGACTGCATCCACGTGCCGATCCACGACACGGCCTGGCCGGCGAAGTACAGCCGGTAGTTGCGCACGCGCAGCGAACGGAACGTGGTCAGGGCCGCCCGCCGGGCACCGCGGGATGCGAGGGAGGCGGCGGCGCGCGCGGCGGCGCCGGCTTCCGACATGCTCACGAGGCGTCTCCGTTCGGCCGTCCGGCCAGCAGGCCTTCCAGCAGGGCCGCCGCCCGGGACAGCGTGTCCCGATCCTCCTCGCCCAGGTCGGCCAGGCCGCGGGCCAGGAAGGCCTCCTTTGCCCGACGGCTCCGGCGGAGCCGATCGAGCCCGGCCGAGGTCACGGCGACCATGCTCACCCGGCGGTCGCGCTCGTGGGTGGCCCGGGCCACCAGGCCGGCCTCCTCCAGGCGGGTCACCGCGCCGGTGACCGTGGGGGGCTGCACGCCCTCCGCGGCGGCGAGCTCGCCGAGCGTCATGGGCCCCCGCCGTTCGATGGTGGAGAGCGCGGAGAGCTGCGACGGCGAGAGGTCGGAGTCCGCCAGTTGCCGCAGCCGCCGGGCCAGCCGGGTCACGGCCAGCCGGAGGTCGGCGGCCTGCTGGTTGACGGAGGGCGACGAGCGGCGACGCGTGGCGGAGGTCGGGGAGCTCATGTCCTTCCAAACTACTTAGCCAGGCGAACTATTCCAACTCCGATGCCCCCGGACCGTGTGACAATCGCGTAGCGATGCTCCAGCCGGACCTCGAGGCGATGCCCGTCGCCGAACGGGAACGCCTCCAGCTCGAACGCCTCCGCGACCTCGTGGTCCGACTGCGCTCGATCGACTCGCCGTACTGGCGGGAGAAGCTCGCCGACGTCCACCCCCATCGCATCCGCGAGCCCGCCGACCTGACGCTCCTGCCGTTCACCGTGAAGGCCGAGCTGCGGAACGCGTTCCCGTTCGGGATGCTGGCCGTGCCGCTCGAGGAGACCGTCCGCGTGCACGCCTCGTCCGGCACCCGCGGCAAGCCCACGGTCGTCGCGTACACGGCGCCCGACGTCGGGACGTTCGCCGACGTGAACGCCCGCGCCATCGCCTGCGCCGGGGGCACGGCCGCCGACGTCCTGCACATCGCGTACGGCTACGGGTTGTTCACCGGCGGGCTGGGGCTGCACTACGGCGGCGAGCGCCTCGGCGCGACGGTGGTTCCCGCGTCGGGCGGCAACCCCGGCTTCCAGGTGGAGATCCTGGCGGACCTCGGCGCCGCCGGGCTGTGCTGCACGCCGTCGTTCGCCATGCTACTGGCCGAGCGGGCCGCGGCGGACGGGTTGCTCGACCGGATCCGACTACGCTACGCCGTGTGCGGCGCCGAGCCGTGGTCGGAGGCGTTCCGCGAGAAGCTCGAGGCCGCGTGGGGCGGCATCGACGCCTGCGACATCTACGGCCTGTCCGAGGTCATGGGGCCGGGCGTCGCGGCCGAGTGCCGCGAGGGCAAGGGGGCCATGCACGTGTTCGACGACCACTTCCTGCCGGAGGTGGTCGACCAGCAGACGGGCGACCCGGTGTCGCCCGGCGAGCCGGGCGAGCTGGTCCTCACCACCCTGACCAAGGAGGCGCTCCCGGTCATCCGGTACCGCACGGGCGACGTCACCACGTTCGTCGACGGGGACTGCCCGTGTGGCCGGACCCATCGCCGCATCGCGAGGTTCTCTGGGCGGGTGGACGACATGCTGGTGATCCGCGGCGTCAACGTGTTCCCGAGCGAGATCGAGGCCGTGCTGCTGGAGGACGAGGCCGTGGGGGCGCAGTACGCGATCGTGGTCGACTCCCGGGGGACCATGAAGGAGCTGGAGGTTCGGGCAGAGCTGTCGGACGCCGGTTGGGAGCCCCGGTCGGGAGAGGTCGCCGCCCGGCTCCGGAACCGACTCGCCGAGCGCCTGCGGATCCGGGTCGAGGTGGTCCTCGGCTCGCCCGGATCGATCCCCCGCCAGGAGCTGGGCAAGGCGCGGCGCGTGTTCGAACGAACGGCCGACCAGGACCCGTTCCCCGATCCCCGGTAGCCCTCCGCCCGATTGCCTCGACCGAGCGCGCCGGGGAGAGCACACTGGCCCGGTTGCTGGCGAACCGACAGGGAGGGAGGACGCCATGCTGACCTCGTTGCGCTCGCAGGCCACGACGGTGGTCGTGGCCGGAGCCACCGCGCTCATCGTCGCCGGGGCGCCCGCCCTCGCGCGGAGCGCATCCCATCTGGCGCGGGCGGGCATCGACGCCGAATCCGTGCACGGGTTCCACGCCGTGGGCTGCCGCGCCGCCCCGGCGACCGCGCGGGCAAGCTCGTCGCCACGTGCGCGGACACCGGCCGCCTGCCGAACAACATCATCGCGAAGGCGCCCAACGCAGCGCTCCTCGACGGATTGAACTCGTCCGCGTTCCTCGGCGTCGGTGCCACGTCCGCGAACTCGGACCTGCTCGATGGCCGGGACTCGTCCGCGTTCCTCGGCGTCGGCGGGAAGGCCGTGGACGCCGACGAGCTCGACGGGTTGGACTCGAGCCAGTTCCTCGCCGCGTCCGGGAAGGCAGCCGACGCGAACACCCTCGACGGGGTGGACTCGCTGGGGTTCGCGCGGAGCGAGATCTACGTCCGCGCGATGAGCACGGACGGCTCGGCCAACGCGCAGGGGACGTGCCCGGAGGGGGACGTGGGCTTCGCAGGCGGCTTCTACTGCGACCAGGGCGACACGTTGCTGAGCGGTGGATTCGCGGACATCGACAACGGGACACGCCTCGTGGCGAGCGAGCCGTTCGTCCCCAATTCCCAGGACGCCTGGCGCGTGAAGTTCGTCAACAACTCGACCGAGGACACGATCACCGTCTACACGATCTGCGCGGACAACGGGTCGCAGCACGGCGCCCATGGAGGGCTCCGGCCACCGCGCCACCGTGAGTCCTAGGGTCAGGCCGGGAAGGGACTCCCGCAGTACATCATCACCGTCAGTCCTCGAGTCCCTCGCGCATGAACGCGACCGTCTCCTTGAGGCCGTCCTCGAGGTGCGTCCACGGGCGCCACCCGAGCTGCTCCCCGGCGAGCTCGTTGTCCAGGCAGATCCGGCGGAGCTCGCCCCCAGGCAGCGGTCCGAACAGCGGCTGCGCGAGGAACCCGGTGATGTCGCCCAGCATGCGGAACAGCCCGTTCACGCTGGTCTCCAGGCCGGTGCCGATGTTGATCAGGCGCCCCGAGCCGCGGTCGGCGGCCAGCGCGAACGCGTGCACGACGTCGTCGATGAACACGTAGTCGCGGGTCTGGTTCCCGTCGCCGTAGATCGTGGGCGTCTCTCCGGACAGCATCTTCGCGGCGAAGATGGAGATCACCCCGGCCTCGCCGAAGGGATCCTGACGCGGCCCGTACACGTTCCCGAGCGCGAGCGCCGTGTAGTCGAGCCCGCGATACCGGTGGAAGAACCGCAGATAGTCCTCGGCGAGCTTCTTCGTGATGCCGTACGGCGACATCGGATGGGACCCGGACGTCGCCGTCTCCTTGACCGGGAGGCGCCGCGGCTCGCCGTAGATCGTCCCGCCGCTCGAAGCGAACACGATCTTCCGCACGCCGGTGGACGCCGCGCATCCCAGGACGTTCAGCAGGCCGAGGACGTTGATCGAGGCGTCGCGTTCGGGGTCCTCCATGGAGGGGCGCACGCCGGCCTGGGCGGCGAGGTGCATCACGACCTCCGGGTGGTGCCGGTCGAACAGCGTCCGCAGGCCCTCGGTCCGGGCGTCCATGTTGTAGAACGTGAAGTCCTTCCCGTACCCCCGCGCCTCGGTGAGATTCGCGATCCGTCCGGTGGACAGGTCGTCGACGGCCACCACGCGATGGCCCTCGGCGAGCAGCCTGTCGGACAGATGCGAGCCGATGAACCCCGCGCCCCCGGTGACGAGAAAGGTGGTCACGGCCCCGGATTCTCGTGCACGCGGGGCCTCGACGCACTTCTGTCCGGCAGAAATGCCCTCATGCGGCGTCGAGCCGAAGGCCCGGGTCGGCGGCGACGTCGAGCGGCGTGCGTTCCCCCCGGGTCAGCCGGTACGCGCCCGCGCACGCGATCATCGCCGCGTTGTCCGTGCAGAGCTCCATCGGGGGGACGTGCAGCTCGAGGCCGGCCCCGTCCGCCGCGGCGCGCATGCGTTCGCGCAGCCGGGAGTTCGCGACGACCCCGCCCCCGAGCAGCACCCGGTCGACGCCCTTCGCCCGGGCCGCCGCGACGGTCTTCGACACCTGCACGTCCACGACCGCCTCCTGGAACGACGCGGCCAGGTCGGCCGGGTCGGGCTCCCGCCCGGCCTCGCGCTCCCGCCGGACGTGACGGATGACGCTCGTCTTCAGCCCCGACAGGGAGAACTCGAACCCCTGCCCCTCCATCGCCCGGGGGAACCGCACCGCGTCGGGGTTCCCCCGCTTCGCGATGCGGTCGAGCACCGGCCCGCCCGGGTAGCCGAGCCCGAGGAACCGCGCGACCTTGTCGAACGCCTCCCCCGCCGCGTCGTCGACCGTCTGGCCCATGACCTCGTACCGGTCGGCCGCAGGCATGTGGACCAGCATCGTGTGCCCCCCCGAGACCACGAACGCCACGTACGGCGGCTCCGGCGGGCCGGTCTCCAGGAAGTTCGCGTACACGTGGCCCTCGAGGTGGTTGACGCCGATGAACGGCGCCCCCGTGGCGAGCGCGACCGACTTCGCGGCGGCGAGGCCCACCAGCAGCGCCCCGACCAGGCCGGGACCCACCGTGACCGCAACGCCGTCGAGGTCACCGAACCCGACCCCGGCGAGGTCGAGCGCCTCCTCCACGAGCGGGGTCAGGATCTCGACGTGTGCGCGGCTGGCCAGCTCGGGGACGACCCCACCGAACCTCCGGTGCACGTCGTGCTGGCTGGAGACGAGGTTCGACCGGATGTGCAGGCCGTCCTCGACCACCGCGACGGCGGTCTCGTCGCACGAGGTCTCGATGCCGAGGACGTTCACGCGGCGGCCGGCCGTTCGTCGGCGTCCGCGATCACGCCGGGCTCCCCTTCCAGGCCGGCGACGCCTGCGCGGCCAGGCGCCCGAGCAGTTCCTGGTACTCGGCGAGGTGCACGTCGTCGACCCACATGATCAGGGCATCCTCGTTGGTCTCCTGGTAGTAGTTCTTGCGAACGCCCACCGGCCGGAACCCGAACCGCCCGTACAGCCGCTGGGCGCCCCAGTTCGACACGCGGACCTCCAGCGAGACGGCGCGGGCCCCCAGGTCCACGGCGCTGCGGATCAGCTCGTACAACAGTCGCGTCCCGATCTTCCGGCGGTGATGCTCGGGGTCGACCGCGATCGTCGTGACGTGCGCCTCGTCCCCGTAGCAGATCATCCCGGCGTACCCGACCACGTCGCGGCCGAGCTTCGCGACCAGATACGTCCGGTTCGACTGCTCGGACATCTCGGCCAGGAACAGGTTGGGGCTCCACGGGCGCGGATACACCTGGCGCTCGATCGCCAGGATGCCCTTCAGGTGTCGCCGGCGCATCCGGCCGATCTCGAGCTCAGCCGGGCCGGGCTCGGTTGTCCCAAGCGATCTCCGCATCGGACTTCCTGAGGTAGAGGGGGACCACGTCGGCCACCCGGTCGAATTCTTCCCTGAGGAACCGCGGGATGGAAAGCTCCACCAGCCAGTCAGCGTGAGGGTACCCGAGCGAGGCCGACGCGAACTCCACGTGCGAACCGACCTCCCCGAGCTCATGGCGGTACCGGAGGGCGCCGTCGCCCACCAGCAGGGCCTCGCCGGGATCGGCCTGGAGCTCGGCGACCAGGTGGTCCGGCGGCGCCACGCGGAACTCCGACGTCCGGGCCACCCCGCCCGGGACGGGGCGGTACCGGCAGTAGAAGACCTCCTTGCGCCGCGCGTCGATGACGGACCAGATCGTCCGGTTCGTGTGCCGCACCGCCGAGGCCAGCACGTCGAGCGACGGCAGGCCCACGATCGGGGCCCTGAGGACCTGGGCGAGCGACTTCGCCGCCTGGACGCCCACCCGCAGGCCGGTGAACAGGCCCGGGCCGATCCCCACGGCGATACCGCCCACCTGCGACACGTCCGTCCCGGACCAGTCGAGCACGTGGCGAACGGCCGGGACGACGAGCTCGTGGCGGGACCGCCCCGTGGACAGCAGGGTGGACGCGATCGTCCCGCGCTCGCTGCCGAGCGCCACGGTCGTCTGGGGCGTGGAGGTCTCGATCGCGAGGACGATCACGCGACGGGCTCCCGCCACGGGGCCACCGCCGCCTCGAGGTGCTCCCACCGGGCCGCCCACCTGCCGCCCGCGGTGAGCCGGGCCGACCGGACGTCGTCGTCGGCCCGCGTCTGGAGCTGCAGCTCCAGGTGGTCCTCGGGCAGCAGCCCCTCGATCGCGTCGCCCCACTCCACGAACGCGACGCCGTCGGGGTCGAGCAGCTCCTCGAACCCGAGGTCGATGACCTCCTGGACCCGGTCCAGGCGGTACACGTCGAGGTGGTAGATCGGGAAGCGTCCGCGGTACTCCTTCACCAGGGTGAACGTCGGAGAGGTGACCTGGCCACCCTCCACCCCGAGTCCCCCCGCGGCGCCCTGGACGAACGTGGTCTTCCCCGCGCCGAGGTCGCCGGTCAGCGCGACGACGTCGCCGGGCTGCAGCACCGAGGCCACCGCCTCGCCGAGCGCCCGCATGTCGGCCGCCGCGGGAACGACCAGTTCGATGGTGAGCGGCATCGTCGGTGACGGTACCCGCGCCGCGGTCATTCGGCCACCGGCCCGCCCGGGGTCAGAACAGGCCGAGCTGTTCCTCCGCCGGCGGCTCGGGAGGAGCCGCCGCGCGTTCGTCGAGGGCGCGGCGGATCTCCGCGAAGTCGTCCCGGAGCGACTGCATCTGCTTCGACGCCATGCCGCCGCCGTGCAGGATCGCCGCCGGGTGGAACGTCGGGATCACCATCCGGCCGTCGACCGTGAACCGCTCGCCCCGCACGCGGGAGATCGAGACCATGCGGTTCAGCATGAACCGCGTCGCGAAGTTCCCGAGCGTGCAGATCACCGCGGGGCTGATCAGCCGCAGCTTTTCGTCGAGCCATGGCTTGCAGGCCTCGATCTCGTCGGGTAGCGGGTCGCGGTTCCCGGGAGGGCGGCACATGATCACGTTCGCGATGTAGACGTCGTCGCGGGGGATGCGGTGCTCCTCGAGCATCGAGTTCAGCAGCTGGCCGGCGGCGCCGACGAACGGGATGCCCTGCTTGTCCTCGTGGAACCCCGGCCCCTCCCCGATGAACATCAGGTCGGCGTCCGGACTGCCGACGCCGTACACGACCTGGGTCCGGCCGCCGGACAGCCGGCACTTCGTACAGGTCGATGCGGCGGCGGCCGCCTCGGACAGGGTTCGCGTGGTGGCGACGTCGGTCATGCGGGGGGTCCTCCCGGCGCTCGCGCGGCGGGGACGCCCGGCACCGGCGCGGCGTGTAGCACCGCGTTCCGGATGGCCCGGGCCATGACCTCCACCGCCATCTCCTCGATCTCGGACTGTGAGGCATCCGTCTCGCCGGTGGCGAGGGAGAAGACGGTGTCCCCGTCGTGCATTGTATGCGCCGGGCGGATGGCGATGTCCAGACCGTCGTGGGCGGCCAGCGCGAGCAGGTGTGCGCGCTCCTTCGACAGGCGGGCGTTGGTCGCGACGACCCCGATCGTGGTGTTGGTGAACGGCAGCCCGGGCGTGTCGGTGTGACCGTTCGGCGAGCCGGCGGGCCGCGCGGGTTCCTCGTCGGGGCCGGGCAGCGCGCCGGCCAGGATCTCGCCGGCGTCGTCGAGCACCTCGCCCACCGCGTTCACCGCGACCACCGCGCCGACCACCACGTCGCCCCGCCGGGCCGAGGCGGTGCCGAGGCCGCCCTTCACCGCGCGGTCGAGGCCGTGGAGCTTTGCCACGGTCGCCCCTGTGCCCGCACCGGCGTTCCCCTGGTCGAACCCGGTCGACGCGGCGGCGGCCGCCGCATACCCGGCGTCCGGTCCCGGCCTGGCCTTCGCATCCCCCACACCGAGGTCGAACAGCACCGCCGCGGGGACGATGGGCACGCGGGCGACCGACGTCTCGTAGCCGATCCCCCGTTCCTCCAGGAACCGCACCACGCCGTCGGCCGCCGCCAGGCCGAACGCGCTGCCGCCGGTGAGGACGACCGCGTGCACCTCTTGCACGGTCATGCCCGGCCGGAGGAGGTCGGTCTCGCGCGTGCCCGGCGCCCCGCCGCGGACCTCTCCGCTGCCGACCGTGCCCGGTGGGCACAGGACGACCGTGCAGCCCGTCAGCCCCTCGAGGTCGGTGGCGTTCCCGACGAGGATGCCGGGGACGTCGGTGATCGAGCCCTCCGGGTGTTCGTCCGCGCCGCCGGTCACCGGGCCGACCCCTTCGCCGACGCCCTCCGGGCACGGCTGCCCGCGCCGAAGGCGCGCTCCAGGAGCTCCTCGCCGAGCTCGTTGAACTGCTCGTGGCGTTCCAGCATCGTGAGGTGGCCGGCGCCCTGGAGGACGACCAGCCGGGCGTCGGGGAGTGCGTCGGCCAAGGCCTTCGCCGTGACCGGCGGCGTCAGGCGGTCCACGTCGCCCACGATCACCAGCGCGGGGACGCGGATGTGCTGGAGGGCGTGCCGGTAGTCGAGTCCGATCAGGCCCTCCAGGGCGTCGGTCCAGACCTCCACGGGGGTCTGTCCCGAGACGGAGGCGACGTAGTCGACCAGCCATGGTGAGGCGTGGTGCCCGAAGTTCGTGAGCCGCGCGACCACGAACGCCAGGTCGGAGCGGCCCTCCTGCATCAACCCCCGGATGCGCTCGGCTCGCGCGTCGGGGATCCGGTAGCCCGTGAGCCGTCCGAGGAGTCCCCCGAGCGCGCCCCGGATCACCTCGCCGGCCGCGGTGTCGGCCAGGACGACCCCTGCCACCCGGTCGCCGAACAGGTCCGGATGGGTCTCGGCCAGCTCCAGGATGGCCATCCCGCCCATGCTGTGGCCGACGAGCACGACCGGTCCGTCCGGGACGGCGGCATCCATGACCGCGAGGATGTCCTCGCCCATCGACCTCAATGTGTAGTCGCGGTCAGCGGACGTGCTGCTCCGCCCGTGCCCCCGATGGTCGAACAGCACCACGCGGTACCGCTTCGACCATTCCTTCCACTGATAGTGCCACGTCGTCATGTCGAGGCTGAACCCGTGCGAGAGGAGCACGGCTGGGCGGTCCGGGTCGCCGGCGGCCCGGACGTGCAGCAACGTGCCGTCCGGCGCCAGGACCGGGCCGAGGTCGTCGGGCGGGAGCTCGGCCAGCAGCTCGCCCCGCTCGGGGTCGATCCCGCGCCGTTCGCGCCGGACCAGCGCCCGGGTTGCCGCCACGCCGGCCGCGGTCCCCACGGTGACCCCGGCCGCCCACGCAGCCCGCTTCCGCCACCTCGATCGCCGTTCAGCCATCCGCACCACCGTAGACGCGGGGAACCCGCGCGCCCACCCCGCAGACGATCTCGTACTCGATCGTGTCCAGCAGGCCCGCCAGCTCGCCGGCCGTGACCTCCTCGTCGCCCTGTCGTCCCAGCAGCACCACCTCGTCGCCCTCGGCCACCGGGTGGTCGCCGCAGTCCACCAGCAGCTGGTCCATGGAGATCACACCGGCCACGCGGTGGCGCCGGCCGCCGATCAGGACGTCCCCCCGGGACGACAGCCCGCGCCGGTATCCGTCCGCGTACCCGACGGGGATCGTGGCCACGTTCGCGTCGCGGTCCAGCCGGTAGGTCAGGCCGTACGAGACCGCCTCGCCGGCGGGGAGCCGCCGGGCCAGCGTGACCGCGGATCGCCACCGCATGGCGGGGCGGAGGCCCGCCCGCTCACCCAGGCCGGCGCCCGGCGACAGTCCGTACAGCGCGACCCCCACGCGGACGAGGTCGAGGTGGGTGGCCGGGTCGCGGATCACCGCGCCGCTGTTGGCCGCGTGCCGCCAGCGGGGCCGGATGCCGTCCCGCTCCAGCTCGCGGCACACGGCCAGGAACCGCTCGAGCTGCATCGTCGTGACCTCGGCGTCGTCCTCGGATGACGCGAAGTGCGTCCAGATCCCGTCGACGTCGAACCCGGCCGAGATCGCCTCGCGAACGAACGCCGGAGCCGCCTCCGGCGGGAACCGGCCCACCCGGTGCATGCCGGTGTCCACCTTCACGTGGACGCGGGGCGTGACGCCCGTCTCGCCGGCCGCCTCGACCAGCCGCCCGAGGCCCCCGTCCGAGTACAGCGCGAGGGTCACCCCGGCCCTGAGCGCCTCGGCCTCGGAGCCCTTCGGCACCTCGGACAGGATCAGGGTCGGCTGTTCGAACCCGGTCCGGCGGAGGCCGAGGGCCTCCTCCAGCAGCGCGACGCCCAGCCACGTGGCGCCGGCCTCGACCGCCGCCCGCGCCGACTCGACCGCGCCGTGGCCGTACCCGTCGGCCTTCACGACCGCCATGAGCTCCGACCCCGCCGGGTGCATCGCCCGGGCGTTGTGGCGGATGGCGTCGAGGTCGATCTCGGCCACGGTCGGACGAAACGTCCCGGTGGCCGACTCCGCGCGCCTCGAGGTCATTCGAGCTTCCACACCGAGTTGATCGCCGCGGGGACGTGCGCCTGCACGTCGAGCGAGGTCGCCCCGTTCCCCAGCAATGCTCCCGCCAGATCGCCCGCCCGCCCATGGACGAACGCGCCCGCGGTCGCGGCCTCCTCCGGCGGAACGCCCCGGGCGAGCATGGCGGCGATGATCCCGGTGAGGACGTCGCCGGTGCCGCCGGTGGCGAGCGACGGGCCTCCCGTCGAGTTGACGTGGACCTCCCCGCCGGAGAGACCGACGACGGTGGGGTTCCCCTTGAGCAGCACCGTGCCCCCGATCTCCCCCGCCATGGCGCGCACGTTGCCGATGCGGTCGGCGTTCACCTCCTCGACGGGGATGCCGCGGAGGCGCGAGAACTCCCCGGAGTGCGGCGTGAGGACGAGGTCGGCCGCGTCGCCGAGGTCGTCCAACCGCCCGGCGAACGCCGCGAGCCCGTCGGCGTCCACGACGGCCGGCACCGGGCTCGCCGCCACCAGCGCCCGCACGAACGCCAGCGTCTCCTCGTCCCTGCCCAGGCCCGGACCCACCGCCACCGCGTCCACGTCCGCCAGGCGTTCTCGCAGCGCGTCGACCGCAGCCGTCGCGATTCCGCCGGAGGGGGTCTCGGGGAGCGGAACGAACGTCGCCTCCACCAGCCCGGTCTGGACGACGGGCAGGATGCCCTCGGGGACCGCGACCTGGACCAGCCCGGCGCCGGCCCGCAGCGCCGCGCCGGCCATCAGACGCACCGCCCCGGTCATGTCCCGCGAACCACCGACCACCAGGACGACACCGGTCGACCGCTTGTGGCTGTCCGGCGGTCGGAGCGGCAGGCCGCCGAGCACGTCCACGGCTTCGACCAGGAGGAGGTCGCTCCTGAGGAGATCCTCCGGGAACCCGATGTTCTCGACATTGACCTCCCCGGCGTACTCGGCGCCCGGGAAGAGGACGTGGCCGGGCTTCAGCGACCCGAAGGTCACGGTGACGTCGGCATCGACGGCCGGTCCCTCGACCGCCCCGGTCGCTCCGTCGACGCCGGAGGCGATGTCGACCGCGACGACGTTCGGGTCCCACAGGCCGTCGATGGCCTCGATCGCCTCGCGGACCAGCCCCTCCGGGGTTCCTCGGAACCCCGTGCCGACCACGGCGTCCAGGACGACGTCGGCTCTGGCGAGCTCCCGACCGAGGGCCTCGGGCCCGACGATCCGAACCCCGGCCGAGCGGGCCCGTTCGAGATTGACGGCGGCGGCGCCACGGTAGGCGTCCGGCTCAGCGAGGAGGACAGCGGTAGCTCCCATCCCCCACCGCCGCAGATAACGGGCGGCGACCAGCCCGTCGCCGCCGTTGTTGCCCTTGCCGCACACGGCGACCAGCCGCCGGCCGTAGGCTCCGCCCGTCGACGCGACCCTCGCCACCGCGCGGCCCGCGGACTCCATCAGCGAATCGACGGTCACGCCCCGCTCGGCGCTCAACCGGTCGAGCTCGGCGCTCTGCTCGGGCGTGAGGATCGGCCTCACGGCCCGACCGCCACACAGGCGGCGACGGCGACGCCTCGTTCGTGCGAGAACGACACCAGCACGCGGTCGACGCCGAGCTGCTCGGCGCGGGCCGCGGCGCCGCCGTCGAGTCGGATCGCCACCCGGCCGTCGGCCGCGCGGACCACCTGGATCTCCCGCCACCGGCCGTCCGGGACGCCGCCGAGCGCCTTGGCGCAGGCCTCCTTGGCCGCCCACCGGGCCGAGTAGCACCGTCCACGCTGCCCCGAGGCCTCGCAGTGCGCGATCTCGGCCTCGGAGAAGTAGCGCTTCGACCATCCGGGAGTCCGATCGAGGATCCCCTCCACGCGCGCGACGTCCACGACGTCCACGCCGAGCCCGATCACGTTCATCGGCGGCAAGCTTCCCACAGGCACGCCGGGCGGTCGGTGCGATACTCGCGCGGCATGCAGCCCCCGGCCGAACCGGAACGCCAGCGCCGCCGGCTCGGCTGGCCGACCGTCGTGATCGCGCTGGCCACCCTGCTGATCGGCGGGTTCATCGGGTACGCGGCCGGCCGTCCCAACACCTCGCCACCGGTCCACGGGGTGCTCTCGCCGGGGCAGGTTCGGGTTCCCGACCTCCGGGAGATCGCCGCGAAGGACGCGGGCGGCGTGCTCTCGCCGCTCCATCTCGCGCTCGGGAAGGTCGACGTGCGCGCGAGCGAGGAGGCTCCCACCGGCATCGTCGTCCAGCAGAACCCGCCCCGCGGCGCGGTGGTTCCCGTCGGCGCTACGGTCGATTTGGTCGCGTCGAGCGGGCCGGGCCCCGGCGCCAGCGCCGTCTTCGACTTCGCGTGGGGGGTGCTCATCCCGATCACGCACGCGGGGTCCATCGAGTGGACCTCGGACCCCATCGCGCTGGACGGCGACCCCCTGTCGCTGGGCGCGAATACGCGCGTGATCGGCCGGGCCGGAGTGAGCCCCTACCGGATCGCCGAGGCCAGGACCGAGACGCCCGGCGCGACCGCGATCACGGTGAGCGTCGACGTGGCGTCGTTCCACTCGCCGGCGTGGTTCGTCATCGAACGCGCCTTCACCCGGCAGCGGGAGGCGGCCGGGACCGATCCCAGCCTCCGCGCGACGCCCGCCTCCGGCCTGCAGGGAACGACCGTGCGGATCGAGGGGCGGCAGTGCCAGGGTTCGATCGCGGCGGCCGCCGTGACGGTGACGGCCGTGTTCTCCCGTGTGGGCGCCGGAACGGCGTACGCCTCGGTTCCGCTGCCGCTCCACGGCGCGGCGTACGCGTTCCGGATGACGTTCGACGTCCCGCCGAGCGTGCCGACTCCGGACGGGACGGCGTACGTCAGGCCGACCGACCGAGTGGCGTTCGTGACCTCGGGCGGCGCGTGCCGCTCGGCGCCGCTCGCCGTGCGCTGAACGCCGTCGGGGAGGCGACGGAATCCACCTCCCCCTTGCCCCGGGCGATCCCGTACGCTCCGCCGCATGGGGGAGCTGCCGTCCGGCACGGTGACGTTCCTGTTCTCGGACATCGAGGGCTCCACCAGGATGATCCAGGCCATCGGGGACCGGTGGCGGGCCGTCCTCGAGGAACACAACCGGCTGGTGCGGGCCGCGGTACGCGAAACGGGAGGGGTCGACGTCAGGACCGAGGGCGACGCCGTCTTCGCGGTGTTCCGCAGCGCCCCATCCGCCCTCGGGGCCGCCGTAGCCGCACAACGTGCGTTGGCCGCCCATTCGTGGCCGCCCGACGCGGAGGTCCGGGTCCGGATCGGAATGCACACCGGGGAGGGCGTCGTCGGTGGCGACGACTACGTGGGACTCGACGTCCACCGCGCCGCCCGGATCTGCTCGGCCGCCCACGGCGGGCAGGTCCTGCTGTCCTCGGCCACGGCGGAACTGGTGCCGGCGTTGACGGACGGCGTGGCCCTCCGTGACCTCGGCCGGCACCGGCTGAAGGACCTGGCCCGCCCGGAGCGGATCTTCCAGGTCGTCGTCGACGGCCTGCCGTCGGAGTTCCCGCCCATCCACTCGCTCGAGCCGCCGACGAACCTCCCGGTTCCCCGTACCTCGTTCGTCGCCCGTGAAAGGGAAACGGTCCGGGCTCGGGAGCTCCTGCGCGGACCCGGGCTCCTCACGATCACCGGGCCGGGCGGAACCGGGAAGACGCGGCTCGCCATCCACGTGGCGCGGGAGCTCGTCGAGGACTACGCCGACGGCGCGTTCTTCGTCGAGCTCGCCTCCATCTCGGATCCGCGGATCGTCCCGGCGAGCATCGCGGACGCCGTGGGTTCCCGGGCCGAAGGGGGTCGTCCCGTGCTGGACACGGTCCGGGACCACCTCCGTGACCTCGAGTTGCTGCTCGTCCTGGACAACTTCGAACAGGTTCTCGGGGCCGCTCCGATCGTGGCGGACCTGCTCGACACATCGCCTCGTCTCCGCGTCCTCGTCACCAGCCGCGAGCCCCTGCACATCGTCGGCGAACAGGAACTGCATCTGTCCCCGCTCTCCGTTCCGGAGGGGGACGTCGATGTCGCGGACAGCGAGGCGGTCGCCCTGTTCGTCCAACGGGCCTCGGCCGTGGACCCGGACTTCCGGCTGTCGGAGTCGAACGCCCGCGCGGTCGCGGAGCTGTGCCGCCGTCTCGACGGGCTCCCCCTCGCGATCGAGCTCGCGGCTTGCCGGACGAGGCTCCTGTCGCCGCAGGCCGTCCTCGATCGACTGGAGCATCGCTTCGAGCTGCTCACCGGGGGGCCGGTCGACCTGCCCGCCCGGCAGCGAACCCTCCGGGAGGCCATCGGCTGGAGCCACGACCTTCTCGACGACGAAGAACGGACGCTGTTCCGCCGGCTCGCCGTGTTCGCCGGCGGGTGGTCCCTCGAGGCGGCCGAGGAGGTGATCCCCGACAGAGACGACGAGTCGGCGGGCGTGATCGACGTCCTGGGATCGTTGGTGGACAAGAGCCTGGTGACCACGCTCCCCGGAGGTGGCGACGGGATGCGGTTCTCGATGCTGTCGACCATCCGGGAGTTCGCGGCCGAACGGCTGGATGAGGCCGGGGAGGAACGAGACCTGCGGACGCGGCATGCCGCGCGGTTCCTGTCCCTGGCCGAGGCGGCCGAGCACCACCTGCGAATGGCCGACCAGAAGCGGTGGCTGGACGAGCTGGAGCTGGAGAACGACAACGTCCGGTCGGCGCTCCGCTTCGCGGTCGACGAGGGGGACGCCGACACTTCGCTCCGCATGGTCGGGGCGCTCTGGCGGTTCTGGCACTTCCACGGCCACCTCTCCGAGGGGCGCCGGTGGGCCGAGGAGGCGCTGGCGCTTCCCGCCGCCTCGGGGAGGACCGGCACGCGTGCCCGAGCGCTCACGGCCCTCGGCAGCGTGACCTACTGGCAGTCGGACGTCCCCGCGTTCACCGACGCCTACGAGGAGGCGATGGACATCGTCCGCGAGCTCGGCGACGAGCGCGCGATCGCGCAGGCCACGTACAACCTGGCCTACGCGCGGATCTACGCCACCGAGACGGCGGCGGCATTGTCGATGCTGGACGACTGCCGCGCCGCCTTCGAGCGACTCGGCGATCAGGGCGGCGTGGCCGACACCATGTGGTTCCAGGGGGTGCTCGCGCGGCTCCAGGGCGACCTCGACCGGTCGGCGATCCTGGCCGCCGAGAGCCTCGCGATGCACCGCGACCGCGGGGACCTCTTCGGCATCACCGACGCGCTGTTCGGCGTCGGCAGGGTGGCGTTCGGGACCGGCGACCTCGACACCGCCGCCGCCAGCTTCCTCGAGGCCCTCGACCACGAGGAGCAGGTCGGCAACCGGACGGGCATGGGAATCGCGCTCGACAACCTGGCCGCGCAGGCGAGCGCCCGCGGCGACCACCTCCGGGCGGTTCGGCTCGCGGGCGCATCGGATGTCATCAAGGAGACCGCCGGCGGCCACGCGCCTCCGGCTCTCATCGACCTCCCCGACCCGCGGACCGCGGCACGGCCGGTCCTGGGCGAGTCGGCCGTGGCTGCCGCGTGGGCGGAGGGTCGGGACATGCCGCTCGAACGAGCCCTCGCGTACGCGCGCGAGGTCGCCTGAGGCGGGTCAGACGCCAACCTCGGCCGGCCGCGCCCCCGAGGACTCGCGGAGTCGGCTGCACAGCACGTCCATGACCGCCAGCGCCACGTCGGGCCGGTCGCGGAGGATGCGCTCGAATCGCCTCCGGTCGATCGCCAAGAGGCGGACCTCGCCCGCCGCGACCAGGCTCGCCATGCGCGGCGCCCGGCTGACGACGGCCATCTCGCCCACCGGCTCCCCCTCGCCCCGCCTCGCCACCTCGACCGGGGATCCGCCGTCGTTGTGGACCATCACTCGAATCTCGCCGGCGACCACGACGAACATCTCGTCCCCCGGCTCCCCCTGCTCGGCGATCGTCCCGCCGTCCGCGTGGACCCGCTCGGCCGCGATCTCGGCCACCCGTTGGAGGTCCGCGGGGGCGAGCCTCGCGAACAGCGGAACCCGGAGCAGGAACACCACGCGTTCCATGAGGGAAAGGCTCGCCAGCGTCTCCATCGCTCCTTCTCCCGCCGCGGCGGCCGCGGCCGTGTCGCGGACCAGCGTATCGGGGTCGTCGCGGGCGAGCGTGCCGATCGCCGATCGCAACCCCGGCCGGGCGGAGGCCGCAACGACCGCGGACGCCCGCACCCACGGGTCGGGATCCCCCAGCGCGTCGGCGAGGGGCGGATCCGCGTCGGACCCGGACGGCGCGAGCGCCTCCCACGACCGGATCAGGGGCCGGACGAGGTTCGGGTCCCCGACGGCGTCCAATGTCTCCAGGGCGTTGGCCCGCTGGCCGCTGTCGGAGCTCGCCAGGTTCTCCACGGCGGCCCGGACCGCGCCCGCATCCCACCTGCCACCCGCCACCGCGAGCGCGTTCACGCCGTGGGCGGCCGCCCGGTCGCGGAGGGCGTGCACGAGGGGGGCCAGCCGGGCGTCGGGGCCGCCGGGCAACCGCCGGAGGAGGTCGCCGTACCGCACCGATTCCGCGATCTCCCGCTCCGCGTAGGCCCGGATCCGCCCGGGCGACGTGCCGTCCAGGCGGGACAGCACGGCCATCGCCGCCGCCTCCCGGTCCGGAACCGCCACGGCCTCTTCGACCGCATCGCGGCCGCCGGCTCCGGTGCGGACGAGCGCCTCGACGACGCCGGCGCGCACGTCGGGGTCGTGGTCGCCGAGCGCCCGCACCAGGGCCGGGGCGGCCCCGGCAGGCGGTGGCGCCGGGAGCGCCGAGACGGCGGCCGCCCGGACGCCCGGGTCCGGGTCGCCGAGGCCGGACGCCACCGGCTCGATCCCTCCCCGGGCGATCAGGACGGCGAACGCGGCCGCCCGGTCGGCGGGATCGGCCGAGACCGTCATCCCCTCGAGCGTGGCGTTGGCCTCGAGGCCGTCCCCGTCCGCCAACAGGGCACCGGCGGCGGCGGAGCGAACACCGGCGTCCGGGTCATCGAGCACCCGTCGCAGCGCTGCCGCTCCGGCGGGCGCGGTCCCGGCCGTGGCGAGCACGGCGACGGCCGCCCGCCGGACGTCCGGGTCGGGGTCCCGGGCCAGGCGTGCCGCCGACAGGGTGACGTCCTCGGTGCCCGGCCACCGGGCGAGCCCCCGGAGGGCTGCCGCCCGGATCGACGCGTCGTCGTCGTCGAGGCCCCGCACCAGCTCGGTGCGGGCGTCGGGATCGGGGCTCGCGGCGAGCACTTCCATGGCCACGCGGCGGACCGCCGGATCGGTGCTGGCGGCGCCCGCCCGCACGGCGGCCAAGGCCGCCGCGTCGCGGCGGATCCCCCCGAAGGGCTCCTCCTCCGCCACGAACACCTCCGGGTTCCCCTCACGAAGGGCGTCGACGAGCGCGCGCACGTACACGCGGCGGGCCTGCCAGGCGGCGCCGGTTCCCAGGACGGCGGCGGCGAGCCCGATGAAGGCCAGCGCGCGGCTGGGGAGCACGGTCTGCGCGAGGATCAACAGGATCCCCGCCGTCGCCACCCCCGCCTGCAGCGCGACGCCGTCGATGAACGCCCGCGTCCGATCCCGGCGTTCGGGCGGCACCACGTTGTACTGGGCCTGCCAGGCGCCGGCCCACACGCCGTTCACCCACACCATCTGGACGAACCGGAACACCAGCACGACGCCGAACGCCATCGACACGGCGAGCCCGGCGAACCCCGCCGCGTACACCACGGGGAGCGCCAGGATCATCGTGGACACGCCGAACCGCGCGTACAGCCGGTTCGACACGAAGAGCGAGACGAGGAGCGCGGTGCCGCTGCCGAGGGCCATGAACAGCCCGAGGAACCCGGCCAGTCGGTCGGCGCTCGGGAACTTCGCCGTCGCCGCCCGCGCGAACAGCAACGACACCGTGAAGTAGAGCACCGCGAAGACGGCGAGGGAGACGGCCATCCACCGCAGCAGGGGCGACGCCCGGACGGACCGGGCGCCCTCGGCGACGCGCGCCCACATCGAGGGGCCGGCCCGGCGAGCGGTGCTCCGAGCGAAGCCCGCCGCCCCCCCTGCCCGGAGCCCGGCGCGGGCGAGCGCGAACGACGCGGCCACGGCGGCCGCCCACAGGAAGAGAAGGTTCTCGGCGCCGATCCACCCGGCGAGGGGAGCCGTGGCGATGCCGCCGACCACCGTTCCGAGGATCAGCCCCGCCCCGTACAGGGGGAACAGGCGCTTGGCCTGGCGCGTGTCGTGGACGGCGCCCGCGATGCCCCAGGTCACGACCCCAACCAGGGTCCACAAGACCATCATGACCAGCCAGGACGCCGGGTACACCCATCGCGCCCCCACCGCCAGCACGGCGCGGAGGCCCAGGACCGCCGCGGCCATTCCCGGCAGGAACGTCAACAGCAGGCGCTGGGGCCGGCGGCGGGCGAGCAGGGCGTTCATCGCGAGCATGACCGCGGCGGTGACGACGCCGAGGCCCACGAACAGGTACGGCAGGGCCGTCGGCCCGAACCGGGCGAACAGGAGCCCCTCCACCGCGTTCCCACCGATCGAGAATCCCGCCCAGGCCAGGACCATCATCCCCAGCATCGGGAACACCACCCGGCCCTCGCCGGGGTTCACGCGGAGGGCTCGGGCGATCCGATGCACGGCGGGTCTACTCGGGGTCGGCCCGCGACGGGGGCTCAGCCCGCCACCGGACGGTGCGCACGTCGACCGGCTCCGGGAATCCCTTCAGGGAGACGGCGCGAGCGTCGCCGAGGTCACGATCGGCGAGCCCGGCAGCGGTCGCCGTCGATGCGGTCACGAGGATCTCGTCGCCGCCGGCCAGGGCCGCGATCCGGGCGGCCCGATGGACCTCGACGCCGCTGTAGTCGTCGCCGCGGCGCGTCGCCTCGGCGACATGGACGCCGACACGAACCTGGGGTGCGAACCCGTGTGCGTGGCGGTGGTCCGTCAACGCACGCTGCACCGCGATCGCGCAGGCGACCGCGGCTCGGGCGTCGTCGAACGCCACGAAGAACCCGTCGCCGGTGTGGTGCGCCACGTGACCCCCGTGCATCGCGAACAGGGACCGGAGCTGCTGATCGTGCCAGGCCAGCAGGTGCTCCCACGCCTCGTCCCCGATCACGCCGATCAGGTCGGTGGACTTCACGATGTCGGTGAACATGAACCCCCGCATGATGCGTTGCGGAGCACGCGACGGTGCGGCTTCCGCCAGGAGCGCCGCTGCTGCTGCGGCGGCCGGCTCGGTGCCCAGCTGCTGGAACGCCCGCAGCGCCGACCCGGCCTCCATGGCCGCAGCGCCATCGTCGCCGAGCCGATGATGCGCCTCGGTGAGCAGGAGCCGCACGTCGGCCACCTCGTACGGGGCGTCCACCTCCTGCCATGCACGGCACGCCTCCCGGAGATCGGCGAGGGCACCGGCTGCGTCACCCCGGGCCAACAGGACCGAGCCGCGGGCGCGGCTCGCCATGGCGCGCATCGAGGTCGCGTCGAATTCGCCGATCAGCGAGTCGAGCTCGCCGGAGGAAGCGGTCGCGGTCTCCAGATCGCCGGCCGCAACCGCGATCTCCGTCTGGGCTGCCAGCAGACGGACCCGGAGACAGTGGTTCCCGACGACCTCAACCAGCGCCTGACGGATGCCGGACGCGGCAGCCTCCACCTTGCCCTCCGCCAGCCGCAGGAGGGCAAGCCCCGGCTGCGGCGTGAGCCCGTATTCGTTCGCACGGACGTACGCCTCCTCCGCGCCGGGGAAATCCCCGAGCCGGCGCCGGACCTCGCCGATCTCGTAGTTCGCCGGTCCGAGGCCCGAGTAGAAGCTGTACCGGGGCAGCTCCTCGCACGCGAGCCGGGCCTCCTCCTCAGCCTTCGCGAGCGACCCCGCGAGCCGCAGCAGCTCGGCCTTGTGGATCCGGCAGACGCCAGGAAACGCCGGCACGGATTCCCGCTCGCACCATCGCAGCGTCGCAGCGGTCCACTCCGCGGCCCGCCGGTAGTCGCCGAGCTTCGAACAGATTCCGATCATGCCGCAGTAGATGTAGCCGGCCGTGTCCGGATCGAGCTCGCCGCCGACCACCGACACCATGGCCTCGTCGAGCAGCCGGGAGCCCTCACCGATCCTGCCCAGCAGACACAACGCGTGGCCCTTGTCGTGCAGGCTCATGCCGTGCAGGTCCCGATCCCCCGTGCTCGCCGCGTGATCGAGTGCGCCGTCGTAGCTCACCACGGCCGCATCGAAGTCCCCCGCGAACCAGCTCAGGAGCCCGCCCATCCACAGCAGCCACCCCTGGACCGGCCAATCCGCGTGGCCCTCGGCCAGGTGCATGGCGCGCGCCCCCCACCCCTGGGCCTGCGACAGGGACATCCGCATGCCGTGCTGCTCCGCGACCCGGAACGCGGCCATCGCCGCGGCCCGGGAGTCGCCCGCGTCGAGGTGGGCGGCGAACGACCGCTCCAACGCATCGACGGTCTCGTCGGGCCGGGCGGTCCAGTACGCGGCACGCGCCAGCAGCCCGAGGCCCTCCGCCGACAGGCTCCCCTGCCGATCGGCCTCGGTCAGGGTCTCGTACGCAACCCGCCAGTCGTGTCGCTCGAGCGCCTCGCGGCCCCGCTCGAGCAGCGACTGGTCACTCACATCTGCCCCCTCCCGTGCCGTGGGCGATTGTACGTCCGGGGTCGGTCGCGGGGCCCAACCCTCGTCCCCTAGGCTTCGGACATCATGACGAACCCCGACCTCCCGACGGGAACGGTGACTTTCCTGTTCACCGACATCGAGGGCTCGACCCGTCTGGTGTGGGAGCTCGGAGCGGCCTGGCGGGCCGTCGTCGAGACGCACAACCGCATCCTCCGCGACGCCGTCCGGGAGGCCGGCGGGGTCGACGTCCGAACGGAGGGCGACTCGATGTTCGCGGTGTTCGAGAGCGCGACCGCTGCGGCCGCGGCGGCGGTCCGGGCCCAGCGGGAGCTGGCCGCCGAGCCGTGGCCGGCGCCGGTCCGCGTCCGGATGGGTCTCCACACCGGCGAGGGCGATCCGGGAGGCGACGACTACGTCGGGATCGACGTTCACCGGGCCGCGCGAATCGCCGCCGCGGGTCACGGTGGGCAGATCCTCCTGTCGAGGCCGACACGGGCACTGATCGAACAGCAGCTGCCCGACGGCGTCGCCGTCCGGGAGCTCGGCCGCCACCGTCTGAAGGACCTGGCGAACACCGAGGAGCTGAGCGACCTCGTCGTGGACGGGCTGCCGTCGGAGTTCCCGCCGCCCCGGACCCTCGACGCACCGAGCGGCCTGCCGACGCCCCTCACCAGTTTCGTGGGGCGGGAGCGCGAGCTGGCGCAGATCGGAGAGCTCCTCACCGGGACGCGGCTCCTGACGCTGACCGGACCGGGCGGCTGCGGCAAGACCCGGCTCGCGATCGAGTCCGCTCGGAGGGCCATGCCGTCGTTCCCGGACGGCGCCTTCTTCGTGGAGCTCGCGCCCATCACAGATCCCGAGCTGGTCCATCCCACGATCGCCCGCTCGCTCGGCGTCCGGGAGGACCCCGGGCGGCCCATCAGGGAGGCGGTGGAGGACGCCCTCCGCGAACGGGAGACGCTCCTCGTCCTGGACAACTTCGAACAGATCCTGCCGGCGGCCCCGTTCGTCACCGACCTGCTCCGGGTCGCTCCCGGGCTCCGGGTCCTCGTCACGAGCCGTGCGGCGCTCCGGCTGTCCGGCGAACAGGAGCTCCCCGTTCCTCCGCTCCGGATGCCCGACCCCGCGGGGCTCCGCCCGGACGAGATGCTCTCGGAGTTCGAGGCGGTGTCGCTGTTCGTGCAGCGGGGTGCGGCCGTCGCCCCCGGGTTCGCGCTCACCGAGACGAACGCCGCCGCCATCGCCGAGGTCTGTGCGCGGCTCGACGGGCTCCCGCTCGCCATCGAGCTGGCCGCCTCGCGGGTGAAGCTCATCTCGCCGGCGGACATGCTGAGGCGGCTCGAGCGCCGCCTCGCGGTCCTCATCGGAGGTCCGCAGGACCTTCCGGCACGGCAGCGGGCGCTGCGCGAGACCATCCGGTGGAGCTACGACCTCCTCGAACCCCCGGAGCAGCGCCTGTTCGGCCGGCTCTCGGTCTTCCTCGGCGGCTGGACGCTCGAGGCGGCAGAGGCGGTCACGGACCCGGCAGGCGAGCTCGGGATCGACACCCTGTCCGGGCTGGGCACGCTGGTGGACAACAGCCTCGTGAGGATCGAGCCGGGTCGCGGCGAGGTCCGGTTCGCCATGCTCGAGACCATCAGGGAGTTCGCGACCGAGGCACTCGCTGTCGACGATGGCGACCCCCTCCGACGCCGGCACCTCGCGTTCTTCCGCGCGCTGGCGGAGCGGGCGGCGCCCGAGCTGACCAACCGGGACGAGGGCTGGCTCGACCGTCTCGAACTGGAGCACGACAACCTGCGGGCCGCGGTTCGCCGGTCGATCGACGCCGGGGATGCGGAGGCCGGTCTCATGATGGCGTGGGCCCTGTGGCGATTCTGGCTCATGCGCAACCATCTCGCGGAGGGGCGCCGGTCCACGGAGGAGCTCCTGGCGTTGCCGGCCGCACGGGAGCCGACCGTGGCCCGGGCGAGGGGCCTGACGGCGCTCGGGAACCTCGCGTACTGGCAGCGGGAGCCGCAGTTCGTTCGGCGGCCGTACGAGGAGGCGCTGGCGCTCTCGCGCGACCTCGGCGACCGCCCGGGGGAGGCGGAGGCGTACTACAACCTGTCGTTCGCCCACTTCGTCGCCGGCGACGTCGTGGGGGCGAAGGACCTCCTGGAGGGCGCGGCGGACCGATATCGAGAACTCGGCGACGAGACGAATCTCGCCTTCGCGAACACCGCCCTGGGGATGATGGGGTACGTCCTCGGCGGAGACCGGGCGCGCAACCGCGAATCGGTCGAAGAGGCCCTCCAGACGTTCCGCCGGGGGCGTCAGCTGTGGGGCGTCTCGCAGGCCTCGTCCATGCTGGTGGCGCTGGCGAAGGAGGACGGAGACCTCCCGCGGGCGATGGCCGCCGCGCTCGAGAGCCTCGACGCAAACGTCGTCCTCGGCCACCGGCTGGGGATCACCGTGTGCATGCAGGGCGCCGCGCTGCTCGCCATCGAGGGTGGCGACCCGGAGCTCGGCGCCAGGCTCGGGGGGACGATCGAGCGCGTGCGCGAGGACGAGGAAGGCGAGGCACCGCCACTGACCGTCGGCCTCATCGATGTCCGCGAGGCGCTGACGGGGGTCCTGCCCGAGGAACGCATCGAAGCCCTGTGGGAGCAGGGCCGTGCGACGGCCCTGGAGGAGGCGCTGGCCGCCGGGCGCTCGTGGCTCGCCTCCAGCTTGGTGGCGAAGGAGCCGGATGCCGCCGGACAGGCCTGAGGGCAGCCCTACTCGACCGTGACGCTCTTGGCCAGGTTGCGGGGCTGGTCCACGTCGCAGCCCCTGATCTTGGCGATGTGGTACGCCAGGAGCTGCAGCGGGACGCTGACCACGACCGGGGCGAGCAGCTCCGGCGTCCGGGGGACGTACAGCACGTGGTCGGCGAGGTCGGCGATCTGCCGGTCGCCCTCGGTCGCCACCGCGATGACCGAGGCGCCGCGCGCCTTGACCTCCTGGATGTTCGACAGCACCTTGGGGTAGACGTGACACTCGGTGGCCACCGCCACCACGGGGACCCCGTCCTCGATCAGGGCGATCGGGCCGTGCTTCAGCTCGCCGGCCGGATAGCCCTCCGCGTGGATGTAGGAGATCTCCTTCAGCTTGAGCGCGCCCTCCAGCGCCGCCGGGTACCCGGTGTGGCGCCCGATGAACAGGAAGTCCCTCGCGTCCGCGTACCGCTCCGACAGAGCACGAACCTCTGCATCGAGCTCCAGCGCACGTTCGACCTTCTCCGGCAGGGTCCGGAGCTCCGCGACGATCTCGGCGATCTCGTGGGGGAACTTCGTGCCGCGGACCTGCCCCAGGTACAGCGCGAGCAGGTCGAGCGCCACCATCTGCGTCGCGAACGTCTTCGTCGCGGCCACGCCCACCTCGGGCCCGGCGTGCGTGTACAGGATGCCGTCGGCCTCGCGCGCGATCGACGAGCCCACCGTGTTGGTGATGGCGATGACGTGCGACTGCTGGTGGCGGGCGTGCCGCACGGCCTCGAGCGTGTCGATCGTCTCGCCCGACTGCGACACGCCGAGCGTCAGGGTGTTCGCGTCGAGGACGGGGTCGCGGTACCGGAACTCCGACGCGATCTCGATCTCGACCGGGAGCCGCGCCCAGTGCTCGATCGCGTACTTCGCGACGAGCCCCGAGTGGAACGCCGTCCCGCACGCGACGACGAACACCTTGTCGACGTCGCGGAGGCGGTCCTCGCTCATGGTCAGCTCGTCGAGCGCGAGGTGCCCGCCGGAGTCGATGCGACCCACCAGGGTGTCGCGGACGGCGGACGGCTGTTCGTGGATCTCCTTGAGCATGAAGTCGTCGTAGCCCGACTTCTGCGCGCGGGCCACGTCCCAGTCGATCTCGAGCGGCGTGGGATGGAGCTCGGCGCCGTCGAAGTCGGTGATGCGGACGCCCCCCGGCCGGAGCTCGACGACCTGGCCCTCCTCGACCGGGATCACCGAACGCGTCCGGCTGAGCACGGCGGGGATGTCCGAGGCGAGGAGGTTCTCGTCCGAGCCGAGCCCGATGATCAGCGGGCTCGACACCTTCGCGCCGACCACCACGTCGGGGTCGTCCGCGTGGAGCACGACGATCGCGTAGGCGCCCTCGAGCCGGCGGACCACGCTCCGCACCGCGTCGCCGAGGTCTCCGTCGAACGCGTCTTCGAGCATGTGGGCGACCACCTCGGTGTCGGTGTCCGAGTCGAACTCGTGCCCGACCTTCTCGAGCTCCCGCTTGAGCTGGGCGAAGTTCTCGATGATCCCGTTGTGGATGACCGCGACCTTGCCGGTGCAGTCGGTGTGGGGGTGCGCGTTCCGGTCGGAGGGGACGCCGTGCGTCGCCCACCGCGTGTGGCCCATGCCGATGGTGCCGCCGGGGACGGGGTCGTGGGCCAGGACCGCGTCGAGCTCGGCGAGCTTGCCCTCCCGCTTGCGCACCGTGAGGGTGCCGTCCACGACGGCCACGCCCGCGGAGTCGTACCCGCGGTACTCGAGACGGCGAAGCCCTTCCAGGATGATGGGAAGCGCCTCGTCGGAACCGACGTACCCGACGATGCCGCACATGACCGGTCGATGGTACCAGTGGCCCGTTTCGTCTCAATCGGTCGTTCGAACTGGGACGAACGGCCCGAATCCGACGCCGCCGGAACCGGGCGACGCCCGCGTCAGCCGAGGGTTCGGCGGACCACGTCGGCTATGGCGTCAACATGGCGGCGGGCCTCGTCCTCGGTCTCGGCCTCGACCATCACGCGGACGAGCTGCTCGGTCCCCGAGGGCCGGACCAGGATGCGGCCGCGTTCACCGAGAGCGGCCTCGGCCGCCGCGATGGCGTCATCCACGTCGGCCGCCCCCTCCAGCGCTCCCCGGTCCCGAACCCGGACGTTCTCGAGCACCTGGGGGTAGCGCTGCATGCGACCCGCGAGATCGGCGACCGTCAGCCCGGCCTTCGCCGCGAGCGACAGGAACACGATGGCCGTGAGGACCCCGTCCCCGGTCGTGGCGTGCTCGGAGAAGATCACGTGCCCGGACTGCTCGCCGCCGAGCACGGCGCCCGACCGGAGCATCTCCTCCAGCACGTAGCGGTCCCCGACCTTGGTCACGAGCACCTCGATGCCCGCGTCCTCCATCGCCATGCGGAACCCGAGGTTGGCCATCACGGTGGTCACGACCGCGTTCCCGCGGAGGCGGCCGTCGTCCCGAAGCGCCGTTGCGCACGCCGCCAGCACCTGGTCGCCGTCGACCACGTTCCCGTTCGCATCCGCGAACAGCGCCCGGTCGGCGTCGCCGTCGTGGGCCACCCCCGCGTCGGCGCCGAGGCGGACGACCTCGGCCGCGACGACCTCGGGGTGCATGGCGCCCACGCCCACGTTGATGTTGCGCCCGTCGGGGTCGTCGCCCAGCACGTGGACCTCCGCCCCCAGCCACCGGAGCGCCTCCGGGGCCACGCCGGACGCCGAGCCGTTCGCGCAGTCCACGACGATGCGCATGCCCGAGAGCGGCGCAGCCGCGGCGCCCACGAGGTGGTCGATGTAGCGCTCGCGGGCGTCGGGGATCGGCCGGATCCTCCCGACGTCGACCCCCGAGGCGACCAGGGCCGGCTCCTCGAGCGCGACCTCCATCTCGTCCTCGAGCGCGTCGGGCAGCTTGTAGCCCGTCTGAGAGAAGAACTTGATCCCGTTGTCCTCCGGCGGGTTGTGGGAGGCGGAGATCATCGCGCCGGCGTTCGCCCCGAGCGAGGTGGTGAGGAACGCCACCGCCGGCGTCGTCTGCACCCCGGCCAGCAGGACGTTCCCGCCGGCGGAGCAGATCCCGGCCGCGAGCGCCGCCTCGAGAAAGTCCCCGCTCGCCCGCGTGTCCCGGCCCACGACGACCTCCGGGTGCGCGCCGCCGTGGTGCATCCCGAGCACGCGAACCGCCGCCGCGCCCAGCCGGTAGGCGAGCTCGCCGGTCAGGTCGCGGCCGGCGACGCCGCGGATGCCATCGGTCCCGAACAACCGTCCCATGCGGCGGTCAGCCTACCCCGCGTCCGGACGGCGTCCGTCCGGGAATCCGGCGTCGGGTCGAATCCCCGCCGGAACGGTCACAATGGGGTCCATGGACGGCGCCCCCGGCAACGGCGCCCCCCTGTCGGGGGGCCTCGTGCTGGTCGACAGCACCCGGTCGATCTCCGACGGATACCTCCTGCGCGGGCGCCTCGAGGCCGACGGCATCCCCGTCGTCCTGAAGGGCGAGGGCGAGGGCCCGTACCGCATGGGGCCGGTGTTCGTGTACGTCCCCGTGGAGTTCGAGGTCCAGGCGCTCATGATCATCGAGGAGATCCGTTCCGGGCGTCTGCGGGTGCACGACGGGGAGGAGCTCGGCGCCGAGACGGACTGGACGAACGCCGAGACCGAACCCGGCCCCTCCGAGGGCTAGCGCTTCGAGTACTGGGGCGCCTTGCGGGCCTTCTTCAGGCCGTACTTCCGGCGTTCCTTCTCCCGGGCGTCGCGGGTGAGCAACCCCTCGGACTTGAGGGCGCCGCGGAGCTCGGGGTTCATCTCGATGAGGGCCCGGGCGATGCCGTGGCGGAGCGCCCCGGCCTGCCCGCTGACGCCGCCGCCGTGGATGCGGGCGATCACGTCGAGCTCCCGGTCGAGGCCGGCCACCCGAAGGGGCGTGGCCACGATCATGCGGTGGGCCCGCGTCGGGAAGTACTCCTCGAGCGTCCGCCCGTTCAGCTCGAACCGGCCGGAGCCGGGGACGACGCGGACTCGGGCGACGGCCTCCTTGCGGCGGCCCGTGCCGTTCGTGGTTGAGGAGGGGGACGCGACTGCCACCGGCTACTCCTTCTCGGCCTTCTCGGTCTGCTTGCGGGCGCGACGCGGCGTCCGCCTGGTCTTCGTGGTCGCCTCGGGCTCGGCGGACGAGCGCTTCGCAGCCGTCTTGGCGGCCGGCGCCTTCGCCGTGGTCTTCGCCGTGGACTTCGCGCCGGACCCCGCCGTGGAGCGCGTGCGGGTCGTCGCGGACCGCTTGGCGGCGGTGGGCTTCGCGGTGGGGCCCTTCGGGGCCGCCTTCTTCGGCGACCGCGCCGGCCTGTCGGCCTTCGGCTCCGGCGTGGGGAGCCCGTGCCACGCCGGGACCGCTCCGAGCGCGAGCGCCTCGGGCTTCTGCGCCGCGTGCGGATGCTCGGGGCCCGCGTACACCATGAGCTTACGGGCCATGGAACGGCCGAGTCGGTTCTTCGGCAGCATGCCCTTGACCGCCTTCTCGACGACGAACGCCGGCCGTTCAGCCATGAGCCTCGAGTACCCCACGGCCGTGAGCCCGCCCGGGTACCCCGAGTGGCGATAGGCCACCTTCGCGCCCTCCTTGCCGCCGGTGAGGCGGACGCCGGCCGCGTTGACCACGATCACGTGGTCGCCGGTGTCGGCGTGCGGGGCGTAGATGGGCTTGTGCTTGCCGCGCAGGACCGAGGCAACCTCGGAGGCGAGGCGGCCGAGCACGGCGCCGTCGGCGTCCACGACGTACCACCGGCGCTCGATGTCGCGCGGACGAGGGCTGTAGGTGCGTGAGGTCGTCATAACGAAAAGAAAGCGGCCGGGGGCGGCCGACGCCCAATGCTACCTGCGGCAACGCTCGACCGTCAAAGGAAGCCGTGCCTGGAACGAGCCCCAGGCGGGTCCGGCCGGACCTACCGATCGGACTCCAGGGCCACGCCCTCACCGGCACCGACGCGGGCAGGCACGAGCGCTCCCTGACGGGCCGCCGGCGCCACGCCGGCCCCCAGCCACGCCGGCCGGGGCACCCGCACGTGCAGCTTGCGCAGCACGAACGGGATCACGAACCACACCAGGGCGAGGATGCCCATGCTCCAGCCGAGCCAGTTGGTCGGGACGTCCACGAGCTTCAGCCCCGAGGCCAGCAGCACGAAGATCAGCGCCCTTCGGATCACGGCGTCGGGGGCGCGGCTCGAGTACCGGGCGCCCATATACACGCCGGGGATGCTGCCGACCAGGATCGAGGCAGTGAGGCCGAGCGAGAAGTCGCCGAACAGGATGTGCGCGAGGGCCGCGGAGGCCACGAGTGGAACCGCCTGCACCAGGTCCGTGCCCACCAGCGACGGCGCCGTGAGCCGCGGGTACAGGAATAGCAGGAACACGATGATCAGCGAACCGGAGCCGACGGAGGTCATGCCCACGACCAGGCCGCCCAGCGCGCCGATCAGAAGGGTCGGGACCTTCTTGACGTGGAGATCGGCGACACGGCCGTCCGCGCCGTCGGACAGCCCGAGCACCACCCGCCGGCGCTGCATCTGGGCGCGCACGATCATCGACCCGCACGCGGCCAGCAGGGCGATGCCGAGGATCAACTTCAGGTCGGTCTCGAGCGTGGCGTTGTTTCCCAGGGCCCGCAGCACGAACACGCCGGCGAACGCGAAGGGCACGGACCCGATCATCAGCCACTTCACGAGCGAGTAGTTCACGGTTCCGCGGCGGGCGTGGACCAGGCCTCCAACGGGCTTCATCACGAGGGCCGCCACCAGGTCGCTGGACACCGCGGTGAGCGGCTCCACCTTGAAGACGAGCACGAGGATCGGGGTCATGAGGGCGCCACCACCCATGCCGGTGAGCCCCACGATGAACCCCACGATCAGCCCCGCGATGGCGACGTAGGCGTCGAAGTGCATGCGCTGTATGCCTTTCTCGACACGAAAAAAGGCCGCGACAAAAACGTCGCGGCCTCCAGTCGTCTGGTCAGCCAGTTGCGTCACCCTACCGGCCCAACCAGGGCCTGTCAACGAGACGTTCGTCGCGGGAACTCGGGCCATCGGCCGAGCGACCTCCGACCGCGGGTCGCCGACCCGCAGGCATGTGAGGGTGCGGCCGGACATACCATGTGCTGAGACCGCCGGCGGGCGGTTCGTCTAGGAGGTGACCGGCATGGAGCGCATCAGCCACTTCGTCGGGGGCAAGATCATGCCCGGCGAGTCCGGCCGCACGGGGCCGGTGTTCGACCCGGCGACCGGCGTCACGACCCACGAAGTCGACTTCGCCTCCGTGGAGGAGGTGGACCGGGCCGTCGAGACGGCGAAGGAGGCGTTCCCCGCCTGGCGGGCCACCTCGCTGTCGAAGCGGGCCGACATCATGTTCCGGATCCACGACCTCGTGGACCACCACCGTCGCGACATCGCCGAGCTGATCACCCGGCAGCACGGGAAGGTGCTGTCGGACGCGCTCGGCGAGGTGGCGAGGGGCCTCGAGAACATCGAGTTCGCCTGCGGCATCCCGCAGCTGCTGAAGGGCGGGTTCACCGAGCAGGCCTCGACCGGCGTCGACGTCTACTCGATCCGACAGCCGCTCGGCGTCGTGGCGGGGATCACGCCGTTCAACTTCCCCGCCATGGTGCCCATGTGGATGTTCGCGGCGGCCATCGCGTGCGGGAACACCTTCGTGCTGAAGCCATCGGAGAAGGATCCGGGGCCGTCGGTGCTCGTGGCCGAGCTGCTGCAGGAGGCCGGGGTTCCGGACGGCGTGTTCAACGTGGTCCACGGCGACAGGGTCGTGGTCGACCGGCTGCTGGAGCACCCGGACGTGCAGGCGGTGTCGTTCGTCGGGTCGACGCCCGTGGCCCGGCACGTGTACACGACCGGAACGCAGCACGACAAGCGGGTTCAGGCCCTCGGCGGGGCGAAGAACCACATGGTCGTCCTGCCCGACGCGGACGTGGACATGGCCGCCGACGCTGCGGTGAGCTCCGCGTACGGCTCGGCCGGCGAGCGGTGCATGGCCATCAGCGTGGTGGTCCCGGTGGGCGACGTCGCCGAGCCACTCGTGCAGGCGATCCTCGACCGGCTGCCGCGCCTGCGGATCGGCGGCGGCATGGAGCCCGACTCGGAGATGGGACCACTCGTCACGAAGGAGCACCGCGACAGGGTCGCCGGCTACCTCGACTCCGCCCGCGACCAGGGCGCCTCGGTGCGTGCCGACGGGCGCGAGCACGAGCTGTTCGGGTCCTCCGACGGGTTCTTCCTCGGCGTCTCGCTGATCGACGACGTCACGACGGAGATGGACTGCTACCGCGACGAGATCTTCGGCCCGGTGCTCTCGGTGGTCCGGGCGAAGGACTACGAGGAGGCCCTCCGCCTGGTCAACGACAACGAGTACGGGAACGGCACCGCGATCTTCACGCGCGACGGCGGGGCCGCGCGGCAGTTCCAGTTCGACGTGGACGCCGGCATGGTCGGGGTGAACGTGCCGATCCCCGTGCCGGTCGGGTACTTCTCGTTCGGCGGGTGGAAGCGGTCGCTGTTCGGCGACACCCACATGTACGGGCCGGAGGGCGTCCACTTCTACACGCGGGGCAAGGTCGTGACGTCGAGGTGGCCGGACCCCGCCACCAGCTCGATCGACCTGGGGTTCCCCCGGACCCGGTAGCCGGCGACGCCGTCATCGGCGGTCGGTCGGCCGGGGTTCCCGCCGCCCGTAGAACACGCGCTCCAGTGTCAGGCCGTGGGCAGGCGCCACCGGCGCGGCCGCCGCCCGGTCGCGGGCCGCCAGGACGCCGGGGATGGCGTCGGGCGGCACCCGCCCCTCCCCCACGACCACGAGCGTCCCCACCAGGCTCCGAACCATCTGGTGCAGGAACCCGTCGGCCCGCGCGGTGACCCGGATCCGATTCCCGTCCCGCCGCAGGGCGAGCCGCGAGAGCGTCCGAACGGTGGACCGATCCCCCTGGGGCGCCCGGCAGAACGAGGCGAAGTCGTGCTCTCCGACCAGGTCCCGCGCCGCCCGCCGCATGGCGGGGAACGACAGCTCGCCCGGCCGGTGCCACTCGAACCGCGCCCGGAACGGATCGGCCGCCTCCCCGACGTTCAGCCGGTACGCGTACTCCCGACCGGTCGCCGAGAACCGGGCATCGAACCCGTCCGGCCCCCACCGCGCGCCCGTCACGACGACCTCCGGCGCGAGCCGGCCGTTCACCGCCCGAGCGACCCGGGACGGGTCGACGGACGGATCAGCCGCGAACGAGACGACCTGCCCCCGGGCGTGGACGCCCGCGTCGGTCCGGCCCGCGACGGAGAGCGACGGAGGCCTCCCGAGCACGGGCGCGAGCACCTCGAGCAGCAGGCCCTCCACCGTGCGCACCGGCCCCCGCTGCCTGGCCCACCCGTGGAACGAGGTGCCGTCGTACCCGAGATCCAGCCGGACCACCCGCATGACGCCGAGAGCCTACGCACGGCGTCGTCGAGGCGGCGCCGTTCGCGGACGCCGGGCCGCCACGACTGGAGGCGTCACCGCATCACCGGGTCGCCTCGAAGACGATGTGGCTCGTGAAGTCGGTGCCGTCGATCTGATAGGCGTAGCACCCGGGCCCGCGGATGTACGCACCGGTCGGCACGCTGAACCGCCAGGTCGACGCGTCCTCCGAGGAGGGCGCGATGTCGTCCACGAGCAGCGCGCGGAGCTGCGGCGTCTCCGGCGTGAACCGGAACCGGACGGGTCCGGGACGGTCGATCCGCCCTCCCCGGATCAGGAATGGACCGCGGTACGCGCTGTCGATCACCCAGACGTCCTTGATGCCGTACCAGCCGTCCACGGTTCGATCCACAGGTCGGAGCGGAACATGACGCCCGGCGAACGTCAGGTACACGACGCCGTCGCGCTGGGCGATCGTCGTGCCCGTGAACCCGGTTCCCGGTCCGGGCGTGAACGTCAGGGTCGGCGTCGTCGGACACGCCGCCGCGGGCGCCATCGTCGGCAGCGCGAGCGGCCGGGACCGGAGCTCCGCTGCCGCCGCCGGTCCGGTGACCGTCGGCAGGACGGACGGCCGTGCGGGCGTCGTCGCCGTCCCCGTGGCCGCCGGAACAGCCGGCTGGCTCGAACCGAACGCGTTCCACGCCGCCACCGATCCGCCGACGACCAGAGCCGTCGCGAGGACCACGCCCCCGATCGTCGCGGCCATGCCCCGGCGGGCCCTGGCCACCAGTGACCGGGGGAGAACCCGCTTCGGGGGGATCTCGCCTCGCATGCGGGTGAACTCCTCCCGCATCCGCTCCTCCATCGAAGGGCCGCTCGTCATCGCTCTTCACCTTCTCCCAGGTCTCGTCGCAGCGTCTGCATCGCTCGGAACACGAGCTGTTTCACCGCACCGGTGCGGCACCGCATGAGGTTGGCGATCTCCCGCTCCGGCAGGTCCTCGTAGAACCGGAGCACCAGGGCGGTTCGCTGCCGGATCGGCAGCCGGTAGATCGCCTCCCGGAGAGTGAGACCGACCGCGGGGTCGGGCCCGTCCGCCTCTTCGGTCTCAGCGAGCCCCTGAAGATGACGCCGCTCCAGCCGTCGCCGGCGGAAATGGGAGTTCGCCAGGTTGACGACCGTGCGCCGGAGATAGGCGTCGAAGGCATCGGGGTCGCGGAGGTGGACGAACCGGGAGGCCATCTTGACGAAGGCGTCCTGCACCAGGTCCTCCGCGAGCGCCCGGTCGCCGGTCAGCAGGTACGCGAGGCCGACGGCGTCGTCGGCGTGGCGTTCGTAGAGCGCGGCCAGCGAGCGTCGCCCGACCGACCGGTCATCGAAGCTTCCCACGGCGCTTCCCATCGTGAACTGAAGACGCGCGACGGGGCCACGAGGTCACGCTCCTGCCGAGACGATACTTCGATGCTGTCGGGCTCCAGGGTCGGAATTGTCCAACGTTTAGCAATACTCAGCGCGTCTCGACGTGGCTTTCGGTCAAAGTTTGACAAATCAGTTCGGGAGCCCGAGACTCCGCGCATGGAGCGGGGTGTCGCCCAGGGCATGCTTCGGGACGGGAACCGGCGACGCGTCCTGGTTCTCCTCCAGCAGCACGGCGCCATGACCCGCGCCCAGCTCGCTCGCCAGGCCCTGCTGTCCCGATCGACCGTCTCCAACATCGTCGGGGACCTCGTGAGGGCGGGTCTCGTCAGGGAGATCGACGAACCGTCCAGGTCCCGCCGGCCGGCCCAGTCCGGTCGACCGGGCGCCCTTCTCGGCCTGAATCCCGCCGCCGGCGCGGCCATCGGGATCGACGTCGATCATCAGCGCCTCCGCGTGGTCGTTGCGGACCTCGCGCACACGGTGCTCGCCGAGGCCGAGCATCGGCTGGAGGCCGACCACGACGCGTGGGAGGCAATGAGCGTCGCCGCGGAGTTCGTCGACCGGGTCGTCGATCAGGCCGGAGTCCGGCGCGAGCGCGTCATGGGGGTCGGCATGGCCCTGGCCGGACCGATCGAGATCGCCAAAGGCAAGGTCCATCCGTCGAGCATCTCCCCGAGCTGGGTCGAGCTCGAGGATCCGGCCCGGGAGATGTCCGAACGTCTCGGCCTCCCCGTCTACCTCGACAACGACGCCAATCTCGGGGCTCTGGCCGAGATCATGTGGGGCGCCGGCATCGGTGTTGGCGAGGGCGCCTACATCAAGATCGGAACGGGGATCGGCGCCGGGCTCGTGATCGACGGCCAGATCTATCGGGGAGCGTTGGGGACCGCCGGCGAGATCGGCCACACCACCATGGTCGAGGACGGCCCGGTGTGCCGCTGCGGCAACCGGGGCTGCCTGGAGCGCGTGGCGGGGATCCCGGCGCTGCTCGAGAGCCTTCGGGGGAGTCATGGCGCCGGCCTCACCATGCAGGACCTGTTCGACCTGGCCCTGTCCGGGGACGCGGGGTGCCGGCGGGTCATCGCCGATGCGGGTCGTTCGATCGGCGTCGCGGTGGCCAACCTCTGCAACCTGTTGAATCCGCAGCTCGTGATCGTCGGTGGTCCGCTGGCCATCACGGGCGACATCCTGCTGGGCCCACTCGAGGCCTCGTTCGCGCGGTGCGCACTGCCCGCCGTCGGCGCCACGACCGGGCTCGTGGCGGGAACCCTCGGCGACCGGGCCACCGCGCTGGGGGCGGTCGGTCTCGTACTCCACGAGGCGGAGCCCCTGACCCCGGCGGCGAGGGACGTGGTGATAGTGGACCGGGCCCGGCTCCCCCCTCGATCCGGCAATCCCGGGGTCGGCGTCCGGCCGAGGGCGAGGAGGAACACGGAAGGACATGGAGGTGATGGCCGAACAAGGGTGGCGAACTCGGTCGGTGGTATCTCATGATGGCTGAACAACGGCACGAAAGGGGAGGTGTTATGCAGCTGAACAGGCTGATGTCCGTGCGGGTCGCACTGGGCGTCGCGGTCGTCGTGCTGATCGCGGCGGCGTGCAGCAAGAACACGCCGTCGACCACCGGGGCGACCACGGGGTCCACCACCGGGACGACCACGGGGTCCACCACGGGGTCCACCTCGGGGGCGACCTCGGGCAGCTCGCAGGTCCCGGCCGTCGGCGTCGATGACTTCACCAGTGACATCGCGACGACGATGGCGAAGTTCAAGGCGTTGGCCGCAGCCGCCACCAAGGGAGCGAACAGCCTGCAGGTGGGGGTCATCCTTCCGGACACCACGTCCTCGACGCGGTACACCGACTTCGACGCCCCGCTGCTGAAGCAGGCGTTCGAGGCGGCCGGGTACACGGATTCCCAGTTCAAGATCGACAACGCCCAGGGCAGCGACCAGACCGAGCTCTCCGACGCCACGGCCGACATCAACGCGGGCGCGAAGGTCCTGGTCGTCGACCCGCTCGACGGTCCCACCGGCGTCGCGGTCGCCAAGCTCGCGGAGTCCAAGGGCGTCCAGCTGATCGCGTACGACCGGGCGATCTTCGAGGGCGGGACCTACTACGTCAGCTTCGACAACGAGAAGGTCGGCGAGCTCATCGGGACCGGGTTCATGGACTGCGTCAAGTCCTGGAACATCTCGAAGCCGCAGGTGTACGTGCTCAACGGCGGGGAGGACACCGACCCGAACGCGATCTCGTTCGCAACGGGCTACAACAAGGTCGTGTGGGGCCAGGCGGCCAAGACGGTCGCCTCCGGCGCGACGAACAGCGCGGGCATGAAGCTGGTGGACGAGAACTTCGCCCCGGGCTGGGACAACACCAAGGGCGGCACGATCTTCCAGCAGGCCTTCACGGCCCACCCGGAGATCAACGCCACGATCGAAGCGAACGACGGGCTGGCCAACTCCGTCATCACGGTCCTGAAGGGGTCCGGCGTCAAGGCCAAGAGTGTCCCCACCACCGGGCAGGACGCCACGGCGCAGGGCATGGCCTGGATCCTCCAGGACTTCCAGTGCGGCTCGGTGTACAAGCCGATCTACCTGGAAGCCCAGGACGCGGTCGCGCTCGCGACCATCCTGCTGGCGGGGGCCACGCCGCCTGCGGCGCTCGTCAACTCGACGACGGTGAACCCGGACGACTCGAGCCAGTCGCAGCCGGCTTCCCTGCTGACCCCGCTGTGGGTCGACAAGTCGAACATGGAGGACACCGTCGTCAAGGACGGCTTCGACAGTGCCAAGGACATCTGCGCGCTGGCGGGGCAGGACGTCTGCCAGGCGAACGGGATCTCCTGATCCGGTAGTCAACAGATCACGACAGCGCGTTCCCGGGCGCGCCGGCGGGACGACCGAAAGGGTCCGTCCCGCCGGCCGCCCGGAACCGCGACCAGGACTAGGATCGACGGGCGGACATGGACGCGGACCCCGAACCCACCGAACCCGAACGCGCTGCGAGCCCCGACGGCGGCGGCGCGCTGCTCCGACTGCGGAGCATCGACAAGCACTTCGGCCCGGTGCAGGCGCTGACCAAGGTCGACCTGGACCTGCCAGCCGGGATGGTCACGGGCCTCTGCGGGGACAACGGGGCCGGGAAGTCGGTGCTCACCCGCACCGTCGCGGGCGTCGAGCAGCCGGACCGCGGCCAGATCTTCTTCGACGGCAGACAGGTGCACATCCACAGCCCGCGCGATGCCTCTGCCCTGGGGATCGAGACGATCTACCAGGACCTCGCGCTGGCGGACAACCTCGACATCGTCCAGAACATGTTCCTCGGGCGCGAACGCCTCCGGCGGGGCATGCTCGACGAGGACTCCATGGAGCGAACGGCGGCCGAGACGCTCAGCAGCCTGCGGGTCACGACCGTTCGGTCCATCCGGCAGCCCGTCGCGTCGCTCTCCGGCGGCCAGCGGCAGTCGGTCGCGGTGGCAAAGGCCGTCATGTGGAACTCGAAGGTCGTGCTGCTCGACGAGCCGACCGCCGCCCTCGGCGTCAACCAGACCAGGATGGTGCTCGACCTGGTCAAGCGGCTGCGCGACCAGGGGCTCGCCGTGATGATCGTCTCCCACAACCTGAACGACGTGTTCGAGGTGGCCGACCGCATCGCGGTGCTCCACCTGGGCAAGATGGCCGCCGAGGGCCCGGCCGGGCAGTTCGACCGGCAGAGCGTCGTCGAGTACATGACCACGGGGCGGGCGGGCGGCGCGCCCTCGTCGAACGGCGGAGCGGGGGCCTGAACCGGATGCCGCCTGCGGTCGACGACGGCGAAACGTCCGAGCCCGGCGAAGCGTCAGGCGCCGTCGCGGTCGAGACCGAACCCGATCCCACCGCGGCCGAGGTCACGGCCGAGGTTCCGCCGGAGGTCGTCGCCAACTCGCTCGGCCAGTACCTCCGGGGGTGGTGGCTGCGCCTGCGCAGCGGCGACAGCGGGGTCGTCCCCGTGCTCGTCGCAATGGTGGTCGTGGCTGTCCTGTTCGAGATCGTCACGCCGCAGCACTCGTTCCTGCGCCCGAGCAACCTCGTCTACATCTTCTCGCTCTCCACCATCTACATGGTGCTTGCCATCGCGGAGATCGTGGTGCTCCTGCTGGGTGAGATCGACCTGTCCATCGGGTCGGTGGCGCTGCTCGGCGGCGTCATCGGATTCAAGCTCGTCCAGACGCCCGACCCCGGGTTCCCCTGGTGGCTGGCGATCCTCTTGGCGCTCGTCGGCTGTGCCGCCGCGGGCGCGCTCCAGGGGGCCATCGTCGCGCTCCTGCGGATCCCGTCGTTCATCGTGACCCTCGCCGGGTTCCTGTTCTTCCGGGGGCTGGTGGTGCTCCTCCTCGGCGGCGCGGACGCCTCGGTGGGAGTGAGCCAGGGAGTGCCGAACCAGACGGTGATCTACGACCTGGTCCAGGGGGTGCTCACGCCGGCCGCCAGCTGGATCCTCACGGGGATCCTGGTGGTGGCCGTCGGCGTGTGGCTGTGGCGCCGCGCGTCGAGCCGTCGCCGGAGCGGCCTGGTGGCCCCCCCGGCGAGCCTCACCGTGATCCGCATCGTCGTCATCGCTGCGGTGGCGATCGGGGTGGTCCTGATCTGCGTCAAGAACCGTGGCACACCGCTGTTGTCGATCGAGGGGATCCCCTGGGTGATCCCGATCGTGCTCGCCATCCTCGGCGTGTGGACGTTCATCACCACCAGGATCCGCTTCGGCCGCTACGTCTACGCGGTGGGCGGGAACCCGGAGGCGGCGCGCCGGGCCGGTGTCAGCCTCGTCCGAATCCGCGTCACCGCCTTCGCCCTGTGCTCCGCGACCGCGGGCTTCGGCGGGATCCTGCTTGGCTCGTTCTTCCTCGGGCAGTACAGCACGAACCTCGCGGACCCCGGCCAGCTGGTGCTGTACGCGGTCGCTGCGGCCGTCATCGGGGGGACGAGCCTGTTCGGCGGTCGGGGCAAGCCCCTGCACGGCATGCTCGGGGGGCTCCTCATCGGCGCGATCGCCTACGGCGTCTCGCTCCTGTCCCTGGGGTCCCTCTCCACCCCGCTGCAGTACATCATCCCGGGAGCCGTGCTCCTGATCGCGGTGGCCGTGGACGTGCTCTCGCGGCCGAGCGCCAGGTCCGGGCAGGCCCGCCGTGCCTGATCCCGGAGGGGGCGCGCCGGCGGCGGTCCGGGACCCCGACGTCCCCGACGTCGCCGCGACCGAGGTCCCTCCCGAGCTCGTCGCCACCACGCTCGGGCAGTACCTCCGGGCCTGGTGGGCCCGGGTCCGGGGCGGCGACGCCGGCATCCTCCCGGTCCTGCTCGCGCTGATCGTCGTCTTCGTGACCTTCCAGTTCCTCAACTCGAAGTTCCTCAGCGCGGAGAACCTGGTCAACCTGCTCGAGCAGAGCACGGTCTACATGGTGCTCGCGATGGCCGAGATCTTCGTGCTGCTGCTCGCGGAGATCGATCTGTCGGTCGGGCTCGTGATGGCGCTCTCGGCCGTCGTCGTCGCCCAGATGGTGCAGCCGGGGAGCCCCGGGTTCCCGTGGTGGCTCGCCATCCTGGCGGCCGTCGGGGCGTCGGCCGCGATCGGTGCGATCCAGGGCACGCTCGTCGCCCGGCTGCGGATGCCCTCGTTCATCGTCACGCTCGGCAGCCTGCTGATCCTCGAGGGCGTCGGGATCATCGTGCTGGGCGGTTCGCTGGCCAGCATCGGGAACTCCCACGTCCCCGCCGAGGTGACGATCTACAACATCTTCCACAGCCAGTTCGCTCCGGTGGCCGGCTGGATCCTGCTCGCGGCGGTGATCGGCATCTGGGGGGGGTTCTCGTGGCGCCGCGACGCCCGGCGCCGCCGCGAGGGCCTCGCCGCCCCGCCCGCGAGCCTCACGATCGGCAAGATCGTGCTCGCCGCCGTGGCCGGCGCCGTGGTCGTGATCATCTGCAACACGAACCGGGCCCACCAGGGCGTCATCGAGGGGGTCCCCTACATCATCCCGATCGTGCTGGTGGTGCTGGGCCTGTCGACGTTCCTGCTGCAGCGCCTACGGTTCGGCCGCTACATCTACGCGATCGGCGGGAACCCGGAGGCCGCGCGCCGAGCCGGGGTCAGCCTGCCGCGGGTCCGGACCGGGGCCTTCGTGCTCGCGGCGACCGTCTCGGGGATCGCCGGGGTGCTGTTCGCGTCGTGGCAGGTGTCGCTGACCACCAACATCATCAAGACGGCCAACAGCTACGTGCTGCTCGCCGTCGCCGCGGCCGTGATCGGCGGGACCAGCCTGTTCGGCGGCCGGGGCAAGACGATCCACGGCGTGCTCGGCGGCCTCGTGATCGGGGCCATCTACAACGGCCTGTACCTGATGAGCGTCCCCAGCGAGTGGATCGACATCGTGGTCGCGGGCGTGCTCCTCGCCGCGGCCGTCATCGACGTCCTGTCGCGCCGGGCCGCGCGGTAACGCGAGAGCCCGGCGATCCCGAGGGACCGCCGGGCTTCGCCGATGCCCGGAAGCTCGACGAGCTCGGTGCTAGACCTCCGGTCGGTCGACCAGCTCGATGCGCGCCATCGGCGCCCCGTCTCCCTTGCGCTGACCGATCTTCAGGATCCGCGTGTACCCGCCGTTTCGCTCCGCGTACCGCGGCCCGATCTCCGCGAACAGCTTGTGCACGACGTCCCGGTCGGGCACGACCTTCAGCACCTCGCGCCGCGCCTGCACGTCGCCGCGCTTGGCGAACGTGATCAGCTTCTCGGCGTACGGACGGAGCATCTTGGCCTTGGCCTCGGTGGTCGTGATGGCCTCGTGCGTGAACAGCGCCGCGGCCTGCCCGGAGAGGAGGTGCCGCTGGTGCGCCGGCCCGCCGCCGAGGCGCGGCCCCTTCTTCGGCGTCGGCATTACTCCTCCCGGAGCCCCAGCCCGAGCTCCTCGAGCTTGGCCTTGACCTCGTCGATGGACTTCTGGCCGAAGTTCCGGATGTCCATGAGCTCCTGCTCGGAGCGCTGGACCAGGTCGCCGACCGTGTTGATGCCCTCGCGCTTCAGGCAGTTGTAGGACCGGACCGACAGGTTCAGCTCCTCGATCGTGGTGGCCATCTCGCCGGAGAGCTCCGACTCGTCCTCGGCGGGGCCGATGGCGAGGCCCTGGCTCTCGGCCAGCTCGTGGAACAGGTTCACCAGCTCGAGGAGCGTCGAACCGGCCGACGCCACGGCCTCGCGGGCCGTGATCGAGCCGTCGGTCTCGACGTCGAGGATCAGGCGGTCGCGGTCGGTCATCTGCTCGACGCGGGTGTTCTCGACCGCGTACGACACGCGGTGGACCGGCGAGAAGATCGAGTCGACCGGGATCACACCGATCGGGTCGCGGGGCTTCTTGTTCTTCTCGGCGGGGCGGTACCCGACGCCGCGCTCCACGACCATCTCCATCTCGAGCGTCGCGCCCTTGCCGAGCGTCGCGATGTGGAGGTCGGAGTTCAGGATCTCGACGCCCGCGGGGGGCGAGATGTCGCCGGCGGTGACGTCGCCGGGGCCCTTGGCCTTGAGGTACACGGTGGCCGGCTCGTCGAGCTCGGAGCGGAGCACGAGCTCCTTCAGGTTGAGGATCACGTCCGTGACGTCCTCGGTCACCTTCGGGATCGAGGCGAACTCGTGCAGCACGCCCTCGATGCGCACCGACGAGATGGCGGCGCCCGGGATGCTCGAGAGCAGCGTGCGGCGGAGCGAATTGCCCAGCGTGTAGCCGAATCCGGGCTCGAGCGGCTCGATGATGAACTTCGACCGGGTCGGAGACACGGTGGTCTCCTGGATCTGTGGCCTGGCGACGATCAGCACTGCGATCTACCTCCTCGGCGGGGGATCATCCATTTCTGCCCCGCCCTGCATTCGTTTCCGCCCCGGTCGCGCGAGCGCGCGTCCGGGGATCCTGCGGTGCGCGCGGCGTCCGCTAGACGCGGCGGCGCTTGCGCGGCCGGCAGCCGTTGTGCGGCACCGGCGTGACGTCCTGGATGCCGACGACCTCGAGGCCGGCGGCGGCGAGCGACCGGATGGCCGTCTCGCGGCCCGAGCCCGGGCCCTTGACGTAGACGTCGACCTTCTGGAGGCCGTGCTCCTGCGCCCGGCGCGCGGCGGCCTCGGCGGCGAGCTGCGCGGCGAACGGGGTGGACTTGCGGGAGCCCTTGAACCCGACGTTGCCGGCGCTCGCCCACGACAGGGTGTTCCCCTGCCCGTCGGTGATCGTGACGATCGTGTTGTTGAACGTCGACTTGATGTGGGCCTGGCCGTGGACCACGTTCTTCTTCTCGCGCCTGCGCGCCTTCTTCGCCTTGGGCTTCGCCACGGCCTACTTCCCCTTCTTCCGCTTCACGCCGACGGTCTTCTTCGGGCCCTTGCGGGTCCGGGCGTTTGTGTGGGTGCGCTGTCCGTGAACCGGGAGCGAACGGCGGTGCCGGAGCCCCTGGTAGCAGCCGATCTCGATCTTGCGCTTGATGTCCTGCGCCACGTCGCGGCGGAGGTCGCCCTCGACCTTGAAGTTCCGGTCGATGTAGTCGCGGATCCGGACGACCTCCTCCTCGGACAGGTCCCGCACCTTCGTCGCCGGGTCGACCCGGGCGCCCTGGACGGTCAGCACCGACCGCTGGAGGCCGATGCCGTAGATGTAGCGGAGCGCGATGTCCACCCGCTTGTCGCGGGGAAGGTCGACGCCTGCGATTCGTGCCACTTCGCGTCCCCCCTTAGCCCTGGCGCTGCTTGTGCCGCGGGTTGTTCGAGCAGATCACGAGCACGCGGCCGCGGCGCCGGATGATCTTGCACCGGTCGCACACCTTCTTGACCGACGGCCGTACCTTCATCTGCTCCAGTCCTTCTCGTTCGTGAGCGGCCCTACAGGTTACCTGTACCGGTACACGATGCGCCCCCGCGTCAGGTCGTACGGCGAGAGCTCCACCAGGACCCGGTCCCCCGGGAGGATCCGGATGTAGTGCATCCGCATCTTGCCCGAGATGTGGGCCAGCACCCTGTGCCCGTTGTCCAGCTCCACACGGAACATGGCATTCGGGAGCGGCTCGACCACCGCTCCCTCGACCTCGATCGCGTCCTTCTTCGCCACGCTCCAGTGCTACTTTCGTCCGCGAAACATGCCCGCCCCGGCCTTGAAGAGTTGGGACGAGCCGAAAACGGCCCCGGATGAGGCCGAACGCACAGTGTACAGGCGGTCCGGTCGGAATGACCAGCAGTCGGGGGCCGGGAGATCAGGCGACGAGGACGCGCATGTCGTCGAAGTGCACGTCGGCCGGATCCGAGCTGCCGTTCACGACGACGAACCCGATGCCGCCGGCGGGCAGCGGTGCCTCCCGCGCGCGCTCGTGCGCGGCGCCCACGACCGTTCCGTTCACCGAGAGCGCGAGTCTGAGCGGGCGTCCGGGGCCTCCGCCCGAGCACTCCGCCTGGAGATCGACGGCGCCCGAACCGAGCTTCGAGGGATCGAACGTCCCCTTGCCCAGCACCGTCAGTTCCGGACGGCGCACGACCACCCACTGGCCGGATCCCGAGACGGCCAGTTCGTAGAAGCGATTGCTCGCGTCGGCCCGGCACGCCAGACCGACCAGGACGTCGCCGGCCGACGGCATCCGCACGACCGTGGCCTCTACCCTGACGTCCCGCTGAACGGTCGGGAGGTCGGTGAGCGCCGAGATGGACTTCCCGGGATCGACCCCGACCAGGTACGTGCCAGGGGAGAACGATGTGAACCCGCCGGTCAACGCGCCGGCCGGCCACTGCGACGAGGGTGCGGAGAAGTCGTCTGAGAACACGACGTCGCCAGGCTGCGGCCCTCGGCCGACCGTGAAATACAGGACCGCGAGGCCGGCCGCGACCAGCACCACCAGCACGACGACCACCCAGATCCTGAGCCCGAAGATCCGCATCGACCCCAGATGCTGACACGCAGGCCTGCTCGCGTGTGCGGTCCCGACAAGGAGGTCGGCGGGTCCCGCCCGTTTCGCGGCCTGAGCTTCCCAGTTGCGCGCGGAGGCCGAGCCGGAGACCGTGGAACGACATCGCTCGAATTGCCCGGGGCATTCGCCGCGCCGCGGGGCACGTGCTCGCCGCGGGGTCGGGCTGGCGAATTGCGCTGTCCCGATGTACGTTCGGTCTCGCTGTTCGGGCCGCACGGGCTCGTCGCCTGGCCTCTTGGAAGTGGTGGGTCGGGCGCGGGTCCAGTTCCGAAAGGGGGGCAGATGAGAACCCGCGCCACAACTCTCGCCGTGCTGGTGGCTTCCATCGGCACTGCGGTGCTCGCGATCGCCTCGCCGGCGCAGGCGGCGTGCTCGTGGAGCCTGGTGAAAAGCCCGAATCCCGCCACGTACAGTTCCCTGTGGGGAGTCGTCTCGACGGCGAACGGGGCATGGGCTGTGGGGAACACGGTCCCGACCAGCGGCCCCCAGGAGCCGCTGGTGGTGCACGCCGGGGCGAACGGTGTCTGGCATGTGGTGTCGACCCCGCACCCGCAGGGGGGCGGAGCGCTCGGACACATCGATGGCGTCTCAACCGATCTGTGGGCCGTCGGCAATCGGACGATCCTGCACGACAACGGCTCCTGGCACATCGTCAAGGTGCCGGCCGCCCTCGCCAGCGGCGGCATCAGCACCGTCGCACGTGTCGCGGCCAAGGACGTGTGGCTCGCCGGCTTCGCATCCAACAGCCTGGTGACCCTGCGATGGAACGGGGCGAGGTGGTCGAAAATCTCCTTCCCAGACCCGAGCCCGCATGGCACCGGTGCCGACTTCATCCAGGGGCTCTCGACCATTCCGGGTGGCGACCACGTCATCGCGGTCGGAGCCGCCGACTCACACGGGAAGGGGGACGGCGAGCCGTTTGCGGCGCTCTGGAACGGGTCGAAGTGGAAGCTGATGGACATGGGGAAGGTGCCCGCAACCGCGCCCCTGACCGACGTGTCCGCGGTCTCCGCGACCAACGCCTGGGCGGCGGGGGCCTCGGGACTGAAGACCGTCGTGCTGCACTGGAACGGGACGAGGTGGGTCACCGTGAAGTCGGCGAGCCCCGACCCGGGCGGGACCCTGTCCGGGATCTCCGCCGGGAGCGCGAAGTACGTCTGGGGCGCCGGGTCGTGGGCAAGGAACTCGCCGATCGACGCGACGTTGGTCGAGCACCTGCAGGCCGGGCCCTCGTTCGTGGCGAAGGCCAGCCCGAACCCCGCGAACGCGAGCCTCATTGGACTGGTGGACGTGTCCGTCTTCCCCGGGTCGCCCGTTGTTTGGGCAGTCGGGTCGTACGCAGTGAGGTCCGGGCCGGGAAACAAGACGCTGATCGAACGCTACTGCTGATCGTTCGGAATCCAGCTTCGAAGAACAGGCCTGACGCGAGCTATCGCGCGGTCAGGACCTCGCGGCCATCGGCCGTGAGCGCGATCGTGTGCTCGAAGTGCGCGGACAGGGAGCCGTCCGCGGTGACCACGGTCCAGCCGTCCGCCAGCGCCCGGGTCGGCCAGTCGCCCATGTTCACCATGGGCTCGACCGCGATCACCATGCCGCGCTTGAGTTGCAGGCCCTTGCGGGGCGGGCCGTAGTTCGGGATCTGGGGGTCCTCATGCAGCGCGCGCCCGATTCCATGGCCGACGTACTCGCGAACGACGGCGAACCCGGCGCCCTCCACCACCTGCTGCACCGCGTGCCCGATGTCGCCGAGGCGCGCCCCCTCCTTGATCTCGCTGATCCCCGCCTCGAGCGACTCTTCCGTCACCCGGACGAGCTTCTCCGCCTCGGCGCTGGGCGGCTCACCCACGAACACCGTCACCGCCGAGTCCGCGTGGAACCCCTCCCAGATCGCCCCGAAGTCGAGCGACAGCACGTCGCCGTCGGCGAGGACGCGCTGCGGCGAAGGGATCCCGTGGACGACCTCGTCGTTCAGCGACGCGCAGATCGACGCCGGGAACCCCCGGTAGCCGAGGAACGACGGCGTCGCGCCCTGCGCGCGGATGTACTCCTCGGCCACGGCGTCGAGGTCGGCGGTCGTCCGGCCGGGCGCCACGGCCGCCACGACCCGCTCGATGGTCCCGGCCGTGATCCGGCCGGCCCGGCGCATCTTCGCGATCTCCTCGTCCGACTTGAGGAAGATCATGGCGCGTCTACCCCTCTTCCAGCAGGTCCGAGATCGCGTCGAGCGCCCGCTCGGTGACCTCGTCCTCGGTGCCCTCGGCATCCACCTGGCGGAACAGCCCCCGCTCCCAGAAGTAGAACTCCAGCGGCTCGGTGTCGTGGTGGTAGACCTCGAGACGGTGGCGGACGGTCTCCTCGGTGTCGTCGTCGCGCCCGTACAGCTCACCGCCGCATGTGTCGCACACGCCCTCCACCCGCGCAGGGTGGTACTCCATGTTGTACGTTCGCTGGCACCGCTTGCAGGTCCGCCGGCCGGCCAGGCGCTTCACCGCGACCTCGTCCGGGATGACGAACTTCAGCACCGCGCCGAGCGGCCGGTTCCGCTCCGCGAGGGCGTTCTCCAGGGCCTGCGCCTGCGGGAGCGTCCGGGGGAACCCGTCGAGGATGAACCCGTGGTGCGCGTCCTCCTCGTCCAGCCGATCCAGGACCATCCGCACCACGACGTCGTCGGGCACCAGCTCGCCCTTGTCCATGTAGGACTTGGCCTCGCGGCCGAGATCGGTGTCGCTTCCCACGTTGGCCCGGAAGATGTCGCCCGTCGCGATCAGGGCGAGATCCATGCGGTCGGCGAGGCGGTGGGCTTGTGTGCCCTTCCCCGCCCCGGGAGGGCCGAACAGGACGACGCGCATGGGCGGCTACCTCAGGAAGCCCTCGTAGTGGCGCATCATCAGCTGCGATTCCAGCTGCTTCATGGTCTCGAGCGCCACCCCGACGGTGATCAGGATCGCCGTGCCCCCGAACGGGAACTGCGGGATCGAGTACAGCGCCAGGAAGATCGAGGGCAGGAGCGCGATCGACGCCAGGAACAACGACCCGGGCAGTGTGATGCGCACCAGGATGTTGTTCAGGTAGTCGGCCGTGGGTTTCCCGGGCCGGATGCCCGGGATGAATCCGCCGTACTTGCGGATGTTGTCGGCCGTGTCCACGGGATTGAACTGGATGGCCGTGTAGAAGTACGCGAAGAACACGACCATCAACCCGTACAACAACAGGTAGATCGGGCTCGACTGCGAGTTCAGGTTGTTGTTCACGAAGTTGCTGAACCACCCGGCGTGGTACACCGAGGCGAGCAGCGTCGGGAAGTACAGGACCGACGACGCGAAGATGATCGGGATGACGCCCGCCTGGTTCACCTTGAGGGGGATGTACGTCGACTGCCCGCCCATCATGCGCCGCCCGACCACGCGTTTGGCGTACTGGACAGGGATCCTGCGCTGGCCCTGTTCGATGAACACCACCGCCAGGATGATCCCGATCGCGAGCGCGAGGATGATGTAGAACTTCAGCGCCCCGGCCTGCTGGTAGATCGCCACGCCCTGGGTGGGCAGCCGCGAGATGACGCTCGTGAAGATGAGGATCGACATCCCGTTGCCGATACCCCGCTGGGTGATGAGCTCACCCATCCACATGATCATCGCGGTGCCGGCTGTCAGCGTGAGCACGATCAGCGAGATGTGGGCGGCGTCGAAGTCCTGCGGCGGGATGATGTTCGCCGGCGAGCCGTTGTTCACGTTGAACGTGTTGTTGAACAGGAACACGAGCCCCGTTGACTGCAGGATGGCCAGCGTGACCGTCATGTAGCGGGTCCACTGGGTGATCTTCTTGATCCCCACTTCGCCCTGCTTCTGCCACTGCTCGAGCTTGGGGATCACGACGGTCAGCAGCTGCATGATGATCGAGCTGGTGATGTACGGCATGATCCCGAGCGCGAATACCGCCATGCGGGTCAGCGCGCCGCCCGAGAACAGGTTGATGAAGTTCAGGAACCCCTGGTTCGCCCCGGACGCCCCCTCTGTGTCGACCGCGAGCGCGTGCACGTTCACCACCGGGACAGGGATGTGGGACCCCACGCGGTACACGAAGATCATGAACAGCGTGAAGAGGATCTTCTTCCGAAGATCGGGAATCTTGAATGCGTTGACGAAGGCTCTCAGCACCGGCGGTTCCCCATGGTACCCGACACCCTCCGGAACGGACTAGCCGATCACCTCGGCGGTTCCGCCCGCCTGCTCGATCTTCTCCTTTGCCGCGGCCGAGAAGGCATGCGCCTTGACCGTGAGCGCACGGTCGATCTCGCCCCTGGCCAGTACCTTGACGGGTGCCCCGCCCCGGACCACGCCGCGCGCGACCATGGACTCCGGGTCCACCTCGGCCCCGGCGTCGTAGACCTTCGCCAGGCGCTCGAGGTTGACGACCTGGAACTCAACCCGGTTGGGATTGGTGAAGCCCTTCAGCTTGGGAACGCGGCGGGCGAGGGGCATCTGGCCGCCCTCGAACCCCTGCTTGGACTGGTGGCGGGCCCCCCAGCCCTTCGTGCCGCGGCCGGCGGTCTTGCCCCGCCCGGCGGCCTCGCCGCGACCGACGCGCTTGCGGTCGCGCCGCGATCCGGGCGCCGGCTTCAGATGGTGCAGTTTCATCCCTCGACCTCTTCCACTTCCACCAGGTGGCTCACCTTGGCGATCATGCCCCGAATCTCGGGGCGGTCCTCCTTGATCACGGAGTCGTTGATGCGATGCAGGCCCAGCCGGCGGACCGTGTCCTTCTGGTCGCGTGGCCGGTCGATCACGCTGCGGCGCTGGGTCACCCTGAGCTTCGCCATGGTCACGCCTCCGAGGAGCCCTCGTTCGGGTCGAACACCTGGCTCTCGGCGCGACGGGCCTCGCGTCGGGCCTCCGCCGCCGCGACCGCGTCCAGCATCGGTTTGGGCGCCACCTCGTGGACCTCACGGCCCCGCAGGCGGGCGACGTGCTCCGGCCGGCGGAGCTGCTTCAGCCCGGCCACCGTGGCGTGCACGATGTTGATCGGGTTCCCCGAGCCCAGCGACTTCGACAGGATGTCGGTGATGCCGGCGCACTCGACCACCGCACGGACGGGCCCCCCGGCGATGACGCCGGTCCCCGGCGCGGCCGGCTTCAGCAGGACCACGCCGGCCCCGTCCTCGCCCGTCACCTGATGCGGGATCGTCGAGCCCATGAGGGGCACGTCGAACATCCGCTTCTTGGCCTCCTCCGACCCCTTCTGGATCGCGGCGGGGACCTCCTTGGCCTTGCCGTAGCCCACGCCGACCCGTCCGGCACCGTCGCCGATCACGACGAGCGCGGCGAACGAGAACCGCCGGCCGCCCTTCACGACCTTGGCGACGCGGTTGATGGTGACCACGCGCTCCTCGAGCCCGCTCCGCTGGTCCGCGGGGGCGTCGTACCGCCTCAAATCGCCAACCCTCCCTCACGTGCTCCGTCGGCCAGGGCCGCCACGCGACCGTGGTACAGCCGGCCGCCCCGGTCGAACACCGCGCGATCGATGCCGGCCTCCCTGGCCCGCTGCGCGAGCAGACCGCCGACGGCCTTGGCCCTCGCCGTCTTGTCGCCCTCGGCCTTCACCTCGCCGTCCGACGCGCTCGCGACCGTTCGCGCGGCGACGTCGTCGATGAGCTGGGCGTAGACGTGGCGGTTCGAACGGTACACGGCCAGACGGGGCACGCCGGCCGTGCCGCTCACGTGCTTGCGCACGCGGGCGTGGCGGCGCACGCGGGCCCGGCGCTTGGTCGTGGCGTCCACTACTTCGCTCCCTTCGCGGCCTTCCCGGCCTTCTTCCGGACGAACTCGCCCTCGTATCGCACGCCCTTGCCCTTGTACGGCTCGGGCTTGCGGATCTTCCGGATGTTCGCGGCGGTCTCGCCCACCTGCTGCTTGTCGATGCCCTTCACCGTGATCCGGGTCGGCGACGGCACCTCGAACTCGATCCCCTTCGGCGCCGGCACGTGGACCGGGTGGCTGAACCCGAGCGCGAGCTCGAGATCGGACCCCTTCAGCGCGGCACGGTATCCGACACCCACGATCTCGAGGCGCTTCTCGTACCCCCTGGTCACGCCCTCGACCATGTTGGCGATGAGCGTGCGGGTGAGCCCGTGCAGACCGCGATGGAACCCGTCGTCCGCGGTCCGATCGACCACGATCGTCCCGTCGTCCTTGGTGATCGTCACCTCGGAGTGGAACGTCTGCTCGAGCGAGCCCCGTGGGCCGGTCACGGCCACGCGCGCGCCGTCCACGACGACGTCGACGCCGCCGGGGATCTCGATGGGCTGCTTTCCGATACGACTCACGGTGCTCCACTCCTACCAGACGAACGCCAGCACTTCGCCGCCGAGGCCGGCCCGGGCGGCGTCCCGGTCGGTCATCAGGCCCTTCGACGTGCTCACGATGGCGATGCCGAGGCCGCCCATCACGCGCGGCAGCCCGTCGCGCTTCGCGTACACGCGGCGACCGGGCTTCGACACCCGCTTCAGGCCGGTGATGGTGCGCTCCCGGCCTTTGCTGTACTTCAGCACGATGCGGATGGCCGACTCGACTCCCTCGCCCTCGCGCACGAAGGACTCCACGTAGCCCTCCTTGGTGAGCAGACCGGCCAGGGCCTCGTTCATCTTGGAGGCCGGCACGAGCACCTCGTCTGAGGTCGCGATGTTCGCGTTGCGGATCCGCGTGAGCATGTCCGCGATCGGGTCGGTGACGTTGGTCGCGAGCCTCACCATGACGACTTCGTCACCCCCGGCAGCTCGCCGGCGTGCGCGAGCTCGCGGAAGCAGATGCGGCACAGCAGGAACTTGCGGTACACGGCGCGGGAACGCCCGCACCGGCGGCACCGCGTGTAGTACCGGACGCCGAACTTCGGCTGCCGCTGCTGCTTGTTGACCAGTGCCTTCTTCGCCATCTCTCGGTACCCCTGCCTAGGAAGCTGCCGCCGCGGAAACGGCCGGGGCGCCCTGGAGCGGGAACCCCAGCGCGAGCAGCAGCGCCCGCCCCTCCTCGTCGGTCGTGGCCGTGGTGACCACGGTGATGTCCATGCCCCGGACCTTGACCACCTTGTCGTAGTCGATCTCCGGGAAGATCAGCTGCTCGGTCACGCCGATCGTGTAGTTTCCGCGGCCGTCGAACGCGTTCGGCGCCAGCCCCCGGAAGTCCCGGATCCGCGGGAGCGCGATCGAGAGCAGCCGGTCGAGGAACTCCCACATCCGGTCGCCCCGCAGGGTGACCTTGGCTCCGATCGACATGCCCTCGCGAAGCTTGAACCCGGCGATCGACTTGCGCGCCTTCGTGATCATGACCTTCTGGCCCGTGATGATCTGGAGGTCCTCCACGGCCGCGTCGAGCAAGCGCGCTTCGCGGACGGCTTCGCCCACGCCCATGTTCACCACGATCTTCTCGAGGCGCGGCACCTGCATCGGGTTCGTGTAGCCGCGGTCGGCCATGATCCTCTGCACGAGCTCCTGGCGGTAGCGCGTCTTGAGGCGCGGCACGTAGTCGCGCTTGGGCGCGCCCTTGGAGGGCGCCTTCGCCCGCTGCTTCGAGCGCGCGCTCGGCTTGGGCGCGGCCTCGGTCGCCTGTTCGGTGTCCTGCTCGCTCACAGATCCGCTCCACACTGCTTGCACACGCGGGCCTTGTGACCGGCGTCGACCCGGTGGCCGACCCGCGTCGGCTTGTTGCACGTCCCGCACACCACCTGCACGTTCGAGATGGAGATGGGCTGCTCCATGTCGATGATCCCGCCCTGCTGCAGGGTCTGGCCGGACGTCGAGCGCTTGCTCCCGGTGCGGGTGTGCTTCCTGGCGCGCCCCGCCCCCTCGACGAGCACGAGTCCCTTGCGAGGGTCGACCCGGACGACCCTGCCCTGGTGGCCGACGTCCTTGCCGGTGATCACCTTGACGGTGTCATCCTTCCTGATGTCCACGCCTGACATGGCTACAGCACCTCCGGGGCCAACGAGATGATCTTCATGAACCGCTTCTCGCGGAGCTCCCGGGCCACCGGCCCGAAGATGCGTGTGCCGCGGGGGTTCCGCTGGTCGTTGATCAGCACGACCGCGTTGTCGTCGAACTTGATGTAGGAACCGTCCTGCCTGCGGCGTTCCTTGGCGGTCCGGACGACGACCGCCTTGACGACCTCGCCCTTCTTCGCCGTGCCGCCGGGGATGGCGTCCTTCACCGAGGCCACGATGATGTCGCCCAGGCTCGCGTACCGGCGGCCGGAGCCACCGAGGACGCGGATGCACAGGACCTCCTTGGCCCCGGTGTTGTCCGCCACCTTGCAACGGGTTTCCTGCTGTATCACCTGTTCTCCATCCTCAGCGAGCCGACTTCGCCGGCTCGCTTCGGCCAGGGGGACTGCAGCAGCCCGATCCGCTCCGCTTCGCGGGGCTGCCGCCCCCCTGGACCCCGAATTCGTTCGAAACGGTCATCCATCACTTCGCTCGCTGGAGGATCTCGACCACGCGCCACCGCTTGGTCTTGGACAGTGGGCGCGTCTCCATCAGCCGGACGGTGTCGCCGACGTGGGCGTCGTTGGCCTCGTCGTGCGCCGCGAGCTTCGAGGACCGGCGAACCGTCTTGCCGTACGACGAGTGCCGCATCACCTGCTGGATGCGGACCAGCACGGTCTTGTCCATCTTCTCGGACACGACCACGCCGGTGCGCACCTTGCGCTCCCCCCGGGTCGTGGCCGGGGCCGCGTCATCGCGCGCGGGCGCGGCATCGGCCGGCCGCGTGGCCCCGGTCGTCGTCGGCTCTTCCGTCTCGCTCACAGCTCGTCACTTTCCGGCGACAGCCGCTCCATGCCGACCGCGCCCTCATCGTCGTCCACATGGGCCTCGTACGCGGCGTCGGCCAGCGAGGTGCCCTTCTTCTCGCCGCGCGCCTGGGCTGCCCGGGACTCGGCCAGGGCCTGCTCGTCGGCACGGGCGAGCGCCTCCTCGAGCTCCTGCTCGGTCTGACGCTCGCGGAGCACCGTCAGGATCTGCGCGATCTCGTGGCGAACCTGCTTGATCCGCATCGCGTTGTCCAGCTGCCCGGTGGCGAACTGGAACCGGAGGTTGAACAGCTCCTCCTTGTGCTCCTCGATGCGCGCCAGCAGCTCCTCCTCGGGGAACTCGCGGATCTCCTTCGCCTTCACGCGCGGCACTACTCACCACCTCCCGCACGGGAGATGAACTTCGACTTGATGGGCAGCTTGTGGGCCGCTCGGAGCATGGCCTCGCGGGCGAGCTGCTCGTTGACGCCGGAGAGCTCGAACATCACCCGTCCCGGCTTCACGACGGCCACCCAGCCCTCGGGGTTTCCCTTCCCGGAGCCCATGCGGGTCTCCGCGGGCTTCTTGGTGACCGGCTTGTCCGGGAAGATGTTGATCCAGACCTTCCCGCCGCGGCGGATGTGACGCGTGATGGCGACACGCGCCGACTCGATCTGCCGGTTGGTGATCCAGCCGGGCTCGAGCGCGAGCAGGCCGTAGTCGCCGAAGTGCACCTCGGTGCCCCCGGTCGCCTTTCCCCGCATGCGGCCACGGTGCTGCTTGCGGTGCTTGACCTTCTTCGGAGCGAGCATGTCGCTACGACCCCTCTCCATCGGTCCCGGTCGTCCCGGCGCCCTCGGTCGTCGCGGTATCCGGCTCGGCGCCCTCGGTCGTCGCGGTCGTCCCGGCACCCTCGGTCGTCGCGGTCGTCCCGGCGCCCTCGGTCGTCGCGGTCGTCCCGGCGCCCTCGGTCGTCCCGGTCGTCCCGGCGCCCTCGGTCGTCGCGGCATCCGGCTCGGCGGCTGGGCGATCCCGAGGCTGGTCCTCCTCCTCGCCCATCTCCCGGACGTCGGTGATGAGCGCGCCCGTGGAGGACCCGCCCGCGCCGCGGCGTGGCGCCATGCCGGCCATGGCGCGGGCCCGCATGCGCGCGGTCTCCTGTTCCTGCACCGGGATCTCGTCGCCGTGGTACACCCACACCTTCACGCCGATGATCCCGAACGTCGTCTTGGCCTCCGCAGTGCCGTAGTCGATCTTGGCCCGGAGCGTGTGCAGCGGGACGCGGCCCTCGCGATACCACTCGCGCCGCGACATCTCCGCGCCGCCCAGCCGGCCGCCGCACTGCACCCTGACGCCCAGGGCGCCGGAGCGCATGGCGGTCTGGACGGCCCGGCGCATGGCCCGACGGAACGACACCCGTCCGGCCAGCTGCTCGGCCACCCCCTGCGCGAGCAGGGTGGCGTCGGTCTCCGGGCGGGTGTCGGAGGCCGTCTGGTTCATGTCCTCCACCTTCACGTCCACGCGGCGGCCGGTGATGCGCTCGAGGTCCTTGCGGATGCGTTCGACCTCGGCGCCCTTGCGGCCGATCACGATGCCCGGGCGGGCCGTGCGGATGAACACCCACACCTGGTCGCCCTTGCGTTCGATGTCGATCGAGGAGATGCCGGCGCGCGACAGCCGCCCGCGGATGTGCTTGCGGATGCGGACGTCCTGGTGCAGGTTCGTCGCGTAGTCGCGCCCGGCGTACCAGTTCGACTTCCAGGGGTAGATGACCCCCAGCCGGAACCCGTACGGGTTGACCTTATGCCCCACTGGTGGGCTCCTCTCCGATGTTCTCGACGACGAGCGTGATGTGGCTCGTGCGCTTGCGGATCTGCGTCGCCCGGCCGTAGGCCCGCGGACGGAACCGCTTGAGCGTGGGCCCCTCGTCGACCCAGCCGCGCTTCACGACGAGGTTCTCCTCGATGATCCCAGGATTCTGCTCGGCGTTGGCGACCGCGCTTCGCAGGACCTTGGCGACCGTGCGCGACGCGCCCAGCGGCGAGAACTGCAGGCGCCGCTGCGCCTCGAGCACGTGCGTGCCCCGGATGAGGTCCACGACCCGCCGCGCCTTCCGCGGCGAGATCCGGACGTATTTCGCGGTTGCCTTCGCTTCCATTCGCCGACCTGACTACTTGAGCGACGTGCTGCGTTCCGTGTGATGGCCGTGCGTCCGGAACACCCGCGTGGGGGCGAACTCCCCCAGCTTGTGGCCGACCATGGCCTCCGAGATGAACACCGGGACGTGCTTGCGGCCGTCGTGGACCGCGATCGTGTGCCCGATCATCTCCGGGATGATCGTCGAGCGCCGCGACCACGTGCGGATGATGCGCTTGTCGCCGCGCTTGTTCATGTCGTCGATCTTGACCATGAGGTGCTCGTCGACGAACGGGCCCTTCTTCACCGAACGAGGCATCTAGCCACGCCCCTTTCCGCGGCGGCGGACGATGAACTTGTCCGACGCCTTGCCCTTCTTGCGCGTGCGGCCCTCCTTCTTGCCCCACGGGGAGGTGGGGTGGCGGCCGCCCGACGACTTCCCCTCGCCGCCGCCCAGCGGGTGGTCCACCGGGTTCATGGCCACGCCGCGGACCGAGGGACGCTTGTTGAGCCACCGGGCCCGGCCGGCCTTGCCGAGGGCGACGAGCTCGTGCTCGGGGTTGCCGACGGTGCCCACGGTGGCTCGGCAGATGCTCTCCACGAGCCGCATCTCACCGCTCGGGAGGCGCAGCGTCGCGAAGCGGCCTTCCTTGGCCACCAGCTGGATGCTGGTGCCGGCCGAACGCGCCATCTTGGCGCCGGCGCCGGGCTTCAGCTCGACGGCGTGGATCACCGTGCCGACCGGGATGTTCCGCAGCGGCAGGGCGTTGCCCGGGCGGATGTCGGCGTCCGCGCCCGACATCAGCTTGTCGCCCACACCCAGGCCCACCGGGGCGAGGATGTAGCGCTTCTCGCCGTCCGCGTAGTGCAGCAGGGCGATGCGGGCGCTGCGATTGGGGTCGTACTCGATCGCAGCGACCTTGGCCGGCACGCCGTCTTTGTTCCGGCGGAAGTCGACGATGCGGTATCGACGCTTGTTCCCGCCCCCCTGGTGCCGCGTCGTGACCTTGCCCGAGTTGTTCCGGCCGGCCTTCTTGCGGCCCTTGGCGACGAGGGAGCGCTCCGGTCGCGATCGCGTGATCTCGTCGAACCCGGACACGCTGGCGCCGCGGCGTCCCGGTGTCGTCGGCTTGTACTTGCGAACTGGCATCTCTTCGTCCCGCTACTTCGTCTCGAAGATCTCGATGGAATCGCCCGCCGCGAGCGTGACGACCGCCCGTTTCTGGTCCGAGCGGCGCCCCGTCACGTAGCGCTGGCGCTTCACCTTGCCCTTGCGGTTCATCGTGTTCACGCCCAGCACGCGGACGTTCCAGATCTTCTGGATGGCCTCCTTGATCTCCGTCTTGTTCGCGTCGGGGTGGACCAGGAAGGTGTACCGGTTCGCCTCGATGCCCGCGTACGACTTCTCGCTGACGATCGGGCGGATGATCACGTCTCGCGGCGACTTCACGACTCGTCACCGCCGTCGTCTTCAGAGCCCTCGTCCTCGGCCCCGTCGGAAGCGCTTGCGGGGGCGCCCTCGAGGACGTCCAGTGCCGCTGCCGTGAAGAGGATGCGGTCCGCGGCGAGGAGCTCGTAGACGTTGAGGCTCCTCGCGTAGCTGACCTTGACGTACGGGAGGTTGTTGAAGGACTTCTCGACGATCTCGGTTGGCTGGTCGAGGACGACCAGGATCTTGCCGGCCAGCTCGAGATCCATGATGAGCTGGACGGCGTCCTTCGTCTTGGGCTCGTCCCACTCGAGGCGGTCGAGGACGGCGAGCTTGCCGCTCCGGTGGGCGTCCGTCAGGGCGCTGCGGAGGGCGGCGGCCTTCATCTTCTTGGGGGTGCGCTGGTCGTAGGAGCGGGGCTTGGGGCCGTGGGCCACGCCGCCGCCGGCCCAGTGGGGCGCGCGCGTGGAGCCCTGGCGGGCCCGGCCGGTCCCCTTCTGGCGCCACGGCTTGCGGCCGCCGCCCCGGACCTCGGCCCGGGTCTTGGTGGAGGCCGTGCCGGCGCGGAGCGAGGCCAGACCGGCCACGACCACCTGGTGCATCAACGGCACGTTCACCGGGGCCTCGAAGAGGTTGCTCGGGAGGTCGCGGTCGCCCACCTTCTTGCCGGCGCGGTCGATGAGGTCCACCTTCGGCACGGACTCAGGCCCCCTTCCGGAGCGGCTTCTTCACTGCGGATCGGACCATCACCAGGCCGCCGTTGGGGCCGGGCACGGCGCCCTTCACCAGCAGAAGGTTGCGCTCGGCGTCCACGTGGACGACCTCGAGGTTGAGCACGGTGACCCGCTCGTTCCCCATCTGGCCGGCCATGCGCGTGCCCTTGAACACGCGGGACGGCGTGGCGCACGCGCCGATGGCGCCGGGCGAGCGATGCTTGCGCTCGGTGCCGTGGGAGGCGCCGAGGCCGCCGAACCCGTGCCGCTTCATGGTGCCGGCGAAGCCCTTGCCGCGCGAGACGCCGATGACGTCGGCGTACTCGCCGGCGGCGAACAGGTCCGCCTTGAGCTCCTGGCCGGGCCGATAGTTCGCCGCGTCGTCGGTGCGGAGCTCGACGAGGTACCGGCCGGGGTGCTCACCGTGCGCGTCGAAGTGGCCCTGCATGGGCTTGGTCAGGCTGCCGTTCCCGTGCTTGCGGGGCTCGGTGAACGCGAGCTGGACGGCCTGGTACCCGTCCCGCTCGGTCGACTTCACCTGCGCCACGTGGCACGGGCCGGCCTTGATGACCGTCACCGGCACGGCGCGGGCGTCCTCGAAGAGCTGGGTCATGCCCAGCTTCTCCCCGAGGATCCCCTTGACTTCCGGCATCTCGTCGTCGCTCCCTGCGGATGGTGGTTACAGCTTGATCTCGATGTCCACGCCGGCCGAGAGCTGCAGGCGCTGGAGCTCCTGCACCGTCTTCGGCGTAGCGTCGTGGATGTCGATCAGACGCTTGTGCGTGAGCATCTGGAAGTGCTCGCGGCTGTCCTTGTCCTTGTGCGGTGAGCGGATGACCGTGTAGATCGACCGCTCCGTGGGCAGCGGCACCGGCCCAACGACCCGGGCCCCCGTCCTGGTCACGTGCGCCACGATGTCGCGCACGGCCGTGTCGAGGACCGTGTGGTCGTAGGCCCTGAGCTTGATCCGGATCTTCGGCGCCGCCATCTGTCGTCTCGTCTCTCTCGCTACTTGATGATGGAGATGACCCGGCCGGCGCCCACGGTCCGTCCGCCCTCGCGGATGGCGAAGCGCAGGCCCTCCTCCATGGCGATGGGGGCGATGAGCTCGACCTCCATCTCGGTGTTGTCGCCGGGCATGACCATCTCCACGCCCTCGGCCATGGAGATGGCGCCGGTGACGTCGGTGGTCCGGAAGTAGAACTGGGGGCGGTACCCGTTGAAGAACGGGGTGTGGCGCCCCCCCTCGTCCTTGGACAGGACGTACACCTGGGCCTGGAACTGGGTGTGCGGCGTGATGGACCCCGGCTTGGCCAGCACCTGGCCCCGCTCCACCTCGTCCTTGTCGATGCCCCGCAGGAGGACCCCCACGTTGTCCCCCGCCTGGACCTCGTCCAGGAGCTTGCGGAACATCTCGAGGTCGGTGGCGGTGGTCTTGCGGGTGTCTTTGATCCCCACGATCTCGATCTCGGACATCTTGTTGAGCACGCCCCGTTCCACCCGGCCGGTGACCACGGTGCCCCGGCCGGTGATGGAGAACACGTCCTCCACCGGCATCAGGAACGGGCGGTCGACGTCGCGGGTGGGCTCGGGGATGTAGGCGTCGCAGGCCGCCATGAGCTCCTCGATCTTGGCCACGTAGGCGGGGTCGCCCTCCAGGGCCTTCAGCGCGGAGCCCACGATCACCGGGACGTCGTCGCCGGGGAACTCGTAGGAGGTCAGCAGCTCCCTCACCTCGAGCTCCACCAGGTCCAGCAGCTCGGGGTCGTCGACCATGTCGGCCTTGTTCAGGAACACCACGATGTAGGGGACCCCGACCTGACGGGCCAGAAGGACGTGCTCGCGGGTCTGGGGCATGGGGCCGTCGGCGGCGGAGACCACCAGGATGGCCCCGTCCATCTGGGCGGCGCCGGTGATCATGTTCTTGATGTAGTCGGCGTGGCCGGGGCAGTCCACGTGGGCGTAGTGGCGGTTCTCGGTCTGGTACTCCACGTGGGCGATGGCGATGGTGATGCCCCGCTCCTTCTCCTCGGGGGCCTTGTCGATCTGGTCGAAGGGGGTGAAGTCGGCCAGGCCCTTGTCGGCGAGGACCTTGGTGATGGCCGCGGTCAGGGTGGTCTTGCCGTGGTCGATGTGGCCGATCGTGCCGATGTTCACGTGCGGCTTGTTCCGCTCGAACTTCTTCTTGGACACTGTTTCTCCTTCCTCAGCGGCTCGCCTTCGGCGAGCCGCTTCGGCCAGGGGGACTCGAGCAGCCTGATCCGCTCCGCTTCGCTCCGCGGGGCTGCTCGCCCCCTGGACCCCCGAATCCGACTTCCACAACCATCCCGCTACTCTCCGCGCACCCTGGCCACGATCTCCTTCGAGATCTGGGCCGGGACCTCCAGGTATGCGTGCAGCTGCATGGGCGTGTGCGATGCACGTCCCTGCGTCTTGGACCGCAGGTCCGTGGCGTAGCCGAACAGCTCCGACAGCGGGACCAGCACCTGGATCGCCTTCATGCCCGGCCGGTCGTCGATGCGTTCGATGCGACCTCGGCGCGAGGTGGCGTCGCCCATGACGTCGCCCATGAACTCCTCGGGCGTGATGATCTCGAACTCCATCACGGGCTCGAGCAGCACGGGGTCGGCCCGGCGCGCCGCCTCGCGCAGCACCATGCCGCCCGCGATCTTGAACGCCATCTCGGACGAGTCGACCTCGTGGTACGACCCGTCGACGAGCGTCGCGCGCACGTCGACCAGTGGGTAGCCCGCCAGCACACCGGAGTCCATGGCCTCCTGGATGCCGGCGTCCACCGCCGGGATGTACTCCCGGGGGATCACGCCGCCCACGATCTTGTTGACGAACTCGTACCCACCGCCCTCGCCCAACGGCTCGAGGTCGATGTACACGTGGCCGTACTGGCCCCGGCCGCCGGTCTGCTTGATGTAGCGCGCCTCGACCTTGTGCACCTGCTTGCGCACGGTCTCCCGGTACGCGACCTGCGGCTTGCCGACGTTGGCGCCGACGTTGAACTCGCGGGTCAGGCGGTCCACCAGGATCTCGAGGTGGAGCTCGCCCATCCCGGAGATGATCGTCTGCCCGGTCTCGTCGTCGAACTTCACGACGAACGTCGGGTCCTCGTCCGCAAGCTTCGCGAGCGAGTTCGCCAGCTTGTCCTGGTCGGCCTTGGTCTTGGGCTCGACGGCGACCGAGATGACCGGCTGGGGGAACTGGATCGCCTCGAGCACCACCGGCTTCGACGGGTCGCAGATCGTGTCCCCCGTGGTGGTGTGCTTCAGCCCGACCACCGCGACGATGTCGCCGGTGAACGCGGCCTCCTTGTCCTCACGGTGGTTGGCGTGCATCTGGAGGATCCGGCCGACCCGCTCCTTGCGGTCCCGGGTGGAGTTCGACACGTGCGAGCCCACGCGGAGGACGCCCGAATACACGCGAAGGTAGGTCAGCCGGCCCACGTAGGGGTCGGTCATGATCTTGAACGCCAGCGCGGAGAACGGCTCTTCGTCGGAGGCGGACCGCTCGATCCGCTGGTCCTCGTTCCCGGGCGCGTGACCCACGACGGGGGGCACGTCGGTCGGCGCCGGCAGGTAGCTCACGATGGCGTCGAGCAGCGGCTGGATCGCCTTGTTCTTGAACGCCGTGCCGCACATCACCGGCGTGCCGTGGCCGGCGAGCGTTGCCCGGCGAATCGCGTACCGGAGCTCCTGCGGGGTCGGGTCCTCCTCGTGGACGTACTTCTCCATGAGGAGCTCGTCGTGCTCGGCGAGGCGCTCGAACAGGTCGTGGTGGGCCTGCTCGGCGGCCTCGCGGAGCTCGGCCGGGATCTCGAGGGTCTCCCACTCCTCGCCCATGCCCTGCTCGTCCGCCCAGTGCAGCGCCTTCATGTCGACGACGTCGATCACGCCGACGAAGTCGTTCTCCTTGCCCCAGGGCAGCTGGACGACGAGCGGCGTCCCGGCGAGCCGGTCCACGATCATGTCGACCGTCCGCTCGAAGTCCGCGCCGGTGCGATCCATCTTGTTGACGAAGCAGATCCGCGGGACGTGGTAGCGATCGGCCTGACGCCACACGGTCTCGGTCTGCGGCTCGACGCCCGCGACCGCGTCGAACACGGCCACGGCGCCGTCGAGGACCCGGAGCGAGCGCTCGACCTCGACCGTGAAGTCGACGTGGCCGGGCGTGTCGATGATGTTGATCCAGTGGTCCTTCCACCGGCAGGTGGTGGCCGCCGAGGTGATGGTGATGCCGCGCTCGCGCTCCTGGATCATCCAGTCCATCTGCGCGGTGCCCTCGTGGACCTCGCCGATCTTGTAGGCCTTTCCGGTGTAGTAGAGGATGCGCTCGGTCGTGGTCGTCTTGCCCGCGTCGATGTGGGCCATGATCCCGATGTTCCGGGTACGGCCCAGCGGGTACTCGCGGATGACCAGGCCCCCGCCCTTGCCGGACGGCTGCTGGCGCTCCTTCGTGACCTGCGCTGCCTCTGCCACTGCTTCCTCTTCCAACCTCTCCGCGGGGACCGCCATGCTCAGCAGTCCCCTTCACAAGTACCGGGCCCCCGCGAGAGCCCGGACTCGAAGCTTCCTTCGGTGCTCACCATCGGTAATGCGCGAACGCCCGGTTGGCGTCCGCCATCTTGTGGAGGTCCTCGCGGCGCTTGACCGACGAGCCCTGCCCGTTGGCCGCGTCCATGATCTCCCCCACCAGCCGCTCGCTCATCGTGTGCTCGCGGCGCTGACGCGTGAAGTTCACGAGCCACCGGAGCGCGAGCGTCGTGCCGCGGGTCGGACGAACCTCCACCGGCACCTGGTAGCTCGCGCCACCGACGCGCCGGCTCTTGACCTCGAGCAGCGGGCGGGCGTTCTCCACGGCCTTCTTGAGGGTGATGACCGGGTCGTTCGCCGTGCGCTCGCTGATCTGCTCGAGCGCCTTGTACACAATGCGCTCGGCGGTCGACTTCTTCCCGTTCAGCAGGATCTTGTTGATCAGCTGCGTGACGAGCGGGTTCTGGTAGACGGGATCTGGTTCGATCTCACGCCTGACCGCAGGTCCCTTCCGTGGCATGGCCCCGACCCCCTACGACGCGTTCTTCTTCGCGCCGTACTTCGACCGGGCCTTGCGGCGGTCCCGGACACCGGCGGTGTCGAGCGCGGCACGGATGATCTTGTAGCGGACGCCCGGGAGGTCCTTCACCCGGCCCCCGCGCACCAGCACGATCGAGTGCTCCTGGAGGTTGTGGCCGATCCCCGGGATGTAGGCGGTGACCTCGATGCCCGTGGTCAGGCGGACGCGCGCGACCTTCCGGAGGGCCGAGTTCGGCTTCTTCGGCGTGGTCGTGTACACACGCGTGCAGACGCCGCGGCGCTGCGGGGACCGGCGAAGAGCGGGGCTCTTCGTCTTGCTCCGCGGGCGCTCGCGCCCCTGCCTGACCAGCTGTTGGATGGTGGGCATGCTCTCGTCACGCTCTTCTTCGTTCTTGCCGCTGGAGGGGGGCCGCAAAAAGCCGGACCTGTCGAAAAAGGTCCGGCCTCAGGGTGCTGCCCGTGATGCCGCGGTCCCTTCTCGGGTCCCCCTTGGATTGACCAACCGACGATCGCGACCAGCTTCGGCCGCGACCAGTAAAGGTACTAGCCAGGCACGTGGGGTGTCAATTACGGCCGCGGCCGATCACGTCACCGTGAGCGGCTGCCTGGCGACCGTGATCCCCCGCACCCGGTCCGACGTCATTGTCGTCGTCAACGTGTAGCTGCCGCGCTGCCTGCCCTTGACGTCGTAGGTGATGGTCACCGAGCCACCGGGGGTCGGGGGGCTGGTGTGGATCGAGTAGCTCGAGTGGTCCGGGACCGGACCCTGGATGTTCTGGCCGGAGGTGCCGGTCCGGTTCTCCGCGCCCTGGCCCGGGTCGTTCGCGTTGTTGCCGGCTGCGGGATGCGTCATGTCGCCGTACAGGTACGTGATGTGCTCGACCGGCTGGGGCGCGGTCCGGATCCAGATCTCGAAGTTCTGGAGGCGGCCGGTCCCGAACACCGGGATGCCCTCCCAGTCCACCACGATCCAGCGGGCCTGGCCGTCGTTGAGGGTGGCCACGTACACCCCGGCACCGGGCTGGGTGAGTACCGCCGGCGTCGCGTTCAGGTCGGTCCAGAACGCCGCCAGGGTGTCGTTCGGCCGGGCCGTGTCGGGGAAGTGTTGGGGGGCACAGCAGCTGTTGTCCGCCGACGCGGTCTGTCCGCCGACCACGAGGTAGCCGTTCGAGGACACCCCCAGCGAGGTAAAGGTCTCGTCGCCGTACCGGAACGACGGCAGGGAGGTGAACGTCGCCAGGGTGTCGTCGCCGAATCCCTGCTGGGGCGCCGCACCCAGCGCCGACAGCGGCAGGTAGCCACCGACGTCGCCGGCGATCACCGGGTCCGCGATGTCGTTGCTGATCGCGTCGACCGTCGGCGGGATCGACGGCGAGAGCGTCCCCGACCAGTCGTACCCGGATGGGCCGTTCGAGAGCGAGCCGGTGCTGGCGCCGTCGTGGCGCTCGGTGAAGTTCCGGTGCAGGAGCCTGCCCGGCGCCTCGAGGTGCTCGGCGACGTCGGTGACCGACGGCTCCCGACTGAGGTTGTGCACCGTCGTCGTGCAGCCGGTGATCGCGCCCCTCGCGATGGAGGCGGGCGTGCAACTGCTCGTGAGCGTCACCGTCCCGGGCTGCTTCCCCCACGCGACGGGGATGAACACGTCGTTCGGCCCCGGCCTCGGGTGGAGCACGATGCCACCGAAGTACTGCCCGCTGGCGAGCGACTCGCCGTGGATCGTGACGGTGATCGTCTTCGACCCGTGCGGGGGGACGGTGAACGACCGCGGGCTGACCGTGATGCTGCCGCCAGTCGCCGTCGTGCCCGAGGTGAAGTGCTGCGCGACGTTCGACACGTTCTTCATCGTGCGGGTGGTGGTGACGGAGCCCGGCATGGTCGGCGCGTCGATCGATGGGACGTTGGCGTCGATCCGTCCACCGGGATCGGACGCCAGCGCCGCATAGCCCGCCGCGGACTCGTCGAACGTGACCGTCGGGCTCACGGCTCGGTTCGCCCGGATCGAGCCGGCGCCGTCGTCGAACGGATCGGCCGGGGCGAGGCCGTCCGGCTTCAGGACGTCTCGGAGCGACGACGTCATCATGGCCGACTTGACCTGGCCCGGCGTCCACGTCGGGTGCGCGGCGAACACCAGCGACGCGATGCCGGTCGCGTGGGGCGCCGACATCGACGTCCCGGCGATGGCCTGGAAGTTCTCACCGGGAGGGCCTGACGCGACCTCGCTCGCCGCCGGCTCGGCCGAGTTCCCCGCGAGGATCTCGATGCCCGGGGCCGTGATGTCCGGCTTGATCCAGTCGCCGAGCGGTCCGCGCGAGGAGAACGTCGTCATGACGTCGCCCGCCGAGGTCGCCGTGGCGGCGCCGGTCACCCAGGTCGCCGTGACCCCCGAGTGCCCGTTCATGAACGTGAGGAACCGGTCGGTGTCGTGCGGGATCTGCGGGGTGGTGCCGCCGTCCAGCATGATCGTCGGCACCCAGAAGTTGTCCGTGAACAGGTCCTGGTGGGTCGGGTTGTACAGGATCATGCCGGCCGCGCCCCCGCCGAGGACCTCGTAGCTGGACGCCGCGCGCCCGGCCTGGTTGCCGCGCGCGCACACGACGATCTCGCCGGCCACCGACCCCGGGGCGAAGGGATCGGAGCAGGTCGAGTCCGAGGCGTGCCCGGCGACCGACGTCGCCAGCACGACCGGCGTCGCGCTCGAGATGGGTTGGGTGATCGAGGATCCGATGACCTCAGCCGTGTCCGCGTTGCCGGCCACGAGGTACAGCGTGGTCAGGTACAGGCGGGACGGGTAGGACGCCCCCACCGTGTTCTCCCAGGGCCCGCCGTGGTCGGACGTTGCGGCGCCGGGTCCGGCGTTGCCGGCCGAGGCGTTCGCCAGGCCGCCCGCGGCGTAGAAGTCGCGGAAGGCCAGCTCCACGGGATCGGTGAACGGGTCCCTGCCCCCGGAGATCGAGAAGTTCAGGACGTTGGCACCGTCCGCGATGGCCTGGCCGACCGCCGCCACGCTGTCGGAGGAGAAGCATCCCTGGGACAGGCAGACCCGGTACGCGAGGATGTGCGCTCCGGGCGCGAGCCCGGACGTGGGGCCGCGGTCGATGCCGAAGATGGGCGCCCGGTCGACGAAGTCGCCCCCGGCGGTCGTGGCGGTATGGGTGCCGTGCCCCTCGGAGTCCCGGGCCGAGCATGGCCCCGTCGAGGAGGCGCAGAACTCGTCCGGCTGGGCGCCGATCACGCTGAGGTAGGTGCTGAGGTCGACTCGCGCGCCGACGAGCTTGTCGTTGCAGGCGAAGCTCCGGCCGTAGGTGGGGTTCACGCCGTCGCCGAAGTCGCAGACGAAAGGGCCGTTCGCCGGCGGCGGGATCGTGCCGTTGTCGGCGAGCATCGGGTTCTCCGGCCAGATGCCGGTGTCGAGGTCCGCGATGGTCACGTTGGAGCCGGCGTTCGGCAGGCCGCCGAGCGACGGCCACACCTGGTCGGCGCCCACGAACCGGTACGGCTCCGGTACGGCGTCGAGGTGGTTGAGCCGGTCGCGCTGGACCGCCACGACGCCGGGAACCTCGAGGAGCCTGGAGATCCGGTTGGCGGGGACCAGGGCGGAGAACCCACCGTAGGCGAGCCGGAGGGACTGGACGACCTTCGCCCGGGGAACCAGGCGTTCGAGCGACGCGCGAGCCCGGTCCTCCATCCTGCCGATGTGGCGGGTGTAGGCGTCGACCGCGGCCTTGTTGGCCCGGAGCGACCTGTGGGTCGTGCCGGGGCTCGTGGCCGCGTAGCCCGGCAGGTACCCCCGATACGAGCCGATGGCGTCGTAGTCGAGCTTGACGACGACCGGAGTCAGCTTCGAGCCCCGCAGGTGGAACAGGCTCCGATCCGACCTCGCGATCCGCGCCGAGTCGGACTTGAAGCCCTGTGTGATCCGGCTGGGCGCGAGCGCCGCGCCGAGGTGCACCTCGAACCTCCCCCGGGCCTGCGCCGGGCCTGCGAACAGACCGACCGCGGCCACGACCGCGCACGCGAGCACGCCCGAGAGCGCGCGGTTCCTCACGTGGCTTGTTCCCCTTGGCTGCTGGTGGTGCGTGCGGATATCCGGCATCCTGTCCCATGGACGGACCTCGGGGCAACCGCATCGACCGGGATCATCCATGACAGCCCGGTACAAACCGGGCCCCCCGCGTCTGCTACGGTCCGCGGGCCCATGGACGAAACCGCACGCCTGGTCGACACGGCGGTGGCGGCCGCCCTCGCCGGGTCGGGCGTCATCCTCCGCGCCGCGGCGGACACCGCGCCCGAGGTCGTGGCCGAGGTGAAGGGCCGGTCGGGCGACTACGTCACCGAGGTCGACCGGGAGAGTGAACGGGCGGTCGTCGAGGTGCTCCGGGCCGAGACCGGCCTGCCGGTCGTCGGCGAGGAGGAGGGCGGGCGCGGGGCGGAGCGCTACTGGCTGGTCGATCCGCTCGACGGCACGACGAACTTCCTGCACGGGTTCCCGATCGTCGGGGTGTCGGTGGCACTGGTGGACCACGCCCGCCCCGTGGCGGGCGTGGTCCATGCGCCGTTCCTGCGCGAGACGTTCCTCGGCGCCCGCGGAGCGGGCGCCGAGCGCCGCACCGACGCCGGGTCCGCCCCCCTCCGCGTCTCGGACCGCGACCCCGGGACGGCGGTCGTCGGAACCGGGTTCCCGTTCCGGCGCAAGGACGTCCTGGCCCGCTACCTGGGCGTGTTCGGCTCCGCCCTCGAGCGGTTCGAGGACCTCCGCCGGCCGGGGGCGGCGTCGCTCGACCTGGCGTGGACGGCGGCCGGCGTGTTCGACGGCTTCTTCGAGCTCGGGCTCTCGCCGTGGGACGTCGCCGCCGGCGGCCTGCTGATCGAGGAGGCCGGCGGCGTCGTCACCGACTGGTCGGGCGGGCCGGACTACCTGTCCGGCGACATCCTGGCCGGACCCCCCGCCGTCCATGACGAGCTGCTCCGCCTCGCCGCGTCCACCTGACGCCGGCCGGCGACGACCCGGAAGGCGGACGGGGCCCGGGCGGCGTGCCCGGGCCCCGTTCCGTCGTTCGGGTCAGCTCACGGTTTCGTGACCGTGATGTCGACGGGCACGGTCGTCGTGCCCTTGACCTGATCGGACTCGACGGCCGCCGTCACCGTGGAGGTGCCGGCCCGCTTGCCGAGCGCCTGGTAGGTGGCGTCGAACGTGCCGCCCGGCGTCGGGCTCCCGTCGTTCACCGTGAAGTCCGAGTTGGCCGCCGGCGCCTGGTTGACGCCGCTCGTGCCGTCCCGGTTCTCGGCGCCCGCGGTCATGGGCGTCTGGGCGTCCGGACCGTCCATGTCCCCGTAGGCGTACGTGACGCTGTCCGTCCCCTCCTGGATCCAGATCTGGAAGTTCTGGAGCAGGGACGTGCCGTACACGGGCACGCCCTCCCAGTCGATCACGATCCAGAAGTTCGCGCCGTCGGTCAGCTCGCCTGCGTACACGGCACCCCCCTGGGCGACGTTGAGGTCGGTCCAGAACGGCGCGACCACGTTGTTCGGCCTGGCCGGGTCGGGCAGGGTCTGGGGATCGCAGCAGTTGTTGTCCTGCGAGGTCCCCCCGCCGATCACGATGTACCCGTTCGAGTCGACGGCGAGCCTGTTGTAGGTCTCGTGGCCGTACTGGAACGAGGGCACGTTGTAGTTCGCGATCGTCTCGTCACCGAATCCCGGCTGCGGACCGAAGAACAGGGACAGCGGCAGATAGCCGCCCGCCGGCGACCCGCCCGGGCTGATCGAGTCGATCGTCGGAGCGACCGCCGGGGACAGCGTTCCCGACCACGAGAACCCGTGCTTCGTGGAGCTGTCCAGCGTGTCGGAGGCCACCACGTTGCGGATGGGCAGCCGGGCCGACTTGGAGGTCGTGACGTCCACCGACGTCTCGGACGGCAGCGGGCTGTTGTTCACGACCTGGGTCGCGCAGTCGCTCGCCTCGCCCTTGGTGATCGTGGTCGGCGTGCAGACGTTCGTCACCGCAACGGCGCCCTGCGTCTTGACGAAGGCGACGGGGATGACGACGGGATTCGCCGCCCCGCTGTTGGGCGTGAGCGTGATCCCGCCGAAGTACTGCCCGGGTGCGAGGTCCTCCCCGTGGATGGTCACGTCGAAGGACTTGGTCTGGCCGGGTCCGATGCCGAACGTCTTCGGCGACACCTCGATGGTCCCGCCGGTCGACGTCGTGGTCGCGTGGAACCGCTGCCCCCGGCCGGTGACGTTCTTGGCCGTCCGCGAGGTGGTGAGCAGCCCCGGCATCTCCGTCGCGTCGATGCTCGGGAGGTTGAGGTCCACTCGGTGGAGCGGGTCGGCGCCGGCCGCCGTGTAGTCCGCCGCCGTCTCGTCGAACGTGAGCGTCGGGTTCACGGCGCGGTCGGCCCGGATGGAGCCCGCCCCGGTCTCGAACGGGGTGGCGGGCGTGGACCCGTCCGAGTCCAGCACGTCCTGCACCGAGGACGTCATGAGGGCCGAGGTGATCTGCCCCGGCGTCCAGCTCGGGTGCGCCGCCTTCACCACGGCGGCAACTCCCGCCGCGTGCGGCGAGGACATCGACGTGCCGGCGATCGCCGCGTACAGGTTGCCGGCCGGTCCGTCGACCGGAGAGTCCGGCTCCGCCGTCCACCCCGCCAGGATCTCGATCCCGGGCGCGGTGACGTTCGGCTTCAGCCAGGGACCGACGGGACCCCGCGAGGAGAAGCTGGTGATCACGTCGGGCGTGACCGGCTGGAGGGTTCCCGCGTCCCACTGCGCGGTGACCCCGGTGTGCGAGCCCATGAAGTCGAGGAAGTCCTCGGTCGTCGGCGCCGGAACGGCTCCGAAGGGTCCCGCGTCCAGCATGATCGTGGGAATCCAGAAGTTGTCGGTGAACAGGTCCTGGTGCGTCGGGTTGTACAGGATCATGCCGACGGCACCGCCCTGCATGACGTTGAAGCTGTCTTGGTTCCGCCCGACGGGGTTGCCCCGCTCGCAGACGACGATCATGCCGTCGCCGATGGTCCCGGTCGGAAGCGCCGTGGAGCACAGCGCGTCGTAGCCCGGGATGTCCGACGCCATCACGACGCCGGTGGCGTCGGGGATGCCGGGCGTGAGCTCGGACCCCGTGAGGTCGAGCGTGTCGCCGCCGTCCGCGGCGAGGTGCAGCGTGCTCAGGTAGTACACGGGCGGCGTGGAGGCCGCGATCGTGTTGACCCACGCACCGCCGTGGTCGCTGGTCGCCGCCCCGGGGCCGGAGTTGCCGGCCGAGGCGTCGACCTGGATCCCCGCGGCGTACGCGTCGAGGAACGAGAGCTCCACCGCGTCGCTGTACGGGTCGGCCCCGCCGCTCACGGAGAAGTTCAGGACGTTCACGCCGTCCGCGATGGCCTGATTGATCCCCGCGACGCTGTCGCTCTGGTAGCAGCCTTGGGCGAGGCAGACCCGGTAGGCAATGACGTGCGCGCCGGGCAGCAGGCCGCCGACGGGACCGCGGTCGATCCCCTCGATCTGCGCGGAGTCGACGTAGTCGCCGGCCGCCGTGGTCAGGGTGTGCGTCCCGTGGCCCTCGGAGTCGCGGACGGAGCACACCCCCGTACCGGAGTCGCAGAACTCGTCGGCTCCGGCGCCGACGAGGGCCATGTACGTGTCGGTGAACGCGTACGCGCCGACCAGCTTGTTGTCGCAGGTGAACGCCGGTCCCAGGTAGGGGTCGGAGCCGTCGCCGAACTGGCAGTCGTAGGTGCCGGGGGGGGCCGGCAGCCCCTTGTCCGCGAACATCGGGTTCTCCGGCCACACGCCGGTGTCGAGGTTCGCCACGATGACGTTCGAGCCCGCCTGGTCGCGTCCGCCGAGGTCCGGCCACACGTTCGGCGCGCCCATGAAGTCCAGCGTCGGACCGTTGTCGAGCACGTGCTGGAGGGTGTCCTTCTGCACGGCGGCGACCCCGGGGACCTCGAGGAGGTCGCGGATCTTGCTCGCCGGGACGAGCGCGGAGAGCCCCCCGTAGGCGAGGTGGAACGCCTGCAGGAACCTGACTCCCCGGATCCGCGCCGAGATGGCGGCCTTCGCCCGGGAGTCGAACCGCGTGGCGTAGCGCTCGTACGCCGCCACCGCGGCGGCGCTGCGCGAAAGCGGCCGGCGCGTCACGGTCGGGCTGGTGGGCGCGAGCCCCCGGACCGTCCCGGCGTACGAGGCAACCGCGTCGTAGTCGAGCTTGATCATCACCGGAGTCCGCTTCGACCCCGTGAGGTGGAGCAGCGAACGCGTGGTCTTCGCGGCGCGGCCCGAGAGCGACTTGGGCGCCTGGATGGGCGCGCCGATCCTGTGCGGCTGGCCGGCGGCAGCCCGGAACCCCTTCGTTCCGGCAGCGGACACGGCGCCGGCGGTGGAGACTCCGACCGCGGCGACGACCGCCAGTACCAGGGCAAGCGACGACAGCCGTCGTGACATACCCCTCCCCTTTCGTGCGGATATGCGGAACGACGCCATCCAATCAGTCATCCGCCGGAACGGCAAGTTGAACGAGCAGCCGGAGACCGTTCCGGCCGGGGCCATCCGGCCGACGAACTCCCCGTGCTGGCACCCGATCGGTAGGGTGGGCGCAGGCGGCGCCCGACCGCCGGCGAGGAGGACGAAGCCATGCGCAGATCGGTCACCTGGGTCCTGATGGTGGCGACGGCGCTGGTCGGCATCGCCGTCACCCCGGCGGGTGCGGTCGGGCGGGTCGCGACGCCGGCGAAGATGCTCCGGGTGCTGAACGGCGAACGGAAGGCCAACGGCATCCCCGCGGGCATCGCGGCGAACGCCACGTGGAACGCCCGCTGCAAGCACCACGACCACTACATGGCCGTCAACCAGCAGCTGACCCACGACGAGGACCCGCACGCCCCCGGCTACACCAAGGGAGGCGCCTGGGCCGGCCGGCACAGCGTGCTCTCGGTCGGCTCGTCCTGGGCGAACGGCGACCCCTACGTCCAGGCGCCGATCCACTTCGCCCAGCTGATGGCGCCGATCATGAACCGCTCGGGCGGCTACGAGCTGGCCGGGGGCGGCACGGTCTGGGGATGCACCGTGACGCTCGCCGGACAGCACCGCCACATCCCGGCCGCGAACCACGTGTACACATATCCCGGAGCCGGGAAGACCGGCGTGCGGTTCGCCTACCACGCGGCCGAGGGCCCGTTCACGCCGAACGACCTCGTCGGCGCGCCGAACGACTGCGGGCAGGAGCTGTTCGTGTTCGTGTTCGGCCCTGCGCTCACCGCGAGCGGGAACCCGTATCTCACCGACGTCACCAGGGCCACGCTGCACCCTGTCGGCGGTTCGAACGTGCCCGTGAAGGTCGCCGACGGGACCACCGACGCCGAGGGGACCCCGCTCGGGTACTACCTGGGGGAGGGGGCGGGCATCGTGATCCCCGTCCACCACCTGAAGCCGTCCACCACCTACGTCGCGAACGTCACGATCAGGGTGGACGGCGTCTCGATCCACCACGAGTGGCAGTTCCGGACGAAGGCGGCGGGCTGAGGTCGGGAGCCGGCCGGGCGGGACGCCGGCCGGCTCCCTCGATCGATCCCGCAACGGCAGGAAGGGCGGGCCCGAGGGCCCGCCCTTCGTCGTTCCGGTGTTCCGGTTCGGCTACTCGTCCGAGGTGGTCGTCGGCAGCAGCCCGCCCAGGGCCCGTTCGGCCTCTTCGCGGGTCATCCGCCCGACCGGCGCGCCATCTCCCTCGCCGAACCCGTAGTCGGGCTCGCCGCGCTCCTCCGCCTGCTCGCGCTGGCGGGCCAGCCAGTACTCGGGGATGGCCTCCGGCTTGATCTTGACCAGGATGTTGCGGTACCGGCTCATGCCCGTCCCGGCGGGGATGAGCTTGCCGATGATGACGTTCTCCTTCAGGCCGAGCAGGGGGTCCGACTTCGCCGAGATCGCGGCGTCGGTGAGCACCCGCGTGGTCTCCTGGAACGAGGCGGCCGAGAGCCACGAGTCGGTCGCCAGCGCGGCCTTGGTGATCCCCATGAGGATCGGCCGGGCCGAGGCCGGCTCGCCGCCGGACTCGACCACCCCGCCGTTGTTCTCCTCGAACCGCTTGCGGTCGACCAGCTCGCCGGGGAGGAACTCGGTGTCGCCCGGCTCGATGATGTGCACCTTGCGGAGCATCTGCCGCACGATCAGCTCGATGTGCTTGTCGTGGATGGTCACGCCCTGCGACCGGTACACCTGCTGGACCTCCTCCACCTGGAAGAGCTGCAGGGCCTGGACGCCCTCCACCCGGAGCTTCTCGTGCGGGTTCACCGAACCCTCGGTGAGCTGCTGGCCCACGTCGACGACGTCGCCGTTCGACACGGCCAGGCGCTGGCGGTACGAGACCGCGTACTGCACCTGGTCGCCGTCCTCGGAGGTCACCGTGACGCGGCGGACCTTCTTCTCCTCGTCGTCCTCGAGCGACACCGTGCCGGGGAGCTCGGTGATCTGCGCCTCGCCCTTCGGGCGACGGGCCTCGAACAGCTCGACCACCCGCGGCAGACCGTGCGTGATGTCCTCGCCGGCGACGCCGCCGGTGTGGAACGTCCGCATGGTGAGCTGGGTGCCCGGCTCGCCGATCGACTGGGCCGCGATGATGCCGACCGACTCGCCGATGTCGACGAGCAGCCCGCTCGCGAGCGACCGGCCGTAGCACAGCCGGCACACCCCGTACTGCGCCTCGCAGGACAGGACCGTCCGGACCCGGGCGCGCTCGGCGCCGGCCTCGACCAGGGCCTCGACCCCCTCGTCGTCCAGCACGTCGTTCCGCGACGCGACGAGCTTGCCGTCCACCTTGACGTCGTCGGCCAGCGTCCGGCTGAACAGGCTCGTGTCCAGGTGGGCCGAACGGACCCGCTCGCCCTTCGGCGTGAGCGTGGTCACCCGCACCGGGATGCCCCGGTCGGTGCCGCAGTCCTCCTCGCGGATGATGACCTCCTGGGCGACGTCGACGAGACGCCGGGTCAGGTAGCCCGAGTCGGCCGTCCGCAGGGCGGTGTCGGCGAGCCCCTTGCGGGCGCCGTGGGTGGAGATGAAGTACTCCAGCACCGACAGGCCCTCGCGGAAGTTCGCCTTGATCGGCCGCGGGATGATCTCGCCCTTGGGGTTCGCCACCAGGCCGCGCATGCCGGCGATCTGGCGGATCTGCATGATGTTCCCCCGGGCTCCCGAGTTCGCCATCATGTAGATCGGGTTGAGCGGCGTGAACTGGCGCTCCATCGCGTCCTTCACGTCGTCCGTCGCCTGCGTCCAGATCTCGATGAGCTCCTGCCGGCGCTCGTCGTCGGTGATGATCCCCTTGCGGAACTGCTGCTCGACCTTCTGGGCGCGCTTCTCGTATTCGTCGAGGATCTTGCCCTTGTCGGGCGGCGTGGTGACGTCCTCGACGCCGAGCGTGACGCCCGCGCGGGTCGCGTAGTGGAACCCGATCCGCTTGAGGTCGTCCAGGATCTGCTGGACCCGGGCGCGGTCGTAGGTCCGGACGCACTCGTCGACGAGGGAGCCGACGTCGCCCTTCAGGATGTGCCGGTTCACGTACTCGAACTCCAGCGGGAACGCCTCGTTGAAGATGACCCGTCCGGTGGTCGTCTCGACGATCGGCGTGCGGCCGTCGTTCGCCTCGGGGTCCCAGCCCTCGGGCAGCATGTCCGCCGGGATGTTCTTCCCGGACAGGCGGATCTTGATGATGTCCTGCAGGTGGATCCGACCGGCGTCCTCGGCCAGGAGGGCCTCGGAGGCGTTCGCGTACCGCGGGATGGCCTCGTCCTTCTTGGGGCGCTCCCTGGCCATCGTCAGGTAGTACATCCCGAGGATCATGTCCTGGGTCGGGATGGCGATCGGCCGACCGTGCGCCGGCGACAGGATGTTGTTCGCCGACAGCATGAGCACCCTCGCCTCGGCCTGGGCCTCCGCCGACAACGGCACGTGCACGGCCATCTGGTCGCCGTCGAAGTCGGCGTTGAACGCCGTGCAGACGAGCGGGTGGATCTGGATGGCCTTGCCCTCGACCAGGACCGGCTCGAAGGCCTGGATGCCGAGGCGGTGCAGCGTCGGGGCCCGGTTCAGCATGACCGGGTGCTCCGAGATGACCTCCTCGAGCACGTCCCACACCTGCGGACGGGCGCGCTCGACCATCCGCTTCGCGCTCTTGATGTTCTGCGCGAGGTTCTGGTCGACGAGCCGCTTCATGACGAACGGCTTGAACAGCTCGAGCGCCATCTGCTTGGGCAGGCCGCACTGGTGGAGCTTCAGCTCCGGCCCGACCACGATCACGGAACGGCCCGAATAGTCCACGCGCTTGCCGAGCAGGTTCTGGCGGAACCGGCCCTGCTTGCCCTTCAGCATGTCGGACAGCGACTTCAGCGGACGGTTGCCGGGCCCGGTGACCGGACGGCCCCGCCGGCCGTTGTCGAACAGCGCGTCGACGGCCTCCTGGAGCATCCGCTTCTCGTTGTTCACGATGATCTCGGGCGCCTGGAGGTCGAGCAGCCGCTTCAGCCGGTTGTTCCGGTTGATGACCCGGCGGTACAGGTCGTTGAGGTCGGACGTGGCGAACCGGCCGCCGTCGAGCTGGACCATCGGGCGGAGGTCCGGCGGGATCACCGGCACCGCGTCGAGGACCATGCCCTGCGGCGTGTTCTTGGTGCCGAGGAAGTTCGACGCCACCTTCAGACGCTTGATGGCCTTCTGGCGGCGCGTCCCCTTGGCGGTCTTGATCTGCTCGCGCAGGAACTCCGCCTCGGCCTCGAGGTCGAGGTCGAGCAGCAGGCGCTTGATGGCCTCGGCGCCCATGCCACCGTCGAAGTACTCGCCGAATCGCTCGCGGAGCGTGCGGTACACGGTGTCGTCCGCCACGAGCTGCTTCACGACCAGGCCCTTGAACGAGTCCAGCACCTGGTCGAGGTGCTCGGTCTCCCGCTTGGCGCCCTCGGTGATGCGCTCGATCTCCCGCTGCGCCTCGCGGCGGGCGGCCGTCAGCTGCGCGCCCTTGGCGCCCTCGGACTCGAGCTCGCGGAGGCGGTCCTCGAGCTCGCGGAGGCGGTCGGAGATCTCCTCGTCGCGCCGGCCCTCGATCTCGCGCTGCTCGTCGGAGATCTCCTTCTCGATCTCGGGCAGGTCACGGTGGCGGCGCTCGGAGTCGACCCGGGTGACCACGTACGCGGCGAAGTAGATGATCCGCTCGAGGTCCTTCGGCGCGATGTCGAGCAGGTACCCCAGGCGCGAAGGGACGCCCTTGAAGTACCAGATGTGGGTGACCGGGGCGGCCAGCTCGATGTGGCCCATCCGCTCACGGCGAACCTTGGCGCGCGTGATCTCCACGCCGCACCGCTCGCAGATGATGCCCTTGAACCGCACCCGCTTGTACTTGCCGCAGTGGCACTCCCAGTCCCTGGTGGGACCGAAGATGCGCTCGCAGAACAGCCCGTCCTTCTCCGGCTTCAGCGTCCGGTAGTTGATGGTCTCCGGCTTCTTGACCTCGCCGTTGGACCATGCCCGGATCTGATCCGCCGTCGCCAGGCCGATCCGCAGCTCATCGAAGTAGTTGACGTCCAGCACTACCGCCTCGCCTCCCGCTCTACACTCACTCGCCCCATGGTTCCAACAACCGCGAATTCCCGGTGAACCTCCGTCCCGCGCTCCGGCGGAACCGCCGCGCGCTCCCGCTGGTCCTCGCGGCCCCCCTGCTGCCGCCGAAGCGGCTGCCCGAGCGCCCCCTGTTCGTCATCGGATGCCCCCGGAGCGGCACCACCGTCGTGTTCTCCCTGCTCCGGGCGAATCCCGCGCTGGCCTCGATCGGACAGGAGGGCCACGTCCTCTGGGAGTCGTTCCACCACCCCCGCGAGCACGGCTGGCGCTCCAACGCCCTCGGCCCGGACGACGTCCGTTCCTTCGAACGGCGCTACCTGGCCTGGGCCATCGACGGGCTGGCCAGGCCGCGGCGCCGCCGGTTCCTGGACAAGACACCCCGCAACACGCTCCGCCTCCCCTACCTCGACGCCCTGTTCCCCGACGCGCAGTACGTCTTCGTCCAGCGCGACGGCCGGGCGACCGTCTCGAGCCTGGTGGTGGCGTGGCGCGAACGGGAGCACCCGGCCTACGTCCTGCCGGTCCCCTTCCGCATCCCCGGCATCCCCGAGCGCGTCTGGCAATTCATCCTCCCTCCAGGATGGCGCGAATACGACGGCCGGCCCCTGGAGGACGTCTGCGCCCTGCAGTACACGACCGCCACCGAGGCCGTCCTCGCGTTCCGGGCCGGCCTCGACCAGGACCGGTTCGTCGACCTCCGCTACGAGGACCTCCTGACAGATCCAGCCGGCCAGATGGAGCACATCCACAAGGCGCTCGACGTCCCCTTCACCGACGCCGAGGCCGGCCGGGCACGCCAGCAGGTCCGCACCAGCTCCGATCCCGAGAAGTGGCGCACCGCCACCCCGGACGAGATCCAGCGAGTCCTCCCGGCGATCGAGCCCATGCTCGAACGAACGGGTTACCGGACGTAGAGCCTGCAGGGATCGGCCCTCGCCCCGAAGGAGGGTGAGGCCGACCACTAGTCGAGAACCGCCCCCGCCGATTCGCCCCGGGACGGGATGGCCGCAGCTCCGCCCACCTCACCGTTGGACCACAGCCGGATCCGACCCACCGCCGCGAGGCCGACGCTCGGGCAGAGCCTCGGACCGGCATGCGTGCAGGTCACAGGAATCACGGTGTCGAACAACAAGGATCACCCCCGGGTAGGGTCTCGTCACTGCGCGTTGGAAGAGACGGGAGACGGCACGGCAACTGCGTATTGTAGACATCCCGTTCGCCGGGAGTCAACCCCCTCGGCAAGTCGCGAGTCAACATCGGGTGCCGCGTTCGCTAAACACCCTTGTGGCCCCGCGGCCTCGCGATCGTCATAGGTACGACAGAGTTAGGCCAAAAGACCCTTTCGTTTCCCTCCAGCCTGTGGATAAAGTCGGAGGACTTTGGTCGGAGGACGTCGGGAGGAGATCGGGACACGCATCGCGCCAGCTGGCCGGGGCGAAGGCCACCTGCCGGTGGCACCAGGGAGGGAATGAAGGCCGTTCGGCCTCGGGTGCGAGAGCCCGGCGACGAGGGCGAGACGGGGAGGTGCTGTGGAATCGTACGTCCGGCGTCGGTGGGATAGGATGCCGGGGTCCCGGCTGCCCGCTACCCAATTGCCTAGCCTCACCTCCGCGGGTGGACTCCGCGTCTCGGGGGAAATGTGATTGACGAGCCCATGCGTGTTCCCGTGACTGGATCGCCAATCCTTGGTCAGCGTGGCGATGCAAGCGGCCCTCGCCGAGGAACCGGGGATCGACGTCGTGGCCGATGGCGATGCCCGGGTGGGCGTGTTGAACCGGGCGGTTCGGTCCTCGCCGCACGTCGTGGTCCTGAATCTCGTCAGGGGCCTGCCGTGAGCATCCGGGACGTCATCGGGCTCAGTCGTCGAAGGTCACGGGCTCTCAGGCCGTCGACGACGAGATGGTTGACCTCACCTCTCGACGCCGAGCAGGCGGCGGCGCGTCCCGGAGAGGCGACCGCCGCGCAGCGGCAGCGGTCCCTGGCCAGCGATCCTCGGCCTCCTCGACATGGGGTGTCTGGCCCTCGCGTTGCTCGCCTCCCACGTGCTCGTCTACCGGGGGCTCCCCGACGGAGCGTTTTTCGCGTCGCTGGGGCTGGGGGCCCTGCTCTGGATCGTGGTCTTCCGGTTCTTCGGGCTCTACGATCCCTACAGCCTCTCCGGCATGGAGGAGCTTCGGCGCACCGTGAGCGCGGTGGGCATCGGCATCCTGCTGATCCTTCTGGTGTTCTGGTTCGACGCGATCCCCGGGCGGGCCTGGGTGGCGGTGTCCCTCGGGATCGCCCTGTTCCTCGAGATCACGGCGCGACGGGTGACGCGGTTGCTGGTGCGCCGGCAGAACGCTCGCGACGGCGCGGCGCTCGGCACCCTCGTCATCGGCGACTCCCAACGACTCGGTGAGGCTGATCGAGATGCTCGAGGCACCGGAGTCCGGCTTCCGGCCGCTCGGGTTCATCAACGTCGAGAGCCCCGTGGTGACCTTCTCCGACCGGCCCACGCAGGAAGCCGTGGAGCAGCTCCGAGGCGTGTTCAGGGAATACTCGCCGGACTGCGTCTTCGTGGCATCCCCCGGCATCTCCTCGTTCCAGCTCACCGCGATCATGCAGGCTGCGCGCCAGGAGGGCCTCGTGGTCCGGATCTTCACCCACCTCCACGGCGTCATGCCCTCTCGCCTCACCGTGCACTCGTTCGGTCCGGGGGGCGTGGCGCTCGCCCTGAAACCCGCCCGCCTCACAACCGCGCAGCGAGCGGTGAAGCGGGCGATGGATCTCTGCATCGCCGGGCTCGGTCTGCTCGTCGCTCTGCCGCTGCTGGTCGTCATCGCCCTGCTCATCAAGCTCACCTCCCGCGGCCCGGTGCTTTTCCGCCAGGAACGCGTGACCGAGGACGGGCGGACGTTCCAGATGCTCAAGTTCCGAACGATGCGGCAGGATGCCGACCGCGTCGCCGCCGACCATGCCATGGACACGTCGGTCCCCTTCTTCAAGATGAAGGACGACCCCCGGCTCACGCGTCTCGGAAGGTGGCTCCGCAAGCTCAGCCTCGACGAGGTCCCTCAGCTCCTCAACGTGGTCAGGGGCGACATGAGCCTCGTCGGGCCAAGGCCGCTTCCGGCGGATCAGGTCGCCGCGAACCAAGAGCTGCTCGGGCCCCGCCACGAGGTTCGAGCCGGGATCACGGGGTGGTGGCAGATCCAGGGTCGCAGCGACGTCACCCCCGAAGAGGCGATCGGGATGGACGGCTTCTACATTCAGAACTGGTCCCCCCTCCTGGACATGTACATCCTGCTGCGGACGCTGCGAGTCCTGGTCGGCCACACCGGCGCGTACTGAGCCATGGCGACCACCTCGATCCTCCCTCGCCCTTTCGTGCGCTCCCGCGTCCTCGGGCAGCGCGTGGACGCCGTGAGCCATCGCCAGGCAGTCGACCTCGTGCTCGACCGGGCCCTGCTCGGCGTTCCCGGCGCCTACGTCTGCCTCACCAACGTGCACACGACGGTGGAGTCTCAGCAGAATCCGGGGCTCCGGCAGGCGTGCGAATCCGCATTCCTCTCCGTACCGGACGGGATGCCGCTCGTGTGGATCCTCCGTCGTAGGGGGTACGGGCACGTGGAGAAGGTCACGGGCATCGAGTACGTGCCGAACGTGGCCGCAGCGGGCGTGGAGCGGGGGATCCGACATTTCTTCTTCGGAGGCGCCCCGGGGGTCGCGGAGGCCGCGGCGCGGGGCCTCCGAGCCCGCGTCGCCGGTACCGAGGTCGTCGGCGTCCACACCCCTCCGTTCGGTCCACCGGAGGGCTGGGACCTCGAGGATCTGCGTGCTCGGCTGCTCGAGGCGCGCCCTCACATCATGTGGATCGGGCTGGGCGCGCCGAAGCAGGAACTGTGGATGGCGAAGTTCGCCGATCAGCTCGGCGTCCCCGTTTCGGTCGGTGTGGGCGCGGCGTTCGACTTCCTCGCGGGCACGAAGCGCCCGGCCCCGA